>NZ_CP082362.1:0-2907500 GCF_020740535.1 Streptomyces profundus
GGCGAATTCCCGCGCAAGCGCGGGAATAGCATTCCGCAAGCGGAATGCAAACAACGTAGCCTATTCGCGCAAGCGCGAATAGGCGGAATCCCGCACGCGGGATTCCAAAAAGACGGCTGGCTACGAGGAGAGGTGGCAGGCGTGAGGGGGATGCACTGTGTGCAGACTGGGATTCGGGGCCATCACCCCCACGCCAGGGATGGGGCGGAGGAGCATCCGGCCCATCATTGACGGGTGAGGCTCGGGGTCGGGGACGTACCCCGGGGAGGGGTGCGAGGGGGCCGTTGGGGGTCGACTCCGGGTCATGCTATCAGGATAAGGGTGCACGTGGGGGCGGTCTGACGGTCTGTCGCGCTTGAGGGTGAACGCAGATCCAGGGTGATGCATCTGACCCGATGCACTGTGTAGACTCTGGGTCCAGGGGCTACCACTCCCCTCATGATCCGATCCTCTCCTCCTCGCGAGGTTCCTTTCCCGTGGCTATGTCGAGACGTGATCTCCGTAATCATCAGATCGAGGCCGTTGATGCCATTGTGCGCGGCTTCGATATTCCCCCGGATGGAATTCCCGCGAATGGTCTTCGCGGGCAGGTAATTTCCGCTTGTGGTACGGGTAAAACTATCATGGCCGCGTTCGCGGCTCGGGAAATGCTGCCGCGTGGGCGCATTCTGGTGGTGGTGCCCACGTTGACTTTGCTGTCCCAGACGGTACGGGAGTGGCGGCGGGTCGGGCATACCGGGCCGGCGGTGGCGGTGTGCTCCCTTGAGGAGGACCCGCAGCTGTGGAACTTGGGGGTGCGGTCCACCACGAATCCAGTGCGGCTGAGTCTGTGGCACGGAAAGGGGCAGGTGGTCATCTTCGCTACCTACGCGTCCCTGCCTGTGCTGGAGGAGGCATTCGAGGGCGCCTACGGGCAGCAACTCGCGCCGATGGACCTGGTGGCAGTTGACGAAGCACACCGCACCTCCGGCTCCCTGGGGAAGCGATGGGCCCGGGTCCACGACCAGAAAGCGATCCCGGCGGCCCGTCGGCTGTACCTGACCGCGACGCCGCGGATCTGGCAGGAGCGGGCCCCGCACTGGGAGGTGGCAGAGGGGGTGCGCGATCCGTTGCCGAAGGAGCTGGCCGCGAGCATGGACGACGAGGCGATCTTCGGCCCCGTCTTCTACAAGCTCTCGTTGGCGTCGGGTGTGTCTCGCGGCCTGCTTGCGCGGTACCAGATCATCGTGCTGGAGATCCAGGACCCGGTCGTCACTCCCGAGCGGCTGATGGGCGAGGACCGACACAGTGAGGAGGTGCGCGGGCAGCGCCTGGCGGCGTTGCAGGCCGGCCTGCTGCGAACCATGGCCGAGCACAACCTCCAGACCTGTATCACCTTCCACCACCGGACCATGGAGGCCCAGGCGTTCGCCGAGGGCCTGGAGACGGTCGCCGACAAGCTCCATGCCGACCAGCCCCAGACCTACCCGAGGAGGATGTGGGCGGACTGGCTGTGTGGTGAACACGAGCCGGAGCATCGCCAGCCAGTACTGGAGGAGTTCGGGTCCACCGCGCGGCGGGCGGTGCTTTCCAACTGCCGCGTTTTGGGTGAGGGCGTTGACATTCGGGCGGTGGACAGCGTCGCCCTGATCGACCCGAAGGGCGCGCCGCACGACATTGTCCAGGCCATCGGTCGGGCGTTGCGGCAAAAGCCCGGTGAAGGGAAGCTGGCGTCGTTGATTGTGCCGGTCTTTCTCCAGCCCGGTGAAAGCCCGGAGGATATGTTCACCTCCAGCTCGTACCGGCCGCTGGTCAAGGTACTGGAAGGGCTGCGGGCACACGACGAGGAAGCTGTGGAATTGCTCGCCATCCCACAGGAACCGCAGAAGGCCATGGTGGAGCCGTCATTCTTCATCGGTCCGAAGCCGGAGGAAGGCGAGGAAGAATCCCGTCTGTTGTTGCGTTTCGCGGCGCGGCGTGACCCGGCGATGGTCGCGCGGTGGGTGTCGTTCAATGTGGTCGACATCGAGCGGCAGGACTGGGCCCGTGGCTGGGAAGCGCTGCGCCGGTACGTCGAACGCGAGGGGCAGGCCCGCGTCCCCTACGGCCACCGTGAGGGTGCGACACCCCTTGGGCAGTGGGTCGCGGAACAGCGGCGCGCCTATGGGGCCGGAGAGATGAGCGGCCAGCGGGCCCGCCGGCTGGAAGACCTCGGGATGGTGTGGTCGGTCACCGACGAGCGGTTCCAGGAGAACTTGGCCGCCGCGAAGGCGTACTACGAACAGCGCTGGAGCCTCTGTGCTCCGAGGTCCGCCGTGGCCCTCGACAGGCCGGTAGGACAGTGGTTGAGCAACCTGCGCCGCCCCGGCGCGCTGAACGGGCACCCCGAGTGGGAAACGGCGCTGAACGCGATCGACCCCCACTGGAACCCGGACTGGCCCGCGAGTTGGCAGCGCCACTACGCCGCTCTCCACGGCCTCGTCGCCGAGGAGAGCCGCCCGGCCTACGTCGACCCGGGGGTCACGGTCCACGGCATGGACGTCGGGCGCTGGTTGGCCAAGCAGACCCAACCGGCGGTGTGGGCCAAGCTCCTCCCTGGCCAGCGAGAGCTTCTGGAGCGGCTCGGGGTCACCAAGGTGGCATCGCCGGTGACGCCTGCGAAGGCCGTGGCCGCCCCCGCGGCGGCCGGCGCGGGGGGCGAGGAGCCTGCGGCTTCCGGCGGCTTGCCGGCGGCCGGGAAGCCCGCCGGAGGGCGCGGCAGCGCGGCGTTCGAGCGGGGGGTAGCCGCTGCCCGCCAGTACCTCGCCCGCGAAGGCCACCTCACCGTTCCCCGAGGGCACACCGAGCGCCTGGTCCTCGATGCCGGCATCAACAACGACGACGACCAGGAGCAGCAGACCCTGGAGGTAAAGCTCGGGGTATGGCGCTCCAACATGCGCACCAGGCGTCACACACTGCCGCCCGAACAGCAAGCTGTGCTTGAGGAGTTGGGGCTGTAGGGCAGCGCGCACACGGCAGGATTTCGCGGCCCAGGTAGCCGCATGGGGTGCGGGTGATGGGGGCCAGCTGCTGGGCCGGCCCCCATCTTGTCGGGGGTCTTGGCCTCATTCCATGGTGGTGAGGCTGGCCAGGGGGAGAGAGAAAGCCGGCCGGCGGGGGTGTCCCGAACGGCAGCCCAGTCGATCCCCGGCACGGCCAATACGAGT
Source organism: Streptomyces profundus (assembly GCF_020740535.1). NCBI lineage: Bacteria > Bacillati > Actinomycetota > Actinomycetes > Kitasatosporales > Streptomycetaceae > Streptomyces > Streptomyces profundus. Next base: position 3,186 of record NZ_CP082362.1, read on the forward strand.
CGATTACGAGGAAGTCGGATCGGCCACGACGGACTGGGCGCACGGGGGATAATGAGGAAGCCATCGCAACGTCGCAGAAGGGCAGCCGCGTTGAGTCACTTCTCCAGTCATGAGGATAGCCCTAACGAGGCGCTCCGGCAGGGCCGGACGGCGGTGGATCGTCTGATGACGGGGATGCTGGACGCTGGCGGTATGTTCCGTGAGGTGGCGGCGACCCAGGTGCTTCTGTCTACCACGAGCCCTCGCATCCGGTTCGTCGAGTTCGCAGCCGACGAGGAGAAGGAGAACGGAGCCGACTGGCTGTGGTGGTGGGTGGACCGGGACGGTACCTGTTACGGGCTCCTCGTCCAGGCGAAGATCTTGAAGTTGCACGGCAAGCGCTGGAGCATCGACTTCAGCTACAAGACGCGCGGCGACGACCGGACGCAGCTCTCGAAGTTGATCAACGCGGCGAACCACTTCCACGTCCCCGCTGCGTACGTCCTGTACTGCGGTGACTCGCAGTACCGATCGACTCTGACCTGCGATCGCGCCCATGACGACGTTCCTTGCAGGGAGCGCGACCGGGTCGGTGTGTCTGCCGTCTCTGCCCTGGTGGCGGAGACGGCCGTGGGCCTAGACGTCAGGAACGCGGGCGTGAGCGCCTTCCACGATGCTGTCCCGGTCGAAGACATCACCAGCCCCGATGGCCTGGACGCACCGATCGTGCCCCTGGCGCGCGGGCTAGCCAAGGACCTCGACCGCTTCCTGCGGCAGCCGCAGCGGGGCTCTCGCCGGGTGGCAAAGGAGCTTCTCCGGCCGGTCCAGCGGATCAGGAACGGCCAGTTCGCCGGTGCGGCAGTCATGGAACACGCCGCCCCGGTAACCGGCGCCCTTTTCGAGAACGTCCCCAACGACTACGGGCACTTCTCCGTGCCGTACCTCGCGCACATGCTCCGCGGCCTGCGGGCGGAGGTCCCTGACTATGTACGCGACGTCCTGGAGGGCCGAACGCTTCCAACGTGGGTCACTGACCAGCTTGGCGGGATTGTGGTGATCCCGGACGCGGATGCCCCAGCTGTGGTCCCGGGGCGGGCTTCTGACAGCGGCGCTGGGCGTCGGCTCTCAGGCCTCCGCGAAACGCCTCGGCCGCCGCATGGCCGTCGCCCTGGGCAAGCCGCGTGAGCTCCGTAGGGCGCGTCCGGCACTGACGAGGGACCGGGTTCCGGCCGGCAGGCACGGTCAGGGCGTCCGAGGCCGGGTCATCCGCTCCAGGGGACTCGCGCGAGTACGAGGCCGCGGACGTCGGCGACGCCGGACGCGCGGAGTCGAAGTGCGACGTGCTGGAGCTGGGGCCCGCTGGTGAACACGTCGTCGACGAGGAGGATCGTGCGGAGAAGTAGCTCCGTCCGAAGCGGGGTGCGGACTGGAGCGGTGATGTGCGAACTCCCGGCGCGTTGCCCCCGGTAACATCACCAGGGCCCTGGCCTGCGATTGGCTATCCCCGGCTGGCCGGATTCCGGTGCGCGATCAGCCGGTTGGTCAGCTCTACCGTGGCGAGGTACCACCAGAAGATCCAGTCGAGGAACGCTTCGTCGTAGTCGCGGCGCTGGTCGGCCCGGCGGTGGCGAAGGTCGTAGCGGTTGGCAATCTCGAACAGCGCCCCCTCGTCGGGCTTGCCGATCTGCTCCTTGATCAGGGCCCTGCGCTCTTCCAGGATGCCTACGAGAGTCGTGATCGCCGATCGCTTGCTCTCGGCTGACGTGTCGCGTCCACGGAAGAGCGCGATGGCGTGGCGGATCCGGGTGGTGATGTCCGGGGTGCTGTCGTTCAGGGCCCGGTGCACCAGTGCGCTGCGGGCGTCATCGGTGACGGCGGTGAGGCGCCCGAGGTCTTCGCCTTCGGCGGCCAGTTCGTATTCGATGCCGGCTTCGCGCAGCAGCTCGTTGATCTTCCAGCGGTACAGGACACGTGCCGGGCCGTTGTGAAACTCATGGTGATGCCACCCGCAAGAGTTGAAATCGTGGTATTGCCGTCTGCGGGGGCGGCTGAGCAGGTCGTGGAAGACTTCGATCAGTCCGTAAAAGGTATCCTTGTCCCACGTCTCTGGAGCCAGGGGCCAGAGGTTGGGGATGCCAAGGCGCCGGTCAATCACTTCCGAGGCGTCTGGCATTTGGTTGAGATCGTCAACGCATTCTTCACCGAATGCTTCTACCAAGTATCCCTTGTCGGCAAATTCCTTGATGATCCGCGCGAATGCCTGGCGAGCGTCCTGTCGTGTGCTGCCACGTTGCGAGCGGCCGTTGCTGCGGCGCTGTGGCCAGTACGGCTGCGGAGCGACGGCGTGGCGGAGTTCGGCCGCGCGGTTGACCAGTTCGGTGAACCACGCCCGTGGGTCCACGCTGCCGGGCCCACTCTGGGTAGAGGTGGTGGTCGCCCAAGGGTCTCTCCCCCCCCCCAAGGGTCTCGGCCGGGGATACGGTTGGGCAGCTCTTCGAAGTCGGTGACTGCGGGCCCGGACAGCGCCTCAGTCATGAGCCACGCCGCCTGCTGCTTCCACCGACCGTTCGGGGACCGGAGGATTCTTTCGCCCTCGGCAACGAACAGCGAGGTAGGCCAGAGGAGTTCATAGTTTCTCAGGTCCAGAGTCACCACAGCATCATGGCCCACCAGCTCCATCAGAGCGGCCGGGCACCGGTATCTTCGGCCCGAGGACGGACTGGCGGGGCATCAGGCGGGGCTGCCCAGCCGGCTGAAGGCCCAACGCAGGACTTCCTGGTCGACGCGAGGGCGGCCGGTGCGGGCCAGAGCGAGGCGTACATGGGCCGTCAGCCGGGCCCAGTTACGGAAGTTGCCGTGTGCGGCGTGCTGGTCGGCGAAGGTGATGTCGCCGGGGTCGGCGGCGGCCCAGATGGGGTGGAACAGCGGGATGGTTTGTAGGACCTCGCTGGGGGTGAGGCGGGTGAAGTGCTGCCAGATGAAGATGCGGGAGGAGAGCATCGGTTCGCGGCGCAGCACGGTGTGGCAGCCCTCGCCGCCGACGAAGATGATCGCGAGCTGGGTTGAGGGGTCGTCCCACAGGTAGCGGAAGTACTCGAACGCCTCGCCTTTGAGCCACTGGGCCTCGTCGACGAGGAAGATGCGGGGGCGTTCGGCCAAGGCGGCCTTCAGCAGGCGGTCGAACTCGCTGGGGTGGCGCGGTGGTTGTCCGGGGAGGTCGAGTGCGGTGAACAGTTCGTAGCGCACCGCGCGGGCGGTGGGCCGAGCCCGGAAGGTGATCTTGCGGACGTCCTCGTGTGGTTCGAGTTCGCTCAGGCAGGTGTTGACGGCGAGGGTCTTACCGAAGCCGGCGCCCCCGTGGATACACATCATGGCGCGCGCGTCGACGGTGTCGGCGATGTTCTCCCGGGCCGTGAGCAGGGCTCGGGTGGTGACCACGGACGCGTCCGGCAGGTCGACGTACTGGTAGGTGGCCGCGCTCATCAGGCATCTCCGTATTCGTCGGTGGTGGGAGGTACAGACCGCCCGCCCGGGCCGTCGAGGGCGGAATCGGAATCGCAGCCGGACGGGGCGGGGGCAGGCCGGCCTGGCGAGGTGAGCGCGGACAGGGAAGTGGGGGTGCGCCACCCCGCTGGCGGCGCGGCGGGCGGGATGGCGAAGCACATCGCCACCGCGTGTTCGTGCGTCAAGCCCCCTGGTGGCGTTCGGGTTTCGTCCATGGCCGCACCATACGTCGCGTGGTAGGCGCCGCCGTGTGGTGAGCCCACCGGGTGCCGATCGCCGGGCCAGCGGCATCCCCCCGGTGTGTTCGCCCATCAGCGATGCCAGGTCGGTGGCCACCTGCGGCTTGGTCAGGACCCGACGGACGAGCGCTGGTTCGCCGAGTTGGCCAGCCGCGAAGTGGTCGGATTCGATGATGCGGTTCCCGGGAGATCTCGCTGGTCTTCCTCGGGTCCTGGAGCGGATCGGTGGAGGAGATCGGTGGTAGCACCGAGCGCAGAGGGCCGACTGGATGACCGCCGTGGTTGGGAAGCGGTGTGGCGGTGCGTTGAACGGGAGGGGCACGCCGGCGTCCGTACGGCCGCGGTCGTGACCGCGTTGAGGTGGCCGGGGTCGGTGAGCGACGACTGTGCCGGCCAGGTGTCCTGTGAGGGCGTGGAGACGGTGCGGCGGGACCAGGTCGAGCGAGGGATCCGGATGCCGCCGTCGCGCCCGGCTTGGCACCCGCAGGTATAGCCGTGGTCCTTTCGTCGTCGGCTGCTTTCGGAGGTCGGCCTGGCGGTCGGTCCCGGCGTCGCCATGGCGTCACGAGTTCGCCCTCGGTGTGTGTTAACGGAAGAGTGTCGCGCCGGAATGTGGACGCCACCGCATTGAGGTGTGTACCGCAGCAGTGGTCTGACGGCCTATGGGGGGGGCTGAATTCGATGAGGTGGGCCGCTTCACCTGAATGAGGTTTTCTCGGTGAAATGATCTTCGCGAAGTGGGTTGATCTGGGTGTGTCCGCCTGAGTGGGACATCGGTGCCCTGGCCGTGGAAGGGCGTGAAGCCCCGACCCTACTGAGAAAATGCCAATCGGGCTCTACTCCGACGGGAGCCTGGCGAGGACTTGGCTGCCTATTGTAGAACTCGCAGTGTATGGATCGTTTGCCTGGAAATCCAATGCGCCCGCAGTGACGGAGTAGCTGCCGCTCACTGCCGAGTAGCCGTATCCGTCTACACCATTCGACTGTTCCCATTGTCGTTGGTCGTCAATTTGTCGTGTGGCTGCTTCGTTATCGGCATAGACAGTGACTGACACCATCACAATTAATCCAGGATCCTCGGCGGTGTATTCCGCTTTGATATTTGCGATGCAGCCCCAGTCTTCCTCGCACTCGTCCCAAGTGTCCGGGCGGGAAGTGGCCGTCAACGTCCAACTCTGGTGAGTAAACGACACCGGAAACAGTTCGGCGCCACTAGGTTGAGCTGCGGACTCAAAGCCGAAAAGCCTCGAAGTGAGCGCGTTCCAGTCAGGTATCCCGAAGAAGGTGAGGATGCCCAACACCGAGGCTATGACCCCGATCGCTGCCGCAGCACGCGTCCCGAAGTTCGAATCGCTCCCCATACGCGACTCCTGCGGCTAGGGCTGTCTGGCCAAATCCGCACACGCCCCATCGACGTGCCGGTGTTGCACTCTATCTCCAGCCTCGATCTCTTGTGGCAGTCCGTCGGATTTTCTGGCGGGCGGTTTCGCTCGTCCGGGTTGATCACGGGCAGGTCTGCGGCCCGGCTGTCGCGTCGGGTTCCACGGCTCCGGTCGGGGGTGGTGCTGCTCGTCGGGACAGAAACCTGTTGGTCAGCCGGCTTGGACGGCACCCTGATCTCGTGCGACCGCGTCGCCGGCCTCCGGGAGAACGGCAACGGCCTGTGGTACTCCGGCACGGCCCGCCGCTTCGCCGGAAACATCCCGTCCCGCGCCGCTCCTGACGGCACCCCGCTGGGGATATCCGAGGTCGAACCCGCCTCGATACCTGACATCACCGCCGCCCGCATCCACGCCCTTCCCGCCCTGTACAAGGCAGCCACCGACGGCCTTCCCAGCCTCGCCGGCCTGGGCTACCAGGGCGCCGGCATCGGCATCCACACCCCCACCCACGACCGACTCCTCCGCGGACTGCGTGCCCTGGGCGAACGCGCCGCTGCCCACCTCGAACAGCGCTGGCGGGTCCTCCAACACGTCACCCTCAGCCCCGCCCACATCGGAGCCATCACCCAAGCCGCCCTCGTACTCGACCGAGCCTCGGGCCTGCTCTTCGCGTCGCAGCCCGCGGGCCGATGGCTGGCTCGGCGGCGCCGTCCTTTTGGCTAGCTGTGTTGTTCGGGGAGGTTGGTGGCGGGGGTGGCTCGTTCTTCGCGCGGGGTGTAGTGGCAGCGTTCGGCTTTGTCGTTTGGTTTGGGGGTGTGATCGTCGTTGTCGCGAGGGAGGGCGCCTCACTTTGGACGGGTTGGGCGCCCGTGACTGCGCTTTTCCTCCTGTGATGTCGGGTCAGGCCGCGTTGTCGGTCTCGGGCTGGAGTGCGGGGCCGAGCAGCAGGCCTCCGTCCAGGACGAATTCCGAGCCCGTGGCGAAGGATGCGTCTGGGGAGGTGATGAAGAGCAACAGGCGGGTGATCTCGGAGGGTTCGGCGAGGCGGGGGATGGCGAAGGGTTCGGGCGAGTAGAGGTCGGCGATGGCCGGCTGGCCCGGGATGGCGGGTTCGTTGATCAGTGGGGTGGAGACGACGCCGGGGTGGAGGGAGTTCACGCGGATGTTGTCCCGCCCCAGCTCCAGCGCGGCCGTCTTGGTCAGTCCGCGTACGGCCCATTTGCTGGCGGTGTAGGGGGCGTAGTAGGCCGTGCCGACGTGGGCCATGGTCGAGGCGATGTTGACGATGGTTCCGCCGCCGCCCTTGCGCAGGGACGGAGTCACGGCCCTGATGCCGAGGAACTGGCCGGTGACGTTGACGCTGAAGGCGTGTTCCCAGGTGTGGAGTTCGGTGTGCTCGATGGGGGCCGCCGGGTTCTGGACGCCCGCGTTGTTCACCAGGATGGTGATCGGTCCGAAGTGGCCTTCGACTTCTCGCACCACTGCCGCCCAGTGGTCCTCGTCGGCGACATCCAGGTGAACGGGCAGAGCCCGGTGGCCGAGCTGAGCGGCGAGATGGCGGCCGGCGTCGTCGTCGCGGCCGGCGATGACGACGTTCGCCCCCTCGGCGTGGTAGCCCCGCACATGGCTGCTGCCCATGCCTCCGCTGCCGCCTGTGACGATGACGGTCTGGCCCGCAAAGCGTCCCATGGTGTTTCCTTCCAGGCTTGCGCTGATGGTGAGCCGAGTGACTCACCTCCTCTCAAGGTAAGAGCGAGAGCGAGGCGAGTCAAGTGACTCACCTCGTGGCGGTGGGCATACTGGAGGGCATGACGGCACAGCCTTCGGAATACCACCGGCGCGTGGCAGCGCAGAAGCGGACGTCCATCGTCGAGGCAGCGACGAAGCTGTTCCTCGACTCCGGCTACGACGGCACCTCGCTGGCCCGCATCGCCGAGGCGGCCGGAGTGTCGAGGGCGACACTGTTCAAGCAGTTCGCCACCAAGGCGGCCCTGTTCGAGGCGATCGTCACCGAATACTGGAAGGTCGACGACGAGGAGGCGCCGCTTCCCGAGCCGGGGAACCTCCGGGCGGGGCTTGAGACCATCGGACGCCGATACGTGGCGCTTCTCACCCAACCCGGCATGGCCGCGCTCTTCCGCATCGTCATCGCCGAGGTTCCGCGCTTCCCCGAGCTCGGCGAGACCCAGTTCAAGCTCGGCAAGATGCCCTACTTCGAATCGGTCCGCCGCTACCTGGAAGCGGAGAACGCCGCTGGTACCGCCCGGCTTGACGACGCGGAGACGGCGGCGACCCAGTTCCTCGGGATGATCTCCAACTACGTCTTCTGGCCGCGGATGCTGCTCGCGCGGTGGGAGCCCGACGACCCCGCCATCACCAACGCGGTCGACCAGGCGGTGCTGACCATGCTTGCCCGATACGGCGCGCAGGCGTGAGGTCGGTTCGTCACCGCATCGGTGGTCGATCCCTCCGGCGACGTTCTCGGGCTCATGCACGGCTCGAACCACGCCGCTCGCGTCGGGCCGTTGGCTGTCGGCGCCTGGGGTGTGGTGGTGCGGGTGTCAGCGCCACGACGGGATTCCGCCAGCGCCTGGTCGGTGGCGTGGTCATGCTCGCTCACATGAACGGAATCGAAGGCAGGACAGCTTTTGTCACTGGCGGCAGCCGGGGTATCGGGGCGGCGGTGGCCGTCCGGCTCGCCGAGTGCGGTGCCGATGTGGTGCTGACCTACCGGAGCAGTGAGGAGCGTGCCGCCGAGGTGGTCGGGCGGATCGAGAGGGCCGGCGTCGCTGGTTTGGCCATCCGCGTGGACAGTGCCGATCCGGTGGCCGTGACGGCTGCGGTGGATGAGGCCGCGGGGAGGTTCGGCAGGTTGGACATTCTGGTGAACAACGCGGGGGTGTTTCCCGTCGGGCCCATCGAGGACTTGGGTGAGGAGGAGTTCAACCACGCGGTGGCGGTGAATGTGCGGGCGCCGTTCCTTGCTTCTCGGGCCGCGGTGCGTCATTTCACCGATGGTGGCCGGATCATCAGTATCGGCAGCAATGTGGCGGGGAGGACGGTGTTTCCCGGGTTCACGTTGTACGGGTTGAGTAAGAGCGCGTTGGTCGGTATGACGAAGGGGCTGGCCCGGGAGTTGGGGCCGCGTGGCATCACGGTCAACCTGGTGCAACCGGGGGCCACCGACACGGAGGCCAATCCGGCGGACGGACCGAACGCGGCGGGGATCAACGCGTTCACCGCGCTTGGTCGTTTCGCGGACGCGAGCGATATCGCCGCGACCGTCGTTCACCTGGCGGGGGTGGGCGGCCGGTACATCACCGGGGCCACTCTTGATGTGGATGGTGGATTCAACACCTGAGGTGACGGAAGCCGGCCGCGCCTCCCCCTCCCCCAGCGGCGGGTCGCCCGCGGGCGGGGCGGAGGGGCGCGGTCCGGTGCCTGGAGCCCTATGCGGAGGCGGCCCGTAGGTGGCCGCGTGCCGAGGCCGAGGGCGTCGACACCACGTGCTCTCACGCCGGCTCAGTCCGCTCGGCGGGTCGCGGAGCCCGTCGAGGGGTGAGGGGCGGCTGGGGTCAGAATTCGAGGTCGAGGTAGTCGATGTCGGTGAGGGCCACGTCGGTGAGGCCGAGGGCGCGGGTGCCGCCGTCCTGGAAGTAGATGTCGCGGAGGCCTTCGGCGACGATGCCGCGCAGGTGGTCCTCGGTGGTTCCGGTGTCGCGGGCGGTGAAGAGGCGGTCGGCGTACGGGGGCGGGAGGTGGACGGTGAGGCGGCGGAGGCGGCCGTCGTCGGTGGTGCCGGCGGGGGCGGTGTAGCCGATGCGGGCTCGGGTCTCGACGGTGATTCCGCCGACGGTGGCGGCGTGGCGTTGGCGGCGTTTGCGGACGCGGGGTTGCCAGCGGGCGCGGACGGCGGCGTCGATGCGGTCGGCGATGGCCTTGGGTGGGTTCTTGCGTGCGCCGCGCCGGTAGCGGTTGACGGAGTCGGGGGTGACGCCGAGTTCGGCCGCGACGGCGCGGGTCGTCTTGAACTGCTTCATCAGGAAGTTGATGCGGGCTTGGAGGGTCTTGGGGGGTTGGCGGGTGAACGTCTCGTTGTCGGCTCGGGTGATGGCGTCTTCGATCTCTCCCACGGTCTACTCTCCTTCGTCGAGGACGGCGTCGCCGCCCTTGATGTGGCGGGCCGGGTTGTGGCCTTGTTCCATGAGGTCGACCGCCCAGGCCATTTCCTGGACGCCTTCCAGCTTTGCCAGGCCGGGGGTGGGGCCGAGGCGGAAGGCTCCGGGTTGGGGCTTGCCGGACGCGGCGTAGGGGAGGAGGTCGGTGGGGCTGGGGCCGGGTGAGGGGTAGACGACGCAGTCGGAGAGCACCGCGAGGGGGTAGCGGCCGGTGAACTTCGCCATGTTGGTGAGCTTGCGGTGCATGTTGACGCGGGCTTTGGAGATGACGGCGGCGCGGATGTCCGGCCGCCAGGTGGGGCGTTCCAGGGCCGGCCATCGTTCGCCGGGTTTGTAGTGGCGGCCTTGGGGGCGTTCGCGGAGCTTCCCGACGCCGCCTTTGACGGTGGCTTTGATGGCGGTGAGGACGGCGGCCAGGCCGGGGTCGGCGTGTTTGTGGTGTTCCATGGCGGTGAGGAACTCCGCGTCGTTCAGGTCGCGGGTGACGCCGAGGTCGGCGAGGGTTGCCACGTAGGCGTTCTTGAGGTGGTCGTGCCAGGGGTCGAGGTAGGCGCCGGTCAGGCGGCGTAGGTATGCCTCGGTAGGGGCGATGTTGTGGCCCAGTTCCTGGGCGTAGGCGATGGTGTGGGTCTGGTACCAGGCGGGTCCTGTCGGCCGTGTGCCGGTGGGGGTGAACGGGGAGGGCAGGCGTGGGTCCAGCTCGATGTGGGACAGGTCGACGTACCAGGAGCCGGGGATCTTGGGGTTGAAGGTGGGGTGGGTGAGGTGTTCGGGGGCGCCGAGGCCGACGGTGAGGCGGGCGGACGCGGCGAGGAACGCGGTGTTGAGGTCGAGGCCGATCGCGTGCGGCAGGAGGCATTCCTCGTCGCTGAGGAGGTCTGTGTGGCGGACCCACTGGTAGGCCTCCTCGTCGAGGAAGCCCTTGTTCCAGGCGGAGTTGATGACGACCGGGTGTTCCGGGGTGGCCTCGGGCGGCGCCGGGTCGACGGGGTGGGTGCCGAGGGATCCGGGGTTGTGGCCGGGGATCCAGTTCCCGGTGGTCTCGTCCCGTACCGCTCGGGTGGGGGGGCGCAGCGCGGTCATGAGTTCGAGGCCGGAGACGGCGGTGGAGCCGCGGGGGGTGATGACGCGGGTCGCGTAGGTGCTGAGGACGCGCGCGATGTCGGGGGGTCGCATGTGGGTGACGCCGGGCCAGGAGCGGGCGTCGAGGGCGTCCCAGGGCAGGATCGCGAGTTGCACGCACTGCCGGTCGCGTCCCTGGGCGTTGCGGTAGATCCGTGCCCAGGGGCCGAATCCGCGTTGGGTGAGCCGCCATCGGGCGCGGGTGATCTGTGTGATCACGGGGTGGTCTTCGGGGAGGCGCAGGGAGCGGCGCTGTTCGTGGCCTTCCAGGCGTTCGGGCAGTCCGAGGTTGGTGGCGGCTGAGGCGGTGAGGGCGATCAGCGGGTCGGCGTCCTTGCCGTGCCGGTGCAGGGGGGCGGCGCCGAGGCCGGATTCCTTGAGTGTCCACTCCACCAGCTGCGGGATGGTGGTGGCCGGGCAGTCCAGCACGATGCCGTGGGCGGCGTAGGCGGAGCCGTCGCCGTCGAGGACGGCGAGCGGGCCGTGGGGGAAGCGCGGGTCGGTGGCGGTGCGGGGGGTGGGTTGGGCTGGCTTCCCTACCGGGTGGGGTGACGAGGCGGCGGGGTGGGCGGGGCTTTCGGGCACGGGCGCGGGTGGGGGTGGGGTGGCGGGGGGCTCGATCGGCGTGCTGGTGGGTGTGGTGGGTGGAGCCGAAGCGGTGGGGGTGGCGGGGGTGGTGGGGGCGGGGTACTTCGTCGCCCAGCCGTTGAGGAGTCGTTGGTATGCCTCCAGGCGGGGTGGTTTGGGTTCGGAGCGGCCGTTCTCCCAGTTCTTGACTGTCTGTGTCGTGCTTTTGAGCGCGGTGGCGAGGCGGGCCTGGGTGATGCCGGCGGCTTCCCGCAGCCTGGCTCGTTCGGCGGGGGGCGGCAGCGGCGGTTCCTCCAACAGTGCGTCTACGTTGGCGAACAGCTCTTCCTCGGTGGGCATGACCCGACCCTAGCAGCGACTTACCCTCACTTTTACCCCTTGCTTTTAACTCTTTTGAGGGTTGCTCGGACGGACGGCGGGGGCGGGTTCCGGTCATGGGTTTCTCGTGTGATGTCACATCGGTGGGCGCCGATTGGTCAGTTGCTAGGACAGGTGGCGACGAGAGAGTGTGACCGATGAACGAACAGGAATGGCTCGCGGAGCGGTTCGAGACACACCGTGCCCGGCTACGGGCGGTGGCCTACCGGATGCTCGGTTCGGCCAGCGAGGCCGATGACGCCGTTCAGGAGAGCTGGCTGAGGGCCAACCGGGCGGGGGCCGCCGATGTGGACAACCTGCGGGCCTGGCTGACGACGATCGTGGCGCGGGTGTCGTTGAACATGTTGCAGTCGCGCAGGACTCGGCGTGAGGAGCCCATCGAGGGGCGGGAGGAGGACACGCGGCCGGCTCACGCCGGTGCGGGTGACCCGGAGTGGGAAGTGGTGGAGGCCGACTCGGTGGGCCTGGCGTTGCTGGTGGTGTTGGAGGCCCTCTCCCCCGCCGAGCGGCTGGCGTTCGTCCTGCACGACCTGTTCGGTGTGCCCTTCGAGGAGATCGCGACCATCGTCGACCGCTCCCCCGCCGCGACGCGGCAGCTCGCGAGTCGGGCGCGGCGGCGGTTGCGGGGCAGAGACGTGCCGGCGCGGCGTGGTGCGGCGCGGCGCGAGGTAGTGGAGGCGTTTCTCGCGGCGTCGCGCGGTGGGGACTTCGACGAGCTGTTGACGTTGCTGGCGTCCGATGTCGTGGTGCGCGCCGACGGGGCGGCGGTGAGCGGGGGTGCCGTGGCGGAGGTGCGGGGTGCGCGGGCGGTGGCGCGGACGTTCTCCGGGCGGGCGAGGGGGGCGCGGTTGGCGTTGGTGGACGGCGCCTGGGGTGCGGTGTGGTCGACGGGGGGTCGGCTGCGGGTGGCGTTCACCTTCGCCTTGGTGGACGGCGTGATCGTGGCCATCGATCTGTTGGCCGACGCGGTGACGTTGGATCGGCTGAGCGTGGTGTTCGTGGAGGGGTGAGGCGGGTGGGCCGGTCACATTCCGGTGGGGTGGCCGGTCCCTGGGGTGGGCGATGGGCCCCGGAACGAGAGGTGGTCGGTGTGATGAGGACGTTCTCCCCGGCGGCGAGGCGCCGCTGGTTGACCGGGTTGTGCGGGTGGATGGTGTTCTCGTTCACGGTGGGGGCGCTGACGAAGTTCTCCTCGGGTGAGACGTTCTTCGGCCCGGCGTACTCGGAGAAGTTCGTCGACTGGGGCTACCCGTCGTGGTTCCGCTTTGTGGTGGGAGGGGGTGAACTCCTCGGTGCCGCGTTGCTGTTGAGGGTTCGGACGCGGTGGTGGGGTGCGGGTCTGCTGCTGGTGATCACGTCGGGGGCGGTGGTGACGCATGTCGCGCACCTGGACCCGGTGGGTGAGAGTCTCTCCGCTCCCCTGCACGTGGTGCTGTCGGCGCTGCTGGTCTGGGTGTATCGGCCGGCGGGGACGCGCGGGCGGCGGCCTGTGGCGTCGGGCGGCGGGGGGTGACGCGTTCCGCCCGGCAGCCGGGGGGCTGCCGGGCGGCCGTGACCGTGTGTCCGCCGGGGGTCAGCCCGCGGCGCCGGCGATGACGTTCTCGATGGCGGCGAGGGCGACCTCGGGCTCGTCGAGGTAGATGTCGTGGGCGCTGTTCTCGGCGATGCTCAACTCGCTGTCGGTGGAGAGCGCCAGCCACTTCTCCTGGCCCGCGGCCCAGTCCTCCTCCAGGCCGGGTCCGTACTCGGGCATCTCGGCGAGATACTGGTGTCCGTGCTGGATCACCCGCACCGGGATGTCATCGGCGGGGCGGACCTCCGCGTCGGCGAAGACGAGTTGCTCGGGGTTCTGGCCCTCGAAGGTCGCCAGGGTCACCGCGCGGAACTCGGCCGTCTCGCCGGTGACCGTGTCCGGGATCCTGGCCGCGAAGTCGCCGGCCTGGGTCGGCGGGGTCGCGTCGAGCAGCACCAGGCCGTGGACCCGGTCGAGGTGGTCGGGCGCGTAGCGGGCGGCGATCAGGCCGCCCATGGAGTGGCCGGCGAGGACGACGGGGCTGTCGGGCGCTATCTGGTCGAGGACTCCCGTCAGGGTCTCGCCGATGTCCTCGAAGTCCTGGAGGCCGTCGGGCAGGTCGCTGGCGCCCGCGCCGAGGCGGTCGTAGGAGCAGACGCGGCCTTCGGCGCTCAGGCTCTCCTGGAAGTCGGCCATCGTCGTCAGATCGTGCCCTCCGCCGTGGAGCAGGACGACAACGGGCCGGCCGTCGACCGGGGCGCCGGAGCAGGAGACCGTGATCGACTTGTCTCCCACGGAGATCGTCTGCGTTCCGGTGAACGGCCCCGCGTCGGCCTCCGTATCCTCGGCGGGTGCGGAGGACTCCGCGTCTCCGCCCGAGCCGGTGTCCGTCTCGGAGTCATCACACCCGACGAGCGCCAGGCCCGTCACGGCGCAGCACAGCACCATCGCGGCAGATGTCCTCAGCTTCGGGCGGGTCATGATGTCCTCCAACAAGTTCGCTCAACAGCAGTGCACAGGGCGGCACCGACACGGGCCGCGGCCTTGGGCCGGTCGTCGGGAACTGTCAACTGCCGCTGTGCGCCGTCACTTTGACGGCGGGTTAGACCCTAGTCGCTGTCGCCACGGCACCCCCATCAAGCTGCCCCCCGGAACCGGGGAGACCTGGCAACACCCCCCTCACACGCCCCACACACCCAACTCCAGTCAGCGAACCCCACGACACAACACCAGCACACCGCGTCATTCGAGAGTGATCACGGTGGCGCCGGGGGTGGTTCCGTCGGTGAGGGCGGCCAGGGCGGCGGGGGCGGCGTCGAGGGGGATGACGGACCGCACCAACCGGTCCGGGCGGAGTGTGCCGGCGGTGATCTGGCGCATCATCTCGGGGTAGGCGTGGGCGGCCATTCCGTGGCTGCCGAGGATGGCGAGCTCAAGGGCGATGACGCGGTCCATCGGGATCGGGGCGCCGTGGGGCAGCAGGCCGACCTGGACGTGTCGGCCCCGGCGGCGCAGGCCCTGGACGGAGGTGGCGCAGCTGGTCGGCGAACCGATCGCGTCGAGCGACAGATGGGCGCCGCCGCCGGTGGCGGTGCGCACGGCCTCGGCGAGCTCCTCGGGTGGGGCCGCCGCGTCCAGGCAGACGGCGGCGCCCAACTCGGCGGCCAGGGCGAGGGCTTCGGGTTGGGTGTCGATCGCGACGACCAGGGCGCCGGCGGCGACGGCGATCATGACGGCGGAGAGGCCGACGCCGCCGCAGCCGTGGACGGCCACCCAGGTGCCGGCCCTGACCTGGCCCTGGGCGACGACGGCGCGATGGGCGGTGGCGAAACGGCAGCCGAGGCCGGCGGCGGTGGTCCAGTCCATCGTGTCGGGGAGGGCGACGAGGTTGACGTCCGCGTGGTGCAGCGCCACCCGGTCGGCGAAGGATCCCCAGCCGGTGAAGCCCGGTTGCCGTTGCCGCTCGCAGATCTGGTGGTCGCCGGCGGCGCAGGTGGGGCAGCGTCCGCAGGCCTGGACGAAGGGGACGGTGACGCGGTCGCCGACGTGCCAGCGGGTGACGCCTGGCCCGACGGCCTCGATGCGGCCGGCCAGTTCGTGGCCCGGCACATGGGGCAGGGCGATGTCCTGGTCGTGGCCCATCCAGCCGTGCCAGTCGCTGCGGCACAGCCCGGTGGCGGCGACGCGGACGACGACCCCGGTGTCGGGCACCGCGGGGTCGGGCACCTCCCGCACCTCGGGGAGGTGGCCGAACGCGTCGAACACCACAGCACGCACGGGACCACCGTACCGAACCGGTCGCGCCGGCGGGCGGGATACCGGTCGGTCGGGGCTGACGGCGGACGCGTTCTCCGGCGGGGTGGGGGCTGTGGTTGGGTGGGGTGATGTGCACAGTTGAGCGGTTGTCGCCGCGTCATGGTCCGGCGGTGTTGGAGTTCGAGCGGGAGAACCGGGCGTTCTTCGCGGCGTCGGTGCCCGACCGGGGGGACGCGTACTTCGCGGAGTTCGAGGAGCGGCACCGGGCGTTGCTGGCGATGCAGGACGCGGGGACGGACCACTTCCATGTGGTGGTGGGCGAGGACGGCGCGGTGCTGGGGCGGGTCAACGTCGTCGATGTGGCGGAGGGGTCCGCCGAGTTGGGGTATCGGGTGGCCGAGTCGGCCGGCGGGCGGGGGGTGGCGACGACGGCGGTGCGCGCGGTCGTCGAACTGGCCGCCGGGGTCTACGGGTTGCGGTCGCTGCGGGCCGTGACGACGGTGGACAACGTGGCGTCGCGCGCGGTGCTGGCGCGGGCCGGGTTCGCCGAGGTGGGGGCGGTGGAGGTAGCCGGACGTCCGGGGTTGCGGTTCCACCGGGACCTGCGGGAGGGGTGAACGGGGGTTAACGGTGTGCCCCGGGGTGCCGGCGTTGGCTACCGTCGCGGCCATGACGGATGAGACGGATCGCTGGCTGCGGTTGAACCGTGAGAACTGGGACGACCGGGTGCGGGTGCACGCTCAGAGCGCGTTCTACGATCTGCCGGGGTTTCGCGCGGGGGCCGAGCCGCTGCGGCCGGTGGAGGTCGCCGAGGTGGGGGATGTGACGGGGCTGCGGCTGCTCCATCTGCAGTGTCACATGGGTCAGGACACATTGGCGTGGGCCCGGCGCGGCGCGCGGGTGACGGGGGTGGACTTCTCGTCCTCCGCGATCGACGTGGCGCGGGCGCTGGCCGACGAGGTGGGACTCGCCGACCGGGCGCGGTTCGTGGTGTCGGACGTGTACGAGGCGCCGGCGGCGTTGGACGGCGAAGGGTTCGACGTGGTGTACACGGGTGGTGGGGCGCTGGTGTGGCTGCCGGATCTGACGCGGTGGGCGCGGGTGGTGGCGTCGTCGCTGGCGGTGGGCGGGTTCCTGTATCTGGCCGAGTTCCATCCGCTGTCGGACGTGTTGGCGGAGGACGGGAGCCGGCTGGAGTTCGACTACTTCGACGGCCGTCCCGAGGAGGTCGACTATCCGCACACCTACACGGACGGCCCGCCGTTGACGAAGACCGCCTCGGTGCAGTGGCGGCATCAACTGGGCGAGGTGGTGACGGCGTTGGCCTCGGCGGGGCTGCGGATCGACTTTCTGCGGGAGCGGCCCAGCACGCTGTTCCAGCGGTATCCGTCGCTGATGCGGGGGCCCGCCGGGGAGTACACGTTCCCGGCGGGCCGGCCCCGGGTGCCGCTGATGTACGCGCTGCGGGCCACCAGGGACCGGCCGGCGGGCTGAGCCCGGCGCGGGGCCCGGCGGTCAGGTGGTGAGGCGCGCGATGTGGTCGCGGATGGTGGCGATCACGGCGGGGGCGTGCTCCCCCAGGTAGAAGTGGCCGCCGGGGAACGTCTTCAGCTCGAACGCGCCGGTGGTGTGCTCCGCCCAGCCGTTCGTCTCTTCGAGGGTGGCCATCGGGTCCCTGTCGCCGAGCAACGCCTGGACGGGGCAGGTCAGTTGGGGGCCCTCGGTGTGGCGGTAGGTCTCGACGGCCTGGAAGTCGCCGCGGACGGCGGGCAGCACCATGGCGCGGAGCTCGGGGTCGCTGAGCAGTTGGGCGTCGGTGCCACCGAGCCGCTGGATCTCCGCGATGACGCCGGCGTCGCTGCGGGTGTGGATGCTCTCGTCGCGGTAGCGGTCGGGGGCGCGGCGTCCGGAGACGATGAGCGTGACGGGCGGGTGGCCGGCCTTGGTGAGGCGCCGGGCGACCTCGTAGCCGACCATGGCTCCCATGCTGTGGCCGAAGATGGACAACGGCCGGTCGAGCCAGGGGGCGAGCGCGTCATGGACGCCGTCCGCCAGGTCGTCGATGGAGGTGAGGACGGGCTCCAGCCGGCGGTCCTGCCGCCCCGGATACTGCACGGCCAGCACGTCGAGGCCGGGCGACAGGGCGGCGGAGACGGGGTGGAAGTAGCTGGAGGCGCCTCCCGCGTGGGGAAGGCAGACCAGCCGGCTGCTCGCCTCCGGTGCCGGATGGAACCGCTGTATCCACGGGCTCTGCTCGCTCACCTGGTACCCCACCGCTGTTTCGTCGTCGTGGAACGTGTGCCGCGTCACCGTGCCGGCGGGGTGCCGGCGGGGTGCGCGTCGGGCTCCAACGTACCGTAGACGCTGGTGAGTTCGGCAGCCAGCTCGGCCAGGCGGCGGCGGGCCTCGGGCGGGTTGAGGATCTCGACCCGGCTGCCGAGGCCGGCCAGTTGGGCCGCGACGACCTGCACGGACGGCCCTTCGACGGTCATCTCCAGCCAGCCGTCGGGCCCCGCTGGTCCCAGCCGTAGCCGCCCGTCGAGGAGGCGACGCAGCAGCGGTTCGGCGGTGGGGTCGGCGCGCCCTTCGACGACGGAGCCCCGCATGCGTTCCGCCATCCGGTCGGTGACCTCGTGCCAGGCGGTGGCCAGGTCGAAGTCCGGCGGACGGGCCACCGGTTCCCCGGTGGGGGTGACGGAGATGACGCGCGCCACCCGGAAGGTGCGACGTTCCGGACGACGGGTGGGCGGCTGCCTGGGCGGACGCGGCGGCCGAGGTGACGGAGGTGTGGTCGGATCCGACGCTGCTGAAACGTCCGCTGCGGCTGCCGCGCGGACCACTGGCGTCGGCGACCGGGCAACGCCCGTCGTTCGACCCGGCGGTGTTGACGGTGGCGCTGTCGGCGATGCGGGAGGTGCTGCCGTCGGCGGTGCGGGGCGGCCCGGTGCCGTTCGGCCCGGTGGTGGAGGTGCCGTTTGTGCCGTTGGACATCTTCCGGCTGCGGACCGCGAACGTGGTCGCCGTGCTGCTGCTGGGCACGGTGGTGTCGCTGTTCTTCTTCGCGACGCTGTGGACGCGGCAGGTCATGGAGTACTCGCCGCAGCGGGCCGGCCTGGCGTGTCTGCCGCTCGCGGTGGCCACGGCGGTGGCCGCGGGGGTCGCTTCGGCGCTGGTGACCCGGTGGGGGCCGCAGCGGGTGCCGCTGGCGGTGGCGTTCGTCATCGCCTGGCTGGGGTGGTCGGGCGCACGGCGCGAGCGCGCGGCGGCGTGAAGGGGTGACGGTGGGGCTGGGCGGCCGGCGCGGGGCGGGCCGCTCAGCGTCGGCTGCCGAGTCGCGCGAGGTAGTCGTTGTAGGCGACGAGGTCGGCGTCGCCGTCGCGGTCGGCGGCCCGGTCCAGGCGGCGGGAGGTGCGCTGTTCGGAGACGTACCACTGCATGACCAGGGCCAGCAGGACCACCACGGTCGGGATCTCGCTGAAGGCCCAGGCGATGCCGCCGGCGGCCGACTGGTCGGAGACCGGGTCGGTGCCGAGCGAGCCGGGGATGGTGGCGTAGGAGTCGACCAGCGGTTCGGAGGCCATCATCAGGGCGATGCCGAAGAAGGCGTGGAACGGCATGGTGGCGAAGAGCTCCAGCATCCGCATCAGATGACCGGCGCGGCGGGGGCCCGGGTCGACGCCCATGATCGGCCAGAAGAAGACGAGGCCGACCGCCAGGAAGTGGCCCATCATCGCCAGATGGCCGAGGCGGCTGCCCATCAGGAAGTCGAAGAGTGGCGTGAAGTAGAGGGCGTAGAGGCTGGCGATGAAGAGCGGGATGGTGAACAGGGGGCTGCTCACCACCCGCACATAGTGGCTGTGCAGCAGGGCGACCAGCCATTCGCGGGGCCCCCTGTGCCCCCGGGGGGCGGTGGGGAGCGCGCGCAGCAGGAGGGTGATGGGGGCGCCGAGCAGCAGCAGGATCGGCGAGACCATGCTGATCACCATGTGCTGCACCATGTGGGCGCTGAAGAGGACCATGCCGTAGTCGTTGAGCGCGGTGCAGGTGACGGCGGCGACGCTGAGGACGCCGAGGCCGAAGGCGACGGTGCGGCCCGTGGCCCAGGAGTCGCCGCGCCGGATCAGCCGGAGCACGCCCCAGCCGTAGAGGGCCAGCGCGAGGAGGCAGCCGATCAGGAAGATCGGGTCGCCGCCGAACTCCAGCGCGCGTCCTGGTGTGAGGGGTGGCAGCTCCGCATGGCCGCCGTGGTCGCCGTGACCCATCCGCGTACTCCCTGTGCTCCGCCCCGTCGCGGGGACAAGCCTAGGAAACCGTTCCGTGGCCCTCGCGTCGGGGGTGTCCCTGGCCTGACTCCGGCCTGTCCCTGGGGCGCGCCGCCGCGTGGTGCGGCGGCGCGGGGCGGTCAGGCCGGTGCGGTGGCGGCGGCGACGCGTTCGGCGCGGAGCGCCTCGTACCAGCGGTCGTCGACCGGGGGCAGCGCGTTGACGTCGAGGGTCAGCTTGAGCAGCAGGTCGGCGACGGCGGGGTTGCGGGCCAGCACCGGGCCGTGCATGTAGGTGCCGAAGACGGTGCCGGCCCAGGCGCCCTCCGTGCCGTCGCCCGTGCCGTTGCCGTTGCCGAGCCGGACGTGGGCGAACGGGCGGGCGTGCGGCCCGACGCGGGTGATGCCCTGGTGGTTCTCGAAGCCGGTGAGCTGCGGGAGTTGGAGCTGCTCGTCGACGTCGCCGAGGACGTCGCCGACGCAGCGCTCGCCCATGCCGCGTTCGCTGATGACGTCGAGGAGGCCGAGGCCCTGCTGGCGCTGGCCGAGGTCGTTGATGAACTCGTGGCCGATGATCTGGTAGCCGGCGCAGACGGAGAAGACGATCGCGCCGTTCTGCACGGCGCGGGTGAGGCCGCCGTCGCGCAGGAGCCGTTCGGCGGCGAGCCGCTGGGGCCGGTCCTCGCCGCCGCCGATGAGGTAGATGTCGCCCGAGGTGGGGATGGGCTGGTCGGAGCGGACGTCGACGCGTTCGACGCGCAGTCCGCGCTGCTGGGCTCGGCGCTCGACGACGAGGACGTTGCCCTGGTCGCCGTAGGTGCTCAGCAGGTCCGGGTAGACCCAGACCAGGCGCAGGCCTGAGGTGCTCATACTCGCGGTTTCCTCTCGGTCTTCCCCAGGGGTGGTGGGCGGTCGTGGCCCTAGTTGCCGACGACGCGGCGCAGGTCCTGGAAGGCGGTGTAGTTGGCGATGGCCTCGATACGCCCCGGGGGCAGCTGGGGAAGGGCCTGCTCCAGGGACTCGAAGACCCGGAAGTCGACGCCGGCGACCTCAAGGCGGACGGCGAGGTCGAGGCGGCGGTCGCCGATGACGGCGATGGGGTGCCCGGCGAGGCGGGTGTAGTCGACGTCCCACAGCCAGGAGGTGTCGGTGCCGTCGGCGCCTCGGGCGTTGACGGAGAGGATGACGGGGGTGGGCGGCGGGTCGATCAGGGAGAACGTCTCCAGCCAGCCGGCCGGGTTCTTCGCCAGCAGCAGGCGGATGTCGCGGCCCTGGTGGCTGACGACGTCGTAGCGGCCGGCGACGGCGGCGACGGACTCCATGCGCTGGAGGGCGACCTGCGGCGGGATGCCGAAGGCGGCGGCGACGGCGGCGGCCGTGGTGGCGTTGGCCTGGTTGGCGCGGCCGGGGAGCTGGAGGCGGATGGGCCAGGCGGTGCCGTGCGGGTCGATCACATGGCCCTGGGAGAGCACCCAGGAGGGGGCGGGGCGGCCGAATCCGCATTCGCCGCAGCCCCAGTTGGTGTCGTCGGGGCGCTGCATGACGCCGCCGCAGGCGGGGCAGGACCAGGCGTCGTCCTTCCACTCCTGGCCGGCGGCGACCCACATGACGTTGGCGGACGAGGAGGCGGCCCAGACGACGAGGGGGTCGTCCGCGTTGGCCACGACGGTGGCCTTGGAGTCCTGGAGGCCCTCGCGCCAGTGTTCGGCGAGCATCCGGGTCTCGGCGGCACGGTCGAGCTGGTCGCGGGAGAGGTTGAGCAGCGCGATGATCTTGGGGGCCACGTCCTGCGCGACGCCCGTCAGGTACTTCTCGTCGACCTCCAGCACGCCGTAGCGGGCCTCGGCTCCACCGGAGAGGGCGGAGGTGATGCCGGCCGGCATGTTGGCGCCGAGGGCGTTGGAGACGACGGGGCCGCCGGCGCGCAGGGCCTCGGCGATCAGCCGGGTGGTGGTGGTCTTGCCGTTGGTCGCGGAGACCAGGACCACGTCCAGATGGCCGGCGAGCCGGGAGAGGAGTTCGGGATCGACCTTGAGAGCGACGCGGCCACCGATCACCGATCCGCTGCCACGGCCGGCGGCCCGGGAGACCGCGGCTGCCGCCTTGCCCGCAGTGACCGCCAACTTGGCCCGCGCCGACAACGGCTGGGTACTGTCTGCCATCGTCCTTCTTCCTCCTCGCCCTCGAACAAAGGCCAGCCTATCGATGTCTTGGGCCGGTCCCGTACCACGGCGCCGTGGCGAGGTCTGACGGGCGGTGAGTTCGCCGGCGTGGCCCCGACTTTCGCCCATATGACCCTTTCAACCGATATTTAGCTTTTTCTCCCTCTACAGTGCTTCTCAGAACGCCGCTCGGCCGCTGGGGAGTGCTCATGGTCTTGTCCGTCTCGGGAGTCGTCCTGCTCGGTGTCGTGGTGGTCCTGTTCTTTCGCAAGGACGGGCTCAAACCGACGCACGCGCTGGTGTGCGGGTTGTTCGGTTTCTATCTGGCGGGCACGGCGATGGCGCCGAGCATCGAGGCGGGGGGCGCGAAGCTGGCCCATCTGCTCGGTGGCATCGCGCTGTAGTCGGTGCCAGGTGTGGACCTCGGGATCCTCGCGCGTCGCGGGCACCGCCGTAGTCCGGCCCGGCTGGCGGCGGTCGGTGGCCGTGCTGTGGTGGGGCCCCTGGGTGCTGTCGCGCGGGTTGACGCGGCTGGCGGCCACCGCGTGGTGGTGGGGGGCGCACGGCCGGCGACGGCTGCTGCTGTCCGGGCTGGCCGGGGCCCTGCTCCTGGTGGCGCTGTGGCTGCCGGCGGTGGGGGTCGCGCTGACCGTGGCGGTGCTGGCGGTGGCCGTGGCGCTGGGCTGGGCGCCCGGCCCCGTGGGGTGGCCGGCCCGGGGGCGGGACCGTCCCCCGGGGGAACGGCGGCCGGAAGCCGCGGGGGCGGGGCTGCCGACGGGGGTGGCCGCGCAGCGGTTTCCCGCCGGCCCTGGAGAGGTGGTGCTGGGGCTGACGGACGCGGCGGCGGCGGACCGGATGGTCCCGGCGCGCGACGGGTGCGGGCGGTGGGTGGAGGTCGCGCCGCTGGTGTGGCGCACCGGGCCGCGGGCGACCGCGCCGCATCTGCTGGCGGTGGGCACGCCGGGCGCCGGGGCGACCTCGTTGCTGCGTTGGCTGGCGCTCCAGGCGCTGGCGGGCGGCGAGGTGGTGCTGGTCGACGGCAGCGGGGTGGGTGAGTTCGCCTGCTTCGCCGGCCGCTCGGGGGTGTGGGGGGCGGAGACCACGCCCGAGGGCGCGGTGTCGGGGCTGTCCTGGGTGGCGCGGGAGACGGAGCGTCGGCTGCTGCTGCCCGGGGGCGAGCGCCGGGCTTCGCGCCCGCTGTGGGTGCTGGTGGACCGGCCGGCGCTGCTGGCGCATCTGGCGTGGGTCGCCGGCGCGGGGGACCCGTTGGGGCTGCTGGATGTGCCGCTGCGGTACGGGCGGGAGGCGGGGGTGACGGTGGTGGTGGCCGAGCAGGTGGGGGCGTGGGAGTCGTTGGCCGGCGCCCTGGTGGGGTGCACCAGGGCGCGGGTGGTGTTGGGGGCGGTGGCGGCGGAGGAGGCGTCCGCCGTGTTGGGCGGGGTGCCGCCGGGGGGCGTGGGGTCGGCGGCGGGGGACGGTTTCGCGCGGCTGGGCACGGGCGGGGTCTGCCGGCTGCGGGTGCCGGCGACCCCGGACCCGTGGGACGAGGCCGGCGACCGGGCGCTACGGCGCGCGGTGTGGGAGTTGCTGCCGGCGCCGGCGAGCCCGGAGGTGGCCGCCGGCGACTGAGGGGATCAGCCGGGGAGCGCGCTCAGCGGGTCGTCGAGCACGGGTTGCCAGGCGAGTTCGGCGGCGCCGACGAGGCTGTTGTAGTCGAGGGTGCAGGGCATGAGGGGCACCGTTCCGCTGCGGCCCCACAGGCTGCGTTCGCCCAGGGCGCCGCGCAGCCGCCCGGGGTCGGCGTCCAGCAGCCAGCGGTGCAGGCCGCCGAGGATGATCCGGTCGGGGTTGAGGATGTTGACGAGGCCGGCGAGGCCGAGGCCGAGGCGGTCGATGACGCCGTGGGTGGCGGCGCGGACGGCGGGGTCGGTGGCGTACTCGGTGCGCAGCAGGTCCCTGGCCTGGTCCAACAGGGAGCCCTCCGGGCCTGGTTGGCGGCCGGCGGCGTCGAGCAGGGCCAGCGGGTCGGTCTCCACGTCGAGGCAGCCTCGGCTGCCGCAGTGGCAGGGGCGGCCCGCGGGGTCGACGGTGAGGTGGCCGACTTCGAGGGCGAGTCCCGCGCTGCCGGAGTGCAGGCGGCCGTCGAGGACGAGGGCGCCGCCGACGCCTCGGTGTCCGGTGGCGACGCAGAGCAGTTGGGCGGCGCCCCGTCCCGCGCCGTGCCGGTGTTCGGCGAGCGCGGCGAGGTTGACGTCGTTGCCGCAGTAGCCGGGGGCGGCGATGCCGGCGTCGGCGAGGCAGTCGTTGAAGATGTCGCGGACGGGGGCGCCGGCGGGCCAGGCGAGGTGGAGCGGGTTGAGCGCGGTGCCCTCGGGTTCGGCGACGGCGGAGGGGACGGCGAGGCCGGCGCCGACGCAGTGGCGTCCGCTGGCGCGCAGCAGTTCGGCGCCCGCGGCGACGACCTGGCCCAGGATCTGGGCGGGGTCGGCGGCGACGGTGGTGCAGGCGGGGGTGGTGGCGTGCAGGCGCCCGCCGAGGCCGACCAGCGCGGCGCGGAAGCCGTCGGCGTGCACCTGGGCGGCGAGCGCGACGGGGCCGCCGGGGTCGATCGCCAGCCGGTGGGAGGGGCGTCCATGGCTGCCGGCGGGGGCGCCGGGGCGGGAGTCCACCGTGATCAGGCCCAGGGTCTGCAGTTCGCTGGCGACGGCGCCCGCGGTGGCGCGGGTCACGCCGAGCGCGGTGGTGAGGACGGCTCGGGTGGGGGCCCGGCCGGTGTGGACGAGTTCCAGCGCGGGGCCCAGCGCGTTCCGGCCACGTTCCAGTCTGGTACGGGTGTGGGTCACGCTCCTATTCTGGCTTTGTGTCTTCAATAAACAAATTTCGGGCGATCCTGTCTCCCCGCGCGCCGGTGGGCGACGACCCTTCGGCGGCCCGGGCGTTGGCCGGGGCCCGGGTGGCGCTGACGGCGTTCTTCGCGGTGGACGGCTTCGTCTTCGCCGGCTGGGTGGTGCGCATCCCGGCGGTGAAGGAGCAGACGGGCGCCTCCCCGTCCGCGCTGGGTCTCGCGCTGCTGGGCGTCTCGATCGGCGCCGTGGTGACGATGACGTTGACCGGGCGGCTCTGTCAACGGTTCGGCAACAACCGGGTGACGGTGTTCGCCGGCGCGCTGCTGGTGCTGAGCGTGGCGCTGCCGCCGCACACCCACTCGGCGACGACGCTGGGGGCGGTGCTGCTGCTGTTCGGCGCGGGGTTCGGCGCGGTGAACGTGGCGGCCAACAGCGCGGCCGTCGATCTGGTGGCGGCGCTGCGGCGCCCCGTGATGCCGGGTTTCCACGCGGCGTTCAGCCTGGGCGGCATGGTGGGTGCAGGTCTTGGCGGGCTGGTCGCCGACCGGTTGAGCGCGGCGCGCCATCTGGGGTTGCTGACGGCCGCCGGCCTGCTGGTGGTGGTGTGGGCGGGGCGGACGCTGTGGCGGGAGCCGGTGCGCCCGGCGCCGCTGGCCGGGGGCGACGACGGCGGGGCGAAGGGCGCCGCGGCGGCGGGTTCGGTGGGCTGGCTGGTGGGGGTGTTGGGGTTGATAGCGCTGTGCACCACCTATGGCGAGGGGGCGATGGCGGACTGGAGCGCCCTGCATCTGCGGGAGACGCTGGAGGCGAGCGCCGGGGTCGCGGCGGCGGGGTATTCGGTGTTCGCGCTGGCGATGACGGTGGGCCGGTTGACGGGGTCGGCGGTGCTGGCGCGGATCGGCCCGGACCGGGCGTTGGTCGCCGGTGGCGCGTTGGGGGCGGGCGGGATGCTGCTGGGGGCGCTGGCGCCCACGCTGTGGCTGGCGCTGGTGGGGTTCGCGCTGACCGGTCTCGGGTTGGCCAACGCGTTCCCCATCACCATCGGCACGGCCGGGCACCTGGCCGGCCCCCGGGGCGTGGCCCTGGCCTCGACGGTGGGGTACGGGGGGATGTTGGCGGGGCCGGTCGCGATCGGTTTCCTGGCGGACTGGTTCAGCCTGGCGACGGCGTTGGTGACGGTGGCGGTGCTGTCGGGGGTGGCGGCCGTGACGGCCTACGGCACGCGGGACGCGCTGCGTCGGGCGGGGTGAGGCGGGCCCGGCCGTGCCGGCCGTGCCGGCCGGAATTACCGGCAGGTAACTTCCCGTGGTAGCTTACGGATTATGCCGGTACGTAGCGTCAGCCCCCGCACCCTGCGACGCGTCATGCGCTGGTGGCCGCCGTTTCGTGCGGCCGGCATCCGGGTGGAGCGCATCGCGGACGACTGGAGCGTGGCCCGGGTGCGGATGCGCCTCGGGCGGCTGAACCGCAACTACTTCGGCACCCAGTTCGGCGGTTCGCTGTACTCGATGTGCGACCCGTTCTGGGCGCTGTTGGTGCTGCATCGGCTGGGCCCCGGCTATGTGGTGTGGGACCAGGCGGCCGAGATCGAGTATGTCTCCCCCGGGCGCGGGGACGTGTTCGTCGAGTTCGCGCTGTCCGAGGAGCGGGTCGCCGAGATCCGCGAGGCCACCGTCGACGGCGCGAAGGCGCTGCCCTGGTTCGACTGCGAGGTGCGGGCCGCCGACGGCACGGTGGTGGCGCTGGTGCGCAAGCAGCTGTACGTCCGCCGCAAGCGGGACGCCGCCGCGCCGGCCTGATCCTCGGCCGGCGGGCGTCGTCCCCCGGGTCAGGCGACGGGGGCGGGCTCCCGCTTCGCGGGCGGTGGCTGGGCCGCCGGCAGGGCCTCGCTCAGGCCGAAGCGGTCGTGGAAGCGGCGGAGGGGACCCGGCGCCCACCAGTTGGCGCGGCCGGCGAGCCGCATGGAGGCGGGGAGCAGCACCATCCGGATGAGGGTGGCGTCGGCCAGGATGACGAGGGCGGTGCCGATGCCCAGCTCCTTGAGGAAGACCACGCCGCTGGTCGCGTAGGTGGCGAAGGTGACGACCAGGATGCCGGCGGCTGCGGTGATCAGCGGGGCCGTGGTGCGGATGCCGGCGACGACGGACGCGTGGGTGTCGCCGGTGCGGTCGTGTTCCTCCTTGATGCGGGAGAGCAGGAACACCTCGTAGTCCATGGACAGGCCGTAGGTGACGCAGAACATCAGCATCGGGATGCTGGGCTCGATGGAGCCGGTCGGGGTGAAGCCCAACACGCCGGAGAACCGGCCGTCCTGGAAGATCCACACCAGGGCGCCGAACATCACGCCGAGGCTCAGCAGGTTGAGGACGGTGGCCTTGAGCGGCAGCAGCACGCTGCCGGTGAGCAGGAACAGCACCACGCAGGTGGCGATGAGGATCAGGGCGGCCATCAGCGGCACCCGGGAGAGCAGGACGGAGCGGAAGTCGCTGGTCTCGGCGGGGTAGCCGCCGAACTCGAAGAGGGCGGGCGCCGGGGTGTCCCGCAGGTCGGCGACGAGGCCCGGGACGTCGCCGGCCATCGCGTCCTGGGTGGGCACCACCGACAGCAGGGTGCCGCCGTCGGGGCCGGTCATGGCCGCCGCGTCCGTGCCCGGCGGCTCGGCCAACTCGCCCTGGCGGTGGGTGCCGGCGGCGGACACCACCTGGAACACGCCGGGGTGGCGGGAGAGTTCGGCGGCGTACTCCGCCGTCCGGCCCGCGTCGAGCCCGTCATCGGGCGCGGTGACGGCGAACAGGATGTCCGTCGGCTCGGCGACGAAGTGCCGTTGGGTCTCCTCGGCGACGACCCGGCTGGAGGTGCCGGCGGGCAGGGTGCGCTGGTCGGGCAGGCCGAACCGCAGGCCGAGCACCGGGGAGGCGGCGAGCAGCAGCACCCCGAGGGCGGCCAGCCCGGTGACCAGGGGGCGGCGCAGCACCAGCCGGGCGGTGCGCTCCCAGAAGGCGCCGGTGCGGGCGGGGGGCAGGGGGCGTTCGAAGCGGTGGCCCCAACGGGCCAGCGCGGCCGGCAGGATGACGGTGGCGCCCACCACGGCGGCCAGGACCACCAGGACGCCGGCGTAGGCGAAGGAGCTGAGGAAGAAGAAGGGGAACACGAGGAGGGTGGCCAGCGAGATGGCGACGGTCAGCCCGCTGAAGATGACGGTGCGGCCCGCGACGGCGACGGCGGCGACCGCGGCGTCCTGCTGGGGCAGTCCGGCGGCCCGCTCCTCGCGGTAGCGGTTGATCACGAAGAGGCAGTAGTCGATGCCCAGGCCGAGCCCGAGGACGAGGGCGAGGTTGGCGGCGAACGTGGAGACGGGCGTGATCTCGTTGATCAGCCGCAGCCCCGCGAGGGTCGCCAGCACGCTGAACAGGCCGACGCCCACCGTGAGGAGCGCCGCGACGGCTCGCCGGTAGACGAGGATCAGCAGCAGGGTGACGGCGGGGAGCACGATCAGCTCGGCGGTCAGGAAGTCGCTGGCGGCCTGCTCGCCGACCTGCCGCGACACCTCTTCCTGGCCGCCGACCGCGACGTCGACAAAGGCGTTGCTCTGCGTCAACTCGGGTGAGAGGTCGGCCAGTTCGGCGCGGGTCTCGGTGGCGTCGCCCTCCAGCCTGGCCAGTACGAGGGCGCGGCTGCCGTCGGTGGCGCGCAGCGCGGCGTCCCGGTCGGTCCAGTAGGCGGTGACGTCGGTGACCATCGGGTGCTCGGCGAGTTCGGCGGCGACCCGTTGTCCCTCCGCGACGACCTCGGGGCTGTCCACATCGCCGGTCCTGGCGGTCACCAGCAGGGCGAGGTTGGGGTTGCCGGTGCCGTAGGTCTCGCGCAGCACGTCCTGGACGCGGACCGATTCGGTGCCTGGGGCGTCCCAGCGTGCCAGTTGCAGGGCGCCTGGAGCGCCGGCGCCCAGCAGCCCGAGGAGCGGGAGAAGCGCGGCGGCGACCAGCAGGATCGCGCCCGCGCGCCGTACGGCGACTCGGCCGAGCCGGGTCAACGGGCCGGGCCCTGCCGGGCGGTTTGGCTGTGCCATGGAGGGGAGAACCTTTCGCGAGCGAGGAGTGTTCACCGTGGCAAGGGCCGCTGACCGTCCGCTGGAACGCCCGCTGGAAGATGCGCTGGAACGCGGCGCGTTAGGCTCGTTCGTATGGCGGAGGGTGTGCGTTTCGAACTGCTCGGTCCGATTCGGGTGTCGCGTGGCGGCGTCGAGCTGGCGTCGGGGCCGCCCCGGCAACGGGCGGTGTTGGCCGTGCTGTTGCTCCAGGAGGGGCGCCCGATGACGTTCGAGGCGCTGGTGGACGCGGTGTGGGGGGAGCGTCCGCCGGGGCAGGTGCGCAATCTGGTGCAGAAGTACGTGTCCGGCATCCGGCGCGCGTTGGCGCCCGGCCCGGTGCCCCGGTGGACGGGCAGTGGCTATCTGCTGGCGGAGGCCCGTATCGACGATCTCGCGGAGCGGCGGGAGCTGTTGGCGCACGCGATGGCGGCCAGGGACGCGGGGCGGTTGGCGGAGGCCGGCGCGTGGGCGGAGCGGGCCGAGTCGATGTGGCGCGGGGAGTTCGCCGAGGGGCTGACCGGCCCCTATCTGGCCGCCGAGCGGCGGCGTTGGGCGGAGAAGCGGCTGCTGGTGCTGGAGGCGCGTCTTGAGGGCACGCTGGAGCGCGGCCGGTACCACGAGTGCGTGCACGAGCTGATGCGGCAGGTCGCCGCGCACCCGCTGCGGGAACGGCTGGTGTGGCTGTTGATGTTGGCGCTCTACCGCAGTGGGCGCTCAGCCGACGCGCTGCTGACCTTCGAGGAGACCAGGGCCCGCGTCGGGCGGGAGCTGGGTTCGGACCCGGGCCCCGAACTGCGCGCGCTGCACCAGCGCATCCTGCGTCAGGATCCGGCGCTCTCCCCCGACCCGGCGCTGGCGTCCTGACCGCCGGGGCCGTCCGGCCCCCGCCGGCCGTCCGCGCTGTCGGGAGCGTCGGGGCCGTCGCCGCGCCGATCCAGCGCGGACAGCGCCTTGCGGGCCAGCGGGTGGGTCCTGACGATGCCGGCGAGGGTGGTGGAACCCCTGGTGATCTGGGCGAACGCGCCCCAGGCGGGGCGGAACCCGACGAGGGCGGTGTGCACCAGCCGGGGCCGCTGCGCGAAGGTGGCGAGCATCCGGCGTCCGACGCCCATCTCCACGCCGAGCCCCGACTTGATGGCGAAGGTGTAGTTGAGGGCCTGCCGGCGGGCGTCCACCGCGTCGCCGGCCTCGGCGATGCGCACCGCCCACTGGCCGGCGAGGCGTCCTGAGCGCAGCGCGAAGGAGATGCCCTCGCGCGTCCACGGCTCCAGCAGCCCGGCCGCGTCCCCGCAGACCAGCACCCGGCCCCGGGAGAGCGGGGAGTCGTCGGTGCGGCAGCGGGTGAGGTGGCCCGAGGAGATGCTGGGCTCGAACCCCGACAGGCCCAACCGGCCGACGAAGTCCTCCAGATAGCGCTTGGTCGCGGCGCCGTCGCCTCGGGCGGCGATGACGCCGACGGTGAGGGAGTCGCCCTTGGGGAAGACCCAGCCGTAGGAGCCCGGCAGCGGCCCCCAGTCGATCAGGGCGCGACCGCGCCAGTCCCCCGCCACCTCGGGCGGCACGGGGATCTCCGACTCAAGGCCCAGGTCGACGTGGTCGACGCGGACCCCGACATGGGCCCCTATCCGGCTGGCGCTGCCGTCGGCGCCGACGACCGCGCGGGCCAGGACGGTCTCGCCGCCGGCGAGGACCACGGCGACGGTGCGCCGGTCCGGCACGGCCGGGCCGTGCTGCTCGACGCGGGAGACGGCGGCACCCGTGCGCAGCCGCGCGCCGGCCTTGACGGCGGCCTCGACGAGGCGTTCGTCGAACTCCGGGCGGTTGACCAGGCCGAACAGCATCCGCTTGGAACGCCGGGTGCGGTTGAGCCGCCCGTTGAGCGAGAAGGTGACGGCGTGCACCCGGTCGCGCAGCGGCAGTTCGAAGCCGGGGGGCAGGGCGTCCCTGGTGGGGCCGATGATGCCGCCCCCGCACGTCTTGTAGCGGGGCAGTTCGGCCTTCTCCAGCAGCAGGACGCGGCGGCCGGCCTCGGCCGCGGCTCGGGCGGCTGAGGCCCCGCCGGGCCCGGCTCCCACCACGACGACATCCCAGACAGTGCGGTCCTCGGCTTCGTTCTCGCTGCTCACGACGTGCTCGTGCTCCCCGATGCGTTCTTGTTCCCTCGCCGCTCTGCATCCTAATGCGGCGTCACGGGCGGAGCCCGGTCGGTTTGCCGGGGCGGCCGGGCCGGGCCGGGGGGCGGCCGTTCACGCTGTGACATCATCGACCGCACCGTCGTTCGTATGTATGCGTGAGGGGGCCGTTCGGACCGCCGGACCCGGCCCGCTCAAGGAGGGTCCTCATGCCGCACAGCCCGCAGCACGCCGCCCTGGCCGGCACCGTCGCCGCCGCGCTCCCCACGGCCCGACGGGAGTTGGCCGAGCTGGTGGCCTTCCGTTCGGTGGCCGACCCGAGGCAGTTCCCGCCCGAGGAGTGCCACGCCGCGGCCGACTGGGTCGCCGACGCCCTGCGGGCCGAGGGCTTCCCCGATGTGCGGCTGCTGGACACCCCGGACGGCACCCGGTCCGTCTTCGGCCATCTGCCGGGCCCCGCTGGCGCCCCGACCGTGCTGCTGTACGCGCACTACGACGTGCAGCCGCCGCTGGACGAGGCGGCCTGGACCTCGCCGCCGTTCGAGCTGACCGAGCGGGACGGGCGCTGGTACGGGCGCGGCGCGGCGGACTGCAAGGGCGGCGTGTTGATGCACCTGTTGGCGCTGCGGGCGCTCGCGGCCAACGGCGGGGTGCCGGTGGGCGTGAAGGTGATCGTCGAGGGTTCGGAGGAGCAGGGCACCAGCGGCCTCGAACAGTACGCACAGGCGCATCCCGAGCTGTTGGCGGCCGATGTGGTGCTGATCGGCGACACCGGCAACGTCAGGGCGGGGCAGCCAACGGTGACGGCGAGCCTGCGCGGGATGGCCGTGTTGACCGTGCGGGTGGAGACCCTGGCGGGCAATCTGCACTCGGGCGCGTTCGGCGGCGCGGCGCCCGACGCGCTGGCCGCGCTGGTGCGGATCCTGGACTCGCTGTACGACGCCGACGGCGGGCCGGCCGTCGACGGCCTCGCGGCGGACGGGAGTTGGCCCGGCACCGGTTATCCGGACGAGGCGTTCCGGGCGGACGCCGGCGTGTTGGACGGGGTGGCGCTGGTCGGCTCGGGGGCGGTCGCCGACCGGCTGTGGGCCAGGCCGTCGATCACGGTGACGGGGATCGACTGCCCGCCGGTGGTGGGCGCCACGCCGTCGGTGCAGGCCGCGGCGCGGGCGCAGATCGCGCTGCGGGTGCCGCCCGGGGTGGAGGCGGGGGCGGCCGGCGACAGGGTCGGGGCGCATCTGCGGGCGCACGCGCCGTGGGGCGCGCGGGTCACGGTCGAGCGGCACGGCGAGGGGCAGCCGTTCCGGGCCGACGTCTCCAGCCCGGCGTACGCCTCGATGGCGTCGGCGATGCGGGACGCGTACGACGGCACGGAGATGGCCGTGGTGGGCCAGGGCGGTTCGATTCCGTTGACGGCGACGCTGGGCGCGCTCTACCCGGACGCCGAGGTGCTGATGATCGGCCTGAGCGACGCGGCGGCCCGGATCCACGCGGTGGACGAGAGCGTCTCCCCCGACGAGTTGGAGCGGATGGCGGTCGCCGAGGCCCTCTTCCTGGCCCGATACGCAAAGTCGCTTGCCGCGAGCTGACACCCCCCGCCCGGTGGCCCGAGACGCGACCACCGAAGGCCCGCCCACCCACCGGGCCCCGCCGACAAACCCGTCCCGACGCGATACGCCGGAGCCGGCCGGCGCGCTCCCGCTCCCCTCAAGGAATTCCACCACGGAGAGGAACACGGGCCGACGGGCCCGTCGCCGGCTCAGTGGCCGTTGCCGAGCAAAGTCGCTTGCCGCGACCTGACATCGCCCGGTGGCCCCGGCCGGCCGCGCGTGCTTCCCTCACCAGGGGACGTGCTGGGCCACGCGGCCCGCACCGGGCGGGGTTCTCGCGCCCGGTGGCCGACCGCCCAGGTCTCAGTGGCGGGAGGCGCGGCGGCGGACCAGCATGGCGCCGCCGGCGACGGCGGCGATCGTGAGGCCGGCGCCGGCCAGCACCATGGGGGCGGTGCCGGACTGGGAGCCGCCGACGCCGGCCTGGGCGCCGAGGCTCGGCTTGGCCGTGGAGGTGCCGGCCACCGTGGGGGTCGCGCTGGGGGTCGGCGTGGTGGTGGCCTCGGAGATCGCCAGCCGCGCGGCGGCGGTCTGGTCGCCGCAGCTGAAGATGACGTCGTACTGGGCGCCGCGCCTGGCGTCGGTGTCCACGGTGGTGCGGGCGCTCTGGAGTTCGCCCGGGATGCCGAGCACGACGAGGTCGAAGACGGGGGATTCCGCGGTGGCCTCGAAGTCGGTGCAGCCGGTGACGGTGAGGTCCACCGCGCCACCGGGGCGGACGGTGCCAGGGGAGACGCTGTAGCCGAAGTCGACGATCTGGGCCGGGGCCTGGTCGTCGGCGGCGAGGGCGCCCTGCGCGCCCGTTCCGACCAGCGTCGCGCTCAGCCCGGCGGCGGCCAGCGCGGTCCTCAGTCTGCTCATGGGAAGACTCCTTCGTCGGGGTTTGCCGGAAGATGCGCTGGCTGTCGGAGCTGCTCCGGAAGGCGCGTTTCGCCCGCTTCGTCCTGGTGTGACATAAACACAGCGGGTGGGGGTCAACACCCCAGGGGGAGCGAACGGGTTACCGCGGGGGCCGTTCGCGTCACGCGGCGCCGGTGAGCGCGGCGTAGACCACGACGTTGCCCGCGTAGCCGCCGCTTCCCGGCTCGAACGGGCCGCCGCAGGTGATCAGCCGCAGCTCCGGGTGGTCGGTGTCCTGGTAGACCCGCTCGGGGAGTTGGTCCTTCTCGTAGACGGCGGTCTCGTAGACCGTGAAGGTCGCCTCCAGGCCGTCCTCGCGGATCACCTGGACGGTGTCGCCCGGGCGCAGTTCGCCCAGGCCGTAGAAGACGGCCGGCCCCGCGGCGTTGTCGACGTGGCCGACCAGTACGGCGGTGCCGGCGGAGCCGGGGGACGCGGCGTCACGGAACCAGCCGGCGAGGTTGTCGACCTCCTGCGGCGGGGCGTCGACCCAGCCCTCGGGGTCGAGGCCGACGGACGTCAGCGGGGCGTCCACGCCGATGGCGGGGATGGTGACCCAGGTCGGTTCGGCGTGGGCCAGCGGGGCGTGGGCGACGCCGGTGGGCGGCGCGCTGGTGGCGGGGGCGCCCAGCGGCGGCCCGGGCGGCCCCTCCGAGCCCTGGACGGCGCCGGCAATGATGGTGAGGCCCAACGCCACGGTGCCGGCCATCACGCCGAAGGCGGCGCGGGTGCCCCAGCCCATGGGCTCGTCGGGCGGGGGGTCGCACGGGTGGTTCGGGTCGGCCTGATCGTCCGCGTGGCGCATCGTGGTCACCGCTCGTGGGGAGTCCTCCCCCGTTCTGGGGCCATCGGGACCACGCTAGAGCGAGCCGGGCCGACCCGCGATTCCAGCGCCGCCGCCGCGGGCGCGGCGGCTCAGCGTGCGGTGGTGGGTCCGGTGATCACCCGGCCGCGCTCCAGGTAGAGGGGGTGGCCGAGGGCGCGGGCGCGCAGCGCGCCCTGGAGGCGGGCGAACCGGTCGGCGGAGAGGAGGTGTTCGGCCTCCGCCTCGCTGGCGAACCGCCAGCCGCGCAGTTCGGCGCCCGGCAGCAGCAGGTCGGCGACGCGGTCGGCGGGCAGCAGCCCGCCGTCGAAGAGGAGGCGGACGCCGCCGAAGCCGGGCGGGTGGGGCGGCTCCCAGTCCACCACCAGCGGTGTGGGTTCGCCCGCCAGGCGCAGCCCCAGCTCCTCGGCGACCTCGCGGGCGGCGGCCGAGGTCGGCTCCTCCCCCGGTTCGACGACGCCGCCGGGGAACTCCCAACCGGGTTTGTAGGTGGGGTCGACGAGCAGCACCCGGCCCTCGGCGTCGAAGAACAGGACGCCGGCGGCGAGGGTTTCGCCCCGGGGCGGCGCCGTCTGCACGATGGTGCAGGCGCCGTCGCCGCGTCGGATGCCCTCGGCCAGGGCCTCGGCGGTCTGGCGTGGGGTGAGTTGGGAGGCGGCCACCGGGTGCGCGTCGCCGGCGAGCCACGGGAGCGCCGCGTCGTACTGCGGCAGCCGGGCCAGATAGCGGGTGCGGACGGCGTCGCCGTCGATGGCCGCCCGTTGGTCGATCCGCGCGCGAAGGAACGTTTCCTCGGTCTGGAGCAGGAAGTGGCGCACCGGAATGCGGCGGGCCGCGAGCCCGCCGAAGATCTCGTCCCGATAGGCCTGGCTGAGCAGGCTCATCGGGGTGATCAAGGGGCCGGGCAGCTCGGCGAGCAGGGCGGACGCCGTGTTCACCACCAGGCTGCGCCAGGACGGCAGGTCCTGGTAGTCGTCCACCTGGGCCAGCCGTTCCTTGGGCAACATCCCGCGCAGCTGGTCGCCGACCCGCTCCGGCTCGAACAGGGTGCTGCCCGGCAGCAGATGGAGCAGTTCGTGTGCCGCCGTGGTCTTGCCGGCACCGAACGCGCCATTGAGCCAGATGATCACGAACCCCCTCCTTCCTCGCCCCCAGGTTCAGTTGCCCGCTTCACCCTGGGGCAAAAACGTGTCAGGTGCCGTCCAGCACACCGCCGCCGCGCCCACCAGCCCCGCATCGGTGCCGAGTTGGGCCGGCAGGACATCTATGCCCCGCACATAGGGCAGCGTCGCGTACTCGCCCAGCGCCCGCCGCAGCGGGTCGAAGAGGACCGCGCCCGACTGGCTCACGCCGCCGCCCACCACCACCGTCTCCAACTCGACCAGGGTCGCGGTGGCGGCGATGCCGGCGGCCAGCGCGCGGGCCGAACGGTCGAACGCCTCAAGGGCGATGGGGTCCCCGGCCGCCGCCGAGACGGCGACGCCGGCGGCGGTGGCGTCCCCGGCGGGCTCGGCCGGGCGCCAGCCGGCGGCCAGCGCGTAGCGGGCGATGTTGGTGCCGCTGGCGATCCGCTCCACACAGCCGCGCCCGCCGCAGGGACAGCGGTCGCCGTTGAAGTCGACGCTGATATGGCCGATATGGGCCGCGTTGCCGGTAGGCCCCGGATAGAGCCGGTCGCCGACGATCAGGCCGCCGCCGACGCCGGTGGACACCACCATGCACAGCGCGTTGCTGCGGCCCCTGGCCGCGCCGATCCAGTGCTCGCCGGCCGCGATGGCGGCGCCGTCCCCGACCAGGCTGACCGGTAGTTCGCCGACCGTCTTGCGGACCCCCTCGACCAGCGGGAACTCCCGCCAGCCCGGGATGTTGACGGGGCTGACGGTGCCGAGCCTGGCGTCCAGCGGGCCGGCGCTGCCGATGCCGAGCGCGCGGACCCGCGACCAGTCCCGGGTGCGGACGAGTGAGGTGACCACCTCCGTCACCGCTCGCAACACGTCGGATGCCGACTCCTTGGCCGGGGTCGGTCGTTGGACGCGGTGGAGCAGTTCCCCCTCGCCGGTGACCAACGCACCGGCGATTTTGGTGCCCCCGATGTCAACGGCGGCGACAAGATCAGTGGTCATGAGCGGAAAGCCTGGTCGGTAGGAGCACGGTTGTCCAGTCCGATCAATCTCCGACCGCCTCCCATCACGTCCCATCACCATGGCCTCGGGTCGGCCGGGGCGCGGCGAGCTGGTGGAGGCGCTCGGGGGTGAGCCCGGAGCCCTCGACCACCTCGGGACGTTCCAACGCTCCGCAGGCGAGGCCACGCAGCAGGAAGCCGGCGAGGGCGCGGGCGGTGGCCGGCTCGTCCAGCACCTCCCCCTCGGCGCCTCGTTCGTAGGCGGCGAGCCGGTGGGCGGCGGGGGCGAATCCGGCGCGGTAGAAGGAGTGGACGGCGGCGTAGCGGGTGGGGAGATGCCCCGGGTGCATGTCCCAGCCCTGGTAGTAGCCCCGGGCGAGGGCGCGGCCGACCAGCCGGTGGTGGGTGCGCCAGGCGTGCCGGACCTGGGCGGTCGGGCCGACGGGCAGGACGTTGGTCGAGCCGTCGGAGAGCCGCACCCCGGTGCCGGCGGCGGCGACCTGCATCACGGCCTTGGCGTGGTCGGCCGCCGGATGGTCGGGGGCCTGGTGGGCGGCGCTGATGCCCAGCGCCGCGCTGTAGTCGAAGGTGCCGTAGTGCAGGCCGTCGGCGCGCCCGTCGGCGGCGTCGATCAGCCGGGCGACGGTCGCGGTGCCGTCGGGGCCCACGACGGCCTGGGCGGTCTCGATCTGGATCTCGAAGCGCAGCCGCCCCGCCGGCAGTCCGCAGGCGGCCTCCAGCGCCTCGCAGAGCCGGACCATGGCGGCGACCTGCCGGGCGTCGCTGACCTTGGGCAGGGTCAGCCGCAGCCCCGCCGGGAGCGGTCCGTGGGCGAGGAGGGTGCTGAGGAAGACGTCCAGGGTGCGGATGGCCCGCTCGCGCACCTGGGCCTCCAGGGACTGGCAGCGGATGCCGACGAACGGGGGCGCCGTGCCGGCCGCCGCCTCGGCGGCCAACTGGCGGGCGACGCGGGCGGCGACGGCGTCCTCCTCCGCGTCCGGGCGGGGCGCGAAGCCGTCCTCGAAGTCGAGCCGCAGATCCTCGACGGGCTCCTCGGCGAGCTTGGCGCGGACCCGGGCGTAGAGCGCCTCGTCCTCCTCCAGGCCCCGGGGCTCGCCGTGCAGGGCGGCGGCGAACGCGGCGGCGTCCGGGGCGTGTTGGTCGAGCAGCGCCAGCGCGGCGCGGCCCCACTCGCGCGGGGTGTCGGGGGTGTAGCGGTCGGCCGGCACATAGACGGTGTGCACGGGCTGGCGGCTGCCGTCGTCGCCCGGGTAACGGCGGGCCAACTCGGCGTCGACGGCGGCCAGGGCCGTCCCCAGCTCGACGTTGACGGCGGTGGTCAGGCTGGTCGTCACGGGGTCACCGTGCTCCATGCGTCCTGCTCCGATCGGTCGACTCGGTGGGAGGGGTTCCCGGCGGAAACACAACGCGGGGCGCGTCACGCCGCGTTCATCGGGCGACGGCGGATCGCCACGGAGGGTTGATCGCGGGGCAAAGGCCACGTCATGCGGCTGTCCGACGCTGGATGCGGCGGCGGGGTTCCGTCGCGGAGCGTGGACGAAGGAGTGCGTCATGGAATACCACCACCTGCTGGCGGCGCTGGTCCTGGGCCAGTCCCAGAAGGACAACGGCAGCGGTCCGCCGCCGGCCGTCTCGGATCTGGAGGCGGACCGGCGGGCGGGGCGGCGCGCCGCTCCGGCGCCGGCCGCCGGCGCGCCCCTGGGCCAGGGGCCGCGCGGGCGCCGGCGACGGCGGACGAACGCCGCGCCGGTGCCCGTCACCTGACGGGCACCGACGCGGCGCGGCGCGGCCCGCGGGGCTGTGGTTCCTGCTAGCTCTTGCGGGCCGTGACCTCGTCGGTGAGGGCCGGCACGATGTCGAAGAGGTCGCCGACGACGCCGAAGTCGACCAGCTCGAAGATCGGCGCCTCGGCGTCCTTGTTGACGGCGACGATGGTCTTCGAGGTCTGCATCCCGGCGCGGTGCTGGATGGCGCCCGAGATGCCGGCGGCCACATACAGCTGCGGGGACACCGTCTTGCCGGTCTGGCCGATCTGGTGCGAGTGCGGGTACCAGCCGGCGTCGACGGCGGCGCGGGACGCGCCCACGGCGGCGCCCAGCGAGTCGGCGAGCGCCTCGATCACCGCGAAGTTCTCCGCGCCGTTGACGCCGCGTCCGCCGGAGACGACGATCGCGGCCTCCGTCAGCTCGGGCCGGCCCGTGGACTCGCGCGGGGTGCGGGAAACGACCTGCGTCCCGGTGGCCAGCGGGCCGAAGGACACCGCCAGCTCCTCGACCGTGCCGGCGGCCTGGGCCGCCTCGGGGGCGACGGAGTTGGGCTTGACGGTGATCACCGGGGTGCCCGTGGTGACCCGGGAGGTGGTGGTGTAGGCGGCGGCGAACACCGACAGCGTGACGACGGGGCCCTCCTCCCCCGCGGTCACGTCGATGGCGTCGGTGATCAGGCCGGACTCGACGCGCAGCGCCAGCCGGGCGGCGATCTCCTTGCCCTCGGCGCTCGACGGCACCAGCACGGCGGCCGGCTCGACCGCGGCGACGGCGGCTTGCAGGGCGTCGACCTTGGGGGCCACCAGGTAGTCGGCGAACTCGGGGGCGTCGGCGGCCAGCACCCGGACGGCGCCGTGCTCGCCGAGCACCTCGGCGGCGGCCTCGGCGCCAGGGCCCAGGTGGACGGCCACGGGCTCGCCGAGGCGGCGGGCGAGGGTCAGCAGTTCGAGAGTGGGCTTGCGGACGGTGCCGTCCACGTGGTCGACATAGACGAGGACTTCAGCCATGGGTGCGCTCTCCAGCGGATTCGGGACGAGGTGCGGGGATCTGCGGCCGGAACCGGCCGCGCGGGGCGTCGGGCGGACGCTCGGCGGGCTCAGAGGAACTTGCGCTCGGCGAGGAACGCGGCCAGCCGCTTGGCGCCGTCGCCCTCGTCCGTGACGACCTCGCCCGCGGTGCGCGCCGGGCGCGGGGTGGCCGAGTCGACGGTCGTGCGGGCGCCGGCTTGGCCGACCTCTTCGGCCTCGATGTCCAGATCCTCCAGGTCGAGGGTCTCCACCGGCTTCTTCTTGGCGGCCATGATGCCCTTGAAGGAGGGGTAGCGGGCCTCGCCCGACTGGTCGGTGACGGAGACCACGGCGGGCAGCGCGGCCGTCAGGCGCTCGGTGGCCGCGTCGCCGTCCCTGCGCCCGGTGACCCGGCCCTCGGCGACGGAGAGCTCCGACAGCAGCGTCACCTGCGGCACCTCAAGGCGCTCGGCCAACAGCGCGGGCAGCACGCCCATCGCGCCGTCGGTCGAGGCCATGCCGCAGACCACCAGGTCGAACCCGACGTGCCGGATCGCCTTGGCGAGGGCCAGCGAGGTGCCCAGCACATCGCTGCCCACGAGGTCGTCGTCCTCGATGTGCACGGCCTTGTCGGCGCCCATCGACAGCGCCTTGCGCAGCGCGTCCGTGGCGTCCTCGGGACCCGCGGTCAGCACCGTGACCTCGGCGTCGTCCGTCTCCTCCGCGATGCGCAGCGCCTGCTCGACCGCGTACTCGTCCAACTCGGAGAGGAGGCCGTCGACGGCCTCGCGGTCGGTGTTCAACGCATCGGTGAAACCGCGGTCGCCCGTCGCGTCGGGTACGTACTTCACACAGACAACGATCTTCAAGCTCACGCCGGCTCTCCTACAGCTAGTCGGTCCGCAACGGGACTGGCAAGATCAACCCGGTAGTTACTCACCAGTACACTCAGGGTATCCCCCTTGGGCAAGGATGTCGCACTGTGACATGGCCAACGTGCGATCATCTGACCGCAGCCAGCTTCTCAGCCGGGCCGCGCGTCGATGGCGGCACCCAGCGCCGCGATCACGTCCACGCGACGAGGCTGCCCCGTCGCCCTGCGGACCACGCGTCCCCGCGCGTCGAGCACCAGCACGGTCGGGGTGCCGGTGACGCCGAGGGCCCGCACCAGGTCGAGCCGGGCCTCGGCGTCGATCTCCTGGTGCGCCACCCCGTCCACCATGGTCGCCACCTCGGCCAGCACGGCGCGGGTGGCGCGGCAGGGCTGGCAGAACGCGGTGGAGAACTGCACCAGCGTCGCGCGGCGGCCCAGCGGGCCGGCGCCGAGCGTGGCGGCGTCCAGCCGCTCGGGCGCGGATCCCGCCGCCGCGGTCATGGTGTCTCCCTCCGGCCCGGTGGTTGGCTCGTCCTCTTCCCCGCACAGCGTGCCAGAGGTGCTTTTTCTTCCCGGCGACGCCCTCAACTCCCGTCGGGATCGCGCCATCTGGGGGCCGCGCGCGGCCCCCTCGTCCCGCCCGGGGGTGGCGATCCCCCGCTCTTTCGGGCACGATCGGGCCACTCGGGAAGTTACGGTGGCGTAGGTTGCCGCTTGAGAGAGGTCCTTCATGGCAGAGTTCGTGTACCCGCCGGTCATCGCCACCGCGCGGACGATGTTCAAGGTGCTCGACCTGCGCTTCGACATCAGCGGCGACGAGCATGTGCCGCGTCAGGGCGGTGCGGTGCTGGCCAGCAACCACATCGGCTATATGGACTTCATCTTCGCCGGCTTCGCCGCCCGCCCGGCCAAGCGGCTGGTGCGCTTCATGGCCAAGGACTCGATCTTCCGGCACAAGGTGTCGGGGCCGCTGATGCGCGCCATGAAGCACATCCCGGTGGACCGCGCCAGGGGCGACCAGTCGTTCGCCCCCGCGCTGGAGGCGCTGCGGGGCGGGGAGATCGTCGGGGTCTTTCCCGAGGCGACGATCTCCCCCTCGTTCACGCTGAAGAAGTTCAAGTCCGGCGCCGCGCGGATGGCGCAGGAGGCGCAGGTCCCGCTGCTGCCGGTCGCGCTGTGGGGCACGCAGCGGCTGTGGACGAAGGGCCGCAAGCGGGATCTACGGCGCAACCACGTCCCGATCACCATCAGGATCGGCAAGCCCATGCTGGCCGATCCGGACGAGCCGGCGGCCAACATCACGGAGCGGCTGCGCGAGCGGGTGCACGAGCTGCTCGACGCCGCGCAGCGGGCGTATCCGGACAAGCCGGAGAAGCCGGAGGATACCTGGTGGCTCCCCGCCCACCTCGGCGGCGCGGCCCCCCCGCCCCCGGCCTCCCACTCCTGACCCCGGGCCGGCCGGGCCCCGTGGGGACACTGCCACGTCGCTCGTAGCCGGTCCGCCCCCGCGCCCCGCGAGGCCGGACGCCAGCCGGCAGCCAGCGGCGGGGCGCGGGGCACCGCTTGGCCGGCGGGGGCGAGCCCCACGTCTCCCGGCCGCCCGCCGCGCAGCCGCTGAGGCGCCGGATCGCGGCTCGTACTCCCCCGGACTTCGTCCGGGAGGTGCCCCCAAGGTCCCCTCGGACGGAGTCCGGGGGAATCGTGAGCCCGTGAAGATCCGAACGTATTGCCCTAACGGCCGAGTTCCTCCCGCAGGGCCGTCAGGAAGCCGTCGACGTCGTCAGGCGTGGTGTCGAAGGAGCACATCCAGCGGACCTGGCCGGCCGGTTCGTTCCAGAAGTAGAACGCGTAGCGCTTCATCAGTCGCCGGCTCACCTCCTGGGGGAGTTCGGCGAAGACGCCGTTGGCCTGGACGGGGTGGCAGATCCGCACGCCGTCGAGGTCGCCGGCGCCCGCCGCCAGGCGGCGGGCCATGGCGTTGGCGTGGCGGGCGGAGCGCAGCCAGAGGTCGCCGGCGAGCAGCGCCTCGAACTGGACGGAGACGAAGCGCATCTTCGACGTCAGCTGCATGGAGAGCTTGCGGAGGTGGCGCATGGCGCGGACCCGCTCGGGGGCGAGGACGACGACGGCCTCGCCGAGGAGCAGGCCGTTCTTGGTGCCGCCGAAGGAGAGGACGTCCACGCCGGCGTCGGTGGTGAACGCCGTCAGCGGGAGGTCCAGCGTCGCGGCGGCGTTGGCCAGTCGGGCGCCGTCCACATGGACGGCCATGCCGTGTTCGTGGGCGAGGTCGGCGATGGCGCGGATCTCGTCCGGGGTGTAGAGCGTGCCGAGCTCGGTGCTCTGGGTGAGCGAGACGACCTGCGGCATGGCGCGGTGCTCGTCGTCGAAGCCGAACGCCTCGCCGGCGATCAGCTCGGGGGTGAGCTTGCCGTCCGGGGTGGGGACGGTGAGCAGCTTGAGGCCGCCGACCCGCTCGGGGGCGCCGCCCTCGTCGACGTTGATATGGGCGCTGGTGGTGGTGATCACCGCACCCCAGCGGTCGGTGAGCGCCTGGAGCCCGACGACGTTGGCGCCCGTGCCGTTGAAGACGGGGTACACCTCGGCGCGGGGGCCGAAGTGGTGGCGGAAGAGGTCGCCGAGGTGCGTGGTGTAGGCGTCGGCGCCGTACGCGGACTGGTGTCCGCCGTTGGCCAGGGCGAGGGCCGCCAGCACCTCGGGGTGGGCGCCCGAGTAGTTGTCGGAGGCGAAACCGCGGACGGCGGGATCGTGACGGCGGCGGGCGTCGGTGGGGCCGAAGGGCGGGGTCACGGCTTCTGGGTGAGCCACAGGCGGTTTCCGTTCACTTCCTCGGTCGGGGTGGTCCACAGCCTGCTGACGGCGTCGGCGAGGTCGTGGACATCGGTGA
Organism: Streptomyces profundus; assembly: GCF_020740535.1. Classification (NCBI taxonomy): domain Bacteria; kingdom Bacillati; phylum Actinomycetota; class Actinomycetes; order Kitasatosporales; family Streptomycetaceae; genus Streptomyces; species Streptomyces profundus. The sequence continues at coordinate 45,844 of NZ_CP082362.1, forward strand.
AGCCGGCGAACCTCGCCTTCGGCTTCTGGGCGCGCATGGCCTCGGTGACCAGCGCCTTGACCACCAGCACGGTGGCGGCGGCCGGCGGTCGGGCGCCTTCGGCCGCCGCCTTACGGTAGTCGTCGGCCAGCGCCAGCGTCCACGCCTCGGCTGCCGACTTGGCGGCGGCGTAGGCGGCGTTCCCCGCGGTGGGCCGGCTGGCGCCGGCGGCGCTGACCAGCACGAAGCGGCCGTTGCCGGAGCGGGCGAGCGGGGCGTGGAAGGCGAGCGAGGTGTGCTGGACGGTGCGCACCAGCAGGTCGTGGAGGAGCGTCCAGTCGGCGAGGTCGGTCTCGGCGAAGGTCGGTGAGCCGCGCCAGCCGCCGACGAGGTGCACCAGGCCGTCGATCCGGCCGTATTCGCGTTCGGTCCGCTCGGCCCACTCGCGGGTGGGGTCGAGGTGCAGCAGGTCGACGGTGTCGCCGATGACGGTGGCGCCGCCGTGGGCGAAGCGGGCGGCGTCGACGCCCTCGGCGAGCCGGGTGGGGTCGGCGTCGGCGGCGACCACGACGGCGCCGGCCTCGGCCAGCCGCAGCAGGGTGGCGTGGCCGGCGGGGCCGCCGGCGCCGGCCACCGCGATCACGGCTCCTTCGAGCGCGCCCCCGGGCCTGGGGGTTTCGCCTGGGACGGGGTTGTTCATGGGGTGCCTCCTCGTCGAAGCGTGCTGCCCGGGGGCGGGCCGGCGGTCAGGCGGCCCTGGTGGGGGCCTGGTCGGCGGTGATGCCCCGGGTGGACTCGATCACCTTACGGAGCTTCTTGCCGAGCGCTTCGTAGAAGAGGCTCAGCGGGAACTCGTCGGGCAGTACGTCGTCCACCAGGCGGCGCGGCGGCTGGTCGAGGTCGAGGGCCTCGGCGCCCTTGGCCCAGACGGAGCCCGGGTGCGGGGAGAGGTAGCGGGCGACCAGATCGTAGGACTTCAGCCAGTGCACGATCTTGGGCCGGTCGATGCCCTTGCGGTAGAGGGTCTCGATCTCGTCGCGCAGTTGGGCGGTGACCTCGCGGGCGCGGGCCCAGTCGACGGTGAGGCGGTTGTCGCGCCAGCGGAGCGCGTCGTGCTGGTGCAGGTAGGCGAAGAGGAGTTGGCCGCCGAGCCCGTCGTAGTTGCGGACCCTGGCGCCGGTCACCGGGAAGCGGAAGAGGCGGTCGAGCAGCACCGCGTACTGCACGTCGCGGCCCTGGGGATAGCCGTCGTCGGCGAGGCGGCCGGCCTCGTGGAAGGCGGTGAGGTCGCAGCGCAGCTCCTCCAGGCCGTACATCCAGAACGGCTGGCGCTGTTTGATCATGAACGGGTCGAAGGGCAGGTCGCCGTGGCTGTGGGTGCGGTCATGGACCATGTCCCACAGGACGAAGGTCTGCTGGCAGCGCTGTTGGTCGGTGAGGAGGCCGCTGGCGTCCTCGGGCAGCTCCAGGCTGGTCACCTCGCTGGCGGCGCTGATCACCCGGCGGAATCTGGCGGCCTCCCGGTCGCAGAAGATGCCGCCCCAGGAGAACCGGGCGGGCGCCTGGCGCACGGCGATGGTCTCGGGGAAGAGGACGGCCGAGTTGGTGTCGTAGCCGTCGGTGAAGTCCTCGAAGGTGATCCCGAGGAACATCGGGTTGTCGTAGCGGGTGCGCTCCAGCTCGGCGAGCCACTCGGGCCACACCACGCGCAGCACCACGGCTTCGAGGTTGCGGTCGGGGTTGCCGTTCTGCGTGTACATGGGGAAGACGACCAGGTGCTGGCGGCCGTCGGCCCGCTCGGCCGTGGGCTGGAAGGCGAGCAGCGAGTCGAGGAAGTCGGGGACGCCGAAGCCGTCGTCGGCCCAGCGGCGCAGATCGTCGACGAGGGCCCGGTGGTAGGCGGCGTCGTGCGGCAGCAGCGGGCTCAGGCGTTGGACGGCGTCGACGATCGTGTCGATCCGGCGCGTCAACTCGGCGCGGTCGGGGGCGCCTTCGGCGGCGAGGTCGATCGAGCCGTCCTTGGCCTGGGCGGGCCGGATCGCCGCGACGGCGTCCCTGAGCACCGGCCAGGCGGGATGAGCGACCACACGGTCCGCCGTCAATCCGTCGCCCTTTGCCGCGATTGACGCGAGACTTTCCGTCATGACCCACCCTCCACAGAAGAATATGCAGCGTATCCACGGTATCCCCAGAAGATTGCCCGATCAACCGGGCGTCCCGTGGGCCCCTTCCGTGCGGGCTCTAGGGTGTGGGCCATGGCGCTGCTGACCGTGGGACACCGTGGGCTGATGGGTGTGGAGCCGGAGAACACCCTGCGTTCCTTCCGCAGGGCCGAGCTGACCGGCCTGGACGTGATCGAGCTGGATGTGCGCCTGAGCGCGGACGACGCGCTGGTGGTGCTGCACGACGCCCGGGTGGATCGGACCACCGACGGGCGGGGGGCGGTCGCCGAGCTGACGCTGGCCGAGCTGCGGAGGCTGGACGCCGGCGGGGGCGAGCGGGTGCCGACGCTCCAGGAGGTGGTGACGGAGGTCGGCGGACACCTTCAGCTGGAGATCAAGGACCCGGCCGCCGCCGAGCGGCTGGCAGGACTCGTCGAGCGGCACCGGCTGCACCACCGGGTCACCGTGATCTCGTTCCACGACGCGGCGCTCAGCGCCGTGGCCGCGCTGCTGCCCGAGGTGCCGCGAGGGCTGGTCACCGGCACCTCGACGCCGAGTGCGCCGGAGCGAGCCGTGGCACTGGGCTGCGCGCTGGTCTCCGGTGAGCTGCCCCGGCTCGACGAGGAGGTGGTGGGCCGCTGCCGGGACGCCGGACTCGCCGTGCTCGGCTGGACGGTCAACACGGAGGCGGAGCTGGCCGAGGCGCGGGCGCTGGGCCTGGACGGGGTGGTCACCGACCGTCCGGAGATCGCGCGGTCGGTCAGGGCAGCGGCTTGACCAGCACGTCGAACCGCAGATCGGGCCGACGCGGCAGGCCGAAGCGCTCGTCGCCGTAGGGGAAGGGCTCGGTCTCGCCCGTGCGCGTGTAGCCACGGCGCTCGTACCAGGCGATCAGCGCCTCGCGGGCGGAGATCACCGTCATCCTGAGGCGTTCCGCGCCCCAGTCGCGCGCCGCCGTGCGCTCCGCCTCGGCGAGGACCTGCCGGCCGAGGCCCGCGCCTTGCAGCCCGGGGCGCACGGCGAACATCCCGAAGTAGGCGGTGCGTGGCCCGCCCTGGTCGGCGGGCGGCTCGCGCAGCTGGCAGCAGGCCACCAGCTCCCCGTCCCGCCAGGCGGTGAGCAGCCGGCTCCCCGGGTCCGCGACCAGCTCGCGCACGGCGTCGGCGTCGGTGCGGCGGCCGTCCAGCAGATCCGCCTCGGTGGTCCAGCCGGCGCGGCTGGCCTCGCCCCGGTAGGCGGATTCGACCAACGCCACCAGGGCCGGGACGTCCGCCTCGTTCGCCTCGCTGAAGATCAGCTCCGTTGTCGCGGTCACAGCGCAGCATCCTAGTTCCACACGTCCCCACCTCCGCGCGCCCCCGCGCTCCCATGCGCCGCCGTGGGGGGACGCGGCATCGGGCAGCCTCTGCGCGGAGGTCGCCGTCGAGACCGCGCGGAGGTGGGCGATGCACGGGCCCGTGCTGGTGAACTGGCTGCTGGTGGTGGTCTGCGGCGCGACGGGCGGCTACTGCCTGGCGCGGCTGCGGCGGGCCGCTCCCGGCGAGCGGCAGGGCCGGGGGCTTGAGGCCGCGATGGGGCTCGGCATGGCGCTGATGGCGCTGTCGATGGCCGGCGGCGTCGCCGGGGCCGCGCCCCCGTCCTGGCTGCTCGTCGCCCTGGCGGCGGCGAGCACGCTGGGCGCGGCGCTGCCGCTCGGCGCCGGCGCGCGCCACCGGGCGCACCATCTGGTGGAGGGCGCCGCGATGCTCGCGATGGCGTGGGCCATGGCCGGGGGACATCCGGGACACGGGCCACCGGGGTGGGCGGGGCCCGCGCTGGTCTACTTCGGGCTCTACGCGCTGCGGGCCGCGCCCCGCCTGCTGCCGCTGCCGGCCGGGACGGCGGCGGGGTCGGCGGTGGGGACAGCGGTGGGGACAGCGGCCGGGACAGGGGCCGCCGGGGACGGGCAGCGGCCGGACGAGGTGGGCGCGGCCTGTCGACTCGCCCTGTCCTTGGGGATGTTCACCATGGTGCTGGCCGGGTGAGGCGTTGCTCACGCCGGCGGCCCCGGGGGACGCCCGGCCGCCGGCGGCGTTCTAGGCTGGGCTCATGGTGATCACCATCACGCTCCTGGTGCTGGGCGCGCTCACCGCGGCGATGGCGCCGCGCGTGGTGGCCCGTGGTTCCTGGTCGGATCGCGAACCGGTCCTGGCCCTGTGGATGTGGCAGTGCGTGGTGGCCGCCGTGCTGCTGTGCTGTGTGCTGGCGATGGCGCTGTCCGGCGCCGCCGCCTGGCGGGCCGTGCACGGCGGGGTGTTCGCGCCGGCTCCCGCGGTGGTGGTGGACGCCTACGCGCTGCCGCCCGACGGCGACAGGTGGGCCGCCCTGATCGCGTTGGCGCTGGCCTTCGGCGGCCTGTGGACGGCCGTGGCGCTCACCCGCGAGGTGCGCCGGGCCAGGGCGGGGCGGCGGCGGCGCCGCGCCGAGCTGCTGGCCCGTTCCCCCCGGCTGCCGGGCGAGGAGTCCGGATCGGCCGAGCGGCTGGTCGTGTGGGAGGACGAGCGCCCGGACGCGTGGCTGCTGCCCGGCACGCCGCCGAGGCTGGTGATCACCACCGCGGCGCTCCGTCGCCTGAACCGGCGGCAGTTGGACGCGGTGTTGGCGCATGAGCGCGGGCACGCGCTGGCGCGTCACCACTGGCTCCAGCACTGCGCCGGCGCGCTGGCCGGCGGCTTCCCCGGGGTGCCGGTGTTCGCCGCGTTCCAGGCGCAGGTGCACCGGCTCGTCGAGCTGTCGGCCGACGACATGGCCTCCCGCCGGTTCGGCCGGATGACGACGGCGCTGGCGCTGGTCGGGCTGAACGAGGGGCGTGGGGTCTTCTCCCACGCGTCGGAGCACGCCGAGGTGCCGCAGCGGGTGAGTCGGCTGCTGGCCCCGGAGCGCCGGCTGTCCCCCGCGCGGCGGTTGCGGCTGACGGCGGCGGTGACGCTGGTGCCGGCGGTGCCGCTGCTGGTGGCGTTCGCGCCGGGTCTCTCCGCCCTCACCGGCTGAGCTTCGGCTGGTGGCCCGGGGGCGGGCCGGGAGAGGATCGGGGCATGACGATCTCGGGTGTGCTCTTCGACTTCTCCGGGACGCTGCTGCGCGTCGAGCCGACCCTGGACTGGCTGCGGGTGGGGCTCGACCGGGTGGGGGTGAGCCTGCCGGCGGCGGAGACGCGGCGACGCGCGGCCGAGCTGGAACGGGTCGGCGCGCTGCCCGGCGGTTCGGAGCCCGATGAGGTGCCGCCCGGCCTGCGCGAGCTGTGGGAGGTGCGGGACCGCGACCCCTCGGGCCATCGCGAGCTGTATGTGACGCTGGCCAGGCAGGTGCCGCTGCCGGGGGCGCCCGAGGTGTACGACGCGCTCTACGACCGGCACAGGGAGCCGGACGCCTGGCGCGAGTACCCGGACACCCGCCCGGTGCTGCGCGCGTTGCGGGAACGCGGCCTGCGGGTCGCCGTGGTGAGCAACATCGGCTGGGACTTGCGGCCGGTCTTCCGGGAGCACGGCCTGCTGGAGCTGGTCGACGCGTTCGCGCTGAGCTATGAACACGGGGTGCAGAAGCCCGATCCCGCGCTGTTCGCCCACGCCTGCGCGGCGCTCGGGGTGGCGCCCGAGCGGGCGCTGATGGTGGGGGACAGCCCCCGCGCGGACGGCGGGGCGACGGCGTTGGGCTGCGCGGTGCACCTGGTGCGGCATCTGCCGGTGGACGAACGCCCCAAGGATCTGCTGCCCGTCCTGGATCTGGTGCGTTGAGCCGGGAGCGTCGCCCGAGGGATCGGGGCGCCGGCTCGGGACCATCGGGGCGTCGGCTCGGGAAAGGAGTCGGCGGCGGTATCGGACGGTCCCCCGCGCCGCCCGATACCGCCGCCGGACTGATCGCAGCCGACCCGGGCCGAGGTCAGGTGCCCGGCTGAGTATATTGGCTGTGAGCCAGTCAACAGGAGCCCAGCATGTCGCCTCGCAGCGCATCGGTCAATGAGGAGATGCGCCGTCGTTCCCGCGAGAGGCTGCTCCAGGCCGCCGTCGAGCTGGTCGCCGAACGCGGTTACGAGGCCACGACCTTGGGTGATATCGCGGATCGCGCGGGCGCGGCCCGGGGCTTGATCTCGTACTACTTTCCGGGAAAACGTCAACTGTTGCAGTCGGCGGTGCACCGTCTGATGCACCGCAGGCTCTCCTCGACGCTGGATCGGGATCCGCGGCCCGAGGGGGAGGACGCCGGTCGGGAGCTGATGGCGCGCGCCATCGACGCGATCCTGGGGCTGGCCGAGGAGCAACCGGTGTTGATGCGGGCGCACATGGCCGGGCTGCTCCAGTGCGAGGGCTTCATCCAGTGCGCCGAGCAACAGCGGCTGGCCCTTCTGCTGCGGAACACGGTGGTCGAGTTCGGCTCGGCCGATCCGGACGGCGACTACCCGATGCTGCGTGCCCTGCTGATGGGCGCGGTGGTGGCCCAGCTGCTGCCGGGCGCGCCGATGTCGTCCGCTCGGCTGCGGGCGGAGCTGTTCGCCCGCTTCGACCTGTCCTGGCGGTTGGGCATCCCGCCGAGCGAGTCGCCGCCCGGCGGGATGCCCAGGCCACGGGTGTCCCCGTAGCGCGGGCTCAGCGGTAGGTGGGTTGGGTCTGCGCGTTCAGCTCGTGCAGCCGCACCCGGCGGGCCGGATCGGTGCGCCGGTCGTCGATGCGCAGGACGTCCAGGCCCTTCTGGTCGTTGGAGTACACATGGCCGTTGTAGTAGTAGGCCGACCAGGAGCCGCCGAAGGAGAGCTGCTCGCCGTTGACGGGGCCGCGTTCGAAGTAGCCGATCTCCCGGGGCCGCCGCGAGTCGGTGAACTCCCAGAAGGAGACGCCGCCCTGGTACCAGGACTGGACCATGATGTCCCGGCCGGGCACCGGGATCAGGGAGCCGTTGTGGGCCACGCAGTTCTCGGTCTCCGCCTGGTGGCGCGGGATCTTGAAGTAGCTCTGGAAGCTCAGCCGGCGGTGTTCGCCCCGGCCCTCGACGTGGTAGATCCCGTTGGCGCCGAACTCCTCGCCGGTGCGGGCGTCGCAGGTCGCGCCGCTGCCGCCGCCGAGTTCGTCGGTGAAGACGATCTTCCTTCCGTCCTGGCTGAAGGTCGCCGAGTGCCAGAAGGCGAAGTGTTCGACGTCCCGCACCCGGTCCAGCACGCGGGGCGCGGCGGGGCGGGAGATGTCCAACAGGATGCCGTCGCCCATGCAGGCGCCGGCGGCCAGGTCGAGGGCGGGGTAGGCGGTGATGTCGTGGCAGCCGCTGGTGGCCGATCCGTCCTCGTCGCCGGGGAACCCGCCGTCGGGGAAGAGCACCTCGAAGCTGGCGAGCGCGGCCCGCTCGGGGGCGTGCTTGGGCACCTTGACGATGGAGATCCCGTCGTGCGGGGGCTGGCAGTCGGGGAAGGTCTGGTTGGGCCCGTAGGAGGAGACATAGACGTAGACGTCGCGCCGGTCGGGCACCAGCGTGTGGGTGTGGGAGCCGCAGGCCGTCTCGACGGCGGAGACATAGCGGGGGGCGCGCAGGTCGCTGATGTCGAAGACGCGGATGCCCTCCCAGGAGTCGGCCTCGGTGGCCGGCTGGGGCTCGCTGGCGCAGGAGTCGTCGGACCGTGAGGAGTCGACGGACAGGAAGAGCAGGTCCCCGGAGACCGAGATGTCGTTCTGCGAGCCCGGGCAGAGCACCCGGGTGACGATCTCGGGCGCGCTGGGCCGGCTGATGTCGTACACCACGAAGCCGTCGTAGTTCCCGGCGAACGCGTACGTGCCCTGGAAGGCGATATCCGTGTTGGTGCTGGTGAGGCCCTCGGAGCGCGGGATGTTGGCGAGGTGGGTGACGTTGTCGCTGTGCGCGATCTCGTCGACGCCCGGTATCTCGCCGCTGGCGATGGCCGCTTCGACCGCCCGCCGGTCGCTCTCGGAGATGTCCTCGGTCGGCGGGGGCTCGTCGCCCGGATCCGGCGTCGCCGCGGCGGGATGGGCCACCAGCAGGGCCACCACCAGGCCGAACAGGACCGCGAGCACACCGAGGCGCCCTTGTCGTCGACGGAGCCTGTGCCACGATGTCACTGGACGTTCTCCCTCAATCCTCGGACGGGGCGGTGCGGTTGCCCCGTCATGCATACCCCTCACCCCGCTATTTACATGAGCACGTCAATATGGGTAACAGGAATGTCATACGCCGCAACAGGAGGACCCGTTGACGGACCGCCCACGCCCCGGATCCCGCTCCCCCCTGGTCGCGCTGGTCACTCTGGTGGCCGTCGCGCTGGCGACGGTCGCCCTGTCCGGCTGTAGCGGCGGCGCGGCCTCGGCGGCCGACGAGGGCCCGCCGGTGGTGGCGCCGGGCGCGCCGGGCGAACCGGCCGAGACGCTGAGCGCCGATGAGGCCGCCGAGCGGGCCCCGGGCGAACGCCCGCCGGGGCCGGCCGACCTCACCTATATGGACGGCATGGTGGAGCACCACGGGCAGGCGCTGGTGATGACCGAACTCGCCCTGGAACACGCCGAATCGGACGATGTGCGCCGGCTGGCGGAGCGGATCGAGGCCGCCCAGACGCCGGAGATCGAGGTGATGCGCGCCTGGCTGGAGCGGCACGACGACCTGGCGCACGGACCGGGCGAGAACCACGGCGAGCACGGGGACCACGCCGAGCACGGGGGCATGGCCGGGATGGCGTCGGCCGAGGAGTTGGCGCGGCTGGCCGACGCCAGGGGCGCCGACTTCGACCAGCTCTTCCTCACCCTGATGGTCCGCCACCACGAGGGAGCGGTCACCATGGCCGCCGCCGTGCTGGGCGAGACCACCGACGAGGACGTGGAACGGCTGGCCACCGATGTGATCGCCAGCCAGTCGTCGGAGATCGCACGGATGGCCGACCTGCGCTGAGGCGCACCGGCCCCCGCGTGGGGCTCGCCAGGCCGGCCGCGCGGTGGGATGCTGGAGGGGAGTCCGCGCCCGATGCTCCACGTCCGAAGCGAGCGGCAGGGGGTTCGCCATGGTGCGCATCGCAGTGGTCGGTTCCGGTCCCAGTGGCGTGTACACCGCCCAGGCGCTGCTCGACCAGCACCCGGGCGCGGAGCTGCGCGTCGATGTGCTGGACCGGCTGCCCTGTCCCTACGGCCTGGTGCGCTACGGGGTGGCCCCCGACCACCAGAAGATCAAGTCCCTACAGGCCACGCTGCGGCGTGTGCTGGAGGATCCCCGGGTCCGTTTCCTCGGGAACGTCCCGGTGGGCGCCGACGGGGTGCGCGCGGAGCGGCTGCGCGCGCTCTACGGCGCGGTGGTGTACTGCGTGGGCGCGGCGAGGGACCGGCGCCTCGGGATCCCGGGCGAGGAGCTGGCCGGCAGCTGGTCGGCCACCGACTTCGTCTCCTGGTACAGCGGCCATCCGGACGCGCCCCGGCTGGAGTTGCCCGGGCACACGCGTTCGGCCGTGGTGATCGGCGCGGGCAATGTCGCGCTCGACGTGGCCCGGATGCTGGCCCGCACCGCCGCCGAGTTGCGGAGCACGGATGTACCGCCCCCTGTCCTCGCCGCGTTGGCGGACAGCGCGGTGCGCTCCGTGCATCTGGTGGGCCGACGCGGCCCGAGCCAGGCCAGGTTCACCACCAAGGAGCTGCGCGAGCTGGGCACCCTCGCCGAGGCCGAGGTGGTGGTGGACGCCGCCGAGCTGGCGGCCGATCCGGACGGCGCCGAGCCCGCGTCGCTCGGCGCCAACGCCCGGCGCAACCTGGCGGCGTTGAGCGCCTGGGCGGACGCTCCCCCGCGCGGCCGGGCCCGACGGATCGCGCCCCGGTTCTTCCTGCGCCCCGTCGAGCTGCTGGACGACGGGGCGGGCGCGGTGCGCGCGGTGCGCTTCGAGCGGACCGCGGGCATCGGCGGCGGCCGGGTCACGGACACCGGCGAACAGGTGGAGATCGAGGCCCAGTTGGTCCTGCGGTCGGTGGGGTACCAGGGGGTGGCGCTGGACGGGCTGCCGTTCGACCCGGAGCGGGGCGTCGTCCCGCACGCCGCCGGGCGGGTGCTGCGGGGCGGGGATGTCGCGCCCGGGGAGTATGTGGCCGGCTGGATCAAGCGCGGCCCGACCGGGGTCATCGGCAGCAACCGCCCCTGCGGCAAGGAGACGGCGACCTCCGTGCTGGCGGATCTGCCGGCGCTGCCGGCCGCGCCGGCGGCCGATCCCCTGGCCGCGCTGCGGGCGGCGGGCGCCGATCCGGTGGAGTGGCCCGGCTGGCTCGGCATCGAGGCTGCGGAGGCGGCGCTGGGGCGCACGCTGTCCCGGGGGCCGGTGAAGATCGCGGACTGGCCCACCCTGCTGCGCGCCGCGGGGGACACGACGGGCGGCCGGCCCTAGAGAGGTTTTGCGGAGTCCTGCCGCCGCTGCTGGGCGGCGGCGTCGAGCACCACGTCGAGCAGGCCGGGGAAGAGCACGTCGAGGTCCTGGCGGCGCAGCGCGTTCAGCTTGGCCGTGCCCCGGTAGACCTGGCGGACGACGCCGGCCTCCCGCAGCACCCGGAAGTGGTGGGTGCAGGTGGACTTGGTGACCGGAAGCGGGAACGCCGAGCACGGCAGCTCGCGTTCGGTGGCGGCCAGCGCGCTGACCACGGAGAGCCGGACCGGGTCGGAGAGCGCGTGCAGCACCTGCTCCAGCCGGATCTGCGCGCGCGTGGGGTGCGCGAGCGAGCGGCTCGGGGCTTCGGGACCGGCGCTGAGCGTCATGGGGCCATGGTACGAGAGGGCGTTGGGGCGGACCCCGAAGCATCCCGAAGCATCGTACGATGGTCGTCGTACTATCCGGGTCCTCGCGCCCCGGTACCGACCTCGGGAGGATCCCCGCCATGAGCACGCTGTTCGAGCCCTGGTCGCTGCGTTCGCTTACCGTCCCCAACCGCGTCTGGATGGCGCCCATGTGTCAGTACTCCGCCGCCGTGTCGGGCCCTGACACCGGGGCGGCCAACGAGTGGCACCACACCCACTACACCACCAGGGCGGTCGGTGGCGCGGGCCTGATCCTGACGGAGGCGACCTCGGTCAGCCCCGAGGGCCGGATCAGCCATGCCGACCTCGGCCTGTGGAACGACCGGCAGCAGGAGTCGCTGACCGGGCTGACCCGCGCGCTGCGCGAGCGGGGCGCCGTGCCGGGGATACAACTCGCCCACGCCGGACGGAAGGCCGGCACGCGCCGCCCCTGGGAAGGCGGCGGACCGCTGGCCGGGGACGAGCGTCCCTGGCGTCCGTCGGCGCCGAGCCCGGTGCCGTTCGCCGACGGCTACGCGACGCCGGCGGAGCTGACCGAGGAGGGCGTCCGCGAGATCGTCGAGCAGTTCGCCGCCTCGGCGCGGCGCGCGCTGACGGCCGGCTTCCAGGTCGCCGAGGTGCACGGCGCCCACGGCTATCTGATCGGCGAGTTCCTCTCCCCGCACAGCAACCGCCGCACCGACCGCTACGGCGGCGACTTCGCGGGCCGGACGCGGTTCGCGCTCGAAGTGGTGGACGCCGTGCGGGCCGTGTGGCCCGACGAGCTCCCGCTGTTCTTCCGGATCTCGGCCACCGACTGGCTGACGGAGCACGGCTGGACGCCGGACGACACCGTGCGGTTCGCCCACGACCTGCGGGAGCACGGCGTCGACGTGCTCGACGTCTCGTCCGGTGGCAACGCGCCGCATGTGAGGGTGCCGACGGAGCCCGGTTACCAGGTGCCGTTCGCCGCGCGGGTGCGGCGGGAGGCGGGGCTGCCGGTCGCCGCGGTCGGGCTGATCACCGAGCCGGACCAGGCGGCCAAGATCCTCGCCTCCGGCGAGGCCGACGCGGTGCTGCTGGGCCGGCAGTTGCTGCGCGAGCCCTACTGGCCGCTGCGCGCGGCCGGGGAGCTCGGGGTCTCTCCCCCGGCGATCCCCGCGCAGTACGAACGCGCCTTCTGACGGGATCGACCCCGCCGTTCTAAGGCGCACGGTTGCCCCCCGGGCGCGCGGTACCCGGCCGCGCGCCCGGCACGCGGCCGGGCAACGGGCTGTCGGTGCTTGCCAGTAGGGTGACGGACCGTGGCAGCACGAGCATTGCACGAGATTGTCGAAGCGGGCTGGGCGAAGGCGCTGGAGCCGGTGGCGGACCGGATCACGGCCATGGGGGACTTCCTCCGCGCCGAGATCGCCGCCGGCCGCACCTACCTCCCGGCCGGCCAGCACGTCCTCCGCGCGTTTCAGCAACCCTTCGACGACGTCAGGGTGTTGATCGTCGGTCAGGACCCGTATCCCACGCCGGGGCACGCGGTGGGCCTCAGCTTCTCGGTGGCCCCCGAGGTGCGCCCCCTGCCCGGCAGCCTGGAGAACATCTACCGCGAGCTGAACACCGATCTGGGCCTGCCGAGACCCTCGAACGGGGATCTCACCCCCTGGGCGGACCAGGGGGTGCTCCTGCTGAACCGGGCGCTGACCACCGCGCCCAGGCGCCCGGCCGCGCACCGGGGCAAGGGCTGGGAGGAGGTCACCGAGCAGGCCATCCGCGCGCTGGCCGCGCGGGGCCGCCCGCTGGTGGCCGTCCTGTGGGGGCGGGACGCCAGGACGGCGCGGCCGATGCTGGGCGGGGTGCCGGCCGTGGAGTCGGCGCATCCCTCGCCCATGTCGGCGGACCGGGGCTTCTTCGGCTCCCGGCCGTTCAGCCGGGCCAACGCCCTGCTCGCCGAACAGGGCGGCTCCCCGGTGGACTGGAAGCTCCCGTGACGTCAGGGGCCGGGACCGCCTCGGCCTGGGTGCTGGGCGTCGACTCGGGAGGCTCGGGCCTGCGGATCGCGCTGGCCGAGGCGACGCCGGAGGGCGCGCCGCGCCCCGGCGGCCGGCGCCGCACCGACGAGCCGGTGCGGACGGGCCCCGGCGGGATCGACGCCGGCCATCTGCTGGCCCAACTCCTGCCCACGGCACGGGCCCTGCTCGACGAGGTGGCGCCCAGGGAGCGGATCGACGCGATCTGCGTGGGGGCGGCCGGCATGGCGACGCTGGGCGGCCGGCTGCGGGCGGAGCTGCCCGAGGCGCTGGCCGCCGGGCTCGGGGTCCGCCGGCTGGCCCTGGCCGCCGACGCGGTCACCGGCTACGCGGGGGCGCTCGGCGAGGCGCCCGGCGCCGTGGTCGCCGCGGGCACGGGCATGATCGCGCTCGGCACCGACCTGGTGACCTGGCGGCGGGCGGACGGCTGGGGCCATCTGCTGGGCGATCTCGGCGGCGGCGCCTGGATCGGGCGGCGCGGGCTGACGGCCGCGCTGCGCGCGCACGACGGCCGCCCCGGGGGCTCGGCGGCGCTGTTGGCGCGCGCCGAGGCCGAGTTCGGGCCGATGTCCGGGCTGCCGGCGCGGATCTATCCACGCCCCGACCGCGCGGCGGTGCTGGCCTCGTTCGCTCCCGAGGTGGCGCGCTGCGCCACGGCGGACGAGCCGGACGAGGTGGCTTCGGGCATCCTGCGGGAGGCCGCGCGGGAGATCGCCGACTCGGCGGTCGCGGTCTGCCCGGCGGACACGGACGGCCGCGTCGCGCTGACCGGCGGGCTCCTCCAGCTCGGCGATCCGCTCACCGGGCCGCTGCGGGCGGAGTTGGCGCGCCGGCTCCCCCGGGCCCTGCTGGTCCCGGCCGCCGGCACCCCGCTGGACGGCGCCCTGCTGATCGCCGCCCGCCTCGCCCACGGCACATCCCACCTGCCCAAGGACCCCGCCCTGCTGCACATCGTCGACCACCGTGGGTAAGAGCCACCGCCGGCAGCGTCACACCGACGCGTGGGACATAACGGGACAGATCTGGTCCCTGTCCCCCCGGACGAACAGCCGGGCACATCAAGGCATTAACATGCGGCGACATGAGCTCCTCCACTGGGCCAGCATCCGGCCTCCCCGTACGTATGCCGCGACCCCGTCAGTCCGGACGCCATCGCAGGCCGGAGCCGGTGTCCGCCCCCGAAGGGGCGCCGCCGCTGGTGCTCGCGGTGCCAGGGACGCCCTCCGCCTCGTCTCTCTCCGTCGCCGAGGAGGTGTTGAGCATCGCCCGCTCCGAACTGCCCGGCCTGGACGGGCGGATCGGCTTCGCCGAGCGCGCGGGTGAGGAGTTCCCCTCCCTGGAGGAGGTGCTCTCCGGCGCCGACGCGGCGGCCTCGGAGGCGAGCGGTGCGCCCAGCGCCATCGTGGTGCCGCTGCTGGCGGGCCCGGACAGTGCCCAGTTGCGCGGCATACGGCAGACCGTGGTGCACAGCGGTTCGGGCGCCGAGCTGACCGATGTGCTGGGCCCGCACCCGCTGTTGGCGGAGGGCGTGCATGTCCGGCTGTCGGAGTCGGGGCTGGCCAGGGCCGACCGGGCGCGGCTGTTCACGGTCGCCACGGCCGCCGACGGCATCGTGCTCGCCACGGTGGGCGGTGAGGAGGCGGTGCAGACCGCGGGGATCACCGGCATGCTGCTCTCCGCGCGGCTCGCGGTGCCCGTGCTGGCCGCCGCGCTCGACGAGGAGGGCGCGGTGGCGCACACCGCGAACCGGCTGCTGGAGGCCGGGGCCCAGCAACTGGCCGTGGCGCCCTGCCTGATCGGCCCGGAGATCCCGGAGGGCCTGTTGGAGTCGGCGACCAAGGAGGCCGGTTGCCCGACGGCCGAGCCGCTGGGCGCCTACCCCGCGGTGGGCAAGCTGGTCCTCTCCACCTATATGGCGGCGGCCGGCCTGGCTCCGCAGCCGGCGTCTCCCGGCGGCCCGCGCGCCTGACCGCCGGGACGCGCGGGCGGCCCCCTCACGGGGGCGCGGCGTCCGATCCGGCCTCCCGCTGGTGGAGCAGCTCGGTCAGGTCGGCGAGACGGTCCAGGCCCCGCAGGGGCCTGGACATCCGTGCGTTGTCGGCGAACGTCTCACGGTGGCGGTCCAGGAAGGCCCAGTAGCCGGCGGTGAACGGGCAGGCCCGCTCCCCCACCCGGTCGCCGGGGCGGTAGGCGCAGGGCCCGCAGTAGTCGCTCATCCGCTGGAGGTAGGAGCCGCCCGAGGTGTAGGGCTTGGTGGCCATCAGTCCGCCGTCGGCGTGTTGGGACATGCCGATCACATTGGGCAGCATCACCCAGTCGTAGCCGTCCACGAAGCTGCGGTGGAACCAGTCGGTGACGGCGAGGGGGTGCCAGCCGCGCTGTAGGGCGTAGCTGCCCAGGACCATCAGGCGCGGGATGTGGTGGGTCCAGCCGGTGTCGCGCACCTGGGCGAGGACGGTGGCCAGGCAGCGGGCGGTGACGGCGTCGGCGTCGAGGTCGAGGAACCAGTCGGGCAGCGGCGCGGTGTGCCCCAGCGCGTTGCGGTCGCGGTAGTCGGCGCCGGCGTACCAGTAGAGGTGCCAGACGTACTCGCGCCAGCCGGCGATCTGCCGGACGAAGCCCTCCACGCTGCCCAGCGGCGCCTTTCCGGCGCGCCAGGCGTCCTCGGCCAGGGCCACGCACTCCCCCGGGTCGAGCAGCCCGAGGTTGAGCGAGGACGACAGCAGGCTGTGGCTGAGCACCGGATCGTCGGCGAGCATGGCGTCCTCGCGGGGCCCGAAGGTGGCCAGCCGGCGGTCGACGAAGCGGTGGAGCGCGGCGAGTGCCTCGCGTCGGGTGGCGGGGAAGGCGCGGGGGCCGTCCCGGCCGACGAACGACACCTCGCCGTCGCGTTCCCAGCGGTCGAGATCGGCCCGCACCTCCTCGTCGATGGCGTCCTCGCGCGGGCGGTAGGGCGCCGGCAGGCCCAGGGTCGAGGCGTGGCGGGGCGGCGGTTCGCGGTTGTCGTGGTCGAGGTTCCACCGCCCGCCGGCGGGTTGGTCCCCGTCCATCAGCAGGCCGTGGGCGCGGCGCACCCGGCGGTAGAGGTTCTCCTGGCGCAGCCCGCTCTCGTGGTACCGGTCGGCCCAGGCGCGGAAGTCCTCGGGGGCGAGCAGGAAGCCGCGCGGCGGCAGCACCGTGACCTGGTCCAGGGCGGTGACCAGCGCCAGCGCGGCGCGCGAGGTGGGGTGGTGGACGGTCACCCGGGCGTCGCCCACGGCGGTGCGCAGCCCTTCCCGGTAGGTGTCGGCCCTGATGTAGCGGACGCGGTCGCCGAGTTCGGCCGCCCGGTGGCGCATCGCGGAGAGCACGAGGTGGGCCTTGGCGCGGTGGAAGCGGCGTCGGCGCAGCACCGAGCGGGCCTCGATCATCACCAGCGGCGCCCGGCGGGCGGGGCCGCCGTCGCCGGGGGCGGTGAAGTGCGGGCCGAGTTGGTCCCCGAAGAGCCAGTGCGCGGTGCTCACGGCTGCCGGCCGTGTGACGACGTGTGGGGGTGGCGCATCGGGCTTCTCCTGGTGGGGGCGGGGCCGGCCCCCATCCTGGGCGACACCACCCCGCGGCGCGGGAAGCCGCGCCGGCGCGAGGCGCGGCCGGGCGCCGGCTGGCGATCCGCTCTTCTATAAGCTGACGGGATGGCCAGTACCGACGACTCGGCGAGCGATCTCCAGGCGTTCGCCCGACAGCTGCGGCACCTGAACGGGGAGATCAACCGTCTGGTCCACGGTTTCGCGCTGGCCCAGGGGCTGCATCCGACCGATGTGCAGGCGCTGGCCGTGATCCTGGACAGCGAGGCGCCGCTGACGCCGGGGAACCTGCGGAGCCGGCTGGGGCTCACCTCGGGGGCCGTCACCGCCTGCCTCGACCGGTTGGAGCGCGCGGGCCATGTGCGGCGTTCGCGTGCGAGCGAGGACCGCAGAGTCGTCCATGTGCACTACGCGGCGAGCGCCAGGCCGGCGGCGCGCGAGCACTTCCGTCCGCTGGCCGCCGCCGCCGAGAGCACCCGCGCGGGGTTCAGCGCGGCGGAGCTGGCCGTGGTGTCGCGCTTTCTGAACGCGCTCAACGAGGAGTTGGGCGAGCTGCGGACGCCGCGGCGCTGATCCGCACCCGTGTCACCCCCCGTCGCCGAGGCACGGTAGATTATCTCAATGATTGAGATTGTTATTCATTGAGTTAGCCGTCCCGGTGGACCAGCGTGGCGTTCGCCCCCGGGATCGGCGTCCGGTCAGGAGCACCTATGCCCAGCAGCACTCGGCGGATCCGTTGGCTGATCCCCGTCGTCGTCCTTCTCGTCTGGCTCGGCGTCGGCGCCGGCTTCGGCCCGTTCGCCGGCAGGCTCGGGGAGGTCGCCACCAACGACCAGGCCGCGTTCCTCCCCGGCGGCGCCGAGTCCACCCGGGTGCTGGAGGCCCAGAAGGCGTTCCGTCAGGACGAGACCCTGCCGGCGATCGTGGTGTGGACCTCGGACGAGGAGGGCGGTCCCCTCGATGAGGAGCGGCGGGCGGCGGCGAGCGAGGTACTCGCCGCGCTGGCCGACGACCCGGCGGTGGTGACGGAGCCGTCGCCCGCGCTGCCGGCCGAGGACGGTCTGGCCCTCCAGGGGGTGGTGCCGCTGGATCCCGATCTCGACGAGGAGTTGTCCGAGGCCCTGGAGCGGCTCACCCGGGCCGCCGAGGGGGTCCTCGGCACCAGCGTCCAGATCGCGGGTCCGGCGGCCAGCCAGGCGGACCTCTCGGACGCCTTCGCCGGCATCGACGGTCTGCTGCTCGGGGTCGCGCTGACGACGGTGCTGCTGATCCTGCTGCTGGTCTACCGCAGCGTGCCGCTGCCCCTGGTGATCATCGTCGGGGCCATGTTCGCCCTGGCGTTGGCCTGCGCGGTGGTCTATCTGCTGGCCGACCTCGACGTGGTGCGGGTGGACGGCCAGGTCCAGGGCATCCTCTTCATCCTGGTGATCGGGGCGGCGACCGACTACGCGCTGCTGCTCACGGCGCGCTACCGCGAGGAGTTGGCGCGCGGGGACGACCGGATGGCGGCCATGCGGACCGCGCTGCGCCGCTCCCTCGGCCCGATCACGGCGAGCGCGGCCACCGTGGCGGCCGGCCTGTTGGCGCTGTTGCTCAGCGACCTCACCAACAACCGCGCCCTCGGCCCGGTGGGCGCGATCGGGATCGGCTGCGCGGTGCTCAGCGCGTTGACGTTCCTGCCCGCGGTGCTGGTGCTGCTCGGCCGCGGGGCGTACTGGCCGGCCAGGCCGCGGCCGGCGGGCGGGCGGGATCGGGCGCACGGGCTGTGGACCCGGGTCGCGGCGCTGGTGGACCGGGCCCCGCGCAAGGTCTGGGTCGCCACCCTGGTGGTGCTGCTCGCGGGGGCCGCGTTCGCCCCGACCCTCAACACCAGGGGTGTGCCGCTTGACGAGGTCTTCGTCAACGACGCGCCGTCGGTGGCCGCCCAGGAGACGCTGGGTGAGCACTTCCCCGGCGGTTCCGGCAATCCGGCGGTGGTGATCGCGGACGCGGACGCGCTGGACGAGGTGGTCCGCGCGGCCGAGGGCACGCGCGGCGTGGCCTCGGTGGCACCGGTGACCGCGTCGGGCCGCCCGGACGGGGGCCCGCCGCTGGAGGTGGACGGCCGCGTCCGGCTGGAGGCGACGCTCACCGACGCGTCGGACAGCACGGCGGCCGAGGAGACCGTCCTCCGGCTGCGGGAGGCGGTGCACGCGGTGTCCGACGCGGACGCGCTGGTCGGCGGCTACACCGCCCAGCGGTACGACACCCAGCGCACCGCCGCGCACGACAGGACGCTGATCGTCCCCGTGGTGTTGGTGATCATTCTGCTGATCCTGATCGCCCTGCTGCGCTCGTTGGTGATGCCGGTGTTGCTGGTCGCGACCGTGGCCCTCAACTTTCTGACCACGCTGGGGGTTTCCGCGCTGGTCTTCCAGAACCTGCTGGGCTTCGGCGGGACCGACTCCTCCGTGCCGCTCTACGGGTTCGTGTTCCTGGTGGCCCTGGGCGTGGACTACAACATCTTCCTGATGTCCCGGGTGCGGGAGGAGGCGCTGGAGCACGGCCCGCGCGAGGGGGTGCTGCGCGGGCTCACCACCACCGGCGGGGTGATCACCTCCGCCGGGGTGGTGCTGGCCGCGACGTTCGCCGCGCTGGGGGTGATCCCGCTGGCCTTCCTGGTGCAGATCGCGTTCATCGTGGCCTTCGGGGTGCTGCTGGACACCCTGGTGGTGCGGTCACTCCTGGTGCCGGCGCTGGTCAGGGACATGGGCCGGGCCGCCTGGTGGCCCGGCGCGCTGAGCCGGGCACCGGACGGGGCCCGCCGGGGCCGCCCCTGACGTCGCCCGCCTCACACGTCAGCTCGTCAACCCGTCAGATCGTCAGCCCGTCAGATCGTCACGTCGAGCCGGTGGCCGTCCGGCCAGCGGAGTGTCACCCGTTCGACGGCGACCAGCAACTCCGGTGGTTCGTGCGGGTGTTCCTCGGTGCCGGTGAGCGTGACGCGGGCGGCGACGAGGCCGTCGGCGGGGAGCCGGCCCCCGGTGGCCAGCCAGGGGATCGCCGTCCAGCCGCCGAGCGGGCCGGCGTCGCGGACCACCGTCACCCCGGCGCGGTCCAGGCCGCGCAGCGGGTGGAGGGTGGAGCGCAGCCGGTCGGTGCGGGCCAGCGCCCCGGGGCCCGTGGTCGGGCGGTCGGCGGCGGCGAGCGGCCAGCCGCCGAGCCTGACGGTGACCGGCCGCTCCTGGGGCTCGTCGAACACCACGCGCGCCAGCCGGACTTCGACGCCGTCCCTGACCACGGACACGACGGTGACGACCGGCCCCCTGGTGGTCGTGCCGGGGTGGCCGGAGCCGTGGTCGGGTCCCGCGTCCGCCGCCGGCTCCACCCAGTGGGTCCGGCCGCCGGAGGCGGCCAGCAGCACGCCGCCGGCCTCGGCTCTGGCGTAGTGGTGGGTGAATCCGGTGCGGTGGGTGGCGCGGCCTTCCTGGTCCAGCACGACGACGGCGTTGTCGAGCGGGGCCCTGGACGTGGGCCCGGTGAGCGGCGGGACGGTGGCCGTGGAGTAGCCGAGCCGGGCGTAGAGGGGGGCGTCGGTGCCGCCGGCGCCGGGGGCGGCGTGGTCGGTGCCGTGGTTGACGACGGTGATCACGCCGTCGTCGCGGCGTCCCGAGACCAGCCAGCCGGGTGCCTCGATGACCCGTTGGACGTCGCCGCGCTCCACGGGCAGCGGCTCCTCCGGCGCGGTCCACACGGGATGGTCGGCGGGAAGGGCGAGGCCGAGCATGCCCTTGGCGGCCCAGTAGGGCGATCCGGGCCCCGAGTAGGACTGTTTCATGGGCGGCCAGGCGTGGTGCCAGCCGAGGGTGAGCAGGCCGTCCCGGTCGGGGACGCCGTGTTCAGTGAAGTGCCGCAGGGTGCCGCTGGCGGCGCGGCGCAGCAGCCCGGGCGGCAGTTCGCCGACGTCCGTGTAGGCGGCGGTCCACAGCGGCGCGGCGCTGGCGAAGCGGTAGATCAGGCTGCGGCCCTGGAGCAGCGGGGAGCCGTCGGCGCCGATGAGGTGGACCGCGTCGTGGAGGTAGCGGCCGAGGTCGTCCGCCCAGGTCTGGCGGAGCGCGGGTGGGCAGAGGGTGCCGGTGACGTCGAACGCCCTGGCCCAGAGCAGCGGGTAGAGGTGCAGGGCCCAGCCGGTGTAGTGGTCGTAGGCGCGCTGGTCGGCGCCGTCGGAGAGCCAGCCGCCGGGGCGGCGCAGCCGGGCGTGGACGGCGAGGTCCTCCTCGATGTCGGCGGCCGACCAGGGCCCGCCGACCTCGCGGAGGAAGGACTCGACGACGACGCGGAACCAGACCCAGTTGATCGGCGGGTAGGGCTGGCCGACGACGGTGGCCAGCCAGTCGACGGTGCGGTGCCGCACGGCGTCGTCGAGCCGGTCCCAGAGCCAGGGGCGGGTGAGTTGCAGGATCAGCGCGATCGACGCGGCCTCCACCTTGGCCTGGCCCAACCGGTCGGGGCGCGGCCAGGCTTCGGGCGAGGCGGGGTCGGTGCCGGCGGCCAGGCCCGCGGCGTAGCGCTCCAGCAGGCCGGTGGGGTCGGCGCCGCGTTCGCCGAGGATGCGGAAGCCGGCCAGCAGGAAGGTGCGGGCGAAGCCCTCAAGGCCGTCGGAGTCCGGGCCGTGGCCGCTGGCGGGGCCCGGCAGGTCGACGCGGGCGCCGCGCGGGGAGCGGTGGCGGTCCACGGCGGTGAGCAGCCCGTCGGCGAGCGCGGCCCAGTGGGCGCGGGTCCAGCCGGTGTGCGGGGACGTGGTGCGGTCCTCGGGTGGGAGACCGGCGGACTCCCCTGGCGGAGGGGTCATTTGACGCTCCCGGCGGCGAGTCCTGAGCGCCACTGCCGTTGCAGGACGACGAAGGCGATGATCAGCGGCAGGACGGCGAGGAGGGAGCCCGTGATGACGAGCGGGTTGTACTGGGGGAACTGGCCCACGCGGGAGCTCCACTGGAAGAGGCCGAGGGTCATGGGGAAGAGCTTGGGGTCGGTGAGCATGACCAGCGGCAGGAAGAAGTTGTTCCAGATGCCGACGAACTGGAAGAGGAGGATGGTGACCACGCCGGGGCGCATCATCGGCAGCGCGACGGTGAAGAAGGTGCGCAGTTCGCCGGCGCCGTCCATCCGGGAGGCTTCGATGACCTCGTCGGGGACGGCGGCCTCGGCGTAGGCGCGGGCGAGGTAGACGCCGAAGGGGTTGGTGAGCAGCGGGATGAAGACGGCCCAGAAGGTGTCGACGACGCGCAGTTCGGTGGCCATGAGGTACAGCGGTAGGGCCAACGCGGTGGTGGGCACCAGGACGCCCGCCAGGGTGACGGCGAACAGGGCGCGGCGTCCGGGGAAGTCGAGCTTGGCGATGGCGTAGCCGCAGGCCGCGCAGATCAGCGCGCCCAGCACGGCGCCGACGCCGGCGTAGAGGAGGGAGTTGCGGATCCAGTGGAGGAAGACGCCGTCCTCCTCGGCGAAGAGGTCGCGGAGGTTGCCGACCAGGTTCCAGTCGCCGAGTTCGAAGGCGCTGGTGGTGGAGAAGTCGCCGACGTTCTTGGTGGACGAGGTGAGCAGCCAGATCAGGGGCAGCACGCTGTAGAGGGCGGCGATGGCCAGCAGGGCGTGCACGGCGCCTTTGGACGTCCAACGGGACGTCCGCCGCGAGGGGTTCATCGGGACCTCCGGGTGGACAGGCGCATCACCAGCGCCGAGAGCAGGGCGCAGGCGACGGCGAGCAGCAGGGAGGCCGCCGCGGCCCGGCCGTAGTCGTTGCTGATGAACGCGGCCTCGTAGACATAGAGGCTGGGGGTCCAGGTGCTGGTGACGGAGGAGCTGAAGGAGCGCAACACCAGGGGCTCGGTGAAGAGTTGGAGCGAGCCGATGACGGTGAAGACCAGGGCGACGAAGACGGTGGGACGGATCATCGGCACCTTGACGGCCAGCGCGGTGCGGATCGGGCCCGCGCCGTCGACGGTGGACGCCTCCAGCACGTCACGGGGCACGGTGCGCAACGCGGTATAGAAAATGATCATGTTGTAGCCCAGCCACTGCCAGGTGGCCATGTTGACGATGGACGGCAGCACCCCGTCGCTGCCCAGCGGGTCGAAGGGCAGCAGGTCGTTGAGCGGGCCGATGCCGGGGCTGTAGAGGTAGGCCCAGATGAGGCCGGCGATCACGCCGGGCACGGCGTAGGGCAGGAAGACGGCGAGCGACCACAGCTGCCGCAGCCGCACGGTGGCCCCGTCGAGCAGCAGCGCCAGGACCAGGGCGCCGCCCAGCATCAGCGGCACGTGCAGCAGGGCGTAGCGGGCGACGTTGCCGACGCTGTCGCGGAAGTTCTCGTCGCCGAGGACGTCGGCGTAGTTGGCGAACCAGACGAAGACGTCGCTGGGCCCGTCGAAGCCGAGCCCGGAGAGGCGTTCGGTGAAGAGGCTCAGATAGAGGGCGTAGCCGATGGGCACGAGCACGGTGCCGGTGAGCAGCAGCGCGAAGGGGGCGGCGAGCAGCAGCGGGGCCAGCCGGGAGCGGCGGCTTCTTCGGCTGGTCGGCGGTGGGGTGGCGAGAGTCATCCGGCGCTCCCCTCCCGGACGGCCAGGCCGCGGTCGCGCATGGTGGACACGGCGGTGCGCTGCACGGAGTGGACGGCGTCGGGGAGGGTGGTGGCGCCGGACGAGACGCCGCCCAGGGCGTCGGCGACGGAGGAGAAGAGGCCCAGCGCGTTGGGGCCCCAGGTCCACTCGGGGACGCGGGCGTCGGCCTCGTCGAGCACGTCGTAGACCGGGTCGCCCAGGAAGTAGTCGTCCGGGGCGATCTGGCGGGCGACGTCCCGGTTGGGCAGGTAGGCGGGGAAGGGGGAGGTGAACGTGGCGCCGATCCGGGGGACCTCGGGGTCGGTGGAGAGCCAGCGCAGGAAGGTCAGCGCGGCCTCGGGGACGTCGCTCTCGGCGGATATCCCGAAGGCGGTCCCGCCCTGCATCCCGTTGGCCGGGGGG
This sequence comes from Streptomyces profundus, assembly GCF_020740535.1. NCBI lineage: Bacteria > Bacillati > Actinomycetota > Actinomycetes > Kitasatosporales > Streptomycetaceae > Streptomyces > Streptomyces profundus. The sequence goes on from NZ_CP082362.1 coordinate 69,339, forward strand.
CCTTCGGGCCAGGTGGGCATGGTGGCGACGGCCCAGCGTCCGGCGTCGTCGGGTATGGACTTCCTGAGCGTGCCCACGCCCCAGGAGGCGCCCAGATAGCCCCAGAGCCGGCCCTGGTGGATGGAGGCGATCCAGTCCTGGGTGCCGGTGCCGCCCCCGCCGACGAGGTCGGCGTCGAGGAGGTCCTGCCAGTAGCCGGCGGTGCGCAGGGTGCCGGCGCCCGCGACGTCGACCACCCAGGTGTCGCCCTCGACGCGCCACCAGGGGTCGCCGGCGCCCCAGGCCATGCCGGCGAAGAACGAGCCGTCGTTGAGCGGGAAGGTGGTGAGCCTGGCGGCCGGTTCCGTCTGCCGCACCCGCTCGGCCACGGCGGCGAACTCGGGCCAGTCGCGCGGGACTTCGAGGCCGTGCTCGTCGAAGAGGTCCTTGCGGTAGTAGAGGGCCATGGGCGCCATGTCCATGGGCACGGCCCAGGTGCGGCCGTCGGGGCGCACCGCGCGCCAGGCCGCGGGCGAGTAGCCGTCGGACAGGTCGGCGACGTCCTCGGTGATCTCGCGCAGTCCGCCGGTGGCCAGGATCTGGATCAGGCCCTGGTACTCGACGTGCAGGATGTCGGGCGCGTTGTGCGCCTTGATGGCGTTGGTCTGCTGGGCGTAGCCGCCGGAGAGTCCGGCGGCGATCACGCTGAGCTCGACATGGACCTCGTCCTGGGCCGTGTTGAACGCGGCGACGTACTGGTCCATGCCCGTCATCCACGACCACAGGGTCACCCGGGTCGCCCCGGACGCGGTGGTCGAGGACGCGCAGCCGGCGAGCCCTGCGCCCCCGGCGGCGAACGCGGCGGCCCCGGCCGCCGAACGCAACATCGCACGACGGGACCACCCGGTGTGCGGAGCCATGAGTCCCTCCCTTCCCGATCGGTGTGCCGGCCCACCTCACCGTGTGGAATAGTGCCCGGTCAATCACCACGAAACGAAACAAGCAGAATCGATCAGAAACGAAAGTGGGGGTGGCCGGTGTTCCTACCGTCCGAACGTCAGGAACGCATCCTGGCCGCCGTTCGACAGCGCGGCACGGTGCGACTGAGCGCGCTGGTCGAGCAGTTGGACGTCTCGGCGGTCACCGTGCGGCGGGACGTCACCGCCCTCGCCGACCGGGGCCTGCTGCGCCGGGTGCACGGCGGCGTCACCCTCTCCCACCGCTCGGGCCGCGAGCCCGAACAGCAGCGCAGCACCTTCGGCGCGACGGCGGCCGGCATCCTGCTCGGGATGGTCGTCCCGTCCGCCGAGTACTACTGGCCCCAGGTCATCCAGGGGGCCCAGACCGCGGTCAACGCGGCCGACGGACGGCTGGTGATGCGGGTCTCCAGCTACGAACCCGGCGAGGACCGCCGGCAGATCACCGCCCTGCTGGAACGCGGCGTCCGCACCCTGCTGGTGGCCCCCGTGGTCACCGGCGCCTACGGCCTCGACCTGCTGCGCTGGCTCGCCGCCCGCCCCGTCCCCGTGGTCCTGGTGGAACGTCAACCCCCGCCGGAACTCCCGACGTTGGCGCTGGACGCCGCCACCACCTCGCATGCCATCGGCGCGGGGCTCGCCGTGCGCCACCTGGTGACGCTCGGCCACTCCCGCATCGCGCTGATCCTCTCCCGGCAGTCCCCCACCAGCCGGGCGCTGCGCCAGGGCTGGACGGAGACCATGACCGAGCTGGGCCTGCCGCACCCGCGGAGCCAGCAGTTCGAGGTCGCCATCTACGGCACCCCGGGATGGGCCACCGCCTATGACGCGGTGCTGCGCCACTGCCTGGAGATGGGCGCGACCGCGCTGCTGGTGCACTCCGACCGGGAGGCGATCGGCATGGTGGAGCGCGCCAGGGACCTGGGCATCGCGGTGCCGGGCGAACTGGCGGTCGTCTCCTACGACGACGAGGTCGCCGCCACCTCCGACCCGCCGCTGACCGCGGTCCGCCCGCAGAAACACCGACTCGGCCAGCTGGCCGCCGAGTTGGCGCTGGCCCGGGCCACCGAGGTCGGCCGGCGCCCGGTGCACCGGGTGCAGCTCTGGCCGACCCTTGAGGTCCGCGAGTCCTGCGGCGGCGAGCCGGACTGACCACCGCGAGCGGAGCGCGCCGGACGGCAACCCCTGACGCGCGGGCGACCACCAGAAGGGGAACGGACGGGCATCGGGCCCGTCCGCCCCTCCCGGGAACAGGAGCTGCCCGTGCGTCACCACCCCAGGCCCGGCGCGCCCCCACGACGTGGCGCCCTGGCGTCCGTCGGCGCCCTACTGCTCGTTCTGCTCACCGCCCTGCTCGGGCCATCGGCCGCCGCGCAGGGGCCAGGCCCGGCCGATCACCCGGACGACGCGTGGAACCCGCCGGCGGAGTACGCCGTCGGGCTCGACGAGGTCTGGCGACACATGGAGGACACCTACCCCGACCTGCTGGGCTTCCCCAACTACGGCTGGGACCACGTCATGGCCAACGGCGGGACGCTCCAGTACTGCGTCCGCTGGGAGTCCACCACACCGGTCGACGCCGCACTCCGCGATCAGATCCACACCGTGCTGGACGAGCAGGTCAACCGCTGGTTCGAGGCGATCGACGGGTTCGACGGCTTCCCCTACGACCGGGTGCCCGTCACCGTGGTGGGCTGGGCGGCGGCCGACCGGTCGACGCTCCAGTGGGACGACGACGCGGTGGACCTCTACATCGGGGACCTGGACGGCGCGGGCGCCCCGCGCTGCGCCCCCGAGTGCGACCGCTTCTTCCACCAGGACGGCGACTACTCGGACTGCCCGGGCGGCGAGGCCAGGCACTTCGACCAGTCGCTGTGGCTGACCGACGGCTTCGGCGGCGGAGCCGGCGGCGACTGGGGGCAGCGGATGGGCCGGGAGTACTTCGTCGGCGCCCTCGGGCAGGAGAACATCCATATCCTGCTCCACGAGATCGGGCACACCCTCGGCCTCGACGACTTCTACGACTGGACCCCGACCGGCGTCTCCAACTTCCTGATGAAGGCCGGCACGGCCAGTGAGATCACCGGGTTCGACGCCTGGATGGCCAGGGACTTCTGGCGCCATCTGAAGGGCCGTTACCAGATCTGACGCGGGTGCGCGGGGGGCCGTCCACGCCGGACGGCTCCCCCGTTCCCGCGCACTCCGCCGATGGGGCCGCCCCGGACACGCCATCCGGACAATCCCGTACCGGACGTGATGAGGTGGGCGGCGGCGTCGCGGACGCCACGGCGGGCCGCCCCCGGTGCGCGCGCCCGGCCGTCCGGCCCGAGGAGGAGCGGCGATGCGCCACACCCCGGTGAACCCGCCAGGCAGCCAGGCGACGGGGGGCAGTCCATGAGACGCCTGTCAGGACCGACCGACCATGTGGTGGTCGTGGGCGCCGGTCTCGCTGGCCTGGCCACCGCCCTCCATCTGCTGGGCGCGGGCCGACGGGTGACGGTGGTCGAACGGGAGGCCCTGCCCGGCGGCCAGGTGGGCCGCCGGGTCAGGGGCGGCTACCACCTCGACACCGGCCCCGCCGTGCTCACCCTGCCTGACCTGCTGGAGGAGCCGCTGGCCGCCGTGGGCGAGAAGCTCGGCGACCGGCTGGAACTGACGCCGCTGCACCCCGCCTACACGGCGCGCTTCGCCGACGGCGGCCATCTCGCAGTGCACACCGACCCCGAGGCGATGGAGGCCGAGGTGGAACGGTTCGCCGGCGCGCGGGACGCGGCCGGCTACCGTCGGCTGCGGGCCTGGCTGGAACGGCTCCACGCGGTGCGGATGAAGCGCTTTGTCGACAGCGATGTCGACACCCCGCTGGGCCCGCCCACCCCCGATCTCGCACGGCTGGCCGCCCTGGGCGGCCTCCGCTCCCTGGACAGCCGGGTGCGCCGCCTCCTCTCCGACGAACGGCTGCGGCGCGTCTTCACCTTCCGGTCGCTCTGCGCGGGAGTGCCACCGGACCGGGCGCTGAGCACCCGCGCGGTGATCGCCCCCATGGACACCGTGGCCGGGGTGTGGTTCCCGCGCGGGGGCGTGCACGCCCTGCCGCGCGCGCTGGCGGACGCCGCCGCCGACGCCGGCGCGCGCCTGCGGTACGGCGAGACCGTGATCGGTCTTGAACGTTCCGGGGCGCGGATCACCGCCGTGTTGACGGAACGGGACCGCGTCCGTTGCGACGCGGTGGTCCTCACCGCCGATCTGCCCGTCGCCTACCGGCTGTTGGGCTGGACCGCGCGCCGTCCGGCGTCCGAGCGGTACGCCCCCTCGGCCGTGGTCCTCCATCTGGGGGTCGACCGCGGCTGCCTCCCACTCGGCGAACTCGGCCATCACACCCTGTCGTTCGGCCTGGCCTGGGAGCGGACCCTCCATCAACTGACCGCCGAGGGCCGGCCGATGACCGACCCGTCCCTGCTGATCACCCGCCCCACCGCGAGCGATCCCACCCTCGCGCCGGCGGGGCGCGAGCTGCTCTCCGTCCTCGCGCCCTGCCCCAACACCGCCATCGGCCCCGGGCCCATCGAGTGGCGGGAGCTCGGGCCCCGCTACCGGAACGGGCTGGTGGCGGCGCTGGAACGCCGGGGGCTGACCGGACTCGGCGCGGCCGTCGAGGAGGAGTGCCTGGTCACGCCGGCGCACTGGAGCGCCAGGGGACACCGCGCCGGCACCCCGTTCCCACCGGTCCGCGCCCGGGCGCGGACCGGCCCGTTCCGGCCGCGCGACCTGGTGCCCGGCACCGAGAACGCGGTGCTCGCCAGCTGCGGCACCACGCCGGGCGCGGGAGTGCCGACCGCCCTGCTCTCCGGGAAGCTGGCCGCCGCCCGGGTGACCGGCCGGGCCGAACGGTGACCGCCCACCGGGCGCATGTTTCGCACTGTTTCGCGGCATTATTCGTATATCCGGGTTTTGTCCCGGAGGTGGCGGGGAAGCCGGTCGGGAGCGACCAGAAGGGAGGGCTGGAGATGACCGACGAGAGCGAGATGGGCGACGAGGTCTACCAGCCGACCGAGTCGGAGACCAGGGACGACCCCTACGAGCTGGACCTGGAGAACAGCCTGGACGGATACGGCGCGGACGCGACCCTAGACGAGGGGTACTCCCCGCCGGAGAAGCCCCTCGCGGTGAACGACCCCGGCACCACGGCGCGCGGTCAGCACGACGGGCCCTCGCTCGACCAGCGCCTCACCGAGGAGATGCCGGACGTCCAGCCGCCGCCGGGGGACGGCATCGGCGATCTGCCGGGGGCGGAGGGCGAGCCGCTGGCCGATGGCGAGGCGGGCGGCGAACGGGCCGGCCGTCTGGTTCGGGCGACGGACGAGGCCACCCTCAGCCCCGATCCGGTGGCCGCCGAGGACGCGGGGATCGACGGCGGCGCGGCCTCCGCCGAGGAAGCCGCCGTGCATCTGACGGAACTGGAGGAGCCGTCGGAGGAGTCTGGACAGTGAACGGACACCACCGGCGCGTTCCCCGATGATCGGGTTGTTTGGCAGTATGTCGCCAAGCCAACGTCCGTTTCGGCGCCGGCGAGTCCCGAACAACCGATCCGCTCATCGTCCTCAGGGGGGACATGTCCGACCAGAATCCCTACCAGCAGCCGAACCCCCAACAGCCCCCCGCGGGGGGCCAGCCGGGCTACGGCTATCCCCAACAGCCGGCGGGCGGTTACGGCTACCCGCAGGCAGGCGCCTACGGCCAGCCAGGCTACGGCCAGGACCCCAACGCGCCCTACGGGTACGACCCCTACGGCCGTCCCTACTCCCACAAGTCGAAGATCGTCGCCGGGGTGCTCCAGCTCCTGCTCGGCGGGCTCGGTGCCGGTCGTTGGTACACCGGTCACCCCGGCATGGCCGTGGCCCAGCTGCTCACCTGCGGTGGGCTCGGTGTCTGGGCCCTGATCGACGGCATCCTCTTCCTCGTGAAGGACGACCGCACCGACGGCGACGGCCGGGTGCTGAAGAGCTGACCGCATGGACCAGAGGGCGACCACCGCCACGGTGGCGCGGCGGATACATCCCGCCGCGCCACCGTTGGCGCTGGTCGCCACCGGTCTTCTCGGCGCCGTCTACCTGTGGGGCACCGACCCCTACCAGGGCGGTCAGCTCCTCCCCCGCTGCCCCGTCCACTGGGCCACCGGGCTGCTCTGCCCCGGCTGCGGCGGCACCCGGATGTCCTACGACCTGCTGCATCTGGATCTCGCCGGCGCCTGGCAGGCCAATCCGGTGCTGCTCACGGTGGGCGTTCCGCTGGCCCTCTTCCTCACCGGCAGGTGGCTGGTCGCCGGGCTGCGCGGACGGCGCTACCGACCGCGCTTCACCCCGGCGGCGACCCTCGCGGTGCTCGCGGTCGCCGTGCTCTGGACGCTCGCCCGCAATCTGCTGCTCTGACCCCCGGAACCGGGGTGGCCCGCACCTCGTCGAGGGCGGGCACCTGGTTAGCATGGGCGTCGCCATGCACGAGACAGCAGACCTCCCCGACCTCCCGGACCTCCGTGCGATCAAGAGCTTTGTCGCCCTGGGCGACTCGTTCACGGAGGGCATGTCCGACGCCCTGCCCGACGGCACCTACCGGGGCTGGGCCGATCGGCTCGCCCGACGCCTCGGCGAGGGGCGCGAGGACTTCCAGTACGCGAACCTCGCGGTGCGCGGCAAGCTGATGCGGCAGATCGCCGACGACCAGGTGCCCGTGGCCGAGGCCATGGGCGCCGATCTGGTGACGCTGGTCGGCGGGCTGAACGACGTGCTGCGCCCGCGCTGCGACGTGCCGGCGGTCTGCGCGCTGCTGGAGCGGTCGGTGGCCCGGCTGGCGCCCAACTGCCGCCAGCTGGTGCTGATGCGCACCCCGGGGCGGAACGGCCCGGTGCTGGAGCGCTACCGGCCGAGGATGGAGCAGCTCTACACGGTGATCGACGAGATCGCCGAACGCCACGGCGCGCTGGTCGTCGACCTCTACGCGGCGCCCTCCCTGATCGACCCCCGGATGTGGGCCGACGACCGGCTGCATCTCACCTCCGACGGCCACCGCCGGGTGGCCGAGGCGGTGTGGCAGCGGCTCGGCGGCGAGCCCACGTTCGCCTGGGAGGAGCCGCTGCCGGCCACCGCCCCTGGCCGCTGGTACGCCCGCCGGGCGGCCGATCTCCGGTTCGCCAGGCGGCACTTGCTGCCCTGGATCGGCCGCCGGTTGACCGGGCGCTCCTCCGGTGACGGCCGGCTGGCCAAGCGGCCCGACCTCACGCCGCTGGCCTGGGAGAAGGGGCCGTAGAATCCGGTGACGTGACTGACAAGCCGCGCATTCCGAACGTCCTGGCCGGCCGCTACGCCTCGGTGGAGCTGGCCAGGCTCTGGTCCCCCGAGTACAAGGTCGTGCTGGAGCGCCGGCTGTGGCTGGCCGTGCTGACGGCCCTGGCCGATCTGGGGGTGGCCGTCCCCCCGGAGGCGGTCGAGGACTACCGGCGGGTGCTGGAGAAGGTGGACCTGGGCTCCATCGCGGAGCGCGAACGGGTCACCCGGCACGATGTGAAGGCCCGCATCGAGGAGTTCAACGCGCTCGCCGGCCACGAGCAGGTGCACAAGGGCATGACGTCCCGCGATCTGACGGAGAACGTCGAGCAGCTCCAGCTGCGGCTCTCCCTGGAGCTGGCGCGGGAGAGGACGGTGGCGGTGCTGGCCCGTCTCGGGCGGCTGGCCGCCGAGCACGCCACGCTGGTGATGGCCGGCCGCTCGCACAACGTGCCGGCGCAGGCCACCACGCTGGGCAAGCGGTTCGCCTCCGCCGCGGACGAACTGCTGGTCGCGTTCTGCCGGCTGGAGGAGCTGCTGACCCGCTACCCGCTGCGCGGTGTGAAGGGCCCGGTCGGCACCTCGCAGGACATGCTGGACCTGCTCGGCGGGGACGAGCGGAAGCTGGCGGAGCTGGAGGGCCGCGTCGCCGGGCATCTGGGGTTCGGCCAGGTCTTCGGCTCGGTGGGGCAGGTCTATCCGAGGTCGCTCGACTACGAGGTGGTCACCGCCCTGACGCAGTTGGCCGCCGCGCCCTCGTCGCTGGCCAAGACGATCCGGCTGATGGCCGGGCAGGAGCTGGTGACCGAGGGCTTCCAGCCGGGCCAGGTCGGCTCGTCCGCGATGCCGCACAAGATGAACACCCGCTCCTGCGAGCGGGTCAACGGCCTGGCCGTGGTGCTGCGCGGCTATGCCTCGATGACCGGCGAGCTGGCGGGCGACCAGTGGAACGAGGGCGACGTCTCCTGCTCCGTGGTGCGCCGGGTGGCGCTCCCCGACGCGTTCTTCGCGTTCGACGGGCTCGTGGAGACGATGCTGACGGTGCTGGACGAGTTCGGCGCCTTCCCGCCCGTGGTGGACCGGGAGCTGGACCGCTACCTGCCGTTCCTGGCCACCACCAAGGTCCTGATGGCCTCGGTGCGGGCGGGCGTCGGCCGGGAGACCGCGCACGAGGTGATCAAGGAGCACGCGGTGGCGTCCGCGCTGCGGCTGCGCGAGGGCGCCGAGCAGAACGAGCTGCTGGACCGGCTCGCGGCGGACGAGCGGATTCCGCTGGACCGCGCCGGCCTGGCCGAGCTGATGGCCGACCGGCTCTCCTTCACGGGCGCGGCGGGCGATCAGGTGGCGGCCGTGGTGGCGCGGGTCGACGAGGTGGTGGCACGCTATCCGGCGGCGGCGGGGTACGCGCCGGGGGCGATTCTGTAGGGACAGCCAGAGGGACGGCTCGTCGGGGACGGCGGTCGCCGAGGGCGCAGGCGGGAGGCGCGGGTGGGTCAACTGATGGGCGGGGACCCGTCGTTGCTCCGCAGGATCAACTCCGCGGCGGTGCTGCGGGCCCTGCGGGCCGCCGAGCCGGCGTGCTCACTGACCGATCTGGCCCGGGTCACGGGGCTTTCGCGGCCCACCGTCGAGGGCGTCCTTGACGGGCTGACGCGGGCCGGTCTCGTCGCCGAGACCACCTCGCAGGCGCCGCCGGGCGCCCGGCGGCTCGGCCGGCCGGCGCGCAGGTTCCGCTTCCGGGCCGAGGCCGGCCGGCTGCTGGGCGTGGAGGTGGGCAGCCGCCGGGTGTCGGCCGTGCTGGCCGATCTGGCCGGCCGCCGGCTGGGCGGCGTGAGCCGGGCCGTCTCGACGCGGGCCCCGGCCGACGACCGGCTGGCCCGGGTGACGGCGGCGGCCGGGGAGCTGCTGGGCCGGTACGACGTCGCCGCGCCCGCCCTGCGCGCGGTGGCCGTGGGCACGCCTGGCATCGTGGCGGACGACGGTTCCGTGGCCCTGTGCACGGCCCTGCCCGGCTGGACCGGGCTGCCGCTGGGCGAACGGCTCGGCGAGTCGTTCCAGGCCCCGGTGTTGGTGGAGAACGACGCCAACGCGGCGGTGCTGGGCGAACGTTGGGTGGGCGCGGCGGTCGGCGCCGACGATGTGGTGATGGTGCTGGCCGGGCTGAGCCCGGGCGCGGGCTCGCTGATCGGCGGGCGGCTGCACCGGGGGCACGCGGGCGCGGCCGGCGAGATCGGCGCGCTCCACCTGCTGGGCCGGCTGGCCACCCCCGAACGGCTGCTGTCCACGGCCGGCACCCCCGTCGACCCGCTGGACGAACGTGCGGTCGCCCGGGTGTTGGCCCAGGCCAGGGCGGGCGATCCCCGGGCCGGCGACGCGGTCGCCCGGTTCGTCGAACGGCTGACCCACGATGTGACGGCGCTGGTGCTGGCCCTCGACCCCGAGTTGGTGGTGGTGGGCGGCTGGGCCACCGGCCTGGAGGCCGTCGTCGAGCCGCTGCGGCGGGAGCTGGACCGCCTCTGCCTCCGCCCACCCCGCGTGGTCGCCTCGGCCCTCGGCCCAGCCGCCGTCGCCACGGGCGCGGTCCGCCTCGCCCTCGACCGCCTCGAAGCCGAACTCTTCACGGTGGCCTAGCCGTGGCCTGGCCGGCCGGGCAGGCAACGCCCCGGCGCGTCCGCACACGCGGACGTTCGGCCGGGGGCGCGCCCCCGAGCCCGGGGGTGGCGAGCACCTCTCCGGCCGGGGCCGCCGCGCGGGCGCGGCACTCGACACCCGACGTACCCTCCTGGCGGGGCTGCGGACGGAGGGACCGGAAACCTCCTGACGCCGTGCCCCGCGCGCACGGACACCCGCGCCCCGGCGGGCGGTTCCGCGTACTGCTGCGCAGCGCGGGAGCGGTCCGGCGGGGGCGCAGCGTTCGGCACGGACATGCGCGCCAGCGCGCGCAGCGCCACCCGCCTACCGGCACGGACGCCTCCGCGCGGCGCCACCCGGGCACCGGCGGGTCGGCCCGCCGCAAACGAAGCACGGCACCGGCCGGAGGCAGACCGCCAGGCCAAAGCACCCTGTGACTCGGCGCGTTCACGGGCGGAGCCCGGGAGAAACCGCCAGGAGGACGCCGGACAGGCCGGGAGCAGACCTGGCGCGCGCGGCGCCTGAACCGGTCCGGCGGGAGGATCTGCCGTGCGCAGCACGGACGGGCCGGCGGCGACCGGCTCTCGGCCCCGGGCCGGCGGGCCGGCCCGCCGAGGGCGGGCCTGGCGCCGCGCACGCGCGCAGTGGCGAGCCGGTCCCTCGTGCGAAGCACGACGCCCGCCGTGTCCCCGGCCGCCGGGCGGAGCCCGCCGTGCGGAGCGCGAACGGGCCGGTGTCGGTGGGTGGCTTTCCACCCGGCGGAGCCGGTCAGGTGAGGGTCAGGGGCTGGTCGCCGAAGGTGAGGCGGCAGGTGTCGGCGCGGTAGGTGGCGAGGGAGAGGGCCGCGACGCGGCCCGCCGTGGTGTAGCGGGTGGTGACCAGCAGCACCGGGGAGCCGGGGAGCCGGTCCAGGTCCCGGGCCTGCCGCGCGTCGGCGGAGCCCAACTCGACGGCGCGGTCCTGCCCTTCGAGGGGCTGGCGGCGCAGCGCCGCCAGCAGCTCCTCGGCGGTCACCGTCTCGTCGGCCGGCGGCGTGGGCCGTGCGTAGAGCCGCTCGGTCGCCACCGGCTGGCCGTCGGCGACCAGGTCGCGCAGCACCACGGGCAGCAGCCCGGCGGGGTCGACGCCGAGCGGCCCGGCGACGGCGGCCGGTGGTCGGACGAGGGCGCGGCCCGTGACCGTCCACGGGTCGTCGTCGGCGCCGGGCCACGCCTGCCGGGCGGGGCTGACGTCCACTCCGACGCGCGGCGGGGCGACCGTGGTGCCGACGCCACGGCGGCGCTGGAGCCGGCCCTCCAGCTCCAGTTGGTCCAGCGCCTGGCGCAGGGTGGCTCTGGCGACGCCGAACCGGGCGGCGAGGGTGCGTTCGTCCGGCAGCACCTGCCCGACGCTGAACTCCGCGTCCAGCGCGTCGGTGAGCGCGGTGCGCAGCTGCCAGTGCTTGGGCTCGGCCGGCGCCGCGCCCCGCCGGGCCACGGCTCGTCGTGTGGTGGTGCCCACCTGCGCCTCCCCTACCCCGCCGCACCGGCCTGACCTGGACCGGAGCTGGCGGTGATCACCGAACAGGGCCTTTATGAAAGGTTGTTGCGTATCTGGACTTTAGGGTCAGTGCGCACCTTGGTCAAGACCAAGTCCGCCCTATGGCTAGGGTGACGTCCATGAGCGGTGAAGAACGGCGGGCCACGGCGTCGAGGGTGACGGTGGTGACCGGAGGCGGCCGGGGCATCGGCGCCGAGGTGGCGGTCCGGCTGGCCGAGGAGGGCCACGATGTGGCGATCGGCTACCGGAACGACGACGCGTCGGCCGAGGCGGTGGTCGACCGGGTGCGGGCGCTGGGCCGGGCCGCCGTCGCGGTGCGCGGCGAGATCGACGTGGAGGCCGATGTGGAGCGGCTGTTCGCGACGGCGGAGGAGACGCTCGGCCCGGTGAACGGGCTCGTCAGCAACGCGGCGATCACCGGGCCGCTGGGCCGTTTCACGGAGACCCCGCCCGAGGTGATGCGGCGGGTGGTGGAGGTCAACGTGCTGGGTACGCTGTGGTGCGCGCGGCGGGCGGCGCTGGCGATGTCGACGCGGCACGGCGGCGCCGGCGGGGCGATCGTCAACATCTCGTCGGCGGCGGCCACCCTGGGGTCCCCGGGCGAGTACCCGCACTACGCGGCGACCAAGGCCGCCGTGGACAGTCTGACGGTGGGCCTGGCCAAGGAGTTGGCCGTCGAGGGGATCCGGGTGAACTCGGTGCAGCCGGGGTTGATCCTGACCGGGATGCACGCGGCGATGGGCGATCCGGAGCGCCCCTGGCGCGTCGCCGAGCGGATCCCGCTGGGCCGCCCAGGGCGGCCCGACGAGGTGGCGGGGGCGGTGGCCTGGCTGCTGTCGCCGGACGCCTCCTACACCACGGGCGCGGTGCTCCGGGTGTCGGGCGGGCTGTGAGCGGATGGTCTCCCTCCGGTCTCGTTCCGGGCCCTACCTGCGAGTTCTCCGTGACGGCGGTCACAGTCAGGGGGGTTGAGGGGCCCTCGGTGAGGGTCCTTTACCCGTCGGTCACAGCACGTTCGTGACCAGGCAATAACTCGGGACGACAGTGCAGACATGGATGAGTGGGACACTCCGCGACCGACGCTCCGCCTTCCCCGCGCGACACCGCCCGCGCGGGTGAACGGCTACCAGTCGGGACGTGGCTGCCACGCGCCTGGCCTCTCCGCCGCAACCACACGGCACGGCACGGCGCTGACCGAGGCGGCCCTGGCCGGTGGGGAGCGCGTGTGGCTCCGACCGGCGGGGGCCGATGATCTGACGGCGGCTCTGGCGCTGCACCAGCGCTGTTCGCCCGGCACTCTGGCGCGCCGCTACCCGGGTGGCGCCGGCGAGGCCGACGGCTATCTGCGGCATCTGTTGGGGGGACGTCACGGCCGCAGTGTGGCCGCCCAGTTGGCCTCCGGCGAGCTGGTCGGCCTGGGGCATGTGCTGTGGGACGAGGACGAGTCCGAGGTGGCGCTGCTGGTCGCCGACGCCTGGCAGCGGAGGGGCATCGGCGGCGCGCTGCTGCGGACGCTGCTGGCGCTGGCCTGGGCGCGGCGCTGCGCGAGCGTCTACGCGGTCACCGAGGCGTCGAACGCGGCGATGCTGGAGACGATGCGGGCCACCGGGCTGCCGCTCACGCACCACGCCGACGCGGGCAGCCTCGTGGTGTCGGCACGGCTGGCCGACGCGGTGGGCCCGGCCGAGCCGGAGCCGCGGCCCTGAGCCTTGGTGCCGGACTCAGCCGGTGGCCGGGGCCCGTGCGGCGGAGGGTTCCTTCCGGGGTGGGGGGCCTGGTGACGAACGGGCGTCGGCGTACCAGGATGGGGGCATGGCAGACACCAGCAACGTGCTTCCGCGCCAGCTTGCCGACGTCTATGTGGACGAGCTGATCGCACTGGATCCGATCATTGGCACCTATCTCGGCGCCCCCGGGAGTTCCACCCGGCTTCCGGACTACTCACCCCAGGGGCTGGCCGAACAGGCCGAGTTGGCCCGACACACGCTGGCCCGGCTGGCCGAGGCCGAGCGGGCGCCGGGCGCCGACGCCGCGGGCGAGCGGCGCTGCGCGCGGCTGTTGCGGGAGCGGTTGACGGCCGAGTTGGCCGTGCACGAGGCGGGTGAGCAGCTGCGCGCGGTGAGCAGCCTGTTGTCGCCGGTGCACTCGGTGCGTTCGGTGTTCACCATCATGCCGACCGCGACGGCGGCGGACTGGTCGGACATCGCCGCCCGGCTGCGCGCGGTGCCGGCGTCGCTGGCCGGCTATCGGGCGTCGCTGGCCGAGGGGGTGGAGCGGGGGCTGCCGGCCGGTCCGCGCCAGGTGGCGGAGCGGGTGGAGCTGTTGGACGAGTGGCTGTCGCCCGAGGGGAGCTGGTTCGCCGGGTTCGTGGCCCCGGGACCCGAGGCGCTGCGCGCCGAGTTGGACGATGCCGCCGCGCTGGCGACGGGGGCGGTGGCCGAACTCCGGGACTGGCTGCGGGACGTGTACGCCGAGCGGGTGGCCGGGGCGCCCGACGTGGTGGGCCGGGAGCGCTACGCCCGTTGGGCGCGGTACTGGAACGGCACCGATCTGGATCTGGACGAGGCGTATGCCTACGGGTGGTCCGAGTTCCACAGGCTACGCGCGGAGATGGTGCGCGAGGCGGACCGGATCCTGCCCGGTGCCGACCCGTGGGACACGTTGCGGCACCTGGACACCCAGGGCACCGTGGTGGAGGGCGTCGAGGAGGTGCGGGTCTGGCTCCAGCGGCTGATGGACGAGGCGATCGAGCAACTGGACGGCACCCACTTCGAGTTGGCCGATCCGATCAAGCGGGTCGAGGCGATGATCGCGCCGTCGGGCAGCTCGGCCGCGCCCTACTACACCGCCCCTTCCCTGGACTTCTCCCGGCCGGGCCGCACCTGGCTGCCGACCATGGGGCAGACCTCGTTCCCGGTGTACGACCTGGTGTCCACCTGGTACCACGAGGGGGTACCTGGGCACCATCTCCAGCTGGCGCAGTGGGTGCTGGTGGCGGACGAGCTGTCGCGGTACCAGACGACGGTGGGCGGGGTCAGCGCCAACATGGAGGGGTGGGCGCTGTACGCGGAGCGCCTGATGGACGAGTTGGGCTATCTGGACACGGCGGAGACGCGGCTCGGCTATCTGGACTGCCAGATGCTGCGCGCGGTGCGGGTGATCATCGACATCGGGATGCACCTGGAGCTGGAGATCCCGGCGGACGCCCCGTTCCACCCCGGGGAGCGCTGGACGCCTGAGCTGGCCGAGGAGTTCTTCCAGCGGCACAGCGGCCGGCCGCCCGAGTTCGTCGGCAGCGAGCTGGTGCGCTATCTGGGCGCGCCGGGGCAGGCGATCGGCTACAAGCTGGGCGAACGCGCCTGGCTGCGCGGCCGGGACGCGGCCAGGGAGGCCAGGGGCGCCGGCTTCGACGCCAAGAAGTGGCATATGGCGGCGCTTTCGCTCGGCTCGTTGGGCCTGGACGATCTGGTCGCGGAGCTGTCCGCGCTGTAGCGGCGTCGCACCTCCCGCGCGGCGGCCGGTCAGTTGGCGGCGGGAACGGTGTGGTGCCTGACGGTGGAGCCCCGGCGGGTCTTGACCACCTCCAGCTGGCTGGGGACGCGCGCCCGCAGGTCGGGAACATGGCTGACGATGGCGACATGGCGGTCGTGTTCCCGCAACCCGTCCAGCACGTCGAGCACCTCGTCGAGGGACTGTTCGTCGAGGCTGCCGAAGCCCTCGTCGATGAAGAGGGTGTCCAGCCGGCGGCCCCCGGCCTCGGCCGAGACCACATCGGCCAGGCCGAGGGCCAGCGCCAGGGAGACGAAGAACGACTCGCCGCCGGAGAGCGTCGCGGTGTCCCTGGCGCGGCCGGTCCAGGCGTCGAGCACCTTGAGGCCGAGCCCCGAACGGGCCCGGTGGGCGGCCAGGTCGTCGGAGTGGATCAGCGCGTAGCGGCCGGCCGACATGTGGTGCAGCCGTTGGCTGGCGACCTCGGCGACCTGTTCGAGGCGGGCGGCCAGCACATAGGTCTCCAGGCGCATCCGGTACTCGTTGCTCGGCGAGGTGCCGGCGGTGAGCTGGGCGATGCCGGCGATCCGGCGGCTCTCCTCGCGCTGCGGGGCGAGCCGGGCCGTGTCGTCGGCCAACATGGCGCCGAGCGTGTCGAGTTCGGCGCAGCGCTGGCGGGCGCCCGCGTCGGCGGCCGAGGCCGCGCGCAGCCGGTTCGTGGCGGTCTCCAGGGCGGCCAGGGCGGCGTCCGGGTCGGCGGGCGGCCCTTCGGCGGCGGCGGCGCCGCGCGGGTCGTCCAGCGCGGCGGCGACGGCTCCTTCGCGGGCCCGCCACTGGGCCAGGCGCTCCTCGACGGCGCGCTGTTCGGCCGGGCCGCGCCGCGCCGTGGCGGCGGCCTCGGGGTGGGCGAAGCCGGCCGCGTAGGCGGCGTCGGCGAGGGCCGCGTCCGCCCGTTTGCGACGGGCGGCCGTGTCGGCGGCGGCGCCGGCCGCCGCGCCAGCGGCGGCGAGCAGCTCGGCGCGGCGGGCCAGGGCGGCGGCGTGCGCGGCGACGCTGGGCGCGCCGGCGCGGGCGCGGTCGATCTCGGCGGCGAGCGCGGCGTGTTCGGCCGCCAGCACGGCGCGGTGCGCGGCGCGGGCGGCGCGGTCGCGTTCGGCGGCCTGGCGGGCGGCGGTCAGCTCGGCGTGCTCCCGCTCGGCGGCGCCGAGGGCGGCGTGCGCGGCCGGCTCGGCGGCGAACGCCGCGCCGGCCTGGGCGTGTTCGGCGCGGGCGGCGCGCAGCCGCTCGCCGAGCGCGGCGGCGGGCTCGGCGCCCGCCGCCGCGCTGGCCGCCGCGTGCTCGGCGGCGAGGTCGGCCTGCTGCCGCTGGGCGGACTCCCTGGCGGCCTCGGCGGCCCGGTGCGCGGCCTCGGCCGTCTCCTCAGCGGTGTGGTCGACGCGGTCTGCCGGCTCGGGCGCCGGCGCCGGATGGTCGGGCGAGCCGCAGACGGCGCAGGGCTCGCCGGGGGCGAGCTCGGCCGCCAACTCGGCGGCGATGCCGGCGAGTCGGCGGTCCTTGAGGCGCAGCCAGTGTTCGAAGGCGGCGGTGGCCTCCTCGCGGGCGGTGAGGGCGCTCTCGCGCGCGGCGGGAAGCAGCGCGGCGAGCCGGTCCCGCTCGTGGGCGGCGGCCAGCCGGGCCTCGGCCACCGCGACGCGTTCGGCCAGCTCGCTGAGGCGTGCGCCGGCGGCGCTGGCGCGTTCCCTTTCCTGGCGCAGCCGCTCCAGCGTGGCTGGCCAGTCGGCGAGGCGCCGCTCGCTGGCGTCGAGGAGCGCCTGGTCGGCGGTGTCGCGTTCGGCGATGGTGGTCAGTTCGGCGGCGATCAGCTCGGCGCGCCGCTCGGCGGCCTCGGCGGCGGTGAGGGCGCCGAGCCGCTCCCGCACGGCGTGTTCCTCGGCGGCCAGTCGGTCGGCTGGCACGTCGAGGGCCGGCGTGCCGGTGGTGGCGAGGGCGGCGCGGGCGCGGCGTTCGGCGTCGGCCGCCGAGCGGTGTTCGGCGTCGGCCAGCTCCCTGAGCCGGAGCGCGGGCGCCACCAGGTCGGCGGCTCGCGCGTCAGCCAACTCCCGTGTGGCGGCCTCGCGTTCGCCCTGTTGGGCGGCGAGCGCGGCGGCCTGGGCGGTGGCCTCGGCGTACCGCTGCTGGAGGCGGGCGCGCTCCACCGTCTCGGCGTGCTGGAGCTGGGCCCGCGCGTGGGCCTCCTCGGCCGAGGCCAGGGCGCTGCCGGCGACGGTGTGCCGCTCGCGGGCGGCGGAGCGGGCCAGCGCGGCGAACTCCAGGACGCGGTCGGCGAGTTCGGGATCGCCCGGGCCGAGCCCCGCCCAGGGGTGGTCGGCCAGGTCGGGGTGTGGTCCCGCGGCCTGGCGGACCCGGTGGGCGCCGGCCAGCAGCCGTTCGTCACCGGTGCGGACGCGCTCGGCGGCGCGGGCGCGCAGCTCGGCGAGATGCGCCTCGACGGAGGCGAACCTGCGGGTGTCGAAGAGCCGGCCGAGCAGTTTGGCGCGGTCCTCGGCGCTGGAGCGGAGGAAGCGCGCGAAGTCCCCCTGGGGCAGCAGGACCACCTGGCAGAACTGGTCCCTGCTCATGCCGAGCAGATCGCCGACCTCGGCGGCGATCTCCTGGTGGGAGCGGCTGACGGGCTCCCAGTCGCCGCCGGGGGTGCGGCGCTCCCGCAGCAGGGCGCTGGCGCGGTCCCTGGTGGTGCCGGTGCCCTTGCGTTTGGGGCGGAGCTGCTCGGGCCGGCGGGTGATCTCCCATCGGCGGTCGCCGACGGTCAGCTCCAGCACGACCTCCGTCGGGGTGGTTGGGTCGGCGTGGTCGCTGCGCAGGGCCAGGCCGCTGCCCTGGCGGGCGCCGGGCACGGAGCCGTAGAGGGCGTAGGCGACGGCGTCCAGGATGGACGTCTTGCCGGCGCCCGTCGGCCCGTGCAGCAGGAAGAGTCCTGCGGCGGAGAGCCGGTCGAAGTCGACGTGCTGGGTGGCGGCGAACGGGCCGAAGGCGGTGACGGTGAGCCGGTGCAGTCTCAACGCTCGGGCTCCTGGCGGCGGCTGGCGGTCAACGCGGCGCGCAGCGCGGCGCGTTCGGCCCGGTCGGGCCCCTGGCCGCCCCGGACGTGGGCGACGAAGTCCTCGACGATCTGTTGGTCGGTGCGCCCGCCGAGCCGCTCGGCGTAGGAGGCGGGGCCCCGGTCCGCGGGGCGTTCGGGCGCGAAGACCAGGCTGACGGTGTGGGGGAACCGGCCGAGGAGGCGGGCCATGGGCTCCTCCGGGCGGGCCGGGTCGGTGAGGGTGGCCTCCACCCAGGAGTCCTCCCGGTCGCTCAACTCCGGTGCGGTGAGGAGGTGTTCCAGCGGGCCCCGGAGGCGGGCCAGCGGCCGGGGGACGGGCCAGTCGAGGCGGTCGGCCCGCACCGCTCCCGCCGCGTCGAGGTCGACCAGCCACATGCTCTTGCGGTGGCCGGCCTCGGAGAAGGAGTAGGCCAGGGGGGAGCCGGAGTAGCGGACCCGGTCGGTGAGGGTCTGGCAGCCGTGCAGATGGCCGAGCGCGGCGTAGTGGACGCCGGCGAAGGTGTCCACGGGCACCGACTGGACGCCGCCGACGGTGATGTCCCGTTCGCTGTCGGAGGGTTGGCCGCCGGTCACGAAGGCGTGGGCCAGCACCACGCAGCGGGTGCCGGCGGGGCGGGTGGCCAGATCGGCGCGGACCCGCTCCATCGCGGCGCCGAGCACGGCGGCGTGCCGGGGTTTGGCGACGCCGAACGACTCGCGGACCAGGGTGGGTTCGAGATAGGGCAGGCCGTAGAGCGCGACCTCGCCGTGCGCGTCGTGGAGCAGCGCGGGGGTGGCGCAGTCCTCGGGGCGGGTGCGCAGATGGATGCCGGCGCGCTCCAGCAGCCGGCCGCCGACGCCCAGGCGGTGCGGCGAGTCGTGGTTCCCGGAGATCATCACCGTGGGCACGCCGTGCGCGGCGAGCCGGTGCAGCGTGTCGTCGAAGAGCCGCACGGCGGAGAGCGGGGGCACGGCGCGGTCGTAGATGTCCCCGGCGACCAGCACCGCGTCGACCCGTTCGGCGACGGCGGTCTCCACCAGGTGGTCGAGGAACGCCTCCTGGTGCGCGAGGAGGCCGACCCGGTGGAAGGAGCGGCCCAGATGCCAGTCCGAGGTGTGCAGCAGCCGCACCGTCGCGCCACCTCCCGTCGGTCACCGGGCCGGCCCCGGTGGGATGTCACTCAGTGTGCCACCGGGGTCCGACAGTGGTGCGCGCGGGCCGAACGACGGGGGTGGTCAGGGGGGTCAGGGCGTCCAGTCGCCCAGCCAGCGTTCGGCGGTGTGGTCGGCGGCCTCCTCGTCCGTCAGCTGCGGCCGGTCCTCGCCGGCGTCGCCGGAGCCGGGGCCGCCGTTGCGGTACTCGGCGAAGCGGGCGCCCTGCCAGGGGAAGCCGCTCATGTCGGTCCAGGGCGCGGTGCGGACGGCCGGGCCCAACTCGCTGTCCCTGACGACGGTCTGCGGGTGCAGCGCGGCGTCGCCGCCGGCGTACCAGGGGCGTCCGAGGTGGAAGGTGCCCGCGTCCACGTCGCCGGTGATCCGGCTGTCGGTGATCAGGAACCCGGCGTGCTCGGCGACGGTGGAGGGCGCGGTGACATAGCCGCCGGACGAGCCGTCGGGGCGGGTGGTCACCTCGATGTCGGTGTCGCTGATCACGGCGGTGGCGCGGCCGAAGACGAAGTCGACGTTGCCCCTGACGACCGATCCGGTCAGCAGTACGCGCCCCTCGACGCCCTTGCTCCTGGTGTCCAACAGCAGGGTGTCCTGGTCGCCTTCGGCCACGATGTCGCTCAGCAGCACCCGGTCGGCCGCCGTGCGCAGGGCGACGGCCTGGTGGCCCGGCTGGTCGGCGTGGGCGAGTTCGTCGAAGTCGTTGGCGAAGGTGAGGCGGTGGGCCTGGAAGTCGTCGGCCTCGACGGTGAAGGTGGCGCTGCCGGAGGTGCCGTAGGTGCCGCCGTCCGGCCGTTCGGTGCCGGCCGAGTTGTCGTAGACGACGGTGACGTCGGCGGCCGAGTCGCCGAGGCCGACCAGCCGCAGGTGCGGCCGGTCCCGGGGCACGAGCACGGTCTCGCGGTAGACGCCCGGCTGGACGCCGATGGTGAACGGGGCGTCGCTGTCCGGCGGCACGGCGGCGACGGCCGAGGCCACGGTGGTGTGGTCGCCGCTGCCGTCGGCGGCCACCACCAGATCGGGCTCGTCGGCGACGGGCACGGTGGTGCCGAGGTCGGCCCTGGGGCCGGTGCCGGCGCGCAGCAGGGCGGGGACGTCCTCGGCCGGGTCGAGGGTGTAGTCGTAGAACGCGCCGGGGTCGAAGCCCTCGCCCTGGGTCTCGGCCCTTCCGGTGGTGTTCCGCAACACGCTGCCGCGTTCGACGAGTTGGGCGTCCGGGTCGGGGAAGTAGGGGTCGTGCACGTTCTCGAAGTAGCTGTTCTCCAGCACCATGTTGGTGGCGCCGCGCGCCCAGTTGCCGTAGGCGGTCTCCACCTCGCCGGCCGGATCGTCCTGGAGGTAGTTGTTGTAGAGGTGGGCGTGCGCGATGTTGTCGGCGGACGGGTTGCGCTGCTGGGTCTCGTGGAACCAGTTGTGGTGGATGGTGATGTCGGCCGTCACGTTCTCCGTCCAGCCGATGCCGAACGCCTTGTTGTGCTGGCTGAGCTTGTTCCAGGACACGGTGAGGTAGGTGGTGTCCTTGCGGCTGTCGATCAGCCCGTCCTCCATGCGGGTCAGGTGGTTGTGGTCGATCCAGACGTGGTGGGCGCCGTCCAGTTGGATGGCGTCCCAGTCGTTCTCCTTGCCGTCCCACTCGCCGTCGTAGGTGTCGCGGATGGTGAGGTTGCGGATGATGACGTTGTGCACGCCCTCGCCGAGGAAGAAGCCACCCTCGACGATCTCGCCGGCGGTGCCGACGCCGACGATGGTCTTGTCGGAGGCGACGCGGATCTCGGTGCCCTTGTCGGCCAGGGTGATGGGCCCGGCGACCTGGATGGTGTAGGGCTCCTCAGCGGTGGCGTAGCGGACCAGTTCCTCCTCGGTGGTGACGGTGACGGTCTCGCCGTCCCGGCCGCCGTAGGTGCCGTTCTGGCCGAGGGCGTCGACGGAGGCGAAGCCGTCCGCCTCGGCCGGCCAGGCGGTGGGCAGGGCGGGGGCGGCGCTGGCCTGTTCGCCGACCGTGCCGACGGCGACCAGGCCGCCGCCGAGCACGGTGAGCGCGGCGAACAGGGTGAGCGGGCGGCGTCGGCGCTGGATGTGGGGAGTCAACGGCGGTCCAATCTCGCGTGGGGGAACTCCCCCCCTGGTGGCCGCCGAACCGCCGAAGGTTGCCGCCGGTGTCCCTCGTCCGCCGCCCTACTCGACGCGCAGCGCCGCGAGTTGCTCGGCGAACGGGGTGACCGCCGCCTCCTCCTCGCCGCTTTCGATCGCCGGGGGCGCGGCGCCGGCCAGCGCGGCGAGTTCGCGGGCGGCGCGGTCGATCCGGGTGGGCAGGGTGTCGGTCAGCGGGTCGCCGTTCCCGCCCCAGTCCTCGGCCGCCGCGAACACCGCCGTCGGGACGACGGTGGTCCGCAGATGGGCGAAGAGGGGGCGCATCGCGTACTCCAGGGCCAGCGAGTGCCGCGCCGTGCCGCCGGTGGCGGCGATCAGCACCGGCTTGCCGACCAGCGAGGCGGGTTCGAACAGGTCGAAGAACGACTTGAACAGCCCGCTGTAGGAGGCGGCGAAGACGGGCGTCACCGCGATCACGGCGTCCGCCGACAGCACGGCGTCGACGGCCGCGCGCAGCGGGGGCGCGGGAAAGCCGGTGACCAGGTTGCCCGCGATGTCGGTGGCCAGGTCGCGGAGTTCGACGACCCGGGTCTCCGTCTCCCGCTCGTCGCCCGTCAGATGGCGGCCGGTCGCCTCGGCGAGCCGGTCGGCCAGCAGGCGGGTGGACGAGGGCTGGCTGAGCCCGGCCGAGACCACCACCAGGTTCCGCGACGTCATGATGCCTGACTCCTTGTCGATAGGTCGCCGTTCCTGGACGGCGTCGGGTGCGGGAACGTCCGGCCGTCCGCTCAGGCCGGGCTGGCGGCGGCGTCCTGGCGCGCCCTGGCGACCCGCGCCTCGTGGGTGGGCCCCTGGGGCACGTCGGCCGGACGCCCTGCGGCGAACTCGCGGCGCAGCACGGGGACGATCTCCTCGCCGAGGAGGTCGAGCTGCTCCAGCACGGTCTTCAGCGGCAGCCCGGCGTGGTCCATCAGGAACAGCTGGCGCTGGTAGTCGCCGAAGGACTCCCGGAAGGCGAGCGTCTTCTCGATCGCCTCCTGCGGGCTGCCCACGGTCAGCGGGGTCTGCTCGGTGAACTCCTCCAACGAGGGGCCGTGCCCGTAGACCGGCGCGTTGTCGAAGTACGGGCGGAACTCGCGGACCGCGTCCTGGGAGTTCTTCCGGACGAACAGCTGCCCGCCCAGGCCGACCATCGCCTGCTCGGGGGTGCCGTGCCCGTAGTGGGCGTAGCGCTCGCGGTAGAGGCCGATCAGCTGCTGGAAGTGCTCCTTGGGCCAGAAGATGTTGTTGGCGAAGAAGCCGTCGCCGTAGTAGGCGGCCTGTTCGGCGATCTCCGGGCTGCGGATGGAGCCGTGCCAGACGAACGGCGGCACGCCGTCCAGCGGCCTGGGCGTGGCGGTGAAGCTCTGGAGCGGGCTGCGGAAGCGGCCCTTCCAGTCCACCACGTCCTCGCGCCACAGCTGGTGCAGTAGCGCGTAGTTCTCGATGGCCAGCGGGATGCCCTGGCGGATGTCCTGGCCGAACCAGGGGTAGACGGGCCCGGTGTTGCCCCGGCCGAGCATCAGGTCCACCCGGCCGTCGGCCAGGTGCTGGAGCATCGCGAAGTCCTCGGCGATCTTCACCGGGTCGTTGGTGGTGATCAGCGTGGTGGAGGTGGAGAGGATGAGCCGCTCGGTGCGCGCCGCGATCCACCCCAGCAGGGTGGTGGGCGACGAGGGGACGAACGGCGGGTTGTGGTGCTCGCCGGTGGCGAACACGTCCAGGCCGACCTCCTCGGCCTTCTGCGCGATGGCCACCATCGCCTTGATCCGCTCGTGCTCGGACGGCGTCCTGCCGGTGGTCGGGTCGGGGGTCACATCACCGACGGTGAAGACTCCGAACTGCATCGCACCCACCTCACTTAGTTGACCGTTCAACTTATCTGGGCAACCGTATCCCCTGCCGGACTATTCCGGACGACCGAGTACCCCCTTTGGCCCGGACCCCGGCTTCCTCGGCTCAGACCGCGTCCGTCGTGTCCGCCCCCAGCTCCAGCCGGGCGGCGCCCGCCGTGGCCCCGGCCAGCCAGGAGGCGAAGGAGTCGAGGTCGCCGGCCGGCAGCGCGAGCGCGATGGCGACCTCGGCGCCATAGGAGACGGAGCGCACCTGATGGCCCAGCGCCCGCAGCTCGTTCTCCAGCCGGCCGGCCCGACCGTGGTCCACGGTGACCAGCGCGGACCGCAGCCGGCGCCTGGTGACCGTGCCCTGGGCGTCCAGGGCGGCGCCGACCGCGCCGCCGTAGGCACGGATCAACCCGCCGGCGCCCAGCTTGGTACCGCCGAAGTACCGGGTCACCACCGCGACCACACAGCGCACCTCGCGCCGCAGCAGCATGCCCAGCATGGGCTGACCCGCCGTACCGCCCGGCTCCCCGTCGTCAAAGGCGCGCCGCACGGAGGCATCGGCACCGATCACATAGGCATAGCAGTGGTGACTGGCTGTGGGGTGCCGCTCCCTGATCCGCCCGACGAACCGCTGGGCGTCCTCCTCGGTGGGGGCCGGCGCCAGGGCGCACAGGAAGCGCGAACGGTTGACCTCGGTCTCGTGCTCACCCTCGGCGGCCACCGTCAGATAGTGGTCAGGCATCCGCCAAGACTAGGGACTCGGCGGTCGGGGAATGCGGCCGGTGGGCGCCGCCGTTGAGCGGGCATGTACGGAGACCAGGAAACCGTCCGCAGGATTCTGACCGAGACCGGCCCCACCTGGGCCGTCGTGGGGCTGTCCGACAATCCGGCGCGCGCCGCCTACGGGGTGGCCACCACGCTCCAACGGTTCGGCAAGCGCGTGGTGCCGGTGCACCCCAGGGCCGAGACGGTGCACGGCGAACCCGGCTATGCCACGTTGGCCGACATCCCGTTCCCGGTGGACGTGGTGGACGTCTTCGTGAACAGCGCGCTCGCCGGGGAGGTCGCCGACCAGGCCGTGGCCATCGGCGCCAGGGCCGTGTGGTTCCAGCTCGGCGTGCTCGACGAGGCCGCCTACGCCCGCACCCTGGCGGCCGGCCTGGAGATGGTGATGGACCGCTGCCCGGCGATCGAGCTGGCCGCCCCCGAGTACCGGTAGCGCGCGGCCGGCGGGGCGGCGCCTACCGGCCGCCGAACGTCCGCCGGTAGGCGCCGGGCGTGACGCCGTAGGCGGTGCGGAAGCGGCGGCGCAGGTTCACCGCGGACGACAGGCCGACCCGGGTGGCGACGGCCTCCACCGGGAGGTCGGTGCGCTCCAGCAACCCCCGGGCGGCGTCCAGGCGTTGGGCGAGCAGCCACTGCCCCGGGCTGGTCCCCAGCTGCTCCAGGAAGCGACGCGTCAGGGTGCGCCCCGACAGGCCGGCGCGCGCGGCCAGCGCCTCGACGGTCAGCGGCGTGCCGAGCCGCGCGACGGCCCACTCCAGCAGCGGCGCGAGCGACGCGTCCGCCCGGGGGCGGGCGTCGTCGGCCCGCACGGCGTACTGGAGTTGGCTGCCCTCGCGGTGCGGCGGCAGCACCATGCTGCGGGCGATCCGCGCGGCGTACGCCGCGCCGTGGTCGGCGCGGACCAGATGGAGGCAGAGGTCGATGCCGGCTCCGCTGCCCGCGCTGGTGGCGACATCGCCGTGGTCGACGTAGAGCACGTCCGCGTCCACCGTCACCCGGGGGAAGTCGGCGGCCAGTTGGGCCGTGCGCCCCCAGTGGGTGGTGGCCGAGCGGCCGTCGAGCAGCCCGGCCCTGGCCAGCACGAAGGCGCCGGTGCAGATCGAGACCAGCCGCGCGCCCCTGGCGTGCGCGGCGCGCAGCGCGTCGAGGACCTCGGCGGGGACGTCGCCACCGACCGGGTGCCAGCCGGGCACGACGACGGTGTCAGCCTCGCGCAGGGCGTCGAGGCCGTGCTCGACGACCAGCGCGGGGCCCACCGTGGCCCGCAGCGGACCGGGGCGGCTCGCGCAGACGGAGAAGGCGTAGTGCGGCGTGAGGCCCGGCCGCTCGACCCCGAAGACCTCGGCCGCACAGGCGAGTTCGAACGGCGACTGCGGCTCGTTGAGCAGCGCGACCACCCGGTGGCTCGTCATGGCACGAATGTACCCGATGATGTCTTTCCAGACTCTGCCGAGCCCGGGTCGCGCCACGGCACCGTGGGGCTCATGACCGAACAGACCGAACAGACCGAACAGCCGACGACCACCGCGGGGAAGACCAGCCTCCGGGTCGACGACGTCGAGCCGCTTGAGGTCGCTCCCGGCATCCTGCGCCGCCGGCTGGGCCGCACGCCCTACGCCAGCGGCTGGTTGATCGACTTCGCCCCTGGCACCGAGTGGCCCGAGGTGGATGTGCACGCCACCGAGGAGCGGTACTTCGTGCTGAGCGGCGAGGTGATCGACGGCGGCGAGCGGCACGGCCCCGGCACCTATGTCGTCTTCGAGCCCGGCAGCCGCCACCGGCCGCGCACCGAGTTGGGCGCGCGGATGCTCGGCCTCACCGTGCTGGGCCGGCCGTAGGGACGCGGCGCCGGTCAGCCCGGCACCAGGCCGGCGATCAGCAGTCCGGTCAGATGCTCGGCCCTGGCCTCGTCCCGGGTCTGGCCGCGCAGCCAGGAGGCGGCGCTGATCACGGCGAAGACGTCGTCGGGTGAGACGTCCGCGCCGACCACGCCGGCGGCGCGGGCACGGTCGACCAGCGCGGCGCCAACCGTGGACATCCGGTGGCAGGCCGCGTGCAGCGCCGAGGTCTCGTCGTCCAGGCTGCCGAGCAGTTGCCCCGCGAGCCCGCTGTAGGTGGCGCCGTGCGCGGCGACGGCCGTCATCCAGCGGGCCAGCGCCTCCCCGGGCGGGATCGCGGCGTCGGCGAGCAGCGCGTCGCCGAGGGCGTGCACGGCGTCCTGCCGGTCCTCCAGCAGCGCCAGCAACAGGGCGCGGCGGGAGGGGAAGTGCGCGTAGAGCGTGCCGATGGCGACGCCCGCGCCCCGGGCGACGCGCTCCAGCGACGCCTCGGTGCCCTGCTCCTGGAACACGGTCTCCGCCTGGGCGAGCAGCCGGGCGCGGTTGCGCTCCGCATCGGCCCGCCTGCGGCGGGTGGGGGTCTCCGACATAACTTGAGGGGTCCTCGGGTTATTCGTAGGGTGCTTCTTGAGGGGCTCTCACTTTATGCCGGTCCGCGCCCCAGGGCTCCCCCATGCCCGGGGAGCCGGACCGGCGTTGGCCTTCGGGAGGTCGGATGATTCTGGTGACGGGTGCCACGGGCACCATCGGCGGGCCGCTGGTGCGGATCCTCGCCGAGGCGGGGGCGCCCTTCCGCGCCCTGGTGCGCGACGAGGCGAAGGGCCGCGCGCTCGGTTGCCCCTTCGTCGTCGGCGATCTGGACGATCCCGCGTCGCTGCCGCCCGCCTTCGAGGGCGTGGACCGGCTGCTGCTGAACGGCCCCGGCGCGCTGCCGGTCGCCGGGCGCCAGCCGATGATCGCCCAGCAGGGCGCCGCCATCGAGGCGGCGCTGGCCGCCGGCGTCTCCCGGGTGGTCAAGATCTCGGCCTGGCGACCGTCGCCGGACGCGCGCCTGTCGCCGCTGGCCCACTGGGAGATCGAACGCCACCTGGCCGACTCGGGCCTGCCCTGGGCCACCCTCCAACCGACGGGCTTCTACCAGAACTTCGACAACGGGGCCGGTGGGCTCGTCCGGAACGGCGCGGTGACCGGCCCCTACGGGGACGGCCGGGTGGCGTACATCGACGCGGCGGACATCGCCGCGTGCGCCGCCGCGCTGCTGACCGGCGAACGGGGCGCGGTGGCGCCGGGCGCCGGGGTCGCCTACCCGCTGACCGGGCCGCTGGCCCTGTCGCACGCCGAGATCGCCGACGCGCTGGGGGTGGCCTTCCACGACCAGACTCCCTCGGTCGCGGGGGCCGAACTGCGCGCCGGCGGCCTGCCCGCCTGGTTCGTCGATGACCTGCTGTGGCTCTACGCGGACCTGGCCGCCGGGGGGATGTCCGAGGTCACCACGGCCGTCAGAGAGCTGACCGGCCACGAGCCCCGCTCCCTCACCGCCTACCTGCGTGCGCGGACCCCCACGGGGTGAGGGCCACGGGCCGCTGCCCCCGCCGGGCAGGGC
Organism: Streptomyces profundus; assembly: GCF_020740535.1. Classification (NCBI taxonomy): domain Bacteria; kingdom Bacillati; phylum Actinomycetota; class Actinomycetes; order Kitasatosporales; family Streptomycetaceae; genus Streptomyces; species Streptomyces profundus. The sequence continues at coordinate 96,718 of NZ_CP082362.1, forward strand.
GCCGGCCACCGGCCGGCGCACCTCACCGGGGTCATGGGGTGATCAGCGGGGTGATCGAGCCGGCCGCGCTCAGCGCCCGGTGCAGGGCGAGTTCGGCCGTGGCGCCCTCGGTCAACAGGATGCCGCTGCACCCCCGTTGGTCGGTCAGATGCCGCACCACGTCCCCCAGGGCCAGCGTCGGGTACCACTCGGGGGAGCCGGGGAAGGCGGCCAGACCGTCGAGCCCCGACCAGCCGGTGAGGGTGCCGGGGCGGTCCGGGTAGACGAGCGCGAACGCGGTGGCCGGCCCGGTGCGTTCGGGGCCGTCGAGCAGGCCGGGGCGCCGGCCGAGCGTGGTGTCCACCAGCGCCTCGTAGACGTTGGTGGCCAGGGCGCGGCAGAGCGCCTCGCCGACCAGCGCGCCGCCGATGCGCCGGTTGATCTCCACCAGCTCCGGCCCCTCGGCGGTGAGGACGAACTCCACATGGGCGAAGCCCTCGCGGTGGCCGGCCGCCGCCAGCAGGCGGCGCACCCAGTCCTCGATGGCGCGCTCCTGGTCGGGCGGCAGGGCCACGGGGAAGGACGCCACCTCCTCGCGCACCGCCGGCGGGGGCGACAGCTGCCGGCTGAGGACGCCCAGGAGCCGGGTCTCCCCGCCCCAGCCGACGGTCTCCGCGCTGTACACGGGGCCCGGCACATAGGTCTCGGCGAAGAGGCCGCCGGTCAGCGCCTGTTGGCCGGCCTCGGCCAGCGCCCGGTCGAGCCCCGCCCGGTCCCGCACCAGCCACACGTTGCGGGACGAGGTGCCGGCCGAGTCCTTGAGGACGGCCGGCAGGCCGATCTCGCGCAGCACCGCCGGCGCCGCGTGGGGGCCCGGCTCCACCGGGACCGCCAGGACCCGGCCGAGGCCGCGTTCGGCGAGCAGTCGACGGACCCGCAGCTTGTCGCGGAGCAGCCGGACCCCGTCGGGCTCCGGCCCGGGGAGGCCGAACTCGGCGGCCAGTTCGGCGGCCGGGACGCTCCAGCCGTCCGTGGAGTTGACCAGCCCCACCAGGTCGGGGACGGCGCGCAGCGCGGCCCGGCAGGCGGCCTGGTCGCGGGTGTCGACGTCGACGATGTCCAGGGCGTCCGGCGGCAGTCGGGCCAGCTCGTGGCGGTAGATGGCGCGGGCCCCGGTGAGCAGCACGAACCGGTGCCCGGCCCCGGCCACCGCCTCGACGGTGTTGACCAGTCCGAAGCTCAGGGTCTCCAGGGCGGCGATGGTGGTCATGCGTCTTCTCGCTTCCGCTCGTCGCCGGTCGGCCCACCGGGCCTGACGCCGCGCACGATCAGCCGGCGGGCGCGCTGGTCGTAGGGGGAGAGGTCGAAGTCGCCATGGCAACTGACCTCGGTGAAGCCGGCGTTCTCGAAGAGCGCGCGCAACTCGGCCGCGCTGTACAGCTGGGAGGTGATCGACGCCTCGCGGGCGGTGGCGCCCCGCACGAGCGTCCAGTCGGTGCGCAGCCGTGTCCAGTCGTCCAACACCGTGTCCCGTTGCACCACATACGCGTCGTCCAACTCGACGACCTGGGGCCGTCCGATCCAGCCGGCCAGCACCTCCTTGCCCATCAGGTCGATCACCAACTCGCCGCCGGGCACCAGCGAGGCGTACGCGTTGCGCAGCACCCGCAGGTTGTCCTCGGGGGCGTCGAAGTAGCCGAAGGAGGTGAAAACGTTGAGCACCACGTCGTAGCTCTCCGGCTCCACATGGGTCAGCATGTCGCCCTGGACCAGCCGGACCTGGACGCCGGCGGCGGCGCAGGCGGCGCGGGCGCGGTCCAGCATCGCGGGGCTGAGGTCGAGCCCGGTGACCCGGCAGCCGGCGCGCGCCAGCGGCACCGCGTAGAGCGCGGGCCCGCAGGCCAGGTCCAACACCCGGGTCCCCGCCGGGTGGTCGAACAGCGGGGACCCCTCGACCAGTTCGGCGATCGCGGCGCGTCGTCGTGGGGGGAACATCACCTCGGAGAAATCGACCCAAAAACCGTCATCCTCGTACCAGTGCATCGGTGGGACACCTCGCTTCCGGTAGCGGCCGGCTCGGAGTGTACCCGGGGGCGGCGGACGGTGAAATAGAGACCTCCCCGGCTGTTCTTCGGAACATGGAAATCCTTTACCCGACGGAGGCGTACCGGCCGCGGCGCGGGGGAACACGCGACGGCGGAACGGGAAATCCGCCGGGGTCGCACTCGCCTCGCTTTTGGTTCCGGAACAGAAACCTTCCGGTACCGCGCCGACCGGGAAATCCGGCCGCCGACCGGCGGGTCGAACGGCCAGCGACCACCGGCCAGGCGCAGGGTGCAGCGGCCTTTCACTTGAGAAGTCGGCAGCCGCGACAGGTAAGTTCCCGGCACTCCGCAATGCGTTTTCGGATGACGAAAATCCTGCCGCACATATCGTCACCCGAACCGCGCGATGTCACCATGGTCGTGTCATGGAACCTGGCCGGACGTTGCGCGCCACGAGAGCCACCGTATTCGCGGGGCTCTGCGTGGTGCTCACCGTTTCCAGTCACACGCTGATGTCCGGGGATTCCGTTTCCTGGCCGACACTCGGGGTGGTTTTCCTCGGTGTCTGGATCGGCGTGGTGGCGTTCACCGACCGCGAGCGGGGGCCGGTCGCCGTCATCGCCTCGGCGCTCGGCACCCAGGCCCTGCTGCATGTCACGCTCTCGTTGGGGCATGTCGTCGGGCCGGCGCCGGCCCCCGCCGCGCGCCCCCATCCGGCGCCTGGGGACGCGGCGCACGCCGCGACCGTGACGCTCACCGGCGCCCATGAGGAGCATGGCTCCACGGCGTGGATGCTCGCTGCGCATCTGGCGTTGGCGCTGCTCAGCGCGGTCTGGCTGTGGTGGGGCGAACGCGCGCTCTTCCGGCTGCTCGGCCGGGCCGCCGACCGGGTGTGGCCGCCCCCGCCGCCCCTCGCCACGCCGCCGACCGCTTCGACTCCCCCGCGCCGGCGGCGCGTCGGCCCCGACGACCAACGGGAGCCGCCGTGGCCCGGATGGGCGCGCCGGTTCGGCTCCCGGGGGCCGCCCCCGCTCCGCGCGCTCCCCGCGCCCCTTCCGCGCCCCCACCGGGCCCGCCCCGCCTGACGGACCACGTCACGTCCGTCCTGTCCTCGGGGGGAGCCCGGGCTCCCCCACGCCGTGCCACCTCCCCGGGGGACGGCACGTTCCGCGAAAGGCGACAGGACCGTGACCTCAACACTCGCCGCTCCGCCAGGCCGGCGGCCGGCCGCCCACGCCGGTCAACCCCCCCATGAGCAGGGCGACATACGCAAGGACGCGGCGGCGGTGCGCGCCCTCGCGCTCGATCCGGCGCGCGCCGACGACGCCACCGTCACCCGGTGGGCGCTGGCCGCCCGCACCGGCGAGGCGCGCGCGGTCGAGCTCTTCGTGCGCGCCGTGCGCGACGATCTCCAGCGCTATCTGGCCCGGTTGAGCGGCGATCCGCAGGGCGCAGAGGACCTCGCCCAGGACACGTTGCTGCGCGCGCTGCGCAGCCTGCCGGCGTTCGAGGGCCGCTCGTCGGCCCGCACCTGGCTGTTGACCATCGCGCGGCGCACCGTGATCGACCGGGTCCGCTACGAGCGCTCCCGTCCCCGGCTGGCCGACACCTCCGACTGGCTCTCCGTGGTGGAACGCCAACAGCGCGGCCAGGTACCGGGCTTCGAGGAGCGGGTGGCGCTGGACGAACTGCTCGCCCGCCTCCCCACCGACCGGGCCACCGCCTTCCGGCTCACCCAGATCGTGGGCCTGCCCTACGCGGAGGTGGCGGCGGCCAGCGGGTGCCCCATCGGGACCGTGCGCTCCCGGGTGGCGCGGGCCCGGCAGACCTTGGTCACCCAACTCACCACCGCCGAGGCCGATCGGCCCCTGCCGTGACCCCGCGCCCGGCCGCGGCGCACCCGCGCGGCCGGGCGCCGGCCCCGTCCAACGCCCGCCGTCCGGCGCCGACCGCGCCGGATTCCCCACGAGTCGAGGTGGCGACGCCATGCGAAGGCACGAGGAGAACACCCCCGGAACCGCGGTGGTGCACGCGCACATCACCGACGCCATCAAGGCCCCCGACCTGGTCCGGCTCTCCCCCAACACCGTGCTGGCGCGTTTCGAGACGCTCAAGGTGTACGCCGCGCTCGGCGCGGTGCGGACGTTACGGGAGCGGGGCGTCATCCGCCCGGGACAGACGCTCGTCGACAGCTCCAGCGGGATCTACGCGCTGGCCCTGGCGATGGCCGCGCACCGACACGGACTGCGCTGCCACATCGTGGCGTCCACCACCGTGGACGCCACCACCCGGGTGCAGTTGGAGATCCTGGGCGCCACCATCGACCAGATGCCGCCGTCCGACGATCTGCGCCTGGACCAGGAACGCCGGGTGGAGCGGGTGCGCGAACTCGTCGCGGGACGCCCCGACATGCACTGGATGCGGCAGTACCACGACGCGGTGCACTACGCGGGCTACCGCGAGTTCGCCGCCCTGGTGGCGGCGGCGCTGCCCGGACGGGAGCTGACGGTGGTCGGCTCGGTCGGCACCGGCTCCTCCACCGGCGGACTCGTGCTGCCGCTGCGTCAACACGGCCTGGACGCACGGCTGGTCGGCGTCCAACCGTTCGGCAGCGTCACCTTCGGCAGCGAACGGTTCCTGGATCCGGAGGCCATCATCGCCGGCATCGGCAGCGCCATCCCGTTCGCCAACGTCCGCCACCAGCTCTACGACGGACTGCACTGGATCGACTTCCGGCACGCGATGGCCGGCTCCGTCGCCCTGCTGCGCGGGCACGCGGTGTTCGCCGGGCTCTCCACGGGCGCGGCGCATCTGGCGGCCCAGTGGGAGGCGGCCAGGCGGCCCGAGCGCACCCATCTGGTGATCGGCGCCGACACCGGGCACCGCTATGCCGAACGCGCCTTCGCCCGCCACCGGGAGGCGCCCGACCCGCGCACGCTCAAACCGCACCAGATCACCGAGCTCGCCGATCTGCGACCGCCCTGGTCGGCGATGGAGTGGGGGCGCCGCCCCTACTCGCCGGGCCGGCCGACCGGGCGGATCTGACGGTGATGGCTGTGATGGCTGTGATGGCTGTGATGGTGGTGATCCGACGCGGTGCGAGGGCGGCTCAGCCCTGGCCGGCCTCCTGCTCGGCCTCGATCCGCTGGTTCCACTCGGCCTTGCTCGACTGCCAGCCGTCCTCGTCGCTGCCCTTGCGCCAGTAGCCGGAGACGGACTTCACGCCCTCGCGCGGCAACCCCCGGTCGTGGCGCAGATGGCGGCGGAGCGCCTTGACCATGTGCGCCTCGCCGTGGACGAACACCTGCACCTCGCCGGGCGGGAAGTCGAGCGCGGTCACGGCGTCCACGACCGCGTCGCCGACCCGCCGCTCGCCCCGGTGCAGCCAGTGCACCTCGACCGGGCCGGCGGGAACGGCGAGCTTCTGCTCCTCCTCGGGCCCGGCCACCTCGATATAGGCCACCGCCCTGGCCCCCTCGGGCAGCCCGGCGAGCCCGGCCGCGATGGCCGGCAGCGCGCTCTCGTCACCGGCCAGCAGATGCCAGTCGGCGTCGGCCGAGGGCGCGTAGCCGCCGCCGGGACCCAGCAGGTACAGCTCGTCGCCGGACCGCGCCGCCGCGGCCCAGGGGCCGGCGAGACCCTGGTCGCCGTGGTACACGAAGTCGACGGTCAGCTGCCGTGCCTCGGCGTCCCAGGCGGCGACCGTGTAGGTGCGCGTCCGGGGCCAGGAAGCACGCGGCAGCTCCGCGCGGATGGTCGCGATGTCGAACGGCTCGGGGTAGGTCACCCCCGGCGCGGGGAAGAGCAGTTTGACGTAGTGGTCGGTGCAGCCGCTGGTCGCGAAGTCCCGCAGTCCCTCACCGGCGAACACCACGCGGATCATGTGGGGGGTGAGGCGCTCCTTGTGCAGCACCCGCGCGCGGTGGGTCTGAACGGGCCTGGGGGTGGGACGGTCGCTCACGGGGAACTCCTGGCTCGGGGCGGGTGGTGCACGGACGACACCCAGATCAAGTTAGGCAAGCCTCACCTCACTGTACGTCGAAGTCAAGCGAGCCGCCCGCCACCGCCCCCGCGCTACCCGCCGAGCCCGGGGACGACCACGGCACCCGGCAGCTGGGACAGCGCCTCACCCGGCACGATCAGCTTGCCCCTGCGGCTCCCGCTGCCGATCAGGACGTGCGGCAGCTCCAGCACCGCCGGATCGAGCAGCAGCGGCCAGTCCGCCGGCAGCCCGATCGGGGTGATCCCGCCGTACTCCATCCCCGTGGCCTCGACCGCGGTCTCACGCGGCGCGAACGACGCCTTGCGGACGCCGAGTTGCTTGCGCACCACGCCGTTGACGTCGATCCGGCTGGTGGCGAGCACCACGGCGGCGGCCAGCGAGGTCTCGCCGGCGCGCTTGCCGGCGATCACCACGCAGTTGGCCGAGGCCGTGGCCAGATCGGCGCCATAGGTCTCGACGAAGACGGCGGTGTCGGCCCGTTCCGGGTCGCTGTCCACCCACAGCAGCCGATCGACCGGCACCCTCCCCGTCCAGGTGGCGACGGCAGCCGCGACGGCGGGGCAGAGCGGTTCTTCGACCTCGGGGAGGGGAGTCGCCTCGGCGAAGTCACCAATGGGAGCACGCATGGCGGGCACCGTACCAGGCGCTCAGCGGGGCGCGGGCGGCACGACCACGGCCATGATCAACTCGACCGGATCCCGCCCCTCGTTGCGGTAGCCGTGCGACACATGGGACTCGAACGCCGCCGAAGCGCCCAGCGGCACCAGGTGCTCGGCGTCGTCCACCCGCAGCGTCAACTCGCCCTCGACCACATGGATCAGCTCGGTGGTGCCGGGCGGATGGGCGTCGGCCTCGTGCCCCTCCCCCGGCATCAGCCGCCACCGCCACATCTCCAGAGGCCCCGGGGCCTCCGTGCCCACCAGCAGCGTGCTGTGGCTCCCGGCCTCGGTGTGCCACAGCCGCACCGCCTGCTCGGCGGTGAACAGCCGCACGGCGGGCGGATGTTCGGTCTCCAGCAGGGTGGTGACGCTGACGCCGAGCGCGTCCCCGATCTTGACCACGGTGCCGACGCTCGGGTTGGTCCTGGCCTGTTCGATCTGGATCACCATGCTGCGGCTGACCCCGGCCCTCGCGGCCAACGCCTCCAGGGTGAGGCCGCGCTCGGCGCGGAGCCGGCGCAGATTGCTCGCGAGGGACTGGGTGAGCTGGTCCAGGTCGGTCACCGGCGTCTCCCCCACCCACGGCAGAGTGTATTATTTTCCATGCGATAGTTCACTATCCTACCCTGAAGTCCGTCGCGACGCTCATCCCGATGTTCATCGCGACGCCCATCCCGAAGTCCCGAATGCCGTCCCGGGCCCGGTCGACGAGACCGCCCGGGACACCTTACGTGTGAGGTAGAACGATGGTCGCCCTTGCCCTGGTCACCAGCCTGCTCTGGGGACTCGCCGACTTCGGCGGAGGTCTGCTGACCAGGCGACTGCCCGCGCTCACCGTGGTGGTGGTCTCCCAGGTCCTGGCCGCCGGCGTGCTGGGCGTGGTCGTGGTGGCCACCAGCGCCTGGACCGAGGCCGGCGGACGCCTCTGGTTCGCGGTCGCGGCCGGGGCCGTCGGCCCGCTGGCGCTGCTCTGCTTCTACCGGGCGCTGGCGCTCGGCCCCATGGGCGTGGTCTCACCGCTCGCCGCCACCGCCCTGGCGGTGCCGATAGGGGTGGCGCTGGTCCTGGGCGAACGCCCGGGCCTGTGGCAGTACACCGGGATGGCCGTCGCCTTCGGCGGCGTGCTGCTGGCCGGCGGACCCCGCCTGGGCGGCGGGGGCGGCGTGCCCCGGCAGACGCTGGTGTACACGGCGGGCGCCGCGCTGGGCTTCGGCGCGGTGCTGGCGCTGATCGCGGAGGCGTCCACCACCGTCACCGGCCTGTTCCTGGCCCTGTTCGTGCAGCGGGTGACCAATGTGGTGACCGGCGGCGCCGCCCTGTGGTGGGGAGCGCGGCATGGGGTGCCCGTGCTGCCCGAGGGAGGCCGGTCGCTCCTGGTGGCGGCGCTGCCCTCGCTGACCTTCGTCGGCCTGGCCGATGTGGCGGCCAACGGCACCTACGCGCTGGCGGCCCGGATCGGGCCGACGACGGTGGCCGTGGTGCTGGCCTCGCTCTACCCGGTGGTCACGGCGCTGGCGGCGCGCGGCGTCCTGCGGGAGCGGCTCCTGGGCAGCCAGGCGGCCGGCGCCGGCCTCGCCCTGGCGGGCACCCTCCTCCTGGCCACCGGCTAGCCGTGCCGATCGCCGGCCGTCGTTGACAGTCGGGAGTTGACCAGGACGGCCAGCGGCCCGACTCCCCCCGCCCGCAACGCGGTTGAGGCCGCCGGGGCCGGGTGGTTCGATGAGCGTGACACATCGACGAGGGGGCAAGACCATGATGTCCGGGGCTCGAAGAAGGACGCTGGCCGGGGTGGGGGCCCTGGCCGTCCTGCTCACCGCCTGCGCGGGCGCGGCGCGGCAGTCCGACCGCCCGGCCGCCCGCGCGGGCGAGGACCCCGGCGGCACGGACCTGGCGGCGCTCTCGCCGACCGAGCTGCTGGACCGCGCCGGCGAGGCGGTGGCGGACGCCGGCGCCGTGCGGTCGCGGCTGCTGATGCAGACGGACTCGACGATCCTGACCAGCGACTTCCACTTCGACCACGAAGCCTGCACGGGCCTGCTGGAGACGGCCCACGGGAGCGCCACCTTCCTCGCCCACGGCGAGGACGCCTGGCTGATGCCCGACGAGGAGGCATGGCGCGTCAACGCGGCGGCCGGCGCCGGGGACCTGCCCGGCCGGTATCTGCACGGGACCCGGGCGGAGTTGGGCCACCGCTACTTCGACGTCGCGAGCGCGTGCGACCTCGACGGCCAGCTCAGGGGCGACGACGCGGCAGCCGTGGAGGAGGAAGAGGAGGAAGGGGACTGGTCCAGGGGGGAGGACACCACCTTCCGCGGGCAGGCCGTGACGAGCGTCCTGAGGACGGAGTCGGACCGGGTCTCCGAGACCGAGCACTTCTTCCTGATCGCCTCGGAGGGCGAGCCCTATCTCCTCCTGGCGCGGCGGATCTTCGCCACCCGCGACGGGCAGGTGACCGCGGAGGCGGTGTACAGCGACTTCGGCGTGCCCGTGGAGGCGGAAGAGCCGCCGGCCCAGCTGGTCGTGGAGTTCGACCAGCTGGACGGCGTGGACCCGTACGCCTTCCTCGCCGAGGCCATGTCCGAAGCCTGACCGGACGCGCCCCGGCCAGGGCCTACGCGTCGTGCGGCCTGAGCGTCCAGACCACGGTCATCTCGCCCGTGACATCGCCGTCCGCGCGGGTGATCGCCACCCGCACGGGGAACTCGGGGCGCTGCCCCGCGTCCAGCTCGGCGACCACATCGGCGATCGGCCGGCCCAGCGTGGCCGTGGCGGTGACCTCGCCCTTGGCCAGCTTGCGGTAGGCGATCTCGGCCCGCACCGCCAGCGGCACCGCCCGGGAGAGCTGATCCCCGAAGGCCGCCAGCACGATGGCCCCGCTGGCCGACTCGGCCAGGGTGAACATGGCGCCGGCGTGCGGCCCGCCCAGGTGGTTGTGGTACTCCGGCTGGTCCGGCAGCCGGACCACGGCGCGCTCCGGGTCGGTGTGGTCGAAGGCGAGGTGGAGCGTGCGCGCCATCGGGACGGTCGCGGCGAGTTGCTCGCCGATGGAGATCGAGTCAGTCATGCCCACACGTTACCAGCGGGTAATGACAGTGGGTCCGCGCGTCAACGCCCCGGTCAGGGACGCTCGCACGTCGCAGGTCCGTCGCAAATCGGTGACAGGTGTCAAGCGTTGGCGCAAGCGCCTTTAGAGTCTTCTTCCATGAGGCCAGGAGAACAACAGCCGGGGGGCGAGCCGGCCCGTGAGTGGTCCAACCCCTATCAGCAGCCGGGGTACACCCAGTCCAACCCGTATCAGCAACCGCCGGCGGGCGACGGGTGGCAGCAGCCGCCAGGGGCCGCCCAGCCCGGGGCGGGGTGGCAGCAGCCGCCGCCCCCGCCCGGAGGACCAGGAGCGGCACCGCCCCCGCCGGGCGGAGGCGACAACTCCAAACGGACGAAGATAGCCGTCGGCATCGTCGTCGCCGTCGCCGTGGTGGCGGGCGCCGCCGTCACGGGCGTGGTGCTGCTGGGGGGCGACGACGACTCGTCCCAGGCCGGCGACTCGCGCGACGCTCCCGGGCCGAGCGAGGAGCCGTCCGAGGAGCCCACCGACGAGCCGACGGAGGAGGAGACCGAGCGTCCGAACAACCCGGACGACCCGCGCCGCGGGGTCCTCCAGCGCCCCGATCCGGTGATCGCGCCCGACTGGCAGGTGCAGACCCTGGAGAACCGCCACATCGCGTTCGATGTGCCGCCGGAGGACTGGACGGTCAACTCGGAGAGCATGTCCTACGGCATCGAGGACGACCGCGAGGAGGCCGAGGAGGGCGACATCCTGGTCGCCATGTCCGGCGTCGCCGTCTACATGGACGACTGGTGCGAGAACTCCAGGCACGGGGTCAGCAGCCGCGCGATGACGGGCACCAAGGGCGCGCAGGGCGCGACCAACACGGCCGAGGCGGCCGAGAACGAGGCCATGAACTGGGCGCTCGGCGGCTACGACCAGCACCAGACGGGCACCTTCGAGATGACGGAGCCCGAGGAGTTCGAGAGCGACTACGGCATCAGCGGGCATATCGTCCGCGCCACCGTCACGGACGTGCCGGAGGACCCGGACGACCCCAAGCCGTGTGGCCAGACGGACGGGAAGGTCGTCACCGTCTCCTATCTGGATCTCAACAACGACATGGCGACCTGGGTGATGATGGCCGACGCCGGCATCCCCGAGGAGTTGGACGACGACGTCATCGAGCAGATCCTCAGCAGCCTGCGCCCCTACCCGGTGGAGTCCGAGCAGAGCTGAGCCCCCGCCCGGCCGGCGCCGTCGACCGACCCCGGAGCGGTCCTAACCGACCCGGAAGGCGTCGGCCGGCGGCGCCGGGGACGGGACGGGCGCACCGTCCGGCACCGGCCGGGCGTCCCCGATCAGGCGGGTCAGCCGTTCGCCCTCGGTCAGCCGGGCGGGGAAGGCGTCGGCGGCCAGCCGCCTGGCCAACCCCGCCGGGGGCGGTGCCTCGGCCGAGGCGAGCAGCAGCACGTTGCCGAACCGCCGCCCGCGCAGCACGGCGGGCTCGGCGATCAGCGCCAACCGCGCGAAGCAGGCCGCGAAGGCGGCGAGTTGGGAGCGGAGAAAGGCGAAAGGCGCCGCGTCCGCCAGGTTCGCGGCGTAGACCCCGCCGGGGCGCAGCGCGCGGGCGGCGGCCCGCGCGTGGCCCAGGGTGGTGACCCGCGCCGGCACCCGCGAGCCGCCGAAGACATCGGCGATGAGCAGATCGCAGCCGCCCGGCGGGGCGCCCTCGACGGCGTCCCTGGCGTCGGCGACCACCACCTCGATCCCGCTGCCGGGCGGCAGCGGGAGCCGCTCGGCGACCAGTTCGGCGAGCCGTCCGTCCGCCTCGATCACCCGCTGCCGGGAGCCGGGGCGGGTGGCCGCCAGATAGCGCGGCAGCGTGAGCCCGCCGCCGCCCAGATGCAGCACGTCGAGCGGCCGGCCGGGCGCGGCCACCGTGTCCGCCAGATACGCCAGCCGGCGGATGTACTCGAACTCCAGATGGGTGGGGTCGGCCGGATCCACATAGGACTGCGGGGCGTCGTCCACGGTGAGCAGCCAGGCGCCCGCCCGGTCCAGATCGGGCAGCAGCCGGGCGGTGCCCAGATCCACGGCGCGCAGCACCGGCGTCGGCTCGTCCATCCGGACATTCTCCCGCGCCGGGCCGGCACCGCCGCACGCCGGGTCGGGCGTGCGGCGGTTCAGCCGGTTCGGCGGGTCAGCCGGTTCGGCGGGTCAGTCGGTTCGGCGGGTCAGTCGGCGAGCACCGAGGTGATGGTGCCGGCGCCGACCGTTCGGCCGCCCTCCCTGACGGCGAAGCCGAGCCCGGCCTCCAGCGGCACCGACTGCCCGAGGGTGACGGTCATCGAGACCCGCTCCACCGGCAGCGCCAACTGGCCCTCGCCCAGCTCGATGTCGCCCACCACGTCGGCCGTGCGCAGATAGAACTGCGGCCGGTACCCGGTGGTGACCGCGGTGCGGCGCCCGCCCTCGGCCGAGGAGAGCAGATAGACCTCGGCGGCGAAGCGCCGGCCGGGCGTGACGCTGCCGGGCGCGGCGACCACCTGTCCACGGCGCACCGCGTCCCTGGGCACGCCGCGCAGCAGCAGCGCCACGTTGTCGCCGGCCTGCCCCTCGGACATCGGCTTGCCGAAGGTCTCCAGGCCGGTGACCACCGTCTCGACGTCGGCGCCCAGCACCGCCACCCGGTCCCCGAGCCGGACGACGCCCCGTTCCACGGCGCCCGTGACCACGGTGCCGCGTCCGGTGATGGTCAGGGTGTTCTCCACCGGCAGCAGGAACGGCGCGTCCAGGTACCGCTCGGGCACCGGGACGTGCCGGTCGACGGCGTCCAGCAGTTCGACCACGGCGTCGACCCAGCGCCGCTCCCCGTTCAGGGCGCCGAGCCCGGAGACCCGGACCACGGGCAGCTCGTCGCCGGCGTAGCCCTGCGCGGTGAGGAGCTCCCGCACCTCAAGCTCGACCAGGTCGGTCAGCTCGGGGTCCCCGGCGTCCGCCTTGTTGAGCGCCACCACGATGTGCCGGACCCCCACCTGACGGGCCAGGAGCACGTGTTCGGCGGTCTGCGGCATCACGCCGTCCACGGCCGAGACCACCAGGATCGCGCCGTCCAACTGCGCGGCGCCGGTGATCATGTTCTTGACGTAGTCGGCGTGCCCCGGCATGTCGACATGCGCGTAGTGCCGGGTCGCGGTCTGGTACTCCACATGGCTGAGCGTGATGGTGATGCCCCGCGCCGCCTCCTCGGGCGCGCGGTCGATGCGGTCGAACGGGACGAAGGTGCCGGTGCCGAGGTCGCTGAGCACCTTGGTGATGGCCGCGGTCAACGTCGTCTTCCCGTGGTCCACATGCCCCATGGTGCCGATGTTGAGGTGGGGCTTGGTGCGGGTGTAGGGCTGCTTGGACATGGCGTGTTCTCTCACTGCCGAGTGGGGTGGCTCCGGCGGGGGACGCGCCCACGGGCCGGAGCGTGGACCCCGGGCGGTGCGCCGACCCTCCCCCTGTGGGGTCCACGGTGCGATCCGGGAAGGGTCAGCTTCGAGCGCCGTCTGCCGCGGTCAGCGGAACGCCGGCAGCCCACGGCGCGTCCGCGAATGCGGACGGCGCGGCGGGGTGGGCGTTCGGGAACATGCGTCCTAGGGTGACGGATACCGCCCTCGGAATCGAACGGTTTTCTGACGGCCACGTGTCGGACAGTCGGTGTTCCCCGGCCGTTGGGGCGCTCGCCTAGAGTGACATCGCTCCCCGCTCCCGGCTCTTTCTGTTCCCTCCCATCTGCCTCTTCCAGGGATACGCGCTGACCTCATGTCTTGGTTCGAATCGATCGTTCTCGGGCTGGTCCAGGGGCTGACGGAGTTTCTGCCCATCTCCTCCAGCGCCCATCTGCGGTTGGCCGCCGTGGCCGGTGGTTGGGAGGATCCCGGGGCCGCCTTCACCGCCGTGTGCCAGATCGGCACCGAACTGGCCGTGCTGATCTACTTCCGCAAGGACATCGCCCGGGTGCTCAGGGCCTGGTCCCGATCGTTGACGGACCGGTCCCTGCGCTCCGACCCGGACGCCAGAATGGGCTGGCTGGTGATCATCGGCTCCATCCCCATCGGCGTGCTCGGGCTGACGTTGCAGGACGCCATCGAGGGCCCGTTCCGCGATCTGCGGCTGATCGCGGTCAACCTGATCGTGCTGGGGATCATCCTCGGGGTGGCGGACCGGATGGCGGCCAGGGACAACGGCGGCGGCCGGCACCGGGCGGTGCGGGTGCGCAAGGACCTGGGCCAACTCACCGTCAGGGACGGTCTGCTGTTCGGTTTCGCCCAGGCCATGGCGCTGGTGCCCGGGGTCTCGCGCTCCGGCGCCACCATCACCGGCGGGCTGTTCCTCGGCTACAGCAGGGAGGCCGCGGCCCGCTACTCGTTCCTGCTGGCCATCCCCGCGGTGCTGGCGTCCGGCGGCTACGAGCTGACGGAGATCGGCGGCGAGGACACCCATGTCTCCTGGGGCCCGACGATCCTGGCGACGGTGATCGCGTTCCTCGTGGGCTACGCGATCATCGCCTGGTTCATGCGCTGGATCACCACCCGCAGCTTCATGCCGTTCGTCTGGTACCGGATCGGTGTGGGCGTGGTGTTGCTGCTGCTGATCTGGTTCGGGGTGGTCGAACCGAACGCGGGCGAGGACTTCGGCACGCCGGCCGAGGTGACCACCGAGGGCTGAGCCGGCATCAGTGCCGGCCCTGGGCGTGGAGGACCACCCGCTCGCACAGCTCATGGGTGCGCAACGCGTCCTGGCCGTCCAGGGTGTGGCCCGTTCGCACGGCGTCCAGGAACGCCGCCACCGCCTGCTCCATGCCGCGCTGCCTGGCCACCGGAACCCAGTCCCCCCGGCGGCGGACGCTGGGCTGGCCCTTGTGGTCGATGATCTCGGCGAGGTTGCGCACCTCCCGCTTGGTGTCCTGCCCGGAGACCTCCAGGATCTCCTCGGCCGAGCCGGAGAGGTGGTTCATGGTGCCGAGGGCGGAGAAGCCTTCGCCCGCCAGATGCAGCACGACATGGTGCAACAGGCCCTCGCGCACCCGGGCGCTGAGGTGCACCTGGTCGACGGGCGCCGGCGCGAGGAAGCGCAGGGTGTCCACCACGTGGATGAAGTCGTCGAAGACCATCCGCCGGGGGTCCTCGGGCAGTCCTCTGCGGTGCTTCTGCAAGACGATCAGATCGCGGGGGCCCTCCAGGCACTGGACGTAGGCCGGGGCGTGGCGGCGGTTGAAGCCGACGGCCAGGGACACCCCGAGGGTGTCGGCCAGATCCACCAGCCGCCGCGCCTCGGAGAGCTCGTAGGCCAGCGGCTTGTCCACATAGGTGGCGACGCCGGCGGTGAGCAGCCGGGTGACGATCTCGGGGTGGACGGCGGTCGGGGCGTGGACGAACGCGGCGTCCAGACCGACGGCCAGCAGCGATGTCAACTCCTCGTGCAGCGCCTCGGCGGGCAGCCGGTAGGTGGTGCCGGCCTCCGCCAGGGTCGCCCGCCGCCGGGTGTGCAGGTGGAGGCTGATTCCCGGGCGCGTGCTGAGAACCGGCAGGTATGCCTTGTGGGCGATGTCCCCGAGCCCGATCACGCCGACCTTCACGAACTGCTCCTCGGTGTAGGTGGAACCACGGATCGCGCGCCGCGACCGGCGCGGACGGGCAGCATACGCGGGGCCGTTCGCACCTCGAACACCGATGCCGGGGAGGCGTCCGCCCCGGCCGTCCGCCCCGGCCGGCCACGGGGGGCGGCCGGGGCGGGCGGCGGCCCGGTCAGCCGGCCAGGTCGGGGACGCGCCAGTCGATCGCGGTGTGCCCCTGGGCGGCGACCGCCTCGTTGATCTGGGTGAACGGGCGGGATCCGAAGAACTTCTTGGCGGACAGCGGCGAGGGGTGCGCCCCCTGGACCACCACATGCCGGTCGACGTCGATCAGCGGCAGCTTCTTGCGGGCATAGGCGCCCCAGAGCACGAAGACCGCGGGATCGGGACGGTCGGAGACGGCGCGGATCACCGCGTCGGTGAACTTCTCCCAGCCCTTGCCCTTGTGCGAGTTGGGCTCACCGGCGCGCACCGTGAGCACCGCGTTCAGCAGGAGCACGCCCTGCCGGGCCCACGGCAGGAGATAGCCGTTGTCCGGGACGGGATGGCCCAGCTCCTCCTTCATCTCCTTGTAGATGTTGCGCAGCGAGGGCGGCACCCGCACGCCGGGGCGCACGGAGAAGCACAGGCCATGGCCCTGGCCCTCGCCGTGGTACGGATCCTGACCGAGGATCAGCACCTTGACGTCCTCGAAGGGAGTGGCCTCCAGCGCCGCGAACACCTCGTCGCCGGGGGGGTAGACGGGGCCAGCGGCCCGTTCCTCCTCGACGAACGCGGTCAGCTCCTTGAAGTAGGGCTGGTCACATTGCTCGCCCAGCGCCGTCTGCCAGGAGTCGGGCAGCTTGCCATTCACGTCGTTCAACCTCCGGGGTCGTGCGGTGAGTTACCGCGCCGCCACTGCGGCGCGGTGTGCCTCACAACGTACCGGCCGGCACTGACAGCTCAGCCCGTGGCGGCGCCGAGGCCGAGACCGCCGTCCAGCACCAGGGTCTGGCCGGTGATCCAACTCGCCTCGTCCGAGGTGAGGAAGGCGACGGCGCCGGCGACATCCTCGGGGACGCCCAGCCGCTTCAGCGGGTAGCCGGCGGCGACGGCCCCCTCGTCGGCCTCGTAGAGCGCGCTGGCGAACCGTGTCTTCACCACGGCGGGGGCGACCGCGTTCACCCGGACACCGGGCGCCAGCTCCAGCGCGAGCTGCTCGGTGAGGTTGATCAGCGCCGCCTTGGTGACGCCGTAGCCGCCGAGGAACGGCGCGGCCCCAAGACCCGCGATGGAGGAGACGTTGACCACGCTGCCGCCGTGCTCCCGCTGCCAGGCGCGCCAGGCATGGCGGGCGAAGCCGAAGGCGGAGAGCACGTTGATCTCGAAGACCTTGGCCAGGGACGCCGGTTCGACCTCGATGAGCGGGCCGAAGACGGGGTTCCCGCCGGCGTTGTTGACCAGGTGGTCGAGGCGGCCCCAGGCGGTGACCACCCGCTCGACCGCCTCGGCCTGGTGCGCCGGATCGTGCGCCTTGCCGGCCACCCCCATCGCGCCCGGGCCCAGCTCGGCGACGGCCTCGGCCAGCCGCTCCCGATCCCGTCCGGTGACGCAGACCCGCGTCCCCCTGGCCGTCAACGCCCGGGCTATGCCCAGACCTATCCCCCGGCTGCCGCCGGTGACCAGGGCCACCGGGGCGTCGGGGCCGGCCACCTCGGGCCGCGCCGGCTCAGTCAAGGGGACCACCCGCCACATAGAGCACCTGGCCCGAGACATAGCCGGCGGCCTCGCTGGCGAAGAAGGCCACGGCGTTCGCGATGTCCGCCGGCTGCCCGACCCGGCGGACCGGGATCTGCTCGGCGGCGGCCCGCTGGAAGTCGTCGAAGGACATGCCGACGCGCCGCGCCGTCTGCGCCGTCATCTCCGTGGCGACAAAGCCGGGCGCCACCGCGTTGGCCGTGATGCCGAACTTCCCCAGCTCGATGGCGAGCGTCTTGGTGAAGCCCTGCAACCCCGCCTTGGCCGCCGCGTAGTTGGCCTGGCCCCGATTGCCGAGCGCGGAGCTTGAGGAGAGGTTGACGATCCGGCCGAAGCCGGCCTCCACCATGTGTTGTTGACAGGCCCGGGACATCAGGAAGGCGCCGCGCAGATGCACGCTCAGGACCGTGTCCCAGTCGGCCTCGCTCATCTTGAAGAGCAGGTTGTCGCGGAGCACCCCGGCGTTGTTCACCAGGATCCCGGGCGGGCCCAGGCGCTCGGCGACCTGGGACACGGCCGCGGTCACCGCGTCCGTGTCCGAGACGTCGCAGCCGATGGCGAGGGCGCTGCCGCCCGCCGCCTCGATGGCGGCCACGGCGGGCTGCCCGGCCTCCTCGGTCAGATCCAGCACGGCGACCCGATGGCCGTCGGCGGCCAGCCGCTCGGCGGTGGCGGCCCCGATGCCTCGGGCCGCGCCGGTCACCAGCGCGACGCGCTGCTCGGTGGTGGACATGCGTGGGGTCTCCTCGCCGTCGAGTGATGCACTACCCACAAGTAACTACCATCCAGGACTGACAACGGGAAGCCCACCCCCCGCCCTCAGCGCACCAACACCGTGAGCAACCGCTCCAGCTCCGCCTCGGGATCGGCGGTCAACCCGCTGTGCACGGGCCCCGGTTGCACCACGGTGCTGCGTGGCGCGATCAGCCAGCGGAAGCGCCTCCCCACCTCGTCGGCCGCTCCCTGCCCGGCCTCGGGCCCGCCGTCGCAGAGGCTCTCGACGGCGCGCAGGGCGGCCCCCACCCCGTCCAGGTCCACCCGGGGGTCGAGCGCCCGCAGCCGCTCGGGAGCGAGGTGGGTGCGGGCCGCGAGGAAGGAGCGGGGGCGGCAGTAGAGGAGGACCCCCGCGTTGACGCACTCGCCGCGCTCCACCCGGGGCACCACCCGCAGCACCGCGTACTCGAAGACGACTCGCTCGCCGCTCGTCCCGCTCATCGGCCGGCCCCGTCCCGCTCGGCGGGGCGGCCGGTCAGCCAACCCGGCGCGTTGGAGCGCGTGTGCTGCCGGGGCGGCCCGAGGGTGACGCGGTCGGCGACGGTGGCGGCGCGGGCCAGCAGCACCTCGCGATAGGCGGCGCGCACCGCGTCGGGCGTCGGCAGCTCGGGTTCGGCGGCCAGCCAGGCGTCGGGGACCTCGGCCAGTACCGCGTCCAGCAGCTCGGCGGTGACCTGGGGCGCCAGGGTGGCAGCGGCGGCACCGAGGTCGGGGCCGAAGGGCGCCAGCGCGTGGTCGGACGCGTCGAAGCCGCGCGCCGCCGAGGCCGGGGCGGTAGGCCAGTTGTGGTGCCAGATGAGCGCGGCGCCGTGGTCGATCAGCCACAGATCGCCGTGCCAGACCAGCAGGTTGGGGTTGCGCCAGGAGCGGTCCACGTTGTTGACCAGGGCGTCGAACCAGACGACCCGACCGGCCTCGACCGGGTCCACCCGGTAGGCCAGGGAGTCGAAGCCGATCGAGCCCGGCAGGTAGTCCATGCCGAGGTTGAGGCCGGCGCTGGCCTTGAGGAGCTCCTGCACCTCCTGGTCAGGCTCCGCGAGGCCGATCACCGGATCCAACGTCATCCGCACCAACTCCGGCACCCGCAGCCCGAGCCGCCGCGCGAGCCCCCCGCAGATCACCTCGGCGACCAATGACTTGGGGCCCTGCCCCGCGCCGGTGAACTTCATCACATAGGTGCCCAGATCGTCCCCCTCGACGATGCCGGGCAGCGATCCCCCCTCCCGCAGGGGGGTGACATAGCGGGTGGCCAGGACTTCTCTGAGCATGGCCGCAAGGCTATACGCCGCCTCGGCCCCCGCTGTCCGTGGCCGCCGTCCGACGGGCCGGCGGAGGCCACCGGCCGGAACGGGTCAGGCCGGTGGCGGTGGGGTCGCGATCGGCCGCGGCCCGCGGTGGCGGTCCGGTTCGACCACGGCGGACAGGCCGTTGAGGAGCAGCGCGGTGCCGCCCCGCAGATGGGCGACATCCCGGGAACCGTCCCCCGTCGTCACCAGGTAGGAGTAGTGCTCGGTCCAGGAGAGGCGGGAGCCGCCGGCCTCGTCGGCCAGTTCGACGGTGACCAGGGAGACCCAGCGGCGCACCCCGTTGACCAGCGCCGTGTAGGCGAACACGAAGCGTTCGTCGGGCACGAGGTCCAGGAACCGGGACTGGTTCTCCAGGTGTTCCTCGACGCCACCGGAGCTGAACACGTTGCGGGCGACCGCCTCCCCGCCGACCCGGAAGTCCAGCCGGTGCTCGGCGGTCGCCGTCCGGCCGGGCAGCCGGAACCAGCGGGCGCGCAGGCCGGGTTCGGCGAAAGCGCGGAAGACGTCGGCCCTCGGGGCCGAGAAGTCGCGGGTCAGCACGAAGGTGCCACGCGGGGCGGACGGCGCCTCGGGCCCGGTGGCGTCGCCAGGGGAACGCTCCGTGTCCCCCGGAGCACGGTGGGGTGCGTCCATCGGGGCAAGCTAACACAGGCGTGCGACACCCCCGTTCGGCGCGGCGGGAGCCCGGGAACGGGGGCGAGAGCGGTGGCCGGCGTGGTGACGGGCACCCGCCCGGCGGGCGGCGTTCGCGTTCAACGGCGATGCGAGCGTGCGGACATCTCCGAACCGCTCGCCGCGCCGCCGTTCCGGTGCCGCGTCCTCGGCTACCCTCACGGCGGCTGGGTAGGTGGCACGCACGCTCCCGCCCCGAGGCGGGCACCAGAGCGTGCCACGCGGTTGTCCACGAGAGGTGATGCACGATGAACGGTCCGGTGACCACGCGCAGAGCGGCGGTGGTGGCGGGTGCCGCGGGGCTCGCGGCGGCGCTGACCGCCTGCGGCTCCGACAGCGGCAGCGACGGCGGAGACGGTGGCGAGGAGGCTGACCGCGGCGAGGAGTTGGGCGCCACGGGCGAGATCCCCGTCGGCGGCGGGAAGATCTACACCGATCAGCAGGTGGTGGTGACCCAGCCGGCCGAGGGGGACTTCGTGGCCTTCTCCTCGATCTGCACCCACCAGGGCTGCCCGGTCGCCGAGGTGTCCGGTGGGTCCATCAACTGCACCTGCCACGGCACCCGGTTCGACATCGCCGACGGCAGCGTGCTGGAGGGCCCGGCCACCACCCCGCTGCCCCAGGAGGCCATCACGGTGGAGGGCGGGACCATCCTGCGCGGCTGACGGCGGCGGCCCCCCGCCCACCCGCACGCCGCGCCGCCCTCGGTGGACGGGAGGTGCCCCGTCCACCGAGGGCGGCGATCACGCGATGCCTCAACCGTGCGGGCGGTTCGCGGTGTTCGAGCCGGGCCTGACGCTCAGTCGTACGGCAGGAACGTCATGAACGCCTCGGTCGGGTCGCCGTCGTGCACCAGCGACTCATGGGCGCCGACGTCGTCGAAGGCGAACGCGTACGCCTTGCCGTCCACCATCGCCTCGTGGACCACGCGGGCGTAGTGGTTGGTCACGCTGTCCTGGTAGAAGCCCGAGTTGTCCTGGTCGGGCTGCTCGGAGTTGGTCAGCAGCGTGGTCCGGTTGAAGGCGGCGCACAGCGTGCGGGACAGCGGCCCGCGCACCAGGTCGTTGGGCGCGTCCAGCAGCTTGTAGCAGCCGAAGACGCTGTCGGAGTCCGGCTTCTCGAAGCTGGTGACGACCTCGCCGGAACCGTCCCTGAAGTTCATGACGCCACCCTCGACGTTCCCGTAGTACTTGGTGTCGGGTTCGTGGGAGAACGGCGTGACCGTCAACGTCTGGGACGCGTAGTGGTCCCACACCCGGTCGATGTAGTCACCGAGGACGTCGGCCGGCACATCGCCGGTGCCCACGCCATGCCCGGGGGAGAGCACCCGCAACGGCTCCCCGTCCGGGCCCTCGTGGACCAGATCGCCCCAGCCGGCCTCGCGCACGCCGTCGAAGACCGCCTGGTAGCCGCCGGACTTCAGCTCGCCCGTGGTCCTGACCGCGCCGCCCGACTCCCGCACGCCCACCGAGTACGGCGCGGTGAACATGTCCACCTGCGTGCTGTTCATCCACAGGCCGTCGTCGTTGAGCGTGTACTCCGACCAGTTGAAGCGGATGTTGCGGTTGGGGTCGTCGGGGTTCTGGACCGCCGGCTGCACCAGTCCGTCCTCGCTCAGGGCGAAGTGCAGCTTCTCGCCCACGGCGAAGTACACCCGGCCGGAGAACTTGGGCATCTGGATGGTGATGGTCTCGCCGTTGGCCGGCCCCGGGATCGACGCGTCGGGCGCGGGGACCGGCGGGCTTCCACCGCCCGTCCAGGCGTGGAACGTGCCGTCCGCGTCGGCGTAGCCCAGCCGGCCGCTGCTCAGCTCGGTGCCCAGGTTGTAGAGGTAGACGGGCTCGTCACGCCCCGAGTCGTTGGTGATGGTGAGCGGAATGGTGTCGGGCACGGCCTCCGCCTCGGGCGCGGGGCCCAGGGCGGTGAAGCCCGTCGCCACGACCGCGCTCGCGACCGCGGCCACCAGAACTCTTCGCAAGCGGAACACCGTTGTCCTCCTCGTCTCGACCAACTCCCATCGGCCACGCACCGCCAACACCGCGCCCACGGCGGGCGATTCGTCTGTGCGAGAGACGCCCATGAGAGCGCTCTCAGGATTGAGAGCGCTCTCACCGTCCCGTAGCGCCGTGTACCTGTCAATACTTCGCCGCGCATCGGCGGCGCCTTCGCCCGACAGCGGCCAGCGAGCATGGGGCCGGCCGCCCCCCTGGGCTACACGAGGCCCCCGTTGGCCCGGATGTTCTGGCCCGTCAGCCACCGGCCGTCCGGACCCGCGAGGAAGGCGACCACATCCGCCACGTCCTCGGGCTGGCCGAGGCGGCCGAGCGGGGTCATTCCGGCGACCATCGCCAGCTTCTCCGGCTCGTTGGCCGCGTTCAGCAGATCGGTGTCCGTGGCGCCGGGCGAGACGGTGTTGACCGTTATGCCCCGTGCGCCCAGCTCGCGCGAGGCCACCAGGGTCAGCTGTTCGAGGGCGCCCTTGCTGGCCGCGTAGGGGGCGTTCCCCGGGGCGGGGAGAACCGTGTTGAGGGTGGATATGTTCACGATCCGCCCGCCCTCGCGCATGTGCCGCGCCGCATAGCGCACCGTGAGGAAGACGGACCGCGCGTTCACGGCCATCACCCGGTCGAAATCAGCCTCGGTCGTCTGCGCGATGGGCACGACCTCGGACTGGGTAGCCGCGTTGTTGACCAGGACATCCAGGCCACCGAGCTGACGTTCGGCCCCGGCTAACACCTCCTCGGCCGCGCCGGGCTCGGCCAGATCCAGCTGGACCGCGGTGACGTTCCCGTCCGCCTTCTCGGCCTGCCGCACGACCTCGTCCGCGGCCTCACCGTTCCGCGCGTAGGTGAAGACCACAGCCGCTCCGTCCCGTGCGAGCCGCAGCACGACCGCCCGGCCGATCCCCCGTGAACCCCCGGTGACAACAGCCGCCTTGCCTGCGAGCACCGCCATGATCTCCCCTTCCCTCCGGCCCGTCTGTCGCGCACACCCCTACCCACCAAGGGGACCCCGAAGAGCGCGGGCTCCCCGGCGAGCAGAGACCGAGGGAGCACTCCCCTCTCGCCCAAGAAGACACCACCTGCTGTGAACACAGTGTTTCCGCCTCCCGCGCGAAACGAGGCCCGCCGGCCCGGCTGACCACGGCTCTCCCGCTCACCTCCCCCGGCGATCGACACGGCCCCTACGCTTCCCGGCGTGACGGCCTCCGCCTGCTACGCCGGCGGCCAGGAAGCTCGGTTCGACGCTCCGCCGCCGCGTGAACGCGGCGCCGCGGATCGCTACTGGCGCGTGGGCACACACCGTGGACGCCGGGCCTCCCGGCTGGCCCGTACCGCCGCCTCGCCGCCATGTCCCGGCCGTTCACGAGCTCACGGACGCCGAAGCCGAGACGCTGGGGAGGTGGCAGCTGAGGCCGTCCCAGGCCCCGCACTCGGCAACTGGTCGCCCAGGAACCAGTGTCGCCCGGCTCGCGGGGAACGACGGCCGCACCCATGGCCACTTCCCCGTGGTGCCGCGTGTGGCTGACCTGCCGGGTGATCTCCGGGGGCCTGGCGTGTTCGAACTGCTCAGGGCGCCCGAACAGCGACGGCTCACCGCTGACCGGGCGGACGACCCGGCCCGGGCGATCCAAGCCCAACTCGCGCGCCTGACACCGTCGGTCGACGAGCACGGAGGTCGAGCCGGGGCCGCCTGGGACCGACGCCGGACGACGGAGGCCGCCCCCGCCGGCCGGGCCACGGGCGGAAGGCGTCGGCCGGCTTCCGGGGCGTCGGAGGTCGCCGCCTACCCGTCGGGAGACACCTCGTGGAGGGCGGCGACGGCGGCGCGGACGGAGGGGCGGCCGGTTGAGCCCTCACGCCAGACGGCGTACACCCGGCGGGTGATGCTCCCGCGCAGCGGAACCAGCGCCACCCCGTCGGGCACCGGCGTGCGGCCGAGGCGGGGGGCGACGGCCACGCCAAGACCGGCGGCGATCAGGGCCAGCTGCGTGTGGTGTTCGAACGCGGTGTGCTCGATCTTGGGTTCGATCCCACGCCCGCGCAGGGTGAACATCAGCCAGTCGTGACAGATCGCGCCCGGCGGCCAGGAGACCCAGTGCTCGTCGGCGAGCTCCGTCAGGTCCACCTCGCTCCGGTCGGCGAGCGGATGGGCGACCGGCAGCGCGATATCGGCCACATCGTCGAAGAGGGTCACCCGGGCGAGCCCGCCGGGCAGGGCCAGCGGCCGGTTGTACCAGTCGAGGACGACGGCCAGGTCGATGTCCCCGCGCGCCAACACCCGCAGCGCCTCCTCCGGCTCCATCTCGCGGAGCGTGGGCCGCAGTTGGGGATGCGCACCACGCAGGGTGGCGAGCGCGGCCGGAAACAGCCCCCGGGCGGCGGTGGCGAACGCGCCGACCCGAAGCTCGCCCACCGCCTGGCCGCGCTGGGCCTCCAGGTCGGCGTGGGCCACCTCCACCTGGGACAGGATGCGCTCGGCGTGCTCGGCGAGGAGCCGGCCCGCGTCGGTGAGCCGCACACCACGACCGCTCTTGGCCAGCAGCCGCTGCCCGGTCTCCCGCTCCAGCTTGGCCAGCTGTTGGGAGACCGCCGAAGTGGTCACCCGCAGGGCGAGGGCCGCGGCGCTGACCGAGCCGTGGCTGCGCACGGCATAGAGCACCCGCAGCCGGTCCAGGTTCAACATGTCAGCGATGCTACACAGTTGAGCCCTACTGACCTCTCCGCGCTACACAAAGGTGGGCCAGGTCACCCGAGGCGGCGCACGGTGGGCGGGCGGAGCGCCTCGGCGACCGCCGCCGCCAGCCCGGCCGCTTCGTCACTCGCGAGCGAGGCCGTGGTGAGGCGGAGGCCGGGCGGCGCGGACAGCCGGAACCTGGCGCCCGGCGCCACCGCCCAGCCGGCGCGGAGCAGTTGCGCGACGGCGGTCGTCTCGTCCGGCACGGGCACCCAGGCGTTCAGGCCGCCGCGCCCCCTGGCGGCCACCCCTCGTTCGGCGAGGGCCGCGATCAGCGCCTCGCGGCGGGCATCGTAGACGGCGGCGACCCGGGCCGATTCGACGGCGCCGGTGCGCCACAGGTGCGCGGTGGCCCGTTGCAGCAGCTGGCTGACCCAGCCGGGGCCGAGGCGTTGGCGTCCGCGGACCCGGTCCACCGTGGTCGGGTCCCCGGTGAGCACGGCCAGGCGCAGATCAGGGCCGTACGCCTTGGAGAGCGACTGCACGAAGGCCCACCGATCCGTGCCGCCCGCCACGGGGGCGAGCGGCTGGCGGACGATGTCCCGGCCGTGGTCGTCCTCGATCACCAGGACCCCGGGGTGTCGGGCCAGCAGGGAGCGCAACTCGGCCGCACGCGCCGGCGTGACCACAGCGCCCGAGGGGTTCTGCGCGCGGGCGGTCACCACTAGGGCGCGGGCGCCGGCGCGCAACGCGCGCTCGCACGCCTCGGGCAGCGGGCCCTCGTCGTCCATCTCGCAGGGGAGGGCGCGCAGACCGAGGGCGGGCACCAGATCCAGCAGCGCGCCCCACCCCGGATCCTCGACGGCGATGGCGTCGCCCGGCCGCAGCCAGGCGTGCAGTACGCGTTCGACGCTGTCGAGCGCGCCCGAGGTGACGGCGATCGGCCCCTCGGGCGCGCCGTCCACGGCCAGCCGGGCGCGGGCCAGCTCCGCCAACTCCGGGTCGACGGAGGGGACGCCGTAGAGGGTGGGCGAGCGCCGGGCGTCCTCGGCCGCGGCGGCGAGCGCGTCGGCCAGGGGAGGCAGCAGCGCGGGGTCCGGGTTGCCATCGGAGACGTTCCGCACGCCGGGCGGCGGCGCGAACGACAGCGCCTCGCGCGGCGCGCTGGCGGGGCGCGCCCGCACCCGGCTCCCGCGCCGGCCCGCGGTCTCGATCACGCCGCGGTCGCGCAGCGTCCGGTACGCGGCGGCGACGGTGTTGGCGTTGACGCCCAACTCGGCCGCCAACTCCCGCAGTGGCGGCAGCGGTTGGCCGGGGAGCAGGGTGCCGTCACCAATGGCCCGCTCCACGCTGGCCGCGATCTCGGCGGCGCCGCGACCTTCGATCCGATATCCTGCTAGCACAAACGCAAGTATGCACTAGTGCAATACAGGGCGCAAGAGGAAACCACCAGGGAGTGATCATGTCGGCCACCGAGTCCCCCAGCTATCCGAGGACCGATCGGACCACCCCCACCCGGGCCAGGGAACGGGTCTCCTACGACCGCGCGTTGGTCCACTCCATCCTGGACGCGGGGTATCTGTGCCACCTCGGCTTCGTCGCCGAGGGCCGCCCCGTGGTGCTGCCGACGCTCTACGCGCGGCTGGGCGAGCGGCTCTACCTCCACGGGTCGAGCGGCGCGCGCGCCCTGCGCGGGTCCGAGCTGCCGGTCTGTGTGACGGTGACCCATGTCGACGGGCTGGTACTGGCCAGGTCGGCGTTCCACCACTCCATCAACTACCGCTCGGTGGTGGTGCACGGCACCGCTCGCCGGGTCACGGACGAGGCGCTGGCCAGGACGGCGCTCGACGCCCTGGTGGACTCGGTGGTGGCTGGCCGGGCGGCCGACTGCCGCCCGGCCAGCGCCAAGGAGTTGGCCGCCACCGCCGTGCTGGAGCTGGACCTCACCGAGGTCTCGGCCAAGGCGCGCGCCGGCGGTCCGAACGACGCCCCGGAGGACCTCGACCTGCCGCACTGGAGCGGCGTGCTGCCGGTCCGGGCAGCCTACGGGCCGCCGCTGGCCGCCGAGGACGGCGGGTCCCGCGCGCCGCTGCCCGACTATCTGCGGCAGTCCGTCGGCGCCTGAACTCGCCTCGCACGCCGGCGCGTCAGAGGGCCCTCGCGCCCGGCGTGCGGGAAGTGGGACGCGCCTGTCCGTGCACCCGCACGACCCCGCGAAGGGGCCGCGAGGGGAACCCGGAACGTCGCCCCCACGTCGGACCAGACAGTGCTCCTCCGCATCCAGCCGAATCCCCTCCGGAGGAAAAATGGCCCCCCTCCCCCCTGACTCCCCCCGTTCCCCGCGCCTTCGCGCTCGTCCCACCGCCGGCGCCGCGTTGGTGGTGCTCGCCGCCCTGGTCGCCACCGGCTGCGGCACAGGCGGTTCGGCGTCCGAGGACAACGCCCTGGAACGCGCCTCCTCGTCCGACCAGCCGGCCGACACCGAAGCCCAGACCGACACCGACACGGACCCCGACGCCGACGCCGACACCCCGTCCGAGGCGGAAGCCGAGGCGGGGTCGGACTCCGCCGCCCCCGACCGCCGCCCCCAGTCCGACGCGGCCGACTGGTGCGCCACCGACGCGCTGGCCGCCGAGGTGACCCCGCTGGACGCCGGCGCCGGCAACCGCTACGCGGCGCTGGTGCTCACCAACACCACGGACGCCTCCTGCCGCACCCAGGGCTGGCCTGGTCTGGAGCTGGCCGCCGGCGACGGCGCCGCGCTCCCCACCGAGACGGTCAGGGACGATTCCAGGGCGCCCGTCCCCCTGACGCTGGCCCCGGGCGAGAGTGCCTGGGCCCAGCTGCGGTGGACGGTGGTGCCCGGCTCGGCCGACCCGGCGGACGGCGGCTGCGGGCCCGAGCCCGCGGCGCTGCGGGTCATACCACCGGACACCTACGACGCGACCCCCGCCGACTGGGAGTTCGGGGCGGTCTGCGGCCCCGGCCGCATCGAGGCCCTGCCCCTGGCCGAGGGCGAGGGCCCCTGAGCCCGGCCGACGGGCGGTGACGCCGGGACCGGCGGAGAACTCATCGCGCCCGCCTCGACGCGGAGGCGACCGCCGGCTCCGGCCGAAGCGCGACCACCTCTCGGGCCGCACCGCGTGTCTCGCTCGGTCCTTGGCCCGTGCGGTGGGGGCCTGGCCGACCCTGCCGGGACAGCTCCCGGCCGGGCCCCGGCCCCTTGCTCCCACGGGCCGGAGGCCCTCACGCAGTGGGGAGCCAGCCGACGCGGCCGGCCAGCAGCCCGTAGCCGACGAAGGCGACGATGTCGATCAGGGCGTGCGCTACCACGAGCGGCATGACGCGCCCCCACCGCCGGTAGAGCCAGACGAAGATCACGCCCATGGCCACATTGCCGAAGAAGCCACCGATGCCCTGGTAGAGGTGGTAGGTGCCGCGCAGCAGCGCGCTGACCGTCAGCGCGCCCAGTGGGGACCAGCCGAGCTGATCGAGCCGGCGCAGCAGGAAGCCGACCACGATCACCTCCTCCAGCACGGAGTTCTGCACGGCGGAGGCGATCAGCACCGGGTACTTCCACCAGACGTCGGGGAGCGACTCGGGCACCACGGTCAGATTGGCGCCGGCGGCGTGCGCGCCGAGGTAGAGCGCGAGACCGCTGCCGCCGATGCCGGCCGCCACCACGGCCCCCCAGGCCAGGTCGAACCGGGGCCTGGTGGCGTCGAAGCCGATCAGCCGCATCCCGCCGCCCCGGTAGGCGTACTCCCGCAGCAGCAGGTGGGCCACCAGGGCCACGGGCACCAGGGCGGTGCCGATGCTGACGAGTTGCCAGGCCAGATCCAGCCAGGGGCGGTCGGGGGCGCGCGAGGAGTTGAGGTTGGCCGCGTGGTCGCTCAGCCCGCCGGGGCGGGTGAGCACGCCGGTGAAGCTGACCAGGGCCCGGATCGCGCTGGCCCCCAGCGACACCCCGAGCACCAGCAGCAGTTCATGACGCAGGGCCCGAGCCGGCAGGGGGTCGGGGCCGCCGTCGAGCCGCCCCTCCTGGCCCCCGTGTCGCGTAAGCCGCACTCCGCCTCCCGTCCGGCAGCCGCCCGCGCACGCCGCGCACGGCCGATCGCCGTCAGGGCCGCGTCGGCCAGTCGTGCACGGGGGTGTCGGTCCGCGCCAGTTCGCAGTACCGCCGCACGAGGTCCCGCAGGGCCGTCGCCCGGTCCTTTCCGTCGTCCACCAGCTGGTGGTAGGTCCGAGTCTGCCAGCCCGCTCCGGTGAGCCCGCGCCGGCATCGCCCCTCGATCACCGAGAGATAGCGATCCCGGTCGGCGGGGGCCACCCCCCAGGCGTCAAGACCCGAGGCGGCCAGTGGCAGCAGGGTGTCGGCGATCAGCTCGGCCGCCGGGCGGGTGGCGGTGCCGCCGGGAGCCGGCCAGGCGAGCCGTGCGCCGATGCCGTGGCGGCAGGCGGCGCCGAAGTTGGCCTCGGCGTCGGCGAAGGCCAACCGCCGCCAGACCGGCTCAGGATCGTCGGCCAACGCCCGCACCAGTCCGTAGTAGAAGGCGGCGTTGGCCACGGTGTCCGAGACGGTCGGGCCGGTGGACAGCACGCGGTTCTCGACCCGCAGATGGGGCACGCCGTCGACCACGGCGTAGACCGGGCGGTTCCAGCGGTAGACCGTGCCGTTGTGCAGCGATAGCTCGCCGAGCGCCGGCACCCCGCCGGCGCGCAGCACGGCCTGCGGATCCTCATCCCCGCTCAGCGGCAGCAGCGCGGGGAAGTAGCGGATGTTCTCCTCGAAGAGGTCGGTCACCCCCTCTATCCAGCGCTCCCCGAACCACGCACGCGGGCGCACGCCCTGCGCCGCCATCTCGGGCGGTCGGGCATCGGTGGCCTGGAGAAAGAACGGGGGGCGCGATTCGTGCCACAGCTCGTGGCCGAAGACGAACGGCGCGTTGGCCCCCACGGCTATCTGCGCGGCGGCGGCGACCTGGGCCGCGTTCCAGAGGGGCGCGAAGCGCTCCGGGGTGACCTGGAGATGGAACTGCACGGAGGTGCACGCCGATTCGGGCGCGATCGACTCGAAGGTGCGCGTAAGCCGCTCGGCACCGCTGATGTCGAGGCTGATGGCCTCGCCCCTGGAGGCCATGATCTGGTCGTTCAGCAGGGTGTAGCGGTCCCCGTGGGACAGGCTGCCCGGCACCATCTGGTCGGCGGTGATGGTGGGCAGGACGCCGATCATCACCACCTGGGCGCCGAATTCGTCGGCCATTCGATCGGCGTACCTGAGCGCGATCCGCAGCTCTTCGGCCATATCCTCGAACACACCGCCGGACAGCTCGCGCGGCGACATATTCAGCTCAATGGTGAATTTGCCCAGCTCACTCTGGAAATCCCTGGTCGCCATTCGGCCAAGAACATCCTCGTTGACCATTCGGGGCGACCCGTCGGAATCGGCCAGGGACAGTTCGACCTCCACCCCGACCCGGTCTCTCGGCCCGTGGAAGCGCTCCTCGCGCAACAACGTCCCCAGGGCGTCGAGACAGCTGAGCAATCTCTCCCTGAAGCGCCCTCGGGCCGTCAGATCGAACCGGTCGGCCGCGACCTTCTCCCCCATGGGAGCACCTCCTCCGTCGAGCGATGCGCCCGGGATCCTGCCCACGTCACGCCCGAGGTAACACCAGGCCGCCAACACGTCCCGCACGGTTACGGCATATTCCAGCGGCATAAAACAGGGCGCTACGCCCCTTTTGGCGGCTTAATTTACCCTTGCTGAAACACCCCGGTATGGCTAGTGGAAACACAGCACAAACAAGCCTCGTATAAAATCGGGAGCACGGCGTGTCTCCTATCAGAGGCGACCTACTCCAAAGCGAGAGGCGACCCATCATGCCCCTGCGTAACCCCCAGGCTCCCGAGGCCGTGGCGACCACCATCCGCACCGCTCTGCGTTCGGCCACCGTACCGGCCCCGAGAAACCTCCGCTTCGACCGAGGCGAGTTGCTGCCCACGCTCCCGCTCCCCGTCCACCGGCTGGAGCGGCTGACCGTCCCGACGGAGCCGCCGTCGGCGCGGCTGACCGGCTGGCGCTATCTGCTGGCGCGGGACGGCGGCTCCGTGGGCACGGCCGAATGCGAGGTCACACCCGAGGGTTGGGCCTTCTCGCACTTCGGCGAGGGCCCCTACATCGCCTCCACGGAGCGCGCGCTGCGGCTGGCCGAGGAGCAGCCTCTGGCCTACCAGCCCCGGCTGCTCTCGGTGCCGGAGCTGTACATGCTCACCCTCTGGCTCCATCCCGACCCGGACGCGGACCCGGCCACGGGCAGCCCCGCGCCGAGCGACCCGCTGATCCCGCTCGCGCCGGCGCCGCCGGGTATCGCCGCGGAGCGCCTGATCACCGTGGACGCGCTGGTGTCGCTGGTGGCCAACCGGCTCGCCCCCCTGGGCCTCGCCAGCTGACCGGGCCAGGAGGTTCCGCCGGCGCCGGACGCGCTGAACGCGCGCCCGGCGCCGGACGGCGCTAGTCGGCGTACTCCTCGATGGGCGGGCAGGAGCAGACCAGGTTGCGGTCGCCGAAGGCTCCGTCGATGCGCCGCACCGGGGGCCAGTACTTCGCGTCCCTGGTGGCCTCGACGGGATAGGCCGCCGTGCGCCTCGGGTAGGGGTGCGGCCAGTCGCCGGTCAACTGCTCGGCGGTGTGCGGGGCGTTGACCAACGGGTTGTCGTCCGCCGGCCACTCCCCCGCTGCGACACGGTCGATCTCCGCACGAATGGCGATCATCGCCTCGCAGAACCGGTCGAGTTCGGCCAGGTCCTCGCTCTCGGTGGGCTCGATCATCAGCGTGCCGGCGACCGGGAAGGACATCGTCGGGGCGTGGAAGCCGTAGTCGACCAGCCGCTTGGCCACATCGTCGATGGTGACGCCGGTCGCCTTCGTCAACGGCCGCACGTCGATCACGCACTCGTGCGCCACCAGCCCGCCGGGGCCGGTGTAGAGCACCGGGTAGTGCGGTTCGAGGCGCTTTGCCAGGTAGTTGGCGCTGAGCACCGCGACCTGCGTGGCGCGCCGCAGCCCGGCCGCGCCCATCAGCCGGACGTAGGCCCAGGAGATCGGCAGGATCCCGGCCGAGCCCCAGGGCGCGGCCGAGACGGGCCCGCTCCCCGCCGGGCCCGCGTCCGGCTGCGCCGGGTGGCCCGGCAGATACGGCGCCAGATGCGCCCGGACGGCGACCGGGCCGACGCCGGGGCCACCGCCGCCGTGCGGGATGCAGAAGGTCTTGTGCAGGTTGAGGTGCGACACGTCCGCGCCGAAGCGCCCCGGCTTGGCCAGCCCCACCAGCGCGTTGAGGTTGGCGCCGTCCACATAGACCTGCCCGCCGGCGTCGTGCACCGCGGCGCAGATATCGGTGATCCGCTCCTCGAACACCCCGTGAGTGGACGGGTAGGTGACCATCAGCACCGCCAACTCGTCGCGGTGACGGTCGATCTTGGCCCGCAGGTCGGCGACGTCCACGTCACCGCTCTCGCTGGTGGCGACCACCACCACCCGCATCCCGGCGAGCACCGCGCTGGCGGCGTTGGTGCCGTGCGCGGAGGACGGGATCAGGCAGACCGTCCGCTGCGGCTGACCGTTCGCGCGGTGGTGCGCGCGGACGGCCAACAGCCCGGCCAACTCGCCCTGCGAGCCGGCGTTGGGCTGGAGCGAGACGGCGTCATAGCCGGTGATCTCCGCGAGCCGGGCCTCCAGTTCGCGGATCAGCGCCAGATAGCCACCGGCCTGGTCGATGGGGGCGAAGGGATGCAGCCCGGCGAACTCCGGCCAGGTGACCGGCGCCATCTCCACCGTGGCGTTGAGCTTCATCGTGCAGGAACCCAGCGGGATCATGCCCCGGTCCAACGCGTAGTCACGGTCGGCCAGCCGGCGCAGATAGCGCAGCATCGCGGTCTCGGAGCGGTGCTGGTGGAAGACCGGGTGTTCGAGATACCCGTCCTGCCGGGCCAGTTCGGCCGGCAGCGCCTCGGGGACGCGCGCGTCCAGCTCCGGAATGTCCGCCTCGTCGCCGGGGACGCCGAACGCCGCCCAGACGACGGCCAGTTGCGCGCGCGTGGTGGTCTCGTCACAGGCGATGCCGACCCGGTCGGCGTCGATCTGGCGCAGGTTGACGCCCGCCTCGCACGCGGCGGCGACCACCGCGCCGGCACGTCCAGGCACCGTGGCGGTGACGGTGTCGAAGAACGACGCGTGCGCCACCGCCACGCCGCCCTCGCGCAGCCCGGCGGCGAGCAGCGCCGCGTAGCGGTGGGTGCGGCGGGCGATCGCGGCCAGCCCCTCGGGGCCGTGGTAGACGGCGTAGAGGCCGGCCATCACGGCGAGCAGGACCTGGGCGGTGCAGATGTTGCTGGTGGCCTTCTCCCGGCGGATGTGCTGCTCCCTGGTCTGGAGCGCCAGCCGGTAGGCGGGCTTGCCGGCCGCGTCCTTGGAGACGCCGACCAGACGCCCCGGCAGGTTGCGTGCGTAGCGCTCGCGCACGGCCATGAACCCGGCGTGCGGGCCGCCGAAGGCCATTGGCACGCCGAAGCGCTGGCTGGAGCCGACCGCGATGTCGGCGCCCAGCGAACCCGGCGAGGCCAACAGGGTGAGGGCCAGCAGATCGGCGGCGACGGTGACCACCGCGCCCAGCGCGTGCGCCTCCTCGATGACCGGGCGCGGGTCGCGCACGGCGCCCGAGGCGCCCGGGTACTGCAACAGCACGCCGAACACGCCGCGCTCGGCGGCCTCCTCGGGGATGCCGTCGCCCAGATCGGCCACCAGCACCTCGACGCCCGTCGGCTCGGCCCGGGTCCGCACCACCTCGATGGTCTGCGGCAGGCAGTCGGCGTCCACCAGGAACAGCCCGTCCCTCACCTTGCCCACCCGGCGGGAGAGCGCCATCGCCTCGGCCGCGGCCGTGCCCTCGTCGAGCAGCGAGGCCCCGGCCGTCGGCAGCCCGGTCAGATCGGCCACCACCGTCTGGAAGTTCAGCAGCGCCTCAAGGCGCCCCTGGGAGATCTCCGGCTGGTAGGGCGTGTACGCGGTGTACCAGGCCGGGTTCTCCAGCACGTTGCGCTGGATGACCGGCGGGGTGAAGGTGCCGTGGTAGCCGAGGCCGATCATGGAGTGCAGCACGGTGTTGCGGGACGCCAGCTCCCGCAGTTCGGCCAGCACCGCCGCCTCGTCGCGGGCGTCGGGCAGCCGCAGCGCCTCGGTGCTGGCGATGGCCTCCGGGACGGCGGCGGCGGTGAGTTCGTCCAACGAGCCGAACCCCACCTGGGCCAGCATCTTCGCCTCGGCTGCCCCGTCGGGGCCGATATGGCGGTCGGCGAACGGGATGCCCTGTTCCAGGGCGGTCAACGACGTCGGGTGCGCGGTCATCTGTGGAGGCTCCTTGTGGCCGTGGGCGACCTACGGGGCGCCAGGCGGCGGTGCCTGACTGCCTCCCCCTCTGTCATACGACCTGAGAGCTTCGCCCCGCGCCACCGCGCCCGGGCTTGCACCGTCGGTGAGGACACCCGCGCGGCGACGCCGCGCACGCGTCCTGCTTTCCAGAGTGGTTTCGCCCGCGCGGTACGGGTGCCTGAGAGATTCCGGGGAGGATTTGCTCCTTCGGCGCCCGCCGCCCGAGAGGCGGCAGGACTCTCCCGCGCGAGGTTGCCAACCGCCTTCGAGACTACCAGCGGCCGACCCGGCCGCTAAGGGGTGGCCGTCGACTGGCCGGGCACCGGTTTGTGCCCTTGGGTAGAAGCTACAGAGGGCTTGTGCAGCGTCCCGGGCGACCAGCAGGAGGAACCGTGCGAACCGATATCGATCCACGCAGTCTGATCGGCCGCAAGGCGCTGGACCGCCACGGCGACAAGATCGGCACCGTGGACGAGGTGTATCTGGACGACGCGACCGGCGTCCCCGAGTGGGCCGCGGTGCGCACCGGGCTCTTCACCCGGGACGCCTTCGTGCCGCTGGAGCCCAGCGAGCTGGTCGGCAACGCGCTCCGGGTGCCGTTCGACCGGGCCCTGATCCGCCGCGCCCCGGATCTGGGCGTGGGCCGTCATCTCTCGCCCGAGCAGGAGCTCCAGCTCTACCGCCACTACGGGCTCGACCTGCCCGAGGAGGCCGCCGGAAGGCCCCCGGGGGACGGCGACTTCGGCCGGCTGGCCGGCTCGGAGGACGCGGAGAGCTGACCGGCCGCCACCTCGGGCACCAGCGGCAGCGGCGTCCCTCGCCGCAGCTCCGCGTCGTCCACGGCGAAGGTGCGCACCCGACCGGGACGGGTGTCGTCGGGGCGCTCGAAGCGGACGGTGACACGGCCGACGCCGCTGCCCTGCACCCAGCCGGGGCCGAACCGCTCGTGCGCGACATCGAGGCCGGGCAGCCAACGCCGGTCGGGCTCCTCGCCGGCCGGCGCCGAGGGGCTCCGGTCGACGACCGAGGCGTCCCCCGGGGTGGGGGGCGGGGCCGGCTCCGCCAGACGGGCGTCCCTCGCGCTCTGGGCGCTCTGGGCGAAGAGGTCCTCCTGGGTGAAGTCGGCCAATCCGCTGACGCCGACTCCCAGCAGCCTGACCCCCTCGGTGGTGTCGACGCTCTCCAGCAGCCGCTCGGCCGCCTCCTTCACCACCGCGGGGTCGTCCGTGGGGCCGCGCAGCGTCTCGGAGCGGGTCAGCGTGCTGAAGTCGTAGCGCCGGACCTTGAGCACCACCGTGCGGCCGGAGCGCCCCGCGGCCCGCAGCCGCCCCACACAGCGCTCGGCGAGGCGGCTCACCTCGAACCTGATCCGGGCCCGGTCCGTCACATCCACCTCGAAGGTGTCCTCGACCGAGACGGACTTCGTGTCCCGCTCCGCCACCACCGGGCGGTCGTCGACCCCCAGCGCCATCCGGAAGAGACCGCCGCCGTGGGCCTTCCCCAGCAGCCGCAGCAGCTCCGCCTCGCCGGCCTCGACCGTCTCCTCGATGGTGTGGATCCCGGCCCGGCGCAGCACCTCGGCGGTGGCCGGGCCGACGCCGGGCAGGGTGCGCACCGGCAGCGGGGCCAGCAGCTCGCGCTCCGTGCCCGGCTCGATCAGCACCAGCCCGTCGGGCTTGGCGCGCTCCGAGGCGATCTTGGCCAGCATCTTGGCGCCGGCGAGACCGACCGAGCCGGTGACCCCCGTGACGGCGGCGATCTCGGCGCGCAGCCGCTCCCCGACGGCCAGCGCCTCGGCGGCGGTGGCCGCGCTGGCCCCGGCGGCCAGATCGACGAACGCCTCGTCCAGGCTGAGCGGTTCGACCAGCGGGGAGAGCCGGGCCAGCAGCCCCATCACCCGGTCGCTGACCGCGCGATAGACCTCGAACCTGGGCGTCAGGTAGGCGCCGTGCGGGCACAGCCGGCGCGCCTGCGCCGTGGGCATCGCCGAACGGACCCCGAACCGGCGGGCCTCATAGGAAGCCGTCGCCACGACGCCGCGCGGCCCGATGCCGCCGACGATCACCGGCTTCCCGCGCAGGCTCGGCTTGGACGCCTGCTCCACCGAGGCGTAGAAGGCGTCCATATCGAGGTGCAGGATGGTTGGCTGGCCCCTCACCCACCCGATGGTGCCCTATGGCACTGACAGTGCCGGGGTGCGCGCTCAGCCGACGCGGTGCCGCCGCCGGGCCAGCTCGTCCTCGGGGTGCTCGGCCGGCACCTGCTCGCCCGTGTCGACCCGCTCGGCGTGCAGCAGGGCGAGCGCCGCCTCCACATCGCTCCAGACCGCGCCGACCGCGATACCGAAGACGCCCCGCCCGCCGCGGAGCAGCTCGGCCAGCTCGTCGGGCGAGGAGCAGCGGTAGACGGCGGCGCCGTCGCTCATCAACGTCATCTGGGCCAGCTCGCCCAGCTCGGCGGTGCGCAGCGCCTCGGCGGTGGCACGGATCGCCTGGAGGGAGACGCCGGCGTCCAACAGCCGCTTCACGATCTTCAGGACGAGCACGTCGCGGAAGCCGTACAGCCGCTGGCCGCCCGCTCCTGGCGCCGGGCGGACGCTGGGCTGGACCAGCCCGGTGCGCGCCCAGTAGTCGAGCTGGCGGTAGGTGATCCCGGCGGCGGCGCAGGCGCTCGGGCCTCGGTACGCCAACCGCTCGACGGCCGCCCGCCCCTGCGGGGCGAGGGACTGCCGCAGCCCGGGGCGTGGCGCCGCGCCGGGCCGGGCCGCTCCGCCCCCGACCGCTCTGCTGTCGCCGTTACCTGTCACGCCGGCCTCCGTTCCACATGCCCCGACCGTGCCTTCGTCACTCACCGGCTGTCACGATGAGCACGCACACAGCGCTCCTCCCAAGACATGCCCCATTGACGCTAGGGATCCACACTCAGCGCGTCAACGATCGCCACGCGCCGCTACTGGCTGCTGGTACCGAAGTCCTCTGGGGAGATCTGGTCGAGGAACTCGCGGAACCGCTCCACCTCGTCCTCCTGCTCGTCGGGAATGATGATCCCGGCGTCGTCGAGCACGGCGTCGCTGCCGTAGATCGGCGTGCCGACCCGCAGCGCGAGCGCTATCGCGTCCGACGGGCGGGCGCTGACCTCGACCCCGCTGGCGAAGACCAGCTCGGCGTAGAAGACCCCATCGCGCAGATCGGTGATCCGCACCGCGCTGAGTTCCTGTTCCACCGCTTCGAGAACGTTCTTGAAGAGGTCGTGCGTCAGCGGCCTGGCAGGCGTCATCCCCTGCTGGGCGAACGCGATGGCGGTCGCCTCACCAGGCCCGATCCAGATCGGGAGGTAGCGATCGCCACCGACTTCTCGGAGGAGCACGATGGGCTGGTTATTGGGCATTTCCACCCGTACGCCCACGACATCGAGCTGATTCACACAGCAACCCTAGGCCGTGCCCGGGGCATTTGGATAGTCGAGCCCCGTCCCAGCGCGCTCCCCACGCCCGCGCGGCCTCAGAATCCCTGCCGCCCGGCGAAGTACACCATGCGGTACTTCCCGATCTGCACCTCGTCGCCGTTGGCCAGCACCAGGGCGTCGATCTGCTCACGGTTCACATAGGTGCCGTTGAGGCTGCCGACATCGCTGACCGTGAACCCGCCGTCCGGGCTGCGCCGGAACTCCACATGGCGGCGGGAGACCGTCACGTCGTCCAGGAAGATGTCGCTCTGCGGGTGCCGACCCGCCGTGGTGACATCGCTGTCCAACAGGAACCGGCTCCCCGAGTTCGGCCCTCGGCGAACGACCAGCAGCGCCGATCCGGCCGGCAGCGCGTCCACCGCGGCCTGGGCCTCGGAGGAGAGCACCGGCGTCGGATGCTGCCCGGTGGCCTCGGCCTCGTACGCCTCCAGGCCCGAGATGGAGATCGTCGAGGTGGTCTCGGACGCTCCCTCGACGCCAGGGCGCAGCGAGGCGCCGCAGTGGGAACAGAAACGGCTGTGCAGCGCGTTGCCGTGGCCGCAGCGACCGCAGGAGGGACCGGCGGAGCCGGGCCCCTGGTCCGCTATACCGCCTGGGCCCCCGACCTCGTCACGGAACAACGGACGCCCGGACGGCGGCGCTGGCGGCTCGCCTTGCTGGCGGGCGCGGGCCCCCGCGGCACTGTGGGTACCGCTCTGACGCCTGCCGAACAACCTAGCGAAAAAACTCACCAGCGATCCCCTCGCACCTAGCCCGGCCCGTGTCGAACGAACCGGTCCATTCTCTCTCACCGACCACACACGTCATCCTGACAACGTGAATGGTCTCCCTTCAGTTTCCCTCACTGAGCGGCACGGCGATCCGATAGCTCCCGTGACGTCGAGGTTCGATCATGATGACGACTGAGCGTAGTCAGGCTGCTCCGCCGATCGCAAGGCGTCCACGACGACCGTCTCCGGACGGTCGACCGTGACCGTGGCCTGCTTGTTCTCCAGGGACTGCACCACGCCTCCCGGGATGTTCAGCGCCGGCTCCAGATCCTGCGGGCGGCCGATCGCCTCGATCACGAACGGCGCGCGAATCCCCTCGTCATCCACCCGTACCCCACCGTTGTGGTCCACAAAAGAGGTACTGGCGACGATCCGCACATCGTTGATCTGGAGCGCCTCGGCACCCGCGGCGCGCAGTTCCTGGACCGCGTCGAGCAGCATGTCGGCCTGCACCGCGCCGCGCGGGTCGTCGACGCGCAGCGTGATGCCCGGGCCCTCGGCTGCCACCGTGCCCGCCAGCACGCCCAGTTGCCGCTCCCGCTCCTCGGTCTGGCGGCGGGCCTCCTCGGCCTGGTCGGTGCTGTTCTCCAGCTCGGCGCGCTGGTCCTCCAGGGTGCTCTTCTCGTCCTCAAGGCGGGCCGAGCGGTCCTCCAGGTCGCTGAGGATGCGCACCAGGTCCTCGGGGCGCGCCCCGCGCAGCGCCGTGTCCTCGCTGCCGGCCGCCCTGACCTGGATGGCCAGGCCGAGACCGAGGACGAACAGCAGGACGGCGGCGACCAGTTGCCCTCTGCTGGCCCTGGGCGGCCAGAGCGCGGCCACCAGCGCGGCCCGCCCGGTGGGGCGTGTCGGTGGCCGCCCAGCCGGCTGCGCGGCGTCCTCGGGGCCATCGGCGGCGTGTTTCCCGTGGGGTCCGTGTTTCCCGTGGGCCGGGTCGCGGGTCATGGCCTCACGCTCCGAAGACATGGCGCCGGATGGCCGCCGCGTTGGAGAAGATCCGGATGCCGAGCACCACGACCACACCCGTGGACAGCTGGGCGCCCACGCCCAGCTTGTCGCCGAGGAAGACGATCAGCGCGGCCACCACCACGTTGGACAGGAAGGACACGACGAACACCTTGTCGTCGAAGACCCCGTCCAGGGTGGCTCGCAGCCCGCCGAAGACCGCGTCCAGCGCGGCCACCACGGCGATCGGCAGATACGGTTCGAATCCGGTGGGCACCACGGGGCGCGTGACCACCCCGATCACGACTCCCAGTACCAGCCCCAGCACGGCGATCAACGTGGGCCTACCTCTCCCGTTCCTCGGATGACGCCCCCGACGGCGTCGGCGATGTCTCGGGCTCCGTGTCGGCGCCGCGCTCGTCCCGGGGGCGGGCGCTGCGGGTCGTCAGGCTGGGCGCCGCCGGCAGCCGCAGCTCGTCCCTGGCGGAGCTGTCGACCCTGATGCCGTAGTCGTCCCGCAGGGTGGCCAGATACCGGCCGGCGGACGTCTGCTCGAAGGCGTCGAGCAGCGCCTGCCCGTCCCCCACGGCCAGCACGGTGTACGGCGGCACCAGCGGCCGGTTGTCGACCAGCACCGCGTCGCCGGCCGCGCGGATCGCGGAGAGCGCCGTCAGCCGCTGGCCGTTGATGGCGATGGCCTCGGCGCCGGCCTGCCAGAGGCCGTTGACCACCCGTTGGAGATCGCGGTCGCGCAACCGGCCGGTCTGGCTGAAGCCGTTGTCCCTCGGCCCGCCGGAGACGCTCTGGCCGGCCTCCCTGGCGTCGTCGACGGAGAGCTCGACGCCGGGGCCCTCGACCTCGCTGGCGCCGGCGAGCAGGGCGACCAGCTCGGCGCGTTCGGCGACCTCGCCGTCGTCGCCGCCGAGCGCGATCCGCTGGCTGGCGGCCACCTCGGTGCGCAGCGCGTCCACCTGGGCCTGGAGCTGATCCAGCTCCTCCGTGCCGGTGGTCACCCGTTCCAGCAGCTCCTCGCGCTCCCTGGCGACGGTCGGCGCGGCCTCCCGCGCCTGGGCGGCGCCCAGGGTGACCACGAGGCCGGCGAGCACGAGACCGCCGGCCAGCCAGAGCCGGGCGCGGAGACCGCGCGGCAGCTCTGACCGGCCCTTCTCACGGCGCCTGGCCGCCGCCTGGGCATACCCCTCGTCCAGGGTGTTGTCCATGACGGTGGTCAGCAGCGACATGGAGGCGTCGGGGCGCGCCCGTGGGCTCGCCCCGGGCTCCTGCTCTGGCATGGCGCACATGGTGACACGCCAGTTGTCGGTAGATCGAATCGGGCCGGTGCGCGGCCCTCCCGTCAGCCCTCGGCGCTGTCGACCACTCCCGACCAGACGTCCAACAACTCCTGGGCCGCGGCGTCGTCGGGGCCCTCCGCCCAGAGGTGGGTGACCGCCTCGGCCGGGTCGGGCAGGACCAGCACCCAGCGGCCGTCCGGCTCGACGACGCGGACCCCGTCGGTGGTGTCGACGGAACGCTCACCGGCCGCCTCCACCACGCGGCGCATCACCAGCCCCTTGACGGCCCACGGGGTGGCGACGTCCCGGCGCAGGACATGGGCACGCGGGATGCGGGCGTCGATCTGGCTGAGCGACAGCTGGGTGCGGGCGACCAGGCCGATGAGCCGGGCGAAGGCGGCCGTGGCGTCGAAGACGCTGCTGAACTCGGGGACGACGAAGCCGCCCCGGCCGTCGCCGCCGAAGACCGCGTCGTCCTGGTGTGCGGCACGGGTCAGATCGTCGGGCGACGTGGTCGTCCAGTCGACCTGGGTGCCGTGGTAGGCGGCGACCTGCTCCGCGATCCGGGTGGTGGTGACGGGGAGCGCCACCCGGCCGCTGCGCCGTTCGGCGGCGATCAGGTCGAGCATGACCAGCAGGGCGCGCTGGTCCTCGATGATCCTGCCGCGCTCGTCGACCAGCGCCAGCCGCTCGCCGACCGGGTCGAAGCGGACGCCGAAGGCGGCGCGGGCGGAGGCGACGATCTCGCCGAGCCGCACGAGACCGGCGCGCCGGGTCTCGGCGCTCTCGGTCGGGCGCGCCTCGTCGAGGCCCGGGTTGATGGTGAGGGCGTCGACGCCCAGACGGCCGAGGAGGCTGGGCAGCACAAGACCCGCGCTGCCGTTGGCGGCGTCGACCACGACCTTGATCCCGGACTCGGCGACGCCCGTGGTGTCGATGGCCCGCAGCACGGATCCCGTGTAGCCGTCGAACACGCTGGCGGGGAAGCGCAGGTCGCCGATCTCGCCGGGGAAGGCGCGGCGGTACTCCTGGCGGGCGTAGACCCGGTCGAGCTTGCGCTGTCCGGCCTGGGAGAGGTCGGCGCCGCGCTCGTCGAAGAACATGATGTCCACCGAGTCGGGCACGCCGGGGGTGGTGCGGATCATGACGCCGCCGGCGCTGCCGCGCGCGGTCTGCTGGCGGGCCACGGGCAGCGGCACGTTCTCCAGGTCCCGGACGTCGATGGCGCTGGCCTGGAGGGCGGAGATCACGGCCCGCTTGAGCGCGCGGGCGCCTCGGGAGTGGTCCCGCGCGGTGGTGACGGTGGAGCCCTTCTTGAGGGTGGTGGCATAGGCACTGGCAAGGCGGACCACGAGTTCGGGCGTGATCTCGACGTTGAGAATGCCGGAGACACCGCGCGCGCCGAAGAGCTGGGCCTGTCCCCTGGCCTCCCAGATAACCGATGTGTTGACGAAGGCGCCGGCCTCGATGGTCTTGAAGGGGTAGACCCGGACATTGCCCTGGACGATCGATTCCTCGCCGATGAGACACTCGTCGCCGATGACGGCGCCGTCCTCGATCCGCGCGGCCCGCATGACGTCGGTGTTCTTTCCGACGACACAGCCGCGGAGATTGGTCTGGGGGCCGATGTAGACGTTGTCGTGGACCACCGCCCGGTGCAGGAAGGCGTCCGCCTTTACCACCACGTTGGAGCCGATGACGGTGTGCTCGCGGATTTCCGAGCCGGCCTCGATCTTGGCGTAGTCGCCGACATACAGCGGGCCCCTGAGCTTGGCGTCCGGATGCACCTCGGCGCCCTCGGCGATCCACACGCCGGGCGAGATCTCGAATCCGTCGATATCGACGTCGACCTTGCCCTCCAGGACGTCCGCCTGGGCCTTGACATAACTCTCGTGGGTGCCGACGTCCTCCCAGTACCCCTCGGCGATGTAGCCGTAGATGGGGTGCCCCTCCTTCATCAGACGGGGGAAGACGTCACCCGACCAGTCGACGGAGACGTCGGGCTCGACGTAGTCGAAGACCTCGGGCTCCATCACGTAGATGCCGGTGTTGACGGTGTCGGAGAAGACCTGGCCCCAGGTGGGCTTCTCCAGGAAGCGCTCGACGCGGCCCTCGTCGTCGACGATGGTGATGCCGAATTCGAGCGGGTTGGGAACGCGCGTCAGGCAGACGGTGACCAGCGCGCCGCGCTCCCGGTGAAAGCGGATCAGCTCCGTCAGGTCGAAGTCGGTGAGCGCGTCTCCCGAAATGACCAGGAAGGAGTCGTCCTTGAGTGCCTCCTCGGCGTTCTTCACACTTCCGGCCGTGCCCAGCGGCTTTTCCTCGTGGGCGTAGGTGAGGTCCATTCCCAACTCCTCACCGTCGCCGAAGTAGTTCTTGACGAGTGAGGCGAGAAACTGCACCGTGACCACGGTCTCGTTGAGCCCGTGCCGTTTCAGCAGACAGAGCACGTGTTCCATGATGGGACGGTTGGCCACTGGCAACAGGGGTTTGGGCATGCTCGCGGTCATGGGACGAAGCCGGGTGCCTTCGCCACCAGCCATTACGACGGCCTTCATATCGGAAGTGTCCTCCTTGGGGGTCCGACAGTCATTCCGACTGTGCCCATCTGGAGGGGCCCTGGCCCGGGGTGGCTCCCCGGAAGATCGCGACACGTGCGGGCGTCAGGCCCCTGCGACGCTGCCAGGGCATTGCTCAGTCGGCCGTGGCATCCGCCGTGAGGAGACGGCGGACCTGGACCACGTAGAGGATCCCTGCCCACCAGTAGAGCGCTGTACCCCAGCCGGCGAACGCCCATCCGAAAATAGCAGCGAGTGACCCCAGCCAGCCACTTGAGTCACTGAGGAGCAGGAGGGGGAAGGCGTACATCAGATTGAAGGTGGCGGCCTTGCCCAGGAAGTTGACCTGGGGCGGGGCGTAGCCGTGCCGGTCCAGCAGCCAGACCGCGACCAGCAGCATCAGCTCCCTGGCCAGCAGCAGCGCGGTCAGCCAGAGCGGCAGGATCTCCCGCCAGGTGAGGCCGACCAGGGTGGACAGGATGTACAGGCGGTCGGCGGCCGGATCGAGTATCCGGCCGAGGGCGCTGATCTGGTTCCAGCGGCGGGCGAGCTTGCCGTCGAGGTAGTCCGTCACCCCACTGGCGGCCAGCACCAGCAGGGCCCAGCCGTCCATCTTCGGGCCGCCGAAGACGGGGGACAGAACCAGCCAGAGAAAGACCGGCACTCCCAACAGGCGTGCCATGCTGAGCAGATTGGGAATGGTCCAGATCCGGTCCGTCTGAACGCGCGTCTCCTGGACCTCCACCCGGAAGCCTCCCCATCGCCCCATCGCACCGTACCGTCGCCAACGCGC
Source organism: Streptomyces profundus (assembly GCF_020740535.1). Taxonomy (NCBI): domain Bacteria; kingdom Bacillati; phylum Actinomycetota; class Actinomycetes; order Kitasatosporales; family Streptomycetaceae; genus Streptomyces; species Streptomyces profundus. Next base: position 140,487 of record NZ_CP082362.1, read on the forward strand.
TCCGACCTTACCGGCCGACGCCCGCCCCACCGACAGCGGGGACGCGGGCGGCGGGGCGCAGGTGCGGCGGCTGGCCGGCGACTTGGGATGACTTAGGGTGGTATGGAGCGGACGCGAGGCGGGTGTGATGGAGACCAGGCTGCTGGGCGTCGGGGTCAGCCACGGCGTGGCGATCGGGCAGGTCCGACACATGGGCACGGGGGTGCTGGAGCCGCCCACGCGGCGGATCTCGGCCGAGGAGGCGCCCAGGGAGCTGGCCAGGACGCGGCAGGCGATCGGAGCTGTGGCGGCGGATCTGCGGGCCAGGGGCACCCTCGCCGGCGGCGAGGCCCAGGCCGTGCTGGAGGCGCAGGCGCTGATGGCCGAGGACCCCGAGCTGCTCGCCGACGCGGAGCGCCGGATCAGCGTCGGCAGCACGGCCGAGCGGGCCGTGCACGACGCGCTGGCGGCCTATCGGGCGCTGCTGGCCGGGGCCGGGGCGTATCTGGCGGGGCGGGTGGCCGATCTGGATGATGTGCGCAACCGGATCATCGCCCGGCTGCTCGGGGTGCCGACGCCCGGGGTGCCGGACAGTGACGAGCCCTATGTGCTGATCGCCCGTGACCTGGCCCCGGCGGACACGGCGTTGTTGGACACCACGCTGGTGTTGGGCTTCCTCACCGAGGAGGGCGGGCCGACGAGCCACAGCGCGATCCTGGCCAGGGCGCTCGGGGTGCCGGCGGTGGTGGCCGTGGAGGGCGCGGGCGAGATCGCCACGGGCACGGTGGTCGCGGTGGACGGCAGCACCGGGGAGGTGGTGGTGGAGCCGGGTGAGCGGCGGCGGGCCGAGCTGGCCGAGGGGGCGGCCCGGCGCCGGGCGGCGCTCTCCCGGGTGAGGGGGCCGGGCGCGACCTCGGACGGGCATCGGGTGCCGCTGTTGGCGAACATCGGCGGTCCCGCCGATCTGCCGGCGGCGCTGGCCGCGGGCGCCGAGGGCGTGGGGCTCTTCCGGACGGAGCTGCTCTTTCTCTCCGGTGGGGCGGGCCCGCCGGCGGCCGAGGAGCAGGTGCGCACCTATCGCGAGGTGTTGGAGGCGTTCCCCGAGGGGCGCGTGGTGGTGCGGGTGTTGGATGCCGGGGCGGACAAGCCGCTGGCCTTCCTCTCCCCCGGCGACGAGCCCAATCCGGCGCTCGGGGTGCGCGGCCTGCGGGCGCTGCTGGAGCGGCCCGAGGTGTTGGGGACGCAGCTGGCCGCGCTGGCGGAGGCCGGCCGGGGGCTGCCGGTGTATCTGGAGGTGATGGCGCCGATGGTGGCCGACCGTCAGGACGCGCGGGCCTTCGCCGACGCCTGTCGGGCCGCCGGGCTGCGGGCCGCCCCCGGCGCGATGGTGGAGATCCCGGCCGCCGCGCTGCGGGCGCGTTCGCTGCTGCGGGAGGTGGAGTTCCTCTCGATCGGCACCAACGACCTGGCGCAGTACGCCTTCGCGGCGGACCGGCAGGTGGGCGCCCTGGCGCGGTGGCAGGATCCGTGGCAGCCGGCGCTGCTGGATCTGGTGGCGTTCGCGGCGGAGGCGGCGTCGGCCGAGGGCAAGGGCTGCGGCGTGTGCGGCGAGGCCGCCGCCGATCCTGCGCTGGCCTGTGTGTTGACGGGGCTCGGGGTGACCAGCCTCTCCATGGGGGCCGCGGCGATCCCGCAGGTGCGCGCCACGCTCGCCAAGCACACGTTGGCGCAGTGCGAGCGGGCCTCGGCCGCGGCCCGGGCCGCTGACAGCGCCGAGCGGGCGAGGGCGGCGGCGGTGGCGGTGCTCTCCGGGGAGTGAGGGGGCCGGGCGCCGCCTCATCGCCCTGGACATTCGGCTCGGGGCGGTGGTGGGGCGGCGAGGTAGTCGACGCCGGGCTCGGGGGGCAGCGGATCGCCCGTGGACGGATCCGTGCAGTAGGCGGCGAAGACCTCGGCCTCGCCGAGCGGCGTGAGCCGGCCGTCCGCCAACCGCCAGCCGCGCACCGCCTGTCGGCGCGGCCCGCCGGGCGGCGAGGCGCCCGGTTCGCTGCGCATCACCAGGCCGCCGGGGGCGCCGGCGACCAGCCCGACGGCGAGCACCGTGCACAGGACGAGCGCCTGATGCTCGGGGAGCGTGCCGGCGGCGCCCGGCGTGTGGCCCGTCACGCCGAGGTTGGCGTTGAGCGGGGCGTCCGGGAGCGCGACGCTGCACACCAGGTGGTGGTCGCCGGCGCCGATCCGGTCGAGGATCCAGGTCAGCAGCCGGGCCGCGCGGGCGAAGGCGCACCGCCGCTGGGGCGCGCGGCAGTGGGGGCAGCGGCCGGCGCCCGCGAGCAGCCCGGCGCCGCGCTCCCACGTGTGCCACGGGTGGTCGGCCGGCTCCCGCACCGGCCGCCCGCCCGCGCCCGGCGGGGCGGCCCCGCCGCGCGCGCCCGGCCAGCCGGGAGCGGCCCCCGGCCGCTCCCGCCTCTCGCGCCCGCCGGGCCTGGGGCGCGAGCGCCCGGGAACGCGCCGCCGTCCGCCGGGGCGCCGCGCCTCGTCGTCGTACCGCCTCATGACTGTCCCTCCACGGTTCGGAACCTATTGGTCACTCACCGTAGCGGTCGTCACTGACAGTGGCCCTCCGCTGGGCCAGGCGGGCGAGGAAGAGGAGTGCCTCCGGGTCGTCGACGGAGCCCAGATTGACCGCCCGTTCCAGCGCGTCGCCCTGGAAGAGCCGTTTGACCGGCACCTCAAGGCGCTTGCCCGTGCGGGTGTGCGGAACCTTGGGGATCTCGATGATCTCGTCCGGCAGATGGCGCGGCGAGAGGCTGTGCCGGATGGTGTCCGCAATCCGCTGGCGCAGCGCGTCATCCAGCACGGCGCCTTCGGCGAGCGCCACGAACAGCGGCATCCAGTATCCGCCGTCGGGCTGTTCCACCCCGATGACCAGGGACTCCCCGATCTCCGGCAGCCGTTCGACCGCCTCGTAGATGTCGGCCGAACCCATCCGCACGCCCTGCCGGTTGAGAGTGGAGTCGGAACGGCCGTGGATGATCACCCCGCCGTGCGAGGTGTGGGTGATCCAGTCGCCGTGGCGCCAGACGCCGGGAAAGGTGGCGAAGTAGCTGTCGTGGTAACGCGATCCGTCCGGGTCGTTCCAGAAGCCCACCGGCATCGACGGCATGGGGGTGCCGACCACCAGCTCGCCCACCTCGTCGATGAGCGGCGTCCCCGAGGGGTCCCAGGCGGCGAGGTCGGTACCCAGGCACGGCGCCTGTAGTTCGCCGACGTAGACCGGCAGGGTGGGGACGCCGCCGGCGAAGCAGCTGCACACGTCGGTGCCCCCGCTCACCGAGGCGATCCAGAGGTCGGCGCCCGCCTCCTCGTGCAGCCAGCGGAAGCCCTCGGGCGGCAGCGGGGATCCGGTGGTGGCGACGCAGCGGGTGGCGGAGAGGTCGAAGTCCCGCGCGGGGTGCACGTCCTTCTTGGCACAGGCCGTCACATAGGCGGCCGAGGTGCCGAAGACGGTGGCGCGGACGCGTTCGGCGACCCGCCACTGGGCGGCGGGGTCCGGGTGTCCTGGCGCCCCGTCGTAGAGCACGGCGGTGCTGCCCGTGAGCAGGCTGGAGACCAGGAAGTTCCACATCATCCAGCCGGTGGAGGTGTACCAGAACAGCCGGTCCCCCGGGCCCAGGTCGCAGTGCAGGCCCAACTGCTTGAGGTGCTCCAGCAGGATGCCGCCCTGGGACTGGATGATCGCCTTGGGCAGCCCGGTGGTGCCCGAGGAGTACAGCACCCACAGCGGATGGTCGAAGGGCACCTGCTCGAAGACCGGTTCGACGGGGGCCGAGGTCAGCTCGGCCCAGGGGAGCGCGCCCTCGGGAGCCGCGCCGCCGAGCAGGGGCACATGCACCACGGCACGCAGCGTCGGCAGGCCGGCGCGCAGCTCGGCGACGGTCTCGGCACGCTCGTGGACCCGCCCGCCGTAGCGGTAGCCGTCCACGGCGAACAGCACCACGGGCTCGACCTGCTGGAAGCGGTCCAGCACGCTGCGCGCCCCGAAGTCGGGGGCGCAGGAGGTCCACACCGCGCCCACCGTCGCGCTGGCCAGCAGCGCCACGACGGCCTCGGGGATGTTGGGGAGGTATCCGCAGACCCGGTCGCCGGGACGGACGCCCAACTCGCGCAGGGCGGCGGACAGGGCGCCGACGCGCTGGCGGAGCTCGGGCCAGCCGATCGCCCGTGGCGCGATGGACTCGTCGACGGCCAACAGGGCCGGCTGGTCCTGGGCGGCCGGGTCGGCGGGGCCGCGCAGCGCGTGCTCCGCGTAGTTGAGGGTGGCCCCGGGGAACCAGCGCGCGCCCGGCATCCTGGGGTCGGCGAGCACGGCGGTCGGCGGCGTGCTGAAGCGGACGTCGAACCACTCGGCCAGGGCGCGCCAGAAGGTGTCGAGGTCGGTGACTGACCAGCGGTGCAGGGCGGCGTAGCCGGCCGTCGGGTCGTCGGTCCTGACGGCGGGGGCGCCGTGGCGCAGCGCGGCCCAGCCGTGGAACTCGGTGAGTCGCGCGGCGGCGACCCGCTCGGCGCTCGGCCGCCACAGCGGCTGGTCGGGGACGGGGGTCTCGGTGGTCATGGGCGGCTCCATCGGCGACGTCGTTGGCGCGGGGCTCCCCGGGACGATGCCAGTTCGGCCCGGTCGCCACCAGTGTGGCGCCACCCGAATGCCGGGCCCAGACCGGTGTCCGCTTTCGGCCGGGGCCGGGCGCTGGTAGGCGTGGATCGTGCGCTTCGCTCCCGTGGTCACCGTCGCCCTGGCCGTCGGCCTGCTGGCCGCACTGGCCGGTTCGGTGGCGCCGGCTCGGGTGGCGCCGCGCGCCGAGCGGGCCCCCGACGGGTTCGTGGCGCTGCGTGAGGTGGCGCCCCTGATCCAGCAGGACATCAGATACGCGGGGGACGACAACTTCGTGGGCGAGCCGATCGACGGCTACCAGGAGGCGGAGTGCCTCCTCGCCGAGGAGGCGGCCCGCGCCCTGGAGCGGGTGCGCGCCGCCCTGGCGGATGACGGCCTGGGGCTGCGGGTCTACGACTGCTACCGGCCGCAGCGGGCCGTCGACCACTTCCTGCGGTGGGCGAAGGACCCGGACGCCACCGAGCGGCGGGCGGACTTCTACCCCGAGGTGCCCAAGGACCGGCTCTTCGACGAGGGCTATCTGGCGGCGAGATCCGGCCACAGCGGGGGCGGCACGGTCGACCTCACCCTGCTGGGGCCGGGGGGCGAGGCGGTGGACATGGGCACCCCGTTCGACTTCTTCGACCCGGCCTCGCACCCGGACTCCGACGCACCCGACCGGGAGCAGCGCCGGGCCAGGGAGCGGTTGCGGAACGCGATGGACGAGGAGGGGTTCGCCCCGATCGACACCGAGTGGTGGCATTTCACCTACGGCCAGGAGCCCTACCCGGACGAGCACTTCGACTTCCCCGTCGAACGGGCCGCGCTGGGCACGGAATGACGGCGGTCCCGGAGCCACCCCCGTCGGTCCCGGAACCCGCCGTCACCTGTTATCGGACGCGACCGCGCCGTTCTTGGTTCGCCGCCTTCCCGTCTTTGTCACCCGTTCGCGACATTCGACGGCGTCCGGGCCCGCGCGCTGCCGGAGGCGTCGGCTCAGCGGGGGCGCGGCGGGGTGGCCAGCAGCGGGCTGAGGCGCTTGACCAGCAGGGCCATCTCGTAGGCGACCTGCCCCACATCGGCCTCCGACTCGGTGAGCACGGCCAGCGCGCTGCCCGCGCCGGCGGCGGTGACCAGCAGGAACGCGCCGTCCAGCTCGACCAGCGTCTGCCGCGCCGTGCCCGTCTCGAAGTGGGTGCCGACCCCGCGCGCCAGGCTGTGGAACCCGGAGGCCACGGCGGCCAGTTGTTCGCCGTCGGCGCGCCCCAGCGCGCGGGAGGCGCCGCGTGACAGGCCGTCGGCCGCCAGCAGCAGGGCGTGGCGGATGTCGGGCACCCGGTCCACCATGTCGTCCAACAGCGCGTCGATCGACCCGGGGTCGGCCGCGCCTGGCCGCTCCGCTCGGCCGAGAGCGCTTGGCTCCGGTACGGTCATCAGTCCTGCCTTCGAATTCCGTGCGTGGTTAGGGGCTAGGGGGCGGCGGGGTGTCGCCCCGCCCGGGGTCGGTCTGCTCTCGGCCGCGTCGCCAACCGCGTTGCAGCGCGCTCAACTTGTTCCGCAGCTCCTCCGCGTCGACGTCCGGCGCCGACTCCGCGTCCGGATGGCCGCCGGGGCGGGCGGGCGGCTCGGCCGCCGGCTCCGGCGCCGCGCGGCGGACGCGGCGCGGCAGCCCGGCCCCCGTGACGCCGTCCGCCGACCGCGCCGGGCCTTCGGCCGGCGGCTCCTCGGCGTCGGCCGGCCGCTCGTGGTCGGCGACCAGCACGCGGGGCGAACGACGCGGCAGGCCACCGGCGGTGTGCCCGGCGGCGTGCTCCTCGGTGTCCGCCGGCGGCCCGGCGCGGACCTTCCGGGGCGCGAGCGACGCCGCCAACTCGGCGGGGCCGTCCACCGGACCGTCCATCAGCGCGGGGCGGCTGGGCGGCGGGACGAGACGCTCGGGCGCCGAACGCGGCTCGTCGGCCTCCGTCAGCAGCTCGCCGGGGATCAGGGTGACGGCGGTGGTGCCGCCGTAGGGCGACTCGCGCAACGCGACCCTGATGCCGTGCCGGTGGGCGAGCCTGGCCACCACGAAGAGGCCGATGCGGTCGGTGTCCGAGAGCTGGAACTCGGTGATCTCGGAGAGTCTCTGGTTCGCGTCCCGCAGCGCGTCGGCCGTCATGCCGAGGCCGCGGTCGTGGATCTCCAACGTGCAGCCGTGCGGGACGCGTTCGCCCGAGACCTGCACGGTGGTGTGCGGCGGCGAGAAGACCGCCGCGTTCTCCAGGAGTTCGGCGACGATGTGGACGACGTCGGCGACCACGCCGCCGTCCACCAGCAGCGGCGGCATCGGGCGGACCTCGACGCGTTCGAAGTCCTCTATCTCGTCGACGGCCGCCCGCAGCACGTCCCACAGCGGCTCGGGCTTGCGCCACTGCCGCGTGGGGGCGGCGCCGGAGAGGATCACCAGGCCCTCGGCGTGTCGGCGCATCCGCGTGCTGAGGTGGTCGAGGCGGACCAGGTCGACCCGGGCCTCGCCGTCCTGGCCACGGCGCTCCAACGCCTCCAGCAGGTGGAGTTGACGGTGCAGCAGGACCTGGCTGCGCCGCGCCAGGTTGACGAAGACCTCGGAGATGCCGCGCCGGGTGTAGGCGCGTTCCACTGAGGCCGAGACGGCCTCGCGTTGCAGGGTGTTGATGGCGCGCCCGATCTCGCCCAGCGCGTCGGGGCCGTACTCCAGGCGCGGCGCCTCCACCTCCACGTCCACATGCTCGCCGGCGTCCAGGCGGCGGGTGACGCCGGGCAGCCGGACCTCGGCGGCGTCCTTGGCGTCGCGGGAGAGCGCCGTCAGGTCGCGGACGAGATCGCGTCCGCCGCGCAGCGCGACCAGCAGCGAGAGCGCCACGGCCACCAGGCCGAGGACGCCGGCGAGCACCGCGCGCAGCACCACGGGGCCCGTGGCGGAGTCCAGCCGGTCCGCGAGGCGCCGCTCGGCGTCGGCGACCAGGGTGCCGGTGCTGTCCAGGACATCGGAGGTGCTCTGCTCCCAGTGCTCGGGCAGCGGCGTGCCACGGCCGGTGAGCAGCTGCGCCTCGGCCTCGGCGAGGATGCGCGCGGTGCCGCTCTCCCAGAAGCTGGTGTGGCTCTGGCGGTCGTCCACCGGGAGGTCGGGGACGGAGTGCACCTGCGTCACCTGGCGGCGGGAGATCAGGTCGGACAGCGACCGGCGCTCGTCGCCCGTGACCCGCCCGGTGCCCAACATGCCGGCGACCAGGGCGTCTTCCTGGGAGATGTACTCGCGGGCCTGGGCGAGGCCGGCGACGGCGCTGGCGTGCCGCTGGTCGCCCGCGTCGACGACCGGCTGGAGCGCGGCGAGGAAGCGGAGACAGGAGGAGGTCAGACCGCTGTAGGCGTCCAGGGCGCCGGGGAGGGAGATGGTGTTGCTGTCGGTCTGCTGACGGAGCCGCTCCAACTCGTCGAGGGTGCGCCAGAGTCCGTCGAGCCGGCTCTGGGCCGAGTCGCCAAGGCCCCCCCGCGCGCTCTCCGTTGTCCTGCGGAGCCGGCGCAGCTCCTCGTCCGTCCGCTCCCTGGCCTCGGCCAGCGCGGTGCGCTCGTCGGCGCGGCGCGGGTCGGCGAGGTGGACGATGGCGTGTCTGCGCTCCGACTGGAGCGCCGACAGGGCGGCGTGGGCGGGCTCGGCGAAGGAGTCGGCCGCGGCGGCGGAGTCGCGCGCGCCGAACGCCTCGCTCACGGTGAGCGTGGCGGCGAAGGCCCAGACGGCCAGCAGCGAGAGCAGCGGCACCAGCACCAGGGTCCAGATCCTGCGATGGATCGATCTGCCGCGAACGCGCATACCCTCCCCTTGGTCCGCCGGGCCGCCCCCGTACGCGGTGGTTCTCACGGTTCGACGACGCGAGCCTACTACCGGCGCCGTCCACCGGCCGGGTAACTGTCTGGTAATCATGGGAGTTAACCCGGTGAGGGCCAGGCGATCGCCCCGCCCGGCGCCTCGTTCCGATCCCGGCCGGTGTCCCAGGGGGGTCCGGGGCGTTCTACCATGAGGGGCGAGGACATATCCACGCATCTCACCGTGCAGGGAGCGAGATCGGCGTGTATGCGAGACCCCGTATGCCGGATCCGGTGCGCGCGGCGGCGGTGCGCGCCGTCATCATCATCGCGCTGACGCTCACTCAGCTGGTCGTGGTGTTGCTCGGCCTGTGGGCGGACGCCTGGCTGGTGCTGCCGATGGCGATATCCACCCTGGTCAGCTCCGTGGTGGCGACCTGGGCCGTGCTGGACATCTGGATCACCTCGCAGGCGTGGCGGCAGCGCAACGGCGTGGTGTCCGTGCCCAGCAGCGCCGCCAGGGCCGCCCGGCGGGCGCGCCGGGCGGCGCGGAAGGCGGCCAGGCGTCACGGCCGGCCGGCCGAGGCGGACCCCGGATCCGCGGACGGCGCGGCCGGGTTGGATGTGCTCGGCGGGGACGGGCGGCGGTAGATCCGGGTCGCCGTGACCTCGCCGTGCACCGGCTCGGCGCTCTCGTCGGCCCTGGGCAGCCCCGGGCGCAGATGTTCCTCCACGCTGATGTACTTCAGCCCGGCCCGCAGGTCGGCGTCGTTGCGCAGCCGGATGACCAGCGGGAACTCGGCGAGCGCCGTGGTGTCGAAGAGGCCCGTGGTGTAGAGCAGTTGGACGCCGAGGGCGTCGGCGACCGCGCGTTGCAGCTCCAACAGGTAGGTGGCGTTGGCGCGGCCGATGGGGTTGTCGAGGAACAGCGTGCCGGCGTGCCGGTGTTGGTCCCTGCCGCGGTCGTTGCCGCGCAGCGCGGCCATCGTGCAGTAGAGGGCGATGGCCGCGGTGAGCAGCTGGCCGCCGGAGAAGACGTCGCCCATCTGACCGACGGGCACCCGCTCGGCGCGCAGCACCGCGTCCGGCTTGAGGATCTCCACCCGCACCCCGCCTGGGCGCAGCGCGGCGTGCGTTCCGCGCAGCAGCAGGGAGACGCCGTCCCTGCGGAGGTCGGAGTTCTTCCGGACGGCGGCGCGGGTGACCTCGTCCACCACCTCGCCCAGGCGTTCGGTGAGGGTGGCCTGGTCCGGCTCGTCGAAGCGGATGCGGAGGAACTCCTGCCCCGACCACTCCCCGAGGCCCTCGGGGAGCCGGGACAGCCGCTGGGCCGAGCGCAGCGTGGCCAGACCGGACTCGACGAGGCCGCGCAGCCGGTCGACGATGCCGTCGCGGTTCCGCTCAAGCTGGATCAACTCGTCGCCGAGAACGCGCAGTCGGGGCGCGAACGCCTGGGCCCAGGCGGCGGCGTGGGTGGGCAGCGCGGCGCCGGGCAGCTCCCTGATCTGTGTCCTGGCCGGGGTGCGGACCTGCTCGAAGCGGGTGGCGTTGGCGTGCCGGACCAACTGGTCGCAGGCGTCGCGGACGCCGGACTCCGCGGTGGCCAGGCCGGCCGCGGCGGCGCGCAGCGCGCGGCGGGCGTCGCCGACGCCGGCGCGGGCCTCCTCGATCGAGCCGGGGTAGGGCTCGGGCGGCGCCTGACCTGGATCGGCGGGCGCGTCGCCCGCGTCGTGCGGCTGGTCGCCGAGGTGCGCGGCGCTCTCGGCGAAGCCGTCCGCCGCGCCGAGGGCCTCGGCGTGCTGGGCGGCCAGATCCCGGTGGGTGGCCTGGGCGGTGGCCAACGCCTCCTGGCGCGCGGCGACTTCGGCGTCGGCCTCGCGCAGCAGCTCGGCCGCGCGCTCCGCGTCGTCGGGGACCCGCTCGGCGGGCAGCTCGATATGCGCGGTGCCATCCGCCGGGGCGAGCCGCTCGGCCTCGCCGCGCAGCCGGCCGAGCCGCTCGCTGGCGGCGCCCGAGCGCGTCTCCAACAGCTGGACCTGGGCCTCGGCGCGGGATCCCGCGGCCTGCCGGGAGGGGCCGTCGGCGCCCTCCGGGCCCTCCAACAGCCGGGCGGCGCGGGTGCGGACCTTGTTGCTCAGCCGGTCGAGCGCGGTGCGGGCCGCGCTCTCGTCCCCCTCGGCCCTGGCCTGTTCGGCGCGGAGGTCGGCGCCGACGCCGACCTTCTCGTAGAGCCGGGCGGCGGAGCGGTACGCCTCGCGGAGCGTGGGCAGCGACTCCTCCGGCGGCGGCGCCGCGTCGCCGGCCGGGGGCGGCTCCTCCTCCGGGGCGCCGGAGACCTCGGCGCGCTCCGCGCGCAGCGCCCTGGCGGTGCGGCGGGCGTCGTCGGCCGCGCGCTGGGCGGCGCGGCGGTCCTCGTCGGCGGCCTGGGCGGCGGCAAGCCGCTCCGTGGCCCGCGCCTCGGCCTCGGCCGTCTCGGCGGCCAACTCCCGCAGCCGGGACTGCCATCGGCCGCGTTCGCGCAGCCGGTGGGCGAGGCCGGCGAGCGCGTCGGCCGAGCGGCGGGCGCGCTGGGCCGCCTCCTGGCGTTCGTCCCTGGCGCGGGCGGCTTCGGCGGCGGCCTCCTCCGCCTCGACGGCGCGCGCGACGGCGGTGGTGTGCCGGGACTCGGCCTCGGCGGCGGCCAGCCCGGTGCGTTCGGCGGTGGCGGCCAGCTCCGCGAGGCGGCCGGCGGGGCAGCCGGCCCGCCAGGAGGCGATCCTGGCGGCCAGCGAACGGTCCTCGCCGATCCGGGCGGCGAGCGCGCGGATGTCGCCGTCCCTGGCCGCGGCCCGGGCGCGCAGGGCCTGCCGCTCGGCGTCGGCGGCGCGCTCGTCGTGCATGGCGGGGTTGGGCGGTACCAGAAAGACCCCGCTCTCCTGGCCGGCGCCCGGCGCCGGGGTCGGTGCCAGCAGGGCGGCGGCCGTGCCGACGGCGACGGCCGAGCGGGGCAGCAGCGCGGCCTCGGCCAGCACCTCGCGGGCGCGGTCGTGGCTGGCCCGGTCGGTGATGACGACGCCGTCCACCAGCTCGGGGCGGGCCGCCAGCACGGCGGCGTGGTCGGCGGGGGCGACCGCCTGGGCCAGATAGCGCCAACCGGGGAGCGCGGGGATGCCGTGTTCGCCGAGGAACTCGACCGTGGCCAGCACGTCGGGGCCCGGCGGCAGCAGGCCGCCGTCGCCGAGGGCGGCGAGCATCCTGGTGTCGTCGGCCGCCGCCGTGCGCAGCTCGAAGAGCCGGCGTTCGGCGGACTCCACCGCGTCGTCGAGGAGCCCGGCCAGCGTCTCGGCGTTGGCGTCGAGCTCGGTGACGGTCAGGCCCGGCGCCCCTGCCTCGGGGGCGACGCCCAACAGGGCGGCCAGCCGGGCCTCTTCGGCGAGCGCGCCGGCCGTGGCCCGCTCGGCGGCGAGCGCGGACGCGGCGGCCCCGGCCGCGTCCGCCGCGCGGGCCGCCGCCAGCTCGGCGGCGGCGCGCTCGGCGGCGCTCTCCCTGGCCCGCTCGGCGCCCCGGCTCGCGGCGGTGCGCGCGGTCTCGAAGGCGGCGACGGCGGCGCGCTCGGCGTCGGCGGCGGCCAGCGCGGCGCGCGCCGGATCGGCGCCCGGGCCGTCCGCCAGCCAGCCGGCGGCGACCGCCTCGGCCGTCTCCTGCGCCACCTCGGCCAGCCGCTGGCGCAGGTGTTCGGCCTCGCTGCGGGCGCGTTGTGCCTCGGTGGCGGCGGTGGTGGCGTCGCGGTGCGCGGACTCGGCGGCCCGGAGCAGGGCGCCGGAGCGCTCCTCGTGGTCGGCGGCGGCCCCTTCGCCGCGCTCGGCCGCGCGGTGCAGGGCGCGGACCAGATCGGCGGCGGCCCGGCTCCGGGCGGCCAGCGCGGGTGCCGCGTCCCGCTCGGCCTCCCTGATGGCGGCGGCGACCCGGGCGGCGCGGTCGGCGGCGGCGCGGTGTGCGAGCACCGTCTCGGCGGCCTCCCACGCGGCCTGCTGGGTGCGGGCCTCCAGCAGCTCGCGGCGCTGCGCCGTGGCGGCCTGCTCGGCCGCCGCGAGGGCCAACGAGGCGTGCCGGTAGGCGAGCTCGGCGGCGGTGCGGATCGCGGTGCCGGTGCCGCTCTCGGCGGCGGCCACCGCCTCGGCGCCGCGTTCGGCGCGCTGGGCCAGCTCGCCGGCCAGCTCGCGCTCGGCGGCGGCGCGGGCGGCGAGGCGACGGCTGAACGCCCGGGCGCGGTGCTCGGCGGCGCCGTGCACCGAACGGGCGCCTTCGCGCTGCCCGGCCGCCTCGGTGACCTGCTGGAGCAGCTCGACGGAGCCGGCCGTGAAATCGCGTTCGGCGGTCAGCTCGGCGCGGCGGCCCAGCTTGTCGGCGAAGCCGTGGACCAGGTCGGCCAGCCCGTCGGTGTCCCTGGGATCGGTGACGGCGCGGAGCAGCAGATCGGTGAAGTCGGCGTCGTTCTTGACCGCGAAGAGGCCGGCGGCCTCCCCCTCGTCGGCGTTCATCTCCCGCTGGTAGCGGAAGAGTTCGGGGTCGAGGCCGAGGCCGCCGAGGTGCTCGATCCAGCGTTCGTGGATCTCCTCCCAGACCACGTCGAGGTTGGGGTAGGCGCGGGCGGTCTCGGTGAGGACGTCGCGGAAGCCCTTCATCGTGCGGCGCCGGCCCCTGGCGCCCGAGGTGCCGTCGGCGGAGGCGGAGCCGCGCAGGGCCGTGGACTCGGCGACGGGCAGCGAGTCCAGGCTCATGCCGGGGCCCGGGCGGAAGGAGTACCACGCCTCCGCGAACTTGCGCGGATCGCTGGAGACCTGGCGCCCGCGCCACTCGCTGCACTTGCCGACCACCACGGTCTCGCCGGTGCGGGTGTGCTGCCACTCCAGGGCGACATGGCCGCAGTCGTCGGCGAGCAGGAACTTCCGCAGCACGCCCGAGCTGGCGCCGCCCAGGGTGTTGCGGTGTCCGGGGAGCATCACCGAGAAGATCAGTTTGAGCAGCACCGACTTGCCGCCGCCGTTCTCCAGGAAGAGCACCCCGGCCGGCGCCGGGCGCAGCGGCGGCCCGGTGGGCTCCTCCTCGAAGAAGTCCGCCTGGGTGGGGGCGGGTTCGGGCACGGGGGCGCCAACGCCGCGCAGGTCGAGGACGGTGTCGGCGTAGCGGGCGCCGGCGGGGCCGATGGAGTAGAGGCGGACCCGGGACAGCTCGTACATGGCGGATACTCTCGTGGGAATTCGGCGGAACTCTGGGAACTCTGGGAACTCGGGGAACTCGGGGAAACGCGCGGGAACTCAGCGGGCGGCGGGGTGGCTTCGGGGCGCGGGATGGAAGGGCGCGGCTCGGGGGTCAGCGGTGGAACGGCAGCCCGGCGCCCTCCACGAGGTCGAGATCGGCGCCCGGGGCGGCGGGCAGCAGCACTCCGCCGCCGTCGCTGACCTGGACCACGCCGAGCGCGGTCAGCTCGGCCATCGCCGCTCCTGACGCCAGCTCCCGCACCTGGAGTTGGTAGCGCGGGGTGGTGCGGAAGGTGCCGCCCTGTTCGTCGCCGGCGCGGTGCAGGAAGCCGGCGTCGGCCAGGAAGGCGACGGCCTTGCCGACGATGCCGGTGGTGGATCCGGCCAGCCGGCGGGAGTCCTTGGTGGCGCCGGTGGCGCTGCGCCGGGCGTAGACCCGCCAGGCGGCCTCAAGCCCGGGCTCGTCGCTGGCCGGGTCGGTGTTCTCACCGCGTTCGGCGGCGCGTTCGGCGAGCCGTTCGCAGGCGTGCCGGACGAACGCCTCGACGCCGTTGACGGTGATCCGCCCGAGGTAGTCGTCGTCGGCGAGATCCTGCGGGCGGGGGAACGCGAGGGCGGCGACGGCGAGATGGGCCAGGCCGTGCAGGAAGCGGTCGGCGGTCTCAGCCGAGGTGCGGCGGGCGTACTCGGCCATGCGCACGGCGAAGACGGAGTCCTCGGCGGCGGCGACGGCCATGCCGGCGCGCGGCGAGACCTCCAGCACCACCAGGCCGAGGCCGCCGGCGACCGCGTCGGCGATCCGGGCGAAGGCGGGCTCCTCCTGGTAGCGCCGCAGCAGCGCCGCGTACTCGGCGTCGCGGGCCGGCGGCAGCTTGGGCTGGAGGCCGAAGGCGACCAGCCGGGCCGCGTCGGCGGCGTCGGCCGGGGTGAGGGGCGCCGGGGGCGTGCCGGGGGTGCTCATGGGCTGTTCTCCGTACGTGCGGCGGCCATGCCGGCCGCGTCCAGCAGGGCGGTGCCGACGATCAGATCGGCCCCGCCGAAGTGCGGGTCGTGCAGGGGGGTGCCGTCGTCCACGGCGAACAGCAGCCGCCGTTCGCCCTGGCGGTAGGCGGTGCCCACCGGCGGGCTGGCCGCGTGCGCCGCCAACAGGGCGATCAGGTGCGGGAGTTCCGGGTCTATGGCGCGGGCGTCGGCGAGCAGCCCGGAGAGCCGGCGCGGCGCGTCCGAGGGCAGCCGGAGCAGCCGGGTGGCCTCGCTCAGCTGTGCCTCGCTGAAGCGGCTGTCGTCCGGGGTGGCCACCAGATCGGGCTCGGGCAGTTCGATGCCCAGATGCTCCCTGGGCGCGGGCGGGGTGAAGAGCCACTCCGCGAGATCGGCGAGACGCACCGCTCCTGGCGGGCGCGGCCCCGTGCCGCGGGCGAAGAAGGCGTCGGTGACGGTGGCCGCGTCGGCGAGGGGCAGCGGCAGCAGCGGGACGAGGAGTTGGCCGTAGAGGTCGGTGTCGACGCGGGCGGCGGGGGTGGCGAACGCCTGCCGGTCCTGCTCGGCGCGGAACAGCGGCCCGGCCTCCAGGAGCCGGGACTGGAGCTGGGTGTGGCGGCGGATGCAGTCCCGCACGATGTCGACCAACTCGGCGGCGCGCAGCTTGTGTTCGGGGTCCACCGCCTCGTCCCTGGCGTGCCGGATATGGGTGAGGATGGCGTTCTCGTGCCGGTAGCGGTCGGCGATGTGCTCCAGCGCCTCGTTGATCAGATCGGGGACCGTGCGGAGCCAGTCCACCGAGCGGACGTCCCGCCGGGTGGTCTCCAGGGTGCGGCGGAGCGTCTCGGCGTACTGGACGGTGCGGTAGCGGGCCTGCTCGGCGGCGAGTTGCGCGTCCGCGAGACGGCCCCGGTTGATCAGCACCTCCAGCTTGACCTCGGCGGCGATCTGCGCGCTGGTGACGTCCGTGTCGAGGGCGCCGACCAGGACGTTGACCGCCTCGTCCGTGGTGCGGAGGTAGACCTCGCCGCCCGGGCCCTGGACCTCCTCGATCAGCTTGAAGTCGTAGTCCCTGCGGGTGTACTCGCCGCCGGCACCGAACGTGCCGTAGACGGCGCGGAAGCCGCGGTCGACGCTGCCGACGTTGATCAGGTTGTCGACCACCCAGCGGGCGACGCGCTGGTGTTCGACGGCGGGGCGGGTGGGGGCCTGGGCCGCGATCCTGGCCAACAGCCGGGCGATGACCTGCTCCTGGTCGGCTCCGGTGTCGAAGTCCATGCTGAGGGTGACCAGGTCGATCGCGGCCAGCGCCACCTCGGCCATGGCGTAACGGGCGTACTCGCCCGCGAGGTTGGCCTTGCGGACGTCCAGGTCGTGCAGGGGCGCCGTGCAGGCCAGCGCGCGCAGCCGGCGGGCCAGGCCCTCGTCGGCCGCCGGCCCGGGCGCGGGCCTGGCGCCTGGGGGCGGGCTGTGCGGCGTGCTGCCGGTCGGTGATGGTGCGGTCACGAGGCACACCCTAGGCGGTGCCACCGACAACGCTCGATTCGGCACGGATGCGGCTGTTGTCCACCGGCGGGGCGGAAGGTCAACGCCCCCGCGCGAAAGCGCGTTCGGGCTGGTGAAAGCCTAACCGAGCGGCTGCTCGGTCCAGATGGTCTTGCCGGTCGCCGTGTAGCGGCTGCCCCAGCGGTGGGCGAGCTGGGCGACCAGGAACAGGCCCCGGCCGCCCTCGTCGGTGGGACGGGCGCGGCGCAGGTGGGGTTGGGTCTCGCTCGGGTCGGAGACCTCGCAGATCAGCACGTCGTCCCGGATCAGCCGCACGCCGACCGGGCCGCCCGCGTAGCGGATCGCGTTGGTGATCAGCTCGCTGACGATCAGCTCGGTGGGGAAGGCGCTCTCGGTGAGGTCCCAGGCGTCGAGCTGCTCCAGCACCAGATCGCGGGCCCGGCCGACCACGGCGGGCTCGGCCGGCAGCTGCCAGTCCGCGGTGGAGTCGGGGGGCAGCGGCCGGACCCGGGCGATCAGCAGCGCCACATCGTTGGCCGGGGCCCGGTCGGGCAGCAGCTGGTCCAACACCCCTCGGCCCGTCTCCGCGGGCGAACGCCGGCCCTTCGCCGCCTCGGTGATCTGCTGACTGAGCTGGGCCAGCCGGCCCGGCTCCCGCGCTCCGCCCCCCTGCTCCTCACCGCCCTCGCCGTCCCCGTCCTCGCCCCCGTCGCCGTCGCCGTCGCCGTCGTCCTGGCCTTCGCCGGTCGGATCGCCCGTCTCCGGGCCGTGGCCGGCGAGTTCCTCGCTGAAGAAGGCGAGCACGCTCTGCGGTCCCAGGCGCAGCGTCATCGTCTCGAACGGGGCGCCGCCGACGCCCAGCGCCGGTCCCGGGCGCAGCGGCAGCACCTCGGCCGGCTCTCCCGGCTCGGCCAGCAGCGGGGGGGTGCGGCCGGCGCTGGCCAGCGTGCACTCGCCGCTCACCGGGTCGTAGACGCAGTACAGGCAGGTGGCGCCGATGGAGCCGCGCTGTCCGCCCTCGTCCGTCGGCCCGAACTCGGCCAGTCGGATGGCCAGATCGTCCAACCGGGTCAGCAGCTCGTCCGGGGCCAGATCCATGTCCGCGAGGGTCTGCACGGCGGTGCGCAGCCGCCCCATGGTCGCGGTGGCGTTGAGGCCGTGCCCGGCCACGTCGCCCATGACGAAGGCCACCCGGGCCGAGGAGAGCGGGATCACGTCGTACCAACTGCCGCCGATGCCGGCGGTGGTCTCGGCCGGTACATAGCTGCCGGCCGTCGAGGCGGCGCTGACCTCGAAGACGGCCGGGGGCAGCAGGCTGCGTTGCAGGGTCTCCAGCGTGCGGTGCTCCCGGGTGTAGCGGCGCGCGTTGTCCAGGCTGAGCGCGGCACGTGAGCCGACCTCCTCGGCGAGATCGGCGTCCGTCTCGCCGAACGGGGTGCGGTCAGGCGAGCGCCACAGCGCGAGTGTGCCCAGTACCTGGCCCCTGGCGCGCAGCGGCACCACCATGAGGGAGCCGGGCGAGCTGGGCAGCAGCAGCCGGGCGGGGGCCGCGTCGGCGGGTGGCTCCTCCTCCACCGGCAGGGTGCGCAGCGCCGCGGCGGCGGCCCCCCTGATGGCCTCCCCCGGGGTCCCCGCGTCGTCGTCCGGCATCTCGATGCGGAAGGCGCCGCCCAATGGCTGGACCTCCTCGGGCCATCGGCCGGCCGCCTCGGCCACGGCGATCCGCCGCACCGGCACGTTCATCAGCGAGGTGGGCCCCGGCTCGTCGCCCTTGAGGACCCGCTCCCCCAGATCGACGGCCGCGAAGTCCGTGAAGGACGGCACCAGGACCTTGGCCAGCTCCTCGGCGTTCCGCGTGACGTCCAACGAGGGGCCGATCCGCTGGGCCGCGGTGTGCAGCAGCGCCATCCGGCGCTGCGTCTGGTGCTGCTCGGTGATATCGGTGTAGATGCTGACCACGCCCAGCAACTCGTCCCGGGAGTCCTCCAGGCGCAGCGAGGTGACGGAGAGCTTGCGCTCCTGCTCGGGCGCGCCGCGTGCCCGGTAGGTGTACTCCCAGTTGATCAACGGCTCGCCGGTGCCGGCCACCCTGGACAGCTTCCTGGCGACCTCCTCGGCGTCCTCGGGGTCCATGATCTCGTGCAGGGCGACGGGCAGCGGGTGGTCGAGGCCCAGTTCCGCGTCGTTGGTGACCCACTCGTTGGGATCGGAGTTGAGCCGGGTGATCAACAGGTCGGGGGCGTGGATCGACAGGCCGACCTGCTGTTGCGAGAACAGGGCCCGCACCAGCGCCTGGTCCTCCTCCTGCTGGCGGGCCGCCGCCGCGTCCACCAGGGTCACCAGCACCCGCCCGGGATCGCTCAGCAGCTGGGGGAAGATGTCGAGACGCACCCGCGTGAGGTGCCCGTCCCTGTGCCGTACCGAGGTGTAGCTCCGGCCGGGCACCCCCGCCAGCGCGGCGGAGCGGCCCTCCGGGTCGGGGATCAGATCCGTCAGGCTGCTTCCGGGCAGGTCCTCGGGCGGGATGCCGGTGAGCCGCTCCGAGCCCTCGGACGTGGCCAGGATCTCGCCCTCGGGGCCCACCACCAGCATCGCGACGGACTCACCGGGCGGCTGGCCCAGATCACCGGGTTGCGGGATCGCGCGCACGTTCCTCCCTCGGTCCGCAGGACGCAGCCCCTCCCTCCCCCACTCTCGCGGACCTCACCGCCCCCGGCGACTCCACGCCACCTGGCGCGGATGCGCGACTGCTCCGTTCGGAGTGCAATGGACGAGAGGGTCAGGAACGCGAGGGAGGCCACGATGACCGCTCCACGGCGGCTGCTCCGTGTGCTGCCCCCGGGCCACCGGGAGCGGCTGATGTCGCTGGCGACGGAGGTGTCCTTCGAGCAGAGCCGACGGATCTTCGAGGAACGGGGCACAGCCGACCGGTTCTGGATCGTCCGCTCCGGCACGGTGACCCTGGATCTGCGGCTCGCCGGCACCCGCCCCACGGCGGTGTCCTCGCTGGAGTCGGGTGACCTGCTGGGTTGGTCCTGGCTCTTTCCGCCGTTCCAGTGGGACTTCGGCGCCCAGGCCCTCAGCCCGGTGCGCGCCTACGAGTTCCAGGGCGCCGAGGTGCAGGCGCTGTGCGACGAGGACCCGGCCTTCGGCTACGGGCTGCTGCGGGTGATCGCCGAGATCCTCGCCTACCGCGTCCAGGCCGCACGCGTCCGCGTCCTCGACCTCTTCGCCCCCCACGCGGGTCGCTAGCCGCCGGGCGCTGGGCCTTGGGCAACGCACGGCGACCTGCCGCTGGGCGCGGGGCCCTGGGCGGAGCGCCGGACGCGCAGCGGACACCCACGAACGCCGGATCGCGGGCCCCCCGCCGGGGACGGACCACAGGCGCCGAACGTGCCCCCTGGCGCGCCTCGGGCGACGACGACACCCGTCGCCGAGCGCCGTGGTCATCCAGGCCATCGGCGGCAGGGGCGGCCCGTCCCGGACGAGGCTCCCAGCGGCGAGGAACCCGACCGCCCCTGGCCACCACGCGACGGCCGGCGCCGGCCACCGGACCTCCGGCGCCCCGTGAGGCGGCCCGTGAGGCGGCCCGTGAGGCGGCCGGTCGAACGCCGCCCGGGGCGGTGGACCGGCGCCGGTCCACTCACAGTTGACCGGCTGTCACCCGCTGCCCCGGCCGCGTGTCGTCGCCGCGCAGCACGCGTCCGCGGTCGTGCAGCACCATCAGGATGACGATGCCCATCAGCACGCCGAGGACCGCGCCGATCTCCCGCGTCGCCGCGGCGGCCAGCGGATGCTCGGGGGCTGGCTGCTGCATGTCGGTGAGGGTGAGCAGGTTGTACACGCTGTAGGCGAACAGCATCCCGGAGGAGACCCAGGCCGCTCCCATCGGCGGGAGGAACCGGCGCGAGCCGCGGCGGGTCGTCAGCGCCACGAGCCCCCACGCCCCGGCGAGCGCCCACACGCCCGTGCTCAGGGTGAGGAGATGCCACCAGACGTCGCGTCCGTCCAGCCGGTCCGGGTCGATGCCGAGCGTGCCGCCCGCCGCCCAGTAGATCTTGACCGCGCCGAGCAGGACGCAACCGACGGCGAGCAGCTTGGCGGTCGTCGCCTGGAGCGCGCGGGAACTCCCCTGCGGCTCCCCGCAGTCCAGCGGCCCGCCGAGGGCTTCGGGCCAGCGCTCCTTGGCGTAGCCGAGCAGCGCGAGGGGAAGGCCGACACCTGCTCCGACCAGCGAGATCATCACCAGGATCTGCTCGTAGACCCAGAAGTCGGGCGCGCCGGCCGCCTGGTCCCGGTTCATCGCGGCTGGGCCGAGGACGGGCGCCAGCAGCAGCATCGGAACGAGGAGCCCGGTGCCGACCCACACCGGCAGGGCCACCAGCCACGCGGGCAGTCTGTTGCCCCAGGGGCGGGAGAACGCCATCGCCAGGGTGATCCCGACAGCCGCGAGAAGCGCCGTGGCGGCGTTGATGGCACGCCAGTCGGCGCCGCCCATCTCCTCCGTCGGAACGAACAGACCGAGAGTCCAGAGAATCTTGATGAGCAGGTACGGCGCCACCGCGAGGGCAGCCACATTGCCCGCGGTTCTGCGCATTCCCGCCAGACGACTGGTCGGCCGCCCCGTAATGGATATCATAATGCGGCAGACTAACCAAGACATGACAAGCGGGCACCTATTATCACAAGTCGACTGTGCGTGACCTGCCGAACACACGTCGACGGGGCGCCGCGCGGGTCGGCGGGCTCGGCTCAGCCGTCGGACGTCGGCGCGCCGTAGCCTCCGCCGCCGGGGGTGGTGAGGTGGAGGGTGTCGCCCGGGGCGAGGTCGGCGGTGTCGTTGCCGGCCAGGGGGTGGTGGGTGCCGTCCGCGCGGAGGATCGCGTTGGCGCCGAGCGCGCCGGGTTCGCCGCCGGCCATGCCGTAGGGCGGGACCCGGCGGTGGCCGCTGAGCAGGGCGACCGTCATCGGTTCCAGGAAGGTGATCCGGCGGCTGACGCCGTCGCCGCCGCGCCAGCGGCCCGCGCCGCCGCTGCCGGCGCGGATGTGGAAGTCCGCCACCCGCACCGGATAGCGCCACTCCAGGACCTCGGGGTCGGTGAGCCGGGAGTTGGTCATATGGGTCTGCACCGCCGACGCGCCGGGGAAGCCGTCGCCCGCGCCCGAGCCGCTGGCCACCGTCTCGTAGTACTGCACCCGGTCGTTGCCGAAGGTGACGTTGTTCATGGTGCCCGAGCCCTCCGCCTGGACGCCGAGGGCCGCGTAGAGGGCGCCGGTGACGGCCTGGGAGGTCTCGACGTTGCCGGCAACGGTGGCGGCCGGATGGCGCGGGGCGAGCATCGAACCGGGTGGGATGCGCACCTCGACGGGCGCGAGACAGCCGCTGTTGAGCGGGATGTCGTCGGCGACCAGGGTGCGGAACACATAGAGGACGGCGGCCAGCACCACGGAGCTGGGCGCGTTGGTGTTGCCCGGCTGCTGCGGGGAGGTGCCGGTGAAGTCCAGCACCACGCTCCGTGCGACCCGGTCCACGGTGACCGTCACCTCGATCACGGCGCCGGCGTCCGTCTCGTAGCGGTAGTGACCGTCGTCGAGGGTGGCGATGATCCGCCGCACCGCCTCCTCGGCGTTGTCCCGCACATGGCGCATATACGCCTGGACCACGTCCAGGCCGAACTGGTCGATCATGGCGCGGAGTTCGGCGATGCCCCGCTCGTTGGCCGCGATCTGCGCGCGGAGGTCGGCGAGGTTGGCGTCGGGCCCGCGCGAGGGGTACCGCGCGCCGGTCAGCAGCGCGCGGGTCTCCGTCTCGCGGAGTCGGCCGTCGCGGACCAGCGGCCAGTTGTCGAAGAGCACGCCCTCCTCCTCGACGGTGCGGCTGAACGCCGGCATGGAGCCGGGGGTGATGCCGCCGATCTCGGCGTGGTGGCCGCGGGAGGCGACCAGGAGGAGCAGCCGCTCGCCCGGCGCGTCGAAGACCGGGGTGACCACGGTGACGTCCGGCAGGTGGGTGCCGCCGTGGTAGGGGTCGTTGACGGCGTAGACGTCGCCGGGGCGCAGGGTGCCGGCGTTGCGGCGCAGCACCTCCTTGATGGACTCCCCCATGGAACCCAGATGCACCGGGATATGGGGCGCGTTGGCGATCAGGTTGCCCAGGTCGTCGAAGAGGGCGCAGGAGAAGTCGAGCCGCTCCTTGATGTTGACGGAGTGGGCGGTGTTCTCCAGGCGGACGCCCATCTGTTCGGCGATGGACATGAAGAGGTTGTTGAAGACCTCAAGCCGCACCGGGTCCACCTCGGTGCCGACGGCCACCCGGGTGGCGCGCGGGGCGACCCGGTCCAGCAGCAGGTGGCCCCGCGCGCCGACGGTGGCGCGCCAGCCGGGTTCGACGACGGTGGTGGCGTCGGCCTCGGCGACGATGGCCGGCCCCGACACGGTGTCGCCCTGCCGCAGTTCGGTCCGCTGGTGGAGCGGGGTGTCGCGCCAGGCGCCCTCGGTCCAGACGCGGACGGTGGCGGCGGGGCGCGGCGGTTCGGCGCGGGGCGGCGCGGTGTCCCGGTGCTCCCGGTGGCCGCCGGCCCGGCCGGTGGCCTCGACCACGACGGTGGCCGCGACCAGGGGTTTGTCCATGGTGAAGCCGTAGCGCGCGGTGTGGAGTTCGGCGAACTCGGCGGCCATGCGCGCGACGGTGTCCAGCGGGACGGGCAGCACCGCGTCGGTGCCCGCGTAGCGCAGGTGGAGGCGGACGGTGTGGCCGATGGCGTCCTCGGGCAGGCCGTCGGCGCGCAGCCCGGCGCGGGCCTCGGCCGTCAGCCGGCCGGCGACCTCCCTGACGTCGGCCAGGGCCGTGGTGGTCAGCTCGGCCTCGACGGACCGCTCCCGCAGCACGGTGGCGTCGGCGACGCCGATGCCGTAGGCGGAGAGCACGCCGGCGAGCGGCGGCACCACCACGGTCGAGACGCCGAGGGCGTCGGCGACCTGGCAGGCGTGCTGGCCGCCGGCCCCGCCGAAGCTGGCGAGGGCGTAGCGGCTGATGTCGTGGCCGCGCTGCACGGAGATCTTCTTGACGGCGCCCGCCATGCCGAGGACCGCGATGTCGAGGAAGCCGGCGGCGACCTCCTCCGGGCCCCTGGCGTCCCCGGTGGCCTCGGCGATCTCGCCGGCCAGCGCGGTGAACCGCTCCCTGACCACGGCGGCGTCCAGCGGCTCGTCCCCGCCTGGCCCGAACACCCGGGGGAAGTGGGCGGGTTGGATGCGTCCGAGCATCACCTGCGCGTCGGTGACGGCCAGCGGCCCGCCGCGCCGATAGCAGGCGGGCCCTGGATGGGCCCCTGCGGAGTCGGGGCCGACACGGTAACGGGCGCCGTCGAACCGCAGCAGCGAGCCGCCGCCGGCGGCCACGGTGTGGATGTCCATCATGGGCGCGCGCATCCGCACCCCGGCGACCTCGGTGCCGAAGACCCGTTCCAACTCGCCGGCGTAGTGGGACACGTCGGTGGAGGTGCCGCCCATGTCGAAGCCGATGACCCGGTGGTGGCCGGCCTCGGCGCAGGCGCGGACCATGCCGACGACGCCGCCGGCCGGTCCGGAGAGCACCGCGTCCTTGCCCCGGAAGTGCCCCGCCTCCCGCAGCCCGCCGTTGGACTGCATGAACATCAGCCGGACGCCCGCGAGTTCGTCGGCGACCTGGTCCACATAGCGGCGCAGCACCGGGGAGAGGTAGGCGTCGACCACCGTGGTGTCGCCCCGGGAGACCAGCCTGATCAGCGGGCTGACCTCGTGCGAGGTGCTGACCTGGGTGAAGCCGGCCTCGACGGCGAGCGCGGCGACGGCCCGTTCGTGGGCGGGGTGGCGGTAGCCGTGCATCAGGACCACGGCCGCGCTGCGGAAGCCGTCCCGGTGGGCGGCGCGCAGCGCCGCCGCGGTCGGCTCCTCGGCCAGCGCGGTGACCACGGTGCCGTCGGCGCCGACCCGTTCGGGCACCTCGATCACCCGCTCGTAGAGCGCCTCGGGCAGCTCGATGCGGCGGGCGAAGAGCCGGGGCCTGTTCTGGTAGGCGATGCGCAGCGCGTCGCGGAAGCCGGCGGTGGTGACCAGCACGGTGGGCTCGCCCCGGCGCTCCAGCAGGGCGTTGGTCGCGACGGTGGTGCCCATCTTGACGATCTCGATCCGGTCGGCCGGGACCGGCTCGCCGGGGGCCAGGCCGAGCATCCGGCGGATGCCGGCGACGGCCGCGTCGCGGTAGTGCTCGGGCGCGTGGGACAGCAGCTTGTCGGTGACCAGCCGGCCGTCGGGCCGCCGCCCCACCACGTCGGTGAAGGTGCCGCCTCGGTCGATCCAGAACTCCCAGCGTCCGCTCATCGGGCCATCGTGCCAGCCGGGGGGCCGCGCGCCCATGCCAGCCCTGGGCGTCAGCCGGTGGCGCGGCGGGCGAGTCGGCCGCGCAACACGGTCTGGACGTCGGCGCGTTCCGCCGGATCGTTGGCCAGGAGCCGCATCCGTTCCACCGCCCGGCTGTCGCCCGTGGTGGCGAACTCGGCGGCGAGCTGTCGGGTCTCCTCCTCGCAGTCCCAGAGGCATTCGACGGCCAGCGCGCTGGGGAACGCCGGGTCGGTGGCGGCCAGCGCGCGGGCGGCGTGGCAGCGCAGTTGGGAGGAGGGCGTCTGCCGGTAGAGGTGGCGCAGCACGGGGACGGCGGCCGTGACGCAGAGCCGGCCGGCGCCTTCGACCAGGGGGCGCAGCTCCCTGCTGTCGGAGCCCCTGGTGCGCGCGGCGCGCTGGAGGGCGGCCAGCACCCGGGGGGCGTCGGTGGCGGTGCCACGGCGGGCGAGCAGCGCGGCGGCGGCGGTGCCCAGCTCGTCGCGGCGGACGGCCCACCGCCGCGCCTGGTCGAGCGCCTGGGGGCCGGTCATCCGCGCGAAGGCGGCCAGCGCGGCGCGGCGGACGTCGGGATGGGAGCTGGCCGAGGCCGCGTCGATCAGGGTGAGCGCCCGGGCGTCGCCGCGTTCGGCGAGGTGGCGCAGGGCGGCGGCGCGGGCGGCCGGGTGGCCGCCGCCGGCGGCGGCCAGCAGCTCCGTCCGGTCCTGCGGACCCGCGACGGCGGCCAGGCAGCGGGCGGCGGGGGCCTCGCGCCACTGGCGGGGGGTCTGTTCGTAGCCGTCCCTGGCCCAGGCCAGGACGGAGGCGACGCTCCAGCCGGGCCGGGGCCCCGTGGTGCGCAGCTGACGCTGCCAGCGGTCGAAGTCCCCGCGCTCCATGGCGGTGGCGAGCCGTTGCCGCTGCGCGGGGCGGGCCGGGTCCTCGGCCCAGATCCGCCACGGGCGTGGCTCGAAGGAGTCGCGGGCCGCCGCGGTGAGGGCGGCCTCGCCCCCCTCGGTCCTGGGGAAGCGGTCCAGGATGCCGGGGCCGAGGGCACGGAGCCCGGCGTCGGTGTCCCGGACGGCCAACTCATCAAGCGCCCAGCGCCAGTTGGCGCCACGCAGCGCATAGGCGCGCAGCAGGCGCAGGGCGGGTCGGCGGCCGTAGGAGACGAGGTGGCCGAGGACGGACAGGGCGAGCCCGGTGCGCTCCTCCTCGCCGGAGGGGGCGTCGGCGGGGCCGCTCTCGTCGGGAGGGAGGCCGGGAGGGAAGCCCGGGGGGAAGTCGGGGTGGAAGAGATGGGCGGCGATCGCGTCGAGGCCGGCGTCCAGCTCCAGGTAGAGGCGGGCGTAGTAGAGCGAGCGGTGTTCCAGCTGCCAGTCCGGGCGTGGGTCGTTGAGCACGCAGTGCTCCAGAGCGGCGACGGCCTCCGCCTTGGGGGCGGCGAGGGCGTGCAGCCACCCGTCTCCGCGCCCTCGCTGGAGGAGCCCGAGGAGGGTTCCGCTGGGCGCTATGTCGGTTTCGGTCGGACTGGGGAACATATGAGTCAGCATCCGGTGCGGGGCATTCGGTGGCAACGGGATTTCCGTTGATGGTGCTGCTTGCCGGTGACAGAGGTTCTACACCTGTCGTGCCACCGTGCGCCCCCGTGCGGCGGCTGAATCTCTTACGCAGCGGGTAGGGCTGTGCAACAGTCTGGAGTCGTCCGCGCCGACAGCTCCGGCCGTCAGGCCCGACTCGCCGCATCGAGGATCAGCCATGCTCTCCTCCCAGAACCCCAAGCCCCCGGTGGACACCGCGCCCGCCGGGCCCACGCTCGACGACCTGATCAGCCGCACCAGCCGGCTGCGGGAGGATCTCGACGCGGTCCGCCGCGCGGACTCCCGCACCACGGCGGGTGAGCCGATCCGTCGCGCCGCGTGGGAGCTGGCCGCCAGTTGGCTCGACGACGTGGGCGAGCAACTGCACGAGCTGCGGAACGTGCCGGAGGCGGGCTTCCCGCCGGCCAGGGCGCCCCGGGTCGGCAGCGCGGAGTGGAATCTGCTGACCGATGGCGTGGTCTGGTCCGATGAACTCTTCGCGATCTTTGATCGCCCGGTGCGCGAAGGGGCACTGACTCTGGACCAGTTGCCTTCGTATCTGCCCACCGAGGATCAGCCGGCGCTGATGGCCGCGGTCACCGGCTGCCTGATCGACGGGCGGCCGATGGACTGCCAGTTCCGGATCACCCGCCCGGACGGCAGCCTGCGCACCGTCCGCATGGCGGGCGAGCCGGTGCTGGACGACGAGGGCGGCACGGTCGCCATGTGGGCCATGATCAGGGATGTCGACGAGGTCTCCCATCCGGTGCCGGTCCAGCGCAGGGGCGAGCGCGCGCCGCAGGGCCAGGCGTCGGACGGGCGTGAGATCGGGCGGGCGCTGGCCGTCGCCGCCGGGGCCCCCTGGCCGGGGGGCGAGGAGCAGGGACAGGGGCACGGCCGGGTGGGCGCCCTGGACCTCGCCGCCCGCTACCTGCCGGCCGGGCACGGCGCGCCGCTCACGGGGAAGTGGTTCGACTCCCTCGAACTGCCCGCCGGCGGCACGCTGTTGAGCGTCGGGGATCTGGCGGGCCGGGGCCCGGCCGCGGTCGCCGGGACGGCCACGGCGCTGGGGGCGCTGCGCGGCATCGCCCTCTCCGGGCAGCCGCCGGCCGCGCTCCTCGGCCATCTCAACCAACTCCTCGACCGGGGCGTCCACCCAGTGCTCGCCAGCGTGCTGTGCTGCCACTACGATCCGGCGCGCCGGCAGCTCAGCTGGGCGCAGGCGGGCCACCCGGCGCCGCTGCTCTGCCGCGACGGCACCGGCTGGGCCCTGCCACGGCCCGCCGGCACCCTGTTGGGCGCCGTGTCGGACGCCGCCTATGCGGAGCGGAGCGATCCGCTCCAGCCCGGTGACGTGCTGGTCCTCCATACTGATGGGCTGTTTTCGGACATCCCGGCGGGCGGTGCCGCCGGCCATGCCGGGGACCATCGGCTCCTCGGCCTGGCCGAGCGGCTCAGCGCCGCCGGCAGCGCGGCCGACTGCCTCCGGCTGATCGCCGATGAGCGCGGCGAACGGGACGCGGGCGACGACGCCTGCGTCCTGGTCGCCAGGGTGACCGGCTGACCGCCCCGCGCGGGCTCCCCCTCACACCGCACGCCACCGTCACACCGCGCGCTGCCCGGCCGGCGGCCTCGGCATCGACTGCGACAACTCCTCCCGCAGCTCCTCGATGCGGGCGTAGCCGGCGTAGTAGCCCGTCAGCCGGTACATCTCGCGCAGCCGGTCCCACGTGCGGTGGGAGGAGTTCTCACTCACCGACGCCAACGCCAACCGGGCGTAGCGATCGGCCTGTTCGGGGTCGTCGGCGATGAAGCACGCCGAGGCCAGGGAGATCTGGTCGAAGATCCTGGCCCGGCGCAGCTCACCGTCGCGCAGCGTCAGCGCCCGCTTGGCGTGCTGCTCGGCCGGGCGGGCCGCCGAGGGATCGTGCTCGGCCAACGTGCGGTAGGCGAGCGCCTGCATCCCGTAGAGATCGGCCTCGTCGAAGAGCTGCATCCAACTGGGGGGCGGCACGTCCTCCCGGTCGGAGGCGAAGAGGTCCTCCGCCTCGCCCAGCGTGCGGCGCATCGCCTGGCCGTGCCCCATGGACGCCTGGGCCCATGCCTCGATGGTGCACAGCATCGCCCGGGTGCGGGGCAACGCCTCCTGGCCCATGCCGGAGTTGGCCAGCCGCATCAGGTCGAGCGCGTCGTCAGGGCGCCCGAGGTGCACCATCTGGCGCGCCGCCCGGGACAGCGCCTCGCCGGCCCGCGGCCGGTCGCCGCCCTCCCTGGCGGCGTGCGCGGCGATCACGAAGTACTTCTGCGCGGTGGGCTCCATGCCCACGTCGTGGGACATCCAGCCGGCGAGCACCGCGAGGTTGGCCGCCACACCCCACAGCCGTCTGCGCAGGTGCTCCGGATGTTGGTGGTAGGCCAACAGGCCGCCCACCTCGTTGAGTTGGCCCACCACGGCCTTGCGTTGCAGCCCGCCGCCGCGAGCCGCGTCCCAGGCCCTGAAGACCTCGACCGAGCGCTCCAGCGCCTCGATCTCCTGGGAGCCGACGGGCGCGGCGTCGTAGCGGTCCATACCTGGTTCGTCGGAGGAGTCAAGGGCCCCTGGGTGGGGGTGCTCGTTCGGGGCGCCCTTGAGCCAGTCGTGCATGGCGTCACTGAGTGCGGAGCCGGCGGCGAGCGCGGCGCCCGCGCCCACCATGCCGCGTCGGTTGAGCATGAGGTCCATTCCCGTGAATTCGGTGAGGACCGCGGCCGTCCGCCAGGGAGTCCAGGGCAGTCCGTGGAGGGACAGCCGCTTCCCCGCGCTCCCTGGCCGGCGCAACCCGAGATCCTCGATGGTCACGACACGGCCGAGCCGCTCGGTGAACAGCGTCGCCAGCACATCGGGCACGGGGTCGCGCGGGGTCTCGCCGGTGTCGATCCACCGACGCACCCGCGAGGTGTCGGTGGCCAACTGCGGGAAGCCCTGGGCCGCCGCCTGCCGGTTCACCAGCCTCGCGAGTTCCCCCTTGGACCACCCGGCGAGCCTGAACAGGTCCGCCAGCCTGGTGTTGGGTCCTCTGCTCACGTTCAAGCCCCCAGGATCTCGGCTGAGTTGACAGTAACCGCCAGCCACCACGACATGACAATTCGCCAGGGTTCGCCAGGGCTCGCCAGATGGTGTGCCACCCACGCGAGGGAGTGGTGTGTACTACGCGCCACTCCGACCGGAGGGCTCGGCGGGCATTTCCCCAGGGTGCCCGGCCGAACCCGAAGGCCCGGTGGGGCGCCCCAACCGTCCGGCGGCACTGAAGGGACCTTGCCCGGATATGTACCCAGCACCCTCCCCCGTGGTCACCCGGCACCGTACCGCGCTGGGCGGAGCGCCCGGCGGCCCGGCCGGCGGCTTCGTCGAGGAGCGCGCCCTCCGGCAGCGGCGCGCCGGCCCCGCGCCGACCGGCGCCCGGCTGGACCTGTCGGGGGTCAAGGGCGAACGGCTGCGCGGCGCGCTGGCGGCCGTGCACCGGATCTGTCCCGATTTCAGCCCCGCGCGCGTGCTGCGCGACGCCGGCGGCGCCGTGGTGCTGGCCGGCATGGCCGGCCGCCGTGCGGCCGTCGCCAAGTGCGTGCTCGACGACAGTGAGGCGGGCGCGCGCCTCGATCGGGAAATAGCGGCCAACCGCGCCTTCGTCCGACACCGGCCGCCGGTTCGGCTGCCGCGCCTCGTCGCGGACGATCCCGGCACCCGCACGCTGATCACGGAGTTCGTCCCCGGACGCGCCGCATCGGCGCGGCGCCACCCCTCGGTGCCGCCGTCCCCGGCCGATCTGCGGGCCACCCTGGCCACCCTGACCAGGCTCAACGCGTGGCAGCCGGCCCCCGACGCGTTCCCCGAGGCCATCGACTACCGCGCCCAGCTGGCGCGTTACCACACGCTCGGGCTGCTGACCGACCGGGACCTGAGCGATCTGCACACCCTGCTCCACGATGTGCGCAGCCGCGCCCGGCACGAGCCGACCCGGCAGTTCTGCCACGGTGAGGCCCTGTTATCCCATGTGCTGCTGTCCCCGACGGGGCCGGTCCTCGTCGGCTGGGGCGCCGCCGGCTGGTACCTGCCGAACTACGATCTGGCCACGCTGTGGGCGTCGCTCGGGGAGACGCCGCTGGTGCGGCGTCAGATCAGCCAACGCGCGCAAGCCGGCGGCCGGAACGGCAGGGACGCCTTCCTGGTCAACCTGATGCTGGTGCTCACCCGGGAGATCCGGCTGTGCGACATGGCGGTCCGCCGCGCGATGGACCGCCCCGGCAGCGCCTCCGCCGAACGGACGGCCAGCGGCCCGGCGTACGGCGAAGAGCAACGGCTGCTCCTCCGGCGCCTCCACGACGACTGGGCAACGGCCCGCCGCGCCGTCCGCGCCGCCGTCGGCACCCGCTGACCCCTGCGGGGAGCCGGGGGCCACCCCGCCCGGCAGCGGCCGGGGCGCTGACCGGACCCGCGACACCCGCTAGCGCGGCCAGGGCGCCATCCGGCGCAGGGAGAAGCCCCGTTCGCCGAAAGCCGACCCGGCGCCGGCCGGACCCGCGATGTCCACAGCGGGGAAACGGACGCCACACGCCGACGGAAGCCGACCCGGCACAAGGAGACGTGCCGTGCAGGGAAGGCCGATACGGCGCCGGTTGCGTCCGGGACACTCCCTGCGGGGAACCGGACATGGCAGCCGGGCGCGCGGCTCCCCGCCGGCGCCGCCAGGCAGGGACGCCGTGTTCGTCGGCGGACGGGTGCCCGCCAGGAACCTTGCCTCCGCTCCACGCGAAGCCCCGCGGGGCGCCCTGCCGGTCAGGCCCCGGCGGCCCCGCCGAATGGCGTCCTCCGTCGGGGCACCGCCCGCCCGGCCCGGGGAGGGCTCAGCGTTGGAACATCTCCGCCGGGAGGGGCTTGAGGAGTTGGTACAGCTCGTCGGTGATGGGGCGTTCCCAGCTGGCGATGGTGACCAGCACCCCGTCGTCGCGGTCGAACTGGACGCAGGCGATGCGGCTCTCGCTGCACAGCACCCGCCGCACGATCAGGAGGTTCCCGTCGTGCATCACGGGCACCTCCTCCGTGCCGGTGCAGCGGACCTCCTCGTCCATCTCCAGGGCGGAGAGCAGCTGGTGGACCTCGAACGGGACGTCGTCCTCGTCCCGTTCGCGCGCCGGGGAGCCCTCCGGGAGGTTGCCGATGACCATGGCGGGTCCGCGTCCGCCGAAGAGGTCGTAGCGCAGCACCACGCCCTGACAGCTCCCGTCCGGCGCCGGCAGCAGCCCGGCGCCGAGCACTCCGGGCCAGTCCCCCGGGTCCATGGCCAGCACGTCGAAATCGGGCCCTGCGGGGGATGCTGCGTTGCGGCGGCGGAGGAAGGACATGCCCGCCATGGTACGTGGGCCGGGGCGGGCTCCGCCGTCCACGGGGGCGCCCGTTCGGCAGCCGACAGCCCGGGCGGGCCCTACGGTTCGGCGGCTTCGTCGCGGAGCGCGGCGACCTGACGGTACAGCTCGACGGCCTCGGCGCCACGGCCCAGCTGCTCCAGGCAGAGCGCCTCGTCGTTGCGGCTGGTCAGCGCGTCCGGATGGCTGGCGCCCAGCACCCGTTCGCGGTCGGTGCGGACCCGCTGGAACCGTTCCAGGGCCTCGTCCCACCGGCCGAGCCAGCCCAGCGCGACGGCCACCTCCCGATCGCTGACCAGGGTGTCGGGGTGGTCGACGCCCAGGGTGGTGCCGCGCGCCTCGCGCACGTGGGCGGCCTCGGCCAGCGCCTCGTCCCAACGCCCCAGCCGTCCCAGCGTCATGCCCCGGCCGTGCCGGGCGCGCAGGGTCTCCGGATGGCCGGGGCCCTGGGCGTGGGAGCGGGCCTCGATCAGCTGCTCGTAGAGCGGCAGCGCCTCGTCCTGTCGGCCCAGGCGGCCCAGGCAGATGCCCACCTCGTAGCGGGCCTCCAGCGTGTCGGGGTGCTCGGGGCCCAGCACCCGGGCGCGGGCGTCGGCGGCGCGGCGCAGCCCGTTCAGCGCCTCCTCCCAGCGGCGCAGCCTGGCCAGCGCGTAGGCCGCCTCGTACTGGCTGGTGAGGGTGGCCTCGTGGTGCTCGCCGAGGGCGGCGATCCGTTCGGTGGCCACCGCGCTGTGCACGGCGTGGGCCTCCTCCCAGCGGCCGAGGCGCCCCAGGCTGAGCCCGGCCCGGTGGCGGCTGTCGAGCACGGCGAGGTGTTCGGGCGACGGGCCGCCCCCGGTGGCCGGGAGATGGGCGAGGGCGGTGGCCATCAGGCCCGTCCACTGCCCGGTGAGGCCGGCCGAGCGGTCCGGCGGGGAGATCCGCAGCGACCAGGCGCCGCTGGCGCGGGAGCCGGCGCGCATGCCGCGCGTCCAGTCGGGCATCGGCTCGGTGTCGCGCGGGCGGGGCACCAGCTGGGTGGCCGGCGGGCGCCTGGGCGGGCCGAGCAGGGTCCTGGCCAGGGCCGAGGCGTCGTCGGGGCGGTCGTCCGCGTCCTTGGCGAGCAGCGCGACGATGAACTGGTCGAGCCCCTCGGGGAGTTCGGGCCGCAGCGTCCTGGGCGGCTCGGGCACGGTGTCCCGGTGCCCGATCAGGATCGCCCAGGGGTCGCCGAGGTCGAACGGGGGGACGCCGGTGGCGATCTCGTAGAGCACGCAGCCGAAGGAGTAGAGGTCGCTGCGGGCGTCGACATGGGTGCCGGCGATCTGTTCGGGCGACATGTAGTGCGGGGTGCCCATGGCCATGCCGGCGCTGGTGAGCTTGGTGCTGAGGCCGATGTCCTGGGCGAGCCTGGCGATCCCGAAGTCGCAGATCTTCACCGTGCCGTCGGTGAGCCGCATGATGTTGGCCGGCTTGAGGTCCCGGTGCACGATGCCCTGCTCGTGGGTGTAGGCCAGGGCGGTGGCCACCTGCTCGGCGATCTCCACGACCTCGTCGACGGGGAGCGGCCCCGGGCCGGCGGCCTGGAGCAGTTCGCTGAGGTTCTGGCCCTCCAGCAGCTCCATGACGAGATAGAGGATGCCATCCGACTCGCCGAAGTCGTGCACCACGGTGACGCCGCGGTGCTGGAGCCCCGCGGCCACCCTGGCCTCGCGCCGGAAGCGTTCCCGCAGCACGCGGAGGAACGACTCCTCCTGCTGGGTGCCCAGCGGTTTCAGGCATTTGACGGCGACCCGGCGGCTCAGCGCCTCGTCCCGGGCACGCCAGACCTCCCCCATGCCGCCGCGCCCGATGAGTTCGAGCAGTTGGTAGCGGCCATGCAGCAGCACGCGTTCCGCCATGGTCCGATTCCCGCCCCCCGTCGTTGGCCCTGCGTCACCCCCGCCTACCAGTATGGCGTCCCGGGCGGGACGTTCCTATGCCAAGTGGCGGGAAAGAGATGGAACGGGCGTATTCGCAGCAGGGGTTGACGTGGCCGCACGCGGATCACACCCGGGCGCGCGAGCGCTCGGCCGACGGGGTGGCGGCCTCGGCCGGCGTGGGCGGCAGCCGGCTTCCCTCGATGTCGACGTGCGGCAGCCGGCGGGCGAGCCAGCCGGGGAGCCACCAGCCGGCGCGGCCCACCAGCACCAGCACGGCCGGCACCAGCGTCATCCGGATCAGGAACGCGTCGACCAGGACGCCGAAGGCGAGCGCGAAGGCGATGGGTTTGACGATGGCGTCCTCCATCGTCACGAAGCTCGCGAAGACGGCGAACATGATCAGCGCGGCGGCGGTGACCACCCGGAACGCCAGCGGGGCGCCCTCGCGCACCGCGTCCGTCGGCGAGGCGCCCCGCGCGTGGCGCTCGTGGATCCGGGAGACGACGAAGACCTCGTAGTCCATGGCCAGGCCGAAGAGCACCGCCATCAGGATGATGGGCAGAAAGCTGACCACGGGTCCGGTGCGGGCCACGTCCAACGCGCCGGCCAGCCAGCCCCAGTCGAAGACCACGACCACCGCACCGAAGGCGGCGGCCACCGAGAGCAGGAAGCCCAGGGTCGCCTTGACCGGCACCACCACGGAGCGGAAGACCAGCAGCAGGATCAGCAGGCCGAGGCCCACCACGACGGCGCCGAACGGGACCATCGAGTCGGCGAGCCGGGTGGACACGTCGACGGCCACGGCGGTGTTCCCGGTCACGGCGAGGCTGACGCCGGTGGCCTCGGCGTGGTCCTCGGCCCAGTCCCGCAGGGTGTGGACCAGCCGTTCGGTGCCCTCCTGGTCGGGCCCCGTGGTGGGCACCGCCTCGATCAGCCAGGCGGTGTCGCGCTCGGTCGGCCGCGCGGGGGCGACCCGCGCCATCCCGGGCAGCGCCGCCATCCGGTCGGTGACCTCGGTGAGCGCGGCGCGCGGGTCACCGTCCACCCCGCCGGTGTCGGCCAGGACCAGCAACGGCCCGTTGAGCCCTGGGCCGAAGCGTTCGCTGACGGTGTCGTAGGTCTCCCGCTCGCCGCTGCCGGCGGGCGCCGATCCGTTGTCGGGCAGCGAGAGCCGCAGGTCACGCGCCGGCAGCGCGATCACCACCAGGCCCACCACCACGGCCGCCACGGTGAGCAGCGGCCGACGGGTGGTCAGCCGCACCCAGCGCCCGCCGAGCGTGGCCGGCGCCGCCCGCTCGGCGCGCGCCTCCCGGCGGGCCGCCCGGGAGCCGGGGCGCGGGGTCAACCGCGCCCCGGCGAAGCCGAGCAGCGCGGGCAGCAGGGTGACGGCGACCAGCACGGCGATCACCACGGTCGCCGCGCCGCCCAGGCCCATCACGGTCAGGAACGGGATGCCCACCACGGAGAGCCCGCACAGCGCCACGACCACGGTGAGCCCGGCGAAAACGACGGCGCTGCCGGCGGTGCCGAGCGCCCGGCCGGCGGACTCCTCGGGGCCGAATCCCTGGGCGAGTTGGGAGCGGTGCCGGGAGAGGATGAAGAGCGCGTAGTCGATCCCGACGGCGAGGCCCAGCATCACGGCGAGGGTGACGGCGGTGGAGGACAACGTGAAGAGGTGACCGCCGATCAGCAGCCCGCCCACGGCGGTGCCGACCCCGAAGAGCGCGGAGACCAGCGGCATCCCGGCGGCCAGCAGCGAGCCGAAGGTGATCACCAGCACGACCAGCGCGACCACCACGCCGAAGAGTTCCTTGGCGCTGATGTTGACGCCGGTGGGGGCGAACGCCTGGCCGCCGACGGTGACGGTGAGTCCGGCGCCCTCGGCCGGCTCGACGGCGCGCTCCAACGCCCGGGTGGTGCCGTCGGCCAGATCCGCCGTGGTGTCGGCGTAGTTGACGACCGCGAGCGCGGTGCGCCCGTCCTCGGAGATGGTGCCGGCCTCCTCGGGGGAGATGACGGCGGACACCTGGGGCGCGTTCTCGACCTCGCGCAGGGTGCCGGCGATGGCCTGGGACCAGCGCGGGTCCGTGATCTCGCCGCCCTCGGGCGCGGTGAAGACGAGTTGCGCCGTGGTGCCGCCGGCGGCCGGCAGCACCTCCCCCAGGGTGTCCAGCGCCCGCTGGGA
Source organism: Streptomyces profundus (assembly GCF_020740535.1). Classification (NCBI taxonomy): domain Bacteria; kingdom Bacillati; phylum Actinomycetota; class Actinomycetes; order Kitasatosporales; family Streptomycetaceae; genus Streptomyces; species Streptomyces profundus. The sequence goes on from NZ_CP082362.1 coordinate 176,090, forward strand.
CTCAGAGCCGGGGATGGTGAACTCGTCGTCAAGCGCGGCGCCCGACGCACCGACCGTCGTCAGGAGGACGGCCAGCGCGCCGAGCCACAGCGACAGCACGAGTCGCCTGCGACGGAAGGCCGCGCGGCCGAGCCGGTAGAGGAGGGAGGCCATGGGGTGCTCCACGGGGTGATGAGTCAACGAGCGATGCACGGGCCCAAGCAACCCGGCCCAGCCGGACGCTATCGCGCATAAGGAGCGCTTCGCCAAAAACCACCCATCGCATGGATGTTCCCCCCATTTGGGGTCGCTGAATGGGGTGCCCCCCATGGCACGGAGTGGACCGCGCGGGGCGCGCGGGAACGCGACGGGGGGGGAGCTGCCGGCCGGCCGCCGGTCAGCGGATGGCGGCCTCGATCTGGGCGAGATGGGCCGCGAGGATCTCCTCGAACGCGGCGCGGCGGTCAGCGCCGAGCGGGCGGACGTCGCGGGCGAACCTGGCCAGGACGGGGAAGCGCTCGGGGTCGGCGCCCAGCGCCGTGACCCGGAAGTGCTCCATGCCCTGCTCGTACTCCTCGGGGGCGATGGAGCCGACCGCGGCCTCGGCGGCGATCAGCGCGGCGACGAGGACCACGATCCGGTGGTAGCGCACCGGGATCTCCTCGTCCGGCAGCCCCGAGTCGCACAGGGCCACCAGGAGCTCCTCCATGACCTGGCGGGAGCCGGCGCCGCCCGACGCGTAGCGCCCCCAGAGCGCGGCGATCTCGGGCTGCCGCCCCGAGGCGTCGCGCACCCGCAGCGCGAGGGCGACGATGCGCTGCTTCCAGTCGCCCTCGGGGCGGTAGCCGTCCATGGCGTCGGCGAGCATCCGATCGCCGATCGCCCGCAGCAGCTCCGCCTTGCTGCGGAAATGCCGGTAGAGGCTGGAGGAGTCCGTCCCGAGGCTCGCGGCCAGCTTGCGCACGCTGAACGAGTCGGCGTCGCCGTCGCGCAGCAACTCCACCGCCGCGTCCAGGATCTCCTCGGTCGACCAGCGCCTTCGACCCGCCATTCCACACCTCGCCTCCGACCCCAATCCAATCATGCACGCACCATTGCACGCACCGCGTGCATAATGAGGGCAAGCACCGGGGAAGACGAGTCGGCGGCGCGCTCGCGGCCTTCCACCGCGTGGTGAGTACGGCTGAGGGAGAGTCGAGATGACAAGAGAGACAACCACCGGGCCCTCCGCCCGGGACGAGAGAGCCATGGCGACACCGCGGCTGGCGGCGCTGCTGCGCCCCTACCTCACAAGCCTCACGGCCGTCGTCCTCCTGCGGGTCGTCGGCGCCGTCGCCGGCCTGGCGCCGCTGCTCGCGGTGGTCGAGCTGGGCCGCGCGCTGCTGGCGCCGGGGCCCACCGATCACGGCCAGGTCCGCTGGGTGTTGGCCGTCGGCGCGGCCGGCCTCCTCGTCCGGCTGCTCTGCACGGCCGCCTCCTCCGCCCTCGCCCATCTCCTTGACTCCTCGGTGCAGTTGACGTTCCGACGGGCGCTGGCCGAGCGGCTGGGGCGGGCGCCGATCGGCTGGCTCTCCCGGCGCCGGGGCGGCGAGCTGGCCAAGGTGGTCGGCGAGGACGTCAGCGCCGTGCACCCGTTGATCGCGCACACGCCGGGCGAGCTGGTCTCCGCGTTCGTGGTGCCCCTGGTGTCGCTGCTCTACCTCCTCACCGTCGACTGGCGGCTCACCCTGATCACGCTGATCCCCGTGGTGCTGGCCCTGGCGCTGGTGCCGCTGCTGATGACGCCGGCCCGACAGCGCGAGCAGGCGGAGTACGACGCGGCCATGGGGCGGATATCGAACGCGGCGGTCGAGTTCGTCCAGGGCATCGCGGTGGTCAAGGCGTTCGGTGGGGGCGAACGCGCGCACCGCGCGTACCGCACGGCCACGGACGACTTCGCCGCCGTCTTCTCCCGGATGGTGCGCGGGCTCTCGCCGATCGGCGCGGGCATGCAACTGGCGCTCTCGCCGCCGTTCGTGCTGCTGGTCGTGCTGGTCGGCGGGACCGCGCGGATCACCGGGGGCGATCTCGCCCCGGCGGATCTGCTGCCCTTCCTGCTGCTCGGCCTCGGCCTGACGGCCCCGGTGGCCGCCCTCGGCCACGGCTTCGACGATCTGCGGGCGGCCAGGAGCGCGGTCGGCCGGATCCGGGACGTGCTGGCCGTCGAGCCGCTGTCCGAGCCCGCGCGGCCCCTCGCGCCCCGCGGGCACCGGGTGGAGTTGCGCGACGTCCACTTCGGCTACACGGCGGAGCACGAGGTGCTGCGCGGGATCGACCTGGTGCTGGAGCCGGGCACGGTCACCGCGCTCGTCGGCCCGTCGGGGGGCGGGAAGTCCACGCTGGTCAAGCTGTTGCCCCGGTTCTTCGACCCGACCCGGGGCGCCGTGCTGCTCGGCGGGGTCGACCTGCGTGACCTGGACGGGCGGCAGCTCAGCCGCATGGTCTCCTTCGTCTTCCAGGACGTGACCCTGCTGCGCGCCACCGTCGCCGAGAACATCGCGCTGGCGGTGCCGGAGGCCGACCTCGACGCGGTGCGGCGGGCCGCCCGGCTGGCGCGGGTGCACGACCGGATCCTCGAACTGCCCCGTGGCTACGCGTCGGTGATCGGGGAGGACGCCGGGCTGTCGGGGGGCGAGGCGCAGCGGATCGCGCTGGCCCGCGCGCTGCTCGCCGACGCCCCCGTGCTGGTGCTGGACGAGGCGACCGCCTTCGCCGACCCGCGCACCGAACAGGCGGTGCGCCGCACCCTGGCGACGCTGGGGGGCGACCGGACAGTGCTGGTCATCGCCCACCGGCTGGAGACGGTCGCCGACGCCGACGCCGTGGCGCTGCTGGCGGACGGGACGATCGTGGAGCACGGCCGGCCCGCCGAACTGCTCGCACGCGACGGGCGGTTCGCCGCCTTCTGGCGCTCCCGGCGCGCTCCGCGGTCCCCAGGGACAGCGCTCGCCGGCACCGGCGACGACCGGGAAGGGGGCGGGTCCCGATGACGCGCCTGTTGCTCCGCGTGCTGGGCCGCGAACACGCCCGGCCGCTCCGTCGCACCCTGGCCCTGATGGTGGCTGGCGCCGTGACGGAGGGGCTCTCCTACGCGCTGCTGGTGCCCGTCCTGCGGGCGCTCCTCGGGAGCGCGCCCGAGGACGCCTGGCCCTGGCTGCTCGCGTTCGGCGGCGCGGTCGCGGTCCACGCCGTGCTCCGCTACCTCGGCGACCTCTCCGGATTCCGCGTCGCGGCCGGGCTGTTGGGCGGGGTCTACCGCCGGCTCGGCGACCGGCTGGCCGCCCTGCCGCTGGGCTGGTACCGCGGCGGCCGGCTCGGGGAGGTGTCGGGGCTGGCGAGCCACGGGGTGCTGGACGCGATGAGCGTGGTCGCGCATCTGCTGGCACCCTCCGTGGCCGCCGCCGTGACGCCGCTGACCGTCGTCGTCGTGATGCTGGCGATCAACTGGCAACTGGGGCTCGCCGCGTTGGCCGCCGTGCCGGTGGTGGTGGCGCTCCAGCTCTGGACGGACCGGGCGACCGCCGCCCAGGACACCGCGCGCCAGGAGCGCGCCCACGAGGCCACCGGGCGGGTCGTCGAGTACCTCGGCGCGCAGCCGGTGCTGCGCGCCGGTGGCCGGTCGGGCGAACGGTTCCGGCTGCTCGACGACGCCCTGCGTGAGGTGCGGAGCGCCGGCCGGCGACAGGCCGTGTCGTCGCTGCCGGGCGTGCTGGGGCTGACGCTCGCGGTGCAGACGGTGTTCACCGGGCTGCTGGTGCTGGGGGCCCATCTCGCGCTCGGCGGCCGGGTCGGCGCCGCCGAGGTCCTGACGGTCCTGGTGCTGGCCGCCCGGTGCGCCGACCCGCTGCTGTCGCTCGCCGACATCGGTGGTCAACTGCGGGCCGGGCGCACCGTGTTGACGCGGCTCGACGCGGTGTTGCGCACCGAGCCGCTGCCGGTCCCCGCCGATCCGGAGGAGCCGCGCGGACACGGTGTCGAGTTCGCCTCCGTCTCCTTCCGGCAGGAGGGGCGCACGGTGCTCGACGAGGTGTCGCTGAGCGTGCCCGAGGGCCGCAGGATCGCCGTGGTCGGCCCTTCGGGGGCGGGCAAGACCACCCTGCTGCGGCTGCTCGCACGCTTCCACGACGTGGACGCCGGCGCGGTGCGGGTGGGCGGCGTCGACGTGCGCGCGATCGGCGCGGAGGCCCTGATGGCGCGGATCGCCATGGTCTTCCAGGACGTGTATCTCTTCGACGGCACGATCGAGGAGAACGTGCGCCTCGGCCGCCCGGACGCCGACGAGGCGGCGGTGCGGGCGGCGGTCACCGCGGCCCGGCTCGACGAGGTGGCCGCCCGGCTGCCGGACGGCCTCGCGAGTCGGGTCGGCGAGGGCGGCGCGCTGCTCTCCGGCGGTGAGCGCCAGCGCGTCTCCATCGCGCGGGCGCTGCTGAAGGACGCGCCCATCGTGCTCCTGGACGAGGTGACCTCCGCGCTCGACCCGGTGAACGAGGCCGCCGTGCACGAGGGCGTGGAACGTCTGATGGCGGGCCGGACGGTGGTGATGGTGGCGCATCGGCTGCGCACCGTGCGACGGGCCGACCACATCGTCTTCCTCGACCGGGGCCGGATCGTGGAGGAGGGGGACCACGACACGCTGCTCCGCCGAAACGGCCGCTACGCCGATTTCCTGAGCATCTCCCCGGCCCCTGAGGCGGGTGGCTGAGCGGGGATGTCGACTCGCGGGGACAGGCCCGGTCGGTCCGGGCGCGCTTCGGGCCTGTCGCTTATAGGATCCGTAGGCTGGTGCGCCGAAGCGCCGCGCGGCTTCGCCGCCGCCCGCCTCTTCGGGGCCGCCCGGGCTCGTCGCCGAGGTCAGGAGGACAGTTGCCGTGAAGATGCTGATCAACGGGGCGGACCGGGTGGTCGCCGACGCGCTGCGCGGGATGGCCGCCGCGCACCCCGGGTTGCGGGTCGAGGTGGAGCACCGGCTCGTGCTGCGCGGGGACGCGCCGGTCGACGGGAAGGTCGGGCTGATCTCGGGCGGCGGCTCGGGACACGAGCCGCTGCACGCGGGGTTCGTCGGCCCCGGCATGTTGGACGCCGCCTGCCCGGGCGAGGTGTTCACCTCCCCGGTGCCCGACCAGATGACCAGGGCCGCGGGCGCGGTGGACAGCGGCCAGGGCGTGCTGCTCGTCGTCAAGAACTACACCGGCGACGTGCTCAACTTCGACATGGCGGCCGAGCTGATCGAGGACGAGGGCATCGCGGTGGACCGGGTCGTGGTGGACGACGATGTCGCCGTCACCGACAGCACGTTCACCGCCGGACGCCGGGGCGTCGGGGGGACGCTCTTCGTCCACAAGCTCGCCGGCGCCGTCGCCCAGGAGGGCGCGCCGCTGTCCCGGGTCGCCGAGGTCGGCCGGCGGGTGGCCGAGGCGTCGCGCAGCTTCGGCGTCGCGCTGCACGGGCCGACCACGCCGGCCAAGGGCAGCCCGACCTTCGATCTGCCGCCCGACGAGCTGGAGCTCGGCATCGGCATCCACGGCGAGCCCGGGCGGGAGCGCCGCGCCATGCTGAGCGCCGCCGAGATCGCCGATGTGACGGTGGAGGCGCTGCTCGCCGACCTCCCGCTGTCCGCGTCGGAGCCGGTGCTCTGCCTGACCAACGGGATGGGTGGCACGCCGCTGCTGGAGCTGTACGGATTCCACGCCGAGGTGGTCAGGGCGCTGGGCGAGCGCGGGGTGACCCTGGCGCGTAGCCTCGTCGGCAACTATGTGACCTCGTTGGACATGGCCGGCTGCTCCGTTTCGCTGTGCCGGTTGGACGAGGAGCTGCTGCGGCTGTGGGACGCGCCCGTGTCCACGCCGGGGCTGCGCTGGGGTCGTTGAGAGGAGCGGGAGGTGACAGGGCAGGTGACGGAGCGGGACGCCGCGTTCTTCCAGGACTGGCTGGTGACGGCCGCGGACGCCATCCGCGCGAACGCGGACCGGCTGACCGATCTTGACTCCGCGATCGGCGACGCCGACCACGGCAACAACATGCGGCGCGGCTTCAGCGCGGTGGCCGCCGCGCTGGCGGACGAACGTCCCGACACGCCGGGGGCCGTGCTGCTGCTCGGCGGCAGGACGCTGGTCTCCACGGTCGGCGGCGCCTCGGGCCCGCTCTTCGGCACGCTGCTGCGGCGCACGGGCAAGGCGCTGGGCGAGGCCGAGCGGGTGACCGACGAGGAGCTGCGGGTCGCGTTGGAGACGGGGATCGGCGCGGTCGGCCAGCTCGGCGGCGCCGCCGCCGGCGACAAGACCATGCTGGACGCGCTGCTGCCGGCGCTGGACGCGCTCCCCGACTACGCGGCGGCGGCGCTGGCCGCCGAGGAGGGCTCGCGGGCCACCATCCCGCTGCGGGCGCACAAGGGGCGGGCCAGCTATCTGGGCGAGCGCAGCGTGGGCCACGAGGATCCGGGCGCCGCCTCGGCGGCGCTGATCTTCCGCGCGCTCCACGAGGTGGCCGATCGATGAGCGGAGAACGGCTGGTGGGCGTGGTGCTGGTCTCGCACAGCGCCGAGGTGGCCGTCTCGGTCGCCGAGATGGCGTCCCGCCTCGCGGGCCGCGGCAGGCTGGCGCCCGTGGTGCCGGCGGGCGGCACCCCGGACGGCGGCCTCGGCACCAGTTCGGAGCTGATCGCCGAGGCGGCGCGGCGGGCGGACGGCGGCGCGGGGGTCGCGATCCTGGTGGACCTGGGCAGCGCCGTGCTCACGGTGCGGGCGATGCTGGGAGAACAGGACGACGAGGACGAGGACGCGGCGCTGCCGGCCGACGCCCGGCTGGTGGACGCGCCGCTGGTCGAGGGCGCGGTGGCCGCCGTGCTGACCGCGTCCACCGGGGCCGATCTGGACGCGGTGGCGGCGGCGGCCGGCGACGCGTACCACTACCGGAAGGTCTAGGGAGCGTCAGCCGGCGGTGGGCGGCTCGGCGGGGGCGAACCAGGTGGGGCGGTCGGCGGTCGCCAACTCGATCCGGTGCAGGGCGTGTTCGGAGAGCGGGGGCAGCGCGTCCAGCGGGAACCAGCCGACCTCGACCGACTCGTCGTCATGGGGCCTGGCCGTGCCGCCCAACGCCCGGCAGTGGAAGCTGATGTCGGTGAACTGGCACTCGTCCTCGTTGGGGTAGCGCACCACGTCCCCCGTCTCGACCAGCAGCACCCGCTCGACGGCGCAGCGGATCGCCGTCTCCTCGAAGACCTCACGGACGGCCGTCTCGGCCGGCTGCTCGCCGGGCTCGGGGATGCCGCCGACCAGCGTCCACCGGCCGTCGTCCGCGCGACGGACCAGCAGCACCCGTCCCTCGTCGTCGAAGACGACGGCGGTCACCCCCGGGAGGAAGAGGAGTTGGTGACCGATGCTGGTGCGCAGGGCACGGATGAAGTCCGGAGTAGCCATGTCCGGACCCTAACCGGCCGCCGTTCCCGTCAGCAGCGCCAGCCCCTGCGGATAGTGGCGGGCGGCCTCGGCGAGGGAGGCGCGTCGGCCGCTGGCGAAGACCGTCAGGGTGCCGGTCGGCGGGGCGCTGGGGGCCGGCTCGGCGCCCGCCCGGCGCAGCGCCTGGGCGGCGACGGCGCCCGCCGAACCGAAGAGGGTGACCTCGCGGCCGGTGACGGCCGCGAGGTGGCGGCCGATCTCGTCGGCGACCAACTCGTAGTGGGTGCAGCCCAGGACGACGGCCGTGGTGTCCTGGGGCGTCAGCTCGGCCGCCGCCTTGATGGCGTCCCGCACGCCCGCCTCGTCGGCGCTCTCCACCGCGCCGGCCAACCCGTGGCAGGGCACCCCGGTGGCCCGCGCGCCCCGGGCGAACTCGTCCAGCAGCCGGCGCTGATAGGGGCTGCCGGTGGTCGCCGGGGTGGCCCAGACGGCGAACGGGCCGCCGGCGGCGGCGGCCGGCTTGATCGCCGGCACCGTGCCGATCACGGGGATGGCCGGCTCAAGCGCCGCCCGCACCGCCGGCAGCGCGTGCACCGACGCGGTGTTGCAGGCGACGATCAGGGCGTCCGGGCGCTCGGTCGCGGCGAACTCGGCGCAGAGCGACGCCCGGTCGGCGATGCGCCGGGGGTCGAGCGGCCCCCAGGGCATCCCGTCCGGGTCGGATGAGAGCACCAGGGCGGCGTCCGGCCGCAGCCGCCGCACCTCGGCGGCTGCGGCCAGCAGGCCGACGCCCGAGTCGAGCAGGGCGATTCTCACGGATCTCACAAGGACCCAGATTACGCGTGCCGGGGCCTTGGCCCCGGCACCGCCCGACCGGTCACTTGCGGCCCGGCGTCCACTGCATGCCGAAGCCGTAGGCGTGGTCCACCGTGCGCTGCGGGCTGACGCCCCGGTCCGGCACCAGGTACCTGGCCTCGCGGTTGACCGTCAGCTCGCCGTTCTTGTTGACCAGGGTGGCCAGCACGCAGACCGGGGAGGGGACATCGCACTCGTCGAGGAAGAACTCGATGGGCGCGCCGTTCTCCGGGGTGAGGGTGACCGTGGCCGACAGGTCCTGGAAGCTGCTGGCGCCGGAGTAGATGGTCACGAAGATGACCACGCGGCGCAGTTCCTTGGCGTGGTCGAGGTTGACCGTGAGGTTCTCGCCCTGGGCCGCGGCGCCGGTGCGGTCGTCGCCGTCCAGGTGCATGTAGGGCGGCTGGTTGAGCGAGCCGAAGGCGTTGCCGAGGGCCTGGATCACGCCCTTGCGGCCGTCGGTCAGCTCGAACAGGGCGCACAGGTCGAGGTCGAGACCGCCGCCCATGGCCTTGGTGATGCGGCTCTTCCAGCCGCCCTGCTTCTGCTGCGGCTGGTTGCGCTGCTGCCAGTTGAGGTTGATCAGCATCCGTCCGCTGGTGGCGCCCTGCTTGGCCAGCGAGATGGCGGGGGCGTCCTTGGTGAGCGTGATCTTGCTCAGCCGGATCGGGGAGCCGCCGGCGGGGGCCGATGCCCGCGCCGGCGCGGGCGGCGCGGCGGGGGCTGGGGCCGGAGCGGGAACGGCGGCCGGCGGCGGGGTCGGCGCCGGATCGTCGTCGACGCTGATGCCGAAGTCCGTGGCGAGGCCGGCGAGGCCGCTGGCGTAGCCCTGGCCCACGGCGCGGAACTTCCACGCGCCCTGGCGCCGGTACAGCTCGCCGATCACGAACGCCGTCTCGCTGCTGGCGTCCTGGCTGTCGAAGCGGGCCACCTCGCTGCCGCTGTCCGCGTCCAGCACCCGGATGTGCAGCCCGGGGACCTGCCCGAAGGTGCCGCCGTCGGCGGACGCGGCGAGCACGACCTTCTCGATCTCCGGCTCCACCGAGGCCAGATCGACCTCGATGCGGTCGACCGAGCCGCCGGCCTGCGGCTCCTTGCCCGCGTAGCGGACGGCGCCGGAGGCGTGCCGGGGCTGGTTGTAGAAGACGAAGTCCTCATCGGAGCGGACCCGGCCCTCACTGAGCAGCAGCGCTGAGGCGTCCACATCCGGTGTGCCGGCCGAGGCGTTCCAGCCAATCTCGACGCGGACGGACCGCGCAGGCACGGGGACATTAGAGCCTTTGAGCATTGTGGGTTCCTCCGTCGGGTGGGCGTCCTCAACCACCTGTTCAACTGGCACGATCCACTATGCCATCCCACACCCCAAGTCCTCCCGGGCAGGCCCCTGATACAACGGCATGAGAGCGGTCATCGGCGTTTTTTCCGGAATTCGAGCGGAATGCCCGTTCACGGTGTCCCCGAGCCCGCGAAATGAGCGGCTAATCGGTCTCCCCAACGACCACATGGTGGGCTTAACTTATGGAGCATGACCCTCCCGCGCCCCTACGGTGGTGGCTACTCCTCGCCTTCCTTCCCCGACACCCCCATCTACGACAGGCTGGTGGCCGAGCGGGGAACCCCGCAAATCGCCCCCATCCGGGTGCCGGCCGCCTATGACTCGCTGGGGTACCAACACCCCTCCCCCCAGCCGTCGTTGCCCGCTCTTCCGGCGCTTCCCTCGGCCTCCTCGGCGCCCCCGCAGCCGGGCCAGGGGCAGCACGGCGGAGGCGGCTACCCGGGCTACCAGGCCACGCCGGTCCGGCAGCCGTTCTCGGCGCCCTCGCCGAGCTACCAGAGCCCCGGCGGCTACGGGCACCAGCAACAGCCGGGCGGGGGGCGTCCGTACCCCGCCGCGCAGGCTCCCCAGGCGCCCTCGCCGCAGCAGATGCGACCGGCGGCGCCGCAGCAGATGCGGCCCGCCGCCCCGCGCCCGCAGGCGCCCCGCCCCGGCGGCTACCCGACCGGCGGCGGCTACCCCCAGCACCAGCAGGCGCCGGCCCCGGCCCCCGGCTACTGGTCGGAACAGGGGGCCTGAGCGCGGGGGCCACCGGGACGCACAGGAGAAGGGCGAGCGCGCGCCCTGGTCACAGCTCCACGTCCGCCAGCACGCCGAGGGCGTCGGGGACCAGCACGGCCACGGAGTGGTAGGCGCTGACCAGGTAGGAGATCACCGCCCGGTCGTCGACGCCCATGAAGCGTACGTTGAGGCCGGGTTGGTACTCGTCGGGGATGCCGGTCCGGTGCAGGCCGACCACCCCTTGGCGCGCGGCGCCGAGGCGGAGCGCGATGACGGAGCTGGTGTGCGTCGAGGACACCGGGATCTTGTCGCACGGCAACAGGGGGATGCCACGCCAGGCGTGGACGGGGGTCCCCTCGACCTCGGTGGTGGACGGGTAGACGCCGCGCGCGTTGCAGGCGCGGGAGATGGCGGCGATGGCCCGGGGGTGGGCCAGCAGGCAGTGGGTGTTGCGGCGGCGGGAGACCAGTTCGTCGAGGTCGTCGGGGGTGGGCGGCCCCGAGCGGGTGTGCAGCCGCTGCCGGGGATCGGCGTTGTGCAACAACCCGAACTCCCGGTTGTTCACCAGCTCGTGCTCCTGCCGCTCCCGCAACGCCTCAACCGTCAGGCGCAGTTGCTCCTCCACCTGACTCATCGGCTCGTTGTACAGATCCGCCACCCGCGAATGCACCCGCAACACCGTCTGCGCCACACTCAGCTCGTACTCCCGAGGCGACGCCTCGTAGTCCACGAACGTCCCCGGCAACGACGGCTCCCCCACATGCCCGGCCGCCAACGCGATATCGGCCTCGCCGCGCTTGTTGCGCGGGAGCGCGCGGCGGTCGGCGGCGCCGGCGAGGTGCGCGCGGAGCGCGGGCGAGCGGTCGGCCACCTCGGCCACGGCGCTGAGCGGCAGCGCCAGCACGGTGCAGCGGGTGGTGGCGCGCAGCGTGTGCGGCCAGGTGGCGGGGGTGCCGGTCGCGGGCGCTTCGAGCGCCTGGTCGCCGGCGAAGGCGCCGCCGCCGATGGTGGCGACGGCGGCCTCGCCGTCGTAGGCGCCCGGCACCAGACGGCGCACCTTGCCGTGCGCGATCAGCAGCACCTCGGTGATGGGCGCGCCGGCGGTGGCGAGCGTCTCGCCGGCCTGGTGCTCGCGGTGCGCGCAGCGGTCGGCGAGCGCGGTCAGCGCCGCCTGGTCGGCGAGGCCGGCGAGCGCCGGTAGCTCCGTCAACTCGGCGGGGATCACGCGGAGTCGACCGCCGTCGGCGAAGAACTCGACGCGGCCGTCGCCCAGGGCGTGGGTCAGCCGGCGGTTGACCCGGTAGGCGCCGCCCGAGACCTGTTCCCAGGGCAGCATCCGCAGCAGCCACCGGGGGGTGACGCCCTGGTTCTGGGGCGGGGTCTTGACGGTGCTGGCCAGCTTGCCGGCCGCCTCGGTGCCCAGCGCGGTGGGTTCGGCGGTCGCGGTGCCGGGCCCCGGCACCGGTCCGGTGGCGCTCGGGGGCGGGTTCGGGGAATTCACGTACGGCCTTTCCTGGGCGGAGCGGGAAGAGAGACGGAGAACAGCGGGAAAAGGGCGGGAGAGGGGAAGGCCGCCGCCGCGCGGCGGAGGTGGGCGCGGCGGCGGCGGTTCGGGGAGTTCCGACGGCGAACCGTTTCCGCTCGTTCGCCGACCGGCCTTCTGTCACCCGGGCAGCGGGCGGCGGAGGAGGCCGGATCGAGCGACGGGCGGGAGATGGGCCGCGTGGTCTCTCAGTGGCCGATCTCCACGTCCTCCAGAATGCCGAGCGCGTCGGGCACGAGGACGGCGACCGAGTAATAGGCGCTCACCAGATAGGAGATGATGGCCTGCTCGCTGATACCCATGAAACGGACGGAGAGGCTCGGCTGGTACTCGTCGGGAATTCCCGTGCGGTGCAGGCCGACGACGCCCTGACGCTCCAGGCCTGTGCGCAGCGCCAGGATGGAGCTGGAGCCGGCCGCGTTCACCGGGATCTTGTCGCACGGCAGCAGCGGCACACCGCGCCAGGACGGCACGGAGTGCCCGGAGATCTCGGTGGGCGCCGGGTAGAGCCCGCGCGCGTTGCACTCCCGGCCGAAGGCGGCGATGGCCCGGGGGTGCGCCAGCAGGACGCTGGGCTCCTTCCAGACGGTGGCCAGCAGTTCGTCGAGGTCGTCGGGGGTGGGCGGCCCCGAGCGGGTGTGCAGCCGCTGCCGGGGATCGGCGTTGTGCAACAACCCGAACTCCCGGTTGTTCACCAGCTCGTGCTCCTGCCGCTCCCGCAACGCCTCAACCGTCAGGCGCAGTTGCTCCTCCACCTGACTCATCGGCTCGTTGTACAGATCCGCCACCCGCGAATGCACCCGCAACACCGTCTGCGCCACACTCAGCTCGTACTCCCGAGGCGACGCCTCGTAGTCCACGAACGTCCCCGGCAACGCCGGCTCCCCCACATGCCCGGCCGCCAACGCGATGGCCGACTCCCCCTGGGCGTTGCGCTGTCCCGGCAGGCGGGTGTCGACGGCGGCCAGATGCTCGCGCAGCGCCGGGGAGTTCTCGCTGACGCGCGCGAAGTCGGCCCGGGCCAGGGTGAGTACGGTGCCGCTGGTGAGGGCGGTGAGGCCGTGTTCGTAGGCGCCAGGCTCGGCGTCGGTGAGCGTGTCGTCGGCGAAGAAGTCGCCGTCGGCCAGCACGCCGAAGTCGGTCTCGCCGTCGTAGGCGCCGACGCCGCGCCGGCTGAGCTTGCCGTGCGCGATCAGCACCAGTCGGTCGGCCGGGTCCCCGGCGCGGACCACCACCTCGCCGGGGGCGAAGTCCCGTTGGACGCAGGCCGACGCGAGGGCCTCCAGGGTTTCGGGGTCGTCGAAACCGGCGAGCGCGGGGAGTTCGGTCAACTCGGCGGGAATCACACGGATTTCCGGACCGGTGGAGAAGAATTCGACCCGACCGTTCCCCACGGTGTGGGTCAACCGGCGGTTCACCCGGAACGTGCCACCGGAAACCTGGGTCCAGGGCAGCACCTTCAGCAACCACCGTGAGGTGATGGCCTGCATCTGCGGCGGCGTCTTGGTGGTGGTCGCCAGATTGCGGGCGGCGGCGGTATCCAGGCTCAGTCGGGGGGTTTCGACGGGAGCGGCCTGGCTTTCGGAAGTCGGTTCGACAGAAGTCGTCATGCGGAAACGTACCCAATCTGCGGTTGTGCCAGCGGCCATGGGGCCATCCGAGGGACGGGGCCGCCATGAAACTAAGGGCTGACACCAACAGGCCGCAATCACTCAAAAGTGAAGCCAACTCCCGGATTTCTGAGGCGAATTGATGGGTAGCTCCCCGGGATTCGCGCCCTGGGGCCCCCGGACGCCGAACGGTCGGTCCGCCGGCCGGCCCGAGCGGCGGGAACGTCCCGGGAGCGCCCCCGCCCTGGGGCCGGCGGCGCACCGGCCAGCGGCTAGGGTGGGGGCGCTCGGGCGCGCGGACCACGCGCCGGCGCACGCTCGTGGCGTGCGCGGATCCCGAAGGAACCGGTCATTCCATCGGTTCGCGGCGCGCTACCGTGGAGCGGCCAGGTGCGCGTGGTACAGCGCCTTCCGCACACGAACGAGTCGATCACGCACGAGGTTGGGGCATATCAGTCCATGGCTAAGGGCTCGGTCCAGGTCACGCACACCGGAACTGCACGCTGGCGGCGCCGGACGGCCGTCTACGGCTCGGTCGCCGAGGCCCTGGCCGCCGCGGCGGACGGCGATGTGCTGCTGCTCGGCCCCGGCACCTACCGCGAGAACCTGGTGATCGAGCAGGCCGTGACGGTGCGCGGCCCGCAGGACGACAGGGACGGGCCCGCCCGCATCGCGCCGCCCGAGGGCGTCCCCATGACGGTCAGGGGCTCGGCCACCGTGCGGGACCTGCTGATCGAGGGCCAGGACACCACGTCGCCCGCCGTGTTGGTGGAGAGCAGCACCCCCGAGCTGTCCGGGCTGCGGGTGCGCACCACCTCATCGGCCGGCATCGAGGTGCGGGCCGGGGCGCGGCCCACGGTGCGCGGCTGCGAGGTCGGCAACGCCACCGGGGTCGGGGTCAACGTCACCGACCAGGCGGGCGGGCTCTTCGAGGACTGCCGGATCACGGAGTCGGGCCAGGCGGGCATCGCCGTGCGGGGCCCGGCCCATCTGCGCCTGGAGCGCTGCCGGGTGGAGCGGGCCTCGGGGGCGGGTCTGACGGTGGCGGGCGACGGCAGCGCGGTGGACGCGCTCGGCCTGGTGGTCGAGCAGATCAAGGGCGCGGGCGTCAGCCTCGCCGAGCGGGCGACCGCCCATCTGACGGACTGCCGGATCAGCGGGACCACGGGCGACGGCATCACCCTGGAGACGGACGCCGTCCTCACGCTGGCCGACAGCCGGGTGACGGACATCCCGGAGAACGCCCTGGACCTGCGCTCCCGTTCGGTGCTGACGCTGATGCGCACCCGGGTGACCAGGTTCGGACGCAACGGCGTCTCGGTGTGGGATCCGGGCACCCACGCCGATGTGCACGACTGCGAGATAGCTGAGGGCACGGGCGACTACCCGGCGGTGTGGGTGAGCGACGGCGCGACCGTGGTGCTGGAGTCCTGCGCGGTGCGCGCGGTGCCGGACGCCCTGTTCGTGCTGGACACCGGCTCCCGCGCCGACGTGGTCGACAGCACCATCGAGGAGGTGCGCGGCTCGGCCGTCTCGGTCAGCGACGGCGCGACGGCCCGCCTCGACACCTGCCGGATCACCGACGTCGGCACCGGCGCGTGGTTCCGGGACGCGGGCAGCGGCGGCTCGGTCACCGGCTGCACCATCGAGCGTGCCAGGACCGGCCTGATCGTCACCAAGGGCGCGGATCCGGCCGTCGCCGACACCGCCGTCCTCGCGCCCTCGGAGGCCGGGATCTATGTCTCGGCCGACGGCGTGGGCCGCTTCACCCGCTGCCGGGTGGCGGACTCCGGCGGCTACGGCTTCCATGTGATCGACGGCTGCCGCTCCGAGTTGACCCGCTGCCGCACCGAGCGCTGCGCCAGGGGCGGATACGTGTTCGCCGAGGGAAGCCCGGTGGTGAACGACTGCCAGAGCGACGAGGCGACGCCTCCCGGCGCCGACAGCGCGCCCCGTGCCACGAACCCCACGGGCAACCCCGCCATAAATTCCGCTACCAACGCCGCCACCAGCACCGCCACGGAGACGGCCACCGCGCGGCCGGCCGTCCCCGCGTCGACGCCCCCGCCCGCGCCGGCACCGGTCGAGGAGCCGGCGGGCCGGCCGGCGGACGAGGTGCTGGCCGAACTCGACGCCCTGGTCGGCCTGGCCACCGTCAAGGCGGAGGTGCGGGCGCTGATCGACATGATCGAGGTGGGACGGCGCCGGGTGAAGGCGGGCCTCAAGGCCGCCTCGGTCCGCCGGCACCTGGTGTTCACCGGCTCCCCCGGCACCGGCAAGACCACGGTGGCGCGGCTCTACGGGGAGATCCTGGCCTCGCTCGGGGTGCTCAGGAGCGGGCACCTGGTCGAGGTCTCCCGCGTCGATCTGGTGGGCGAGCACATCGGTTCGACGGCGATCCGCACCCAGGAGGTCTTCGAACGGGCCAAGGGCGGCGTGCTGTTCATCGACGAGGCGTACGCGCTCTCGCCCGAGGACGGCGGCCGGGACTTCGGCCGGGAGGCCATCGACACCCTGGTCAAGCTGATGGAGGACCACCGGGACTCCGTGGTGGTGATCGTCGCCGGCTACACCGAGGAGATGCGGCGTTTCCTGGCCACCAACCCCGGAGTGGCCTCGCGCTTCTCGCGCACCATCGCCTTCGGCGACTACGCCCCAGAGGAGCTGCTGAGCATCGTGCGCCAGCAGGCCGCAGAGCAGGAGTACGACCTGGCGGACGGCACCGAGGACGCGTTGGTGAAGCACTTCACGGCGATGGACAGGGGCCCCTCGTTCGGCAACGGCAGGGCCGCCCGGCAGACGTTCGAGTCCATGGTGGAGAGCCACGCCGGCCGGGTGGCCAGGCTGCCGGATCCGAGCACCGAGGAGCTGACGCTGCTGCACCCGCGCGATCTGCCGGTGCTGCCCTGACGCGCCCTCGGCCGGGTCAGGGGCTCTCCGGCGGGGCGCTCTCCCTGGCCGGGCCCGACGGCTGCCCGGGCAGCGGCACCTGGACGTCCCTCGGCAGCCGGCGCATCAGCCCGGAGCGCTCCTCGGCGAAGGCCGGGTCGGCCGCGTAGTCGCTGTGTCCGAGGATCGGCTCGGGCAGCGGGGAGCGCAGGTTGCGGCCGTAGTGCATGGGGTCGGCCAGCGCGGGGCGGTCCACCGGCACCTGGCCGTCCAGCGCCACCCCGATCGGGCCGCCGATGGGATCGGTCTCGCGCCACAGGTTGCGCCAGCAGCGGAGATCCTCGTCCAGCGACCGCAGCGCGCCCGCACCGAAATAGGCCGGAAACCATCGCCCGTAGAGGCGTTCGAGCGGCGAGCCATGGGTGAGCAGCGCGATCCGGCTGCGCGTCGCGTTGTCCACCTGCCAGACCGCGGCGGCGGCCAGCACGCTGCCCTGCGAGTGGCCCGAGATCACCAACCGGCCGCCGGTGGTGTCGATCCAGGTGCTCATCCGCCAGGACAGGTCGGGCACCGCGCGCTCCGCGTAGCAGGGCGGGGCGAACGGATGCGCGGCCCTGGGCCAGAACGTGCCCACGTCCCAGAGGATGCCGACGGTGCGCCGGGCCCCCGCGTCCCGGTAGGCGCGGCGTCCCAGCGCCAGCAGCAGCACCACGCCCGCGCCCATCAGCCAGGAGCCGAGGCCCTGGCAGGCGTCGGCGACCGTCTCGACCAGGGCGGGGCCGCCCTCGGCCGCCTGGGAAGGGGTCTCCCCCGTGAGGGCTCCGGCCACCGTGCCGAGCCCGAGCAGCAGGCTGGCGCCGGCGATCCAACCGACCAACGGACCCGCCGAGTCCGTGAGTTCGGCGCGGGCGATGGCGGAGGCGATCCGGCGGTCGCGGTCCCGGTCGGGGGCGCCGTTCTCCGCCGGGTAGCGGTCCCCGACCGTCGGCTCCAGCTCGCGCCGCCGCCCGAGCACCCGCACCACCCCTGCCACCACCAGCCCCAGCACCACGGCCAGCAGCGGCGGAATGGCGGCGGCCTCCCAGCTGAGCATCACCGGCGGACCAGCGATCGGCGCGTCCGGGGCGCCGGGGACGGCGGACGGATCCAGCCAGTCCGCGATCCGCTGCGCCACTCCCCCGGTGAACACCCCGGCCAGCGCGCAGGCCAGCAGCGCCACGGCGGCGCCGGCCAGCCCCGCGACGGCGCCGCGCTCCCCTTCGGGCGTCGAGCGGTGCAGCCGGTAGGCGGCCCAGGCGACCCCGGTGACCAGCAGCCCCTGGACCACCACCAGGGCGGGGAAGACCTCGCTGCCGGCCGGCATCCTGCCCTCCGTCCGCCACTCGGGGCGGCTCCAGGCGGTGTGGACGACGACCAGCGCCAGCAGGGCCATCGCGCCCCACGGCAGCGCGCGCCCCACGGGCGGCTCGGGGCGCTCGTCCGGCTCCCACTCGCTGCGGCCGTGCCGCACCTGCTGACCGACCAGAACCAGCCAGCCGGCACCGACCAGGCCCAGCAGCACGAGACCCACGCCCGCCAGCGCGGTGTCCCCGTCCGCGCCCCGGTCGTGCCCGGCCGTGGCCAGGGCGAGCGCGCTGGCCACCGTCAGCAGCCCGGCCGCCACATGCGCGGCGCGCAGCCTGGCGACCATCACCCGGCCGTACCAGAACCCGGGGCGGCTCAGCACCGCCTCGTCGCCGTCCGTGCGGGGGCGCACCGGCGGCGAGGCCGACTCGTAGGCGCTCCAGGTGCGGTGCGAGAGCCACCACAGCAGCAACAGCAGGGCCAGCGGCAGAGCCGTGGCCAGCATCAGCCGGCGGCCCGGCTGCCCCCACCAGTCGTGGGTGGCCCAGGGCTCGATCCAGGCGGCACCGGCCGCGCACTCTGCGGAGCCACCGCACTGCCAGGCCACCAGATCCAGCGCGACGGCGCAGGCCCCGGCGGTGAGGAGCACCGTCAGCGACAGCGCGGTGAGCCGCACCAGCAGATCGTAGGGGCGGTGCGCGCGGCTGGCGTCCGGGCCGGCGGGGCGCATCCAGTGCGCGACGTTGACGATCATGAAGGGCAGCAGCAGCAGCCAGAGCGCGCGGGCGCCGTTGCCCGAGGTGAGGTTGGACCAGGAGTACGCCTCGCGGACCGGCCTGGCGTCGCTCCACGGGCGGTCGGCGATATCGTCCGTCCTGCGGTGGATGCTGGCGGTGGCGTCGCCGGTGATCCTGGTGGTGCGGGCGTCGTCCAACATCTGGGCCGGCGTGGCCCCACCCACCCCGTGGACCAGCAACTCCATGGCGGGCGGCCGACTTACCCGCCCCGCCGCCCTGCGCACCCCGCCCTCGGACCCCACGGACCCCTCCGGCACCTCGGACCCCTCCCCCATCGTTCCGCTCCCCCCGGGCACGGCACGCGTCCCGCGCACCTCCTCCCCAGAACTCTCTCCGGCGCCGGCCGTGTGAACCGCCCCGGAAGTGTGGATGTTGAGCATGGCAGGATGAACCGCAGCGAGGACGTGGGAGGTCCTGTGAGCGACAACCAGAACCTGCTGGCCGGCCAGCGGCGGGCGCTCATCCTGGACGAGGTGCGCCGCAGGGGTGGCATCCGGGTGAGCGAGCTGACGCGCATGCTGCAGGTCTCGGATATGACGGTCCGCCGGGACCTTGATGTGCTGGCCAGGCAGGGCGCGTTGGAGAAGGTGCACGGTGGGGCCGTGCCGGTGGCGGAGCGGCGCACGCACGAGCCGGGGTTCGAGGCGAAGTCCGCGCTGGAGCTGTCCGCCAAGAGCGCCATCGCGCGGGCGGCGGCCGGCCTGGCCACGCCGGGCAGCGCGGTGGCCCTCTCCGGCGGCACCACCACCTTCGCCGTGGCCCACCAGCTGCTGGAGGTACCGGAGTTGACGGTGGTGACGAACTCGGTGCGGGTGGCCGACGTGTTCCACCACGCCGGGCAGGCCGCCGAACCGGGCGGTCCCGAGGCCACGGACGCGTCCCGGGTGGTGCTGACGGGCGGGGTGCGCACGCCGTCCGACGCGTTGGTGGGGCCGGTGGCCGACGCGGCGATCGCCTCGCTCCACTTCGATGTGCTGTTCCTGGGCGTGCACGGCATCTCGGTGGAGGCGGGGCTCTCCACGCCCAACCTGGCCGAGGCCGAGACCAACCGCCACTTCATCCGTTCGGCGCGGCGCGTGGTGGTCGTCGCCGACCACACCAAGTGGGGCACCACGGGGCTGAGTTCGTTTGCCTCGCTGGACGAGGTGGACACCCTGGTGACGGACGCGGGGCTGCCGGACGCCGACCGGGAGGAGATCGCCGAGCACCTCGCGGAGCTGGTGATCGCCGGCGGCGAGGCGCTGGACGAACGCCCGGCCTGACCTGGGGCCCGGCGCGTCCCGGGCGACTGTCAGTGGCCGCTGCCAGAATCGCTCACATGAACGAAGAGCGGGTGGCGCACTGCGCGCTGGCCGAGTATCCGGACGGCTCCGTGCGGGTCGTCCCGCTGGACGCCGCCGGGCGGCGGGCCGGCGGCGAGCAGGCCGCGCCCGGCGCCGCCGAGGCGGTCAGGGCCAGGCCATGGGTGACGCGCTGGGTCTGGCGGTCCACGGCCTCGGTCTATCCGGCGGTGCTGGCCGCCGGCGGCCGGGTCGAGCGGTGCCACGACGTGGAGGCGGCCGAGGCGCTGCTGCTGGCGTACGAGGGCGCCTGGGGCCGGCCGCGTTCGCTGGCCGCAGCCCTGGCCAGGCTCACCCGGCAGCCAGAGCCGGCCGATCCGCCCCCCGCGGCGCCGACCGACCAGCCCTCCCTCTTCGACGCGTCCCCGGCGCCGCTGCCGGGCGACGCCGACCCGCTGGCCGCGCTGCTCGCCGTGTACGCGGCGCAGCGGGAGCGGATCGCGCTCACCGAACGCCCGGACCGGATGCGGCTGTTGCTGGCCGCCGAGTCCGCCGGCACGCTGGTGGCGGCGGAGCTGCGGGTGGCCGGGCTGCCCTGGCGCGCCGATATCCATCGGCGGCTGCTGGACGAGCTGTTGGGCGAGCGCTATCCGGGCGGCGCCGAGCCGAGGCGGCTGGCCGAGCTGTCCGAGGAGATCTCCGCCGCGTTCGGCGGCGCCCGGGTGCGGCCCGATCTGCCGGCCGAGGTGGTCAGGGCCTTCGGCCGGGCCGGGGTGCGGGTGGAGAGCACCAGGGCCTGGGAGTTGCGCCGGATCGACCATCCGGCGGTGGCACCGCTGCTGGAGTACAAGCGGCTCTACCGCATCTGGACGGCGCACGGCTGGTCCTGGCTGCGCACCTGGGTGCGCGACGGCCGCTTCCGCACGGAGTACGTCGTCGGCGGCACCATGTCGGGCCGCTGGACCACGCACGGCGGCGGGGCGTTGCAGATCCCCCGGGTGGTGCGCCGGGCGGTGGTGGCCGATCCGGGCTGGCGGCTCGTCGTCGCGGACGCCGCGCAGTTGGAGCCGCGCGTGCTGGCCGCGATCTCGGGGGACCGGGGGCTGATGGCGGTGGCCGCCAGCCCGGACGACCTCTACACCCGGCTCGCCCGCCAGGGCTTCTCCGGCGAGCGGGAGGCCGCCAAGCTCAGCCTGCTGGGCGCGATGTACGGGCAGACGTCGGGCGACGGGCTGCGTCATCTGGCCGATCTGCGCCGCCGCTTCCCCCTCGCCGTGGCCTGTGTGGACGAGGCGGCCCTGGCCGGCGAGCGCGGCGAGCTGGTCCGCACCTGGCTGGGCCGCACCTGCCCGGTCGAGGACGAGGACGGCACGGCCAGGTCGGGCGCGGCGGCCCGCGCCAGGGGCCGCTTCACGCGCAACTTCGTGGTCCAGGGCAGCGCGGCCGAGTGGGCCCTGCTGATGCTGGCCGCGCTCCGCGGGAGCCTGCGCGAACTCCGCGCCGAGCTGGTCTTCTTCCAACACGACGAGGTCCTGGTGCACTGCCCCGAGGAGGAGGTCGCCGCGGTCACCGCCGCCATCACGGCGGCCTCCTCGGCGGCGGCCCGCCTGGCGTTCGGCGACACGCCGGTGGTCTTCCCGTTCACCACGGCCGCCGTCGAGACCTACGCGGAGGCCAAATGAGCCCGGCCCCCGAGAACGCCGCGCCCGGAGCGATGAGTTCCGCCGGTCCGCGCGGTCCTCTCTTCTGCGTGCTCAAGCACGCTCATCGACCCACCGGAGGTGGAAACCCATGGCAATCCCCGAGAGCGCCCCCGCGAACGTCGAGGGCCTCGGCATCCTGATCGGCGCCACGGACATCGAGCCGCTGATCGCCTGGTACCGCGCCGCCCTCGAACCCCTGGGCGCGCGTTGGGAGGAGCATCTGCTGGCGGTCGGCCCCGGCGCGATCATCGGCTTCGACCAGCGGGACGACGTGGCGCCGAAGGCCGCCGAGCCCGGACGTCATCTGATCAACATCACGGTGCGCGACATCAGGGCCGCCGAGCGGCATCTCGACTCCCTGGGCGTCACCTGGGTGCGCCCCGTGGAGGACAACGGCGACGGCTGGCTCTTCTCCACCGTCGAGGATCCGGACGGCAACTACCTCCAGCTCATCCAGGGGCCGCGGCAGCCCTGAGCCCCTCCGGTGCGGCGGCCCGGGGTCAGCTGGTGTAGCCGGGCGGCAGGTCCTGGCCCTGGGCGCCGTGCCGGGCGACGAGGTCGACGGCGGCGGCCAGCCGCACGGCGGCCTGCTCGGCCACCGGGCCCCGCACGGTGAACGGCACCCGCACATAGCCCTCGAAGGCGCCGCCCACGCCGAAGCGCGGGCCCGACGGCAGCCGGACGCCGCACCGTTCGCCCGCCTCGGCGATCCGGGAGCCGGACAGCCCGCCGGCCCGCACCCAGAGGGTCAGGCCGCCGGCGGGCACGGTGAACTCCCAGCTCGGCAGGTGCTCCCGCAGGGCGCGGACCACATCGTCGCGACTGGCCCTGACCTCGTCGCGGCGCTGCTCGATCGCGCCCTCCCAGCCGCCCGAGGTCAACAGCCAGGCCACCGCGAGCTGTTCGAGGACCGGGCTGCCGAGGTCCGCGTAGGCCCGGCGGGAGATCAGTCCCCTGATCACCTCGGGGGCGGCGCGCACCCAGCCGATGCGCAGTCCGGCCCAGAAGGTCTTGCTGGCCGAGCCGACGGTGATCACCCCGGCGCCCCCGTGGTCGAAGGCGCTCATCGGGCGCGGCGGTTGGCGCGCCGGCTCCTCGTCCAACGCCAGGTCGACCATGGTCTCGTCCACCACCAGCACCGTCCCGGCCGCCCTGGCGGCGGCCACCAGCTCGCGCCGCTGGTCGTCGTCGGCCAGCGCGCCGGTCGGATTGTGGAAGTCGGCGACCACATAGGCCATCCGGGGCGCCGCCTCGGTCAGGGTGCGGCGCCAGGCCGCCAGATCCCAGCCGGGGGCGCCCTCGGTCATCGGCACCGGCACCAGGCGCGCCCCCGTGTCCCTCATCAGCTGAAGCACATTGGCGTAGGACGGATGCTCCACGGCGACCCGCTCGCCCGAGGCGAACATCCGGCAGAGCGCGGCCATCGCGCCCATCGCGCCGGTGGTGACCATGATCTGCTCCGGCATGGTGGGCACACCGCGCGCGGTGTAGCGGTCGGCGAGCGCCTGCCGCAGCGCGGGCAGCCCGGCGGGGAAGTCGCCGTGGGTGAGCGCGGCGGGCGGCAGCGCCGCGAGCGCCGCCTGGCAGGCGCGGGTGAGCCAGGGCTCGGGTGCCGGCAGCGCGGCGCAGCCCAGGTCGATCATCGAACCGACCGCCTCGGGCGGCAGCGGCTCCAGCCCACGGGCCGGCAGCGGCCGGCCGGCCGGCACCGCCGTCCAGCTTCCGGCGCCCCGCCTCGACTCGAGAAAGCCGTCGGAGCGCAGCGCGTCGAAGGCGGCGGCGACCGTGGTGCGGCTGACGGAGAGCGCGCCGGCCAACTCGCGTTCCGCCGGCAGCCGGGCGCCGACCGGCACCCGGCCCTCCAACACCAGCAGGCGGACCCCGTCGGCCAGCGTCCGGTACGCGGGCGCCCGCCGCGCTCCGGGCGTCCGCTCGTAGCGCTCCTGGGAGGTCAACAGCCGCGCCAGCTGACCCGTTCCGACCGTTGAGGTCCACTCGGGCATCAGAATCAGTCCACCTTTCCCGCATTGGCCGTACCCAAGGCGCCAATCGGCACCGGAGAGTGCGCTTGGGCCTGCGCCTACCAGTCCAATTCAAGCACCTCGGTCAACAACCGCGGTCAAGAAGTTCGGTCAACCAAGGGGGTCCCCGTCGATGCGCCATCTCTCGCGCCGTCTGGTCCGGCTGTACGCCGGACTGCTGCTCTACGGCGCCAGCATCGCCCTGCTGCTGCGAGCCGGGCTCGGGCTCGACCCGTGGAACGTCTTCCACCAGGGGGTGAGCGACCACACGGGGCTCTCCATCGGCCTGGTGATCACCATCGCCGGCGTCCTGGTGCTGCTGCTCTGGATCCCGCTCCGGGAGCGACCCGGGCTCGGCACCCTCTCCAACGCGGCGCTGGTCGGCCTCGTGATGGACGCCACCCTCGCCCTGGTCCCGACGGCCGAAGGGCTCCCGGTCCGCATACCGCTGCTGCTCGTCGCGGTGCCGCTCAACGGGTTCGCCACCGGCCTCTACCTCTCCGCCGCCCTCGGATCCGGGCCGCGCGACGGGCTGATGACCGGGCTCAGCAGGCGCACCGGCCGCTCGATCCGGCGCGTGCGCACCGGCATCGAGCTGCTGGTTCTGCTGACCGGAATCCTCCTCGGCGGCACGGCCGGAGTCGGTACGGTGGTCTACGCCCTCGCGATCGGCCCCCTGGCGCAGTTCTTCCTGCGCGTGCTGACGATCCCCGACGCGTCACCCGGAATGGATTTCGAAGTCCGGCGACGGCGGGGTATTCTACGCCCTTGGTCCCGCCGGATGGACCGTGACCGCGAGCCATCCTCGATGGACGCCGGGTGACATCCCCCTCTCAGATGTGACAAACCGGGCGGTGGTGGGTACAAGAAGGGGCGGTACGACGGGCGACGCATGACCTACAACGGGAATCTTCACCGCCGACCGGACGTTGACCGGATTGATGATGACAGCGACACCTGTCCTGTGGGCGACCAGCCCGGGAGGCACGATTCATGAGTGAGCGAGCTCTGCGCGGCACGCGGCTCGTGGTGACCAGCTACGAGACGGACCGCGGCATCGACCTCGCGCCGCGTCAGGCGGTGGAGTACCAATGCCAGAACGGGCATCGGTTCGAGATGCCCTTCTCGGTCGAGGCCGAGATTCCTCCGGAATGGGAGTGCAAGGTCTGCGGCGCCCAGGCCTTGCTGGTTGACGGCGAGGGCCCGGAGGAGAAGAAGGGAAAGCCCGCACGAACGCACTGGGACATGCTGATGGAGCGGCGCACCCGCGAGGAGTTGGAAGAGGTGTTGGCCGAACGGCTCGCGGTTCTGCGCTCGGGGGCGATGAACATCGCCGTACATCCCCGGGACAGCCGCAAGTCCGCTTAGCGCGATCCGCCGATCGGCGGTTGCCACAAGCCCGAGAGAGGCCCGCGTCACCAAGTCGGTGACGCGGGCCTCTCGGCTTCCCCCGCCGCCACGGCCACGGCCCCGGCGGGACCGGACGAACCACCACCGCGTCGGGCCGGCACGCCGTCCGGCCGCCGCTCGGACGCGGTGGCGACCCCGGCGGACCGGCCGGACCAGAAGCCGGACCGGTAGGCCGTTCGGGGCCACGCGCCGGGAGCGGTCAGCGGCCCTGGTCGTCGCGGGGGGCGTCGCGCTCGCCGTCGCGAGGAGGCGCGTCGTCGCGGATGACCTCGCCCTGGACGGTGTGGTGGCCCTGGCGGCGGCGGGCCGCGTCGGTCGCCTGGCGGAAGGCCGGGCCGACGGGCCAGGTGTGGCGTTCCACCGAACGGGCGACGGAGCGGCGCATCAGGCGGGCGGTGGGCGGGAAGAGGCAGAGCAGCCCCAGCACGTCGGAGATCAGGCCGGGCACCATCAGCAGGAGGCCGCCCAGCATGGTGAGCACCCCACCGCCGGAGGACGAGGCGCCCTTGGGCTCGGGTTCACCCTTGGCCTGGGCCGCCAGCCGTTGCCAGGCGCGCCGCCCCGCGTGCCGGATCACCAGGGCGCCCACCACCACGCCGGCGGCCAGCAGCAGGAAGACGGTCAGCCCGCCGGCCGCCCGCCCCACCAGCGTCAGCAGCCAGATCTCCAGCAGGGCCAGCACGGCGACCGCCACGGGCACCAGCGCCAGCGGGCCGCGCCTGCGGCGGGTCGCGCGGGTGGCACCGGTGTGCCGGGCTCGGTACGGGTCAGGACTACCGGTTGTCATGGTGTAAGTGTGCCTGCCGTCGGAAGATTTTTCCGATGCGGGTGGCCACCCCCCAGGCGGTGACCCGCCAGAGCGCCTCGATCACGATGTCCCGGCTCATCTTGCTGTTGCCATGGGCACGTTCGACAAAGGTGATGGGCACCTCGACCACCCGATGACCGGTTCTGATCGCCCGGTGGGCGAGGTCCACCTGGAAGCAGTACCCCTGGGAGGCGACGTCGGTGAGGAAGGCGCCGTCCAGCACCTCGGCGCGGAACGCGCGGAAGCCGCCGGTGACATCGCGGATCGGGAGGCCGAGGACGATCCGGGAGTAGGCGCTGCCGCCCCGGGAGAGCAGTTGGCGGTAGCGCGGCCAGTTGACGATCCGGCCGCCGGGCACCCAGCGGGAGCCCAGCACCACATCCGCGCCCGCCAGCGCCGTCAGCAGCCGGGGCAGCTCCTCCGGCTGGTGGGACCCGTCGCCGTCCATCTCGACCAGCACCTCGTAGCCGCGTTCGAGGCCCCAGCGGAAGCCGGCCAGATAGGCGGCGCCCAGGCCCTCCTTGCCCGGCCGGTGCAGGACCTGGACGCCGGGGTCGGCGGCGGCCAGCTCGTCGGCGAGCTTCCCGGTGCCGTCCGGGCTGTTGTCGTCGGCGATCAGCAGATCGCACTCCGGCATGGTGGCCCGCAGGCGCTCCACCAGCGGTGGCAGGTTGTCCGCCTCGTTGTAGGTCGGGATGATCACCAGGACCCGGCCCAGCGGTGGGTGGACCCGCGCGCCGTCCCTCACCCGTTCACTCCTTCCGCTCCCCCGCGCCCTCCGCTTCGGCGCCGCCCTCCCCGGGGGCCGCCGTGCCCGCCCGGCGGCGGGCCAGCCGTGGTCCCGCGCCCGTCCAGGCCCAGGCCAGCAGGCCGCCGAAGGCCAGCGCCCACTCGGGGGCCGCGCCCACCCGGTCGGCGAGCGTCCGGTCGTCGCGCAGCGGGAGCTCGGCCACCAGGACGTCCTGGGTGAACTCCTCGGTGCGCTGCTCGATGGTGCCGTCGGGGGCGACCACGGCGCTGATGCCGCTGGTCGCCACGGTGACGATGGCCCGGCCGTGCTCCACGGCGCGCAGCTGGGACATGGCCAGTTGCTGTTCGGGCTGTCCGGTCCTGCCGTAGGTGGCGTTGTTGGTCTGCACGACGAGCGCGCGGGCGCCGTCGTTGACGGTGTCCCTGACGATGCCGTCGTAGGCCACCTCGAAGCAGATCACATCGCCGAGCCGGGCCGGGCCGACGTCCAGCACGCCGGAGCTCTCACCGGGCCAGAAGTCGCGCGGGACCCGGTCCAGGCGGGTGATCACCTTGCTCAGCTGGTCGCGGAAGGGCACGTACTCGCCGAACGGCACGGGGTGCTGCTTGGTGTACGAGTCGCCCGGGCCCGTCTCCGGGTCCCAGACGATGCCCTGGTTCTCGACGTAGCCCTCCCGGGTCGGGTGGTCGACCAGGGCGCCCACCAGGATGGGCACCCCGATGGCGCGGGCGGCCCGGTCGATCGCCGCGTACGCCTCGGGCCGGCGGTAGGGGTCGAGGTCGGAGGCGTTCTCCGGCCAGAGCACCAGGTCCGGCCGGTCGGCGCGGCCGGCGGCGACGTCGTCGGCCAGTTCGAGGGTGGCCTCCACATGGTTGTTGAGGATCATCATGGGCCGGCCCAGGAAGTCCATCCCGGCCTGCTGCACATTGCCCTGCACCACCGCGACCGTGACGGTGTCGGCGGCGGCCGTGGGCACCGGCACGGCGTAGCCGCCGGCGCCGACGGCCACGGCCAGGCCCGCGCCGCCCAGCGCGGGCAGGAAGGCGCGCGGGGCACGGCCGCCGGCGCGCCGCAGCGCCCACAGGCGCAGCGCCGCCCAGGCCAGCAGCGCGGCGGCGAGCGCGACCGCGAAGGTGACCAGCGGCGCGCCGCCGATGGCGGCCAGCGGCGTGAACGGGGTGCTGGTGTTGGCGAAGGCGAGCCGGCCCCAGGGGAAGCCGCCGAACGGGACGCGGTCGCGCGCCCACTCCTGGGCGACCCACAGGCAGGCGGCCCACAGCGGCCAGAGCCGCGTCCTGGCGGTCGCGGCGAGACCGGCGCCCAGCGGGACGAAGAACAGCGCCTCGATCACCGACAGGCCGACCGTGGCGTCCCAGCCGATCACCCGCAGCCAGCTGAGCAGGCCGAGGAAGAACGGCACACCCATGACGAAGCCCAGCCAGCCGCCTCGGCCCGCGCTGCGGCCCCGGGTGAGCAGCGAGAGCGCGGCCACCGCGAGCAGCGAGAGCGGCCAGATGTCGTAGGGCGGGAAGGCGGGCACGAGGGCGAGCCCGGCGAGGGCGGCGAGCAGGGTGGCCGGCCAGTCGTGTCGCAGCGCGGCGACCAGCCGCCGGAGCCGCCCGGGGCGGCGTGGCGACACGGGGGTGCGGGCCGGCGGCGGGTCGTCGGCCGGCTCGGCGGGCGCGACCGGCCCCGGGCTGGTCCCCGGGGGCTCGTCCGTCGCGGTCGTCTCTGGGCCCGATGGCACCACGGTCGTGGCCTCTCTGGAGAGCGGGCGATGATGAACGACCGTACCTCGAATGCCACGACGACCGATCACACGGTCCGGCTCGGGCGGGCGAGCCCGGCTGCGGATCGGGACCCGGCGCCCTTCGGTCCGACCCGGGACCCGCTGGCTGCGGGTCGACCGAAAGCCGTTGTCTACTGAGCGTCCGGGCCCCGCCCCGGGTCGCACCCGCCGGCCGGGCGAAACCTCCCGCCCCCGTGCCGCGGACACTGGACCTGGCTCCCGGTGGCGGAATGCCGGCGTGGCATCCGCCCTCTGGCCCAGCAGCGTTCGACGACTGCGCGAAGGAGCGCCGGCCGGACGTCCTGTGGTGGACCCGGCCGAACCTACCCGTTGCCGACCGCTGGCTGTCAACACACCTCTGACCTGCGTTTTCCCCTTAAAGCGGCTGGTCAGTGCGGAGCGGGGGCGCCCGTTCGACCGGCGGAGCACACGTCGTTCGGCGGTATCGTCTGCGGCGAGATCACTCGTTCAGCCGGTCGTACACGATCTGCCCGCCGACCACGGTGCGTTGGCACTCGGGGAGCGGCGTCCCCGGGCTCAGGTCGGGCAGCCCCGGGGTGCCGGACCTGGGGTCGGTCGACCAGCGGGCGACCCGGTCGTCGGGCGCCTGGACGAGGAGCTCCCCGGTGTGCCAGACCGCGTAGTCGGCCGGCGCGCCCGGCACCAGGACGCCGGCGTCGTCGCGGCCTACGGCCCGCCAGCCGCCCCTGGTGTGGGCGGTGAAGGCGGCCCGCACCGAGATCCGGTGCGCGGGGGTGCGGTGGTGGGCGGCGGCGCGCAGCGCGCCCCAGGGGTCGAGCGGCGTGACGGGGGCGTCGGAGCCGAAGGCGAGCGGCACCCCGGCCCGGGCCAGGGCGGCGAACGGGTTGAGGGCGGCGGCGCGTTCGGCGCCGAGCCGGGCGGCGTACATGCCGTCCTGGCCGCCCCAGGTGGCGTCGAAGGCGGGCTGGACGGACGCGGTCATCCCGAGGGCGGCCAGCTCGCCGATCAGCGCCTCGGTGAGCAGCTCGGCGTGCTCGACGCGGTGGCGCAGCCCCCGTACCCGGTCCAGGCCGACGCGTTTCGCGGCGGCGCGGGTGCCGCGCAGGACGGTGCCGACGGCCGCGTCGCCGATGGCGTGGAAGCCGGCCTGGAGGCCGGCCTCGGTGCAGACCGCGACATGGGTGGCGATCTCGTCCTCGGTGAGGTGGGCCAGACCGGTGCCGGGGGCGTCGGCGTAGGGCTGGCCGAGGTGGGCCGTGTGCGAGCCGAGGGAGCCGTCGGCGAAGAGGTCGCCGGCCGCGCCCAGGGCGCCGAGCTCGCGGACGCGTTGGACGTCCTTGGCGTCGGTGACGCGCTCCGCCCAGTAGCCGACGACGCGGGGCCCCGGCTCGGCCGAGGCGAGGGCCAGCAGCGCGACCAGGTCCTCCTCGCTGGAGATCTCGGGGCCGGCGCACTCGTGGAGGGCGCCGATGCCCTGGGCGGCGGCCCGGCGCCTGGCGGCGCGCTGGGCCTCGGCGCGCTGGCGTGGGGTGAGGGTGCCGTAGGCGGCGCGGCGCACCGCGTGGTGGGCGTCGCCGGTCAGCGGCTGGTCCTCGGCCCAGCCGGCGCGCCGGGTGACACCGGGGACCAGGTCGAGGAGGGCGGTGGTGGCCAGCGCCGAGTGCGCGTCGACACGCGAGAGGTAGAGCGGCCGGCCGCCGGCGGCGCGGTCGAGCTCGGCGCGTCCTGGCGCGCGGCGCTCGGGCCAGCGGGCGGCGTCCCAGCCGTGGCCGAGCAGCACCTCGTGGGCCGGCCGGCCTTCGGCGTGGGCGCTGACGGCGGCCAGGGCGGCGCCGAGGTCACCGGCCCCGCTCAGGTCGAGGCCGGTGAGGGCGAGCCCGGTCGCCGTGGTGTGCACATGGGCGTCCGTGAAGGCGGGGGTGACGAGGGAGCCCGCCAGGTCCACCGTCTCGTCGGCGAAGTCGGCGAGCGCGTCGGCCGCGGACTCGGAGCCGAGCCAGGCGACGCGGTCCCCGGTGACCAGCATGGCGGTGGCGAAGGGATCGGCCGGGCTGTGGATCTCGCCCCGGCGCAGCAGCACGGAGGCCGGGCGCGCGCCGGAGGTGGTGCGTTGGGTCATGGGCCCAAGTCTCCCGGTGCGCCGGGAGCGGGGGCGGCGCGGGGTCAGATCCGGGGCGGCCTGGCCTCGTAGGGGGTGGAGAGCACCACGGTGGTCCGGGTGGAGACGCCGGCCAGGGTGCGGATGCGGGCCAGCAGATGCTCCAGCTCGGCCGGGGCGGCGACCCGCACCTTGAGGATGTAGCTCTCGTCGCCCGCGACGCTGTGGCAGGCCTCGATCTCGGAGACCCCGGCGAGCCGGTCGGCGATGTCGTCGGGGGCGCTGGGGTCGAACGGCTTGACGGAGATGAACGCCGTCATCGGCAGCCCCACGGCGTCGGGGTCCACGATGGCCGCGTAGCCCCGGATGACGCCGCGCTGCTCCAGGCGACGCACCCGTTGGTGGACGGCGGACGTGGACAGGCCGGTGGCCTTGCCCAGGTCGGTGTAGCTCATCCGCCCGTCCCTGACGAGCAGTTCCACGATGCGCCGGTCCAGTTCCTCCACGATTCCGTAACCTACCCGTACCGTCGGTCGGGTGCCGCACCGTGGGGCGCGTACGGTGGTCGGACGGCACACCCGTTCGTCTCCGAACTGTGATGAAGACCACAAACGCCACTCCAGGGCGTCTCGGGGTCGCACGATTATCCGCCGATCGCCACGGGCAATTCTTGCAGTGGCCGATATCCGTGCCGCCCAAGGGGGATGTATGCACCGGCTTCAGCCACCCAGACGTGCCACCCACCGCACCGCATTGACGATCCTTGAGGAGACCGACCAGGAAATGGGAGACGAGCAACGCCCCGAAGGGCTCGACGACCTGGCGGAGGTGGAGGCGCTGCGGGTGGTCTGCCCGGAGTGCAACCGCCCCATCGCGCTGGGCGCGCACGACGAGCCGCTGCCGCGGCACGCGCTCTGCTCCACGCCGTTCAACCCGTTCGGGCTGACGGTCTGTCCGGGCTCGGGCCTTGAGCCCAACGAGGCCGGCTGGGTCGCTCAGGTGGCGCTGCCCTCGGTGGGCGACGCGCTGACGCTGGCCGCGCTCCCCGAGGGCCTCGACTGGCGCCTCCAGCCGTTCTCGCACGCCGCGGGGCCGGCCCCGGCGCTGCGGCAGGCCGCCTGAGGCGCCAGCCGCCGGCGCCGGGGAGCCGCGTTCACCGAGCGGGCGCCTCCGCGTCCTTGAGCAACTCGCGGGCGATGACCAACCGTTGGATCTGGTTGGTCCCCTCGACGATCTGGAGCACCTTTGCCTCGCGCAGATAGCGCTCGGCCGGGTAGTCGGCGCTGTAGCCGTAACCGCCCATCAGCTGCACCGCGTCCACGGTGACCCGCATCGCCGTGTCCGTGCAGAACAGCTTGGCCATCGCGGCCTGGGCCGTGAACGGCGCGCCCGTGTCGCGCAGCCGGGCGGCGGCCAGACAGAGGGCGCGGCCGGCCTCGATCTGGGTGGCCAGCTCGGCCAGCAGGAACCTGGTGCCCTGGAAGTCGGCGATCGGCCGGCCGAACTGCCGGCGGCGCGCGGTGAAGGCCGCCGCCTCCTCCCAGGCCGCCCGCGCCAGGCCGACGGCGCAGGCGGCGATGCCGAGACGCCCGGCGTCCAGGGCGTCCAGGGCGATGGACAGGCCGCGCCCCAGCTCCCCGAGGCGGCGTTCGTCCGGGATCCGCACCCCGTCGAAGTGCAGTTGGGTGGTGGG
This sequence comes from Streptomyces profundus, assembly GCF_020740535.1. Classification (NCBI taxonomy): domain Bacteria; kingdom Bacillati; phylum Actinomycetota; class Actinomycetes; order Kitasatosporales; family Streptomycetaceae; genus Streptomyces; species Streptomyces profundus. The sequence continues at coordinate 208,130 of NZ_CP082362.1, forward strand.
CGACCCGGAGAGCCCCATCTTGCGCTCGGGGAGCGCCGCGGTGAGCCCCGCGGCGTCGCCGGGCACCAGGAACGCGGTGATGCCCTTGGGCCCCTGCTCGCCCGTGCGGGCCAGCACGGTGTAGAAGTCGGCGATCCCGCCGTGGGTGATCCACGCCTTGGTGCCGCTGATGACCCAGTCGTCGCCGTCCCGCACCGCCCGGGTGCGCAGGCTCGCCGCGTCCGATCCCGCGGTCGGCTCCGACAGGCAGTAGCCGCCCAGCAGTTGGCCCTCCAGCATGGCGGGCAGCCAGGCGTCCCGCTGGCCGGGCTCGCCGAAGCTGGCCAGCGCGTGGCAGGCGAGGGTGTGCACGCTGACGCCCATGCCGACGGTCAGCCGGGCCGCGGCCAGCTCCTCCAGGACCCGCAGATAGACCTCGTAGGGCTGGTCGCCGCCGCCGTACTCGGACGGGTAGGGCAGGGCGAGGAGCCCGAGGCGGGACAGCTTCGCGAAGGTCGCCCGGGGGAAGACCCCGGCCGCCTCCTCGTCCGCGGCGGGCGGATGGATCTCCTTGGTCGCGAACTCCCGGGCCAGGCCCAGCAGTTCGCCGGCCTCATCGGTGAGCCCGGTGGGGCGGGTGAGCCCGGTGAGCGGACCGGCTGGGCCGTTCCGAGTGGTGGTGGCCATGACTCCTCCATGCGTGGCGGGTACGAGTGGCCCGCCGATCCCCTCGCTCCGGCGGTGGCCGGTGGGCGAGCGGGTGGCGATCAACGAATGGGTGGTGCGCTGCCGCGCGCTACCCGGGGCAGCCGGGGTCCTCGGCGTCCACCGAGAGCGGTGCCCCCTGGGGGACCATATAGGTGGCGTAGAGCACCACCGGCTCGTCGCCGAGGTTGCGCCCCACATGGACATGCCCGGGGCCGTGCGGTTCGACGAACGAGTCGCCCGCGTGGGACACCTCGACCGTGCAGTCCTCCAGGGTGCGGGTGAGGGTGCCGGAGGCGATCACGGCCAGCAGCGGCCCGTCGTGGTAGTGCCAGCCGGTGGAGCCGCCGGGCTCGATGGTGATCACGCGCTGCACCACGTCCGTCGGGCCCTCCGCCTCGATCCGCACCCCGTGCGGCGCGACGCCCTCGGCCAGCGTCTCGGACTGCACCCGCTGTTGCCCGCCCGAGCCGGCGACGGACGCGGAGGGGAACGCGACCAGTACTAAGGGCCCGGCCAGCGCGGCGAAGGTGCCGGCCCGCCTGATGGGACGTCCGCCCCGCATCAACATCCCCCTCCACGCCCCGTCGACTGCCCACGCTCGTCCATCTGTTCCGCCTCTCTGAAAAGGGTCCGAACCCGCTGGGGTCGGAAAACGTCTCGCCTCGGTAGGCCGATCATGCCCAGCGCCCAACGCGCCAACGCGCGCCCCCTGGCACACCTGTTCAACCCCCCGTCGGCCGGCGTGCGCCCGGCGCCTTCCGGACGCCGAGGGTGTGCGCCAGCACGGTGCGGATCAGGTCGAGATCGGGCTCGGTGCCGCCCAGCAGGATGCTCGCGCAGAGCCCGTCGGCGGCGGCGACCATCGCCTCGACCGCCACCGGGTCCTCGCTCTGGCTCCGCCCGATCTCCGCCACCAGCTCCCGCCAGTCGCGCGCGGCCGGGCGCAGCGCCGGCCGCCGGGCGGCCAGCGTGGACAGCTCGCGCTCGGCGAAGCAGCGGGTGCGTTCCGTGGCGCCGGCGGCGATGAACGCGGCCAGCCCGTCGAGCGGGTCGCCTGGCCCGTCGATGATGGCCCGCAGCTCGCGGGTGTAGTCGTCGGCGACGGTGGTCAGGGCGGCCACCAACAGGTCGTCGATGGAGGCGAAGTGGTAGGTGGTCAGGCTGGTCGGCACGCCCGCCTCGCGGGCCACCGAGCGGTGGGTGACCCCGGCGGCGCCGTCCCGGCGCACCACACGCAGCGTGGCCTCGATGATCTCGGCCCGGCGCCGTTCGCCCCTGGCCCTCCGACCGTCGACCGCGGCGGGCCCTTGGGCCTCCGCGCCACGCTTGCCCGCATCTGCCACCTCTGCCACCTCCGGCCCTCCCGCCCGCGCCCGACGCTCCAGGCCGGCGCCGGCCAGGACAGGGTAGGCGATCTCGGCGGGGGGCGATGCCACGCGCGGGGGCGGCCATAAGGGCGCGTCAGGCGGACGTGCGCTCCGGCGCGTCCGCCGGGGCGGTCGACACCGGGTCCGGCTCCTCGCCAGCGACCGGGGCGGTCGCGCCGACCGCGCCGACATGCCGCAGGGTGACGGCGGCCAGGACCGCCAGGGCCAGGATGGCGAGCCCGGCGACGGCGGCGCTGACGTTGAGCCCCGAGGTGAACGCCTCCCGCGCCTGGTCCAACAGGCCGGCGGACAGCCGCTCCTGGTGGGCGACGGCGCCCGCGAGCCCGTCGCGCACCGCTTCCGCCGCTCCCGGATCGAGGCCGGCCGGGAGCTGGTCGTCGAGCCGCGCGCGGTAGACGGCGAGGGAGAGCGGGCCGAAGACGGCGACGCCGACCGCGACGCCGAGTTCCTGGACGGTCTCGGACATCGCGGAGGCGGAGCCCGCCTTCTCCGGTGGCGCCGCGCCGACCACCAGATCGGTGCCGAGCGCGGCGACGGCCCCGAGCCCCAGATACACCAGGGAGAAGCCGGCCACCACGGCGCCCACCCCGTCCGCGCCGTCCACCAGGGCGAGCAGCAGATAGCCGGCGGAGGAGAGCGCGAGGGTGCCGGCGACCACCTGTCCGGGGCGCACCCGCCGGGCGAGCAGCGGCGCGCCGATGGCGGCGAGCAGCATCGCCAGGGCGGGCGGCCCCATCCACCCGCCGGCGGCCAACGGGCCGAGTCCGGCGACCAGTTGCAGGTACTGGGTGACCAGGAAGAGCACCCCGCCGACGCCCACGAGGCCGACCAGCAGCACGGCGAGGGCGGCGCCCAGCGCCCGGCTGGCGAACAGACTCATGTCCAACAGCGGTTCATCGAGCGCGTGTTGACGGCGGACGAAGAGAACACCCGAGCCCAGGCCGATCAACAGCACCAGCGGGGTGAGCGGTTCGACGCCGTGGGCGGCGGACTGCTTGACCGCGTAGACGATTGGCAGGATGGCGGCCAGCGAGAGGACGACGCTGGCCGGGTCGAGGCGACCGGCGCGCGGGTCCCGGTACTCCGGCAGCAGGAACGGCGCGGCCAGCACCGTGACGCCGACCAGGGGCACCGCGAGCAGGAAGGCCGAGCCCCACCAGTAGCGGTCCAGGAGCAGCCCGCCGGCCAGCGGTCCCGCGACCATGCCCAGGGCGAAGCTGGTCGCCCAGACGCCGATGGCCAGGGCCCGTTGACGCGGGTCGGGGAACATGGTGCTGACCAGCGCCAACGTGGAGGGCATCAGGGTGGCGCCGGCGATCCCGAGCGCCGCGCGGGCGGCGATCAGCGCCTCGGGGCTGGTCGCGTAGGCGGCGAGCACGGAGGCGGCGGCGAAGGCGACCGCGCCGATCATCAGCAGCCGGCGGCGGCCGATCCGGTCCCCCAGGGTGCCCATGGTGATGAGGAAACCGGCGATCAGGAAGCCGTAGACGTCCATGATCCACAGCGACTGGGTGCCGCTGGGGCGCAGGTCCTCGGCGAGCGCGGGCAGCGCCAGGTAGAGCACGGTGACATCGAGGCCGAGCAGCAGCGTGGGCAGGGTGAGGAGGGCGAGTCCCGCCCACTCCCTCCGTCCGGCCCGCCGCGCGGGCGGGGTGTCCATGGCATCTCCCTCGACTGGTTCCGGGCATGGCGACCCGGGCTCCACACAACTGGACAATCGTCCAACTTGGACTATAGTCCAATTACTTTGGGGGATGCCGCACCGGGCGGGAAGGAACCGCCACCGCGCCCGTTCAGCCGGCGCGCTCGCGGAGGTAGGCGCCGAAGCCCTCGGCTCCGTCGACGATGCGCGGGCCGCTGATCGCCTCGTTGTAGTCCAGGATGTGGAACGCGTCGTCCTTGATCGCGGTCACCTCGGCGAGGGCGGGCGAGGAGCGCAGGAAGGCGATCTTCTCCTCGGCCGGCTGGTCGCCGTAGTCGAGGATGACGATCACCTCGGGGTCCGCCTCGATGACGGACTCCCAACCGACCGACGTCCAGCGCTCGGTGAGGTCGGAGTAGATGTTGCGCCCGCCGGCGATCTCGAAGATCTCCTGCGGCGGGGCCTGGTTGCCCGAGGTGAACGGCTGGTCGGTGCCCGAGTCGTAGAGGAAGACCCGGGGCGGCGTGCCCTCGGGGGCGGCCCGGCGCACCTCCTCGACCCGCTCGCGCAGTTCGGCGACGACGCTCTCGGCGCGCTCCTCGACGCCGAAGATGGCGCCCAGGCGTTCCAGGTCCAGATAGAGCCCCTCGAACGGGCCGACCTCCAGCGGGTGGTTCGGGTAGTTGTAGCAGGTCTCGCTGTGCGGATAGCTCTGGATGCCCAGGCCGTCCAGGATCTCCGGCGTGATCCCCCGCTCGTCGCTGAACCCGGACTGCCAACCCGCGACCACCAGATCCGCCCGCGCGTCCACCACCAGTTCGCGGTTGAGCAGATCGTCGCTGAGCATCTCGACCCGGGCGTACTCGGCCGCCCAGGGCGACTCCTCGACCGGCGGGTTGGCCGGCGGCATCACATAGCCGTGGACGGCGTCGGTCAGGCCGAGCGCGAACAACTTGTCGGCGCTGCCCGCCTCGTAGACCACGGCGCGCTCGGGGCGGCGGTACTCCACCTCCTCGCCGCAGCGCTCGACGGTCGCGGTCGCCGCGGCGGCGCCGTCGTCGTCGGTGACCTCGGCCCCGCAGCCGCCGAGCAGGAGGACGAGGGCGACGGTGGGCGGCAGGGCGGTACGGGCACGGCGTGCGGTCATGGCGTGATTCCTCGCGTGTTTCCTCGGTCGGCGATCGGGAGGCGTGGGGGGCTTGGGGGAGCTGGCGGGTGCGGGGGGTCCTGGGGGTCGGGTTCGGGGAGCGAGTAGAGGAGTTGGGGATCGCCGGTCAGCGGATGCGGCACCACGGTCGCGTGGACGCCGAAGACCTCAAGGACCCGCTCCTCGGTGAGCACCTCGGCCGGCGTGCCGACCGCGACCAGCGCGCCGTCGGCGAGGACGCCGATCCGGTCGCAGACGGCCGCCGCGAGGTTCAGGTCGTGCAGCACCACCAGCACGGTGAGGGCGGGGTCGCGCAGCAGGCCGAGCAGCGCGAGCTGGTGCCGGATGTCGAGGTGGTTGGTCGGCTCGTCCAACACCAGCACCTCCGCCTCCTGCACCAACGCCCGAGCGGCCAGGACGCGTTGACGTTCCCCGCCGGAGAGGGTGAGCACCCCGCGCGCGGCCAGGTGGGCCACGTCCAGGCGGCGCATCGCGGACTGGCAGAGGGCGCGTTCCCTGGCGCTCAGCGGCCGGTTGCCGCGCAGGTGCGGGGTGCGGCCGAGGGCCACGACCTCCTCGACCGTGAAGTCCAGCTCGGTGCCGTTCTCCTGGGTGAGCGCGGCGACGGCGCGCGCGCCCTCCCGGGGGCGGAGGTCGGCCAGCCGCCGGTCGTCGAGCCAGACGGCGCCCCCGGTCGGGGCCAGGGCGCGGTAGACGCAGCGCAGCGCCGTGGACTTGCCGCTGCCGTTGGGGCCGACGAGCCCCACCACCTCGCCGGGGCCGACGTCCAGGGAGAGCGCCCGCACCAGGGCGGCGTCCCCCATCTCGACGGAGACGGAGTCCAGTCGCAGACGCATCTCACCGGCCCCCGAAGAGATAGCCGCGCCGCCGCATCAGCGTCACGAAGACGGGCACGCCCACCAGCGCGGTGATGACGCCGAGGGGAAGTTCGCGCGGGGCGGCGACGGTTCGGGCGAGCAGATCGGCCCAGACCATGAAGACCGCCCCGACCAGGGGCGCGACCAGCAGCACCCGGCGGTGCCCGGCCCCCACCACGATGCGCACCAGATGCGGCACGATCAGCCCGACGAACCCGATGGCGCCGCTGACCGCCACGATCGCGCCGGTCATCAGCGAGGTCAGCACGAAGAGCCCCCGACGCAGCGCGGTGGCGTCGATACCGAGGCTGACGGCGGTCTCGTCGCCGAGGGCGAGCACGTCGAGCGATCCGCTGAACCGGTGCAGCAGCACGATGCCGACGAGCACCACGGACGCCACGACGGGCAGCGAACCCCAGGTGGCGGCGCCGAACCCGCCCATCGTCCAGAACAGCACGGTGTGGGTGGCCTCGCCGTCGGGCGCCAGATAGACGAGCACGCTCATCAGCGCCTGGAACCCGTAGGCCAGGGCGACCCCCGTCAGCACCAGGCGCAGCGGGGTCAGCCCCGCCCGGCTGTAGGAGGCCAGATACACCAACACCGAGGCGCCCAGCGCGCCGACGAACGCCCCCGTCGAGAGGGCGTAGACCCCGAAGGAGCCGAAGAGGCCCAGGGTCAGCACGGAGACCGCGCCGACGGAGGCGCCGGAGGAGATGCCGAGCACGAAGGGGTCGGCCAGGGCGTTGCGCACCAGGGCCTGGACGGCCACCCCGACCGCGCCGAGCCCGGCGCCGACCACCACCGCGAGCAGCACCCGGGGCGTGCGCACCTGCCAGACGATCTGGTAGCGGGTCACCTCGTCCGCCGCGATGGAGCCCCCGCTGGTCGCCGCCCAGAGGTAACGGGCGGTGTCGGGCGGCGAGATCACGGTGGGACCCAGACCGATGGCGACCAGCACCGAGCCAACCAGGAGGAGCGCGAGCGGCAGCACGGCGGGGGCCGCCCGGTGACGCGGCGACCAGTTGGCCGACCGCGGGTGAGGGGCCGCGCGGACCCGTGGTGAGTGCATGACGACGCACCCTAAGCGAACTGGTAATCATTTTCAATTTTTATGCTGGGAGCCCCGCGCACCACCCCCGCCGCCGCCCCCGTCGCCGGTCAGCGGGCTTCGGCGGTCCGCAACGTCTGGATGCGGACCGCCCGGGAGCCGGTGTGCGCGTCCCTGCCGTGCCAGCAGCGGTAGTTGTCGAGCAGCAGGATCTCCCCCGGGGCCAGCGCGAAGCGCGGCAGCGCCTCGGCCGACCGCCGCACCCGCGCGGCGAACCGCTCCAACATCACGCGGGTGCGTTCGCCCTCCGGGTCCCGGTGGAGCGGGGTGGCCCCCTCTCCGCACCTGACCACCCGGCGGCCGGCCCGGGTGAACTCGATGTGCCGGGCGACACGCGGCACCGCGGGCAGCCCGCGCAACCCGGCCCAGGCACCGTAGAGATCGACGTCGACGGTGCGCAGGAACTCGTGCAACTCCGCGTCCTCGGCGGGGAGTCGATCGACGAAGCGGTAGGCGTCCAGCACCATGGACCCGCCGCCGGACGGCGCCGGAACGACACTCTGCACCAGGACGTGGTCCTCGTCGGGATGGCGACGGCGCGCGGGCACACCGCCGATGTCGACCACGAAGTCCAGGCCGTCGGCGTGGAGTTGGACGGGGCCACCGTCCTGCGAACGCCGCACGCGCTGCGGATACAGCTCCCGCAGCCCTGCGCCGAGCACCGAGGCCGCCGCGACCACCAGGGCGTCGGCGGTGGGTTCGAGTCCGGTGAGGACGACGGCGCCGTCGCGGGCCAGCGCGCGCCGGGCGCGGTCGGGCTCCGTCGGAGCGACGCGGTCGGGCAGGACGCCGAGATCGGCGAGGGGCGGTGCGGTGGACACGGGAGTCCTCTCGGTCGGCGCGGTGCCGCTCCACGGGGACACCGCGGGGAGGGCGCGCGCGCCGAACAGGCGGGACGGCCGTCGGGCTACGCCACCCGGGCCACTATACGCACACGGGAATCATTGTCATCAAGGAGACGCCCGCTGTCAGGCGAAGCGGTCGGGGTCGCCGGCGCCCCGGCGCACGATCTCCGGCTCGCCCTGCGAGAAGTCGACCACGGTGGTGGGCACCGTCCCGCAGTCCCCCGAGTCGAGCACGGCGTCCACGACATGGTCGAGCCGCTCCTTGATCTCCCAGCCCTGGGTCAACGGCTCCTCCTGGTCCGGCAGCAGGAGGGTGCTGGAGAGCAGCGGCTCGTCCAGCGCGGCGAGCAGCGCCTGGGCGACCGGGTGTTCGGGAATCCGCACGCCGATGGTGCGCCGCTTGGGGTGCAGCAGGCGGCGCGGCGCCTCCTTGGTGGCCGGCAGGATGAAGGTGTAACTGCCGGGCGTCGCGGCCCGCACCGCGCGGAACACCGTGTTGTCTATCCGCGCGAACTGGCCCAGCTGCGCGAAGTCCCGGCAGACCAGGGTGAAGTGGTGGCGACTGTCGAGCTGCCTGATGGCACGGATCCGGTCGACGCCCCGGCTGTCGCCCGGCCGACAGCCGAGGGCGAAGCAGGAGTCCGTGGGGTAGACGATGAGCCCTCCGTCGCTGAGGATCCGAACCGCCTGGTCGATCACACGGCGCTGTGGGTTCTCCGGGTGCACGTCGAAGTATTTCGCCATGCGCCTGAGCTTAGGTGAGCCCACCCGGTGGGGCGCCGGGTGGGCGTGGTGCCGCGCTGGGGCGATCCGGCTCAGCTCGGCAGCAGCCTGATGGTCGCCTCCCGCGCCGGGCCGGCGACCATCGGGTCGACGTACTGGCTGCCGTACCGCTGGTACTTGGTGCGGTAGGCGGCGTCGATCGCCTCGTTGGCGGCCGGGTCGGTCTCCTCGGCGAAACGGACGTCCCGGTCGACCCCGCCGGCCTGGACGTGTCCCTCGCCCCGCGCCCTGGTGGTCTGGAACCAGACGCCGCCGCGTCCCCGGTAGGAGCGGACGAAGAGGTCGTCTCCGTGCCGCACCACCCAGATCGTCACCGGGCCGTGCGGGGTGCCGTCGTCGCGCAGCGGGGCGATCTCCAACTCGTCCGCGGTGCCGATCGTGTCCAACTCGTCGCTCGTCCAGGTCGCCATCCGCGCTCTCCCTCGGGTCAGATCCGTGCCGATGTGGCTCCCCCAAACATCGGCCACTCCCCCTCCCGACTGGAGTGCGGGCGTCCCCGCCGGCGGCCGAATGGCGGTGAGGAGGAGGGAACGTAAGGGCGTTCGGGGTAGCTCCGGCGTGGTGAGCGGGGTCCGAACCGCGCCATGATGTCCGGCATGTCGACACTGCTACACCTGGATTCCTCGGCCCGGGGGAAGGCCTCGGAGTCGCGGGCCATCACCGCGGCCTTCGCCTCGGCGTTCCGCACCGCGCACCCGGACAACGTGGTGCTCCGCCGTGACCTGCACACGGACCCGCCGCCCCATCTGCCCGAAGCCGGCCTGCACTGGGCCCCCGGGCTCCGGGAGGCGGGCGAGCGGCCGGGGTGGGCCGCCGAGGAGGCGCAACGGCGTCTCGTCAACGAACTGCTCGCGGCTGACGTGCTGTTGATCGGGTTCCCGCTCTACAACTACGGGCTGCCCTCAACCCTCAAGGCGTGGCTCGACCATGTGCATGTCCCGGGGTGGACCGCCCCTTCGGCGATCTCGGGCGCCCCGCTGGCGGGGCGCCCCGTGGTGCTGGCCACGGCGCGGGGCGGCGAGTACGGCACCCGCGGCGTGAACAGGCAGCGCGATCACGCGACCCCCGTGATGGAGCTGGTGCTCGGCGAGGAGATGGGGATGTCCGTCACGGTGATCGCGGCCAACCTGACCCTGGCCAACCGGACGCCCGCCCTCGCCCGCCATACCGAACGCGCCGCCCGCGAGCTGAGGGGAGCGCTGTCGCTCGCCGTCGAGCTCGGCGGGCGGCTCGGCTCCGGCCGGCCGTAGGCCGCCGGACGCTGCCGGCCGGTCAGGCCGCCTCGTCGAGGAGCCGGCGGTGCTCGGCCGGCAGCTCAAGGGCGACGCCGGCGAACGCCTCGTCCAGTTGCTCGGGGCGGCTGACGCCGACCACGGGGACGAGGGGCGGCCGGCCGCCGGTCAGCCAGGCCAGGACGACCTGGTTACGGGTCGCCCCGAGGTCCTCGGCCACCCGCTCCAGGGCGGCCAACCGCCGCGTGTTGCCGGGGTGTTCGAAGTCCTCGCCCAGTGGGCGGTCGGTCCTGGCGTAGAAGCCGTTCAGCAGGACGCTGTACACCCACAGGCTCAGCTCGGGCTCGCTCTCGACATAGTCGAGGGTCTCGTCCGTGACCCAGCCGAACCGGTGCGGCAGCGAGGGCACGCCGGGGCGGGGCCTGAGGTAGGAGTGGCGCAGTTGCAGCGCGGTGTACCCGGCCCAGCCGCGCCGCTCGGCGATCCCCCGGGAGCGCTCCACCCGCCACAGCGGGTGGTTGGAGGCGCCGATCCTGGCGACCGTCCCGTCGGCGACCAGCCCGGCGAGCGCCTCGGCCGTCTCCTCAAGGGCGACGCCCCGGTCCTCCATATGGGTCCAGTAGAGGTCGATCCGGTCGGTGCCGAGCCGGCGGAGGCTGCCCCGCACGGCGGCACCGACCACGTTGCCCGACAGGCCCTGGCGGTTGGCGGGCCACTCCCCCTGGCCGTGCGGCTGGGCCCCCACCTTGGTGCTCAGGTACACCCGGTCGCGCATGCCGGGCCGGGCCGCCAGCCACCGGCCGATGACCTCCTCGCTCTCCCCGCCCCGGCCGTCCGGTTCGTTCCAGAAGGTGTAGCAGTCGGCGGTGTCGATCAACGTGCCGCCGGCGTCCACGAACCGGTCCAGCAGGTCGAACGCCGTCGAGGCGTCCGTCCTGGTGCCGAAGTGCATGGTGCCGAGCGCGAGCCGCGCCGTGGCCGCTGTCCCTGTTGGCATGGGATCTCCCCCTGTACAAGCGCTTCCCCGCGCTTTCGGCGATTCGTTGACGACCAGCACGGTTCACCGCGGTTCACCGCTGTTCCCGTGCTGTCGGTCAGCATCGCCGTTGAAGCGCGCTCCAGGGCAAGCCGTGGCGGGACGGGGCGGGATCAGGCCCGGCGGCGGCGGGCCGCGCGGCACAGCGCGGCCCCGCCCAGCAGCGCGCCGCAGCCGACGGCGGGCAGCCAGAGCCAGGAGGTGGCGGGCGTGGACGCCGAGACGCCGGCCAACACCCAGGCCGCGTTGCCTGGCAGCGTGCCGAGCGCGGTCGCCGCCGCGAACGGCGCCCAGCCCACCCGGGCGACGGCGGCGCCCAGGTTGACCGCGGCGAAGGGCACCACCGGCAACAGGCGCGCCAACAGCACCCCGCGGAACGGCCGTTCGGACAGCCGCCGTTCGACGCCGGCCAGCACGCGTGTCCGTGTCATCGGGCCCAGCGCGTCGCGGCCGAGGAAGCGGCCGGCGGCGAAGCCGAGCAGCGCCCCCAGCACGGTGCCGGCGACGGTCAGCGACAGGCCGTAGCCGGCGCCGAAGAGCGCGCCGGCGGCGGCGCTCAGCGCCGGCTTGGGCACAAAGGCCGTCGTCCCCAGCGCGTAGAGGGCGACGAAGAGCGGCCCGGCCCACACCGTCGAGCCGAGCGTGGCGGGCTCGGCGCGCGCCAGCCGGTCCACGCCGAGCAGCGTCGCGGCGGCCCAGGCGCCGGCCACCAGCAGGACCAACAGCAGCAGTCGCCCCCAGGGCGACAGCAGGGCCGCCACGACGACCCCGGCCACCGAACGCGAGGGGCGGACCAGCGGCTCGCCACGCACCGCTCCCTCTCCCCGCACGGCGCCAACTCTAGTGCGGCGTCGGGCGGGCTCGTCGCCATGGTGCTGGTCACCGACGAGTTGGGCGTCGGAGCCGGCCTGCTGCGGCTGGTCCTGACGGCCGCCGGTATTCGCTCTGCGACCGGCTCGGTAAAGGCGGCTCCGCACTTTCTTCTGACTTCTCTTTCGGCATATAGAACAGCAGGCTTTCCTGGCCCTTCCCTCAGGCTTTCGCTGTGACAGCCACGTAACCGATATCGAGTACCGGCCGGCTTCGATTGGAATTTCCCCCCACCTCTCACTATCGTTCGATCCCGTACCTGACCGAGGGACCAACTCACAGCGATAACGGGGAAACAGCAATGCGCGCACGTATACGACTCATCGCTTCGGTAGCCGCGGCGCGGCCTGTCTGGCACTCACCGGCTGCGGCGACGACAACGACGGCGGGGGCGACGGGGGCCTCGACGGCTCGGGCTCCGGGGGTGCCAACGGGGACACGGACGGTCCCGACGACCGGCCCGACCCGGGCGAGGCCAACCCCGAGTGGCTCGCCATCTGGGCGTCCGACGGAGCCGAGCTGATCACCAGCACGGAAGGCGTCCTGTACGGAAACTACCGGACCCAGGAAATCTGCCGCTCAAGCATGGCGGTCGAGGGCAGCCTCGACTGGCAGCCGTTCCTGTTCACCTGCGACTCGGGAAGTGCGCGGAGCGGCACCCTTCGGCTCGCCGGGGAAGCCATGACGCTCGAATGGGACAACGCCCCGCACGAGGAATTCACGAGGAGCGTCGACCTCGCGGGCGAGGATGTGGATCTCGACGCGTACGAGGCCGATATTCTCAGCTGATTCATCGCGCCGGGAATGGTTCCGGCTGACTCGCCCCCGGGAAATGCGGCAGCAGCCCTCGGGGAAAGGGCCCGTCCACCGAGATCGCCCGCCGTTGCCGTTGCCGGGCAATGGCGGGCGGTCCCGGTGGCGGCCGGGTCAGTTCGTGACGGCCCAGGCGTGGTGGAGCCGGTTGACGGCGCTCTCGTTGCGCACGGTCAGCGTCAGGTCGGTGCCGCTGCCCTCGATCGCGTAGAGGGAGTACCAGTCGTGGTCGGGCCGGTTGGTGTGCTTGCCGCCGAGGGCCGGCCAGTAGACGGCGCCCATGCCCTCGGCGCGCACGGTGTCGGTGGCCGCCCGCAGATAGCGGACGAAGTTGTCGTCGCTGTCGGGGTGGTCGTAGTCCCTGCCGTCGTCCAGCGGGGCGCCGAACTCGTCCAGCACGGTGCGCGAACCGCAGTCGCCGATGCGGGAGTCGAAGGTGTCGCGCCACTGGTCGTAGCTCATCTCCGCGAACTGGAACGCGTAGAGATGGAGCGAGAGATAGGTGCCGTCGAGCCGGCTGTCGGCGCACACGGCGGTGACGTCGCCGTTGTAGCCGTGTCCGCTGACGAGGATCCGCTCCCTGGGGACCGACGGGCGGTCCTCGATCCAGGCGGCGGCGATATCGGCCCACTCCGCCGGGGTATAGGCATACGGTTCGTTCATGGGCTCGAAGTGCACCCGTCCGTCGTCGCCCCAGCGTTCGACGACGGCGTCCCACAGCGCGTTGTAGCCGGCCAGGTCGTCGATCCGGCCGTTGGCCGAGGCGCCCTCCCACAGGGAGATGATCACGTTGAGGCCGCTCTCCGACGCGGCATCGATGGCTCCCGCATAGGAGTCGCCCCAGGTCGTGCCGGGGTAGGAGTCGAAGTTGATCGGAAGCCGAACGGTGTTGGCGCCGACAGTGCTCTGGAACTGGTCGTAGACCACGCTCGCCTTGGCCTTGACGGTGTCGTAGTCGTCGGATTCGCTCAGCCCCTCGGGCACCACGGGGCCGTCGGTGAAGTTGTCGCCCGGCGCGGCCCAGTTGACACCGCGGAAGTCGGCCGCGGCCTGCGGCGCCGGCTCCGCCGCCCGGTCGGCCGCGGTGACCTGGCCTGCGGACGACAGGGCGACGAGCGAGCCGGCGACGGCCACGGAGAGCGTCACCGAGAGGGAACGGCGGGGATGGCGGGAACGGAACGGGGGCATGACCGGCCTTTCCTGGCTGGGGGGTGGGGGGAAGCCGCTCGGCTCAGACGGTGGTCAACCTGAACTGCTGCCAGGCCGCGTCCGTGCAGGTGTACTGGATGAGGTGCGCGCCGTCGGCCGTCGACTCGTCGGCGACGTCCAGGCAGTGGCCGCTGTGCCGGGCGACGAGCGAGACATAGCCGTCACCGGCGTCCGCGAGCCGCCACCGCTGCTCGGCCCCGCCGTCGCACGCCGCCTGGACCACGTCGGCGTTGGCGGCGGTCGAACCGTCGGCGACGCTCAGGCAGAGAGAGCTGTGCCTGGCCACGAGTTCGACGTGGCCTTCGCCGGCGTCGCGGGCCCAGAAGCTCTGGTTGCTGCCGCCGTTGCAACTCCACTGCACGGCCTGGCGCCCGATGGCCTGGGACTGGTCGGGGACGTCGACGCACTTCCCCGAGTGCCGGGCGGTCAGCGTCCGGTACGGCCCGCCGCTCGCGGTCACGGTGCCGGCCTCGGTGTCGATGGTCAGCTCGGGGGCCCAGTCCAGACGCATGCTGGTGGGGTCGGGGAACGCGATCGGGAGCCAGACGTAGCGCGAGTCGTTGACCAGGCCGCCGAACGAGTTGCCCCAGCGGTCGCCCAGATAGAGGTACGACGTCGTCCCGGTGCCCTGGATCGGCAGCACGAAGGCGGTCTGGGAGCCGAAGGCCGTCGCGTCGCCGACGTTCCGCATGGCGCTCCAGTCGCCGTCCAGGCTGGTGGCGGTGGCGTACTGCTGCTGGTTGGGGTTCCAGCCGGTGGCGCCCGAGGTGAGCATGAAGTAGACCCCGTCGCGCTGGAAGAGCGCCGGCGCCTCGCGGTGGCCGCCGGGCCAGGGGTTGGCGACCAGCTCGGCGACGTCCGTGTAGTCGTCGGTGAGCCGGTAGATGTGCAGGTCGTAGTTCTCCCTGGCGGAGGAGACCATGTAGCCGGTGCCGTCGTCGTCGACGAAGGCGGTGATATCGCGCGACATGTGGCCCAGCGGGCGGAAGCTGCCCTGCCAGGCGTAGTCGCCGTCCACCGTGTCGGAGACGGCCACGGCCGCCCTGGCCTCGCCGTAGTCCTGGCCGTTCTCCTTGTGCATCCACATCACGAACTGGCCGGTCGTCTCGTTGTGGATGACCTTGGGGCGTTCGATATTGGCCTGTTGGAGTTCGGGATCGGACTGCTGGGTGAGCACGTGGTTGCGGAACTCCCAGTTCCGCAGGTCGGTCGACCGGTACGCGGAGACATAGCGGAAGCCGTTGTCGTTCTCCTGCCGGTTCTCGCCGAACCAGTAGTAGTAGCCGTCCACCTCGACGATGCCCCCGCCGTGCGCGTGCACGGGCTCGCCGTCGGGGGTGGTGAACTGGGTGCCGTTGGGGACGGTCACCGGCTCGGCGGCGGCCGGCCGCACGCCCAGCGCGGTGGCCAGCAGCACGGTGGCGAACAGGGCGATCAGGCGTCGGACGTGCGGCGCGCGGCGGCGCGCGCCGTCGGTGGGCGGGGTCCTTCTGGCAGCTCGCATGGGGCGGCTCCGCTCTGGTGGGGTGGGGACGGCGACCACCGCTTCCCGACCGTGGTGGCGCCGCCTTCTCACCGTGGAGCGACCGCGACGGAGCGTCAACCGAACTCAAGAGAAGCGATCAGGATCGTTCAACTCCGCTCAGGCACGGTGGAGTTGACCAGCGGGCGCGGCCGGACTGGGCCAGCCGGGTGGAACTGGTTCGCCCGGCGCTGTCGAGAACCCGGAACCGGCTCCGTCTCCCTGGTGCGGGTGACCACAATGGGTCCCCCACCACACCGAGGAGTACCACCATGGCCAAGTATCTGCTGCTCAAGCACTACCGGGGCGCCCCCGAGGCGGTCAACGACGTGCCGATGGACCGGTGGACGCCGGAGGAGGTCACGGCGCACATCCGGTACATGAACGACTTCGCGGCCCGGCTGGCGGAGACCGGCGAGTTCGTCGGCGAGCAGGCGCTCGCCCCCGAGGGCACGTTCGTCCGCTACGACGGCGAGGGGCGTCCCCCGGTCACCGACGGGCCGTTCGCCGAGACCAAGGACCTGGTCGCCGGCTGGATGGTGATCGACGTCGACAGCCACGAGCGCGCCGTCGAGCTGGCCGGGGAGCTGTCGGCCGCCCCGGGGGCCGGCGGGAAGCCGATCCACGAGTGGCTGGAACTGCGCCCGGCCCTGACCCAGCCGCCCACCGTCGGTGAGTGACAGCCCCGATGGACGAAGCCCTGCCGAGAAGCCTCACGCCGGGCGTGCTCGGCGTCCTCGTCCGCCGTGGGGCCGACTTCGCGGCGGCCGAGGACGCCGTGCAGGAAGCGCTGGTGGAGGCGGTCCGCGTCTGGCCGACCGCCCCTCCGCGCGATCCGAGGGGCTGGCTGATCACCGTGGCCTGGCGCCGCTTTCTCGACGCGACCCGGGCGGACGTCGCCCGCCGCCGACGCGAGGAGATCGTCGAGGCCGAGCCGGCGCCGGGGCCGGCGGCCACGGTGGACGACACGCTCCAGCTCTACTTCCTGTGCGCCCACCCGTCGCTGACCCCGGCGTCCGCGGTGGCGCTCACCCTGCGCGCCGTCGGCGGCCTGACCACCCGGCAGATCGCCAGGGCCTATCTGGTGCCGGAGGCGACCATGGCGCAGCGAGTCAGCCGCGCCAAACGCACCGTCTCCGGCGTGCGGTTCGACCAGCCAGGTGATGTCGCCACCGTGCTGCGGGTCCTCTATCTGGTCTTCAACGAGGGCTACTCGGGCGAGGTGGACCTGGCCGCCGAGGCCATCAGGCTCACCCGGCGCCTCTCGGCCGCGATCGACCATCCGGAGGTGGCGGGCCTGCTCGCCCTGATGCTGCTCCACCACGCCAGGCGGGCCAGCAGGACCGCGCCCGACGGGAGCCTGGTACCGCTCGCCGCACAGGACAGGTCCCGGTGGGACACCGGGGCGATCGTCGAGGGCATCGGCATCCTGCGGGCCGCCCTCGCCCGCGACCGGCTGGGCGAGTTCCAGGCCCAGGCCGCCATCGCGGCGCTGCACGCCGACGCGCGCACCGCCGGGGAGACCGACTGGCCGCAGATCGTCGAGTGGTACGACGAGTTGGCGCGGCTGACCGACAGCCCGGTAGTCCGGCTCAACCGCGCGGTCGCCGTCGGCGAAGCCGACGGACCGGGCGCCGGGCTTGCGGCGCTCGCCGGGGTGGACCCATCGCTGCCGCGCCACACCGCGGTGGCGGCGTACCTCCACGAACGCGACGGCGACCTGGCGAGGGCCGCGCGGCTCTACGCCGAGGCGGCCCTGAAGGCGCCCAACCTCGCCGAACGCCACCATCTGACCCGCGAGGCCGCGCGGCTCAACTCCCGCCGCCCCGAGGGACAGCCGTGACCCGCTATCCCGTGCCGGGCGGCTCCTGGGGCTCGGCCCTGGACTCCAGATAGGTCGTGTGGGTGCGCTGACGGCGTTCAAGCGCCTCGTGGACCGCGCTCGCCACGGTGTTCAACTCGCCAGCCAGCAACTCCAGTTGGCGTCTGAGGTGCTGCTCGGCCGAGTCGGCGCCCGGCTGGAGCCTGGCCCACCAGCGGGTGCGCTGGTAGGCGTCGAACGCCTCCGGGATGTCGGTGCGCACGGCCCGGCCCAGGATGTGCACCGCCTCGGGATCGGCAGAGACCTCCTCCGCCACCCAGCCGGGTTCGAGGAGGGCGGCCAGCAGGCCGTCGAGCTCGGCGGCGGGCGCGGTGGCGTCGGCGGGCACCTCCAGGGCCTCGACATAGCCGCGCAGGGCGGCGAAGTCGGCGCGGACGGCGTCCAGTTCGGCACCGGGGCCGGCCGGTCCCGCGAAGAGCGGGGGCGCGGTCCGCTCGGGCGGGGCGAGCAGCGCGCCAGCCCCGTACAGGCCGACGACGACGAACGGCCAGTACGCGCCGGCGAGCCCGCCGAACACCGCCACCAGGCCGGCCAGCCCGCAGGCGCAGCCCGTCAGGTTCCTCCGGGACTCCAGATAGGCCAGCGCCCTGGCCGCCGGACCGCTACTGGTAGCCACGGATCTCCCGGAAGGCGTCCGCGAGCGAGCCGTTGACCGCGTCGAAGAGCGCGCCCCCGGTCCCCTCGGCGATCAGCTCCAGCTCGGCCGGGTCGGAGTCGCCGAACAGGATGGTGAACACCGGCACCCGCCGCTGCTCGTCGCCGAGGCCACCGTGGAAGTCCTGGAAGTCCGTGGCCTGGACCTCGTCGTTGTTCTCGCCGTCCGTCATCAGCACGATGGAGGTGAACGCGTCCCGCGCGCCCTCGTCCGCCAGCAGCTCGTACGCCTCGATCAGGCTGGCGTAGACGGCGGTCTCCCCCTGGGCGACCAGCGCGTCCGTCCCCGAGCGGATCCCGGCCAGGGCCTCCTCGCGGCCCTCCGCGTCGACCGTCCAGGTCTCCGTGGAGACCACCGCGTCGCTGAACGGCATCAGCGTCACCTCCTCGCGGTCCCTGAACCGCTCCCCCGCCGGGTTGTCGGCGCCGGTGAGGTGGCGCAGCGCGTCCTGGAGCGCGGCCAGCCGCTCGCCGCTCATCGAGCCCGAGGTGTCCAGCAGGTAGAGCGTGCGGGAGGGGCGGCGCAACTCGCCGTCGTAGGCGTCGAGAAGGGCGTCGGCGACATCGAGCGAGCCCGGGTAGGGCAGTTCGCGGCGCTGTCCGTCGGGGATGGACTCGGCGGCCGTGACCTCGGTGGCGACCGGGCGGCGCAGCGTCTCCTCGGTGAGGGCGCGCTGCGCCGGGGCGGTCCGCAGATAGGCGCCGAGGAGACGCAGCGCCTCGCCCGCCTCCGGCGAGGCGGAGGAGAGCGTGGTCAGCGGGTAGCGGGCGGTGACCACCCCGTCCAGCGGACGCACCACCGCCAGGTCGGCGACGCCGGCACGGTCGAGGCCGAGGAGCACGGACTCGTAGTTGACGAGCGCGTCCACGTCGGCACGCTGCCCGAACGCCTCGGCGAGCCAGCCGGAGGACCCCGAGGTGAGCCGCTGCCCGGCGAACAGCTCCCGCAGCTCCGTGGCGCTGCCGGAGACGTCGTCGGCGGTGAGCGCCGACTGGGCGCCGGAGAGCGCCGAGGTCACCGATATCAGCGCGCTGTAACCGGAGTTGGAGCGCGTCGGGTCTGTCATTCCGAAGGTCAGATCCCCGGCGGCGGCGGCCTCGTGGACCTGGGACCAGGTGATCTCGTCGGGCTGCCAGCCCAGCCGGTCCAGGGCCTCGGGGCGCAGGCCGAGCGCCACCGGCGAGGTCATGATCGAGGTCTCGGTGAGGATCCGCCGCTCGGCCTCGGGGTGCAGCCTGAGGTAGTCGTTGGTGGCCAGCCACACGGCGTCGTAGGTGCCGTCGGCCTCGCCCGAGAGCACCTGGCGGGTGGCGTCGAGGGTGCCGGCATGGGTGATCTCGACCTCCACCCCGGTCTCCTCGGTGGCCCGCTCCAGCAGGAACTCCATGTCGGCCAGCTCGCTGCCGGCCAGGATCCTGACGGTCCCGGCGGCGGCGACACCGTCCCCGCCCTCCTCCTCCTTGTCCGACTCTCCCGTGCAGGCGACGGCCAGCGCGAGGGTGGCGAGCAGCGCGACGATCCGCGCGCCCGCTCTCATACCAGGCCCTCGTCGCGCTGGTCGGCGGCGCGGGAGCGCTCCAGATGGCTGGCGGCGTGGCCCAGCTCGTCGGAGAGGGCGCGGGCGGTGGCCGCCATGGTCTCGGTGGCCTGCGCCTTGTAGGTGTCGATGGCGTCCAGGGTCCGGTAGATCTGCTGGAACGCGGCGCGCAGCGTCTCGGCGCCGACGGCCGGATCGGTGGCCAGCTTCTGGATCTCGCCGCTCTGGGTGGCGAGCATCTCGGCGTTGCCGCGGACGAGTTCCTCCGTGGTGCCGCGCAGGGCGGCGACCTGCTCGCCCACCTTGCGCTGGCTCTCCAGGGCGGCGGAGAGCATCACGCCGATGCGCAGCGCGGTGACGGTGGTGGTGGCCGCGCGGTCGACGCCCTTGACCAGTTCCTCGTTGTTGCGGCGCACCACGTCCATGGCCAGGTAGCCCTGGGCGCATACCGCGAGCTGGGTCAGCAGGTCCTGGTGCTTCTGGCGGACCGGGAAGAGGATGTCGGCGCGCAGCGCCGCGGCCTGCTCGGGGTCGGTCGTCTCCAGCCGCTCGACGCGGCCTCGCAGCTCCTCGTCCAGCGCCTCGGTGAGGACCGCGTACTCCTGGAGTTTGCCCATGGTGTCCCAGAGGCGGGCACGCTCGGTGTGCAGGGTGGCGTTGTCGCGGCGCAGCTCGTCCTGGCCGGCGCGCAGGGTGGTCACGATCCTCTGGAGCGTGCCCTGGGCGGTGGCGTAACGCGCCAGGTGGTCGCGGAACCTGTTGCCGCCCGGCAGCCGGGACAGCAGCTTCCGCACCCCGCCGGACGAGGACTCGCGCGGATCGAGGTCCTCCACGGTGCGGCGCAGGTCAAGCAGCGACGAGGAGACCCACGTCTGCGCGTCGGCCGCGTCGCCGCCCGCGCCCTGCGAGAGCGAGCGGACGCTGCGGTCGAGCATCCGGTTGGACTGCTGGGCCGCGGCCCGCATCTCGGCGGAGCCGAGCGAGGTGACCTCGCCGACGCGGCTGGAGAACTCGGGGGAGCGCGCGTCCAGTTCGGACAGCGAGTCGACATAGCTCGCGGCGCGGCGCCCCAGCTCCTCGCGGGTCCCCGCGTCCAGCGGCACCAGACCTGACGCCTGCTCGGCCCGGACCGGGGCGACGGGTTCGGGTGGTGTGAGGACCAGTGGGTTCTCGGTGTCTGTCATGGCTCCCCCTGGATGAGGTCCGGCACGGATGTCAGCCCCTGGCGCGCTCGGCCATGGCACGGAGCACGTCGGCGGTGGGCACGGGCACCTGCCGTACCCCGTCGAGTCCGTCCCTGAGATAGGCGGAGTGCGCCGCGGTGGCCTCGGTGAACTCGGCGGTCGCGCCCTGCGGCCGGAAGCCGTGGCGGACGGCGAGGCGGCGCAGTTCGGGGTCGTCGGTCAGCGCCTCGCCCAGGCGCCGGCCGCCCTCGGTGAGCGGCACGAGGGTGTGGTCGCTGGTCGCCGTGGTGTCCGGATAGAGCACCACCATGCTCTCCGCGTGCGCCGCGTGCCCCGCGTCTCCCTCGTCTCCGGAGTCGGCGCCGCCGATCAGCAGCGAGGCGACCTGCGACTCGTAGGCGAGGACGAGCGGGTTGCCCACGCCGCTGACGAAGTCGCGGAACGGGCCGTCGGAGCTGGACTGCTGGGTGCCCTGGACCCGCACCAGGGCACGGAGCAGGGGCGCGGTGCGCTCGATGGCGGCCTCGTCCGCGACGACCTGCCCGTCGTTGGCGACGAAGGAGGCGGCGGCGAGGTAGAGGGCGCCGGAGTTGGAGGTGAGGGGGTCGGTGCTGGAGACATAGAGGGCGCCGCTGAGACCGTCCTGTGCCATGGCGCCCTCCAACTCCTGCCAGGTGCGGCTCTCCTCGACGGCTGACAGGTAGTCGGCCATGAACAGCCGCCCGACGTTGTCGGCCTCCAGCGTGGCCAGGCCGTTGGCGGCCAGCACCTCGGCGGCCTCGCGGTGGGCGAGCACCACCAGCGGCGAGTAGAACGGCCGCAGCGGGGCGCTCGGGTCGCCGCTTTCGCCGCGCAGCGCGTCGGCGGGGCCCTGGCTGGAGGGGAACGCGAAGTCGTAGCCCGCCAGGTCGACGTCGTCCATGGCCCAGGAGCCGACGGACTGCGCCCGCACGGTGAGCCCCTCGTCCGCCAGGGCGGCCACCACGTCGGGGTCGGCGAAGAACTCCGCCTTCTCCGAGCCGATCACCCCACTGACCGTCACCGATCCCCCGCCGCCGTCCCCGTCCCCGGTGTCCCGTCCGACGACGAGCGCGGCGGCGACGCCGGCCAACAGCAGCACTCCGAGCGCGATCCCCCATACCCGTCTCACGAGGTGAAGTTTCCTCAGCCGGAACCACCGCCGGGCGTCGGGCAGGTGGCCGGCGGGTGAAGCGCCGGTCGCGGATCGCAACGGGCCCGTGGGGGCGGCGTGTTGGGCCCGAGGCTGGCGGGCCGCCGACCGCCGGGCGGCACCGGCGAGGAGTCAGGCCGCGCCGGGGGTCAGGGGGCGGGGAGGTGGACGGCGGAAGGCGTGGTCGCCTCCAGGGTGAGCCAGCCCTCCCGGCGTGGCCCCCGCGTGTGGAGCAACACCCGCTCCCCCGGGGCGAGTTCGCCGGAACGCAGGGCACCGTGCAGCGCCAGCCAGCTGTCGCAGGGGGCCCGCCCCGGCAGGTGGCGGAAGGTGGTGCCGTCGTCGGGGGGTGGCCCCTCGCCGCAGCCCAGCAGGGTCAGCGGGCCCGGCCCGCGCAGCACCCGCAGGCCGACCGCGCTGAACCAGCCCACGCCCAGCCTGGCATCGGCGAACAGCGGCTCGTCGCAGATCAGCGCGGTGGCGCGGGCGTCGTCGTCCAGGGCCCAGCCCAGCAGGTCGAGGGCGAGCACCCCGCCGAGCTCGTCGAGGTGGGTGATGCCCAGGTCCTCACCGGCCCAGTCGAAGGCGTGCACCAGACCGGCCAGGGCCGCCACCTTGGCGTCCAGCAGCGGTCCCGAGCGGATCAGGAAGAGCCGCTCGTCCGCCGTCGGGCGGCCCAACGCCGCCAGCGCCCGGCCGCTGGCGTCGGGGCCCTCGGCCTCGGCCGCGTCCCCCGGCGTCACCACCAGCAGGTGTTCCAGGGGGATGCCGTGCGCGGCGGCGATCCGCTCGGCCCGGGGCAGCAGGCTGTCGGGAAAGTCGGACAGCGGCCGGTAGTCGGAGTGCGGCACCGCCGCCACGCTGAGCGCGTGCACGCTGAGTTCAACCATCGGTCTCTCCGTTCCGGTGACCGCGCGCGATGTGCAGGCGCTGGATGGTGCCGGTGCCCTCCATGAACTCGAAGGCGCGTACGTCCCTGGTCCACTTCTCCAGCAGCGGGTGGTCCAGCAGCCCGGCCGGGCCGAGCGCTGCGCCCGCCCAGTGCGCGGTCTCCACCGCCATCCGGGTCGCGGTCAACTTGGCGATGTTGGACGGCTGGCCCCGGTCGGGCGCCAGGTCGACCCTGGCGGCGGCCTCGTACGTCAGCTGCCGCGCGGCCTCGGCACGGGCCCGTACCCGGTCGAGCCCCGGCGCGTCCTCGCGGTGTTCGGCGACGTACTCGGCCATGGCGAGGCCGGTGCCGACGGCCGCGGCGGCGACCCTGACCCGCATCCGGTGGAAGGTGCGGGTCGCCGCCCAGATGCCGCGTCGGGTGACGGGGAGGTGCTGGCCCAGCAACATGTCGCCGGGCACCGGCACCCCGTCGAACCGCAGCTCGCTCAGACAGGCGCCGCGCAGGCCCACCATCTCCAGCGGCTCGGCCCACCACCCCGGCGCCGGCAGCTCGACGAGCGCGGCCCTGATGGACAGCGGCGAGGGCCCGGTGCGGGCGAAGACCACCCCCACCCCGCCCCTCGCGCCCTGGCCGATATAGCGCTTCGCGCCGTGCAGCAGCCAGCCGCCGGAGCCGTCCGGCTCCAGCCGGCTCTCCATGGCCGTCGCGTCGCTCCCCCGGCCCTCCTCCGACATGGCGAAGAACGTCCAGGTCCCGCCGTCCGCCAGCCGCGCGTGGAAGCGGGCCTTCTGCGCCTCGTCGCCCAGCAGTTCGACGAAGGCGCCGGCCAGGCCAGGCGAGGGACAGGACAGCAGAACTCCCGTGTCGCCCCTGGCGAGTTCCACCATGCCGACCACGTTCTCCAGGCAGGATCCCGGTGTCGGCAGCGGCGGCCCCTGCCGGTCCTGGCCCGGCGGGGCCTCGGAGCGGCGGATCAGGGCGAAGGCGGGCGAGTCGAGGTGCTGTTCCATGGCGGCCGGCTCCGCGTCCACGGCCAGCGCCCGGGACCGCAGGTCCTCCGCCATGGCGACCGCCGTGGCCCGGATGGCCCGCAGCCGCTCGTCGAGGGTGATCACCGGCCGCCACCCCCGCCGGCCTCGTGGTCGTCGGCGACCACCTCGACGATCGCGGCCTGGGTGTAGGCGCCCTGACCGATGGCCACCAGGGCGCACCGGTCGCCGGGCCGCAACCGCCCGGTGCGGTCGGCGTGTTCGAGCGCCATCAGCGCGTCGCCGCCGAAGTTGTGGCCCCGCTCCGGGATCAGGTCCAGACAGATCCGGTCGACGGGAATGCCCGAGTGGGCGCTGAAGGTGCGCCAGAACAACCGGTTCGACAGATGCGGCATCACCCAGTCGAGACGCTCAGGGGTCAGTCCGGCGGCCGTGACGGCGCGGTGCACGGCGTCGACCACAAGATCGGCGCAGACCCGGCCGAAGAGGGCCGTCTCCTCGGGCGTCATCCGCATGTTGCGGTGGAACCGGGCGTCTCTGGCGCCGGCGCCGGCCAGATAGCGGTACCGGTAGCCGCCGGCCCGCACCACGACCCCGACGGCGGCGTCGCCGCTGACGGTGGTGCCGGGGATGTAGCGGGCGCCGTCGTTGACGCTGCCCTGATCGCCGCCGAGCACCAGCACCCGGTCGCGGGCGGTGGCGTCGGGGCGCCGCAGGAAGCGGCGGGCGAGTTCGACGCAGCGGAGCACCGAGGCGCAGTTGACGTGCGAGACGCCGAAGAACCGGCTCCCCGTCGACCCGAGCCGGTGCAGCAGGCGTTCGGGGAAGTCGTCGCCCAGATCCCCCTCGGCCATCAGCAGGGTGTGGCCGTACAGGACGAGGGAGGCGGAGTCGCCGTCGAGCGCCGTGGCGCCGGCCAGGGCGAGGAGGTCCTCCATCCGCTCGTCCCGCGCCAGGGTCGGCGAGTCCCGCAGCCCGTACACCTTGGCGAACATCCGGCGCTCCAGCGTGCCTCGGCCCGCGCGCGCCAGGATGGCGTCGACCGGCTCGGAGTGCCGGGGCAGGGCGACGGCGACCCGGGAGAGGCCGACGTTCACGAGACGCCCCGCCGGGCCGGGCGGGGCGACGCGTCGCGGGTGGCCGCGCGCGGCGGCGGCCCGGTGGGCACCGCGCGCGGTGCCCGGCTCGGCTGGGCGGTCATGGCTCAGACCGTGGTCTTCTGGAAGCCGGCCTCGACGTAGTCGGCGAGGGAGCCGACCGACTGGAACACCTCGGGCCCCAGCTCGTCGGGGTCGATCTCCAGGCCCATGGTGTCCTCCAGGCTCATCAGCAGTTCGATCACGCTGGTGGAGTCGAGCGCCAGATCCTCGAAGAGCCGCAGCTCGGGGGTGAGGGTGGGGAACTCCTTGTTGAGCACGGCGGACAGCGCGATGCGCAGATGCTCCACGATCTCGGTGCGCGTCATCAGGGTCTTCCTCTCATGGGTGGGTGGTGGTGGCGGGCTGCCGGCGTCCGCCGCGCAGCCTGGCGGCCTCGGCCGCGAGGGCCGGACGGTCGGTCTTGCGGTTGGCGTTGAGGGGGAACTCCGCCAGGTGCCGGTAGCCGAGCGGGATCAACGCCCGGGGGAAGAACGCCCCCAGCTCCTCCATCAGCTCGGGCGCCGGACGCGGCTGGCCCAGGTAGAACGCGAACAGCTCGCCTTCGACGACGACGGCGACGGCGTCGGTGATCCCGCGGAGGCGGCGCAACCCGCTCTCCACCTCGGCGAGTTCGACCCGGACGCCGTTGATCTTCACCTGGTGGTCGCGCCGCCCCAGATAGGCGAGTTCGCCGTCGGGCAGGCGGCGCACCAGGTCGCCGGTGCGGTACCAGCGGACGCCGTCGACGGTCAGGAAGCGCCCCTCGTCGTCGGCGGGGTCGAGATAGCCGGGGAACATCTGGTCGCCGGTGACGCAGAGTTCGCCCGTGCTGTCGGCGGGGCGGCCCTCGGGGTCGGCGAGCAGGACGCGCAGCCCGGGGTGCGGGGCGCCGATGGGCACCATGTCGTTGACGCAGCGCTCGGGCGAGGTGGCGTCGTCCCAGCGGTGGACCGTGCAGGAGATGGTCAGCTCGGTGGGGCCGTAGAGGTTCTCCAGACGGGACGAGGGCGCGGCGGCCCGCCAGTCGGCGGCGTCCCCGCGCAGCAGCGGCTCGCCGCAGAAGAGGCTCAGCCGCAGCCCGGCGAGGGCGCCGGGGGCGAGCGCCCGGACCCGGCGCAGCAGGGAGATCACGCTGGGCGAGGAGAACCAGACGGTGACGCCGTTGCGGGCCACGAAGTCGGGGACGGTGACAAACGCCCTGGCCGGCATCGACACCAGGGTGCCGCCGGCGCCCCAGGCGGTGAAGAGGTCGAACATCGCCAGGTCGAAGGTGAGGTCGAAGGTCTGGGAGAAGACGTCGTCCTGGGTGAACGCGTAGCGCTCGTGGACGTACCGGAGATAGGCGTCCACATTGCGGTGGCGCACCGGGACGCCCTTGGGGCGTCCGGTGGAGCCGGAGGTGAAGAGGATGTAGGCGGTCTCGTCGGGACCGGGCGTGCGGGGGCGTTCCAGGGGCGGCCCCTGCGCCTCGTCCACGATCCGGACGCCGGCCAGGGCCCCCTTAAGGGCGGGGAGTTGACGGCGGCCCGCGGCGTCGACGAGCAGCGCGTCAAGACCGGCCGCCTCGATCATGGTCCTGGTCCTGGCCGCGGGGAAGGCGGTGTTGAGCGGCACCACGGCCGCCCCCGTGTAGCCGGCGGCCAGCACCCCGGCATAGCCGTCCACGTCCCGCTCGGCCAGCACGCCGACGCGGCGCGGTCCGGTCGCGGCGCCGGCGAGCAGCGTCCCGGCCAGGGCGAGGGCCCGTCGGTGCAGCTCGCGGTAGGTGACGGCGGTGGCGCCGACGCGGAGCGCGACGGCGTCGGGGGCGTGGTCGAGCCCGGCGAGAAACCAGTGGTGCAGGGGCCTGGGCCCGGTCGGGATGGCCGGCCCCGGCGGGGCGTCGTGCGCGGTCGTCATCGTGGTCCTCGGTTCTGGGACGGGTCGGTCGGGCGCACCTGGGCCGCGGCCATCGCCACGACGAGGTCGGCCTGGTGGGTGAGCGTGACCACCAGGTCGCCGAGGCCCAGCTCCTGGGCGCGGTGCTCGGCGCCGCCGGCGAGCCGCGCGCCGGGGGCGCCCCAGCGGTCGGTGGTGACCTCGATATCGCGCCATCGAAGGCCCTGGCCGAAGCCGCGGCCCAGCAGTTTGCAGACCGCCTCCTTGACGCAGAACCGGCCGGCGAGGCGCTCCACATGGCGCCGGGAGCCGATCTCCCCCGCCTGCGCCAGCTCGGCCTCGGTGAAGACCAGCGTCCGGTAGCGGGGGTGCTCGGCGATCCGGGTGAAGCGCGGCACCGACAGCAGATCCACGCCGATCCTCATGGCGCGCCCCCGGGGACCGGGCTCGGCGCGGCGATCCTGACCGCGCCAGGACGGGTGGCCGCCAGCGCCAGCCAGCCCTCCCGGTGCGGCCCCACCGTGTGCAGCAGCAGCCGTTCGCCGGGGGCGACGCGGCCCTCTGCCAGGGCGGCGGCGAGGTCGAGCCAGGCGTCGCAGGGCCAGGTGCCGACGATCCGGGTGCCGGCGCCCTCGGGTGGCGGGCCCTCCGCTGAGGCGAGCAGCCGCAGGGGGGCGGGGCCGCGCCGGAGGCGCAGCGCCACGGCGCGCGGGGGGCGTACGGCCGCCGGTTCGGCGAGCGCCGGGTCGTCGACGACCAGGACGGTGGCCCGGGAGGTGACGGCCCAGTCGAGCAGCCCGTGGAACAGGGCGCCGCCGAGCTCGTCGAGGTGGGTGAGGCCCAGGTCGTCGCCGCGCCAGCCCAAGGCGTGCACCAGCCGGCCCAGTTCGGCGACCTCGGGGTCCCGCAGCGGACCCGAACGCACCAGGAACAGCGGCTCGTCGTCGGCGGGCCCTTCCCAGGCGGCGAGCGCGGCCAGCGCCTGGGCGGACACGTCGGGGTCGGGTGCGCCGGGCAGGTCGGGGGGCGGCAGCCGCAGCTCCGTCAGGGGCACGCCCCTGGCGTGGGCCGCCAGCCGGGCCAGGTCGCCGGCAGCCGTGCCGGTGGCGGCGACGCGGTCGGCGGGGAGCCAGGCGTCGGCCCGGGTGAGGGCGGTGACGGCGGCGATGGCGTGGACGCCGAGGTCAGCCATCGGCGTCGCCGCTCTGGTAGCCCCTGGCGATGTGGAGGCGCTGGATGTTGCTGGTGCCGTCCATGAACTCCAGGGCCCGCACGTCCCTGGTCCACTTCTCCAGCAGCGGGTGTTCCAGCAGCCCGGCCGGGCCGAGGGCTGCGCCCGCCCAGTGCGCGGTCTCCACCGCCATCCGGGTGGCGCCCAGCTTGGCGGCGCTGGACAGGTAGCCGCGCTCCGGCGCGTGGTCGAGGCGGGCGGCGGCCTCGTGGACGAGGTGACGCGCGGCCTCGGTGCGGGCCAGCACCCGGTCGAGCCCCGGCGCGGTCTTGCGGTGTTCGGCGACGTACTCGGCCATGGCGAGCCCGGTGCCGACGGCCGCGGCGGCCAGTTGCATCCGCATGTTGTTGAAGGTGGTGAGCGCCCCCCAGATGCCGCGTCGGGTGACGGGGAGGTGCTGGCCCAGCAGCATGTCGCCGGGCACCGGCACCCCGTCGAACCGCAGCTCGCTGAGATAGGCGCCGCGCAGGCCCACCATCTCCAGCGGCTCGGCCCACCACCCCGGCGCCGGCAGTTCGACGAGCGCGGCCCTGATGGAGAGCGGCGAGCGGCCCGTGCGGGCGAAGACCACCCCGATCCCGCCCCTGGCGCCGTGGCCGATGTAGCGCTTCGCGCCGTGCAGCAGCCAGCCGCCGGAGCCGTCCGGCTCCAGCCGGCTCTCCATGGCCGTCGCGTCGTTGCCCCTGCCCTCCTCCGACATGGCGAAGAACGTCCAGGTCCTGCCGTCCGCCAGCCGCGCGTAGAAGCGGGCCTTCTGCGCCTCGTCGCCCAGGAGTTCGACGAAGACGCCGGCGAGCGCGGGTGAGGGGCAGGACAGCAGGGTGGCGACATCGCCCCGGAACAGCTCGACCAGGCCGACGATGCTCTCCAGGCAGCTGCCTCGGTCGGGCCGGCTCGCGGCGGCGGCGCCGGTGCGGTAGGCGCGCGGGATGCTGGACTCGCGGATCATCGCGAAGGCGGGCGAGTCGAGGTGCTGTTCCATGGCGGCCGGATCGGCGTCCACGGCCAGCGCCCGGGACCGCAGGTCCTCGGCGGCCTCCCGGTGGCTGTCGCGTATCGCGCGCAGCCGCTCGTCGAACTCGATCACGCCGGGCCTCCGTCTCTGACCACCCAGGTGTTGCCGACCAGCACCGAGACATGGAGCGCGCGGGCCGGGTGGTCGGCGATGTACCCGGCGGCGCCGAAGAGCTTCAGCACCTCCCAGCCCAGGTCGTCGAGCCGCCCGTGGGCGTCGGCGACGGCGACGGGGTCGTCGGGGGCGAGGATCTGCTCCCGCAGCAGCTCCAGTTCGGCGACCGTGTCGGCGACGGCGCCGACGACCAACTGCTTGCGGATCAGCGGCTCGTCGCCGGCGAGCCGCCCGGACAGATGCTCCACGGCCTGGTCGAGCAGGCGGCGCGTCAGGCCGATGCGGACGGCGGCCAGCCTGCGGCCGACGGCGAGCAGCGCGTCGGCCGCGCCGGTCGCGCCGTCGGGGGACCCCGGGGTCTCAAGGAACACCACGCCCTCGTGGTCGGCGACGCGGTGCCGGCGCACCGGGGCGCCGTCCGGCACGCTCCTGGCCGGCACGGCCGCGAAGCGGCCGGGGGCGGTGGCGGCGACCTCGGTGTCGGCGACGGCCGCGGCGAGGCCGGCGGCCAGCCCCTCGTCCCGGGCCAGGCGCTCGCATTCCCGCAGGGCGGTTGTCATCTCTCCTCCTGAACTTCGAGCAAGACGGCCTGGAAGTAGGCGCCGAGCGCCAGGGAGACCAGGACGCAGCGGTCCCCGGGGCGCAACCGGCGGGTCCGGTCGGCGTGTTCGAGCGCCATCAGCGCGTCCCCGCCGAAGTTGTGGCCCCGCTCCGGGATCAGGTCCAGACAGATCCGGTCGACGGGGATGCCGGTGTGGGTGCTGAAGGTGCGCCAGAACATCCGGTTGGACAGGTGCGGCATCACCCAGTCCACCCGTGTGGGGTCGAGCCCGGCGGACCTGGCGGCCCTGGCGACGACGTCCACCGCGCCGCGCTGGCACGCCTCGGTGAAGGATCTGCTGTCGTCGGCGGACAGCCGCAGCGCGCGGTGGAACCTGGCGTCCCTGAGGGTGGCCCCGCCCAGGTAGCGGTAGCGGGCCGCGCCGGAGTGCGCGACGACGCCGACCGCCCCGTCGCCGCCGACGGCCATGCCGGGGATGACCCGGGACGGCTCGTGGACGCTGGCGTGGTCGCCGCCGAGCACCAGCACCCGGTCCTCCGGGTCGGCCCCGGGGCGGCGCAGATAGCGGCGGGCCAGCTCCAGGGCGCGCAGCACGGAGACGCAGTTGACGTGCGACAGGCCGTAGAGGTCGGCGTCCGGCAGGCCGAGGCCGGCGCGCAGCCGGCCCGCGAAGCCGCCGCCGAGCTGGAACTCCTGGGTGAGCATGGTGTGTCCGTAGAGCACCAGCCCCGCTCCGCCGCCGCCGAGCGCCGCCCGGCCCGCCTCGACGAGCAGTTGTTCCATCCGTTCGCCGGGAGCCAGGGTGACGGTGTCCCGCAGCCCGTAGACGCGGGTGAACACCTTCCGCTCCATCGGGCTGTGGCCGGTGCGCGCCAACACCTCGGCCACCGGCTCGGTGACGCTCGGGAGGCGCACCGCGACCCGGGACAGTCCGACGGCCATCTCAGACCGCGGTGCTCTTGCGGAAGCCGGCCTCGACGTAGTCGGTGAGCGAGCCGACGGTCCGGAAGACGTCGGGGCCCAGCTCGTCCGGGTCGATCTCCAGGCCCACGGTGTCCTCCAGACTCATCAGCAGCTCGATCACGCTGGTGGAGTCGAGGCCGAGGTCGTCGAAGAGGCTCAGCCCGGGGTCGAGCGCGTCGAGCTGCCGGTTCAGTACCGCGGAGAGCGCGGCGCGCAGCTGGTCGACGATCTCCGAACGCTCCATCAGGGGTGCCTTTCGTGGTCGGTCTGGGTGACGAGGAGCTGCGGGCGCAGCAGGTCGTCCGGCTCGTCGCGGCGCCGCACCAGATGGGCACGGCCGCCCTGGACGAGCACCTCGGCCGGGTAGCCGTGGCTGAGGAAGAGGCCGGGTGAGGCGGTGGGGCCGTAGGCACCGGAGTTGAGGACGCCGACGAGGTCCCCCGGGCGCAGCGGCGGCAGCGGCGCCTGCTTGAGCACCGAGTCGTTGGGCGTGCAGAGGGGCCCGGTGACGTTCCAGGGCTCGGGGTCGCCCGCCGGGCGGTCGCCGAGCAGCACGGCGGGGAAGTTCCGCTTCACGAAGGAGCCGATGCCGACGGCCGCCATGTGGTGGTGGGTGCCGCCGTCGGCGATGGCGAAGCGTTCGCCCATGGACTCCTTGACGTACCGCACCCGGACGACGTACACCCCGCAGCGGCCGGCCAGATAGCGCCCGGACTCCATGATCAGCCGGGTCTCCGGGTGGGCGCCGGCGAACTTGTCGAGGAGCGGGTTGATCTGGTCGGCGACGGCGGACGCCGCCAGCTCCCGCTCGCCGTCGAAGTAGGGCACGCCGAGGCCGCCGCCGATGTCCACGGCGTCGAGGCGGATGCCGGTGGCCTCGGCGATCCGCTCGGCCAGGTCGAGGATGTAGCGGGTGTTCTTGCCGACCACCTCGGGGTCGAGGATGCGGGTGCCCATGTAGACGTGGACGCCCGCCACGTCGGCGTGGCGGTACCGGCCCCCCAGGTCGCCGGCGGCCAGCACGCTCTCCTCGTCGATGCCGAACTGCCGGGGCTTGCCGCCCATGGTCAGCCGTGAACCGCTGATCGCCAGCGCCGGGTTGACCCGGAGCAGCACCCGCTGGGTCCTTCCGCGCTCGGCCGCCCGCCGCTCGATCGCGTCGAGTTCGGCGAAGGACTCGCAGACGATGGCGTACACCCCGGCGTCCAGGCAGGCGTCGAGTTCGGCGCCGCTCTTGCCGGGGCCGAGGAAGATGACGTGCTCGGGCGGGGTGCCGGCGGCCAGCGCGGTGCGCAGCTCCACGAGCGAGGAGACCTCGGCGCGGGCACCGCCGGCGGCGAGGGTGGCGTAGACGCTGATGTTGGGGTTGGCCTTCAGCGAGTAGAAGATCTCAAGCGCCGGGTGGAGCGCGGCGCGCAGTCCGGTGACGGCGTCGGTGAGGAGCTCGCCGTCGTAGACGTAGAGCGGGGTGCCGAACTCCTCGGCCAGCTCCTCGTAGGGGATGCCCTGGACTCTCATGACCGGCCCTCCGTCAGTGCGCGCAGGCGCGTCTCGGCTGTGCCGCGCACGGCGAGCGCGGCGTCGGCGCTCTCGGCGACGCAGATCCCGTACAGCCGGCCGTGGAAGCTGCCGGTGTCGGTGGCCGCCGCGTTCAGCGTGGCGAAGTTGTTGATCAGCACCCCTGATCCGCCCGGCGCGCGCAGCAGCAGGTCGCCGAGGGCTTCGGCGACCTCGGGGAAGGAGTGCGCCCGGCCGGGCCGGACCGCGAAGGTGGCCGCGATGGCGTGGTGGCCGGCGGGGATGAAGCGCTCGGCGACGCGGCTCTGGTAGGTGGACATGTTGAACCTGGCGTTGATCTCCAGGCAGGGGTGGAGCGTGCCGTCGTGGCCGAGCATGGCGTCCACGCCCACCATGCCGTGGTAGCCCTCCTCGAAGAGGGCGCCGCCGATCAGCTCGACGGCCTCCCGCAGCTCCCGCTCGGCGGTGGCCGGCAGTTCCACGGGGAAGCGGTGCCCCTGGTGGACGCCGTCCCGCAGCACGGCCGCCTTGACGGTCTCGAACCTGACCTGGCCGCTTCTGCCCACGACCAGCTGGTAGTTGAGGTCCTGGGCGTGCTCGATCCAGGACTCGACGACGAGCCGGGCCGGGGCCGTCGCGCCGCGGCGTTCGATCAGGCGCAGCAGCCGGGCGGCGCCGGCCTCGTCGCGTACCACCACCATGCCGCGCCCGGAGACGCCCAGCGACTCCTTGACCACCACCCGGCCGCCGGCGGCGAGCCGGGAGGTGAGGGCGGCGCGCAGTTCGCCGACGGTCTCGCAGATGTCGCCCGGCACGGCGCGCAGGCCGAGGCGGTCCACCAGGCGGCGGCTGAAGATCTTGCCGTTGACGTGCTTGCACACCTGGGACGAGGGGCCGGCGAGCGGCAGCCCGGTCTCCTTGGCGAGGCGCTCCTCCGCCGGGGAGACGCCGAGCGGCATCAGGAAGGTGCGGCCGTCCGCAAGGCCACGGAGCCGCCGCAGCAGTTCGGGCGAGTCCAGGGCGTCCTCGGTGACGGTGTGCTCCGGCCTGCTCCGCTCGGCGGCGAACACCTGCCCCGCGGCGGCGCCAAGACCGTCGAGATAGGCGGTGAACTCCGTGTCCATGGGGGCTTTGAGCACGACCACGTCACCGGATTCGGCGAGCAGCGCACCCATTTCCTCCATGCGGTTCACCGTGGTTCCGGCGAACGATATTCCGGCGCCCGGGAGTTTCGGTTCGCCGGCCGCCCAACTGCGTTCCACCTCGAAGTTGTTCAGGAAGACGAATCGGGATCCGGCGTCTCCGGTCAGGTCTTTTTTCAGTCGTTCGACGAATTTCATCGGGGTCTCCCGGAGTTCGACGGGGGGCAGGGGCGCAGGGTGTCGGCGACCTCGTGCAGCGGGCGGGCTCCCGCCAGCCGCCGCTCGGTGCCCACCCAGCCCAGGGCGGCGAGTTCGGCCACCACCCTGGGCAGCCGCAGCAGCCGTCCGCCGGCGGCCACATAGCTGTCGTTCGGGCTCACCCGCGCCAGGCCGTTGACCTCGGCGACGGCCCCGACCAGCGCGTCGCACGCGGGCGAGGCGGGGGCGGGCACGGGCGACGCGACGTCGGGGCCCGGCGCTGGCGGTGCGGTGTCGGGGCCGAGGCCGAGGAGCCTGATCGCCTCGCCGACCCGCAGGTCGACGGCCGGGTCGCGGTGCGCCGTCAGCAGCGCCGCGTGACCGCGCAGCATCCGCTCCGTGCCCGCGCGGTCCAGGACCTCGCCGCGCGCCTGGAGGGCGAGGGTGACGCCGTCGGACCACTCGTAGACGCGCAGATACAGGTCCGAGCCGGCGCAGGCCCAGTGGGTCGGGGCGGCGTTCCACACCCACCGCTCCCTGCGGGTGCGGCACGAACGGGGCGCGTTGTCCAGGAAGTTCAGCTCCGTGGCCACCCGCACCGATCGGCCGCGCGCCGCGCTCTCGGCGCCGACGAGCTCGTCGACCCGGTCGAACGGGACATGGCCGTGCTCCATGGCCTCCCGCACCCGGCGGGCGGCGCGGCGCACCACCTCGCCGAACGGCGGGTCGTCGGCGAGGTCGATGGCGCAGAGCAGCGGGTGCGACATGCAGGTCAGCACGGAGGGGAGGGCGCTGGCCTCGCGCTGCCCCGTGTACAGCCGACTGGCCACCCGCCGCCGCCCGGTGGTGGCGGCCAGGGTGACGGCGTAGGCGGCGACGTGGACGGCCGACGGCCACACGCCGTGCCTGGCCGCGACCGCGCGGGAGGCGGCGAGGAGCCGTGGCACGGTGAACGAGGCGCTGTGCGCGGTGGCGTCGGTGGGGTCCCGGCGGGCGGCGTGGATGTCGTCGGGCAGCGCGCGGATCTGCTCCCGCCAGTGCGCGAGGGCGGCGTCGGGCGAGTTGGTCGCCTCGTGGGCGGCGAGGTCGACGGGCTGGTCGGCGACGGGCGGCAGGGCCACGGGGCGGCCGGCGACCCGGGCGGCGAGCAGCGCGTCCAGCTCGGCGCCGAGCCGGTCGAGGGACACATCGTCGAACGCCAGGTGGTTGAAGACCAGGTGGAGCCGGCGCAGCCGGCCGCCTTCGGTGATCAGGCAGGCGCGCAGCGGCCACTCGTCGGCGAGCGCGAACGGCGTCTCGGTCAGCCGGCGCACCTCGGCCGCCGGATCGTCCGTCGTGGCGACCTCGACGACGGGCGGCGGTCCCGGGGGCCGCACCAGCTGCCGGGGCCAGGGCGTGGCGTGCAGGTCGTAGACGGTGCGCAGCACCTCGTGCCGGCGCACCAGATGGGTGAGGGCGGCCCGCACATGGGCGGTGGTGCAGCCGTCGGGCAGGGGGTAGCTGGTCGCGATGTGCGCCTCGTGCCGGGATTCCGGGGGCGCCCCGAGATAGCGCAGCACATGGTGGTGCTGACCCCAGCACAGGTCGGCGCTCCGCACCGATGGCATACGCCCTCCTCCCCGGCCGAACGGCTCGGCGGTCACCACCCGGCGTTCTCCGGTTGGTCCGGTGAATAGTCTCCGATGGGCGGGGATTTCGTCAGCCCGTGTCGGTGACATCAACTGGGCGGCATATTGCTGCCGTTGACAACCGGAATGGGGCGGGCGGAGCCTTTTCCCATTCCGGGGTCGGTGTTATTCGGCCCGGGATGTGTCCGTTCCGTTTCCCCTTTCCAAGGAGAAGTCACATGGCGAAGGTTGCCACCAAGGCCATCGCGCACAAGGCGATCGCCCACAAGGTCATCGCGCACAAGGTCATCGCCGGCAAGGTCGTCGCGACGAAGGTCATCGCCGGCAAGGTCGTGGCCACCAAGGTGATCGCCGCCAAGGCCATCGCCTGATCCCCGGCGGTGGGGCGCCGGGCCCAGGTCCGGCGCCGCACCGCCCATCCCGCGCCACGGAGGAATGCCATGCGAGACGCGATCCTGGCCTGCGAGCACACCGGCCGGACGGAGGGCTTCGCCGCCGGTCTGGCGCTGGCGCTCGACGGCGCGGGTGCGGACGCCGCGCCCGGCCGGCTGGCCGCGCTGCCCAGCGACGCCGTGCCCGCGGGGGCGCCCGTGGTGCCGCACCGGCTCGCCGGGCGCGAGGGCGTGAGCTTCGTGCGCCGCACCGGCCCTCGGAGCCTGGCCGAGTCCGAGGGCACGGCCCTGGCCGCCCGGCTGGCCGCCGCGCGCCTCGGCGTCACCCAGCGCCTGCGGGAGAGGGCCGTCGCCCATCTGGCGACCCGGGTCTCGGGCGGTGAGCCGACCATCCGCAAGCAGTTGGTGCGGGGGGTGCTCGCCGACGCGCTGGTCACCGTCGAGACGGTCCGCCGCACCCTGGTGGTGGCCGGCGACCTGGCGGGGACCGTGGCCGAGTGCCATCACCGACTCTCGGAGCTGGACTGGGAGTTGACCAAACTGCTGGGCGCCTCGGGGTTCGTGGGGCCGCGCGCGGCGAACACCGTCTTCGTCGCCCGGCTGACCGCCAACTGCTGGGTGCCGACGGGGGCGAGAACATGAGGAGACCGCCGGCGGCGCTTCGGGCGCTGCGCGACGGATGTCGTGAACTGGCCCCCGAACTGCGCGAGATCGCGCTGGCCGTGGACGCCGAACCGCATGCGGAGGAGCGGCTGCGCGCCTCCTCGGCGCTCCGCCTGCTGCGGGTCGCCGGCACGCCGCGCCGGCACCGGGCGAGCGAGGTGCCCGGCTGGGCCTCGCCGTTCACCGACAGCTGCCTGGCCAGGGTGGTGGCGAACGTGGAGCTGGCCAGGGGAGACGTCGGGGTGCTGAACGCCTGCGCCGCGCCCTCGCTGGCCGGCCTGACCGTGGACGCGCTCGGCGACCGGGCCCAACAGGACGACTTCTACGGCGCGTTGGCCCGCGACGAGCCCTGGACGTTCTTCGGCATGACGGAGGCCGACCACGGCAGCGACGCCACCGCGCTGGGCAGCCGGCTGACGCCGGACGGCGCGGGCGGCTTCGTGCTGCACGGCGGCAAGCGCTATGTCGCCAACGCGGCGCGCGGCGGGATCGGCGTGGTGTTCGCCAGGACCGGGCCCACGCCGTTGGCCATCCGCGCGGTGGTGCTGCGCCGGCCAGCGCCCGGCTTCACCGGGGCGCCGCTGGAGATGTTGGGCCTGCGGGGCGCCTGCCTGGGGTCGATGGCGTTCGACGGGGTGCAGGTGCGCGGGGAGCAGGTGTTGGGCCGGCATCTGCCGGCGTCCCGGCGCGGCCTGTGGGGCGCCAACCGCGCGTTCGGCGTGGTGCGGATGCAGATCGCCGCGCAGGCGCTGGGCGCCGGCTACGCCATCCGCGACGAGGTGCGCGCGCTGCGCCCCGGCTGGGACGGGCATCTGGCCCTCTCCGCGCGGCTGGACGCCGCCCACGCGCTGCTGCTCGACCTGGC
This sequence comes from Streptomyces profundus, assembly GCF_020740535.1. Taxonomy (NCBI): domain Bacteria; kingdom Bacillati; phylum Actinomycetota; class Actinomycetes; order Kitasatosporales; family Streptomycetaceae; genus Streptomyces; species Streptomyces profundus. The sequence continues at coordinate 244,911 of NZ_CP082362.1, forward strand.
GGCCGAGGCGGACGCCGACCCGGACGACCGGCGGCCCCCCTCGCTCGCGAAGCTGCACACGGCGGCGCTGGCCGTCGAGGTGGGCCGGTGGGCGGAGAGCGCGCTGTCGCCCGGCTCCCTGGTGGAGCACCCGCTGTTGGAGAAGTGGTGCCGCGACGTCATGGCCTTCGAGTTCATGGACGGCACCAGTCACATGCTGCGTCTGGCCGTCGCGCCCGACGCGGCGCCCCGCAGGGAGGGACCATGACCGACACCCGCCGAAGGCCCCCCGCCTGGTCGAGCCGCCCGTACTCCGAACCGGACCGGGAGGCCGTCCTGGCGCTCTTCGAGGAGCCGGACTTCCACTACCGCACCGAACAGCCGGACACCCGGTCCGCCGCCGAGATCCAGCGGCTGCTGGACGACGACACCCAGGTGCTGCTGGCCGACGGCCGGGTGGTCGGCCTGTACGCGCTGAGCGCCGAGGGCGTCGAGCACGGCTGCCACTACCTGCTGACGCTGCGGCTCTCCGGGGCCGTGCCCGAGGCGTGGTGGTCGTCGGCCTACGCCGAGGTGGTCGCCGCCGCCCGTTGGCGGCACGAGATCGTGCGGCTGTCCGTGCGGTTCGCCACCCACGACGAGCGGGGGCTGCGCTCCGCGCGGGCGACGGGCCTCACCGAGGAGGGCATCCTGGCCGGGGTGACGGCGCGGGACGGCGCGCGGCACGGGCGGGTCTACTTCTCCCAGGTCTGGAGCCCGGTCTCATGAGGCTGCGCGGCTATCGCGACCGGGACCGCCCGCTGCTCACCGGCACCTGGCTGCCCGGCGAGCTGCTGGGGCTGCCGCTGCCGAACCGGCCGGCGCTCGCGGCGCCCACCCAGGTGCCGGCGCCCGCGGAGGGGGACGACGAGCTGTGCGTCGTCCCCGATGTCGGCTTCGCGCGGTTCACCGACATCGACTGGGTGAGCCGGCGGGCCAGGCTGGAGATCGGCTGGCACCGCCAGGACACCGAGGGGGTGGACGACCTGCTGACGGCCGCCGTCGCCCACGGGCGGCACCGGCTCAACCTGCGCCGCCTGCACGGCCTGGTGACGCCGCTGGCGGCACCGCCTCGGGCGGTCCTGACCGGGGCGGGCTTCCGCCACGAGGCGACCGTGCCCGAGCACCTGTGGCTGGACGGCCGCGCGGTGAGCCGCGAGATCTGGGGGTGTGTCGACCATGGCTGACCTCGTCCAGCTGAACGGCCCCGACGCCGCCGAGGCGCTGCGCGCGGCCGGCGAGGCGTCCCGAGGCTTCCTGGGCCTGGACCCGGTGGTGCAGAACGACGCGCTGCTGACCAGGGAGTTGGCGCGCCTCGACGGGCGGGTGTTCCGGGTCGGGGACGCCCTGGTGGGCGCCGCGCCCAACCCGGCGCAGCCGAGGCAGGCCCTCGTGGCCTGCACCCACGACGACGAGGCGGCCGTGCGGTCGCTGGTGGAGTTCCTGGTGACCTACCGCAGGAACACGTCCTTCCTGGCCCTGGTGCCCGAGGGCTCCCCCGCGGTGGCGGGGTTCCTGCGCGCCGGCCTCACCGACCGGGGGGTGCTGCGCGACCACCGCTACGCGTCGGGCTCCTACCACGACGTGCGGGTGCTGTTCGGCACCGGAGATCAGAGGACGGGGGACGCGTGTCGTTCGTAAGGGTCAGACACTTCGTCGAGGAGGACATACCGTTCCGCCTCGAACTGCTGCGCGAGTCGAGGTTCCAGGCGAACCTGTCGGACTTCGCGGTGCAGGCCGCCGACGCCGACCTGGTCGCCGACGTGCGGCGCACCATCGCCGAACGCCAGGCCGAGCGGCGGATCTTCACCCTCTGCGGCGCCGGGGACGCGGTGCTCGGCTTCGCCTGGATCACGTCGGTCGACTGGCGCGCCCAGAGCTGCGAGCTGTCCTTCGGGGTGCTGCCCCGCTACCGGGGCGGCCCCGGCGCGCTCGCGGTGCGGGCCGCACACGACCATGTGCGGGCCGAGCTGAACATGCGGGTGGTGATCAACCAGGTGCTGGAGCACAACACCATGCTCCAGTCGGCGGCCACGCTGGCCGCCAGCGGGCAGGTGCGGTCCGCGTTCGACTCCTACACGGTCGGCGAGTGGCGCTCGGCGTGCTACTGGACGCTCACCGAGGAGGACGTCGCCGCCGACCGGGCCGAACGGCTCGCCCGGCGGCGGGAGTTGGCCGAGCGGATCCGCGCCAGGTCGGGGGGCGTCGCATGACGGGCTATCTGCGGTTCCCCGCGCCCTCCCCCGACGGCACGATCTTCACCTGTGAGGACGATCTGTGGTCCGTGCCGCTCGACGGCGGCCGGGCCAGCCGGCTGACGGCAGGACAGGGCGAGGCGACGCGGGCCCGGGTCTCCCCCGACGGCGCGCTGATCGCCTTCGTGGGCACCGACGACGGGCCCACCGAGATCTACGCGATGCCGACGGCCGGCGGCCCGGCCAGCCGGCTCACCTTCCAGGGCGCCCGCTGCGCCACCGTCGGCTGGCACCCCCGCACCGGGGAGATCCTCTACGCCAGCGCGGCCGGGCTGCCGTACGGCTTCGGCCAGCGGCTCTTCGCGGTGGCGCCGGACGGCGGCCCGCCCCGGCTGCTCGGCGGCCCGGCCGACAGCGTCGCCCACGGCCCCGGCGGGCTTGTGGTGCTGGGCCGCAACACGGGCGACCCGGCCCGCTGGAAGCGCTACCGGGGCGGCAGCGCCGGCGAACTGTGGCTCGCCGAGGACGAGTCGGCGCCCACCCGGCCGCTGGTCGAGCTCCCGGGGAACCTCGCCAACCCCTGCTGGGTCGGCGAGCGGGTCTACTTCCTCAGCGACCACGAGGGGCTCGGCCACGTGTACTCCTGCCGCGCCGACGGCACCGAGCTGACCCGGCACACCCACCACCGGGAGCACTACGCGCGCCATCTCGTCGGCGACGGGCGGCGGTTGGTGTACCAGGTCGGGGCCGCGCTCTGGCAGCTGGCGCCCGGCGCATCGGAGGCCGCGCCGATCGATGTCACCCTGCCCAGCCCCCGGGCCCGCACCGCGCGCCGGTTCGTCCCGGCGGGCGAGTACCTGGACGGCGCGCGGCTCGGCCCTGACGGCGCGACGCTGGCCGTGGCCGCCCGGGGGCAGGCGTTCACGCTGGGCCCCTGGTCGGGCCCGGTGCGCCGGCACGGCCGGCCGGCCGGGGTGCGGTACCGGCTGGTCGACTGGCTGGCCGACGGCACACGGCTGGTGGCCGTCGCCTCCGACCAGCGCCCGGACGAGCGCCTGGTGACGCTGTCGGCGGAGGGCGGCGAGGCCGAGACCGAGCTGGTGGCCGGCGGGTTCGGCTGCGTCACCGAGCTGGTCGCCGCCCCCTCGGGCGGCTGGGTGGCGTTCGCCACCAACCGGCAGGAGCTGTGGGTGGTGGACGCCGGGGCCGAACGGCCGGCGCCCCGTCTGGTGGATCGCGCGAGGGCGGACCGGATCGCCGATCTGACCTGGTCGCCGGACAGCCGGTGGCTGGCCTACACCCGCCCGGAGGGCCCGCACCGTTCGGCGATCTCGGTGGCCGAGGCCGGGCCGTGGACGGTCCACCCGGTCACCGAGCCCGTGCTGCGCGACAGCTGCCCCGCGTTCGACCCGCAGGGCCGCTTCCTCTACTTCCTGGGGCAGCGTGACCCGCACCCCGAATACGACCAGGTCAGGTTCGACCTGGGCTTCCCGTTCGGCACCCGGGCGTATGTGGTGGCGCTGCGGGCGGGCGACACCGACCCCTTCGAGGTCGAGAGCCCCACGCGGGCCACCGGCCCCGAGGCCGCGCCGGACGAGGGGACGCCGCCCCGCGTCGAGATCGACCTGCCGGGCCTCGCCGACCGGGTGGCGCCGCTGCCGGTGGCCGAGGGACGGCACGCGGGAGTCATCGGCGTGCCCGGCGGCGCGCTGCTGCTCACCCAGCCGCTGACGCCCCCCGGCGGGGAACGGGTCGAGGGCATGCCGGATGGCACCGTCACCCTGGCCACCTGGTCGGGCCCGGAGGTCACCGAGGAGTGGCTCGGCCCGCTCGACGAGATCGTCGCCTCCGCACGGGGCGAGGTGCTGCTCTGCCGGGCCGCCAGCCGGCTGCGTGTGCTGCGCACCGAGTCCGTCGCCCAGGTCACCGCCGAACACCCGGGGCTCGACGCGCCTCCCGGTTCCCGTACCGGCTGGGTGGACTTGGACCGGATCAGGGTGCCGCTGCGCCCCGAGGGCGAGTGGCGGCAGATGTTCCGCGAGGCGTGGCGGCTCCAGCGGGAGTCCTTCTGGGACGCGGACATGGCCGGCGTCGACTGGGACGCGATGTACCAGCGCTACGCGCCGCTGGCCGAACGGGTCGCCTGCCGCTCGGAGTTGTCCGATCTGATCTGGGAGCTCCAGGGCGAGCTCGGCACCTCGCACGCCTACGAGCAGGGCGGCGAGTACCCGGGGCGGCAGGCACAGGGCCAGGGTTTCCTCGGGGTGGACTGGGCCGAGCCCGCCCAGAACGCCGAGCCCGCCGAGAACGCCGAGCCCGCCGAGAACGCGGCGGGCGGCGGCTGGCGGGTCGCCCGGGTGCTGCGCGGCGACCCGTGGAACCCGAAGGCCACCTCGCCGTGCCGCCGGCTCGGCGTGGACGTGCGGGCCGGCGACGAGCTGACCGCCGTGGACGGCCAGCCGGTCGGCCCGGCCGGCCCCGGCGAGCTGCTGGTGGGGCAGGCCGGCCGGGAGGTGGAGCTGACCCTGCGGCGCGGCACGGAACCGGCGCGCCGGTTCGCCGTGGTGGCGGCCGAGAGCGAGGACCGGGCGCGCTACCTGGACTGGGTGGCGGCCAACCGGGCCGCGGTGCGGGCGCTCTCCGGCGGCCGGCTCGGCTATCTGCACGTACCGGACATGCTGGCGGGCGGCTACGGCGACTTCGTCCGCGGCTTCCTCGGCGAACTCGCCCACGAGGGCCTGGTGGTGGACGTGCGCTACAACACCGGCGGCCACGCCTCGCCGCTGCTGCTCGACCTGCTGGCCCGACGCGGCGGAGGCGAGCAGCGGGGACGGCGCGCCGGCACGGTCAGCCACCCGGCGGAGGTGGTGGCGGGCCCTCTGGCGCTGCTGGTGAACGAACACACCGGATCGGACGGCGAGATCTTCGCGCACGGCTTCCGCCAGTTGGGCCTGGGGCGGCTGGTCGGCCGCCGCACCTGGGGCGGGGTGGTCGCGACCTGGCCGCGTCATGTGCTGGCGGACGGGACGGTCACGACCCAACCCGAGTTCCGGTTCTATCTGAACGGGGTGGGCGACCTGTTGGAGAACCGGGGCGTCGAACCCGACCTGCCGGTGGACCGGCCGCCCCGTCTGGAGTGGCCCGCCGAGGACGCGCAACTCCACGCCGCCGTGCGGCTGTTGCTCGACGAGCTGGCGACGGGCGCCGAGGTCCGCACCCTGCTGGACGGGGTCGCGGTCGGCGAGCGGCGGACGGCGCGGTGATCCCGGCGCCGGGCGAGTGCCACCTGTGGCTGGTCCCGGTGCGCGACCGACCTGGGTGGCTGCGGCTGCTGGACCCGGCCGAGCGGGAGCGCGCCGACCGGCTGGCCGGCACCCGGGCGGCCGAGGTGCTGGTGACGTCCCGGGCGGCGCAGCGGCTGATCGGCGCGCGCTATCTGGGCGTGCCGCCCGGGGCGGTGCGCACCGACCGGCGGTGCCGGCACTGCGGTGCCGAGGGGCACGGCCCGCCGCGCTTCGTGGGCCGGCCCGATGTGGTGCACGCCGTGTCGCACACCGAGAGTTGGCTGCTGGTCGCCGTGACGGGGGGCGCGCCGGTCGGCGTGGACCTGGAGGAGCTGACGGAGCCGGGGGACCCGGCGGCGCTGGCCAGGACGGTGCTGACGCCCGCCGAGCTGCGGCGGTTCGGCGCACTGCCGGACGCCGAGCGGACCGGGTGGCTGCGCTCCAGGTGGACCAGGAAGGAGGCCGCGATGAAGCTGACCGGCCTCGGCCTGCGCGCCAGCCCCCGGCTGCTGGACGTCACGGGGCCCCTGGCGGTGGCCGACGGGATCGCCGGCTGGCCGGCCGACCCGGTGCTCCTCCACGATCTGTCGCTGCCGGCCGGCCATGTCGGCACCCTGGCGACCACCGGTCCGGTCACCGCGCTCCACCGCCTCTCCCTCTCCGACCGGGTACCCACCCGGCACGTCGCCCGACGCTGAACGGACGACGCGGCGGAAGAGCTCGCCGACTCGGCGCCTGCCGGGTGGGGTGCCGGGCGGAGCCGGCACCCCACCCCGGTCAGGACGCCGCGGTGCGGGTGAGGTGGCCGGCCAGCTGCCAGGTGCGGAGGCGCTCGCGGTCGGAGCGGAGGCCCGTCTGGGTGAACACGACCTCGGTCGCCCCCGCGTCGAGGTAGCGGCGGACACCGGCGGCCACCGTGTTCTCGTCACCCACCAGGGCCAGTTCCACCGGGTGCGCGACGCCCTCGGCGGCCACCACCCGCTGGTAGGAGGGGATGTTCGCGTAGGCGGCGAGCCGGACTGCGGCGATCTGCCGGGCCACGTCGGGGTCGTCGGTGACGACGGCGGGGACGGCGGCGACGATCCGCGGGGCGGGCCGGCCGACGGCCTGGGCCGACCTGGTCAGGGTCGGCACGATCCGTTCGGCCAGGGTGCGAGGGCCGGCCAGGAACGGGAGGGTGCCGTCGGCCAGTTCGCCCGTGACACGGAGCGCCTGCGGGCCCATCGCGGCGACCAGCAGGGGCACGGAGTGCCCGCCGGCCACGGCCGTCGGCAGCGGCGGGCGCGCGGTGACGCTGCTCCCGGCGAACGAGGGCCGTTCGCCGTCGAGCACCTGCCGGAGCACGGTGAGTGCCTCCCGCAGATGCCCGATCGGCGGCGGGTAGGGCGTGCCGTAGGCGGGTTCGAGCAGGGCCCGCACGCCCGTGCCGACGCCCAGGGTGAAGCGGCCCCGGGTCGCCGCCTGGGCGGTCCCCGCCGAAGCGGCCAGGTTCAGCGGGTGCCGTGGGTAGAGCGGCACGACCTGGGTGCCCACGTCCACCTCGGGGACCTCGCGTCCGACCACGGCCGCCAGGGTGATCGCGTCGTGGTCGAAGAGCTGACTGAACCAGAGCGACCTCACTCCGGCCCGCGCCAACTGACGTGCCTGGGAGACGAGTTCGTCCACGGTGTTGCCCGCCGCCGGATTCTCTCCGGCTGGCAGGGCGATGCCGACGGTCACAGCAGGGGTTCCTTTCTGATGAGGGCCGGCTGGCCGACGGGCGGCCGGCGCGGTTCGAACAGGCCGGGTGGCCGGCTCTTGCGGAGCGGGACCCGCGCCTCGCCGCCGCCCCTGGCCTGCGGCCCGCGGGCGAGCAGGCGGTGCAGGGCGCTCTCGCCCACGGTGTCGCCGGCGCCCCTGGCCCCGCGGAGCGCGCCCTCGGCGGCCTCCCGCCACTCGGCCGTGCGGCGCGCCTCGTCCGTGGCGCCGGCGGCGACCACCAACTCCCAGCAGGGGCCGGGTTCGTGGGCGGACTCGGCCAGCCGGGCGAAGGCCAGCAGTTCGGCGCGTGCCTCGGCGCCCCAGCGCTCGGGCGAGGCGAGCAGCGCGTCCACCACCCCGGCCGGCAGTGCCCAGCGCGCGACCCGGCCCGGCGGGAGCTGGGGCCGGTGCATGCGCCTGGCCGCCTCGTCGGCGAGGGTGAGCCAGCCGCCGAACACCCGGCGCAGCGTGGCGGCCCGCTCCGCGCGGGTCTCCCGCAGCCCGACCAGCTCGCGCGCCAGCACCCGTTCGAGCGGCGGCAGCCGGTAGCGGGTGGCGGCGCCGTGGCCGTCGACGACCTCGACCAGCCGGGCGTCGACCAGCGCCTCCAACATCTCGGCCGCCGGGCCCGGCGCGTCGTCGAGCAGCGGCCCCGCCATCCAGCCGGGGCAGGTACCGGCCGGCAGCAGGCCGAGCCGGCCGAACAGCCGGCGCGCCGGCACCGGCAGCTGGTCGAGATCCCGGCGCAGGCTGGCACGCAGGTCAACGCCGTGGCAGCCCAACTGGTCCAGGCGGGTGGGGTCCTCGCGCAGGCCGGTGAGCAGGTCGGCGAGGCGCCAGTGCGGGCGGGCGGCGATCCTGGCGGCGGCTCCGGCCAGGGCCAGGGGGAGCCCGCCGCACAGCTCGACCAGCCGCCCGGCCGCCTCGTCCTCGACGCGGGTCCGCTCGGCCCCCAGCAGCCAGGACAGCAGCCGCACCCCGTCCGCCACGTCCAGGGCGGGGATCTCGTGGCGGACCGCGCCGGCCGGCGCCAGGCCCCGGCGGCGGGTGGTGACCAGCAGCGGGCAGCGGGGGTCCCCGGGCAGCAGCGGCCTCAGCTGGGACTCGTCCACCGCGTCCTCCAGCAGGATCAGCACCCGGCGGCCGGCCAGCGCGCTGCGGTAGAGGGCGGCCCTGGCCTCCAGGTCGGGGGGGATCTCGGCGACGGAGTGGCCGAGGCCCCGCAGAAAGCGTTCCAGCACGTCGCCGATGTCCTGGGGGCGGCCCGCGCGGTCCGTCAGCCGGGCGTAGAGCTGTCCGTCGGGGAAGGCGCCCGCGACGGCGTGGGCTGCCTCGACGGCGAGGTGCGACATGCCGACGCCGGCGCGCCCGGTGAGCACCGCGACGGAGACGCCGGCCGTCTCGGGGACGGCGAGCAACTGCCGCCGCAGCCGGTCGAGTCGCTCGCCGTGGCAGGCCGTCCCCTGCGGGCGGGCCGGCAGCATCCTGGGCACGGGAGGGGTGACGCCGCCGGCGGCCGGCGCGGGGGGTCCCGGCTCGGCCCGGTCGGCGAGGATGTCCTGGTGGAGCTGACGCAGCGCCAGGCTGGGCTCAAGCCCCAGCTCGGCGACGAGCACCGCGCGTAGAGAACGGTAGGCGGCCAGCGCCTCGACCCGCCGGTCCGACCGGTAGAGCGCGGTCATCAGCTGCCCCACCAGCCGCTCCCGCAGGGGGTGTTCGGCGACGGCGACGGCCAACTCGCCGATGCTCTCCCGGTGCAGGCCCAGGCGGAGTTCGGCCTCGACGCACTCCTCGACGGCGGCGACCCTGCGCTCGGCGATCCGCGCCCGGTGCTCCCCCACCAGCCGGCTGTCCACGCCGGCGACCGGCTCGCCGCGCCACAGCGCCAGCGCCTCCCGGAAGGCGCGGCGGGCGCGGTGCGCGTCGCGGGCCGCGCCCGCCGCCCGGCCGCGCGCCACCAGCTCCTCGAAGACGGCGAGGTCCAGCTCGCCGGGACCGACCTCGACGACATAGCCGGCGCCCCTGGTCCTGATGCGCTCGCCGAGGCCGGCGCGCTCCAGCAGCCGGCGGAGCGCCGACACCGCGGTCTGCACCTGGGCCCTCGCGGTCGCCGGCGGCTCCCCGTCCCAGAGCCCGTCCACCAGCCCGTCCAACGTCACCAGCCGGTTGGCGTTGAGCAACAGCAGGGCGAGAACGACCTGTTGGCGGCGCGCGGTCACCAGCACCTGCTCGGTGCCGTGCACCTGGAGCAGGCCGAGAATCCGGAAGCGCGGTGCCGGGGACGGGCCGTCCGGCGGTGCCTGGGCCTCCCCGAACGGGTCGGCGCCGGACGAATGGATGCCTCGTGGGTCGAGCGTGCGCACGTGTACCCCTTGGTATGGACGGTGGTGGTCCGAATGGTCGGTCCGGACCAGGCCGGATGGTGGCTCAGACCAGGACCTCGGCCGGGTCCGGGTGGCCGAGGAAGCCGTTGGGCGAGGCGGTCAGCCCGTAGGCGCCGGCCTGGAAGACGGCGATGAGGTCGCCGACCTCGGCCCTGGGCAGGGCGACCCGGTCCCCCAGCACGTCGAGCGGCGTGCACAGGCAGCCGACGACGCTGACGACCTCGGGCTCCCCCGTGTCCGGGCCTGCCGCCCGGTGGGCGAGCGTGATCGGGTAGTTGCGGCGGATCACCTGCCCGAAGTTCCCCGAGGCGGCGAGCTGGTGGTGCAGGCCGCCGTCCACCACCAGGAAGGTGGTGCCGCGCGACTCCTTGCGGTCCACCACGCGGGTCAGATAGACGCCGGCCTCGCCGACCAGATAGCGGCCCAGCTCCACCACCACCCGCGCCTGGGGCTGGTGCGGCCTGACCCGCTGGGCCATCAGCTCCCCCAGACGCGCCCCGACCTCGGCCAGGTCGAGCGGGGTGTCCCTGGGCGCGTAGGGGATGCCGAAGCCGCCGCCGAGGTTCAGGTAGCGCAGCGGGCCCGGCAGCGACTCGCTGAGCCGCAGGACCAGTTCGACGGTGGCGCGCTGGGCGTCGCGCAGGCTGTCGGCCCTGAGGTTCTGCGAGCCGGCGAAGACGTGGAACCCCAGCGGGTCGAGCCCGGCCGCCGCCGCCTCGGCGAGGAGCTCGGGGACCCGTTCCGCGTCCACGCCGAACTGCTGCGGGCCGCCGCCGAGGCGCATCCCGGCGCCCTTGACGGTGAAGTCCGGGTTGACGCGCAGCGCGACCCTGGCGGGCAGGGCGAGCCGTTCGGCGACGTCCCGCACCCGGGCCAGCTCGGTGGCCGACTCCAGTTCGACGGTGACGCCGGCGGCGACCGCGCGGCGCAGCTCGGCGGTGCTCTTGCCCGGGCCGGCGAAGCTGACCCGGGTGGGCGGCATCCCGGTGTCCAGGGCGCGCGCCAACTCGCCGCCCGAGGCGATGTCGAACCCGTCGACCAGGCCGGCCATATGGTGCAGCACGGCGGGCATCGGATTGGCCTTGACCGCGTAGCTGAGCCGGACGTCGTCGGGCAGCGCGGCCCTGACGGCGGCCACGCGCCGGGTGATCAGCTCCCGGTCGTAGGCGAAGAACGGCGTGCCGCCGACCCTTTCGGCCAGCCGCTCGGCGGGAACTCCGCCGATCTCAAGCCCTTCTCCGGCCCGCTCGAAAAGCGTGTCGCCGAGCGTGCCGCCCGACACCGTGATGACCACCTGTGCTCCCCCTCATCGCCCGTCGGGCGCTTCGCTCCGGGTCCCGTCCGGAGGCTTCCGGCCCGCCCCTCACGGACGGGCGGAAGCATCCGTGAGCACGCTTTCAAGCGTCACCCCCACTCCACATGGGGGGGCGCTCCCCATATTCCCGAGAATCCCCGGCCAAGCTCCCCCATGTCTCCGAACGTTGCCGGGTAGCCGCAGGTCAGACGCTCGCGCCGTGGGGGGTTCGACGCCGATGGCAGCTTCCTGACCAGCGTTTCCTGTCAGCGGGCGGCGCCCTGGATCTTCTTGACTGCCCATCGGCGAGCGCACAGGATCGGTCTTCGTCCGGCCGGTGCGACCGGCCGGGGCGCGCCGGTGTGTTCCCCGTCGTCGCCGTTGTCCCCGCCGCGCCCCGCGCGTTTCCTCCCCTGAGCCCCTCTCGCTGTTCGTATCCGAATGTCCCCGCGACGGTTGGTGAGCACATGCCTTCCAGGAGTCACCTGTCTTCCAGGAGTGCGGAAAGCACGGACGGCACGCCCGTGGCCGTCGTCGGTCTTGCCTGCCGGCTGCCCGGCGGCGCCGACCCCGACGCGTTCTGGCGGCTGCTGTCCGAAGGCGGCGACGCGGTGGCCGAGATGCCGGTGGAACGCCGCCAGGACGGCGCGGCGGCGCCGCCCCGCGGCGGTTTCCTGCCGACGGTCGACGGGTTCGACGCCGGGTTCTTCGGGATCGCGCCGAAGGAGGCGGCGGCCATGGACCCGCAGGCCAGGCTGGTCCTCGAACTCGCCTGGGAGGCCCTGGAGAACGCGCGGACCGCGCCCACGGCGCTGCGGGACTCCGACACCGGGGTGCATCTGGGGGTGATCGCCTCCGACTGGGCGGACGGCGCGGGCGAGCCGGGGCCGCACACGTTCACCGGCGCCCAGCGCGGGCTGATCGCGAACCGGGTCTCCTACCACCTCGGGCTGCGCGGCCCCAGCCTGACCCTGGACACCGGGCAGTCCTCCTCGTTGGTGGCGGTGCACACGGCCTGCCAGAGCCTGCGGGCCGGCAGCGCGTCGTGGGCCCTGGCCGGCGGGGTGAACCTGATCGACGGTGGCCGTTCCGGCGAGGTGCTCGGGGCGTTCGGCGCGCTGTCCCCCGACGGCCGCTGCCACACCTTCGACCGGCGGGCCAACGGCTACGCGCGGGGCGAGGGCGGTGTGCTGCTGGTGCTCAGGCCGCTGGCCGACGCGCTGGCGGACGGCGACCGGGTGCACGCGGTGATCCTGGGCGGCGCCGTCAACAACGACGGCGGCGGCGAGGGGCTCACGGTGCCGCACGGCCCGGCGCAGGAGAGCGTCATCCGGGCCGCCTGCCGGGACGCGGGGGTGGCGCCCGACCTGATCTCCTACGTCGAACTGCACGGCACCGGCACCCGGGTCGGCGATCCGGTGGAGGCCGCCGCGCTGGGGGCCGCGCTGGGCGGAGCCCGACGGACGCGGGGGCCGCTGCCGGTCGGCTCGGTGAAGACGAACATCGGCCATCTGGAGGGCGCGGCCGGCGCCGCCGGACTGCTGAAGGTGGTGCTCTCCCTCGCCCACCGCACGCTGCCGCCCAGCCTGCACTTCACCGCGCCCCCGGACACCATCCCGCTGACCGACCTCGGCCTTGAGGTGGTGACGGAGCGTCGCCCCTGGCCCGGCCCCGCGGACGGGCCCCGGATCGCGGGGGTCAGCTCCTTCGGCGTGGGCGGCACCAACTGCCATCTGGTGGTGGCCGAGGCGCCGCCGGCCGGTGGCGCCTCGGCCGGGCGCCCCCCGGCGGACGCGGCGGCGCCGCTGGTGCTCTCGGCCCGTTCGACGGCGGCGCTGCGTGCCCGGGCCGAGGCCCTGGCCGGAGCGCTGACCGCCGACCCGGCGCCCGACCCGCGCGATGTGGCGTACTCGTTGACCCGTACCCGGGCGCTCCTCGACCGCAGGGCCGTGGTGCTCGACGACCACCTGGCCGCGCTGGAGACGCTCGCCGCCGGCCGCCCAGGCGAGTCGGTGGTGGTGGGCCGGGCGATGCCGGGCGGCACCGCGCTGGTCTTCCCCGGGCAGGGCACCCAGTGGGCGGGCATGGCCAGGGAGTTGTTCGCCGGGCCCGAGCCGGTGGCCGGGAGGCTCGCGGCGTGCGCCGAGGCGCTGGCGCCGTTCGTCGACTACGACCCGCTTGACGTGCTGCGCGGTGCGCCGGGCGCGCCGGACCAGGACCGGGTGGACGTGGTGCAGCCCGCGCTGTGGGCGGTGATGGTGGCGCTGGCCGAGCTGTGGCGGTCCCTGGGCGTGGAGCCCGAGACGGTCGTCGGCCACTCGCAGGGCGAGATCGCCGCCGCCACGGTGGTGGGCGCGCTGAGCCTGGCCGACGGGGCGCGGGTGGTGGCGCTGCGCAGCCGCGCGCTGCGGGCGCTGGCCGACGGCGGGATGCTGTCGGTCGCCGCGCCGGTCGCGGAGCTGGCGGAGCCGCTGGCCGCCGCGCCCGAGGTGAGCGTGGCCGCCGTCAACGGGCCGCGTTCCGTGGTGCTCTCCGGCCCGCGCGCGCGGCTGGACGCCCTCGCCCAGGCGCTGACCGCCGCCGGCCACCGGACCAGGTCCCTGCCCGTGGGCTACGCCTCGCACTCCCCGGCCGTGGACGCCGTCCGCGCGGAGCTGGCGACGCTGCTGGCCCCGATCCGGCCGGTCTCGACCGGGGCGACGTTTGTCTCCACGCTGACCGGCGCGCCCCTCGACACCGCCGGGCTCGACGCCGACTACTGGTGCGACAACCTGCGCCACCAGGTGCGGTTCGCCGACGCCACCAGGGCCGCGCTCGACCTCGGCGTGGGCCGGTTCATCGAGGTCAGCCCGCATCCGGTGCTGACCGGCGCGATCGAGGAGACCGCGGCGGACGCGGGCGCCGACGCGGTCGCCGTCGGCACGCTGCGCCGGGGCGAGGGCGGGCCGGCGCGGTGGGCGCGCTCCGCGGCCGAGGCGCTGGTCGGGGGCGTGCCGCTGCGCTGGCCCACGGTGCCGGACGGCGTCCGGGTCGACCTGCCGACCTACCCGTTCCAGCGCGAGCGGTACGGGCCCGGCTCCGTCTCGGCGCCCGCCGCCCAGGACCGCGCCGCCGTCGGCTCCTCGGCCGACGCGCTGCGCGCGCTGGTCACCGAGGCCGCCGCCTCGGTGCTCGGCCACCGCGATCCGGCGGCGGTCGACCCGGCGCTGCCCTTCAAGGAGCTGGGCTTCGACTCCGGGCTCACCGTGGAACTCCACGGCCGGCTCCAGGCGTTGACCGACACGAGGCTGCCGTCCAGCCTGCTCTACGACTTCCCCACGCCCCGCCGGGTCGCCGAGCGGCTGCGCGCGCTGCTCACCGGGACGCCGCCGGCCCCCGCGCCGGTGCCTCCGGGGCCGCCGGCCCCGGAGGCGGGCGGCGAGCCGATCGCGATCGTGGGCCTCGGCTGCCGGCTGCCCGGCGGCGTCGACTCGCCGGAGGCGTTCTGGCGGCTGCTGGCCGAGGGCCGGGAGACCCTCACCGAGCTGCCCGACAACCGGGGTTGGGATCTCGCGGCGCTGCACGGCGGCGCGTGCGCCGCCCGCAGGGGGAGCTTCCTGCACGACGTCGACGCGTTCGACCCGGAGTTCTTCGGGCTCAGCCCGCGCGAGGCCCTCGCCATGGACCCGCAGCAGCGGCTGCTGCTGGAGGTGAGCTGGGAGGCCGTGGAGCGCGCGGGGCTCGACCCGACGGGCCTGGCCGACTCGGCCACCGGCGTCTTCGTCGGCGCCATGGCCACCGACTACGGCCCCCGGCTGCACCAGCCGACCGGCGCGGCCGACGGCCATCTGCTGACCGGCACCACGCTGAGCGTCGCCTCGGGGCGGATCGCCTACACCCTGGGGCTCCAGGGCCCGGCGCTGACGGTGGACACGGCCTGCTCGTCGTCGCTGGTCGCGGTGCAGCTGGCCGTCCAGTCGCTGCGCAGGGGCGAGTGCGCGCTGGCGCTGGCCGGCGGCGTGGCGGTGATGGCCAACCCGGGCCATCTGGTGGAGTTCAGCCGGCAGCGCGGGCTGGCGCCCGACGGGCGGGCCAAGGCGTTCGCCGAGGAGGCCGACGGCACCTCGTTCGCCGAGGGCGCCGGCGTGCTGCTGCTGGCGCGGCTCTCCGACGCGCTCCGCGACGGGCATCAGGTGCTGGCCGTCATCCGGGGCGCGGCCGTCAACTCGGACGGCGCGAGCAACGGTCTCTCGGCGCCCAACGGGCAGGCCCAGCGGCGCGTCATCCGGGCGGCCCTGGCCGACGCCGGGCTGACCCCGGCCGATGTGGACGCCGTCGAGGCGCACGGCACCGGCACCGCGCTGGGCGACCCGGTGGAGGCGCACGCGCTGCTGGACACCTACGGCCAAGGCCGCGCGGAGCCGGCCTGGCTGGGCTCGGTGAAGTCCAACGTCGGGCACACCCAGGCGGCGGCCGGCGTCATCGGCGTGATCAAGATGGTGCTGGCGCTGCGCCACGGGCGGCTGCCCAGGACGCTGCACGTCGAGCGCCCCACGTCCCGCGTCAGATGGGAGGACGGCGCGCTGCGGCTGCTCGCCGACGAGCGCCCCTGGCCGGCCGGCGCCCGGCGCCGGCGCGCGGCCGTCTCCAGCTTCGGGATCAGCGGCACCAACGTCCATCTGGTGCTGGAGGAGGCCCCGGCGCCGACCACCGCGCCGACGCCGGCCGACGCCGGGCCGCTGGTGTGGCCGCTCTCGGCGCGCTCGGCCGACGCGCTGCGCGCGCTGGCGGCGCGGCTGGTCGCCGTGGCGGAGCGGGCCGAGGCGCCGGCCGGGGCCGGCGCGCTGCTCGCGCGACGCACCACGTTCGCCCACCGCGCCGTGGTGGTGGCCGCCGAGAGGGCCGAACTGGTGGAGGCGCTGGGCGCGTTGGCGGCCGGGCGGCCCCATCCGGCGCTGTCGCTCGGCGCGGCGCCGCAGGAGACCCGCCCGGTGCTGGTCTTCCCCGGACAGGGCGCGCAGTGGGTCGGCATGGCCGCCGAACTGCTGCGGGAGGACGAGGAGTTCGCCGCCGACGTGGAGCGTTGCGCGCGGGCGCTGGAGCCGTACACCGGCTGGTCGGCGGTGGATGTGCTGCGGGGTGCCGATGGCGCGCCGACGCTGGACGGCACGGAGGTGGTGCAGCCCGTGCTCTTCGCGTTGATGTACGCGCTGGCCGGCCGGTGGCGGGCGGCCGGCGTCGAGCCGGCGGCCGTGGTGGGCCACTCGCAGGGCGAGATCGCGGGCGCCGCCGTCGCGGGAGCGCTGCCGCTGGCCGAGGCCGCCCGGATCAGCGCGCGGCGCGCCCGCGTGGTGGGGGCGCTGGACGGCACCGGCGGGGTGCTGGCCGTGGGCCTGCCGGCCGCCGAGGTGGAGCGGCGCCTGGCCGCGTGGCCGGACCGGTTGTGGGTCGCGGTGGACAACGGGCCCATCGGCTGTGTGGTGGCCGGCGAGCTGGGCGCGATCGACGAGTTCGCCGCGGCCTGCGGCGACCGCGTCCAGCTGCGCAGGACGCCCGTCGCCTACGCCGCGCACACTCCGCATGTCACCGCCGTACGGGAGGAGTTGCTCACCGCGCTCGGCTCGTTGACGCCCAGGGCCACGGGGGTGGGGATCGCCTCCTCGCTGACCGGGGCCCTGGTCGGCGGCGCCGATCTCGACGCCGGCTACTGGTACCGCAACCTGGCGGAGCGGGTCAGGTTCGACGCGGCGGTCCGGACGGTGGCGCTCGAAGGTCCTGGCACCCCCCTCTTCGTGGAGGTCAGCCCGCATCCGATCCTCACCGGCGCGGTCGAGGAGATCCTGGCCGACGCCGGGCTGCCGGGAGAGGCCGTCGGCACCCTGCGCCGGGGCGAGGGCGGCCGGCGGCGGTTCCTGACCGCGCTGGCCACGGCCTGGACGCGGGGCGCCCCCGTCTCCTGGCCCCGGGTGCTGGGCGCGCCGGGCGACCGTCCTGAGCTGCCCGCCTACCCGTTCGAGCGGCGCCGCTTCTGGCTCCACCCGAGCCGGCACGCCGAGCACCCGCTCGTCGACGACGTGCTGCCGCTGGCCGACGGCGGGACGCTGCTCACCGGCCGGGTGTCGCCGGCCGCCGCGCCCTGGCTGGCCGACCACACCGTGCGGGGCCGGGTGCTGCTGCCGGGCACCGCGTTCGTCGAGCTGGCGCTGCGCGCGGCGGCGGAGGTGGGGGCGGCGGGGATCGACACGCTGACCCTGCGCGAACCGCTGGCCCTGCCGGCGACCGGCGCGGTCTCCCTCCAGGTCAGGGTCGCCGAAGGGGCGTTGACGATCCACGCCAGGGCGGACGACGAGCCCGACTGGACCCGGCACGCCGACGGCACCCTGGCCACGGCGCCGCCACCCCGTCCCACGGCGCTCGGCGCCTGGCCGCCCGCCGGCGCGGTCCCCGTCGAACTCCCGCCGCTCTACGAGCGGTTGGCGGAGCGCGGCTATGGCTACGGCCCGGCGTTCCGGGGGTTGACCGGGGCCTGGCGGGACGCGGAGGGCTGGTGGGGCGAGCTGGTCGCCCCGGTCGCCGGCGCGGACGCCTGCGCGGTGCACCCGGCGCTGCTGGACGCCGCGCTGCACCCGGCGCTCTTCGACGCCGACGGGCTGCTGCTGCCGTTCTCGCTCTCCGGGATCTGGGCGGCCGGCGCGGGCGCGGAACGGCTGCGGGTGCGGGTCGTCGGCGAGAGCGTCACCCTCTACGACGAGCGGGGCACGGCGGTGGCCGGCGTCGAGGACGTGGTGCTGCGGCCCCCGGCCGCCGGCGCGGCCGAGTGGTACCGCCTTGAGTGGCGCGAGGACCCCGCGCGGCCGGCGCCGCCGGACGCGGCCCGCTCCGTGCCGGCCTGGGGCGACCCGCTGGCCGGGAGCGCGCCCCCCGTAATGGTGCTGCGCTGCGAGGAGGCACCGGTGGACGAGGTCCTGCGCACGGTGGCCGAGGCGGTGCGCCGCTGGGTGACGGAGGAGCGGTTCGCCGCGTCCCGGCTGGTGTTCGTCGCCGATCCGAAGGGGCGGGCCGGCGCGGCCGTGTGGGGGCTGGTGCGCTCCGCGATCGCCGAGCACCCGGGCCGGTTCGCGCTCGCTGACGCCCCCGACGCGTGGGCCGCGACGGTGCCGGCCGAGCAGTTCCGCGTCGTCGACGGGCGGGTCCTGGTACCGAGGCTGGTGCGGGGAGCGGCCGGCGACGACGGCCAGGCGGTGGACCTGACCGGCGGGACGGTGCTGGTCACCGGCGGTACCGGCGGCCTCGGCGCGCTGGTGGCGCGCCATCTGGTGGAGCGGCACGGTGTGCGGGACCTGCTGCTGGCCTCGCGCGGCGGCCCGGCGGCGCCGGGCGCGGCCGAGCTGGTCGGCGAGCTCCGGGAGCGCGGCGCCTCGGTGACGGTCGCGGCCTGCGATGTGGCCGAACCGACCGCCCTCGCCGCCCTGTTGACGGGACGGCGGCTGGTGGGCGTGGTGCACGCGGCCGGCGTGCTGTCCGACGCGACGGTGACGGAGCTGACCGAGGAGCGGCTGGCGGCGGCGCAGCGTCCCAAGGCCGAAGCGGCCGAGCTGCTGCACGCCCTGACGGCCGGCCAGCCGCTGCGGGCCTTTGTGCTGTTCTCCTCGGTGGCCGGGGTCCTCGGCAACCGGGGGCAGGCCGCCTACGCGGCGGCGAACGCCCGTCTCGACCAGCTCGCCGTCCGGCGGCGCGCCGCCGGACTCCCCGCCGTGTCGGTCGCCTGGGGCCTGTGGGCGAGGGACACCGGCATGACGGGGCGGCTGTCGGCGGCCGACCGGCGCCGGCTGACGGCGCTGGTGCCGCTGACCGACGCCGAGGGGCTCGACCTCCTCGACCTCGCGTTGTGCGAGGACGCGGACGCCACCCTGGTCGGCGCCCGCTTCGACCGGGCCGCCCTGCGGGAGCCGGGCGCCGAACCGCCCGAGGTGCTGCGCGATCTGGTGCCTCGGCGCCGCGCCCCGGACGCCGCCCGGGCGGAGGCGGCGGCCGGGCCGCTGTTCGCCTCGGCGTCCGACGTGCTGGCGTTCGTCCGCGGCCAGGTGGCCCTGGCCCTGGGGCACCCCACCCCCGAGGCGGTGGAACCCGACCGCACGTTCAGCGCGTTGGGGCTCGACTCGCTGATGTCCGTGGAGCTGCGCAACCGGATCGCCGCCGCCACCGGGCTGCGGCTGCCGGCGTCCCTGGTCTTCAACCACCCGACGGTGACGCTGCTCGCCGCCCACCTGGGGGAGAGGCTGCTGCCCGACCCGGAGGCCGAGCTGCGGGCCGCCCTGGGCCTGGCCCTGCCGGCGCTCGACCGGGAACGGGCGACGGCGGTGCTGGCCGAGGCGCTGGCGCGGCTGGCCGGTCCACCGGCCGACTCCGCCCCCGAACACGCCCCCGAACACGACCGTGAAGACGCCCGTGAAGACGCCCGTGAACACGCCTCGGACGAGGAGCTGTTCGCCTTCATCGACAGCCAGCTGTAGGGCCGACGCCCCCAGCCCACCCCGACATAACCAGACTTACCCAGACTTTCAGCCCAGGGAGAATCCATGGCCGGCGAGGACAAGCTGCGCGCCTATCTCAAACGGGTGACCGCCGAGCTGACGGACACCCGTCGGCGGCTCGCCGAGGCGGAGACCGGCGAGCGCGAACCGGTCGCCGTCATCGGCATGTCCTGTCGCTTCCCCGGCGCCCGGAACGTCGACGACTACTGGAAGCTGCTGCGGGAGGGCCGCGCCGCCCCCGTGGGCGAGGTGCCGGCCGGCCGCTTCGACCTGGACCTGTCGCCCGAGGAACGGGAGCGGTTCCGCCCCAGGCGCGGCGCCTTCCTGCCCGATGTGGCCGGGTTCGACGCGGAGTTCTTCGGGTTCCCGCCGCAGGAGGCGCTGCGGATGGATCCGCAGCAGCGGCTGATGATGGAGCTGGCCTGGGAGGCGTTCGAGGACGCCGGAACGCCCGCCCCCTCGCTGGCCGGCAGCAGGACGGGGGTGCTGCTCGGCTTCTCCGACGCCTTCCAGTACGGGCAGGTGCAGGCCGAGCGGCAGGGCACCGACGTCTACGCCGACCCGTACATGGGGCAGGGCAGCCTCGGCAGCGTGGTCGCCGGGCGGCTGGCCTACCACTTCGACCTGCGCGGCCCCGCCTTCTCCCTCGACACGGCCTGCTCCTCCACCCTGGTCGCCACCCACCTGGCGCTGCGCGCCCTGCGCGCCGGCGAGTGCGACTACGCGCTGGCCGGCGGCGGGTTCCTCGCGCTGCACCCCTTCCTCTACCTCTACAGCGGCGCCAACGCCCTGCTCTCCCCCACCGACCGCTGCCACACCTTCGACGCCGGCGCCGACGGCTATGTGATGGGCGAGGGCGGCGGGATGGTGCTGCTGACCAGGCTCTCCGACGCCCAGCGGGCCGGACACCGGGTGCGGGCCGTCATCAGGGGCTCGGCCATCAACCAGGACGGCCGCAGCAACGGCCTGACCGCGCCCAGCCGCGACGCCCAGGTCACGGTGGTGCGCCACGCCCTGGCGGACGCGGGAGCCGTCCCGGACGAGGTCGCCTATCTGGAGGCGCACGGCTCAGGCACCGCGCTCGGCGACGAGATCGAACTCGGCGCCCTCCAGGACGTCTTCGGCCGGCGGGCCGCCCCGGAGCCGCTGCGGGTCGGCGCGGTGAAGACCAACATCGGCCACACCCACACGGCGGCCGGCGTCGCCGGCCTGATCAAGACCGTGCTGGTGCTGGAACACCAGGTGGCCCCGCCCAACCTGAATCTGGTCGAGCCCGCCGAGTCGGTGGCGGCGAGCGGCGCCGTGGCACCGGTCACGGCCGCCACCCCGCTGCCCGAGCAAGGGCTGGCCGGCGTCAGCTCGTTCGGTTGGTCGGGCACCAACGCGCACCTGGTGCTGGAGCCGGCGCCCCGCCCGGCCCCCGCCGGGGCCGGGCCGGCGGCGCCGACGCTGCTGCCCGTGTCGGCTGCCGGCGACCCCGCGCTCGCCGCCGCCCTGACCGGGCTGGCCAGGGCGGCGGGGGCGGTGCCGCTGGCCGATCTGGCGCACACCCTCCAGTCGGGGCGGGCGCACCTCGCGCACCGCAGGGCGGTGGTGGCCGCCGACCCGGCCGAGGCCGCCGAGCGGCTGGCCGCGCCGCACGAGGCGGCGCCCAGGGCCCAGCGGCCCAGGGTGGCGTTCCTGCTGCCAGGCACGGGCGACCAGTACCGGGGCCTCGGCCAGGCGCTCTACCGGGACGAGCCCGCGTTCGCCCGGGAGGTGGACGCCTGCCTGACCATCGCCGAGCGGCGCTGCGGCATCGACCTGCGGTCCGTCTTCCACGCGCCGCCCGATCCCCAGGAGGCCGCCGCCGGCTCGCTGCTGGCGGGGGGCGCCGACGCGCTGCTTGAGCGCGCGGAGATCGCCCACCCGTTCCTGTTCACCGTCGGGTACGCCCTGGCCCGGCTCCTCGGCGAACGGGGCGTCACCCCCGACCTGTTGGCCGGCTACAGCCTCGGCGAGTATCTGGCGGCCTGCCTGGCCGGGGTGTTCACGCTGGAGGACGCCCTGTGGCTGGTGGTCGAGCGCGCCCGGCTGATCGCCTCGGCGCCGCCCGGCCGGATGCTCGCCGTCGCCGCGCCGGCTGAGCGGCTCGACGTCCCAGGGATGGAGGTCGCCGCCGTCAACGGCCCCCATATGACGGTGCTCAGCGGCTCCCCCGAGGCGGCGGCCGAGGCGGCGAGGCGGCTGACCGACGACGGCGTGGCCGCCAGGGCGCTGCGCTCGGCGCACCCCTTCCACTCCTCGTTGCTGCGCTCCGCCCAGGACAAGCTCGCCGCGCTGGTCGCCGGCGTGCCGAGGAGCGCGCCCCGGGTGCCGATCGTCTCCAACGCGACCGGGCTGCCACTGACGGACGACCAGGCCACCGACCCGCGTTACTGGTCCGACCACCTCTGCCTGCCGGTGCGGTTCGCCGACGCCGTGCGGCACTGCGCCAGCGCCGGCGTGGACGTCTTCGTCGAGCTCGGCCCCGGGCAGACGCTGGGCGGCCTGGTGCGGCAGAACCTGCCGGGCGACGGCGGGCCCGCTGTGCTCGGCACGCTGCCGGGCCCATGGCCGGCGACCGGCAGGGCGGACGAGGCGACGGCCGTGCTGGAGAGCTGCGGTCGCCTCTGGGAGCTGGGCGTCGAACTGGACTGGACGGCGCTGCGTCCGGCCGGGGGACGGACGGTCTCGCTGCCGCACTACCCGTTCCAGCGCACCAGGTTCTGGCCCGAGGCGACCGGCGCCGCGCCCCGCGCCGAGGCGACGGGCGACGCCGAGGCGGCGGCCGGCGGGGCGTACCGCTACGCGCCGGTCTGGCGGCGGGACAGCGCGAACGCCCCCGACACCGTGCCGCCCGTCGAGGCGAGGACGCTGGTCGTCTTCAGCGACGGGCAGGTCGGGAGCCGGCTGGTCGAGCTGGCCGGGCCCGACGCCGTCGAGGTGGTGGCCGGCGCGGAACTGCGACGCTCCGGGCGGCGGATCGAGATCGACCCGACCGATCCCGAACACCACCGCGAGGTGTTCGCCGGGCTGCCGGGGCCGCTGCGGGTGGTGCACCTGTGGAGCCTGCTCGCGCCGGACGAGGGGGTCTTCGCCGGCGATACGGCGCTGCGTGCCTCGGTGCGGCTCGGCTTCGACGCGCCGCTGCTCACCGTGCGGGCCCTGGCCGGCCGGGAGGCGCGGCTGCTGACGGTCAGCGCCGGCGCCGAGGAGATCACCGGCGGCGAACTGACCGCGCCGGCCCGGGCCCTGGCCCACGGCCTCGGGCGTGGCGCCGTCGCCGAGTACCCCGAACTGTCGTGGCGGGGCGTCGATGTGGAGCCGGGGCCGGAGGCCGCGCGGCACCTGCTGTGGGAGCTGTCCGCCGGCCGCTGGGAGGCCGGCGACCCGGTGACGGAGCCGGTGCTCGCCGGCTGGCGCGGCGGGCGCCGCTGGGTCAAGGGCCACACCGAACTCCCGGAGCCCGACGCCCGTTGGGCCCCCGAGGGCACCTTCCTGATCACCGGCGGCACCCGGGGCCTGGGCCTGGCCCTCGCGCGGCACCTGGTGGCGCGCGGCGTGCGGCGCCTGGCCCTGGTCGGCCGCACCGGGCGGGCGGACGTGGCGGAGCTGACCGCGGCGGGCGCCGAGGTGCTGGTGCTCGCCGCCGACGCGGGCGTCCCCGACGAGCTGCGCCGCGCCGTCGCCGCGACACTCGCGCGGTTCGGCACGGTGGACGGCGTGGTGCACGCCGCTGGTCGCCCCGGTGGCGGGCTGACCCAGCGGCTGACCCCGGCCGACGCCGACGCGGCGCTGGCGCCCAAGGCGCTCGGCATCGGCGCGCTGGCCGAACTCCTGGGCCCCGACAGCCCGTTGCCCGCCCCGCCGCGCTGGCTGGTGCTCTACTCCTCGATCGCGGCCGTGGTGGGCGGCGTCGGCGAGGCCGACTACTGCGCCGCCAACGCGGTGCTCGACGGCTACGCCCAGGCGCTGGCCGGGGTGGCGCCCGCCACCCGGGTGCTGTCGGTCGCCTGGGGCCACTGGCAGCACGACGCGTGGGCGGACGACGCCACCGGCGCCGACCGGACCGCGTACCGCCGCCGGCACGGCTTCACCACGGAGGAGGGCTGCGCGCTCCTGGACGGACTGCTGGGCGCGGCGGCGGGACCGGTGGTGGCGCTGCGCGAGCCGCTGCCCACCACCGCCAGGAAGCTGGCGGCGCTCAACAGTCTGGACGCCCTGGTGGAGACGTCCGAACCGGCGGCCGGGGGCGCCAGGTTCGCCCGCCCGGCGCTGCGCACCCGCTTCGTGGCGCCGCGCACCGACCTGGAGCACACCGTCGCCGACGTGTGGGGCAGGTTCCTCGGCATCGACCGGGTCGGCATCCACGACGCGTTCTTCGACCTGGGCGGCAACTCCCTGGTGGGGATGGCGATGGTGACCGAGTTCGAGCGCCGCCTCGACCGGCGGATCGCGCCGGCCGTGCTCTTCGAACACCCCACCGTCGCGGCCTTCACCGCCGCCCTCGACGGCGGTTCCCAGCCTCGACGGGCCACCGGGACGACACGGGGCGAACAGCGCCGTGCCCGGCGGTCCCGCCCGCAGAAGTGAGGATGACGTGAGCGACTACACCGAGGCCACCGAAGGCCCGCACCCCGGCGACGCGCCCGCGCCGACGGACATCGCGCTGGTGGGCATGGCCGGGCGGTTTCCCGGCTCCCGGGACGTGGCGGCCTTCTGGGAGTCCGTGCGGGCCGGCCGCTCGGGGATCACCGAGTTCACCGAGGGCGAGCTGCGCGACGCCGGGGTCCCGCCGGAGCTGCTGGCCGACCCGGCCTATGTGCGGGCCGGCGCGGTGATCGACGGGGTCGAGGAGTTCGACGCCGAGCTGTTCGGCGTCAACCCACGGGAGGCGCAAATCCTCGACCCGCAGCACCGGCTCTTCCTTGAGCACGCCTGGGCGGCGCTTGAGGACGCCGGCTGCGATCCGGCCCGCTTCGACGGCTCCGTCGGCGTCTTCGCCGGCAGCGCCTGGAGCACCTATCTCACCAGCAACCTGACGCCTTCGGGCGTCGAGCTGGACATGGGGGTGACGCTCGGCAACGAGAAGGACACCCTGGCCACCCGGGCCGCGCACCTGCTGGGGCTCACCGGGCCCGCGTTCACCGTGCAGAGCGCCTGCTCGACGTCCCTCGTCGGGGTGTGCGTCGCGGCCAACAGCCTGGCGAACCTGGAGTGCGACGTGGCGTTGGCCGGCGGCGTCTCCGTCGCCGTTCCGCAGCGGGTCGGCTATCTGTACCAGGAGGGCGGGATCGCGCCGCCCGACGGCAGGTGCCGGGCGTTCGACGCGGCGGGGCTCGGCGCCCCGCTGGGCAGCGGGGTCGGCGTGGTGGCGCTCAAGCGGCTCGCCGACGCGCGCGCCGACGGCGACCGGGTCTACGCGGTGCTGCGCGGCTGGGCGGTCAACAACGACGGCGGGCACAAGGTGGGCTTCACCGCGCCCGGCGTGGACGGGCAGGCCGCGGTCATCGAGGAGGCGCTGGCCTCCGCCGGGCTCGACCCGGGCGACATCGACTACGTGGAGGCGCACGGCACCGGCACCGCCCTCGGCGACGCGGCCGAACTGGCCGCCCTGCAACGGGTCTTCGCCGGCGAGTCGGTGCGGATCGGCTCGGTGAAGACCAACGTCGGCCATCTGGACCGCGCGGCCGGCGTCACCGGGCTGATCAAGACGGCGCTCGCCCTGCACCACGGGGAGCTGCCCGCGACCCTGAACTTCGAGCGGCCCAACCCGCAGCTGGCCGACGGCACCGCCCGGCTGAGCGTGGTCACCGAGCGGCAGCCCTGGCAACGGGGCGCGGGGCGCCCCCGGCGGGCCGGCGTCAGCGCCTTCGGCATCGGCGGCACCAACGCGCATGTCGTCGTCGAGGAGGCGCCCGCCTCGCCGGCGCCGACCGGGGCCGAAGGCCCTGAGCCCCTGGTCTGGTCGGCGCACTCCGCCGCCGCCGCCGACCAGGCCACCCGCGACCTCGCCGCGCGGCTGACGGACGGCCCCGACGAGGCGCTCGCCGCTGTCGCCGGCACCCTCCAGACGGGGCGCCGGGAGTTGACGCACCGGCGGATGCTGGTGGCCGGGACGGTCCGGGAGGCCGCCGAGGCGCTGCGCACCGGCGCGGTCGCCGGCGGCGAGGCCGGCGCCGGCGCCGTCACGCTGCTCTTCGGCGCGCTGCCCGCCGGGGGAACGCGCGCCGCCGCCGCGCTCTACGCGGCCGAGCCGGCGTTCCGCGCCGAACGCGACCGGCGCCTGCCGCGCGGCGACAGCGGCCCGCACGCCGCCGGCGTCGCCGACGCCCTCGCGCTGGCCGCGCTGCTGCGCTCCTGGGGGCCGGCCCCCACGGCGATGGCCGGCGGCGGCACCGGCGTCGCCGCCCTGGCCGTGCTGGCCGGGGTGCTGAGCGTCGCCGACGCGGCGGAGCTGGCGAGGCGCCGCGCGCGTCTCGGCGCCACCCCGTCGTCGAGGGAGCGGGGGGCGCTGACCCGCTGGCTCGCCGGGCGGCTCACCCCCATCGCCGTCACGCTGCCGCTGCGTTCGGTCACCACCGGGCGCGAGGTGGGCTCGGCGCAGGCGGCCGACCCCGCGTTCTGGAGCGAACAGGCGTGCGCGCCGGCGGACTTCGCCGCGCCCGAGGTGGCGGACGGCGATCTGCGCATCGAGGTGGGCACCGGCCGTCCCGGCGTGCTGCCGCTGCTGCCCGCCGAGGACACCCCGGCGGCGGGCCGGCGCCTGCTGGCCGAGGCCGCGGGGCGGCTGTGGCTGGCCGGGGCGCCGCTGGACTGGGCGGCCTACCGCGCCGACCGGCCCGGCCGCCGCGTCGGGCTGCCCGGCTACCCGTTCCAGCGGCAGCGCTACTGGATCGACGCACCGGCGCCGGAAGGCGAGGAGCGCCGGGTGCGGATGCTGCGTGCCGGCTGGCGGCCCGCCGCCGAGCCGGCGGGGCCGGCCGCCCCGCTGACGGGCCGGTACCTGATCGTCCCCGACGCCGGCGGCGTGGCCGCCGCGCTCGCCGACCTGGTGCGCCGGGACGGCGGGGAGGTCGTCGCGGCCGACCAGGACGTGCTGGTCGACCTGTCGGCGTTGGACACCGAGGATGCCGAGGACGCAGAGAACACCCTGGCGGCGGTCTCGGCCGTGGCGAGCCGGCTGGTCGCCGCCACCACGCCGGTGCTGCTGGCCACCAGGGGCGGCCAGCGGGCCAGCGGCACGGAGCCGGCCGCGCCGGCGCAGGCGGCGCTCGGGGTGCTGCCGCTGGTCGCCGGGCAGGAACTGCCGGGGCTCGACCGGCGCTGCCTGGACCTCGACCCCGGCTACGGCCCGGCCCAGGCCGCCCGCGCGTTGGCCGACGAGCTCGCCGCCCCCGCGGGCGAGGCGCTGACCGCGCACCGGGGCGGGCGGCGCCGGACGCGGTTCTTCGAACCCGCCCAGGCGCGCCCGGCGACCGGGATCAGGGCCGGCGGCAGCTATCTGGTCACCGGTGGCCTCGGGCCCGTCGGTCTCGTGCTGGCCGAGCATCTGGCGCGCCGGGGCGCGGCGCGGCTGGTGCTCACGGGCCGGGGCGACCCGGGCGGGCGGGCGGAGCGCCTGCGGGGTCTGGGGGCCGAGGTGGTGACGCCCCGGGTCGACGTCCTGGACCGCGCGGCGATGCGCGAGCTGTGGGCACGCGAACGGTTCGACGGGGTGGTGCACGCGGCGGCGGACGCGGGACCCGACACGCTGCTGCCGCTGGACGCGCTGGACGGGGAGACGCTCGCCCGGCAGTTCGGCGCCAAGGTGGCCGGGGCCCGGGTCCTGGCCGAGCTGGTCGAGGAGTCGCCGAGGGAGCGGCGCCCCGACTGGGTCGTGCTGTTCTCCTCCACCTCCGCCCTGCTGGGCGGGGTGACGTTGGGCGGCTACGCGGCGGCCAACGCGGCGCTGGCGAGCCTGGCCGCCGGCCGGGCCGCCGGCACCCGCTGGACGGCGGTCGCCTGGGACACCTGGCCGGGCACGGCCGGGCGGGTCGGCGGCCGGATCGGCGCCGCGCTGGCCGAGCACGCCATGACCGAGGCCGAGGCCACCGAGGCGTTCGACCGGGCCCTGACCCGGGGCGCGGGTTCGCTGGTGGCCGCCGCGGGTGACCTCGCCGACCGGCTGCCGCCGGCGGCTGCGCCGGTGGCGGCCCCGTCGGCGGCCCGTTTCCCGCGCCCGGAGCTGCCCCAGCCGTACGCCGCGCCCGCCACCCCGACCGAGCGGGAGCTGGCCGAGATCTGGTCGGGCGTCCTGGGCGTCGAACCGGTGGGGACCAGGGACGTGTTCTTCGAACTCAACGGGAACTCGCTGCTGGCGCTCCAGATGCTGGCCGAGGTCCGCAGGCGGCTGGGGGTGGTGGTGCCCACCGTCGCGCTCTTCGAGCATCCGACGGTGCGGACGCTGGCCGCCCTGGTCGACGAGCGGCTCGCCGAAGCGGCGCCCCCGACGTCCGCCGAACCGGCCGTGCCGGTCGCGACGGCCGAACGGGCGCCCGCCGTCCGGGCCGTGGCCTCGCCGCTGCCCGACTGCGTCGCCAAGCTCACCCGCGCCCCCCGCCCGGCGGTTGTCCCCGCCCCCGAGGCGGCGCCGGCGGCGCCGCGCCCCGTGGTCGTGGCGGAGCGCCCCGACCCCGCCGCCGATGATCTCGACCGGCATGTCGCGGTGGTCGGCATGGCCGGGCGGTTCCCCGGTGCCGGCGATGTGGACGCCTTCTGGCGCAACCTCTGCGAGGGGGTCGAGTCGATCAGCTTCTTCGACGAGGAGGAGCTGGCCGCGGCCGGCGTCAGCCCTGAGCTGGCCAGGGACCCGTCCTATGTGCCGGCCCGCCCGGTGCTGGACGACGTGACCGGGTTCGACGCCGCGTTCTTCGGTCTCAGCCCCCGGCAGGCGGCGCTGACCGACCCCCAGCAGCGGCTCTTCCTCGAAGTCTGCTGGGAGGCGCTGGAGCAGTCCGGCTACGCCCGCCCCGAACACCGGGGCCGGGTCGGCGTCTTCGGCGGCTGCAACCTGAGCACCTATCTGCTGGGCATCGCCGGCCGGTTCACGGACGAGCGGGACGCCAGCATCTACGAACTCGTCATGGGCAACGACAAGGACGCCCTGACCACGACCGTCTCCTACCTGCTGGACCTGCGCGGCCCGAGCGTGGCGGTGCAGACGTTCTGCTCCACCTCGCTGGTCGCGGTGCACAGCGCGATCAGGGGGCTGCGCGCCGGGGACTGCGAGATGGCGCTGGCCGGCGGGGTCTCCGTGCGGGTGCCCGACCGGGTCGGGCACCGCCACACCCCGGGCGGCATGGAGTCCCCCGACGGGCATGTGCGGACCTTCGACGCCGAGGCGCGCGGCAGCATGTTCGGCGACGGGGCCGCCGTGGTGGTCCTGAAGCGGCTGGGCGACGCGCTCAGGGACGGCGACCACATCTGGTCGGTGATCAGGGGCTCCGCCATCAACAACGACGGGGCGCTGAAGGTCGGTTACACCGCGCCCAGCGTCGCGGGGCAGGCCGCCGTGGTGGCGGAGGCGCTGGCCGACGCGCGGGTCTCCCCCGAGGACATCGGCTATGTCGAGGCGCACGGCACCGGCACCCCGCTCGGCGACCCGATCGAGGTGGCGGCCCTGACCAGGGCGTTCGGCCGCACGGAGCGGCACCAGTACTGCCCGATCGGCTCGGTCAAGCCGAACGTCGGCCATCTGGACCGGGCGGCCGGCGCCACCGGGCTGATCAAGACCTCACTGGCGGTGCGGGAGGGGCTGCTGCCCCCCACCCTGCACTTCACCCGGCCCAACCCGGAGATCGACTTCGCCCACAGCCCGTTCTATGTCAACGCCGACCTGACGGAGTGGAAGGCCGAGGGGCGGCCCAGGATCGCCGGCGTCAACTCGCTCGGCATGGGCGGGACCAACGTCCATCTCGTCGTCGAGGAGCCGCCGGACCGCCGGGGCCGCCGAGGTCTCGACCCGGAGGCCGAGCGCCGGCACCAGGTGGTGCCCGTCTCGGGGCGGACCGAGCGGGCGGCGGACGAGGCCGCCGAGCGGCTCGCCGAGCACCTCGGGGCGCGTCCCGAACTCTCCCTGGGCGATGTGGCGTTCACCCTCCAGGTGGGGCGCGGCACCTTCGAGCACCGCCGGGTCGTGGTGGCCGGCCGGCCGGCCGAGGCCGCGCGGGCGCTCCTGGACGCGCCGGCGAGCCGCTTCGACCCGACGAGCGGGCGGCGGGTCGCCTTCCTCCTCACCGGGGTCGGCGAGCAGTACCCGGGGATGGTGCGTGAGCTGTACCGGCGGGAGCCGGTCTTCCGCGCGGCCCTGGACGACTGCCTGGCGCGGCTGCCGGAGGAGGGGCTGCTTGAGCTGCTCACCGGCGAGCGGGAGGACGGCGGCGGACTCGCCGCGCTCCTTGGCCGCGAGTCGGCGGCGGCGCCGAGGGCGGAGCGGCTGCGCCGCACCGAGCTGGTCCAGCCGCTGGTCTTCGCCGTCGACTACGCGCTGGCCACCACCCTGCTGACGTGGGGCGTGCGGCCCGCGCTGATGCTCGGCTACAGCGTCGGCGAGTATGTCGCCGCCTGCCTGGCCGGCGTGCTCACGCTGGACGAGGCCCTGGCGCTGGTGGCGCACCGGGCCCGGCTGATCTCCCGGATCGAGCCGGGCGCGATGGCCGCGGTGCCCCTGTCCGAGGCCGAGCTGACGGCCCGCTTCCCGCTGGACGGGATCGATGTGGCCGCCGTCAACGGGCCCGAACTGACCGTGGTGGCCGGCCCGCCCGAGCCGATGCGGGAGCTGACGGAGCGGCTGGCGGCGGCCGGGGTGCCGAGCCGCCCGCTGCGCACAGGGCACGCGTTCCACTCCCGGATGCTGGCCCCCCTCGCCGAGGAGCTGACGGAGTGGGTGCGCGCCCATGTGCGGCCCCGGCCGCCCGAGCTGCCCTATCTGTCCAATGTGACGGGCCGCCCGGTGGAGCCGGAGCAGGTCCTGGACCCCGGCTACTGGGCGCGGCACATGTGCCAGCCGGTCCGTTTCCACGAGGCGGCGGCCACGCTGCTCGCGGACGAGGAGCTGGCCGTGGTGGAGATCGGCCCGGGGCAGTCGCTGGGCGCGCTGCTGCGGTCGGGGGGCTGCCCCCCGGACCGGTGGGCGACGATCACGGCGACGCTGCCGGCGGAGAACGACTCCCGCCCGGACGACGAGGTGTTCACCGAGGCGCTGTCCCGGCTGTGGCTGCTGGGCGTGGACGTGGACTGGGCGACGTACCACGCCGGCGCGGGGCGCGGCCGGGTGCCGCTGCCGACCTACCCGTTCCAGCGGCAGCGGTTCTGGATCGACCCGGCGCCCGGCGCGCCCGGCGCGCTCGCCGCGCCGGCGACGCCGGACGGCCCCCCGGTGGACGGACCGCTGGCCGAGTTCGACCGGATACCGCTGCTGCCCGAGGCCGCGTGGCCGCACCTGCCGGTGTGGCGGCAGGTGCCGGCCACCGCGCCCGAGCCGGAGGAGCCCACCTCCTGGCTGGTGTTCGCCCGCCCGGGCCCCGCCGATGACGTGCTCGAAGCGCTGCGGCGGAACGCGGCGCGCACCGGTGCCACGGTGTCCGTGGTGCGCCCTGGGCCGGCGTTCGCGTCGGGCCCCGAGGGGCACACGGTGCGTCCCGGCCGGGTGGACGACGCCCTGGCGCTGCTGCGCGCGCTGCGCGCGGGGGGCGTCCGTCCCCAGCGGGTGACGCATCTGTGGAACCTCGGGGACGACGCGGGCGACCCGCTGGCGCTCGGCCTGCACTCGCTGGTGGCGCTGGCCCGGGCGGCCGGCGAACTGGGCCTGGAGAACTGGCGGTTGGACATCGTGGCCAGCGGCAGCCAGCGGGTGCTGAGCGATGCCGAGGTGCGGCCCGAGGTCGCGACGCTGACCGGCCCGACGCTGGTGATCCCGATGGAGTACCCGACGGTGACCACCCGGCTGGTCGACGTGGAGCCGACGCCCGACGTCCGAGCGGTCGTCGCCGAGCTGCGCCGGCCGGCGGACGGCCGGGTGGTGGCGCTGCGCGGGGGCCGGCGCTGGCTGCCGGACTACCAGCCGCTGCCGGCCGTGCCCGAGGACGAGGCCGTGACGCGCCCGCGCGATGAGGGCGTCTATCTGATCACCGGCGGGCTCGGCGGCATCGGCCTGGCCATGGCCGAGCGGCTGGCGCGCGACCACCGGGCGCGGCTGGTGCTGCTGGGCCGGCGCGGGCTGCCGCCCAGGGAGACGTGGGCGGCCGTCGCCGAGGGATCGGCCGAGGCGCCGCCCCGGATCAGGGAACGGGTCGAGCGGGTGCTGGCGATCGAGGCACACGGCGGCGAGGTGCTGGTCGTCGAGGGCGATGTCGCGGACCCCGCTGATGTGCGGGCGGCGGTTCGGCTGGCCGTGGACCGGTTCGGCGCGCTGCACGGCGTGCTGCACACGGCGGGTGTCCCGGGCACCGGGCTGATGCAGTTCAAGGAGCCGGGCGACGCCGAGCAGGTGCTGGCGCCCAAGGTGGCCGGTACCCAGGCGATCCTCGACGCGCTGCGGGCCGCCGGGGTCCGGCTCGACTTCCTGGCGCTGTTCTCGTCGATCACCTCGGTGACCGGCGGCGGCCCTGGACAGGTGGACTACTGCGCGGCGAACGCCTACCTGGACGCGCTGGCCCCCGGCACCGACCAGCCGACCGTCTCGGTGGCCTGGGGCGAGTGGACGTGGAACGCCTGGGACGAGGGCCTGTCCGGGTACGAGGAGGGCATCAGGACGTTCTTCCGCGAGCACCGGGCACGCTTCGGCATCGCCTTCGAGGAGGGCTGGCGGACCCTGCTGCGGACGCTGGCCGCCGGCGTCCCCCATGTGGTGATCTCCACGCAGGACCTGCCAGCGGTGGTGAGCGTCGCCGGCCGGTTCAGCGTCGACGCGGTGACCTCGGCGCCCTCGGCCGACGAGGACACGCCCCGGCACGCCAGGCCCGAGCTGGTCACCCCGTTCCGGGAGCCTTCGGGGCCGACCGAGGAGGCCGTGGCCGAGGTGTGGTGCCAGGCGCTGCGGCTCCAGCGGGTCGGGGCGCTGGACAACTTCTTCGACCTGGGCGGGACCAGCCTGTTGGGGATCAGCCTGCTGGCGACCCTGCGCCGGTCCTTCCCCGACGCGGACCTGCCGCCGCATGTGATCCACGAGGCGCCGACGGTGACGGCGCTGGCCCGGCTGATCGAGGGCCCCGACGAGGCGGCGCCCGATCCGGTGGCCGCCGCGCGGGAGGTCGAGGCCCAGGCCCTGCGGCGCCGCTCGGGCCTGCGGGCCGCCGCCGCCAGACGCCGCGGGGCCTGAACCACCGGGCCACCGGGCCACCGGGCCGCCAGCCCGCGAGCAGCTGAGACACGACGAACAGAGCAGCCGGAACAGTCGGAACAGTCGGATACGGAGGAAGTCATGGCAGTGATCGGAGTGGTGGGCGCGGGGGTGATGGGCACCGGGGTGGCCCAGAACCTGGCGCAGAGCGGCCATCAGGTGGTCCTGGTGGACCGCGACGAGGGCGTCCTCGACCAGGCCAGGGCGACGATCGCCAGGAACTGCCGGATGAGCCGGCTGATGGGCGGCCCGGTGGTGGACGCGGACGCCGTGCTGGCGTCGGTGACGACGGCCGTCGGCGTGGCGGCCCTCGCCAAGGCCGAGGTGGTGATCGAGAACATCACCGAGAACTGGGAGGCCAAGCGCGCGGTCCACGAGGAGCTCGACCGGGTGTGCCCGCCGGAGACGGTGCTGATCGCCAACACCTCGGCGATCCCGATCACCCGGCTCGCCTCCGTCGGCGGCCACCCCGAGCGGGTCATCGGCGTCCACTTCATGAACCCGGTGCCGGCCAAGCCGGTCGTCGAGCTGATCCCCGGCGTCCACACCGACGAACGGACGGTGGAGCGCACCAGGGAGCTGCTGACGTCCATGGGCAAGCGCTGGGTGGACGTGAAGGACGCGTCCGGCTTCGTCTCCAACCGGGTGCTGATGCTCACCGTCAACGAGGCGGCGTTCCTGGTCCACGAGGGGGTGGCCACCGCCGAGGCCGTTGACGAGGTCTTCCGGGGCTGCTTCGGCCACCCGATGGGCCCTCTGGAGACCGCCGACCTGATCGGCGTGGACACCATCCTCTACAGCGTGGAGGTGCTCCACGAGTCCTACGGCGACAGCAAGTACCGCCCCTGCCCGCTGCTGAAGCAGATGACCGACGCGGGGCTGCACGGCCGCAAGACCGGCCGCGGCTTCTACACCTACACCGACTGAGCGACCCGAGGAGCCCCTTCCATGAGCGACACCGCGCACCCCACCGCCGCCGACACGACCGGCACCGGCGGCGACACCGGCGGCGACGACATCACCAGCCGCATCTCGACCTTTGTCACCGACCGCTTCCCGCAGGCCGAACTCACGCCAACCCAGGACATCTTCGCGCTCGGCTACATCAACTCGCTCTTCGCGATGGAGCTGGTCATGTTCGTCGAGCGCGCCTTCGCCGTGACGATCCCCAACGAGGAGCTGAGCATCGACAACTTCCGCACCGTGGAGTCGATGAGCGGCCTGGTGGGCCGGCTGCGGCCGGCCGTCGCGGCGGGCTGATCCCGATGACCGACCAACTGACCGCGGTGGACCGCGCCACCGCGCGGCGCTTCGTGGACGAGCACATCGCCCCGCACGCCGGCGCGTGGGACCGGGCCGGGCGGGTGCCGGACGAGGTGCTGGCCCGGATCGCCGAGTCCGGGCTGTGGGCGCCCTTCCTGCCCCCCGAACTCGGCGGCTCGGCGACGGACCTGGTCACCCTGGGCGCGGTGCACGAGGAGTTCGGACGGGCCTGCTCCTCGGTGCGGAGCCTGCTGACCGTGCACACCATGGTGGCCTGGGCGCTGCGCCGCTGGGGCACCGCCGAGCAGCGGGAACGCTGGGGGCGCGAGCTCGGCACCGGACGGGCGCTGGGCGCGTTCTGCCTCTCGGAGCCGGAGGCCGGCAGCGACACCGCCGCCATCGCCACCACCGCCCGCGCCGAGCGCGGCGGCTGGGTGCTCGACGGCGTCAAGACCTGGATCACGGGTGGTCAACGCGCCGACCTGTTCCTGGTGTTCGCCCGGGGCCCGGCCGCCACGGTGGCGCTGCTGGTGCCCAGGGACACGCCGGGCGTGCGCGTCACCCCCATCGACGACATGCTGGGGACCCGCGCGTCGATGCTGGCCAGGATCGACTTCCGGGAGGTGCGGCTCGGGCCCGACGCGCTGCTCGGCCCCGCCGGCTTCGCGTCCGGGATGCTGCTCACCGGCACGCTGGACCTGGGCCGCTACAGCGTCGCCGCCGGATCCGTCGGCATCGTCCAGGCCTGCCTGGACGCCAGCGCCGACCACTGCGCGCGGCGCGTGGTGGGCGGCGTGCCGCTGCGTGACCTGCCGCTGATCCGGGCGAAGGTCTCGGACATGGTCACCGATGCCCGCGCCGCCCGGCTGCTGGTCGCCGAGGCCGGCCGGCTGAAGGACGCGGGCGACGAGGCGACGCTCGCCGCGACCTGGGTGGCGAAGTACTTCGCCTCCACCGCCGCGGCCCGGCACGCCACGGAGGCGGTGCAGATCCACGGCGCCGCCGGCTGCGCGGGCGACCACCCGGTGTCCCGTTACTACCGGGACGCGAAGGTCATGGAGATCATCGAGGGCAGCAGCGAGATCCAGCGGCTGACCATCGCCGACGAGGCGTATCGGAGACGCGGAGCATGACGGAGACCGTGACGGCACCGGTGACCAAGCCGGTCCAGGGCAAGATCAAGTGTGTGGTGTGGGACCTCGACAACACCGTCTGGGACGGGGTCCTGCTGGAGGACCGGGACGTCCGGGTCCGCCCCGGGGTGGTGGCGCACATCCGCCGGCTGGACGCCATGGGGGTGTTGCACTCCGTCGCCAGCAGGAACGACCCCGAGGCGGCGCTGGCCGCGCTGGAACGGGTCGGTCTCGCGGAGTTCTTCCTCTTCCCGAGGATCTCCTGGAACCCGAAGTCCCAGGCCATCCAGGAGATCGCGACCAAGCTCAACCTCGGGCTCGACGCGTTCGCCTTCGTGGACGACCAGGAGTTCGAGCTGGCCGAGGTCGGGCACGCGCTGCCCCAGGTGACCCGGGTCAACGCCGAGTCCATCGACGAGGCGCTGCTGCGGCCCGAGTTCCGCCCCCGGTTCGTGACCGACGAGTCGGCCCTGCGGCGGGCGATGTACCAGGGACAGCTGGTGCGGGACGAGCGGCAGGCCGAGTTCGTCGGCACCGACGAGGACTTCCTGGCCAGCCTGGACATGACGTTCGAGATCGCCAGGGCCCGGCGGGAGGACCTCCAGCGCGCGGAGGAGCTGACCGTCCGCACCAACCAGCTCAACTCCACGGGGGTCACCTACTCCTACGAGGCGCTGGACGAGCTGCGCTCCTCCCCCGACCACCTGCTGCTGGTGGCCTCGCTGACCGACCGGTTCGGCTCCTACGGCAAGATCGGTCTCGCCCTGGTGGAACGCGGCACGCCCGACTGGCGGCTCAACATGCTGCTGATGTCCTGCCGGGTGCTGTCACGCGGCGTCGGTTCGGTGCTGCTGGGGCATGTGATGGGCCTGGCGAAGGAGGCCGGCGCCGGCCTCAGGGCGGACTTCGTGGAGACGGGCCGGAACCGGATGATGCAGATCACCTACGCGTTCAGCGGCTTCCGCGAGGTCGCCAGGGACGGCGCCCGCACCACGCTCGCCGCCGACCTGGACACCCTCCAACCGCCGCCGGCCTATGTGCGGTTGCGGGTGGATCCATGACCGGCGCGCTGGGCGCCTGGCTGCCGTACCGGCCGGCGGGCGCCGGCCCCCGGCTGTACTGCCTGCCGCACGCCGGCGGTTCGGCCTCCGCCTTCCGTCCCTGGCGGGACGGCCTGGCGGAGGTCGCCGTCAGCCCCCTTCAGCCGCCGGGCCGGGAGACCAGATCGGGCGAGCCGCCGCACGCCTCCCTGGACGAGCTGTGCGCCGAGTTGGCCGACCGGCTGATCGCGGAGGCCGCGGGGCCCTACGCGGTGTTCGGCCACAGCCTGGGCGCCCTGGTCGGCTTCGAGCTGGTCAGGGCCGTCCTGGCGCGCGGCGGCCCCCCGCCGGTGCATCTCTTCGTCTCCGGCTGCGGCGCGCCCGGGACCTTGGCGCCGGACGCCGAGGGCATCACGGACGAGGAGGTGTTGGCCCTGATGCGGGGCCTGGGCGGCACCCCGGAGGCGTTCCTGGCCGACCCCCGGGTGGCGCGGATGCTGCTGCCCCGGGTGCGAGCGGACCTGACGGTGCGCAACAGCTTCCGCCACCGGCCGGCACCGCCGCTGGACGTGCCGATGACGGCGTTCGCCGCCGACGCCGACCCCCGGGTCTCCGTCGAGGACGTGGCGGCCTGGCGGGAGGAGACCGTCGGCCGCTTCCGCCTGCACACCTACGAGGGCGGCCACTTCGCCGTCCTCGACCAGCAGGAACGCACCCTCTCCCACGTCCGCGAAGCGCTCCTCCCCCACCTCGCCACCACCACCGCGCCCTGACCCCGGCCCCCGCCCCCGCCCGGTCTCTCCGGACGGGGGCGGACCTGTGCCGCGAGAGCGTCTCTCCCCCGCTCACTGACGGGTGTCCGGCGTCAGTCGCCGGCCAGGGTGACGAGGTGGGTCGCGAGGCGGCGGACGGTCGGGTGTTCCAGCACGACGGTGGCCGGGAGTCGGACGCCGAAGACGGCCGCGAGGCGGTCGGCGAGGGTCACGGCGGCGGACGAACGGCCGCCCAGGTCGAAGAAGTTGTCGTCGAGTCCGACCTCCTCGCAGCCCAGCGCGTCACACCACAGGGCGGCGACGGCCCGCTCGTCCGGGGCCTCGGGGGCGGCCGAGGCCGCCCTGGCGCGCCGGGGCGCGGGCGGCGGTGGGGCGGCGGCCAGCAGTCCCTGGTCCAGCTGGACATGGTCCAGATGCCCCGCGGCGGCCAGCAGCCGGTCGGCGACCGCGCCGGCCGCCTCGCCCTCCGCGACCAGCCAGCGGCCGGCGCCCCCGTGACGGGCGGCGGCGGCCCGCGCGACCACCGCCGGAGCCGGCGCGATGGCCACCCGGGCCAGGGGCGCCTGCCCGGCCAACGCCGCCTGCGCGGCGTCGAACTGGCGCTCGGTGAGCCCGGTCAAGACGGCGGCGTCCAGCCGCCCCCAGCGGTCGACGGCCGTGCGCACCGCCGAGGCGAGCGCTTCGGGCGAGGCGCGCACGACGCGGGCCTGGACCGCCGCCAGCCGCCGCTCGACGGCGTCGTCGGCACCGGCCAGCAGCACCGTCCAGCCGCGCGCGGCATCGCCTTCGGGCAGCGTCACCGGCTCCCGGTGGGGCTCCCAGACGCCGGTGCCGCGCACCGCGAGTGGACCGCTTCCCCGGGCGAGGACGGCGGCGAGCGTCTGCTCCGGGTCGCTGCCGGGCGCCGCGTCCACCTGGTGCACGCCGGCGAGCGCGCCCAGGGCCGCGTCCCGGGGACGGGTGAGGTCGGGCCCCAGCACCCCGAGGGCTCCGCCGGTGAGCGCGACCACGGAGGTGTCGGCGAAGAGCGGGTCGTCGGCCAGCGCGCGGACGAGCGCGCCGACGGCGGGCGCCGGGTCCTCGGCGTCGTCGGCCAGCGCGGTGGCGTGCACCACCAGCCGTGGCACGCCGACCAGCGAACGCGTCAGACGCCCGAGATCCGGCGGGCCGGAAACGGTGAAGTCGCCGTCGGGCAGCGCCAGGAACGCGGGGCCCGGCCGCACCACGGCCGTCTCGGCGCCGGCCCGCAGCAGCCGGTCCGCCAGGGACTCCCCCGCCGGGTCGGCGACGAGGAGCAGCCAGGGCCCGGCCGCGCGCAGCCGCCGGTCCAGATCGTGCGTGGGCGGCCGGCTGCGGCGCCAGGCGGGGGTCCAGGCGTCGCCCGTGGGCGCGGTGGCCACCGGCTCGACCCAGTGGCGGGCGCGTTGGAAGGGGTAGGTGGGCAGGGGCAGGCGCCGGCCCAGGCCGCCGTGCAGGGCGGCCCAGTCGATCCGCGCGCCGGCCAGCCAGAGCCGGGCCAACGTGTCGGCCAGCCAGCTGTCGGGGTCGGCCGTCACCTCGTCGGCGGCGACCGTCTCGGTGCCGTCGTCGGCGACCACGACCCCCAGCCGGGTCAGGCCGTCGGCCAGCCCCGGCGCGTCCCAGAGGCGGCGGACGGCCGCGTCCAGCGCCGGCCCCCCGGAGCCGGCGACCCGGACGCGGGGCGGCCGGTGCGCGGCGGGGGCGTCCCGCCAGCGGCCCGGGTCGGCGAGGGCGGCCACCGCGTCGGCGTGGTCCCGCACCACCAGGGCGCGGCGCAGCGGCAGTTGGCCGCGGGAGACCTGGAGGGTGTGGGCGAGGTCGGCCAGCTCGGTCTCCGGGTGGCGGGTCAGCTGGTCGCCTATCCGGCGGGTCAGCGCGGTCAGCGCGGCCGGGTCGGCGGCGGAGAGGGTGAGCAGGTGCGGCCCGGGGCGGGGTCGCGCGGCGGGTCGGGGCGGCGGCTCCTGAAGCACCACATGGGCGTTGGTGCCGCCCACGCCGAACGAGCTGACGCCGGCGCGGCGCGGCCCTGGCCCGGCGGGCCAGGCCCGGTTCTCGGTGAGCACGGTCAGCCGGTCGGCGGCGTCGGCCAGCACCGGGTTGGGCGTCCGGAACCCGGCGGTGGCCGGCAGCACCCGGTCCCGCAGGCCGAGCGCGGCGCGGATCAGGCCCGTCACGCCGGCGGCCCGGTCGAGGTGGCCGACGAGCGGCTTGGCGGAGCCCAGCACGCAGGGGCGCTCCCGTGGGTCGGCGAACACCCGGCGCAGGGCGTCGAGTTCGATGGAGTCACCGAGCGGGGTGCCGACGGCGTGGCACTCCACATAGCCCACGTCCGCCGGCTTGACCTCGGCGACGGCCAGCGCGGTCTCGATCACCGCGGCCTGGCCGGCGACGCCGGGCGCCGCGTAGCCGGCCCGGTCGTCGCCGTCGTTGTTGACGGCCGAGCCGAGGATCACCGCGTGCACCGGGTCGCCGTCGGCGAGCGCGTCGGCGAGCCGCCGCAGGGCCACCACGGCGGTGCCGGAGGCCATCACGGTGCCGTTGGCGGAGGCGTCCAGGCTGGCCACCCGCCCGTCGGGGGAGAGGATCCCGCCCTCCTGGTGGCGGTAGCCGGCGGGTTGCGGCAGCGGCAGATGGGCCCCGCCGGCCAGGGCCAGGTCGCACTCGTAGGTGAGCAGGCTCTGGCAGGCCAGGTGGACGGCCACCAGCGAGGTCGAGCAGTAGGTCTGCACGGTCAGGCTGGGGCCCGCCAGGCCCAGCTTCCAGGACACCAGGGACGTCAACGAGTCCCGTTCGACGCCGGCCGCCAACAGCCGGGCGCCGTCCGGCTCGTCGGCCAACCCCGGCAGATGGCGGGTGAGGTAGTCGGGAAAGGCGCAGCCGGCGAAGAGGCCGACGGCGGGGCCTGGGCGGACGGGCGGGTGGCCGGCCGACTCCAGCGCCTCCCAGCAGCACTCAAGCAGCAGCCGGTGGTGCGGCTCCAGGGTCTCCGCCTCCCGGTCGGTCAGCCCGAAGGCCACCGGGTCGAATTCCTCAAGCCCGGGTACCGGACCGCCCACCGGGACATAGCCGGGCCCGTCCCGGACGCCGGCCGCGACCCGTTCGGCCTCGGTGATCTGCCGCAGCCCGGGCTCGCCCGCCAACTGGGCGCGCCACAGCTCGGCCACGTCGCCGGCGCCGGGAAAGCGGCCGGCCATGCCGACGATGGCCACCGCGCCCTCGGGCACGACCTGTGCTGGCTGCTCCCGCTCGGATGAGTTCACTGTCGGATCGATCCCTGCCTCGGTCATGGCGTCACACCAGGTGGCTGCGGCCCCACCCGTGGGCGAGGCGGTAGGTCGCGAAGGCCCCGGTGGCCAGCGCGATGGCCAGGCAGACCAGGGCGGGCCCGAAGGTGCCGCCCGCGTCTCCCTCCACGGCGGCGCGGAGCATGGACAGGCCCCAGTAGCCGGGAGAGAAGGGGGCGATCTCCTGCGCCCAGCCCGGCATCAGGTCCACCGGCAGGAACGTGCCGCCGACGGTGCTGACCACGATGGCGCCCACGTCGCAGGCGACGATCAGGTCGCCCCGGCTGCGGACCACGGTGGCCAGCGCGGCGCCCATGGCCAGCAGCGTGACGCCCCAGACCGACATGGCGACCAGCAGCAGCGGCAGCGAGACGGGCAGCGGCATCCCGATGACGGTGATCCCGTAGACGAAGAGCACCGTCTGCTGGAAGAGGAGCACCACGAAGACCGGCACCGCCTTGCCGACCAGCAGCTCCCAGCGGGCGGCGCGGCTGGCCCGCAGCCGGTCCCAGGTGCGCCACTCGCGTTCGACGAAGATGGCGTTGCCCACGATGGCCATGGCGAAGACGGAGAACATCACCAGCTGACCGGTGACGGCGTGCACGGTGCCGGTCTCCAACGCCTCCTCGTAGAGCGGCTGGAGCATCAGCATGAACACCATCGGCGTGACCAGGTAGCTGATCAGCTGGGAGGGGTCCCGCAGCCGCAGCAGCAGGTTGTAGCCGATCAGCGCGCGGGTGCGGTGGAGGGCGCCGCCGAGGGGGACGACGAGGGGCGCTGTGGTGGACTCAGTCGACATGGCTGACCGCCAGGGAGTGGTAGAGGTCGTCGAGGGACGGGTGGCGCAGTTCGACCGACTCGACGGGGCGGCGAACGGTGCGCAGGATCTCCAGCAGGCTGCTGGTCGGGTCCTGCGACGACACCTGCACCTGCTCGTCGCCGGCGGTCACCCTGACCTCACCCGGCAGTCCGTCGAGCAGCTCGGCGCTGGTGCCCCGGGCGATGACCCGGCCCTTGACGGCGACCGCGAGGGTGGCCTGGAGATCCATCAGCTCGGACAGGTAGTGGGTGGTGTAGATGACCGCCGCGCCCTCGGCGGCACGCTGCTTGACCACGTCCAGCAGGGCCGCCCTGGTCTCCGGGTCGGCGCCCGCCGTCGGCTCGTCGAGCAGCAGCAGTGCTGGCCGGTGGATGAGCGCGGTCGCGGCCTGCGTCCGGCGCTGCTGGCCGCCGGAGAGCAGCCCGGCCCTGCGGTCGAGGAAGTCGGTCAGCTGGAGGGCGACGGCCAGCTCCTCGATCGCCGAACGCAGCGCGCCGCGCCGCAGCCCGGCGACGCTCCCGTAGAGCTTCAGATGCTCCCGGACGGTCAACGGCCGGTAGAGCGCGATGTGTTGGGGTGAGATGCCGATCTCGCCCCGGGTCTCGGCCGGGGCCTTGCCGCCGACCCTGACGGTGCCGCTGTCCGGCTTGAGCAGCCCGGACACCATCTCCACGAAGGTGGTCTTGCCGGCGCCGTTGTGGCCGACGAGACCGACGATCTCCCCCGCCTCGACGCTCAGGCTGAAACCGTCGAGGGCGCGCACCTCGTCGTAGCGTTTGGTGAGTTCTTCGGCCACTAGCACGGGACCTCCTGGGTTGTTCTGGGGCCGCTCTCCCGCGCCTGGGCCCGCAGGGCGACGCGGTCGAACTTGCCGTTGACGGATCGGGGGAGCGCGGCGCGGACCTCGATCCGCCCCGGCACCATGTAGGTGGGCAGGACCCGGGCCAGCTCGGCGCGGAGGCCGGTGGCCGAGAGCGGGCCGTCGCCACCGGCGGTGACCAGCAGCGTGATCCGCTGGCCCAGGAGTTCGTCGGGCATCCCCAGCGCCACGGCCTCGCCGACCAGCCCGGTGGCGTAGGCGGCCTCCTCGACCTCGGTGGGGCTGACCCGGTAGCCGGATGTCTTGATCATGTCGTCGTCGCGGCCGACGAAGTAGAGGAAGCCCTCCTCGTCCCGGTAGGCGGTGTCGCCCGACCAGACGGCGATCTCGGGGCGCCCCGCCACCGCTTCGCCCGGCACCGGGCGGAAGCGGAGCGCGGTGCGCTCCGGGTCGCGCCAGTAGCCCAGGGCGACCAGCGCGCCCCGGTGCACCAGCTCGCCGTGTTCCCCCGGCTCGCAGGGGGTGCCGTCCGGGCGGACCAGCAGCACCTCGGCGTTGGGGATGGCCTTCCCGATCGAGTCGGGGCGGCGGTCCACCTCGGCCGGGTCGAGATAGGTGGAGCGGAACGCCTCGGTCAACCCGTACATCAGGAACGGCTCCGCCGCGGGCAGCGAGGCGCGCAGCGAGTCCAGGGTGGCGCGCGGCAGCCGCCCGCCGGTGTTGGCGAAGTACCGCAGGCTCGCCGCCGCCTCGGCCGGCCACTCCTGGGCGGCCAGCCGCAGCCACAGCGGCGGCACGCAGGTCAGCCCGGTGACCCGGTGCCTGGCGCAGAGCCCGACCACCTCGGCGGGCCCGAGGTAGTTCACCAGCACCAGATGGGCGCCGGCGACCAGCGCGGTGGTGAGCTGGCTCAGCCCCGCGTCGAAGCTCAGCGGCAGCACGCCGAGCAGCACGTCGTCGGCGGTGTGCCGCAGATAGCCGGCGACGCTCCGGGCGCCGGCCAGCAGGTTGCGGTGCGAGACCACCACGCCCTTCGGTCCGCCGGTGCTGCCCGAGGTGTAGAGGATCGCCGCCGGGTCGTCGTCGATCACGGCCGTCTCGGCGCGCGGGTCGAGCGGGGGCGCGGCGGCCCACCGCCGCCAGTCGGGCGAGCCGACGGTGACCACCCGCTCGACCCGGAGGTCGGTCAGGGCAGCCGCCACGGTGGCCAGCCGCTGTTCGGTGGTGACCAGCACCGACGGCGCGCAGTCCGCCACGACGGACCGCACCTGCCGCTCCCTGGACAGCGGGTTGAGCGGCACGAGGACCGCACCCACCAGGGAGGCGGCCAGCAGCGCCACCACGGTCTCCAGACGCTTCTCGGCGTAGACCGCGACCCGGTCGCCCCGGCGCACACCGTCCGCGCGCAGCCCGCCGGCGACCCGGGCGACCCGCTTGGCGAGTTCGGCGTAGGAGAGGGTCTCCCCCCGGTAGGTGAGCGCCGGCCGGTCGGGCGCCCCGTGGGAGAGCAGTTGGTCCACCCGGACGAGGGGCGGCTCAGGCATCGGCGAACCGCTCGGCCGGGATGACCCCGCCGACCGCCTCCCACAGGGACCCGACCGTCTCGAAGGTCTCCTCGGTGATCAACTCGTCCGGCAGGTCGAGCCCGAAGGTCTCCTCCAGGGAGGTCAGCAGCTGGACCACGCCCATCGAGTCGAGGCCGAGGGCCGCGAGATCGTCCGAAGGGGCCAGCTCCTCCCCGCTGGCATAGGGCAGATGTGCCACCAGAGTGGCCCGGAACGTTCGCGGTATGTCCATCTTCGTCACCATGTTCTTCTTGGGTCTTCTGAGGTCTTCTGGGCTCTTCTTATGGGGTCTTCTCGCAGGTTTCGGGCATCCGCCGGTGCGCGCCCGAGCCAACCACCGGCCGTCCTCACCTCGCTCTCACTCCGCTACCAGCGCTTCGATGGCGCGGGGGTAGTGGCGTGATGAGCGGCTCTGCCACCGTGATCCGCCTGAGCCTCACTCCCTCAGGTTTCGGAGGAGACATGACCACGGCTGCTCTGCCGCGCATCGGACTCGCCCCGGGCGTGGACCCATCGGACGACGTCAGGCCGGACGATCACACGGCCGCGCTCTACCGTTACGCGCTGCGGCGCGGCGAGCTGGGCCCGCTGGACGTGGCCGCCGCCGAACTAGGGGCGCCCACCGGGGCGTTGCTCGTCGCCGCGACCCGGCTGGTGGAGCTGCGCCTGTTGACCACCGACACGGCGGCCGGCGGCCGGCTGGTGCCCACCCCGCCCGAGGTGGCGACGGACCTGCTGGTGGCCCCGGTCGAACGCGCCATCTACCGGCGCCGGGATCTGGCCGACCAACTGCGGGACAGCATCCGCGCCGTCACCGCGCCGGACGGCGAGGACACCGCCCCGCACGGCGAGTTGGACACCCTGACCGGCGGCGCCGAGATCAGGGGCCTCTTCAAGCTGGCGACGGAGACCTGCCGGCGGGAGCTGGTGGTGCTGCGCCCGGGGCACGGCCCCGAGGCCGTCATCGACGATCTGCTGGACCCCTGCTTCGAGGCGCTGGAGCGGGCGGTGCCCACCCGGATACTGGCGCCGCACCGCAGCAGGACGGGGTTCGCGACGCGCGCCAGGGCCGCCAGGCTGGCCGCTTCGGGCGCGGAGATCCGCACCCTCAGCGAGGTGCCGCGCGCGGCGGTGGTCTTCGACCGGTCGACGGCGGTGCTGGTCGACCTGACCGAGCACGGCGAGCCGACCGCGCGCCGGGTGCGGGACGCGGACGTGGTGGGCTTCCTGTTGGAGCTCTTCGACCAACTCTGGGCGGACGCGACCCCGTTCGGCTCGGACGCCGCCGGCTACGCGGACGCGGCCGACGAT
Organism: Streptomyces profundus; assembly: GCF_020740535.1. Lineage (NCBI taxonomy): Bacteria > Bacillati > Actinomycetota > Actinomycetes > Kitasatosporales > Streptomycetaceae > Streptomyces > Streptomyces profundus. Next base: position 289,771 of record NZ_CP082362.1, read on the forward strand.
CTGCGGCGGTCACTGGCCCGGCTGATGGCCGAGGGCCACACGGACGAGGTGGTGGCCCGGCGCCTGGGCATGTCGGTGCGCACCTGCCGACGTCATATCGCGGGGCTGCTCCAGGAGTTGGACGCGGTCAGCCGGTTCCAGGCGGGCGTGCGCGCCGCCGACCGGTTCCCGTTGACCGCCGCGGGTCAGCCGGCGTCCGGCGCGTAGCGCCCGCCGGCCACGGGGCGGGCGTCGGACCGCCCGGGTGGTGTTGACACCCTCCCGCACCCTCACTACCGTCCTCACGTGATATCGACCACCGTTCGATATCACGACCGGCCCGACCCGGTCGCACCGCCACCCAGCCACCCGAAGGCGCTGACCGCGATGCCCGCACGCCCCCTTCCGGACCGCGCCGCGCGCCCGCCGATGGGGTGGAACAGCTGGGACTGCTTCGGAACGACGGTCACCGAGGACGAGGTCCTCGCCAACGCCACCTTCATGAGCCGCCATATGCTCGCCCACGGCTGGGACACCGTGGTCGTCGACATCCAGTGGTACGAACCCACCGCCCGTGCCCACGGCTACAACGCCGACGCCCCGATCGTCCTCGACGCGTACGGCCGACAGCTTCCGGCCCCCGGCCGCTTCCCCTCCGCGGCGGCGGGCGCCGGCTTTCGGCCGCTGGCCGACCGGGTCCACGCCCTGGGGCTCCGGTTCGGCGTGCACATCATGCGCGGCGTCCCCCGGCGCGCCGTGGCGGCCCGCCTCCCCGTCCACGGAACCCCGTTCACCGCGGCCGACATCGCCGACACCAGCTCCGTCTGCCCGTGGAACTCCGACAACTTCGGCCTGGACCACGACCATCCCGGCGCACAGGCGTACTACGACGCGCAGCTGGCCCAGTTCGCCGCCTGGGGCGTGGACTTCGTCAAGGCCGACGACATGCTCTTCCCGTACCACGAACGGGAGATCAGCGCCTACGCCCAGGCGATCAGGGCCTGTGGCCGCCCGATCGAACTCAGCCTCTCCCCCGGCACCGATGTCTCCGTCGCGCGCCTGGACCATCTGCGGGCGCACTCCACCATGTGGCGGCTGAGCGACGATCTGTGGGACCGCTGGGAGGACGTGGAACCGCAGTTCGCCCGCCTGGCGCGCTGGGCCCCGTTCCAGGGCCCCGCAGGCTGGGCCGACGCGGACATGCTCCCCCTCGGCCGCGTCGGCATCCGCGCGGAACGCGGTGACGACCGGCTGTGCCGTCTGACCGGCCCCGAGCAGATCAGCCTGCTGACCCTGTGGATCATCGCCAGGTCACCGCTGATGATGGGGGGCGACCTCCCGACCAGCCCACCGGCGACCATCGCGCTGCTCACCAACGACGAGGCCCTCGGCGTCCTGTGGCACTCCACCGACAACCGCGAGGTGCTGCGGGAACGCGACACGGTGTGGTGGACCGCCCGCGACACCGACGGACGGCGGCGGTACGCCGCCGTGTTCTCCCTCGCCCCCGGACCCCGAACCGTCGCCACCCCCCTCGGCTCCGTCAACGCCCGGCCCGACGACCGGATCACCGAGCTGTGGACGGGCGCCGACATCCCCCACGACGGCACCACCCTCACCACCTACCTCCCCACCCACGGCGCCGCGCTCTACCGCTTCGACGCCGAGTGACACGCCGCGCCCCCGGCGGAGGCCCACTCCGAGCCGGCGGCCGGGACACCGCTCAATCAGGGGCACCGCGAGGCGGGACGGCCACCGGCGTGGACGGCGCGGGCGCGGGGGCGGGGACGGGGCCGCGGGCGGCCAGGGCGACGTAGACGGCGGCGGCCAGGAGCACCGACACGGTGGTGACCAGGCCGAGCGGGAGGACCGTCGCCGCCCCGGCGATACCGACCAGCGGCGCGGCGACCCCGCCGAACCCGAAACGGACCATGCCCAGCAGCGAGGAGGCGGTGCCGGCGATCCGCGGGTAGTCCGCGAGCGCCAGGATGGTCGCCGGCGGGGAGCTGATCGCCACGCCCCCGGCGAGGAGGAACAAGGACCCGATCACCACCCACAGCGGCATCACCGCCAGGCCGGAGGCCAGCAGGCCGAGTGCGCCGAGCCCGGTGACGACGATGCCGACGACGAGGGTGCCGCGGATGCCCCAGCGCTCGGCGGAGCGGCCGGCGGCCCATCCGAAGGCCATGAACCCGGCGGAGTTCAGCCCGAACGCCGCCGCGTAGCCCTGCGGGGTGAGCCCGTAGATGCCCTGGAGGACGAACGTCGCCCCGGACAGGTAGGAGAACAGCGCCGCGTAGAGGAATCCCTGGCTGAGCACCGCGCCGAGGAACACCCGGTCGGTGAGCAGCGTCCGGAAGTCCCGCCCGGTCTGCGCGAACCCGCCCGTGGTGCGTGCCGCGGGCGGCAGGGTCTCGGGGAACGCGAACACGGAGACGGCGAGCAGGGCGGCACCGACGACGGTGAGGAACACGAACAGGCCACGCCAGTCGGCGAAGGTGTTCAGCAGCCCGCCCAGCAGCGGGCCGATGATCGCGGCCAGCCCGCCGACGACGGTGAGGCGCCCGTAGAAGCGGATCAGCGCCGCGCCGGAGCAGATGTCACGCCCGGCGGCCTGGGAGATGACGATGCCGACCCCGCCGGCCAGGCCCTGCACCAGCCGCGCGGCGATCAGCAGCTCAACGGTCGGGCTGATCGCGCACAGTGCCGAGGTCACCACGTAGGCGACCACGCCGATCAGCAGGATGCCGCGCCGCCCGAACCTGTCCGACAGCGGTCCGGCGATGAGCTGACCGGCCGCGAGCCCCACCAGGCACGCGGTCACGGTGAGCTGCGCGACCGAGGTCGCCGCGCCCAGGTCCGCGGTCAGCGCGGGCAGCGCCGGGAGGTAGAGGTCCATCGAGATGGGCCCGAACACCGTCAGCAGGAGCAGCAGCGACGGCAGGAACCGGGCGAAGCGGAGCGGTGCGGTCTCAGCGGAAGTGTCGGTCACGGTACTCAGCGTCAGCCGCCGTCCGCGCGCGCGGGAGTCCCTGACGAGTGAGGTACCGGCAGGGCACCCCTCACCGCTGCGGACTCGGGTCGCCTCGCCCCGACCTTCGCCGACGCCGACGCCGACGACCTCGAATGGCTCCACCGCGCCTCCCCGCGCTTCGTGACGCCATCGAGCGGACCGGATCGCCATGACGTGCGCCGATCGGATCGATCGTCCCGCGCGTTCCTGGCACCCGGCCGGTCGAGGGGTGTACTGGCAGGGTCTCCCCGGCGCGCGAAAGGCGCCCTAGCGTGGTGGGCATGGATAACAGGGCCGAGGTGCGGGAGTTCCTGATGTCACGCCGCGCGAAGGTCACCCCCGAGCAGGCGGGCATCCCCGCCGGGACGAACCGGCGGGTGCCGGGCCTGCGGCGCAGCGAGGTCGCCGCCCTGGCCGGGGTGAGCGTGGAGTACTACGCGAAACTCGAACGCGGCCAGATCGCTGGCGCGTCCTCCTCCGTGCTGCACGCCGTCGCCGACGGGCTGCACCTGGACGACACGGAGCGGGTGCACCTGCTCGACCTCGCCCGCAATGCCGACGGCATCCCCACCTCCGGCCGTGCCCGCCGCCGCGCCACCAGACCCGGCCCGGCCCGGCCGAGCCTGGAGTGGGCGTTGGAGGCGATCACCGACGCCGTCGCGATCGTCCGCGACCAGCACCACAACATCATCGCCGCCAACCCGTTGGCGCGGGCGTTCTACGCACCACTGATCGGCGACGGCGGACGGGTGCCGAACCTCGCCCGCTTCCAGTTCCTCGACCCCACGGCCCGCGACTTCTACCCCGACTGGGACGTCTTCGCGGCGATGTGCGTGGCGATCATGCGCGCCGAAGCCGGCCGCAACCCTCACGACAAGGGCCTGCACGACCTCGTGGGTGAACTGTCCACCCGCAGCGAGACGTTCCGCACCCTGTGGGCCGCGCACGACGTCCGCACCCACGGGTCGGGCACCAAGCGGTTCCACCACCCGGTCGTCGGCGAGCTCGTGCTCGTCTACGAGGAGCTGGCGGTCACCGCCGAGCCCGGCAACGTCATGCTCATCTACACCGCGGAGCCCGGCTCGTCCTCCGCCGAGCGACTCGGGCTGCTCGCCTCGTGGGCCGCCGACGGCGGCGCCGAGCGCGCCGCCGGCACCGCGCGCGACGACACCCCCTGAGCACGGGTCACCCCCTGACCAGCGACCTCCGGCGCCCACCGTCGACCGGGCGCGACCACATCACCGCGACCACAACAAGGAGTCCTCCCCATGACCACCATCGCCATCGTCGGAGCCGGGCGGGGCCTCGGCGCCGCCGTCGCCCGCAAGTTCGGCTCCGAGGGCTTCGACGTCGCGCTCATCTCCCGCAGCCAGGAGCGCGTCGACCAGCTCGCCGCCGACCTCCACGCCGAGGGCCTCACCACCCGGGGGTACGCCGCGAACGTGCGCGATCCGAAGTCGCTCATCGCCGCCCTGGACGCGGCGGCGCAGGAGCTCGGCCCCATCGAGGTGCTCACCTACTCGCCGCTGCCGCAGAAGGAGTTTCTGCGTCCGGTGCTGGAGACCACGGCGGATGACCTCGTGGGGGCGGTCGAGTTCTCCATCTACGGGCCGGTCACCGCCGTGCACCAGGTCCTCCAGGGGCAGCGGTTCCTCGGACGCGAGTCGATCCTGTTCGTCAACGGCGGCTCCGGCGCGCGCCCCAACCCGAACGTCGCGGGCACCTCGATCGCGTTCGCCGGCGAGAGCGCCTACGCCAAGCTCCTCCACGACACCCTCAAGGACGAGCACATCCAGGTCGGCCAGCTCATCATCCCCGGCGCGATCACCCCCGGGCACCCCACGCACGACCCCACGGTGCTCGCCGACCACCTGTGGCACCTGCACACCCACCCCGACGCGTTCCGCGTCTACGCCGACGAACTCCCCGGCGCCTGGGGCCCCACCGACGCCTGAGACCCGACCCCGCCGGTGGGGTGGGGCGGGGCGTGCTTCGCCGAGGGCGCGACGTGGCGGCACGGGGCGTCCCGGTCGTCACACGTGGAACGGCACGGTGGTGACGACGATCTTCGGCAGGGTGCGGAGCGAGCGGCGCAGCCGGCCGGCGATGCGGCTGTGCAGCAGCCGGTAGCGCCGCTGCCGGGGCACGATCTCCGGGAGGATCACCGTGACGGTGAGGTCCGGCCGCTGCCGGTGCAGCACCTCGATGTAGTCGATCATCGGGGCGACGATGGCTCGGTACGGGGTGACGACGACTTCGAGCGGCAGGTGGTCGCCCCACTCGCGCCAGTTGTCGCGGAAGCGTTCCGCCTCCGCGTCGCTGGGGCTGATGTGCAGGGCGAGGACCGGCTGACGCAGGGCCGCCGCGTAGGCCAACGCCCGCATTCCGGCGAGGTCCAGGACGGCGACGGGGACGATGGAGAGATGGTGGATCTGCTCCGGGGCCTCCTCCGTCTCCGCCTCCGCCTCCGCCTCCGAAGCGTCCTCGGGGACCACGGCCGGCGATGCCTTGCTGCCCTGCCCGGCCGGGGCGTCCGGTTCCGGCGGCGCGGCCGGGTCGGGGGCGGGTACCCGGCAACCGGAGGTGGGGAGCTCCAGGGCGTGCGGGTGGAGTCGTAGGGCCTCCCCCACCCGGTCGTAGTGGGCTCTGATGCGTTTGGTCAGGAGCACGAAGCCGCCGATGGTCAGCACCGCGACCCAGGCGCCCGTCAGGAACTTGGTCACCACGGCGGCGAGGAAGACGATCCCGGAGAGCGTGCAGCCGACCGCGTTGAGCAGCAGGCTCCGCAGCCGGTGCGGGTCCCGCGTCTGGTGCCAGTGCACCACCATTCCGGCCTGGGAGAGGGTGAAGGCGAGGAAGACGCCGACCGCGTACAGCGGGATGAGGGCGGCCGTCCGGCCGCCGAAGGCGACGAAGATCAGCGTCGCCGCCGCGGAGAGCAGGATGATCCCGTGGCTGAAGGCGAGCCGGTCGCCGAGGCGGAGGAAGACCCGGGGAGCGTGCCAGTCGCGGGCCAGCAGGAACAACACCCGGGGAAAGTCGTTGTACGCGGTGTTCGCCGCCAGCAACAGGACCCCGGCCGTGGCGAGTTGGACGAAGACATACAGCGCCCCCGAGCCGAGGACCTCGTGCGCCAGCTGGGAGAGCAGGGTCTCCTGGTGGTTCGGGACCACGCCGGTGAGGTGGACCAGCGTCATCATGCCGGTGAACAGGACGACCAGCAGGCAGATCATCCAGGTCAGAGTGGTGCGGGCGTTGCGCCACTCCTTGGGTCGGAAGACGGGCACGGCATTGGAGATGGCCTCGATCCCGGTCATCGCCGTCGAGCCGGAGGCGAGGGCCCGCAGCACCAGCAAGAGGGTGACGGCCTCCGTGGCGTTGGGGTGCGGGGGCGTCGCGGGGGTGAAGCCACGGCCGGCGGCCTGGTGCAGCCCCGCCACCACCAGGACGACCATGGCCAGTACGAACGCGTAGGTGGGCACGGCGAACAGCCGCCCCGCCTGCCGGACGCCGCGCAGGTTCCCGGCGAGCAGCACGAGGATCACGGCGACCCCCAGCGGCACGGGTGACCGCGCCAGCGCGGGCAGGACGGGGGCGATCGCGGCGACCCCGGCGGCGATCGACACCGAGACGGTCAGCACGTAGTCCGTCATCAGCCCGGCTGCGGCCAGCAGCCCCGGCGTCCGACCGAGGTTGGCGCTGGCGACCAGGTAGGAGCCGCCGCCGTGCGGGTAGGCGCGAATGGTCTGCCGGTAGGAGAGCGCGACCGACACCATCAGGACGACGATGACCGCCGCCAGCGGCGTGGCGTAGGCGAGTCCGGCGGCCCCGCCGAGCACCAGCACGGCCAGCAGCGCCTCCGGACCGTAGGCGACCGAGGAGAGCGCGTCGGCGGAGAGCACCGGCAGCGCCACGCGCTTGCGCAGCCGTTCCCTGGCGATGGCGCTGCTGCGCAGCGGCATGCCGAGCACGGTGCGGCGCAGCAGATGGGCGGCCCTCGCCCGCCGACCGCGTTCTGGCCCGTCGCCCTCGGTCAGCTCGATCGCGGGCGACTCGCCGCCGAGGGAGGAGATGCGGACATGCCGGCCGAGGGCGGCCGGCCGGATCTCGCCGGGCGCGGGGAAGCCGCCGAGATCCGGTGCCACCGGAAGCGCGCGGCGCCAGGCTTCCGAGGGGCCCGCCGCCCTGCCCCACTCACGTCCCACCCGACGCAGCACCTCGACCTGTTCCTCGTCGAGCTGGGGCAGCGGCGCGGACGGGCTGGGCATGCCCCCTACCGCCGTGTCGTCCCGCTCCCTCGGCTTTCTCGCCCGTCGCGCCATGCGACTCAGTGTCACCCAGCAGTCGCACATCGCGACGAAGGTCACGCCCAGCAGGCGAGGGAGGCCGGCGACGCCGCGTCCTCGGGGGACGACCTCGCGCCCTCGAACAACGAAAGTCCCCGACCATGCCCACATCGCCGGCGACGTGAGGCCGGGGGACGAGGTGCCCGGCGACCGCGATCGACACGGCGTGCCGTGGGCGCGCCTATCCGAGGTACCCGGCGAAGGGGCCCGGACTTCCCGGAGCGTGCCGTTCCTCCCGCCCCGCCCGTTCGCCCTGTGGCTCCCCACGTCCCAACTCGTAATCGAGCCGACCCCCCGCCGGGTGGTCGGAGCCTCGCCCCAGCACGGCGGGCCCCAAGCGCCGAGGGCTGAGAGCCCACCTCGGACTGCTCGGCGTAGCGTTGCCACGGCTCCGTGTTCTGCCCCAGTCGCCCACGGGGCGACATGCCCCCGCGCACGCGAAGCACTCCGCACGACCACAGCCGACTTCACACATTCAACTCGGGTAGTCATCCTGCGGACGTACCACCACTGACTCGCTCAGCCCTGTTTCTCGGAGAAACCGTTCGATGACTTCCTCACCAGAAAGATCCGAGACAGCCGTCAGAATGTAGCCCGGCGCCGGAGGGTGTTCCTCATGACGGGCCAGGACCGCGATATCACCCGTCTCAAGCCTCACGGAAGTGGACAGCCATACCCCCAAGCCATCCGTGACTCGGTCGGGAGCCCCTTCCCCCAGCCGCTGCACATACTCATCACTCACCAGAATCTGAGCCACGTACTCCTGCCGCTTTCCGCGCAGTTCTGCGTCGTCGATCCTTCTCATCATCTGAACTCCGTTACAGCGACGGGGGTTGTCGCCCAATCCTGATTGTCGTAGCGAAGGTATCCCACCCCGGGCCCTCCCAGGCTGCCATGCCACGGGGGGTGCGGGACTCGGGTTCTGTTGCCGTAGGTAGCCGTGGACTGGCCCGCGACGTGACCCAGCGGTATGGCTGATGACTTGCTACGGACTGCGGATAGGTGAGGTACTCGGCCTGCACGAAAAGGATTTCCACGGCAACACGATTATCCTCAGGCATCGAGAAACACGCACTAAAATCCGAAAGGGCGTCTACGTCGTTCGTCACGCACACTCAAAAACCGCCGGGAGGGAGACTGGTGGGACATCCCCTCCCGGATTCGGTCGCACCGTTCGCCCAAAGCTTTCCGATCCTCACCGAAAAGGGGACTCTTCCCTGTCCCGATCTCCTCAGGGGGTCCCTGGCATCGGGCCATCAATCGTCGCGGTCTCCCCCACCACACGCCGCACCATCTGCGGCATCTGTGGGCGACCATGACCCTGACCAAGGGTGTCCCCCTTCACGAGGTCTCTCGCTGGTCGGGACACCGCTCGATCAAGGTCACGGTCGACCGCTACGGGCATCCGACGTGGGAGACCCTCTGCGCTCCCTTCGTCGGGACCGCCCTCAGCAGAGCCCGAGACGCCGCAGCGCGCGGCGTTGGGCCGGGGCCGGGGTGGTCGGGAAGTAGAGGTAGCAGACGCCCCCCGAACCGCCCCGCACCTGGCCCGCCTCGTCGTAGCGTTGCGTGCGCAGCCAGATGTTCTCGAACTGGCGGCGGCGGTAGACGCGGCGGACGGCGGAGTTGGCGCTGCTGGCCGGGTCGTTGGCGATGACGTCGCCGTCGTCGGTGAAGCCGACCACGGTCATCAGGTGGCCCGCGGTGCCGTAGCCGGCGCCGTCCAGCTCCGCCTCGTAGAAGGACTGCGAGGTGATCAACGGGATGCCCGCGGCGATCAGCTCCTCGGCCTCGTCCAGCGACGCGATCCGGGTGACGACGCCCTCCAGGTCCGGATAGGTCGCGGCGTAGGCGGCGTTGAACGGCCAGTTGCCACAGCCCCCGTACTCGTAGTCGTAGGTGAACCTGGCCGCGTGGCAGACCTGGGGGTCGTCGTAGTCCGGGTTCACCCAGGCGAGGTCCTCGGGTGTCGGGGCGCGCCCCCAGGACTCGATGATCATCTGCGAGGAGGTGGGGCTGCACCAGGCCTGACCGCCGTTGTTGTACTCGGGGTAGCGCCCGACGTGGACGTTCTGCGAGTACGGGGGGACGGTCAGCTCGATGCCGGCGGCCACGCCCGGGGTGCTCGCCGGCACCTCGAAGCGGTTCGGGACGTCCGAGGTCATCGCGCCGGCCCGCCAGACGGTGGGCGTGGCGTCGCTGCCCGGCGCCCGGTGCAGGGTGAGGCGCAGCCGGTAGGAGGCGAGGCGGAGGCCCGAGTCGGTGTCGTCGATGGCGAGGGTGTCCGTCCAGACCGTGCTCTTGCCGTCCTCCTGGCCGTCCAGCGAGGCGCGGCGGACGTCCTCGTCGCCCGAGGCCCAGACCGCCAGGGTGTACCAGGGGCTCTCGGTGCCGTCGGAGTAGGTGGCGCGGGCCTCCACGCGGACCCAGGTGCCGGCCGGGGTGTCGGTGTTCCAGGAGGCGATCAGTTCGCTGCCCGGCGTGGCCGGGGTGCGCACCGGGGAGAGCCAGGTGGCGTACTCCCAGGTCCTGGTGGTGCCCAGATGGGGGTCGGCGTATTCGAGGGTGCCCACCGGGTCGGCGATCCGCACGCCGGGGCGGGTGCCTCCGACGACGGAGACGCCGTCGCCCGTGCCCTGGCGCCAGTCGGCGGCCGTGGTCCAGGCGTGGTACTCGATGGTGGAGTCCGCGTGGGGTCGGCCGGGGCGGCCGGGGCGGTCGGGCCTCCCCGGGCGGCCGGCGGCGAGGGCGGGGGTGGCGGACAGCGCGGTGGCGGTGCCCACGGCGGCGACGGCGGCGGCCAGTACGGTGCGTCGGGGGGTGCTGGTCACGTGTTGGTCTCCCGGTGGTCAGAGCCCACGCCTCGCCCGGCGGCGAGGCGGCACAGGCGCGAGTGCGTACCACTATCTCGGCTGCGCGGGCTGACGACCAGTAAGGTCCTGCGGACAGCGCGTACCAATATTGGTGTCGACCAGTGGCGGCGCTACCCTGGCCGACGATGATCTTCGAAGGGGACCCGGCCGAGTTGGCGGCCGGGCTGCGCGCGCTGCCGCCCTCGGTGGGGCCGGTGCGGCTGGTCGGTATCGACGGGCACGCCGGCTCGGGCAAGAGCACCCTGGCCACCACGCTGGCCCGGCTGCTGCCCGGCACCGCGGTGCTGCGGCTGGACGACCTCGCCTCGCACGACGCGCTCTTCGACTGGACGGACACGCTGTTCGACCAGGTGCTCGATCCCCTGGCGCGCGGCGAGCCGGCCCACTACCCGGTGTACGACTGGACGCGGCGGGCGTTCACCGGCACTGCGACGCTCCCACCCGCGCCCGTGGTGCTGGTGGAGGGCGTGGGCGCGGGCCGGCGCGCCCTGCGCCCCCTTCTGGCCCTGCTGATCTGGTTGGATATGCCGGCCGAGGAGGCGTGGCGGCGGGGGCGGGGGCGGGACGGGCCGGCCCAGGCCGCGTTCTGGGACGGATGGCAACCGGCCGAGCTGCGTCATTTTGCCGATGACCCGTCAAGACCCTTTGCGGATATCCTGATGACTTCAGGGGGAGACAGTCACCATGCCTGCGAATAAGGTCCACCGGATGCCGGCGGCGGGCGGCGGCACCCGCTGTGCGAGGCGCGCATGACTGCTGGCGGGCCGGCCCCCGGGATGCCCTCTCCCACGGCGGATCTGGCCTGGCTGCGGGGGGTGGACGCGTACACGGCCGCCGCGTACCCGGAGGCCGAGGAGGAGTTCCGCGCGGCGGTCAGGGAGGACCCGGGCATGGCCGACGCCTGGCTCGGCCTCCACGCGTTGCGCACGGACGTGCCGGTGGCGCTCCGTCAGATGTACCGCAACCGCGCCAGGTTCGGCGAGCAGCGGGCGCGGCACGGGCGGCCGTTGAGCTCCTGGTACTGGCTGGGCTGGTGGGTGCAGCCGGTGTTGGAGACGGAGCGGGACCTGGTGCTGGCGCACGCCTCGCAGTTACTCGACGGGCGCCGGATGGCGGAGCTGGACCGCGCGCTGGCCGACTGCCCCGCCCCCGAGTCCGATCCCTACGCCCGCTTCCTGCACGCCTGCCGGTGCTATCTCTCCAAGGACTGGGAGGGGCTGTACCGCTATACGTCCAAGCTCACCGACGACCCGCAACTGGGCGTGGAGGCCGGGTTGTTCGCCGGGATGGCGCGGGTGCGGCTGGAGATGTTCGACCAGGCGGAACCGCTGTTGGCGGCGGCGCTGGTGCGCTGCCGCAGCGAGCATCCGCAGCGCAAGGAGCTGCGTTACTGGCTGGCGAGGGCCCGCGAGGGCAGTGGGCGCAGCGCGGCGGCCATCCCGCTGTACCGCGCGGTCCAGCACGCCGACCCGGAGTTCATGGACACGGCGATCCGGCTGACCGCGCTCACCCATGACGACGCCGAGGGGCTGCCGTTGGGCGGCCTGGGCGACGGGGACGACGAGGCGGGTCTGGTGGCGTCCGGCGGCCCCGATGAGTCGCCCTATCCCGACCGGCGGGTGCCGTCGCCCGCCACCGCCGCCGGGGGCGAGTGGCCGGGTGCCGAGGGCGCCGCGCGCTTCGGCACGGCCGGTCAGGACACCACGGCGGGCCTGGCGCCGCCGGCCCCCGATCCGACGCTGTTGGCCCAGACGCTCGCCGAGTTGGATCGGATGGTCGGCCTGGAGCCGGTCAAGGAGCAGGTGCGGGCCATGTCGGCCCAGCTGCGGATGGCGAGGCTGCGCTCCGGGCAGGGCCTGCCGACGCAGCCTCCCAAGCGGCACTTCGTCTTCTCCGGCCCCTCGGGCACCGGCAAGACCACGGTGGCCCGGATACTCGGCCGGGTCTTCCACGCGCTGGGCGTGCTGGCGCACGACCGGCTGGTGGAGGCCCAACGGGCGGACCTGGTCGGCGAGTTCCTGGGCCAGACGGCGGTCAAGGCGAACCGTCTGATCGACTCGGCGCTCGGCGGGGTGCTCTTCATCGACGAGGCGTACAGCCTGGTGCACTCCGGCTACAGCAAGGGGGACGCCTACGGGGACGAGGCGCTCCAGGTCCTGCTGAAGCGGGCCGAGGACAGCAGGGAGCACCTGGTGGTGATCCTGGCTGGCTACCCGGAGGGCATGGACCGGCTGCTGGCCGCCAACCCGGGCCTGGGCTCGCGGTTCGCGACGCGCGTGGAGTTCCCCAGCTACCGGCCCGACGAACTCACCGCCATCGGCGAGCTGTTGGCGGCGGAGCACGGCGACTCCTGGGATCCGGAGGCGCTGGAGGAGCTGCGCAGCATCAGCGGCCATGTGGTGGCCGAGGGCTGGATCGACGACCTGGGGAACGGCCGTTTCCTGCGCACCCTCTACGAGTCCAGCTGTGCCTTCCGGGACGTCCGCCTCACGGAGTCAGGCGCCGCGCCGACCCGGCAGGAGCTGTCCACGCTGCGCCTGCCGGACCTGATGCTCGCCTACGGCGAGGTCCTCGCCGGCCGCGCCCGCCCCACGGACGACGAACTCCCCCCGCTGACCTGACCGTTGCCCCCGCCCCCGGGGCAGCCGGGCAATCCGGACAGCGCCGGTCGAACGAGGTGCCGCGCCGTCACCACCGTCCGGAACGCCGGCCGAGCGCAGCGTCGCCGCGTCAACGCACCCGGCGGCGGTCAGGCGACCGGGCCCTCGGCCGGGTCCTCGGCGGAGCCGAGGGCATCGGCGAGCGAGCGCAGCGTCCGCGCGTCAACGCCCCCGGCGGCACACCGCAGTCAGACGACCGGACCCTCGACCGAAACGAGAACATCAGCGAGCCAGCGCAGCGTCGCCACGTCAACGCACCCGACGGCACACCGCAGCCAGGCGACCGGGTCCTCGGCGGAGCCGAGAGCGTCGGCAAGCCAACGCAGCATCCGCGCGTCAACGCACCCGGCGGCAGACCGCAGTCAGACGGCCGGCCCCTCGGCGGAGCCGAGCCAGCGCGGCGTCGCCGCGTCAACGCACCCGGCGGCGGACGGCGGTCAGGCGACCGGGCCCTCGGCGGAGCCGAGAGCGTCGGCGAGCGAGCGCAGCGTCCGCGCGTCAACGCCCACGGCGGCACACCGCAGTCAGACGACCGGACCATCGACCGAAACGAGAACATCAGCGAGCCAGCGCAGCGTCGCCACGTCAAGGCACCCGGCGGCGGTCAGGCGACCGGACCCTCGGCGGAGCCGAGAGCGTCGGCGAGCCAACGCAGCATCCGCGCGTCAAGGCACCCGGCGGCAGACCGCAGTCAGACGGCCGGCCCCTCGGCGGAGCCGAGCCAGCGCGGCGTCGCCACGTCAAGGCACCCGACGGCGGTCAGGCGACCGGGCCTTCGGCCGGGTCCTCGGCGGAGCCGAGGGCATCGGCGAGCGAGCGCAGCGTCCTCGCGTCGGCGAGGGCCTTGCGGCGGGAGACGCCGGGTTGGATGGCCATCACGGGCAGCACGCTGCCGTCCGCGAGGTCGAGGGTGACCCACGGGTCGCCGGGGCGGAGCGTGACGCGGACGATCTCCGGCCAGGCCAGGCGGCGCACGGTGGTCAGGTTGACCACCGTGACGCCGGCGTCGTCGGCCGACAGCCTGGGCCGGCTGAGCAGCGCCAGCATGGCGAAGACCAGCAGCCCGCTGCCGCTGACCGCCAGCCGGTCCCCCAGCCCCCAACTGACCGCGCCGCCGGCCGGCAGCAGCACCGCGATCAGGGTGAGCACACCCCAGACCGCGAGCCCGGTGGAGAGGAGGACCAGCCGGGTGACCACGGGGCGGATGGTCAGCGGCAGCGCGTCCCGTTCGGCGGTCACAGCCGGGCCGCGTGGATGCCGGTGGTGAGGATGGCCCGCGCGCCCAGGTCGTACAGCTCGTCCATGACGCGCTGCGCGTCGCGCACCGCCACCATGGAGCGGACCGCGGCCCAGCCCCGGTCGTGCAGCGGCGAGACGGTGGGCGACTCAAGACCCGGGGTGAGGGCGACGGCCTTCTCCACCAGCTCCGTCCTGATGTCGTAGTCCATCATCACGTAGCGGCGCGCCACCAGGACGCCCTGGAGACGGCGGAGGAACTGCTGCACCTTGGCCTCCTGTTCGGTGTCGCCCCGGCGGCGGATGACCACCGACTCGGACTCCAGGATGGGCTCGCCGACGATGTCGAGGCCCGCGTTGCGCAGCGTGGTGCCGGTCTCCACCACGTCGGCGATCACCTCGGCCACCCCGAGTTGGATGGCCGTCTCCACCGCGCCGTCCAGGTGCACCACGGATGCCTCGACACCGTGCTCGGCCAGGTGCGCACCGACCACCCCCGCGAAGGAGGTGGCCACCGTCAGGCCGTTGAACTCCTGGACGTCGGAGACCGTCCCCGGCGTGGTGGCGTAGCGCAGCGTGGAGGCGGCGAAGCCGAGCCGCATGATCTCCTCGGCGTCGGCGCGGGAGTCCAGCAGCAGGTCACGCCCGGTGATGCCGATGTCGAGCCGGCCGAGGCCGACATAGACGGCGATATCGCGCGGGCGCAGGTAGAAGAACTCGACCTGGTTGTCCACGTCGATCAGCACGAGTTCCTTGCGGTCCTTGCGCTGCCGGTAGCCCGCCTCATGGAGCATGGCCGCCGCAGGCTCGGAGAGGGAACCCTTGTTGGGAACGGCGATGCGCAGCATGAGCGGGCTTTCCTTCGCGAAGTAGGCACAGCGGGTCGGGGGAACGGGTGGGGTCGGGGTGCTCAGAGGTGGGCGTAGACGTCGTCCAGCGAGATGCCCCGGGCGACCATCATCACCTGGAGGTGGTAGAGGAGCTGCGAGATCTCCTCGGCGGTGCGGTCGGCGCTCTCGTGCTCGGCGGCCATCCACACCTCGGCGGCCTCCTCGACGACCTTCTTGCCGATGGTGTGGACGCCGGCCCCGACCAGCTCGGCGGTGCGCGAGGTGGACGGGTCGCCGGCGGCGGCCTTCTGCTGTAGCTCTGCGAAGAGCTGGTCGAATGTCTTGTTGGCCATGGTGCCCCTCAGCCTACGGCGTGGGCGGCACCGGCCAGCGCCCGGGTTCGGTCGCGGCCCGCAGCACGGCGGCGGTGGCGACGGCGGCGCTGGCCGCCTCGTGTCCCTTGTCCTCGACGGAGCCGGCGAGGCCGGCGCGGGCGAGCGCCTGCGCCTCCGTGTCGCAGGTGAGCACGCCGAAGCCGACCGGCACGCCGGTGTCCACGCTGACCCGGGTCAGGCCCTCGGTGACGCCCTGGCAGACATACTCGAAGTGCGGCGTGCCACCCCGGATGACCACCCCGAGCGCGACCACGGCGTCCACTCCCTGACGGGCCAACACGGCCGCCGCCACGGGGAGTTCGAAGCTGCCGGGGACGCTCAGCACGGTGCGCGTGGTCACGCCGAACTCGTCCAGGGCGCGCTGCGCGCCGTCCAGCAGCCCGTCCATCACCGTCCGGTGCCACTGGGCGGCCACCACGGCGACCCGCAGGTCGGTGGCGTCGCTGACCGTCAACTCGGGGGAGCCTGTCCCACTCACGGCTTACTCCTCGGATCTGCGTGTGTCGCTGGATGTCGCTGCGTGTTGCCGGGTTACTGGTTGCCGCAGGCGGACACCGGGGCGGTGTCCAGCCAGGGCAGGTCGTGGCCCATCCGGTCCCTCTTGGTCCGCAGGTAGCGGAGGTTGTGCTCGCCCGGTGAGATGGGCAGCGGCAACCGGCCGTTGACCCGCAGGCCGTGTCGGGTGAGCGCCTCGGCCTTGTCGGGGTTGTTGGTCATCAGGCGCAGGGAGCGCACACCGAGGTCCGCGAGGATCCGCGCGCCCACGGCGTAGTCGCGGGCGTCGGCCGGCAGTCCCAGCTCCAGATTGGCGTCCAGGGTGTCCCGTCCGCGTTCCTGAAGCTCGTAGGCGCGCAGCTTGGAGAGCAATCCGATGCCGCGCCCCTCGTGCCCGCGCAGATAGAGCACCACGCCGCGCCCCTCGGCGCTGATCCGGTCCAGTGAGGTGGCGAGCTGCGGCCCGCAGTCGCACCGCTGGGAGCCGAAGATGTCCCCGGTGAGGCATTCGGAGTGCACCCGCACCAGGACGTCCTCACCGTCGCCCAGGTCCCCGTTGACCAGCGCGATGTGTTCGACGCCGTCGGCGGCGGAACGGTAGCCGTGGGCCCGGAACGCGCCGTGCGCGGTGGGCAGCGCGGTGACCGCCTCGTGGTGCACCGCCGGCGCCGTGGCCGGCGCCTCGGCCGCGTCCTGGGCCTCGATATAGGCGACCAGGTCGGCGATGGAGACCAGGGTCAGGCCGTACCGGCGGGCGAAGGAGCGCAGCGCGGGCAGCCGCAGCATGGTGCCGTCCTCGCCCGCGATCTCCACCACCACGCCGGCGGGCCGCAGCCCGGCGAGCGTGGCCAGGTCGACGGCGGCCTCGGTGTGCCCGTCGCGGACCAGCACGCCGCCGGTGCGCGCCCGCAGCGGGAAGACGTGGCCGGGGCGGGCGAAGTCGCTCGCGCCAGCGGCCGGGTCGGCGAGCAGCCGGATGGTGGCCGCCCGGTCGGCGGCGGAGATGCCGGTGGTGACGCCGTGCTCGGGGCCGGCGTCCACCGAGACGGCGAAGGCGGTGGCCATCGACTCGGTGTTCTTCTCCACCATCTGCGGCAGGTCGAGCCGGTCCAGTTCCTCCGGGACCATCGGCACGCAGATCAGGCCCCGGCACTCGCTCATCATGAAGGCGACGATCTCGGGGGTGATCAGCTCGGCGGCCATCACCAGATCGCCCTCGTTCTCCCGGTCCGCGTCGTCGACGACGACGACGGGACGGCCGGCCGCGATATCGGCGACGGCCCGCTCGATCGGGTCCAGCGGCGCCTCGTCCACCGGGTCGTGCGACGCCTCGTGCCCGGTGACGGGCTGGGACTGCGTCTTGGGCACCTCGGGCGCCCGTCGCGCGACGTTCATACCGACGCTCCTTCCAGGGTCCCCACCACGGGGCGTGTTTCCTGCCGTTCACGGGTGCGCCGCCACCAGTCGCGCATCCCCCAGATGACCAGGAACAGGTAGACGACATAGACGAGTCCGGAGAACGGCAGCCCGCTGCTGAAGGCGAGGGGGACGCCGACGAGGTCGACCAGCAGCCAGGCGAACCAGAACTCCACGAGCCCTCTGGCCTGGGCCACCATGGCGACCAGGGTGCCGACGAAGATATAGGCGTCCGGCCAGGGGTTCCAGGAGAGCTCGGGGAAGGCGGTGAACAGGCCGCCCACCAGCAGGGTGCCGACGGCGGCGCCGGCGAGCAGCGCGCCGCGCTCCCGCCAGGTGGCGAATCGGACGGAGATCTGGCCGTCCCCCGTGTCCCGCCGGCCGATCCGCCACTGCCGCCAGCCCCACAGGGCGACGGTGATCACCAGCAGCTGCTTGCCCACACCGCCGCCGAGGTCGGCCGCGCCGTAGGCGGCCACCAGGATCAGCCCGGAGAGCAGTTGGACGGGCCAGGTGAGGATGGAGCGGCGCCAGCCGAGCGCGAGCGCGGCGAGCCCCGCGAGGTTCCCGACCATGTCGGACCACATCACCCGCTGGTCGAACACCTCGAACGCGGTGGCGTTCAACTGGTCGAGGCTCATGACGCGTTCACCCCCTCCGCGCCGCCCGGGCCGGCGGTGACGCCATACGCCAGCAGCCGCTCGACATGCTTGGCGAGCAGGTCGACCTCAAGGTTCACCAGATCCCCCGGCCGCCGGTGGCCCAGGGTGGTCAGGTCGAGCGTGGTGGGGATGAGGCCGACGCTGAAGCGGTCGGCCCCGGCCTCGACCACGGTCAGGCTGACGCCGTCCACCGTGATCGAGCCCTTCTCCACGACATAGCGCGCCAGCGCGGGCGGCAGCGCGAAGCTGACCGTCTCCCAGCGTTCGCCGGGGACGCGTTCCAGCACCTCGGCGGTGCCGTCCACATGCCCCTGCACCAGATGGCCGCCGAGGCGTCCGCCCAGCGCCATGGGGCGCTCCAGGTTCACCGGGTCGCCGGCGGCGAGCCCCGCGAGGTTGGAACGGCGCAGGGTCTCGGCCATCACATCGGCGGTGAACTCGTCCGCGCCCAGCTCCACCACCGTCAGACAGGCGCCGTTGACGGCGATGGAGGAGCCGTGCACGGCGTCCTCGACGGTCACCTTGGAGCGGAGGCGCAGCCGCGCCGAGTCGTTCAGACGCTCGACGGCGACGACCTCGCCCAGCTCTTCGACGATTCCGGTGAACATTCAGGACTCCTCGGTGCTGCGAACGGCGACGGGACGCGGGACGCGGCGGGCCGACGACGCGCGGGGCGGCGTCGGCGTGTGCCGGCAGGAGCAACACCGGGAGCGGGATGGTGATTCCGCGCGGGCGTCGAGAGCGCCGAGCACGCGGGCTGCGAATGCGGGGGCCACCGGGTCTCCTGCCTCTTCAGGGCACGACTCCGGGGCTGACTTCAGGGACGACGGGACATCGGCGACGCGGGACCGGACCACACGACGCCCCTCGAAGAGGGACACCCGAACGAGCCGAACACGCACACCACACCCGCCGCGCACTGCCTCCCATCCGGACTTTAACCGTCGGTCCAGGAATTCCACCTGGTCAACCGGCCGCTGGCAGCGGACGGGTCGCGGACTATAACCGCCGGTTCGGACTTTCACCGACCCCGGAGTGCGCTACGTCACTGGTACACCCCCAGTCTGCCACGTGATCCCCCCACCCACGCCCCCCTGTGATCCCCCTCACACCCCTCCCGCCAACCCAACGGACCACCAACGCCGGACACCCATGCCCGACACCCCACGCCCCCCAGGCCGAACAACCGGAACACGCCCCCGGCGCCCCGCCTGCCGGCAGGCGGGCGGGCCGGCAGGCGGGCGGACGGTGGGCCGGGCCGGGCCGCGAGCCGTCGTGCGGGCGGGCGGCAACGGCCGGTGGGCGGTGGGCGGCAGCCCGCCGGACGGCGCACCGGCCACCAGCCACCAGCCGGCAGACAGCGAGCGTTGGACCAAGGGCGACAGCCCAGACAGCACCCGGCCGGCCGCAGGCCACTACGACAGGCCAACAGCCCGACAGCCCGGCGGCGGCAAGCCGTGGGGCGGCTAGTCGTAACCGAACAGCGGGCGACAGCCCACCGGACGACGTACCAGCCACCAGCCGGCAGACAGCGAGCCCTGGGCCAAGGGCGACAGCCCAGACAGCACCCGGCCGGCCGCAGGCCACGACGGCAGGCCGACAGGCCGACAGGCCGGCGGCCCGGCGGCGGCAAGCCGTGGGGCTGCCGGCGCAGAGCACTCGTCTAGCGGTCGGTCGCGAAGAGGTCGGCGCGGGCGGCGTCCAGCGCGGTGAGCAGCCCGCCGCCGAGGACCGCGCTGCCGGTGACCGTCGAGGCGCGCACCTCCGTCTCCAGCGGGGACAGGGCGCGCAGCCGCTCCGCGACGCGGCGCGCCAGCGCCTCCCCGCCGGCGCGGCCGACCTCGCCGCCGAGGACGAGATACCCCGGGTCGAGGACCGCGGTCACCGAGGCCGCGCCGAGGGCGATCCGCCCGGCCAGCTCGTCGAGGAAGCCCGCCGCTGGGCCGATGTCCTCGGCCACCGCGCGGCGGACCAGCGTCTCCACGTGGGCCACGTCGTCGGCCGGGACGTCGGGGGCCGGCAGCCCGTGCCGTTCGGCCAGCGCGCGGACGGCCGCGCTGGCGGCGAGACCGTGGAAGCCCCGGTCGCAGTCGGCGGACGACGGCACTCCCCCGGTGCCCGGGACCGGCAGGAAGCCGACCTCGCCGGCGCCGCCCGACGCGCCCCGGCGCAGCGCGCCGCCGAGCACCACGGCCGCGCCGACGCCGGCGCCCAGCCACAGCAGCACATAGGTGTCCACGTCCTGGACGGCGCCCAGGCGGTGTTCGGCGATCCCGGCGAGGTTGACCTCGTTGTCCAGCAGCACCGGCACGTCGAGGGTGCGGCGCAGCGCGAACAGGAGCTCCCGGTGCCAGGCGGGGAGGCCGCCGGAGGGACGCAGCGCGCCGGTGGCCGGGTCGGCGAGGCCGGGGGCGCCGAGCACGACGGTGTGGAGCTCCCGCACCCCGGCGCGGCGCCGCTCCCGGGCCAGCGTCGCCAGCGCCGTCTCGACCATGGGATGCCCGGCCCCCTCGCCGCCGGGCGGCGTGGCCGGCGGGTCGAGCGGCAGCGTCGCGGTGGCGACCGTCTCGCCGGTGAGGTCGGCCAGGGCGAGGGCGACACCGTCGGTGCGCACGTCCAGCGCGGCGACATGGGCCCGGTCGGGGACCAGACCGTAGACCTTGGCGTTGGGGCCCGGCCGGTCAGCGCCCGCCTCGCCGACGACGGTGACCAGGCCCTCGCGGTTGAGCCGGCCCAGCAGGTCGGCGACGCTGGGACGGGAGAGCCCGGTCAGCTCCCGCAGCCGGGGCGCGGTCAACGGCCCGTGTTCGGCGAGGAGTTCGAGCACGGCCCGGTCGTTGATGACACGGGCCGTGCGGGGGGTGGCGGTGCGGACGGTGCTCATGGGCCGATCATATCCGCTTTCTATCAGGAAGCCTTCCTGATAGTTTTTCCCCGGTCGGTCCCGGACGCGCGCTCTCGTGTCCGCCGGCTCGTTCCGCCCCGCCCCGTGAGCCTCCCGAGGAATCGGAATCCCCATGTCTCAGCAGCCTTCCGCCGACCGCATGCGGATACGTCGGGCCCGGATCGCCGTCTCCCTGATCTTCGCCGTGCATGGCGCGGCCAGCGGCAGCTTTGTCACCCGCATCCCCTGGCTCCAGGACCAACTCGGCCTGGGCACAGCCGCGTTGGGCGTCGCGCTGGCCTTTCCGGCGATCGGCGCCGCGACGGCGATGCCGCTGGCCAGCCGGGTGATGCACCGCCATGGCGCGCGGGCCGCCGTGCGCGGCCTGATGGCGCTCTACACCGTGACGTTCGCGCTGGTCGCGCTGGCGCCCAACCTGCCGCTGCTCTGCGCCCTGTTCTTCCTCTCGGGGGCGACGGGCGGCATGGCGGACGTGGCCATGAACGCCCAGGGCGTGGAGGTCGAGGAGCGCCATGGCCGGTCGATCATGTCGGGGCTGCACGGCCTGTGGAGCGTGGGCACGCTGCTCGGCTCGGCGCTCGGCGTCGGCGCCGTCTGGCTCGGCTTGGACGCGCGGATCCATCTCTCCCTGGTCGCGGTGGCGTTGACGCTCGCCGTCCCGTTCCTGAGCCGGGGCCTGCTGGATGTGCGGCCGACGGCGGACGAGGCGGCGCCGCCCCGGTTCGCGCTGCCGCCGAGGTCGGCGCTGCTGATCGGCGCCGTGGGGATCTGCGCGGTGCTGGCCGAGGGCGCCAGCATGGACTGGTCCGGCGTCTATCTGCGGGATGTCACCGACGCGTCGGAGACGGTCGCGGCGGCCAGCTACACCGCGTTCGCCTGCACCATGGCGGTCGCCCGGCTGGCCGGGGACGCGGTGGTGCGGCGGCTCGGACCGGTGCGCACGGTGCGGATCAGCGCGGGACTGGCCGCGACCGGCGGCCTGTTGGTGGTCACGGCCACCACCTCGGCGCAGGCGGTGTCGGGGTTCGCCCTGATCGGCGTGGGCGTCGCCGTGGTGGTGCCGCTCACCTTCGCCGCCGCGGGCCACAGCGGCCCCAACCCGAGCAGGGCGATCGCCGGGGTGGCCACGGTCACCTACACGGCCGGCCTGTTCGCCCCTTCGGTGATCGGCGCGCTCGGCGAACTCGCCTCGTTGCGCGCGTCGTTCGGCCTGGTGACGGCGGCGCTCACGCTGTTGCTGCTGGGCGCGGGAGTGCTCGGGCCGCGCCCCGCGCGCGGGGCGGTGGCCTCGGACACGGGCAGCGCCACCAGGACGCTGCCCGCTCCCTGAGGCCGAGGTCCCGACGGCTCAGCCGAGGAGGCGGACCGCCTGGTAGTAGGTCCAGGCGGTGCCGTTGCAGGCGGTGGCCGTGGCACCGGAGTAGTTGCCGCAGACCCGGAGCAGATCCTGGTAGAACGCGTTGTCGAGACGGGCCTTGTTGGCGTCGAAGGTGCCGGCGGCCTTGTAGTTGCGGTACCCGAAGTCATGTCGCGCACATGACATGCTGAAGGGGAAGCCGAAGGGGTTGTCGGGCGACGAGGAGCAGTAGTCGGTGCTCCAGTCGAAGCCGTACGACGACCAGTTGCCCTGGTTGCCGCGGGCCGACGCCCAGGCGTTGTAGCTGCTGGCGCTGGTCTGCGTCCAACTGCTGAGCACCTGCGGCTTGTCCGCCGGCGCCGCGTTCGCGGGGGCCGCCGCGACGGCGACCGTGCCGAAGCCGAGAGCGAGGGCGGAGAGCAGGGTGGCGATCCGATGACGCATGCGCATGGCGCATCCTCCCAGGGTCGGCGGCCCGCCCGAACGGGCGGGCCGTGTCTTCCGGGAGACGAACCTACGGATCACTGAAGGATTGCTCAACCCTTCGCGCACACGGATGAGTTGACAGGCGTGCGAACGAATGACGGCGACCGGTTGGCCGGGCTCGGGACGCGTTCAGGAGGGGCGCGCCAGCACCCAGGTGCGATCCAGGGTGAGATACCGCTCGACGGGCAGCCCCGCGCCCTCCAGCGCCTCCTCGAACGCCTCCCGACTCCAGCGGTAGGACGGGAAGGTGTGCGTCCACTCGGCGTCGGGGAACTCGTACTCGACCCGGATCCGCGTCAGATCGGGCCCGATCGGGTCGGCCGCGGCCACCCGGATCACCCCGTCGGGGCCGGTCCTGGCCTCCCGGGGCACCCGGTGGTGCCAGTCCTCGCCCTCCCGCTGGATCAACACCAGCCCGCCGTCGGCGACATAGCGGCGGCAGGTGCGCAACATCCCCGCACGCACGCCGGGATCACCGTTGTGAATCAGGAACGAGGCCAGCAGCACCACATCGAACTTCTCGGCGCCCAGCTCCAGCTCCTCGATCGACGAGCACACCGTGCGCGCGTCCCTGACATGCTCCAGCATCTCGGGGGACTCGTCGACGGCCGTCACCGCGAAGCCCCGTTCGACCAGCGGGTGGGTCACCCGCCCGACGCCGGAACCGAGTTCGAGGATGCTGGCACCGGGCGGAACCGCGCGTTCGATGATGTTCGGCTCACGCCCGACCGGCAGCCGGAGCCAACGCTCCACGGCGCAGC
The DNA here is from genome assembly GCF_020740535.1 of Streptomyces profundus. Taxonomy (NCBI): domain Bacteria; kingdom Bacillati; phylum Actinomycetota; class Actinomycetes; order Kitasatosporales; family Streptomycetaceae; genus Streptomyces; species Streptomyces profundus. Next base: position 313,185 of record NZ_CP082362.1, read on the forward strand.
CGTCCGGCGTGATCGGCCCGGGACCCGTTCCGCTGTATCCCTCACGGGTACGTCCACTCATGCCATCATCAGATCACGGTCGGTTGCCCCGGGACCAATGTTTCGGATACCTCGAACACGCCATTCCGGTGACCCGTCACTGCCAACTCGCGTACAGCGGCTGCCCCTCGGCGTATCCGGCCGCGCTCTGCACCCCCACCACCGCGTGCTCGCCGAACTCGGCCAGGCTGCCGGCCCCGGCGTAGGTGAACGCGGACCTGACGCCGGCCACGATGGAGTCGACCAGATCCTCCACGCCCGGCCTGGCCGGGTCGAGGAACATCCGCGAGGTGGAGATGCCCTCCTCGAACAGCCCCTTGCGCGCCCGGTCGTAGGCCGACTCGGCCGAGGTGCGGGAGCGGACCGCGCGCGCCGAGGCCATGCCGAAGCTCTCCTTGTAGAGCCGCCCGTCGGCCGACTGCTGGAGATCGCCGGGCGACTCGTGGGTGCCGGCGAACCAGGAGCCGACCATCACATTGGACGCGCCGGCCGCCAACGCCATCGCCACATCCCTGGGATGCCGCACCCCGCCGTCCGCCCAGACGTGCCGGCCCAACCTGGCCGCCTCGGCGGCGCACTCCAACACGGCCGAGAACTGCGGCCTGCCGACGCCCGTCATCATCCGCGTGGTGCACATCGCGCCCGGGCCCACGCCCACCTTGACGATGTCCGCGCCCGCCTCGATCAGATCCCGCGTGCCCTCGGCTGAGACCACGTTCCCCGCCACCACCGGCACCCGGGGGTCGAGGGCGCGCACCGCGCGCAGCGCCGAGAGCATCGACTCCTGGTGGCCGTGGGCGGTGTCCACCACCAACGTGTCCACACCGGCGGCGAGCAACGCCTCGGCCCTGCTGGCCACATCGCCGTTGATGCCGACGGCAGCGGCGACGCGCAACCGGCCCTCGTCGTCCACGGCCGGCTGGTAGAGCGTGGCCCGCAGCGCGCCCTTCCGGCTGAGGATGCCCACCAACCGTCCATCGGGGCCCACCGCTGGGGCGATCTTGCGGTGTGCCGAGTCCAGCGTGGTGAACGCCTCCTGGGGGTCCAGGTCCGCGGCGAGGACCAGCAGATCGCGCGACATCACCTCGCCGACCTGCGTGAACCGGTCGACACCCGTGAGGTCGGCCTCCGTCACGATGCCGACCGGGCGCTCCGCCGACACCACCACCCCCGCGTTGTGCGCCCGCTTGGGCAGCAGCGCCAGCGCGTCGGCCACCGTCTGGGTCGGGGCCAGCACGATCGGGGTGTCCAACACCAGATGGCGGCGCTTGACCCAGCCGATCACCTCGGTCACCACATCGATCGGAATGTCCTGTGGGATCACCGCGAGGCCGCCCCGCCTGGCCACCGTCTCCGCCATCCGCCGCCCGGCGACGGCGGTCATGTTCGCCACCACCAGCGGGATGGTCGTCCCGGTGCCGTCCGGCGAGGAGAGGTCGACCGCCAACCGGGAACCGATGGCCGAGCGGTTGGGGACCATGAAGACATCGTCATAGGTCAGGTCATAGGACGGCTTGGCGTCGTGGAGGAACTTCATGGGCGCACTCTCACCTGCTGTGGCTCGCTGTCATCGGGCGGGTGGGAGGCTGCGGCTCCTGTGTCATTATCACCCAGGTCGTGGCCGACCGGGGTAACCGTCCGCACAGCACCGCGCGGCGGCGCGCGCCGGGGCGTGCGTCCGCCCCCGCGCCCCCGCGCGTGCGGCCATCCGCCGGGGGAACGATCCGCCGAACCCGCCGGCGACCGGCGCACCGCTGCCACCATGGCGCTCGACGAACGACACCCACCGCACCGAACGGGGGGCCATGACCGCTCAGCGGCTGAGCTTCGGCATCAAGACCACGCCCGCACACGTGACCTACGCGGATCTGCTGCGCGTCTGGCGCGAGGCCGACGAGATCGAACACATCGAGCACGCCTGGCTCTGGGACCACCTGCTCCCCGTCTTCGGCCCGCCGGGCGGCCCCGCGCTGGACGGCTGGACCACCCTCGCGGCGCTCGCCGCGAGCACCGAACGCCTGGGCCTCGGCCTCCTGGTCTCCAGCAACCGCCTGCGCCCGCCGGCCCTGCTCGCCAAGATCGCCACCACCGTCGAGGAGGTCTCCGCCGGCCGCCTCACCGTCGGCCTCGGCATGGGCACCACCCGGCCGCGCGCCGGCGCGGAGCCGGCGCCGGGCCCGGCGGCCAGGGCCGTCGCCGGCTACCGCGCGCTCGGCATCGCGCCCCCCGCGCCGGGCGAGGGCCTGGCCCGGCTGACGGAGAGCTGCCAACTGCTGCGCTCCCTCTGGGACTCGCGGGACCCGGTCGACTTCGACGGCCGGCACTACCGGCTGCACGGGGCCCAGATCGTGCCTCGCCCCGCCCGCCACCTCCCCCTGCTGGTCGGCGGCGCCGGCGACGGAACGCTCCGCGTCGCCGCAGAACACGCCGACATCTGGAACATCTCGGGCCCACCGCACCACGACCTGCCGACGATCCGCGAGCGGGCCAAGGCCCTGGACGCCCACTGCGCGACGCTCGGCCGGGACCCGGCCGGCCTTGTCCGCTCCGCCCAGACCCATGTCTCCTACGACGACCCGGCCACCACCCGGGCCACGGTCCGCGCCCTGATCGACACCGGAATCACCCATATCGTCCTCAGCCTCCGCATGCCCTTCCCTCCCCACGTCGCCACCTGGGTCGACCAACAGGTCATCACCCCCACCTTGGAGACCGTGCCCTGACGGCCCGTCAGGTGGCGGCGGCCTCCGCTACGCGCGTGACAACGGAGCCCCCGCGAGTCGAGCCCCGCACAGCGGACGGGCCGTAGGCCCGGACGGCAAACGACCGTCGGCCACCTCGCCGTGCAGCGGACGGGCCGTAGGCCCGGACGCGCCGAGGCAAGGCCCCCGAGCCGAGGCAGCCAAGGGCCGCAGCCCGCTCCCCCAAACCGAAGCGCCGAACCGCACAGCGCACGGGCCGTAGGCCCGGACGGCGACCGGCCGTCGGCCAGTTCTCCGTGCAGCGCACGGGCCGTAGGCCCGGACACACCGAGGCAAGGCCCCCGAGCCGAGGCAGCCAAGGGCCGCAGCCCGCTCCCCCAAGCCGAAGCGGCGAACGGCACCAGGATCCGCGCAGCGGATGTGCCGTTGGGCCGAGGCTGCCCCGGCCCCCAGCCGAGACACGGGCACCGAACCGACCAACCGGCCCAGCGCCCGACCGGCTGGCCTCAACACCAAGCCGCCGTAGGCCACTTCCCGCCCAACAGCCGGCCCAGCGCTCTGCCACCTGGCCTCAACACCGAACGGCCGCAGGCCACTTCACGGCCCAGCCCGCGCAGCGGTCGCGCACCGGGGACCGAGCCCTCAACGTTCAACAGCCGTAGGCCACCCGCGCAGCGGACGGGCCGTTGGGCCGGGGCTCGCCCCGGCCCCCAGCCGAGACACGGGCGCCGAGACACGAGGCCGAACCGACCACCGGCCCAGCGCCCGACCGGCTGGCCTCAACGCCGAACGGCCGCAAGCCGCTTCCCCCATTCGGCCCGCACAGCGGACGGCCCAGCGGCCCCAACATCCAACAGGTGCAGGCCACTTCACGGCCCAGCCCGCGCAGCGGTCGCGCGCCGGGGCCGAGCCATCAACGTTCAACAGCCGTAGGCCACCCGCGCAGCGGAAGACCGGCCGGCACCAACGCCGAACCACCGCCGGCCACTTCACCGTTCAGCCACCCAGACGCCCGACCCAGCGGCCCCAACATCCAACGGCCGCAAGCCACTTCGCGGCCCAGCCCGGGCGGCCAGCCCCACGTGGCTCAGCCACAGCGGTCAGCGTGCGGCGTCGGGGTCGGTGCGGTCCAGGGCCGGGCGGGTGGGGGGTGGGGTGGCGAGGAGCAGGTCCGCCGCTGCCGTGTCGGTGACCACGCTGGTCACCAGACCGGAGCGGAGCACCGCGTCGATCGCGCCGGCCTTGCGTCGGCCGCCGGCGATGGCCACCACCTCGGGGACCCGGCGGAGCCGATCCGGCTCGACCGTGATGCACCGTTCGCCCAGGTCGCGCCCGACGCGTCGGCCGTCCGCCGCGAAGAGGTGCGCCGACATCTCGGCGGCGACCCCCAGCGACGCGTAGTGGTCGCGGTCCTCCTTGCCGAGCATGTCGTACACCGTGGAGATGCCGGCCTCCCAGGTACCGATGGAGACCGCGGCGATGGTCACCTTGTCGAAGTAGTCGAAGGCCGCCGAGATACCCGGCTGGGCGCGCAGCGCCGCCGCCGTGCCCGAGTCGGGCAGCAGCATCGGCGCGTAGATCGGGTGTGCCTCTCCCCCGGAGACGGCGGCGGCCCGGCGGACCGCCTCGACGGAGCCGCGTTCGGCGGCGCCCGCGTCATAGACCCCGGTCAGCTGGACCACCGTGCAGGGCGGCAGTTCCCGCAGCGCCGCCGCCATATGGATCGTCGACCGCCCCCACGCCAACCCCAGCACATCCCCCTCGGCGACCAGCTCCTCCAGCAACTCGGCCGCCACCTCGCCCAGATGCTCAGGATCGGGCGTGTCGTCCACGGCCTCCGACGGCGACTCGGCGACGACCACATGGCGCAGGCCGAAGTGCGCGCGCAGCGCGTCCGACCGGTCGGCGTCCAGCTCGGCCGGCACCCGGATCTCGATCCGTACCAGCTCGTGTTCCACCGCCGACTCCAGCACCCTGGCCACCTTGAAGCGGCTGACGCCGAACTCCTCAGCGATCTGGATCTTGGACTTGCCCTCCAAGTAGAAGCGCCGTGCCATCGCCGCCGCCTGCATCAGCTCGGCGGGCCCCATCCGTGTGGCTGACCTCCCGGTCGGCACCGCACTCACCTCACTGTTCATCGGACACCGCGTCGGCCCCTGTGCCCCCACTGTGCCCCCGGTCACGTTTCGCCTTCATCCTCGCAGATGGAGCGCGACCGCGTTCACCGCACGCGGGCCCGTTCGGCCGCTTCGCGCAGGCCCCGCACCGCCGCCGCCGGATCGTCCGCGCCGTAGACGGCGGAGCCGGCGACGAAGACGTCGGCTCCCGCCTCGGCGCAGCGCTCGATGGTGGTGGCCGAAACACCGCCGTCGACCTGGAGCCACAGCGGCAGGCCGTGCCGCTCGATCAGCTGCCGGGTGCGGCGGATCTTGGGCAGCATGATGTCGAGGAACGCCTGGCCGCCGAAGCCGGGTTCGACCGTCATCACCAGCACCATGTCCAGCTCGGGCAGCAGGTCCTCGAACGGTTCGATGGGGGTGGCCGGCTTGAGCGCCATCGAGGCGCGGGCCCCCAGCGCCCTGATCTCCCTGGCCAACCGCACCGGCGCCGCCGCCGCCTCCGCGTGGAAGGTGACGGAGCCGGCGCCCGCCTCGACGAAGCCGGGGGCCCAGCGGTCCGGGTCCTCGATCATCAGATGACAGTCCAACGGAATGTCCGTGGCCTTGCGCAGGGACTCGACGATCGGCACGCCCAGCGTCAGGTTCGGCACGAAGTGGTTGTCCATCACGTCGATATGCAGCCAGTCCGCGCCCTGGACGGCCTTGGCCTCGTCGGCGAGGCGGGCGAAGTCGGCGGAGAGCATGCTGGGGTTGATCTGGGCCATGGGCCCAGTATTCACCCCGAGATCAGCATGGCCGAAACCGGGCCGCCCGGCGTCAGCGGGTGCGGCGCAGCAGCGCCAGATACATCGCGTCGGTGCCGTGCCGGTGCGGCCACAGCTGGATGTCGGGCCCTTCGCCGAGGTCGGGGACGCCGGGCAGCAGCGGCCTGGCGTCCACCCGTTCCACCGCGATGTCGGTCAGCCCCTTCAGCACGTCGGCGACCACGAGTCGGGTCTCCGACAGGTGCGGGGAGCAGGTGGCATAGCCGACGACGCCGCCGGGGCGGACGGAGGCGAGGCCGGCGCGGAGCAGGCCGCGTTGCAGGGTGGCCAGCCGGTCCAGGTCCTCGGGGCGGCGGCGCCAGCGGGACTCGGGCCGGCGGCGCAGCGCGCCCAGGCCGGTGCAGGGCACATCGAGCAGCACCCGGTCGAAGCCGGCCGGCGGCCACGGCGGACGGCTCGCGTCGGCGACCACGACCTGGTAGGGGCCGGGGTTCCCGTCCAGCGCGCGGGCCACCAGCCTGGCCCGGTGTGGCTGGATCTCGGCGGCTACCAGCGCGGCCCCGCGTTCGGCGGCGAGCGCGCCCAGCAGCGCGGCCTTGCCGCCCGGGCCCGCGCAGCCGTCCAGCCAGCGCCGGTCGGCGCCGGTGACCGGCGCGTTGGCCAACGCGAGCGCCACCAGCTGGCTGCCCTCGTCCTGCACACCGGCCCGGCCGTCGAGCACGGCGGGCACCGCGCCGGGCTCGCCGCCCTCGGCCAGCCGCACGGCCTGCGGCGAGAACCGGCCCGGTTCGGCGCCGGGGCCTTCGAGCAGCTCGTCCTGGGTGCTGCGCCCCGGCCGGGCGGCCAGGGTGACCCGGGGCCGCTCGTTGTCGGCGACCAGCAGCTCCTCGATGCCCGCGCGCCCGCCGCCCAGCGCGTCCCAGAGGGCGCCGACCACCCAGCGCGGGTGCGCGTGGCGCAGCCCGAGATGTCCCTCGGGGTCCTTGTCGTAGGGCGGGGCCAGGGTCTCGATCCAGCCATCCAGATCGTGTGCCGTCACCTTGCGCAGCACCGCGTTGACGAACTTGGCCCGCCCGTCGCCCACCACGCAGCGCGCCAGCTCGACGGCCGAACTCACCGCCGCGTGGCGGGGGATGCGGGTGCCGAGCAGTTGGTGCGCGCCGAGCGAGAGCACGTCGAGCACGGGCGGGTCGACCTCGCGCAGCGGGCGGTCCACGCACGCGGCGAGGATCGCGTCATAGGTGCCCTGGCGGCGCAGCGTGCCGTAGACCAGCTCGGTGGCCAGCGCGGCGTCCCGGTCGTCCAGGGTGCCGGCCTTCTTGGCCTTGGCCAGCAGGGGCGGCAGCACCAGGTTGGCGTAGGCGTCCCGTTCCTCCACCGCGCGCAGCGCCTCGAAGGCGAGGATCCGCGCCGGGTCACGCTGGGGACGGCGGTAGGGCTTGGACGGACGGCGCGGCCGACTGCTCACGGGAACGATGACTCCGGTGGTACGAAGGGGGCGTAAGGGGTGCGGGGGGCGAAGAAGCCGGAACGGGGGACGGTCCAGGGTATGCGGCTCAGTCGCCCAACCGCTCGCCCTCGGCGACGCGCACCCCGCGCGCCCAGTCGGCGGCCGGCATCGGCTTCCTGCCCTGGGGCTGCACCCAGGCCAGCTCGACGGGGTGCGATCCGGTGCCCACCAGCACCGCGCGCTTCTCGGCGACCAACTCGCCGGCGGCCAGCGCCGGCCGTTCGGGCAGCGGGCTGACCTGGCGCAGTTTGAGGCGCTCGCCCCTGAACGTGGTCCAGGCCCCGGGGGCCGGCGTGCAGGCGCGGACCACCCGGTCCACCCGCAGCGCGGGAGCCGTCCAGTCGACCCGCGCGTCCTCGACGGTGAGCTTGGGCGCGAGGCTGACCCCTTCGGCCGGCTGCGTCCTGGGGCTCAGGGCGCCGTCCTCGATGCCGTCCATGGTGGCCGCGAGCAGCCCGGAGCCGGCGAGCGCCAGCCGGGTCAGCAGGTCGCCGCTGGTGTCGCGGGGCCTGATCTCCTCGGTCAGCACCCCGTAGACCGGGCCCGAGTCGAGGCCCTCCTCGATCAGGAAGGTGCTCGCCCCAGTGACCTCGTCGCCCGCGAGCACGGCGTGCTGGACGGGGGCGGCGCCGCGCCAGGCGGGCAGCAGGGAGAAGTGCAGGTTGACCCAGCCGCGCGCGGGGATCTCCAGCGCGGCCTTCGGCAGCAGCGCGCCATAGGCCACCACGGGGCAGCAGTCCGGGGCGATCTCGGCCAGCCGGGCCAGGAAGTCGGGGTCCCTGGGGCGGCGGGGCCGCAGGATCTCGATGCCCTCCTCGGCGGCCCGCTCGGCGACCGGGCTGGCGACCAGCCGGCGCCCGCGCCCGGCGGGAGCGTCGGGCCGGGTGACCACGGCGACGACCTGGTGCCGGTCGGACGCCAACAGGGCGTCCAGCGCGGGAACGGCGACCTCGGGGGTGCCTGCGAAGACAAGCCTCATCGTGGGTGGCTGACCTCTCGGAAGGATCTTCGGAAAACAATCTCGAACGACTCCCTGATGTCTCGCCGGCACCTCCGTCGAGGTGCAGGGGACGCACAGGGTGAACGCCCGCCGAGTCTACGTTCCACGCCGGGAAGGTCCCCCGAGGGGCGTGCTCGGGAGGGCGCGCGCTCCGCCGAGTTGACGATGCGCGCCGAGGGCGTGACTCAGGCGCCGGGTGGCGCGTTGGTCAAGGCAGATTGACCCCGGGGCCGTCTGGCCCCCCTATCCTTGACGCCGGTTCGAGAGGCTTGTTCATGGCCGACCACGCCACCCCTGACGCCCAGGCGCGGGCCAGCCTGCATCTGCTGGTACGCGACATCGAGCGGGTTCGCCGCCAGGTGGACGCGCTGCGTACGCTCACCGCGCAGTTGGGCAACGTCTACCGCCCCCGCCGCACCGGCCCTTCCGCCGGCTTCGTGGTGTACGGCCGGGCGCCGGCCCCCACGGTACGACTGGCCCAGGAACTGCGGGACAGTGTGGAGGCCCTGGTGACCGCGGCCGTCGACTTCGACCGTTCCCTCGGCTTCTCCTGGGACGCGGTGGGCTCCGCGCTGGGGGTCACCAAGCAGGCGGTGCACCGCCGTTACGGCGCGCGGCGCCCCACGACGGGAGCCGGCGGCTCCCCCACGGTCGCCCCACCGGCGCCCCCACCGGCGGCTCCGCCGACGCCGGCCCCGGCGCCGGCCCCGCCACTGGCCGCCCGTCGCCCACAGCCGACACCCGACGGCCAACCCCACACCGTCCCCGGCCAACGCGGCGGCTGACCCCGCCGTCCGCCTCCGGCGGCCGGGCGCGGCCCGCGCGAGGGCGCCCGGCCCCGGCCGTCACCGGGATTCCAGCCGTCCCAGCGGGTGGGAGTCGCCGGCGAGGGCGGCGCGGGCCGCCGCCCAGCCGCCGCTGTCGACGCCGGTGACATGGCGCAGATAGGCGAGGGTGACCCGCTGGACCAGGGCGACGCGCTCGGGATTCTCGTCGGTGGTCTCCGCGACCTCGTAGCCGGAGACGCCGCCGAGGAAGTGCTGACCGCCGAAGAGGGTGAGCAGGCTCTTGCCGCCACGGCCGAGGGTGTAGGGGTCGGTGGTCCAGGCCGCTCCCCTGGTGGACAGCAGCGGGAGTTCGTCCTGGTCGCCGGCGACGACGAGTCCTGGCGCGGTGATATGGGAGAAGTCCTGGTCACGCAGCCAGGGCAGGTGTTCGCTGGCGAAGGGCGTCAGCCCGTCCCCGCCCCTGCCCGCGGTGGCCAGCTGAACGCTCGCCAGGACGCGCGGGTCGGACAGGTCCTCGGCGGTCCCCGTCAGCGGATCGCGGACCCGCAGGCCCACCAGGATGCCCGCCGTCTGACCGCCGAAGGAGTGCCCCGCCGCGACGACCCGGCCGCGGTCCGTCCGGCCGGCCAGCCCTGGCACGGCGGCCTCCAGCACGTCGAGGTGGTCGAGGACGCGCCTCATGTCCTGGACGCGATGGCGCCACAGCTGGGGCCCGCGGGGATCGTCGGCGGCGAGACGCGACCGCTTGGAGTCGAGGTGCGTGGCCTGGATCACCACGAGGCCGTGCGCGGCCCAGTGGTCGACCAGCGGCGCGTACCCGTCCAGGTCCGAGCCGAAGCCGTGCGCGAAGAGGACGATCGGCAGGTCCCGCCCGGCGACCGGGGCGGAGACGCGGACGGGCAGGTCCGCACCGCGCCCGGGGGCGGGCAACACGATCGGCCTGACCGAGACGATGGGGGTGGATGGTGTGCTCATGGGTGTGCTTCTCTCCGGTTGGGAGGCGAGGACGGACGCGGGGACAAAAGGAGGCGGTGCGCGCACGTGCGCTACGCTAAAACCTGACGTTGACGTCAGAGGCAAGTGCACGACGTACGGCGTGAGGGAGAGAAGGAATGCGCGTCGGGGAGCTCGCCGCCAGGACCGGAGTCAGTGTCCGGGCCCTGCGCTATTACGAGGAGCAGAACCTGCTGGCCGCCGAGCGCAGCCCCCGCGGCCAGCGCCACTACCCGGAGAGCGCGGTCGACCGGGTCCAGCTGATCCAACAGCTCTACGCCGCCGGGCTCTCCAGCAGGACGATCGTCGAGCTCATGCCGTGTGTCCTCGACGGCCGGGCGACCCCCGAACTGCTCGCGCGACTGGCCGTCGAACGCGACCGCATCGGCGTGCGCATCACGGACCTGACCCACACCAGGGACCGCCTCGACTCCGTCATCACCGCCGCCGACACCAACCTCCGCACGGGCAGACCCTGCCGCCCGGACGCCACCGCGTAGGGCACCTCGTCGGGAACGCGGAACACCCACCCCGGCCACGACACGAAGGGCTCCGACCTGCCGGGCCGCGCCGCGAAGCCGGACCGCGCGGCCCCTGCCGCCGGCGGGCGCGGGGTGGGGCCGAGGCCCTGCGGCCAGCGGTTGGCGGTACCGGTCAGCCGATGGCGTCGGGGTCCATGCGGACCCAGGCGGTCGGGCCCTCGCGACGAGCGAGGCGGTGCGCCTGGGCGGACTTGAGCGCGGTGGCGAGGCGTCCACCCGAACCCGGTGGGACCCGGACGAGCGCGCGCGTCCACTCCTCCCCCGGCGGTGGCTCGCCCGCCCTGCGGGGACGCCCCGGCGTCGGGGCAGGCAGCGGCACCGGGCCCAACACCTCAGCCTCGGGCGGGAGTTCGGCCGCGTCCAGCAGGCCGGCGACCGCCTCGGCCCGCCCGCTGACGGCCGCCATCCGGGAGACCGGGGGGAAGCCGAGCTCACGCCGGTCCGCCAGCTCGCGCAGCGCGTGCCCCGCCGGATCCCAGCGCACCAGCGACTGCACGGGCCGCAGCGTCGCCTCCGCGAGGACCACCACCGCTCCCCCGTCGTGGCGCGCTCTGGCCAGCGCCGCCGCGTTGAGCCAGCGGCGCAGCGCCTCCTCGCCGGCCCGCAGATCGGGCCGGCCGAGCAGCGCCCAGCCGTCCAGCAGCAACACGGTGGCGTAGCCGGGCCCTTCGGGCACCGGCTCGGCTCCCGGGGTGCTCACCACCAGCGCGGGTTCGTCGGGGACGGTCGTCAGCACGTGGTCCCGCCCCGAGGTGCGCACCGGGACCTTGGGGAACGCGCGGCCCAGCTCCTCGGCCGTGCGGCGCGCGCCCACCACCACGGCGCGCAGCCGGTCGCCGCCGCACTCCTGGCAGTGCCAGAGCGGCGCGGGATCGCCGCACCAGGCGCAGCACGGCTCCTGGGCGCCGCCCGCCGAGGCGAGCGGCCCCTGGCAGGCGAGGCAGCGGGCCGTCTCCCGGCAGCGTGCGCAGGCCAGGCGGGGGGCGTACCCCCGGCGCGGGACCTGGACGAGGACCGGGCCCTGGGCCAGGCCGTCCCGCAGCGCCCGCCAGGCCAGCGTGGGCAGCCGGGCGGAACGGGCGGCCTCGTCGCGCGCCTGGTCCTCGTCGCCGACGGTGCGCAGCAGGGGGGCCGCCGCCCGGACCGTGTCCCGTTCGGCGGCGAGCGGCCTGGCCCAGCCGCTGTCGACGAGTTGGGCCGCCTCGGCGGTGTGCGCGTGGCCGCCGAGCAGCAGGCCGGCGCCCTCCTGCACGGCGCGCAGCAGCAGCACCTCGCGGGCGTGCGGATGGGGCGCGCGCTCCTCGCGGTGTGCCTCGTCGCCGTCGTCCCAGATCGCGGCCAGCCCCAGCGAGCGGACCGGGGCGAACATCGCCGCCCTGGTGCCGACGACGCAGCGCACCGCGCCCCGGTGGATGGCGAGCCAGCGGCGGTAGCGGGCCTCGGGCCCCGCGTCGGCGGTGAGCAGCACATGGTGTCCCGGGCCGAGCAGCGCGGTCAGGGCCGCGTCCACCCGGGCGGCGGCCCGCCCGTCGGGCAGCACGGCGAGCGCGCCGCGCCCGCCGGCGAGGGCGCCGGCCAGCGCGGCGGCCAACTCGTCCGGCCAGCGCTGCCCGGGCAGCGCCGTCCACACCGCGCGTGGCGCGCGGCCCTCGACGAGGGCGGTCAGAAAGCCGGGGCCGTGCGGATAGCGGGCCCAGCCGCCGGGCGGCGGCACGGCGGGGACGGGGGACGTCGGCGGCGTCGGGTGTCGCTCGGCGCGGGCGAGCCGGGGTGGGACGGCGAGCCGCACCACATCGGCCAGCGCGCCGGCGTACCGGTCGGCGACCGCCCGGCAGAGCCGCAGCAGTTCGGGGGTGAGCACGGGCTCGGCGGACAGCACCTGCGCCAGCGGCGCCAGCACGCCGGTGAAGTCGCTCTCGGCCCGGCGCTCGACGACGAAGCCGTTGATCAGGCCGCCGCCCTCGCGGCGCCCCTCGCGCTGGCCGGCGCCGAACCGGACCCGGACCCGGACGCCCGGCTGGGCGTCCGTATCGAGGGCGGCCGGCACCGCGTAGTCGAAGCAGCGGTCCAGATGGACCAGGCCCTTGTCGACCAACACGCGGGCGACCGGGAGATGTTCGGCGAGCGGCGCACCGCGCCAGGTGCGCGGCTTGGCCCTGGTCCTGGCCCGGACGGCGGCCCTGATCAACGCCAGCTGCTCACCGTCCCGCTCCTGGCCGGCGCCCGCCTCACTCACCCGTCCAGTAGACCAGAAGGGTCCGACAGTTCCGACAGCGTGGTGCGGCGGACGCCAGGACACGCCGATCGGGCCCCCGCCGGCTGGCGGGGGCCCGATCGGCTCGTTCCTGGCGCGGTCAGACGCCGGCGGCGGCGCGCAGCGCGTCGACGCGGTCGGTGCGCTCCCAGGTGAAGTCGGGGAGCTCGCGGCCGAAGTGGCCGTAGGCGGCGGTCTGGGCGTAGATCGGCCGCAGCAGGTCCAGATCGCGGATGAGCGCGGCCGGGCGCAGGTCGAAGACCTCGGAGATGGCCTGCTCGATCCGCTCGGGCGCGACGGACGCGGTGCCGAAGGTCTCCACGAAGAGACCGACCGGCTCGGCCTTGCCGATGGCGTAGGCGACCTGCACCTCGCAGCGCGAGGCCAGCCCGGCGGCCACGACGTTCTTCGCCACCCAGCGCATCGCGTAGGCGGCGGAACGGTCCACCTTCGACGGGTCCTTCCCGGAGAAGGCGCCGCCGCCGTGGCGGGCCATGCCGCCGTAGGTGTCGATGATGATCTTGCGTCCGGTGAGCCCGGCGTCGCCCATCGGGCCGCCGATCTCGAACCGTCCGGTCGGGTTCACCAGCAGGCGGTAGTTCTCGGTGTCCAGCTTGATCCCGTCGCCCAGCAGCGCCCGCAGCTCGGGCTCCACGACGAACTCCTGGATGTCGGGCGCGAGCAGCGAGTCCAGGTCGATGTCGGCCGCGTGCTGGCTGGAGACCACCACCGTGTCGAGACGGGCCGCCTTGTCGCCCTCGTACTCGATGGTGACCTGCGTCTTGCCGTCCGGGCGGAGGTAGGGGATGGTGCCGTTCTTGCGGACCTCGGAGAGCCGGTGCGAGAGGCGGTGCGCCAGCCGGATCGGCAGCGGCATCAGCTCGGGGGTCTCGTCGCAGGCGTAGCCGAACATCAGCCCCTGGTCGCCGGCGCCCTGCTTCTCCAGCGCGTCCTCCGTGCCGCCGACGCGGGACTCGTAGGCGACGTCCACGCCCTGCGCGATGTCCGGGGACTGGGCCCCGATGGAGACCGACACTCCGCAGGACGCGCCGTCGAACCCCTTCTTGGAGGAGTCGTATCCGATCTCAAGGATCTTGCCCCGCACCAGCGTCGCGATGTCCGCGTACGCCTGGGTGGTGACCTCACCCGCGACATGGACGAGCCCCGTGGTGATCATCGTCTCCACGGCGACCCGGGAGGCCGGGTCCTCCTTGAGCAGGGCGTCCAGAATGGTGTCGCTGATCTGGTCGGCGATCTTGTCGGGGTGACCCTCGGTGACGGACTCTGAGGTGAACAGACGTCGGGACACAACGCTCCCTGGGGTTGCAGCGGCTGCTGACTATGCACCCGCGCGGGCCCGGGGCCGGCGCGGACAGCGACAGTGTATCGGGCGGAGCCAGCCGAGCGGAGTAGTAGACGCGATCCGCGTCCTCATCCGGGTGTCGGGGCGTGCTCCCGACCCGCCGCCCAGCGCCGGGCGACGGCGTCCCAGACGAGGTCGGCCAGCGCCTCCTTCGGGCCGAGGGGGACGGGCGTCTGCGAGCCGTCGGCGGCCAGGATCACGGCCTCGTTCTGGTCGGTGCCGAACGCGATGCCCTCCCCCACCTGGTTGACCACCAGCAGGTCACAGCCCTTGCGGGCCAGTTTGGCCCGCCCGCCGGCCAGGACGTTCTCCGTCTCGGCGGCGAAGCCGACCACGATCCGGCCGGCCGGCCGGGCGGCGGCGAGCTCGGCCAGCACGTCCGCGTTGCGGACCAGGGCGATGGGCTCCGGCTCCACTCCGTCACGCTTCTTGATCTTCTGCTGGGCGCGCTGACTCGGCCGGAAGTCGGCGACGGCGGCGGCCATCACCACGGCGTCGGCGCCCTCGGCCTCGGCGTGCATCGCGCTCCGCAGTTCCTCGGCGCTGGCGACGTGCCGGACGTCGACGCCGGCCGGGTCGGGGAGCGCGGTGTTGGCGGCGACCAGCACGACCTCGGCGCCCCTGGCCTGCGCGGTGCGGGCCAGCGCGTAGCCCTGCTTGCCCGAGGAGTTGTTGCCCAGATAGCGCACCGGATCGATGGCCTCCCTGGTGCCGCCGGCGCTGATCACCACGCGGCGGCCGGCCAGGTCGGGCTCGGCCCCGGCCGGGCCGCGCGCCAGCACCCGGCGGGCCACCTCGAAGATCGCCGAGGGGTCGGGCAGCCGGCCCTTGCCCGTGTCCGCGCCGGTGAGCCGGCCGACGGCGGGCTCGATGACCACGGCGCCCCGGCGGCGGAGGGTGGCGACGTTCTCCCGGGTGGCCGGGTGCTCCCACATCTCGGTGTGCATGGCGGGGGCCAGCACGACGGGCGCGCGGGTGGTCAGCAGCACGTTGGTGAGCAGGTCGTCGGCACGCCCGGTGGCCGCCCTGGCCAGCAGGTCGGCGGTGGCGGGGGCGATCACCACCAGATCGGCGCGGCGGCCGATCCGCACATGCGGGACCTCGTCGACCTCGTCCCAGACCTCGGTGGTCACCGGGCGGCCGGAGAGCGCCGCCCAGGTGGGGGCGCCGACGAAGCGGAGCGCCGAAGCGGTGGGCACCACCCGCACCCCGTGTCCCGACTCGGTGAACAGGCGCAGCAGTTCACACGCCTTGTAGGCGGCGATGCCGCCACCCACACCCAGCACGATCTCCGGCTGACTCACCACTGGCCCCTCTCCCATCTCCCTCGCGGCCCACCCGAAGGGGCGACCGGGCCCCATCCTGCCGCACGGCGCACCGAGGGCCCGGCAGCACCCTGGCTGCCGGGCCCCGAGCGGACCGCCGGAGGCGGGACGCGTCAGTCGGTGGCGCCCTCGATGGCCTCGGAGGTGAGCAGACCGGCGTTGATCTCGCGGAGCGAGATGGAGAGCGGCTTCTCGTGCACATGGGTGTCCACGAGCGGGCCGACATACTCCAGCAGGCCCTCGCCGAGCTGCGAGTAGTACGCGTTGATCTGACGCGCGCGCTTGGCCGCGTAGATCACCAGGCTGTACTTGGAGTCGGTGGCCTCAAGCAGCTCATCGATCGGCGGGTTGATGATGCCCTCGGGCGTGGTGATGGGAGAGGACACGCTCTGCCTTCCGGTGGAGGTCGGGAGCCGCTGGACGGCTCCCGGGGTTCAACGAATCAAGGCTAGCAGTTCGGCGGAGACCTCCTCGACGGAGGTGTTGACAAGCGTGACGTCGAACTCCGCCTCGGCTGCCAGCTCGCCGCGCGCGACGGCCAGCCGGCGCTCGACCACCTCGGGCGGCTCAGTGCCCCGGCCGGTGAGCCGGCGGACCAGCTCGTCCCAGCTGGGCGGGGCGAGGAACACCAGCCGGGCGTCGGCCATGGAGTCGCGGACCAGCCTGGCGCCCTGGAGGTCGATCTCCAGCAGCACCGGCTCCCCCGCCTCGATGCGGTCGACGACCGCGCGACGCGGCGTGCCGTAGCGGTTGCCGGCGAACTCGGCCCACTCCAGCAGCTCGCCGTTGGCGACAAGCTTGTCGAACTCCTCGTCGCTCACGAAGAAGTAGTGCACCCCGTGCCGCTCCCCCGGCCTGGGACGCCGAGTGGTCGCGGAGACGGAGAGCCACACCTCCGGATGGGCCTTGCGCAGATGAGCGACGACCGTGCTCTTGCCGACCCCGGAGGGGCCGGAGAGCACGGTCAGTCGCGAACGATCGGTCATGCCGGCGATTATCCCGCTTCCCGCTTCGGTGGCGAAAACCGCTTCAGCGAGCGCGGCACGATCTCAGGCGCCGCTGCCGAACTCCCGTTCAAGGGAGGCGATCTGGTTGGAGCCGAGACCACGGACCCGGCGGCTCTCGGAGATGCCGAGCCGCTCCATGATCTGACGGGCGCGGACCTTGCCCACGCCGGGCATCGACTCCAGAAGGGCGCTGACCTTCATCTTGCCGATGACATCGTTCTCCTGACCCTGCTTGATGACCTCGTGCAGGGACGCACCGGAGTGCTTGAGCCGATTCTTGACCTCGGCGCGCTCCCGGCGAGCCGCGGCGGCCTTCTCAAGCGCGGCTGCGCGCTGTTCAGGGGTAAGGGGCGGAAGAGCCACGCCTACGTCACCTCGGTTGTCGAACTGTCGGATAGGGAACGGTGAGGAACCTAGCGGCACCGCACCAGTGGAGCAACGAGCAACGCGCCCGGGTGCTCCGCTCTCGACGGAGACTAGCGGCCGTGACGGCAATAAGTCAGGGAGAATCGACAAAAAGTCCTGGTCAGCTGAGGAGCCTCGGCGACATATCGGATATATGCCCACGCTTTTCGGTGGAGTTACGCCAACGAGGAACGTTTCCGCGCCGCCAGGAGCGCCCCTCACGCCGGGTCGGCTCCCCGGAGTCGAGCACCGAGCGCCCCCGGGGAGCCGACGTCACGTGGCTATGTGCGACAGGGCGGCTACGGTAGGACGTCGGTCAGCCCCTCGATCTCCCTGGCCGCGGCCTCGCGCAGCGCGCCGATGCCGGGCCCCCGCCGCAGCAACCCGCGGCTGACGCTGGGCAGCACCTGGCCGAGGGCGTCCCCGAAGACCCGGGGCAGATCCGCGGCCGTGGCACCCTGGGCCCCGAGCCCCGGGGCCAGCAGCGGCCCGTTGACGGACAGGTCGAGGGCGGTGTCCCCCACGGTCGCGCCGACGACCGCGCCGAACGAGCCCAGCGGCGCGGCCCCCGCGTTCTCCTCCGCCAGCTGGTGCAACACCCGCTGCGCCAACGGGAGTCCGGAGGCGGTGGTGGCGGTCTGCGTCTCGGCGCCCTCGGGGTTGGAGGTGCGGGCCAGGACGAAGGCGCCGGCCCGGTCGGCCCTGGCCGCGTCGAGGGCGGGGCGCAGGGAGGCGTAGCCGAGGTAGGGGCTCAGGGTCACGGCGTCGCAGCGCAGCGGGGCGGCCGGACCGAAGTAGGCGCCGGCGTAGGCGGCCACGGTGGAGCCGATATCGCCGCGCTTGACGTCGAGCAGCACCAGCGCGCCGGCCGACCTGGCGTCGGCGACCACCCGTTCCAGCACCGCGACGCCCCGGGAGCCATGGCGTTCGAAGAACGCCGACTGCGGCTTGAGCACCGCGACGCGGTCGGCCAGGGCCGCCACCACACCGTCCGCGAACCGGGCCAACCCCTCGACGTCGTCCGGGAGTTGCCAGGCGGCGAGCAGTTCGGGGTGCGGATCGACGCCGACGCAGAGCGGGCCGCGCCGGTCCATGGCCCGACGCAGCCGGGCGCCGAAGGGCTCAGGGACGGTCATGGTGGGGGCTCCTGACATCGGCGCCGACCGCGTCGGCGAGCGTGGTGTACGGGCTGGCCGCCAGCCGCTTGGCCAGCCCCCGGTGCAGGGCGCGGGTCCAGCCGGGGCCCGCGTAGACGAAGCCGCTGTAGCCCTGGACCAGGGTGGCGCCGGCCAGGATCCGGTCCCAGGCGTCGTCGGCGGTCTCGATGCCGCCGACGCCGACCAGGGTGATCCGGTCCCCGACCCGGGCGTGGAGGCGGCGCAGCACGGCCAGGGAGCGCTCCTTGAGCGGGGCTCCGGAGAGGCCACCGGCGCCGAGCGCGGCCACCGCCGCCCCGTCGGCGCGCAGTCCGTCGCGGGCGATGGTGGTGTTGGTGGCGATGATGCCGTCCAGGCCCAACTCCACGGCGAGGTCGGCGATCTGGTCCAGGTCCTCGTCGGCGAGGTCGGGGGCGATCTTCACCAGCAGCGGCACCCGCCGTTCGGGCACGGCGCGGTCGGCCGCCTCGCGCACCGCGACCAGCAGGGGGCGCAGATGGCGGGTGGCCTGGAGGTCACGCAGCCCAGGGGTGTTGGGCGAGGAGACGTTGACGACCAGATAGTCGGCGTGCCCGGCGAGGCGTTCGGTGCTGGTCACATAGTCGTCGACGGCACCCGATTCGGGGACCGCCTTGGTCTTGCCGATGTTGACGCCGAGCGCGGGGCGCCGGTGGCCGAGACCGGCCAGCCGGGCGGCCACGGCCGCGGAGCCGGCGTTGTTGAAGCCCATGCGGTTGACCAGGGCGCGGTCCTCGGCGAGCCGGAACAGCCGGGGCCTGGGGTTGCCCGGTTGGGGCTGTCCCGTGACCGTGCCGATCTCGACGAAGTCGAAGCCCAGCATCGCCATGCCCCGGGTGCCCACGGCGTTCTTGTCGAACCCGGCGGCCAACCCGAAGGGGCCCGGGAGGTTCATTCCCAGGGCATGGACGGCCAGGGTGGGATGCCCAGGTGCATAGCGGGCACGGACGGCGGAGGCCAGTCCCGGGACGCGGGCGGCCAGCCGGATCAGCCCGAAGGCCCAGTGGTGGGCGCGCTCCGGGTCGATCCGGCGCAGCACGGTGCGGTAGAGCAGCCGGTAGGCGCGGTGCTCGCTCATCGGGCACGCGCCGCGTTGAGCCGCTCGGCGTGCTCCTGGAGGGAGCACACCTTGACGTCGCCGCTCAGCAGCGCGTCGATCCCCTGGACGGCGGCGGCCAGCGCCTGCACCGTGGTCAGGCAGGGCACGCCCCTGGCGACGGCGGCGGTGCGGATGTCGTAGCCGTCGAGCCGACCGCCGGTGCCGAAGGGGGTGTTGACGATGAGGTCGATCCGCCCGTCGTGGATCATCTGGACGATGGTGGGCTCGCCGTTCGGGCCGCCCCCCTCGCTCTGCTTGCGGACCACGGTGGAGTCGATGCCGTTGCGGCGCAGCATCTCGGAGGTGCCCGAGGTGGCGAACAGCTCGAAGCCGTGCTCGGCCAGGGCGCGGGCGGGGAAGATCACCGAGCGCTTGTCGCGGTTGGCGACGGAGACGAAGGCCCGGCCCCGGGTGGGCAGGGCGCCGTAGGCGCCGGCCTGGGACTTGGCGTAGGCGGTGCCGAACACCGAGTCGATGCCCATCACCTCGCCGGTCGACCGCATCTCGGGGCCGAGCACCGTGTCCACGCCGCGTCCGCCCACATCGCGGAACCTGGCCCAGGGCAGCACCGCCTCCTTGACGGAGATCGGCGCGTCCAGCGGCAGGGTGCCGCCGTCGCCCTCGGCCGGCAGCATGCCTTCGGCGCGGAGTCCGGCGACGGTGGCGCCCAGCGAGATCCGGGCGGCGGCCTTGGCCAGCGGCACGGCGGTGGCCTTGGAGGTGAACGGCACGGTGCGGGAGGCGCGGGGGTTGGCCTCCAGCACATAGAGGATGTCCCCGGCGAGCGCGAACTGGATGTTGATCAGCCCGCGCACCCCGACGCCGCGCGCGATCGCCTCGGTCGAGGCGCGCAGCCGCTTGATGTCGTGGCCGCCGAGGGTGATCGGGGGCAGGGCGCAGGCCGAGTCGCCCGAGTGGATACCGGCTTCCTCGATGTGTTCCATGACCCCGCCGAGGTACAGCTCCTGGCCGTCGTACAGGGCGTCCACGTCGATTTCCACGGCATCGTCGAGGAACCGGTCGATCAGCACGGGGTGTTCGGAGATCAGCCCGGCGTGCCGGCGCAGATAGTCCTCCAGGGCGGGCTCGTCGTAGACGATCTGCATGCCGCGCCCGCCCAGCACATAGCTGGGGCGGACCATCACCGGGTAGCCGATGCCGGCGGCGATGGCGCTGGCCTCGTCGAAGGAGAACGCGGTGCCGTACTTGGGGGCGGGCAGCCCGGCCTCGGCCAGCACCCGGCCGAAGTGCCCGCGCTCCTCGGCGAGGTTGATCGCCTCGGGCGAGGTGCCGACCACCGGCACCCCGTTGTCCTTGAGTGCCTGCGCCAGGCCCAGCGGGGTCTGGCCGCCGAGCTGGACGAGGACGCCGGCGACCGGCCCGGCGAGGGTCTCGGCGTGCACGATCTCCAGCACGTCCTCCAGGGTGAGCGGCTCGAAGTAGAGCCGGTCGGAGGTGTCGTAGTCGGTGGAGACCGTCTCCGGGTTGCAGTTGACCATGACGGTCTCGTAGCCGGCCTCGCTCAGCGCGAAGCAGGCGTGCACACAGGAGTAGTCGAACTCGATGCCCTGGCCGATGCGGTTGGGGCCGGAGCCGAGGATGATCACGGCGGGCTTCTCGCGGGGCGCGACCTCGGTCTCCTCGTCGTAGGAGGAGTAGAGGTAGGGGGTGCGCGCGGCGAACTCGGCGGCGCAGGTGTCCACCGTCTTGTAGACGGGGCGCACGCCCAGCGCGTGCCGCGTCTCGCGCACCGCGTTCTCGCTCAGGCCCCGGATGTCGGCGATCTGCGCGTCGGAGAAGCCGTGCCGCTTGGCGTACGCCAGCGTTTCGGCGCTCAACTCGCCGGCGGCGGCCAGCTCGTCGGCGACCTCCTTGATCAGGAACAGCTGGTCGACGAACCAGGGGTCGATCCGGGTCGCGGCGAAGACCTCGTCGGGGGTGGCGCCGGCCCTGATGGCGCGCATCACCGTGCCGAGCCGGCCGTCGGTCGGGGTGCCGGCCAGTTCGAGCAGCTGCTCCTTGTCGCCGTCGCCGGCCGCCGCCGCGGGCGAGAAGTCGAAGGGGGCGTCCTTCTTCTCCAGCGAGCGCAGCGCCTTGTTGAGCGCCTCGGTGAAGTTCCGGCCGATGGCCATGGCCTCGCCGACCGACTTCATGGTGGTGGTGAGGGAGGTGTCGGCCGCGGGGAACTTCTCGAAGGCGAACCGGGGGACCTTGACCACCACGTAGTCGAGCGTGGGCTCGAAGGAGGCCGGGGTCTCCTCGGTGATGTCGTTGGGGATCTCGTCCAGCGTGTAGCCGACGGCCAGCCGGGCGGCGATCTTGGCGATGGGGAAGCCGGTGGCCTTGGACGCCAGCGCGGAGGAACGGGAGACCCGGGGGTTCATCTCGATCACCACGATCCGCCCGTCCTCCGGGTCGACCGCGAACTGGATGTTGCAGCCGCCGGTGTCGACGCCGACCTCGCGGATCACCGCGATGCCGATATCGCGCAGCACCTGGTACTCGCGGTCGGTCAGCGTCATCGCGGGGGCGACCGTGATGGAGTCCCCCGTGTGCACGCCCATCGGGTCGAGGTTCTCGATGGAACAGACCACGACGACGTTGTCGTTGCGGTCCCGCATCAGCTCAAGCTCGTACTCCTTCCAGCCGAGGATGGACTCCTCCAGGAGGACCTCGGTGGTCGGCGAGAGGGCCAGGCCCTGCCCTGCGATCCTGCGCAGCTCGTCCTCGTCGTGGGCGAACCCCGATCCGGCGCCGCCCATGGTGAACGAGGGGCGGACCACCACGGGGTAGCCGCCCAGCTCGTCGACGCCGGCGAGGATCTCGTCCATGGTGTGGCAGATCACCGAACGGGCGGACTCGCCGTGCCCGATCCGCTCGCGGACGGCCGCGACCACCTCCTTGAACCGCTCGCGGTCCTCGCCCTTGTGGATGGCCTCCACGTTGGCGCCGATCAGCTCGACGCCGTAGGTCTTCAGGGTGCCGGCCTCGTGCAGCGCCACGGCGGTGTTGAGCGCGGTCTGGCCGCCGAGCGTCGGCAGCAGGGCGTCCGGGCGCTCCTTGGCGATGATCTTCTCGACGTACTCGGGGGTGATCGGCTCGACATAGGTGGCGTCGGCGATCTCCGGGTCGGTCATGATGGTCGCCGGGTTGGAGTTCACCAGGATCACGCGCAGGCCCTCGGCCTTGAGCACCCGGCACGCCTGGGTGCCGGAGTAGTCGAACTCGGCGGCCTGACCGATGACGATCGGGCCCGAGCCGATGACCAGGACGGACTGGATATCGGTGCGCTTAGGCACGCTGGCCCTCCATCAGGGAGACGAAGCGGTCGAACAGGTAGGACGCGTCGTGCGGACCGGCCGCCGCCTCCGGGTGGTACTGGACGCTGAACGCGGGCCGGTCCAGCAGGCGCAGGCCCTCCACCACGTCGTCGTTGAGGCAGACATGGGAGACCTCGGCGCGGCCGAAGGGCGTCCGGGTCGGGGCGCCCAGCGGGGCGTCGACGGCGAAGCCGTGGTTGTGCGCGGTGACCTCGACCTTGCCGGTGGCGAGGTCCTTGACGGGCTGGTTGATGCCCCGGTGCCCGTACTTGAGCTTGAACGTGTCGAAGCCGAGGGCCCGGCCGAAGATCTGGTTGCCCAGGCAGATCCCGAAGAGCGGGGTGCCACGGTCCAGCACGCCGCGCATCAGCGCGACCGGGTGGTCGGCGGTGCCGGGGTCGCCAGGACCGTTGGAGAAGAACACCCCGTCGGGGTCGGCGGCGTAGACACCGTCCAGGTCGGCGCCCGCAGGCAGCACATGGACCTCGATGCCGCGCTCGGCCATCCGGTGCGGTGTCATCCCCTTGATGCCCAGGTCGACGGCGGCGACGGTGAACCGCTTGGGGCCGACGGCCGGCACCACATAGCGTTCCTCCGTGGCGACCTCGTCGAAGAGGTGCGCGCCGACCATCGGCGGCGCGGCGCGCACCAGGGCCAGCCGCGCCTCCCGGCTCTCGGCGAGCGCGGGGCCGGAGAAGATCCCGCAGCGCATGGCGCCGCGCTCCCGCAGATGGCGGGTGAGGGCGCGGGTGTCGACGCCGCTGATCCCGACGACGCCCTGCGCGAGCAGCTCGTCCTCCAGGCCGCGCCGGGAGCGCCAGTTGGACGGGGTGCGGGCGGGGTCGCGCACCACATAGCCGGCGACCCAGACGCGACGGGACTCCTGGTCCTCGTCGTTGACACCGGTGTTGCCGATGTGCGGCGCGGTCATCACCACGATCTGGCGGTGGTACGAGGGGTCGGTGAGGGTCTCCTGGTAGCCGGTCATGCCGGTGGAGAAGACCGCCTCGCCGTGGGTCTCGCCCACCGCGCCGTAGGCGCGGCCGGTGAAGAACCGGCCGTCCTCCAGGACGAGTTCGGCGGGCCCGGGGGCGCCGGGCCGGGGGGTGGCGCTCATCGGACGCGCTCCGTTTCGGTTCGTTGGGAGGACCGGGCGTCGTCGGCCGGCTGCTCGGGACGGTGGTGGCCGAGGGCGTCCACCCAGGCCGCGTGCTCGGCGGCCCGGTCGGAGCGGAAGCCGGAGTCGAGGACGCGGTCGCCGTGGCGCCAGGTGATCACCAGCAGCCCGCCCTCGGTGAGGACCTTGCCGGCGATGCCCTTGTCCAGGCGGGCGCCCAGGACGCGGTCGGCCGGGATCAGGAAGTCCTGGGCGCCGGGCCGCAGCACCCGCACGCCGTGCTCGGTGAGGGCGACATCGGCCCTGCTGCGCGTGCCCAGACCGTGCGCGACGATCCGGTCCAGCCACTGGCCGGCCGTCGTCGAGCCGTGGTACCGGCCGGTGAAGGCCAGCCGCGGTGTGCCGTCGGCCGCTGGCGGCTCGGGCAGCGCCGGGAGGTCCCCCTGGAGCGTGGCGCGCCACTTCCAGCCCTCCCGCATCAGCCAGTAGACCAGCGCGACCAGCAGCAGCAGGCCGATCACCCAGCCGATGCGCTCGGCCAGGTCGGTCACCGGCTGGGAGCGGCGCTCCAACTCCTCGGCGTCCTCGGCGAGGACGACCAGCGCGGAGACGGGGGGACTCATACCAGGGCCCCGTTCCGCAGGGTCGGCCGGCCGCGCAGCCAGGTGTCGGTGACCCGGCCCGGCAGCTCGCGCCCCCGGTAGGGGGTGTTGCGGCTGCGCGAGACGAAGCCCGCCGGGTCCACCTCGGCGCGGTGCGTGGGGTCGAGCAGGGTGAGGTTGGCCGGCTCGCCCGGGGCGATGGGCCGGCCGTGGCCGGTCAGGCGGCCGATGGCGGCGGGGCGCGTGGACATCCGGTCGGCGACCTGGGCCCAGTCCAGCAGACCGGTGTCGACCATGGTGTGCTGCACCACGGAGAGCGCGGTCTCCAGGCCGATCATCCCCATGGCCGCCGCGCCCCACTCGCAGTCCTTGTCCTCGTGGGGGTGCGGGGCGTGATCGGTGGCCACACAGTCGATGGTGCCGTCGGCCAGCGCCTCGCGCAGCGCCAGCACGTCGCGTTCGGTGCGCAGCGGCGGGTTGACCTTGTAGACCGGGTCGTAGGAGCGCACCAGCTCGTCGGTGAGCAGCAGATGGTGCGGGGTGACCTCGGCGGTGACCCGCCAGCCCTTGGACTTGGCCCAGCGGACCAGCTCGACGGAGCCCGCGGTGCTCAGATGGCAGATGTGTACCCGGGAGCCGACGTGCGCGGCCAGCAGCACGTCGCGGGCGATGATCGACTCCTCGGCGACGGCCGGCCAGCCGGCCAGGCCCAGCTCGGCGGAGACCACGCCCTCGTTCATCTGGGCGCCCTCGGTGAGCCGGGGCTCCTGGGCGTGCTGGGCGATCACCCCGTCGAACGCCTTCACGTACTCCAGCGCGCGGCGCATGATCACCGCGTCGTCGACGCACTTGCCGTCGTCGGAGAAGACCACCACGCCGGCGGCCGACTCGTGCATCGCGCCCAACTCGGCCAGCTTGCTGCCCCCGAGCCCGACGGTGACCGCGCCGACCGGCTGCACGTCGCAGTAGCCGGACTCGCGGCCGAGCCGCCACACCTGCTCGACCACGCCGGCGGTGTCGGCGACGGGGAAGGTGTTGGCCATGGCGTGCACGGCGGTGAAGCCGCCGGCCGCCGCCGCCCTGGTGCCGGTGCGGACCGTCTCGGAGTCCTCGCGTCCCGGCTCCCGCAGATGGGTGTGCAGATCGACCAGCCCCGGCAGCAGCACCCGGCCAGCCGCCTCCACGACGGTGGCGCCCTCGGTGGGGAGGCCGGCGCCGATCTCGGCGATCGTCCCGCCCTCGATCAGCACGTCCCCCGGGGCTCCGCCGAGCACTCCGGCACCTCGGATCAGCGTCCGCTCGCTCTGGCTCATGCTCGTTTCCCTTGTGTCGCTTCGTCGAGTCCGGTGGCCGGCTGTCCTGTGGTGGTGTCGGAGCGCGGGCCCGCGCTCTCGGCGCCGCCGAGCAGCAGGTAGAGCACCGCCATCCGCACGCTCACGCCGCCCGAGACCTGTTCGACGGCGGTGCAGCGCGGCGAGTCGGCGACCTCGGCGGTGATCTCCATGCCCCGGTTCATCGGTCCCGGGTGCATCACGATGGCGTGCCCCGGCATCCGCGCCATCCGGTCCGCGTCCAGCCCGTAGCGCCGGGCGTACTCCCGCTCGGTCGGGAAGTAGGCGGCGTTCATCCGCTCCCGCTGGACCCGCAGCGTCATCACCGCGTCCGAGTCGGGCAGCACCGGATCGAGGGCGTAGGACACCTCGCAGGGCCAGGCGTCGACGCCCACCGGCAGCAGGGTCGGCGGGGCGACCACCGTGACCTGGGCGCCCAGCGTGGTGAGGAGCCGCACGTTGGACCGGGCGACCCGGCTGTGCAGGATGTCGCCGACGATGGTGACGCGGCGGCCGGTGAGGTCGGTGCCCAGCGCGCCACCGGCCAGCCGGCGGCGCAGCGCGAACGCGTCCAGCAGCGCCTGGGTGGGGTGCTCGTGGGTGCCGTCCCCCGCGTTGACGACCGCGCCGCCGATCCAGCCCGAGGTGGCCAGCCGGTGCGGGGCGCCCGAGTCGGGATGGCGGATCACCACGGCGTCGGCGCCCATCGCCTCCAGGGTGAGCGCGGTGTCCTTGAGCGACTCCCCCTTGGAGACCGATGAGCCCTTGGCCGAGAAGTTGATCACATCGGCGGAGAGCCGCTTGGCCGCGGCCTCGAAGGAGATCCGGGTGCGGGTCGAGTCCTCGAAGAAGAGGTTGACCACGGTGCGACCGCGCAGCGTGGGGAGTTTCTTGATCGGCCGGCCGGCGACGCGGGAGAGTTCCTCGGCGGTGTCGAGGATCAGCACGGCGTCGTCACGGGTGAGGTCGGCGGCCGAGATGAGGTGGTGCTTCATCAAGTGCCTTCCGTAGGCAAGGAAGTGTGCTGGTGAGCGGGGCGCGCTGGCGCTCCGCGTGCGGAAGGTCGGGGCGGATCAGCCCGCGGCTCCCCCGGCCTGGCGGCTGGGAGGCGCCCCCGGGGGTCCCCAGGACGAGGACGGAGGGGGCACTCGGGTGATCCGGGGGCGCGGCGGGCGGGCGCGCCTGGCGGCGCCTTCCGGGCGGCGCCCGGGGGCGTCGCGGGCCCGGTGGGGCTTTCCGGCCACGGGCTAGCGCTCCGCGTCCGGTCGTGGGGCGCGCGTGCCGAGCAGCACGCCGTCGCGGCCGTCCTCCTCGGTCAGCCGGACCTTGACGGTCTCCCGGAGCGAGGTGGGGATGTTCTTGCCGACGTAGTCGGCGCGGATCGGCAGCTCGCGGTGCCCGCGGTCCACCAGGACCGCGAGCTGCACCGCCCGGGGGCGGCCGATATCGCCCAGCGCGTCCAGGGCGGCCCTGATCGTGCGGCCGGAGAAGAGCACGTCGTCCACCAGGACGACCAGCCGGCCGTCGATCCCCTCGCCGGGGATCTCCGTGCGGCCCAGCGCGCGGGCCGGGCGAAGCCGCAGGTCGTCGCGGTACATGGTGATGTCGAGTGAGCCGACGGGGGTGGCGTGGCCGGTGATCTCACGCAGCTTGGCCGCCAGCCGGCTGGCCAGGAAGACTCCTCGGGTGGGAATCCCCAGCAGCACCACGTCGTCGGCGCCCTTGGCGCGCTCGACGATCTCGTGCGCGATGCGGGTCAACACCCGCGCGATGTCCGGCGCCTCAAGCACGGAGCGATCCCCGGCCGAGCGGTCGCCGTGGCTCTCGCCACCGCTGTCACTGTCGATGTCGCTGTCCATACGGCTGTCCATACGAACGTGGACCTCCTTCCCCGCCTCACGGGACGGGCCTTAAAGGATGTCGGGTGGAACGCTCTGGACCCTATCAGGGTGATTTGCGTGCCTCGCATCGCCCCAGGTCAGAAAGAACTCCTCGGTCTCGGCTTGACGAGAGATATCACGCTGCGTAACCTCACAGTGAGTTACGAAAAGCCGTCCGGGGAGACACATGTCCAGCGAATACGCCAAACAGCTTGGAGCCAAGCTTCGAGCCATCCGCACCCAGCAGGGTCTGTCGCTTCACGGGGTCGAGGAGAAGTCCCAGGGCCGATGGAAGGCCGTGGTGGTCGGTTCCTACGAGCGCGGCGACCGTGCCGTGACCGTGCAGCGCCTCGCGGAGCTGGCGGAGTTCTACGGAGTGCCGGTGCAGGAGCTGCTGCCGGGCTCGACGCCCGGTGGTGCCGCCGAGCCGCCGCCGAAGCTGGTTCTCGATCTGGAGCGCCTGGCCAACGTGCCCAGCGACAAGGCGGGGCCGCTCCAGCGCTACACCGCCACCATCCAGAGCCAGCGCGGCGACTACAACGGCAAGGTGCTCTCGATCCGCCAGGACGATCTGCGCACCCTCGCCGTGATCTACGACCAGTCCCCTTCGGTGCTGACCGAGCAGCTGATCAGCTGGGGTGTGCTGGGCGCTGACGCGCGCCGCGCGGTGCAGGCCGAAGAGGGCTGATCCGACAGCGCTCCGACAGCACGGGGGCGGGTCCTGGCCCCTCGTCAGGGTCAGGACCCGCCCCCGTGTGCGGATCTCACGCGTGCCGGGAGGCGCGCTCGGACGGCCTCAGCGGCGCAAGGTCGGCTTGAGGTCCTTCAGGCGCCCGAGCAGGCCGTTCACAAAGCTCGGGGACTCCTCCGTGGAGAACTCCCGCGCCAGCTGGACGGCCTCGTCCAGCACCACGGCGTCGGGCGTCTCGTCCTCCCAGATCAGCTCGAAGGCGCAGAGCCTCAGGATGTTGCGGTCGACCACCGGCATGCGGTCCAGCGGCCAGCCCACGGTGTACTGGGCGAGCAGCTCGTCGATCCGCTCGGCGTGCTCCGCGTAGCCCTCGACCAGGCGCCTGCTGAACTCGCTGACCGGCGGCTGCCGTTCGTCGGTCCCGGCGAGTCGCTGCCAGTCGGCGAGGACCTCGGTGGGCTTCGCCGCGCGCTGGTCGGCCTCGAAGAGGATCTGGAGGGCTCGTTTGCGCGCCTTGCTGCGGGCAGCCACGGTTAGTTGTTCACCCGGCCAAGGTATTCGCCGGAGCGGGTGTCGACCTTGATCTTCTCACCGGTGGTGATGAAGAGCGGCACGCCGATCTCGTAGCCGGTCTCCAGCCGGGCCGGCTTGGTGCCGCCCGTGGAGCGGTCGCCCTGCACACCGGGCTCGGTGTACTCGATCACCAGCTCGACGGCGGCCGGCAGCTCCACGAAGAGCGGGCTCTCCTCGTAGATGGCGACCGTGCAGTCCTGGCCCTCCAGCAGGTAGTTCGCCGCGTCGCCCACCGTCTCGGGGTTGATCGGCAGCTGGTCGTAGGTCGCGGTGTCCATGAAGACGAAGTCCGCGCCGTCCTTGTAGGAGAACTGCATCCCCCGGCGGTCGACCGTGGCCGTCTCGACCTTGGTACCGGCGTTGAACGTCTTGTCCACCACCTTGCCGGAGAGCACATTCTTGAGCTTGGTGCGCACAAAGGCGCCGCCCTTGCCGGGCTTGACGTGCTGGAACTCGACTACGGACCACAGCTGGCCGCCGTCGAGCTTGAGCACGATGCCGTTCTTGAGGTCGTTCGTGGTGGCCACGGTCGTGGATTCTCCTGAGGCTGCCGCAGTGGACGGACCCGAAGCCCCCGGGCCCGGCCCCGGCTGGGGCTACAGCGCCAGAAGCTCCTTGGTCGTGATGGTGAGTAGCTCGGGCCCGCCGTCCGCCGACGGGCGGACGACGAGTGTGTCGTCGATCCGGACACCGCCCCGGCCTGGAAGATGTACCCCCGGCTCGACGGTGACCGGCACACAAGCGCCCAGTCTACCCATGGCGGCGGGGCCCATCCGAGGGTCCTCCCCCATTTCCAGTCCCACCCCGTGCCCGGTGACGGGCCCCAGCGCCTTCCCATGGCCGGCCGCGGTCAGCACCTCGCGCGCCGCGCGGTCGACGGCCCGGCACTCGGCGTCGGGCGCCAGCGTCTCCCTGGCCGCCCGCTGGGCGGCGAAGACCACGTCGTACAGCTCGATCTGCCAGTCCGCCGGGCTGGTGCCGATCACGAACGTGCGCCCGATCCGGCAGCGGTAGCCGCGGAAGCGGGCGCCGAGACGCACGGTGAGGAAGTCCCCCTCCTCCACCCTGCGGTCCGTCGGCCGGTGCCCCGCGAGCCCCGAGTGGCTGCCGGTGGCCACGGAGGTGGGGAAGGCCGGGCCGTCCGCGCCGTGGTCCACCAGGCGGCGCTCCAGCTCCAGCGCCAGATGCCGCTCGGTGCGGCCCACCAGGATGGACTCCAGCAGCTCGCCGAGCGCCCGGTCGGTGATCTCCGCGGCCACCCGCAGCGCGGCGATCTCGTCCTCGTCCTTGACCACCCGCTGGCCCTCCACCGCCCGGCCCAGGTCGGTCAGCCGCACGGCGGGCGCGGCAGCCGTGAGCGCGCGGTGCCTGGCCACCGTGAGGTGGTGCTCCTCCAGCGCGATCTCCTCCGCCCCCTCCTCGACGGCCAGGGCGACGGCGGCCTCCACCGGGTCGGCCTCGCCGTCCAGGGCGACGATCCTGGGGCCGCCGAACTCCCCCAACGGACCCGCGGGGCTCTGGGCCGGGTCCCAGTGGCCGAGCAGCACATCACCACCCGAGTGGCGCACCAGCAGTGCGGCCCCCGCGGGGGCCGCACCGGCCAGATAGCGAACATTGGCAGGGCCTGAGACGACGGCCACGCCGTTCACGGGGGAACAGCGGGCGCGCAGCCAGGACCGTCGAGCCGCGTGAACCTCGGACATGCGTCGAGCCTACGCACGGCGGGCGGGCACGGCCGGCTGAACACGTCCTAACGAGCGCGCGTCACCACTGCGGTGGGCTGGTCAGACTGCGGCTGACGGCGTCGTCCAGCATCCGCGCCGTGGACGCCACATCGTGCCGGGAGTTGTCGATGATGGGCAGCCCCGAGCCGTACCAGCCGGCCATGCGGCCGTGGATGGTGGCGACCTCCTCGTCCGACAGCCGCCTGGTGCCGCTGCGCTCGGCGTTGCGCTCCAGCACCACGTCGAGGCCCGGCAGCAGCACCACCGGGATCAGGCCGGGGCCCACATGGCGCTTCCAGCCGCCCAACCCGACCGCCGGCCGGTCGGGGAAGACCGCGTCGTCCAGGATGCAGGAGATCCCGTTGGCCAGGAAGTTCCGCGCGGCGAACCCGCAGGTGCGGCGGGCCAGCCGGTACTGGGCCTCGGAACGGTCGTCCCAGCCGCGGCGCGGGTCGGCGAAGCCGGCGCGCACCCACTCCCTGACGTCGTCCAGGCTGATGTGCGCGGTCGGCACCTGGCGCCGCTGCGCCCAGTACCGCGCGACCGTGGTCTTGCCGGCTCCGGCCGGCCCGATCAACAGCACGGCCACGCCCGCGTGATGGGCGTCCGGCATGGCCGTCCCCGGAGCCGGGGCGGGCGCCGGCACCATCTGTCCCGGCGGCAGTTGGACATACCCGGTGCCGCCGTCGAGCGGCACGGGTGGCGGTGTGGGCATCCCACCAGCTTGTCGCATCCGCTCCCCACTCCGTCTTCTCCCCGGCACGGCCGACCGGCTCGTGCGCACCCTTCCGCTGGGACAACGGTACCGTTCGCCCACCCCGCTCCGGGAGGCGGCGGTCGGCGAGCGGACCGTCGCGCCCCGGCAGCGCGGCCCCTCAGGAGGTCGGTTCCTCGGCCAGCGAGCGCAGCGCCAGCAGATAGGACCCGATGCCGAACCCGGCGACCGTCCCGCTGGCCACCTGCGCGATGACCGAGGTGTGCCGGAACTCCTCGCGCTGGTACGGGTTGGAGATGTGCACCTCGATGAGCGGAGCGGTGCGCTGCGCCGCCGCGTCCCGCATCCCGTAGGAGTAGTGGGTGAACGCGCCCGGGTTGATCACCACGGGCAGCCGTTCGTCCGCCGCCTCGTGCAGCCAACGGATCATCTCGCCCTCGTCGTTGGTCTCCCGCACCTCGACGGCCAGGCCCAACTCGGCGCCCAGCGCGCGGCATCGGGCCACCAGACCGGCGTAGGAGGTGCTGCCGTAGACATCGGGCTCACGGGAGCCGAGACGCCCCAGGTTGGGCCCGTTGAGCACCAGCACGCGGCGTACCTCCGCGCTCCGCTCCGCGCCCATCAGGCGGCGATCTCCGCGTGCGCGGCCAGCAGGGCGGCCGGGTCCGGGCTCTCCAGCACGGTGGGCCTGGCCAGGCCGTCCAAGACGATGAAACGCAACCGGTCCCCCCTGGTCTTCTTGTCCACCCGCATGGTGTCCAGCAGCTTGGGCCACTGATCGCCCCGGTAGGTCACCGGCAGCCCCAGCGACTCCAGCACCGTGCGGTGCCGCTCGGCGGTGGCGTCGTCCAACCGGCCGGCGATGCGGCCGAGTTCGGCGGCGAAGACCATCCCGACGGAGACGGCGGCGCCATGCCGCCAGCGGTAGCGCTCGTTCTTCTCGATGGCGTGCGCCAGGGTGTGGCCGTAGTTGAGGATCTCCCGGCGTCCCGACTCCCTCAGGTCGTCGGAGACCACCTCGGCCTTGACCCTGATGGAGCGCTCCAACAGCTCGGCGGTGTGCGGCCCCTCGGGTCCGCGCGCGGCGGCCGGGTCGGCCTCGATCAGCTCCAGGATGCGCGGGTCGGCGATGAACCCGGCCTTGACGATCTCGGCCAGCCCCGACACGTAGTCGTGCACCGGCAGCGACGCCAGCGCCGCCAGATCGCAGAGCACTCCGGAGGGCGGGTGGAAGGCGCCGACGAGGTTCTTGCCCTCGGCGGTGTTGATCCCGGTCTTGCCGCCGACGGCCGCGTCCACCATGCCCAGCACCGTGGTCGGCACGGCGATCCAGCGCACCCCGCGCAACCAGGTGGCCGCGACGAAGCCGGCCAGATCCGTGGTGGCGCCGCCACCGACGCCGACGATCACATCGCCCCGGGTGAACCCGGTCTGGCCGAGCGCCTGCCAGCAGTACGCGGCGACCTCGACGTTCTTCGCGTCCTCGGCGTTGGGGAGCTGGACGGCGATCGCCTGGTAGCCCTGGGCGGCCAGGTCCTCGCGCAGCGCCTGGCCGGTCTCGGCCAGCGCCTCGGGGTGCAGCACGGCGACGCGGGTCGCCTGGCCGACCAGCCCCGGCAGCTCGTCCAGCAGCCGGTGGCCGATCAGCACGTCGTACGGCTGGGTGCCCTGGCTGCCGCCGACGGTGATCCGCAGCGGCTCCGTCTCGTCGAGGAGGGGGTCGCGGGTGTCGCTCATGCGGGATGGTGCTCCAATGCGTCGAGTACGGCCGTGGCCACCTCGTCGGGCGTGCGCTCCTCGGTGGCGAGCACGGCCCTGGCGACCTCGGTGTACCAGGGGCGACGCTCCTCCATCAGGGCGCGCCAGCGCTGTCGCGGGTTGACCGCGAGCAGCGGCCTGGGCACGTCGAGGCCGACGCGCTTGACGGCCTCGGCGAGCGCCACGTCGAGGAAGGCCACGGGCAGCCCGGTCAGCAGCGCGCGGGTGGCGGGGTCGAGCACGGCGCCGCCGCCCAGCGCGAGGACGCCGTCGTGCTCGGCGACGGCCTCCCGGACGGCGGCGGCCTCAAGGGCGCGGAAGTGCGCCTCGCCCTCGTCGAGGAAGATGTCGAGGATGGGCTTGCCCGCGGCCCGCTCCACGTCGGCGTCGGTGTCCCGCAGGGACACCCCGAGCCGGTCGGCGAGCAGCGCGCCGACGGTGGACTTGCCGGATCCCGGCGGGCCCACCAACACCACCAGGGGCGTGGTCACCTGACCTCCAGATTGGCGAGATAGCCGGTGACGTTCCGGCGGGTCTCGACGACGTTGTCGCCGCCGAACTTCTCCGCGACCGCGTCGGCGAGCACCAGCGCGACCATCGCCTCGGCCACGATGCCGGCGGCCGGCACCGCGCAGACGTCCGAACGCTGGTGGTGGGCCCTGGTGGTCTCGCCGGTGGCGACATCCACCGTGGCCAGCGCCCTGGGCACCGTTGCGATCGGCTTCATCGCGGCGCGCACCCGCAGCGGCTCGCCGGTGGAGAGCCCGCCCTCGGTGCCGCCGGAGCGCCCGGAGGAGCGACGGATGCCGTCGGGGGTGGAGACGATCTCGTCGTGCGCCATCGAGCCGGGGACCCGGGCCAGACCGAAGCCGTCGCCCAGCTCCACGCCCTTGATGGCCTGGATGCCCATCAGGGCACCGGCCAGCCGGGCGTCGAGACGGCGGTCCCAGTGCACATGGGAGCCCAGGCCGACGGGGGCACCGTAGGCGAGCACCTCGACGACGCCGCCCAGGGTGTCGCCGTCCTTGTGCGCCTGGTCGATCTCGGCGACCATCGCCGCGCCGGCCGCCGCGTCGAGGCAGCGCACCGGGTCGGCGTCCAGCGCGGTGACGTCCTCGGGGCGGGGCAGCAGGCCCTGCGGCGCCTGGGCGGCGCCCAGCTCCACGACATGCGAGACGATCTCGATGCCGGCGGTCTCCCGCAGGTAGGAGCGGGCCACCGCGCCGAGCGCGACCCGGGCGGCGGTCTCCCGCGCCGAGGCCCGCTCCAGGATCGGGCGGGCGTCGTCCACCCCGTACTTCTGCATGCCGGCCAGGTCGGCGTGGCCGGGCCTGGGGCGGGTGAGGGGGGCGTTGCGGCCCAGCTCGGCCAGCTCCGCCGGATCCACCGGATCGGCGGCCATCACCTTCTCCCACTTGGGCCACTCGGTGTTGCCGACCATGACCGCCACCGGGGAGCCGAGGGTCAGCCCGTGGCGGACGCCGCCGATGAAGGTGACCTCGTCCCGCTCGAACTTCATCCGCGCGCCCCGGCCGTAGCCGAGGCGCCGGCGGGCCAGGGCGTCGGCGACCAGGTCGGTGGTGATCGGCACCCCGGCGGGCAGCCCCTCCAACGTCGCGACCAGTGCGGGGCCGTGTGACTCCCCCGCGGTCAGCCAGCGCAGCCTGCTCAACGGTGCTCCTCGGATGTTCGACCCTGCGTGTCGCCCTCGATCTTGCCACGTTCGGCGGAGTGGGCCGTGCTCCGTCTGCCCCGCGAGACACCGCTGGTCGGACGCGGGTCAGCCGGCGGCCAGGGCGGCCTCCCCGGCGGCCCGCATCGCGGCCAGCGGGGCGGGGGCGAGGCCGGTCATCGACTCGACCTGGCAGACCGCCTGGTGGACCAGCAGGTCGAGCCCGCCGACGACCTGCCCGCCGGCGGCCGACCAGGCGGCGGCGAGCCGGGTGGGCCACGGCTCGTACAGGACGTCGAAGAGGACCCCGGGGGTGGCCGGCACCGCGTCGGCGAGCGCGTCGGTGGCGCCGACCGGGGTGGTGGCGACGACGAGCGGCGCGGACAGCGCCCGCGCCGCCTCGCCCCAGCCGGTGGTGGTCACCCGGACGCCGAGCCGCTCGCCCCAGGAGCGCATCTCGGCGGCCCTGGCCTCGGTGCGGACGCAGGCCGTGACCTCCTGGGCGCCGAGCCGCCCCAGCGCGGAGAGCGCGGACGAGGCGGTGGCCCCGGCGCCCAGCACGGTGGCCCGTTCGACGCGGGTCACGCCGCGTTCGGCGAGCGCGGCCACCATGCCGGGGATGTCCGTGTTGTCGCCGACGGCGCGCCCGTCGTCGGTGAACACCACGGTGTTCACGGCCGAGACGGAGTCGGCGGTGTCGCTGATCTCGTCCAACAGCGGCAGGACGGCGCGCTTGAGCGGCATGGTCAGCGAGAGGCCGGCCCACTCGGGGCCCAACCCGCCGAGGAATTCGGCCAGTTCGTCCTCGCCGACCTCGAACCTGCCGTACTGCCAGTCGGTGAGGCCCAGCGCCTGGTAGGCGGCCCGATGCAGCGCCGGGGAGAGGGAGTGCGCGATCGGGGAGCCGAGCACGGCGGCCCTGCGGGGCGGTCGCGGCCCGGTCATTCGTCGGCCTCCTCGCGGGCCCGCCGCTGGACCTCGTTGAAGTCGTCGACGTTGCGCTCGTGTTCGACGTCGTCGGCGGTGAACCGGGTGTCGCCCGGCTCCACGGTGACGAAGAACAGCCAGTCGCCCTCGGTGGGGTTGAGCGCCGCCTCCAGCGCCTGGTGGCCCGGGTTGTCGATCGGGCCCGGCGGCAGACCGAACTCCTCATAGGTGTTGTACGGCGAGTCCACCCCGATGTCGTCGAGGGTGACGTCCAGGGTCGACCGGCCCAGCGCGTAGTTGACGGTGGAGTCGAACTGGAGCTTCATGTCGATCTCCAGGCGGTTGTAGATCACCCGGGAGACCTTGCCGAACTCGTCGTCCTCCTGGGCCTCGGCCTGGATCAGCGAGGCGATGGTCAGCACCTCGCGGGGGGTGCGGTCGAGCTGTTCGGCGGCCGTCTCCAGGCTGATCCCCTCGAACTCGGCCTCGGCGCGCTCGACCATCTGCGTCAGCAGATCCTCCGGCGTGGTCTCGCCGCCGACGTCGTACCTGGCGGGGAAGAGGAAGCCCTCCGGATCGCCCTCGGCCCACTCCGGCAGGCCGATGGTGCCGGACTCGGCGACGTCCTCTGTGGTGCCCTCCGCCAACTCCAGGCGCTCGTCGATCATCGCGTAGATGTCGGTGGCCCGCCTGCCCTCGGGGATGGTCAGCACGTTGAGCGCCGAGGGGTCGGTGAGCGCGGCGACGGCGGCCTCGGCCGACATCTGCTGGCGCAGCGTGTAGACCCCGGGCTGGATCTGCGCCTCGGCGGCCTCGGCCGCCTCGACGAAGGCGTCGTGGCTCTTGACCACATCGGCCTCCTTGAGGATGTTGCCCATCTGGGAGAGCACGGCCCCGGCCGGGATCTCGACCTGGACCTCGCCCTGTCCCTCGCCCTCGTAGTCGGGCGCGGGGCCGAACCGGTCCTGGTAGAACTGGTAGCCGTACCAGCCGACGCCGCCGATGCCGCCGATCACCACGGCGGCGAGCAGCAGGCAGCCACAGCCCTTGCGTCGGCCCGATCTGCCCTCCCCGCGCCGCCCCTCGCCGTCGTCGGCGCCGTCGCGGTCGTCGTCATCGTCGCCGTCGCGGCGGAAGAAGTCGGACTCGCCCTGGTCGGGCCCTGGATCCCAGCCGGTCTCCGGGTCCGGCCCGGGTTCTGGCTCCCCGGCGCGGGCGCGGGGCACGCGCACGGCGTCCATCGCCTGGGTGGCGCCCTGGGGTTCGCCGGGATACCCACCGGGGTGATCGCCGGGATACTCGCCGGGACGGGGCTGCCCGCCCTGTTCGTGCGGGGTGAACCCCTGCTGGCCCGGCGGGGAGAGGTCGGAGTGGGCGGCCCGCGGGTCGACGTAGCCGCCGCGGGCGCCCGTGTCGTAGCCGGCGGCCTGGTAGCCGCCGGTGTCGTAGGAGGCGCTCTGGTACCCGCCGGTGTCATAGCCGCCGGTCTGGTAACCGCCGGTCTGGTAGCCCCCGGTGTCGTACTCGCCGGAGGAGTAGGCGCCGGTCTCGTAGGAGCCTCCGCCGTAGGAGCCGCCATAGCCGGCGTCGCCCTGCTGACCGCCGCCTTCGTACGGGCCGGCCCCGTAACCGCCGCTCCCCTGCGGGGAGTTGCCGCCCTGAGCGCCCTGAGTGCCGTGGGCGCCCTGGTCGTAGGGGCCCTGCGGATAGCCGCCGGTGTCGTAGCCGCCCTGCTGGTAGCCCTGCTGGTGGGCTCCGCCCTGTCCCTGACCCTGGCCCTGGCCGTAGGGATCCGCCTGATGGGACTGCCCGCTCGCGTCCCAACCCCCCTGCCCCTGACCCGGGTAGGACGGATCCTGGTACGACGGATCCTGGTAGCCGGGGTTCTGATAGGACGGATCCGGGTAGGACGGGTCCTGGTACCCCTGCTGGGGCTGGCCCTGCGGTGCCTGGCCGCCATACGCGTCCCAGGACTCGGCCCCCGCCCGCGGTGCCGGATGCCGACCGTGCGGGTCGTACCCCTCGGGCCAGTTCTGGTCACCGTGCGCCGGGTCGTCCGGGTACCACGGTTCGGAGCCGGCGCCCCGGCCGTAATCAGTCATCGATCCCCTTGTGCAGCAGGTGGCAGCCCCGTACCCCCCGTGCAGCAAACTGCCATGTCGCGCGGAACGTTACCGTATCGCGATCAGACAACCACTTCGACGCACTGCCCCGGTGGCCGGCCCGCACCGCGCTCCGTCTCCAGCGCGGACTGGAGGATCACCACGGCCGCCGCCTGGTCGATGCGCGACCTGCCCTTCTTCGACGAGACGCCGGAGGAACGCATGTCCCTGGCGGCGCTCACCGTGGACATCCGCTCGTCCACCAACCGCACCGGAAGCGGCGCCACTCGGCGGGCCAGCCGCCCGGCGAACGTCCGCACCCGGTTCGCCGCCGGGCCCTCGCGTCCGTTGAGCGAGCGCGGGAGCCCGACGACGACCTCGATCGGCTCGTACTCGGCGACCAGTTGGTCAAGACGCCGTTCGGCGGCCGGCAGATCGCGCCCCGGCACCGTCTCGACCGGGGTGGCGAGCAGCCCGTCGGGGTCGCAGGAGGCGACCCCGATCCTGGCCTCGCCGACATCGATCGCCAGCCGCCTGCCACGTCGCATCAGGCGGCGTCCGCGACCAGGCGCTCCACGGCGGCCAGCGCCTCGTCGACGGCCGCCGGGTCCTGGCCGCCGCCCTGCGCCACATCGGGCTTGCCGCCCCCGCCGCCGCCGAGCGCCTTGGCCGCGGCGCGCACCAGATCGCCCGCCTTCAACCCGCGTTCCCTGGCCGCCTCGTTGGTGGCCACCACGGTCAGCGGGCGGCCCGAGACCACCGTGAACAGGGCGACCACGGCCGGCCGATCGCCGGCCAGCCGCCCGCGCACGTCCAGCACGAGCTTGCGCAGGTCGTCCGCCGCGGTGCCGTCCGGCACCCGGCCGCTGGCCAGCGCGACGCCCCGGACGTCCCTGGCGCCGGCGGCCAGCCCGGCGGCGGCCTGGAGGACCTTCTCGGCGCGGAACCGCTCGATCTCCTTCTCGGCCTCCTTGAGGCGGCCGAGCATCCCCGAGATCCGCTCGGGCAGCTCCTCCGGCCGGCCCTTGACCAGGTCGGTCAGCTGGGCGACGACGGTGTGCTCGCGGGCCAGGAAGTGGTAGGCGTCCACCCCCACCAGGGCCTCGACGCGCCGCACCCCCGACCCGATGGAGGACTCGCCCAGCAGCTTGACCAGGCCGAGTTGCGCGGTGTTGTGCACATGGGTGCCGCCGCACAGCTCCTTGGAGTAGTCGCCGATGGTGACCACCCGGACGCGATCGCCGTACTTCTCGCCGAACTCGGCGATGGCGCCCTGCTTCCTGGCCTCGTCCATCGACATCACCTCGGCGGTGACGTCGAGTTCACGGCTGAGCACCTCGTTGATCTTCTGCTCCACGTCGGCGAGCACGCTGCCCGGCACGGCGGCCGGGGAGCCGAAGTCGAAGCGAAAGCGCCCCGGGGCGTTCTCCGAGCCCGCCTGCGCGGCGCTGGGGCCCAGCGCGTCGCGCAGCGCCCGGTGGGTGAGGTGGGTGGCGCTGTGCGCGCGGGCGATGGCCCGGCGCCGGCGCACGTCGATCTCGCACTCGACGCCGGCGCCCACGCCGATCTCGCCGACCAGCACCACGCCCCGGTGGGCGATCACCCCCGGCACCGGCTGCTGGACGTCGCGCACCTCGACGACCGCGCCGGACGCGGTCCTGATCCGCCCGGTGTCGGCGAGCTGACCGCCGCCCTCGGCGTAGAACGGGGTGCGGGTGAGCACCACCTCGACCTCGTCGCCCTCCACCGCGACCGGCGAGGGAGCGGCGTCCACCAGCAGGCCGACCACCTCGGACTCGCCGCTGGTCGACGTGTAGCCGACGAACTCCGAAGGCCCCGCGGCGTCGGCGAACTCGCGGTAGGCGGTCAGGTCGGCGTGGCCCTGCTTCTTGGCCCTGGCGTCGGCCTTGGCCCGTTCCCGCTGCTCGCGCATCAGCCGGCGGAACCCGGACTCGTCCACGGACAGGCCCTGCTCGGC
Source organism: Streptomyces profundus (assembly GCF_020740535.1). NCBI lineage: Bacteria > Bacillati > Actinomycetota > Actinomycetes > Kitasatosporales > Streptomycetaceae > Streptomyces > Streptomyces profundus. The sequence continues at coordinate 352,661 of NZ_CP082362.1, forward strand.
GGCCATCTCCAGGGTCAGGTCGATCGGGAAGCCCCAGGTGTCGTGGAGCAGGAACGCCTGCTCGCCGGCGAGCACCCGCCCGCCGGCGGCCCTGGTCTCGGTGACGGCGGTGTCCAGGATGTTGGTGCCGGCCTTGAGCGTCTTGAGGAACGCGGCCTCCTCGGCCAGCGCGACGGTCTCGATCCGCTCGCGGTCCGTGCGCAGCTCCGGGTACTGCTCGCCCATGCTGCCGATCACGGTGTCCACCAGCTCGCCCACCACCGGCTCGGTGGCGCCCAGCAGCCGCATGTTGCGGATGGCCCGCCGCATGATGCGGCGGAGCACATAGCCGCGCCCCTCGTTGCCGGGGGTGACGCCGTCGCCGATGAGCATCACGGAGGTGCGCATGTGGTCGGCGACCACCCGCAGCGAGACATCGCTGCTCTCCGCCGTGCCGTAGGAGACGTCGGTGAGGGCGGCGGCCTTGTCGATCACCACCCGCAGGGTGTCCGTCTCGAACATGTTGTGGACGTCCTGGAGCACCATCGCCAGGCGTTCCAGGCCGAGCCCGGTGTCGATGTTCTGGGCCGGCAGGTCCCCGATGATCGGGAAGTCCTCCTTGCCCTCCCCCGGGCCGCGCTCGTACTGCATGAACACGAGGTTCCACAGCTCGACATAGCGCTCCTCGTTGACCTCGGGACCGCCCTCGGGGCCGAACGCGGGGCCCCGGTCGTAGTTGATCTCCGAGCAGGGGCCGCAGGGTCCCGGCACGCCCATGGACCAGAAGTTGGGGCCCTTGCCGAGCCGTTGCACCCGCTCGGCCGGCACCCCGACCCCCTCGGTCCAGATGCGGTACGCCTCGTCGTCCTCCAGATAGACCGTGATCCACAGCCGCTCGGGGTCGAGGCCGTAACCGCCCTCGGCCTGGGAGGTGGTGAGCAGCTCCCAGGCCAGCGTGATGGCCTGTTCCTTGAAGTAGTCGCCGAACGAGAAGTTGCCGCACATCTGGAAGAACGTGCCGTGCCTGGTGGTCTTGCCGACCTCCTCGATGTCCGGCGTGCGGACGCACTTCTGGACGCTGACCGCCCGCCGGTACGGCGGGGTGGCCTCGCCCAGGAAGTAGGGCTTGAACGGCACCATGCCGGCGGGGACCAGCAGCAGCGTCGGGTCGTCCGCGATCAGCGATGCCGAGGGCACCACGGAGTGCCCACGCTTCTCGAAGAAGCTCAGCCAGCGGCGGCGGATTTCAGCCGACTCCATCAGAGGTCCTCATTTCCGGTCGGTCGGAACGGTCGGGTCGGTCCGGTCAGGTGCGGGGCCGCGTCCAGCGGCGCGCGGCGGGGCGCGGGCGGCAGGGCGCGGTCGGGCGGCTCGGCGGTCAGGCCGAGCGCGTCGTTCAGCTCAGTCTCCCGCTCGGCCATGCCGTCACGCACGTCCAGGGCGAAGCCGCGCAGCCGGTGCCCGGTGGCGACGGCCCGGTCGGCGGCTCGGGCGGCGAGGCTCTCCGGGGTGAGTTGACGCAGCTTGCGCTGGACCCGGGTGGTGGCCCAGACGCCCGCCGCGGCACCGGTGGTGAACCAGAACACGCGACGCATCATCGGGTCTCGGTCCTTCCTGAACGCTGTCCTGGACGCTGGCCGGCACGCCGGCGGCGGGGAACGGGCACCACGCGCGGCTCCTGGGCCGGCGCACCGCGTCGGCCCAGGGCCCGGCGCACCGCGTAGCCGAAGGCCGCGACCTTCACCAGGGGCCCGCCGAAGGTGCTGGCCACCGTCGTGGAGAGGGCCGAGGCGTTGGCGGTGACATCGCGCACGTCGGCGGTGATGTGGTCGACCTGCTCCAGCTGGGTCTGGGCGCTGCGCACGGTCCGCGACGCCTCCCCCAGCAACGGGACCACCTGCTCGGTGACCGAGCCGACCAGCTCCGTCGCCGCCCGCAGCGTCCGGGCCAACCGGTACAGCACCACGGCGAGGAACGAGACCAGGATCGCCCAGAAGACGGCCACCAGCAGGCCGGCCACTTCTCCACCGGACACGAACGCACCGCTTCCCTCGGATGGGTAGTTTTGCCGCCCCGAGGTCGACGGGCGGCCAGCGGAGATGGCGCCTCGTACCGCGCTCGACGGCAGGTCCGAACCCTATCGCGCTCCCCGCTCGCGCTCGTACCGCAATCCTCCGCGTCTGCCAAGAGGCACCGCCGACAATTGTACGTTCTGCTTACCTACGCGTACCCTGCGTGTCTTATGCGAGGCTTTCAGGGGTCCGAGCCTCCGGCTCGGGAAACGGCTCGGGGGGCTGCGCGGGCAGGCAACCTCCCCGCGGAGTTGACCAGGTTCATCGGGAGGAGCGCCGAAGTCAGCGCGCTCACCTCGGCGTTGACCGACGACCGGCTGGTGACCGTCACGGGAGTCGGGGGGGTGGGCAAGTCCCGCTGCGCGCTCCAGGCGGCACGGCTGTTGCAGGAACGCTTCTGCGATGGCGTCTGGCTGGTCGAGCTGGCCGGCCTGCGCGATCCCGAACTGCTGGAACACGCCGTGGTCGAGGCGCTGGGCGTCACCGACCAGTCGAGCCGCCCACCGTTGACCGTCCTGCTCGAACAGCTCGCCGGACGCCGGATGTTGCTGGTGCTCGACGGCGTCGAGCACCTGGTGGAGCCGACCGCCGCGCTGGCCCACGAGCTGCTGCGGCGAGTGCCCGGGCTGCGCGTCCTGGCCACCGGACGCCGTCCGCTGGGCGTCGCTGGCGAGCGGCTCTACCCGTTGGCGCCGATGACGGCGCCGGGCCCCGCGGCCGGTGCCGAGGCCGCCAGGGTCCCGCTCGGCGAGGCGGCCTGGCTCTTCGCCGACCGCGCCACCGCCGTGCTCCCCGGGTTCGCCGTCACCGACGACAACCGCCGGGTGGTCGCCGAGCTGTGCCACCGCCTCGACGGCATCCCCCTGGCCCTTGAGCTGGCCGCCGGCCGGCTGCGGACCCTCTCCCTGGAACAGACCCTGCAACGGCTCGACGACCGGTTCCGGCTGCTGGTCGGCGGCAGCCGGGGCGCGCCGCCGCAACACCAGACGCTGCGCACCGCGATGGGCTGGAGCCACGAGCTGTGCACCCCGCAGCAGCGGCTGCTGTGGGCCCGACTCTCGGTCTTCGCCGGCCACTTCGACCTGGAGGCCGCCGAGTACGTCTGCTCGGGCCCCGACCTGCCGGCCGACGAGGTGCTCGACGTGCTCACCGAACTCGTCGCCCAGTCGGTCGTCAGCCGGGAGGAGGCCCCCTCGGGGGTGCGCTACCGGATACTCGACACGGTCCGCGCCTACGGCGCCGACTGGCTGTCCGCCACCGGTGACAGCGACCGGCTGCGCCGCCGCCACCGGGACTGGTGCACCGGTCTGGTCACGTGGTGCGAACTGGAGTGGTTCAGCCCGCGCCAGTCCGAGGTGGCTTGCCGCATCCACGACGAACTGCCCAACCTGCGGGCCGCGTTCGAGTTCGCCCTGGAGGAGGACGAGGACGCCAGGTTCGGGCTCTACCTCGCCGCGACGCTCTGGTTCTGCTGGGTGGCCTGCGGCCGACTCGCCGAGGGCCGCCACTGGTTGGACCGCGCGCTGGCCCTCGGCACCGACCACGAGGACACCCGGCTGCGCGCGCTGTGGGTCGTGGGCTATGTCGCGGTGCTCCAGGGGGACACCGTGGCCGCGCTCACGGCCCTCCACGAGTGCCGGGAGGCCGCCGAACGCACGGGCAACGCGCGGGCCGTCGCGTACTCGATACACCTCAGCGGCTGCCTGGCGCTGATCAACGACGAGACGGACGAGGCCGAGACGCTGCTGCGGACGGCCCTGCGGCAGTACGACGAGATCGGCGAACTCAACAGCAACGTGCTGATGGGGCAGGTGGAGTTGGCGATGGCGCTGGCCTTCAAGGGCGATATCGCCGGCGCGGCCTCGCTCTGCGAGCAGGTGCGGGACATCTGCGAGGAGCACGGCGAGCAGTGGGCCCGCTCGTACGCGCTGCACGTCCTCGGGTTCGCGGCGTGGAACCAGGGCGACACGGCGGCGGCCCGGGAGATCCTGGAGGAGTCGCTGCCGGTGAACTACGCCTTCCGCGACCTGGTGGGCACGGTGTTCGCGCTTGAGCTGCTGGCCGGGATCACGGCCAGCGAGGGCGACGCGGTCGAGGCGGCCGTGCTCCAGGGCGCGGCGGCCCGGCTGTGGCGTTCGGTGGGGATGCCCCTCTTCGGCTCCGAGTACTTCAACGATCCCCACAACCGCAGCGCCCGCGAGGTCGTGGAACGGCTCGGCAAGGCACGGTTCAGCGAATGCCTCCGCGAGGGCGAACGCCTCGACACCGACGCCGCCGTCGCCCGCGCCCTCCGCCGCTGACGCCTCCGGCGAGGCGAGCCACCCACGGCCGGCAGCGACGCCGGATGCCTCCGGCGGCGGACCGCACGGGCGCAACAGCCCCAGCGACAAGCCGACCACCCGGCGGGGCGGAACGCCCAACGCCTCCGGCGGCGGACGGCGGGGGCGGAACAGCCCCCAGCGACAACCGCCCAGACGGACGCCCCCGGCCAATAGCCAACCACCCGGCAGAGCGGGCCACCCACGGCGGCCGGACGGACACCCCCGGCGACAAGCCGACCACCCGGCAGGGCGGAACGCCCAACACCTCCGGCGGCGGACCGCGCGGGCGGGAACCCCCCGGCGACACCAAGACCAACATCAACGACAAACCGGACGACCGACCGGGCAGACGCCCCCGGCCACCAGCCGGCCACCCGGCGGGGCGGAACGCCGGATGCCTCCGGCGGCAAACCGGGCGAGCGGAACGGCCCCGGCAACATCCGGACCAACGTCAACGACAACCGCCCGGACAGACCCCCCAGCCACCAGCCCACCACCCGGCGGGGCGGAACGCCCAACACCTCCGGCGGCGGACCGCGCGGGCGGGAACCCCCCGGCGACACCAAGACCAACATCAACGACAAACCGGACGACCGACCGGGCAGACGTCCCCGGCCACCAGCCGACCACCCGGCAGGGCGGAACGCGCAACGCCTCCGGCGGAGTGGAGCCCACGCCGCAACAAGCGGGACGGACGAGACGGCTCTCGCGGCAGGTCGGACGCGCACCCACGGCGGCCGGGCGGACGCCAGCGGTGGGCCGGCGTGGAGTTCGTCGGCGATCGGCTGGGCGGAGCCCTCACCGCCGCACGGGGCCGGCGTCCCAACGGACGAGACGGCTCTCGCGGCAGGTCGGACGCGCACCCACGGCGGCCGGACGGACGCCAGCGGTGGGCCGGCGTGGAGTTCGTCGGCGATCGGCTGGGCGGAGCCCTCACCGCCGCACGGGGCCGGCGTCCCAAGGGCCAGCGGACCCCGCCGGGTTGGGCCCCGGCCAACCCGCCGGCGCGGGAACCCCGTCGTCCGGACGCCGGCCCCGGCCGGAAGGCCGGCCGCCTCGGGAAAAGGGCGGTGCCCCGGACCGGCGTGCCCGGTGGGGGCACTGCCGGCCGGGGCACCGCCCGGAACTCCGCACAGCCGGCCCGCGAGGGCTCAGCGGGCGTAGTACTCCACGACCAGCTGCTCGTCGCAGATCACGGGGACCTCACTGCGGTTGGGGTTACGGTCCAGCCGGAACGCCAGCGCGGGGAGGTTGACCTGGAGGTAGCGGGGGGTCTCGCCGTCGCCGGCGTAGCCGCCCTCACGGGCCACCAGGAAGGGGTGCTTGTCACGGCTGCGCTCGCGGACGCTGATCACGTCGTCCGGGCTGACCCGGAACGACGGCTTGTCCACCTTGCGGTCGTTGACGGCGATGTGGCCGTGCACCACCATCTGGCGGGCCTGGTAGATCGTCCTGGCCAAGCCGGAGCGGAGCACCAGCGCGTCGAGGCGCCGCTCCAGCTCCACGATCAGCGCCTCGCCGGCCTTGCCGGTGACCTTCCGGGCGCGGTCGTAGGCACGCACCATCTGCCGCTCGCTGATGTCGTACTGGGCCCGCAGCCGCTGCTTCTCCAGCAGACGGACCTTGTAGTCGCTGTTCTGCTTGCGGCCACGCCCGTGCTCGCCCGGCGGGTAGGGGCGCCGCTCGAAGTACTTGACCGCTTTCGGCGTGAGCGCGATGCCAAGTGCGCGTGACTTCTTGACCTTGGGACGCGACTGGTTCACGTTGAACGGACCTCCGTGTAAGTTAGGTGAGGCTTACCTTAGCTGAGGAGTGCGCATGATTCGACCTGGGAGCCCCCTGCCCGAAACCGGTCACCGGAGCCGGGAAGCGAGCCAGCCGCGTCCCACGGAGGAAACCCAACAGCCAACGGCCGCCGAGCGGGTGCGCACTCTGGTGGAGTCGAACGCCTCGGCCGCGCTCACCATTCCGGGTGCGGAACGAGACGGCGTCGACAACACCGCACCCAGTGTGCCGGAGGCCCGAGCGGTCACGCCCACCGGGGATGTGTTGTTGTTGGTCCCGACGGACTCATTCGCCGGGCGTACGGCGGTACACGCCCAACACGACGAGGTGACGGCCGTGATGGAAATCACAGATGTCGCACCCGTTTCGGTGCCCCAGCGCATCCGTGGCCGGTCCTGGGTGGCCGGTTGGCTGACCGCGGTCCCCCCGGCCGAGAGCGGCGCCTGTCGCCGGCTGTTGGCGCGGACGCACCCGGCGGGGCCGGTGCCCGGGCCGGCGTGGACGCTGCTGCGGATGGAGGTCGGCGAGGCGTATGTCGACGACCTCTGGGGGCAGGAGCATGTCGAGCCCGACGACTTCGCACGGGCGACGGCCGATCCGCTGGCCCGCCACGAGGCCGAGCTGCTCCAGCACCTCGCCGCCAGCCATGAGACGCAACTCCGCTCGCTGTGCTCCCTGTTGGCCGACCTGCCCGGCGACTGCGCCAAGCCGCTCGGGATCGCGCCGCTGAGCCTGGACCGCTACGGGCTGCGGCTGCGCTGCCGCACGGAGAGCTCCTGCTTCGACGCGCGCTTCGACTTCCCCGAGCCGGTGAACGACGTCGGGCAGCTCCGCCGCGCGATGCGCTGGCTCTTCGAGACGGCCGCGGAGACGCCCTGACGCGGCCTCAGGACCGCTCGGGGCGGTCCGCGAGGCGCTCACGGACCCGTTCGAGCACCTCGGCGTACCGCGCCTCGGCGCCGTGGCGGGTGGGCTGGTAGTAGCGCTTGCCGTCCACCGCGTCCGGCGCGTACTGCTGGCCGGCGATGCCGCCGGGGAGATCGTGCGGGTACTGGTAGTCCCGGCCATGGCCGAGTTTCTTGGCGCCCTGGTAGTGGCCGTCCCGCAGATGTGGCGGCACCGGCCCTGCCAGGCCGGCCCTGACGTCCGCCTGAGCCGCGCCGATCGCCATCACGGCCGCGTTGGACTTCGGCGCGAGGGCCAGCGCGATGGTCGCCTGGCTGAGCGTGATCGCGGCCTCGGGGAAGCCGATCAGCGCCACCGCCTGGGCCGCGGCCACCGCCGTCTGGAGGGCCGTGGGGTCGGCCATCCCGATGTCCTCGCTGGCCGAGATCATCAGCCTTCTGGCGATGAACCTGGGATCCTCGCCCGCCTCGATCATCCGCGCCAGATAGTGCAGGGCCGCGTCCACGTCGGAGCCCCGCACCGACTTGATCAACGCGCTGGCCACGTCGTAGTGCTGATCGCCGTCCCGGTCGTAGGCGACGGCGGCGCGGTTCACGGCCGCCTCAAGGGCCGCCAGCGCGATCTCCGACGCCCCCTCGGCCAGCGCCGCGCCCGCGCCCGCCTCAAGAGCCGTCAGCGCGCGTCGCCCGTCCCCGCCGGCGATGCGCAGCAGATGCGCCTCGGTGTCCTCGGGGAGCGCCACAGCGCCGCCCAGGCCCCGCTCGTCCCGCACGGCGCGGCGCAGCAGGCCGCGCAGGTCGTCGTCGGTGAGGGGTTCGAGGGTGAGCAGCAGGGAGCGGGAGAGCAGCGGCGAGATCACGGAGAAGTACGGGTTCTCCGTGGTGGCGGCGATCAGCGTGACCCAGCGGTTCTCCACGGCGGGGAGGAGGGAGTCCTGTTGGGCCTTGCTGAAGCGGTGGATCTCGTCCAGGAAGAGGACCGTGTCCCTGCCGAACCCGCCCGAGGAGCGGCGGGCGCCGTCGATCACGGCGCGCACCTCCTTGACCCCGGCGGTGATCGCCGACAGCTCGACGAAGCGCTTGTCGGTGGCCTGGCTGACGACATAGGCCAGCGTGGTCTTGCCGGTGCCCGGAGGGCCCCAGAGGATCACGGACGAGGGGCCGGCCGGCCCGCCGGCCCCCTCCCCCACCAGGCGGCGCAGGGGCGAGCCCGGGCGCAGCAGATGGCTCTGGCCCACGACGTCGTCAAGGGTGCGGGGACGCATCCGGACGGCCAGCGGGCTGGCCGTGGGGTCCTTCTCGGCGCGCTCTTCGGCGGCGGCGGTGAACAGATCGGGCTCCACGGCACCGACCCTAAGCCACCCCTCTGACAGCGCCCTCGCCACGGGGGGAAAGCCCCCGGCCCGGGCCCTCCGTCAGCTGGTCCAGAAATCCCACCAGCGGGTCAGGATCAGCATGCCGATCACGCCGATGTGCACGGCGGGGAAGAGCCAGTGGAACTCCTCCAGGGTGTTCCGCACGCCGCGCGGGACGGGGAGGAAGCCCTGGCGGACGTTGTGCAGGGTGGTGTACCAGAACATCACGATGGTGGCGACCCAGGCGAGGCAGCACCAGAGGCAGAGCGCGTTGATCTCGTAGAACGACTGGTACTGGAGCCAGGTGCAGAAGACGACGCCGAAGAGCGTGCCCCCCTGGAGGCCGAGCCAGAACCAGCGCTGGTAGCGGGCGCCGGCCAGCAGGCCCATGCCGATGGCGATCACCACACCGTAGGTGACCAGGCCCAGCATCGGGTTGGGGAAGCCGAACGCCTTGGCCTGATCGCTCTCCATGATGCTGCCGCAGGAGATCACCGGGTTGAGGCTGCACGCCGGCGTGAAGTCCGGGTCCTCAAGGAGCTTGAACTTGTCCAGCGTGATGACCCAGGCGGCCAGCAGGCCGGCGAAGCCGGTGATCACCAGGGTCAGGGCGAAGGCGCGCCCGGCGCCGACCGCCCCGCTCCGCACGGGCTCGTCCTCCGTGCGCTCCTCGTCCACCGCCGCGTCTGCTGCCGTGCCTGCTGCCGTGCCTGCTCCCATGGCGCCCAATCCGCTCTGTCCCGGGGTCCGGATCCCCATTCTCTACCAGTGAATCAGCGCCGGTGTAAGGCCGTCGTCAACACCCGGGGCGTATCGGGCCGACTCCTCGCCCGATACGCCCCGTTGATCACCAATGCACCGCCGGTGACCGCACGCCCCGGCAGGTGCCCCCGGCACCGCCCGAAGGGAGGACCCGGTCATCGAGCCGTTGACGGAAGGCCGTCGAAGGCCGGGTCAGCCGAGCAGCTTGCGCACCTCGGTCGGCACCTGGTCCAGCTGGACGGGCCACTGCTCGCCGCTGGAGAGGTCCTTGAGCTGGAGCACGCCGTCCGCCAGATCCCGGTCACCGGCGACCAGCGCGATCCGCGCGCCGCTGCGGTTGGCCGACTTCATCGCCGACTTGACGCCCTTGCCCCCGTAGGCGAAGTCGGCCGCGACACCGGCCCTGCGCAGCTCGGTGACGAGCGGGAAGAGCGCGCTCCTGGCGGCCTCGCCGAGCGGGACCGCGTAGACGTCGGTGGCGGCCGGCACCTCCGTCGTCACGCCCTCGGCGCGCAGGGCCAGCACGATGCGGTCCACGCCCAACGCCCAGCCGACGGACGGCAGGGCCGGGCCGCCGATCATCTCGGAGAGCCCGTCGTACCGCCCGCCGCCGCCCACGCCCGACTGGGCGCCGAGGCCGTCGTGGACGAACTCGAAGGTGGTGCGGGTGTAGTAGTCGAGCCCGCGCACCAGCCGGGGATCGTCGACAAAGGGGACGCCCGCCTCGGTGAGCAGGGCGCGCACCGAGGCGTGGTAGGCGCGGCAGTCGTCGCAGAGGTGGTCGGGGATCATCGGCGCCCCGGCCAGCTGGCCGCGCACGCTCTCCCGCTTGTCGTCCAGCACCCGCAGCGGGTTGATCTCGATCCGCTCCCTCGTCTGCTCGTCCAGATCGAGCCCACGGAGGAACTCCTGGAGCGCGGCGCGGTAGCCGGGGCGGCACTTCGCGTCGCCCAGGGAGTTGAGCACCAGCTTGACCTCGCGCAGGCCCAACGACCGGTACGCGTCGGCGGCCAGGATGATCAACTCGGCGTCCAGCGCCGGATCCTCGACGCCCAGCGCCTCGGCGCCCACCTGGGAGAAGTGCCGGTAGCGGCCGGCCTGCGGGCGTTCGTAGCGGTAGTAGGAGCCGGAGTACCAGAGCTTGACCGGCAGGTTGCCCTGCCGGTGGAGGTTGGCCTGGAGCGCGGCGCGCAGCACCGAGGCGGTGCCCTCGGGCCGCAGCGCCAGTTGGTCACCGCCCTTGGTGGTGAGGGTGTACATCTCCTTGGTGACGATGTCGGTCGACTCGCCCACGCCCCGGGAGAACAGCTCGACCTGCTCGAATCCCGGGGTCTCCACATAGCCGTAGCCCGCGGCGCGCAGCGGGCCGGCGACGGCCTCGCGGACCGCGAGGAACGTCGCCGAGTCCGGCGGCAGCAGATCGTAGGTGCCCTTGGGGGCGGAGAACGTGCGGGGGGTGGAGTTGTCGTCGCTCACTCGCTGTTTCACATTCCTCGTCGCGGTGCCGGGGCCTCCCCGGCGCCGTGGCCGGCGGCCAGCTCCCGCAGGAAGGGGTTGCTGGCGCGTTCCCGGCCGATGGTGGTCTGCGGGCCGTGCCCGGACAGCACCACGGTCGAGTCGTCGAGCGGCAGGCAGACACGGGCCAGCGACCGCAGGATCTCGGCGTGATCGCCACCGGGCAGATCGGTGCGTCCGATGGAGCCGGCGAACAGCAGGTCGCCCGAGAAGAGCACCGGCGGAACGTCCGCCGCCTCGGGGGTCCCGAAGGTCACCGACCCCTCGGTATGGCCCGGGGCGTGCGCGACGGAGAACGAGAGGCCGGCCAGCTCCAGCGTGGACCCGTCCGTCAGCTCCCGCAGATCGTCCGGCTCGCCCATCGTCAGCTCGCCCAGCAGCGGTTGGCCGATCCGGGCGCCCAGCGCCCGCTCCACGTCGCTGAGCATGTAGCGGTCGTCCGGGTGGAGATAGGCGGGCACGCCGTGCGCGCCGCAGACCGGGACGACGGAGGCCACATGGTCGATATGGCCGTGGGTGAGGATGACGGCGGCAGGGCGCAGCCGGTACTTGGCGATGGTCTCCTCGACGCCGGGGGCCGCGCGGTGCCCCGGATCGATGATCACGCACTCCTCGCCGGCCGCGGGCGCCACCAGATAGCAGTTGGTCCCCCAGGCGCCGGCGGGAAAGCCTGCGATGAGCACACTCGTCCTTCGGTCGTCTTCTCTGGCGTTCTCGATGTGGTTCTCGGCGTGGTTCCGAGGATGGTTCTCAGCCCGATCCGAGCCTACCGGCGACGGTACGCGGCCGGCGAACCCGTATACGGTGACGCCACAAGGTCCGGTGGAAGTATGAAGTATCCAGTGGCGTAAAGGAGAGCGCGGTGTCCAGCAAGGAGCGGCGGCGCAGGGAACTCGCGCGGGCCAAGTACGAGCGGCAGGCGCGACGCAGGGCGGAGCGGGCCAAGCGGGGGCGCAGATACCGCGTCCTGAGCGTCGCGGTGGCGGTGCTCGTGGTGGCCGGCGCCGGAACGACGTGGGCGGTCTGGGCCAACGGTCACGACGACACCTCCGACCAGGCGGCGTCCGACCAGCCGACCGACGAGCAGCCGTCCGAGGAGCCGGCGGAGCCCGTCGAGGACCCCTGCGACCCGCCGGCCGACGGGGAGCCCTCGGGGCAACAGTGGGACAGCGTGCCGGAGATGACCGTCGACACGGACGGCGAGCAGCTGATGCGGCTCGCGACGACCTGCGGCGACATCGAGCTGACGCTGGACCCGGGAGCGGCTCCGCAGACGGTCAACTCCTTCGCCTTCCTGGCCGGCGAGGGCTACTTCGACCACACCCCCTGCCACCGCCTGGTGACGGAGGGCATCCACGTGTTGCAGTGCGGCGACCCGACGGGCACCGGGCAGGGCGGCCCCGGCTACTCCCTCCCCGACGAGAACCTCGACGATCCCGCGGTGGCCGACGGCGTCTACCCCGCGGGCACGGTGGCCATGGCCAACAGCGGCCCCGACACCGGCGGCAGCCAGTTCTTCGTCGTCTACGAGGACAGCGAACTCCCCGCGAGCTACACCCCGTTCGGGACGGTCACGGCGGGGCTCGACGTGGTCGAGATGATCGCCGAGACCGGCGCGGCGGAGCCCGATCCGACCAGCGGGAACACCGCGCCGCACGCGACCGTCGTGATCAACGAGGCGACGGTGGAGCCGTTGGCCTAGGGAACAGGCCCCCTCGCCGGGCAATTTCCGCCCGGCAAGGTGCGGACAGCCGGGTGGGGTGTCGCCTATGTTTGGCCGTGTGCGGGGCCTGGCGCGTCGGCGTGCGGGCCCGGCAGCCGGTGTGGGCCGGCGAGAACTGTGGACGGTGCCGCGGGTGTTGAGCCCGTCGCGCATCAAAAGAGGAGGCGCTGTGAGCAGCGAGCCGTGGGGCCGTGTTGATGAGTCGGGGACCGTGTACGTGCGGACGGCCGACGGGGAAAAGGTCGTCGGCTCCTGGCAGGCGGGCTCTCCCGAGGAGGCGCTCGCCTACTTCGAGCGCAAGTATGAGGGTCTGGTCGTGGAGATCGGGCTGTTGGAGCGCCGGGTGCGCACCACGGACCTCTCCGCCAAGGACGCCACGGCCGCCATCGACCATCTGCGGGCGCAGGTGGACGAGGGCCACGCCGTCGGCGACCTCGTGGCCCTGGGCAAGCGGCTCGACGCGCTGGTGGCGACGGTCGACTCCCGCCGCGAGGAGCGGAAGGCCGCGCGCGCGAAGCAGAGCGAGGAGGCCAGGGTCGCCAAGGAGGCCCTGGTCGCCGAGGCCGAGGAGTTGGCGTCCAGCGATCAGTGGCGCGCGGCGGGCGAACGGCTGCGCGCCCTGGTCGACACCTGGAAGGGCCTGCCCCGGCTCGACCGCAAGACCGACGACGAGCTGTGGCACCGCTTCTCCCACGCCCGTTCGGCGTTCTCCAAGCGGCGCAAGTCGCACTTCGCCGCGCTGGACGCGCAGCGGGAGGAGACCAGGCGGCGCAAGGAGAAGCTGATCAGTGAGGCGGAGGCGCTGTCCGGGTCCACCGACTGGGGGGACACGGCGACGCGTTACCGCGAGCTGATGCGGGACTGGAAGGCCGCCGGCCGGGCGCACCGGGACGCCGAGGAGGATCTGTGGGCCCGCTTCCGGGCCGCGCAGGACGTCTTCTTCCAGGCGCGTGGCGCGGTGTTCGCCGAGCGGGACTCGGAGCAGCGGGAGAACCTGGCGCGCAAGGAGGAGTTGGCCGCCGAGGCGGAGAAGCTGCTGCCGATCACCGACCTCAAGTCGGCCAGGGCGGCCCTGCGTTCCATCGGGGAGCGCTGGGAGGCGATCGGGCATGTGCCGCGTGACGCCAGGGCCGGCGTCGAGGGGCGGATGCACACGGTCGAGCGCGCGGTGCGTGAGGCCGAGGACGCCGAGTGGCGGCGGTCCAACCCGGAGGCCAGGGCGCGCGCCGCCGGGCTGACCGGCCAGTTGCAGGACGCGGTCGACCGGCTGCGGGAGCAGGAGGAGAAGGCGCGCGCGGCGGGCAACACGGCCAAGGCGCAGAAGCTGGAGCAGGAGCTGGCCGGCCGCCAGGCGCTGCTGGACCAGGCCCTCAAGGGCCTCCAGGAGTTCGGTGGTTGACCTTCCCCGCTGCTCCCTTGTGGGCGAACGCGCGGCGGGCGGCCGGGAGTTGATCCCGACCGCCCGCCGCGTTCCGCGTGTGGCTAGGGGCGGCGCGGTGAGGTGACGCGGTAGACGTCGTAGACGCCCTCGACGCGGCGCACCGCGCGCAGCACATGGCCGAGGTGCTTGGGGTCGCCCATCTCGAACGTGAACCGGGAGGTCGCCACCCGGTCCCTCGACGTCTGCACGGCCGCCGACAGGATGTTCACGTGCTGGTCGGAGAGGACCCTGGTCACGTCCGAGAGCAGCCGGGAGCGGTCCAGCGCCTCGACCTGGATGGCGACCAGGAAGACGGACGACTGGGTGGGCGCCCACTCGACCTCCAGGATGCGCTCCGGCTCGCGGGACAGGGAGTCGACGTTGACGCAGTCCGCGCGGTGCACGGAGACGCCGTTGCCCCGGGTGACGAACCCGATGATCGGATCGCCGGGCACCGGGGTACAGCAGCGGGCGAGCTTGACCCAGACGTCCTCCACGCCCTTCACCACCACGCCGGGGTCGGCCGCCGAGCGGCGGCGGGCTCCGGCCGGCACGGGGGGCGCGGTCTCGGCGAGGTCCTCGTTGGCCGCGTCCTCGCCGCCGACCGCCTGGACCAGCTTCTGCACGACGCTCTGCGCCGACACATGGCCCTCGCCGATCGCGGCGTAGAGCGAGGAGATGTCGGGGTAGCGCATCTCGTGGGCGAGGGTGACCAGGGAGTCCCCGGTGAGCACGCTCTGGATGGGCAGGTTCTGCTTGCGCATGGCGCGCGCGATCAGGTCCTTGCCCTGCTCGATCGCCTCGTCCCTGCGCTCCTTGGAGAACCAGCCGCGGATCTTGTTCCGCGCCCGGGGCGACTTGACGAAGCCCAGCCAGTCGCGGGAGGGCCCCGCGCCGTCGGCCTTGGAGGTGAAGATCTCCACGGTGTCGCCGTTGTCCAGGGTGGACTCCAGCGGCACCAGGCGGCCGTTGACCTTGGCTCCTATGGTGCGGTGGCCCACCTCCGTGTGCACCGCGTAGGCGAAGTCGACGGGGGTGGAGCCGGCCGGCAGCGCGATCACGTCCCCGGTGGGGGTGAAGACGAAGACCTCGTTGCGGGAGAGGTCGAAGCGCAGGGACTCCAGGAACTCGCCCGGGTCCTCCGTCTCCTTCTGCCAGTCGAGCAACTGCCGCAGCCACGCCATGTCGTTGACGGTGCCGCTCTTGTCCCCGACCCGCTTGGGGCTGTCGGTGCGGACCTTGGACGAGCCGGCCACGGCCTGCTGCTTGTACTTCCAGTGCGCGGCGATGCCGAACTCGGCGCGGCGGTGCATGTCGAAGGTGCGGATCTGCAGTTCGACGGGCTTGCCGCCAGGACCTATGACGGTGGTGTGCAAGGACTGGTACATGTTGAACTTGGGCATCGCGATGTAGTCCTTGAACCGCCCCGGCACCGGGTTCCACCGGGCGTGGACGGTGCCGAGCGCCGCGTAGCAGTCGCGGACGGTGTCCACCAGGACGCGGATGCCCACCAGATCGTAGATCTCGGCGAAGTCCCGGCCGCGCACGATCATCTTCTGGTAGACGCTGTAGTAGTGCTTGGGCCGCCCGGTGACCGTGGCCTTGATCCGGGCGCCGCGCAGGTCCGCCTGCACCTCGTCGATCACGGTGGCCAGATACTCGTCCCGCTTGGGCGCCCGCTCGGCGACCAGCCGCACGATCTCGTCGTACATCTTGGGGTAGAGGATGGCGAAGGCCAGGTCCTCCAGCTCCCACTTGATGGTGTTCATGCCAAGCCGGTGCGCCAGCGGGGCGTAGATCTCCAGCGTCTCGCGGGCCTTCTGCTCCTGCTTCTCCCGCTTCAGGAACCGCATGGTGCGCATGTTGTGCAGCCGGTCGGCGAGCTTGATGACCAGGACCCTCGGGTCCTTGGCCATCGCGACGACCATCTTGCGGACCGTCTCGGCCTGCGCGGCCTCGCCGAACTTGACCTTGTCGAGCTTGGTGACGCCGTCCACCAGGAGCGCCACCTGGTCGCCGAAGTCGCGCCGCAGCGTCTCCAGGCCGTACTCGGTGTCCTCGACGGTGTCGTGCAGCAGCCCGGCCATCAGGGTGGCGGCGTCCATGCCCAGCTCGGCCAGGATGGTGGTGACGGCCAGCGGGTGGGTGATGTAGGGGTCGCCGCTCTTGCGCTTCTGCCCCCGGTGCCACCGCTCGGCGACCTGGAACGCCTGCTCGATCTGGCGCAGCGCCGCAGTGTCCGCCTTGGGGTCGTTGGCCCGCACCACCCGCAGCAGTGGTTCGAGGACCGGGTTGTACGGGGTGGAGCGCTGGACGCCGAGTCTGGCCAGCCGTGCCCGGACGCGGTTCGACGAACCGGAGCGGCCGGAGACGCCGGAGACCGCCGGAGTGGCCGGTGGGGCCGCGGCGCCCTGCGCGTGGGAGTCCGCGCCGCCGTCGCGCCAGCCGAGGGCCGTTGCGGGCTTGCTGTTCTTCCGCTGCGTGGAGGTGAGCGGCTGGGCGTCGTCGGGCAAGGGCACTCCTTGTGCGGCCCCTCTCCGCGCCGGGGTGGCTCGGCGGGGGGAACGGTCCTCCTGGCCGTACACGGCGTGGAGAAGAGTCCGGCCGGGGAACGATCGGACTGCCATGGTAACGAGGGCGGGCAAACCGTTCGCGTTCAACCGGCACACGCGAGGGGGCGCCCGCCTCCATGGCGAGCGCCCCTGCTGTGTGCGTGCGTTGTCAGACGGTGATGAGCGCCTGGTAGGGGGTGTCGCCCAGAGCGGCGAGCACACGTTCCCTGCCGGGAAGAAAACCCAGCTCCATCAGCACGGCCAGACCGGCGAGCCGCGCCCCGGTGCGCCGCACCAGGCCGACCGCGGCCTCGGCGGTCCCCCCGGTGGCGAGCACGTCGTCCACGATCAACACCCGGTCGTCGGAGGAAAGATCCTCGGCGTGGATCTCGATCTCCGCGCTGCCGTACTCCAGGTCGTACCGCTGGGCCAGGGTGGCGCCCGGCAGCTTCCCCGCCTTGCGCACCGGGATGAAGCCGATCCCGGCCCGCAGCGCCACGGGGGCGCCGAGGATGAAGCCGCGCGCCTCCAGACCGACGATCTTGGTGGCCCCGCGCTCCTCGGCGATCGCGGCGAGCGCCTCGATCAGCGCGGAGAACGCCTCCGGATCGGCCAGCAGCGGGGTGATGTCCTTGAACACGATGCCGGGCTTGGGGTAGTCGGCGACATCCCTGACCCGACTCAGCAGCAGCTCGCCGAGCCGCCGCTCAGCGCCCTCCCGCGAGGTCACGGCCGTCACCGCCGCTTGCCCGAGGGACGGCCCCGGCCCCTGGTGCGGGAGACCGGCTGGCGGCGCGGGCCACGCCGCTGACCGCCGGCCGCGCCCACGGGGGTGGCCTCGTCGTCCCCGCCTGCCTCGTCGTCCGGCGCCTCGTCCGCCGAGGACTCGACCGGCTCGTCATCGGCGCTCCTGGCCTGCTCGGCGGTCTCGGCCTCCTCCGGCTGGCCGCTCTCCGCACGCTTGGCGCGCTTGAGGAGGACCCGCCGGTCGTTGGCCGCGATCAGGGGCTCCCGCGACTTGAAGTCGGCGACCAGCGGGGTGGCGATCATGATCGAGGAGTAGGCACCGGCGGCCAGGCCGACGAAGATCGACAGCGCGATGTCGTTGAGCATCCCGCCGTTCAGCAGCCCACCGCCGATGAAGAGCAGGCCGGCGACCGGCAGCAGCGCCACCACCGAGGTGTTGATGGAGCGCACCAGGGTCGCGTTGAGGCTGCGGTTGGCCAGCTCGCGGTAGGTGTATCTGGACTGGCGGGTGACGTTGTGGGTGGTCTCCTTGAGGCTGTCGAAGACCACCACCGTGTCGTAGAGCGAGTACCCGAGGATGGTCAGCAGTCCGATGACCGTGCCCGGGGTGACCTCGAATCCGACCACCGCGTAGACGCCGACCGTGATCGTCAGGTCGTGCACCAGGGCGATCAGCGCCGCCAGCGCCATGCGCCACTCGAAGGCGATGGCCAGGTAGATGACCACCAACACCATGAAGATGGCGAGGCCCTGCCAGGCCCGCTTGGCGATCTGCTCACCCCAACTGGGGCCGATCACCTCGGCGTTCAGCTCCGAGGTGGGGATGCCCAGCTCCTCGGCGAGGGCCGCCCGCAGCTCGTTGGACTGCTCCGGCTCCAGGCCGCCGACCTGGATCCGCATGGTGTCGTCGCTCAGGGTGTTGACCAGCGGCATATGGCCGGTCTCCGCCCTGACCACGTCCCTGGCCTCCTCCTCGGAGATCTCGGTGGGCGGGGTGGTGAACATCGCGCCCCCCTCGAACTCCACGCCCATCTGGAGGCCGCGCAGCGGCAGCGCCGCGAGCGCGAGGACGGTGATCAGCAGGGAGACGGCGTACCAGATCTTGCGCTGGCCGACGATGTTGAGCTTGACGTCGCCCCGGTAGAGCCGGGCACCGAGATCGCCGAGCCGTGACATCTCACGCCTCCTTCGGGTCGGAGGGAACAACGGGGGCCGGACGGCGCGCGCGGCGCAGCGGTGGGGGCGCCCCCAGACGCCTGGGGTCGAGCCCGGACCAGGAGTGCCCGCTGGAGAAGAACTTCCGCCGGGCCGCCAGCGTCATCAGCGGCTTGGTGAAGAGGAAGACCACCAGCACGTCCAGCAGGGTGGTGAGGCCCAGCGTGAAGGCGAAGCCCTGCACCTTGCCGACGCTGACGATGAAGAGCACCGCGGCGGCCAGGAAGGAGACGAAGTCGGAGACCAGGATGGTGCGCCGGGCCCGCGGCCAGGCCCGTTCCACGGCGGGACGCAGGCTGCGCCCCTCGCGGATCTCGTCCCTTATCCGTTCGAAGTAGACGATGAACGAGTCCGCCGTGATTCCGATGGCGACGATCGCGCCGCAGACGGCCGGCAGGTGCAGCGCGAAGCCGATGGCCGGCCCGAGCAGCGCCATGATCGCGTAGGTCAGGATGCCGGAGACCACCAGGCTGGCCAGCGCGATCAGGGAGAGACCGCGGTAGTAGACCAGCATGTACAGCACGACCAGGGCCAGGCCGATGCCACCGGCGATCAGGCCGGCGCGCAGCTGCTCGCCGCCCAGGGTCGGGGAGACGGTGGAGACGCTGGCCTCGTCGAAGCTCAGCGGCAGGGCGCCGTACTTCAGGATGTTGGCCAGCTCGTCCGACGAGTCCTGGTCGAAGGTGCCGGAGATCTCGGCACGGCCACCGCCGAGCCGCTCACGCACGCTGGGCGCGGAGACCGTCTCGCCGTCCAGCACGATGGCGAACTGGTTCTGCGGCTCGACCTGGGTGGACAGCTGCGCGGTGATGTCGGCGAACCGGTCGGCGCCGGTGCCCGTGAACTCCATCTGGACGATCCACCCCTGGTTGGGGTCGTAGACGGAGTTGGCGTCGCTGACGTCGGTGCCGGGGACGGCGACCGGGCCGAGGGCGTACTTGACGGGGCGCTGGGTGTCGCAGGAGACGATGGGCTCCTCGTCCAGGGCCTCGGCGGCGGCGCGGCTGGCGGCCAGCCTGGCGTCCGGGGTGGTGCAGTCCAGCTCCTGGAGGCGGGCCTGGAGAGCGGCGGCGTCCGCGGCCGGGTCCTCGCCCTCGGCGGGCTCCTCCGTCGCTTCGTCGGTGGCCTCGTCGTCGGTGCGGTAGGAGGCCGGCGAGAGACCGCCGGTGTCCCGGTCGGCGCCGGGGACGCCGAGGCTCTGGTCCTCCTGGCCGTCGCCCGGCTCCTCGGTGGCGTCGTCCGCCGGCTCCTCGGCGGAATCCTCGGCCGGGTCCTCGCCGTCGGTGCCCTCTTCCGAGGGCTCCTCGGTGGGCTCCTCCGCCGGATCCTCGCCCTCGGCGCCCTCCTCGCCCTCCTCGGGCGCCGGCTCCTGCGGCGGCAGGGCGTCGGCGGCCGAGAGCACCGGACGGAAGCCCAACTCGGCCGTGGTACCGACCTGTTCCCTGGCCGCCTCCTCGTCGGTCCCCTTGGGGATGTTGACGATGATGTTCTCGCTGCCCTGGGTCTGGACCTCGGCCTCCTGCACACCGAGACCGTTGACCCGGCGCTCGATGATGGAGACGGCCGTGTTCAGGTTGGTCTCGTTGACCGCGTCCTCGTCACCCGCGTCGGGGCGGGCGGTGAGCGTGATGCTCGTTCCGCCGGCGAGGTCGATGCCGAGCCGTGGCGTGGTGTGCCCCGACACGAACATGCCTCCGGTGAGCACGACCACGATCAGCAGGATCAACGCCAGGGCCAGGCCCGGCCTGCCCTGGCCCCGGGACCTCAGATCCCGCTTCCGTGAGGGCCCAAGGCCCTTCTTCGGTGTCGCCACCTTCTCGTCTTCTCTCTGTCCAATGCCCCGCGCACCCGGTGCTCGCGGCAGGGCTCAGGGGAATGACTGACGAACGGCCGAAGCCGTAGCCCTACGCCTTGGAACCGCTCTCGCCCTCGTCGTCACCCCGGTCGCGCCGCTTGGCCGACGTGTCCTCGGCCTCCCGCGCCTCGTCCTCGCCGTCCTTCTTCTCCAGCTCCACCCGCTCCTCGGCCTCGTCGGCGGTCAGGGCGGAGGCGTCGTCGGGGACCACCACGGACTCGTCGTCCTCGGGCTCGTCGCCGTCGACGATCCGCTGGTACTCCTCGGCGTCCAGCACCACGGCGATCGCGTTCTTGGCGTAGATGGCCTGCACTCCGGGCGAGACCTCAAGCAGCACCGTGTCCTCACGCACTTCCTTGACCTCGGCGTACATGCCGCCGATGGTCCGCACGCCGGTGCCGGGCTCGATCGACTCCCGCATCTCCAGCGCTTGACGCTGGCGGTTCTTGGCGGAGCGCGTCATCAGGAACATGACGCCGATGAGCAGGATGAAGGGGAAGAGAAACGCGATATCCACGGCGGGGGAATTTCCTTTGTTTGGCCGCTCGCGCGGCCTGGCATTCGGGGGTCAGGGCGCCGTCCTAGGGGCGGATGGCATCGGCGGAGTCTAAGCGAGGCTGCGCCAGGGGAACAACGTCCTGGATGCTATCGAAGTTCCACGGGGGGTGAACCACGCCTGCTGGGGCGTCATCACGTCCCGAACAGTCCCGGTTGTCCGCCGGGGGGCGCGTCGGGCGGGGTGAGCCCCAGATGGCGCCAGGCCGCAGGGGTGGCCACCCGGCCCCTGGGGGTGCGGGCGAGCAGCCCCTCCCGCACCAGGAACGGCTCGGCCACCTCCTCCACCGTCTCCCGCTCCTCCCCCACGGCGACCGCCAGCGTGGAGAGGCCGACGGGGCCGCCGCCGAACAGCTTGAGCAGCGCCCGCAGCACCGCGCGGTCCAGCCGGTCGAGGCCGAGGGCATCCACCTCGTAGACCTCAAGGGCGCTGGCCGCGACCTCCCTGGTGACCACTCCGTCCGCCCTGATCTGGGCGTAGTCCCGCACCCGGCGCAGCAGGCGGTTGGCGATCCGGGGCGTGCCACGGGAGCGCCCGGCGATCTCCCCCGCGCCCTCGGCGGTGACCTCGACGCCCAGCAGCCCGGCGGAGCGGTGCACCACCCGCTCCAGCTCGGCGGGCTCGTAGAACTCCATGTGCCCGGTGAAGCCGAACCGGTCGCGCAGCGGCGCCGGCAGCAGCCCCGCCCTGGTGGTGGCCCCGACCAGGGTGAACGGGGGCAGCTCCAACGGGATGGCGGTGGCGCCTGGGCCCTTGCCGACGATCACGTCGACGCGGAAGTCCTCCATGGCCATGTAGAGCATCTCCTCGGCCGGCCGGGACATGCGGTGGATCTCGTCCAGGAAAAGGACCTCGCCCTCGGCCAACGAGGAGAGGATCGCGGCCAGATCGCCCGCGTGCTGGATGGCGGGGCCCGAGGTGATGCGGATCGGCGCCGCCATCTCGGCGGCGATGATCATGGAGAGGGTGGTCTTGCCGAGCCCGGGGGACCCGGAGAGCAGCACATGGTCCGCCGTGCCGCCCCTGGCCCTGGCGGCACGCAGCACCAGGTCGAGCTGTTCGCGCACCCGCCGCTGCCCGATGAACTCGCCCAGGTCCTTGGGGCGCAGCGCCGCCTCGACCGCGAGATCCTCGCCGTCGGCCGCCGCGCCGACCAGCCGGTCCACGCCGCCGCCCACGCTGTCGTCGTCCGGGCTCACTTCGGCTGTCCTCCTGGGGTCGTACTGGAGTCGTGCTGGAGTCGTGCTCGGCGGTCGGGGCGGTCACACGCGTTCCGTCGGGTCAGCGGGCGCGGTTGAGGGACTGCAGCGCGGCCCGAAGCAGCCCGGCGACGGCTGGCTGACCGCCCTCGGCGAGCGTGGCCTCGGCCTGCGGCGTCACGGCCTCGACGGCGCGCTCCGCCTCCCGCGGCTGGTATCCGAGGCCGACGAGGGCGGCGAGCAGCTGGTCGCGCCAGCCGGGCGCGGGACCGCCGCCGGCGCGCTGCGCCGGGGGCTGGGGCGCGGCGGAGCCCAGGGGGGCGCCCAGCCGGTCCTTCAGCTCCAACAGGAGCTTCTGCGCGCCCTTCTTGCCGATGCCGGAGACGGCGGTGAGCGCCTTCTCGTCCCCCGTGGCCACGGCGAGGCGCAGCCCGTCGGGGCGGTGCGCGGCCAACATCGCCTGCGCCAGCCTGGGGCCCACCCCGCTCGCGGTCTGGAGCAGTTCGAAGACCTGCCGCTCGTCCTCGTCGGCGAAGCCGTAGAGGGTGAGCGAGTCCTCGCGGACCACGAGGGAGGTGGCCAGCCTGGCCGGCTCGCCGAGCCGCAGCGCGGCCAGCGTGGGGGGCGTGCAGCGCACGGCCAGCCCGACGCCGCCGACCTCCACCACCGCTGTGTCGGGGGTGAGGGCGGCGACCGGCCCTTGGACGAAGGCGATCATGCGGGGGCGCTGCCCTTCGGTGGGGAGTTCGGTGGGGTGACGGCAGGGATGAGCCGGGCGGCTGCCGCCGACTGGGCGGCGCGCAGGCGCTGTTGGGCCGGGGCGCGCCAGATGTGACAGATCGCCAGCGCGAGCGCGTCGGCCGCGTCCGCCGGCTTGGGCGGGGCGGCGAGCCGCAGCAGCCGGGTGACCATGGCGCCGACCTGGGCCTTGTCGGCCTGGCCGCTGCCGGTGACGGCGGCCTTGACCTCGCTGGGCGTGTGCAGCGCGACAGGCAGCCCGCGCCGCGCGGCGCAGAGCATGGCGACCGCGCTGGCCTGCGCGGTGCCCATCACGGTGCGGACGTTGTGCTGGCTGAACACCCGCTCCACGGCGACGGATTCCGGCTGGTGCGCGTCCAGCCACTCCTCCATGCCGCGCTCGATCTCCACCAGGCGCAGCGCCGTGTCCGTCTCCGCCGGGGTGCGGATCACGCCGACCGCCAGCATCCGCAGCGGGCGGCCGGCCACGCCGTCCACCACGCCGATGCCACAGCGGGTCAGCCCCGGGTCAACTCCCAGTACCCGCACCGGCTCTCCTTGCTCTCGCCCCCCAGGACCGGCCCGTTGACCAGCCGTGGGGCAGGCTACCTGGCGGCACTGACAACGCCGGGCGCGCGGCTTCCGCCCGGCGTGGCGACGGCCCCCGCGCGGCGCGTGGGGGCCGTCCAAGGAGCCGAGGCGGCCGGTCCTTTGACCCGCCGGCGGTGCGGCGCGCGGCCCAGGGCCTGCACGACTCCCCCGGACTTCGTCCGGGAGAGGTGCCCCCAGCGGATGGGGGTTCCTCGCCGTGTTACCAGAACCGCCCCGGCATTCCCCCCACTTCGTCCGGGGGGACCCTCGGGGCGCCGGGCTGGGGCGTACGAGGGCGATGCGGCTCCGCGGGCCCTTGGGGCCCGGGGAGCCGCGAGCGCACCGGGATCCGCCGGACGGACCTACGCGTCGACCTTGGCCATCACGTCGTCGGCGACGTCGAAGTTGGCGAAGACGTTCTGCACGTCGTCGCTGTCCTCCAGCGCGTCGATGAGGCGGAAGATCTTGCGCGCCCCGTCCTCGTCCAACTCCACCTGCATGGTGGGGACGAAGCTGGCCTCCGCGGAGTCGTAGTCGATGTCCGCCTCCTGGAGCGCGGTGCGGACCGCGACCAGATCGCCGGCCTCGCTGACCACCTCGAAGGACTCCCCCAGGTCGTTGACCTCCTCGGCGCCCGCCTCAAGCACCGCGCCCAGCACGTCGTCCTCGGCCAGTTCGGCCTTGGGGACGATCACCACGCCCTTGCGGTGGAAGAGGTAGGAGACCGAGCCCGGGTCGGCCATGGAACCACCGTTGCGGGTCATCGCCACGCGGACGTCGGAGGCCGCGCGGTTGCGGTTGTCGGTGAGGCACTCGATCAGCACGGCGACACCGTTGGGGCCGTAGCCCTCGTACATGATCGTCTGGTAGTCGGCGCCGCCGGCCTCAAGGCCCGCCCCGCGCTTGACCGCGCGGTCGATGTTGTTGTTGGGGACCGAGCTCTTCTTGGCCTTCTGGATGGCGTCGAAGAGCGTGGGGTTGCCGTCCGGGTCGCCGCCGCCGGTGCGCGCCGCGACCTCGATGTTCTTGATCAGCTTGGCGAACAGCTTGCCGCGCTTGGCATCGATCACGGCCTTCTTGTGCTTGGTGGTTGCCCACTTGGAGTGGCCGGACACAGCGCTGCTCCTTCGATGTCGCCAACTATTTCCGTTACGTCGATCGCCCAGCGATCCTACCGGCAGCTCAGCGGGCCGCCGCGCGCACCATGGCGAGGAAGAGCGCGTGCACCCGGTGGTCGCCGGTCAGCTCCGGGTGGAACGCGGTCGCCAGCAGGTTCCCCTGGCGGACGGCCACGCTGTGCCCCTGGTGCTCGGCGATGGACTCGGCGGCGGCCCCGGTTGACTCGACCCAGGGGGCGCGGATGAAGACGCCCCGCACCGGGCCGCCGGGCACCCCGGCCACCTCGACGGCGGCCTCGAAGGACTCGTTCTGCCGGCCGAAGGCGTTGCGGCGGATGATCATGTCGATGCCGCCGACCGTCTCCTGTCCGGAGCGCGGGTCCAGGATCTTGTCGGCGAGCATGATCATCCCGGCGCAGGAGCCGTAGACGGGCAGCCCGTCGGCGACCCGTTCGCGCAGCGGGGCCAGCAGGCCGAAGGCGGTGGCCAGCTTGGAGATGGTGGTGGACTCGCCGCCGGGGATCACCAGACCCGAGACGGCCGCCAGCTCCTCGGGCCTGCGCACCGGCCGGGGCTCGGCCCCGGCCGCGCGCAGCGCCGACAGATGCTCGCGGACGTCGCCCTGGAGGGCGAGCACGCCCACCACGGGAGCCGCGTCGTCCGCTGTCATGGCCGCCTCCCGCTCACCAGCCACGGTTCGCGTAGCGCTCGGCACCCGGCTCGGCGTCCAGGTTGATGCCGACCATGGCCTCGCCCAGGCCGCGGGAGACATCCGCGATGACCTTGGGGTCGTCGTAGAAGGTGGTGGCCTTGACCACGGCGGCGGCGCGCTTGGCCGGGTCGCCCGACTTGAAGATGCCGGAGCCGACGAAGACGCCCTCGGCGCCGAGTTGACGCATCAGCGCGGCGTCGGCCGGCGTCGCCACGCCGCCGGCGGAGAAGAGGACGACCGGCAGCCTGCCGAGATCGGCCACCTCGCGCACCAGCTCGTAGGGGGCGCGCAGCTCCTTGGCCGCGGCGAACAGCTCGTGGTTGTCGAGCGCGCGCAGCCGGCCGATCTCGCCCCTGATCTGCCGCATGTGGCGGACGGCCTCGACCACGTTGCCGGTGCCGGCCTCGCCCTTGGAGCGGATCATGGCGGCGCCCTCGGCGATCCGCCGCAGGGCCTCGCCCAGGTTGGTGGCGCCACAGACGAAGGGGGTGGTGAAGGTCCACTTGTCGGTGTGGTTGACCTCGTCGGCCGGGGTGAGCACCTCGGACTCGTCGATGTAGTCCACACCGAGGGCCTGGAGCACCTGCGCCTCGACCAGGTGCCCGATGCGGGACTTGGCCATGACCGGGATGGAGACGGCCTCGATGATGCCGTCGATCATGTCCGGGTCGGACATCCGGGCGACCCCGCCGTCCTTGCGGATGTCGGCCGGCACGCGCTCCAGGGCCATCACGGCCACCGCGCCGGCGTCCTCGGCGATCCTGGCCTGCTCGGGGGTGACCACGTCCATGATCACCCCGCCCTTGAGTTGCTCGGCCATGCCGCGCTTGACGCGGGCGGTGCCGGTCTCCGGGTTCGCCGGGGCGGGGCTGGTGTTCTCGGGCGTGCTGGACACGGATCGACCTCACTCGACGGGGGGCTACGCGACGGTAATCGTGCGACGCGTCGATGGTGGGACGAGGGTCCCGGCGGACCGCGGGGCCCTTCGGAGCCCCCTCACCACGCCATCGAACGGCTGTCGCACTCCCCCATTTCACCCGAAGGTGGCCTTCTCCGGAAGGGCCAATCGTCCCTCGGTGGCTCGCACGCTCGTCCCTCAGTGGGTCGCGGAACCGTCGCCCCGCAGCGGCTCCAGCAGGGCGGGGGGCGGTTCGTCGTCCATCTCGAAGGCCAGCGGGAACGGCGCGTGCCCGGCCAGCCGGAGCCAGCGGACGGTGCGGTGGCGGCGGACGGCGCGGGCGGCCCTGACCGCGTCGTTGTGGAAACGGCGGGCCATCGGGACCCGCCGCACGGCGGCCACCAGCTCCTCGGCGCTGGCCTCGCCGCCCGGCGCGTCCAACACCGCGCCCACCTGGGCCCGTTCGGCGAAGACCGCGCGCAGCGCCTGGGTCAGCTCGCTCTCCGCGACCTCCCGCTGTTCGTCCTCGGCGAGACGCGCGGCGTGCGCGGCCTGGTAGAGGACCATCGAGGCGGCGGGGTCGAAGACGCCGGCGGTGGCGAGTTCCTGGGTGATGGAGGCGCGCCGCAGGAGCTGGGCGTCCAGCGCGGCCCTGGCCGCGTCCATCCTGGCGTGCAGCCGGTCGAGTCGCCCGGCCGTCCAGCTCAGATAGACACCGATCAGCAGCAGCGCGGCAACGACGGAGATGACAGTGGTCACGCCCGGTCACCCTACCCGGGGGTCAGTCCCTGGCGAAGCCCAGGCGGCCCAGCAGCCCGACCCGGTCGTCCGGGGCGACCGAACCACGACCGGCGGTGACCGTCTCGTAGACCGCCAGCACATCGGCGCCCACCGTCGACCAGTCGAAGCGCCGCACATGCCGGCTGCCGCGTTCCCGCAGCTCGGCCCTGCGCTCGGGGGCGCCCAGCAGACGCAGCGCGGCGGCGGCGAGCGCGTCCGCGTCCTCGTTGACGAACAGCTCGCCCGCCGTGCCGCCGTCCAACACCTGGGCGAACGCGTCCAGATCGCTGGCCAGCACGGGCGCCCCGGCGGAGAGCGCCTCGACCAGGATGATGCCGAAGCTCTCGCCGCCGGTGTTGGGCGCCACATAGAGGTCGACGCTGCGCAGCAGGCCGGCCTTCTCCTCGTCGGTGATCATGCCGAGGAACTCCACCCGCTCCCGCAGCTCGGCCGGCAGCGTGGCCACCGCCTCCTTCTCGTCGCCACGGCCGGCGACCAGCAGCCTGGTGGTCGGGCGGGCGGCCAGGATGGCCGGCAGCGCGCGCATCAGCACGGGCAGGCCCTTGCGCGGCTCGTCGATGCGGCCGATGAAGCCGATGGTGTCGCCCCGCCACTCGGCCCTGGGCTCGGCGTCGGCGAAGAAGCCCACGTCCACCCCGTTGGGGATGACCACGGCGTCGCCGCCCAGATGCTCGACCAGGGTGCGCCGGGCGTACTCGCTCACCGCGATCCTGGCGCTGATCTTCTCCAGCGCCGGCTGGAGCATCGGATAGGCGGCGACCATGGCCCGGGAGCGCGGGTTGGAGGTGTGGAAGGTGGCGACGATCGGGCCGCGCGCCGCCCAGCAGGTGAGCAGCCCCAGCGAGGGCACCACCGGCTCGTGGATGTGCAGCACGTCGAAGTCGCCGTCGTGGACCCAGCGGCGGACCTTGGACGCCGAGGTCAGCCCTAGGTTCACCCGGGCGACCGACCCGTTGTACGGGACGGAGACGGCCCGGCCGGCCGAGACCACATAGGGCGGCAGCGGGGTGTCCTCGTCGGCGGGGGCCAGCACCGAGACGTGGTGGCCCCGTTCGATCAGGTGCTCGGCCAGGTCCCGCACGTGGAACTGGACCCCCCCGGGGACGTCCCAGGAGTAGGGGCAGACGATGCCGATCCTCATGCCCGGCGCTCCTCGGCTGGGTCGGGTGCGGGGGGCGCCGGCCTCGGGTCCAGATCGGCCGTCCACAGCCTCTGCAACATGTGCCAGTCCTGCGGGTGTTCGGCGATGGCGCCGGCGAACCGGTCGGCCAGGGCCTGGGTCAGCGCGGCGGTGCGCTCGGCGCGGGTGCCGTCCGCCGGCATGGGCAGCGGCGCCATCACCCGGCCCTTCATCACCGGGGTCTCGTCGTACCAGAGGGACACCGGCAGCAGCGCGGCGCCCGTCTGCTGGGCCAGCAGCGCGGGGCCAGCCGGCATGGTGGCCGTCTCGCCGAAGAAGGTGACCGGAACGCCGGAGGCCGACAGGTCGCGGTCGGCGACGAGCGCCACCACGCCGCCGGCGCGCAGCCGCCGAGCGAGCTTGCCGAAGGCGACCCCGCCGTCGTGCGGCACCACCTCCATGCCGAGGCCCTCGCGGTAGGCGATGAAGCGGTCGAACAGCCGCTCGGGCTTGAGTCGTTCGGCGACCGTGGTGAACGGGGTGCGCAGCTCGGTGACCAGCCAGCTGCCGGCCAGATCCCAGTTGGCCAGGTGCGGCAGGGCCAACACCACGCCCTTGCCCGCGTCGATGGCGTCCGTGAGGTGGTGCTGGTCGTCGAGGCGCAGCGCGCCGCCGATCCGCCGCTCGCTCCAGACCGGCAGCCGGAAGGACTCCACCCAGTACCGCAGATAGCTGCGCATCCCGGCCCGGGAGAGCGCGCGCAGCTCGGCCTCGTCGGCTCCGGGCCGCACCCGGGCCAGATTGGCCTCCAGCTGCCGCACCCGGGGGCCGCGACGCCGCCAGGCGGAGTCGGCGGCGCGCCGCCCCAGGGCCACGGCGGCCGGCTCGGGCAGGCGCTTGACCGCGCTCCAGCCGACTTGGTAGCCGAGGTCGGCGAGACGCTCCCTCATCCGCGTTCGCTCTTCCCCTCCGCCGGCGCCGGCGCCTGGTCGGCGGCCTCCCGGGCGGCGGCGTCGGCGGCGTCCGCCTCGGCCGACTCACGGCGCACCGTGACCATCCGCTGGACCAGCGTGATCAGGCTGCCGACGGCGACCACCCAGAGGGCGATCGGCAGCAGCACGTCGATGTGCGGCACGTCGAACGTGCGCTCCCAGCCGGCGAAGCCGGCGCAGACCAGCGTGATGACCAGCCGCTCGGCGCGCTCCACCAGACCGTTGACCTTGACGGGCAGGCCGATGCTCTCGCCCCTGGCCTTGGTGTACGAGACCACCTGACCGCTGGCGAGGCAGAAGAGCGTGACGGCGCAGAGCACCATGTGGTCACCGCCGCCGGCGTACCAGAGCGCGATCCCGGTGAAGACGGCCGCGTCGGCGACCCGGTCCAGGGTGGAGTCCAGGAAGGCGCCCCAGCGGCTCGACACACCGAGTTGGCGGGCCATGTTGCCGTCCACCATGTCGGAGAAGACGAACAGCGTGATGACGACGGTGCCCCAGAAGAACTCGCCCCTGGGATAGAAGGCCAGCGCTCCCGCCATGACTCCGGCGGTTCCGATGAGGGTCACCGCGTCCGGGCTCACCCGCAGCCGAAGCAGCAGGGCGGCGAACGGGGTGAGGACACGCGTGAAGAATGCACGCGCGTACTTGTTGAGCATGTCCTTCCCAGGGGGTGAGGCATCGGGCCGCGCGGGTCGGGCGGCCACCGGAGGGCCCATCGTAGTCACGCCGGGGGGACTCGCCCGCCCACCCCGCCCCGACGGCGGGAACTGGCCTATCCGGCAGCGCCGTTGTGCCCGACGCCGATAGTCTTGCCACGGCAGGTGTCGCGCCCGCCCGGGGCGGGAACGGGCCTGTCGGCGGATCTCGTGTGAGGACGGTTCTTCGTGCGCGTCGAAGCGGTTCATCGATGGCGCTTCTTCCGGTACGGCTCAGGGAGTGGGGGCGGTCATGACGGCGCTTGACGACCTACGGAACGCGGCCGGTGTGGAGTTCGACTTCGCCCCCGGCGCCCAGGTGCCGCTGTCCGGCGCCAACACCGGGCGCACCGGGCTCAGCCAGCGGATCGCCTCCGTGGCCTACCGGGAGGGCGACCCGGCCGACATCAAGGAGCCCAACGAGGCGGCCAGCGTGAACAAGGGCAAGTTCTCGCTGCTGGAGCCCAACCTGGGCGAGGCGTTCACCCGCGCCATCGAGACCAGGATGCTGTCGGACGGCCGCAAGCCGCTGATCCAGTCCTTCGGCGCCGAGCCGCAGGTGGTGGTCGAGCACGCGCTGGCGGCCAAGCGCATCAGGCGGCAGCGGGACAGCCGGCTGACGTTGATCATGGTGGTCTTCGGGCTGCTCTTCCTGCCCGGGGTGGCGATATGGCTCGGTCTTTTCCAGCTCCGCCGCACCTTCGCCGGCTCCCAGGACCGGCGCGCCGGCGTGCTCGGCACCCTGCTGCTGATCGGTATCGGCGCGCTGGCCGTGCTGGCCGTGGTGCGCGCCCCGGTGGACGGCGCGCTCCAGATCTATCTGTGGGCGGTGCTGCCGGCGCCGATCCTGGGCTGGTTCCTCGCCCGGCAGGTGAGCGAGCGCACCGCGCAGAACCTCAGGGCGCACTGGGGCGATCTGGCCGGCGGCGGCAAGTCGGGCGCGGCGGTGCCCGAGGCCGTCCCGCAGAACCCCAACGACGCGGAGGCCGAGCGGCTGCGGATCGGGCTGGCCAAGCTGGCCGCCGAGCAGGCGAGCAACCTCACCTACTACGCCGGCACCAAGGGCATACTCGGCATGGGCGTGCGCTGGGGCAGCTGGCAGCTCGCCGAGGATCTGCGCCCGCGTGACCCGGGTCGGGAGATCGACCCGTTCCGCAGCTGGGACGTGGCCAGGGCCATCGGCGACCAACTGCGGATGCTGGAGCGCGGCCCGTTGCACACCGGCGGCTTCACCCCGCCGTCCATAGTCCACTGGGTGGTGCGGCATGTGGGCGAGGGCGCGGGCGAGGTGTCCCGCCCCGAGGGGCCGACGGCGGACGGCTACAGCTTCAGCAACATCGAGGTGCAGCGGATCTGCAACGAGTCGCAGTTCAACGCCGGGGACCGGCACTACCTGGGCGTCCAGTTCGCGCTGTGGGACGGTGAGCTGATCATCACCATGATGATCTCGGTGACGGTGCTCCACCACACGCTGCGGATCGAGGTCTCCGGCTACGCCCTGGGTCCGTTGCACGGCTTCTTCGCCAAGGGCCCGAGCCCCGACAAGAAGAAGGTGCGGAACTTCCCCAAGGTCTGGAAGACGCACGATGTGGAGCTCCCCGCCGTGAAGCCGAGCGAGGTGGTGCGGCTGGCCGTGCGCGCGCCGCTCACCTGGTTCCCGAAGACGCTGGACAAGTTCGGCGGCTCGCTCGGCCTGCCCGAGCCCTTCGGGCTGCGGCACACCTGGGCCACCACGCCGTGGGGGAACCGCTTCATGGTGGACGACGTGCTGCGCACCGCGACGCCGGTGCTGCGCGTCGCGCACGCGGCGGCGTTCCGGGTGCTGCGGGAGAACGGCGTGGACATGACGCCGTTCGACGCCAGGTCGCAGGCGCTCAGCGGCCAGATCCAGGACCCGGGCCCCAAGCACGCCGACGAGTACAACATGTGAGTGCCGTTCGACCGCGTGCCGGCGGGCACGCGGTCGGCCTCGGCAAGGCGTCAGACCGGCCAGGCGTCGGCGAGCATCCGCCGGGTGTCGGCGAGGAGTTGGGGCAACACCTTGGTGTGGCCCACCACCGGCATGAAGTTGGCGTCACCGCCCCAGCGCGGCACCACGTGCTGGTGCAGATGGGGAGCGATCCCGGCGCCGGCGGCCGAGCCCTGGTTCATCCCGATGTTGAAGCCGTGCGCGCCCGAGGCCGCCCGGATCGCCGTCATGGCCCGCTTGGTGAACTCCGCCAACTCGGTGGTCTCCGCGTCGGTCAGCCCCGTGTAGTCGGCGACATGCCGGTAGGGCACCACCAGCAGATGGCCGCCGTTGTACGGGTAGAGGTTGAGCACCGCGTAGACGGTCTGGCCCCGGGCGATGACCAGGCCGTCCTCGTCGCTCTTGCCGGGGATCGCGCAGAACGGACACCCGTCCTCGGCTCCGGGCCCGGTGGGTTTTCCCTCACCCTGGATATAGGCCATCCGGTGAGGCGTCCACAGGCGTTGGAACGCGTCCGGTGACCCCACCCCGATCTGCTGCTCCGGCTCGCTGCTCATGCCGGCCAGCATATGGCGTCGGACGCCCGACGCGGGCCCCGGGGCCGACCCCCGGAACCCACCCCGACGCGCGCGCTTCGCCCGCTCAGACCTGCGCCCGGCTCTCCACGGCTTCGGCGATCTCCCGCAGCGCCTCGGCGCGCGGAACCCCGTTGCGCTGACTGCCGTCGCGGTAGCGGAAGCTCACCGCGCCGGCGGCGGTGTCGTCGTCGCCGGCGATGACCATGAAGGGCACCTTGGCCTTCTGCGCGTTGCGGATCTTCTTCTGCATCCGGTCCGACGAGGCGTCCACCTCCATCCGCAGCCCGGCCGCCCTGGCCTCGGCGGCGAACTCCTGGAGGTAGGGGACATGCGCGTCGCCGATCGGGATGCCCACCGCCTGGACGGGGGCCAGCCACGGCGGGAAGACGCCCGCGTAGTGCTCCAGCAGCACGGCGAAGAACCGCTCGATGGAGCCGAAGAGCGCCCGGTGCAGCATCACCGGGGTCTGCCGGGTGCCGTCGGCCGCGGTGTACTCCAGGTCGAACCGCTTGGGCTGCTGGAAGTCCACCTGGATGGTGGACATCTGCCAGGTCCTGCCGATGGCGTCCCTGGCCTGCACGGAGATCTTGGGCCCGTAGTAGGCGGCGCCGCCCGGGTCCATCACCAGCTCCAGGCCCTGCTTGCCGGCCGCCTCGCGCAGCGCCTCCGTCGCCTCGGCCCACTCCGCCGGCTCGCCGATGAACTTGTCCGAGTCGCCCCGGGTGGACAGCTCCAGGTAGAACTCGTCGAGGCCGTAGTCACGCAGCAGGTTGAGCACGAACGTGAGCAGCGCGTCCAGCTCGTCCGGCATCTGCTCCTTGGTGCAGTAGATATGCGAGTCGTCCTGGGTGAATCCGCGCGCCCGGGTGAGCCCGTGCACCACGCCCGACTTCTCGTAGCGGTAGACCGTGCCGAACTCGAACAGCCGCAGCGGCAATTCCCGATAGGACCGGCCACGCGCCCGGAAAATCAGGTTGTGCATGGGGCAGTTCATGGCCTTGAGGTAATAGTCCTGCCCCTCGAATTCCATGGGCGGGAACATGGACTCCGCATAGTTCGGCAGATGCCCCGAGGTCTCGAACAGCTTTCGCTTGCTGATGTGCGGGGTGTTGACGAATTCATATCCCGCAGCCTCGTGACGGCGGCGCGAATAGTCCTCCATCACCCGGCGGACGGTGCCGCCCTTCGGATGGAACACGGCGAGCCCCGAGCCCAGCTCCTCCGGAATGGAGAACAGGTCGAGCTCGGCGCCGAGTTTGCGGTGGTCCCGCTTCTCGGCCTCGGCGAGAAACGCCAGATGGGCCTTGAGCTCGTCCTTGGTCGGCCAGGCGGTGCCATAGATCCGCTGGAGCTGCGGGTTGCGCTCGCTCCCGCGCCAGTAGGCCGCGGCCGAACGCATCAGCTTGAACGCCGGGATCAGCCGGGTGTTCGGCAGGTGCGGGCCTCGGCAGAGGTCCTTCCAGCACAGCTCGCCGCTCTTGGCGTCCACGTTGTCATAGATCGTCAGCTCGCCGGCGCCGACCTCGGCGCCCGCGCCCTCGGCCGACTCGGCCGCCGCGCCCTTGAGCCCGATCAGCTCCAACTTGTAGGGCTCGGCCGCCAGTTCCTCCCGCGCCTCGTCGTCGCCTACCACCCGCCGGACAAACCGCTGCCCCTGCTTCTGGATGCGCTGCATCTGCTTCTCGATGCGGCCGAGGTCCTCGGGGTGGAACGGGTCCGCGACGTCGAAGTCGTAGTAGAAGCCGTCCTTGATCGGCGGGCCGATGCCCAGCTTGGCGTCCGGGTACAGCTCCTGGACGGCCTGGGCGAGGACATGGGCGGTGGAGTGCCGCAGGATGTCGAGCCCGTCGGGCGAGGTGAGCTCGACGGGCTCCACCTCGTCGCCGTCGGCCAGCGGATGCGTGAGGTCGCGGAGTTCGCCGCCGACCCGGGCGGCCACCACGGAACGCTCGCCCTCGAAGAGCGCGGCGGCCGTCGCGCCCGTCGTCACCACGCGCTCTTCCCGCTCGGAATCGCGTTGGATGATCACACGGACGTCTGACACCGGTCTCTCCTGACTCTTGCCTGGGGAAGGGCAGCGAACGCTGCGCACCGCCGCATCGTACCGAGCGCCCAGGGGGCGTCGCGCACCCGGAGCCGCGGCCCGGCACAACGAAAGACCGGCCCGCCTGAACGACGAACCGGCCTTCCCGGGGTGGGCGATACTGGGTTCGAACCAGTGACCTCTTCGGTGTGAACGAAGCGCTCTCCCACTGAGCTAATCGCCCGGTGTTGTGCTCTGCGGCACGTGAGAAACCATACAGGGCAGGTCAGCCGAGATCCAAATCCCCTTCCAGGCAGGCCCGCAGACCACGCTCCCCCGCCCGCGTCATCGCCGCGTGGTTGGCCCGCAGCAGCGGCCTGGCGAGGGGGCCGAACCGCAGCGGCACCACGGCCGTCAGCGCGCAGTCCTGGGCGTGGACGACCAGGGTGCGAGGTCCGTCGGGGAAGAGCGACCAGCGCAGGGCGCCCTCCAGATCCCCGGACAGCAGCACCTCAAGCCGCCCGCCCGCCTGGTCGCGTCGCCCCCTGCGCACCCCCACCCGCAGCTCGAACGGGAGCACCGAGCGGATGGTGACCAGCCCACGGTCGGGGCCGGTGCGCCGCACCGCGCGGATCTGCGGCCACCAGCGCGGATAGCCCTCCGGTTCGTCGAGCACCGCGAAGATCCGGGAGGCCGGCGCCGCGACACGCCAGACACCGCCGAATTGGTAACGGGTCCACCAGGGATGGGACATGGCCTTCCTCTCCGCTCCGGGCCCTGTCACGGCTCCACCATTGGAATGACGTTAAAGGGAGCAATGCGGGCAGACTGGTTTACAACCGACGGGTATGTGGCATCTCGAATTGGCCGACGTGCGAATCCCCGAGCGCACACTGAGCGAAAGGCCCTGGCGCTTATGAACACCACGGTCAGCTGCGAGCTGCACCTGCGCCTCGTCGTATCGAGCGAGTCCTCACTACCTGTACCCGCGGGGCTGCGGTATGACACGGCGGACCCCTACGCCGTACACGCCACATTTCACACCGGAGCCGAAGAAACCGTCGAGTGGGTTTTTGCCCGTGACCTGTTGGCCGAAGGGCTGCACCGCCCTACGGGAACGGGAGATGTCCGGGTCTGGCCCTCCCGCAGCCATGGTCAGGGAGTCGTCTGCATCGCCCTCAGTTCCCCCGAGGGGGAGGCGCTGCTGGAGGCCCCGGCCCGAGCCCTGGAATCGTTCCTCAAGCGGACCGATGCCGCCGTACCCCCAGGCACGGAGCATCGGCATTTCGACCTCGATACGGAACTCTCGCACATTCTCGCCGAGAGCTGAGGACCCGCCGGTCCCTCCCACCGTCTGACTCGGGGCGACGGTGGGAGGGACCGGCGCCCCCCTACCCCCACACCAAGGAGCCGTCGCGAGTCCCTCGCGGCGGCTCCTCGGTGTGTCGGCACCCGGCCGCGCCCGCCTCAGAGCCAGAACTGGTCGTGCACCCCCGCGATCAGCAGCAGCGCGCAGATGACCAGAAGGAAGAGCATCAGCGGCGGCTGGGAGACGGCGAAGAGGCAGCCCCTGGGCTCGGCGTCCCCGGCGGAACGCTCCGCGCCCACCTCGACAAGGGGTTCGGAGATGGGCGGGGCGACGGAGTCGGGAGCGTGCTCCCCGGTGATGTGGGCCATGACGCGGCGATCATGGCCCAGCGGGCGCCGCTCGCGCGATCAACAAGTCTCCTTCGCGCGGGAATTCCCCGTTTTGCCGGCACGCACGGCATCGCGTGTGCTAGATCGGCACGCCCGTGACGCGGCTCAGATGCCGTGCTTCTTCAGGATGGCCTCGATATCGGAGAAGTCGTCCGCCGCGCCCCCGCCGCCGGCGGCCTGGGCGCCCTTGCGCCCCGTCGCCGGCAGCGCCGGCGTGCTCGCCCCCTTGGCGGTGACGGCCGGGCCCGCGGTCGCGGCGGGCTCGGCCGCCGGCTGGCCACGGCCGCCCCGGTCGGCCAGCCGGGCCGACAGGAAGAGCAGGACGGCGAAGCCCAGCACCCCCACGCCCGCCCAGGCCACCGGGTTGAACGTCATATTGATGATCAGGCGCAGGATGCCCGTCATCGCCAGGCCCACCGGCACCAGCGAGACCGCGGCCAGCCGCATCGCGGCGGCGTACCGGCGGCGCTTGGCCACCAGCAGCGAGATGCCGAGGCCGGCAGCGGACAGCAGAGTACATGCGATGCCAGTCAACATCTGTCCATGGTGCCGCGCTCGCTCCGCTGAGGCCAGCGTCAGCCGCGGGGATCAGGGAGATCTCGGGGTCAGCCGCCGGGAGAACCGGCTGGAAGACCGGTGAAAGACTGCCCCCATGAACGAGACGAACGGGACCGCCGTGCTGGACGTGTGGTGTGACCTGCAGTGCCCCGACTGTCACCGGGCCGAGGACGACCTGCGGGCGCTGGCCGAGCGCTTCGGCGCCGCGCTGGAGATCAGGCGCCGGCACTTCCCGCTGCCTGGCCACCGGCACGCGCTGGCCGCCGCGCAGGCCGCCGAGGAGGCGTACGCGCAGGGGAAGGGCGACGCGTACTGGACGGCGGTGCTGGCCAGGACCGGGGCGGTGGCCAAGCGCGGCGAGGCCGAGCTGCTCGCGGTGGCCCGCGAGATCGGGCTGGACACGGACGAGGTGGAGACGGCGCTGATCGACGGCCGTCATCTGCTCGCGGTGGACGCCGACCACGCCGAGGGGCAGGCGCTGGGCGTCACCGGCACGCCCACCTATCTGATCGACGGCGAGCGGCTGGACGGCGGGAAGAGCCAGGCCGGGCTGCGCGAGCGGATCGTCGAGATCGTCGAGCGGCTGCTCGCCGAGCGGGCCTGAGCGGGGGTGCCCGTCAGTCCAGGGGCTTGCTGAGGTGCAGCCGGATCGGCTGGAAGCCGAGGGAGGCGTAGAGCCGGGAGGCGGGCACGTTGCCGGCGAA
Source organism: Streptomyces profundus (assembly GCF_020740535.1). Lineage (NCBI taxonomy): Bacteria > Bacillati > Actinomycetota > Actinomycetes > Kitasatosporales > Streptomycetaceae > Streptomyces > Streptomyces profundus. Next base: position 389,820 of record NZ_CP082362.1, read on the forward strand.
GACATGGAGGGTGAGGCGGCCGGCGCCGCTGCCGGCGGCGAGGTCTTCGGCGACGCCGAGCAGGGTGCGGCCATGGCCGTGCCCCCGCTGCTCCTCGGCCACCCGCACCCCGAACAGCATCGGGCCCCGCTCGACCCTCTCCTCGTGGGTGCGGCCGAGATCCAGCCAGCAGGTGCCCACGGGGGTGCCCCGGTGTTCCAGGACGCGGAGCAGGACTCCCGCGCTGCCGAGGCCCTCGGGAAAGGCACCGTCGACATCGGTGTCGGCCCGGAAGGCCGCCCACCGCTCCGGCACCCCGCGCGCCACCCACGACTGGGTGTAGGAGGCGCGCTCCTCCACCAGCCAGTCCTGGAACTCGGCCTCGGCCATGGGGCGCGCGACACTGCCGGCCGGCGGCGGGGCCGGCGGCTCCTTCAGCTCCTTGGTCAGGAGGTGACCGCGCGGCTGGTAGCCGAGCGCGGTGGCGAGCCGCAGCGCGCCCTCGTCGTCGGCGTCGACGGTGGCGTCGGCCTGGCGACAGCCCCAGCCGCGCAGTACCTCCTCGGCGGCCAGCACGGCGACCGTGCCCCGGCCGCGTCGGCGTTCGGCCGGCTCGACCGTGAGGTCGAGCAGCCGCCCCGCCCGGTGGGCGAAGCGGCTGTCCGTGGCCAGCGTGAGCGCGCCGACCGGGCGGCCGTTGTCGGCGATCGCGAAGGATCGACGACGGCCCCCGTCCTCGGCTCGCTCCTCGGGTCCCGTGGGGCGCAACGTGGTGGTCATCGGCGGATGTCTACCCAGCCGCGCGGCGAAATCCCCGCCGGCGCGGCGTTATCCCCGACCGGTGTGGTGCCACGCGCGCCGTCCTGGTGCGTGGGGGTCACGGGTCGATGTCGGCGGCGGAGTTGGCCAGGAAGACGCGGAGCGCCTCGGCGGTCACCGGGCCAGGGGCTTTGGGCAGTTCGCGGTCGTCGACGCGGCGCACCGCCTGCACGTCGCGGGTGCTCGACGTGAGGAAGACCTCCTCCGCCCACCGCAGGCAGTCCATCGGCAGCTCGGTCTCCTTGGCGCCCGACCACTCCACCACCAGGGCCCGGGTGATGCCGGCGAGGCAGCCGGCGGAGAGCGGCGGGGTGTGCAGCTCGCCGTCCAGCACCACGAAGACGTTGGTCCCGGTGCCCTCGCACAGCTGCCCGGCGTTGTTGCCGAAGAGCGCCTCGGAGGCGGCCTGTTGGCGGGCCCTGGCCAGCGCGACGACGTTCTCCGCGTAGGAGGTGCTCTTCAGTCCCGCGAGGGCGCCGCGTTCGTTGCGGGTCCAGGGGACGGTGATCACGGAGGTGGCCGCCGGAGGGGCCTTGGCCTCGGCGTGGGCCACCACCAGGGTGGGCCTGCTGTCGCCCCGGTCCGAGCCGAGCGGGGCGTGTCCGCCGGTGTAGGTGACGCGCAGCCGGCCGCGCTCCAGCGGGACGGCGTCGAGCACCGCCCGCGCGGCGCGGCGCACCTCGTCGCGGTCCGGGTCGGGGAGGCCGAGCCCGGCGGCGGAGACCGCCAGCCGGTCCAGGTGGCGGGTCAGCGCGAAGGGGGCGCCCCGTTCGGTCTTGATGGTCTCGAACACCCCGTCCCCCACGGTGAGTCCGTGGTCGAAGACGGAGACCCGCGCGCTGTCGGCGTCGCGCAGCTCACCGTCCAGCCAGATCAGCGCCATCTCGGCTCCTTCGCTTCGTGCTGTCCTCTTCCCCAGCGGACGCTACCCCAAGGAGCCGTTCGGCCTTCAGCACCGTCTCGGCCCACTCGCCCTCGGGTCGTGAGTCCCAGGTGATGCCGGCGCCCGCGCCGAAGCGGAGCCGGGGGCGGCCGTCGATCCGGTCGAGCCGGTCGATCCAGAAGGTGCGGATGCCCACGGCCAACTCCCCCACCCGCCGGTCGGCGTCGACCCAGCCGATCGCGCCGCAGTAGGGACCGCGGCGTGCCGGCTCCAGGGCGTCGATGACGGTGAGCGCGCTGGACTTGGGGGCGCCGGTGACCGATCCGGGTGGGAAGGCGTGGGCGAGCAGCTCGGGCCAGCCGGCGCCTTCGGCCAGTTCGCCGCTGACGGTGGACACCAGGTGGACGAGGCCCGGGTAGTTCTCGACGACGCAGAGCTCCGGCACGGTGACGGAGCCGGGGACGCAGACCGCGCCGAGGTCGTTGCGGACCAGGTCGACGATCATCACGTTCTCCGCCCGGTCCTTGGGCAGCAGCGCCTCGGGGGTGCGGGCGGTGCCCTTGATCGGTCCGGACTCGACCGTGCGGCCGGTCCTGCGCAAGAACAACTCCGGTGAGGCGGTGGCGATCTCGGTGCCGTGTGCCGGCAGCCGGATCGAGCCGGCGTGGCGCGCCGGGTGGCGGCTGGCCAGCCGGGCGCGCAACGCGTCGATGTCGGCGGCCTGCTCGGGCAGGGGGGCCGACAACACCCGGCAGAGGTTGACCTGGTAGACGTCGCCGGCCGCGACGCGGCGGCGGATCTCCTCGACGCCGGCCGTGTAGCCGGCCCGGTCGAGGGAGCTGGTCCAGTCGTCGGGGGCGGGGCCGCGCCAGGGAACCCCGGGGGCGGCCGACGGCGGGGCCGGCCGCAGGGTGGCGAACCTGGCGCAGACCAACCGCCCGTCGAAGTCGGCGGCGACCGCCCACCAGCCCCGGGAGTCGAGGGCCTCGGGGTCGTCGGTGACATCGATCAGGTCGGTGGCCACCAGCCCACCGAATCGAGCAAGCGGAGGTTGTTCGTGCACCTGTGCGAGTCTAGAGGGGGCCTCCGGGGAAGGTGAGTTTGAGCTGGCCGTTGAATCCGCTAGAGTTCATGACGTCGCCGGGTCAGGACAAACGGCCCGAGGACAACTGCGGACGTAGCTCAGTTGGTAGAGCATCACCTTGCCAAGGTGGAGGTCGCGAGTTCGAATCTCGTCGTCCGCTCGAAGGGGGCCATGCCCCCATCCGGTGGAGTGGCCGAGAGGCGAGGCAACGGCCTGCAAAGCCGTCTACACGGGTTCAAATCCCGTCTCCACCTCGGACGATTAGCTCAGCGGGAGAGCGCTTCCCTGACACGGAAGAGGTCACTGGTTCAATCCCAGTATCGTCCACCGGGTCCCCACGGACCCGCCCGCGCGATTAGCTCAGCGGGAGAGCGCTTCCCTGACACGGAAGAGGTCACTGGTTCAATCCCAGTATCGCGCACCGAGATCGCCGCCGAAGGGCCGAGGAGAGATCGCTCTCCTCGGCCCTTCGGCCTGTGTCGTCCCCGTCGTCCTTGTCGTGCCCGTCGTCCCTGTGATCCCTCGCCCGCGCACACGACGATGCCCGGGCGGCTCCCCAGCCGCCCGGGCACATATGCCGTCCGTTCCCCGTCCCCACGGGGTTGGTGTGCCGGTGTCCCCGACCCGGGCCGCTCTCCCGGGCCCGGAGCGCTCTTCAGCGCCCCAGTGTGCCGGCCACGGACGACGCCTGGGTGATGACGGCATCGATGCCGCCCGTCACAAAAGCCAGAGCGAATGCCAGCGGCAACACCATCGCGGCGGCCACCAGGGGGTGACGCCGATCCGTCGGGCGGGTGACTGCCCGCTCTGCCGCCATGCGTGTCATCTCCGCACTCCTGTCCGTCTGTTGGCAGCGGCGGACGGGTGACCTCGGGGGACGGCTTCTGCGCCCGCCGCTGTAGAACAACCCTAGGCACCGCACCCCCCGACCACGTCAGCCCGGCGTACCGACCTCAAGCCTCCCCGAGGAGGACGGCGACCCCCCTCGGCTACTCCTCAGGGTGGACAAGGTGCCCGCCAAGCCGAGGGTTTGCCCCCAGGGAAGCGCGGAACGTCACGACGGCGGTCGCGGAACGTGACGGTGGGACGCGCGCGGCCTTTCGCTCCTCGCGGCGTCCAGTCCGTAAGCTGTGGCCATCACAAGCCCCGGGCAGCGAGGTGGACATGGCGATGATGCGGCTCCGGCGCGAGGACCCGCGAGTCGTCGGGGCCTTCCGACTGCACCGTCGGTTGGGCGCGGGTGGGATGGGCGTCGTCTATCTGGGATCGGACCGGCGTGGCCAGCGGGTCGCGCTGAAGGTCATCCGCCCGGATCTCTCCGAGGACCAGGAGTTCCGTTCCCGGTTCGCCCGCGAGGTGTCGGCGGCGCGACGGATCAGGGGCGGCTGCACGGCCCGCCTGGTCGCCGCGGATCTCGACGCCAGCCGGCCCTGGTTCGCCACCCAGTACGTCCCCGGCCCCTCGCTGCACGACAAGGTGATGGATCAGGGCCCGCTGTCGGCGGCCGAGACGGCGGCCATCGGGGCCGCGCTGGCCGAGGGCCTGGTCGCGGTGCACGAGGCGGGGGTCGTCCACCGCGACCTCAAGCCGTCCAACATCCTGCTGTCCCCCAAGGGACCGCGCATCATCGACTTCGGCATCGCCTGGTCGACGGGGGCCAGCACCCTCACCCACGTGGGCACGGCGGTCGGCTCGCCCGGTTTCCTCGCCCCCGAGCAGGTGCGCGGCCAGGGCGTCACCCCCGCCAGCGACGTCTTCTCGCTGGGCGCCACCCTGGCCTACGCGGCGCTCGGCGACTCCCCCTTCGGGCAGGGCAGTTCCGAGGTCATGCTCTACCGGGTGGTGCACGAGGAACCGCAACTGGTGGGCGTTCCCTCGGCGTTGGCGCCCCTGCTGCGGTCCTGTCTGTCGAAGTCCCCGGAGACCAGGCCCAGCACGACGCAGCTGTCGCTGCGACTCAAGGAGATCGCCGCCCGCGAGGCCAGAGGGGTGCCGCTGCCGGCGCGCCGGCAGCGCGTGACGGTCCCGGAGCGCCCCGCGCCCGAGCGCCCGCGCGCGAAGCGCACCGCACCACCCCCCGCACGCCGGCGCCCGGCCCCCTCCACCGCACGCCGGGTGGCCGACCGCCGCCTGCTGCGCCAGCGGGTGTTCGTCTTTGTGACGGTGACCCTGCTGGTCATCCTGGGCATCAGCCTGGCCCAGGGCTGCCAGGGCCCGCTGTAGCCCTTCCCGGGCCGATCGCCATCGGAACGGCGAGCGGGGTCGCGGTCCAGGCGCGGGGCTCGTGACACGAGGAGACGCCGGCTGATCCCCTGAGCGTGGCCCACGGCCGAGGGAGCCGTCCCCGACGGAGAGGACGGACGGGGTGCGGAACGCGCGACCGCCGGCCCGTGCGTCCACCTCGTGGCCGGGTGCGCCCGACGGGGTACGGCCGGCGGCCGGCCGCTCGGACGAACCGGCACATCCAGGGGGAACGGCACAGGCGGTCGTCGTCGGTCGTCCCACGAGTGGTGGCACCCGGCCGGAGCCGGTGGAGCCCTGCGGGGCGGCGGAGGTGAACCACCTGTAGCGCACAGGTAGTTGACGCGCGTTGATCCCCTCGGGCACTCTCAACTCACTCCCTCTTTCCCCTCATGGAGGTGTCACCGTGAAACGGCTTCTACGCGCGTTTCTCGCATTTGTCATGATCTCAACAGTCGCCGTGGTCGGTACCGTGGCCACCGCCGGCACCGCGCAGGCCGACGGTTGCTACACCTGGAACCGCACCCTCAAACAGGGCCACAGCGGCGCCGACGTCACCCAGCTACAGATCCGGGTGGCCGGATACCCGGGCTACGGCGCCGAGTTGGCGATCGACGGCCAGTTCGGCCCGGCCACGGCCGCCGCGGTCAAGCGCTTCCAGCAGGCCTACGGGCTGTCGGCGGACGGCGTCGCCGGCAACCAGACCTACAGCAAGATCTACGCGCTCCAGGACAACGACTGCACCCCGGCGCACTTCACCTACGCCGAGATGAACCGTTGCAACAGCACCTGGTCGGGCGGAGCGGTCAGCGCCGCGACCGCCAAACAGAACGCGCTGCGGGCGATGTGGAAGCTGGAGGCGCTTCGGCACGCCCTCGGCGACCGTCCGCTCACCACCAGCAGCGGCTTCCGCTCCACCGCGTGCAACAACTCGGCCGGCGGTGCGGCCGGCAGCAACCACCTCTACGGTCGAGCGATCGACCTGGTCGGCTCGCCGACCTTCTGCCAGATCGTGAAGCAGGCGCGCTACCACGGCTTCAACCACATCCTGGGCCCTGGTTTCCCCGGTCACAACGACCACGCCCACCTGGCCAGCCAGAGCACCCGCCGCTGGTCGGCGCCCAGCTGCGGCATCTGAGGGACGGCCCCGCTCAGGCCGGACCCGGCGTCTGAGGAGTCAGCGCCATCACCCGGTCGTGCGGGCCGTCCAGCGGGCCGAAGCCCACCCGGGCGTAGATCTCGTGGGCTTCGGCGGTGAAGAGCAGCACCCGGCGGTGCGGGGCCAGATGGTCCCGCACCGCGCCGGCCAGCCAGGTGCCCAGGCCCAGGACCCGGTGTTCCCGGCTCACACAGATGTCGCAGAGCCAGGCGAAGGTGGCCAGGTCGGTGACCACCCCGGCATAGGGCACGTCGTTTGGATCTTCGCGGGCTCGCGACGACAGCGGATGGGGGCACCTCCCAGGCCCTCAAGGGCCTGGGGGAACCTCGCTGCGTTTCCGGGCCGCACGGTCACCGGGGGCGGGTGGTGTAGAAGGCGACGGCCGAGGCGGCGGCCACGTTGAGGGAGTCGACGCCCGCGTCCATCGGGATGCGGACGTGTTCGTCGACCGAGGCGAGGGCTCGTGGGGTCAGTCCCGCGCCCTCCGTGCCGAAGACCAGGGCGAGCCGCTCCGGTGCCCGCTCCGCCAGGGTGTCGAGGGTGATCGCCCGCTCGCTCAGGCAGAGGGCGGCGACGGTGAAGCCCGCCGAGCGGAGCAGTTCGATCTCCCCGGGCCAGGAGGCGAGGCGGGTCCACGGCACCCGGAAGACACCCCCCATCGAGACCTTCACCGCCCGCCGGTAGAGGGGGTCGGCGCACCGGGGGGAGAGCAGGACCGCGTCCACCCCGAGGGCGGCGGCGTTCCGGAAGGCCGCGCCCAGGTTGGCGTGGTCGACCATGTCCTCGAACACGGCGACGCGCCGCGCCCCGGTCAGCAGGGCGGTGGGGGTGGGCAGGGGCTCGCGGTGCATGGCGGCGAGGGCGCCGCGGTGGACGTGGTAGCCGGTGACGTGCTCGGCCAGCTCGGGGGTGACCACGTAGACGGGGGCGTCGGTGCCCGTGATCACCTCGGCCATCGTCTCGGCCCAGCGTGGGGTGAGCAGCAGGGACCGCATGGGGTAACCCGCCTCAAGGGCGCGGCGGATGACCTTCTCACCCTCAGCCATGAAGAGGCCCTGGGCCGGTTCGAGGCGGCGGCGCAGCGTCACGTCGGTCAGCCCCGCGTAGTCGGCGAGGCGCGGGTCCGCCGGGTCGTCGACCGGGATCAGGCGCTGGTTCGCCGTATCGCTCATGGCACGGCCACCACATCGCCGACGACGATCACCGCCGGGGGCCGGATACCGGCCTCCGTGAGGCGGGCGGCGACCGTGCCCAGGGTGGCGTCCACCCGGCGCTGCGCCGGGGTGGTCCCCTCCTGGACGACGGCGGTCGGGGTCGCGGGGGAGCGGCCGTGTCGGATCAGGGTCTCGGCGATGGCGCCCATCCGTTCCACCGCCATCAGCAGCACCAGGGTGCCGCGCAGCGCGCCGAGCGCCGGCCAGTCCACCAGGGAACGGGGGTCGTCGGGCGGCAGATGGCCGCTGACCACGGTGAACTCGTGGGCGACACCCCGGTGGGTGACCGGGATGCCGGCCGCCCCGGGGACGGAGATGGCGCTGGTGACGCCCGGGACCACGGTGACCTGGATGCCGGCCTCGGCCAGTGCCTGCGCCTCCTCGCGGCCCCGGCCGAAGACGAAGGGGTCGCCGCCCTTGAGCCGCACGACGGACCGGCCGGCCCTGGCGTGTTCGATCAGCGCGGCGTTGATCGCCTCCTGGGCCATGTACCGGCCGTAGGGGATCTTGGCCGCGTCGATCACCTCGACCTGCGGCGGGAGTTCGTCCAGCAGGTCCCTGGGGCCGAGCCGGTCGGCGATCACCACATCGGCCTCGGCGAGCAGCCGGCGGCCCCGGACGGTGATCAGGTCGGGGTCGCCAGGGCCGCCGCCGACCAGGGCGACGCCCGGGGTCCGGTCGCGGTGCCGGCGGGCGGCGAGGGTGCCGTCCCGCAGTCCCTCGACGACGGCGTCCCTGACGGCGGCCGAGCGGCGGGGGTCGCGCCCGGTGAGGACGGCGACGGTGACCCCGTCGCCCCGGCCGGTGGCCGGCGTCCAGGCGGTGGCGGCCTCGGCGTCGTCGCTGCGGACGCACCAGACCCGCAGCCGTTCGGCCTCGGCCGAGGCCGCCTCGTTGACCTCGGTGTCGTCGGTCGCGATCAGCAGGTACCAGGCGCCGTCGACATCGCCCCGGCGGTAGCCGCGCCGCTCCCAGCGCAGCTCGCCGGTCTCGGCCATGGCCTCGACCGAGGGGGTGACGGCCGGGGCGATCAGGGTGACGTCAGCGCCGGCGGCGAGCAGCGCCGGCAGCCGGCGCTGGGCGACGGTGCCGCCGCCGAGCACCAGCACTCGGCGGCCGGCCAGGCGCAGCCCGACGGGGTAGGCGGGGTGTTCGGACATCGGCGGGCGGACTCCTTGACGCGGGGCGCGCCGGGCGGGGCGCGCCGCTGCTGCCCGGCCGCCGGGCCGGGGCCGTGGCGTGCTGGGTGCGGGGTGGTCGGGTGCGGGGCGCCGCTGCTCCGCCGCACAAGCTTACGGCGCCGGGCACCAGGGCCCGGCGCCGCGCTGATCGGTCGGCTCGGTTCCGTACGGGCCGGTTCGGCTCCCGCCGGCCAGATCCCGCCCGTTCAGTTCCTGTCGGCCAGTTCTTGTCGGTTCAGTTCTTGTCGGTGACGCCGGCGGAGTCGAAGGTGGCCACGTCGCGCATGGCGCGGGCGGCGCTCTGCACCAGAGGAAGGGCCAGCAGCGCGCCGGTGCCCTCGCCGAGGCGCAGGTCGAGATCGATCATCGGGCGCAGCCCCAGCGCGGTGAGCGCGGCCTGGTGGCCTGGCTCGGCGCTGCGGTGTCCGGCGACGCAGACCGAGACGGCCTCGGGCGCGATGGCGCGGGCGGCCAGCGCGGCGGCCCCCGCGCTCACCCCGTCGAGCAGCACGGGCACCCGCTGGGCGGCGCCGCCGAGGATCAGCCCGGCGAGCGCCGCGTGTTCGAGCCCGCCGACGGCGGCGAGCACGCCCAACGGGTCGCTCGGGTCGGGCTGGTGCAGCTGGAGCGCGCGGCGCACCACGTCGATCTTGCGGGCGAGCGTCTCGTCGTCGATGCCGCAGCCCCGGCCGGTGACCTCGGCGGCCTCGGCTCCGGTGAACGCCGCGACCAGGGCGGCGGCGGCCGTGGTGTTGGCGACCCCCATCTCCCCGGTGAGCAGGGCCTGGTTGCCGGCGGCGACCAGATCGCGGGCGGTCTCGATGCCCACCTCGACGGCGCGCAGCGTCTCCTCCCGGCTCATCGCCTGGCCGACGCTGAGATCGGCGGTGCCGGCCCGCACCCGGCGCGGCACCAGACCCGGCATCCCCGGCAGCTCGTCGCGGACGCCCACGTCGATCACGCAGACCTCGGCCCCGACCTGGGTGGCGAAGGCGTTGCAGACCGCTCCCCCGCCGAGGAAGTTGGCCACCATCTGGCCGGTGACCTCCTGCGGCCAGGGCGTGACGCCCTGGTCGTGGACGCCGTGGTCGGCGGCGAAGACGGCGACGGCGGCCGGCTCCGGCACCGGCGGCGGGCAGCTGCGGGAGAGCCCGCAGAGCTGGGCGGAGATGACCTCAAGCGCGCCGAGCGAGCCGGCGGGCTTGGTCATCCGCTTCTGCCGCTCCCATGCCTCGCCGAGGGCCTGGGCGTCCAGCGGGCGGATCTCGGCGAGGGTCTCGCTCAGCAGGTCGTGCGGTTCGGCGCCCGGCAGCGCGCGGCGGCCGTAGGACTCCTCGTGCACCACCCAGGAGAGCGGCCTGCGGTGCGTGGCACCGCTCCGGTCCGCCTCGGGCTCGTCGGGGAAGGCGTCCACGTAGCCGACGCAGAGGTAGGCGACGACCTCCAGATGCTCGGGCAGGCCGAGGGCGCGGACCAGCTCCCGCTCGTCGAGGAAGCCGATCCAGCCGACGCCGAGCCCCTCGGCACGGGCGGCGAGCCAGAGGTTCTCGACCGCGAGGGCGGAGGAGTAGGGCGTGGTCTGCGGCTGGAGGTGCCAGCCGTAGGTGTTGCGGCCTCCGCGCGTGGGGTCCGCCGTCACCACGATGTTGATCGGGGTGTCCCTGATCGCGTCGACGGTGAGCTGACGGAACTGCCGGGCCCTCGCCTTGGACAGCGACTTGGCGTAGGCCTCGCGCTGCCGGCGGGCCAGGTCGTGGATGGTGGCGCGGGTCTCCTGGGACTTGATGATGACGAAGTCCCACGGCTGGGCCGGGCCGACGCTCGGCGCGTTGTGGGCCGCCTCAAGAACCCGCAGCAGCACCTCGGCTGGCACCGGATCGGGGCGGAAGCCGTGGTGGACGTCCCGCCGGTCGCGCATCAGCCGGTGCACGGCGTCCCGCTCGGGCTCGGGGTAGCGGAGCGCCTCCGGCGGTGGTGCGGGGGCCTCCGGCGGCTGTGCGGCGGGCTCGGGGGCCGCTGGCGCGGGCGGGGCCTCGGGAGGCTGAGATGAACTCGGTGCGGGTGGGGGCTCGTTGGCCGGCTGCGGCACCGCGGTGGCGGGGTCGGCGGCCGGGGGCGCCTCGGCCGCCGCCGGCGGGGCGGCGTCCGCCGGGGCGGCGGGCGGGGCCGGAACGGGCTCGGCGGCCACCGCCGGAGCGGCCGGCGCGGCGGGAACGCCGTCCGCCGGATGGGGTTGGGCCACCGCCGGCGAAGCGGCGTTCACCGGGGTGTCGGGCGGAGCCGGAACGGGCTCGGCGGCCACCGCCGGAGCGGCCGGCGCGGCGGGAACGCCGTCCGCCGGATGGGGCTCGACGGCCGGGGGTGCCGCCGGCGTGGCGACACCCGCGGCAGGCGTGGGCGCCACGGCCGGAACGTCATCCGCCGGAGCGGCGTCGACCGGGGCCGACGGGACACCCTCAGCGGGCGTGGCCGGCGCGGGGGCCACGACCGGAACGCCGTTCGCAGGGGTCGGGGCCGTTGGCGGCGGAACGGCCTCCGCGGGGGCGCCTTGGACGGCCTCCACCGGGGCCGGCACGGCGGCGCCCGCCTGGGTCATGGGGATATCGAGGTACTCGGGCTCCGTGGGGTGGGGGCCAGGACGGGGCACGGGGCGAACGTTCTGCCGTGGCGCGGGGGCCGGGGGGGTGGGCGCGGTGGGCGCCTCGCCCCAGGCGGCGGCGCTGCCCGGCATCAGCAGTTCTTCCTCGTCGGCCTCCTCGGCCCCGTCGACCCCCTCGGCCCCCCCGGCCACCGCTGGCTGTCCGGGGTAGGGGTAGACGGTGGGAGTGGGTGTGTCCAACCGCTCCGGCTGCTCCGGCTGTTCCCCTTCGGGGATCGTGCCGAGGGCGTCCGTCATGCGTCCACCTCGCCCATCGCGTGTGCTCCTTCCGTTGCCTGACAGGGCCCGGACGCGACGGTCGAAACGACCTCGAAACAACGTGTCCGGCTGACGGCACAACGGTCGATCAGCCTACCCGGGATGCTGCCCCGCGCTGATCGTGGGTGCCGGACTGAACCTGAATGATCCGTATTTGTCAGTTGGTTGACGACAACAGTCGCGCAGCGAGCAGAAAGACAACCGTTCGACCCTGTTCCGACCAGTCGCCAACCGCCAGTTCGACCGACTGCACCAGGGTGCACTCCACGGCGTAGCCGGCGCCCGTCAGCACCCGGCTGGCCGCCTCGGCCTGGTCACGGGTCATGGCGTGGCTGACGACGCGCTCGGGCCGCCGGTCGGCGCAGGCGACCAGGGTGCGGTGCCCCCCGCCGCCCACCCGGATCAGATCGGGTTGCGGCAGATCGGCCAGCACCTGGGGCGCGACGCCCTGCACGGTCTGCACACGCACCCCGACCCGTCGGGCCGCGGCGTCGGCGAGCGCCAGGGCGCGCGGATCGCGGTCGACGGCGATCACCGCGGCGCCGAGACCGGCCGCCTCGACGGCCGTCAGTCCCCCGCCGCTGCCCACGTCCCACAGCAGGTCCCCGAACCGGGGGCCGAGCACGGAGAGTTCGAGGGCGCGCAGGCGTCGGCTGCGCCCGGCGCGCTCCGCGTCCCGGTCGGGCGCCGGCTGTCCGTAGGCGGCCGGGTCGAGGCCCCAGCCGCGCGGGGCCTCCGGCAGATCGCCGGTGGCGAGACCGGCCAGCCAGCTGCTGGTGCCGGAGTGGGCGAAGGGGCCGCCGATCACGATCACCACGTTGGGATCGGTCCAGTGGTGGCGCGGCACGCGGTCGGAGGTGAGGACGGAGACGCGTTCCCGCGCGGTGCCGAGCGACTCGCAGATCACAAAGGTGCGTTGCTCGGCCCCGAGCAGCAGCGCGATCTCGGTGGGCCCGGCGCCCGGGGCGGTGAGGACGGCGACCTTGGGGTGCGCGCGGCAGACGTTGACGGCGCGGCGCAGGGTGCGTTCGTTGGCCACCACCACCCGCGCGTCGTCCCAGGGCATGGCGGCGCGGGCGAAGGCGGTGGCGACGGCCGACACGGCGGGCACCACCTCGACCTCAAGGCCGTGTGCGGGATCGCGCAGCGCGCGCACCACGCCGAAGAAGCCCGGGTCGCCGTCGGCCAGCACCACGGCGGTTCCCCGGTGGGCGGCGATCCTGCGGGCCGCGAGGGCGACGCTGCCGAGGGTCACCCGCTCGGCGTGCGGCGGGACTTCGGGCAGGTCCAGATGGCGGGGGGCGCCGGCGACGAGGGTCGCGGCGCGGAGTGCGGTGGTGGCGGCAGAGCCGAGCGGGGACCCGTCCCATCCGATGACGGTGACGCGGTCGGCCATGGATCTCCTGCGGGGAAGGGCTGGTGACGGCGTTGAGCCTACCGCGCCCGTCAGACGTCGGCCGGCCGCCCGCGGTGGTGGGGGGCTTCCTCGATGTCCTCGGGGAGCAGGCCCCAGACGATCAGGTCGGTGCGGATGTCGGTCCAACCGCCGTCCTCGGTGCGGGAGCGCACTATCAGCGCGTTGCGGAGCACGCCCTCGCTGATACAGCCGACCTTCTGCGCCACCTGCTGCGACGCGGTGTTGCCCGCCGCGGTGCGCAGCTCAAGACGTTCGAACTTCTGGTCGCGGAAGAGCCACTGGGCGACGGCCTGCACGGCCTCGGCCGCGTAGCCCTCGCCCCTGGCCCAGGGGCCCACCACATAGCCGACCTCGGTGCTCAGCACCCGCCAGTCGGTGTTCATCAAATGCACACTGCCGACCAGCCGGTGGGTGAGGTACTCGGTCACGGCCAGCACGATGCCCCGTCCCTCCGTGCGTTCGGCCGGCGCCCTGCGGGTGATCCAGTCGTACGCCTCGCGCCGGGTGTACGGCATGGGTGCCGAGGTCCAGGCGACGCTCAGCTCGTCGCTCATCATCGCGGCCAGCTCGGGGGCGTCGGCCTCCTCGAACGGACGGAGCATCAACCGTTCGGTGTTGATGGAGATATCGGGGAAGGTGGATGTCATGCGGGCTCCATGCCTGGCCTGGGGTCTCGTGCACAGCATGGCGCATGGGGCGCCGAACGACGGCGCCGGGCCCCGGCTGTGTCGCGGGGCCCGGCGCGGTGGGTGGCGGTCGGCGCCGCCCGTGTCACGGGGGCGGTCAGCCGGCCGGGGTGCCGAAGGCCGGGATCACGGAGCCCTGGTAGGTGTCCTCGATGAACTGCTGGACCTCGTCGGAGTTCAGCAGCTCGGCCAGCGTCTGGACGCGCGGATCGTCCTCGTTGCCCGCGTTGACGGCCAGGAAGTTGGCGTAGGGGTTGTTCTCGGAGTCCTCCAGGATCAGCGCGTCCTCGGCGGGCACCAGCTCCGCCTCAAGGGCGTAGTTGCCGTTGATCACGGCGGCGTCGAAGTCCTCCAGGGCGCGGGGCAGCGAGGCGGCCTCCAACTCCTGGAAGTCCAGGCCGTTGTCCTGGGTGATGTCGCCGAGGGTGGCTTCGGCGCCGACCCCTTCGGCCAGCTCGATCACGCCCTCGCCGGCGAGCAGCTGGAGGGCGCGCCCGCCGTTGGTGGCGTCGTTGGGGATGGCGACGGTGGACCCTTCGCCGAGCTCGTCGAAGCTGTCGAGCTGGGCGGAGTAGAGGCCGAGCGGCTCCAGGTGGACGTTGATGACCGGCACGATGTCGGTGCCCTGCTGGGCGTTGAAGTCGTCCAGGTAGGGCTGGTGCTGGAAGAAGTTGGCGTCCACGTCGCCGTCGTCCACCAGGGTGTTGGGGATGACGTAGTCCGTCACCGTGCGGATGTCCAGGTCGAGCCCGGCGTCCTCGGCGAGGTTCTCCTGGACGAACTCCAGGATCTCCACGTGGGGCACGGGGTTGGCCGCGACGCTCAGCGGCTGGGCGGGGTCGGCGGCTGCGCCGTCGCCACCGCCGGAGCCGCCGGTGTCCGGGTCGGAGTCGGTGCCGCAGGCGGTCAACCCGAGGGTGAGGGCCGTGATGGCGGCGAGCAGGGCGCCGGACTTCAGTTGGGTACGCACGAAGAGTGCCTTTCGCTTGCTGCGGGTTTTCTTGGGTTCCGGGGTGGCCCGGGGTCCGGGGGTGGCCCGAAGTCGGGGGTCGCCGCGTGTCAACCGGTGCGGGTGCGGCGGGAGATGAGGCGCACGACGCCGTCGCCCAGCAGCTGGACGGCGGTGACGATGACCAGCAGGACGACGACGGTGACGAGCATGAACTCGTCCTCGAAGCGCTGGTAGCCATAGGTGTAGGCGAGGGTGCCGAGGCCGCCGCCGCCGACGGCGCCGGCCATCGCCGAGTAGCCGATCAGCGCGATCACCGTGGTGGTCAGGCCCGCGACCAGGGACGGCAGGGCCTGCGGCAGCAGCACCTTGAGCACCACCGTCCAGGTGCCGCCGCCCATCGCGTGGGCGGCCTCCACCAGTCCGTGGTCGACCTCGCGCACGGCGGTCTCCACCAGCCGGGCGAAGAACGGGATGGCGGCGATGGCCAGCGGCACCACGGCGGCGGTCGGCCCCATCGCGGTACCCACCACGAAGCGGGTGAACGGGATCAGCGCCACCAGCAGAATGATGAACGGCAGCGAGCGACCGATGTTGACGATCACGCCGATGGTCTTGTTCAACGGCACGTTGCGCAACGGCCCGCCGCGGTCGGTGAGCACGAGCAGCACGCCGAGCGGCAGGCCGCCGAGCACCGCGTAGAAGGTGGACCAGCCCACCATGTAGAGCGTGTCGATGGTGCCCTGGCTGAGCAGCGGCTGCATCTGGGACCAGGTCATCAGGCGCCCTCTCCGGTGAGTTCCCTGGCCGCCGGGACGGCGGCCGGCTGGTCGGGCAGTTCGACGGTGAGCCCGGCCTCGCGGAGGAAGCCGAGGGCCCGGGTGTTCTCCTCCGGGCGGCCGGGGAGCTCGATGCGCATCCGGCCGACCTGGCGTCCGCCGACGGTGTCCATGGCGGCGCCCAGGATCGAGACGTCGACGCCGTGCGACCTGGCCAGCTGGGAGATCACCGGCTGGCCGGCGCGCTCGCCGTGGAAGGTGATGTCCACCACCGTGCGGTCCTCGGCGCTCCTGGCGCCGCCGACCGGGAACAGCTCCCCCGCGAGCCGGGAGCCCGGGGTGGCGAGCAGCTCGGAGAGGACGCCCGACTCCACGATCCGGCCCTGTTCCATCAGCGCGGCGGCGTCACAGACGGCCTTGACCACGTCCATCTCGTGGGTGATCAGCAGCACGGTCAGGCCGAGCTGACGGTTGAGGTCGCGCAGCAGCTGGAGCACCGAGCGGGTGGTCTCCGGGTCGAGCGCCGAGGTGGCCTCGTCGGAGAGCAGCACCTTCGGGTCGCCGGCGAGCGCGCGGGCGATGCCGACGCGCTGCTTCTGGCCGCCGGACAGCTGCGCCGGATAGGCCCTGGCGTGGTCGGCGAGGCCGACCAGATCCAGCAGGTCGAGCGCCTTGCGGGCGCGCTCGCGGCGGGTGAGGCCGAGGATCTCCAGCGGCAGCTCCACATTGCCGCGCACGGTGCGCGAGGAGAGCAGGTTGAAGTGCTGGAAGATCATGCCGATGCCGGTCCGCGCCTGCCGCAGCGGCTTGCCCGCGCGGTGGCCGCGACCGGCCAGCGCCGTGAGGTCCGCACCGTCCACCGTCACCGTCCCCGAGTCGGGACGCTCCAACAGGTTGACGCAGCGGATCAGCGTGGACTTGCCGGCCCCGCTGCGCCCGATGACGCCGTACATCTGGCCGGGTTCGACCCGCAGGCTGACGCCGTCGAGCGCGGTGACCTCCCGGCCCCGTGAACGGTAGACCTTGGTCAGATCCGTGGTGGTGATCACTGGCTTCCATCGCTGTCGGGTGCCTGGCGGCGCGCGGCGGCGCACACCTGGACACGGTCAGGTGGTGGTGGTGCGGGAGCGGCGGTGCCGACGACGGCGGCGCGGGCGCGCGGCGAGCGCGGGCGGGGGCGTCAGCTTCGCTTCGGGGCGCGAGGTCGCTGCTCGATCAGGGGCCCTCAGCGGTCACACATTCGACACGGACAGTGAGCACCGGGCGGCATCAGCGCCTCGGTCGCCGGGAAGTGGCAGCTCGTCGGTGTCATGAGGTCAAGTAAAACAGACCGGCGCGCGGCCCAACGTCGCAGGCCGGAAACCTGTGGCCAACGCCACGTGGTCGGCCGGGAACCCGGGGGCCGGCGGGTGGGGGCCGGCGGCCCCCGGCGTAGAGTCTGCCCATGCTCACCCCGTTGACGGTCACGGTCGTGGTGACCGCCCTGCTGTTGGGGGCCTGGTGCGGCTACGCGGCCTTCCGGGACCAGCCGGTCAAGGACTGGCACTACGCGGGCGCCGCCCTGGTGCTGCTGCTGGCCCTGGTGCAGGTCGGGGTCTCCACGGTCGCGCTCGCCGGCGGCGAGCGGCCGGCCGGGGACGGCAGCACGCTGGTGTTCGTCTGCTATCTGGTGGCGGTGCCGCTCTGCCTGCCGGTGACGGCCGCCGTCTCGTTGACGGAACGGAACCGCTGGGGCTCCGCGACGGTGGCCGCCGGCGCCGTGGTGCTGGCCGTGCTCGAGGTGCGGCTGGCCGACGTCTGGGCGGGGGCCGCCGGTGTCTGAGCCCCACTCCCCCGCGACGGTGCGGGGCCCGGATCTGAGCAAAGGCCCGGGACGGCTGCTGGTGCTGCTCTACGGGGTGTTCGCCGTCGGCGCCGCCTCGCGCTCGGCGTACCAGCTCTCCACCCGCTTCGACGAGGCGCCGCTGGCCTATCTGCTCTCCGCCGTCGCGGCCGTGGTGTACGCGGTGATCACCGTCTCCCTGGTGCGCGGTGGCGAGCGGGCCAGGAAGCTCGGTCGGCTGTGCTGCGCCCTGGAGTTGGCCGGGGTGCTGATCGTGGGCACCTGGTCGCTGGTCGACCCGGACGCCTTCCCCGACGCCACGGTCTGGTCCGACTACGGCATGGGCTATGTCTTCTTCCCGCTCATCCTGCCGCTCACCGGGCTGCGTTGGCTGGGGCCCACCGGTCAGCGGGCCAGGGCCGGCTCGCCGGCGCCGAGCCGGCCCTGAGCGCCCCCGGGGCGCGAGGGCACGCGAGACGGCGCGGCGCGGGCCTCTTCGCCCGCGCCGCGCCGTCGGTGTCGCTCGTTCGGGCCGCTACGCGCTGGCCGCCAGCGGCTGTTCGGACACGCTTCCGGCACGGGCCACCGGCTTCTCCAGGGTGACCAGGCTCAGGTGCCGGGAGACCTGCTCCGTGCCGACCTGGGCGTAGCCGAGGCGACGGTAGAGCCGCAGGTTGCCCGCGCTGCGGTGGCCGGTGAAGAGCCGGTAGCGTGCCGCGGCCCGCTCGGCGGCGAGCCGCTGCTCGATCGCCGCCAACAGCCGCCCGCCCAGGCCGTGTCGCTGCATCCGGGGATGCACGATCAGCCGCCCGATGTCGGCCGTGCCGTCGGCCCCCACGCCGCCCCGTACGGAACCCACCACCTCGTCACCGAGCCGCGCCACCAGCGCGCAGGTGTCGGCCACCTCCGCGCGCAGCTCGGCGAGGGTCTGGGTGAGCGGGGCGATGGTGTAGTCGCCGTACAGCTCGGCCTCCGACTGGTAACAGAGGTACTGAAGTTTGAGGATCTGCTCGACGTCCTGTTCGGTCGCCGACCCGATGGTGACGCTCATGCCCATTGCTCACGCCTCCAGCTGAGGAGTTCGGCCGGCCGCGCGTGTTGAGGGTGCGCGCGCGCCGGCGATAGCCCTGACGGCGCAGGTCAGACCCGCGCCGTCAGCATTGTGCTAGGGACGGGCGCGTGGGGGAATGCCCCCGGGCCAACTACCGTGTGAGATTGCCGACTCAACCCCCTGAACGGGCCTTCGTGCCCGGCGCGTCCCGGGGGGTCAACGGCCCGCCCTGAAGTCCTCCGCCGCGAGCAGCGCGGTGTCCGGGTGGTCGGCGAAGACGCCGTCGACACCCGCGTCGAAGTAGGCGCGCAGCGCGCCGAACGCGTCGCCGAAGCCGTTCGGGTCCTCGCCGCGCCGGAAGTCGGCGGGCAGGAACGCGTTCTCGTTGCGCAGGGTGTACGGGTGCACCAGCAGGTCGGCCTCGTGGGCGTCGGCGACCAGGCTCGTCGGGCTGGTCAGCGAGCCGTCGGCGGCGCGCGGGATGACCAGGTCCAGCACGGGGCCGATGCCCGAGGCGTAGCCGGCGATCTCGGCGAGGCCCTGAGGGGTGATCAGGTCGGCGACGGTGCGCGGGTCGCCCGACTCCTGGAAGTCCCACGGGCGGGAGTCGGCCGCGCCCAGCAGCACCACGCCCGGCGTGTCGACAAGACCGGCCAGGCGCTCGACGCTGGTCGGCTCGAAGGACTGGAGGAAGACCGGCGCGTTGGACCGATGCAGCCGGCGCCGGCGCAGCAGCGCGGCCAGCGGCTCCTCCAGGCCGAGGCCGAGCGAACGGAAGTACGTGGGGTGCTTGGTCTCGGTGTACAGCCACACCGGGCGGCCCCGGCGGCGGCCCTGTTCGGCGGCCCAGTCGAGCACCTCGGCGAACGTGGGGATCTCCCAACGCCCGTCGTAGAGCGTGTTGTGCGGACGCTGGCCGGGAATGCGCTCGACGGCGCGCAGGGTCTTGAGCTCGGCCAGCGTGAGGTCCTCGGTGAACCAGCCGGTGTAGTCGACACCGTCCACCGTCTTGGTGGTGCGCAGCTCGGCGAACTCCGGGTGGTCGGCGACGTCGGTGGTGCCGGTGATGTCGTTCTCGTGCCGGCACACCAGATGGCCGTCCCTGGTGGGCACCAGATCCTGCTCGATGATGTCGGCACCCAGGTCGAGCCCCAACTGGTAGGCGCCCAGCGTGTGTTCGGGTCGGTAGCCGGAGGCGCCCCGGTGCGCGACCACGGTCGGCACCGGCAGCGCGCGGCCCCCGCCGCCCCCGCCTGGCCGCCCCGCGGCCTCGGCGGCCGGCGCCGTCCCGGCGCCGGTGCCGACCAGCGCGGCGCCGCCGGCGCCCGCCATCGCCGCGCCCAGCACCGCCCGCCGGCCGAGCGCGCTCCTGGTGGTGTCCGCGGCCTGTCGAGCTGACATGTGTTCTCCCTCGCCGATGAGCTGACCGCGCCGATCGTAGGGACGCGCGCCGTCCCCCGGTAGGACGCGCGGGCGAACTCCCGGCGAAGCCGCCCCCAACGGCTCGGGTGCCGTCGGGACGATGTGACGTTCTCCGCACCATCGGGTGAACCCTGTGCGGGAGGGACCCCTTCGCGCGAGTATCGTCCCTATGCATTCCTATGCGTCACGAGGAATGCGCCGAACGCATCGCGAGATGCGCGTGACCATGAACGACCCGGAGGGGAAGTTGTCCCGATTCGTGCTGTTGAAGGTGCTGCTGGGCCCCCTGCTCAAGCTGCTGCTGCGCCCACGGGTCGAGGGGCTGGCCCATGTGCCGGGGAGCGGTCCGGTGATCCTCGCCGGCAACCATCTGACCTTCATCGACTCGGTCATCCTTCCGCTGGTCTGTGACCGCCAGGTCTTCTTCATCGGCAAGGACGAGTACGTCAAGGGCCGCTCCGTCAAGGGCCGCGTGATGGCCTGGTTCTTCACGGCGGTCGGCATGATCCCGGTGGACCGGGACGGCGGACGCGGCGGCGTCGCCGCGCTGATGACGGGACGGCGGGTGCTGGAGCGCGGCGATGTGTTCGGGATCTATCCCGAGGGCACCAGGTCCCCCGACGGCCGCCTCTACCGGGGCCGCACCGGCATCGCCCGGCTGACCCTGATGACGGGGGCGCCGGTGGTGCCCTTCGCGATGATCGGCACCGACCGGGTGCAGCCGGGCGGCAAGGGCCTGCCCCGCGTGGGCCGCGGCCGACGGATCACCGTCCGCTTCGGCCAGCCGCTGGACTTCTCCCGCTACGAGGGCATGGACCGCGACCGCTATGTGCTGCGGGCCGTCACCGACGAGGTGATGACCGAGGTGATGCGCCTCTCCGGCCAGGAGTACGTCGACATGTACGCCACCAAGGCCCGCGCCGCGTAGCCCTGGCCGGGCGGGCGGACGACCACCGCCCCCCGCCTCCCACCGGGCGGGGTTCCCGGCCCAGCGACACACAGTAAGGGCGCGCGCCGGGCCGCCGGCCGTGTGGATGACGGCACGGGCTGCGCGCCCGGTGACGCCGATTCCGCCGGCCCGGTCGGGCGGGGCCGCGCCCCTCTGGTGCGGGCTGAGGCAAGAGGCGCCCGTTCGTCTGGCCGGTGGGGGCGTGGAGTTGGCCGGCCCGGTCACCGGGCGTCGCCCGTCCACCGGGCGAGGGTGCCCGACGGGGCTGACGCCAGCCGGCTCACCGCCCCACGCCGAAGGTGCGCTGCCCGGCCGGGCAGCGCACCCCATCGGCGACGCCGGCCAGGCGGCCAAACCACCCCACACCGAACGGCTCCCGCCCACCCCCGCCGGCGAAGCTCGCGCCCCACACCCCACCCGGCGCAGCCAGCCCCGCCGGGCAGGCGTCCGCGTCGAGGAGCCCGGTGGCCAAGCCCCCGCCGGCAGGCGGTCAGCGCCAGGGGAGGGCGGAGCGGGTGCGCCAGTAGGTGGTGGGGGGTTCGACCAGACGGGCCAGGGAGGCGAGGCGGGCCGGGTCGAGGCTGAGGGTCGCCGCCTTCGCGTTCTCGGTCAGCTGAGCGACCGTCGCGGCGCCGGAGAGGACCAGCGCGGCCCACGGCTGGGTCAGCACCGCGGCCAGCGCCACCGCGTCGGCCGTGGTGCCGCTGTCCTGCGCGAGGCGGCGCAGTTCCGGCGGCGCCGCCTCGCCGGCGAGGCGCCCGTTGGCCAGCGCCTCCTTGACGAGCACCGTGCGCCCCGCTTCGTGCGCCTCGGCCAGGGCCGGGCCCGCTGACGGCTCCAGCAGGTTGAACGTGGCCTGGACGGTGGAGTACAGCGGCCGGCCGCCGACCGTGACGTCCAGCGCGGCGCGGATCGCCTCGGCCTGGTCGGGGCCACTGGTGGAGAGACCGACCGTCACGCCGTCCTCGACGAGGCGGGCGAGGCGGGCCAGCACCGCCGGGTCGCTGAGGGCGGGGCTGCCGGGGGTCACCGAGTGGACCTGGTAGAGGTCGAGGCGGCCGTCGAGCAGCGCGGTCGACTCGCCGAGTTGGCGGTCGAGGGTGGCGGCGCCGTGGTCCTTGACCTCGTGGGTGTCGGCCTCGGTCCGCCAGTCGGCGGTGTAGGTGTAGCCCCACTTGCTGCCCACCACCACGTCCTTGGCGGCCTCGGCGCGGCTGGCCAGCCAGTCGGCCAGGAACTCCTCCGCCCGGCCGTAGGAGCGGGCCGCGTCCAGGTAGCGGACGCCCTGGGCGTAGGCGGCGTCCAGCAGTTGGTGGGTGCGCTCGCGCAGCGCCTCCGGGGTGCGGTCGGCCGGCAGGTCGCGGGCGCGGCCGAGGGTGACATAGCCGGGGCGTCCCACGGCGGCCAGGCCGAGGCCGATGCGCGCGGTGGGGGTGGCCTCGGGATCGTAGCGGGTGAACGCCATGGCGGTACCTTTCACACCCTTTGGTCGCCGGAACAGGTGCTCACCGTACCGGTTGGGGCGAGCCGCCGCCGGGGGGACAGCGGCGCCGCTGACTACGATGAACCGGTTAATCGCCGCCCTCGCCGGGGGCGGGGTACCACGGTGAGGGAGCGACATGGCTGACGAGGGCAGAGGGCTGGGCGAACGCCCGGTGCGCTGGGGCGTGCTGGCGACGGGGGGCATCGCGGGGAAGTTCGTCGAGGACCTGGCCGAGCTGCCGGACGCCGAGGTGGTGGCCGTGGGTTCGCGTTCGTCCGCGTCGGCGGAGGCGTTCGCCGAGCGGTTCGGGATCCCGCGCGCCCATGGCGACTGGGCGTCGCTGGCCGGCGATCCCGAGGTGGACGTGGTCTATGTGGCCACGCCGCACAGCGCGCACCAGGAGCCGGTGCGGCTGTGCCTTGAGGCGGGCACGCCGGTGCTGTGCGAGAAGCCGTTCACGTTGAACGCGGCGCAGGCCGAGGAGTTGGTGGAGCTGGCGCGGGAGCGGCGGGTCTTCCTGATGGAGGCCATGTGGACGTACTGCAACCCGGTGGTCAGGCGGATGGCCGAGCTGGTCGCCGACGGCGCGATCGGCGAGGTGCTCGCGGTGCACGCGGACTTCGGGATCGAGGCGCCGATGGACGCCACGCACCGGCTGCGGGATCCGCTGCTCGGCGGTGGCGCGCTGCTGGATCTGGGGGTCTATCCGGTGGCGTTCGCACAGCTGTTGCTGGGCGAGCCGGACGAGGTGCGCGCCTGGGCGCGGCTGTCGGGCGGGGTGGACGACAACACCGGGCTGCTGCTCGGGTACGCCTCGGGCGCGGTGGCCGCGCTGACGTGCTCCCTGGTCGCCGACACGGCGCGGACGGCGGTGGTCACCGGGTCGCTGGGGCGGATCGAGTTCCCGCGCGGCTTCTTCCACCCGGAGCGGTTCGTGCTGCACCGGGCGGGCGCCGAGCCCGAGGAGTTCTCGGCGCCTGGGCCCTCGGGCTCGTTCCTCCACGAGGCGGCCGAGGTGGGGCGCGCGCTGCGGGCCGGTGAGACGGAGTCGCCGCTGGTGCCGTTGGACGGCACCCTGGCGGTCATGCGGACGTTGGACGCCGCGCGGCGGGAGATCGGGCTGCGCTACCCGGGCGAGTGAGCCAAACGCCCGCTCCCGAGCGGCGGCTCGGGAGCGGGCGGGTTCGGCGGCTCAGCGGGGCGCGGGGCCTCAGACCAGCGGCCCACGGGCCGCGACCCATTCCCGCTGCCGGCCCAACTCGGCCTTCAGCTCAAGGAGTTGCCCGGCGACGGCGGTGGGCGCCGTGCCGCCCCTCGCGGCGCGCGCGGCCAGTGCGCCCTCGACGCTCAGCACCTCGCGGACCTCGGGGGTGAGCTGGGGCGAGATGGCGGCGAACTGCGCGTCGGTCAGCTGGTCGAGCTCGATGCCCTGGGCCTCGCAGACCTTGACGCACTCCCCCGCGACCTCGTGGGCGACCCGGAACGGGACACCGCGCTTCACCAGCCATTCGGCGATGTCGGTGGCCAGCGAGAAGCCGGCGGGCGCCAGCTCGGCCATCCGCTGCTCGTTGACGGTGAGGGTGGCCAGCATGCCGGTGAAGGCGGGCAGCAGGATCTCCAGTTGGTCGCAGGAGTCGAAGACCGGCTCCTTGTCCTCCTGGAGGTCCCGGTTGTAGGCGAGCGGGAGGGCCTTGAGGGTGGCGAGCAGCCCCGTGAGGTTGCCGATCAGGCGGCCCGACTTGCCCCTGGCCAGCTCGGCGATGTCCGGGTTCTTCTTCTGCGGCATGATCGAGCTGCCGGTGGAGAAGGCGTCGTGCAGGGTGACGAAGGAGAACTCCTTGGTGTTCCAGACGATCACCTCCTCGGCGATCCGGGAGAGGTTGACGCCCAGCATCGCGGTGACGAAGGCGAACTCGGCGGCGAAGTCCCTGGCCGCTGTCCCGTCGATGGAGTTCCCCGCGGCGCCGCCCTCGAAGCCGAGGTCGGCGGCGACGGCCTCCGGGTCGAGGCCGAGGGACGAGCCGGCCAGCGCGCCCGAGCCGTAGGGCGAGACGGCCGTCCGCGCGTCCCACTGGCGGAGCCGTTCGGCGTCCCTGGCCAGCGCCTGGACATGGGCCAGGACATGGTGCGCGAAGAGGACCGGCTGGGCGTGCTGGAAGTGGGTGCGGCCCGGCATGGCGACGGTCGGGTGGGCCTCGGCCAGGCCGATCAGCGTCTCCTGGAGGTCGGCCAGCAGCTCGCCGAGGATCCTGGCGTGGTCGCGCAGGCACATCCGGAAGAGGGTGGCCACCTGGTCGTTGCGGGACCGGCCGGCGCGCAGCTTGCCGCCGAGGTCGGGGCCGAGCCGCTCCAGCAGGCCGCGTTCCAGCGCGGTGTGCACGTCCTCGTCGGCGATGGTGCCGGTGAAGGAGCCGTCCGCGACATCGGCGGCGAGCCGGTCGAGGCCGGCGAGCATCGCGGTCAGCTCCCCCTCGTCGAGGAGGCCGGCGCGGTGCAGCACCCGGGCGTGGGCCCGGGATCCCGCGATGTCGTAGGGGGCGAGCCGCCAGTCGAAGTGCACCGAAGCGCTCAGCCGCTCCAGGGCCTCGGCCGGGCCGTGGGCGAACCGGCCGCCCCAGAGCCGGACTTCGGGCTCGTTGTGCGCGGTGGGCTGGTTGTGCGCGGTGGGCTGGTTCACGGGGCGACGTCCCGCTTGGCCGCGATCTTGGCGGAGAGCGCGAAGATGTCGATGAAGCCCTTGGCCAGCGACTGGTCGAAGGAGTCGCCCGTGTCGTAGGTGGCGAGGTTGAAGTCGTAGAGCGACCGGTCGGAGCGCCGCCCGGTGACGGTGGCCCGGCCGCCGTGCAGGGTCATCCGGATGTCGCCGCTGACATGCTGGTTGGCCTCCTGGACGAAGCCGTCCAGGGCCCGCTTGAGCGGGGAGAACCACAGGCCGTCGTAGACCAGCTCGCTCCACCGCTGCTCGACCTGCCGCTTGTAGCGGGCCAGCTCGCGCTCGACCGTGACGTTCTCCAGCTCCTGGTGCGCGGCGATCAGCGTGACGCCGCCGGGGGACTCGTACACCTCGCGGGACTTGATGCCGACCAGCCGGTCCTCGACCATGTCGATCCGGCCCACGCCCTGGGCGCCGGCCCGCTCGTTCAGCTCCTTGATGGCCTGGAGCACCGTGACGGGGCGGCCGTCGATGGCGACGGGGACGCCCGCGTCGAAGGTGATCACGACCTCGTCGGCGTCCCTGGGGTCGGCCGGGTTCTGGGTGTACTCGTAGATGTCCTCGATCGGCGCGTTCCAGATGTCCTCCAGGAAGCCGGTCTCCACGGCGCGGCCGAAGACGTTGGCGTCGATGGAGTAGGGGGACTTCTTGGAGGTGGCGATCGGCAGGCCGTTCTCCTCGGCGAAGGCGATGGCCTTGTCCCTGGTCATCGCGTAGTCCCGGACGGGGGCGATGCAGGTCAGATCGGGGGCGAGGGAGGCGATGCCGGCCTCGAACCTGACCTGGTCGTTGCCCTTGCCCGTGCAGCCGTGGGCGACGGTGTCGGCGCCGTGCTTGCGGGCGGCGGCCACCAGGTGCTTGACGATCACGGGCCGGGAGAGCGCGGACACCAGCGGGTAGCGGTCCATGTAGAGCGCGTTGGCCTTGATCGCCGGCAGGCAGTACTCCTCGGCGAACTCGTCCTTGGCGTCGACCACCTCGGCCTCGACCGCACCGCAGGCCAGCGCGCGCTTGCGGATGACGTCCAGGCTCTCGCCGCCCTGGCCGACGTCCACGGCGACGGCGACGACCTCGGCCCCGGTGGCCTCGGCGATCCAGCCGATGCAGACCGAGGTGTCCAGTCCACCGGAGTAGGCGAGTACGACGCGCTGGGACACGGTGTCTCCTTTGGTGCGGGCGTTGCTGGTGCGGTGGGGATATCCACGCTGAACTTGGAATAAGTATGCGGCGCTCCGTATGGTTCGTCAAACGCCCTGCTCAGCGACCCTGACCAGGCGATCTCCCGGCCCCGATGATCTAGTGCCGCGTCGGTCGGGGTTTGCCCGGTAGCGAGGTGTCCTGGTGCGTGCGATCGCCAGGCAGCCGGGAGCCGCATGTAGTTGTCCTACCTGGGCTTTCGGCTAACGCAGCGAGTGTGCGTGCCAGGGCGGCGAGCGGGGCAAACCCTGGCTGACGCGGCACTAGGCTGGGCCTCCGGTAGGACGATCAGGCCAGCGAAGGGGAGCGAAGGCATGATGCTCGGCAACGACCTCGGGGAGGGCGCCGTCCTCTGCCCGTTGGAGCCCTACCAGGCGGCCGAGTTCGCCGCCTGGACCGAGGCGAACCGGGCCCATCTGGCGCCCTGGCTGCCCTGGGTCCACGCGGTCACCGACACCGCGTCGGCCCGGACCCTCCTCCAGCACTACGCCGAGCGCGAGGCGGCGGACGAGGGCCGGATCTACGCGATCAGGCAGGACGGCGAGCTGGTCGGCGGCACGCTCTTCCGGGTCTTCGACACCGCGCAGGGCAGCTGCGAGCTGGGCGCCTGGCTGGCGCCCGAGGCCCAGGGCCGGGGGCTGGTCACCCGCGCGGCCGGCGCGATGATCGACTGGGCCGTCGACGAGCGCGGCATGGCGCGGATGGAGTGGATGGTCAGCCCCGTCAACGCGGCCAGCATCGCGGTCGCCAAGCGGCTGGGCATGCGGCACGAGGGAACGCTGCGCAGCGTCTTCGAAATGGCGGGCGAGCGCCACGACTTGGAGATGTGGGCGGTGCTCGCCGACGAGTGGCGAGCCGCCCGGGGGTAACCCACACGGGTATATCCCCACGCACCATCAGCCCCGTGCGCACCCCCGGGGCTCCGGGGGGAAGCCCTGGTCAGCCGGCCGGGGTGCGGGGCCGGCCGGCGCGCGGCCGGGGCAACCGGCGCGTGCCGGTGCTCGCGCGCCGTTCCGGTGCCCTCCGGCGACGGTCAAGCTGGGACGCGTTGTCCTGACCGGCGCGTTGCGAGGGAGCCCCCGATGACCACCCATCCCCCCACGAAGGACGGGCAGCAGACCGCCAGGGAGGTGCTGCACCGGACCCGGGTGCTGCTCGATCCGGCCCTCCAAGCGTGGGTGCGCCGGCTGCCGCCGCCCGTGGTGCGGGTGGCCTCCTACCACTTCGGCTGGACCGACAGCGCGGGACGCCCGGACAGCGCGCCGCCGGGGAAGGCACTGCGGCCCGCGCTGGTGTTCGCCTGCGCCGAGGCGGTGCGCGGCTCGGCCGAGGAGGCCCTCGCCCCCGCGGTGGCCGTGGAGTTGGTGCACAACTTCTCGCTGCTGCACGACGACATCCTGGACGGCGACACCACCCGCAGGCACCGGGCCACCGCGTGGACGGTCTTCGGCTCGTCGGCCGCGCTGCTCGCCGGGGACGCGCTGCTGATCCACGCCAGCCGGGTCCTCACCGAGGAGGCGGCGCTGCCCAGGACGCTGACCGGGCTGCGCTGGCTGAGCGAGTCGACCACCCAGCTGATCGAGGGCGAGCAGACCGATCTGCACTTCGAGGAGCGCTCCCGGGTCACGTTGGGCGAGTGCCTGTTGATGGCGGAGCGGAAGACGGCCTCGCTGCTGGCCTGCGCCTGCGCCCTGGGCGCGCTCTGGGGCGGTGGCGACCAGCGGCAGACGGAGGCGCTGCGCCGGTTCGGCCACCATCTGGGCGTGCTCTTCCAGTTGACGGACGACCTGCTCGGCATCTGGGGCGATCCGGCGGTCACCGGCAAGCCGGCCGGCGCCGATCTGGCCAGTCGGAAGAAGTCGCTGCCGGTGGTCGCCGCGCTCGACTCGGGCACGCCGGCGGGGCGGCGGCTCGCCGAGCTGTACGCCGAGGAGGAGCCGGAGGCCGACGAGGGGGCGACCACGCCATCGACGCTGGCCGACCTGGTGATCGAGGCGGGCGGACGGGCCTGGGCCGAACGCGCCGTCGTCGAGCAACTGGGCCTGGCCGAGAGCGCGTTGGCCACCGCCGACGTGTCCAAGGAGGCGGCGGGGCGGCTGATCGCGCTGCTCCGCCTGGTGGGCCAGCGGGACCACTGACCGGGCGCGGGGCCAGGGCGGGGGCCGCCCGGCGGCTACTCCCCCGGGCCCGCCTCCCGCTGCGCGAGGCGGAGCAGATGGTCGGCCAGGGACTGCCCGCCGTCGGGGGCCCGGCTGATCAGCAGCACCGTGTCGTCTCCGGCGATGGTGCCCAGGATGTCGTGCACCTCGGCCTGGTCGATCGCGGAGGCGAGGAACTGCGCCGCGCCGGGCGGGGTGCGCAGCACCACCAGGTTGGCCGACGCCTCGGCGGCGATCAGCAGCTCGCCGGCGAGCCGGGCCATCCGCTCCTCCTTGGCGGACTCGCCCAGCGGCGCCCGCGGGGTGCGGAAGCCGCCCTCGCTCGGCACCGCGTAGATCAGCTCGCCGCTGGTGCCGCGGATCTTGACCGCGCCCAGCTCGTCCAGATCCCGGCTGAGCGTCGCCTGGGTGACGCTCAGCCCGTCGTCCGCGAGGAGCTTGGCGAGCTGGCTCTGTGAGCGCACCGGACCACGGTTGAGGATCTCCACGATCCTGCGGTGCCTGGCCGTGCGCGTCTGGGGCACGGCGGGGCCGCCTGCCTGGCCGCCTCTGGGTCGCTCCGGGTCGCTCATGCTCCCTCTCCGGTTGTCATCCGTCCGTCGCTTCGGCGCGCGCGGCGTCCAACACCCCGGGCAGCGCGGCGAGGAGGGCGTCCACCTCCGCCTTGCCGATGATCAGGGGCGGCGCCAGCCGCACCACGTCGGGGACCGCCGCGTTCACCAACAGCCCGGCCTCCTGGGCCGATCGCTGCACCCGCGCGGACACGGGCTGGGTAAGCACGATACCGACCAGCAGACCGGCGCCCCTGACCCCCTGGACCAACGGGTGCCCGAGCCGCTCGACTCCGGCGCGCAGCCGCTCCCCCGTCTCCTTGACCCGCTGGAGCAGCTCCTCGGTCTCGATGGTCTCCAGCACCGCGAGGGCAGCGGCGCAGGAGACCGGGTTGCCGCCGAAGGTGGAGCCGTGCCGGCCGGGCGTGAACAGCTCGGCGGCCTCGCCGAAGGCGAGGGTGGCGCCGATGGGGAGACCGCCGCCCAACCCCTTGGCCAGGGTGATCACATCGGGCTCCACGCCCTGCGCCTGGCCGGCGAACCAGTGCCCCGTCCTGCCGATCCCGGTCTGCACCTCGTCCAGCACCAGCAGCGTGCCGGTGGCCCTGGTGATCTCCCGCGCCGCCGCGAGATAGCCCTCGGGGGGCATCACCACGCCGTTCTCCCCCTGGATCGGCTCGACGATCAGCAGCGCGGTCTGAGGGGTGACCGCGGCGCGCAGGGCCGGTATGTCGCCGAAGGGCACATGGGTCACCTCGCCGGGCAGCGGATGGAACCCGTCCCGCTTGCCCGGCTGGCCGGTGAGCGCGAGCGCGCCGACGGTGCGGCCGTGGAACGCGCCCTCGGTGGCGACCATGTGCGGGCGCCCGGTGAGCCGGCCGAGCTTGAACGCGGCCTCGTTCGCCTCGGCGCCCGAGTTGGAGAAGTAGACCCGCCCCGGCCGGCCGGCCAGCGCCAGCAGCCGTTCGGCGAGCGCCACGGTGGGCTCGGCGACAAAGAGGTTGGAGACGTGTCCGAGCCGGGCGATCTGCTCGGAGACGGCCGCCACCACGGCCGGATGCGCGGTGCCGAGGGCGTTGACGGCGATCCCGCCGACGAAGTCGAGGTACTCCCGGCCGTCGGCGTCCCAGAAGCGCGCGCCCTCGCCATGGGTGAGCGGCACCCGGGGCAGCCCGTAGTTGTCCATCAGCGCGGCCTGCCACCTGGCGTTCAACGACGCGTTGCTCATGACGGCGCTCCCTGGTTCGCGGTGTCGGCGGTGGGGTCGGCGGGGGTGGTGGTGACGGTGTCGGTGGGGGTGGCCGAGGTGGCGGACGGCTCGTCCGGCACGACCATGGTGCCGATGCCCTCGTCGGTGAAGATCTCCAGCAGGATGGAGTGCTGCACCCGGCCGTCGATCACCCGGGCGGTGGTGACCCCGTGGCGCACCGCGTAGAGGCAGCCCTCCATCTTGGGCACCATGCCGCTGGCCAGCTCGGGGAGCAGCTTCTCCAGCTCGCTCTCGGTCAGCCTGCTGATCACCTCGTCGCTGGCCGGCCAGTCGGCGTAGAGGCCCTCGACGTCGGTGAGCACGATCAGCGTCTCGGCGCCGAGGGCGGCGGCCAGCGCGGCGGCGGCGGTGTCGGCGTTGATGTTGTAGACGTGGTCGTCGTCGGCGCTGCGGGCGATGGACGAGATCACGGGGATGCGGCCGTCGTCGAGCAGGGCGTGGATCGCGCCGGTCTCGATCGCGGTGATGTCGCCGACCCGGCCGAGGTCGACCCGCTCCCCCTCGATATCGGCATAGCGCTTTGTCGCGGTGAGGATATGCGCGTCCTCGCCCGTCATGCCGACGGCCCAGGGCCCGTGCTGGTTGAGCAGCCCGACCAGCTCCCGTTGCACCTGGCCGGCCAGCACCATCCGCACGACGTCCATGGTCTCCGGGGTGGTGACCCGCAGGCCACCCTTGAACTCCGAGGCCAGGCCCAGGCGTTCCAGCTGACGGGTGATCTGCGGCCCGCCGCCGTGCACCACGACGGGACGCAGCCCGGCGTGGCGGAGGAAGACGACGTCCTGGGCGAAGGCCGCCTTCAGCTCCTCGTCCACCATGGCGTTGCCGCCGAACTTGATCACCACCGTCCTGCCGTGGTGGCGGGTGAGCCAGGGCAGCGCCTCGATCAGGATGCGCGCCTTGGGGAGCGCGGTATGCCGGCGGGTGGCTCCGCGCGCCTCGGAGAAGGGCGTCTCGGAGACGGGCGTCTCGGCGGGGCCCTTCGCCGGGCTTCCCGTCTGGCTCTCCGCCGGGCCTTCCGTCGGGCTCTCCATCGGGCTTTCCGTCGGGTGGGGACGGGGTGCGTCCCTGGGTTCGTTGACCGTCATCACAAGCTTTCGGCTCTGGAGGGTCGTTCGGGCTGGGGGTGGGGCGCTCAGGGCGCGGCGGCTCCCGCCGCCGGCAGATCGGTGGTCCACACGGTGGCGGAGCGCGTCCCCACGCCCAGGTCGACGGCGATCGCCACCGCGCGAAAGCGCAGGTCCACCAGGGCGGCGTCGTCGCCGGCCGCCCCGTCGCGGCAGACCTGGACTCCGCC
This sequence comes from Streptomyces profundus, assembly GCF_020740535.1. Lineage (NCBI taxonomy): Bacteria > Bacillati > Actinomycetota > Actinomycetes > Kitasatosporales > Streptomycetaceae > Streptomyces > Streptomyces profundus. The sequence continues at coordinate 421,042 of NZ_CP082362.1, forward strand.
CAACGTGACGGCCAGGCGGTGTGGTTCGAAGGCCGCGTCCGCGCCGCCGAGGGCGGCGACGATCCGGCCCCAGTCGGGGTCCTCGCGGTGGATGGCGTGGCGCAGCGGGTCGTCGCCGGCGATGGCGCGCCCCACGGCGAGGGCGTCCTCCTCGGTGGCCGCGCCGCGCACCTCGATCTCGATCTCCTTGGTCGCGCCGGGCGCGCTCCGCACCGCCTGGCGCGCGAGGTCGGCACAGACCCGGCGCACCGCGTCGGCGAACTCGGCCTCGTCCGGGGCGCGGCGGGAGGCGCCCGAGGCCAACAGCAGGGCCGTGTCGCCGGGGGAGGCGGCGGTCCTGGCGCCGATCCGGTGGAACGTGGCCCCGAGGGCGGGGCGCAGGGCGTGCTCAAGCGCCGGCGCCGGCAGTTCGGCGTCGGTGGTGAGCACCACGGGCGAGCTGGTCGGCGCGGCGCCGGCGACCATCCCGCCCACCGTCCAGCCCTCGCCCCTGACGGCCGCGGTGACGGGCGGGCCGGGCGCGGGGGCGAGGGCCTGGGCGGCCCGCTCCCCGCCGAACTCGTGAGCCCGCTCGGCGAGCAGATCGACGGCGGGCAGCAGCGTCCCCAGGGACGCCCGGACGCCGATCCGGCCGGTGGCGGCGAAGGCCACCTGGGCGGCGTCGCGGCCCACCGCCAGCGCGGTGCGCTCGACGACGGCGTGCACGTCCTGGAAGCCGAGCGGTCCCGTGCACGCGTGGGCGTTGGCCGTGTCGAGCAGCACGGCGCCGACCGCGCCGCCGCGCAGCACCTGCGCGGACCACAACACCGGCGCCGACGGGAGGCGGTGGCTGGTGAACACGCCGGCCGCCGCCCGTGTCGGCCCCTCGTTGACCACCAGCGCCAGATCCGGTGCCCCCTCGCCGCCCGGCCGAGCGGCCACCCCGGCGGCCGTGAAGCCGGCCGGCGCGGTCACGCTCACGGGGCGAGGCCGGTCAGCGGGAGCCCCGACTCCTCGGGCAGTCCCAGGGCGATGTTCATGCTCTGCACGGCGCCGCCCGCCGTGCCCTTGGTGAGGTTGTCGATGGCGCTGATGACGACCACCCGGCCGGCGGCCTCGTCGAGCGCGACCTGCACCAGCGCCGCGTTGGAGCCGGTGACGGCCGCGGTGGTGGGCCACTGCCCCTCGGGCAGCAGCTGGACGAAGCGCTCGCCGGCGAACGCCTTGGCGTAGACCTCGCGCAGCGCCCCGGCGTCGCCCCCGGGGACGGCGCGGGCCGAGCAGGTGGCGAGGATGCCGCGCGCCATGGGCGCGAGCGTCGGGGTGAAGGAGACGGTGACCGGCCGGCCGGCCACGGCGGCGAGGTTCTGCGCCATCTCCGGGGTGTGCCGGTGGCCGCCGCCGACGCCGTAGGGGCTCATCGAGCCCATCACCTCGCTGCCGAGCAGATGCGGCTTGAGCGCCTTGCCGGCGCCCGAGGTGCCGGTGGCGGCGACGATCACCGCCTCGGGCTCGACCAGCCCCGCGGCATAGGCGGGGAAGAGCGCCAGACTGACGGCGGTCGGGTAGCAGCCCGGGACGGCCACCCGGCGGGCGCCGCGCAGCGCGTCGCGCGCGCCCGGCAGCTCGGGCAGGCCATACGGCCAGGTGCCGGCGTGCGGGGTGCCGTAGAAGCGTTCCCAGTCGGCCGCGTCCCGCAGCCGGAAGTCGGCGCCGCAGTCGACGATCAGCGCGGCATCGCCCAACTCCTCGGCCACGGCGGCCGATTGGCCGTGCGGCAGCGCGAGGAAGACCACATCGTGACCTTTGAGCGTTCCCGGCGTGGTCGGCTCCACCACGCGGTCGGCCAGCGGCACCAGATGCGGCTGCACACTCCCCAGCCGCTGCCCGGCGCTGCTGTTCCCGGTCAGGGTTCCGATCCGTACCTCGGGGTGTCCCAGCAGCAGCCGGAGAATCTCGCCCCCCGCATAGCCACTGGCGCCCGCCACCGCAGCACGCACTACCATCGCCTCCTCCTACCGATGGCATGACTATACGTAGCGCAACAGTTTTATGCAATCAGTGGCAGCGTCGACGCCCCGGCCTCGCGCGGCGGGCCGGCGTCAGCCCTTGACGGCCTCCGCGATCCGCTGGGCGGCTTGGGCGGGGGTGAGGTGGGTGGTGTCGACGACCTCGGCCTCGGCGTGGAGCCAGGTGCGGGCCGCCTCGGCGTAGGGCTCAAGGTACTGGAGACGGAACGGGGAGTCGGGGCCGAGAACGGTGTCGCCCGCGATGCGCCCGCGGAGGGTCTCCTGGTCGGCGTGGAGGACGAAGTGCCGTACCGGGATGCCGTGGTGCGCGAGACCCGTGCTGATCTCGCGCCAGTACCGCTCGACCAGGACCGTCATGGGCATCACCAGGGTGCCGCCGGTGTAGTCGAGTACGTGGCGGGCGGTCTCCACCACGAGTGGCCGCCATGGCGGCCAGTGCTGGAAGTTGTCCGTCCCCGGCAGCCCCGGCGAGATGTCCATGAGCGTCTCGCCCACCTTCTCGGCGTCGAACACCCGGGAGTCCGGGAGGAGTTGCTGCACCAGCGCACTGGTCGTCGTCTTGCCGGCGCCATGGGTGCCGTTGAGCCATACGATCATGGGACCTGACGCTAGTCCCTCAGGGCATGGCCAGGAAGTCGCCGACCGTGGAGCGGAAACCGTTCGGGTCCTCCACCCAGGGCAGGTGTCCCGCGCCGTCGAGCAGCGTCCGGGAGACCCGGGGAAGGGCCTCGGCCAGCGAGTCGAGCGCCGTGTTCGGCCGGATGTCCTCAGCCCCGTGCACGATCAGCACCGGCACGTCCAACCGCTCGCATTCCGCCCGCAGTTCGGGGGTGCCCGAGACGCGGTCGACCTCGGCGCCGATGGTCGTGTTGCACGCGTGGTTCACCGCGAACCAGGGCGTGGCCGACGCCTCGGCCAGGGCCAGCGCCCGCTCCCGGTCGGCGTAGTCGGCGGACCACTGCAACAGGCACCACTCCCGTTCCTCGGCCTCGGTGCGCTCCCGGTCGCCCAGCGTCTCCCAACGCGCCAGGTGCTGCCCGAGGTTGGCGCGGAGGTTCTGCCGGTAGGCCGGCCGCCAGGTGGTGCGGTCGTCGATTCCGGTGCCGGAGACATAGGCCAGCGCGCTCACCCGCCCGGGATGGTCGAGCGCGTACCGCAGCGCCAGCTGGGCGCCGTAGGAGTGGCCGAGCAGCGCCATCCGGTCGAGGCCGAAGTGGCGGCGCACGGCGTCGAGATCGGCCACCGACCGGGCCAGCGAGTAGGGGCCGCGCCGCTGCGAGCGTCCGCAGCCCCGTTGGTCCCAGCGGTGCACGGTGGCCCGGTCGGCCAGCAGCGCGGCCAGCTCGTCCAGGAAGTCCCACAGGCCCGGGCCGCCATGGCAGAGGATCACGGGAGCGCCCTCCCCCACCCGCGTCGCCCAGAGCCGGGTCCCGTCGTCGGTCAGTACGGCCTCGTCCTCGCTGCTCATGGGGGCTCAGTCTGCTGGGGCGATCGGCTCCGTGACAACCGCGGTACGGGGGACGGAAATCCGGTCGCCAGCGGGCGTCGGCGGTGGCTACCGTCCCTCGGATGACCGACGGTTTTCCCCTGCTCTGGCTCTGCGGTCCCTCGGGCGTCGGCAAGACCTCGGTGGGCTGGGAGATCTTCACCCGGCTCGGCCGGGCCGGGATCGTCGCCGGCTATCTCGACGCCGACCAGGTCGGCCTCTGCTATCCGGCGCCGGCCGACGATCCGGGGACCCACCGCGTCAAGGCGAGCAACGTCGGCGCCATGGCGCGGACCCTGCACGCGGCCGGGGCCAGCTGCCTGGTCCTCTCCGGCGGGGTGCGGCACGCGGCCGAGGTGTCCCGGTACGCCGAGGCGGTGCCGGACGCGGCCCTCACCCTCTGCCGCCTCCATGTCGGGATCGACGAGCTGCGGGCCCGGTTCCTGGGCCGGGGATGGCGGCCGGAGCTGCTGGCGGAGAACGAGCGGACCGCCGCGGCACTGGACCACAGCACCTTCGCCGACCTCGACCTCGACGTCACGGGGCTCTCCGTCGCCGAGACGGCGCCGCGGGTGCTGGAGCGCGCCGGCGGCTGGCCGGGGCCGGCGACCGCGTCCCCGCCCGGCCCGGCACCCGCCGCCGACCGCCCGTCGGGCCCGGTGCCGAGGCCGGTGCCGGTGCTCTGGCTCTGCGGCGCGAGTGGCGTCGGCAAGTCCGAGGTCGCCTGGGCGGTCTTCGCCCGGCTCTTCGCCACCGGGGTCACGGCGGCGCAGGTGGACCTCGGCCAGCTCGGTTTCCTCCACCCCACCCCGGCGAACGGCCGGGCGAACGACCCGGCCGGCCACCGGCTGCGGGCCCGGGCGCTGGCCGCCCTCTGGCCCAACTACCGTGCGGCGGGGGCTCGTTGTCTGATACTCGCCGGCGAGGTGGACGATCAGGAGACGGTGCGCGGCTATGCCGAGGCCCTGCCGGATGGCAGGTTCACCCTGGTCAGGCTGCACGCCGGCGCCGACGTGCTCAGGGAACGCGTCCAGCTGCGCGGCCGGGGCGTCGGCCCCCGGCTGCCCGGCGACCCGCTGCTCGGCCGCTCGCCCGGGGAGCTGCGCCGCCACGCCGAGGCGGCGGCGCGCGAGGCCGGGCGGCTGGAGGCCGCCGGGGTCGGCGCGGTGCGGGTGGCGACGGACGGCCGCGCGATCGACGCCATCGCGGCCGAGGTGGCACGGCTGCTCCCCGACCTCGGCTGAGCCGCCCGCGTACGGGCTCAGCCGCGCGCCCGGTCGCGGTAGCGCAGCGGCGACTCGCCCACCTCCCGTTTGAAGGCGGTGCTGAACGCGCTCTCCGAGCCGTAGCCCAACTCGGCCGCCAGCGAGCCGACGCGGACATCCCCGTCCCGCAGGGCGCGCCGGGCCAGCAGCATCCGCCAGCGGTGGAGATAGGTGAGCGGTGGCACGCCGGCCGTGGTCCGGAAGCGTTCGGCGAACGACGTCCTTGACATCGCGGCGGCGTGCGCCAACTCCTCAAGACGCCAGGTCCTGCCGGGCTCGGCGTGCATCCGGCCGAGCGCGGGACGCAGCCGCTCGTCGGTGAGCAACCGCAGCCAGCCGGGCGGGAGTTCGGCCTGGTCGAGATAGGCGCGCAGCACTTCGAGCAGCAGGAGTTGACCGTACTGGCGGATCGCGAACGCCGAGCCCACCCGGTCGGCCGTCACCTCCGCGAAGAGCCGGTCGAGGATCGCGCGCAGGCTGGCCGCCGTCACGCCCCTGACGTGGCCGACCGGTGGCAGCGCGCGTGTCAGCAACGCCCGCCCGACCGGGTTGAGTTCGACGCGACCGCCGAAGAGGACATCGTCGAGGTCACCGTCGGCGCCCAGCAGGACGCTGGAGGGGAAGCCCGGCGTGGGCGCGATCTCGCGGCGCGGCCCCTCGCCGGTGCCGCCCGCCAGCTCCAGCCATGAGATGTCGTTCAGCACGGCGACATCGCCGGGCCCCAGCTCGATCGGCCCGTCGAGGCCGTCGGCGGTCAGCCGGGCCCGGCCGCGCGCCATCGCCATGAACTTGAGCTGACCGGGCAGCGCCGCACGCGTCACCCAGGGGCCCCGGACGGCGAAGCCGCCCGTCATCTGGCCGCGCACCTCGACGAGTTCGAACACCTCGGACAGCTGGTCGCCGGTCATATCCGTACTCTCACGCAACAAATACGGACCGTCAATGATTCATCGTGCGCGCGGTTCCGCGCAGAGTGGAGGGCATGACTCACCACCAACGCCCCCTGGGATCCGGCTTCACCGCCGCCTCGACCGCCGAAGAGGTGCTCCGAGGCATCGACCTGTCCGGCCGCGACGTCGTCATCACCGGTGGCCACGTCGGGATCGGCCTGGAGGCCACCCGGGCGCTCAGCGCCGCCGGCGCCTCCGTCACCGTGGGCGCGCGTCAACCCGACCGCGCCGCCTCCGCGTTGGCCGGGATCGAGCGTGTCGAGGTCGACCGGCTCGACCTCCTCGACCCGGCCTCGGTCGACACCTTCGCCGCCCGGTACCTGGCGTCCGGCCGCCCGCTGCACATCCTGATCAACAACGCCGGCATCATGGGCGGCCCCCTGGCGCGCGACGCCCGGGGCTACGAGGCGCAGTTCGCGACCAACCATCTCGGCCACTTCCAGCTGACGTCGGCCCTGCTGCCCGCGCTGCGCACCGCGCACGGCGCCCGGGTCGTCATGGTGACGTCCGCTGGGCATCGGCTCTCCGACATCCGTTGGGACGACCCGCACTTCACCTCCGGCTACGACGGCATGCTCGCCTACGGCCAGTCCAAGACCGGCAATGTGCTGTTCGCCGTCGAGCTGGATCGGCGCTGGGCCCCGGACGGCATCCGTGGCTACGCCGTGCACCCCGGCATCATCGTCGGCACCGGTCTCGGCCCGGCGGACCGCGACAGCGGGGCGGCGGACGAGGAGCCGCTGCGGGCCATGGGGCTGATCGACGAGGCCGGCCGGCCGATCATCGCCCCGGAGCGCGGCCAGAAGACCGCCCAACAGGGCGCCAGCACCACGGTGTTCGCGGCGACCAGCCCGCTGCTGAGCGGGATCGGCGGGGTCTATCTGCGGGACAACGACATCTCAGCGCTGGACGAGGACCCGTCGCCCATCGTCTTCGGCGTCGAGCCGATCCTGGTCACCGATGTGGTGCCGCACGCGGTCGACCCGAAGTCGGCCGAGCGGCTCTGGGAGCTGAGCGAGCGGCTGCTCACGGCGTGACGCCTCGGTATCGGGGCGCGGGCCGCCGCGCCTACGCGCCTAGGGCGCGTCGGCGCAGAGCTGGGCGCGCAGGGTGGAGTAGGCCCACTCCTCCCACGCGTCCGGCGACCAGCCGCGATCGCGGACGAAGATCAGGTACATCTCCGGGCTGAGCAGGCCGAACAGCAGGTCGGCGGCGGTGTCGACGGAGATCTCGGGGCGGACGTCCGGCCTGCGGACCAACGCCTCGGCCGCCACCCGGTGCACGGTGTAGCGCGGGTCCTGGCCCTGCGGCCACTGCGCGGCGATCTCCGGGTCGGTGGCCGAGGCGGCGGCGATCAACGGCATGATCGGCGCGACCCGTTCGAGGACCCCACGGGCACCCCGCACCTGCGCGCGCAGTTGCTCGGGTGCCGTGGGGGCGGCGCAGGCGGCACGGAACCACGGGCGGTCCAGGGTGGCGACGGGTTCGACGTCGCCAGCGATGGAGGCGTCCACGACGCCCTTGAACAGGGTGCGCTTGTTGCGGAAGACGAAGTAGATCGTCTGAACCGCCACGCCGGCGCGGTCCGCGACCTGTTGCAGGCTCGTCGCGCCGTAGCCCTGCGCGACGAACAGCTCCAGCGCCGCTCCGACGATCTTCTCGCGGGTGTGCCGCGCGCGCTCCGCCCGTTTGTCCGGCCGCTTGACGGGGTCCATGCGCCGAGCCTATATCTAGAGTGGAACACTAGAGTCATGCTCTAAATTCTTGGAGACCACGATGACCGAACCGCGCGGCACCGCACGAGAGGGCGGCGGTGGGCTCGCCGCTCCGAGCGCCCAGGAGCACGCCGTCCGCCGGGAGTTGGAGGACTACTACCGCTCCGGCAGCCCGCCGTGGGACACCGGGGTGACCCCGCCCGAGCTGGTCGCCCTGGTCGAGGGGCCCGACGCGCTGCCGGCCGGCCGAGCCCTCGAACTCGGCTGTGGCACAGGCACCAACGCCGTCTATCTGGCCCGGCACGGCTGGGACGTGGTCGGTGTCGACCTGGTCGAGCGGGCCATCCGCCGGGCCGAGGCGAAGACCGCCGCCGCGGGGGTGTCGCTCCGGCTGCTGCACGGCGACGCGACCCGACTCGACGGCCTCGACGCACCGGGGCCCTACCAGCTGTTCTTCGACCTGAGCTGCTACTGCGGCATCCCACCGCACCGCCGCGACGCCTATGCCGCCGGCCTCACCGACCGCGCGGCGCCGGGCGCCTGGCTGCTGATGTTCGGATACGGCCCCGAGGCGTTCGACGATCCGGTCTCCGGCGTCACGGCCGACGAACTTCGCGCCCGGTTCGCCGGTTGGGAGCTGACCCGAACCACTGCCGGCACCAACGAGATGCCCACCTTCTGGTTCGTCCTGCGCCGGGACCGGTAGCCTCCCGGTCACGGAGGAGGGGGCCATGACACGGGGAGGCGCCATGACCTGGGCCGTCGAGGCCGTCGCCCGGCTGCGCGCCGAGGCGGCGAGCCATGGCCCGACGCCGCTCCGCGCGCTGCCGCTGCCCGCGTTCCCCGACATCGAGGTCCACCTCAAGGACGAGTCGGCGCAGCCCACCGGCAGCGTCAAGCACCGCCTGGTGCGCGCCCTCTACCACCGCGCGATCGCCGGCGGGCACCTCGGCGCCGGCGTTCCGGTGGTCGTCGGCACCGCGGGGGCGGTCGCCGTCGCCGGGGCGTACTTCGCCCGGCTGTTGGGGCTCCCGTTCACCGCCGTGGTGCCGAGGGGAGCGCCGCCCGCGGTGCGCGCCAGGATCGAACGGGAGGGCGGGCGCTGGCAGTTGGCGCGGCAGCCGCCGGCCGCGCTGGGCGCGGAGGCCGCGTCGGTGGCGCGCGATCTCGGCGGCCATCTCCTGGACCACTTCGCCGAGGCCACGCCGGCCCTCGCCGAACACGGCGGCCCCTCCCTCGCCGAGGAGGTGCTCAGCCAACTGCGCGACACCGCGCACCCGACGCCCCGCTGGCTGGTGACCGGCGCCGGCACCGGCGCCACCTCGGCCACCTGCGGGCGCCATCTGCGGGCGCACTCCCCCGGCACCCGGCTGGCCGTGGTGGACCCGGAGCACTCGGCGTACTTCCCCGGCTGGGCGAGCGACTGCGCGGACTACGCCACCGGCATGCCGTCGCGCATCCCCGGCATCGGCCGGCCCAGGATCGAGCCCGGCTTCACGCCCTCGGTGATCGACCTGGTCCTCCCCGTGCCGGACGGCGCCTCCGTGGCGGCCATGCGCTGGCTCGACGACCGCGCCGGCCTCGCCGTCGGCCCCGCCGCCGGCACCGGCCTGTGGGGCGCCTGCCAGCTGGTGCGGCGGATGGCCGAGGCCGGCGAGAGCGGCAGCGTGGTCACCGTCGCCGGCGACGGCGCCGCGCCCTACCGGCGGACCCACCTGGACGCGGCGTGGCTCGCGAAGCGCGGGCTCGACCCGACCCCCTACGAGGGCACCCTCGAACGCTTCGCCACCACGGGCGAGTGGCGGGCGACGCCTTAGGTGTTCTGTCCCGGGACGTCGGCGACACGCGTGCCGGGTGCTTGAACGGGTGAGGGCCTTCCGGGGGTTCGGTGGGGATTGGGACAGCTACCGCCGACCGCCAGGAGGCCCTCGTCTTCCACCGTGAAGCCCCGCTGACCGAGACCGGGGTCTGTGTCCGGCCCACCGGGTCGTCGATGACAGCCCCCGGCGCACACCGACGCGGACCGAACGCCGCGTCATCGACGTCCGCCGCGCCCGGGCACGGTGCGGACGAACGGCCGGTCGCGCGCGTCCACGGCGGAGAGCGGACGGGCGGCGCGGAGCACCACGTCCAGTGCGCGGTCCGGGTCGCCGGCGTAGATCCCGCTGGCCCAGGCCGCGTTGGCCTCGATCACCGCCCACCGGCCGCCGGTCGGACCGATGTCCACCACGATCGCCGAGGGCAGCGTGTGCCCCCGCTCGGCGAGCAGGTCGGCGGCGAAGGCCAGCGCCGCCGGGGGCAGCGGCCCCCGGCGCGGTCGGCCGTCCTCGGCGTACTGGCTGCCGGTGTGCACGGCGCCGTCCAGCACATGGAGCCGGTACTCGGCGGAGAACGCGACGATATCGCTGACCAGCACCTCGGTCTCCGGCGCGAACGCGTCCAGCCCCGGCAGCCGGGAACCGTCGGGATAGACCCGTGCCGGTATCGACTTGTCGTTCGGCGACTTGACGAACACCGGGCGCCGCAGCGCGTGCGCCCGCGCGAGCGGCATCAGGGTGATCTCGCGCCCGGTGTGGGCGCGGGGCAGCGTGGCGAGCCAGTCGCCGGGGGCCTGGAGGGCGGCGATGCCCAGGGCGGGGGCCACCGCGTCGGCGAAGGAGGGCCCCGCGTGCAGATGTCGGGCGCGCAGACCCGGCGGCACGGCGAAGGACGGCAGCACCACGGTGGCGAGCCCACGGCGCTCGGCCGCGGCACGGACCGAGGCGGCGGACGCGGTGAGCCGGGGCGGCAGGACAAGGGTCATGGGCCCAGGCTTTCGCGCCGGGGCACCCGAACGGAAGGCGGGCCGCGCTCCGGAGCTTCGGCGACGATCCACGAGGCATGCAGGGCCCGTAAAGGTTCAGTGAGATGCACCCCGGACGGGCTCACCGCGATCCGTGCGCCCGGCCTCGGACGTCTCCGTCCCCGGCCGCCGCCGGACGCCCAGGCCCGGCCGGTGCCCGGGGCGTCCGGCCCGCCGCCCGGCCGGCCGTCAGCCGCCCGAGCCGCCCTGCTCCTCGTCGAAGGCCCGGTTGATCGCGGTGCGCAGCCGCGCCCAGACCTCGCCCGCCTCGTCCAGCTGCGCGCCGGACGCGCCGGGGACGCCTCGGGCGACGATGGCCACCCTGATCTCGCCGTTCGGGGTGCGGACGGACTCCACGTCGGAGTCGATCAACTCGCCCTCGTACATGGCCTTGCGCACCAGGAGGGAGAGACCGCCCGTGTTGCCGTCGGCGGCGGAGCCCGTGGTGTCCGCCCGCCGGCCGGCGCCGGAGGCGCGCTCCGCCTCGCCGGCCGTGTCCGGCTCGCCGCCTTCGAGCACGGCGCCCAGCGACTCCGCGTTCCACCCGACCAGCTCGGCGTAGTGGTGAATGGTGCCGGTGAGCTTCTTGATCGCGCCCTTCTCGATGTTGTAGATGGCGCCGCGCTCCACTTTGAGGGACTTGGCGACAAACTTCTGTTGGAGCCCACGCCCTTCCCGCGCCTGCTTCAACAACGTTCCCAGCCGTGCCCAGTCTTGAGTCATGAAATCTATGTTGCCGCACCTCTGTGCAACGCGACAGGCCCAAAATCGGCCATTGAGCAGCATGTACAGCGCCATATGGTTGCGTCATGCCAAGTGGGTGTCTCAAATACACAACCACAAGCCCCTGACGTGCAGAAACTAAGCATGAATAGTTGCTCACTAAACATCGGTGGCCTTATCCTCTGAACGTGACACCGAACGGCACCGCGATTCGGGCCATCCGCACGGTTCGGCGGCTCAGCCTTCGTGACCTCGCCCGACTCACCGGCCTTGATCGAGGCCATCTCTCACGCCTGGAACGCGGCCTCGCCGGCGCCAGCGAGGTGACGCTGCAACGCATCGCCTCCACCCTCGGGGTGCCGATCAGCGACCTGCTCCGCAACGACGACGACCCCGCCGTCGAGGCCGTCCCCGGACGTGAGGTGCCGCCCCCCGGCTCCCCGGAGGGCGAGCTCTTCCACTACACCCCGGAGGAGGCCGCCAAATGGCTGCCCTGGTCGGCCAGTTGGATCCGCCGCAAGGCGCGGGTACGGGAGTTCCCGCACAACAGGGGCGGCGGGCAGATCACCCTCACGGGTCGCGACATCAGGGAGATCTCCGCCATGACGGCCATCCGCCCCGCCCCCGCTCCCCCGCCGGACTGACGGCCGGACCCGCGCCATGGCTGAAATCAACTGCGCACAGAGCGTGACATCGCGCCTCGGCGTTCAGCAGCCGCGTCGCGGGGCGCTCTCCTGGATCGCGGAGATTTAACGCGCGAGTAGTGGTCTACTCCTTCATGTGTTCGTACCATCGCGCCATGCTGGTCACGCTGATCGCCGCTGCCCGCAGTTCCTCCCTCCTGGACGCCCGTTTCGACGATGAACGGCCGCTCGACGCGGCCGGCTGGTTGGCGCTGGAACGGGCGATCCCCGCGCTGCTGCCGCTGGCCGCCGCCGAGTTGCGCTACTGCTCGCCGACGCCATGCAGTCGACAGACCGGTGAGGCGCTCGGCCTGTCCCCGCTGGCCCAACCCGCCCTGCGGGACTGCGATATGGGCCGCTGGCGGGGGCGGACGCTACAGGAGGTGACCGCGCGCGAGCCGCAGTCCGTCGACGCCTGGCTGGCCGACCCCAGATCCGCCCCGCACGGCGGCGAGTCGCTGCTGGCCTTCGTCTCGCGGATCGGCGGCTGGCTGGACACCCGGCCCATCGAGGGCGACGGCCTGGTGGTGGCCGTGACCGAGCCCACCGTGATCAGAGCCGCGATGCTGTACGCGCTCAAGGCGCCACCGGCCTCCTACTGGCGTACGGAGGTCTATCCGCTCTCGGTGGTCAGCCTCAGCGGCGGACGCGGACGTTGGAGTCTGCGGCTGGGATGAACGGGAGCCCGCCACCACCCCCACGACCCCGGACCGGCACCATGGGGGCATGCGCACGCGACCAGTACTCGTCTATGACGGCGACTGCGGCTTCTGCACCGCCTCCGTGCTCTTCGCCGAGCGGCGGGTCGGGCCCGACTGCTCCGTCGTGGCCTGGCAGTTCGCCGACCTCGACGAGTTGGGGATCGACGCGGAGCGCGCCCAGCACGAGGTCCTCTGGGTGACCCCGGTGGGCCGGGTGTACGGCGGGGCGAGGGCCGTCGCCAAGACCCTGCTCTCCGCCGGCCGCTGGTGGGCGCCCCTCGGCGCGCTGCTCACCCTCCCCCCGATCAGCTGGCTCGCCCACGGCGTCTACCGCGCCATCGCCAACAACCGCCACCGCATGCCGGGCTCCACCCCCGCCTGCGCCGTCCCCTCCGGGGGCCCACACGGCGACCGCCCCACCGGAGACGACCCCGGGGAAGCCTGAAGCCCACCACCTCGGCCGACGCCAACTCAGTGCCACCGAAGCTCGGCTCAGCCGAAGGGGTGGCCCCCACGCCGCCCTCGCGGCGGACGAGGCCCGCCGCGCTCAGTGCCCCGTGGGCTCATTGAGGAGAAGGGCTGGTCCGGGCAGCCGATGTTGAACACGATTGTTCTTTGACTGCCGGGCCGCACTCCTCCGGGAGGGATACATGCACGAGATTGGGCTCTACTACCCGTATTTTCACGTCCGTGACGATACGTGGCTCAAAGCTGCGGCACTTTACCTGCCGCAGGTCGCGCGGGTGCGGCCACCGAGGTACCCCGTCCAGGACTCGGAGACGGCCGTAGTCCTGCGCGACGAACTCGACTTCCTGCGCGATGTCGACCCCGGCCCACACGCCGTGGCTGTAGCGCGCAGGTTCGAAGCATTAGTGGACCGAGAAGAAGATCGACTGCGCGAACAGTACCGTCTCCCCCCGTACCCTCCAGAAGTGGGGGGTTTCGGGAACGAGGTTGGCAATCCATGGCACCTGAATGAGTCGCGTTTCGCGTGGATCCATACTTCGCAACTCGGAGTTCCCGCATCATTCGACTACCGCGAGTGGGAACAAATCCTGCGGGAAGCTCAGGAACGCATCGGGCAGGGACTCCCGCCCGAAACCCCCGAGCTGGCAGACGCGATCTCGAACTGGAGCCCACCAACTCCATTCGTCGATCGTCTTTGCGAACTGGGGCTCGCCAAGCGGACGCGCTTCGACCCTTTGACCGGAGTCCGGGATGACATGCAATGGATCGGCATGCGCCCGCAGATGGTCTCTGTCTACTCCTGCGCGTTGGCGAACGAGATCGCCGAGGCCAATTCCTTGACCCCGGTGACCCATGACCCACAGTTCTTCGCTCTGCCGAGACACTGGACGGTGGACGACCTCAGCGCCGCCCTTCTACAAGAGACCCCTCCCGCAAGCGGCCCATCAGCGGTGCTGTATGCCTGCGCGGCGGTACAAGCGGTCATTCCCGCCGACCTTGAGCACGTGCCCGTGGAGAGAATCGTCCAAGCGCGGCAAGCGCTGAGTGACGAGTTCGACGCCTTCCGCACGCACATCGATGCACTGGGCGAGGAATTCGTCCGCCTCGATGGCATCAAGGACCCGGGAATCGTCCGCGCGCGGCTGGATTCCATGGTCGGACGCGACCTGACGAAACCCGCGCAGGAACTCGAACGCGGCCTGCGATCACTCGGCTTGGCGCCTGCGCGCGCGGTGTTCGGACTGAAATCACTGGAGCTACCCGCGGTCGCCGCTCTCGCCGCTCACGCCATGCAGACCTCCCCGATCATTGGGGCTGGCGGCGCGGTCGCCGTTCAACTGCTTTCCGCAACGCGAACAGCACGGCGTACCGCGATGGAACAGCGAAAGAGTGCTGCCGGCTACTTGATTGGTCTCCACCGAGAGATCGCCCCGGTTACCGTCCTGACACGTGCGCGGCAGGCTCTGTTTGGGAGGCTCTGACAGCGGGAGAGCCATGGCGGAAGCACTCGGCGCGTCTGCGGTGCCTTGAAGCCTCCAAGCTCCGGTGACCCGAGCGTCACCGTGGGAGCTTCGCGGTTCGCTCCGGGTGGGCCGCGTGATGTGTCGCATGGCGGTGGTGTCGCTCCCAGACCCATCGAGGAGACCGCCAAGCCGGCGGCGGCACCGTGGTAACGCCGGAGAAGGCGAGTCCGTGGATGGGGCACGGAAGATCACGCGTTCCTGCCGAAGGGCTCGGAAGACGCCCCGCAGAACGATGTGGATGGCTCGGACCGGCGTGCCCTGCCGGATCGCGATGGCAGCTTCGGCGTCCTCTCGGGTGATAACCCGAGGAGTGGCAGAAGGCGTTCAACGGATTGATCCGCGTGGCCCTGAAGCGGTGGCTGCCGCCCCGAAGGAAGTGGACGCGGTGGTGCATCTGGGTGGGGCGCCTGACGAGGCGCCCTTGCCTGAGCTGCTGGACGCGAATGTCCGGGCGACCCACAACGTGTTGGAGGGGGTGCGGCGGGTCGTGCTGGCCAGCAGCAATCGTGTGAGCGGCTTCTATCCGGTCGCGGTGGAGGCGCTCGGGCGCCTGTACGCGGACAAGTTCGGCCTGTCGGTGGTGTGCCTGCGGATCCGGAGCTTTGAGGACGCGCCGAGCGAACGACGACATCTGTCCACTGGTTGAGCCCCCGCGATTGCCTCGGCTTCGCCCGGGCAGCCCGCGCCGCTCAGGATGTGCGTTTCGAGACGGTGTATGCGGTTTCCGCCAACACCCGCCGTTTCTGGGACACCGATGCCGGAGCAGCATGGGGATACGTGCCCGTGGACGATGCCGAAGCCTTTGCCTCGGGCCTTCCGCAGGCCAAGATGCGCGTAGTGGGCCGCGGCGGGCCCGTTCTCGATCTCGTCGTCGAACCCGGCCGCCGCTTCGTACGCCGCCCCGGCGTCCTCGTACGCCTCCCGGTGGATCAGGGTCGTAATGCCCCTGACGATCAGGGCTTGTGATCTTGCTCTGGGAGGTAGGGGGCGAAATGATCGGCGATGGTCTCCGCGATCGCGGCGGCGTCGCGGGAACCGTCGATGGCGATCACGCGGATACCGAGCTGGTGGGCCTGGCGGGCGGCGTCCTGGGCGACGAGTCGGTCGCGGGCCAGTCGGTTGGCCTGTGCTCGGGCGGGATCGCTGACCTGTTGCCCGAGCGAGGCGGCTCGGGGTAGTTCGCGGACCTGCTGGTCGCGGAACTCAGGTGTGGGCACCATGACGATCATCCGGCGCGGTGAGTCGATGATGGGTGCGACGAGTTCGGGTCGTAGTCCCCAGCCCTCGGCGATGATGGGGCGGCCGGACACGAGCGCGCGTAGGTCGTCGAGAGCCCATTGGAACCTGTCAGGGAATCCGCCCAGGGTGTCGGTGGTCATCTCTTCCGGAGTGGTGTGGACCCACATCGTGTCCAGGTCAGGCGCGGTGGCGCACTCGCCGAGAGCGACGCGGCGGGCGATCCTGCGATCGTTGTGACCGCGGGCGTCGTGGTAGTCGTAGTGGTAGACGGTGACGCCGTATCGAACGGCCAGCAGTCGGGCGACGGTCGACTTGCCGGCCCATTGGCCGCCTCCGATCCACAACGTGCGGTTGAGTGTGCCGAAGGGGTCCCAGACCTCACCGTCCACGCGAGAGTTGTGGCTGGTCATCTGCTGGCCTCCTTTGTCCAGATGCGGCGGCTGACCTCACGGCGTAGGCGACCCGGTCTCCGGTCGCGGCTCGTTGTCCACCCCCCACCGACCCAGCCCACGCACGGCCCGCCACCCGCCACCTGCCCGCCAGGGCCGGACCTCCAACTCGGGGCAGAAGGCCCGCCACCCGACCCCACGCACACCCGCGCCTTCCCACCTGGCCCACCCCCCGACCAACCACCCGTCCACCCGCACGCCGCGCCGCGCAGGCGCTCCGCTCAGCCCCCGGCGGCAGCCCGGTAGTGGTCCTCGTAGACGCGGCTGATCGCCCCCAGCGGGTCCGCCGCAACCTGCTTGGCCGAGTAGAAGACATGCCCGCCCACCTGCGGATGCTCCTCCGCGCAGAGCGTGAGATGGCGGGACAGCTCCGCCGGGTCCTGCCAGGCCGCCGGCTGCGCCGGATCCCCGACCTTGTAGGCCGCCTCGCCGAGGTACAGCGCCACGCCCGTGCCGTCCGCGACGTCGGACCACCACGCGGCGAGCACCGCGTAGTCCGCCGCCTCGTTGCCGATATGCCAGTACACCTGGGGGATCACATAGTCGATCCAGCCCTCCTTGACCCACGTGCGGACGTCCGCGTAGAGGTCGTCATAGGTCTGGACGCCGCCCCTGGTGTCGGAGCCGAGCGGGTCCGTCGAGCGGTTGCGCCAGACGGCGAACGGGCTGACGCCGAACGGGATGTCCGGCTTGGCCTCGGCCACCCGCTCCCGCATCTCGCGCACCAGCAGGTCGATGTTGTGCCGGCGCCAGTCCCCCAGATCGTCGAAGTCCCCGCCGTGTTCGCGGAAGGCGTCCGCGTCGTCGAAGGACTCGCCGGCCACCGGGTAGGGGTAGAAGTAGTCGTCCCAGTGCACGCCGTCGATGTCGTAGCCGGCCACCGCGTCCAGCATCGCGTCCTGGACGAAGGCGCGGACCTCGGGCAGGCCCGGGTTGTAGTAGAGCCGGCCGCCGTAGGCCACGGCCCAGTCGCTGTTGCGCCGCGCCGGGTGGTCGGCGGTGAGGCGGGAGCGGTCGGTGTGGGTGGCGACGCGGTACGGGTTGAACCAGGCGTGCAGCGCGAGGCCCCGCGCGTGCGCCTCCTCGACGGCGAAGGCCAGCGGGTCCCAGCCGGGATCCTGCCCCTGGGTGCCCGTGAGCCACTCGGACCAGGGCTCGTGCGGGGAGGGCCAGAACGCGTCGGCGGTGGGCCGCACCTGGAAGAAGACCGTGTTCAACTCCCAGCCGACGGCCACGTCCAGCAGCTCCAGCAGATCCGCCCTGGCCGCTTCGGCGGACTGCCCGGGGCTGGCCGGCCAGTCGATGTTGCTCACCGAGGCGATCCACATCCCGCGCAGCTCATCGGCGAGCGGCGCCGCACCGCCGCCGGCCGGCCGCGCGTCGGGAGCCGAGGGAGGGACCCGCTCGGCGGCGCCGGCCTGGGCCGGCGTCAACGCGCCGGCCATCGTGCCCATCGCGACCAGCGCGAAGCTCCTGCGGCTGATCCGGCCCTTGCGACCCATGACTGCCCCCTGACGTTCTTGTCCGTTATCCATGCCCAGCACAGAGTGACGGAATGCCATGCGGTCGATCCGCCTTTGACACACCCTTATGCGAACAACATTCGATAGTTAGCATCAACAGCGCACATCTCCGGGAGCGCTCCCACGGTTATCGCCCACCCCCCACGCCGCCTTCGGGCGGTCATGCACGGAGAGGACGACAGCGTGCGCAGAGGGAGACCAACGGTAGTGCTGGTAGCGGGACTTGCCATGGTAGGCGGTCTGCTCGGCGGCCTGGCCACGGCCAACGCGAGCGACGCGACCGGCCCGGAGCACGGCGGCGACGCCGAGCCGACGCTCGCCGCGAGCTACACCTGGGACAACGTCCAGATCGGCGGTGGCGGTTTCGTACCGAGCATCGTCTTCAACCGGTCCGAACCAGACCTCTTCTACGCCCGTACGGACATCGGTGGCGCCTACCGGTGGAACGAGGCCGACCAGTCCTGGATTCCGCTGCTCGACCACGTCGGTTGGGACGACTGGGGCTACACCGGCGTCGCCTCGCTGGCCACCGACCCGGTCGACCCGGACCGGGTCTACGCCGCCGTGGGCACCTACACCAACGACTGGGACCCGGCCAACGGCGCGATCCTGCGCTCCTCGGACCGGGGCGAGACCTGGGAGACCAGCGAGCTGCCCTTCAAGCTCGGCGGCAACATGCCGGGCCGCGGCATGGGCGAGCGCCTGGCGGTCGACCCGCACGACAACGACGTGCTCTACCTGGGGGCGCCGAGCGGCGAGGGCCTGTGGCGCTCCACGGACGCCGGGGTCACCTGGAGCGAGGTCGGCTCCTTCCCCAACCCCGGTGACTACGTGCTCAATCCGGACGACCCCTGGGGCTACGAGGACGACGTCATCGGCGTCACCTGGGTGACGTTCGACCTGCGCTCCGGCAGCGCTGGCAGCGCCACGCCCACCCTCTACGCCGGGGTCGCCGACCTGGCGGAGAGCGTCTACCGCTCCACCGACGCCGGCGCCACCTGGGAGCCGGTGCCGGGGCAGCCGGTCGGATTCCTGCCGCACAAGGGGGTGTTGGACGAGGCAACCGGCGATCTGTACGTCGCCACCAGCGACAACTCCGGCCCCTACGCCGGCGAGGACGGCGAGGTCTGGCGCCTCGACACCGCCGAGGGCACCTGGACGGACATCTCCCCCGTGCCGGCCGGCGACGACCGGTACTTCGGCTTCAGCGGGCTGACCGTCGACCGGCAGAGTCCGGGCACGCTGATGGTCACCGGCTACAGCTCCTGGTGGCCCGACACCCAGCTGTTCCGCTCGACGGACGGCGGCGACAGCTGGACCAGGGCGTGGGAGTTCGGCAACTACCCGGAGCGGGACAACCGCTACACCATCGACATCTCCGCCGTGCCCTGGCTGGACTTCAACGGGAACCCGACGCCGCCCGAGGAGGTCCCCAAGCTGGGCTGGATGACGGAGGGCATGGAGATCGACCCGTTCGACTCCGACCGGCTGCTCTACGGCACCGGCGCGACCATCTTCGGCACCACCGACCTGACCAACTGGGACAGCGACACCGGATTCACCCTCCGGCCCGTGGTCAAGGGCCTTGAGGAGACCGCCGTGTTGGATCTGGCCGCGCCGCCGGGCGCGGTGGAGCTGCTCAGCGGCCTCGGGGACATCGGCGGCTTCCGCCACGACGACATCACCGCGGTGCCCGAGTCGATGTACGCCTCGCCCGGCTTCGGCACCACCACCAGCCTCGACTTCGCCGAGCTGAACCCGAACACCGTGGTCAGGGTCGGCCACCACGTGGGCGAGGGCACCGATCCGACGATCGGGTTCTCGACCGACGGCGGCGCCAACTGGTTCCCCGGCACCGCCCCCGAGGGCGCGACCGGTGGCACGGTCGCGGCGGCGGCCGACGGCGCCTCGTTCGTGTGGAGCCCGGAGAGCGGCCCTGTGCTCCGCAGCGCGGGCTTCGGCCAGGGCTGGACGGAGGCCGAAGGCATCCCGGCCGGCGCCAGGGTGGAGGCCGACCGGGTGGACCCGGAGGTCTTCTACGGCTTCCTGGAAGGCACCTTCTATGTGAGCGTCGACGGCGGCCTGAGCTTCGCCCCCGGCGCGACGGACGGGCTGCCGGCCGAGGCGGACGTCCGCTTCACCGCCGTCCCCGGCGCGCGTGGCGACATCTGGCTGGCCGGCGAGGGCCTGTGGCGCTCCACGGACGCCGGCGCCACGTTCACCGAGGTGGACGGGATCGCGGCGAACACCCTCGGCCTCGGCGCCCCGGCGCCGGACGCCGACTACCCGACGCTCTACAGCAGCGGGGTGGTGGACGGGACGCGCGGCGTCTTCCGCTCGACCGACGCGGGCGCCTCCTGGACCCGGATCAACGACGACGAGCACCAGTGGGCCTATACGGGCGACGCCATCGCCGGCGACCCCGACGTCTTCGGACGGGTCTATGTCGGGACCAACGGCCGGGGCGTGATCGTCGGCGACTCCGCCGACTGACCGCCGCCGGGGAGGACCGGACCCGGCCGGTCCTCCCCGGGCGCACCGGGGGTAACGTCGGGTCCCGAGAAGCGGACGGACCGGCGAAGGGGCAGGCGTGACGGATATCGAACGCGTTGGGGTGGTGGGCTGCGGCCAGATGGGAGCCGGCATCGCCGAGGTGTGCGCCCGCGCCGGTCTCGACGTGCGGGTCGCCGAGACCACGGGCGAGGCGCTGGAGCTCGGGCGCACCCGGCTGGTCAACTCGCTGGAGCGGGCCGCCGAGCGCGGCAAGATCACGGTGCCCGAGCGGGACGCCGCGCTGGAGCGGCTCACCTTCACCACCGATCTGGGCGAGTTCGCCGACCGCGATCTGGTGATCGAGGCGGTGGTGGAGAACGAGCAGGTGAAGACGGAGATCTTCCAGGTGCTCGACCAGGTGGTGACGCGGGAGGACGCCATCCTCGCCTCCAACACCTCGGCGATTCCGCTGGTCAACCTGGCGGTGGCCACCGGCCGGCCGGCGCAGGTACTGGGGGTGCACTTCTTCAACCCGGCGCAGGTGCAGCGGCTGGTGGAGCTGATCCCGGCGCTGACCACCAGCGAGGCCACCGTCAAGCGGGCCGAGGCGCTGGTCACCGGCGTGCTGGGCAAGCACGCCATCCGCGCGCAGGACCGCTCCGGGTTCGTGGTGAACGCGCTGCTGATCCCCTATCTGCTCTCCGCCGTGCGGATGTTCGAGGCGGGCGCCGCGAGCAGGGACGACATCGACAACGGGATGGAGCTGGGCTGCGCGCACCCGCAGGGCCCGCTCAAGCTCGCCGATCTGATCGGTCTCGACACCGTGTCGGCCATCGCCGAGTCGATGTACGAGGAGCTGAAGGAGCCGCTCTACGCCCCGCCGCCGCTGTTGCTGCGGATGGTGGCCGCCGGCCAGCTGGGGCGGAAGTCCGGCGCCGGCTTCTACTCGTACCCGCCCCGGGGCTGACCGCCCCTCCCGAACCGCCGGCCGCACCTCCCTGTCCGATTCGTCGCGATACGCCACAATGACCCCGCGGGGGGCTGACGGGTGACCTCACGACGGACGGGCGGGCGCGACGATGTCCGTGAACTACCTGTGGCACCGCCGGATGACGGCGCGGGACACCGGGGAGCGGCACCGCACGGCCACCCCGCTGGAGCTCTTCTTCGACCTCTGCTTCGTGGTCGCCGTGGCGCAGGTCGCCGGCGAGTTGCACGAGTACCTGGCCACGGGGCGGTCGTTCACAGCGGTGACCAGCTTTCTCACCGTCTTCTTCGCGGTGTGGTGGGCCTGGATGGGGTTCACCTGGTTCTCGTCGGCCTACGATCCGGACGATGTGCTCTTCCGCCTGGCCGCGCTGCTGACCATCACCGGCGCGCTGGTGCTGGCCGCCGGTGTGCGGCTGGCCTTCGAGGACCACGACTTCGTGGTCGTGGTCGTCGGCTACTCCGTGATGCGGCTGGCCATGATCAGCCTGTGGCTGCGGGCCATGCTCGCCGGGGCCGCGCCCCGGTCGGTGGCCCTGCGGTTCGCCGGCGGCCTGGCCGGGGCGCAGTGCCTGTGGTGCGTCTGGCTGCTGCTGCCCGAGATCTGGCAGCGCTGGACGTTCGCGCCGCTCGCGATGCTGGACCTGGCCGTTCCGCTGTTCGCCGAGCGGGGCCATCGCACCAGCTGGCATCCGCACCACATCGCCGAGCGGTACGGGCTGTTCACCATGATCGTGCTCGGCGAGTCGGTGATGTCGGCGACATCGGCCGTCCGCCGGGCGGTCGACGTGGAGTACGCGGGCGACGACCTCTATCTGCTCGCCGGGGGCGCGCTGTTGACGGTGTTCGCCATGTGGTGGATGTACTTCGCGACGCCGGCCGGCGAGTTCCTGGAGTCCAGCCGGCAGGCCTTCCTCTGGGGCTACGGCCACTTCCTGATCTTCGGCGCGGCGGCGGCGGTCGGCGCCGGTCTCGCGCTCAACATCGACGCGCTGACCGACGAGGCGGAGCTGGCCCCGATCACCGCCGCCGCCTCGGTGACGCTGCCGGTGGCCGTCTATCTGGTCGCGGTCTGGGCCCTGCACCTGCGGCCCCACCACCGGACCGGGTGGGCTCCCTACCTCTTCCCCGGCGGCGCGGTCCTGGTGCTGCTCGCCACGTTCGTGCCGATGCCGGTGGTGGCCGTCGGGCTGATCAGCGGCGCCCTGGTCACCGTCGGGGTGGTCAGGGAACGCGGCGCCGAACGGCGGTCAGGAGGCGCGCTTGCGTGAGGCGGCGGACTTCTTGGCCGTGCTCTTCTTCGCCGCGCTCTTCTTGCCCGTGCTCTTCGTTCCGCTGCCCTTCTTGGCCGCGCCCTTCTTGGCGGTGGACTTCGTTCCGGTGCTCTTCTTGGCCGCGCCCTTCTTGGTGGCACCCTTCGTTCCGGTGCTCTTCCTGGCGGCCTGCCGGCCGGTGGCCTTCCTGGTGCCGCCCCGACCGCCGATGTCGGTGACCGTGGCGTCCTCGCCCTCGTCGGCGCCCTCGTCCTCGCCACGGGAGGCGCGGGCGTCGCGGACGCTGTCCTCCAGGGCCGCCATCAGGTCCACCACCCGGCCGCCGCCGGCGGCCTCAGCTCCGAGGCTCGGCGGTTCCACGCCCTCCAGCTTGGCGTTGACCAGCGTCTCCACGGCGGCCCGGTACTCGTCCCGCAGCTCGGACATGTCCACCTCGCCCAGGGTGTCCATCAGGGTGTCGGCCATGTCCAGCTCGGCGTCCCGCACGGTCACCTGCTCGGTGGGGGCCAGCCCCTGGGCCGAGCGGATCTCGTCCGGCCAGAGCAGGGTGTGCATGCCCAGCACCTCCTCGTCCTCCCGGGTGCGGACCAGCGCGAGCGTCTCCCGGCCGCGCATCGCCAGCTTGGCGATGGCGCCCTGGCCCGAGCGCCGCAGCGCCTCGCGCAGCAGCACATACGGTTTGGCCGCGCCGCTGTCGGGGGTCAGATAGTAGGAGCGGTCCAGCTGGAAGGGGTCGATGCTGCCGACGGGGACAAAGCCCAGGATCTCCACGGTCCGCGCGGTGGGCAGCGGCATCGCGTCCAGATCGTCGTCGCTGATCTGCACCAGGGTGCCGTCGGACGCCTGGTACGCCTTGCCGATCTGGTCGCCGGCGAGCTCCTCGCCGTCCAGCTCGCACACCTTGCGGTAGCGGATCCGGCCCTCGTCGGCGATGTGCACCTGGCGGAACGAGACCGAGTGGTTCTCGGTCGCGCCCACGACCTTGATGGGGATGGTGACCAGCCCGAAGGAGATGGACCCTTTCCAGATAGTTCGCACGATCTGCCCCTTTCATGCAGTCTCAGGGTATGCCCGTGGTCACCGTCGAGGGCCGTCGTCTGACGCTCTCCAACCTGGACAAGGCGCTCTATGACGACGGCACCACCAAGGGCGAGCTGCTGCACTACTACGCCTCGCACGGCGCGCTGCTGCTGCCGCACCTGGTGGATCGCCCGCTGAGCCTGCTGCGCTACCCGGACGGGCACACCGGGCAGCGGTTCTTCACCAAGAACGTGCCGCCCGGCACGCCCGACTGGGTGATGACGGGCGAGGTCCCCAGGTCCGGCGGCGGCAGCATGCGGCAGCTGGTGGTGGCCGATCTGCCGTCGCTGGTCTGGGCGGCCAACCTGGTGGTGGAGTTCCACACCCCCCAGTGGACGCTGACCGATCCCGGCGTGGCCGACCGGCTGGTCCTCGACCTGGACCCAGGGGACCCGGCGACCGTGGTGGACTGCTGCCGGGTGGCGCTCTGGCTGCGCGAACGGCTCACCAGCGACGGGCTGACCGTCCACCCCAAGACGTCGGGCTCCAAGGGCCTGCACCTGCTCTGCCCGCTGGAGCCCGTCGACTCGGCGGACGCCTCCGCCTACGCCAAGCGGCTGGCCACCGAGGCGGCCCGGGCGCTGCCCGAGCTGGCCGTCGCCGTGATGGCCAAGCGGCTCCGCCCCGGCAAGGTGTTCATCGACCACAGCCAGAACGCCGCCCGCAAGACCACCGCCACCCCCTACACGCTGCGCGCCAGGCCGCTGCCCACCGTCTCAGCGCCGGTCACCTGGGACGAGATCGCCGCCTGCGCGCGTCCGGAGGACCTGGAGATCACGCTGGCCGACCTGCCCGACCGGCTGGCCGAGCACGGTGACCTCCTCGCCCCCCTGGCCGAGCACGCGGACGCGGCGCCCCTTCCCGAGCCCGAGTGAGCCCGCCACGGGGAACGGCGGTGGGGGCCGACGCCCACCGGCGTCGACCCCCACCGCCCCAGCGTGCCGCTACGCGCCGCGCGGCGAGGCGCCGGTGCGGGAGACGGCCGTGGCGACCGCGGCCTCCCTGGCCGCGCTGGCCTCGTCCGCGGTGAGCGTCCGGTCCTGGGCCCGGAACCGCAGCGCGTAGGCCAGCGACTTGCGCCCCGCGCCCAGCTGCTCGCCGGCGAACACGTCGAACAGCCGGACGGACTCCAGCAGTTCGCCGGCGCCGGCGCGCAGCGCCGCCTCCACCTCGTGGGCGGGCACCGCGTTGTCCACCACCAGCGCCACATCCTGGGTGGCCACCGGGAACGAGGAGATCGTCGGACCGGTGACCGCCTCGCCGCCGGCGCGGTGCAGCAGGTCGAGGTCCAGCTCCATCGCGCAGGCGCGCTCCGGCAGGCCCAGGGCCTTGACCACCCTGGGGTGCAGCTCGCCCGCGTGGCCCACCAGCGTGCGCTCGCCGGCCAGCCGCAGCGCGGCGCAGCGCCCCGGGTGCCAGGGGGCGTGCTGGTCGCGTTGGACGGTCAGCTCCACCCCCGCCTCGGCCGCGACCGTCCGCGCGGCCTCGATCGCGTCCGCCCACTCGGCGGGGCGGCCCGCGCCCCACCAGCCGGCCGGCTCCCGGGCGCCAGCGAGCACCACGGCGACCCGACGCGGCTGCGGCGGCAGCGAGGCGTTGAGCGCGGCGATCTCCTCGTCGGTGGGACGGCGGGTGACCGGCGGCCTGACCCCGGCCGTCTCCCGGCCGGTCGGCCGGAACACCAGGCCCGTCTCGAAGAGCGCCAGATCCTGGCTGCCCCGCCCGTGGTTGCGGCGCAGGGTCTCCAGCAGTCCCGGCAGCAGCGTGGTGCGCAGCCAGGGCTCCTCGTCGGAGAGCGGGTTGGCCAGCCGCACCGCCCGCCGCCTGGGGTCGTCCCCCGGCAGGCCCAGCGCGTCCAGCGCCGCGGCCCCGACGAACGGGTAGTTCAGCGTCTCCACATAGCCCTGTCCTGCCAGCGCCCGGCCGACCCGGCGGCGCAGCCGCTGGCCCTCGGTGAGCCCGCGCCCGGCCGGCGGCCGGGGCAGCGTGGAGGGCAGCGACTCATAGCCCTCAAGCCGCAGCACCTCCTCGGCCAGGTCGTTGGGGTCGGTCAGATCGTGGCGCCAGCTGGGCGCGGTCACCGTCAGCGTGTCGCTGCCCGTCACCGCGCAGCCGACCTCCTGGAGGCGGCGCACCACGACCTCCCGGCCGTAGGCGACGCCGGCCACCCGGTCCGGGTGGTCGGCCCGGATCTCGACGGTCGCCGGCGGAACGGGCGTGCCCTCGTCGGTGACCCCGGCGCCTGCCGTGCCGCCGGCCAGCAACACCAGGAGATCCACGGCGCGTTGGGCGGCGGCGTCGGCCGCCCCCGGATCGACGCCGCGCTCGAACCGGCGGGACGCCTCGCTGCTCAGCCGGTGCCGGCGGGCGGCCCTGGCGATGGTGACCGCGTCGAAGTGCGCCGCCTCGACGACGATCTCCGTGGTGCCGGAGGCGCCGAGCGGCGACGGGTCGACGGGGGCGTCGGCGATCTCGGTGTGCGCGCCGCCCATCACCCCGGCAAGACCGATCGGGCCGCTGCCGTCGGCGATCACCAGATCCTCCGGGTGCAGCGCGCGCTGGACGCCGTCCAGCGTGGTGAGCTTCTCCCCCACGCCGGCCCTGCGGACCACGATGGCGCCGTCGAGGCGGCTGTGGTCGTAGGCGTGCAGCGGCTGGCCGATCTCCAGCATCACGTAGTTGGTGATGTCGACGGGCAGCGAGATCGGCCGCACCCCGGCCTTCTGGAGCCGGCGCCGCATCCAGATCGGGGAGCGCGCCTCGGGCCTGACCCCGGTCACCGTGCGGGCGACGAAGCGGTCGCAGGCCGCCGCGTCCTCGATCCGCACCTGAGGTCCGTCGCCGTTCGCCCCGGGCACGTCGAGCAGCGCCGGGTCGAGCAGCGGCAGCCCGAACGCGGTGGCCGTCTCACGGGCGATGCCGCGCATCGACAGGCAGTAGCCGCGGTCGGTGGTGACCGCGATGTCCAGGACCTCGTCGACGAGTTGCAGCAGCGCGACGGCGTCGGTGCCGACCTCGTGCTCGGGCGACAGCACCAGGATGCCGGCGTGGTCCTCACCGATGCCCAGCTCGCGCACCGAGCAGATCATGCCCTCGGAGACATGCCCGTAGGTCTTGCGGGCGGAGATCTCGAACCCGCCGGGCAGCACCGCGCCCGGCAGCACCACGACGACCTTGTCGCCGACGGCGAAGTTGGACGCGCCGCAGATGATGTTCTGCGGCTGCCCGGTGCCGTTGGCCTCGCCCACATCCACCTGGCAGTAGCGGATCGGCTTCTTGAACTCGGTCAACTCCTCGATGGCCAGCACCTGTCCGACCACCAGCGGCCCGGTGAGGTCGGCGCCGAGACGCTCGACCAGCTCCACCTCAAGACCCGCCGAGATGAGGCGGGTGGCGACCTCGCGCCCGGTGACCTCGGTGGGCAGCTCCACGTACTCCCGGAGCCAGGAAAGGGGAACGCGCATCAGATCTCACTCCCGAACGGCCGGGTGAACCGCACGTCACCCTCGATGATGTCCCGCATGTCGGCGACGCCGTGCCGGAACATCAGCAGGCGCTCGATCCCGAACCCGAAGGCGAATCCGCTGTACCGCTCCGGGTCGACGCCGCAGGCGACCAGCACCCTGGGGTTGACCACGCCGCAGCCGCCCAGCTCGATCCAGCCCTCGCTGCCGCAGGTACGACAGGGACGGTCCGGGTCGCCCACGGACTCGCCCCGGCAGCGGAAGCACACCATGTCCATCTCGGCCGACGGCTCGGTGAACGGGAAGTAGTTCGGCCGCAGCCTGGTCCGCATGCCGGCGCCGAAGAGCGACTGCACCATGTGGTCGAGCGTGCCCTTGAGATCGGCCATGGTCAGGCCCTCGTCCACGGCCAACAGCTCGACCTGGCCGAAGACCGGGGTGTGGGTGGCGTCCAGCTCGTCGGTGCGGTAGGTGCGCCCCGGGCAGATCACATAGACCGGCGGCTCCCGGTCCAGCAGCGACCTGATCTGCACCGGCGAGGTGTGGGTGCGGAGCACCAGACCGCTGTCCGGGCCGCCCTTCTCGTCCGCGACGAAGAACGTGTCGTGGGTGGAGCGCGCCGGGTGGTCGGGATCGAGGTTGAGCGCGTCGAAGTTGAACCACTCGGCCTCCAGCTCGGGGCCCTCGGCCACCTCGTAGCCCATGGCCACGAAGATGTCCTCGATGCGCTCCGAGAGGGTGGTCAGCGGGTGCCTGGCGCCGGCCGGGCGCCGGTCGTAGGGGAGGGTGACGTCCACCGCCTCCTCGACCAGGACCCGCTCGTCGCGCTCCTCCTCCAGGCGCTCCCTGCGGGCGGCGAGCGCCTTGTTCACCGCGCCCCTGGCCTGCCCGACCCGCTTGCCGGCCGCGGCCTTGGCCTGCGGCGGCAGGGCGCCGATCTCCCGGTTGGCGAGCGCCAGCGGCGAACGGTCGCCGGTGTGCGCGACCTTGGCCTGCTGGAGCGCGTCCAGGTCCTCGGCGGCCTCGAAGGCGGCCAGCGCCGCGTCCCTGGCCGCGTCGATCGCCTGCGGTTTCAGTGCCTCGACCTCGACCGGGTCGTAGGACTTGTTGGGTGCCGACATCTCTTCCCGTGCTTCCGTTGGCTTGGGCTCCGCTGCGCCCCCTTCAGGCCCGGCGACCGAGTCTACGGGGGGCGTGCGGTGGATTTCTTGACCGGAGTCGGCCCGCGGGACCGGCCGGGGCGCCTCCGCCGAGAGGCCGAGCGGCTGAGCGACTCAGCGGCTCGAAGGCTCGACGCCTCAGCGGAGAAAGGCCGGAATGCCCGCGGGCAGGATAAATCGGAAGCGGGCGCCGCCCCCTGAGGAGCGGCCGACGGTGACCGTGCCACCGTGCGCCTCGACGATTCCCTTGACGATGTAGAGCCCGAGGCCCGTGCCGCCGTGCTCGCTGCCGCGCCAGAAGCGCGTGAAGACCCGTTGCATGGCGTCCTCGGGGATGCCGGGGCCCTCGTCGCTCACGGTGACGGCCGTCCCTTCCTGGCGGGCCCTGCTGGGCGGAACTCGATGTACCTCAATGGTGACCCTACCGCTCCCGTGCCGCACGGCGTTTTCCAGGAGGTTGACCAGGACCTGATCGATCTTGTCCGGATCGGCCCAGAGAAGCGGCAAGGAGTCCTCGATGCCCAGCTGGAAACGGCCGGCGTCCTGACCGTTGTTGACGAGCAGCTCCACATGGCGGCGCACCGCCTCGTCCAGCGCCACCGGTTGGCGACGGATCTCAAGACGCCCCGAGTCGATCCTGGAGACGTCGAGCAGCTCGGTGATCAGCCGGGTCACCCGGTCGGCGTCGCTGTCCACGGTCTGGAGCATCAGCCGCTTCTGCTCGTCGGTGAACCGCTCCCACTTGGCCAGCATGGTGGCCGTGAAGCCCTTCACCGAGGTCAGCGGGGACCGCAGCTCGTGCGCCACGGTGGCGATCAGTTCGGCGTTACCGCGCTCGGTGCGCTTCCTGGCCTCGGTGCCGCGCAGCGACACCACCAGCCGCCGCAGCGCCCCGGCCGGCCGTTCGCGCACATAGCGGGCGGCGACCAGCACCTCGCGGCCACCGGGCAGCAGCAGGTTCCGCTCGGGCTGTCCCGTCCTGATGGCGAGCCCGCCATAGGGGTCGGTCAGCCGCCACCAGAGCCGGCCGTCCGGGTCCTCAAGCGGCAGCACCCGCTCGATGGGACGGCCGAGGGCCTCGGCGGCCGACTGCCCGGTGAGCCGCGCCGCCGCCGCGTTGCAACACACCACGAGACCACGGCGGTCCGCGATCACCAGACCGTCGGGAAGATCATCGGGAGCTAGGTGTTCGGGCTCCTCGTCACCGGCCTCCGTGTCCATCCCCCATCGCCCCTCTCCCCTTGGGTGTCAGCGTCACCACATGCCCAACCGGGCCTGTCCCACCCCCGGTTGAACGCGCAATCATTCCCTACCCGGTGGCCGCCCAGCACCTGCCGGAGCTACAGCCCTGGCCCGGGAACGTTGTGGGGGGCGCGCTGGAAACCGGCCGCGCGGCAGCCGCCCGGACCGCGTTGGGCGCGGGCGGAGGCGTAGAGGCACACGGCGGCGGCGGTGGCCAGGTTGAGGCTCTCGGCGCGGCCGTGGATCGGCACCCGGACCACCGCGTCGGCCAGCTCCCTGGTCGCCGCGGGCAGCCCCCACGCCTCGTTGCCGAATATCCACGCCGTGGGCCCGCCCATGGTGCCCCGGTCCAGCTCGGTGTCCAGATCGTCGGCGCCCCCGCCGTCAGCGGCCAGCACCCGCACGCCCGCCTCGGCCAGGCCGGCTACCGCCTGGCCGACCGGCACCCCGACGGCCACCGGCAGGTGGAACAGGCTGCCGACGGAGGCGCGGACCGCCTTGGGGTTGTAGAGATCGACGGAGGCGTCGGTGAGCACCACGGCGTCCGCCCCCGCCGCGTCGGCGCAGCGCAGCACCGTGCCCGCGTTGCCCGGGTCCCGCACGTGCGCCAGCACGGCGACCAGCCGGGGGCGCGCGGCCAGCACCTCGGCGAACGGCCGGTCCAGGAAGTCGCAGACGCCGACGAGGCCCTGCGGGGTGACCGTCTGGGAGATGCCGGCGACCACCTCCGGGTCCGCGTGGTGCACGGGGACGCCGGCCGCCAGCGCCGCTGCCACCACGTCCGCGTACCGCTCGGCGGCCTCGGGGGTGATGAACAGCTCGCGCAGGGTGCCGCCCTCGGCGCCCCGGTGTCCCACCGCCTCGCGCACCGCCTGTGGTCCCTCCGCCAGAAAGCGCCGCTCCCGGCCCCGGAAGCTGCGCCGCGCCAGCCGCCTGGCGGCGGACACGCGGGGGGAGCGCGCGGAGATCAGCTGGGGGGCAGCGGCCATGGGCGACGAACTCGCTTATCGGAGAGGGCGGTTGACGGAGGGCCCGGGTGGACGAGGGGGCGTGGGACGGGAAGCGACGGACCCGCAGGCGGTCTGCCTGCGGGTCCGGGAAGCGCGTGCCGCCAGGGCCTGTCGCTCAGGCGGCCTTGGGCGCGTTGACGTCGCTCGGAAGCGCCTTCTGCGCCGTCTCGACCAGCACCGCGAAGGCGTTCGGGTCGTTGACCGCGAGCTCGGCGAGCATCTTGCGGTCCACCTCGATCTCAGCGGCCTTCAGGCCCTGGATGAAGCGGTTGTAGGTGACGCCGTTGGCGCGGGCGGCGGCGTTGATCCGCTGGATCCACAGCTGCCGGAAGTCGCCCTTGCGCTTCTTGCGGTCGTTGTAGTTGTAGACGAGGGAGTGGGTGACCTGCTCCTTCGCCTTGCGGTACAGCCGCGAGCGCTGGCCGCGGTAGCCGCTGGCCTGTTCGAGAATCGCCCGGCGCTTCTTGTGGGCGTTGACTGCCCGCTTGACGCGTGCCACGTGTGTACTCCTTGTAGCGGGGCCGTGGGAATGGTCACACGGCCCGGAACGGATGGGTCCCGGTCGGTCCGCCGACCGCCGCCGGTTGGCGGGGCGGTCGCGGGGGGATCACTTGCTGAGAAGCTTCTTGATCCTCTTGGCATCGGCCGGGGCGGTCTCCGCGGTGCCGGCCAGTCGCCGGGTCAGCGTGGACGACTTGTGCTCCAGGTAGTGACGGCGACCTGCGCGCTGGCGCATCACCTTGCCGGAGCCACTGAGCTTGAACCGCTTGCCGGCACCGGTGTGGGACTTGTTCTTCGGCATGTCGCCGTACTCTCCTCGTCGTTCCTGAATCCTCGTACCCCAGCGGGGTGGCGGCCGGGTCAGGCCGTCGTCTTCCCCTGCTGGCGTTCGGCCTTGCGGGCGGCCTGAGCCTCACGCGCCTCGGCCATCGCCTCGGTCTTCTTCTTGTGCGGACCGAGAACCATGATCATGTTCCGGCCGTCCTGCTTGGGGTTGGACTCCACAAAGCCCAGATCCTGGACGTCCTCCGCGAGCCGCTGGAGCAGTCGGAAGCCCAACTCGGGGCGGGACTGCTCACGACCGCGGAACATGATCGTGATCTTGACCTTGTCCCCCTGCTTGAGGAACCGGACGACATGACCCTTCTTGGTGTCATAGTCGTGCGGGTCGATCTTCGGCCGGAGCTTCATCTCCTTGATGACCGTGTGCGCCTGGTTCTTGCGCGCCTCACGTGCCTTCAGGGCCGACTCGTACTTGAACTTTCCGTAGTCCATGAGCTTGCACACCGGCGGGCGGGCGGTCGCCGCCACCTCGACCAGGTCCAGGTCGTACTCCTGGGCAAGCTCCAGGGCCTTCGCAAGCGGCACGATGCCGACCTGCTCGCCACTGGGACCGACGAGTCGCACCTCGGGGACGCG
Organism: Streptomyces profundus; assembly: GCF_020740535.1. NCBI lineage: Bacteria > Bacillati > Actinomycetota > Actinomycetes > Kitasatosporales > Streptomycetaceae > Streptomyces > Streptomyces profundus. Next base: position 452,747 of record NZ_CP082362.1, read on the forward strand.
AATCCGGTCGTTGATACGGGGCTCGGCGCTGATGGGGCCTCCTCGGTTACGCCGCACGGATGTCTGGCGAACAGCCGCGCTAGATCGTGTGACCACCGTTCGACGGCGTAAAAAACGCCCCGACCGGTAACACAGGCGGGGCTCCGAGACAGACCGGGAGCACCAGCGCGGTGAAACCGCGAGGCGCTGCCTGACCAAAGACCTCCCGACCCTCCGGGTCGGCGAGGTGGGAGCGCGGAGCCTCCACTTGCGGGCCGGACACACAGATGTCCGGCCGGTCAACCTCCAGGCTACACCACCGCACGGAGGGGGCGAAGCCGGTCCTGAGGGCGGGGGCCGCCCCCGGTCCAGCCCCCGGGGACGGCGGCCTAGGCTGAGCGGCATGAGCGACGAAGCCCCCGCCCCCGACCCCGCCGAGACCCCCGACGTGGCGGACCTGACCAGGGACATCGCCGACGTCCCCGCGGTCGAGGTGATCACCACGGTCGCCGTCCACCTGATGAGTTCGGCCGCGGTCAACCTGGGGCTGGCCGAGGGGGGCGAGCGGCACCAGGACCTGGACGAGGCGCGCAAGCTGATCACCGCGCTGGCCGGCCTGGTGACCGCCGGCGCCGGCGAGATCGGCACGTATCACGCCGCGCCCCTCAGGGACGGGCTCAAATCGCTCCAGCTGGCCTTCCGCGAGGCGTCGGCCGTGCCGGACGAGCCCGGGCAGGGGCCGGGCGAGAAGTACACGGGCCCGGTCATTCGCTAGCCCGCGCGTCCGCCCCGCCGGGCTTCCCCGCCTTACGGGAGCCACCCGACCCACCGGACCTGCCGAGCTTCTCGGAGAGCCAGGGGATGTCCTGGAACCACGCCTCGGGCCGCTCATGGGTGAACCGGTGGGCGAGCACCGCGATCGCGGCGCCCACCAGCGGGGCCAGCACGAAGAGCCAGAGCTGGATCAGCGCGTCGCCGCCGGCGAACAGCGCCGGCCCGATGGAGCGCGCCGGGTTGAGCGAGGCCCCGGTGAGCGGGATGCCGATCAGGCTCACCGCCGCCAGGGTCAGGCCGACGGGCAGCCCGTCCAGGCTGCCGAGGGTGACCTTCCTGGTCACCGAGAGATAGACGAAGACCAGCAGCGCGGCCAGCATCACCTCGACGACGAACGAGCCGGCGATGGTCAGACCGACGGCCGACCTGTGCCCGTACCCGTTGCTGCCGAACGCCTCCCCGGTCTTGAGCCCGGGCACCTGGTGCGCCACCAGGAAGAGCAGCGCGGCGCCGACGATCGCCCCCACCAGCTGGGCCACCCAGTACCCGACGGCCGCGCGGGGGGTCATCCGGCCGGCCAGCAGCATGCCCAGCGTCACCGCCGGGTTCAGCTGCGCCCCTGAGACGGGGCCCAGCACATAGGCGAGGGCCACCAGCGTGAAGCCGAAGGCGAGGGCGATGCCGAGGCTGCCGATGAACTCGCCCGCCAGCACCGCCGACCCCACGGCGAAGAAGACGAGGACCAGCGTCCCCAGCAGTTCGGCCACCAGCGACGCGGGATCGCTGTCGGCCGACTTCCCGGCCGTTCTCTCGGCGGACATCTCGGCCGACATGGCGCCCTCCAGTGCCTAGGGGAATCTGCTGGCAGTCTTGAGCAGCTGAGGGTCCCTCGCATGTCGGCTGGGCCGGCCGGGTGACGGGGTTCGGCGGGTCACCGCCGGTAGGTGGGCTCCCCCGGCAGGCCGCTGCCCGGCGGCAGGATCGCCAGCTGGAGGCCGCGCACCAGATGCACCCTGAGGTCCTGCTGGGCGGCGAGCGCGCCGGCCAGCGCACGGGCGGCCACGGCCGGCTCGGCGGACGGCTCCAGCAGCACGGCGAGGGTGCCGTCCGCCTCGCCGCCGGGGACCAACTGGGCGGCGAGAACGTCCGGTTGGCTCCGCAGCGCCGCCCGCACCCCGTCGAGCACCGCGGGCCTCTCGGCCGGGGCGCCGCCCCCGGCCAGGGTGCGCAGGGCCGGGCCCGCCACCTCGAAGGCCACAGGCCCCGCGGCGTCGACGACCAGGACGCCGGCGCCCTCCTGGACGGCCGCGGCCAGCGCCTGCGACGGGGTGACGGGGACGGGGCGCGCCTCGGGCCGCCAGCGGGTGAGCGTCTCGATGGCGCTGAACACCGGCAGGGCCCGCCGGCCGTCGGGAAGCTGGAGGGTGAGCAGCGCCATCTCGCTGCTCTTCTCCCGGCGGCGCCCGGCCTCGTCCGTCTCCGCCTCCCCCAGCACGGCGACGACGGGGGCCAGCAGACGGGCCTCGGCGAGGGCGGCGAGCACGGCGGGGCGGGCGCCGGCGGGATCGTCGACCCAGCGGTCGAGGGCCGCGCGCAGGGCGGGGTCGGCGGTGCCGTCGTCGTCGGCGAAGGCCGGCTGGGGAATGTTCTTGAGGGCCACCCGTCGAGGGTATCCAGCGACCGGTCAGGGACCCCCGGCAGGCCGCCGGCCACGGGCGCGCGGCCTCCCGCTCACCCGCTGTTACCCGTTTTTCATACAACAACCGGTGACTCGCGTAAGTGTGCGAGTTACCGTTCATGTTGATGAATGTGAACGGTCAGCCGCCAGCGCGACGGTTTCGTCCCGTCCTGCTGGTGAACACCGCCCTCGCGGGCACGCTGCTGGCCTTCTCAGTCTCCGGTGACGCCCCGCCCCTCGCACTTCCGGGCGGCGACACGGCGTCCTCGGCGCGGGACGCGGCCGAGGTCGGAGCGGGACCGGAGGACAGCCTGGTGGAGGACTCCCTGGACCAGCGTCCCTCGGACGCGGCTCCGCGGCCGGTGCCCGACCAGATGTCCAACGCGCGGCTGGCGCACGCGATGGCCCCGCTGGCGGTCGAGCCGAGCGCCCGGCTCTCGGTGTCGGTGCTGGCGCTGGAGAGCGGGACGAACGCCACCTTCGGCGCCGAGCGGTTCGACACGGCGAGCATCGTGAAGGTGGACGTCCTGGCCGCCCTGCTGCTGCGGGCGCAGGACGAGGGGCGGGAGCTGACCGCCCTTGAGCGGGAACGCGCCGAGATCATGATCCGGGCCAGCGACAACGCGGCGACGGACGCGCTGTGGTGGCTGATCGGCGGAGCCAGCGGCCTGGCCGAGGCGAACGAGCGGCTCGGCCTGACGTCCACCATCCCGGGCGGCGACGGCCACTGGGGGCTCACCCAGACCACCAGCGCCGACCAGATAGCCCTGCTGCGGGCCGTGTACGCGCCCGACTCGCCGCTCACCCCGTCCTCCCAGCGCTATCTCCAGGAGCTGATGGCGACGGTGGTCGACGGCCAGCGGTGGGGCGTGTCGGCGGCGGCGACGGACGAGGGGTTCGAGCTGAAGAACGGCTGGCTGCCCAGGACCGAGACCGGGCTGTGGGACATCAACAGCATCGGCCGGGTGCAGGTCGCGGGTGAGGACTATCTGATAGCCGTGGTGTCCGACGGTCACGCCACCCAGGAGGCCGGCATAGCGGCCGTCGAGTGGGCGGCCATGGCCGCCGTGGGGGCGCTGGACCCGGCCGATCCGGTGACGCGCACCACCTGAGCCGCGCGGCGCCGACTCCGGCCGCCCCCGTCACTCGGGGACGGCGTACGGGCGCCCGGCCCGGGTGCGACGGACCAGCAGCGCGCCCCCCGCGCCCAACAGCAGCACCCCCGTCGCGCCGGCGACCGGGGCCAGCCAGGCCCCGCCGCCCTCGCTCTCCTCGGGCGTCGGCCCCGGGCCGAAGTACGCGCCGCCATAGGTCTCCCCCGGCTCGACGGCCGCGGCGCCGGCCCGCTCGTTGGCCGCCTCGATCGCGGCACCCGCGTCGACGATCCCGCTGCCCAGCGCGTCGTTGCGACCGCCGTCGGGCGCGTGTTGGGCCGTCTCGGTGAGCAGCGCGCGGACCTCGGCCGGGGTGAGGTCGGGATGCGCCGAGAGCAGCAGCGCCGCGCAGCCGGAGACGAAGGCCGCGGCGGCCGATGTGCCCCAGCCGGTGTAGTAGCGGCCGTCCGGGTCGGCCACGATCACGTCCTTGCCGGGGGCGCTCACCGTGGCGTACCAGCGCCGGGTGGAGAACTCGGCCGGGCTGCCGCTCCGGTCCACCGCCGTCACCGCGATCACCCCCGGGTAGCCGGCCGGGTACGAGACCGGATCGCCGTTCTCGCCGCCGTTGCCCGCGGACGCCACCACCACCGCGCCCTTGGCGAGCGCGTAGCGGACGGCGGCGTCCTCCTCGGGGTCGGGGTGGGCCGAGTCGCTGTCGTCGCCGAGGGAGAGGTTGATCACGTCGGCGCCCTGGTCGGCGGCCCAGCGGATGCCTTCGGCCAGCGCGCCGGCGCGCTCGTCCCTGGCCTCGTCGCGCTGCGGGTCGTCGTCCTCCAGCAGCACCCGCACCGGCAGGACGCGGGCCCTCGGGGCGACGCCGATCACCCCGTCGTCGTTGTTCCTGCCGTGTCCCGCACCGGCGATGATGCCGGCCATGGCGGTGCCGTGCTCCGCCCAGTACCGCTCGCCCGGTTCGGCGCCCATCCCGACGAGATCGCGGCCGGGCAGGACGTTGCCCGCCAGATCCGGGTGGTCGGCGTCGACGCCGGTGTCGAGCACGGCGACGGTGACCCCCTCCCCCTGGGTGAACTCCCAGGCGGCGGAGGCGTTGACCTGGTCGAGCGCCCAGCGCTGCTGCTCCCTGGTGGCGTCGGCACCGGCCACGCCGGCCCCCGGGCCGGCCAGGGCGACCAGCGCCCCCACCGTCACCAGCGCCACGCCGCCGACCCGCCCCGCCCTCACGCGTCACCCCCGGTACGTGCCGCGTGCGCCTCGCGGAGCGGCTCGACGATCCGGGTCAGCACGCCCAGGCTGTCGTGCCCGAGGCCGGCCAGCGCCACCACGCCGTCCGCGCCGTCGGCGGTGGCCTCGGCGGCCGGGACCGGCGTGCCGACCGCGCGTCCGTCGGCGAAGCCGGTCACCGACCAGGCGACGACGGGGAGCCCCTCGTCCACCTCGATGCTCCAGGAGGCACGTTGGCCGTCGTCGAAGCCCTCCGCCGGGGTGCCGGGGACGGCGAACGGGCGCGGCAGCAGGTCGGTGCGCCCGCTGAGCCCCTCGTCGGCGAAGCGCCCGGCGAGCGCGGCGGTGACCGCCGGATCTGCGGTGGTGAAGAGCAGTCCCACGGTGGTGACGGTGGTCTCGGTCTCGTCGGTGTAGGTGGCGCGGATCAGCCGGTGGCAGCCGGCGGCGGAGAGCACCTCGCTGAGCAGCGGGTCGAAGGCGTCGGCGCAGCCGCCGTCCGGGGCGACGCCCAGGCGCAGCCATCTGCGGTCGGCGCCGCCGGGGCCCGCGTCGCCCGAGGTCAGCTCGGGCGGGAACAGCTCGTCGACCGGCAACTCCCGCCAGAGGTCGCGCCCTTCGGCCCAGGCCGACTCCTCGGCCCGCGCCCGGTCCTCACCGCCGGAGAGCCAGGTGCCGGCGGCGGACCCGCCCAGCAGGCCCGCGCCCAGCACCAGGCAGACGACGGCGCCGGTCAGCCGCACCGGCAGCCGCGAGGCGAGGGCGCGCAACGCCCGGTTCCGCGCGGCCAGCCGGAGTGCGTGGGGCGCGTTGGTGGGCGGCGGGGGCGCGAACGGGCGTGGTGGGCCGCTCGGTTGGGGAGGCGCGCTGGGCCTCGGCGGGGCGACGGGCGGCGGCGGGGGTGTGCGGAGCGGCGGCGCCCCGGCCGAACGCGCGGAGAGCAGCCGGGACGCAGGTGTGGAACGCGGCCCCTGCTCGGTGTTCATCCGCCCACTCCCCGGCCAACCGGCGACCTAACGGTCGCACGCGAACGGGGTAACTTTACGTGCGCGCCAGGCGGCAGCGGTACCTGGCCCGGTGGAGACGGTGGTCGTACCCCGCAGGATCTGGTCGAGATCGGCCAACGGCGGCGCGCTGTCGACCTCGTCCCAGGTGAGTCGCAACAGCAGCAGGGTCCCCGGGTCCTGGGGCGAGACGAAGGCGACCGACTCCGCGTACGCCGTGCCGAGGGCGGTGGAGAGCCGCACCCGCACCCGGTAGCCGGGCTGACCGGCCACCGTCACCGGCTCGGCGGCCGTCTCCTCGGTGCCGAAGACGCCACCGTAGGCCGTCGACGGGTAGGCGTCGCGCCGGAGTTCGGGGATGTCGGCGCGGGCGGTGCCCTCGGTGGAGAGGGAGCCGGCGCCGGGCAGCGCCTGGAGTTGGGCGGCGCCCTCCAGGCAGTCAAGATCCGCGTTTGCCGGGCACGGATAGCCGCCGTAGACCAACGAGACCCCGCCCGGCATCTCGCGTTCGGACCAGCCCGCGGGCAGGGGGAGGGCGACGCCGTCCACCCGCCGCGCGCTCAACTCGGCGCCCCTCCCGCCGTCTCCACCGCTCCCGCCCTCGGGGCCGCCGTCCTCGGCGGAGGGCCCGGGGCGTGGGCCGCTCCGCTGGCCCCCGTCCTGGCCGTCCAGCAGCAGCGGGACGAGAATGGCGGCGGCCAGGGCGAGTCCGAGGACACCCAGGCACAGGAACAGTGCCGTGCGCCGGCGCTGACGCCGTGGCCCGGCCGGGACGCCGCCCGGCAGGGTGGGCAGGGAGTGGCCGCCGGCCCCGGACGCCGGCGCGGTGTCGCGCCCCGAGCGCCCCGAGCGCCCCGAAGATTCCGAAGGCCCCGAAGGCCCCGAAGGCCCCGAAGGCCCCGAAGGCCCCGAAGGCAGCGTGGGGGTCTTGGCCAATGCCTCGGCGGTGGGGCGCACATGGGCGGTCCACACGGACCCGTCCCACCAGCGCTCCCGGCCCGGCGCCCCCGGCACGCCCTCCGGGTCGGGGTACCAGCCGGGTGGTGTGGTCAGGCTCACCCCGTGAACTTCTCACACCGGGGCCGTGGCGGCCAGTATCGGAGCGATGACCCGGGGATCACGGGACAACGCCCGGCACACGGCCGGGCGTTGTCCCTGTTCACCGGTGTTCGTTGGCATATGACACCGCCGTCGAGACCTGAAGGTGGCGCTGAGCCCTCGATCGATGGTGTCGCGTCGAAGCTGGCCGGTCGGCCCGGCTATCTGCCGGAACTCGCCGGTTCCGGCTCGGGTTGGACGATCTCCCGTTTACGGAGATCCGACTTGTCCCCCGGTAGGATCCGGGCCAGCCAGTGCGAACGGCCCGCGATCATCGGCGCGAGAACGGCCAGGATCAGCACATAGCCCGCGATGAAGGGGGAGAGCCGGTCGTCAAGACCAGCGGCGGCGGCCATGGTGGCCAGGATCAGTGCGAACTCGCCCCGAGCCAGCAGCGTGGTGGAGACGTTGGCCGTCGGCAGCGCGCCGAAGCCGTAGATCCGGGCGGTGAAGAGACCGGCGCCGATGTTCATCGCCAGCGTGATCACCACGGCGATCACCACGGGCCAGATCACCGTCGGCAGGTCACCCGGCGCGATGGACAGGCCGAAGCCGAAGAAGAAGATCGCGGCGAAGGCGTCCCTGAGGGGGTGGACCAACTCCCTGATCCGTTCCCCGGAAGCGGTGTTGCCGAGGATCAGGCCCACCATGAAGGCGGCGATGGCGTCGGCCACGCCGAAGTTCTCGGCGATGCCGGAGACCAGCACGGCCGCTCCGAGGAAGGAGATGGTGAGCAGTTCGTCGTCCTTGGTCGCGAAGAGCCGACCGATGATCTTGGTGCCCCAGCGGGCGGCGATGGCCAGCACCAGCAGGAAGCCGAACGCCTTGGTGATCTGCCACGCGGTTTCCCCGGCGCCGTCGGAGCCGGAGATGATCGGCTGGAGCGCGGCCAGATACAGCGCCAGGAAGATGTCCTCGACCACGATGATGCCCAGGATGGGCTTGGTCTCGGGGTTCCCGATGCGTCCAGCGTCGACCAGGATCTTGGTCACGATCGCCGAGGACGAGATGCCTAGCACACCGGCCAGCACCAACGCCTCGGAAGTGCCCCAGCCGAGCGCGAAGCCGAAGGCGAGGCCGGCTCCCACGTTGAGCGCCAGATAGATGGTGCCGGCGAGGGCCATCTTCTTGCCGCCGGTCTTGAGGTCGTCCATGTGGAACTCAAGGCCCAGGTAGAACAGCAGCAGCACGAGGCCGAGCGCGGAGAGCATCTCCAGGTCGTGCTGGTCTTCGAGCAGTACGAAGCCGGGGGTGTTGGGGCCGAGGAGAATCCCGGCCAGGATGAAGAGCGGAATCGTGGGCAGACCTATCCGGCCGCCCAGGCGGGCGAGGAAGGCGGTGGCGACGAAGGCGCCACCCATGGCAAGCAGCGTGTCAGCGTGTCCCATTCGCCCTCACTCCCCGTTGCCGGGGGTCGTCGGGGAAATGATCAAGAGAGCGGCGGGACCAGAGCGGGTGCCGGGTCGGTTGGGCGTCGGCAAGTAAATGTCTCCTCCTCGGCGTCCGGACGGCTCGGCAATGTGAGCGTCAAGAAAGCGTTAATATTTAGCTTACCAAACGATTTTTAGTCGGCCAGAGGGCGTCGGGATTTTGTGGCGATTGCGGCATGATCGCTGCTGTGACCACACGTCTGATGCTGCTCGACACCGCCTCGCTGTACTTCCGCGCCTACCACGGGGTGCCCGACTCGGTGCGCGCCCCCGACGGCACTCCCGTCAACGCCGTGCGCGGCCTGCTGGACTTCATCGCCCGGCTGGTCGCCGACCACCACCCCGACGCCCTCGTGGCCTGCATGGACGAGGACTGGCGCCCCGCCTGGCGGGTGGAGTTGATCCCCACCTACAAGGCCCACCGGGTGGCCGAGGAGGCCGAGGACGCCCCCGACACCGAGGAGGTGCCCGACACCCTCACCCCCCAGGTCCCGGTGATCGAGGCGGTGTTGGACGCGGTGGGCATCCGCCGCCTCGGAGCGGCGAACCACGAGGCCGACGACGTGATCGGCACGCTCAGCCACCGGGCGACCGGGCCGGTGGACATCGTCACCGGCGACCGCGACCTCTTCCAGCTCGTCGACGACACCAGGGGGGTCAGGGTGCTCTACCCCGTGAAGGGCATGGGCAACCTGGCGGCCTTCGACGAGGCCGCGCTGCGTGAGCGGTACGGCGTGGACGGCCCCGGCTACGCCGATCTCGCGCTGCTCAGGGGCGACCCGAGCGACGGCCTCCCCGGCGTGGCCGGAATTGGCGAGAAAACGGCGGCCACCCTGTTGACGCGGTTCGGTGATCTGGCCGGGGTGCTGGCCGCCGTCGACGATCCCGGGGCCGCCCTCACCCCCACCCAGCGCCGGCGGTTGACCGAGGCACACGCCTACCTGGCCGTCGCCCCCCGGGTGGTCCGGGTGGTCACCGACCTGCCGCTGCCGGACGCGGACGCGACGCTGCCCGCCACGCCCCGCGACCCGGAGGCGCTCGCCGCGCTCAACGAACGCTGGGGCCTGGGCGGTTCACTGACCCGACTGCTGGCCGCGCTGGCCGCCAGGCGATGACGCGCGCCGCGCCGCGCGGGCGGGCTCAGCCCACCGAGCTGTAGGCGACCACTCCGCGCAACAGCTGGTCCACGGCCTTGCGCGCGGTCCTGCCCACCGAACTGCCCGCCGGCGCGGCCGAGGAGAGCTGCCCCAGCACGTCGATGACCTGCTTGCACCAGCGGACGAAGTCGCCCGCCGGCATCTCGGCGTCCCGCAACACCGCGTCCAGGCCCATCCCCTGGGCCCACCGGTACACCGGCCAGGCGAAGCCGAGATCCGGCTCGCGCTGCCCGACGCCGGTGACCTGGTTGATGCGGTGCTGCTCCTCCAACGCGTCCAGCCGGCCCCAGATCCGCACCATCTCGCCCAGCGCCTGCCGGGTCGCCCCGGCCGGCACATCGGGCGCCGGGGCGTCGTCGGACGAGCGCGCCTCGTAGACCAACGCGGAAACACACGCCGCCAGTTCGGCCGGATCCAGCCCCTCCCACACGCCTTCCCGCAGGCACTCGCTGGCCAGCAGGTCGAGTTCGCCGTAGAGCCGGGCCAGCCGACGCCCGTCCTCCGTCACCTCGTCGCCGTGCAGGTAGTCCAGCTCGGTCAGCAGCGCCGACACCTGGTCGAAGGTCCTGGCGATGGTGTTGGTGCGGCCGGCGATGCGACGCTCCAGCTGCTTGGTGTCCCGCTTCAGCCGGTGGTACCGCTCGGCCCACCTGGCGTGGTCCTCGCGCTCGTCGCAGCCGTGACAGGGGTGCGCCCTGATGGCGCCCCGCAGCCGGGCGATCTCCTGGTCGTCCGCTGCCTCGGCCCGCCCCTTGCGGTGCCGGTGCGGCTCCAGATGTCCGGCCTTGGTGCGCAGCGCCGAGGCCAGATCCCGGCGGGACTGCGGACTGCGCTGGTTGAACGACCTCGGGATCCGCATCCGCCCCAACGGCTCGACGGGCACCGGGAAGTCGATCGCGCCAAGCCGCTTCACCTGCCGCTGCACCGTGAGCACCAGCGGGCGCGGCCCGTCGTGGTGGTCCCAGCCGCGCGGTCCCCCGCTGCGCCCCTCCGACATGCCGGGGTCGAGCACCAGCGCGAGCCCGGCGAACTTGCCGGTGGGCACGTGGATGATGTCCCCGGGGCGCAGCCGCTCCAGCGCGTCGGACGCCGCCGCCCGCCGCTGGGCCACCCCCTGCCTGGCCAGCTCGGTCTCCCGGTCCTTGAGCTTGACCCGCAGCCCCGCGTACTCCTGGAAGTCCCCCAGATGGCAGGTCATCGCCTCGCGATACCCCTGCAACCCGGTCTCGTTGCGCTGCACCTGCCGGGAGATCCCCACCACCGAGCGGTCCGCCTGGAACTGCGCGAACGAGGTCTCCAGCAGCTCACGCGAACGCCGGCGCCCGAACTGGGCGACCAGGTTGACCGCCATGTTGTAGGACGGCTTGAACGAGGAACGCAGCGGATAGGTGCGCGCGCCGGCGAGCCCGCCGAGCGCCCCCGGGTCCATGCCGCGCTGCCACAGCACCACGGCATGGCCCTCGATATCGATGCCGCGCCGGCCGGCCCGGCCGGTGAGCTGGGTGTACTCCCCGGGCGTGATGTCGGCGTGCTGCTCCCCGTTCCACTTGACCAGCTTCTCCAACACCACCGAACGCGCCGGCATGTTGATACCCAGGGCGAGCGTCTCGGTGGCGAAGACCGCCTTCACCAGGCCCTTGACGAACAGCTCCTCGACGATCTCCTTGAACGTCGGCAGCATCCCCGCGTGGTGGGCCGCCAGCCCCCGCTCCAGGCCCTCAAGCCACTCGAAGTAGCCCAGGACGTGCAGGTCCTCGTCGGGGATGGCGGCGGTGCGCCGCTCCACGATCTCCCGCACCCTGGCCCGCGCCGCCGCGTCGTTCAGCCGCATCCCGGCGTTCAGGCACTGCTGCACCGCGGCCTGGCAGCCGGCCCGGCTGAAGATGAAGGTGATCGCGGGCAGCAGCCCCTCGGCGTCCAACCGATCGATGACCTCGGCCCTGCTGGGCGTGTAGATCCGGTTGCGCTGCCGCTTCTCGCGTTCCCGGTCGGCGGCCCGCCGGCTGTCCCGCCCGTTGCGGTTGCGATCCCGAGCGCCCCAGGAGCGGGTGTTCTCCAGCCGCGCCATCCGCAGCAGATCGGGGTTGACCTCGCGCTTCCGGTCGGACTCGGCGAACAGGTCGTACATCCGCCGCCCCGCGAGCACATGCTGCCAGAGCGGCACCGGGCGGTGCTCGGAGACGACCACCGCGGTGTCGCCGCGCACGGTGTCCAGCCAGTCGCCGAACTCCTCCGCGTTGGAGACGGTCGCGGAGAGCGACACCAGCGCGACGGACTCGGGCAGGTGGATGATCACCTCCTCCCACACCGCGCCCCGGAAGCGGTCGGAGAGGTAGTGCACCTCGTCCATCACCACATAGCCGAGGCCGTCGAGCGACGAGGAGTTGGCGTAGAGCATGTTCCGCAACACCTCGGTGGTCATCACCACCACGGGCGCCTCGGAGTTGACGCTGTTGTCGCCGGTCAGCAGCCCCACCCGGTCCCCGCCGTAGCGCTGGACCAGGTCGGTGTACTTCTGGTTGGAGAGCGCCTTGATGGGCGTGGTGTAGAAACACTTGCGCCCCTGCTCCAGGGCCAGGTGCACGGCGAACTCGCCCACGATCGTCTTGCCCGAGCCGGTCGGCGCCGCGACCAGCACGCCCCGGCCGGCCTCCAGGGCCTGACACGACTCGATCTGGAAGTCGTCCAGCGCGAAGTCGTAGAGTTCACGGAAGGGCGCGAGGGCGGTCCGCTCGTCCGCGGCTCGCCGCCGGGATTCGGCGTACCGCTCGGCGGGAGACATGTGCTCGGTCATCGTGCTCCGAGCCTACCGGCCCGGCGCCGAGGCGCCTCGGGGCTTTTCCCGGGGCGGTCGGTCGGGCCGGCGGGATCAGGGAGCCGGGACGGCGTCCGTCAGCACCCGCACGGCCCCCGGCCGGCACTCGGCCACCAGGGGCAGCGGCCCCACCCGCTCACCGTCCGCGTAGCCGACGACGCCGGGCGCTGCCAGCGCGACCCGGCGGGCACGGTACCGGCTGACGACCGGATGGCTGAGATGAGTGCCCCGGTAGACCCGGGGGAAGACCCGCAGCAGGGTGCCGCGCCGGCAGGGGCCGACCACGGTGACGTCCAGCAGGCCGTCGTCCATCCTGGCCTCCGCGCAGATCCGCATCCCCCCGCCGTAGCTGGGCCCGTTGCCCACCGCGACCAGCGTCGCCTCAAGATCGCGCCACGGCCCTTCGTCCAGGCTGATCCGGTAGGGCGAGGGCCGCAGCGTGGCCAGCTCGGCCACCACCGCCAGGTCGTACCGCGGCCCGCCGCGCGGCCAGCGCATCCGGTTGGCGCGGTCGTTGACCCGCGCGTCGAAGCCGGTCGCCAGCACGCTGCCGAACCAGGTGTCACCCACCCGCCCCAGATCGACGGCGCGCGGCGAGCCGCGCTTGAGCGCCTCGGCGACGACCCCGGCCGCCGCCACCGGATCGCGCACCGGCAGCCCGAGCGCCCTGGCCACGTCGTTGCCGGTGCCGATCCCGATCAGGCCAAGCGGGGTGGCCGTGCCGGCGACGGCCCGCAGGGCGAGCGCGGCCATCCCGTCCCCGCCGACCGCGACCAGGGCGCCCGTGCCGGCGGCCACCGCCTCGCTGGCCCGGCGCACCGCGTCCTCGGCGTCGAGGCCGACGAGCACCCGCACGGCGATCCCGGCGTCCCGCAGCGTCCGCGCGACGGGCACGGCGGCACGCCGCCCGCGCCCCTGCCCGGCCACCGGGTTGACCAGCAGGGTGACCTCACCGCTCACCCGTCCCCCTCAGCGGCTCATGTCACGTCGTCGTCGTACCCGTTGACCGGGCCGCCGTCGTCGCTGCGGATCCGCTCCGCCGGGCCGACCGGCTCCGGCGTCAGATCGAGGCGGGACGCCTCCTCGTCGCTCAGCCCGGCGTCCGCGTCCCGCCGCCGCCGGCGGCGGTCGTTGAGGAGGGCGATGCCGCAGGCCAGGAAGTAGAGGCCGGTGACGGGGACCTGGAGGGCGATCATCGTCATCACGTCGGTGGGAGTGATGATGGCGGCGAAGATCGCGATGCCCATCACCATCCATCGCCACCAGCTGAGCATCCGCTTGCCGGAGACCACGCCGCCCAGGTTCAACAGAACGAGCAGCAGGGGCAGTTCGAAGGAGAGGCCGAAGGCGAGCGCCAACCGGACGCTGATGTCGAGGACTTCCTCGACGGTGACGAAGTTCTGCGCGTCGTCGGCGCTGAAGCTCAGCAGCACCGGAATGGCCCGGGGCAGCAGCCAGTAGGCGAAGTAGGTGCCGACCAGGAACAGCGGCACCCCGACGGCGACGACGGCACGGCTGTACTTCTTCTCGTGCCGGTGCAGGCCGGGGGCGATAAAGGCCCAGAACTGGTAGAGCCAGACCGGCGAGGCCCCGATGAGGCCCACCAGCAGGGAGACCCGGAGATAGGTGGCGAACGGCGCGGTCAGGCCGTTCTGTGCCAGGACGGCGCACCGCTTGTCCTCGGCGGCGGGATCGCCGTAGTCGCACATGGGCACCGGCTCCACGAGGAAGTCCATGATGTCCTTGGCGAAGAAGGCCGCGCCGATCGCGACGATGACCACCGCGAGAACCGCGATCCCGAGCCGGTTGCGCAACTCCCGGAGATGCTCCGTGAGCGGCATCCGCCCCTCGGGGTCCTTCTCCCGCTGCCGCGTGGTCTTCGGCACCCACGTCCTCATCTCATCGGGCGGCCGGCATCCGCCCGACCGCCGGCTCTCACTGCCCCTTGACCGGTGAGACCACCGGTGACAACCCGGTGGACGTCAGCCCTGGGACGTGCCCCTGGGCTCGTCGACCGGCTGCCCCGCGCGGGTCTCGCCGGGGGCGGGCTGGATGCTCCGGGGGGCGACCGTCGGCTCGGGATCGGCGGGCGCGGACGCCTCGGCGTCCTTGCCGTCCGCCTTCATGGCGGCCGTCTCGCTCTTCATGATCCGCATCGACTTGCCCAACGCCCTGGCGGTGTCTGGTAGGCGCTTGGAGCCAAAGATCAGCACGACGACAAGGGCGACGAGCAGAAGCTGCATAGGGGAGATACCGCCCATGACGTGTCTTCTCTCTCTTCGAGTCTCTCCATGAGAATGGAGCTGACGCTGCGCGGACGCGGACATTCCTGTCCACCATGCCGCACGATCAGCAATCTTAACGCCCAGGGGTAAACCGAAAGCAATGCTTGGGCATCGCCCTATTCTTTCCGGATCCTCCCGCCGTTCTCCCCGGCTCTGTACTCGGCGGCGCTCCCACCGACCTCCCGCCGCAGCGCCCCCGAGCGCGCGGCGAGCGGCGCCGCCGAACGTTCCAACTGCTCCGCGGCGCGGCTGATCCGCTCCGCGCTGTCCCCCACGGCGCGGGAGAGGCGACGCACCTCGAACCCCACCCGGACCGCCAGCACCCCCAGCACCGCGGTGCCGGCGAACGCGAGCGCCACCTGCAACATCGGCCAGAACACGGCTACCCCAGCTCCTCGTAGTGACGCAGCGCGGCCATGGCCGCCTCCCGCGCGCTGATCGCCAGCTCGGGCGGGGAGATGATCCGCCCGTCGCCGCCGAGGCGCAGCGCGAGGCGGCGCAGCGTGGCCGGATCGGGGGTGCGCAGCGTGACGCGCAGCCCGCCGTCCGGCAGCTCGTCGGCGGTGTCGTGCGCGTAGTACTCGGCGACCCAGCGCCCCCCGGGGCCCACCTCGATCACCACCTCGGGATCGGTAGGGGCCGGCTGCACCAGGCCCTCGCTCAGATCGCGCGGCTCGACCGGCGGCGGGTCGGCGGGGACGTCCAGCAGCTCGATCCTGGCCACCCGGTCGAGACGGAAGGTGCGCCTGGCCTCCGTGCGGTGGCACCACGCCTCCACATAGGTGTGGCCGACGGCGAAGAGCCGGATCGGATCGATCTCCCGGTCGGTCAGCTCGTCCCGCCCCGGCGAGTAGTAGCGGATGCGCAGCCGTCGGCGCTCGGCGATGGCGCGGTCGACCTCGGCGAAGACCCCACCCTCGGACTCGAACGTGACGGAGACCCGCGAGCTGGCCCTGGCGCTCTCCCCCGCCGCCGCCTCCAGCTTGGCCGTGAGCCGCAGCAGCGCGTCACGGTCGCCGTCCCGCAACCCCGGCATGGTGGCCACGGCGCGGGCGGCGACCAGCAGCGCCGTCGCCTCGTCGGCGGCCAGCCGCAGGGGCTGCCCCGTGGTGGTGCCGGTGGCCTCGGCGTTGTGCCACCAGATGTGCTCGCCGTCGGTGTCGATGTCCAGGAGGTCACCGCCCCGGAAGCTGGTGCCGCACATCGGCAGCACGCTGAGGTCGGAGATCAGCTCGTCCTGGGTGACGCCGAAGGCCCGCGCGACCTCGTCCACCCGGGCGCCGGGCCGCTCCCGTAGATAGGTCACCAGCGACAGCAGCCGCCTGGTGCGGTCAATGGCGGTTGTCGCCATGTCGATCCCTCCCCCTCGCAGCCCGTTCCCTGCCCATGTCCCGGCCGTTCCGGCCGCTCAGCCCTTGGCGACCGCGCGCAGCCTCTCCAGCACGTCGGCCCGCAGCTCGGCCGGCTCCAGCACCAGCACGTCGGGGCCGAACTCGGCGAGCCAGGCGTCGAGCCCGTGCCCGTAGGGGATCTCAAGATCGTCCCAGTCCGTGTCCCGCCCGGTGACCCGGGTGGCCCGGGCGCGCAGCGGGTAGCCGGCGCCGGCGCGCAGCCGGATCCTGGCCTGCGCGGTGGCGTGCTCCCCCGCGAACCTGGCGACCTGCTCGCGCACCGCGATCTGGTCGGGCACCTCGGCGGTGAACTCCCCCACCCGGGAGCGGACGTTGCCCACCATCCTGGACAGCCGGAAGACCCGCTCGGCGCCACGGCCCCGATCCCAGCCGGCCAGATACCAGTTGCCGTGCCAGCACTCCAGCGCCCATGGCTCGACCTGTCGGGTGCCGGCGCTGGCCGCGTTGGACTTGCGGTAGGCGAAGGTGACCACGCGCCGGTCGCGGCAGGCGATCATCAGCGGCTCGAACGCGGCCTCCCCGGCCGGCACCCGGGGCTCCAGGGCGCTGTAGCGGTCCTGATCGGCCTCGGTCAACGGGATGCCGGCCGCGCGCAGCTTCTGGAGGGCGCCGCTGGCCGCGCCGGCGAGCCTGGCCTGCTGCCAGACCTTGGCCACCAGCCCGAGGGCGGCGGCCTCCTCGGCGTCCAGGGTGAGCGGGGGCAGTTGGTTGCGGTCCCGGCGGGCGAGATAGCCGACCTCGCCGTCGATGCTCTCCACGGTCTCGATCACCATGCCGAGCTCCCGCAGGTCGTCCTTGTCGCGTTCGAAGGTGCGGTTGAACGCGTCCTCCGAGGTGACCTCGATATACGCCTCGATGGACGTGCGCAGCTCGCGCTTGCTCAGCGGGCGGCCGGTGTTCAGCAGGCACAGGGCCAGGTTCATCAGCCGCTCGGCCTTGGCGATCGCCATCGCCCCGCCACCCCTCTCTTCGACGAACCCTCGACAGAACCGGGCGAACCCGACAGGCACCCCGCCCCGGGACACGCGCGTGGGCCCATCCCACGAGGGGATGGGCCCACGGTACCGCCTGGGTCCGGTGCGATCAGACCGAGACCAGGTCACAGACGAAGATCAGCGTCTCGCCCGGCTTGATCCGGCCGCCGGCCCCGGCGTCGCCATAGGCCAGGTGCGGCGGGATGGTCAGCTGCCGGCGACCGCCGACCCGCATCCCCTGCACGCCCCGGTCCCAACCGGAGATGACCTGCCCGGCGCCGAGCTGGAAGCGCAGCGGGGTGCCGCGGTTCCAGCTGGCGTCGAACTCCTCGCCGGTGCTGAACGAGACGCCCACGTAGTGGACGGAGACCTGGGCGCCGGCCTCGGCGACCGGGCCTTCGCCCAGCCAGAGGTCCTTGATCTCCAGGTCGGCCGGCGGCTCGCCCCCAGGGAAGTCAACCTCGGGCTTGTCGATGTTCACCAAAAACCACTCCTACGAAGGATCGTTCCACTGCGATGGTGCCGCCGCGGCGCGCCTCGACGGGGAGATCGACGGATCGCCCCGGCCGGCCACGCTCAGGCCGCACCGATGATGTCCACCACGAAGACCAGCGTGGAGCCGGCGGGGATCCCGCCGTTCTCCTGGTCGCCATAGGCCATGTCGGGCGGCAGCACCAGCAGGACCCGGTCGCCGACGTTCTTGCCGACCAGGCCCTGGTCCCAACCGGGGACCACGGAGCCGGTGCCGATCTGGAACGCGGATGCGGACTCACGTTCCCAGGAGGAGTCAAACACCTCGCCGTCCGCCCAGGTGACACCGGTGTACTGAACCACCAGCGCCTGACCGTCGGTGACCTCGGGCCCATCGCCCTCGACCAGCAGCTGTTCCCGCAGCTCAGCGGGCGGATCCTCGCCCTCGGGGACGGTGATCTCCGGCCCCGCGTCGGTCAGCTCCACGGTGGGCAGGCCGTCCTCGGTGTCCGCCTGCTCGCCCTCGACCGAGCCCGCCGGATCCGCGTCCGACGCGCCCCTGATGTCGAAGACCCAGACCACGCCGTCGTCCTCGGAGAGGCTGGGGATCTGCTGCACGGCGGGGCCCAGCAGGTCCCCCACGTTGCCCTCGACCTGCACCCGGCTGCCGACCTTCTGCCCGACCAGCGGCTCGGTCACCGTCTGCGGCAGCGAGGACTCGACGTTGGCCTGCGCGATCACCTGGGGCCTGGCCCCGTTGTCGGACTGCTCGATCGGCTGCCCCTCGGTGTCGAGCCAGGTGTTGACCAGCTCCGTCTCCTGCTCGACCGTGGTGGCCACCACGTCCATCCGCAGGTAGGCCCCCTCGGCGATCTCGGGGCCTTCCCCCTCCTCCAACACCTCGACGACGACCTCCCCCGGTACGGAGGCCTCCTTGTCGATCTCGATCTCCGGCTGCTCACCCGGCTTGCCCGAGACCGAGGCCATGGGGGCGGCGCCGTCTGCCGCGTCGTCGGCGGAGTCGGATCCGCAGGCTGCGGTCAGCAGGAGGGCCGGCACTGCCAGCGCCGCGAGAATGCGGTGCGCTCGTTGTGTGGGGATCATGAATCCAACTCGCGGTAGGAACGGCCGGGGCGGGACCCCGCTGGTCCCGCCCACCCTACGCCTCGGCCCCTTCCCGGGGGCCGCTTCACATGCCCGCGATCAGCTTCTCCACCCGCTCGTCGACGGACCGGAAGGGGTCCTTGCAGAGCACCGTGCGCTGAGCCTGGTCGTTGAGCTTGAGATGCACCCAGTCCACCGTGAAGTCGCGCCGCTGCTCCTGCGCCCGGCGGATGAAGTCGCCGCGCAGCCTGGCCCTGGTGGTCTGGGGGGGAACGGACTTCCCCTGGAAGATCTTGAGGTCGTTGCAGATGCGCTGCGCCTGCCCCCTGCGCTCCAGCAGGTAGTAGAGGCCGCGGCGCCGGTGGATGTCGTGGTAGGCGAGATCTATCTGGGCCACCCTGGGATGCGACATCGTGAGGTTGTTCTTGGCCCGGTAGCGCTCGATCAGCTGGTACTTCATGACCCAGTCGATCTCGGTGTTGATCTTGTCGAGCTCCTCGGCGCGGATCGCCTCCAGCGTCCGGCCCCAGAGCTCCAGGACCCGCTCGGTGGTCCCCGACCGCATCCCGCGCCGCTCGCAGAAGTCCAACGCCTTGTCGAAGTACTCCTGTTGGATCTCCAGCGCGGACGCCTCCCGGCCGGTGGCGAGCCGCACCTTGCGCTGCCCCGTGGTGTCGTGGCTCACCTCGCGGATGGCCCGGATCGGGTTCTCCAGGGTGAGGTCCCGCATCACCGTGCCGGCCTCGATCATCCGCAGCACCAGGTCGGTGGCGCCGACCTTGAGCAGCATCGTCGTCTCGGACATGTTGGAGTCGCCCACGATCACATGCAGCCGCCGGTACCGCTCGGCGTCGGCGTGGGGCTCGTCCCTCGTGTTGATGATGGGCCGGGACCTGGTGGTGGCCGAGCTGACCCCCTCCCAGATGTGCTCCGCGCGCTGGCTGACGCAGAACACGGCGCCCCGCGGCGTCTGGAGCACCTTTCCGGCGCCGCAGATCAGCTGCCGGGTGACCAGGAACGGGATCAGCACATCGGCCAGCCGGGAGAACTCCCCGTGCCGGGCGACCAGATAGTTCTCGTGGCAGCCGTAGGAATTCCCGGCGGAGTCGGTGTTGTTCTTGAAGAGGTAGACGTCTCCGGCGATGCCTTCTTCGTGCAGGCGGCGTTCCGCGTCGACCAGCAACCCTTCGAGAATGCGCTCACCCGCCTTGTCGTGCGTGATGAGTTCGGTGACGTTGTCACACTCGGGAGTGGCGTACTCCGGGTGCGAACCCACGTCCAGATACAACCGGGCGCCGTTGCGTAGAAAGACGTTGCTGCTGCGGCCCCATGACACGACGCGACGGAAGAGGTACCGCGCCACCTCGTCCGGGGACAGCCGTCGCTGGCCACGGAACGTACAGGTGACGCCGTACTCGTTCTCCAGCCCGAAAATGCGGCGATCCATGAGTGAACATTACGCCTGATGCCCGCTTCTGAAACCGGGTTCGAGCGCGGCGTTTCGATCATTTCGCGATTCCGGCGCAGGCGTTGGCGCGCGCTCGGGAACCGCGAGAAGCCGACGGGTGGCGAGCAGCACCAGGACCGCGAGCCAGCCGGCGACGCCGGCAACCGCGTACCCGGCGGCCTCGTCGCCCCACTCGATCACCGGGCCCACCAGCGCGGTGCCGAGCGCCGTACCCAGCCCGAAGGTGGTCACCAGCCAGGAGAACGCCTCGGTCACGGTCCCCCGCGGCGCGTGCCGGTCGATCACCACGAACGAGCAGGCCAGGGCCGGCGCGAGGAAGAGCCCGCTGACGCCGGCGAGCAGCGTCATCAGCGGCACCGAGGCGGGCACCACGACCAGCGGGACATAGCCGGCCGCCAGCGCCGCCACCAGCCCCAGCAGCCGGGGCTCGGGCGCCCCGGCCCAGGGCCTGGCGCCGTAGACAAGACCGCCGACCAGCGCTCCCACCCCGAGCGCGGAGAGCAGATAGCTGGCCACCAACTCCGCGCCCCTGGCGTCCGCGTAGGCCACGGCGGCCACCGAGATCGCCCCCAGGGCCATGCCCACGCAGAGGAAGCAGCCCAGCACGGCGAGCAGGCCGCCGGAGCGCAGCGCGCCCAGCCAGTGCGCCTCGCGCTCGGCGCCCCGCCAGCTCCTGGACGGCGCCGACACCACCACGGACGCCGCGCCGAGCAGCCCGACGACGTTGATCACCAGCAGCGCCGCCGCCTCGGACCAGGCGGCGACCACCAGCATCACCAGCAGGGGGCCGCCGGCGAACATCAGCTCCTGGGCCACCGCGTCCAGCGCGTACGCCCGGCGCAGCCGGTCCCCGGTGCCCAGCACGCTGGACCAGAGCGCCCGCAGCGCGCCCTCAAGCGGCGGGGTGGTGAGCCCGGCGAGCACCACGGAGGCGACGGCCAGGGGGACGCCGCCGGTGCCCACCAGGGCGAAGGTGATCATGGCCAGGGCCGAGACCAGCGCGGCGGGGAACATCACCCGGGGCTGGCCGTGCCGGTCGACGAGCCGCCCGAGCAGCGGCTGCCCGACCGCCGTGGCCAGCCCGTGCGAGGCGGCCAGCGCGCCGGCCAGCGAGTAGCTGCCGCCCTCGGCCCGGGTGAACAGCAGGATGGCGAGCGGCGCGGTCCCGTGCGGCAGCCGCCCCACCAGGGTGCCGGTCAACAGCCGCGCCACATGGGGCGCCCGCAGCAGCTCGCCATAGCCCGTGGCCATCTGTTCACCCTTCGTCGACGTGTTACGTATAACGCACCTGATTCTACGTACGATGGCCCGATCCGCCAGACCGTCGGAGCCCACGACTGTTCGCCTTTTCGACCGCCCGGTCCTCGGGCCGTCCGGGCGGCGGCTCGGCCCGGGCCCGAGGACGAGGAGAGTCAGTGAGCGCGACACGTCCCCCCACCAGCCGCGACGTCGCGGAGCGCGCCGGCGTCTCGCAGGCCACGGTCTCGTTGGTGCTGCGGGACCGCTGGCGCGGCCGGGTGTCGCCGGCGCGGGTGGAGGCGGTGCGCGTCGCGGTGCGCGAGCTGGGCTACCGGCCCAACCAGGCGGCCCGCAACCTGCGCCTGGGGCGGGTGCGCACGGCGCTGGTGGTGGTGCCGGCGCTGAGCAACGACTTCTTCGCGCGGATGCACACGGGCGCGGCCCGGGTGGCGGGCGAGCGGGATCTCCGGGTGGTGCTCTACCCCTCGCCCGAGGGCGTGGGGCCGACCCCCGACCCCTTCGCGTCGGCCAGCGCGACGTTGGACGGCGTGGTGGCCTCGTCGATGGCCGCCGAGGCGCTGACGGCGCTCAGCGGCGGCGGGCTCCCGCTGGTGATGGTGGACAGCGAGCCGGGGCGCGCGCCGGCCGCCGCCACCGTCAACCCGGACATCGAGGCGGGGATGCGCCTGGTGGTGGAGCATCTGTGGGGCCTGGGCCACCGCCGGGTGGCCCATATCGCGGCCGACGTGGACTCCTGGACGTTCGCGGCCCGGGCCCGGGTGCTCGCCGCCGGCCTCGGCCTGGCACCCGGGAGCGCGCCGCCCACCGAGCGCGCGCCGCTGAGCGTGCGGGGCGGCCTGGCCGCCGCGGAGCGCGCCCTCGCGGCGCGGCCCCGGCCCACCGCGCTGGTGTGCGACGACGATCTGCTGGCCGCGGGGGCGTGCAAGGCCGCCAGGCGGCTGGGCCTGCGGGTGCCCGAGGATGTCTCGGTCACCGGCTTCGACGATCTGGCGCTGGCCACGGCGGTGGAACCGGAGCTGACCACGGTGAACCTGCCGGCTGAGGAACTGGGCGCGGCGGGGATGCGCGCCCTGCTCGCCGTGCTGGACGGCGGGACGGGGCGGGACGCCGTCCTGCCCGTCCGCCTGATGCGCCGGGGGACGACGGCGGCGCCACCGCCCGACTGACTCGACTCGCCCCCGACGGCCCGGAGTTGACGGGCCGTCGGGGGCCTTTGGCTACTCCTCGGAGCCCTCCGCCGCCTCGTCGGCCGACTCGCTCGGCTCGCCCTCGGCGGACCCGCCGCCGGGCTCGGCCAGCAGGGCGGTCAGCTGACGGTTCAACACCCGCTTGAACTTGCGCTGTTGAGGACGCTTGCGGTCCAGGACGGCGACCTCAAGCTGATCGTTGCTCAACTCCCGCTCGCCGCCGCCGCTCTCCCGCGCCAGCGAGGCGACGGCCAGCCGCAGGGCCTCGCCCAGGTCCATGTCGTCGCGGTGTCGCTGGCTCAGATAGCTGCCGATCTGGTCCGAGTTGCCACCGACGGCGACCGAGCCGTGCTCGTCGATGATCGAACCGTCGTGGGGCAGCCGATAGATCTCGTCCTCGGCCGGGGTCGCCCCCACCTCGGCGACCAGCAACTCGACCTCATAGGGCTTCTCCACCGTGGCGGAGAAGATCGTGCCCAGTGTCTGGGCGTAGAGGTTGGCCAGGCCCCTGGCCGTGACGTCCTGCCGGTCATAGGTGTAGCCGCGCAGATCGGCGTAGCGGGTGCCACCGATCCGCAGGCTCTCGTACTCGTTGTACTTGCCGGTCGCGGCGAACGCGATCCGGTCGTAGATCTCGCTCACCTTGTGCAGGGCGCGTGAGGGGTTCTCGGCGACAAACACGATGCCGTCGGCGTATTGCAGGACCACCAGGCTGCGTCCGCGCGCGATGCCCTTGCGGGCGTACTCGGCGCGGTCGGCCATGGCCTGCTGGGGTGAGACATAGAACGGCGTGGACACCGGAGTTTGTCCCTTCGAGTCAGGTCGGTCACAGCGGAATGGTCGGCACCGCGAGGCTAGACGATGGGCGCCTGGGGCCCGTTGGGCAGTTGGAGACGGCCCTCGTGCACGGCCCTGGCGACCTCGGAGATCTCCTCCTGGGTCAGTCGGCGGATGCCGTCCTCGGTGATCACCATGACGATGGGGTAGATCCGGCGGACGAGATCGGGCCCGCCCGTCGCCGAGTCGTCGTCGGCGGCGTCGTAGAGGGCCTGGACCACCACGGTGACGATCTGTTCCTCGGTCAGATCCGCCCGGTGCAGCTTCTTGAGGGAGCCTCGGGCGAAGACCGAACCCGAGCCGACGGAGGCGAAGCCCTGCTCCTCGGTCCGGCCGCCGGCCACGTCGTAGGAGAAGATGCGGCCCCGGTCCCGGTCGAGGTCGTAGCCGGCGAAGAGCGGGACCACGGCGAGGCCCTGCATGGCCATGCCCAGGTTGCCGCGGATCATGGCGGCGAGGCGGTTGGCCTTGCCCTCCAGGGAGAGCACCTCGCCCTCGACCTTCTCGAAGTGCTCCAGCTCCAGTTGGAAGAGCTTGACCAACTCGACCGCGATGCCCGCCGTGCCGGCGATGCCGACGGCGGAGAACTCGTCGGCCGGGAAGACCTTCTCCATGTCCTTGGTGGCGATCACATTGCCCATCGTGGCGCGGCGGTCGCCGGCGAGCACCACGCCTCCGGCGAAGCTGGCCGCCACGATCGTGGTGCCGTGCACCGCCTCCAGCGGACCCTCGACCGGCGGCAGGCCGCGGTTGTTCGGGAGTCGCTCCGGCGCGTGCTCGGTGAGGAAGTCCATGAACGAGGACGACCCCGGCCGCAGGAAGGCCGCCGGGAGTCGCCCATGATCGTGGGAGTTGGCTGCCACAGGTTTCCTTCCAGGTAGGAGAAACGGTCCGCTGCTCCGGACCAGCGGTGCGGCCGGGCAGGGGCAGCGTACGTCACGGACCCTACCCGTCAGATGGACATGATCCACATGAGTCGGAGGCGATACCTGGCAGCCCCGGACTACTGGCCGCCCTTCTGAACGAAGCTGCGCACGAAGTCCTCGGCGTTGGACTCCAGCACCTCGTCGATCTCGTCCAGAACCGAGTCCACATCGTCCGTCAGGGCCTCCTGACGCTCCTTGAGGTCCTCCGAGACCTCCGCGTCCTGAGCCTGCTCCTCGACCTCTTCGTTGGTGCGCGACGCCCGTTGCTGGCCGCCGCCGGTGTCCTTGGTCGCCATCTCCCTCACCCCATGCTCAGCTGTGACGTAACAAGATCAGACCCTACTAGCAGGGGCTGACATCGGCTCCTCGTCGGTACAACGTCCGGGGACCACCTGGATCATTCCCTGCCGGGGGCCCGATCAGCCGCCGGAGAGCGCGCGGACCAGATCCTGGGCCGTGGGGCTGCTCTCCAGCAGCCCCTCGACGTGCTCCCTGGTGCCGCGCAACGGGTCCATCGTCGGCACCCGTTGGAGCGAGTCCCGCCCCGGGAGGTCGAAGATCACCGAATCCCAGGAGGCGGCGGCCACATGCTCCGCGTAGCGTTCCAGGCACCGGCCCCTGAAGTACGCCCTGGTGTCCTCCGGGGGGTCGAGGCGCGCGCTCGTCACCGCGTCCTCGTCGAGCAGGGTGGTCATCCGGCCCCGGGCCACCAGCCGGTTGTAGAGGCCCTTCTCCGGGCGGACGTCCGCGTACTGGAGGTCCACCAGATGCAGTCTGGCGGCCTCCCAGCCCAGCCCGTCGCGCCGGCGGTATCCCTCCATCAGCTCGCGCTTGGCCACCCAGTCCAGCTGGTTCGCCAGGCTCATGGGATCGCTCTCCAGCCGGGTCAGGACCTCCTCCCAGCGGGTCAGCACATCCAGCGTCTGGGCGTCGACATCAGCGCCCCAGCGCTCCTCGACGTACTTCCTGGCCAGCTCGTAGAACTCCATCTGGAGCTGCACCGCGGTCAGTCGACGACCGCTGCGCAGTGTCACCAGCTCGCGCAGCGACGGGTCGTGGCTGACCCGGTGGAGGGTGCGGACCGGCTGGTCGACGGCCAGGTCGACGGCGATGAAGCCGTCCTCGATCATCGACAGCACCAGGGCGGTGGTGCCCAGCTTGAGGTACGTGGAGATCTCGGAGAGGTTGGCGTCGCCGATGATCACATGGAGCCGGCGATAGCGCTCGGCGTCGGCGTGCGGCTCGTCCCTGGTGTTGATGATGGGCCGCTTGAGGGTCGTCTCCAGGCCGACCTCGACCTCGAAGTAGTCGGCGCGCTGACTGATCTGGAAGCCGTGCTCCCCGCCGTCCTGCCCGATGCCGACCCGGCCGGCCCCGCAGACCACCTGCCGGGAGACGAAGAACGGCGTCAGATGGCGCACGATCTCGGAGAACGGGGTCTCCCGCTTCATCAGGTAGTTCTCGTGGGTGCCGTAGGAGGCGCCCTTGTTGTCCGTGTTGTTCTTGTAGAGCAGGATCGGCTGGGACCCGGGCACCTCGGCGGCGCGCCTGGCCGCCTCGGCCATGATCCGCTCCCCCGCCTTGTCCCAGCGGACGGCGTCCAGCGGATTGGTGGTCTCGGGGGCGCTGTACTCGGGGTGCGCGTGGTCCACGTAGAGGCGGGCGCCGTTGGTGAGGATGACGTTGGCCAGGCCGATGTCCTCGTCGGTGAGCTGGCTGGCGTCCGCGGTGTCCCGCGCCAGATCGAAGCCGCGCGCGTCGCGGAGCGGGTTCTCCTCCTCGAAGTCCCAGCGCGCTCTTCTGGCCCGGTGCATCGCCGCCGCGTAGGCGTTCACGACCTGGGAGGAGGTGAGCATGGCATTGGCGTTCGGGTGGCCGGGGACGGAGACGCCGTACTCCGTCTCGATGCCCATCACTCGCCGTACGGTCATGCGACCCTCCTTGCCTCGCGGCGGCCCTCGGCCGTCCGTTCGCTGGCTAGAAGCCTAGGCGACACGGCATGCGGTGGGGAGATCACCGCGAGTTTCCTTAGGGACTGTCTGGGAATGCGTCCGGCTGCGGGCCACGCCTCGCGTGCCCCGCAGCCGGATGCCGTCGTTTACAGGTACTGGCCGGTGTTCGCCACCGTGTCGATCGAGCGGCCGGTGTCGCCGCCCTGCTTGCCGGTGACCAGGGTGCGGATGAAGACGATCCGCTCGCCCTTCTTACCGGAGATCCGGGCCCAGTCGTCCGGGTTGGTGGTGTTGGGCAGGTCCTCGTTCTCCTTGAACTCGTCCACGCAGGCCGAGATCAGATGGGAGACACGGATGCCCTTCTGCTGGTGGTCGAGGAAGTCCTTGATCGCCATCTTCTTGGCCCGGTCCACGATGTTCTGGATCATGGCGCCGGAGTTGAAGTCCTTGAAGTAGAGGACCTCCTTGTCACCGTTGGCGTAGGTGACCTCCAGGAAGCGGTTCTCCTCGGTCTCCGCGTACATCTGCTCCACGACGGTCTGGATCATGCCGTCGATCGCCGCGTCCGGGCTGCCCTGGTGTTCCTGCACGTCGTCGGCGTGCAGCGGGAGCCTGGCGGTGAGGTACTTGGAGAAGATGTCCCTGGCGGCCTCCGCGTCGGGGCGCTCGATCTTGATCTTCACATCGAGACGCCCTGGCCGCAGGATCGCCGGGTCGATCATGTCCTCGCGGTTCGAGGCGCCGATCACGATGACGTTCTCCAGGCCCTCCACACCGTCGATCTCGGAGAGCAGCTGCGGGACGATGGTGTTCTCCACGTCCGAGCTGACGCCGGAGCCACGGGTGCGGAAGAGGGAGTCCATCTCGTCGAAGAAGACGATGACCGGGGTGCCCTCGCTGGCCTTCTCCCTGGCCCGCTGGAAGACCAGGCGGATGTGCCGCTCGGTCTCGCCCACGTACTTGTTGAGCAGCTCGGGGCCCTTGATGTTGAGGAAGAAGCTCTTCCCCGCCGGCTTGCCGGTGACCTCGGCAACCTTCTTGGCAAGGGAGTTGGCGACCGCCTTGGCGATCAGCGTCTTGCCGCAGCCGGGCGGGCCGTAGAGCAGCACGCCCTTGGGGGGGCGCAGCTCGTGCTCGCGGAAGAGGTCCGGGTAGAGATACGGAAGCTCGACGGCGTCCCTGATCAGCTCGATCTGGCCGCCGAGGCCGCCGATCCTGGTGTAGTCGATGTCCGGGACCTCTTCGAGGACCAGCTCCTCGACCTCGCTCTTGGGCACCACCTCGAAGACATAGCCGGAGCGGGGCTCAAGCAGCAGCGCGTCCCCGGCCCGCAGCGTGGCCGCCATCAGCGGCTCGGCGAGCTTGACGACCCGCTCCTCGTCGGTGTGGCCGACCACCAGGGCGCGCTCGCCGTCCTCCAGGACCTCCTTGAGGGTGACGATGTCGCCCGCGCTCTCGAACTCCATCGCGGCCACGATGTTGAGCGCCTCGTTGAGCATGACCTCCTGGCCACGGCGCAGCTCGTCGAGTTCCAGGCCCGGGCTGACGTTGACCCGAAGCTTTCGGCCGCCGGTGAAGATATCGGCGGTGCCGTCCTCGTTGGCGATGAGAAAGACTCCGAAGCCGGACGGCGGCTGGGCGAGCCGGTCCACTTCTTCCTTGAGGGCCACGATCTGGTCGCGGGCCTCGCGCAACGTGGTCGCGAGCCGCTCGTTCTGCGCGGAAACGCCGGACAGATTCGTCTGGAGCTCGACAATCCGCTCTTCGAGAATCCGAGTGTGCCGCGGCGAATCGGCCAGCTTTCGGCGCAGGACGGTGATCTCCTGCTCAAGTTCGGCGATCTGGCGGGTCGGGTCGTCGGAACCTCGCCCGGACCGGATGCCGCGGTTGCTGTCGTCGTTCTGGGATACCACGGTCCTCACCTCCTCCAAGGGGAGCTGGACGCTTCCAGACCCTACCTGGACCGGTGCAGTTCGAAACCCCTAGATCACAAAGACGGTCGGGGCGTGTCCGATCTTCACCCTTGCGCACTCCCTCACGCCAGGGGGATACCCACCCCGGGCGTTCCAAAAGCAGCCCGGCTGTATCGTCGTGGGTGGTCAACACCCGTCGGGGACAGCTTCCTTTGCTGTGACGCCCACGAGGATCCGACAGGAGCGGTAGTCGATATGACCACGAGGAACGAAGCGCCTCAGGCCGATGAGCTTGAGGTCTGGATCGATCAGGACCTCTGCACCGGCGACGGAATCTGCGCGCAGTACGCGCCCGAGGTGTTCGAGTTGGACATCGACGGTCTCGCCTATGTGAAACCGCCGACGGAGCCGGGGACGGAGGCCGAGTTGCTGACCGAGCCGGGGGCCAGCGCCCCGGTGCCGCTGCCGCTGCTGCGGGAGATCACCGACTCGGTCAAGGACTGCCCCGGCCAGTGCATCCATGTCCGCCGGGTCGCCGACCGCACGGAGGTGCTGGGCCCCGACGCCGAGTGAGGGCGCCGGGGTCCCCGCCGCCGGCGGCGCGGCTCAGACGCTGTTGGGGGCGCGGCCCGGGATCAGCTGAAGACGGCCGTCCTGCCACTGCCAGGCGACGTCGCGCAGCAGGTCGGGGCAGCAGCGGGGGACGTCGACGGACGAGTAGCCGACCAGCCGGGCCGTGAAGCCGGTCTCCTCGGCCCTGAGGTCGTCCACCGTCATCCCCTCGTCGGGCTCCACCAGGGTGGCCGCCACCCGGGGCGTCGCCGGGCCGTCGCCGCCGTGGTCCGTGTGGGTCAGCAGGTACACGCCGTTGGGCGGGGTGCCCGAGCCGGCGTCGCAGCGGACCACGGCCACCGTCTCGGCCCGTCCGTCCGCGTCCAGGTCCAACTCGGCCTGGTCGGTGACCAGCACCTCGAAGGGGCCGCAGTCCAGCGGGTAGACGGCGGCCAGGGGGTCGGGCCCCGTGCCGGCGGCGGGCTCGGCCGCCGTGGCGCCGGCGTCGGCCGGCTGGACGAGGGCCGCCGCGCCGGCCACCGCGGCTATGGCGACGGCGGTGACCAGCCAGTGGCGCGCGCCGGAGTGGGTGTGGGGAAGGCCCCCGGGCTCGGTGCCCGGGGACGAGACTGCCGATTGCTGCACGCTGGGGGTCTCCTGGGAGGCGGGGTGAGCGCTGGGAAACGAGAGGACCTGCCGACCGGCAGGGCCGCATCGTGCCATATCTCACACCGCCACGGAACGGCGGGGTACCGCTCGTGACCGGTAACGACCGCCGGGGCGCGCGGAGTTCAGCCGGCCGACCCAGGGCCCGTGTAGTCGGAGCCGTAGGCGCCCGGCGCCGGGCGGCGGCGGCGCAGCGGCGGGGTGACGCCGTCGGCCAGGCGGCGCGCGGTGAGCAGGAAGCCGGTGTGGCCGATCATCCGGTGGTCGGGACGGACCGCCAGACCCTCCACATGCCAGGTGCGGACCATGGTCTCCCAGGCGGTCGGCTCGTTGAACGTGCCGTGCTCCCTGATGGTCTCGACGGTGCGCGCCAGTTGGGTGGTGGTGGCCACATAGGCGCAGACGATCCCGCCGGGCACCAGGGCCTTGGAGACCGCGTCGAGGCACTCCCAGGGGGCGAGCATGTCCAGGATCACGCGGTCCACCTCGGTGTCCGAGAGGTGGTCCTGGAGATCGCCGACGGTCAACTGCCAGGCCGGGTGCGGGGCGCCGAAGTAGCGGGTGACGTTCTCCCGCGCGATGTCGGCGAAGTCGGCTCTGCGCTCGTAGGAGTGCAGCATCCCCTGGTCGCCGATGGCCCGGAGCAGGAACGCGGAGAGCGATCCCGAGCCGACGCCCGCCTCCACCACCCGGGCGCCGAGGAAGATGTCGGCCATCGCCAGGATCTGCCCCGCGTCCTTGGGGTAGACGACGGCGGCGCCGCGCGGCATGGACAGGACGTAGTCGGGGAGCAGTGGGCGCAGCGCCAGATAGGCGACGTTTCCCGTGGTGCGGACCACGGATCCCTCGGGGGCACCGATCAGCTCGTCGTGGGGGAAGGCTCCCTTGTGGGTGTGGAAGCTCTTTCCCGCTTCGAGCGTGAAGGTGTAGTGGCGTCCCTTGGGGTCGGTGAGCTGGACCTGGTCCCCGACCTGGAAGGGCCCACGACGGCGGGCGGCACCGGTCGGTTCGGACATGGCGGTCAGCCTAGTCCAGAGGCGCGGTGCGACCGTAATCGAGGGCCCTCAGGCCCCCCGGGGGCGGGCGTCGGGGTCGGGGGCGGTCCTGGCCATGGCGTCGATGAAGGCGCGTTCGACGTCCCGGGTGGAGAGCACGCCGTAGATCTCGCCGGTCTCCTCGACCACCAGGTACTCGGTGGCGGGGGTGGTGCGCAGATGCGCCAGCAGGTCCTCGCCGGTCAGCTCGGCCGGCACCCGCATGCCCTCCGTCAGCTCCTGGGCGAGGCCGCTGACGGCGACCCAGGGGCGGCGGTGCTCGGGGACGCCGGCGATGCCGGCCTCCCGCACCACGGAGGTGGGGGCGCCCTCCGGGTCCACCACCACCAGGGCGCGGGCGCCGGCCTCGTTGGCGCGACGCAGCGCCTCGGACAGCGGCGTCTCGCCGGTGACGGGGACGGCCCGGCGGGTGAGGGCGCGCGCGTTGAGCGCGGGGAGGCGTTCGCGCAGCCTGGCCATCCGCAGGCTGTTGCCGGCGCCGGTCCAGATGATGGCGGCCAGCACGGCGGCGAGGAGCGCGTCGGTGAGCGACTCAAGGCCGCTGAACGAGCCGCGCTCGCCGAGTCCGCCCAGGTGGGTGGCGAGCGGGAAGCCGATCAGCACCAGGATGGCGAGCCCCCGGCCGGTCCAGGCGGCGGCGACGGTGCCCCGCATGGGGCTGCCGGAGATCCGCCAGACCAGGGCCCGCAGCATCCGGCCGCCGTCCAGCGGCAGTCCCGGCAGCAGGTTGAAGACGGCGACGATGAGGTTGGAGATCATCAGGCCGGCGAGCAGCACGCCGGGCACGGTGCGCGGCTCGACGGTCAGCATCCCGAGGTAGAAGACGCCGGCCAGCACGAGGGAAAGCAGCGGACCGACGCCCGCCAGCACGAACTCCCTGCCGGGCGTGGGGGATTCCTTCTCGATCTCCGAGACGCCGCCGAAGAACTGGAGCTGGATGCGGCGGACCGGCAGGTCGAAGCGGAGCGCGGCGACGGTGTGCGCGACCTCGTGGACCAGCACGGAGCCGTAGAAGGCGACCGCGAAGAACAGCGCCACCAGATAGCGGGCGGCGCCGAGTTCGGGCAGCACCCGGTCGAGTTGGTTGCCGAAGAACCAGGTGATCAGGGCGGCGACCAGGAACCAGCTGGGGGCCACATAGATGGGGACGCCCAGCACCCTCCCCATCAGGAATCCGCCGCCCCGGCGTCGTGGCTCCTCGGCGGAGCCGTCCCGGTTCTCCGGGTCGGGCGCCTGATCGGTCGTGGAGTCTCCCACCTGTTCCCCTCGTCGCCTCGCGGCTGCGCGCGGCGCTGACGCGTCGCGGTCGATCGTCCCGTGCCGTGGACGTGAAGTCGATGGTATGGGCTGGCCTGTCAGTGACGCGCCGTAGGGTTCGCTCCATGACTCGGACCGCCGCCTCCCCGCCACGTTCGCTCTCGCCGTCCCGGGCCGCCGACTTCCAGCAGTGCCCCCTGCTCTACCGCTTTCGGGTGATCGACAAACTGCCGGAGGCGCCCAGCGCGGCGGCCACCAGGGGCACGGTGGTCCATGCGGTGCTTGAGCGCGTCTTCGACGCGCCGGCGGAGGAGCGCAGCGTGCCCAGGGCTCGTGAGCTGGTGGCCCCGGAGTGGCGGCGGCTGTTGGCGAAGCGTCCCGAGCTGGCCCAGCTGTTCGGGCGCTCGCCCGCGGAGTCGGCGGACGGCGAAGCGGAGTTGGACGGCGCGGAGTCGGATGCCACGGGGCCGGACGGCGCGGAGTCGGATGCCTCGGCGTTGGACGAGGAGCGGCTGGCGGCCTTTCTGGCGGAGGCGGAGCGGTTGGTGGAGCGGTGGTTCTCGCTGGAGGATCCGACGCGTCTTGAGCCGGCCGAGCGGGAGTTGTTCGTCGAGGCCACGCTGGATTCGGGGCTGCTGCTGCGCGGGGTGATCGACCGGGTGGATGTGGCGCCGAGCGGCGAGATCCGGATCGTGGACTACAAGACGGGCAAGGCCCCGCCGGCGGCGTACGCGGGGGGCGCGCTCTTCCAGATGAAGTTCTACGCGCTGGTCCTCTGGCGGCTGCGGGGCGCCGTGCCGCGCCGTCTCCAGCTGGTCTATCTGGGCAGCGGCGAGGTGCTCACCTACGACCCGACGGAGGAGGATCTGCGCGGGGTCGAGCGGAAGGTGCACGCGCTGTGGGACGCGATCCAGCGGGCCACCGAGTCGGGCGACTGGCGCCCCAGGCGCGGCCGGCTCTGCGACTGGTGCGACCACCAGGCGCGCTGCCCCGAGTTCGGCGGCACTCCCCCGCCGTATCCCCTTCAGGTGCGGGCGCCCGGGCTGCCGGAGCAGTCCGCCGGCGCGTCGGAGCCGGCCGTGGCGCGGGAGTAGCGCCCGGCGCCCGGCGATCGGCCGGCGTGAGCCAGAATGGCGGGTGGATCTCGGCGGCCGTGGCCGTCCCCCCGATCGAAGGGCGCTTTGATGCCGATCCGCGTTCTGCTGGTGGACGACCAGCCGCTGTTGCGCACCGGTTTCCGCATGATCCTGGAGGCCGAGCACAACCTGGCCGTGGTGGGCGAGGCCGGGGACGGCCTCCAGGCCCTGGAGCAGGTCAGGGCGCTCCAGCCGGATGTGGTGCTGATGGACATCCGGATGCCCAGGATGGACGGCGTGGAGGCGACGCGGCAGATCACAGGGCCGGCGAAGGACGGCCCGGTCAAGGTGCTGGTGTTGACCACCTTCGATCTGGACGAGTACGTGGTGGAGGCGCTCCGCGCCGGGGCCAGCGGCTTTCTGTTGAAGGACGCGCCGGCCGTCGAACTGGTGCAGGCGATCCGGGTGGTGGCGGGCGGCGAGGCGATGCTGGCGCCCAGCGTCACCCGCCGACTGCTGGACATGTACGCCTCGAAGCTGCCCTCGGGCGAGGAGCCGGTCCCCGACGCCCTGGACACGTTGACCGAACGCGAGGTCGAGGTCCTCAAGCTGGTCGCCCGGGGGCTGTCCAACGCCGAGATCGCGGCCGACCTCTTCGTCAGCGAGACCACCGTCAAGACCCATGTGGGCCATGTGCTCACCAAGTTGGAGCTGCGGGACCGGGTGCAGGCGGCGGTGTTCGCCTACGAGAGCGGCCTGGTCCGGCCGGGCAACTAGTGCCGCGTCAGCCAAGGTTTGCCCCGCTCACCGCCCTGGCACGCACACTCGCTGCGTTAGCCGAGAGCCCAGGTAGGACAACTACATGCGGCTCCCGGCTGCCTTGCGATCGCACGCACCAGGACACCTCGCTACCGGGCAAACCCCGACTGACGCGGCACTAGGGCACGGCTCCCCGACCGTCGCGGGGGCCAGGGTCAGAGGTCGACCTTCTCGATCTCCCAGAAGCGGAAGACGGTGGAGGCGTCCAGGCTCCACTGGAGGCCGCCGATGCTCTCCGCGGCGACCGCGTACTGGCGGCCCTGCCAGATGGGGATCAGGGGGATGTCCTCGGCCACGATGTCCTGGAGCGTGGCGAAGTCCGCGACGGACTGGGCGCGGTCGGCCTGGGCGCGGGTGGCGGGCAGCAGCTCCTGGCTGATCCGGTCCGATTCGTAGCCGTTGGCGAGGACGTTGTCCGGGCCGAAGAACGGATCCGTGAAGTTCTCCGGATCCGGGTAGTCGGGGACCCAGCCCCGGACGAAGGCGCCGAACTCGCCGGCGGCCACGCCCTCGGCGAACACGTCGGCGGCGACGCTCTCCACCGTGGCGTGGAAGAGGCCGGACCCGTTGAGCTGGTCGGCCAGGCGCTCGAAGGCCTCGACGGTGTCGGGGCCGAAGCGGGTGGGGGTGACCCAGAGGGGCAGCTCCACCGGCTCGGTGATCCCGGCGGCGCGGAGGGCGGCCTCGGCCGCCTCGGTGTCGGGGTTGCTGCCGTAGCGGTCGAAGAAGGCCGTGTTGTGGCCGGTGATCCCGGCGGGGACGACCGAGTAGAGGGGCTCGACGGTGCGCTGGTAGACGTCGCGCACCAGCGCCTCGCGGTCGATGAGACGGGCCACGGCCTCGCGGACCGCCGGCTCGCCGGCGACCGGATCGTCGAGGTTGAAGACCAGGTACTGGGCCTCGGCGCTGCTCCCGTCCACCACCTTGAGCTCGCCGCTCCCGCTGCGGTCGGCGGAGTGCAGCGTGGCGATGTCATCGGCGCTCAGGCCCCGGTAGGCGACGTCCACGTCCCCGCCGCGCACCGCCGCGTCCAGCGCCTCCTGGTCGCCGTGGTAGAGCCGCATGGTCACGCCGGAGTTCCGCGCCTCAGCGGGGCCGTGGTAGTCCGGGTTGACCTCGAATGCGGCCTCGTCCGCCGTGTAGCTCTCCAGGGTGTAGACGCCGGATCCGACCGCCTGCCCGTCGGTCCGCAGCGCGTCGGCCGGGTACTCGCGGTGGTCGACGATGGAGCCGGCGCCCGAGGCGATCCTCTGCGGGAACGTGGCGTCGGGCTCCCTGAGGTGGAAGGTGATCGTCCGGTCGTCCGGGGTCTCTATCCGGTCGATGGAGGCGAGCATCACCGCCGGGCCGTCGGGATCGTCGATGCGCAGCGTCCTGTCGAAGGAGAACTTGACGTCCTTCGAGGTCAGCGCGTTTCCGTTGCTGAAGCTGAGGTCGTCCTGGAGGGTGCAGGTGTAGCGCTGGCTGACCCGGTCGGTGAAGCCGCACTGCTTGGCTGCCTCGGGCTGCGGCTCGGTGGCGCCGGGCGGGAAGCTCAGCAGGGACTGGAAGACGTTGTTGAACACCAGCCAGGAGCCGGGGTCGTAGCCGGAGGCCGGGTCGACGGAGAGCACCTCGTCGGTCATGCCCAGCGTGATGGGCTGGCCCCGGCCCGCGCCGTCGTCACCGGTCAGTCCGCAGCCGGCGAGCAGGGTCGCGGCCACCGGGAGGGCGAGCGCCGGGCGGGCCCTCCCCAAGCGTGTCTTCACGTGGCGATCCTTCGTCTACCGGGGCTGACGGTCGCGGCCCTTACTCCTGGAGTCCAACCGACCTTAGTCAACGCGGTGGTCGCTACGTGTGGAAATCGGGTGAGAAGACTCACGGACGGCGTTCGGGGACGGGGGTGACCCGCGGTTCCGGCCCGGGGCGGGCCGGCGGCGCCAGGAGGAGGGAGCGGAGGAGGGCGAGGTCGACCTCCTCCAGGGAGCCGACCACGGTGCGTCCGGGGGCGGCGGGGACGGCGGCGACCGAGGGCACCACCAGCACCGGGCAGCCGGCGGCCTCGGCGGAAGCGACGCCCGTCGCCGTGTCCTCGACGGCGACGCAGCGGGCGGGCTCGGCGCCCAGGCGCAGCGCGGCGGTGAGGTAGGGGTCGGGGTGGGGCTTGGTGCGCCGGATGTCGTCGCCCGCGACGGTGCAGGCGAAGAACTCCGGGCCGAGCGAACGCAGTATCCGGTCGATCACGGCGCGGTGGGAGGCGGAGACCAGAGCCGTCGGCACCCCGTGGGCGGCCAGCTCGGTGAGGAGCCGGCGGGCTCCCGGCATCAGCGGGACACCCCGGTCGAGGCGGCGCAGGAACGCCTCGTTGAGCAGGTCGCTCAGCGCGTCGAGGCCGATGTCGGCGCCGGTGACCTCGATCAGGTAGCCGGCGGAGCGGGTCATCGGGCCGCCGACCACCACGGCGCGGTGCTCGTCGGAGAGCACATGGCCGAGGGCCCCGAAGACCTCCACCTCGGCGTCCCACCAGAAGTCCTCGGTGTCGACCAGGGTGCCGTCCATGTCCAGGAGCACGGCCTGTGGCAGGGGCCCGGGCGCGTGCCGGGTGTCCAGGGCGGGCGTGGAACTCGTCATCCGTGCGCACCTCCGTAGGGGGTGGACCGGCCGGCCGTCGGGTGGACGGCCGGCCGGTACCGGATCGATCAGTCTACGTCGGACGGGGGAACCACTCCGAGCCGAAGAGCTGACCTCACCCGGTCGGCCCAGTGACGGGCCGCTGAACACCGCGCGGAGGACGGGTCAGCGGGCGTTGAAGTAGTTCGCCTCCGGGTGGTGGACCACGATCGCGTCCGTCGACTGTTCGGGGTCGAGCTGGAACTCCTCGGAGAGGGTGACGCCGATGCGCCGGGAGTCCAGCAGGTCGGCGATCTTCGCGCGGTCCTCCAGGTCGGGGCAGGCGGGGTAGCCGAGCGAGTAGCGGCAGCCCTGGTACTCCGTGCGGAACATGCCGGACAGCTCCACCGGGTCGTCGTCGGCGATGCCGAGCTCGGTCCTGACGCGCGCGTGCCAGTACTCGGCCAGGGCCTCGGCGAGCTGGACGGAGAGGCCGTGCAGCTCCAGGTAGTCGCGGTAGGCGTCGGCGGCGAACAGTTCGGCGGTGGCCTCGCTGACCTTGGGGCCGATGGTCACGGTCTGGAGCGCCACCACGTCTCTCTCGCCGCTCTCGGCCGGGCGGAAGAAGTCGGCGAGGCAGAGCCGGCGTCCGCGCCGCTGGCGGGGGAAGGTGAAGCGGGTGCGCTCGCGGCCCTCCTCGTCGAGGATGACCAGGTCGTCGCCCTCGGCGTGGCAGGGGAAGTAGCCGTAGACCACGGCGGCCTGGAGCAGGTTGTCGGTGTGCAGACGGTCGAGCCAGCCGCGCAGCCGGGGGCGGCCCTCGTTCTCCACCAGCTCGGCGTAGTCGGGGCCGTCGTCGGCCCTGGTCGCCTTGAGCCCCCACTGGCCCTTGAAGAGGGCGTCCTCGTCCAGCCAGTCCGCGTAGTCCTTGAGCGGGATGCCCTTGACCACGCGGGTTCCGAGGAACGGGCGCGCGGGCAGGGGGACGTCGGTCGCGGTCTCGGAGCGGGCGGGGCCCTCCTCGGCCCGCTCGGCGACGACGGGGCTGTCCCTGCGGGCCACCCGGCGCGGCTTGAGGTCGGGCAGGGTGGCGCCCGGCACGCCGCGTTTGACGGCGATCAGCGCGTCCATCAGCCGCAGCCCCTCGAAGGCGTCGCGGGCGTAGCGGACCTCGCCCTGGTAGATCTCGTGCAGGTCCTGTTCGACGTAGGCGCGGGTGAGCGCGGCGCCGCCGAGGATCACCGGGTAGCCGGCGGCCATGCCCCGGCGGTTCAGCTCCTCCAGGTTCTCCTTCATGATCACGGTGGACTTGACCAGCAGCCCCGACATGCCGATCACATCCGCGCGGTGTTCCTTGGCCGCGTCGAGGATGGCGGAGACGGGCTGTTTGATTCCGAGGTTGACCACGTTGTAGCCGTTGTTGGTGAGGATGATGTCCACGAGGTTCTTGCCGATGTCGTGGACGTCGCCCCGCACGGTGGCCAGCACGATGGTGCCCTTGCCGTCGTCGTCGGTCTTCTCCATGTGCGGCTCCAGGTGGGCCACCGCGTTCTTCATCACCTCGGCGGACTGGAGCACGAACGGCAGTTGCATCTGGCCCGAGCCGAAGAGCTCGCCGACGACCTTCATGCCCTCCAGCAGCGTGTCGTTGACGATCTCCAGCGCGGGGCGCTGGGTGAGCGCCTCGTCGAGGTCGGCCTCCAGGCCGTTGCGCTCGCCGTCGACGATGCGTCGGCGCAGCCGCTCCTCCAGCGGCAGGGCCGCGAGCTCCTCGGCCTTGCCCGCCTTCATCGACTTGGTGTCCACGCCCTCGAAGAGGGTGAGGAACCGCTGGAGCGGGTCGTAGCCCTCGCGGCGCCGGTCGTAGATCAGGTCGCGGGCGACCTCGACCTGTTCGTCCTCGATCCTGGCGATGGGCAGGATCTTGGCGGCGTGCACGATCGCGGAGTCGAGGCCCGCCTTCACGCACTCGTCCAGGAAGACGGAGTTGAGCACCAGCCGGGCGGCGGGGTTGAGGCCGAAGGAGATGTTGGAGAGGCCGAGCGTGGTGCCCACGTCGGGGTGGGTGCGCTTCAACTGCCTGATGGCTTCGAGGGTGTTGATCCCGTCCTTGCGGGACTCCTCCTGACCGGTACAGATCGTGAAGGTGAGGAAGTCGATCAGGATGGCGGAGGGGGCGAAGCCCCAGTTCTCCGTGAGGTCCGCGATCAGCCGCTCGGCGACGGCGAGCTTGTGCTCGGGGGTGCGCGCCTGCCCCTCCTCGTCGATGGTGAGGGCCATCAGCGCGGCGCCGTGCTCGGCGGCCAGCCCGGCGATTCTGGCGAACCGCGACTCGGGGCCGTCGCCGTCCTCGTAGTTCACCGAGTTGATCACCGCTCGGCCGCCGAGGCGCTCCAACCCCGCTTCGAGCACGGCGGGTTCGGTGGAGTCCAGCACGATGGGCAGGGTGGAGGCGGTGGCCAGGCGGCCGGCCAGCTCCTCCATGTCGGCGACGCCGTCCCGCCCGACGTAGTCCACGCAGAGGTCCAGCAGGTGGGCGCCCTCCCTGATCTGCTCGCGGGCCAGCTCCACGCAGTCCTCCCAGCGGCCGTCGAGCATGGCCTGCCGGAACTTCTTGGAGCCGTTGGCGTTGGTCCGCTCGCCGATGGCCAGATAGGCGGTGTCCTGCCGGAAGGGCACGCTCTGGTAGAGGGAGGAGGCCCCCGGCTCGGGGCGCGGCTCGCGGGCGACGGGGGTCAGCTCCCTGACCCGCTCCACCACCTGGCGCAGGTGCTCGGGCGTGGTGCCGCAGCAGCCGCCGACCAGGGAGAGGCCGAACTCGCCGACGAACTCCTCGTGCGCGTCGGCGAGTTGCTCGGGGGTCAGCGGGTAGTGGGCGCCGTCCTTGCCGAGCACGGGCAGGCCGGCGTTGGGCATGCAGGACAGCGGCAGCTCGGTGTGCCGGGCCAGATGGCGCAGGTGCTCGCTCATCTCGGCCGGTCCGGTGGCGCAGTTGAGGCCGATCATGTCGATGCCGAGCGGTTCGAGGGCGGTCAGCGCGGCGCCGATCTCCGAGCCGAGCAGCATGGTGCCGGTGGTCTCCACGGTCACCTGGACGATCAGCGGGAGGTCCACGCCGAGGGCGCGCAGCGCGCGGCGCGCGCCGAGGGTGGCGGCCTTGGTCTGGAGCAGGTCCTGGCTGGTCTCCACGAGCAGCGCGTCGGCGCCGCCGGCGATCAGCCCCTCGGCGTTCTGCTGGAAGGCGTCGCGCAGCGGCCGGTAGGTGGTGTGCCCGAGGCTGGGCAGCTTGGTGCCGGGGCCGATCGAGCCCAGCACCCACCGGATGCGACCGTCCTCGGCGGTGAACTCGTCCGCGATGTCCCTGGCGATCCTGGCGCCGGCCTCGGACAGCTCCTGGACCCGCTCGGGGATGTCGTACTCGCCCAGCGCGGCGAGGTTGGCGCCGAAGGTGTTGGTCTCCACGCAGTCGATGCCGGTGGCGAGGTACTCCCGGTGGACGTTGCCCACGATGTCGGGGCGGGTCACGTTGAGGACCTCGTTGCAGCCCTCCAGCTGCTGGAAGTCCTCCATGGTGGGGTCCTGCGCCTGGAGCATGGTGCCCATGCCCCCGTCGGCGACCACGACGCGGGAGGCGAGCGCCTCTCTCAGCTCCCGGGCACGTTGGGCTTGGGGGA
Organism: Streptomyces profundus; assembly: GCF_020740535.1. Lineage (NCBI taxonomy): Bacteria > Bacillati > Actinomycetota > Actinomycetes > Kitasatosporales > Streptomycetaceae > Streptomyces > Streptomyces profundus. Next base: position 492,498 of record NZ_CP082362.1, read on the forward strand.
CGGATGGCAGGCTGACAAAAGCCATGGGCTCTCCCAGAGGTGCGACGGCTGTCGGCTATGCGCCGCTGCGGAGCGGCGCACCTCAGCAGCGTAACCGGCGGGCGGCGATCGGGAGCCGAACATTCCGGGGAGCGGACAGCCGTAAACTCAGTTCCGGCCTGGGGGTATCGACATCCCCCACTACCGTTCGACAATGCCGAACGGGACATGACGATCGACTGGAGCGCAAGGAGGCGGCCTCATGGCTCGGACCATCCAGTCCCTGGAACGCGCCGCGGCGGTGCTACGACTGCTGGCCGGCGGCGAGCGGCGGCTCGGCCTGTCCGACATCTCCTCCGCCATAGGGCTGGCCAAGGCCACCACCCACGGACTGCTGCGCACCCTGGCGCAGGAGGGCTTCGTGGAGCAGGACGCGCTCTCGGGGAAGTACCAGCTCGGCGCCGAGCTGCTGCGGCTCGGCAACAGCTACCTGGACGTGCACGAGCTGCGCGCGCGGGCGCTGGTCTGGACGGACGATCTGGCCAGGGCGAGCGGGGAGAGCGTCTATCTGGGGGTCCTGCACAAGCGTGGCGTGCTGATCGTGCACCACGTCTTCCGCCCCGACGACAGCCGCCAGGTGCTGGAGGTGGGCGCCATGCAGCCGCTGCACAGCACCGCGCTCGGCAAGGTCCTGGCGGCCTTCGACCCGGTGGCGCACAACGAGGTGATGGAGTCCGACTTCGCGGCGATCACCCCGCTCACCACCACCGACCCCGACGCCTTCGACGAGGGGCTGACCGAGGTGCGGGCCCGGGGCTGGGCGAGTGACATAGGGGAGACCTGGGACGGGGTGGCGTCCGTCGCCGCGCCGATCGTGGACCGGCGCCGGATGCCGGTGGGAGCGGTGGCCGTCACCGGTGCCGTGGAGCGGATCCTCGACGAGCAGGCGCTGCGCCCCCGGCTGATCGCCGCCGTGCGGGACTGCGCCCGGTCCGTGTCGCGGGACCTGGGAGCCGGTCGCTTCTAGGACAATCCAGACACCGGCGAGGTATCTGGCGCTCACCCACTTGACGACAACCTCTCCGGGGAGAACACTGCCGTTCGATGGTCGATAATGTCGAACAATGGACGGATGTCGGCCAGGAATCCCCCTGGACGAAGGACAAAGGAGTCACGGGTGTCCAGCTCCGATATCTTTTTCGGCGAGGTGCTCGGCACCGCCGTACTGATCACGCTTGGGGCCGGCGTCGTCGCCGGCGTCATCCTCAGGAAATCGAAATCGTTCGAGGCCGGTTGGGTCGCCATCGCGTTCGGCTGGGGTTTCGCGGTGCTGACCGGCGTCTACGCCTGCACCGAGCTGTCCGGCGCGCACATCAACCCGGCGGTGACCCTCGGCATCGCCATCGACACGGGCGAGTGGGGCGATGTCCCCACCTATGTCGCCGGACAGCTGCTCGGCGCGATGATCGGCGCCACGCTGGTGTGGCTCGCCTACTACGGCCACTTCCAGGCCCATCTGCTGGACCGGGAGGAGGTCAGCGGCTCCCGCACCCCCGGACCGCGCGCCTTCGACGAGACGGCGGCCAAGACCGAGGAGCGGCGGCCGGCCGACCCGGGCGAGCCGGGCCCCGTGCTCGGCGTCTTCGCCACCGCGCCCGAGATCCGCAACACCGTGCAGAACCTCGCCACCGAGATCATCGCCACCGCGGTGCTGGTCTCCGCGGTGCTGGCCATCGGGCGCAACGACGATCTGACGCTCTCCGGCACCGGCGGGCTGATGGTGGCCCTGGTCGTCGTCGGTATCGGCCTCTCCCTGGGCGGGCCCACCGGCTACGCCATCAACCCGGCCCGTGACCTCGGCCCCCGTATCGTCCACGCGCTCCTCCCGCTGCCCAACAAGGGCGGCTCCGACTGGGGCTACTCCTGGATTCCCATCGTCGGCCCGCTGATCGGCGCGACGATCGCCGCCGTGATCCACAACCTGCTGTTCTGACCGCGCTCCGCGCAGAGGAAACGGGTACCCGCGACCGCACGACCGCACCACCACGACGCAGGAGTCGCCACCATGTCTGACGCTCAGGACCCCGCACTCACCACCGAGGCGCGCGAGTACATCGCCGCCATCGACCAGGGCACCACCTCCAGCCGTTGCATCGTCTTCGACCACGACGGGCGCATCGTGTCCGTCGAGCAGAAGGAGCACGAGCAGATCTTTCCCAAGCCGGGCTGGGTGGAACACGACGCCACCGAGATCTGGGCGAATGTCCAGGAAGTCGTGGCGGGCGCGCTGGCCAAGGCGGAGATCAGCAAGGAGGACGTCAAGGCCATCGGCATCACCAACCAGCGCGAGACCACCCTGCTCTGGGACCGCACCACCGGCGAGCCGGTGCACAACGCGATCGTCTGGCAGGACACCCGCACCGACGCGCTCGTCCGGGAGCTGGGGCGCAACGTCGGCCAGGACCGGTTCCGTCGGGAGACGGGGCTCCCGCTGGCGTCCTACTTCGCCGGCCCCAAGATCCGCTGGCTGCTGGACAACGTGGACGGCCTGCGGGAGCGCGCCGAACAGGGCGACATCCTCTTCGGCACCATGGACTCCTGGGTGATCTGGAACCTCACCGGCGGCACCGAGGGCGGGGTGCACGTCACGGACGTCACCAACGCGTCCAGGACCATGCTGATGAACCTGCGCACCCTCCGCTGGGAGGAGCGCATCCTCAACTCGATCGGCGTGCCGGCGGAGCTCCTGCCGGAGATCCGTTCCTCCTCGGAGGTCTACGGCCACGCCAAGGGCGGCGCGCTGGACGGCGTGCCGGTGGCCTCGGCCCTCGGGGACCAGCAGGCGGCGCTCTTCGGCCAGACCTGCTTCTCGGTCGGCGAGGCCAAGTCCACCTACGGCACCGGCACCTTCCTGCTGATGAACACCGGCAACCAGGCGATCAACTCCTACGCGGGCCTGGTGACCACCGTCGGCTACCGGATCGGCGACCAGCAGCCGGTCTACGCGCTGGAGGGGTCCATCGCGATCACCGGCGCCCTGGTGCAGTGGATGCGGGACCAGATGGGCCTGATCCACAGCGCGGCGGAGATCGAGACGCTGGCGCGCTCGGTGGAGGACAACGGCGGCGCCTACTTCGTGCCCGCCTTCTCCGGGCTCTTCGCGCCGTACTGGCGCTCGGACGCCCGCGGGGTGATCTCGGGGCTGACCCGCTACGTGACCAAGGCGCATATCGCCCGGGCGGTTCTGGAGGCCACCGCGTGGCAGACCAGGGAGATCGTCGACGCCATGCGGAAGGACTCCGGCGTCGAGCTGACCTCCCTCAAGGTGGACGGGGGGATGACCTCCAACAACCTGCTCATGCAGAACATCTCCGACTATCTGGACGCGCCGGTCGTGCGCCCGATGGTCTCCGAGACCACCTGTCTCGGTGCCGCCTACGCGGCCGGCCTCGCGGTCGGCTTCTGGTCCAACATCGAGGACCTGCGAGCCAACTGGCGCCGGGCCGCCGAGTGGACCCCCGAGATGGACCCGGCCCGGCGCGACCGGGAGTACCAGTTCTGGCTCAAGGCCGTGCAGCGGACCATGGGCTGGCTCGACGAGGAAGGCTGACATCAGATGAACACCCCGCACCCGACCACGGAACCGGCCGCCATAGCCCGCGCCGAGCGCCGCGCCGAGACCCGGCAGCGGCTCGCCGAGGGGACCTATGACCTGCTGGTCATCGGGGGCGGCATCCTGGGTACCTCGGTCACCTGGCACGCCGCCCAGTCGGGTCTGCGGGTGGCGATGGTGGACGCCGGCGACTTCGCCGGCGCCACCTCGTCCGCCTCGTCCAAGCTGGTGCACGGCGGGCTGCGCTATCTGCAGACCGGCGCGGTCCGGCTGGTGGCCGAGAACCACCACGAGCGGCGGGTGCTGGCGAAGGACGTCGCACCGCACCTGGTCAACCCGCTCACCTTCTATCTGCCGGTCTACAAGGGCGGCCCGCACGGCGCGGCCAAGCTCGGCGCCGGCGTCTTCGCCTACTCCGCGCTCTCCGCCTTCGGCGACGGCGTCGGCCGCGTCATCTCGCCGGCCAAGGCGGCGGCCCGGGTGCCGGCGCTGCGCACCGAGAGCCTCAAGGCGGTCGCCGTCTACGGCGACCACCAGATGAACGACGCACGGGTCGCCGTGATGACGGTGCGCGCCGCGGCCGACGCGGGGGCCACCGTGCTCAACCACGCCGAGGTCGTCGGGCTGCGGCAGACCGCCGGACGGGTGACGGGCGCCGAGTTGCGGGACGGCCTCGACGCCACGGAGTTCGGGGTCGACGCCCGGCTGGTGCTGAACGCGACCGGCCCCTGGGTCGACCACCTGCGGCGCCTTGAGGACCCGGGCGCCGCGCCCAGCGTGCGCCTCTCCAAGGGCGTCCATGTGGTGATGCGCCGCTCGGCGCCCTGGCCGGTGGCGCTGGCCACGCCGGTGGACAAGTACCGGATCACCTTCGCGCTGCCCTGGGAGGACCAGCTGCTGCTGGGCACCACCGACGAGACCTACGAGGGCGATCCGGCCGAGGTCGCGGCGACCGAGGCGGACATCGCCCAGATCCTGGACGAGGCGAGCCACTCGGTCAGGGACGAGCAGCTCGAACGCTCCCTGCTGACCTACGCCTTCGCCGGCCTGCGGGTGCTGCCCGGCGGCCCCGGCGGGGTGGCCAGCGCCAAACGCGAGACGGTGGTCACCGAGGGGCGCGGCGGGATGCTCTCGGTGGCGGGTGGCAAGTGGACGACCTACCGGCATATCGGCCGCACCGTGCTCCGGAAGCTGGCCAAGCTGCCGGGCGAGCCGCTGGGCGGCGCGATGGAGCCCGTCTCCGACCTGGTGCGCCGGGTGCCGCTGCCCGGCGTCGCGCAGCCCAACGCGGTGGCCCACCGGCTGTTGGCCGACCCCGACGTCGGCGCGTTGCTCGGCCCCGCGACGGCGACCCATCTGGCGCGCCACTACGGCTCGTTGGCGCTCGACATCGCGGAACTGGTGCGGCGGGACCGGGCGTTGGGCGAGCGGGTGCACCCGGACAGCCCGGAGATCGTCGCGCAGCTGGTCTACGCGCGCGAGCGGGAGTGGGCCGAGACGGTCGACGACATGCTGCGTCGGCGCACCACGCTGACGGTGCGGGGCCTGGACACGCCAGAGGTGCGCACGCGCGTGGCCGAAGTGCTGGGTGACGCCGGCTGAGTCACCGGCGGCGGGAGGTACCACCCGCGACGGTCGCCATGCTCACTTCATACTGCGTCAACACCACGGCGGGAGACTGAACCGACATCAAGGGCTGAAGGGAGCACCCGCCCGTGCGGTTCGGTCTTCAAGGACGTTCGGTTTCCGCCCCATCCCGCCGCTCGACTCCTCGTCCACGCATCCTCGTCGCCATGGTGCTCGGCGGGGCGCTGGTCGCGTCCGGCTGTTCATCCGCCACCTCGTCCGAGGCCGGCGACGCCCCCGGGGAGCCGGTCGCCGGCGGCGAGTTGACGTTCGCCCTGGCCTCGGCGCCGACCTGCGCCGACCCGCAGCAGGCGGCCACCAACGACTCCATCTATCCGGCCAGGCAGCTGGTCGACTCGCTCACCGACCAGGATCCGGAGACCGGGGAGATCGTGCCCTGGCTCGCGGAGTCCTGGGAGGTCGACGCCGACGCGACGGCCTTCACGTTCGTGCTGCGGCCCGGGGCGACCTTCAGCGACGGCGCCCCGGTCGACGCGGAGGCGGTGCGCGCCAACCTGGACGGCGTCGTCGAGCTCGGCGCCCGCGCGGTGCTCGGCGCCGGCTATCTGGCCGGGTACCGGGAGAGCGTGGTGCTGGACGAACTCACCGTGCGCGTCGAGTTCGAGCAGCCCAACGCGCAGTTCCTCCAGGCCACCTCGACCCACGCCCTGGGCCTGCTCTCCCCTGCGACACTGGCCGCTCCCGCCGCGGACCGCTGCACGGAGGTGATCGGCTCGGGACCGTTCGTCCTCGACGAGTTCACCCTCAACCGCTCCGTGCGCCAGATCCGCAGGGAGGACTACGCCTGGGGCTCCTCGCTGTGGCGCGACGACGGGCCCGCCCATCTTGAGCGGCTGACCTTCGAGGTGATCGCCGAGTCCGGGGTGCGCACCGGCGGGCTCGCCTCCGGCCAGGTCGACGCCATCGGGGGCGTCGCCCCGCAGGACGAGGCCACCCTGACGGCCGGCGGGCACACCGTGATCAGCCGGCCCAACCCGGGCCTCCCGTTCGCCCTCTTCCCGCAGTTGGAGCGGCCGATCGCGGGCGATCCGGCGGTCCGGCGGGCCGTCTCGCTGGCCATCGACCGCGAGGAGGTGGTGGCGACCGTGCTCTCCGAATCCTTCCGACCGGCGACCAGCGCGCTGGCCTCCACCACCGACCTCTACGCCGACCACGCCGACCTGCTCGGCCACGACCCGGCCGAGGCCGGGCGGCTGCTCGACGAGGCCGGCTGGGAGCCGGGCTCTGACGGTGTCCGCGTCAAGGACGGCGAACCCCTGCGGCTTTCGCTGATCTGGGGCGCCAACTTCGGGCCCAACCAGCCGGCCCTCGAACTGATCCAGCAGCAGCTGAACGCCGTGGGGTTCGACGCGGAGCTGCGGACCGTCACCATCGCCGAGTACAACGCGGCGCGCGAGGCGGGCGACTACGACTTCGCCTGGAGCAACACCACCCGCACCGACCCCGATGTGCTGCGCGCGGGGCTCTCCCGGGAGTTGGCCAACCTCTCCCGGGTGGACGACCCCGCCCTGGAGGAGCTGCTGGCCGAGCAGAACGCGACCACCGATCCCGGGGCGCGGGCCGAGCTGGTGGAGCGGGTCCAGGCCGAGGTGCTGGAGAAGGGGTATCTGGTCCCGGTCTTCGAGCTGACCACGGTGCTCGGCCTCGGCGAACACGTCCACGACCTGGACTTCGAGGCCAGTTCCCGCCTCCAGTTCCACGACACCTGGCTCGGCTGAGCCGCCGCGATGGGACGGTATCTGCTACGGCGGCTGCTCCAGGCCGTGTTCGTGCTGTGGGCCGCCTACACGCTCTCCTTCGTCGTGCTCTATCTGCTGCCGGGCGACCCCGCGGAGATCATGGTCGCCGGCGGCGGCGAGGGCACCGACATCTCCGATGCGCAGCTCGCCGAGGTGCGCGCCGAGTGGGGTCTTGACGCGCCGCCGGCGACCCAGTACCTGGACCGGCTGACGGACGCGATCCGCGGCGATCTGGGCGTCTCCACCCAGACCGGCGACCAGGTCACCGCCATGATCGCCGACCAGCTGCCGGCGACGCTGCAACTGACCCTGACGGCCGCCACGTTGGCCGTGCTGCTGGGCGCGGCGGTGGCCCTGGCCGGGGTGTACACCACCCGGCCCTGGCTGCGGCAGGTGCTGCTCTCGCTGCCGGCGCTCGGCGCGTCGGCGCCCACCTTCTGGGTGGGGCTGCTGCTGATCCAACTGGTCTCGTTCCGCTGGGGGTTGCTCCCAGCGATCGGCGACCAGGGCTGGCGCGGCCTGATCCTGCCGGCCGTCACCCTGGCGCTGCCCACCGCCGCCGTGCTGGGCCAGGTCCTCGCCAAGAGCCTGTCCCACACGCTCGCCGAACCGTATGTGGAGACGGCGCTGGCCAAGGGCGCCGGCCGGGCCAGGGTGCTGCTGCGGCACGCGGTGCGCAACGCGGCGCTGCCCGCGTTCACCGTCCTCGGCGTGCTGGTCGGGAACCTGCTGGCCGGTTCGGTCGTGGTGGAGACGGTGTTCTCCCGCACCGGGGTCGGCCGGATCACCGCCAACTCCGTCACCGTCCAGGACATCCCCGTGGTGCAGGGCCTGGTGGTGCTCGGCGCGGTCGCGTTCGTCCTCGCCAGCCTCGCCGTCGACCTGGTCTACCCGCTGCTCGACCCACGGGTGACGCCCGGACGGGCGGTGGCCGCGTGAGGACGCCCACCCGCCGGGTGCGGGCCCTGCCGCGCGGCCCCGGGCTGCCGCTCTCGCTGCTGCTGCTCGCCCTCGTCGCGCTCGCCGCGCTGGCCCCCGGCCTGCTCACCGGGCACGACCCGCTGATCGGGGTGCCGGCCGACAAGCTCCAGGCGCCCAGCCTCGCCCACCCGTTCGGCACCGACCAGCTGGGCCGCGATCTGCTCTCCAGGGTGGTGCACGGCACCGGCGAGACGCTGCGCGCCACCGTGCTGGCCGTCGCGATCGGGCTGGTGCCGGGGTCGCTCATCGGCCTGCTCGCCGGCCATCTGGGCGGCTGGGTGGACGATGCCCTGATGCGGCTGGCCGACGTGCTGCTCGCCATCCCCGGGCTGCTGCTGTCGCTCGCGCTGATCACCGCGCTCGGCTTCGGCACCGTCAAGGTCGCCATCGCGGTGGGCGTGGTCGGGGTGGCCGGGTTCGCCCGGGTGATGCGCTCCGAGGTGCTGCGGGTGCGGGAGAGCGGCTATGTGGAGGCCGCGCTCGCCTCCGGCACCCGCACCAGCGGCATCCTGCTGCGCCATGTGCTGCCAGGCGCCCGGGGCCCGGTGGCGGTCTTCGCCGCCGTGGAGTTCGGCACCGTCGTGCTGGCGATCTCCTCGCTCAGCTTCCTCGGCTACGGCGCCGCTCCCCCACAGCCCGAATGGGGCTCGCTGGTCGCCGGCGGACGCGACCATCTGGCCACCGCCTGGTGGCTGACCACGCTGCCGGGGCTGACCATCGCGGCGACCGTGCTGGCCGCCAACCGGGTGGCACGCGCCCTCGACCAGAAGCCAGGAGGGCTCTCGTGAGCCAGCGGAAGAACGCGCGCCCGGCCCCGACAGCGGTCGAACGGGCCGCGCCGGAAGGCCCGTTGCTCGCGCTGCGCGATCTGCGGGTGTCCTACCGGCTGCGCGGCGACCTCGAACCCGCGGTGCGCGGGGTGAGCCTGGACGTGGCACCCGGCGAGGTGGTCGCGCTGGTCGGCGAGTCGGGATCGGGCAAGAGCAGCACCGCGCACGCCGTGATCGGCCTGCTCCCCAGGGGCGGGGTGGTGGAGTCGGGCCGGATCCTCTTCGACGGGACCGATCTGGCCACCGCCGACGCCGCGCGGCTGCGCGCGGTGCGCGGCCGGGAGATCGGCCTGATCCCCCAGGACCCGACCGTCTCGCTCAACCCGGTGCAACGGGTGGGCGGGCAGGTCGCCGAGGTGCTGCTGATCCACCGGCTGGCCGACCGGGAGACGGCGGCCGAGCGGGCCGTCGCCCTGCTGGAGAGGGCCGGTGTGCCCCAACCGGCCATGCGCGCGCGGCAGTTCCCCCACCAGCTCTCCGGCGGACTGCGGCAACGCGTGCTGATCGCCATCGCGTTGGCCGCCGACCCCCGGCTGGTGATCGCCGACGAGCCCACCAGCGCGCTCGACGTCACCGTGCAGCGGCGGGTGCTCGACCACATCGAGACGCTCACCCGGGAGACCGGCACCGCCGTGCTGTTGATCACCCATGACCTCGCGGTCGCCGCCGACCGGGCGCACCGGATCGCCGTGCTCTCCCAGGGGCGCGTGGTGGAGACCGGACCCGCGCCACGAGTGCTCTCCGACCCCGAACACCCCTACACCCGGGCCCTGGTGAAGGCGGCGCCCAGCCTGCGCGGCACCCGCCCGGCCGGCGCGCGGCCCGGCCCGCCGAAGCCGCCGGAGCCGCTGCTGGCGGCCGACGAGCTGGTGAAGGTCTTCCCCGCGCAGCGCGGCGGCGAGCCGATCCGCGCCGTGGACGGGATCAGCCTGCGCCTGGGGCGCGGCGAGACCCTGGCGCTGGTCGGCGAGTCGGGCAGCGGCAAGTCCACCACGGCGCGGCTGCTGATCCGGCTGACCTCCCCCACCTCGGGGCGGGTCAGCTTCGACGGCGAGGACATCACCACGCTCAGGGGCGGGTCGCTGCGCCGGCTGCGCCGCCGGATGCAGTTCGTCCCACAGAACCCCTACTCCTCGCTCAACCCCCGGTTCTCCGTCGCCGAGGTGATCGGCGAGCCGCTGCGCGCCTTCGGCGTCGGCCCGCGCCGGGTGCGGGCGGCACGCGCCGCCGACCTGCTGGACCGGGTGGGACTGCCGGCCGGCATGCTCGCCAGACGGCCCGCCGAGCTCTCCGGCGGGCAGCGCCAACGGGTCGCCATCGCCCGGGCGTTGGCGCTGCGCCCCGATCTGGTGGTCTGCGACGAACCGGTCTCGGCACTCGACGTGACCTCCCAGGCGCAGATCCTGGACCTGCTGGCCGAGCTGCGGCGCGAGTTGGGGCTCAGCTATCTGGTGATCTCCCACGATCTGGCCGTGGTGCGCCAGATCGCCGACCGGGTCGCGGTGCTGCGCCACGGCCGGATGCTGGAGGAGGGCCCGGCCGAACAGCTGCTGACCGCGCCCACCCATCCGTACACCCAGGAGCTCCTGGCCGCGATCCCGGGCGCCCGCGCCCCCGAGAACGAGCAGTACACGGCGTCCGGCCTCGCCCCCGACTGAGGCGGGGAGTCCCGCCCCGCCGCGGGCCCCGACGCCGGAATCCCAACAGAGGAGTGGTGATGAGGTTCTCCGTGCTCTCGCTGATCGGCAACGCGCCCCACCCGCTGACCGGGCAACGGGCGCCGGCCGCCGAACGGTTGGCGGACGTGGTCGAGGTGGCCGTCGCCGCCGAGCGGTTGGGCTTCGACGCGGTGGCCGTCGGGGAGCGGCACGCCGGCGACTTCCTCTCGTCGAGCCCGGCCGTGGTCCTGGCCGCCATCGCGGCCCGCACCTCCCGGGTGCGGCTGCTGACCGGGGTCACCGTGCTCTCGGTGCTGGATCCGGTGCGGGTGGCGGAGGAGTACGCCACCCTGGACCAACTGAGCCAGGGCCGCCTGGAGCTGGTGATCGGCAAGGGGTCGGAGGCGGGACACTTCGGCCTCTACGGACTCGACGAGGAACGCCAGTGGGACTACCTCGCCGAGAAGTACGGGCTGCTGCGCCGCCTCTGGCGCGAGGAGGACGTCAGCTGGAGCGGCGAGTTCCGTCCGGCGCTCGGCGGGGTGACCACCGTGCCCCGTCCGTTCGCCGGCCCGCCCCGGGTCTGGCACGGCTCCGCCACCAGCGAGATCTCCACGGAGCTCGCCGCCAGGTACGGGGATCCGCTGTTCACCGCGAACGCGGTCCAGCCGCGCGCGGCCTATGTCCGGCTGGTGGACCACTACCGGCAGCGCTACGCGGACCATGGCCACGACCCGGCCCACGCCTATCTGGGCGCGGGCTCCGGCGGTCTGTACCTGGCGGACACGACGGCGGGCGCCATCGCCCGCTACGGGCCGCTCTACGAGGCCAGGGTGCGCCAGGCGTTCAAGCCCGAACTGGTCGGCAAGCCCGGGTACAACACCCCGTTCAGCACCATCGAGGACGCCGTCGCGCACGGTCCCGCGCTGATCGGCGACCCCCAGCGGGTGATCGACAAGATCCTGGACTTCCATGTCTCCTACCGCCACGACCTCCTCTCCCTCACCGTGGACGGCCTCGGCCTCAGCCGCACCGAACAGATCGAGACCCTGCACCGCTTCGCCGAGGAGATCGCCCCGACCCTGCGCCGCGAGGCCCCCACCTCCCTCTGGACGTGATCGCGCCCCTACCCGCCCGCCTGCCCCCTGCCTGCCCGTCGAACGGCTCCTGGCAGTGGGCCAGCAGCGTCGAGACCACCGCGCCCGGCGCGCCGTCCCGCCGAGCTCCCGGCCCGGCTCGGCGTGTTCCTCCCGCTGGCGGGCCCGGGCCGGAGGCATATGCCTGATGATCACGCGCCCGCCGGCGCCGCGCCGGCCGTCCCGCGCCGCGCGGCGCCCGTCCTCCCGGGCCCGGGGGGCGCATGGACAACCGTGCCCCCCTGTAGGCGTACGAGGACGGCCGGCTGGGCACGGTCACGCCGTAGGCTGGGGCCGCACGGATGACTTATGGCAGCCGGGATTCGGACAGGACCGTCCCGTCCCGGCCGGGAGGAGGCGCTGGGTGATCGAGCTCGACGGAGTTCCCGAGCTGGTTGACCCGGTCATGGTGGCCGCGTTCGAAGGCTGGAACGATGCTGGTGACGCCGCCTCCGCAGCGGTGGCTCACCTGGAACGGGAATGGAAGGGCGAGGTGTTCGCGGCGCTGGATGCCGAGGACTACTACGACTTCCAGGTCAACCGACCGCATATCTGGCTGGATGGCGGCGTACGACGCATCACCTGGCCCACGACCAGACTCTCGGTGGTGCGCATCGGTTCGGAGGAAGGCCCGGTCAGACGCCGGGACCTGGTCCTGGTGCGCGGCATCGAGCCCAGCATGCGCTGGCGCTCGTTCTGCAACGAGATCCTCGGCTTCGCGCACGAGTTGGGCGTGGAGATGGTGGTGGTGCTGGGCGCCCTGCTGGGCGACACCCCGCACAGCCGTCCGGTCCCCGTCACCAGCGTGACCTCGGACGAGGATCTGGCGCGCACCCTCGATCTGGAGGAGTCCCGCTACGAGGGGCCGACGGGCATCGTGGGCATCCTTCAGGAGGCCTGCGGACACGCGGGGGTCCCGGCGGTCACGCTGTGGGCGGCGGTGCCGCACTACGTGGCCCAACCGCCCAACCCCAAGGCGTCGCTTGCCCTGTTGCACGCGCTGGAGGATCTCCTCGGCCTCGGCATCCCGATGGGGGACCTGCCCGAGGACGCCAGGGCCTGGCAGATCGGCGTGGACCAACTGGCGGCCGAGGACAGCGAGGTCGCCGAGTATGTGAAGTCCCTCGAAGAGGCCAGGGACACGGCGGAGCTGCCCGAGGCGTCGGGCGAGGCCATCGCCAAGGAGTTCGAGCGGTATCTGCGCCGCAGGGACGGCCAGCCGCCACCGGGCGACCAGAGTTCCTATCTGCGGGATCCCGGCAGCGGGCGCACCCGGCGCCGGCGTCCCCCCGAAGGGGAGTCCGGGGCGGCCGAGCCCGGCGGCACGGAGCCGGAGGAGTAGCCCCGCATCGCCCCGCACGACCGGCGACGCGCGTCAACTCCCGGCATACCGCTCGGGAGTTGACGCGCGTTGCGGCGCTTTCGGGACGCCCTGGCCGCTGCTAGTGCCGCGTCAGCCAGGGTTTGCCCCGACTGACGCGGCGCTAGAGCGCGACCCCGAGCAGCGCGTCCACGGCCCGGGAGACCTGCCCGGGGCCGCCGGTCTCGGCGCCGCCCTCGCGCTCCTGCGTCTCGGCCCAGCGGTCGACGGCCGCCAGCGCCTCGGGCGCGTTCAGATCGTCCGCCAGGGCCGCCCTGATCTCCCCGACGAGAGCCTCGGCCGGCGGCCCCTCGGGGCGGGAGACCGCGTGCCGCCAGCGCGCCAGCCGGGCCACCGCCTCGTCGAGCACCGCGTCCGTCCACTCCCAGTCGGACCGGTAGTGGTGCCCCAGCAGGGCCAGCCGGATCGCCGCGGGGTCGACGCCGTCCTTCCGCAGTTGGGAGACCAGCACCAGGTTGCCCTTGGACTTGGACATCTTCTCGCCCTGGTAGCCGACCATCCCGGCGTGCACATAGCCCTGGGCGTAGGGGAACTCGCCGGTCAGTACCTGGGCGTGCGAGGCGCCCATCTCGTGGTGCGGGAAGACCAGGTCGGAGCCGCCGCCCTGGATGTCGAAGCCCATGCCCAGATGGTCGAGGGCGATGGCCACACACTCGACATGCCAGCCGGGCCGTCCCCGGCCCAGCGTGCCGCCGTCCCAGGACGGCTCCCCCGGCCTGGCGGCCCGCCACAGCAGCGGATCCAGCGCGTTCTTCTTGCCGGGCCGCTCCGGATCGCCGCCGCGCTCGGCGGACAGCTCCCGCATCAGGGCGGCGTCGAACCCCGACACGGAGCCGAAGCGCGGATCGGACTCGACCGAGAAGTAGCAGTCGCCCTCCAGGCCGTAGGCCGCGCCGGCGGCCCGCAGCCGCTCGATCACCGGGACGATCCGGGGTATGGCCTCGACCGCGCCGACATAGTGCTCCGGCGGCAGCATCCGCAGCGCGGTCATGTCCTCGCGGAAGAGCGCGGTCTCACGCTCGGCCAGCTCCGTCCAGTCGACCCCGGTGGCCGCGGCCCGCTCCAGCAGCGGATCGTCGACGTCGGTGACGTTCTGCACGTAGTGCACCTGGCGTCCCGAGTCCAGCCACAGTCGGTACACCAGGTCGAACGCGGTGTAGGTGGCCGCGTGTCCCATATGGGTGGCGTCGTAGGGGGTGATACCGCACACGTAGAGTCGTGCGACGGGGCCGGGCTCCAGGGTGTGGAGACGGCCCCTGGCGGTGTCGTGGACCGTGAGATCTGGGCCCTGACCGGGCAGAACGGGAACCTTTGAGGCGGGCCAGGCATACATGCCCCGAGCCTAACCGCAGGGCGGCGCCTCACACGACCTGGCCTCGGCCCCGTCCTGGCCGGGACGACACCGACGTCCCGGGACGACACGGCTAGACCAGCGGCCAGGGGATCGCCGGCCATTCGCCGCTGGGCGCCGGATGCGCGCCGGCGGCCAGGAGCGCGGCCACCCGTTCCCTGACGGCCTGGCACTCGGCCTCGGTGAGCAGCTCCCGCAGCCGGCGCGACAGCGGCCGGCCGTCGGCGAGTTCGTCGGCGAGCCGGCCCAGGGCGGCCCGGATCTCGGCGGGCAGCGGCTCCCCGGCCCAACCCCACAGCAGGGTGCGCAGCTTGTTGTCGACATGGAACGTGACGCCGTGGTCGATGCCGTGGAGTCGGCCGTCGGGCAGCGGCAGCAGGTGCCCGCCCTTGCGGTCGGCGTTGTTGATCACCGCGTCCAGCGTGGCCAGCCGGCGCAGCCTGGCGTCGTCGGCGTGCACCAGCAGGGCCGTGCGCCCCTCGGCCACCTCCGCGAAGCCGACCGCCTTCCAGCCCGGCTCGGGGTGCTCGCCCTCGACCAGCGCCAGCAGGCTCTCGGCGCCCCGCGCGAAGTCCGCCGCCTCGGGCGCGGGACCCACCCACAGCTGGCACATCCCCGCCCCCAGCGGGCCGTCCCGCAGCACGGTCGGGGGCACCAGATCCCAGCCGAGCGCCCGGCACACCTCGTAGGAGGCGACCTCGCGCTCGGCCAACGTGCCGTCGGGGAAGTCCCACAGCGGGCGCTCCCCGGAGACCGGCTTGTAGACGCAGCGCAGCCGCCGGCCGGCCAGCTCGACCTGGCCGTAGAGAACCGCGTTGGAGGCGTCGGTGATCCGACCCACCACGGTCAACTCGCCCTGGGAGAGGACCTCCTGGGTGCTCACGCCCTGCTGCGACGGTATCCGTTCTGGCGCGGACATACATGTCCCTCCGGGTCGAGCGGCAGGCTGCACAGCGGGCAGGGCGGCCGGCCGGCGTTGACGACGTCCTGGGCGCGTTTGGCGAAGGCGCGGGCCATCGTCCCGCTGAGCCGGACGCGCAGCATCGGGGGGCCGTTCTCGTCGTCCCGCAGCAGTCGCTCCTCGGCCTCGGCGAACTCCTCCTCGGACTCCGCCTCCAGCTCGACCAGCGCCTGCGCCTCGACGATCATGCGCTCGGCCTCCCCGTCCCAGGCCAGCGCCATGGTGCCGACGCGGAACTCCTCGTCGACCGGGGAGTTCAGCGGGGCGGTGTCGGTCAGCTCCGACGGCGCCACGGCGGGGACCGAGGTGTTGCCGCCCGACCGCCTGACCACCTCGTCCAGCAGCTCGTCTATGCGCTCGGCGAGCGCCTCCACCTGTGCCTTCTCCAGAGCGACACTGGTGGTGCGGCCTGCCGCCGACGCCTGCAGGAAGAAGGTACGGCGGCCAGGCAACCCGACAGTCCCGGCGACAAAGCGTTCGGGAGGGTCGTAGAGGAAGACCTGACGGGACACGTACTGCTCCGGGGGATTGATTGCTGGGACACGAGCACCCTACTGCGCTTGGCGATCACTCCGCCTAGGCACCGCCGCCCACCGGGGTCTCGGTGGACTCGGCGGCCTCCCTGGCGGCGGCCTCGGTGCGCGGCACGAACTCGCCGAGGTCCCCCGTGTCGCCGAAGCGCAGCAGCAGCGGGGGTTCCGCGTAGCGGATCGCGGTGACCGAGGCGGGGTGCGGCAACAGCCGCTGGAACAGGTCGAGATGCAGGCCGAGGGCGTCGGCGGCGATGGCCTTGATGTTGTCCCCATGGGTGCACATCAGCCAGATCGCGTCCGGGCCGTGCTCCTCGCGCACCCGGGCGTCCCAGTCCCTGACGGCGTCCACCACGCGGGCCTGCACGGCCCGCAGCGACTCCCCGTCGGGGAAGACCACGGCCGACGGCTGGACGCGGACCGTCCGCATCAGAGGGCTTTCGGCCAACTCCTTGAGCGGCTGGTTGGTCCACTGCCCGTAGTCGCACTCCGTGACCCGCTCGTCCTCATGGAGGGGCAGCTCGGGGCGGGCCTCGGCGAGCGGCGCCACCGTGCGCGCGCAGCGCAGCAGCGGACTGTGCACGACCAGCGCCAGCGGGACCCCGGCCAGGCGCCCGGGCAGCGCCTCGGCCTGCTCCTGGCCGTAGGAGTCCAGATCGACCCCGGGGGTGCGGCCGGCGAGCAGGCCGGCGGAGTTGGCGGTGGTCCGGCCGTGCCGGAGAAGCAGCAGCGTGGGCATGCCGACCAGACTAGAGCAGCCGCGCGCGGCGGCGCGGCGGCCCCGGGGGAGGTAATCCCCTCGGGGGGCGCGGTGTTGAACCGGCCCGCCGCGCCCCCCGGAGCCGCCGCGCCCGCACGGGCGTGGGTCTCAGGCGAGGCCGGCGCGCTCCAGCGCGGTCACGCCGGCGCGCAGCGAGGCGATGCGCTCCTCCAGCGTCAGCCCGGCGGGCGCCAACGAGAGGGTGGTGACGCCGGCCTCGGCGAAGGCCCGCATCCGGTCGGCGATCCGCTCCACCGGGCCGATCAGGGTGGTTGCGTCGATCAACTCGTGCGGAACGGCCGCCGCGGCGCCCGCCTTGTCCCCGCCGAGATAGCGCTCCTGGATCTCGTCGGCCGCCTGCTCGAAGCCCATCCGGTGCGCCAGCCGGTGGTAGAAGTTCTGCTTGCGGCTGCCCATCCCGCCCACGTACAGAGCGGTATACGGGCGGAAGTGGTCGGCGAGCGCCGTGAGATCGTCACCGACGGCCAGCGGAACGGTCGGTACCAGATCGAACCCGTCCAACGTCTGACCGTTCCTGGCGCGCCCGGCCCGCAGCGGCTTGAGCGCGGTCTCCTCCGCGTGCTCGGGGGAGAAGAAGACCAGCAGCGCGCCGTCGGCGATCTCCCCCGTCTGCTCCAGGTTCTTGGGGCCGATCGCGGCGATGTACACCGGGATCCGCTCCCTGATCGGGTGCACGGTGAGCTTGATGGGCTTCCCCTGGCCCTCGGGCAGCGGCAGCGTCCAGTGCTCGCCCTGGTGCGTGAGCCGCTCCCGGGACAGCGCCTTGCGGACGATCTCCACATACTCCCTGGTGCGTGCCAACGGCTTGTCGAACCGGACGCCGTACCACCCCTCCGAGACCTGGGGCCCCGAGACGCCGATACCGAGACGGAACCGCCCGCCGGAGAGGCTGTCCAGCGTGGCGGCCGTCATCGCCGTCATCGCCGGGGTGCGCGCGGGGATCTGCAGGATGCCGGAGCCGACGTCGATCCGCTCGGTCTGCGCGGCCACCCAGGAGAGCACCGAGGGGGCGTCGGACCCGTAGGCCTCGGCCGCCCAGCAGACCGCGTAGCCGAGCCGATCCGCCTCCTGGGCCACCGCGAGGTTGTCCGCGTCCATTCCCGCACCCCAGTAGCCGAGGTTGATCCCAAGCCGCATGAGCATCCCTTCACCGACGCCTACTCACCGGTAACGCACCGGTCCCTCGGACTGTAGCGCGTGGCCGCAAGTACGCTCAACGCCCATGGATCTCAGGCACCTCGGCCACACAGGACTGCGCGTCTCCCGGCTCGGACTCGGCACCCTCACCTGGGCCAGGGAGATCGACGAACGCGGCGCCGCCGAGTTGCTCCGGACGTTCTGGGAGGCCGGTGGCACCCTGCTGGACACCGCCGACGTCTACTCGGACGGCGGCGCCGAACTGCTGGTCGGGCGGCTGCTGAACGGCCTGGTCCCGCGCGAGGACCTGGTGATCGCCACCAAGGCCGGCAGCGTGCCCGATCCGGACCGCAGGTTCGACACCTCGCGCGGCCATCTCCTCAGCGCGCTCGACGCGTCGCTGCGCCGCCTGGGCACCGATCACGTCGACCTCTGGCAGGTCCACGCCTTCGATCCGCACACCCCGTTGGAGGAGACCCTCCAGGCGGTGGACTCCGCCGTCAGCAGCGGCCGGGCCCGCTACGCGGGCGTCTCCAACTTCTGTGGCTGGCAGCTCGCCAAGGCCGCCACCTGGCAGCTCGCCGTGCCGGGCGCGGCGACCCGGCTGGCCAGCACCCAGATGGAGTACTCGCTGCTCCAGCGCGGCGTGGAACGCGAGGTGCTGCCGGCGGCCAGGAACCTGGGCATCGGCCTGCTGCCCTCCTCCCCGCTCGGACGCGGCGTGCTCACCGGCAAGTACCGCGACGGGGCCAGGCCCGCTGACTCCAGGGGCGCGTCCGAGATGCTCTCGCCCTTTGTCGCGCCCTATCTCGACGAGACGGCCGGCCGGGTGGTCGACGCGGTGGCGATAGCCGCCGACGGCCTGGCGGTGACCCCGGCCCAGGTGGCGCTCACCTGGGTGCGGGACCGGCCCGGCGTGGTCGCGCCCCTCCTCGGCGTCCGCACCGTGCGCCAACTCGACGAGGCGTTGTCAGTGGAGGGACTTAGTCTTCCCGATGAGATCCGCCGGGCGCACGACGACGTCTCCGCCCCGGTGCACCACTACCCCGACCAGGACTGGAGTTCGCTGTGACCTCGGAGAACGCCCCTTCGGCCGCGGAGGCGGCCGTGGATCCGGCGGCTGCGCTGCGGGCCGCGGTGCGGGCCGTGGAGAGCGGGGAGCGTCCCGCCGCCTCGTTCTTCAACCGGCCGGCGCCGCCGAAGCCGCTGGCGCCCAGGGCCCCCGGCCCGCCGGCCCGGCCGGCGCCCGAGGCGGGCCAGGTCGCGGTACCGCCCGGGCTGCCGGCGCTGCTCGCCGCCGGCGGCGCGCCCGAGGCGCTGGCGCCCGGGGTGGCGGCGGCGCTGGGCGAGGGCGCCGAGCAGGAGCTGCGCGCCGACCCATGGCGGCTGCTGGCCGCCCCTGGCGTCCAGCCGCGCCAGGCCGACGAGTTCGCCAGGGCGCTGCTCGGCGCCGAGGCGGGCCCCGCGGACGAGCGGCGCGGAGCGGCCCTGGTCGGCTGGCTGCTGGAGCGCGCGGCGCTCATCGGGCACACGGTGCTCACGCCAGGCGCGCTGGCCGAGAGCCTCGCCGAGCACGGGGTGCCGGCCCCTGACGAGGCGGTCGGGGCCGCCGTCGAGGCCGGCGCCCTGCTGCTCTTCCAGGACCGCGACGACGACGCGCCCGTGGCGGCGGACGAGGAGGCCCCCGTCCCGGTGCGGGTCTCGGTCGGGCTCGACCGCTACGCGCTGGCCGAGGAGAGCCTGGCCGACGGCCTCGCCCGGCTGCGCGGCACGTTCGAGCCCGCGGCCCAGGCGCCGGCGGCGGCCTGGGCCGAGGCCGGCGAGGCCGCGCCGGGGCCATCGGCGGCCGAGCTGATCGCGGCGGTGGCGGCCTCGGCCGTGGTCGCGCACACCGGCGGCGAGACGGCCAAGGCCGAGCCGATCGCGCTGGCCGCCGCGGCCCGCGCGCTGGGCCTGCGGGTCTGTCTCGCGGCCCATCAGGCGGCGGGCCGGCGGCGGTTGGCCGCCGCGCTGGGCGCCGACGCGGCCGAAGCCGCGGTCACGGTGGCCGGGCTGCTCGCCGGTCGCGAGGGGCCGGCGCGGGACGCCGAGGGGCTGTGGCCCGTCGATCTGCTGGTGGTGACGGACGCCGGCCTGTTGGGCGCCGAGCCGGCCGCCGCGCTGGTCGAGTCCCTGCCGGACGGCTGCCGGCTGGTGCTCAGCGGCGATCCGCTGCTGCTGGGCTCGGCGGGCCCCGGGCAGGTGCTGGCCGATCTGCTGGCCTCGGGCGGATGCCCCCGGGTCGTCTCCCGCACCCCGGACCCGGGCCCGCTCGGGGAGTTGGTCTCCGGCGTCGGCGTCGGCGAGCTGTCCGAGGTGGCCGCGCCGGACCGGGAGGTGGTGATCGTCCCGGTCGGCGATCCGGGCGAGGCGGTGCACCGCGCCGTCCAGCTGGTCGCCGAGTCCATTCCGCGGGCCTTCGGGACGTCGCCGGAGGAGGCGCAGGTGATCACCGCGGCGCACGGCGGCCCGCTCGGCACCCGCGCGCTCAACGCCGCCGTCAAGGAGCGGCTGAACGCGGGCCCGGGCCGGTTCGGCGGCTTCGACCCCGGCGACCGGGTGGCGCACTCCCCCGCCCCGGGACGGACGCGGCTGGCCACGGTCGTCGAGGCGGGCGCCGACGGGCTGTGGCTGGCCGACGAGGAGGGCAGGTTCGTGGTGGCGAGGGACGCGGTCGCGCGCACCCTCAGGCACGGCTGGGCGATCACCGCCCACCAGGCCGCCGGGCTGCGCTGGCCCGCCGTGGTGGTGGTGCCGGGCGACGCCGGGGCCGCGCTGGACCGCCGCTGGGTGTACACGGCGTTCGGCCGTGCCGAACGCCATCTCTCCGTGGTGCGGAGCCCAGGACCGGCCCTGGCGGACGCGGTGGCGGCGTCGCCGAGGGGCGAACGCGCCACGCGGCTGCGCACGTTGCTGCGCGAGCAGCCGCGGTCGGGCGCGGTGGGCTGAGCGGTGCTCGGGTCCTGTCCCGAGAAGGTCAGGACCCGAGCCAGCGAGGCACCTCGTCCACGGCGTCCGGATCGTCGTCGTCAAACGCGTCGCTGATGTCGAAGCGGCAGATCACCCGTTCGGGATCGACCGCGTCGAAGGGGGCCGCCAGCCACTCGCCCGGCTCGGCCGGTTCCGGCTGCGCGGTCACCCAGAGCGTGGCGTCCCCCTCGGCGAGGCCGAACTCCTCGTGTCGGGAGGCGATCTCGTCCGGGTCGAACTCGCCGAAGAGCACCCCGATCGCGGCCCTGACGCTGCGGCCGGCCGCCACCTCGGCCTCCGGCTCCGCCGGATCGGCCTCCTCGGGCTCCAGCTCGGCCACGCGCTCGGCCTGGCCGAGCACCCGCTGCGGCTCGGCCACGATGTAGTCGCGCCGCAGGAAGACGCTCAACACCTCCGGATCCTCCGGGCCCTCATAGGTGGCCCCCTCGGACGCCGGCACCTCGAAGGGGGTGACCTCGTCGTAGACGTCGTACAGCAGCTCGTCGTACACCTCGCCCGCGGCCGCCATCTCGTTGAACGCGGCGAAGACGGCGGCGTCAGCGGCCTCGATCTCCGCCTCGGGGGCCACCGCGCGTCGCTCAATGGCGGCCAGGTGCCGGTCGAGCGCTTCCTTGAGCGCTTCGGCGGCGGCGCGGACTTCGGCAGCCGTCGGCTGCACAGCATCAGACATGGTGCAGACGGTATCGGCATCCAGGGCTTGCCCGCACAATAGATTCGATGCCGGAATATGAGTTTCGCGATGTGTATGTGCCGCGTGGGGTCTCCCGCGCGGCCACCACACGCCTGCTGACCGAACACGCCGAGTACGGACACTGGGAGTTGGCCAAGCTCCGCCTGTATCCGGACGGCAGCCGCCGGGTACGTCTGAAGCGCCGCATCATCCGCCAGCTCCGCCCCACGTGGTGAGTCATGGAGCCCGGTGACGAGCGGCTGAGGGTCCGGGCGCCGCGCGTCGGCGCCCGGGAGCATGGCGACGAGTGGGCCCGATGTCGGGTCCCACTCGTCTGGGGTGGCCGATGGGCTCGGCCGGGGCCGCCTCAGCCCTGCTGAACCACCCGTGACCTGCGGTACAGCAACGTGCCGCCGAGCAGCAGACCGGCGCCGAGCGGCAGCGCGGCCACCAGCGCGAAGTTGCTGCCGGTCGCCGCCAGCTGGGTGCTCTCCTCGGTCGAGGCGGCCTCCTCGGCCGGCACCACCTCGGAGGTGTCGACCACAGGGTCGGTCTGCTCCACCGGCGTCTCGGGGCGCTCGCCCGGGGTCTTCGGCTCGTTCGGCTCCGGGTCGTTGGGGTTCGGCCCAGGCTGCTCGGGACCCGGCTCCTCGGGGCCCGGCTCCTCGGGCGTCGGCTCGGTCGGCACGGGGAGTTCGCCGTTGGCACATCCGTTGCCGGAGGCCGAGTTGCCGAGACCCACGACCGACGCGCTGTTCCCGCAGGCGTTCACCGGTACGTCGATGGGCAGTTGCACCTGGTTGCCGGAGACGAAGCCCGGGGAGTGGCTCGCAGAGCCGCTGGCCTCCGCACCCCCACCGCCCGAGTTGACGCAGGTGTTGCCGAACGCCGGGTTGAGCAGACCCACCACGTTGACGGTGTTGCCACACACGTTGACGGGCACATGGATCGGCGCCTGAACGCTGTTCCCGGACACCACGCCGGGTGAGTTGGCGGCTCCACCCTCCGCCTCGGAGTCGGCCCAGGCCGCTCCACCGGAGGCCGCCAGCACGCCGCTGGCGGCGAATACGGTGAGCAGGCCGTTACGCGTGACCTGTCGCATGGTTGTTTCCCTGCCTTGCGTTGGGATGGGTCGCGGGGTGGGGGGTGAGGGCACCCGCGCCCGACGTAGAGCCCTGAGCGGTCCCGGAGCGTGCGCGCACGCTCCGGGACCGCTGGCCCAAGCCCTCATGGAGATGGGGGAATTGGCTCTAGTTGTTGATGCAGACGTTGCCGAACGTCGGGTTCAGCAGGCCGATCACGCTCACGGTGTTGCCACACACGTTGATCGGGACGTGGATCGGCACCTGAATGGTGTTCCCCGAGATCACACCGGGCGACTTGGCGGCAGCGCCGACGGCGCCGGAGTCCGCGACGGCGAGCCCGGCACCGGCCAGCGCCAGGCCGCTGGCGGCAGCCGCAGTGGCGACGACCTTCTTGATCATTAATTCCTCCTCATGGACAACGCGGGTCCCAGCCGGGGACCGCATGTGTTGCAACGAGAAGGCCAAAACAAGGGCACGAAACCTCGCGATCATTCACCTAACCTGGGGAATTCCGCACGCCCGACCGATTATTGAGGGGCCGGCGATGGGCCGGACGTGCGGCAGGCGGTCGGCAGCGCTCCCGGCAGGGCTCTCCGCACCGCTCCCGGCAGCGCTCTCAGCAGCGCTCTCAGCACTGATCGATGAAGCGGTCGAGCACCCGCACGCCGAACTGGAGGCCGTCAACGGGCACCCGTTCGTCCACCCCGTGGAACATGCCGGCGAAGTCCAGCTCCGGCGGCAGCTTCAGCGGGGCGAACCCGAAGCCCCTGATGCCCAGGTCGTCGAAGGACTTGGCGTCCGTACCGCCGGAGAGCATGTACGGCACGGCGCGCGCCGCCGGGTCCTCGGCGACCAGCGCCGACTGCATGGCCTCGACCAGCTGGCCGTCGAAGCTCGTCTCCAGGGCCTTGTCGCTGTGGATGTCCTCCCGGCGCACCCGGGGCCCGAGCACGCGGTCCAGATCGGCCAGGAACTCGTCCTCGAAGCCCGGCAGAAAACGACCGTCCACGGCGGCGGTGGCCTGTCCGGGGATGACGTTCACCTTGTAGCCGGCGTCGAGTTGGGTGGGCGCCGCGGTGTTCTGGAGGGTGGCGCCGATGATCTTGGCGATGCCGCCGAGCTTGGCGAGGGTCTCCTCCATGTTCTCCGGGTCGAGCGGGGTGCCCAGCGCGTCCGACAGCTCGTCCAGGAAGGAACGCACCGTCTTGGTCACCCGCACGGGGAACGTGTGCCGGCCCAGCCGGGCGACCGCCTCGCACAGCTCGGTGATGGCGTTGTCGTTGTTGGTCATCGAACCGTGGCCGGCGGTGCCGTCCACGGTGAGGCGCATCCAGTGCATGCCCTTCTGCGCGGTCTCGATCAGGTAGAGCCGCAGGTTCTCGTTGACGGTGAACGAGAACCCGCCGACCTCGCTGATCGCCTCGGTGACGCCCTCGAACAGGTCGCGGTGGTTGTCGACGAGGTAGCGGGCCCCGTGGATGCCACCGGCCTCCTCGTCGGCCAGGAAGGCCAGCACGATGTCGCGGGGCGGCTTCCGGCCGGTGCGCAGCCGCTCGCGCACCACGGCCAGCGTCATGGCGTCCATGTCCTTCATGTCCACGGCGCCCCGGCCCCAGACGCAGCCGTCGGCGATCTCGCCGGAGAACGGATGGTGCGTCCAGTCCTCGGCGTTGGCCGGGACCACGTCGGTGTGACCGTGGATCAGCAGCGCGGGACGGGACGGGTCCTCGCCGGCGATCCTCGCCACGGTGGAGGCCCGGCCCGGCTGCGACTCGAAGATTTGCGGTTCGAGGCCCACCTCGGCCAGCTTCTCCGCCACGTACTCGGCGGCGACGCGCTCGCCCGGGCCCGAGTGGTCCCCGTAGTTGCTGGTGTCGATGCGGATCAGGTCGCGGCAAAGGTCCACGACCTCCTCCTCCGCGTTGCCACGGATACCGCCGTCCCTGTCGGGGCTGGTCTCACTCACGCTGCCTCCTCCTGCGATGCCTCCTCTCATCCTCCCTCCCAGCCCCCGAGTTCCCCAAGGGCCGCCCCCGCCCACCCCGCCGACCTTTGCTATGGTTTCCCACGTCAGCGCGGCCATCGGCCGCGCGCACACCTCTTGTCCGGGTGGCGGAATGGCAGACGCGCTAGCTTGAGGTGCTAGTGCCCTCTTATGGGCGTGGGGGTTCAAGTCCCCCCTCGGACACCACATCAGACCTTGTCTGACCTGCGATTTCTCTCCGGCTAGGGGCTCTCAGAGGCCCCATATGAACAACCGCGTGAACAACGCGAGTGATCTTGTTCGCTCAGGCTGTGACCGTGGACAATCCGATCCGGTCCGCGCTGGCCCCGGCCAGTTTCTTCGCCGAGTCGGCGCGGCGCCGGCCGTAGGCCCGCATGGTGTAACCGGGGTTGTGGTGGCGGGCATTCGCCGCGACCTCGACAGGGTTCCCTCCGGCTTCGAGGTCATTGTTGATCTTGCTGGCGCGGGAGTCATGAAGCCGGAACCTCTCCGGCAGGCCGAGGCGCTTGCGGACCGTGCGCCAGCGGGCCGTCACCTTGTCGGGGTCCTGGGGGCCTCCCGCACGGATCCCAGCCCGCAGCCGCCAGCCATCACGCGCGAAGACCAGGTCGTGGTCCGTCCACGCCTCCCCGAGGCGGGCGATCTCCCTCTCCTGCCGCTCCTTCTGGATCTTGAGGATATTCGTCAGGGACTGGTCGACATAGATGATCGGCTTGTCATCGCCGTCCTTGGTGAGCCGGCGCAGCCGGTAGCCCCGGCCCACCTCGACCACCACCCAGTCGAGCGCGATGCTGCCCTCGTCCCAGTTGATGAGGGACCACTTCCACCCCAGGACCTCGCTGCGGCGGCACCCGGTGGCTATGTAGGCCGTCCACAGCGGGGCGTCCCGGAGGCAGTGGTGCCAGGCGTGGCACGTGCCGTTCCCACACGGGGTCCAGATGGCCTTGAGGAAAGCGCGGGTCTCGTCGTCGTTGAGGGTGGGGTAGTCGGGCTTGGCCGCCTTCATCTGCCGCACGGTGGGCGGGTGGGCGGTCGCGGCTGGGTTGGCCGGCAGCAGTTTCGGCACGACCGTACTGAAAGCCCCCGAGATGATGTGGTGGATGTGCCGCACCGTCTTGTACCCCAGGGGCCTGCCCCCATTGGTGGGACAGGGCTGCGTCTCCAGCGCCCGGTACAGCTCGTCCAGCATCTCGTCGGTCACTTCGCTGATCCTGACGTGCCCCAGGCGCGGCTTGATATGCAGGCGCACCTTGGGTTCGTATCCGGCCTTGGTTGTCGCCTCTCCCTGGTGGCCGGCGAGAAAGACGTCGAGCAACTGGCCGAGTGTCATGTTGGTGCGGGCGGCCAGCTTGCCCTCGTCCCGCTTGCCCAACCATTCCCGCAGGGCCTTTTCCGCAGCCGTCTTGTTCTTGAACTCGCGGCCGATCCAGTAACGGATCTTCCTCCCCTGCGCCTTGTCGAAGTGCAGGGGAGTTTGGATGCCCCAGGTGTTCGGGCGGCCCTTGCGCACGACCTCTACCGGGGTACTTCCCATGCCGTTGGCCTTCTTCGCCACGCACGGTCCTTTCTGTCTGAGGCGCCGAGATACGGCGCCGGAGGGCGCCTGGCAGACGTGATCGGGGCAACACTGCTCGGGGCAACTGCCATCAGTCAATGACCAATTGGCGACAGCACTGGAACCAAGCCCTCCGGGTGCGCCCCAGCGTCATCAGCAGAAGAGGACGAAGGGCTCGACGCCAAATCCGTACAGACGCTGCGAGGCCGAGCGCTCCCTAAAACGGGGAAGTGGCCTTCCGGGTCTCACTCCGTTGATACATCGTTGCTACCCAGGCTGCCGGTCGATCCACTGTTCCAGGTCAGTCGGGCGGCAACGCAGTTGATTACCGATGCGTTTGAAGGGGATACCCGCCACACGCCAGTTGGCGTAGACCCATCCTTTCGGCTTCCCCAGGTAATCCGCTACCTCATCAAGCGTGAGCATCGCACCGCGTGTCACCGTACGCCTCCGTCGAGAGCCACTGTTATCGATCTACAGCTTGTCTCTTCCGCGAGATTCGGCGCGACCAGCAATTCCGCGTAGCATCATTCCAACCCCAAGCACTCTGCTACAGCACGGCCCCCAGCACTGGATTCTGGCGGGGAGCGTGCCAGCGGAGTGTGCGCGCTTCCAAGCCACGGATCGGACTCATAATCCGTCGGCCTGAGCTGAACCGAGTTTCGTAGAGTCCGCGATCTTGGAGGGCTTCTTCCTGGCTTCGCCAGTACGCCTGCTCGTATTCGTCGGGTGGGACATAGTCGAGTGCGAAATGGAGCCGTTCACTGTTGTACCAGGTCACCCAGGCGAAGACGGCCCGCTCGACATGTGAGAAGTCTCGCCACGGGCCTTGATGCTCGATCAGCTCGGCCTTGAACGTGCCGTTGAGGGCTTCAGCCATGGCGTTTGTCGTACGAATCCGCGACCGACCCGACCGACGCCGAGGCGCCCGCCTCGGCCAGACGCTCCGTGTACCGGATGGATACATACTGCGATCCGCGGTCCGAGTGATGAACCAGGCCCGCGTCCTTCTTGATCTTCTGCCGCCACAGCGCCATCTCCAGCGCGTCCAGCGGCAGGGCGGTCCGAATGTGTGTCGCGGCCTGCCAGCCCACAATCCGGTGGGAGTAGGCGTCCAGGACGAACGCCACGTAGACCCAGCCGGACCAGGTCCGCACGTAGGTGAGGTCGGCCAGCCACAGCTGGTTCGGCCGGAAGGCGGTGAAGTCCCGGTCCACCAGGTCCGGAGGCCGGGGCGCCGACGGCTCGGCCACCGTAGTCCGGCGCCGTTGGCCACGGATGACGCCCTCGATCCCCAGCTCGCGCATCAACCGCTCCACCGTGCACCGGGCCACCTCCATCCCACGGCGGCGAAGGCCCGGGTGACCCGCCGGACCCCGTACGTGCCGGCCGACTCGGCATGGATCTCGGTGATCAGGCGCATGAGCTGCTCATCCCGCAGACGGCGGGCGGAACTCGGCCGCTTCCTCCGGGCGTAGTAAGCGGATTCTGACAGGTCCAGCACCCGGCATACGGGCCCGACCCCAAAGCCGATCTTCTTCAGGTCCTCTATCACCTGGTCGGCTTCGTCCGGGGACGGTCGAGCTCCTGCGCAAAAAGCGCACTCGCCGCTTTGAGAATGTCATTCGCCCGCCGCAACTCGGCCACTTCCCTGCGGAGTTGCTTCAGCTCCTCGCGTTCGGCAGTCGTGAGCCGATCATCGCGTTCCCCGACGTCCGCCTCGGCCTGGCGGACCCAGCCCCGCAAGGCTTCTTTGTGAATCCCGAGATCCCTCGCGACATGCGCGATCGGCCGTCCAGTCGCCCGGACCTCACGGACCGCGCGCTCACGGAGCTCATCAGGATACTTACGCGGTGCTGGCACTGCTGTGGTTCTCCTTACGGCCCGGCATCATAGCCAGGCTTCAAGGACTCCACCAAACTCAGAGCAGCTCACTTCCCCGGCCCGCGCCGGAATGGAGCGCGCGGTACAGGCCCCGGTCACCGTGAGGGGACACAGTACGGTCGGGGCCGCCCCCATCCGAGGTCCTGAGGGGCGAGTTCGGCTCGTCGACTACTTGAGCTCCTTGCCAGGCAGAAGCAGGAAGTCGACAGCGCAGCTGATGCGGCTGTGGAGGTCGTTGAGGGTGTACCAGGAACTCGGGCTCAGCGACGAGAGGTCAGGCTGGTCCATCAAGCAGTACTGGACGCGGCGGTGATGGGCGCCGAGTCCCTGGAAGATCAACGGCACCAGTTTGACCATGCGGACATCCGTCGCCCCTGCGGTGATGAACCACCCATCCTGAATGGGGAAGAAGCGGTCGAAGGCTTCGAGCGCCGTCGGGATCTCGTCGACCGGGATGCCGGAGTACTTCGACATCCACTCGAACTCCTGCTCCTCTCGGTCTTCGAGGTAGAACCCTCCCCATCCCCACAGAAACTGCTGCCAGAAGGTCGCGTAGCGCCGGAAGTTGGGTTGCTTCCGCAACCATTTCATGCCCGAGTGGAAGCTCGAAGGGAGGGCGTGGTACGTCAGCCCTTGGAATATGAAAACCTTTCGATCCTCCGACATGCTGAACTCCGGCGCGCCGTGAGGGTGTGCGAGCGCGTAGTCGACGGCGGCCTTCAGGATGGCCAGGCGGGCGCGATGCTCGAGGTAGATGCATGCCTGGAGTTCCGGATGTTTCCCCTTGAGCATTGCCTTGTAGCTCGGGCTGTCAGCGGGCGCCGACTGCGGGTCGAACGTGCCCCCATCGAGTTCGTGCGCGTAGCCGCGAGTCAGCTGAGGATGCTCCTGGTACGCCTCGTACAGCATCGCCACAGACTCTTCGGGAGCCCGCGAGAGGAAGGTGCCGTTGTTGATCTGGCGATGGTAGGTCTTCGCCGCCTTGGCGCCCTCCTCGCCCTTCTTCGCCCGCCCATGGATGAGATTGACGAACCTACGCTCGACACCATACGAGAACCGCCAGAGGCCGATGAGTTGCGGCTCTACGAAGGTGCCGAAGCCCTTTTCGGAGAAGCACTCTGGAGCGGCTTGGAAGTCGTCGAAGCAGACGACCTCCAGGCCCAGCGGGGTCATCCGGGTGGGAGCAGTCGTACGGTCGTCCCAACGGGTATGGAAGAAGGCACCGTGCTGGATCTTCAGGTACTGCATCCAGCCGACGACCTTGAAGAGATCGGTGTACCCCCACTTGCCACCTTTGACCTCGATGAGCCGTCGTGAGGCTTGCTCGCCTGCGTAGTCAGTGGTGACGATGTCGAGTTCGAGGAGGTCCGCAGGGTCGGACTCCACGATCTGCTTCTCCACGAAGTGGCCCGATGCCTGAAACAACGCGGCGATGTAGTCCTCAAGCTCCTCGCCGGCCCCGGGGATGTCCGGCAGCTTCACGACCCTCTTGCTCATCAACCACCCTCTCTGTGCCGCGCGAATATACCGGCGCGACAACAGAGCGGCTACGCGTTTCCAGAACGCTGCCTATCGCTGCGCTAGAGCCCCGGTGCAGTCACCACGCCGAAGCTGACGGCGGCTGCCAGCGAGCGAGCGGCGGACAGGCCGCGGACGGCGAAACCCCGAGACCGCCGGGTGAGCGGACCTCTACGATCTTCAGACGATCCATGCGACTGGTCTACCCGGCTGGCGAGCTGGCCTGTCGGTGTGGTCCCGCATGCTTGGAGTTCACCTGGCACGAAGGACAACCATGACCCTGGATTTCAACGCGGACGAACCGGTAGTCGGGCTGGCGCGGCAGCGAGAGCTAATCCGCGCCGTCCTGAACGCCAGCAGCGCGGATGAGACGCGCTGGCTGGAGTGGAAGTCTCAGCACGACGTGTCGAGGGCGGCGGGAGCCTTCGCGGTGTCGAAAGCGATCCTCGGTTTCGCCAACAGGATGCCTGATGTGGCTGAGCAGTGGGCTGGAGGCCACGCCTACCTCTTGGTAGGCGTAGATGAAGACGCGATCCATGGGGTTCCGACGCACGATGTCGAGAAGGTCGACGGCTGGCTGAGGCGCTACTTGGGCGAGTTCAGCCGCTACCAGTTCACGTACGTTCCCATGGACACCGACGACGGCAAGCGCCACATCATGCTCGTCGACGTCTCGCCTCCCCGGTGGGGCGACCTTATTCACCCACTGCACAAGGAATATGAGAGCTACCGCCCGGGCACCGTCTTCCACCGGTACGCCGGCAAGACCGAACCTGCTCGCCCAGCGGAAATCTACGCCCTCACAGAGCGAGCCCGCCGAGCAACGAAGCGCGTGAACGTCGACGTCACCATGACCACCGGCAGCGTCGCCATGCTGGCCCCGACCGAGGACGTCCGCCGAACGATCACCGACTCCCTCGGCGAGGTGATGATGCGGCAGGTGGACGCCGCAGAGGAGAAGAAGAAGGCCGCAGCTTCCGACCCATTCAGGGCCTTCGGGTCACTCCAAGTCCTGTGGCCTGACTCCCGCTCGCCGAAGGAATTCCGACAGGAGGTGGACGAGTACCTGAGCGACTTCGATGTCGCGATGCAGCATGCTTTGGCGCAGGCGGTGAGCGCCACAGGCACGCCTGTGACCCTCACGTTGACCAACCCCGGCGAAGACAACCTCACGAAGGTCCAGGTGGTGCTGAGCCTCCCCGGCACCGTCACGGCCTGCGTCACGGCCGATGCCGAGGAAGAGATCGACTGGCCTCATCAGCCGGCCAAGTACGGGGAGGGCATGATCCCCGGACTCGGCATCCACCAAGGGGTGCTCGGGGTGCAGCCCCCGGCCTACCATCTGCCGTCCCTGCATTCCCCGGACATCGAGCAGCAGGATGGCCGCACCCTCATCCGCTTTGCCCCGGTAGACCTACGCCCCCACGAGACCGTGACCCTCGACGCGATCACGGTTTACAGCAGTCAGGAAGCCGACTCTTTCCCTGCGGAGTGGCGAGCGACTGCGACCAACGTCAGCAGCAACGTGCAGCGGTCTCTATCGATTCCCGCTCAGCGCCTGGAACTCGACCTGCGGGGCATTCTTCGTCCCATGTTCGGAATCAGCGACGACGCAGAGCAAGAAGAGGGCGGGGGCGACTAAGAGGACGTTCGCGTCATCTATGTGCCGGTTTTTGCTAGTTGGACCGCGCCGGGATCCGCCGTGTACAGGTAGAACGAGCGGTATGTTGCTTCGACTGGCGAGTGCCCACCTCTGAGTTTTGCCCTGATTACTACGGATAGCTCCTGTCCGATTCGAATAGGCTCCCGTAGATGGCTTTTGCCTCGCTCGATCGAGCGATATACCCGGTTGGACATCTCATGCATGAGTATCCCCATGACCTCTTCGCGACAGCGCAAGCCGTACCTGAGCGATCTCTCCGACGCCCGCTGGGAGTTGATCGAGCCGGTCTTGACGGCCTGGCGGGCCGAGCGGCAGAAGACCTCGCTCAACCTCGGCGGCAAGGTCACTGACCTGCGAGAGGTCATGAACGCGATCCGCTTCCTC
This sequence comes from Streptomyces profundus, assembly GCF_020740535.1. Classification (NCBI taxonomy): domain Bacteria; kingdom Bacillati; phylum Actinomycetota; class Actinomycetes; order Kitasatosporales; family Streptomycetaceae; genus Streptomyces; species Streptomyces profundus. Next base: position 524,016 of record NZ_CP082362.1, read on the forward strand.
AACCGGACCGGAGTCCCGTGGCGCTACCTGCCGCACAACTTCCCGCCGCACACCACCGTGTTCAGCTTCTTCAGCGCCTGGACCGCCGACGGCACCATCGAGAAACTCGGCGTCCGCCTGCACCGAATGGTCCGTGAGCAGGCAGGACGCACCGCCGAACCCACCGTCTGCGTCCTTGACGCACAGAGCGTCAAGACCGCCATTCGCGTCCCCACCGACACCCAGGGCACCGACGCCGGCAAGAAGATCGTGGGCCGCAAACGCAGCATCGTCGTCGACACCCTCGGCCTGTTACTGCTGGTCATCGTGACCGCAGCCAGCGTCTCCGACAACGAGGCCGGCAAGCAACTCCTCACCCAGATCGCCGCCGACCATCCCACGATCACCAAGGCATGGGTCGACACTGGCTACAAGACCCAGGCCATCGAGCACGGCGCCGCCCTCGGTATCGATGTCGACGTCGCCCCCAGGAACGCCCAGGTCAGGGGGTTTTCTGTGATTCCGCGAAGGTGGGTAGTGGAGCGAAGTTTCGGTTGGATCATGATGCACCGACGCCTCGCCCGAGACTACGAGACCAAACCCGCCCACTCCGAGAGCATGATCCGCCTCGCAATGATCTCCAACCTCGCGAAGCGAGCAACCGGTGAAACACCCATAACTTGGCACAAACCATGAACTATTCCGTCTCCAAATGGAACGTCCTCTGAGATATCCGAAGGGCTCATCGGCGATGAGCCCCAGGACTCGCCAGATCCCTCGCTGCGTGTCGGCGTGGAGAGCTGCACTCAGAACACCGTAGAGAACGATCAGGGCAAGCCTGAACAGGTCAGTGTCTGCACCGAGTTCAGCCCTGCAACGCGGGAGACGGTTCAGGCCGTCGAGAGCGCGGACTTCGAATCCACAGCTCTTCGACCACTCCCCGACTGGTGCCTCGAGGACCCCGCCGTCAACGCTTGGCGGTTCACCCGCGACGACTCGTGCGGCATCGCAAACGGCACGCTCACTATCCGTGATAGCAGGGGAAACGTCGTCGGTCTCATGACGTACCTGCGCTACGCCTACCTGTACAGCGACGACAGCGAGACCGGCTGGGGGTACCAGATCGAGATCTCTCCCACCACGATGACCGGAGCGACCATCGGCAGTTCCGTTCAGGGCAGCGCCTCTTGCAGCGGTGAGACCTGTGAGGTGCTGAAGTCGACGTTCCCATCCCAGCCGCTGAACACCACTCCCCTCACCGATGCTCAGGGCGAGTCGTTCCACGAGATGACCATTGGCCCGGATGATGTCCTCAGCGCAAGCAGCGCATGGACGTACTACTTCACCAGCCCTGCCTACGGCTTCTCGACCTCAGGAGTCGCCCGCCCCTACACCGACGTGCGCTGCGACAACGCCGTACCAGACCGGGCCAGCGCCGGCTGCATCCTGCCGGACTACACGCCCACCCTCCTCGAGTCCCTTCGGGCGACACCCCTAACTATGTGCGCCACCTCCAAGAAGCCATGGCCTCTGGCTTGCCGGGGGCACGCGGCGGCACACCGCTGACCCGCCTGGTCAGCCCGACCCTCAACCAGGCGAACCGGGACACCGCCTGCCCCGATACGTCCGTCGGTGGCTACCCTCGGCCTGAGGGCTTTAGCTGCGACGAGTACCCCTTCGCATCCCCCGTCAATGGGGCATATACCTCTGGCCAGGATGGAACGCCCCATCCCGGCCCAACTTTCAACTGGTGCCAGATCAACACGCTCCCGACCGGTAGCGGCGCGAACGGGTGGAGCGCCTGCATGATCCCCGGACCGGAGAACAGCCTCGGCGGCAGCAGGTTGGGAGGCTTCTACCAGAGTTATCGCGTGATCGACGGCGACGACTTCTGGGTCCTGATCGTCGCCTGACAAGGAGGCAACCATGGCTGAGCCCGCTGCTGCCGCAACCCCCGTCGTCGTGGTCGACTACCACATGTTCTACCTGGCCGAGCCGGGAGAGCCCAGCAAAGCGGACGCACCGGTTCACGCCGCCAACGGGCTGGTGAGTTCACGCCCTGGAATGGCCGTGATCTTTACCGGCGCCAGCAGCGGCTCAGTCATCCTCACCGTCCAGACCTTCACTTCCCCACCGCAGAACGCCCCGACCGAGGACTGGGAGGAAGTCGTCGAGCACAGCGTCCTAGCACCGGCCGGAGCACTCCGCGTCACCACCGTGATGACCTGCGGGCCCCCCGACCTGCCGCTCCTGACCCCCTCCGGCCCGGGACCCTACCGGCTGCGCGTCCATGCCAGCGGACGCGACATGAGCCCCGACGGTGTCGCGCGCGAACCTCGCGAGAGATACCTCATCGCCAGCTGGCCCGCGCCACACCAACCTGACCACGTGCACCACCAGACAGACCGCTACGGAGCACAGCTCCGCGCCGCCTCAGGACCACCAACGCCAGCCTCCTCGGCCCCACGCCTCCCGGATCACAAAGACGCCCAGCGCGAGCACCTTCGGCGCAACCTGCGGCGAATCCGTCAAGATCGCGCCTGAGCGGCCCACCACCGGTGCCCAACTACCAACTACCAACTACCAACTACCAACCCTCTACCGGACGATGGCGTTCACCGCGGCATCGACACGCAGGACCGCCTGCTGCACCGCTGCGAGAACACGTTCGGACTCGGGCCGTATCCCACCGCTGTTCACCGCTTTCGCGATCTGGTTGAGGTTGTTCCCGACCTGACGTAGATGTCGCCGCGCCGCGAACAGCCCCGTGATCAGCTCCCGATCTCCGGCGACCCGCGCCTCGGCCGCCTCCGCGTCGCCAGCGGCGGCGATGGCGGCCTGGGCGAGAAACCCGGCCGTCGTCATGCCGCTCGCCCGAGCAGCGGCGGTCACCCACTCCAACTCGCGTTCGCTCAGGAGCACGCTGCGGACCCGGTCGCGGACCTGGGCGGTGGCCAGCCGGTTGCGCGGCCGGCGGCGGGGGCGAGCCGGCCCGAGCACGGCCCGCTCGGGCGGTCCGCCCGCCCGGTTCGGCTCCCCCTGGAGCCGCACCTTCCCCGCCTCCCCTGGGGCGGGGTCGGGGTTCGAAACTCCTGCGCGTGCGCAGGAGTTTCGAACCCCATAGCTTGCTCGGCCACAGCAGGTGGCCAAACGGACGCAATATGTCGCGGGGTCAGGATGGGGCAAAAACCTCATTCCTCTGGTATTTGGTGACGGCGGGTCCACCGTTGGCGCCCTTTGAGCGGGGTACGGACGAGCGGACGGGCGAGGCGGACGGCGAGGACCGAGGGGACGGACGGCGCCTTCACACTTCGGATTCTCGTCCACCACTGCGGCGGCCTTGGGCAGGTGGCCGGACGGACGGTCAGGCCAGCGGACGGACCAAGCGTTCGAACAGCGCGCCTGCGGACGGACGGTCCGCAGCGGCGGACGGGCGCGACCGCCGTGGGGGGGGGCGTTGGGGCGAAGGGGGCGGACCGTCCGTCGGCGCCCACGACTCTGCCGTGCCCGCGGACGACGCCAGGCGCGGACAGACGGTTGGGCGACGACGGGTTGAGGCACTGGTTCCCGTTCGTCCGCCCGATCGTGCACGGAGAGGGCTGATGGGACTGTGGACGCCAGGGCACCAGGGGACGACATGCTGTTGGCGAGGGGTGCTCGTTCGGGTGGCCTGACGTAGTAGTCGAGGTGATGCTCCATCTGGCATGTGGACCAGGCCGGGGCCGGCGGTGGTCTCGCCTCCTGGCGCGCGGTGCAAATGATCGACTTCCCCCGGGAGTGGGAAGGAAGCAACCGGAGTTCCATTTCATGATGGGGACCGGCTGAGGGGACGAAGCAGCCCCAGTGCGGACGGGGACGGCGAGCCAGGGCTCGTGAAATCGTGTTTACCTCATCCATCGGAAGCGGACGACGTGTAGTGCCGGACGGACGGGGCGTTGCTCCGCCGACGTTCGGACGAAGTGGTCCGAGGTTCCGTCCGCTGTGGCGGCGTGGGACGGACTCGACGTCGGCGGGGACGGGCTCCTTGTCATGGTCAGGCACGGGTGTGGTGGGACGCTGGTGTCCGCGGTCGGCGCCGGCCAACACCATGTGGTCGGTCATCTGCGCGAGCCACGAGGCGATCCGGTCACCGAACACCTGACGCACCCCGGGCAGCGGCTCGTTGCTGGTGAGCAGCGATGGCGCCCCGGCCACCGTCACCGCCCCGCCTGGCGTCCGCCACCAGCTGCCCCGCCCACGCCCGCATCTGCCGGTGCGTGGCAGTCGCGTGACGAAGTTCGGCCGGGACCCGGTTGTCGGTCCTGGCACCTCGGGCCGGCTGCGGTGAGTGAGCTGGGATGCCGCCGTACCGCCCTGATGGCGAACACTCGCTCCACCGCCAGCGACACCGTCGCCAGGGTCTTGACGCACTGGCTCATCACGACTCCCTTCGTAGACGGACAGGTCGGTCAGGTTGGTCCATCCCACGTGCATCGGCACCGTAGGCGCCGATCCCTGTCACACCAAACCGCCGCCCGAGCGCAGGCCCCCTGAGACCCTCGTTCACCAGGCTCGGCAGCACGCTCGGGGCCATCGGCCGCTGGCAGAACCGCGCCAGCCCCGCGCGCACCGCCTCGGGGCCCACGTCCTTCCGCAGCCGCGCCCGTGTCCCGGGCGGGGTGGTCCACCACCCGCCTGGGTGGCCAATGCTGCGTGTCGGGCGCTGCCCGCCCCGCTTTAGCGGTAGATCCACGGTCCATGGTCCTAGATCCAGACAACGAGGCTTCGTCGAGCCCTCGACGAACCTTCGGCGAGCCCTCATCGAAGACCCTGTGACCTGCGGCTTCGCTGATCGGCGGCGCATACTCGCGAACCCTCGCCACAGGCTCGTCGAGTCCTCGCGGAACCCTCGTCGAGGGCTCGTCGGAGCGTCGAGGAACACGCGCCGTCGACTGATCGGGAGCCGCCGGCACGTCGTCGCGGCGGCAGGAGGCATCCCCGCACCCGCCGCAAGCACACTCGCGCTCGTGCACCAGGCAAGCCGGCGTACGCCACTTGGAAGGGGCGATGTTCTGCTGCCGGTCCCCACGTCCCGATGCGCAGAAAGCCCCGTAGCCGCAGATCAACCCCGCCGGGATGCCATCACTCAGGCCCCGGAAGCAGCTCGCGCTCTGCTGGGTACGGTGAGCGGGCTGACGGGGCACGCACAGTTCGCCAAGATCAGCCGCAATGTGCTGGCAACCCACGAACGCCAAGCGCCTCGCGGCCTGGCACTGGGGACCAGGCGAGGTCCATGTGTAGCCGCCGGTTCCCTCTCATCCGATTCGCGCTGGGTGTCTGGGCACATGCTCAGCGTCGGTACCCTGGAGCGCATGTCTACCGCTCCCGTTCGCGTTCGTTTCGCCCCGTCCCCGACCGGCATGTTCCACGTCGGTGGCGCTCGGTCCGCCCTCTACAACTGGGCGGTGGCGCGACAGTCCGGTGGCACGTTCGTCCTGCGGATCGAGGACACCGACGCGGCGCGGAACAAGCCGGAGTGGATCGACGGGATCATCAGCGCGCTCGCGGCGATCGGCATCCATGCCGAGGATTCGGCGTTCGAGGGGCCGTACTTCCAGTCGCAGAACGCCGACCGGCACCGGGAGGCGGCGCAGCAGCTCTTCGCGGCCGGGCGGGCGTACTACTGCGACTGCACTCGGGAGCAGTTGAAGGAGCGCACCGGCTCGGAGCACCTCGGCTACGACGGGTTCTGTCGGGACCGGGGGCTGGCGTTCGAGGAAGGGCGGGCGCTGCGGTTCCGGACACCGGACGAGGGCGAGACCGTCGTCGTTGATGTGGTCCGCGGGAAGCCGGCCTTTCCGAACAACACGATCGAGGACTTCGTCATCGCGCGGGGCGACGGGTCCCCCGTCTTCCTGCTGGCCAATGTTGTGGACGACCTGGACGAGGAGATCACGCAGGTCATCCGGGGCGAGGAGCACCTGTCGAACACACCGAAGCAGCAGCTGCTGTGGGAGGCGCTCGGTGCGCAGCCGCCGGTGTGGGCACACCTGCCGGTGATCGTGAACGAGAAGCGGCAGAAGCTGTCCAAGCGCCGCGACAAGGTGGCGCTGGAGGACTACCTCGCCGAGGGCTTCCTGCCGAACGCGCTGGTGAACTACCTGATGCTTCTGGGCTGGGGACCGGGCGACGACCGGGAAATCCTGCCCTACGAGGAGTTGGAGCAGCTTTTCCGGATCGAGGACGTCAACACCGCACCCGCCTTCTTCGACGTGAAGAAGCTGACTGCGTTCAACGGCGACTACATCCGCGCCCTGTCGGCGGAGCAGTTCGTCGCCGCTTGCGCGCCGTGGCTCGTCGCCCCGAAGGCCCCGTGGCCGGCGGAGGCTTTCGACAAGGCGGTCTTCGAGGCGGCGGCACCGCTGGCGCAGACCCGGCTGGCGCTGCTGTCGGAGATCACCGCCTATGTGGACTTCCTGTTCCTCGACGAGCCGGTGGAGGACGAAGCGTCGTGGAACAAGGCGATGAAGGCGGGCGCCATCGACATCCTGACGGATGCCCGGAGCGAGTTGGCCAGCGTCGCGGAGTGGACGGCGGACAAGCTGAAGGCCGTCCTCCTGGCCGTCGGAGAAAAGCACGGGCTGAAGTTGGGTAAGGCGCAGGCACCCGTCCGGGTCGCGATCACCGGCCGGACGGTCGGGCTTCCGCTGTTCGAGTCCATGGAGCTACTCGGCCGGGACCGCGTGCTGGCCCGACTGGACGCGGTGGCTGAGAAGTTGGCCGCGTAGTCAGGTGACCTCCGTGAGGAGGTCACCCCAGGCCTTGGCGAAGTAGTCCAGGTCGAACTGGGCCAGGGCCTCGTATGCCGCCTTGACTTCCGTCTGGCCGGCCGATGCGCGTTCCCGGATCTGCGTCGGCAGGCGGCCGAGGTCCGGGGCCGGCTGGCCGGTCAGCGCGGCGAGGTCGCCCAGGCCGGCCACCGGGCGGATGAGGCAGGGCAGGCCGAGCAGCAGGGCCTCGGCCGCGCAGCGGCTCCACCCCTCCCGCATCCGAGGGAGGAAGACCCCGACGTCGCAGGCGCGGAGCAGTCGTAGGTACCGTTCGCGTTCGACGTCGTAGTGTGCGCCGTCGAAGCCGATGGTGTTGCTGCCGCTGGTGATCACCCGCGTCCCGAGAGCGTCGGCCAGGGCCGCCGAGATCTCCTCCGTTCCCTTCCAGTGCACGGCCTTCCCCGCGTAGACGGCGATCAGGTCCGGAGGCAAGCCGAACTCGGCACGGCACTCGTCCCGGTCAAGGCTCCGTACCCGCTCGATCTCGGTCAGGTCGAAGGCGTTGTGGATCACCCGCACGTTGCGAACGCCCCGGGCGCGGAGGAAGTCGGCCCAGTAGGGGGCGACGCAGACCACGGCGGCGCACTGGGGCAGCAGCCGGAAGAGGCGTTCCCAGAGCATGGCTTCGACGGGGGCGGAGTCGTGTTGGAGCGGTTCGTAGTGGTGCAGGAGGAACACCGTGCGGGCGCGCATCTCGGGGGTGAACAGCAGCAGGCTGAGGTCGTCCCATACGAAGGTGCCGGTCGTGTCGTTCAGTGCGCGGATCGTCGGGGCCAAGCGGGCGAGGTGGCGGAGCTTGCGCCAGCGGCGGACGCGGTAGGTCCGCTTGTGGTCGGGAATCGTGCGCCACTGCACGTCGTCGGCCGTCACCTCGTGGAGCATCCGCAGATAGGCCCGGCCGCCGGTGCGGCCGACGGGCTCCATCGAGTAGACGACCCGCTTCACGGGCGTACCTCCGGTTGGTGTTGGACGTACTCGGCGTGGAGCAGCCCGCACATGGCCTCCAGCTCGGGAGTGAGGTGGCGGGCGGCCTCGGCGAGGGGGAGGTGGAAGTCGTGCAGGCTCTGGAGGAACCGTCGACGCCGTTCGAGGTTCGGCGATGCGGCGAGATCGCGCAGGTTGTGGAGGCGGTCGGCGAGCCGGACCAGGAGGTCCTCGGGCGGGAGCGCGGCCTGCTTGGTGCGCCACCGTCCCTCGTCACCTGAGGACTTGGGGCGCTGTTCGAGGCGGTGGTCGGCTGTCATGGCCCGTAGGCGGGCGGTGAACGGGCGGCCGAGGTGACGGGTGACCGCCGCCTCCGATTCCGGGGTCACTTCCAGGGCGTCGTGAAGGAGTGCGAGGAGCAGGGTCCCGGGGCGGTCGATGCCGATCTCCGTTCGCAGGAGAGTGACGACGGCGAGAGGGTGTTGGAGGTACGGCGTGCCCTGGTCGCGGATGTGGCCTTCGTAGACGGTGAGGGCGAGGCCACCGGCAGCGCGGGCGCGGGACTGCTCGTCCGCGTTCCAGTTGGCGGCGCCGAGCACGCTCAGTATGTGGTCCAGGTCGATGGGACTCATCCATCCCACCTCGTACGGCATTGCTGGACGTGGGGGTTGGGGACGTGGTCGGCGAGCAGCAGGGTGTCCCCGACCGCGAGGGCATCGAGGCCGAGTTCGGCCGCAGCTGCCGCTGCCTGCTCGGCGGTCCGCAGGATCGGGGAGCCCTTGCGGTTGAAAGAGGTGTTCAGCAGCAGCGGCAGGCCGGTGCGGCCGTGGAACCGTTCGAGGAGTTCACGCAGGCCCTCATGGCCGGCGGAGACGGACTGGACCCGTGCGGTGCCGTCGTGGTGGGTGACTGCGGCGACACGGTCAGCCCGGCACCGGCGGATGTGGGCGACGCGGTTCATGAACGGGTCGCCCGCCGACATGAACCAGTCGGTGGTGTGCTCGGCGAGGACGGCGGGGGCGAACGGTCGGTAGGAAGCTCGTTTCTTGAGCGCGTTGAGCCGGTCCCGGGTAGCGGCGTGGCCGGGGTGGGCGAGGATCGAGCGATGGCCGAGGGCCCGGGGCCCAAATTCGAGCCGTCCCCGCACCCAGCCGACGATGCGGTGCTCAGCGAGCAACTCGGCCACCGTGGACTCCAGTTCCGGACCGAGGTCGGTCAGGGCGCGGTAGCCGGACGGCACCGCGGTCGCGGACAGCGCGCCCGGGAGCGGGCCCCAGGCCGCGTCGGTCAGCGCGGGGAGGCGCTCCTGCCCGAGTTGGTAGTGCCAGCCGTAGAGCGCGGCGCCCACGGCGGTGCCGGCGTCGTGCGGAGCTGGTGCCACGAAGAGGGTGTCGAAGCCGCTGTCGGCGGTCAGCTGACCGTTGAGGTGGGAGTTGAGGGCACATCCGCCCGAGAACACCAACGCCGAGGCGCGGGTGAGCCGTTGCAGGTGGCGGGCGACGTGAACGACCGCTTCGGCGAAGACCTGCTGGGCTGCGGCGGCCAGGTCGGCGCGCTCTTTCTCCGGCTGTCCCTGGACGTTGGCGACAGTCCAGGCTCGGCCGTCGAGCAGCAACGGCGTGCTGCTGTCCGCTGAGCCCCAGGGGTGGGCGATGTGGACTTCGCCGTCATCGCCGAGCCGGACCAGTTCGCGGATCTGCGGTCCGTAGTGCTGGGGATCGCCGAAGGCCGCGAGCGCCATCATGCTGCCCTCGGGCTCGTCGCCGGGCGGGATCACCCGCCGGGCGAGGTTCCGGTAGAAGTGCCCGAGGGAGGAGTGGACACGTCGAGGTCCGGAGGGGCCCGGGAGGACGGTCGGCATACCTTGATGGAGGCGGTCGATGCGGTCGGGGCGCAAGTCGTACCCGGTGATGCGTTCCCGGCCGGGGCCGAAGTCGGCGCCAAGGGAGGAGCCGCCGGCGTCAATGACGAGGCCGGCCGCGTGTTCGTGCCCGGAGAGCAGGTAGCCGGAGAGCGCATGGGCCGCGTGGTGGGACAGGAGGCGAAGGTGCTCGCCGAGCGGCACCGGCAACAGGGCGGCGAGTTCGTCCCGTTCCTGGGACAGCCAACTGCCGGCCGCCGGGTTGGGGCGCATGGAGGCCGCCCATACGACGTCCACGTCCTGCGGTGGGATGCCGGCGGCTTCCAGGCACCACCGGAGCGCGCGAATCGGGACGGTGAGCGTGCCCTTGCGGGTGGTGTGGTGGTGTTTGATGCCGCTCCATCGTTCCTCTTCGGCCGCGTAGAGGCGGCCGTCGACCACCAGGGCAGCGGCGGTGTCGTGGTGGAAGTTGAGTCCGAGGACTGCGGGCATGGTGGGGTACCTCCGGCCTTGAGGGCTCAGGTGGCGAGTGCGGGGACGACGGCTGAGCCGGAGTCGGTGTATTCGTGGCAGCGCAGGCAGAACCGGAAGTGGTGGCCTCGGGGCGCGAAGACCTTGGCCGCGAAGTCCTCGTCCCAGATGCTGAATTCGCTGTCGTCCTTCGCCATGGCGTTGAAGCAGCGGTAGCAGGAGCCGTCCATCTCGATCATCAGGTGCTGGTCCAGGTAGCGGTCGCAGATGCCTCGCAGATCGTTCGCCGGCTGGCCGACATCGACGTGGTGAACGTGGTTGGTGACATGGATGGCGCCGAACCTGCCGCAGAGGCTGGCGAGTTGCGCAAGCCGAGTGGAACTGATGCCTTCCAGGACGCTGTTGACGACCACCGTCTTGCCGGCTTCGCGGAGGCGGGGGACGACGGTGTGCACCTCGTCGTAGTTGGCGTGCTCGTCGTCGCAGCCGATGAGGATCTGGTCGTATGAGCGGAGGGCGGCGTCCATGATCCGCTGGTTGCGGGCCAGGGTGATGGCGTTGGTGCCCAGGACCATGACCTTGCCCGGCAGCCGGGTGCGCGCGAGGGCGCTCAGGGCGGGGAAGTCCCGGTGCACGGTGGGCTCACCACCGTTGATGTGCAACTGCTGGAACGGGATGGTCTCCAGCCGGTCAAGGACCGTGGTGAACAGCTCCACGGACATGTTCTCGCCCTGGGCGCCGTCGGCGAAGATGCAGAAGTCGCAGGAGCGGTTGCACTTCGTCGTGATCTTGATCTTCGCGGTCCTCAGGATGCGGGGCATGGCGAACTCCTCGGGTCAGGGTGAACGTCGCCCGGCGTGAGACTGAGGAAGTCCTGCACGGTCGCCCGCTGGCGGTGCCAGCGCGCGAGGGCCACGCGCAGGATGCTGGCGGTGGTCGGTCCCGTGGGGATCAGCGCCGCCATCCGGGCGGCCAGCCGCTGGGCGGGAGCGGCCTCGTCCGCCGCGAGCGCGGTCAACGCCCGGGCGGCGGAACTGAGTTCCTTCGCCTCTCGGCGGATCAGGTACTCGGTCGCCACGCCGGGCGGTGGGTCGAGGTAGTACAGCCAGCGGGCGACACGTACGCGGAGCATCCCGGCGGTCATCACCCAGTCGGTACGGACGTGTTCCTCGTTACGGCCCTCGGCCGGGCCCTGCGCATCGGGAACGCGACGCATGGCCGCTGCCAGGGCGACGTGGGCTGTGCGGAGCAGTTGGTGCGGGCTTCGGCCATCCGGTGGTTGCTCGGCGTGCCGGAGGAATTGTTCCCCGTACCGCCCCAGCCCGTCCGGTCGCCACTGGGTGAGGGCGGTCGTCTTGCCAGGGCAGCGCGTCCGGGTCGCGAGCGCGGTGGCGGCAAACCAGCACGGGGCAAGGTAGTGCCAGGCGACGCAGTGGCGCCGGTACCTGGCAAGGTCCCCCATCACGTTGTCGGTGCTGTCGGCCGCCAGCTGGTACTGGCCGCCCAGCCGGGAGTGGAGGATTCCCCGATAGAACCGCTCGTCGATATCTCCCCAAGGCGCCATCTGCGCACGGGACTTCCAACGCTGGAAGTCCCTGGTGCTCCCGCTGATCAGCGACCAGGTCGCCAGCTCGGGCGCGGAGACGAGCTGCCCATCCGCCTCGGCCGTGATGAACGCGAAGCCGGGCGGATGCTCCAGAAGACGTCGATGGGAGACCTCTCGGGCGACCGCCGCGGTGTGCGCGGCGGCCAGCCGGTGGTTCCACCCCTCCCAGTCCTCGGGGACCCGAGGGAGGAGGACGCGCACGTCGATGTCGGAGTGCGGGGCGAGTAGATCGGCGGGCTGCCACTTATGGGTAAGCATCACGGCCCCGAGGCCCTGAGCCGCCAACTCGCGCTCGTACAGGGCGCCGAGTCCTTGGTAGAGAGGTGGTGCCTCGGCCATGACCATCACCGCTCCCCCGTGGAGGCGCGGGCGCAGGAGGGTCCGGCCGCGTCTGTGGGGACGACGGGGAGCAGCGGCAGGACGGCGGTGCCCTCGGGGCGTTCCATACGGTCCCAGCGCAGGTCGTAGTCGACGTAGTGGAAACCCTGCCAGGCGTCGTTGGTGTCCCGGTCGAGCATGGCCTGGAAGAGGTGGGCGAAGGCGTCGCCGAGGGTGCCCTCGGCGAGGTGGGGCTTCAGGGGAATGTCGCGGTTGTGCAGGATGCAGGGCCGTGCCACTCCCGTGGGGGTGATCTTGATGCGGTTGGCGTCGGAGCAGGTGGCGCAGCTGGAGTTGGAGATGAAGCCGATCGATCCGGCCCAGCCGGCGGGCCGGAGGTACTGTCCGGGGCTGCGAACACCCAGCTGATCCCTGGGGACTTCGCCGGCGTCGGCAAGCCACGCGTGGAGCCGGTCGCGGACCTCCGCCTCGTTGATGAACTCGGTGTCGAACAGCGCCTGCGCGGGGCCGATGTTCTGGAGTTCGATCAGGCGGACGGCGATGGGCAGCTCCCGGGCGAGCTGGGCCACGGCGAAGGCGTCGTCCAGGTAGGTGCGTTGGAGGACGCAGTTGATTTTCACGCGCAGGCCGAGGGCGAGGGCGGTGTCGAGGGTGCGCCGGGTGGTGCGCGGGTCGCCACCGCCCATGATCGCGGCCGACCTCGTCGGGTCGAGGCTGTGGAGGCTGAGGTTGAGGTATGTCAGGCCGGCGCTGTGAAGCTGTTCGACGCTGAGCCCCCGGCGCAGGTTGCCGTGGCTGGTGATGCCGATGGCGGCATCGGGCCCGAGCCCTTCGGCCAGGCCGGCGATGACGTCGAGGATGTCAGCCCTGAGCGTCGGCTCACCGCCGGAGCAGTGCGCCTTCCTGATCCGCCAGCCGCCGGCCTCGGCGGCGATGGCCGCGTAGTCGGAGGCGGTCAGGGGCCGGTCCTTGTGTCCGTAGTCCGGCATACAACGGGGCTTGCAGAAGACGCAGTCCAGATTGCACAGGGAGTTCAGGGTGAGCGCCAGATAGGGGTGATTGCGGCCGGTCGCGGCGAACGCGGCGACCAGATCGCGCTGGTGTACGTCGAGCATCGGTCGGCCTCCTACGAGGGAGAGTTGGCAGTCGGCGCTTCGGCCAGGCCGTTGAACGCCTGGCCGGCGAGAAAGCGGTGCAGGTTGTCGGCGAAGAACGCGACGGCCGCGTCCATGTACGTGCGGCTGAACACGGAACTCTTCGGCGTGAGCACGACCCGAGGGTGGTGCCGCAGGGGATGACCAGGCGGCAGCGGCCTGGGCTGGTAGACGTCCAGTCCCGCGCCGCGAAGGTGGCCGGCGTCGAGGGCGGTAAGGAGGGCCTGCTGGTCGACGGTCGTCGCACGGCCGAGGTTGAGGAAGAGGGACTGCGGCTTGAAAGCCGAGAAGAGGTCGTGGTCGAAGAAGCGGTCCGTTGCCGGGTTGGCCGGCAGCAGATCGACCACCACGTCGGCGACGGCCACCGCCTGACGCACGGCCGAGGTGTGCATCCATCTGATTCCGCTGCTGTAGGCCGCCGTTGGCGTCCGCCGTACCCCGATGACGTTCATACCGAAGGCGTGCGCGGCGCGGGCGAGGTGTTCCCCGATGCTGCCGCAGCCGACGATGGTCATCGTCGCCCCCGCCAGGTCGAAGAACTCCTCGGCCAGGTCGTCCTTCCAGCAGATGCGGCTCCGCTGCGCGCGTTGGCTGATGAACAGCCCACGGGAGAAGCCCAGGATCAGTCCCATGGCGTGCTCGGCCATGGGGCGGCCGTGAAAGCCGTACGAGCGGGTCAGAGCCACGCCGGCCGAGTTCGCTTCGGCGACGGGGAGGTGGTCGGTGCCGGCGGCCGGGGAAGCGATCCACCGCAGACGCGGCGCGCCGGCCAGCCACGATGGTTCGAAACGCCACCCGAAGAAGACGTCGACGTCGACCAGTCCGCGCGGCAGGACCTCTTCGCTCACCGCGCGGAACTCGACGTGGGGGAAGGCAGCACACAGCGAATGCAGGGGGCTGTCGGCGAACTGCCAAAAGGAGTATGGGGATTCCAGGCTGATCAACACCACCGGTCGGTTCATCGTTCAGCGCCCTCCGTGGTTGGCGACGGCGCCATGGCCCAGGGCGCGACGTGGCCGAGCGCGTAACGGACGTTGGCCTGGTAGTCGTGGCGCGAGCGCACCAGAGACATCCCGTTCCGCCGGAGCCGCTCGCGCTCCTCGGTTCGGATGGTCAGGGCACGATGAACCGCAGAGGCAAGGGACTTGGGGTCCCCTGGCTCGGCGGTGAGGCCGGTTTCCCCCTCGACAACGGTCTGAGTAAGACCGCCGGCCCTGGTCGCGACCACCGGCCCCGCGCCGGCCGCGAACGCCTCAAGTGGTATCCGCCCGAAGGGTTCTTCACGCGAGGGAACGATTACGGCACACAGGGCCGAGCTGTGCAGCCAGGCGCGCACTGCGGGGGTGAAACGAGTGATCAAGGTCGCGTCCAGGTCGTAGGCGTGGACAAGTGCCGCCAGGTCCTTCTGGTACGGGGTCGCGTGATCGTGCCTGTCCGAAGTCACCGCGGCCAGAAGCAGGGGCGGAAGGCGGACGCCACGCTCCTTCAAGAGACGCAGCGCTTCCAAGAGGTCCTCGAAACCCTTCGCTGGCACGGCGCGGCCCATCGCAAGAAGGAAACCGGCACGGGCCCTGTGGGGCAGGGCTGGAACGTGCGCCGGCCTGGCCATTTCCCCCGGGATCAGCCCGTTCGGGATGCTCACGATGTTCGCCGCGGGAACGACGCAGTCAGCGATGAGGTGGGTGAGCATATGGGACGAGATGGCGCCGATCCGCGCGCCTCGGAGGGGCGCCGTCCGCAGGGCCTCCCGTTCCCAACGAACTCGCGACAGGTCTCTCGGCCGCGTCAGCGCGCTGGAGGAGCGGGGTATGAGGAGCAGATCCGTGGTCGGTGCCGCCCGGGAGGCGAGCCCGAGGAGAGGGGCGTCGAGACCGATGACGAGGCATCGGCTCGCATCGGCGGCGATGCGAGCCGTGGCCTCACCCGCGAGGTCGCATAGTGCTGCCCAGCTGCGGAGTGAGTCCGGCGGTGCGTGGATCTTGGGGATGGTGACGACCTCGGCTGCGGCCTGCCGAAGCATCTGCCGGACCTCGCCGGCCCACCCCCCATCGAATGCGCCCGCCCCCTCCGGGACGTTTGGTGTGATCACTGAGAGGCGACCTGCCGGCAGCAGGCGGACCAATGCCGTGAGGAGGGCTCGGTTGCTGAAGCCGGTGCCCGACGCCGCGCCGAAAAGTCCCTCGTGGAGGGCTACGACGACACGCGGCTGGCCAGTGGCCTTCGACCTGTCCTGAGGCGGGGGTGATGGACTCGTGTGGTCGATACGCACCGTGCGGGGCCTCCTCGGGGGAACGACCTTCTGCGGAGGTGTACGACAGCTGCCGGCACCTCCGGCCGGACCTCCAGAACACCGGAGAAGGCCGGTCGCGCAAGACCCGATCAACGGGTCAACTCGGTCAACTTCCCTGAGGCGGCGCTGATTTGTTGGCCGGGGGCGGTCACCATGGAATGCGGGCGAAGGGCTGGACGAACCACTGAGGCGAGAGGTGGTCGCACATGGCGCCGCGGGCGGGGACACCCAACATCGTGCTGACCGGGTGCCTCGACGAACTCGGGTGGAGCCCCAAGGCCCTCGCCCGCAAGCTCAACAGGGTGTTCGGAGCCGGAACCGTCGCCGAGTCGGCGCCCTACCACTGGCGGGACGCCGGCTCCCTGCCACGTTCACCCTTGCCGATGATGGCTGCCTATGTACTCTCCCAGGAGTTGGGTAGGCCCCTCACAGCGGCTGAGCTGTGGCAGGGCCGGGTGGGCAACTCCTCGGCCTTCGTCCCTGCGGACACGGACCTCGCACGCCCCTGGACCTTGCAGGGGATGGAAGCGATCGTGGAGGACTGGGTGATGGGAGGGATCGTCGACCGACGCCGATACCTCGCGATCTCGGGTGTCGGACTCCTCGCGATCGTCGCCCAGTACCTCGACGGCACCGCCGGACGGGGCCAGCACGCCGCCCGGCTGACGCCCCCGCTGGGCGCCGACCCGCTCGTGGACCACGTAGAGCAGCACCTGCCCATGCTCCAGCTGCTCGACGACGAGCACGGAGGAGCACGTCATCTCCCGTATGTGGGCGCCCAGTTCCGCGCGGTCGGGTTACTCATCCGCGAAGGCGGCCACTCCCCCGCTGCCACGAGCCGACTGATCCGCGCGCTCGCGGAGATCGGCCAACTGGCCGGCTGGATGGCCTTCGACGCGGCCGACCACGGCCTGGCCCAGCGCTATTTCGCGACCGCGTTGCGCGCCGCGCACCAGGTCAACGATCTACCGCTGTCCGCCCACATCCTCGGTGACCTCTCCTTCCAGGCGGCAAGCCGAGGGCACCCCGCTGATGCCGTCGCCCTCGGCGAGGCCGCACGCCGAGCCAGCGACGCCGCCCCGCCCGCCGTCCGGGCATCCGTTCTGTCCCGGCTCGCCTACGCCTACGCCACCGCCGGCCGCGACAACGACTTCGCCCACACCCGCGGCCTCGCCCGTGAGTTGGTCACAGACCGGGCTAGCGGCCAGGAGGAGCCCCGCTGGATGTACTTCCTCACCGACAACCACCTGGACTGCCAGGCCGGATACGGCCTCATCCAGATGGGCACCGCACAACGGGCGGCAGGCCAGAGCAAGAAGAGCCGTCGCTTCCTCGCCCAGGGCACCGAACTGCTCAGATCCGGAGCCTACGGCACTCCGCGCGGCGACCCCAGCCAACGCCGAGCGATGTTCGAGGGGGCCTGGCTGGCCCTTGGACACAGTGCCCACGGAGACCTGGAAGCGGCCTGCGACGTAGGCCGGATCGCGGCCAACCGCCTCGATGTCGTGCGCTCGCCCCGCAGCGCGGCCCTGCTCCACCAACTCGCCGGGGACCTGCGGCGCCGGCAGCGCAATCCGCACGTGCGCAGCTTCCTGCCAACCCTGGAGAACGCCCTCGCCCAGCACGCCCCATCGACGTCACCCGGCCGTTAGGGTCAGGATCATGACCACAGGGGAACGCATTGTCGTCATCGGGGCCGGGGTGGCAGGGCTGACCACCGCCGTCGTCCTCGCCGAGACCGGAACTCGGGTGCACGTGATCGCCGACGAGGTACCCGGCCGCACCTCCCTGGCGGCCGGCGCGATATGGGGCCCCTACCTGGTCGAACCGAAGGACAAGGTCGACCAGTGGGGACAGCGCTCCTTGGAGTCCTTTCGGGAGCTGGCCGAGAACCCCGCCACCGGCGTCCGGCTCACCAGCGGCATCGAGGCATCCCGGACGGCCGAGACCGCGCCGAAGTGGGCCACCACCCTGCCGAACTTCCGCTCCTGCGAACGCGCCGAACTCCCTACCGGGTTCGCCTCCGGCTACCGGTTCACCGTGCCGCTGATCGACATGACCGTCTACCTCGACTACCTCCTGCGTCGACTCCAGACCGCCGGCGGAACCGTCGAGCGACGTCGCGTGGCCTCGTTCCCGGACGCCGGTCCGGCCCCGGTGATCGTCAACTGCGCGGGACTCGGTGCGGCCGAGCTGGCCGCCGATCCCGAACTCCGCCCCATCCGCGGCCAACACGTCGTCGTCACCAACCCCGGACTGACCGAGTTCTTCTCCGAGGACACCGGCCCATCACCTGACCTGCTCTGCTGGTACCCGCACGGCGACACCGTGGTCCTTGGCGGCACAGCTGTCGACGGCCAAGACGACCTCGCCCCCGACGACCAGGCGGCGGCCGGCATCCTCACCCGCTGCGCCGAGGTCGAACCCCGCCTCGCCCAAGCCCACGTCCTGGAGCACCGCATCGGCGCCCGACCGACCCGGCCGACGGTCCGCGTGGAGAAGGAACTGCTGTCCGACGACACCGCCGTCATACACAACTACGGGCACGGCGGCGCCGGCGTCACCCTCTCGTGGGGATGCGCCGACGAGGTTCAACGTCTCGCCGAGCGCGAGTGAGGCCGCCCTCCCTCGTCTCGCGGAGAGAAGGCGGCCTCATCAGCTGGGATCAGACGTCGAAGCGGCCCGCCCGCACATCGGCGATGAACGCGGCGAAGGGGTCGGGGTCGAGGAGCAGCACGGGGCCACCGGGGACCTTGGAATCGCGGAGAGCGACAGACCCACGGGGCGTGGCGGTCAGGTCAGCCGCCTCGACGCAGTTGCCCCCGCCGTTGCTGTACGAGGACGTGAACCACTCGGCATCCGCCAGAACGGAAGCCAGAACCTCGGCAGGGTGGTTGTTCATTCGGTGATCTCTCTCGATAGTTGCTGCAAAATCCTTGGGGTGTCTCCGGGAGGCTGAGCCCCGGCCACCATCGCGTCGAACATTCGGGAGAAGCGCCCAACATCGCGGGACTTGTCCGATACCGCAACGGTGAACCACGCGGTGTCCGTCTGGACCGCCGTGGGCAGACCCTCACCGAGAATCATGATGTTGACGTCATGGTAAGCGACATAGCCGCTCCCCGCCTGCGGCAGGATCTGCAAGGTCACATTGTCCAGGGCGGCGAGCCTGGCGAGTTCGGCGTACTGCTCGCGCATCACCTCCGCACCGCCGATCGCATAGCGCAGGGCGGGCTCGTACAGGACGCCCCAGATCTTCGTGGGCTCGTCGTCACGGGTGATGGCTTCCCTCCGCATCATGCGAAGTTGCACGCTCTTCTGCCCGAACTCCGTGGTCGTCTCGTCGATGGGCTTGGTCAGCTCGTGCAGAGCGCGCGCGTAGTCCACCGTTTGAAGAAGACCAGGAATCACGGTCGGGTGGAAGATGCGGATCTCCCGCGCCGCCGACTCGACGCCGAGGAAGCGCTGCATCCCAGACAGGAGGTTGACGGTCCCCACCCCCGTCCACCACTCCCGACTGGACGCGTCGCGCTGCATCGCGATCAGTCGCTCGATCTCCTCGTCGTCGATGATCCCGTAGCGCTCCAGCAGCAACCGCAGATGACCTGCCTGCCGGAAGGACTTCCAGCCGGTCTCGACTCGTTGGAGCGTGCTTTCGTCGAACGGCAGGCCTTTCACCGCCTGTTCGATGGTCAGGTCGGCTGCTTTGCGGTGCTGACGCAGCTCGTGCCCAAGCCCGATACGCCGTGCCGTCGGTTGCGGTTTCGCGGCCATGTGCCCTCCGTTCTGGCGCATGTGCGCGCCGTCATCGCCTTCTGATCAGCCCTGACTGCCTCGTGCATGGAGCAGAAGCCCACGCGATTGCTTGGGCATATACCAATCCTGATGCCGAGGCTGAATCTGTAGCAGATTCTATTGCGCATGAACTCCGCGTCGAGGGACCTTGGTTGAGCCTCGGGAAGGCCGGGCCGCCAGCACAGGCGGCCAGGGACTCCCCCAACTCCCCCTGCCCACGACCGGAGGCACCGGCATGTCCACAACCACCCTGGCCAGCCCTTTCGAACACCCCACCGTCTCCCACACCCTCCCCCGCGCCGAGCAGAGCGCCGCCACCGCTCGCCGGCTGACCCGTGCCGCGCTCGCACAGTGGGGCTTGGGGGAACTCGCGGACGACGTGGCGTTGGTCGTCTCCGAACTCGTCACCAACGCCGTCCAACACACCACATGTGCCTCGATCAGGGTCCGGCTCACACGACTGGACCAGCGCCGCGTGCAAGTCGCGGTGGTGGACAAATCCCATACTCCGCCGATGCGTCGGACTCCGACCGACTCCGAGGACAGCGGGCGGGGACTGACCCTCGTGGAGGCAGTGACCACCCGCTGGGGAACGGATCCGCTGCCGTGGGGCAAGCGCGTCTGGGCCGACCTGGAGCTGACATCCGGCACGTGAGCACCGTCGCGGCGCGCAGCCGGAAACCCCTCGAACGCCGCGCAGTTGATCGAGGCCGCCCTCTCAACCTGTCTCCAGCAACGCGGCTGTCCGCACCACCAGTTCGTGAACTCACCAGGAAAGAACCCGCTGATGTCTACTCGCTCAACTGCTCCCGCACTTCCGCTGGTGTGGGGCAGGAACAACGTGCCCGTCCCGTATGCCGCGGCCTGGAGCGCGGAAAAGCCCGCTGTGGCGAAGGCACTGACGACTCACCCCAGCGGCACCGGAATCGCCTATCGGGACGAGGTACCCGCCGACCGCGACCGGCACGGCGTTCTGTGGGCCCGGCTGACCGAGGCACCCGGCGAAGGACGCCCGAACTTCCGTGCGCTGCACACCTCCCGACAGCGCCGCTCCATGCTTGAGCAGCTGTGCCAGGTATGCGGCGGCCCGGCCAGCCGCTCCTCCCGAGGCGTGCTGTTCCTACTCCAACGCCCGGAACCCGGCGAGGAACCAACCGGCTGGCCCGAGGAGACCCTCTCCACCAAGCCACCAATCTGCGAACCCTGCGCGACCCTGGCCACGCACCACTGCCCGCACCTCACCGACCCCGTGCTCGTCCGCTCCCGCAAACCCCGCATCTGGGGCGTCTTCGGCGGATTCCTCACCCCGACCGCGAACGGCTTGACCCCGTTGCCGTCCCACGACACCCTCCCCTACGGCGACCCGACAGCCCCGTGGTTTCTCGCCTCCCAACTCGTGGTCGAACTCACTCGATGCCAGGTGGTTGGATGATCACCTTCGGTCTGAGTCCTGTCGGTAAGCCATCTCCAGTCAAGCCGGCGACCGACATCCGCACTCGAGGGCGCGAAGTTAGCCGAAAGCCCCGACAGCACATATCAAGAGACCGACCCCGTCCGCACTGGGAATTCGCCAGGGACTGGCATTTGACTGGGGTTCTGGGCCAAGTACTGAGCGACGAAGCACTCGATGTTCGAGGACTCGGCCTGAAGCCCCTGAGGTACTTGTCGCGGCTCGCGGGATGCCCCGCCGACGCCGTTGCCCGGTGGCGGAGCCATCGTTGTGGCTGCCGGCCCACAACTCCTCCCAAGCGGATCACTCGCCCGTCGCCACGCTAGATGAATGAGTCCGATGTCTGGCCTGGCCGCGACCATGGCGAAGGGCGTCCGTTGGTGTGCGTGTGAAGACTCACCTGGACGCCCTTCTGGCGGCACTGTACGTGTTCATCGACGACCATGTGGCCCCTTGTCGCCGGATCGGGCGACCCCCGAAACTAACGGACGCCGAACTGCTGTGCCTGGCGGTCGCGCAGGTCTTGCTCGGCTTCCACTCCGCACGGCACTGGATCCGCTTCGCTCACGCACGGCTGCCGCACCTGTTCCGCTACCTGCCCCAGCAATCCGGCTACAACAAGCGCCTCAACGCCGCCGGGCCGCTGATCTCGCAGGTGATCGAGGCACTGGCCCGGCAGGTGCCCACCTGGCACGACAACCTGCGGCTGATCGACTCCACCCCGCTGCCATGCGCCGCCTCCCGGGAGACCGTCAAACGCTCGCGGCTGGCCGGACACGCCGGCTACGGCTACTGCCGCTCCCACTCCCGGTTCTTCTGGGGCTTTCGGCTCTACCTGGTGACCACCGCCGAGGGCATGCCGGTCACCTGGTGCCTGGCCAACCCCAAGCTCGGCGAGCGGGAAGTGATGACCGCGCTGCTGGAACGCGACCACCACCTCCTCCGCACCGGGCAGGTGATCCTGGCCGACAAGGGCTTCGCCGGGCGCGAGTTCGAGGCGTTCGTCACCGAACGCCTCGGTGCCCACCTGGTGCGACCCGACCGCAAAGACGAGCCGGTCCGTCACGGACGGCTGGCCCGGATGCGGCAGTGGATCGAGGCCGTATTCGACACCCTCAAAGGCCAACTCGGCCTGGAGACACACGGCGGCAGAACCCCGGCCGCAGTCTTCGCCCGCACCGGCCAACGCTTACTCGCCCTGGCCGCCACGATCTGGCACAACTGGACCACCGACGCCCCGATCAAACGCTCACTCATCGCCTATGACCACTGAAGACATCGGACTCATTCATCTAGCGGCGTCCCAAGGCTCGTAGCACAATCCCTGGGGGAACTGTTTCACGCTCTCCCGCGCGGCACCCAAACGACGCGAATTACCCTGTGAGGCTCACCACAACTTCGTTGTGATATTTTATCGAGTTCGCCACCAGCGACGACACACACATTATCACACCTACTGCCAGTTGAGGCCCTGACCTGCACCTATGGAGGTGACCAGTCGCCTGCATCCGGCAGAACTGACTTGGTTCTCAAAGTCATAGAATTAAGCAATAAAGCACCACGGTTGGGGCATCTGGTCGGTAACGCTAAAATCAGGCGGCATGGACTACATCGCGATCGCTACTCTTGCGCCCACCATGTTTGTTGCTGTTCTTTCCGCCCTAATGTTGTTGGCAGTTGGCCACCCTGACCCGGACATTCGACACCGTGCCGAGCAGGTGCTCAAGGATAGTGTTCCCGGGCTAGTACCAAGGCCGTGAAGTTTGCGGTTGGGGTGGGTTGTCAAGGGCCTGCGGGCATGAGGATGTTGATGCTGGTGGTGGCTTTGTAGCTGGTTCGGTCGATGCGGGGGCCGCGGGCCTGGTATTTGGAGATGGCGCGTTTGACGATGCGAGGGCTGACGCGTAGTCGCCGCTCGGGCAGCAGGTCGGCCAGGATGTGTCGGCCGATGGTGCCGGCGAGGTCGATGTCCGTGTTGGCGATGACACCCGCGGCCTGGATGACCAGGTCGCGGGCGGTCTGCCAGGCGATGGAGAAGCTGGCGCGGTCGGGATCGGTGTTGCCTTGGGTGCTGGTGGCGTCGGCCATGGCGGTCCGCAGCAGCTGGTAGACGACCAGCAGGGCGTAGATCTCCTGGTCGATGCCTTCGGGGGTGCGGGCGCGCAGGACCCGGCCGCCGAGGATGCTCGACTTCAGTTCCAGGTAGGCCGTCTCGATCTCCCAGCGCTGGTGATACAGCGTGGTCAGTTCGGCTGCCGGGTGGCGGTGGTGGTCGAGCAGGGTCGTGGCCAGCTGGTAGAGGCCGGTGTGTTTCCCGGCGGTGGTGGTGAGGGTGATCTCGCAGTCGATCACGCGGACGCGCAGGCCTCCCAGCGCCGAGAGGTAGGAGCCGTCCCGGTAGCGGGCCAGGACGGGCATGCGGCGGCCGTTCTTGAGCCGGACCAGGACCTCGGCTCCCGTGGCCGCGATGTCGGTCACGAGTTCTTGGGCGCCGAAGTTGCGGTCGGCCAGCAGGATCATCCCTGGCCGCAGGCTGGGCAGCAGGCGCGGGGCGTAGGTGGCCTCGCCCGCGGTGGTGGGGCCGAAGACAGCGTCGATGAGGGTGCGGGTACCGCAGGCGACCAGTGTCAGGAGGCGGACCTGCGGGTATCCGGTCCCGCCGTGGTTGCCGGCCTGCTTGGTGAACCGGGTCATGACAGCGGGGGTGTCGGGAACCGTCAGGATGGTGCCGTCGAGCGCGACCACCAGCAGGCCGTGCCAGCGGCTTCCCGGTCCGTGCCCGGTCGCGGCCGGGCCGCGCAGCAGGTCGAACAGCCACCGCAGCGGTGTGCCGCCGACGCGGCGGCGGGCCTGGGCCAGCGCGCTCGCCGTCGGCGCGGCCACCGGCAGGCCGGCCAGTGCCCCTGTGAGCTTGCGCCATACCCCGGGGTAGCCGGTCTCCGGGAACAGGCACGCGGCCAGGACCAGGTACACCACGACCCGGGCAGGCAGATCCCGCAGCCGCGACTGCACCGTCCTGGTCGCGCTCAGCACCGCATCGACCATCTCGAAGGGCACCAGCTGGGTGAGTTCACCGAGGTGACCGGGCGCGAACCTGCCTCCAGCCACCGTGACAGTATGCGTGATGGCACACTGTTCGGACAGCGGAACCTCCGGTCTTGTGAACGGCTTGTCTTGGTCGACTGCCAGTTCTACCGGGGCTCCGCTCCTCATATCCGACGAAACCGCACCTCAAAGCCCCCTGGACAACCCCACCCGAGCCATAACTTCACGGCCTTGGGGCTAGTACTCCGGCTGTAGAACGTGATCTTGCTGGTCGTGGCCAGTCCGGGGAACGGGCACGACCATCGGTGGTCATCGGTGTGTGAAGACGGAAGATCAGGTGGTGGCCGCAGGTCACAGCATAGATCCTGCCCGCTGGCAGAACATGTTCGTGGCCCTGATGGACCGCATCGCGGGGCGGAACCACGGCGCCGAGCACGGGAGTTGGTGCTGGGGTTGCTATCGGACGTGCCGCGCGAGAACTGCTGGACGCTTGCCGAGTAGGCCGGGCCGGCGACCCCGCACGGCCTGCAGCACCTGCTGTCCAGGGCCCGGTGGGACGCCGATGCGGTCCGCGACGACCTCCGAGGCTAGGTCGCCCGACAGCATCCGTCATTCGGGGGACGCACATCCGACCATCAGGCAGTGAACCGCCGTAGTTCGTCATGCAGACGTGGTAGCACCACTTCGTGCAGACCCTCCTGTTCGCAGCGAAGTCCGTTATTGTCGGCGATTGCCCGTGCCAGCGAACGGAACTCCTGCGGAGCTGTGCGTGACAGGTTCTCGGCTCGTTCGCGGCAGCCCTCGGCCGTCTCGGGGTCCTCCTCCAGCATGTATCCCGCCTTGTACAGTTCGGCGCTCATGCCGACAGGGTGGATCGTACGGCCGCTCTTCGCTCGAAGGTTCACGATGATGTCGATGCCATCTGGGTCGAGGTCTCCCCACGCGGTGAGCGGAATGTCAGGGAGGCGGGTGAGGAAGAGGGCGAGGGCGTCCGAAGCGTATCCCTCCATCCATATGCAGAGCCACTGTTCAGGAACGCTGGTGCGGCTGAGGGCCTGAAAGGTCTCCTGATTCTCGACGAGCAGCACGCCGTTGGCGGGGACGTCGAGAGTTCCCCGTGTGGCGGCGGCCCGGCCGGGAAGGTCCACGAAAGGGCGCGCGGCTGCGGCGTCCGCTACCAGGCTGTCGAGGCGCCAACTGGCTGGACCGAGCATACGGATGCCGGTGTCAGCGGTGTAGACGGCGTCGGTGAAGGGGAGGCCGATCACGTTGCTGAACGCGTTCTTGGCTGGCGAGGTCCACTTCTTGCTGCCGCCCAGGGCACGGACGGCGAGCTCGCGTTCGGCGAACTTCCACTTTCTGGCGCGGCCTCGGAACCACTCGGCGGCGGCGCTGAGGGCAGCACTGTAGGTGGCCCAATTCCGTGTCCGGGTAGCGGAGTCCTCGGGCGAGAGCCAGGACGCGGGGTCGGGGAGCGCGACCAGCAACGCGAGTTCGGACATGAGCTCGGGGACTCCGGTGATCCGGGCAGTCAGAGCCGCGCGGGCGCGGTGGACGTCCCCCTTCTTGACGATTCTGCGATAGCGGGCCTGGCCTCGGTTGGTCAGGAGAGGCCCGTCCACGCCGATCAGCAGCTGGCGCAATGGCAGAGCGTAGGCCCCGTTCAGCAGGGACTCGTTCGCCTTACCGAGGTGGACGAAGGCGCTGCCGACGCACTTGGTACCGAACAGGTCGACGAGGTCGGCTCGTTGCTGGGGTGTCATCGGCAGCTCCATCTTGCGGTCGAGGCCGCCCCCGTTGGCGATGCGCCGTCGGGCCGCCTGGCAGAACGCCGCGCCGCCCGGGGTACACGCCCAGCGCGCCAGCCCCGTAGGCAGCTCAATCCTCCTCATCAACGCCTTCCTCGACTTCCTCGTCTCGGGTGAGCGTGTCGTCACCAAAGCTGGAGTCGCCGTCGTCGGGGAATTCCTCGTCGAGAAGGTCTTCCTCGTCGTCCCAGTCGATACCGGCGTCGAGCGTGGCGTCGTGGCGCAGAGCAGGGTCGGGCAGGACGTGCTTCTCGGCGCCGTCCCACAGGATGGGGGTGGTCAGGACGCCAGGCAGCCCCTTGTGACGGAACAGCTGATAGGTGGCCACCTTGGGGACCTCTTCGTGAAAGCCCCACTCGTCATGGCTGGCGATGACGAAATCCAGGTCCAGCCGAGTGAGCAACGCCATGCAGCGACCACGCATGTCGGCATCGATACCGGCGAACGCCTCGTCGAGGTAGATGGGGCGGGGCGCAATGGCGCCGGCTCCTTCGTAGTGAGCCGCCGCAGCGACGAACAGTGGCAACTGAAGTGCCACGGCTTGCTCGCCGCCGGATCCCCGCTGCTGCTTCCGGTCGGTGAGGTTGGTCCATTTCTCGAGGGGTCCTGCCCTGTGGCGGATACGGATCCGGCTCCAGGCACGGTAGTCCAAGGCCTCGCGCAGGTGGGTTCGCCAGTCACCGCCACTCTCGCTCTGCCGGGCAGTCTCCACCCGCTCGACAAGGAAGCGGATGAGCCGCTCGCGGGCATCATCGGCCAGGTGCTCGGTGGACTGCCCGTCCAGGGATGCCAAGGCGTCCAGGATGCCCTGGTCCTGGCGGGGTTCGGGTTCCCAAACGAGCTTCAGCAGGTGCCCGGAAGACGTGGGTACCTGCTGCAACAGCGTGTTCATCCGAGCGATGAGGCTCTCCGCTTCGGCACGGCGCCGACGCAGGTGGTCTCCGAGACGCCCCAGCAACACCTCGGTGAATAGTTCGTGCTCCTCGTCACCGAGGAAACCCCGGCGCGTGTGGATCTCATTGGCCATGATGTCCTGTGCCTGGGCCACGGTACGGCTCTCGCCGTTGTGCAGGAGGGTGACCAGAAACAGTTGGCCGTCGTACTCGGCGCGCGGTCGCCAGTCCGGCCCGCTGAGCGCGGCCTGCAACAGTCTGGACTGGGAGTCGGCGTCGTTGCGCGCCTGGTTCCGGGCTCTTTCGTCGCACGGTTCGCCATCCAGCTGACTCAGGGCGACCTGGGCCTGTGCCTCCGCTGCGGCGTCGCCCTGTGAGCCGATGGCGTTCACGCTGGCCAGCGCGAGATAGCCGCGCTGTTCCAGTAGTCGGTAGTCTTCCGCTGCCCTCTGGTACCGGATATCGATTCCGCTGCACTCCTTCGTCGCAACGGTCACCGCCTCAGCCAGCGCACCGATCTGCTCCGACATCCCCTTCGCCAGGTTGTGGTTGTTGTCCAGGTCGACTTGTGCCGCGCCGAGGTCGCTGGTCGCCTGTGCCAGGTCGGCCAGCACCTTCTGTACCCCCGCGCCGGCCAGCCGCCTCCGGATGTCGAGCTTCTCCTTCGCCCCCTCAAGGACAGTACGGGCATCCGTCAGGTCGTCGGTGCAGTCTTTGAGCTGCTGGGAGGCCTCGTCAAGGTGTTCCTCGGACTTGCGGGTGGTCACACTGCGACGCAGGTGCTCCTGCGCAGCATGGAAGAGGTCGGTGACGCTGCTCGCGTAACGCCCCAGTGACTC
The DNA here is from genome assembly GCF_020740535.1 of Streptomyces profundus. Lineage (NCBI taxonomy): Bacteria > Bacillati > Actinomycetota > Actinomycetes > Kitasatosporales > Streptomycetaceae > Streptomyces > Streptomyces profundus. The sequence goes on from NZ_CP082362.1 coordinate 551,279, forward strand.
CTGCTCGTGATGAATGGAAAGGGCAACGGGGCGGATCCCGTGGGAGCGGGCGAAGTCCTCCAACGTGCGCTCAGCGGCCTGCCACTTCTCCCGCTGTGCCTGCTGCTCCGCCTGAGCCTTGGCCATTTCCTGGCCGAGCTCCTTCAGCAGCGCACGTACACCGTCGCGTTCCCAGCGGGCCTCGCGTACATCGCGGTCCTTGTGCCGGGTCTCGGCGCGCTCAGCTTCCAGGTCATCCCGGCGGCGGCGGGTGCCCATGATCTCGGCGTCCAGTTCGGCGAGGCGCTCACTCAGCGACTCCAGCTCTAGGTCGAAGACTTCCAGACGGCGTCGGCGCTCCGCCTCCCGCGCCGTGGCACCGATATAGGCCGCGACAGTGCCCATAGTGCGGCCACTTACCGCGCCGATCTGCCAGGAGCCGTCCGAGCCCACCCGTGTGGGATAGGTGTGTGCGGTGTCCTGATCGGCCAGAGCGATCGAAGTGAGAATCTGCTGGGTCACAGTCGCCGGGATTAGCGGGTGATCGACGGGGTGGAGTACATCGGCCAGTGACCGGGTGGGGGCCTCGCACGGCGCAGAGGCGAGCAGGATCGTCTCCAGGCTGTCGGCGGACAGGGTCCGGCCGTCACGGGTGACCCAGGCGTCGAGGACACCAGCACCGAGCAGTGCGGCTTCGAGCCGGGCAGCCTGCGCGTCGGTCACCGTGGGGGCAAACTCGAGGAGTTTCCACAAGGGCGCGCCGTCACCCAATTCGGCGGTGCGCTCCCGGCGTGGTGTGAGAGGAGCGGGCGGTACGGGATCCCGCTGGGCGGCGACGCGGGCGCGCTCGTCGCGGATCTTCCGGAACTGCGCTCCCAGGTCCCTACGCTCAGCCTCCTGCTCGGCGAGCGTGGTGTCCATGGCCTTCTCCACATGCCGCGCCTCAGCCGCGATCAGCTCGGCCAGGGTCGTTCCGGCGTCTTCGCCGAGCGCCGGTACTGCGGCGATCAGGTCAGCCAACTGCTGTTCTGTCAGTGCGAATTGGCGACAGCGTTCGGACCAATCGATGAGGAAAGCACACAGCTCACGAATCCGCCGCGCCAGCACCTCCTCATGTCCTTCGCAGTTCTCCTTAGCCTCATCAACGCGCTTGAGCAGGCGGGCGCAGACATCGGCCGCCGTGCCATGGTCACGCTCGGCCTCCGCCATATCCTCGGCGAGACGGGCAGCACGCGCGAGGACCTGCGTACGTGCCTGAACGTGACCCATGAGGGCGTCGCGGGTCGATGCGGGATTCCGGCGCATCCCTTCGCGGTGGCTGCGGTGCGTGGCATCCAGAGGTGCGCCGTCCACACAACCGTCCGCAGTCTGTTCGGCGGTTGCCAATTGCTTCTGCGCGGCTTCCAATCCGCCTTGTTCAACCGTCAGTTCCCCTGCCGCCTTGTCGCGGACCGCGATGGCCTTCTGATGCCGACCGGTGGCCTTGCTTAGCGACTGCTCGGCAGCAGTCTGCTGCTTCTGGAGTTCCGTGATGAGCCCGTGCTGCTTCATCTCCGGGCTGATCCGCAGCTCATTGACCCGAGTCTGCAGCCTGTCTTTGAGTAGGGCGAGTTCCTGCCCCTTCTCCTCATGTAGATGCGTACGCTCCCGTGCCTCGGCGAGCTCCCTCTCCTTAGTGCGCCGGATGCGGTATGTGGAGTCGCGGTCCTGGCCAACAGCGACGAGCTTGCCCGCCTCGTCACGCACGACGCGTCGAGCCAATCGGCGATAGGCGGACAGGAACGTGTCGACGGAACCCTTGTCGCGGATAAGGGACTGCAATTCTTCGCGCTCACGGGCGAGTTCGTCGAACTTGCCGGCCAGATCCTCCAGTAGCAGGCCGCTGACGGGCGGAAGTCCATACTTGAGGAGTTCGCTCAACTTGGCCACCGTCAGGTCCTCGCTCAGCTTGGGCCTGCGCAGCGTCAGCAGGAGATCGACGAGGGAACCGAGCCGCGCCGCAGAGAACCCGAAGAGCCGCTTGGCGAGTGCTTCGCGATAGTCCTTGGCCGACTCGTGAACATCTCCCTGGTCCAGTACAGCTTCCAGTTCGGCACGGTGCCGCGGCCGGCGGTCCTCTCCGTACAGAGCGAAATCACCCCCCACACGTTTCGACGTGGTGAAAAACCACCGGGCGCGCAGCCCTTTCTTATGGGATTCAAGCGCGTGCATACCGATGCCGACCGTCAAGTATTGGTGGACGCCGGACTCGGTGACGCGCCCGTATTCGGTCCAGACGTAGCTGATCCGCTGCGTATGCCCGCCGTACAGAAGGTTGTCGCGCATGGGACGTGCCGCGTTGCCAAAGGGGTCCAGCCGGCGGGCGTTGAGGATGCCGTCGAGCAGGAGTGGGCTCGTGACCTCCAGAGCCTTGGTTTTCCCACAGCCGTTGTAGCCGCGCAGGATCAGCCTCCCCCCGTAGAAGTGGAACACCTGCTCGTCGTACTCCCAGATGCCGACAAGGCCCATGCGCAGCGGTTGAAACCGTTGCCGGTCCGGTACGGGCAGCTCGTTGTCGAGAAGCCGCTGAAGCGCGGGATCGGTTGCGGACTGGTCAGGTGGTGGTGTCATCACGGTCGTCTTCTTTGGCGGGTGCGGGCGAATCGGGGAGGTCGTGCGTACCGAAGAGCATCAGGTCATCGGCGCCGGAGCGGAGGCCGTGGCCAGCCGGAGCACGGTAGCGGGCCAAGGCAGGGCGGACACGGATGCCGCCGGGTACGTGTTCGGCAAGCCCCAGTTGGAGGAGGATCGGCAAGGCCGCTTCCTGCACGCGGGCCCCGTCGATTGGCTGACCCTTGATGTTGGCGATCAGCTTCAGCAGTTCCGGGGCGATCTCGTCGGAGAGTTCACGTATCCGGGCGCGAGACACGAACGTACGTCGCGGTACGGCGCGTTCGGTTTCGGCACATAGCTTGTCGGCCAGAATCAGTGCCGCGAACGACGCGGCACTGGACTTGGGGAACTCCAGGTCGGTGAGTTCCTCATCGATCACAGCCGCACCCTCGGCACGTACCTCCACGCGAACGTCGAGCCCCAGGCGTACGGCGCTGAGCAACTCGTCGGCATGTTCGTGGAAGTACTCACGCTGATTGCCGGGTAGATCGTCCCAGTAGACGGTCGGCTCGTCCACCAGGCGCCGCATAAGCGCATGCCGGACACTGACTGCCGGAAAACCGGTGTCGTCCGGCGTCATGGCATCGAACAAGGCTTGTGGACCCTCGACCTCGGCAGGAGGAATCGGGGCAGCCAGCAGGAGGGCCGCTGTGCGGTGATCAACGTCGTAGAGCGCGTCGCCGTCACCCGCGACGTACTCCTTCTCGTGTTCGCGAGTGGTGGAGGTCTCGCCGTTGGGAGTGGCCAGAACGCCTTGCCGGTACAGCAGCCGAACCATGGCCACCAGGTCCGTGCGCTCCCGGTGGACGGTGGCTTCGAACCGTCGCAACCTGGCGTGGGCGCTACTCAAGGCTGTGATTCTCTCCGCGAGTTCGCTGAGCACGGTCTGCTGCCCACAGTCCTCCAGAACTGTCAGAAGCAGGCAGTACAAGACACATTGGCGAGCCGTCGGAGCCTCCGTTCCCAGCCGGTCGGACGTCTCCGGCACCTTGAACAGACGTAGGCGGTCCCGCTCCACGTGCAGCCGCCAGCCCAGATGGTGGTCGAACCAAGCCCGCAGGCCGGTCTGATGCCGACGCGCGAGATCCAGAGTCCTGGTATGACGCCCCCGGCGATGCAGAAGAGGCTGTGCCAGCAGTGCCCGGATCACCGCGCCGCGCTCGAAAGCGGCCTCGTGCCCCCGCCCGCTCACGCGGCCCTGCGCGGGGAGAGCCGAATGGTCAGTTGCATGTCGGCGATCTGCATCCGGCCGCCACGCATAGCCACAGTCGCGACCCGAGCGGAACCCGGCTCCAGGGGAGCGAGAGTGATGGCCAGTCGACCGTCGCTGGTCCGGGCTCTGCGTACCTTCTCGCTGTCCTCGGGCACCGAGAGGACACAGTCCAGGCAGCGCAGCAGGACGGCCGCTTCCGCATCGCTCAACTCGCCTAGAGCGGACAACGGTACGGTACCGCGGGCGGCCAGCGACTGTTCGGCCGAAGCCTCTGCATGCTGCTGCTTGCCGAGTTCGGCGGCGAGCATGCTTTTGGCACGGTGCGGGCGGCGGATTCGTGGCGGCGGTCCCGGGCGCGTCCGGGGGCCGGAGGCCCGAAGGGCTGCGGAGACCGGAGCGGGAGCGCTGTCCCACCAACTGGCCTCGGGCAGTACATCCTCGTCGTCATCCGCCGGACGCGCGGTGCCCAGGTGTCGCGTGGCGTACATACCGAAAGCGGCGCGCCACAGCCACGACACTGCCCGTCCGGATTCCTCGCCCTCCCCGTTTATGTCGTCGAACCACGTGGCAAGGGTCACCAGATCGGCGGCCCGATCGGCCCGTCGGAATCGTTGCTCGTTGATCTGCCGGATCGTCAGCATGATGTGGTTGACCGCGTCGGAGGCGCGGTCCTGCAGGGTGTGCGCAACTGGCACCCTCTCGGGGCCCTCGAAGAACCAGCTGCGCACTCCCGCCCACTGTCGCACCAGACGGTCGGCATCGCGCTCGATGATGTCTTCCTTCGCCACACCCATCTGCGGTGCCCACTCGCGGGCTGCGATGTTCCTCAGCCACACGGTGATTCCCGCCGCCTCGGCCCGTTCAATCAGACCGGAGATCAGCGGCCCATTCCGGCTCAGGGCGAGGATGAATGTCTGGAGGTACCCTACGACCACGTCCTTGTAGGCGAGGAACGCTTCCACATCGAGTTGGTCATCCACTGCAAGAGATCGATTGAGCCCCTGTACGAACAGCTTCGCGTTCTCGGTCAACTGCGTGAAGCCACCGGCCAGTCGTTGGAACGCGCGACTGGCCCCGCTCAGGTCCGGAGGCGACTTCTCTCCCGCTTGCACCAACACCGTCAGTGCTTCGAGAACCTCCGGCAACATGGAGGCATGAAGCGCTCCTGACGACCCCAGTTCCTGGTCGATCGAGGTCAGGGTTCGGTGGACCTGCGCGCCTGCGGGAGTCAGCTGATACAGGAAGTCCTTACGGATGAACTCTCGCACCGTGCCGCTGCGCCGCAGGTTGTAGATGCGATTGACATTGCCCCAGGTGTTCAGTCTCTCAAGAAGGTCATCGACCGGCGGCATCTCGGCCACCAGCTCAGAGGTCGACGAAAGACGTTTGGCAATCTGCTGGCCAATCTCAGCCGTGGGCAGATGGATGCCGAGCCGGGACTCCTCCTCAAGGAGTACATCCAGGACCAGCCGGAAGTAGACAGCATGGTCATGGGTCAGGTAGTTGACGAGGAGCATGCGATGGCCGAAGCCGTACAGAGTGGTCATGGGTCCTGGTTGAGGTGCGCAGATGGACACATCACGTTGGGGATTCTGGGAGGCAGCATGATCCGAGCGCGACCGGGGATGAGACTAGGGATCGCGGGCGTGGCCGGGGGTACATGAGCTATGTCCAAGGGAGGCGGTGAACTGGTACTGAGCGCCCGGTGCTCGGAGTCATTCCCCGTCTTTCCACGCAGGGCCCTCGCGGCCGGGCATCGCTGAGCACGAGCGCCATGCCCACGTCATCAAGAAGAGCGATGCGGCAGTGTTCGGCAGTGACACGGCTTCCTCCAGAGATGCTGCGATGCGCAGTGCGACATATCCGTACCGTAGCGGGCCGATGGACGGGGCGTCGGTGGCTTTGCATGATTCTGGTGTGCCAGGCGTGTTCAGTGCGTTGCCATCGGACAAGCCCCAAGATGGCGGAACTGCGTTCGCGGCTATAGAAATGCTGGACCAGCCACCACGAGCGGTCGCAGAGCCCGCGGCCCGTCGGTGGCATGGTTGGGAGAACCTCTGTCAGCTCCTCAGCCATGCTGGCGAACCGCTCCCGGTAACTGCGTCAACCAAGGGAGCGAGCACATCGCTGCAGCACATGCTCGATCTTTGCGTGCGGGTCGAACTCCTGCACCTATAGTTCGGGGCCCAGCACTGTATCGGCGAAACCGGAGCGCTGGGCAAGCCAAGTCAGCGGCTTCCGAGGGCTCCTGATCAACTGGACGCGCGCCTGTGTGGATGCTTCAGACGTAAAGGCAACAAAAACAAAGGGGGCGAGGCGACCCACCCCTCGCCGGTCGACCGGGGCAAGACCGACAGCAAGCACCACCTGGTCTGCGATGGGAGGGGCACACCGCTGAAGGTGATCACCACCATCGCCAACGTCAACGATGTCACGCAGACTCTCCCCCGATCGACGCATCCCGCCCGTCGCAGGCCGGGTCGGAAACCCGCGCAAGCGCCCTGACGCCTTCTTGGGTGATAACTGATACGACAGCGACCCCAACCGCTGTGGACTGCGGGAACGCCGCGCCGTCCCGGTCACCTCCCGCAAGGCAAACCCGAACTTTGAGGGGCCTAGGCAAGCTCCGCTGCGCCGTCGAACAAAAATTCGCCCTCCTTCATCGGTTCAAACGCCTAGTAGTGCTTGGTCATGTGCGGTCCGTGGTGGCGTGTCTTTTTGGTCGGTGGTGTCGTTGATCGGGTGTGCTGGGTGGGGAGTTGGCTGCGGTCCGGGGTGATCTGAAGGACTTCGCGGCGGAGATGTTCGAGCCGTTCGCGCGGGTGGATCAGCGACGGTGGGGCGGGGTCTACCTGCGGGGCCTGTTGCAAGTGGGCGGGCGCAAGTCGGTAAAGCCCATGGCCGCTCACCTGGGTGAAGACGGGAACCGGCAGGCCCTGGCCCACTTCATCACTTCCAGCCCGTGGGATGCGGCGCATGTGCAGGCCCGGCTGGCCTGGCGCATGCAGCCGGTCGTCAAACCCACCGCGTTGATCATTGATGACACCGGGTTCCTCAAGGACGGGGGCGCGTCGGCGTGTGTGACCAGGTAGTACACCGGTAATGCGGGCAAGGTCACCAACTGCCAGGCCGGGGTTTCGCTGCACCCGGCTTCCAACGGCGCCTCGGTGGCGGTGAACTGGCGTCCCTTCCTGCCTGGGAGCTGGGATCCCGCCTAGCCGAAGGCCGATCCGTTCAAGGTGGCCCGCCGCACGAAGTGCGCCATCCCCGCCGAGGTGGGGCATGTCGAGAAGTGGCAACTGGCCCTCGACATGATCGACGAGACCCGGTCCTGGGGCATCGAGGTGCCCCAGGTCATCGCCGATGGCGGCTACGGAGACACCCCCGCTTTCCGGCTCGGCCTGGAGACACGCGGCCTCGACTACGTCGTGAGCATCTCGACCACGACCACCGCGCAACCCGAGGACGCACAGCCCCGCACCCCAGCCTCCACGGGCCGAGGGCGACGGCCCATCCCGGCCTACCCCGAGCCGGCGCAGCGGGTGAAGGGTCATCGCGGCGGGTAAAGCCTCCGCGCGGCCGGTGCGGTGGCGGGAGGGATCGCGGCCCGGCAGTGGGCGCAGCGGGCACAATCGCATGTACTCGCGCTTCGTGGCTCTGCGGATTAGGCCCGCCCGGCGTGAGATCCACGGCTGCCCCTGAGCTTCCGGTCCGCTGGCTGCTGGCGGAGTGGCCCGCCGACAGGGACGAGCCCGTGCAGTTCTGGCTCTCCAACCTGCCCGCAACCACTCCGCTGCCGTCCTCGTGCGCACCGCGAAGCTCCGCTGGCGCATCGAGAACGACTACCGCGAGATGAAACAGGCCCTGGGCCTTGCCCACTTCGAAGGTCGAACCTGGCCAGGCTGGCACCACCACGTCACCCTCGTCTCCGTCGCCCACGCCTTCTGCACCCTCCAGGGGCCTCAGCGTCCCGGTGTCTCCGACTCGGGTGGGCCATGAGCTACATGCCCATTGAGGAGGGCTGCGGAGGTGGCGATGGTCCGCAGGTCCTCGGCTAGGCCGGGCTGGTCGTAGCGGGTCACGATCTGTGCCAGGCTCTCCACCAGGTTGGCGCGCTGGCCCGCGTTGAGCCCTTCAGCGAAGGTCTGGAGCAGGCGGGCGGTCTGGACCCAGGCATTGTCGGGCGCGTGGTTGGTGATCTGCTGGGCCAGTTGGTTGATGGCGTTGATGGTGTCGCTGTCGGCGGCCTCGGGGTGGTGTGTGAGCCAGTAGGCCAGTGTCAGGGTCGGGGTGGTGGCCAGGGCCTGGTGGAGTTCTTCGGCCTCTTGCTGGCGCCGTCGGCGCCGTTGTTCGTTCAGCGTCTCCTCATGCAGCCGCCGTTCGAGGGCAGTGGCTGCCGCAAGGTCCGTGGCGGTCACGGTCAGTGCTACCTCGGCCCACAGGAGACGGACCGGAGCACCGTCGAGGTCAGCCCCGGCACCAAGGCGGGTGTTGATGTGAACCTGGGCGGCTTGGTGCTCACCGAGCGGGTACAGTCCGGCCGCGGCGCGGGCCGTTTGCAGGGCATGATGGGTGGCCGCCGCGCGCGGATCGTGATGGAGTCGGGCGGCGGGCGTCTCCTGCCACCGGCCGGTCAGTTCAGCATGGAAGCGGAATCCTGGTGTGTTGCTGGGCAGCGTGTAGCTGCCCTGGGCGAGCTGGCCGGCGCGCGGCGCCGGCCAGCCGGATCGGCTACGACTGTGGCGCATGAGGGTCGGGAAGCGGGGGCGCGGCAGGGTCCTGGGCCCGCAACCGGGTGAGGAGCTGGTCGCGCAGATGTACGGTGTCGGCGTCCTGCACGGCGGGAGGTGCGGGGGCCCAGCTATACAGAAGGTTCTGCACGGCGAGCAGGCGGTTGGCGCTGTAGTGCGGGTCGTCGGCACGGTGGACGGCGTCGCACACGATCTGCTCGATGGTCTCGCGCCGATCGGGGTACTCCAGGGCGGTCTGCATCCAGTAGGCGAAGGCGTCGGCGACCGGCGGCGACCAGTCGGTGGTGGGCAGGGCGTTGCGCCACATGTTGACGAGCCATGCGGTGTCGATGACGGGATCGGGCAGGAGGGCCGGACCGGTGGGGGTGCGGCGCTGGGCGAGGTAGGCGAACGTGCTCTGCGCTGCTGCCCGGTGCGGGGCGTGCTGGTCGTTGGCCCACCCGGTCAGCTGGCGTTGAATTCCCGCGTGCTGCTCGCTGTCGTCCCACAAGGCGTTCAGGGCCTCGCTGACGGCCTGGGTGATCTGGGCCGTCCGGCCGTTCTCAACGTCACCGTCGCCGTGGGCCCTGGTGGCGAGTTCGGCGATACGGCCCAGCATGCTGGCGGGGTACGCCTCGGCGAGGCGGAGGCAGGCGCGGATGAGGACGATCGTGAAGTCGGCGGACAGGGAGCCGGCTTCGGATTTGGTCCATCGGCGGTAGGCGTTGCGGGCGAGGTCTCCGGTCCGGTCGTCGACGGCGGCCAGGACAAGGAGGTCGCAGGCGGCGTCGCTGTGGGTGGTGGACCACTGTTCGGCCAGGGACCTGAGGAGTGTGGTTCTGCGGTGGCGGGCTGTGTAGTGCACGACCCAGTCGCTTACGCGCTGGATCAGCGGCCCCGCGAGGTCTTCGCCAAGTCCGGCGACCTGGTCGGCAGTCCAACGGGTGAACTCCCGCAGCAAGTGCGGGCGGTCATCCAGGAAGTAGTCGACGACGGCCTCAGCGTAGTTGTGGTAGCGGAAGCGGATCGTACCGTCCGGTCGGAGGTCGGCATTGGCCCTCTGTGTCAGCGCCACGACTCCGAGCCCTTGCTGCCCGGGACGGGCTGGGTGCGTTTCCTTGAGTGCTTGGGCCAGAGTGGTGGATGCCTTGTAGATCTTGTCCGACTTCGCGCCCTCAAGCACCGCCGCGGCGAGTAGGTAGTTGCGGTAGTCGCTGTCCTCGTGGGTGGTGTGCCATTCCAGGAGGTGGCTGCGCCAGTTTTCGGCAGCTGTGACGACCTTCTGGACCAAGCTGAGGAAGTACGTGTCGTCCTTCGCGTTCTGGGCGAGTGTGAGGCGGCCCCTGTCCCGCTCAACGTCTTCCGTGTTGACGATGGCGTTGGCCCAGGCCTGGATCTGGGACGGCTGGAGAGGGGCGATGCCCCGCTGGATAAGGTCGGCCGCGATCCACTGGTCTCTGTCGAAGAAGAGCGGCACGTCCTTCAGGTGTTCTCGAAGGATGTCGGCACGCTTCGGACCGGCCAGGGAGCGACTGAGGTGGGTGGCACCGTCGCCGCGTTTCTTCCATGCCTCGCTGTGCGTCAGGACAATGAGGCGAGAGCCTGGGGGCAGCTCGTGGGCGTCTTCGGCCAGTTCGCGGCCGAAACCGGCGTGTGGCGTCTCGGCCCGCAGGTCCAGGACCCAGCCGGTGTTGTGGTCGAGCAGGCCACTCAGATCAAAGGGGCTGCCGGGCTCCCTCCGAACTTGGCGGATGGCGCCGTTTACGCGGCGGCGCAGGATGTGCAGCGCGGTGCTGAAGCGTCCGCTGCCCTCTGCGCCGGTCAGTACGGCTACGTGGCCCTTGTCCAGGATCGCGTTGATCGCGTTGTCGTCGTCCTGGCTCCGTACGTAGTTCCGTAGCTGCGCGTCGATTTCCTCGCCGGTGAGGGTGGTACCGCGCAGACGGCGGATGCCCTGCTCAATGAGCGTGCCGATCATGACGCCGCGGTTGATGCCGACGCGCTGGTTGGCCTGTGCGCTCCAGTACGGCGCAGTGCCCGGCTCGTGCTGCACGGCTTCCTCGACGCGCTCAACGTCCCCCGAGGGGGCGGGAAAGGGCTCAGCAGCAGGTTCGGGCGGCCGGCCGGACGAGTCATCCTCTGGTGGGGCGGGAGCATGCTGTGGGTCGTAACCGGCCTCGGGCGGCGAGTCGTTCACGGGATGCGGGGACAGAGCGTTTGTGGTCACGTACTTCCCTTCTCGAAACGGCTGGAGAGCGTGCAGGGCTACCGGGAGGCGGGGGGCGGACCCATGTAACGGGTCCGGATTCCCGTCAGCTCGCCGCCCTCCTCCACCGTGACGGCGTCCTGGCTCGTCTCCACTGCGCCGGCGACGACATCCGCGTCGATGGCTGTGGCCCTGCCGCGCAACGTTCCGATCTTCTGCCGAACGGACGTCCCAGAGGGTTGGCGGTCCTCCTCCCCCACGAACGTCAAGCGCTGTCCGTAGATCTCCTCAAGCGTGCCGCGCGCCCGGCCCAGCATCCGCAGCAGCCGTTCGTCTTCGACACTGATGCGCTCAGGGGTGTGCCGGTACCCCTCCAGCACATCGCGCAGAGTCTCCAGGTTCTCCAACCGCTCGGCGAGTTCCTCCGGATCTGCGGTGAGTGGCAAGCGTAGTTCCCCGCGCAGTACGTCCGAGGTGGGCAGGACTGTCTCTGGCTGGCCACGCCGGTCCAGCAGGTTCTCCAGGCGTTGGAAGAGGAACGTGTAGGTGGCCGGCAACCCGGCTCCGAGTACGGCAGACAAAGCGCTGAGATCAGGCATGAACTTCTCCCTGTTCTGTCGGACGTTAAGGAAGATACGAGGCATGCTGCCGCGTGCCCACGAGCGGGATACCAGGCTTTGCAGAAGTTGACCGAAAGCGGATTCCTATCTCTTGCCACACTGCTTTCATCCGCATCAGCAGCCACATTCGGCGAGCCCGTACGACGGCTCATGTTTCTCTGACCGGGCCCGGTTCCGTCTTCGGGTTTTGGGGTGCACGCTCGGCGTCCTCTTCGGATGGCGTGCTGTGCGGCGGGCCGTGGCCTGACTGACGGTAGAGCAGCTCATCAGGGTGCCTGGCCACGCGTTCCCGACGCCACGCGACGTCGAAGGAGACCCGGCCCGCGCTGCGGGCCGCAGCCCAGGCGGCACGGCAACTGGTCACAGGAGACAGGAAGAAACGAACAAGGGTCAGGCGCATAACTCTCAGCGTGAGCACCTCATTCCCTCATGAGAGAAGGTTCCGCTGAACCGGCAGGACAGCAACTGGCAGCAGGGCAGCAATCGCGACAATCTCGCGATGGCGCGAAAAACTCTTCTCCTGACAGCGACCATCTGAACCAGCCCACAAGCGGCAGCACGAGACCCTTAAACAGGGCTGCAGAAAATGGTAATTGAGCGACGCCCGGCATGATCGCAAGAGCACATTCTGGCCTGCGGCGAGGCCAGTACGTACCCCATGCTCACCGGAGCGTCAGACCGCCCCAACTCCCGCAGGCCCGCCGTCTCCATGCCTCGATGCAGTTGGGCGTCGAAAGGGTCTGGGTGGGGAAGGGCTGGCTGGTTGTATACCGAATCCGAGCGAGCTGACGAAGGCAACCCGCGGCCCGTGCGGCTGGAACCTCAGCTGGGTGGCCCCAGGACTGGAGGACCGGCGCCGCGTGGGCAACGCGTGGACAACAGCGGTCAGGAGCACCCAGAAAAGCCCAGGTAGAAGACACAAGGCGCGAGCCGCGCGCCAGCCCCATCAAGCAGAGAAAACCGCAGGTCAGGGCCCTGGTAGCGTGGTGTTCGGGGTGGCAGTTCAAGTCCCCCCTCGGACACGGACCATAGGACTACGAGGGGCGGGGCTCGCCTCGGCCCTCAGTCGGTTCCTGGCGGGCTCGTAGGTGGCGGTGACGCCCAGGCCCGCGTGTATCTCGGCCCTGAGTGCCGGATCGGCGTCGCCGATGACGGCGACCATGTCGGACAGCCCTTCCAGCAGGGGCGTATCCGTTCCTCGGCGAGGGATTCGTCCGCTGGGCATCGTGCCCGGCGGCTTGGTGGCACCGGTAGCAGGACTGGTCGTGCATCCGCCGGCCCTGGATCTTCCGCGCACAGATCCCGCAGCGCGGTCGCCCCCGGAACTGGTACGGCCGCCTGACCCGACGTTCCTTGCGCTCCGTGCGGTCGGCGCGCGGAAGTGTCGGCCGGGGGCGGGGCGAGTTTCTGTCGCAACAACACGACAACACAGCAACACAACGACTACGTGACATTCCACGAGCACGGCGACTTCCGGGCGGAGAGAAGTCGGTCACATCAAACGCCGGTGGGAACTTCCGGGGGAGCCGGAACGACGAGACATCGCTCCCGAGGATCGCGGATCCGGACGGGACGGGCCTCGGTGGGTGGGTTCCGGGAATCGGCTCCCGAGACGCGTGTCCGCATTTCTCCGACCGGTGCCTGATCTCGCACTTGGCCTGCCAACGGGTGAGTTCTTAGGGACGATCTTTGGGCAGTGCCGCGTTTGACGTGATAGGAGATCGCCCGCGCGTTCCGAAAGTCACCGGCCCCCCGCTTCGCCCACGCACGCCGGTCCACGACCCCCGTCTCGGTCACCGGAAAGGCGAGGATCCCGCCACCCGGAAACGATCTCCTCGGATCGCCGGGCGGCCTCGCCGGCGCCGGCCGCCGCTCAGGGAGGCCCGCCGCTCCCAACGACTCACGCCGTTTCCTGGGGCAACGAGCCCACGGCCGGGGACCAGCGGCGCATCACGACGTCCATGGCTGCCCGAACGCGACAAGCGTGCATTCCTCGGCCATCGTCCGGCACGGCCGAAGAAGGTAGCGGCCTTTCCCCGGCCACCGTCGAAGATCTCGGCCACAGCGGTGTGCGGACGCAAACCATAAGAGCCTCGGGCGACCCAGGACCGCCGCAACGCCACCGAGCACGTTTTCTGCGCGTTTTATCGGTTGCGCCACAACTGTCCGCAGCTTTCGGGGTGGCCGAAAGAGGCTCATGTCGCATTTTAGATTTTGTGGGTACGGTGATCGGCGAATCGGCAGCGATTCAACGCCTCTTGGTTTATCGGGGCCGCACACCGACGAAGATCATGGGGGGTACCCATGGAAACGCCCACCTGTCATGGCCCCAGGTCACGGGCCATTGTTCGGCCTCAATCCTCATATGAATCAAACGAATACCAGGCAGCCGAACACATGGGGAAGCGAGAGCCATGAGCCCGCAAAGTGACATGGATGTGGATCCCCAGCTGGCCCGTTTCTGGGACGAGACGCGATTACGTGCGAACTTCGTTCCGGCCATGGCCGTCACGGTGGCGGCGGCGCCCGTCATCCAGGAGTCGTGGCTCGCGGTCTCCGAGGTGCTGGCGCTCGGGTACGGCGAACGCTCCGGTGCGGTGATCACCAAGGGCAAGACCGTCATGCGGGCCCGTACCACGCCGTCCGCTGGGGCCCTCTACCCCTTCGAGCTGCTGGTCGCCTTCCGGGGCGCCACCCACTACGAGCTGTACGACTACGACGTCCTCGGCTGCTGCCTCCAGCACGTCGGCCAGGTCGAGACAGCCGCCCTCGCGGCGCTGTCGAGCCCTCAGGACGACGGCGCGGCAGCCGAGCCGCCGCCGGACGCCGTCGTGGCGGTCGTCGGGCGGCCCTGGGCCTCGATGCGCAAGTACGGCCGCCGGGGCTACCTCTACACCCATCTGGACGGGGCCCACGCGGCGACCAATATCGCGCTGGCCGCTGAGGAGATGGGCTTCAGCCCCGTCACCCGGCTGCGGTTCGACCGCCACCGGGCGGCCGAGCTCCTCGGGCTCCTCGGTCGCTGCCGCGAACCGCAGACGCTCATCACGCTCACCGCGCCGGCCGTCCGCCCGCCGGTCTGGGGCCGGACGGTCGCCAACCCCTTCGCCGTGCCCATCTGGCGACATGTCGACGGGGCGCCGCCCGAGGATCCGGACGAGGCGGAGGTCGCGGCCTGGCGGTCGGTGCGGTCCATCAGCGCCTTCCACCACGAGGAGATCCCGCGCTCGTACGGGAGTCCCCGTTCCGTCGCCGCGGGAGGGGCCGAGGCCGTCTCGTCCCCCGTGCCCCTCCCCGGTGGCGGGGGCGAGCCGCCCGCCTCCCGTGGCTTCCGGGACACCGTGCTGGACCGCCGCTCAGCCAAGGGCTTCAGGCCCGAGGCCGTGCCGGGCGAGGATCTGGGCCGCGTCCTGGCCCGGCTGCGCGAGGGCGGTGTCATCGACAGCGCCGACGGCCCCAGGGCCGCGCTACGGGTGCTCGCCCGCGCCGTGGACGGCATCGGGGCGGGCGCCTACGGCTACGACGGGGAGGCCCACGCACTGCGTCCGGTGAGCGGCGAGGTCCACGCCGACGACGCGGTGGTGACGGCCTGTATGAGCCAGGAGGTGGTCCGGGGCGCCGCGGCGCTGCTGGTCCTGCACTCCTCGATGGGGCCGCTGCTCGGCGCCCGAGGCCGCCAGGGCCTGGCCGAGCTCCACTACCACGCCGCCTCGGCCGCCCAACGGCTGTGCCTGGGCGCCACCGAGCACGGAGTCGGCATCACCTGCCTGGGCGGCTTCGACGCGAGCCGCGTCGCCCAACTCGTCCGGCTTGACGCGTCCGAGGAGGTGATCTACGTCCTGGCCTGCGGAGTGCCGGACGAGAACGCGGTCAAGTGGGACCGCGCGCCGATCGCCTACAGCCATGGACGCGGTCCCGGACAACTCCCGTAGGCCCCGCCAGACCACGTCGACCAGAAGGAGCGGGGTTCACCCCATGTTGAGTAACAGCGTCCTGTCCGCCCGGCTGAGCGAGGACCATCACGAGCTGGGCCGCCGGGCGGCTGCCTGCCTCACGCCCCGGTGGCTGGAGCGGTGGCGCGCCTCCCCGGAGGGCCATATCCGCAAGAAGGCGTGGCGCGACCTGGCCGAACACGGGCTGATGGGCGTCTCGTTGCCGCGCGAGCACGGCGGCCAGGGCCTCGGCCTGTTGGGCGCCCTGGTGTTGGGTGAGGCACTGGCCCGGCTCCGGGACAACGGGCTGGCGCTCGGCATGCACGTCCAGAACGAGATCGCCGGGGACTGGCTGGTCTCATCGAAGAACGTCGAGCTGTGCGAACGCTTTCTGCCGGGCCTGGTGGCGGGCGAGTTGGTGGCCTGCCAGTGCGACACCGACCCCTCCGCCCACGAGCCGACCCGCGCCGTCACGGAGGGCGAGGAGGTGGTGGTCAGCGGACGCAAGAAGTTCGTGGTCAACGGGGCCAACGCCGACCTGTGCTTCGTCAGTGTCCAGCTCGACGGCCAGCCGGCCATCGTGCTGGTGGAGAAGTCCACGCCGGGCGTGCGGGTGACCGAGGTGTACGACAAGTTCGGCACCCGCTCGATCGACTCGGCCCTGGTGGAGTTCGACCAGGTGCGCGTCCCGCTCGGCCAGGTCATCTCGCGGCGCGGCGTCAGCCAGCTGATGCGGTGGAACCGGGTGATGTCCCGGATGCGCTTCCTGATCGCGGCGGACGCCTACTTCGCCCACCGGGCGCTGCTCGACCATATCCGCCGCCACACCACCGCGCGCGAGTTGGGCGGACGCCCGCTGGCGGGCTGGCCGGTGAACGCGCACGCGCTGGCCAGGGCCCGCGCCGACCAGGAGCTGATGGAGGCCGGGTTGACGGAGGCCTTCCTGCGGCTGACCGAGGGCGGCAGCACCGTCCCCGAGATCGCCGAGCTCAAGTGGTTCTGCGTCGAGCGCACCACCGAACTCGCCGCCCTGGGAACGGACTTGGAGGGGGGTGCCGGCTATATGTGGGACAGCGTCGCGCTGCGCGCCCACGCCCAGCTGCGCGGGCTGCGGATGTCGGGCGGCAGCCAGACCACCATGCTCACCATCGCCAACCACTCGCTGGCCGCCCGCGCCGAACTAGAGGCGCCGGCGCTCGCCGCCGCTCCCGGGAGGCGCCGTGGCTGAGCAGCCCACCCCCGAGACCCTGGACCAGGTGTTCCTGGCCGCCTGCGCCGCGCACGGCGAGCGCCGGGCCGTGGTGGACGCCGGCACGGAGCTGACCTACGCCCAGCTCGCCGACCGCGTCCGCGCCCACGCCCGGGTGCTGGACGGCCAACTGGGCCCGCAGGAGCGGCGGATCGCCCTGTACGCCGCCAACAGCGCGGAGTATCTGGTCTCGTACTATGCCCTGCTGCTCACCGGGCGGCTCCCGCTGCTGGTCGACGCCCAGTTCGGCGCCGCCGAACTCGCCGGCATCCACTCCAGCTGCGGCGTGGATGCCTTCCTCACCGACCGGCCCGGCGGCTTCCCGCTGCCCGCCGTGGTGACCGGGTTGCCCGACAGCCCCCACGCGCTGGCCCGCCCCGACAGCACGGAAGCAGCCGCCGAAGCAACCGCAGGGGCGGCGCCCGAGGCACCGGCGCCCCGGGCGGACACGGGCACCTGCCGGTTCACCTCGGGCACCACCGGCGCGCCCAAGTGTCTGGAGTTCTCCCACCACGCCGTGCACCGGGCGGCCGTCAACTGGGTCGACGGCACCGGGCTCGACGCCGGGGACCGGGTGCTGTGCCTGGCCGCCTTCACCAACGGGCTGGCCTTCAACACCTCGCTGCTGCCGGTGTTCCTGGTCGGCGCCGAGCTGCACCTCTACCGGGGGCTGCCCACCTCGGGCGGCGTCGTCCGGGCGGTGGGCCGCGCTGCGGCCACCCGGCTGGTGGCGTTCCCGCTCGCCTACCGGCTGCTGGCCGAGGCGCCCGAGGCCGACACCGGGGCCTTCGCCACCGTGCGCCTGGCGGTCTCCGCTGCCGCCGTCCTCGCGCCGGAGGTCCGCGAGGGCTTCGAGGCGCGCTACGGCGTCCGCGTCGCCGACTACTACGGCGTCGCCGAGACGGGCCCCTGCACCTTCGAGCGGGACCCGGACTACCGCGAGGGCCTCGGCACCCCGCTGCCCGGGGTGAGCCTGCGCGTGGTCCCCCGGCCTACGGGCGGCGACGAGGTGCGGGTGCGCACCGAGTCCATGGCCAGCGGCTATCTCAACCTCCCCGGCGGCCTGGCGGAGCGCGTCGACGCCGAGGGCTACTACGGCACCGGGGACCGGGGGCTGCTCAGGGACGGACGGCTCTTCGTCACCGGCCGGCTCGGCGGCCCCATCAACCTGGCCGGGCGCAAGGTCGACCCCGAGGAGATCGAACGCGTCGTGCGCGCCCTCGAAGGGGTGCGGGACAGCGTGCTCCTCGCCGACCGGGACGCCCACGGTGAGACGGTGCTGCACCTGGTGCTCGCCGGAGCGAGCACCCTCACCCGCGCCGAGGTCGTCGACGGCTGCCGGCAGCGCCTGGCGCCGTACAAGGTCCCCGGGCGGATCACCTTCCTGGAGTCGATCCCCCGCTCCTCGGCGGGCAAGGTGCGCCTCTCCGAACTCAGGACCCTCGTCGAGGACACGGTCAGGGGCAGCGCCGAGGACACAGTCGAGGACACCGTGCGCGGCAGCGCGTGACCAGCACAGGAGTGGACGTATGACCGAGCAGGCCGTCACGGACAAGCTGCGCGAGCAGATCGAGCAACTGGTGGAAGTGGCCACAGGAAAGGTGGTGACCGTCGCCGACCTGCGGGCCGCCGACGGGGATCTGGACCGGGCCGGGGTCAACTCCATCGGCTACATCAACCTGATGGAGGCGCTGGAGCAGCGGTTCGGCGCCGTCATCGACCCGGAGGCCGACCCGCAGTACCTGCTGTCGGTCGACTCCATCGCCGCGTTCGTCCGCACCCTGGCCTGAGACCGCGAGGAGAGCTGTGAGCACCGCATACGAGGCCACCCGCCCGACCGAACCAGGCGCCCCGGACCTCACCCGACGGCTCGACGAGGTCTGGGCGGCCGAGCCTTTCGCCGAGGCCGCCGCGCGGACCGAGCACCTGTGCGCGGTGCTGCCGCTGCTCGACCTGTTCGAGCACGACCCGTACGACTGCGCCGCCGCCGTCCGCGCCGGCCAACAGCGCGCCGCTCTTGGCCTGTTCACCCCCAACGCGCCCTTCGCCGTGACCGAGCCCACCCTTCGCGCCCGGCCGGTCGGCGCCGGCCTTACCGCCCTCACCGGGCGGTTCCGCTACGCCGACGGGGCCGCCGAGATCACCCTGGCCACCGTGTGGTCCGAGGAGGACGAGACGCTGCGGCTGGCGCTGCTGCCGCACACGCTGGCCGGCGTGCGGCTGTTCGGCGCCGGCCGGGCGGCCGACCGGGGTTGGGGCGAGGCGACGGACGCGGCCCTGGACGGCCGGGCGCTGTCCCGCCCGGTGAGCTGGCGGCCCGACGGCCCGCTGGTGCCCGTACTGGACGCCTACGCCTGGGAGTTCTCCCGGCGGTCGGTCACCTGGAGCGCCAAGGTGGTCGCGGATCTGCGGCGGGCGCTGGCGAACACCGGCGAGGGCACCGGGGCGCTGAGCACCTCGCAGTATCTGGCGCACGAGCTGAGCCGGCTGGAGATCGAGCTCTCTTTGGCCGCCGCCGCCGCCAGCTTCGGCGCGGAGTTCAAGGGCGAGCCGCCCGGCGGCGAGAGCGTCGGCGCCGTGCTGGCCGCCGGTACGGAGCTGCTCTGGCGCACGGTGCGGATCGCCGAGGATCTGAGCACGGAGTTGGGGCTCGTCCCCGGGCCCGTCGCCGAGGAGGGCTGGCCGGCCGACGTGGTCCAGGCGAGCTTCGGCGGGAGGCGCATGGTCGAGGGTGAACTGGCCAGGCGCATGGGGCTGGTGGGGCGGCCATGACGATCCCGACCGTGGTCTGCGGGCGCACGGGGCGGATGGCGAAGCTGATCGCCGCCGCCGTCGAGCACGCCCCCGGCCTCGACCTCGCGGCGCGCCTGAGCCTGCGCACCCCGTACCCGGCCGGCGCGTCCGGCACGGCTGCCGAGGGATCCGTGCCCGTGCTCCGGTCGCTCGGTCAACTCCCGGTCGCCCGGCCCGTGGTGGTGGACTTCACGGCGCGCGAGGCCACGGCCGCGCTGCTGCGGGAGGCGGTGGACGCGCCCTGTCCGCTGGTGGTGGGCACCAGCGGCCTGGGCGACGCCGAACAGAAGCTGATCGCGGCGGCCGGCCGCGGGAGCGCGGTGGTGGTGGCGGCCAATTTCAGCGTGGCGCTGCTCGCCGTGGCCCGCTTCGTGCGGGAGCTGTCGCTCCAGGTGGACGAGGACTGGGACGCGGGGGTGCTGGACGTGCACTTCGCGGGCAAGCGCGACCGGCCCAGCTCCACCGCCCGCTTCCTGGCCGGCCGGTGGCGGCCGGCCCCCGAGGCCACGGAAACGAAGGAGCCGGGCCCCGAGATCGCCGCGTTCCGGATGGGCGACGGGGTCAGCGAGCACCGGCTGTTGGCGGCCGGCCCCGGCGAACACGTGGAGGTGCTGCACCGGGTGGCGGACCGGTCCGCGTTCCTGCCCGGCATCCTGCGGTCGGTGCGCTTCGCCGCCGCCGCCGAGCCCGGGGTCTACTCACTGGAGGACGTGGCATGGGCACCGGCCGCGGCGCCCGGGTGAGCGCCCCCGTCGGGCCGTCCCACCGCCCCCGGCTGTGGTGGGGCTCTGTCTCCGAAGGCCCCGAAGGCCCCGAAGGCCCCCGGGAGGCCGCCGAAGCCGCCGGGGAGGCCGCCGCGCCCCCCGAAGAGCGCGCCGCCGACGGCGCGTTCACCTCACGGGCCCGCCGGGCGCAGGGGGCGGCGGCCCGGCGGGTGCTCGGCGCGGCGCTGGCCGAACTCGGCCTGGGCGACGGGCCGTTCACGCTCGGCGCGGCCGGCGCTGTGCGCCTGGTGCGGTTCGGCGGGCGCCGCACCGGACCCGCCGTGCAGTTCTCCCTGGCGCACACCGCACGTCAGGCCGTGGTGGCGCTGCGGCGCGCGGACGGGCCGCCCACGGGGCTCGGCGTGGACGCCGAGGACGACTGGGACAGCGCCGCCCGCAACCTCCACCGCTTCGGCACCCGGGCCGAACTGGCCCTGCTGGCCCCGGATCACGCCGCCGCGCTTCCGCTGCACCTGTGGTGCGCCAAGGAGGCCATCGCCAAGGCCACGGGCCGGGGCTTCGCGGTGCCGCCGCGTCGCTACCGGCTGCACCGCGCCGAGGACGGCGCCCCGGGCACCGTGCTGCTCGAACTGGCCGAGGAGCACCACCGCGGCCCGCCCCGCACCACCCGGCTCCGGGTGGGCACCCACGCCACCCGGCCGCCCACCGCCTGGGCCGTCGCCGAACTCCCGACCCACCACTTCGACCCCACCGCACCGCAGGCACCCGAGGCAGCAGAGAGAAGCGGGCACCGATGAGCGTGACCAACGACCACTCGATCAACAGTCTCGGGCGGCTGCTCGACCATCAGGCCGCGCGCCTCCCCGAGGCCCCCGCCCTGTACGCGCCCGGCCAGGCGCCACTCGGCTATGCCGCCCTGCGCGACCGGGTGACGGAGGTCGGGCGGGCGCTGGCCGCCCTGGGCATCGGCCGGGGCAGCCGGGTGGCGCTGGTGCTGCCGAACGGTCCCGACCTCGCGCTCGCCTTCCTCGCCGTGGCCACCCACGCCTGCGCGGCGCCGCTCAACCCGGCCTACCGCGAGCAGGAGTTCGCCTTCTATCTGCGGGACATGGGTGCCGGCGCGCTGCTGGTGGAGCGGGGCAGCGACTCGCCCGCGATCGCGGTGGCCAGGGAACTCGGTGTCCAGGTCGTCGAGTTGGTGCCGGACGCGACCGGGCCCGCCGGAACGTTCACCCTGGTGGGCGCCGCCGGGGAGCCGCTGCCGGGCCCGACGGCGGCCGGGCCTGAGGAGGTCGCGCTGATCCTGCACACCTCGGGGACCACCTCGCAGCCCAAGCTCGTGCCGCTCACCCACGCCAACCTGTGCGCGGCGGCGGGCAACACCAGGGCGGCCTTCGCCATCGGCCCGGAGGACCTCTGCCTGAACGTGATGCCGCTCTTCCACGCCCACGGCCTCACCAGCACCCTGCTCGCCACACTCGCCGGGGGCGGCGGCATCGTCTGCACCCCCGGCTTCTCCGACACCCGGTTCTTCGCGTGGCTCGCCGAGTTCCGCCCCACCTGGTACACCGCGGTGCCCACCATGCACCAGGCGCTTCTCGCGGTGGCCGAGGAGCACGCGGCGGAACTCGCCGCCGCCGGGCTGCGGTTCGTCCGCTCGGCGTCCGCCCCGCTGCCGGGCCCGGTGCTGACCGCCCTGGAGGCCGCCTTCGGGGCCCCGGTGATCGAGGCGTACGGCATGACGGAGGCCGGCTCCCTGGTCGCCAGCAACCCGCTGCCGCCCGGCGTCCGCAGGCTCAGGTCCGTCGGGCTGCCCGTCGGCGAGCCCTTCGCCGTGCTCGACAGGGCGGGGCGCCCGCTCGGCCCGGGGGAGGTCGGCGAGATCGCCATCCGGGGGGCCAACGTCACCGCGGGGTACGAGGACAACCCGGAGGCCAACGCGCTGGCGCTGACCGAGGACGGCTGGTTCCGCACCGGCGACGAGGGCCGCGTCGACGAGGACGGCTACCTCTATGTCGTCGGGCGCAGCAAGGAGATCATCAACCGCGGCGGCTCCAAGGTGTCCCCGGCCGAGATCGACGACGTGCTGTCCGGGCACCCGGCCGTCAAGCTCGCGGTGGCCTTCGGCCTGCCGCACCCGACGCTGGGCGAGGACGTGGCGGTGGCCGTCGTCCCCCGCGCCTCGGCCACGGTCGTGGAGCGCGAGCTGCGGGAGTACGTGGCGGAGCACCTCGCCGACTTCAAGGTGCCCAGCCGGGTCTATCTGGTGGCCGACGTCCCCAAGAGCCCGGCCGGCAAGGTGCAGCGGCTCAGGCTCGCCGAACTGCTGTCCGCCGCCGCCCACGGCTCGGGGGCCGAGCCGCGCGGCCCGCTGGAGCGGCGGATCGCCGCGGTCTGGGCGGAGGTCCTGGAGCGCGAACGGGTCGGTCTCGACGAGAACTTCTTCGACCTCGGGGGCGACTCGCTGCTGCTGGCCCGGGTCTCGGTGCGGCTGGAGAGGGAGTTGGACCGCCGGCTGCCGGTGGTGGTCCTCACCATGTACCCGACCGTCGCCGCGCTCGCCGCCCATCTGGCGGGACCCCGGGCCCCCGAGGGCCCGGCCCACGTCGAGGGGGACGCCGCCGGACGCAAGGCGCGCGGCAAGGAGCGGATGCTCAGGCAACGAGGCCGCAGGACACGCACGGCGATCAGGGAGAGCGACTGATGGCGCACAGCGAACAGCCCCCTGCCCGGGGCGCGGCCGAGGAGCCGACGGGTCTGGAGATCGCGGTGATCGGGCTCTCCTGCCGGTTCCCCGGCGCCGCCGACGCGGACGCCTACTGGCGCAACCTCGCCTCCGGCACCGAGTCCATCACCGTCTTCTCGCGCGCGGAGTTGGCCGCCGCCGGGGTGCCCGAGGCCCAGCTCGACGACCCGGACTACGTGCCGGCGCAGGGGGTGTTGGAGGGCTCCGACCTCTTCGACGCCGAGTTCTTCGGCTTCAACCCGAAGGAAGCCGGCCTGCTGGACCCCCAGCACCGGGTGCTGCTCGAATCCGCCTGGGCCGCCCTGGAGGACGCCGGCTACGACCCCAAGGCCGTCCCCGGAGCGGTGGGCGTCTTCGCCGGCTCGTACTACAGCAGCTATCTCGCCCAGCTCTCCGCCGGCGCCGACCCCACCGACGCGGCCGAGGAGTTCGCCCGCAACCTGGCCAACGAGAAGGACTACCTGGCCACCCGGATCGCCTACAAGCTGGATCTGTCAGGGCCGGCCCTGACGGTGCAGACGGCCTGTTCGACCTCGCTGGTCGCCGTCCATCTGGCCTGTCAGGCCCTGTTGAGCGGCGACTGCGACACCGCCCTGGCCGGCGGCGCCACCGTGCGGGCCCGGCAGGCCGGCTATGTCTTCCAGCCGGGCGGGATCTTCTCCGCCGACGGCCACTGCCGCCCCTTCGACGCCATGGCGCGGGGCACGGTCGCGTCCAACGGCGTGGGCGTCGTCGTCCTCAGGCGGCTGGAGGACGCCGTCGCCGACGGCGACCCGGTGCGCGCCGTCATCAAGGGCTCGGCCGTCGGCAACGACGCGGCCGAGCGCGTCGGCTTCGCGGCGCCGGGCGCGGCGGGCCAGGCCAGGGTGATCGCGGCGGCCTACGAGGGGGCGGAGACCTCCCCCGCCACCGTCTCCTATGTGGAGGCGCACGGCAGCGGCACCCCCGTCGGCGACCCCATCGAGATCGAGGCGCTCAACCGGGTCTTCAGCGCCCGGGGGGCCGCCCCGGGCAGCTGCGCGATCGGCTCGGTCAAGAGCAACATCGGGCACACCCATGTGGCGGCCGGAATGGCCGGGCTGATCAAGACCGTGCTGGCGCTCCAGCACCGGCAGATCCCGCCCAGCCTGCACTTCGACAAGCCCAACCCGGACATCGACTTCGACTCCACCCCGTTCTTCGTCAACACCCGGCTGCGGCCCTGGGAGGCCGGGGAAGGGCCGCGCCGGGCGGGCGTCAGCTCCTTCGGGATGGGCGGCACCGACGCGCATGTCGTCCTGGAGGAGGCGCCGGCCCCCGAGGCCGGGGAGGACTCCGCCGCCTGGCGGCTGCTGCCGCTGTCAGCGCGCGGCGAGGCCGCCCTGGACGCCGCCACCGAACGGCTCGCCGAACGGCTGGAAAGCGGCGAGGAGTTGACGCTGCCGGCGGTGGCGCGCACCTTGCAGAGCGGGCGGCGCCACTTCGAGCACCGCCGGTTCCTGGTCGCCCGCGACACCGCGAGCGCGGCGACGGCGCTGCGCAGCCGCGACCAGCGCGTGCTGCGCGGCGGACGGGCCGACGGGCCGCCGCCCTCCTTCGCCTTCCTGCTGCCCGGGCTCGGCGAGCAGCGCCCCGGCATGGGGCGCGAGCTCTATGACCGCGAGCCGGTCTTCCGCGCCGCGATCGACCGCTGTGCCGAGCTTCTGGCGCCCCGGCTCGGCGTCGATCTGCGGACCCTGCTCTACCCGGGCCGTCCGGCGCGGGCCCGGGAGGCCGCCGGCGACGGGCCCGACCTGCGCGCCCTGCTGGGGCGTGGCGGCCGTCCGCCGGCCGCCCGCACGGAGTTGGACCGCACCCTCTACGCCCAGCCGGCGGTCTTCGCCCTGGAGTACGCCCTGGGCGAGCAGTGGCGGTCCTGGGGGATCCGGCCGGACGCGCTGATCGGCTACAGCATCGGCGAGTACGCGGCGGCCTGTCTCGCCGGGGTGTTCTCGCTGCCGGACGCCCTGCTGCTGGTCGCCCAACGCGCCCGTCTCATCGAGGAGTCGCCGGGCGGGGCGATGCTCGCCGTGCCGCTGCCCGAGGAGCGGGTGCGCGCGCTGCTCGACGAGGGCCTGTCGCTGGCCGCCGTCAACGGCCCACAGCTGTGTGTGGTGGCGGGCGAGAGCGCGCGGGTCGACGAGCTGGCCGAGCGGCTCGGCCGCGAGGAGGTCGCCGTCCGCCGCCTGCACACCACCCATGCCTTCCACTCGCACCTGATGGATCCGGTGGTCGAGCGGTTCACCGAGGTGGCCGCCTCCCTCACGCTCAACGCGCCGCAGATCCCCTATGTCTCCAATGTCACCGGCGACTGGGTGACCGCCGAGCAGGCAACCGACCCCGCTTTCTGGGGCCGCCATCTGCGGCAGCCGGTGCGCTTCGGCGAGGGCGTCGGCCGGCTGTGGCACCAGCCGGGGCGGCTGTTCCTGGAGATCGGCCCCGGCCAGTCGCTGAGCAGCCTGGCCCTCCAGGCCCGGCCGGCCGCCCCGGGCGGCGAGGCGGCCCAGAGCCGCCCCCGGGCGTATGCCTCGCTGCCCGGCGAGTACGACCGGCAGGGCGAGGCGGGCTTCTTCCTCACCACGGCGGGGAAGCTCTGGGCGGCCGGCGCCGAGCTGGACTGGACGGCGGTGCGCGGCGGCGCCGAGCCGGCGCGGGTGGCGCTGCCCGCCTACCCCTTCCAGCGGCGCAGGCACTGGATCGAACCGGCCGCCCGCCCGGCCGCGCCCGCGCCGTCCCTGGCCAGAAAGGCGGATCTGGCCGACTGGTTCAGCGTGCCCGTGTGGGAGCCGCTGGCCGGCCACCCGCGCGGCGCGCGGGCCGCGCAGGACACCGAACAGGGCGGTGCCGACTGGCTCCTGTTCCTGGACGACCGGGGTGTGGGCGAGGCGCTCGCCGAACGGCTGCGCGCCCGGGGCCGCCGGGTGACCACGGCGCGGCCGGGCGCCGGCTGGCAGCGCCACGCCGAGGACGCCTACACCCTCGCGCCCGGCGATGAGGAGGGCTACGGGCGGCTGCTCGACGCCCTCGGCGCGGACGGCCGGCTGCCCGCCCAGGTGGTTCACCTGTGGACCGTCGGGCCGCGCACCGGGGTGGAGAGGACGCTGGAGCACGGCCTGTTGAGCCTGCTGCGGCTGAACCGCGCCCTGGTCGGCGCCCTCGCCGGCGAGCCGGTGGATATCGCCGTGGTCTCCAGCGACGCGCACGCCGTGCTCGGCGTGGAGGCAGTGGCCCCGGAGAAGGCCACCACGGTCGGCCCCTGCCTGGTCCTGCCCCTGGAGCAGCCGGGCACCGGCTGCCGGGGCATCGACATCACGCTCCCGGGCGGCACGGCGGCGCCCGGCGAGATCGACGGGCTGCTGGCCGAGCTGCTCAGCCCCTCGGACCGGCCGCTGACCGCGCTGCGCGGCCGGCGGCGCTGGACCCCGGGCCACCGGCCGGTGCGGCTGCCCGCCGTCCGGGGCGACGGCGGAACCGTCGAGGGCGCCTGGCTGATCACCGGCGGCTTCGGCGGCATGGGGCTGGCCCTGGCCCGGCATCTCGCCCGGCAGGGCGGGGCCCGGCTGGTCCTCGTCGGACGCGGCCAACTGCCGCCCAGGGAACGGTGGGACGCGGTCGCCGAGAGTGAGCGGGCCCCGGCCGCCGCCCGCGTCCTCGCGGTGCGGGAGTTGGAGGCGCTGGGCGCCGAGGTCCTGGCCCTGGCCGCCGACGTCACCGACGAGGCGCGCATGACGGAGGTGGCCGACGAGGCGGTGCGCCGGTTCGGCACGGTGCACGGCATCGTGCACGCGGCCGGCCTGCCGGCCGCCGGTCTGGCCCAGTTGAAGGAGACGGACGCCGCGCTGCGGGTCCTCGCCCCCAAGGTGCGGGGCGCCCTGGTGATCGACGCGCTCGCCCGCAGGCTGCGGCCGGAGTTCACCGTGCTCTGCTCCTCGACGCTCGCGCTGACCGGTGGCGTGGGGCAGGTCGACTATGTGGCCGCCAACGCCTTCCTGGACGCGCTCGCCCAGTACAACGACCTCACCGGCGGGCCCAGGACGGTGTCGGTGAACTGGGACGGCTGGCAGGAGACCGGCATGGCCGCCCGTCTGATCGGCGGCACGTCGGAGGGGCGCACCGGCCCCGTCGAACACCCGCTGCTGGACAGCTGTCTGAGCGACGACGACGGGGAGGCCGTCTACGCTGCCTCGCTCAGCGTCACCGGCTCCTGGCTGATCGACGAGCACCGGATGGAGGGCAACGCCGTGGTGCCCGGCACCGGGCATCTGGAGCTGGTCCGCGCCGCCCACGCGCACCAGTTCGGCGGGCCCGAGGTCGAGCTGCGCGAGGTCACCTTCCTCTCCCCCGTCGTCGTCGGCGAGGACCAACGGCGCGAGCTGCGGGTCGTCCTGGACAAGACGCGCACCCCGACCAGGTTCAGCGTGGTGAGCCGGGCGCTGGGAGCCGACGAGCCCTCGGGCGGGGCCGGGGACGAGGGCTGGCACGTCCATGTGACCGGCGAGGTCGGCCCGCTCCCCGAGGGGGCCCCGCCCGCCGGGCGGTTCGACCTGGCCGCCCTGGTCGAGGCCACCGGCATGCGGGACCTGGGCGCCGTCGAGCACACCGGGCCCATGGGCTTCGGCCCGCGCTCGCACTGCCTGCGCCGGGTCCACCTCGGCGCGCACGGGGCGCTGGCCGAGCTGGAGCTGCCGGCCGAGTTCGAGGGCGATCTGGAGCAGATCGCGCTGCACCCCTCGCTGCTCGACCTGGCCGCGGGCTTCCACGGCATGAACCTGGCCCAGGAGTTCCGCATCCCGCTGGCCTACGGGCGGCTGACGCTGCTCGGCCCGCTGCCGCGCAGGATCTTCAGCTACCACCGCTTCCACGAGGCCGACCAGCCGGGCAAGGAGACCTTCACCGCGGACTTCACGCTGCTCGACGAGAACGGCGGGGAACTGGCCAGGATCGAGGACTTCGTCCTCAAGAAGGTCGACCAACTCGGCTCCCGGCTGGGCGCGTTGCGGGACGGCACCTCCGCCGAGGTGGCCCCCTACCGCTTCGTCGGGCCCCCGGCGCGCGGCACGCGGCGCGGCGGCGACGCGAGCGGGCTGCGCGAACACCTCGCGCGGGGCATCCGCCCGCACGAGGGCGTCGAGGCGCTGCTGCGGCTGCTCGCCGCCGACCCGGGCCCGCGGGTGGCGGTGGTGACCAAGGATCTCGGCGCGGTCATCACCGATATCGCCAGGGGCCGCGCCCGGCCGGAGGAGAACGCGGCGCCCGACGCCGCCGGAGCACCGGTCGGCGGTCACGCCGACCCCTCCAGGCATCCGAGGCCACCGCTGAGCACCTCCTACCAGGCGCCCGAGGGCCCGATCGAGGAACAACTGGCGGCGCTCTGGGCGGAGTTGCTCGGCCTGCGCGAGGTCGGCGCGCACGACGACTTCTTCGAGCTGGGCGGCCACTCGCTGCTCGGCGTCCAGTTGGTCGCCAGGATCCGACGGACCCTGGGCGCCGACCTCCCGCTCAGCGACCTCTTCGAGGCGCTGACCGTCGCGGAACTGGCCAGGTCGCTGCGAGTCCGCATCCCCAACGGCCCACCGGGCCCCGCTCGTTGACCCACCGGACCCGAACGCCTGCACGGACACGGACGCCGACAGACACGGACAGCAGACGGACAGGAGAGAGCGGCAGATGGCACAGAGCATTCGGACGGTCGGCGTGGTGGGTGCCGGAGTGATGGGCACCGGCCTCGCCCAGGCCCTGGCGGTCAGCGGCCACGAGGTGCTCCTCGTCGACCGCACCGAGGAGATCCTGGCGCGCGCCGAACAACAGATCCAGCAGGGGCTGCGGTTCGGCCGTGTGCTCGGCGCCCAGGGCGCCGGCACCGACCGCCGGGTCGTCGCCAAGCGCATCCGGTACACGACCGAGTACGAGGGCTTCGACGGCGCCGACTTCGTGATCGAGAACGTCACCGAGGACTGGGACATCAAGCGCGGCGTCTACCAGCGCATCGACGCCGTCTGCCGGCCGGAGTGCGTGTTCGCCGCCAACACCTCCGTCATCCCGATCACCCGGATCGGCGCGGCGACCGGCCGCCAGGACCGCGTCCTGGGCATGCACTTCATGAACCCGGTGCCGCTCAAGCCGACGGTGGAGGTGATCCGAGGCCACCACACCAGCGAGGAGACGCTGGACACCGCCCGTCAACTCCTCACCCAGCTGGGCAAGGAGGGCATCGTCGTCGAGGACTCCCCGGGCTTCGTCTCCAACCGGGTGCTGATGCTCACCGTCAACGAGGCCGTCTACCTCGTCCACGAGGGCGTCGCCAGCGCGGCCGAGGTGGACCAGATCTTCCGCAGCTGCTTCGGGCACAGGATGGGCCCGCTGGAGACGGCCGACCTGATCGGCCTCGACACCATCCTCCAGTCCGTCGAAGGGCTCTACGCGGCCTTCAGCGACAGCAAGTACCGGCCCTGCCCGCTGCTGACCCGGATGGTGGACGCCGGGCTGCTGGGCCGCAAGAGCGGCCAGGGCTTCTTCGCCTACCCGACCACCGCGGCCTCCTGACCTCCCGACCTCCCCGCACTCCTCAGAAACGGCTTGGCACCTATGACCACGCAGCACACCACGGACGGCCACCGGCCGGCGATCCGCGGCTTCCTCGCCCAGTTCTTCGGCGACCACCAACCCGCCGACGAGGACGACATCTTCGCCACCGGCTTCGTCAACTCCCTCTTCATCATGCAGCTTGTCCTCTTCGTCGAGGGCGAGTTCGAACTCACCGTCGAAGACGAGGACCTGGAGATGGCGAACTTCAACACCGTCGCCGCCATCGACGCGTTCGTCGCCCGCAAGCGCGCGACCGTCGCCGGCGACTGACCGCCCATCCGGTACGGAGACCACGATGGCCACACGAGTACAGCTGACCGCCGCGCAGACGGCGGCACGCGCGGCATACGAGAGCTTCGCCCAGGAGCACATCGCCCCGCACGCGGGCGACTGGGACCGGGAGGGAGCCCTGCCGAAGGAGTTCTACGCGACCATCGGCGACGCCGGACACCTGGCCGGCGCCGTACCGGCCGACTACGGCGGCACGGCGCTTGCCCCGATCACGTTCGGGCTGCTCAACGAGGAGCTGGGCCGGGCCTGTTCGTCGGTCCGCAGCCTGCTGACCGTGCACGGCATGGTCTGCCAGGCGATAGCCCGCTGGGGCAGCGCCGGGCAGCGGGAGAGCTGGCTGCCCCGGCTGGCCACCGGCGCCGCGATCGGCGCCTTCGCCCTGACCGAGCCCGGCGCGGGCAGCGATGTGCAGGGGCTCGCGACCACCGCCCGCCGCGACGGGGACGGCTTCGTCATCGACGGCGCCAAGCGGTGGATCACCTTCGGGCAACGCGCCGACGTCTTCCTGCTGTTCGCCCGGCTCGACGACCGGCCCACCGCCTTCCTCGTCGAGGCGACCGCGCCCGGACTCGCCGTCACACCGGTGCGCGGCATCCTCGGCACCCGCGCCTCGATGCTCGCCGAGCTGGACCTGCGCGACTGCCGCGTTCCCGGCGAAGCGCTCCTGGGCCGCCCGGGGTTCGGGCTG
The DNA here is from genome assembly GCF_020740535.1 of Streptomyces profundus. Taxonomy (NCBI): domain Bacteria; kingdom Bacillati; phylum Actinomycetota; class Actinomycetes; order Kitasatosporales; family Streptomycetaceae; genus Streptomyces; species Streptomyces profundus. The sequence goes on from NZ_CP082362.1 coordinate 581,706, forward strand.
AACGCGGTCGCCGCCACCGCCCTGGAGCTGGGCCGCTACAGCGTCGCCTGGGGCTGCGTGGGCCTGGCGCAGGCCTGCCTGGACGCCTCGCTCTCCTACGCCGAGCAGCGCCAGCAGTTCGGCGTGCGGCTGCGCGACCACCAACTCGTCCAGCGGATGCTCGCCGACATGGCCACCCACACCAGCGCGGCCAGACTCCTGTGCCAGCAGGCGGGTTGGCTGCGCCAGGACGGTGACCAGCAGGGCCTGCACGCGACCTGGCTCGCCAAGTACTTCTCCTCGACCACGGCCTTCCGCAGCGCGGCCGACGCCGTACAGATCCACGGGGCGCACGGCTGCGGCGAGGACTACCCCGTGCAGCGCTATCTGCGGGACGCGAAGGTCATGGAGATCATCGAGGGCAGCACCGAACTCCAACAGACGACCATCGCCGAGTCCGCCTATCTCGCCCCCCGGGCAGGCACCGGAAGAAAGGTCACGGAATGACCGACGACAGCGGCGCGCCGCACCCCGAGCGGGCGGCGAAGACCGTGAAGTGCGTGGTGTGGGACCTCGACAACACGGTGTGGGACGGCGTGCTCCTGGAGGACGGCGAGGGGCCGCTGCGCCCGGGTGTCAGGGAGGCGGTCGAGGAGCTCGACCGACGCGGCATCCTCCAGTCCGTCGCCAGCCGCAACGACCACGACACGGCGATGGCCGCGCTCCGACGCCACGGCCTCGCCGACTACTTCCTCTACCCGCAGATCGGCTGGCACGCCAAGTCCGGCTCCGTGCGGGCCGTCGCCAAGGCGCTCAACCTCGGTCTGGACGCCTTCGCCTTCGTGGACGACGACCCCTTCGAGCGGGCCGAGGTGGCGCACGAGATCCCCGAAGCGCTGTGTGTGGACGCCGCCGAGGCCGCCGGGCTGCCGGACCGGCCCGAGTTCACCCCCAGGTTCATCACCGAGGACTCCGCCAAGCGCCGCTCGATGTACCGGGCCGACCAGGTGCGCGCCGAGGTCGAACGCGAACACAGCGGCCCCCAGGAGGAGTTCCTCGCCACCCTCGGCATGACCTTCACCATCGCGAGGGCCACCACGGACGACCTCCAGCGCGCCGAGGAACTCACCGTCCGCACCAACCAGTTGAACACCACCGGATACACCTACTCGTACGAGGAGCTGGACACCTTCCGGCAGTCTCCCGACCACGAGCTGCTGGTCGCCCGGCTGGAGGACCGGCACGGGCCCTACGGCACCATCGGCCTGGTCCTGCTGGAACGGGAGGCGGACGCCTGGCGGATCAAGCTGCTCCTGATGTCCTGCCGGGTCATGTCGCGGGGCGTGGGCGGCGTCCTCATCACCTATCTGCGCCGCCGCGCCGGCCGGGCGGGGGTGCGGCTGCTCGCGGAGTTCCTCTCCAACGGCCGCAACCGGATGATGTATGTGACGTACAAGTTCTCCGGCTTCCGTGAGATCGGCAGGGACGGCGAACTCGCCCTCCTGGAGGCCGACGTGGCCGAGGTGCCGGAGTTCCCCGGCTACCTCACCGTGGTCGTACCGGCCGAGGCGGAGGTGAGCCCGTGAACGTGGCGACGCCAGGCAAGGGTTGGATCGTGTCCCCCCGGCCCCGGCCGGACGCCCGGCTGCGCCTGCTCTGCTTCGCCTACGCGGGCGGCGGCAGCGCGGTGTTCACCGACTGGGCGGCCAAGCTCCCGGAGGACATCGAGGTCAACGCCGTCCGGCTGCCGGGGCGCGAGTCACGCATCCTGCAACGGCCCTACGACGATCTGCGCGAGCTGATCCCGGACCTGGCGGAGGCCATCGGCGACCGCTATGACTCGGGGCCCTTCGTCCTGTTCGGCCACAGCATGGGGGCACTGATCGCGTTCGCCTACGCGCGGCTGCTCCGCGACACCGGGCGGCGGGGCCCCGAGCACCTCCTCGTCTCCGGCCGGCGCGCGCCCCAGCTCTCGCACAACCGGCCCGTCATCCACGACCTGCCCGACGACGCCTTCGTCGAGCGGCTGCGGGCCCTGGGCGGAACGCCCGAGGACCTGCTGAACAACCCCCGGGTGATGCGCCTGATCATGCCGGGCCTCCGTTCCGACTTCCGGCTCAACGACGCCTACGCCTACGAGCCGGCCCCCGCCCTCGACTGCCCCGTCACCGCCTTCGGGGGGCGCGAGGACCGGCATGTGGACGAGGCGGGGCTGGCCGCCTGGGCGGAACAGACCACAGGGCCCTTCGCGCTGCGGATGCTGCCGGGCGGCCACTTCTTCCTGCACTCGGCCCAGGAGCGGCTGCTGCGCGAGCTGGCCGGCATCCTGGCGTGACCCGGACAGCGGGGCGCTGGCAGCCGGCGCCCGAACGGGTGACGCTGGACGGGGATGGCGTGCACGTCTGGCTCGTGCGCCTCGACGCGCCGCCCGGCCCCGGATACCGGCCGGCCCAGCTGCTCTCCCCCGAGGAGACGGCGCGGGCGGACCGGTGCGTCCTCCCCCTGGAGCGGGCCCGGTTCACAGCGGCGCGGGCTGCCGTCCGCGAGGTGCTCTCCCGCTACACCGGGACACCGCCGAGGCGTCTCGCCTTCGGCAGCAGCGAGCGCGGGCGGCCCCAACTGGTGGGCCCCGCGGGGCTCGACTTCAACCTCTCCCACTCGGGCGGCACCGCGCTGATCGCGGTGGCCCGAGGCAGCCGGGTGGGCGTCGACGTGGAGGAGATCGACCCGTCCGTCGACCACCGGGCCATGGCCCGCCGCTTCCTCGACCCGACGGAGGCGGAGCTGATCGACGCTCAGCCGGACGCGGCCGGCCGTCGTTCGTTCTTCACCGGCTGGACCCGCCGAGAGGCCTACGCCAAGGCCCTCGACTGCGCCATCCCGCGGCGGCTGGAGGTGAGCGATCCCCTGGTTCTCTGGGATCTTCCGTCACGGCCGGAGGTCTGTGCCACTCTGGTCACCGCCCGGCCGGTGGGTGCCCCCCGCTGCTGGATCTGGGACCGACAGGCCGGGCGGACCGAGCAGGCGACCGACAGCAGAAAGTAGTAGACCGATGCCCCAACCAGCCACGCTCTGGTGGTTCTTCACCGCCTCGCTGATCCTGTTACTCGTTCCCGGCCCCTCGGTCCTCTATGTGACCGGCCGCACGTTCGACCAGGGCCTCAGCGCCGGGACGCTGTCCACCGTCGGCCTGGCCCTCGGCGACCTCGTCCAGGTGCTCGCCGCGGTGGTGGGCCTCTCGGCCCTGATCGCCTCCTCCGAGGTGGCCTTCGAGATCGTCAAGTACGCGGGCGCCGCCTATCTCCTGTGGCTCGGCGTCCAACGGCTGCGCACCCCGGCGGTGGCCTCCGACCCCGAGGACGGGACGTCGGCGCCCTCCCCCGGCAGGCGCGTCCTCCTTCAGGGGCTGGTCGTCAACGCCCTCAACCCGAAGAGCACGCTGTTCTTCCTCGCCTTCCTCCCCGTCTTCGTCAAGAGCGCCGACGGCCCCGTCTGGTCCCAGACCCTCGTCCTCGGCCTGGTCTTCGTGGCGGTCGGCATGGTGACCAACGCGAGCTGGGCCCTGCTGAGCCTCCTCATCCGCGGCCGGGTGCGGCAGAGCAGGGGGTTCCTCCAGGTCCAGCGGTACGTGGGCGGCGGCGTCTTCCTCGTCCTCGCCGGCGCCGTCCTCACCACCGGCAGCGCCGGCGACTGACCGCCCCGCTGTCCTTCTCGCGGTCCGGCAAGAGGACCGCTGGCCTCCGGGTCCGGCATGCCTGTCGCCCCCTGTCGAAGGGATGACCATGCCGTTGTTCTAGCGCTCGCGCCACCGGTTGTGGGGGGTGACGACGACCGGAGGGTCGGCGACTGGTGGCGGGGTCGCCCGGGGCCCCGCCGCCTCCGCTCCGCCGATCTCCGCCGGGCCGACCGGGGTTGCCGCCTCCCCGCATCCGGCCCGGCGACGGCGCGGGCAGGCCGGGTACGGCGGCGGAACTCCCGTCGGCCATCCCCGCTTCCTTGATTGAATCGTTTTTGCCCGACCTCTTGTCACGAAATCGCCGGGGTGCCATGGTGTGCTCTGACAAAGTCGAACTGCCTTCTACATTGTAGAAGCTAAGGATCAGCGAGGATCATGGCTGTCGAAGAGGACAGGTCCGAACCCGCCGGGGGCACCCCGGGCGGGGCGGTCAAGAGCCCGATTCAGACCATCGACCGGGTGACGGCGCTGCTGGAGTGCCTGGCCGGCGCCGGACCCGCGGGGATAGGGCTGTCCCAAGTCACCGACGCGGTCGGCCTGCGGGCCTCCACCGGCCGCACGCTGCTCTCGGCGCTGGTGATGCACGGCCTCGTCGCGCAGATCGAGTCCACCCGCCGCTATGTGCTCGGCCCCCGTTTCTTCGAGCTGAACCGCACCTACACGCTCCAGAACGACCTGGGAGCCGTCGCCGCCCCCGTGCTGCGGGACCTGTGGGAGACCAGCCGCGAGACCGTGCAGCTCGCCACGCTCCAGCACGGTCGGCGGGTGGACGTGAGCGTGCTGGTCGGCCCCCAGCTGCTGAACGTCAACCCGACGACGATGCGCTCGGCGCCCGAGCCCGTCGGGCCGTTGATCCACACCGCCGCCGGGAAGGTGCTGCTGGCCGGGCTCCCGGACGTCGAGCGGGACCGGCTGCTGTCCTCCGGCCACGCCGAGTTCGATCGGGCACGGGTGTTGAGCGAGTTGGCGGCGGTGGCCAGGGACGGGTTCGCCACCAACCACGACGAGGAGGTCGCCGGGGTCTGCGGGATCGCCGCCCCGGTGCGCGACCACAACGGGCGGGTCGTCGCCGCGCTGTGTCTTGGCTATCCGTCGGCCCGTCGCACGCCGGAGCACGAGAGCCGGCTGCGGGAGGCGACGATCGCCTCGGCCGCCGAGCTGTCCCGGCTGGTGGGCGCGCCCACGGGCACCGACCGTGGGGAGGCCCCAGGTGCGTGAGGAGCTGGACGTGCTGGTCGTCGGCGGCGGCCCGGCCGGGATCTGTGCCGCGATCCAGTCCGCCACGCTCGGCGCACGCACCGGACTGGTCGAGAAGAACGGCGCGTTGGGCGGCACGACGACCGTCGCCGGCGTCGCGCTGCCCGGCCTCTTCCACGCCTGGGGACAGCAGATCATCACGGGCGTCGGCTGGCGGCTGGTGCGCGAGGCGGTGGCGGTCGGCGGGACGACGCTGCCCGACTTCTCCCGTTGGGATCTGCCGCACTACCGGCTCCAGGTCCCCGTCAGCGCACCGGTGTACGCGGCCCTCGCGGACCGCGCGGTGGTCGGGTCGGGCGCCGACCTGCTGCTGCACACCATGGTGGCCGCCGTCTCCTGGACGGGGTCGCGGTGGCGGGTGGTGCTCTGCGGCAAGGAGGGGCTGCGCGAGGTCAGCGCGGCCCGCGTCGTGGACTGCACCGGCGACGCCGACGTGGTGGCGCTGGCCGGCCTGCCGAGATCGCGCAATCCGGAGCGGCAGCCCGGGACGTTGATGGTGCGGTTCGGCGGCTACGACCACCGCTCCCTGGACGGGATGGACCTCGACGCGCTCGACCTGGCCTATGACGCCGCGCTCGTGGACGGCACGCTGCGCGCCGACGACTTCCAGTCCGCCTCCCGCCCGCTGCGGAAGCTGCTGCGCCACCGGGGCGAGAACGCGATCCACGTCACGGGCGTGGACGGCGGCACGAGTCGCACCAGGACCGAGGCCGAACTCGCCGGCCGCCGCGCGCTGTTGCGGATCTTCCGGTTCCTGCGGGCGCAGCCGGGGCTGGAGCGGCTGTCCATCGAGTCCTGGGCGGTGGAGACCGGTATCAGGGAGACCTACACGATCGACGGCGTCGAACGGGTGACCGTCGACGACTACCGGAGCGGGCGGCTGTGGGACGACGCCGTCTCCTACAGCTTCTACCCCATCGACGTGCACCGTTCCGACGGCGACGGGATCGACATCCGTCCCCTCGACTACGGCGTGCTGCCCACCATCCCCCTGGGCGCGATGGTGCCCAGGGACGCGCCGGGATCGCTGTTGGTCGCCGGCCGTGCGGTCTCCGGCGACCAGGAGGCGAACTCGGCCTACCGCGTACAGGCGTCCTGCATGGCGATGGGGCAGGCGGCCGGGACGGTCGCCGCCCTGTCGGTGCGGGACGGCACCGCCGTACGGGACGTGCCCCTCCCCGCGATCCACCGCACGCTGCGCGACACCGGCGCCACCGTCCCCGGCGACGTCACCGTCCCCCCGCCACCCCCAGGACCAGCAGGGCCCGCACCCGACGGTCCGTCCCAGGAACCCCCGGCCCCGCCGGTGAAGGAGGAAACATGAGCCCCAACCACATGGCCCGTCGGCACCGCCCGGCTCGGGCCGGGCTGGCGGCCGGGTTGACCACCCTGCTCGCCCTGTCCGGCTGCGGCTTCGTCAACACCGGCGACGGTGACGGCGACACGGCGACGCTGACCACGTACACCAGCCCCGAGCAGAACACGGGACTGGCGGACCTGTACGCGGCCTACGAGGAGCGGGAGGGCGTGACCGTGGACGCCTCCCACGCGGCGGCCGAGGAGCTCAACCAGCAGCTGCGCGTCCAACTGACCTCCGGCACCGCGCCCGACGTCATCCGGGTCTCGCCGGGGTACTCCAGCCCCGTCTCGGCCGGGGTGCTCGGCGAGGCGGACGAGCTGGCCGATCTGTCCGACTCCGCGTGGGCGGGCCAACTCGACGAGTCCACGGCCGTGTTGGCGGGGGACGGGGAGCGCACTGTCGCCTACCCGGTCGGACGCAACGCGATCGTCGCCGCCTACAACAAGGAGGTGTTCGAGGAGCTGTCGCTTGAGGTCCCCACCACCTGGAGCGAGTTGCTCGCCGTCTGCGAGGAGCTTGAGGCCGCGGGGAAGACCCCGATCGCGGCCGGGCTCTCCGGGGGCGTCTACCTCCAGTTCTTCGTCTACGCCCTGGCCGGCACCCTGGTCCACGCCGAGCAGCCCGACCTCGACGAGCGGATGCGCGCCGGCGAGACGAGCTTCGCCGACGAGGCGGCCTGGACCGAGGTCTTCGAGAAGCTGACCGAGCTGAACGAGTACTTCACGCCCGACGCGCTCGGCGTCCCGGCCGACCAGGCCCAGCAGGCGCTGGCCAGGGGCGAGGCCGGGATGACCCTGCTGGTCTCGGCGGGACTGCCGCAGCTGTTCGACTACGCGGCCGAGGGCTCGGACGCCTTCGAGGTGTTCGCCCTGCCCGCCGACGACGACCCCGACGCCACGGTGTTGCCCACCGCGCCCGACTTCCTCGCCGTGAACGCCGCCTCGCCCCGGGTGGACGAGGCGCGGACCTTCCTCGACTTCCTCGCCGAGCCGGAGAACGTCGAGTCCTACGCCACCACCCTGGGCGTGCTGCCCGGCGTCGGCGAGACCGCCCAGGCGGCGGACTCGCCGCTGGCCCCGGTGCTGCCGCTGGTCGACGAGGGCCGCACCGCGCCCTACGCCAACTATCTGTGGCCCAACGGCGACACCCAGCAGACGCTGCTCCAGTCGGGGCAGCAACTGCTCGCCGGGGAGATCGGCGTTCCGGCGCTGCTGGACCAGTTGGACGAGCAGTACGCGAAGGGGACCAGGTGACCGCGCCGCCCCTCCCCGCCCGCGCCGGCCGGCGACGACGCGTCGGGGTGCGTGGGGCGCCCTGGCTGTTCGTGGTGCCGGCGCTGCTGGTCTACGGCGTCGTGGTGCTCTACCCGACGGCCGCCGGCGGACTGTACGCGTTCACCGACTGGACCGGCCGGGCCGGCGATGCGAACTTCGTCGGCCTGGACAACTTCCGCCGCCTGTTCAACACGGAGTCCGCGCGTTCCGCGCTGGTCAACACCCTGACGATCGCGGCGGCCTGCACCATCGTCCAGACCGCCGCCGGGCTCGGCCTGGCGCTGGCGCTGAACACCAGGCTGCGCAGCCGCAACGTCCTGCGCACCCTGTTCTTCGCCTCGGCGCTGCTGCCGCCGGTGATCATCGGCTTTCTGTGGCAGTACGTGCTCACGCCGACCGGTCCGCTGAACACCGCGCTGTCCGACGTGGGCCTCGGGGCGCTGCGGCAGAACTGGCTCGGGGACGGCTCGTTGGCGCTGTGGTCGGTGATCGGCGTGATCATCTGGCAGAACGCCGGACTGACGATGGTGATCTACCTCGCCGGGCTCCAGGGCATCCCGCCCGAGGTGCACGAGGCCGCCGCCATCGACGGCGCCGGGCCGTGGCAGCGGTTCCGTTCCGTCACGCTGCCGCTGCTGCTGCCGGCGACGACGATCGCGCTGTCGCTCACGCTGATCGGGAGCCTCAAGCTGTTCGACCAGGTCTTCGCCATGACCGGCGGCGGGCCCGGCTACGCCACCGAGACGCTGTCGGTGGTGATGTACAAGGAGGCGTTCGTCTCCGGCGAGTTCGGCTACAGCGCGGCGATCGCCCTGGTGCTCACCATGATCGTGTTCGCCTTCGCCATGATCCAGCTGCGGACGCTGCGCCGATTCGAGGTGGACTCATGAGCGGCGGACCTCTGAGCCGCGGGCTTCTGGGCGGCGGGCTTCTGGGCGCCCGACGCGGGCGTGGACCGCGAGCGGTGCTGGGCGAGTTGGCCATGATCGCGGTCGGCGTGCTGTTCGCCTTCCCCTTCTATGTCTTCCTCAGCATCTCGCTCAAGACGCCGGACGAGGTCGCCGCCGACCCGCTGGGCCCACCGTCCGGGCTGCGGCTGGACAACTACACCACCGCCTGGCGCGAGGCGGAGCTGGGCCAGGCGCTGTTCAACTCGACCGTGGTCGCGGCGATCAGCGTGGCACTGCTGATCGCACTGGGCTCGCTGGCCGCGTACACCATCGCCCGGCGCGCCGGGCGGCTCAGTTACACGACCTATGTGCTGTTCCTGTTGGGCATCATGATTCCGCTCCAACTGGGCATGGTGCCGCTCTACCAACTGATGCGGGACGCCGATCTGCTCCAGACCTACACCTCGCTGATCATCTTCAACGTGGGCACCCAGCTGCCGATGACGGTGTTCCTCTACGCCGGCTTCACCCGGGCACTGCCGCGCGAGTACGAGGAGGCGGCGTATGTGGACGGCGCCGGCACCCTGCGGACGTTCCTCGGGATCGTCTTCCCCCTGCTGCGCCCGGTCACCGGCACCGTGGTGATCATCTCGTCGATCAACGTGTGGAACGAGTTCCTGACGCCGCTGCTCTACGTCGGCGGCAGCTCCCAACAGACGCTCCCGGTCGCCATCTTCGCCTTCCGTGGCGAGTTCAGCACCAACTGGGGCGTGATCTTCGCCGGCATGGTCCTCGCGATCCTGCCGATCCTGCTCGTCTACTTCCTCCTCCAGAAGTCGATCATCAAGGGCTTCGCCTCCGGGCTCAAGGGCTGAAAGGACACCGATGACGATGGCCGAACCCACCTCACCGAGACCCACCTCACCGAGACCCACCTCTCCGAGAATGACCCGGCGCACCCTGCTGCTGGGGGCCGGCGCGGGAACGCTGGTCACCGCCGCCGGGCTGGCCGGTCCGAGCGCGTTCGCCGCCGCCCCGGCGGCCGATGCCCAGGGACTGCCGCCGATCGCGCCCCTGCCGCCCGGCTCGCTCGACCGCTCCCTCTTCAGCCACCCGGAACAGCGGCTCGCGCCCTACCTGGTGACGCTCGCCCCCATGGTCAACGAGATCGTCGACGACGGCTCCGAGCGGCACGGCTGGATGGCGGGCGGCTGGTGGCGGACGCCGGTCGAACCGTTCAACGCCCGCATCCAGGAGCACGTCCGCACGCTCGCCTGGTTCGCCACCACCGAACGCGACTGGAACCCCTATCACGGCGATCCCGCGCTGCTGGCCCGGCTGGACGCCGCCATCCGTCACTACCTCTCCCTTCAGCACGAGGAGGGGTTCTGGTCCGAGTTCGAGCCGACCGAACGCTCCCGCGCGGCCACCGCCTTCGCGCTTGGCTATCTCTCCAAGACCCTGGAGGACCTGCGGCGCGCCGACCGGCTCCCCGGGACCAGGGACGAGATCAGCGCGGCGCTGCACCGCGCCATGGTCTGGTTCCTCGACCCGGCCAACGAGGGCGTGTGGCAGCCGGGGTCCATCGAGTTCGTGAACCAGCCGATGGCCGGCCTCGCCGGCGCGACCCTCGCCCTGCGACTGGATCCCGACCCCGGGCTCGCGACCCGGCTCCGGGAGAGGACGGCGGACATCGTCGCCAGGGGCCAGAGCCCGGCCGGCTACTTCTACGAGCCGCGCGGCATGGACATCGCCTACAACCTCAACGTCACGCTCTCCGAGATCGTCGAGATACTGGACCACACCGAGGCGCCCGAACTGATCGGCACCGTCGAACGGTTCGCCGACTGGCTGGGCTACAACCTGGTCCGCGAACCCGACGGCGCCGGCTACATCGCCAACACGGCCGGCTCCGCCCGCACCCCCATGTACTACCTGGACGATGTCACCGACGAGCCCCAACAGCGCGACCTGGGCTCGTGGTTCACCCCGCTGGTCCCCGCGATGGCCGCGTTCTACCCGACGGACGAGGACCGGGCGGCGCAACGCGAGGCGTGGGCGGCCGAGACCGCGCCCGTGCCGGAGCAGGAGCGCGGGGCGACCAACCCGCGCATCCTGGTCAACATCCCCTACGGCGAACGGTACCCGACCGGTGCGGCCAAGGCCGCCGCCGTCGCCGCGCTGCCCTATCTGGCATCGGACCGGTTCACCGAGCTGCGCCGCGACCCGCGCGGCGAGGACTACCTCTTCGTGCGCCGTCCGGGCTACTACACCATGGCGCACTACGGACCCAACGCGACCACCCTGGTCCGCTCCGGCCTCTCCCTGATCTGGCATCCCGAGGCCGGCACCCTCGTCCACGGCGGACACAACAGCAACGAGGACTGCTGGGCCACCGTGCTGCCCGGCGGCGGCACCGACGCCGCCGCCGACCTCACCGTCGCCTACTTCGACGGCGACCCGGCGGACGGCGTCGAACTCGATCCCGAACAGGTCGCGGACGTCGACGAGTTGGGCCTGACCTGGCGCAGCCCGCAGGGCAATGTCACCGGCGCCGCCGTACTGGGCGACGCCTCGATCACCCGGCGCCTCGACGTCGTCAGCGAGGCCACCGAGCAGGTCCCCCTGCTGCTGCGGCGGGGCGACCGGCTCACCTGGACCGGCGGCCCGGGCCGGGTCGAGGTCGGCACGGCCGTCACGGCGCGCGGCCTGCGCCTGCGCCGGGGCCGCGTCACCCTCGACGTCCACTGGGGGGACCGGCTGGAGGCGACCGTCAGCGATCTGGACCGCGCCTACTTCGCCGACGCCCGTGGCCGGGCCCATGTGCTGCGGGTGGCCCACCCGCCGACCGCCGTCTTCCGCTACCGCTTGTCGTGAGCGTCGTCCTGGGCGGGCTGACCGTCGAGCACACCGCCGAGCCGGTCGGGGTCGATGTGGTGCCCCGGTTCGGCTGGCTGGTCACCGACCCCGACGAGAGCCCGGTCACGCCCTCGGCGTACCGGCTCGTGGTGAGCGACCGGGACGGCGTGCGCTGGGACACCGGCCGGGTGCCGGGCGACCGCACCACCGAGGTGGAGTACGCCGGGCCGCCGCTGGCCCCGCTGCGCCGCCACCGCTGGTCGGTGACGGCGTGGGCGGACGGTCGACGGCTCACCGCCGCCTCGGAGTTCGTCACCGGTGTGCCGGACGGCGACTGGCGGGGCGCGCGGTGGCTGGCCGGCACGGACGAGGCGGCCCCGCTGCTGCGCCACGTCTTCGAGCTGCCCTTCGACCCGGTGGAGGCCCAGCTCGCGGTGGCCGCCGGGGGCTACGCCCGGGTGCTGCTCGACGGCGAACCGGTCGAACCGTCCCTGCTCAGCCCGGGGTTCACCGACTACGACGTGCGCGTCCAGTATGTGGTGAGCGATGTGACGGCACGGCTGCGCGCCGGTCGGCACGCCCTGGGCGTGGAGCTGGGCCGGGGCTTCTACGGCATGGCGCGGCGCAACACCTGGGACTGGCACACCGCGCCCTGGCACGGCGCGCCCCGCCTCCGGCTGCTGCTCCTCGCCCGGGACGCGTCGGGGGGCGAGCACACCGTGGTCAGCTCCCGGTCCTGGCGCACCGTCGGCGGTCCGACGCGCGCCGACGACCTCTACGCGGGGGAGGACTTCGACGTCCGCCACGACCAACCCGGCTTCGCCGGGGTCGGGTTCGTCGAGGACGCGGCGTGGCGGTCGGCGCGCGTGGTCGCGGGGCCGCGCGGGCGGCTGGTCAACCAGCGCCAGCCGCCGATCGGCGTCACGGATGTCCTCGCGCCCGAGTCCGTCGCCGAACTCGGTCCCGGGCACTGGGTGTTCTCCTTCCCCCGGGTTCTCGCCGGGTGGACGCGGCTGGAGCTGCCCGCCGACCCCGAGCGCGGTCCGACCACCGTGGAGCTGTCGCACGGCGAACTGCTCCGTCCGGACGGCACCGTGCGCGCCGAGGACGACCGCGGCTACTACGACGGCAGGTTCCAGACCCACCGGGTCACCGTCGACCGGCGGGCGCTGAACTGGCGACCGCGCTTCAGCTACCAGGGCTTCCAGCATGTCGAGGTGCGCGCCCCCGGCCTCGGCGCGCCGCCCGTGCTCACGGCGGAGGCCGCGCACACCCTGGTCCGTCGCACCGGCCACTTCGCCTGCTCCGACCCGCTGTTGAACCGGCTGCACGAACTGACCGGCCGCACCGTCCTCAACAACCTGCACCATCTGCCCACCGACACTCCGGCCTACGAGAAGAACGGCTGGACGGGCGACGGGATGCTGGGCACCGAGCTGTTCCTCCTCAACTTCGACGCCCACGAGCTTCTCGCCAAGTGGCTCACGGACGTGGCCGACTCACGGCACGGCTCCGGCGCCCCGGCGGTCATCGCCCCGTTCGGCGGCTGGCGGATGGACTGGTCGCCCGCGCCCACCTGGCACTCCGCGCTGGTGCTCGGCCCGTGGTGGCTGCACCGCTACACCGGTGACCGACGGATCGTCCACGAGCTGTGGGACGACATGGCCTCCTATGTCGAGTTCGAACTGGCCCGCCGGGTCGACGGCCTGGCCGACACCACCCTGGGCGACTGGGTGAGCCCGGACACCGACCCGGAGGGCGGCAACCCGCCCGAGGACCGGCGGATCGCGGCGACCGCGTTTCTGCACGCCATGACGCTCGCCCTCGCCTCGATGGCCCCGGTCGCCGGCCGGCCGGCCGAGGCCGGCAGGTGGTGGCGGGAGGCGGCCCGGGTGCGGACCGCGTTCCGGCGGGCGTTCGTCGTCCCCGAGCCCTCGGGCCCCGGGGCGCCGGTCGTCGCCGGCCGGGGGGACACCGGCTTCCGGCAGTCCCACCATGTGCTGGCGCTGGCGCTACGCCTGCTGCCGCCGGGGACGGCGAGGCGGGCGGCCGACGCGCTGGCCGGCGACATCCGCGCTCGCGGCGGTCATCTGGCCACCGGCGCGCTGGCGACCAAGTTCCTGCTGCCCGTGCTCACCGAGTACGGGTACCTCCAGCTGGCGCACGGCGTCGCCACCCGTACCACGTACCCGAGTTGGGGCTACTGGGTCACCCGGGGCGCCACAACGCTGTGGGAACACTGGCGTGCGGAGTCCCGCTCCCGGGGGCACTACTTCCTGGGCACGCTCGACGACTGGCTCTTCCACACGCTGGCCGGGCTGCGCCCGACCGAACCGGGCTGGGGCCGCACGGCCCACGCCGAGCCGAGCCTGCCCGACGGCGTCGACTGGGTCCGAGCGTCGGTGCGCACACCCTACGGCGTACTCCACTCGACAGCACACCGTCCACCCCCCACCGAGTCGCGTCCGGCCTGACCAGGGGCCGTCCGCGGCGCGCCCTGGCCGGCGCGGCGCTCAGCCGGGACGGGCGGCTCCGTCCCCCCCCTCGGGGGCGAACCGTTCCGGCGGGCTCGGCAGGTCGGGGCGCGGACTCTGGGCGACCACCTGATACGATACGGCACGTGCCGTATCCTAATGATCCCGTCAGCGCCCCTGCCGCCCCCGCCGCCTCCCGTGGTGGGCGTCCACGCGACGAGCGGCGGGAGCGCGAGATCCTCGCGGTGGTGGGCTCCCTGCTCGCCGAGTCGGGCTACGACGGCGTCAGCTTCGAGGAGGTCGCGCGCCGGGCGGGCGCGTCCAAGGCCACCCTCTACCGGCGGTGGAAGACCAGACGGGAGATGGTGATCGCCGCGCTGAAGGCGGGCCCGGCGCGCCGTGAGGGGCCGGACGAGATCGACACGGGCAGCCTGCGCGGGGACCTGCTGGCACTGTGCCGACGCCTCGACCGTTCCATGCGCTCCGGCGACAACCACACGGCACTGCTGCTGCTCCAGGCCGGCCTTGAGGATCCCGACCTCTGCGAGGAGATCGAGAGAGCCGTGGGGCCGACGGGGGCACGCCTGCCGGCGGCGGTGATCGAGGCGGCCGTCCGCCGAGGCGAACTGCCCGAGGGCGCCGACCCGTTCCCCTACGAGGAGGTCGCCGGCTCCGTGCTCCTGCTCCGTCGGCTCAACGGACTGCGGGCCGACACCCCCTACCTCGAAGCGCTGATCGACTCCGTCCTCATCCCCGCCCTGCGCGCGACCACGGGCTCCCGTCGAACAACGATGCCGGCCGGCATCTTCTCCGGCCACCCAGCCACCCAACCGACCTCAGTCCTGGAGGAAGCACCGTGACACCGCTGACCATCGAAGGGTTCCGGTACCAGACGCTGCCGGGGGAGCGGGACGTCGATATCAACGTCGCCGTCGCCGGCTTCGGGCCGGCGGTCGTCCTGCTCCACGGATTTCCCCAGACGCACTACATGTGGCGCCACGTCGCGCGGGAACTCGTCGAGCGGCACACCGTGATCGTGCCTGACCTGCGCGGCTACGGCGAGAGTTCCAAGCCCGGCGCGAGCAGCGCCGAGACCTACGCGAAGCGGACCATGGCGCGGGACGTCGTCCGGGTGGCCCACGCTCTCGGACACGAGCGCTTCGGGCTGGTCGGGCACGACAGGGGCGCGCTGGTCGGGGTCCGCGCCGGCCTGGACCACCCGCGGACGGTGCGGTATCTCGGCATCCTCGACGTGCTCCCCACCCTCGACACATGGGCCGTTCTCCAGGGGGTCAACGCCAAGGTCGCGTGGCATCTGTACCTCATGGCCCAGCCGGCCGGCCTTCCGGAGAGGATGATCGCCGCCGTCGCCCCCGAGTTCTTCGCCTCGTTCCTGGACGCCTGGGACACCGACGGCTCCACGTTCACCCCTGAGGTACGCCAGCACTACATCGACAGCTCCGTCGCGGCCGTCGCCTCCATCGTCGCCGACTACCGGGCCACCGCGAGCATTGACCTGGAGATGGACCAGGCCGACCGCGACGCAGGCCGCCAACTCGGCATGCCGGTCGGGGTCATCTCCCAGGACTGGGGATCCCAACTCGGCTTCGACGCCGCGTCGCTCTGGGAAGCGTGGGCGCGCGACCTGACGTACCAGCCGATCGACGCCGGGCACTTCATGGCCGAGGAACAGCCGTCGGAGATCGCCCGCTTCATCTCCGACCTCGCCGCACGCGCCGACAACTGACGCCCCGCGCCCCGGCGACGGCCAGCCCTGGGCACCGGGTCCGCGCGCCTGTCGGGTGATCAGCTGGCGAGTAGCCTGCTGCCATGTCCGTTCCCTCTCCTTTCGCCGCCCCCACTCGCTCCGACGGCGACCGTGACCGGGTCGCGGTCATCGTCCCCGGCGTCGGCTACTCGCCTGCCCGGCCGCTGCTGCACTTCGCCCGAAAGGTGCTCGTCCAGCATGGCTGGACGGTCCAGGAGCTGTGGTGGCAGGTCCCGGACGACTTCTCGCAGTTCACCGTGGCCGACCGGATCGCGTGGGTGGAGCGGCATGTCACCGAGGCCGTCGACGCCGAGGCAGGCGCCTGCCGCCTTCTTGTCGGTAAGTCCCTGGGCTCCCTGGCCTGCGGTGTCGCCGCCGATCGGCGGATCGCGGCAGCCTGGCTCACGCCTGTCCTGGACATCGAGCAGGTGGCCCGTTCGCTCCGGCGGGCCACGGCACCGACTCTCCTCATCGGCGGGAGCGCCGACAGACTGTGGGACACCCGGATCGCCGAGTCCACGGGGCACGACGTGCTGACGATTCCGTCAGCGGACCACTCCCTGGAACTGTCGAACGACGCCGTGAGGTCCGTGGAGGTCCTGCGCCAAACCGTCTCACGGCTGGACGACTTCATCGGCGCTCTCGGTCGTGGGAACGGTCGGAAGAACGCCGGCGACCGGGACTGAAGCGCAGCGCCGCTCCACACACCGCCTCTGCCGTGGTCCACGCGGCCACGCGGCCACGGTGTTCTCGGTCAGTCCTGGAACGGCCCACAGCGGTTGGAGGTCGCCCCGACGAGCACGGACCTGTCCCATCCGGCCCACATGGTGTGGTTGATCTCGTCAACGCTTGGCGCCCTGGCAGCTGTTGGATCAATGCCGCATCCGGCCTGCCACCCGTCGACCGCCGTGGCCAACGTCGCGGAAGTGGCCGCCGCGGCCCGGCGACGCTCCGGCATGGTGATGGCCTGGGCCGCGACGAACATGGACAGGTCCCGCTCGGCGTACTGACGTACCGCGACGCCGATGGCCTCGCGCTGTCGAGCGTTCTCCGGTGTCCAACTGCCGACGATCACCGCGC
The DNA here is from genome assembly GCF_020740535.1 of Streptomyces profundus. NCBI lineage: Bacteria > Bacillati > Actinomycetota > Actinomycetes > Kitasatosporales > Streptomycetaceae > Streptomyces > Streptomyces profundus. The sequence goes on from NZ_CP082362.1 coordinate 598,383, forward strand.
AGCCGGCGGTGGGGATCAGGGAACCGCCTCGGAAGCGGACCCCGAGCCGGTGGCCGATCCCTGCGAGTGGGCCCCGCTCATGCATCAGGAGTTCAGCGGTGAGCTGTACGGCCTCGGCTCGGTCCGGTGTGCTCAGCTGGAGCGGGATGCCGATGAAGACACGGCTGGCGGCCCCGGGCACGTCTCCTCTTGATCCGAGACCTGCCCAGCCAGGACAGGCGTCGGCCGGTGCGGGTGCCGTGTCGGGCGACCGCACCTCCTGCGTCAGGTGCTGCCACTCCTCCGCCGGCCGGGGACCGACGATCACCACGCGTTCCGGAAACAGCGCTGCTCTCAGGGCGGCGTGCGCCCGCAGGTCCGTGACCGAGATGGAGGGCGTGGAGCCGATGCGGCAGTCGTCGAAGCGGGCCGGCTGCGGGCGCCGAGTCGCCAGCGCGGCGAGTTTGTGGCCGGCGATGAGCAGCGGGTTTCCGAACCACTCGGACAGTTCCACGTCGATGGCACGGCACTCCCGCACGCGGGTGTCGTCGTCGACGCGTCCTTCGGCCAGCAGCCGAGGAGCGTTGGTCAACGCGGTGAGCAACGCGCGGTCCGCGTCGGCGAGCACGGTCGCCGAGACGTCCATGGTGTCCGCGTGGGTCTGGGCGTGTGCCACCAGGGGCGCGGTCATCTGCGCGCGCAACGTTGCCAGATACAGGTGTTCGTACAGGTGGGCCACACCCGGTGCGTGGGTGGGGTCCTGCCCGAATCCGAGCGTGTAGGTGGCGCTCACCGAGGTCGTCGGGGAATCCGGCCGATGAACCACGATCACGCTGCCGCCCTCGCCTGGCAGCTGGAGGATTTCACCATTCACGGACGGCCTCGCGCAGTTGAGTGAGGGTCGTGTCGGGCAGCTGGCCGATCACGGCGACGGCGGGAGCGGGTGAGCCGGCGGGTGGACCGGGGGTGCCCGTAGTCCGATGCTGGAAGAGATCATCCGATGGGTGGATGGCCGCATAGAGCTTCGCGCTGTCCCGCAGGTAGGGCAGCCGCCGGCTGGGAACACCGGAGTCACGCATCCGACGCAGCTCGTGCCGCACGGTCTCGACAAGGGCGACCACGTGGTCGGCCACGGTGCTGAGGCCCAGGGTCAGGCAGGGTGTGCCGTGCTCTTCGAGAGGCAGCACCGCGGCTGCGTAGTACGGCACCTGACGCCGCGCGAGCGCTTGGACGAGGGTGCCGGGAGCGCCCACTCGTCCCAGATACGTGGCCGTGATCAAGGCGGACTCCGTCCCCATCTCCCCCGCGGGCCACGGAAGCTGGATGCCTACGGCGAGTCTCGCCTGGTTGCGGCTCCCGTAGTACAGACCACCGCGCCAGGGAAGCGTGTCGGGGCACTGGCCGGGATGCGTTCCAGCGCGGATGAGTTCCATGGCACCGCGAGCGTGCGCGATGATCTGCTGGTCGGTGATGGCCGCGGCCTCGGCCGGGCTGGGCAGCGCGGCCACGCAGTCGTCGCCCCAGGCCACCCGGTGGAGCGCGCGCCGGACCAACTGGCCCCTGTCGCTCATGTGCTGCGCCCGCCGGGTGGCGAGCCCGCGCCGGAGTGCGGCGAGGTCGACGTCGCCCAGCCGTTGGGCGAGGAGGTCTTGGGTGGTGCCCGGAGGCATGCTGACCATGGAGCAGCGATGGCCCACCCGGAACGCGTCAACACCGCAGAGGGCGGCGAGGGACAGGCTTGTCAGCCCTGGTTGGTCGGCCGGCTCTGTCGCTGTGCCCGAGGGGACGCACCGCACGGTGGGGGGCGCGGCCGGTGTCGCGTCGATCCGGCCCAGGGATACCAGGTCAGTCACTCCCCTCACCCGTCCTGGCTCGGAGGTGGGGCAGCAACAGCCATGTGGTGATCACCAAGTTCACGAGTCCCGCGACCAGCAACACCGGCGCCGGATGGTTGGTCAGGTCCCCCATGAGGGGGATGGCGACGTACGAGGCCGTCATGAACAAGTTCAGCAAGCCACGACGGAACGCGAAGATGCGGCCGATGATCTCGTTGGACGCCGCGGCCTGATACACCACGGTCGTCGCGCCGGCGATCATCACGTTGCCCGTCCCCCCGAGTAGTCCGACCAGAACCACCGCGACCCAGCTCCAACTCTGACCGCTGAAGGCGAGTGCGGCCGTCGCCGCGGCTGAGATGGCAGCGCCGGTCCAGATGACCAGTGGCTGCCGATTGAACCTGCGGACCACGAGGGACGATCCGGCGATCCAGCCGATTCCGGTCAGCGTCTGGTACACGGCCGCCGCGGCGACCCCCACCGTCTCCTGGAACACCGCCAGGGCGATGACCACCTCGGCGCCCAGGAAGAGGAAGTAGGACGCCTCAGCGAGTGCCACACGGCGTAGCAGTGGACTGAGGGCACTCCACCGCAGCGGTTCCAGCCGGGTTCGTGGCTGCTTCTCCGTCGACGGCGCCTTCGGGCCCCTTGCCCCGGTTCTCGACGGACGCAGCAGCATCGCGAGCAGCCCTGACGCCACGAACGACGCGCAGTTGGCCCACAAGGCACCCTCAATGCCGATCCCCGCTGAGAGTGCGGCACCGACCAGTGGCCCGAGGCTCATGGTCATGCCGAACACCATCTCGAACCTGGCGATCACCGGTCGCGTTTCGTCGGGAGACAGCCGCTCCTTGAGCATCGCCTGTACCGCGGGGACAGCCGCACTGCCGACAGCCTTGAGGAGAGCCGAGATCACGTAGACGACGACGAGACTCTCCGCACGTACCCCGACGATCAGGATGAGTACGAGCAGCGCGCAGATCCCCTCGCAGGCGATGAACACGGCCAGCCGGTTGAATCGGTCGACGATTCTTCCCGCGAGTGGCGCGCACAGGACGACCGGCAGAGTGCCAACGGCGAAAGTGATACCCGTGGCCGAGTAGGAACCGGTCACCGACAGCACCCACAGGGGGAGCGCGAGGTTCTGAACGTAGTTGCCGACCAGCGAGAACGCATTCGCCAGCAGCAGAATCCGCCAGGTCTGCCACGGGTTTGCCGCCTGTTCCCGTGCACCTTTCGGGGGCGTCTGACTGTCGGTGGTCAAGGCCCGCTCCACCCCAGACGGGCTGCGGCGAACTGCGGCTTCGATATCTCCGCCGGAGGGCATCCGAGGTGCTGGGAGAACTTCTCGGCCGTGCCGGCCAGCACATCCAAGTCGACGCGGCTCGCCTGATTCGCCTCCACTTCCACCACTGCGAACGTGTCGACCAGTCGCGACGCGGAATCCCGGAGTTCGACCCCGTCGCAGCTGATGGCTATCGTCGCTCCCTGTTCGGTGAGCAGAGCCGCCTTGGTACGCCGCTGGGAGAGATACCCGAACACGCGCACATCCCGCACCGGAGGCACCCGGCGCGACAGATGCCGCCCCGGCCTTCCGGCCAACATGCCGGCACTCGACAGGGACTTCACGTCCGGAACGTATTCGGACATCTCCAGTACGTCTCGACGCCCGTCCACCCACTGGATGGTCTCCTTCGCCACCAACCAGGACGGGCTCCGGCCTCCGTTGACCAGTACGGTCATCGAGCAGTCAGCTGTCAGCAGCGCCCAGTTCGCGTCGTCGAAGCACAGCGAGTGCTGTAGGACGGTTGCCTCGTCGGTGAGGCGCAGTCCGGACATCTCCGTCAGTTCACCACGCAGCTTCTCGCGCGCGGCGATGTCGGTGAGCGAGGTCTCCCGCACCATCCAGCGATACTCATGCTCCACACCCACTCGCGGTATCCGCAGAATCCGTTCCAGGGTTGTCATGACACCGCTCTCGCAAGTCGATGGGTCGAGCCTTCGTAGTCCTGATCGGAGAGACCGCCGACGGTGAACACGTCGATCCGGTCGGTCGGCACGGCGAACCGTTCCGCGCACACTTCCCGCACGACCGTTCCCGTCGAAGGCGGCGGGCGAAAATGGCCGGACTTGGTGTTCACCACCATCGCGTGTACCCGTGGCGCGCCAATCAGCACGATCTCGCCCGCGGTGCGCACACGCAACCGGTCCGGCACCAGCATCGGGTGGGCCACGGGGACGCCATCGATCTGTGATTTCGCGCGCCCGAAGATGAGTTCACGGAAGCTGAACCGGCGACGCCATATGAGCAGGTTTCCCAGGTCGTCGATCACGAACATGTGAGGCGCGCCCGTGGCGAAGCCTTCGGGGATCTCAGGGGAGTCAACCTGCCAGGTCTGCCTGACCGCTTCAGGAGCGGCCACCGCGTAACGCTCCTGGAACACTGCGCGGTCGAACTCGATGACCAGCGGATCCTCGCCCACTACCCGAGTCGGATGATCCCGCCGGACGGAGAGTTGCCGCGCATAGGCTGCGCGAATGTGCTCAGCGGCATGGGTCAGCCGTTCACGGAGACGAGGGTCGGGGCCGTCACACATGTGCACGTGCCACAGTCGGATGAGCTCCTCGTACTTGAGGAAGACCACTGCCTGTGAGGAGGGGCCATACTTGACGGCCGCCTGTTCGGCGGCGGCGTGCAGCTTGTCGGCTTCGGCGAGGTAGTAGGCGTCAGCAACCACGGTTCCGCGCTCCCTTGACGGTGGAGAGGCGCCCGGCCCCTGAAAAGGGCCGGGCGCCGGTGAGCGACGATGAGGGCCTGCTCAGACCCAGGTCTCGGCCGCCTGCACGGACGTCAGCGCGTCCACGCCCTCCTCGACCTCGCCGAGGGACTCGATGACCTCAATGATCTCCACAACCTGCTCCATGACGGTTTCCTCCTCCCCCTTCTCCGCGGTGGCTGTATGTGTCGACCTGTCAGACCCAGGTCTCGGCCGCCTGCACGGACGTCAGCGCGTCCACGCCCTCCTCGGCCTCACCGAGGGACTCGATGACCTCAATGATCTCCACAACCTGCTCCATGACGGTTCTCCCTTTGTTGTGACTCACTCGCCCCGGTGTGGAGCGAATGTGCGGCTAAGGATGAATCCCTCATCCCGGCGGGGCCTCTCGGCCCGTCTGCGGTTAGCTTGGTCTCATCGTGCATCGCGGCGTCATCCATCTTTCATCCACCGCGTCTGACCTGCGGATCAGGAGGGCGGGACCCCGCCACGGCCAGAGGACTGGTAGCGCGGGAGCGGTGACGGGGCGGGGGCGTGCTGGGCGCGAGCTATCGGGCCCCGGGCCGGGACCCTCCCATCAGTCGCTCCATGTCGGCCTCGCCAGACGCGTCGTTGCTCTGGTGGTAGGCGTCCTTGGCCTTGCGGAACCACTCGACCGCGCCAGCGGGATCGCCGGAGCCGAGCACCGCGTGCCCCATGCGGGCGAGTGTGTCCGCCTCCGCCGTGCGGAACCCGGACTGCCGCATCAGCGCCAGCCCTTCGTTCAGGTGCGCCAGGGCTTTCGGGTAGTCCCGCTTGCGGATGAAGAGTGCGCCGATACTGCTGAGGATCGCGGACTCGTGGTGTCGCAGGCCGTGCTTCCGCGCGAGGGCTCGGCCCGCTTGCAGCCGTTCCAGCCCCGTGTCGAGGTCGTCAAGGGCCACCAGCGCGTCCGCCGAGTTGTTGAGCGCGTGCACGATGAGCGTGGTGTTCTGTGCGGCCTTCGCGAGGTCAAACGCCCGTTCGTGCTCGGTCAGCGCCTCGTGGTAGCGGCCCTGTAGTTCGAAGGCGAACCCGAGGCCGAGACGCGAGCCGGCAGCGCCCCCCGGCTGTCCTGCCGCCTCGTACAGCCCGGTGGCCAGGCGCAGGTGCTCGATAGCGGCGTCGAGGTCGTTCGTTTCCACGAGCGCGCCGCCCAGGGCATGGTGCAGGTGGGCTCGTAGCAACGGATCATGAATCCTGTGCGCGTTCTCTCCGCACTTTCTCCAGGCATCCATGTCCGCGGTGGAGAATCCGGTGCGCAGGAAGTAGCTGTGCAGGTGGTAGAGCAACTCCACCGCCCGGTCGATGTCGTGGCGAACGACGAGACCCGTGACCGCTGCCAGGTTCTCCCGTTCCTGGTCGAGGAATTCGATGGCGTCGACATCCTCGGCGAACGGCTGGGCGAACATCCCGCGGAGCACCCTCCGGTCGGCGAAGGCGTCACGGTCGGGCCGTAGGGCGGCGTTGGCCGAAGCGGCGGCGGACAGGTACCACTCCAGGAGACGCTCCGCGGCCTCGGTCGGCCGGTCGTGAAGGGCCTGGGCATCGAGGCACTCCGCAGCGAAGGACCGGACCAGGTCGTGCATGACCATGTACTGGTCATCGGCCCTCGTGAGCAGGTGGAGCGCGGTCAGGCTGTCCAGGCCGCGCCGCGCCCCCGCCAGCGGGACCGCCGCGAGCGCCGCCACCGGTTCCACGCGTATCCTGCGCCCGGGATGGACTGCCAGCAGACGAAAGAGCCGTGCGTCTTCCTCGGACAGGGTTGTATAGGTGTTCGCCAGCACGGAGCGGACGCTGCGCGCGTCGCCGTCGAGGGTGAAGCTGTCGAGTGGTACGGCGTCGGACAGGCCGGCAGCCAGCGCCTCAACCGTCAGGGAGCGGTCCGCCATCATCCTGGCGGCCAGGATGCGCAGCGCCAGTGGCATCCCGTCGCACAGATCCAGCAGGTCCTCCAGCTCGGGGCTGGATTCCTTCGACGGCCGGTCTGCGGCCCTGGTGAGGATGGAGGAGCTCTCGGCACGGCTGAGTCCGTCGAGGGAGATCCCTCGCACCGCGACGTGGGCGTACAGGGCCGCGAGGTTGTTGCGACTGGTCACAGCCAGTTGGGATCCGCCGCTCGTCGGGACGGCGGGCAGCACCTGGTCGATCGCGCTGGCATTGTCCAGAACGATCAGCACCTTCTTGTCGGCAACCATCGAGCGGTACAACGCGATTCGTTTGTCCAGTGCCCCGGGAATCTCCTGCGGAGGAAGATCGAAACTCTCCAGCATGTGTCCGAGAACACGCCGCGCCGACTGACTGGTATCCGCACTGTGTCCGCGCAGGTCGATGAATATCTGACCGTCGGGGAAAATATCCCGGACCTGGTACGCCCACTGCACGACGAGTGACGTCTTCCCCATGCCGGCTGCGCCGGATACAACGAGGATCTGCACTTTGCCAATATGCTCGGAGAGAGTGGTCAATTCGTCTTGGCGGCCGACGAAGGACCCATCCGATGGAGGAATCTGGCTCGGTACCTGCGACGACGAGTCAGCGCTGGCCGATGGCGCCGCGAGCGTGATCGTCTCGTGTGCGGTTGATCCCAAGAGGGTCTGATCGCTCCGCAGGATTCTCGTGTGAAGCTCCTGAAGTACGAGGCCGGGATCGATTCCCAGCTCGTCATTCAGTCGGTCGCGCGCCTGCTGGTACGTTTGCAGGGCGGCCGTCTGCTGCCCCGTCCGGTAGAACGCCGTCATGAGAAGCCCGACAAGCTGTTCCCGGAAGGGAAACTCCGCCACGAGCGCGGCTAACTCGGTCACCACACGGCTGTGCAGGCCAAGCTGCAACTCCAGCCGCATGCATTCCTCCCAAGCCGCCGGCCGCTCCTCGTCAATCAGCACGGCGTTTCCCTGGATAACCTGGCTCTCGATACCGGAGAACACTGGGCCGCGCCACAGAGCCAGCGCCTGCCGCAGCCTACCGACTGATGCCGGTAGATCGCCCGCCGCTGTGGTGTTGCCGGCTTGAGTGACCAGGTCACGGAAAACGTAGAGGTCTATGTGCTCCAGATCGACGGTGAGCGAGTATCCAGCTCGGCCGGTTCGGAGAACCTCGTTCACCTCGGAAACGCCGGCCCTGATCCACGCCTGACGCAGTTGCGACGCCACGTTCTGGACCTGCCGTTCCGCGGACGCGGGCGGTGCGGCATCCCAGAGGGTCTCCGTGAGCGCACCGATGGACACCAGCGTGTTCGGACTCAGGAGCAGACGAGCCAGAAATCTTTCGTGTCGGGGGCGAAGCGTGGGGAGCCGATGCGCTGACGCTTGAATCTCCAGATTCCCGAGCACCTGAAATTCCATGAGCCCTACCTTTGGAATGTGACCTCACCGGCACTACCGCGAGAACAACTCTGCCGTGAAATCTGGCACCTCTCCCACCTGGTGGGATCGCAAGGCATCCCCGCGCTTGAGAGGTACCTACCAGCCGCGCGCTCGCCATTCGGCGAGTGCGGGCCTTTCGACGCCAAGAGTCGTGTCCTTTCCATGCCCTGGATAGACCCACGTCTCGTCTGGCAGCTTATTGAACACCTTGCTCTCAACGTCCTTGAAAAGAGAGACGAACGCGTCGGCGTCACCAAAGGTGTTCCCCAGCCCGCCGGGGAAAAGTGAGTCACCGGTGAAGAGATGAGGATGACCTTCGGGGTCGTCATACAGCAATGCGACACTTCCCGGGGTGTGCCCGGTCAGCCGGATTACGCGGAGCTCAAACGCACCGCAGGCGATGGTGTCGCCATCGTGCAACAGAATGTCGGTAGGCACACCGATGGCCGGGGCATCGGGCTCTCCGGCGTAGGTTGTGGCACCAGTGGCGTCGACAACCGCGGCGAGCCCGTATTCCCAGTGGTCCCAGTGCCGGTGAGTGGTCACCACGGCATCCAGACGGCGGCCACAGAAATCAAGCAGGACTTCCGGCTCATTCGCCGCGTCGATCATCAGTTGCTGTCCGGTCGCACGGCAACGCAGGAGATAACAGTTGTTGTCGCCCCGCCCGACCGAGACCTTGCTAATGGTCAACGCGGAAAGCTCTCGAACTCCTGGCGCCACACCCGAGTACGCTGTCATGCTCTGAGCCTAGATGATCGCCGGAGAGGTGGCCAACGCATTTCAGGCTGACGGATTTAACCCGCAATTCTTAGCAGCAATATCGCGCCATGAACAAGTATGGTTCCGGCCAATTGCCATGCGTCGAGTGTGTTTCCGCGCATACGATCCCCTCCGCTGAGCACGGGCGGGTAGCCGGGCTGGTCCAGCCGCGACGGGGCGTTGCTCGTTCCCGTGGTCCTCGGCGCGTGGCCCTGTTGAGGAGAACTCGGTCGAACGGGATAGCCGCGAGCCAGTTTCCTTTACCGGCGCATGCTCACTCCCGCCCGCTCGGCCGCCGCTGCCTGCGGCAGGGCGCGGCCGAGCCCGGCCGACGTCGGCGCACTCCACCTGCGCCCCGTGTCGCTGACCGTCGTTCACTCCGCGTGCGGATAGGCGACCAACGTGCCGTCCCAGAACAGGCCGTAGCCGGCGGTGTCGCCGAACGGGAGGTCGATGTCGATGTCGTCGAACTGCTCGATCTCCCCGGTCCGCATGTCCAGTTGGACCGGCCGTTCGGCGGCGGTGAAGCCCTGGGGTTCGATGGCGTAGCCATAGATCACGCCCGGGTCGGAGGCGAGCCGGAACTCCACCGCGTTGGTGGTCTCGGTGCGCTGGAAGCAGACCCCGGTGCCCTCCTCCAGGTCGAACACCCGGTTTCCGTGGGCGAGGTAGCGGCCGTTGGCCGAGAGGTGGACATCCGTCTCCGAGGACCGGTCCCCCGCGCAGTTGACCGTGGCCAGCGTCTCGCCCGAGGCGCTGTCCACCGCGGTCCAGACGGTTTCCCCGGAGGCCGCTTCCTCGCCCCACCCCAGGACAAGCAGGTGGTCGGAGACCAGCCCGACGCTGGGGTCGTTCTCCGGATCGGTTCCCGGTGGCCGGAGGTCGGAGGTGGCCCAGCCGCCGGGGACCCAGAGGCCGCCGTAGTCGATATCGGTCCTGGTGCCCATCAGCGGGCCGTTCTCCGTGATCCCCTTGACCATCCAGCTCTCGTGGCAGTCCGGGCAGTCGGCCGGCGGCTCCTGGTCGTCGACGAGGTACTCGGTGGTGTCGCCGGTCGCCGGGTCGACGGCGACGACGGAGTCGTCCCCGTCCCGCACCAGGAGGCCGGCACCGCCGTTGCGGACCTCCCGCTCGCCCGGCAGCTCGACCCGGAGCGGCTCCACGGCCTCGCCCGAGGAGTCGGCCGGAAAGATGTCGATGGCGGTGATCTCCTCGCCCCGGTTGATGGCGTCGGCGCCGGTGACGCCGGTGGACCACGCCACCAGATACTCCCGGCCGTCCACGGTCGCCCTGAAGTGGGGCAGATCGGTGCTCCCCAGCGGCCCGATGGGGACGCTGCTCCAGCGCCGCTCGCCGGTGGTGGCGTCCAGGACGGTGAAGCCGTGCTCGGTCGGCGCCACCTCACTGGTCCGCTCCCAGTACAACGCCACCGCGCCGGTCCTGGGCAGCGGGAACTGGGTGCCCTCCTCGGTGGACTCCCAGCCCCGGCTGGTGTCGTAGAGCGCCGGCACCGAGAGCTGGGTGTCGGGCGGGGTCTGCTCGGCCTCGGGCGAGGGCGCCGCGCTCGCCCGACTCTCGGCGTCCTTCTCCCCGTTGGCCCCCGGGCTCCCCTCGTCCCCGCCGGAGCCGGAGCAGCCCGCCACTAACGCCCCGACCGCCGCCAGCCCGGCGAGCCTTCGCCTGCCACGCATCCGCGCGCCCCCTTGTCGTCCTCTTCGTGTGACCACTTTCTGTGCGACCGGTTCGCCGCACTCGGCGCACCAGGCTGTCAGCATGACTGACGGTACGTAAGGCGTACCGGTGGATTCCCGTTCTCCCGGGGCCGGTTGCCCAGGTGGCGCCGGTGCGCCTGGGTGTCGTTCCGGCCGACGGCAGCGCCACCTCCTCATGCTGTCGCCCGGGCGGAGAAGCGCTGAGGCGCTGCCCGGCGCAGCGCATCGGCTGGGCACCCCACGTCCGGGTGCGGTGGAGGGGCTGTCGGTGGGCCGGCGGTGCCCCTGGTGGTGGCCATCTGTTCGCGGGCGCAAGGCGGGGTGCGGTGCTCGGGGTCGGTGGCGACATGGGGGACGGCACGCCCACCCGTGCGGGTGCGGGCCGGTGGTGCATCGGGGAGGCACTCGGGCAGGGCCGTGCCCGAGTGCCCGCTTCACCGCGACATGAGGTGGGAACCGGCGGGCAACGGGCGCCCCCGCGATCGTGGCCTGGCGAGGGCGCCAGCGGTGCGGGCGGCCGGTGGGCACCTGGCCGCCCGGTCGCCGATGTGCCGTCGCCCATCCAGCGCCCGACACCCCGGGGGCCGGCGCCTCACAAACATTCGCCCCTGCTAACCGGTCGGCGTGCGCCACCGAGCCCCGCACGTCAGAGCGGGCTGCCGAGCCCCGCCGGTGATCCGCGGAGCGTGACAATCGTTCACCAGAGCATCACCGTTGTTGGGTTACGTCGTCGCAGGACAGGCCCTATTGTCGGATCTGCGCGCCATGGCGAAGACTGACGAGGCCCCAGCTAGATCAATGACCGGCACCTGAGCATTGGGGGAACTGTGCGGCTGCAGCAGCCTGTTGATCGTGTGCTCCTCGTTTGCGCTGCCCGCCGACACCGCCGGCCGCGGGGCGCCTCGCGCTTCGGACGGCGGCAGCCGGCGTCCGGCGCGCCGTCCCGCGGCGGGTGTGCCCCGCGCGGCGGCCACCATGCGCCGGCGGCGGCGCGCGGCTGTCAACCCCCCTCGTGTCCCTGCCCGTTCGGGCAGGTTTCGGGCGCGGTGTCCCCACAGACGGGCACGGTTCGCCCCGTGGCCCTCGTCCCGTGCCACGCCCACCCCGGCCGCTCCCGGAGTACCGGTCGGACGCGGGGCCGGAGGCCGGAGAAACGGGTCAAACGCTGTAAGGGCCCCGGCTAGGGTGCGTCGTTTGGATCGTCGCGGCTAGCGAGTGGCTCCCCCGGCCGGACGGCTGGGAGGCGCCCCCATGACGCGGTGCTCCCCCAGGCCCTCGGGCTGGGGGAGCCGGAACGCGCGAGCCCGCGAGGATCCAGGCGACGTGCCCGGGGGCCCCTCGCCGCGCCCGCGCACCGCCGGCGCCCGCCCGCCCCTCCCCCGGGCCGGGGCGGTCGCCACTCGGCTGACCCGCGCCGCGACCGCGACGCCCGGCCGAACGCGACGATCCGCCGCTCCCGCGCACCGTACGGGCGGGATCACCGCACGGCCGCAGGGGTGCGGCCGGGTCCGCGTGCCCCCTGCCGCACCACGGGCCCACCGACGACGCACGGTGGGCCCGTGTACCGAGCCGGGACCGAACTCCGCCGGCGAGCCGCCGGCCAGAGACTCGACCGACATCACCCATTCATCTCAGGAAGGTACCGCCATGTCCGCTGACCCCCTGGAGTTACCGTCTTCCACGCAGCTCCGCCGCTTCTTCACGCGGCTCGACTGCCACTTCCAGCGGGCCGAGCCGCGCGAGCACGCCTACGCGTATCTCTGTGGCCTGCTCTCGCACACTCCGCCCGTCCCTACGCCCAGGGAGGACGGGCGCCATCGGCTGCTCACCACGGCCAGATGGTCGGAGGACGCCGTCCGTGACGAGGTCAGGTGCATCGTCGGGGAGAGGTTGGCCGCGTCGGGGAGCGTCTTCGTCCTGGCCGAGGAGGCGTTCGTCAAGAAGGGCGACAACTCGGCCGGCGTGGCCCGGCAGTTCTCCAGCTCCGCGGGGAAGGTGGAGAACGCGCAGCTGGGCGTCTTCCTTCTCCAGGCCAACGCGGCGGGCTCAGCCGGGGTGATCGACCGCGAGCTCTACCTGCCCGCCTGCTGGACGGAGGACCCGGCGCGCCGCGAACGCGCGGGCATCCCGGGCGGGCTGGCCTCGCGCAGCCGCCGGGACCTCGCGCTGGGCATGCTCGACCGGACGCGTGCGGCGGGCGCTCCGGCCCACTGGGTCACGGCGGTCGACCCGTCCTACGGAGACGACGGGGCGTTCAGAGCCGCGCTGGAGAGACGTCGACTACCCTACGTGTTGCCCAGTAGCCACCCCGCGCGTCCCATCCCGGCGTCGCCGGTCGCCGAGGACTTCGCCCGTTGCCACGTCAGCCGTTGGGGTGGCGGCTCGTATCTGTGCTTCGTTCCCCACGGCACCGATACCGAGGAGATCTCGCTCGTGGCCAGCCAGGGCGGCGCCGCTGCGCGCACCCTCACCACGGCGCGCAGCGACGCCGGTCTTGAGCGCTACTCCGTCCGCAAATGGCGGGCCTGGTATCGCCACATGACCCTCGCCATGTCCGCGCAGGTGTTTCTCCTGGTGTCCGAGCAGCGGCCGGCGAAGGCGTCGCGGCTGTCCCTCGCGGAACCGTCGCCCAGACCGGTCGAAAGTGCGGAGCTCTCCTGCATAACCGCGGAAGGCACCGTCGCCTATTGCAGTTGAGGGCCGCCTTCCGCACATTCGTTGACCCGGACACCGGCTCATTGCCAGGGTAAAGGCGCAGTCAACGGTTCACCTTCTCCGCGTCATGCGGAACGCATCGAAGAGGTGATCATCCGAATGCGCATCCTGGTGACCGGAGGAGCCGGATTCATCGGTTCCCACCTGGTTCGGCACATCCTCGACGACGCTTCGCCGCTTCTGCCGGCGAGTGAGGTCGTGGTGTTCGACAAGCTGACCTACGCGGGTAACAAGGCCAACCTGGCGCCGGTGTGGGCCGATTCGCGGCTCACCTTCGTCCAGGCCGACATCTGTGACGCCGAGCCGGTGCGCCGGGCGATCCGCGACATCGACCTGGTGGTGCACTGCGCGGCCGAGTCGCATGTGGACCGGTCCATCGAGAACGCCGACGCCTTCGTCCGCACCAACGTCCTGGGGACGCAGACCCTGCTCCAGGCGGCGGTGGACGCGGGCGTCGGCCGTTTCGTGCACGTGTCGACCGACGAGGTGTACGGGTCGGTCGCACACGGCTCGTGGACCGAGGGGGAGCCCGTGCGGCCCCGTTCCCCCTACGCGGCGTCGAAAGCCGCGTCCGATCTCCTCGCCCTGGCCTTTCACACCACCCACGCCCTCGACGTGTGTGTGACGCGATGCTCCAACAACTACGGCCCCTACCAGCATCCCGAAAAGGCAATCCCCCGTTTCATATCCAATCTGCTGGACGGAATACCCCTGCCCCTGTACGGCGACGGCAGGAATCGGCGGGACTGGTTACACGTCGGGGATCACTGTCGGGCGCTGGCTCTGGTGGCGACCAAGGGAACAGCCGGCCGTGTCTACAACATCGGAGGCGGGACCGAATTGGCCAACAACGAGTTAGTTGACCGTGTTCTCGCCGAATGCGGTAAGGGCTGGGACATGGTGCGCCGAGTGCCGGACCGGAAGGGACACGACGCCCGGTACTCCGTCGACTTCAGCCGCATCGGCGAGGAGTTGGGCTACGAGCCGCGCACCGCGTTCGCTGACGGTCTGTCCGCGACCGTGTCCTGGTACCGGGACAACCCGCGGTGGTGGCGACCGCTCACGGGCGAACGGAGCGGGGCGTGACCGGGGCGGGCGAGCGGCCCCTGGTGGTGGTGCTCGGCGCCTCGGGCCCCGTCGGCTCCGCGGTCACCACGGCCCTGTCGGCCCGCCCGGTGCGGCTGCGCGCCGTGGCGCGGCGCCGCCCCACGGTGCCCGGCCGCGCCGGGCTCGTGGCCGAGGTGGAGACCGGGGCGGCCGACCTGACCGACCCCGACCGGCTGGCGGACGCCGTGCGCGGCGCCGCCGCGGTGATCAACCTGGTGAAGCACGACGGCGGTTGGCGGGCCGCGGAGGGCGACCCCGGCAGCGAGCGGGCGAACACCGGCGTGATGGCGGGAGTCCTGGCGGCCCTGCGGGAGGCGCCCGCCGCCTGGCCCCCGCCGGTCGTCGTCTTCAGCGGCACCGTCTCCCAGCTCGGCGTGCCGGGCTCCCGCCCGATGGACGGCTCCGAGCCGGACGCGCCGGTCACCGCGTACGACCGTCAGAAGCTCGCCGCCGAACGGCTGTTGAAGGAGGCGACCGCGGCGGGCGCGGTGCGCGGCGTCAGCCTGCGCCTGCCCACCGTCTTCGGACAGGGCCCCGGGGCCCGCTCGGCCGACCAGGGCGTGGTGTCGACCATGGCCCGCCGCGCGCTCGCCGGCCAGGAGCTGCCCATGTGGCACGACGGCACGGTGCTGCGCGAGCTGATCTATGTGAGCGACGTCGCGGCGGCCGTCGGCGCCGCGCTCGACCACTCCGACGCGCTGGCCGGCGGGCACTGGCTGCTGGGCGCCGACCGCAGTGTGCCCCTCGGGCAGGTGCTGTCCCTGGTCGCCCGGGCGGCGTCGGCCATCACAGGCCGGCCGCCCGTTCCCGTCGTCACCGTCACGCCGCCCCAGGACGCGCCCGCCATCGACTTCACGAGCGTGACCGTCGACTCCTCGCTCTTCCGGAAGGCCACCGGATGGCGCCCCCTGGTGCCCCTGCGCACCGCCGTCGAACGAACTGTCGCCGCTCAGGCCGCCGCCTGATCCTGCCCCCACCGAACGGAGTTTCGATGTACGGAGCACAACTCGCCGCGCTGTACGACGCCGTGTACCAGTCCCGAGGAAAGGACTACGCGGAGGAGGCCAAGTACCTGAGCGACACGGTGCGCGGCCGGGTCCCCGGGGCGTCGTCCCTGCTGGACGTCGGATGTGGCACGGGCGCGCACCTGGAGCACTTCGGGGATCTCTTCGACCACGTCGAGGGGCTCGAACTCAGCGCGGAGATGCTCGAAGCGGCGCGGCGCCGGCTGCCCGCCACGGCCCTGCACCAGGGCGACATGCGCTCCTTCGACCTCGGCCGGAAGTTCGACGTCGTCTTCTGCCTCTTCGGTTCCGTCGGGCACGTCGCCGACCGCGCGGAGCTGCGCGGCACGTTCGACCGGTTCGCCCGGCATCTGACACCGGGCGGGATCGTGGTCGTCGAGCCGTGGTGGTTCGCCGAGAGCTATCTCGACGGCTATGTCTCCGGCGACGTCGTCACCCCCGACCACCGCACCATCGCGCGCGTCTCGCACACCCGCAGGGAGGGCGACGGCTCGCGCATGGAGGTGCACTACGTGGTCGCCGACCCCGAGGGCGGCGTCACCTCGTTCACCGAGGAGTACACGCACCGGCTGTTCACGCGGGCCGAGTACACCGAGGAGCTGCGGGCGGCGGGCCTCACCGTCGACTACCTGGCGGGAGTCCAGGGTGGGCGCGGCCTCTTCCTCGCCACGCCGGAAGGTCGTTGAGATGCCGATTCGCGTGTGGGACTACCTGCCGGAGTACGCCGAGGAGCGCGCGGAGATCCTCGACGCGGTCGACACCGTCTTCCGGTCCGGCCAGCTGGTGCTCGGCGAGAGCGTCGCCGGCTTCGAGCGCGAGTTCGCCGCCTACCACGGCCAGCCGCACTGCGTCGGAGTCGACAACGGCACCAACGCCATCAAGCTCGCCCTCCAGGCCCTCGGCGTCGGTCCGGGGGACGAGGTCGTCACCGTCTCCAACACCGCGGCACCCACCGTCGTCGCCATCGACGCGGTCGGCGCGACACCCGTCTTCGTGGACGTGGGCGAGGACGACTTCCTCATGGACACCTCCCTCGTCGAGGCGGCGCTCACGCCCCGGACGAAGGCGCTGCTGCCCGTCCATCTCTACGGGCAGTGCGTGCGGATGGGGCCGCTGGAGCGGCTGGCCGACGAGCACGGCCTGGCGATCCTGGAGGACTGCGCCCAGGCGCACGGCGCCCGCCACCTCGGCAGGCTCGCCGGCACCATGGGCCACGCGGCGGCGTTCTCCTTCTACCCCACCAAGGTGCTCGGCGCCTACGGCGACGGCGGGGCGGTGGTCACCTCCGGCGAGGAAACGGACCGGCGGCTGCGGCGGCTGCGGTTCTACGGCATGTCGGACCGCTACTACACGGAGGAGACGCCGGCGCACAACAGCCGGCTCGACGAGGTGCACGCCGAGATCCTGCGGCGCAAGCTGCGCCGCCTTGACGACTACCTGGAGGGGCGCCGCGCGGTGGCCCGCCGCTACGAGGAGGGGCTCGGCGACACCGGTCTGCGGCTGCCGGCCACCGTCTCCGGCAACGAGCACGTCTACTACGTGTACGTGGTGCGCCATCCGCGCCGTGACGAGATCCTCGAAGCGCTGAGGTCCCGCGACATCGCGCTGAACATCAGCTACCCGTGGCCGGTGCACACCATGAGCGGCTTCTCCCACCTGGGCTACGCCGCCGGCGACCTGCCGGTGACGGAGCGGCTGGCGTCGGAGATCTTCTCGCTGCCGATGTACCCCTCGCTCTCGCGCGAGCGCCAGGACACGGTCGTCCAGGCGCTGCGCGACGTCCTGGCGAAGCTGTGACCGGCCCCCGTTGCCCGTTTCTCGTTGCCCGTTCCCCGTTGCCAGGAAAGGTGTGAGTGCGCGTGGACGTACGTGAACTGAAGGTCGAGGGGGCGCTGGAGTTCACGCCCCGGGTCTTTCCCGACGAGCGCGGGGCGTTCCTCTCCCCGTTCCAGGAGGCCGCCTTCGTCCGGGCCACGGGCGCGCCGCTGTTCCCGGTGGCCCAGACCAACCACAGCGTCTCCCGCCGGGGCGTCGTGCGCGGCGTGCACTACACCGTCACGCCCCCCGGCGTGGCCAAGTACGTGTACTGCCCGCGGGGCGAGGCCCTGGACATCGTCGTGGACCTTCGCGAGGGCTCCCCCACCTTCGGGGCCTGGGACGTGGTGCGAATGGACCAGAGCGCGTTCCGCGCCATGTACTTCCCGGTCGGTGTGGGGCACGCGTTCGTGGCGCTGGCCGACGACACCGTCATGAGCTACATGCTGTCCGGAAGCTATGTGCCGGAGAACGAGTTGGCGCTCTCCGCGATGGACCCGGAGCTCGGGCTGCCGATTCCGGCGGACGTCGAGCCGCTGCTCTCCGCACGCGACCAGGTGGCGCCGACCCTGGCCGAGGCCCGCGCCCAGGGCTCGTTGCCGGACTACGCCGAGAGCCGGCGCCTCGACCAGCACCTGGGCCAGCGGGACGGACGCCCCCTCGCCCGAAAGGACGGCCACAGGTGAACCACCCCCGAAACCCCGCCCACGACCTGTCCGAGGAGCGCTATCTGCTGGGGAAGACCCTGGCGGACCAGCTCGGCACGACCGGCGCCGAGCGCTCCACGTTCGAACTGCTCGGCAAGGAGTGGGACCTGCTGCCCGGCGCGTACGCGCCCCGGCCGGGCACCGGCACCGAGTGGTACACCACCCACGTCCCCTACCCGCGAGGCGGTCGCTTCCTCGAAGTCGGCTGCGGGGCCGGGGTGACCGCCGTGTGGGCCGCGCTGAACGGCTGCGCCCACGTCACCGCCACGGACATCACCGAGTCGGCCGTGCGGAACACCGCGCTCAACGCCGAGCGGCACGGGGTGGCGCGGCGGCTTCGCGTGCTGGGCGGCGACGTGTTCGAGGGGCTGGACGCGGAGGACCGCTTCGACGTCGTCTTCTGGAACTGCAGCGTCATCGAGGCGCCCGAGGACTTCGAGTTCACCCGCGACGTGGAGTGGGCGATCTTCGACCGCGGCTACGCGGCGTTGGGCCGCTATCTCGCGACCGCGCGCGGCCGGCTGGCCCCCGGCGGCCGTGCCCTGGTGACGTTCAACACGCTCGGCGACGCGGGGCGGCTCGACCAACTGGCCGCCGACGCCGGGGTGTCGCTGCGGCGGTTGGCGGCCAGCCCGCCACGGCGGCTCGCGGGCCGTGACGTCACGTTCAAGCTCCTGGAGATCCTTCCCCGGCACCCCTGACCCGGGCCGCTCCGCGCGGCTGCCCGGACTCGCTCCCAAGGAGGAACGATGCGCGTTCTGTTCATCACCCGAGGCAGTCCCGCCTCCATCTTCGGGCTCGTCCCGCTGGCCACGTCCGCCAGGAACGCCGGGCACGAGGTCCTGATGACCTCGACCGAGTCGATGATGCCCGTCCTGGCCACCGTCGGGCTGCCGGCGGTGCCCGTCACCTCGTACACGGAGGAGTACTTCGGCTCCCACGACCGCGACGGCACCCCGCTGACGTTCCCGGCGCGCGGGGCCCGCGAGCAGGCGCTGTTCGGGGGCGCCTGGTTCGCGCGGCTGGCGGCCACCGAGATCGCCCGGCTCCGCGAGGTGTCCGCCGACTGGCCGCCCGACATCGTCGTCGGCGGCCGGCTGGACTACGCGGCGCCGCTGCTGGCCGCGCACCTGGGTCTCCCGTTCGTGCGGCAGGCCGTGGACATGGGTGAGTGGAGCGTGGTCGACGAGGGCGCCGTCGAGGAGCTGCGGCCGGAGCTGAAGGACGTCGGCCTGTCCGACCTGCCCGAGCCGGACCTGTCGATCGAGGTGTACCCGCCCAGCCTCCGCCCCCCGGGGGCCCGGCCGGCCCGGCTGATGCGCCTGCGGCCCGGCGGCACCCAGGGCCAGTTGGAACGGTGGATGTACACCAGGCCGACCAGGCCGCGGATCTGTGTCACGCCCGGCAGCCGCGCCAGCGCCGAGCAGCACTTCGCCTATGTGCGCGACCTGGCGAAGACGGTCGGCAGCCTGGACGCCGACCTGGTGGTCGCCGTCCCGCACGCCCTGGCCGAGGTGCTGCGCCCTGAGCTGCCCGGCGCGCGGGTGGGCTGGATACCGCTGGACGTGATAGCGCCGACCTGCGACCTGTTCGTGCACCACGCCGGCGGGATGACGTCGCTCACGGCCCTCGACGCGGGCGTTCCACAGCTGATCCTCCCCGAGGAGGACGCCACCTTCGTGCTCGGGCAGCGCCTCCAGGACACCGGCGCGGCCCTCAACATCGCCCGCCACGAGGCGTCCCCCGACGTGATCCGCGACGCCTGCCGGGAGCTGCTGACGCAGCCGAGGTTCCGGGAACGCAACCGGGAACTGTCCCGGGAGATCGCGGCGCTGACTCCCCCGCCCGGAATGGTCGGGGCCATGGAAGAGCTCGTGACGTGACACGGCCAAGGCCCTGTGGAGACGGATCACCGTGAAGACCCCCCACCTCGACCCTCACCTCGACCCCCACCTCGACACCCACCTCGACGCCGCGCCCCACCAGCCGGCCTCCGCCCAGCAGCCGGGCTGGCCCGACCCGGGCGCGGTCCGCCGGGTCAGGGCCGAACTCGCCAAGTCCCCCGGGCTCGTCCACCCCGACGACATCCGCGTCCTGCGCACCCAACTGGCGGCTGTCGCCGCCGGCGAGGCCCGCGTGGTGCAGGCGGGAGACTGCGCGGAGGACTTCGCCGAAGCCTCGGCCGCGCCCATCGCGCGCAAGGTGGGCCTGCTCGACCTGCTCGCCGGGGCGCTGACGCTGCGCACCCGCCTGCCCACCGTCCGGGCCGGCCGGATCGCCGGCCAGTACGCCAAGCCGCGGTCGAGCGCCATGGAGCACGTCGACGGCGTGGAACTCCCGGTGTTCCGTGGGCACATGGTGAACGCCCCGGCGCCCGACCCGCTCGGGCGCCGACCCGACCCGCGGCGGATGCTCGCCGGCTACCGCGCCTCGCGTGAGGCGCTGGCGCACCTCGGGTGGCCGCGGCAGGGCGCGTCACCCCGCATCGGTCCCCCGGTGTGGACCAGCCACGAGGCGCTGCTCCTCGACTACGAGACGCCGCTGCTGCGCCGCGACGAGGCCGGTACGCAGTGGCTGACCTCCACCCACTGGCCATGGATCGGCACCCGCACCCGCCATCCGGAGGGCGCGCACGTGGCCCTGCTGACCGAGATCGCCAACCCCGTGGCGGTGAAGGTCGGTCCCGACATGACGGTCGACGAGACGCTCGCCGTGTGCCGGCGGCTCGACCCGCGGCGCGAGCCGGGCCGGCTCACCCTCGTCTCCCGGATGGGCGCCGGCCGGGTGCTGGCGCGGCTGCCGGCGCTGGTGCGGGCGGTGAGTTCGGCGGGGCACCCCGTCATCTGGCTGTGCGACCCGATGCACGGCAACACGGAGCGGGCGTCCGGCGGGGTGAAGACCCGGTATGTGACGACGGTCGTCCGCGAGCTGGCCGAGTTCCAGGACGCGGTGGCCTCGGCGGGCGGCACCGCGGGCGGCGTGCACCTGGAGACCACTCCGGACGACGTCGTCGAGTGCGTGTGGGAGGCCGGCCAGGAACCCGGCGGGCCGGCCGAGTACCGGACCCTGTGCGACCCGCGGCTGAACCCCGCCCAGGCGATGGCCGTCGTCGACTCCTGGAGCCCCTGACCCGGTGCCAGCGCCGCGCCGGCCCTCCCTTCCAGACCAGCCGACCCTTCCGGACCAGCCGAGGACTCTCCCATGGCCCATATCCCGCCCGTCGCCCCCTACCCCCTGCCGGCCGCGCACGAGTTGCCGCCGAACACCGCCGCCTGGCGACCAGAGCCCGGGCGGGCGGTGCTGCTCGTCCACGACATGCAACGCTTCTTCCTGCGCGCCTTCGACGGCAGCGCCCTGGGCGAACAGCTCGTCACCCGGGTGGCCGCCCTGCGCGAGGCCGCCGCCGGCGCGGGGGTGCCGGTGGCCTACACCGCGCAACCCGGCCGCATGTCCCCGCAGGAGCGCGGCCTGCTCACCGACTTCTGGGGCCAGGGCATGCGCGCGGCCGATGACGACCGGAGCATCGTCGAGCCGCTGGCCCCGGCCAGCGGCGACTGGCTCTTCACCAAGTGGCGCTACAGCGCCTTCCACCGCTCGTCGCTGCTGGAGCGGATGCGCGCCGCCGGCCGCGACCAGCTCGTCGTCTGCGGGGTGTACGCGCACGTGGGGGTGCTGATGACGGCCGTGGACGCGTTCAGCCACGACATCGAGCCCTTTGTCGCGGCCGACGCCGTAGCCGACTTCTCCGCCGACCACCACCGGCTCGCCCTGGAGTACGCGGCCGGCCGGTGTGCCATGGTCGCCACCACCGCGCAACTGGTCGCCTGGCTCGGCCAGGCCGGCGCGTCCGGCACGAAGCTCCGGACGGGGGCGGCGCGGTGAGCGGCGCGGCGGGCTCGGTCGCCGCGCGGGTGCTGGCCGGGAGCCCGCCGGCGTTCGCGGTGCTGCACCGGCCGCACGCGACGGGGCCTGACACCCTGGAGATCCTGCTGGGCGAGGTGTCGACGCCCGCCACGCTCGCCGACATCCCCCTGCCGCCCCTGCCCCGCGCCACGGCCCACCGCCACCAGGCGCTGGTCGCCGTCCCGTTCCGCCAGATCGCCGAGCGCGGGTTCCAGTGCACCGACGACGGGGCGCCGCTGCTGGCCCTGGCCGTGACCGAGCAGGCCGAGGTGGGGCGGGAGGAGTTCCTCGCCGCCGTGCCCGACGTCCCGGTTCGGGTCACCGACGGGGGCTTCGACCTCGACGACCTGGCCTACGCGGCGGTCGTGCGGCGCGTCATCGGCGAGGAGATCGGGCAGGGCGAGGGCGCGAACTTCGTGCTCA
Source organism: Streptomyces profundus (assembly GCF_020740535.1). Classification (NCBI taxonomy): domain Bacteria; kingdom Bacillati; phylum Actinomycetota; class Actinomycetes; order Kitasatosporales; family Streptomycetaceae; genus Streptomyces; species Streptomyces profundus. The sequence continues at coordinate 620,526 of NZ_CP082362.1, forward strand.
GGCGCCGCTACGAGGCGACCATCCCCGACTTCACGCCGGGCACGGCGCTGGCCGTCTTCCGGCGGCTGCTGGCCCACGAGACCGGCGCCTACTGGACGTTCCTCGTGCACACCGGCGCCCGCACGTTCGTCGGCGCCACGCCCGAGCGGCACGTCAGTCTCAGCGGCGGGACCGCGGCGATGAACCCCATCAGCGGCACCTACCGCTACCCCGCCACGGGACCGACCGTGCCCGCGCTGCTCGACTTCCTCCACGACACCAAGGAGACGGACGAGCTGTACATGGTCGTCGACGAGGAGCTGAAGATGATGGCGCGCGTCTGCGACGCGGAGGTCCGCCTGCACGGGCCGCACCTGCGGGAGATGTCGCGCCTGGCGCACACCGAGTACCACATCACGGGACGCAGCACCCGCGACCCGCGCGCCATCCTCCGCGAGACGATGTTCGCCCCGACGGTGACCGGCAGCCCGCTGGAGAACGCCTGCCGCGTCATCAGCCGCCACGAGGTCGGCGGGCGCGGCTACTACAGCGGCGCCATGGCGCTGATCGGCCGGGACGAGGGCGGCGGTCCCTCGCTGGACTCGGCCATCGTGATCCGCACGGCCGAGATCGAGGCGTCCGGCCGGCTGAGCATCGGCGTCGGCGCCACCGTGGTCCGGCACTCCGACCCGGCCTCGGAAGCCGACGAGACACGGGCCAAGGCCGCCGGGCTGCTGTCGGCGATGGACTCTGACGGGCGCGGCGCGTTGGGCGGCGACCCGAGGGTCGCCGCCGCGCTGCGCCGCCGCAACGCGCAGGTCGCCCGGTTCTGGCTGGCCGAGGAGGATCGGCGCGCCGCGCGCGATCCGGCGCTCGCGGGGCGGCGCGTCCTGGTCGTCGACGCCGAGGACGAGTTCACCGCCATGCTGGCGCACCAACTCCGCTCGCTCGGGCTCACGGTGACGGTGCGCCCGGCGGGTGAGGCGTCCGCGTGGGAGGAGCACGACGTGGTCCTGATGGGGCCGGGCCCCGGTGACCCCAGGTCGGTGCGCGACCCCAGGATCGCCGCGGTGCGCGCCGCCGTGCGCGACCTGCTGGCCACGCGCCACCCCTTTCTCGCCGTGTGCCTCAGCCACCAGGTCCTGTGCCACGAGTTGGGCTTCGAGCTGACCCGCCGCTCCGCCCCCAACCAGGGGGCGCAGTCGGAGATCAACCTCTTCGGCGCGCGGGAGCGCGTCGGGTTCTACAACTCGTTCACGGCCACCTCCCCCGACGACAAGGTGGACTGCCCCGGCGCCGGCCCGGTGGAGGTCAGCAGGGATCCCACCACGGGGGAGGTGCACGCGCTGCGCGGCGGCGGCTTCGCGTCGGTGCAGTTCCACGCCGAGTCGGTGCTCACCAGGAACGGCGCGCGCCTCCTGGGCCGCCTGCTGACGGAGGTGCTGCACGGCACCGCCGGCGACACGAGCGGGGTGGCCGGATGAAGGGCATCATCCTGGCCGGCGGCAGCGGCAGCCGGCTGCGCCCGCTGACCGGCCCGTTGTCGAAGCAACTGCTGCCGGTCTACGACAAGCCGATGGTGTACTACCCGCTGTCGGTGCTGATGCTGGCCGGCATCCGCGACGTCCTGGTCATCTCGTCGGCGCAGCACACCGGCATGTTCCGGGCCCTGCTGGGCGACGGCTCCCGGCTCGGGCTGACGATCGACTACGCGGAGCAGAACAGCCCCAACGGCATCGCGGAGGCGTTCCTCATCGGGGCGGACCACATCGGTGACGACGATGTGGCCCTCATCCTGGGCGACAACGTCTTCCACGGCCCCGGCTTCTCCCACCTGCTCCAGTCGGCCGTCTCCGCCCTGGACGGCTGCACCCTGTTCGGCTACCCGGTCACCGACCCGCAGCGCTATGGCGTCGGCGAGGTGGACGCGGGGGGCCGGCTGGTGTCCATCGAGGAGAAGCCGCGCCGCCCGCGTTCCAACCTCGCGATCACCGGCCTGTACCTCTACGACAGCGAGGTGGTGAGCATCGCGAAGAACATCACCCCGTCGGCCCGGGGGGAGTTGGAGATCACCGACGTCAACAACGCCTACCTGGAGCGGGATCGGGCGCGGCTGACCCGGCTTGGCCGCGGGTTCGCGTGGCTGGACATGGGCACCCACGAGTCGCTGCTCCAGGCCGGCCAGTACGTCCAGGTGCTGGAGCAGCGGCAGGGCGAACGCATCGCCTGCGTGGAGGAGGTGGCCCTGCGCATGGGGTTCATCACCCCCGAGCAGTGTTACCGGCTGGGCCTGGCCATGGCGGGTTCGGGCTACGGCGACTACGTCCTGGACGTGGCGGCCCGGCACCTCGCCTCGGCCGCGAGGTGACGCGCCGGCCACCCGTCCGTCCTCGGTAAGGAGTCCGATGAGCACGCCGACCCCGCCTCACCCCCGCCCGCCCGAACTCGCCCACGAGGTGAACGCCCACCGCATGGCGCGCTCCGCCCGCTCGCCCGGGGTCGTCGTCCCGTCGCTGCGGGACTTCCTCCGCTCGGTCGACGAGGCGCGGGAACGCATCTACACCACCGCGGAGCCGGTGCCCCTCGACCGCCTCGACGGGTGGGACCACACCCCGGACGGGGCGGCCCTGGCCCACCGCAGCGGCGGGTTCTTCCGCGTCGTGGGGGTGAGTGTCGACATGCCGGACGGTGCCGTCCCGCGCTGGAGCCAGCCGATCATCCACCAGCCGGAGACCGGCATCCTCGGCTTCCTGGTGCGGGAGTTCGACGGGGTGCCGCATCTGCTGGCGCAGCTCAAGCCCGAGCCGGGGAACCGCAACGGGCTCCAGATCTCCCCCACCGTGCAGGCGACGCACAGCAACTACACCGGGCTGCACCGGGGCCGGCGCGTGCCGTATCTGGAGCACTTCCTCGACCCGCCCCCGGGACGGGTGCTCGCCGATGTGCGCCAGTCCGAGCAGGGGGCCTGGTTCCTGGGCAAGCGGAACCGGAACATGGTGGTGGAGACCACGGCGGACGTCGAGGTGCTGGACGGCTTCCAGTGGCTGACGCTCGGCCAGCTGCACGGGCTGCTGTCCGTCGACGACATGGTGAACATGGACAGCCGCACCGTGCTCTCCTGTCTGCCGTTCAGCGGCGCCGGCGCGCCGACGGCCGGGTCGGGCTTCGGCGCCGCCCTGGACCGATCGTGCGGTCCGGAGGGCGGCGCGCTGCACTCCACCACCGACCTCCTCAGCTGGGTCACCGGGGCCCGCAGCGTCGCCCGAGGGTCGACGACCCGCGCGCCGCTGCGTTCGCTGCCGGGCTGGCGGCAGGCCGACGGGCGCATCTCGCACGAGGACGGCCTGTTCTTCGACGTGATCGGGGTGCGGGTCGAGGCGGCAGGACGGGAGGTCGACCGCTGGAGCCAGCCGATGCTGGCCGCCCGTGGCACGGGCCTCGTCGCGCTGCTGGTCGCCGAGTTCGGCGGCGTCCTGCACCTCCTGCTGAACCTGCGGCCGGAGCCCGGGCTGCTCGACGGGCCCGAGCTGGCGCCGACCGTGCAGTGCACGCCGGACACGTACGCGCGGCTGCCGGCCGACGCCCGTCCGGTCTTCCTCGACGAGATCCTCGCCGCCGGCCCCGAGCGCGTCAGGTTCGACGCCGTCCAGTCCGACGAGGGTGGGCGTTTCTACCACACCGCCAGCCGTCATCTCGTCGTCGAGACCGACCCGCTGCCCGAGCCGCCCGGCTTCCGGTGGATGACCCTGCGCCAGGCGCAGGAGCTCCTCCGGCACAGCAACTACCTCAATGTGCAGGCGCGCAGCCTGCTGGCCTGCCTGCGCAGCCTCACCGGTCGAGAGGAGCCATGACCGGCCGGCGGGCCGGGGCCGGGGCCGGGGCCCGGCTCACACGGCCTCCACCACGGGCGGGGCGGCGGCGATCACCTCGTCGAGCACGGCACGCGACGCGCTCAGCTCGTCGATGACGTTGGTGAGCCGGGCCCTGGCCTCGTGCAGGTCGTCCATCATCTCGGCGCAGGTGGGGACCAGCTTCTCGCCGTCGTCCCGCATGCACGGCAGCACCTCGGCGATGAGGACGGTGGGCAGACCGGCGGACAGCAGGGTGCGGATGCGGCGCACCGCCTCCACGTCCCCCTCCTGGTACTCGCGGTACCCGCTGGGGCGCCGGTACGGATGCAGGAGCCCCTGCTCCTCGTAGTAACGGAGCAGCCGTTCGCTGACCCCGGTGCGACGCGAGAACTCCCCGATCCGCACTGACCACTCCTCCGACGGCCCATCACGACTTGACTCTCACATCGGTGTCAAAGCTTAACGTGCTGCTGACGCGGCGTCATCCGCATCTCCCCTGATCCGAGCGAAGGAGACACCTGTGACCACCGGCGACAGCGCACCGCAGCGGGCGGGGCGGCGGGAGTGGATCGGGCTGGCCGTACTCGCCCTGCCCACCGTCGTGCTGGCGATGGACATGACCGTGCTGCATCTGGCCGCCCCCACCATCAGTGCGGATCTCTCCCCCACGGGCAGCCAGTTGCTGTGGATCCTGGACATCTACGGCTTCCTGATCGCCGGTTTCCTGATGACCATGGGGACACTCGGCGACCGCATCGGGCGCCGCCGGCTGCTGCTCGCCGGCGCCGCCGCGTTCACCGCCGCCTCGGTGCTGGCCGCCTACGCGCAGAGCGCCGAGATGCTCATCGCCGCACGGGCGTTGCTGGGGGTGGCCGGCGCCACCCTGATGCCCTCGACGTTGGCGCTGATCTCGACGATGTTCGCCGTTCCGGCCCAACGCTCGTTCGCGGTCGCGGTCTGGATGACCGCGTTCATCAGCGGCGAGGCCATCGGCCCGCTGGTGGGCGGCGCGCTGCTGGAGTTCTTCTGGTGGGGCTCCGTCTTCCTCATCGCCGTGCCGGTGATGCTGCTGCTGCTCGTCGCCGGGCCCCGGCTGTTGCCCGAGCAGCGCGGGGGGCGCGCGGCCGGGCGCTTCGACGTGGTCAGTGCGGTGCTCTCGATGGTGGCCGTGCTCTCCCTGGTGTACGCCGTCAAACGGCTGTCGGAGTCAGGGCCCGGGACGGTGCCGCTGGCGTGGGCGCTGTTGGGTCTCGCCGTCGGCGGGGTGTTCCTGCGGCGGCAGAAGAAGCTCGCCGAACCCCTGTTGGACCTGGGGCTCTTCCGTCTCCCGGCGTTCAGCGCCGCCCTGAGCACCCAGACGCTGGCGGTGTGCGGAATGGCCGGCACCCAGCTGCTGCTGATGCAGTACCTCCAGTCCGTCATCGGTCTCTCGCCGCTGGAGGCGGGGCTGTGGACGCTGCCGGCGGTCGCCGTCGGGATCGGCGGCACGCTGCTGGCGCCCAAGGTGGTGGCCGTGGTGCGGCCGGCGATCGTGGTCGCCGTGTGCCTGGTGGTGGCCGCCGTGGGCGCGGCGCTGGTCACCGCGGCGGACGGCGAGGACGGCCTGGCGTGGGCGGTCACCGGCTTCACCGTGCTGTATGTCGGCATCACCCCGATCCTCGCCCTGACCACGGACCTGATCGTCGGCTCGGCGCCGCCGGAGCGCGCCGGCGCCGCCTCGGCCATCTCGGAGAGCGGCGCCGAACTCGGCCTGGCCCTGGGCATGGCGCTGCTGGGCAGCCTGGGCCTCGCCGTCTACCGGCAGCAGCTGGCCGACCACGCGCCGGACGGCGTCGGCGACGAGGCGTTGCACGACGCCCAGGAGACCATCGGCGGCGCGGTCAGCACCGCGGAGGATCTGCCGGAGCCGCTGGGCGGCGCGCTGCTCGACGCGGCCCGCGAGGCGTTCACCACCGGGCTGCACGCCACGGCGCTGCTCACGGCGGTCGCCCTCCTGGGCGCGGCCGTGCTGGCCGCGGTGTCCCTGCGCCGCACCCCGCCCACCGGTCAGGAGTCGCCGGACCAGGAGCCGGAGCCGGCCAAGGCGGCCTGACGGAGCCGCGCCGCCTGCCCTTGCTCCGCCGCGCCGGGCTCCGATCGGGGACGAACAGCGCACCGCCACCGTGCTGTTCGTCCCCGATCCTCTCTCCGTACCGGGTCAGGGGCGCCAGGTGTCGTTCAGGGTGAGGGAGCCGTTCTGCGGGACGGTGCCCGTGCGGTTGGCGCCGCTCTCCCAGACGACTCCGGGCTGTCCGTCCACGCGGCGGAGGTACTTGTACTCGAAGGTCGTACCGGTCGGCAGAGCGAGGGTGGCACGCCAGATCGGGTAGGTGTCGGCGCTGAGCCGGACGGCCCGCTCCGGGTTCCAGTCGCCGAGCTGCGGGACGCTGCCGACGACATGGACGCTCTCGCCCCAGGCCGTCTCCGCCTCGACCTGGAACGAGGCGCCCGCGACCGGATCGGGCTGGCCCGGGCCGCCGCCGCCTTCGCAGGTGCGGGCTCCGGTGTGCAGGGCCAGCGCGGTGTCGCCGCCGAGGGTGGCGGTGAACCGGCCGGCGCCGTCGACGGTGACCGAACCGCCGCTCTGGACGTCGCAGTAGGTGCCGGCGGCGAGCGAGGTCTGGAAGGTCTGGCTCAGCGAGCCGGATTCGTGGTTGATGACGACATACGCCTGGTCGCCGCGGCCGAAGGCGATGGCATCGTTGCCGTTGTCCCACCAGTCGGTGACGGACTGGCCGCGACTGACGTTGCGGAACTCGACCATGCTCTCGATCTCGGGCCAGGCGTGCTGGCACGTCCAGCCGTCCTGCCAGCAGGCGTTCACCTGCCCGTTGCCGGGCGGGCCCGCGTCGTGGTCGCTGAACTCGTAGCCGGAGTGGACATCGGGTGTCCCGTAGGGCCAGGCCAGCATGAAGACGTTGGCCAGGGTGTAGTTCGCGCCGCTCCGGTAGTTGAGCGTCGAGCCGTTGCGCTCGGTGTCGTGGTTGTCCACGAAGACCGCCGAGCCGCCGCTGGGCATGTAGCCCCAGCCCTCGCCGAAGTTCTCCAGGTACGCGAGGCTCTCGTTCTCGAAGATCCGCTTGAGGTCCCTGCCGTAGCGGAACTCCTGGACGTCGCCGGTCCCCAGGTACTCGTCGGGGAGGATCGCCTCACCCGCGCCGTGGATCGCCTCCTGCTTCCAGTAGACGTTCGGGTCGGACAGCCGGGAGCGGATGGCGGCGAGGTCGCCGGCGGGGATGTGCTTGACGGCGTCGACCCGGAAGCCGGCCACGCCGAGGGAGAGAAGGTCGTCGAGGTAGTCGGCGATGCGCTGCCGGACGTAGTCCTTGCCGGTGTTCAGGTCGGCCAGCCCGACCAGCTCGCAGTTCTGCACGTTGTAGCGGTCGCCGTAGTTGTCGCCGATGTCGCGGCGGCAGTCGTTGAAGTCCCAGTCGCTGTAGGGCGCGGCGGGGTAGTCGTACTTGGTGTAGGACGATCCGCCCGTGCCGGTGCCCGAGCCGGCCGACATGTGGTTGATCACCGCGTCGACGACCACGCCCACGCCGGCGTCGCGGCAGGTGGAGACCATGTTCTGGAACTGTGCGCGATTGCCGAGGCGGCTGTTGATCTCATAGCTGACGGGCTGGTAATTGGTCCACCACTGGCCGCCCTGGATCTGCTCCTGCGGCGGGGAGACCTGGACATAGCCGTATCCGGCCGGGCCGAGCCTGGTGGTGCACTCGCGGGCGATGGAGTCGAAGTTCCAGTTGAACAGCACCGCCGTGACATCCCGGTCTCCGGGCGGCGCCGCCTGCGCGGCGGGGGCGGTGAGGCCGACGACGGTCGCCGTCGCGGCGACCAGGCCGGCGAGGAGCGCGCTACCGAAGCGCCTGAGTCTTCGAACGCGGGGTCTTCCCTGGGAACGTGCGGACATGATGCCTCCTGGCGAGGTGAGGTGCGACCGACGAGACAACGCGCCCTGCCCGCAAGAACAGCCAACCTCACGCGACTCTTTCTGCAAGGATTTGCATGACGCAACGTAGAGCGCCCCTGAAACGCGGTCAATACCCCGCGCACGGAACGCCACCCCCCTCCCACCCACCACCCGGGGACGCCCCGCCTGCAAGCGGTTGACAGAACTTTCACCAGGGGATGCGCCATCTCGGGCTGGCGCGGGTCCTGTTGACCCGTGATGAGGGGAACGTCCCCTCCGCCCGGGCCATCGAGGCGAACGGCGGTGTGCTGGAGGATGTCCGTCAGACCGGCGTCGGGTGGAAGCGGCGCTACCGGATCACGCTCTGACGAGGCCGGTCACCGCCGCCGTCCGGGCGCGGCGGCGACGTGGGCGGTGGTCGCCCACGACAGGCGGCAGGACGGTGGCGTGCCGATCCTCGCCGGGCCAGGGGGCGGTTCAGCCGAGCGCGCGCAGCACCATCCGGACGACCTTCATGACTCCTCGCCAGATCCACCCGACCACCCCCGCCGCCACCGCCATGTCGGCGGCGTCCGCGACCGCGTCGGCCCGGCGTGACCCAGGCTGGCACCTGGAGCACGAACGGGGCCAACGGCGTTTCCGCTCACCGCACTTCCTGCACATCGCCATGCCCCCATTCTCCCCCGCCGCCCCACCCCTCCCACCATCGCCCTCGCCACCAGGACCCCGGCCCGCCGGCGCGGCGGCCGGCGGCGGCGGGTCGGGTGGGGGGTGGGCTTGCGTGTCAGGTGGGGGTGATCAGGCGGGACACCTCAAGGCCGAGGTGGAGTTCGAAGCGGATGCCGCTGTCGCCGAGGTCGCCGTCGATGATGTCCTCGACGGCGTGCAGGCGGTAGTAGAGGGTGCTGCGGTGGATGCCGAGGGAGCGGGCCGTGGCCCGGGCGTCGCCGTTGTGGTCGAGGTAGGCCCTGACGGTCTCGGCCAGGGCCGGGTTGATCTCGGGGGCGAGCAGCAGCCGGACGCGGGCGGGCAGGTCGGCGGGGCGCAGGGCGTCGAGCGGGAGGCGCAGCAGCAGCCGGGCCGCCCCGACCCGGTCCCACTCGGGTACGCCCGCCCCGTGCGCCGCCCCCGCCGCGCCGCGCTTCGCCGCTTCGAGCGCGGCCAGCGCGCCCCGGTAGGAGCCGCGCACGCCCGCCAGGTCGGGCACGGGCTCGCCGACACCGGCGAAGACCCGCACCCCGCGCTCCCTGAACTCGTCGAGCAGCGGCCCCACCCTGGCCGGTTCCGGGGAGTCGACGGGGGCTCCCGGCGGGCCGAGGGAGCGGAGGGTGAGCACCAGCACCAGGTCGCCGTCCACCAGGGCGGCGGCGGTCGGGGTGCTGGTGACGTCGGCGATGCGCCGGCGGATCCGGGGCAGCCGGTCGTCGGCGCTGACGACGAGGACGGCGTATCCGGCCGTGGGGCCGAGCGGTCGCGGGGGTGACGTGGCGACGGCCGCGGGGTCGTCGGCGACCAGCCGGGCGACCAGCCGCTCGCCGTCCCCGGCGGCCAGCGTCTCGGCCCGTTCCCGCGCCAGCATCTCGACGGCGATCAGCGTCGTGTACTCGTCGAGGCAGCGGGTGGCGACGGGGTCGATCTCCCGTTCCGCGCTGTCGTCGATATAGGCGACGTAGCCGAGCAGTTGCCGGCCGGCGCAGACCGGGGCGACGACGCGGCCCCTGGTCGCTGAGGCGGGTTCGGCCGGCACCCTGGCCGGCCGGTGGGTGACCGCGACGCCGGAGCGGTTGATCAGCTTCACTGCCTGGGCGCTGGCGCGCCGGGAGAGCACGATGCGGCCCCTGGCGTCGTCGATGTCCTGGACGTCCCGGTCATGGGCGCTGTAGGCGATCAGCTCCATGGAGGTGTCGTAGACCGTCACCGGGTGTCCCAACTGACGTCCCAGCGCCTCGACCACTGCTTGCAGACTCATCCGTGATCTCTCGGCCGTAGGGAGTTGACCTGCGCGTTTCAACACTGTGTCGGAAATGGGTCGGCGAGATTCCGCCATGATGACGGATGTTTTCGGCCAGGGCCAGAGCTAGTTTCAAGTTCACCGGAATCCGACCGGCCGTGATCCGTCGGCGACCGACCGCACGCCGGTCCCCGCTGGTCGGCCGGGACGACACGCGCGAGAGAGCTTGGGAGAACCACATGGATGTGGCGGGTGCCGAGGGTGCGCTGACCGGGGAACGCTACCGGCGAAGCCTCGACGACGGCCGGGAGGTGTGGCTCGCCGGGGAGCGGGTGCGCGATGTCGCCGGGCATCCGGCCTTCGCCGGCACGGTGGCCGAGTTCGGTCGGCTCTACGACCGCCAGCACGATCCCGCGCTCGCGCCCCGGCTGACGTTCCCCTCGCCCGACACCGGCAACCCGGTGTCCCGTTCCTACCAACTCCCCACCAACGCCGAGGAGTTGCGGGCCAAGGCGGAGAACACCAGGGACTGGATGCGGGCCAGCTGGGGCCAGCTGGGCCGGGCGCCCGACTTCATGGCCAATGTGACGGTCGGACTGCACGACTTCCGCGACGAGCTGGAGGCCAACCACCAGGGCTTCGGCGAGAACGCGGTCGCCTACCACCGCTACGCCAGGGAGCACGACCTCGCCCTCACCCACGCCCTGGGCGACCCGCAGATCGACCGGTCGAGCAGCGCGCTGGAGGACCAGGACCTGGCGCTGCGGGTGGTGCGCGAGACCGACAACGGGGTGGTGGTGCGCGGCGCCAAGCAGCTGGCGACCCTGGCGCCCTTCGCCCACGAGGTGCTCGTCTACCTCAACGGGGTCTCGGCGTTGCGCGGCTCCGAGCGCTTCGTCATCTGGTTCGCGCTGCCGATGAACGCCAGGGGCCTGCGGGTGCTGTGCCGCGAGCCGCTGGGCGACCACCGCACCGGGCACGGGCATCCGTTCGCGCGTCGCTTCGACGAGCAGGACGCCATGCTGTTCTTCGAGGACGTGGAGATCCCGTGGGAGCGGATCTTCCTGCTGCGCGACGGGCCCCTGGCGCTGCGTGGGCTCAGCCGGATCAACGCCTGGTCGATGCTGAGCACCCACATCCGCTTCCACGAACGGCTGCGGACCATCGCCGCCACCGGTTCGCTGGTGGCGCAGAGCGTCGGCGTGGACGCCTTCCGCGGCATCCAGGAGGACCTGGGCGAGCTGGTCTCCTATGTCGAGACCCTGCGCATCGGCATCGAGGGCTCGTTGGCCACGGGGGGTCCGACGCCCGGCGGCCTGTACGCGCCGGGCGAGAGCTACGGCCTGGGCTTCTGGTCCGCCGGGATCTCGGCGCGCGCGGTGGAGATCGTGCGCCGCGTCGGCGCCTCGGGGGTGGTGATGCAGCCGAGCGAGGCCGATCTCGCGCATCCGGAGCTGCGGCCCCTGCTCGACCGCTACATGCGCGGCAAGAACATCGACGCCGCCGCCAAGTCCCGCCTCTTCCGGCTGGCGTGGGATCTGGTGGCCGACGGCTTCGGCGCCCGTCAGGAGATGTACGAGTACCTGCACCGCGGCGATCTGGGGGCGGGCCGGGTCCGGCTCTACCGCTCCTGGTCGGACCGCGGGGAGCTGGAGGAACGCCTGCGAGGGCTGCTCGCCCAGCCGATCCCGACCAGCCCCACCGTCCCGGAGGGAACCCGATGATCATCGATGTGCACGGCCATGTCACCGCGCCGGACGCGCTCTACGCCTACAAGGCCAACCTGCTGGCCCACCGCGGCGCCCACGGCCGGGGGGCGGTGCGCGTCAGCGACGAGCTGCTGCGCGAGGCGCAGCGCGCGCCGCATCCCAGCTTCGGCGGCGTGTCGCATCTGGACCACCTCGACGGGGCCGGCGTCGACCTGCAACTGATCTCGCCGCGCCCGTACCAGATGATGCACAGCGAGTCCCCCGAGCGGGTGGTGCGCTGGTTCACCGAGGAGACCAACAACCTGATCCACCGGGTCTGCGCGCTTGAGCCGGGACGGTTCCGGGGGGTGGCCGGGCTGCCGCAGAGCCCCGAGCTGCCGCCGAAGCGGTGGGCCGACGAGCTGCGCCGCGCCGTGACCGAACTCGGCTTCGTCGGCGCGCTGCTCAACCCCGACCCGCACGAGGGGACGGCCGTGCCGCCGCCGCTGGGCGACCGCTACTGGTACCCGGTCTACGAGGCGCTCTGCGAGCTCGACGTGCCGGCGACCCTGCACGCCGCCGGCTGCCGACCGCCCAGCAGGGAGCCGTACAGCCTGCACTTCATCCAGGAGGAGACGGTCGCGGTCTGGAGCCTGCTCAACTCCCCCGTGTTCACCGACTTCCCCGACCTCAGGATCGTCGTGTCGCACGGCGGCGGGGCCATCCCCTACCAGGTCGGCCGCTTCCTGCCGGCCGACGCGCGCGGCAACGGCACGCCCTATCTCGAACGTCTGCGGCGCCTGTGGTTCGACACCTGCCTCTACACCCAGGACGCCATCGAGCTCCTCATCAGGACGGTGGGCGTGGACCGTTGCCTGTTCGGCACCGAGAAGCCCGGCACCGGATCGCAGCGGAACGCCGCCACCGGCGACTGGTACGACGACATCCAGCTGCTGATCGGCGGCATCGACTGGCTCGACGACACCGACCGCGCCGCGCTGTTCGAGGGCAACGCCCGCGCGCTGTACGGGCTGTGAGCCGAGGGTGAGCGACGGAAGGAGACCAGGAGATGGCTGAGATCGTGTTGGGCCTGGGGACCTCGCACGGCCCCCAGCTCAAGACCACCCCGGAGCAGTGGGACGAGCGCGCCGTCTTCGACCGCGCCTCGCGCACCCTGGTCCACCGGGGCGAGGACCACAGCTGGGACTCGCTCAGGCAAACCCGCGAGGACTTCTCGCGCGGCAACGCGGCGCCGGCGCGCGAGGCGGCGTACGCGGCGTCGCAGCGCGCCCTCGACCGGCTGGCCGAGCTGACGGAGCGGGCCAGGCCCGACGTGGTGGTGATCGTCAGCAGCGACCACAAGGAGATCTTCGGCGACGAGCTGCTGGCGCCCTTCGCCGTCTACTGGGGCGACTCGGTGGCCCATGTCCCCTTCAGCCGGGAGGATCTGGAGCGGATGGCGCCAGGACTTGCCCGGGCCGCCGTGCACGATGTGCCGGCCGAGCCCATCGTCAGGCCCTGCCACCCCGAGCTGGCGGGCCGGCTGCTGGAGCAGGCGGCGGCCGACGGCTTCGACCTCGCCGCCTCCCGCACGCTCCCGGCGGGCCGCTACCGCAACCACGGGCTGCCGCACGGCTGGGGCTACATCTACCAGCGGATCGTGGGCGAGGGCAGCGCCGTCCCGCTGCTGCCGGTGTTCGTCAACACCTTCTGGGAGCCCAACCCGCCCAGCGCGCCCCGCTGTTACGCCTTCGGGCAGACGCTGGCCCGGGCGATAGCCGGCCTGCCTGGCGGGCTGCGGGTGGCGGTCGTCGCCTCGGGCGGGCTCTCCCACTTCGTCATCGAGGAGGACCTGGACCGAGCCTTCCTGACCGCGCTGGCCGAAGGGGACGCCGACCACCTCAGATCGCTGCCGGCCGCCGTGCTGCGCTCGGGCACCTCCGAGCTGCGCAGCTGGATCACGGTCGCCGGAGCGCTCGCCGACAGCCCGCTCACCCCCGAACTCGTCGACTACCAGCCCTGCTACCGCACCGAGGCCGGCACCGGCACGGCGATGGGGTTCTTCGCCTGGCACACCCCGTGAGCGCGGGACGCGCCCGCCGGGGCGCTGGGCCGGCGAACAGCCGGCAGCGGGACGGCGGCACACCAGACCACCCCAGACCACCGCACACCAGACCACCCCAGACCACCGCACCCAAGACCACCCCAGACCACCTGCGAAGAGAAGGAGTCCGTCCGTGGATCCCACGGCAACACGACTGCGCGCCGTCGGCTGCTGCGCCGTCTCCGACGCGTTGGACACCCTGGGCCTGCCGGGCGCCGTCACCGGGGTCGGCCCGCTGAGCTCGCTCGGCGGCCCGGTCGCCGGCCGGGTGCGGACCGTCCTCGCCGGGCCTCGGGAGGAGACAGGACCGGCGCGGCATATCGCCACCGAGGCCGTGGTCGCCGCCGAGGAGGGCGAGCTGCTGGTGATCGCCAACGGGGGCCGCACCGACGTCTCCTGCTGGGGCGGCATCCTGACCTCGGCCGCGTCCCGCCGGGGCGTGGCGGGGGTGCTGGTGGACGGCGCGCTGCGGGATGTCGCGGAGAGCGAGGCCGCGGGGCTGCCGGTCTTCGGGCGGGCCGTGGTGCCGGTGAGCGCCAGGGGCCGGATCGTCCAGCGCGCGATGGATGTGCCGGTGACCTTCGCCGGGGTCGAGGTGGCGCCGCGCGCCCTTGTGGTCGCCGACCGGGACGGCGTGGTCTTCGTCGCGCCCGAACACCTGGCGGCCGTCCTGTCGTTGGCCGAGCGGATCGCGGCGCGCGAGGCGCTGATGGTCGAGGCGATCGCCGCCGGCGACCCGGTGACCGAGGTGATGCACGACTCCCGCTTCCCGGCCGTCACGGCCGACCCCCGGCCGTCCACCGAACCCTCCGTCGCGCCCGGCACGCCCGGCGCGCGGGAAGGACGTTGAGCCATGTCGACCGATCAGCGCGACCACGCCCCCGCCACCGGCCTCTCCACCGCGGCGCTCTCCGACGCCCTCGACCGACTCGGCCGCCCCGGCGCCCTGTTGGGGATCGCGCCGCTCCAGCCCGGCACCCGGATGGTGGGCACCGCCTTCACCGTCCGCTATGTGCCGGCCGGCTCCCCGCCCGGCACCGTCGGCGACTACCTGGACGCGATGGCCCCCGGACAGGTGGCCGTGCTGGACAACGCCGGCCGGCTGGACTGCACCGTCTGGGGCGACATCCTCACCGCCGTCGCCGACCGGCGGGGCATCGCCGGCACGGTCGTGGACGGCGTCTGCCGTGACACCCGCCGGGCCCGTGACCTGGGCTACCCGATGTTCACCCGGGGCGCCTTCATGCGCACCGGCAAGGACCGGGTGGAGGTCGCCGAGGTCGGCGGCCCGGTCTCCGTGGGCGGCGTCCTGATCCGCCCCGGCGACCTACTGGTCGGCGACGGCGACGGGGTCGTCGCCATCGCCGCCGAGGCGGTGGACGAGGTGCTGCGGGTCGCCCGCGAGATCACCGAGCGCGAGGGGCGCATCCTCGACGACGCGCTGGCCGGCGCCACCATCGCCGAGGCGCGCGGCCGGCACGGATACCACCAACTCCAACGAGCGGAGCCCTGATGGACCAGCCAACCGTCATCGACGAGCCGACCAGGGCCGAGCTGCTCGGCCTGGGCACCGCGACGCTCTACGAGGCGTCGGGGCTCGACTGCGAGCTGGCCGCCGCGCTGCGGCCCGCCTGGGCCGGGGCCCGCCTCTGCGGCGTCGCCCTGCCGGTGCGGACCGGCCCGGGCGACAACCTGGCGCTGCACCGCGCCGTCGCCGCCGCCAGACCTGGCGAGGTGCTGGTCGTCGACGCCCTGGGCCGGCCCCACGGCCACTGGGGCGAGGTGCTGGCCGTCGCCGCGGCGACCAGGGGCGTGCGCGGCCTGGTCATCGACGGCGGGGTGCGGGACACGGCGCGGCTGGCCGCGCTCGACTTCCCGACCTTCGCCAGCTCGATCGCCGTGACCCGGACCGCCAAGGCGGACCCGGGCGTGGTCGGCGAACCCGTGGTGGTGGCCGGCCGGCTGGTCGCCAGAGGCGATGTGGTGGTCGCCGACGCCGACGGCGTGCTCGTGCTGCCGGCCGACGCGTTGACGCCGGTGCTGGTGCGGGCCCGGGCCCGCACCGCCAAGGAGGACGCCTTCCTGGAACGGATCAGGGCCGGCGAGTCCACCCTCGACCTCTACGGGTTGGGGCGGTGAGCGCCGTGCCGGACACCGGGGCCGCGCGAGCGCCGCTGCTCGACGCCGCCGCGCTCGCCGGGCCCTGGGCCGGCGGCCGGGGCGGGAGCAGGACGCAGACCGAGCCGGGCAGCGGGCGTCCCATCGCCGGCATCGGCCTCGCCGCCACCGAGGACGTCGAGCGGGCCGCGCTGGCGGCCGTCGCCGCGCAGGAGTCCTGGGCGCGCACCACCTGCGCGGAGCGCGCCCTGGTGCTGCGCGAGGCCGCCGCCGTGCTGGCCGCGCACAGCGACGAGGTGGCGGACTGGGTCAACCGGGAGACGGGCGGCGTCGGCGCCAAGGGCGCCGGCGAGGTCGCCGCCGCCATCGAGGAGTTGTACGCGGGTGCGGCGCTGGCCGCCGAGCCCTGTGGCGAGTTGCTGCCCGGCAGCGCGCCCGGGCAGTTCGGCTACGCGCGGCGGGTGCCCGTCGGGGTGGTCGGCGTGATCACCCCGTGGAACGCGCCGCTGCGGCTGGCCGCGAGAGCCGTGGTGCCGGCGTTGGCGCTGGGCAACGCGGTGCTGTTGAAGCCGGACGAGCAGACGGCGATCGGGGGCGGCCTCGTGCTGGCGGCGGCGTTCGCCAGGGCCGGGCTGCCGGCGGGGCTGCTCGCCGTGCTGCCGGGGCCGGCCGAGGTCGGCGAGGCGCTGGTGGCCTCGGAGCACACGGCGGTGATCTCCTTCACCGGATCGACGGCGACCGGCCGGCGGATCGGCTCGATCGCCGGCGGGCTGCTCAAGCGCGCGGTGCTCGAACTCGGCGGCAACAACGCCTTCGTGGTGCTGGACGACGCCGATCTGCCGGCCGCCGTCGACGCCGCGCTGCGCGCCTCGCTGGCCCACAACGGCCAGATCTGCATGGCCGCCGGCCGCCATCTGGTGCACCAGGACCTGGCCGAGGAGTACACCGCCGCGCTGGTCGAGCGGCTGGCCCGGCTGCGCTGTGGCGACCCCAGGGTCGCCGAGGTGGCGATCGGCCCGCTGATCAACGGGCGGCAGGCCGACCGGGTCGCCGGGATCGTCGCCGACAGCGTCGCCGCCGGGGCCGAACTCCGCCTGGGCGGCCGGCCGTTGGACACCGGTCCGGGCGCCGGGACGCTGACGGGCCTCTACCCGCCGACGGTGCTGACCGGGGTGCGGCCGGGGATGCCGGCCTTCGACGAGGAGATCTTCGGCCCCGTCATCCCGGTGACGTCGTTCGCCGACGACGAGGAGGCCGTCCGGCTGGCCCGCGCCACCGCCTACGGCCTCTCGGCCGCGATCCACACCGCCGACCCGGTGCGGGGCCGGGCCTTCGCCGACCGGCTCCCCACCGGCATGGCGCATGTCAACGGCTCCACCATCGACGACGCGCCGCACGTGCCGATGGGCGGCCTGGGCCTCTCCGGCAACGGCCACCGCTCAGGCGGGCGGTGGAACGTCGAGGCGTTCACCTTCACCCAGTGGGTCACGGTCCTCGACCGGCCACGCGCCCCACGGAAGGCGGGCTGATCCCATGGACGGCGCACGCGCGTTGTTGCGCACCCTGAGCGAGGCCGGCGTCCGGCAGGTCTTCTGCTGTCCCGGAACCACCGAGATACCGCTGCTCGACGCCCTGGCCGATCCGGAGGTGGCCGCCTGGGCACCGGAGTTCGTCCTCACCACCCACGAGGCGATATCGGTGTCCATGGCCGACGGCCACGCCCGCGCCACCGGCCGCCCGGCGGTGGCCTATCTGCACACCAACGTGGGCCTGGCCAACGGCCTCTCGCATCTCTACGCCGCCCAGCTGGCGCACAGCCCGGTCGTGGTGTTCACCGGCGTCAAGCCCACGGCGACGCTGCCGCACCGGGCGCTCACCACCACGCCGCAGCTGCGGGAGAGCGCACGCCCCTATGTGGGGTTCGACTGGCAGACGCTCCGCCCCGACGCCCTGGTCGCCGACGCGCACCGCGCGCTGTGGCACGCCTCGGTGCCGCCGGAGCGGCCCACGCTGCTGGTGGTGCCGCAGGACATGCTCGCCGCCGAGGTGGGCGAGCCGGCCGTGGCCCCGGCGGCCGAGCCGGCGCGGCAGGCCCCCGACCCGGCGGGGGTGGCCGCCGCCGCCCGCGCGTTGGCGGCGGCGCGGCGGCCCGTGATCGTCGCGGGGCCCGATGTGGGCCGGCGGCACGCGGCGGGCGAACTCGCCGCCGTCGCCGAGCTGTTGGGCGCGCCGGTGCTGGCGCCTTCCCGACGCGATCTGGAGCGGTTCTCGTATCCGACCACCGGGGGGCACTACGCGGGGCTGCTCGATGTGGCCGAGCTCCCGGCGCGCGCCGCGGACGTGGTGCTGCTGGCCGGCGCCCCCAACCCGATCGAGTTCGCGCCCGGGGCGCCGCTGCTGCCGCCCCGCGCGGCGCTGGTGCACCTCGCCGAGGACCCGGCCGAACCGGGCCTGCGGCTGCCGACCGCGCGCGTGCTCGCCGGTGACACCGCGATCGGCCTGCGCGCCCTGCGCGAGGCGCTGGCCGGCGTCGAACGACCGCACCGCGCCGAGGCGTTGGCGTTCCTGGCCGAGGCCAGGGCGCACCACGCGGCGGCCAGGCGACGCTGGGCCACCGAGGTGGCGGCGGCCGACAGCGACGGCCCGCCGTCGGCGGCCGACGCCATGCGGACGCTGGCCGCCGCCGTGCCCGACTCGGTGACCCTCGTCGTGGACGCCGTCACCTCGACGCTGCCCCTGCTGCGCTTCGTCGAACGCGAGCGGCTCGACGGCCTGTACGCCACCGCGAGCGGCTCGCTCGGCTGGGGCATGGGCGCCGCGCTCGGCGTGGCGATGGCCCAGCCGGAGCGCCGGGTGCTGGCCGTCGTCGGCGACGGCGTCCTCCAGTTCGGCCTGCCGGCGCTGTGGACGGCCGTCCGCCGCCGCCTCCCGGTCACCTTCGTGGTGGTCAACAACGGCCGCTACCAGGCGATGATCTCCGGTCTTCGCCGCTTCGACGGGGTGGCCCACGCCGGCCGCCGCTACCCGCTCACCGACATCAGCGGCCCCCGACTCGCCGAGATCGCCGCCGGGTTCGGGATGCCGGCCAGCCGGGTGGCCGATCGGGACGCCCTCGCGACCGCGCTGGACGCGGCGGTGCGGCGCGGGCCCGAGGCGGGGCCCGAGCTGATCGAGATCCGCGTCGACCAGACGCTGTGGCCCTGAGCGGGGCGTCCATCCCACCCCAGCGGAAGCACGTGAAGGAGCAGTCATGACCGCACGGCACGATGTCCCCCGGCCACCGGCCGAGGTCGACGCCCTGGCCTACCGCGAGGCGGCCGGCCGGTTCGCCTCCGGCATCACCGTCGTCACCACCGTCGCCGACGACGTCTGGTACGGCGTCACCGTCTCCGCCTTCGCCTCGCTCTCCATCAACCCCCTGCTGGTGACGGTCTCGGTCAACGAACGCAGCCCGCTGCTGCCCATGGTGGAACGGTCGGGCCGGTTCGCCGTCAGCGTGCTGGAGCGCTCGCAGGAGCGGGTCTCCGCCTACTTCGCCACCAGGGACCGGGACACGGCCGGGCTCGCCTTCCCCGGGATCGACGCGGAGCCCGTCGTCACCGGGGCGCCGGTGATCTCCGGCTGCCTCAGCTACTTCGACTGCGAGACGCACACCGTGCTGCCGGGCGGCGACCACCGCATCCTGGTCGGCCGGGTGCGGGCCGCCGGCGGCGCCGACGGCACCCCCCTGCTGCACTTCCTCGGCGGCTACCACGCGCTGGCCGAGGACCAACAGCGCGACAGCGCGGGCGCGTTGGCCGCCTCGGCCGACGCGCTCGCCGTCCAGCTGCATCTGCTGCGGCTGGAACGAGGCCACCTCCTCGACGCCCAGGCCGCCATCGAACCGGCCACCGCCGCCCTGGCCGCCGGCCGGCTCGGCGGCGGCGAGCTGACCGCCCTGCGCGACTGCCTCGACCAGGCACGGCAGGCGGTCGACGACCCCGAACGCTTCACCCGGCTCTCCAACGACTTCCATCTGCTGCTCGCCCGGATGTCGGGCAACGCCGCGCTGGAGGCCGCCGCCATCGCGCTCAGCCGGTCGTTCGTCACCCACTACACCGACCACACCACCACCCGCCGCGCCCGCAGCGCGCTGCGGGCGCACCAGGCGGTGCTGGACGCCGTCGCAGCCGGGGACGCCGAGGCGGCCCGCGCCCTGATGGGGGCGCATCTGCGCACCGTCTCGGCCGCCTGGCCGGCCGCCGACGACCCCGGGACCGAAACAGCCCCCAAGGCCAAGGGACGGCCCTGACCGACCGTCCATCGAAGGAAAGGTGGTGAGCATCGCCGATGATGCGCACTGCTCGTTCACGCCGCGCGGAACCCGTCCGCGGCCGAAAGGTCACCATCGCGCTGCTCGCGGTCGCGGCCGTCCTCTTCGTCTACCCCATCGTGATGCTCGCCGTCGGGGCCTTCCGCAACACCGACCCCAGCCTGCCGGCCGCGTGGTCGTTCGACGGCTTCCACTCCGCCTACGCCGACGGCGAGACCTACCGCACGCTGCGGGACTCGCTCCTGCTGGCGCTCGTCTGCGCCACGCTCTCCACCGCGCTCGCGCTCTATCTCGCCTTCGTCGTGGCCCGCACCCGCGCACCGCTGCGCCGGCTGGTCACCCCGATGATGGCCGTATCGCTCGCGATGCCACCGCTGTTCTTCGCGCTCAGCTGGGGCATGTTGGGCAACGCCGAGGTCGGCCTGATCAACAAGGCCCTGGGCTGGGTGGTCGGCGGCGACGTGTCCCTGGTCGACGTGAACTCGTGGGCCGGGCTGGTCCTGGTCATCTCGCTGAAGATGACCTCCTTCGCCTATCTGCTGCTCCTGGGCCCGTTCCGCGCCCTGGACAGGGGACTTGAGGAGGCGGCCCAGGTCTCGGGCTCCGGGCGGCTGCGCACCTTCCTGACCGTGGACGTCCCGGTGCTCGCCCCCGCCATCACGGGCGTCTTCATCCTCGGCTTCGTGGTCGGCCTCGAATCGTTCGACGTGCCCCTGCTGTTGGGCCTCCCCGCCGGGATCAACGTCATCTCCACCCGGATCTACGGCATGATCAACGACCAGACGCCGGCCGACTACGGCGGCGCGAGCGCCATCTCGCTGCTGCTGGTGGTCGTGGTGATCCTGCTGGTCACCGTGCAGTGGCGGGTGCTGGGACGGCGCCGCTTCACCACCGTCACCGGCAAGGGCTACCGCACCGCGCCCTGGGACATCGGCCGCTGGCGGCTGGCCGGCACGGCGGTCATCGTGGGCTATCTGCTGCTGGCCGTGCTCCTCCCCGTCGTCCAACTCGTGCTGGGCGCGCTCCAGCCCTACTTCGGCGCGTACGGCCGCTACAGCTTCGACAACATCTCCTTCGTCATCAACGACCCCATCCTCAGCGAGGCGATCCGCGCCACGCTGCTGATCTCGGCCACCAGCGGGCTGGCCGCCGCGCTGCTCGCCGCCGTGATCAGCTACCAGGTGGCGCGCTCCACCTCAAGGCTGCGCCGGCTGCTCGACCTGGCGACCTGGCTGCCGTGGGCCGTGCCGGGGGTGGTGCTGAGCCTGGCGATGGCCTGGGCGTACATCAGCGTCCCCGGGCTGAGCGGCCTCTACGGCACCGTCTGGCTGGTCGGCATCGGGTTGGTCGTCGCGGCGGTCCCGGTGGCCAGCCGGGCCACCCAGGGCGCCATCGCCCAACTCGGCGTGGAGCTTGAGGAGTCGGCCCGCACCAGCGGTGCGGGGCCGACCAGGACCTTCTTCGGGATCGTGCTGCGGCTGATCGCCCCGAGCTTCGCCGCCGCGTGGTTCGTCGCCGCGATCACCATCTCGGGCAACCTCGCCGTCCCCTCCCTGCTGTCCTCGCTGCGCAACCAGACCGTCCCCATCCAGGTCTTCCGCCTCTACAGCAAGGGCGAGACGGCCCAGGCCGGCGCCCTGCTGCTGGTGATGATGGCCGTGCTGTTCGCCGGGCTCGGGGTGCTGTGGCTGGTCATCCGGCTGCTGGGCCGGGTGGTCGACGCCAGGGTGCGGGCCGCCGACCGCACGGCGAAGGCCCCGCCGGACGACGCCGCGCCACCGCCCCCGGCCCCCGCGCCCGCCGCCACGGCGAGCGCGTCCGCCCCCTCGGCCGCCGCGGCGGAACGGAGCGCGTCATGAAGCACACCCCACCAGGACCGCGCTCGCCGGGGAACGGACTGAGCCGCCGCCGGCTGCTGGCGGTCGGCACCCTGAGCGCCGTGCTCGGACCTTCCCTGCTCTCCGCCTGCGCCACCGTCGGCGAGTTCGGCGAGCCGAGCATCGGCGCCGGCGACATCGACCCGCTGGGCGGCCGGGCCGCCGTGGACGAGATGGCGGAGCTGTACCGGGCCGCCGCCGATGAGGGCGAATCGGAGATCGTCGTCTACGGACCGGTCGAGGACGACCGGGCCCCGGTCTACCGCACGTTCGAGGAGACCTTCCCCGGCATCACGGTGCGCACCGAGGTGCTTCAGGGCCCCTCGTTGACGGCTCGGGTGAACCTGGAGGTGGCCAGCGGGCGCCGCGCGGCCGATCTGATCCAGACCGGCGACACCACCATGGTCGCGCTGGCCGAGACCGGCCGCTTCCAGCCCAACAGGCCCGTCACGGCCGCCGGGTTGCCGGACTCGGTGATCGACGGCGAGGAACGGTTCCTGGGGGTGAGCGCGCTGCCGTTCGTCATCGCGTTCAACCACGACATCGTCCCGGCCGACGAGGCGCCACGCGGCTGGCAGGAACTCATCGACCCGCGCTGGCGGTCCATGTTGGTCTGGGACAACCCGACGGCCGCCGGATCGGCGCTCACCACCATCACCCATCTGCTGCACGACGGCCGGCAGGACGAGGCGTGGCTCACGGCCATGGCCGAGCAGCGCCTCGGACTGACGCCGAGCGCCGCCGGGGTGAGCAGCGCGATGGCCACCGGCGAGTACCCGGTCGCCGTCTCCTACCCGTACGGCTTCTACCTGTCGGCGTCGGCGAAGGGCGCCCCGCTGACCGCCGTCTTCCCCGTCGACGGCGGCAGCCATCTGTCCACCCACTTCCTGGGCCTGCTCGACGGCGCCCCGCACCCGCGCGCCGCGCGGCTGCTGACGGCCTGGCTGTTCAGCCCGCGCGGGCAGGCGGCGCTGGCCGAGGTCGGCCAGTACTCGCTGCTCCCCGGCGCCCCGCCGCCGGACGGGCTGCCGCCCCTCGACGAGATCGACCGGCTGGCCCATCTGCCGGCCGACCAGGCCGAGCGGTACAGCAGGGACACCCTCCAACTCACCCAACGGCTGTTCCGGTGAGGGCCGAACGAGGGGCCCGCCCGGACGTTCCGAACGACCCGAGCGGCCCGAACGACCCGAACCACCCGGCGAACGGCGGGGAACGGCGGCGCGCCCAGACGCAGAGAAGAGGACCGGACATCATGGCCGAAGTTCAGATCAGAGGACTCGTCAAGACCTTTGATGGCACCGTCGTGGTCGATCGGCTCGATCTGACCATCGCCGACGGCGAGTTCGTCGTCCTGCTCGGGCCCAGCGGATGCGGCAAGACCACCATGCTGCGCTGTCTGGCCGGGCTCGAACACCCCACGGCCGGCGAGATCACCATCGCCGGCGAGCTGGTCAGCGCGCCGGAGCGGGGCGTCTTCGTCCCGCCCGAGGGCCGGGGCACGGGGATGGTGTTCCAGAGCTACGCGCTGTGGCCCCACATGACCGTGCGGGGCAATGTGAGCTACCCGCTCAAGCTGGCCAAGGTGCCGCGACGGGAGGCCGCGGCCAGGGCCGGCGCCATGCTGGAGCGGGTCGGCCTCGGCGACCGGGGTGCCACCTACGCCACGCAGCTGTCCGGCGGGCAGCAGCAACGGGTCGCGCTGGCTCGGGCGTTGGCCAACGCCCCGCGGCTGCTGCTCTTCGACGAGCCGCTGTCCAACCTGGACGCCAGGCTCCGCCTCAGCATGCGCAAGGAGATCAGGAGCATCCACCGGGATCTGGGCACCACCGCCATCTACGTCACCCACGACCAGGAGGAGGCCATGGCGCTGGCGGACCGGATCGTGGTGCTCGACGGCGGGGTGGTGCAGCAGATCGGCACCCCGGAGGAGATCTACGGCAGCCCGGCCAACCGCTTCGTCGCCGACTTCATGGGCGTGGAGAACCTCCTCGACGCGGCGGTCGGCGAGGTCACCGCCGACGGCTACCGGCTGGTGGGCGAGGGCGGCGGGCCCTCGTTCCCGGTGCGCGGCGCCGCCCCGGGGCCGGTGGGTACCCGGGTGACGGCGGCCGTGCGGGCCTCCCAACTCCGGTTGGCCGACGAGGGCCGGGCGGCCGACGACACCTTCCCCGCCACGGTGACGGCGACCAGCTATCTCGGCGGTCACACCGAGATCGAGGTCGAGGCGGGGGGCCGCCGCCTGCTGGCGCGGCTCTCCGAGAACGGCCGCCACCGCAGGGGCGGCGTCGCGCCCGCCCCCGGCGAGAGCGTCCGGCTGTATGTCGTCCCCGACCGCGTCATCACCCTGCCGACCGCCCCGGCCACCCGGCGGGCGGCGACGACCGCGGCCTGAGCGAGTCCCCGAAAGCCCCGCACCGGACCGAACCCAACCGGACCGAACCCAACCGGACCGGACCGGACCGGTGCGGGGCTGGGCGGAGCGGGGGCCCTGTCTCCGCCATCCGGTGTTTCCGGAAGGCGAGGCCCCTTTCCCAGAATTTCCCAGAACCGATCCACCGCCACGGGCGTCTCGCTGGTCACAGGAGTCTCAAGGAACACGGAGAGCGACCATGCGACACACCAACCGGAGCCGGACAGCGGTGGGAACGACCCTGGCGGCACTCACCGTGCTGCTCGCCGGCGGCTGTTCCTCCGGTGGCGACCCCGTCGTCGACAAGGAGGAGGTGGCCGAGAAGGTGTCGTCCGCTCTGGAGGAACAGATCGGTCAGGCGCCCGACGACGTCACCTGCCCCGAGGACCTTCCGGCGGAGGTCGGCGCTTCCATCCGCTGCGAGCTGACGGCCGACGGCGACACCCTCGGGGTGACGGTCACCGCGACCGCGGTGGACGGCACCGACGCCGAACTCGACATCCAGGTGGACGACACCATCGCGAACTGAGGCCGCCCTCCTCGCCGTGCCAACCCCGGGAACCGGGTCGGTTCCGGGGGTCGGCGGGGGCGCCGGTCAGGCGAGGCGGCCGGTCACGGTGACGAAGGAGTGCGGGGGGAGGGTGAGGGCGAGGCCACGGTCGTCGGCCCTGAGGCCGTCGAACGGCCGGACGGTGACCGGGGTCTGGGCGGCGGTGTTGTGGGCCTGGAGGCGGTCGGCGGTCAGGATGCGGCCGGTGGGGTCGGCGAGGGTGCCGCCGCGCAGGTCGAGGGTGACCTCGGCCGGCCGTTCGGCGTCGAGGTTGGTCAGGGAGATCAGGGCCGCGCCGTCCTTGACGCTGGCGGAGACCGACAGGGTGGTCAACTCGGCCTCCCCCACGGTGCGTTGGATTCCCGTGCCACGCAGGTGGACTTCGAGCGAGGTGGCGTCCTGATGTCCCTTGTTCATCTCGAAGACGTGGTACGTCGGGGTGCGCACCAGTTGGTCGCCGTCGGTGAGCAGCACGGCCTGGAGGACGTTCACCGTCTGCGCGAGGTTGGCCATGGCCAGGCGTTCGGCGTGCCGGTGGAAGATGTCGAGGTGCACGCTGGCGACCAACGCGTCACGCAGGGTGTTCTGTTGGAAGAGGAACCCGGGGTTGGTGCCGGGTTCGACATCGAACCAGGTGCCCCACTCGTCGACGATCAGGCCGACGCGTCGCTTCGGGTCGTAGGCGTCCATCACCGTCGAGTGGCCCTGGATGATCCGGTCCATCCGGGCGGCTGCCGCCATCGTCCGGTAGTAGGACTCCTCGTCGAAGTCGGTGGCGCTGCCCTTCGCGTCCCAGGGGCCGGTGAGGGTGTAGTAGTGCACGGACAGCCCCTGGAAGAAGTTCTTCGGGGTGGCCTCGCAGCCGAAGCAGCTGATCTGCCGCATCAGCGTCTCGGTCCAGGCGTAGTCGTCGTCGGACGCGCCGGCGGCGATGCGGTAGAGCGCGTTGTCGCCGTGGTCACGACAGTAGGTGGAGTACTGGCGGGCCAGGTCGGCGTAGTGCTCGGCGCGCATGTTGCCGCCGCAGCCCCAGGCCTCGTTGCCCAGGCCCCAGAACCGCACCCGCCAGGGGTCCTCGCGCCCGTTGGCCTTGCGCAGCCGCACCATCGGGCTGTCGCCGTCGCGGGTGAGGTACTCCACCCACTCGCTCATCTCCTGGACGGTGCCGCTGCCGACGTTGCCGTTGATGTAGGGCTCGGCGCCCAGCAGTTCGCACAGGGCGAGGAACTCGTGGGTGCCGAAGTGGTTGTTCTCCTCGACGTCGCCCCAGTGGGTGTTGACCATGCGCGGGCGCCCCTCGCGCGGGCCGACGCCGTCCTTCCAGTGGTACTCGTCGGCGAAACAGCCGCCCGGCCAGCGGAGGTTGGGGATGTTCAACGCGCGCAGCGCCGCCACCACGTCCAGCCGGATGCCGCCCTCGTTGGGGATCGGGGAGTCCTCGCCGACCCAGAACCCGCCGTAGACGCAGCGCCCCAGGTGTTCGGCGAAGTGGCCGTAGAGATGACGGCTGATCACCGGCCCCTCGATGTCCAGGTTGATGATCGCCGTGCCGCTGCTGCTGGACATGCCAGGACCCCTCGCTCCACGCCGGGTTGGTGGTGACCGTTCCACCGTGGCCCCACCGCGCCCGCTTGGTCGATACTTCGAACACTGCGCATGATATCGAACAACCGGGGCGCAGGCGATGGCCAGGGACGTGGTGCGGGGAGACTCGACGGGCGGGAGGGGCGTCAGCGGCGGTGGGCCAGCACCAGGCGGCAGCGGGGGGAGCCGTCGGGGCGGTGGCCCAACCCGCTGAGCGCCGGCGTCTCGACCGTGAAGCCGGCCTCGGTCAACTCGGCGCGCACGTCGGGGAGTCGGAAGGTGCGGTAGTACATCACAAAGGGCGGGCGCCAGAGGGCGTTGCGCACCCGCATCGCCGCGTCGAAGCCCCAGAGCACCCAGTAGCCGGCGGAGCCGACCCGGGGCGGCGCGGTGATCGGGAAGGCGAGCAGCCCGCCGGGGCGCAGTGCGGCGTGGACCTCGGCGAAGAGGGCGGGGCGCTGGTGCGGGAGGAAGTGGCCGAAGGCGCCGAAGCTGACGGCCAGATCGAAGGCGCCCCGGAACGGCAGCGCCAGGGCGTCGGCCCGGACGAGGGAGGCCGCCCCGGCCGAGGCCGCCGCGACGGCCAGCATCCCGGCGCTGCGGTCGACGCCGACGACGCGCTCCCGGCAGACCTGCCGCAGCACGCCGAGCCCGGCGCCCGTGCCGCAACAGAGGTCGAGGCCCGTCGCGTACGCGCCCCGCGCGGCGAGGGCGTCGGCGGTCGCGGAGAGGACGACCTCGGGGGTGCGGAACGGGGTCTCGTCGAACTTGGGGGCGAGCAGATCGTAGCCGCGCTCGACGGAGGACAGCGCCTGCCCGACGAGCTCACGAACCGTCGGCCCCCGCTCGGTGAACACGCGCCTACCCTAACGCCAGCCGGCTGCCGCCCGATGTCCCCTCACAACCAGCACTCCACGCTCCCCAGCCCGACCGCCTGACCGGCGGGGTCACCCAGGCGTCAGCGCCCCACCGCCAGCCGTCCGCCTTACCGGCCAGGCCCACCGCCGCCAGGGCAAAACACCCCGCCGGCCGGGCGTCAGCGCTACCGACCCGACCCACCGCCGCCAAGCGTCGGCATCACCGACAACGCCCACCGGCCAGGAGCAACTCCCCACCACCAGACAGCCCCGCCGACCAGGCGAAAACGCCTCGGCACCAACGCCCACCCCCGCCGCCAGGCAAAACCCCCCACCACCCAGCCGTCCGCACTACCGACCCGACCCACCGCCGCCAGGCATCGGCATCACCGACAATGCCCACCGGCCAAGAGCAACTCCCCACCACCAGACAGCCCCGCCGGCCAGGCGAAAACGCCTCGGCCCCACCGGCCAAGCCCGCCGCCAGGCGAGAACGCGTCGGCACCACCGGCCACACCCGCCGCCGCCAGGCGGAAACACCCCGCCGCCAGCCGTCCGCACTACCGACCCGACCCACCGCCGCCAAGCGTCGGCATCACCGGCCAAGCCCGCCGCCAGGCGAAACCCCGTTGGCATCACCGGCCAGGCCCGCCGCCGGGCGACACCACCTCGTCGACCTGCCGGGGCGACAGCGCGTGGTCGACGGCAAGGAGACCCGCACCGAGCGCCACCGCGTCGCGGCCGGCGCCGCTGGGTTCGATGCGCAGGTTGCGGGTGGCCAGCGGGTGCGAGCGGCGGTAGACCACCTCCCGTACGCCGGCGAGGAGTTGGTCGTGCGCGGCGGCCAGGGCGCCGCCGAAGACGACGGCCTCGGGGTTGAAGAAGTTGACCAGCCCCGCGAGCACCTCGCCGACGGCGCGGCCCGCCTCCCTGACCAGCCGGACGGCCTCGCGGTCGCCCGACTTGACCAGGCGCACCACCTCCGTGGTGGCGGTGAGGGGCGCGTCGGGCGTGCCGAGCCGGCGGGCGAGCGCGGCGCCGCCGACCGTCGCCTCCAGGCAGCCGAGGTTGCCGCAGCGGCAGGGCGTCTCGTCGGTGCCGACCCGGATATGGCCGATGTCGCCCGCCGATCCCCTGGCACCCCGGTGGAGTTGGCCGCCGGCGACGATCCCGCAACCGATGCCGGTGCCCATCTTGACGAAGAGCAGGTGGTCGACGCCGGGCAGGTGTCGGCGGCGTTCGGCGAGGGCCATCAGGTTGACGTCGTTGTCCACCAGCGTGGTGGCGCCGAGCCGGTCGGTGAGGAAGGCGGGGACGGGGAAGCGGTGCCAGCCGGGCATGATCGGCGGATCGACGGGCTGGCCGGTGCGGAACTCCACGGGCCCCGGCAGGCCGACGCCGATGGCGCGGAGCGCCGTGGGCGGCTGGCCCACCGCGTCGAGCAGCTCGTGGGCGAGGCAGGCCACGCGGCCGAGGACGCCCTCGGGCCCTTCGGCGACCCGCAGCGGCTCCTCGCCGGTGGCCAACTCGGCGCCCGCGACGTCCAGCAGGGAGACCCGACCGTGGGTGGCGCCGAGCCCCACGCCCAGCACGAGTTGGTCCCTGGTGCGCAGCCGCAGCCGGCGGGAGAGGCGCCGGCCGCCGGCGCCTGTCTCGGTGGGTTCGTCCAACAGACCGTGCGCGATCAGGGCGTCCACGCGCTGGGAGACGGTGGAGCGGGCGAGCCCGGTGAGCCTGGCGATATCGGCGCGGGTCTGGGCGGTGCCGCCGGCGATCAGGGCCAGCACCCGGCCCGGCGAGGCCGGCGCGCTCCCCCCGTCCCCGGGCGTGGCGGCCCGCGCCCTACCTCGCAATTCACCCTGAAGCGGCCCAAGTTCAGACACAGCACCTCCATGCCCTCCACTTTCGCCTCTCCGAAGCGAAAGTTACCAACCGTTCAGTCCAAGTTTTGCCCACGCGTTCGATCCTGAAGCTGCTTTGTGTCTTGACAGGTACATCTTTCGCCTCAACATTGCTTCCATGCTGTCGATGCAGGACATGACAAAAAGCTTCCTTGGCATCCGCGTACTCCATGGCGTCTCCCTCGATCTGAAGGCGGGAGAGGTGCATGCCGTCGTCGGCGAGAACGGCGCCGGCAAGTCGACCCTGATGAAGCTGCTCAGCGGGGAACACGTCCCGGACAGCGGGCGGATCGAGATCGACGGGACCGTCCACTCCTTCAGCCACCCCGCGCAGGCCCAGGCGGCCGGCGTCGGCATCATCCACCAGGAGCTGGCCCTGCTCCCGGACCGCACGGTCGCCGAGAACGTCTTCCTCGGCCGGGAGCCCACCCGCCGTGGCCTGGTGGACCGCGCGGCGATGGCCGAGCGGACCGCCGCGCTGCTCGCCGAGTTGAACGCCGACGGGATCAGCCCGCACACCCCGGTGCGCGAGCTGTCCGTCGCCCGTCAGCAGACCGTCGAGGTGGCCAAGGCGCTCGCCGCCGATGTGCGCGTCCTGGTGATGGACGAGCCCACCGCCGCGCTCGCCGAGCACGAGGTCGCCACCCTCTTCGACCTGGTCCGCCGGCTCACGGGCCGGGGCCTCGGCATCCTCTACGTGTCGCACCGGATGCGGGAGATCTTCGAACTCTCGCAACGCGTCACGGTGTTGAAGGACGGCCGGCTGGTGACCTGCGTCAACACCGAGGAGACCGACGTGGACGGGATCGTCCACGCCATGGTGGGCAGGGAGTTGAGCGCCTACTACCCGCCGCTGGCCACCCCGGCGGATCTGGGCGAGCCGGTGCTCACCGTCACCGACGCCGGCAACGAGCGGCTCTCGGGGATCTCCCTCTCCGTGCGGGCCGGCGAGATCCTCGGCGTCGGCGGCCTCCAGGGCGCGGGGCGCAGCGCCCTGGCCCGGGCTGTCTTCGGCGCCGACCCGTTCACCACCGGCCGGATGACGGTGGCCGGTGGGGCGGTGCGCCCGCGTCGCCCCAGGGAGGCGATCCGCGCCGGCATCGCCCTGGTCGGCGAGGACCGCAAGGGCGAGGGTCTCGCGCTGCGTCAGTCCGTGCGGGACAACGCGCTGCTGGTGACCCGCGCGGTGCGGGTCCCGGAGCGGCGGCGCGGTGAGGCGGGCCTCGCCGAGCTGCTGGAGCGGGTCAGACTCACCGCGCGCGGCGGTGCCGGGCAGGAGGTGCGCTACCTCTCCGGCGGCAACCAGCAGAAGGTGGTGATCGCCAAATGGCTGGCCGCCGGGCCCAGGGTGCTGCTGTTCGACGAGCCGACCCGGGGCGTCGACGTCGGTGCCAAGGCGGCGATCCACACGCTGGTACGGGAGTTGGCGCAGGAGGGCCTCGCGGTGCTGCTGATCTCGTCCGAGCTTCCCGAACTGATCGGCATGAGCGACCGGGTGCTGGTGATGGCCGAGGGCCGGATCGCGGGTGAGCTGCCGGCCGGCCCGTCCGAGGAGGAGATCATGCGCCTGGCCACGGCCCCGGCCGCGTATCCCGATGCGGGGGCGGCGTGATGACGGCCACCACCGAGACCCGCCCGCTGCCGGCCCCCGCGAAGGAGACGGCCGCGCGCTGGCGGCGTCAGCTGAGCGACCCGGCCGTCGGGATCTGGCTCGCCGCGCTGGGCGTCACCCTGCTGGGCTGGCTCGTGGTCGCCCTCGACGGCGGGGAGTTCCTCACCCAGCCCAACATCACGGGCATCCTCCAGAACTGTGTGGCGCTCGGCCTGATCGCCCTGGGCCAGACCATGGTGATCCTCACCGGTTCGCTCGACCTCTCGGTCGCCTTCCTGGCCAGCCTCGGCACCCTGGTGGCGGCCGACACCATGGCCGGCGAGGACGCCAACCTGGTGGTCGGCGTCCTCGCGGTGCTGGCGCTGTGCACGGCGGTCGGTCTGGCCAACGGGCTGATCGTCACCAAGCTCAAGGTCAACGCCTTCATCGCCACGCTGGGCGTGGCACTGATCCTGCGCGGCTGGATCGAGGACAACTACACCGGGCCCTCGGGCGCGGTGTCCCCCAGCTTCCAACGCCTGGGCTACGACCGGATCGGGCCGATCCCGGTCTCGGTGTTCCTGCTGGCGGCCGTCGCCCTCGCCCTGTGGTTCGTCTGCCGGCGCACCCGCCTCGGCCATCACATGTTCGCCACCGGCGGCGACGAGCACGCCGCCCGGCTGTCCGGGGTGCGCACCGAACGCACGGTGGTGATCGCCCATGTGCTGTGCGCGCTGTGTGTCGGGATCGCGGCGCTCTTCCTGACCGCGCGCTTCGGCGCCGGCTCGCCCTGGGCCGGCACCGAGGCCAGCTACGACCTGGAGTCCATCGCCGCCGTGGTGTTGGGCGGCACCATCCTGGCCGGCGGGCGCGGCGGGGTGGTCGGCACGCTGGGCGGCGTCGTGGTGCTCGCGGTGCTGGACAGCGTCTTCAACCAGCTCGCCGTCGACCCGTTCTTCAAGAACGTGCTGCGCGGCGTGGTGATCATCGCGGCCGTGGCGGTCTACGCCCGGCGGCGCCGCTCGACGAGGAGGTCGGCGTGAGCACCGTCACCGCAACGCCCGTGCGGGCCACGGAAGGTCGGCGCAGCCGGCTGACCCAGGCCCTGGGCACCGCGCTGCCCGTCTACGCGCTGCTGCTCCTGCTGTTCGGGGCGTTGGCCATCACCGACCCCGGCTTCTTCGAGGCGGACCGCTTCCTGGCGTTCGTGCGCCGCGCCGCGCCGCTGGTGCTGCTGGCCGCCGGCCAGTACCTGGTCATCGTCAGCGGGCACTTCGACCTGTCGGTCGGCGCCATCGTCACCGCCGGCGTGGTGGTCGCCGCCGAGATCTACCAGGACTTCCCCGGGGCGCACTGGCTGGTCGTCACGCTGGCCCTGGTGGCCGCCGGGGGGCTGGTCGGCCTGGTCAACGGGCTGGTGTCGACGGTGCTGCGGGTGCCGTCGTTCATCACCACGCTGGGCATGATGCTGATCCTCCAGGGCGGCGTCTTCTACTGGACGGGCGGCTCGCCCACCGGCTCGCTGCCGGAGGAGTTCCGGGCGATGGGCCGCAACGACGTCTTCGGCTGGCTGCCCTGGGCGGTGCTGGTGTGCGCCGCGGCGGGCGTCGGGGTCGCGCTGCTGATGCGCTCGCGCTTCGGCCGCACCCTGATCGCCACCGGCGACAGCGACCGGACCGCCGAGCTGTCGGGCGTCTCGGTGCACCGGGTGCGGGTGATCGCCTTCGTGCTCTCCGGTGCCGCCGCCGCGCTGGCGGCCGTGCTGGTCGGCGGCTACTCGGGGATCTCGGCCCAGGCCGGCAGCGGGATGGAGTTCGAGGCCATCACCGCCGTGGTGTTGGGCGGGGTGCTGCTCGGCGGCGGCCGGGGCTCCGTGCTGGGCGCCATGGCCGGGGCGTTCGCGCTCACCGCGCTGTTCACCCTGCTCAACCTGCGCGGCGTCTCCGGGGCGCTCGAACCCACCGTCCAGGGCGTCATCGTGATCGCCGCGGTCGCCGTCGGGGCCGCCAACTGGTCACGCCCACGCGCCCGCCTGCTCACCGGCAACCGGCCGCCACCGGGCTCGGCCGACCCCACCCACGCCCCAGGTCCCACAGATTCCACGGGAGGTCCCACCGCATGAGAAGCCCCATCCGCAGACGTCTGACCCTGGCCGTCTCCGCCGTGCTGTCCGCGGCCCTGATCACCTCCTGTTCCTCCGACTCCCCCGCCGACGGGCCACCCGATCCGGCGGGCTCCGAGCAGCCGGCGGACGGCGACGCGGACGCCGACGACGCCGAGTTCTTCGAGGAGGACGAGTACGCGCGCCAGCTCGCCCTCACCGAGGAGACGCCCGAGGGCCCTGAGGACCGGCCCTGGGAGCAGATGCTGCGCCCCGAGCTGGTGAACACCGAGGAGTACGCCATCCCCGACGAGGAGATCCACCTGTGTTTCTCCAACGCGGGCGTCTTCAACCCGTGGCGTCAGGTCGGCATGACCACCATGCGGGCCGAGGTGGCCGAGCATCCGGAGATCACCGAGTTCACCGTCCTCGACGCCGAGGGCAAGGACGACAAGCAGATCTCCGACATCCAGAACCTCAGCAACCAGGACTGCGATCTGCTGATCGTCTCGCCCAACACCACGGCGACGCTGACCCCGGCCGTCGAGGAGGCGTGCCAGAAGCTGCCGGTGATCGTCTTCGACCGGGGGGTGAACACCGACTGCGCGGTCACCTTCATCCACCCGATCGGCGGCTACGCCTACGGCGCGGCGGCGGCCGACTTCCTGGTGGAGGAGGTGGACTCCGGCGGGAAGATCCTGGCGCTGCGGATCTCCCCCGGCGTCGACGTGCTGGAGAACCGCTGGTCGGCGGCCGAGATCGCGCTTGAGGAGGCCGGACTCGAAGTCGCCGACGTGGAGTTCACCGAGGGCGACCCGGCCGTCACCAAGTCGATCGTGACGGACGCGATCCAGCGGCACGGCTCCATCGACGGCGTCTGGATGGACTCGGGCGCCACGGCGGTGGCCGCCATCGAGGCGTTCGAGGACGCGGGCGTCGACGTGCCGCCGATCAGCGGCGAGGACCAGCAGGACTTCCTCCAGGCGTGGGCCGAGAACGACCTCACCGCCATCGCGCCCGGCTACCCCACGTTCCAGTGGCGCACCCCGGTGATCGCCGCGCTCCAGGTGCTGCGCGGCGAGGAGGTGCCCGGCGAGTGGGTGCTGCCGCAGCCGGTGATCACCAGCGAGAACCGCGACGACTACTTGCGCGAGGAGATGCCGCCGCTGCACTACGGGCTGTGCGGCTGCGAGGACCTGCCGGGCTACCCGCAGGACTGGGGAGGCCGGGGGTGAGACTCTCCATCGGCGCCAACCCGTGGATCTGGCACTCCCCCGTGGACGACGCGGCGCTCGCCGAGACCCTGCCCAGGCTGGCGAAGTGGGGCTTCGACGCGGTGGAGTTGCCGCTGGAGTCCCCGGACGACTGGTCGTACGCCGCGACCGCCGAGCTGCTGAAGCGGCACGAGCTGCTGCCGGCCGCGGTGATCGCCGTGATGCCGCCGGGGCGCGATCTGGTGCGGGCCGACCCTGGCACCGTCCGGGGCACCCAGGACTATCTGCTGCACTGTGTGGACGCGGCCCAGCTGACGGGCGCCCCTGTGGTGGCCGGTCCGATCTACGCGGCGGTCGGGCGCACCTGGCGGATGAGCCAGGACGAGCGGGAGGCGGCCTACGCCGAATGGCGCGAGCATCTGGCGCCGGTGGCCGAACAGGCCCTCGCCGCCGGGGTGCGGCTGGCCGTCGAACCGCTGAACCGTTACGAGACCAGCCTGTTGAACACCGTCGGCCAGACCCTGCACGCCCTGGCGGGGCTGCCGCCGGCGGCCGTGGGGGTGGCCCTCGACACCTACCACCAGAACATCGAGGAACGGTCGCTGCCGGGCGCCGTGCGTCAGGCCGCCGGGCGGATCGCGCATGTGCAGGTGTGCGCCAACGACCGGGGCACCCCGGGCGCCGACCACCTCGACTGGCCGGGCTTTCTGCGGGCGTTGCCGGAGGCGGGCTACACCGGCCCGCTCTGCGTCGAGTCCTTCACCGCGCACAACGACAGCATCGCGGTGGCGGCCTCGGTCTGGCGACCGCTGGCCCAGAGCCAGGACGACATCGCGGTGGCCGGCCTGGACTTCCTCCGCCGGGCCGGCGCCGCCCTCTGACCCAGCACCTTGGGAGCCGCGTTCACCAGCAGAACCGTGAACAACAGGAGCACCAGGAGAGGGAGTACCCCCCACATGAAACGCCCATCGAGGCCACGCCTGAGAGCGGTGGTGGCCATGGCCGCCGCACCGCTGCTGGCGGCAGCCGCCCTACCGGTCCTGGCGGACGAGGCACACGCCGCCGAGTTCCGCGCCCTCCTCTACACCCGAGCCGTCGGCTATGTCCATGACTCCATCCCCGCGGGCATCGCCATGTTCGAGGAGCAGTCCGCCTCGAACGACTTCGAGATCGTCCAGACCGACGACCCCACCGTGTTCAACGACGAGGAACTCGCCACCTACGACGTGGTGATCATGCTCCAGAACTCCGGCATGGTCTGGGACACCGACGAGCAGCGCACCGCCATGCAGACCTATGTGAACAACGGCGGTGGCGTGGCGGCCATCCACAACACCCTCGACATGGGCATCGAGGAGGAGTTCCCCTGGTGGGACGACCTGATCAACGGCGGCGCCCATATGCCGACGCACTCCCCCGGCACCCTGGACGGCACCGCCCATGTCGCCGACCGGGTGCACCCCTCGACCACCACGCTGCCCGAGCGGTGGGACCGCGCGGAGGAGTGGTACAACTTCGACGTCAACCCCAGGGGCGACGTCCATGTCCTGGTGACGGCCGACGAGTCCACCTATGACCCGGGCGGCGACGCCATGGGCCACGACCATCCGATCTCCTGGTGCCGCGAGGCCGAGGGCGGGCAGGTCTGGGCGACGGCCATGGGCCACGAGGCCGACGCCTATGCCGAGGCGGAGTTCATCGAGCATGTGATCGGCGGCGTCAAGTGGGCGGCCGGCAACCTGCCGGGCGACTGCGGCGGGACCGTCTGGAGCAAGTTCGACAAGGTGACGCTCGACGACAACACGTCCGACCCGATGGAGCTGGACGTCGCCGAGGACGGCCGGGTGTTCTACGCCCAGCGCGGCGGCGAGCTGAAGATCTTCGATCCGGCCACCAACTCCTCCGTCACAGCGGGGGTGTTGGACGTCTACACGGGCGGCGAGGACGGGCTGGTCGGGCTCGCGCTCGACCCGGACTTCGCCGACAACGGCTGGGTCTACCTCTACCACGCGCCGGCGGACGCCGAGGAGGACGTCAACCGGCTCTCCCGCTTCACCGTCGAGGGCAACACCCTTGACCCGGCGAGCGAGCAGACCGTGCTGGAGGTGCCGGCCTACCGGGACCGGACGTATCCGGAGCCGGGACACACCGGCGGCAGCCTGGACTTCGGTCCCGACGGCAGCCTCTACCTCTCCACGGGCGACGACGTGCCGCCCAACCTCTCCAGCCACTGGCAGGGTTGGGCCCCGATCGACTGGCGCGAGGGCGAGGAGATGCTGGACGCCGCACGGACCTCGGGCAACACCAACGACCTGCGCGGCAAGATCCTCCGGGTGCTGCCGAACGAGGACGGCGGCTACTCCGTCCCGGAGGGCAACCTCTTCGCCGAGGGCACCGAGGACACCCTGCCCGAGATCTACGCGATGGGCTTCCGCAACCCGTTCCGCTTCACGGTGGACTCGGAGACCGGCTATGTCCATGTCGCCGACTACGGCCCCGACCGGGGCGGACCCACGACCGAACGGGGCCCGGAGGGGCTGGTCGAGTACAACATCGTCAAGGAGCCGGGCAACTTCGGCTGGCCGTTCTGCCATGGCGACAACCAGCCCTACGCGCCCTACGACCCGGACACCGGGGAGGTCGGCGAGAAGTTCGACTGCGACAACCTGGTGAACGCCTCGCCCAACAACACGGGTCTTGAGCAACTGCCGCCGGTGCAACAGCCGGAGATCTGGTACGGCTACGACGAGTCCCCGAACTTCCCGGAGATGGGCGCGGGCGGCTCGGGCCCGATGGGCGGTCCCGTCTACCGCTATGACGCGGACAACCCCTCGCCGACCAAGTTCCCCGCCTACTACGACGGGACGCAGTTCCTCTTCGAGTGGACCCGCGACTACATCAAGGAAGTCCAACTGGACTCCGACAGCGGCGTGTTGAAGATCAACGACTTCCTCTCCACGGAGGACTTCGCCAAGCCGATGGACCTGACGTTCGGGCCGGACGGCTCGCTCTACGTCCTGGAGTGGGGCAGCGAGTTCGGCGGCGGCAACTCCGACTCGGGGCTCTACCGCATCGACTACGCCCCGAACGGGCAGGCCCCCCACGCCCAGGCGAGCGCCTCGGTCACCAGCGGCCCAGCGCCGTTGACGGTGGAGTTCAGCGGCGAGGGCTCGTCGGACCCGAACGCCGGCACCCTGGACTACGCCTGGGACTTCGACGGTGACGGCACCTTCGACGCCGACGGATCCGAGGTGACCCACACCTACGAGGAGGTGGGCGAGTTCAACGCCCAACTCCGGGTGACCACCGCCGAGGAGGTCTCCGCCTACGCCAACATCCCCATCACCGTGGGGAACACGACGCCGACGGTGACCATCGACTTCCCCACCGACGGCACCCTGATCGAGTTCGGTGACCAGGTCCCCTACCAGGTGACGGTCACCGACCCGGAGGACGGGGAGATCGACTGCCAGCAGGTCATCGTCAACCCGGCCCTCGGCCATGACGACCACGAGCATCCGACCACCGACCTGCGCGGCTGCGAGGGCACGCTCGACACCGGTGACCTCGGCGGCCATCCGGAGGGCGCCGACCTCTGGTACGTCCTCAACGCCCGCTACACCGACCAGGGCGGCGAGGGCACCGGTTCGCTCACCGGCTACGGCCGGGCCGTGCTCCAGCCGAAGCACAAGCAGGCCGAGTACTACCACGACCAGTCCGGCACCCGGATCGTCTCCCAGGAGGGAGCGGAGAACGGGCAGCGGATCGGCGACATCAGCGACGGCGACTGGATCGCCTTCGAGCCGATGAGCGTGGAGGGAGCGGAGAGCGTCAGCTACCGCTTCTCCTCGCCCGACGGCGGCGGCGCGGTGGAGCTGCGCGCCGGAGCGCCCGACGGTGAACTCCTCGCCACCACGCCGATCCACGGCACGGGCGACTGGGACGCCTACGAGTTGACCGAGGACACCCCGGTCGCCGATCTCGACGGCACCCACAAGCTGTACCTGGTGTTCGACGCGCCGACGGAGAACAGCTTCGACATCGACTCGATCCTGTTCACCACCTCCTGATCCCGCTCCCCTCCGAGCGGTCCCCCGCCCCGTGGCCGACCAGGCCCCGGGGCGGGGGCGTTCGCGGGTCCGGCGAGGTTGAGGACGGCCATGGAGGCGGCGCGCCATGCTCGCCGTCGCCCGTGCCGGCGGAACGGGGCCCACCGTGCTGCGCGACGCCGACATCAACCGCCTCGCGGCGGCCTGAGGCCGGATCTCACCGGGCGGCGGTCGCGCGGGTCATCATCGCGCCGATCAGCTCGGTCGTGCGGCGCCGGCCGAGGAGCCTGGACGCCCGCGCGGCGAACCGGTTGGACCGGCCGGCGATGACGGTGGGCGGTGGCGTGCGGCGGTCGAGCCCGGCCAGGGCGGTGGCGACGACGGCGTCCACCGGCATCCGCCGGGACCCGCCGTCCGCGCTGTCGCCGGCGACGTCGAAGAACTCCGTCCGCGTCGCGCCGGGCGACAGCGCGAGCACCCGCAGCCCCGTGCCGCGCGCCTCGTACCAGATGGCCTCGGTGAGGCTGAGCACAAACGCCTTGGCGGCGCCGTAGACCGCCATCGTCGGGTTCGCCTGATAGGCCGCCATGCTCGCGACGTTGAGGAGAAAGCCGTCGCCCCGCTGACGCAGACGGGGCAGGAAGGCGTGGCTGATCTCCACCACGCTGGAGACGTCCAGCGCCACCTCCGACATCAGTCGCGGCAACTCCTGTTCGTGGAACGGCCCGTGGTTGGCGAAGCCGGCGTTGTTCACCACGCTGGTCACCTCGACGTCCCGCGCGTCGAGTGCGCGAAGCAGCTCCTGGCCGACGCCCGCCCGCGCCAGATCCATGGGCAGCGTCGACACAGCGACGCCATGCGCGCCCCGCAACTCAGCGGCGAGCGCGTCGAGCCGCTCCGCGCGTCGGGCGACGAGCACCAGATCGCTGCCACGCCCCGCGAGTTGGCGGGCGAACTCCGCCCCGATCCCCGCGCTCGCTCCCGTTATCAGAACCGTCTGCCCGGCGTAGTCCACGGGCGCCATCGTCTTCCCCATGGCGCTACCCTATGCCAGGTTGGCACTTGGTGCCAGCAGGACACCAAGTAGCAGTGGCGGTACGATGGGCGCATGGCAACGGCAGACGATCCACGCTCCAGGCTG
Organism: Streptomyces profundus; assembly: GCF_020740535.1. Classification (NCBI taxonomy): domain Bacteria; kingdom Bacillati; phylum Actinomycetota; class Actinomycetes; order Kitasatosporales; family Streptomycetaceae; genus Streptomyces; species Streptomyces profundus. The sequence goes on from NZ_CP082362.1 coordinate 659,756, forward strand.
TGGGCGAGGTCCAGGCAAGGGGTGTACGCCGAGATCACCACCGTGGCGATGGACCTCTTCCTCGCGAAGGGCTTCGAGCAGACCACCATTGACGAGATCGTCACCTCGGCGGGGATCTCCCGCAGGTCCCTCTTCCGCTACTTCGGCACGAAGGAGGACATCGTGCTCGGCCACTTCGTCGCCGAGGGGGCCGTTCTCCGCGCCGAGTTGGAGCGCCGGCCCGAGGGTGAGGACGTCTGGGCGGCACTCAGGGGCGCGCTGTTCTCCCTGGAGGCGGCGGCCACCGACAAGGGCCGGATGCTCGCGATCTCCCGGATGATGTACGGGACGCCGTCCCTGCGGGCGCGCAGCATCGAGAAGCATCTGCGCTGGTACGACGAGCTGGCCCCCGAGGTGGAACGACGCCTCGGCGGCGGCGCGGCGGAGACGCTGCGCGCCCGAGCGATCGTGGGGTGCGTCGTCACCTGCCTCGACCTCGCCGGCGAGGCGTGGACCCGCGACGGCGGCGCCGACCCGCTCCAGGGCTACTTCGACGCCGCCCTGGACGCGGTCCGCCGGCCGCCGGCCGCCCCATGAGCCGCACGGGCATCGCCTGTTCCGGGCGCCCCGGCACCCGGAGCAGGCCCCGCTACGAGACGGGCGGGCCGCCGGCCGGGGCCTTCAGCTCCGCCGCGAGCTCGGCCAGCAGCGCGTCCGCGTCCGCCACGATCGCCGGCGTGGGGTGGAAGCCGGTGCCCCGGTCCACCAGCTGGTCCACGCCCGGCACCGACAGCGAGGTCGCGGTGACCCGCATCCCCAGCCGCGCCAGCACCGGCTTGATCCCCTCGATCGCCGGGGCGCCGCCGGAGGAGCCGGCGCTGTAGCTGAGCAGGGCCACCGGCTTGTCCCGCCACTCCGCGTAGAGGAAGTCCAGCGCGTTCTTCAGCGCCGCGCCGTAGCCGCCGTTGTACATCGGCAGCACGATCACGAACGCGTCCGAGGCGGCGACCAACGCGCTCCACTCCTTGGTGTGTTGGTGCTGGTAGTTGCCGGCGGACGGATGCTCGGGCTCGTCCAGGAACGGGAGGCCGATCTCGGCCAGGTCCACCAGGTCCACCGCGCCGAAGGCGTCCAGCGCGGACGCCCGGTGGAAGACCCAGGAACCGATGGGGAGCCCGTTGGAGTGGGGACGGTTACTGCCGACGATGACGCTGAGACGAGGCACGGGGCGACTGCTTTCTCTGTGGGTCCCCGCAGGGGTGCGCGGGGACTCGTTCGGTATCTCGGATGGTAGGGAGCGGGCGGAGGCGGCCCTCGTTGCGCGGCGGGCCGGCGCGCCCCCTGGTCAACGCGGTCGCGGGGCGCCGGTCACGCGGCGGGATCGGGAGGCTCCGGCGGGCGGGACGCTCAGCCGGGCCAGGGCGATCTGGGTCAGCGGACCGATGGCCAGCGCGTAGAGCACCGTGCCGACGCCGACCACCCCGCCGAGCAGCCAACCCAGGGCCAGCACCGTCAGCTCGATCATGGTACGGGCCCGCCGGATGGACAGGCCGCGCCTGGCCAGCCCGGTCATCAGACCGTCGCGCGGCCCCGCGCCGAGCCCCGCGCCGACATAGAGCCCGGTGCCCACCGCCGCCGTCACCACACCGAGCAGCAGAAAGGCCCAGCGGAGCGGCAACGACTCCGGCTGCGGCAGCAGTTGGAGCGTGGCCTCGACGGCGAGGCCGACGAGCAGCACATTGCAGACCGTGCCGGGCCCCGGGCGCTCCCGCAGGGGTATCCAGGCGAGCAGCACCAGGCCGCCCATCAGCGTGACGACCAGCCCGAGCGGGGCGCCGGTGCGGTCGGCCAGGCCCTGGTGGAGCACATCCCAGGACGGCAGCCCCAACTCGGCACGGACCAGCAGCCCGAGCGAGCAGCCGAAGAGCGCGAGCCCGACCAGCAGGCCGGCCAGCCGGCGCGGAGCCGGCAGAATTTTCCATGACACGTCAATCACATTAACAGGGTTACATGACGCGTCAAGCATTGACCTAGGATGGCCCCCATGACCGATCAGGGACCGCGCTGGCTCACCCCGGAGGAAGAGCGCGCCTGGCGCGCCTGGCGCCGGATGCAGCTGCTCCTCACCGCCAGGATCGCGGCGGACCATGTGACGGACAGCGGCCTGTCCGACCCCGACTACGACGTGCTCTCCAAGCTCTCGGAAGCCCAGGGCCAGCTGCGCGTCACCGAGTTGGCCAGCTCCATGCTCTGGTCGCAGAGCCGGCTCTCGCACCATCTGGCGCGGATGGAACGCCGCGCGCTGATCAGCAGGGACACCTGCGCCGAGGACCGCAGGGGCACGGTGGCCCGGCTCACCGAAGCCGGCTGGCACGCCATCGAGGAGGCCGCCCCCGCCCATCTCGCCTCGGTCCGCCGCCACTTCGTCGACCGCCTCACCCACACCCAGCTCGCCGCCCTCGCCGAGATCGCCGAAACGGTGACCGCACCCCTGCTCCCCGAGGCCCCGCAGCAGCCGCAGCAGCCGCAGCAGCCCTAGGCTGGCCCCATGACAGGGACCCCACCCGCCGACCAGCTGGCCGCCAGGCTCGATGTCGCCGACCGGCTGCCCGGCGCCCAGGAGCTGCGCACCGCCTCCTACGAGGGGCTGACCACCGCGCCGGACGTCCCGACGGCCGTCGTCGACGTCGGCTGCGGCGCCGGCCGGGCGGTCGCCGAACTGGCCGAACGCGGGGTGCCGGCGACCGGCATCGACCCGGACCCGCGCATGATCGCGCTGGCGAAGGGCCGCTGGCCGACCAGCGACTTCCGGATCGCCGACGCGTATGCGCTGCCGCTGGCCGACGCCTCCGTCGGCGGTTACCGGGCGGACAAGGTCTTCCACGAACTGGCCGACTGCGAACGGGCGTTGACGGAGGCCCGCCGGGTGCTCGCCCCCGGCGGCCGGATCGTGCTGGTCGGCCAGGACTGGGACGGCCTGCTGATCGACTCCGACCGCCCCGACCTCACCCGCGCCCTGGTGCACGCCCGCGCGGACCGGATCGTCCGCCCGCGCGCCGCCCGGGGCTACCGGGGCCTGCTGCTGGAGGCCGGCTTCACGGACGTCTCCCTCACCGTGCACACCACGGTGCTCACCGGCAAGGCGGCCATCCCGCTGCTGCTCTCCCTGACCGGCGGCGCCGAGGAGACCTTCGGCGCGGAGCAGGTGACCGACTGGATAGCCGAACAGCGCCTCCGCGCCGACGCCGACCGGCTGCTCCTGGCCGTCCCCTTCTTCCTGGCCACCGCCACGGCGCCCTGACCGGGCGGGCACCACGCGCGGAGGCCCGTCGGAGGCGTCAGAGGAAGGCCGACTCGGGGCGGTCGCCGTTGATCAGCAACGGGAGTCGGTTGCGACGCCCGGCGGACATCACTCCGTACTGCACCAACGGCGGCGCCTCGGCCCACTCCCGCAACGGCATCCAGGCGGCCGACGACGGCAACCGCTTGGCGTCGGCCGGCACCTGCGGGATCACCTGCCCGTCCAACACATAGACGATCCGGTTGAGCCGACCGCTCTCGTCGGTGTCGAGGGTGACGGCCAGCACATCGGTCAGCCCCCGCTCATAGCCGGTCGTCTTCCACAACGTCTCCCGCGCGGCCAGGATCACGCACTCCCCCGACCGCAACTCACCCCCCGGCAGCTCCCACCCCTCGCTCCCGCGCACCATCAACACATGGTCGCTCGCGGTGGTGGCCAACACCTGAAAGTAGATCAGCACCGGCGACCGGGCAATCACAGTACGCACCACGGGGACAACACTCCTTCATCAGTGACAGAACACGATCGACTCAACGGGCTGGGCGAGCTCAGCGGAGGGCGGGCAGGAGCCCGGCGGCGGCCGTCAGCAGACACATCAGCCCGACGAACACCGGCCCGAACCACCCCACGGCCTGCTCGCCCTCGACCGGCTCCACGTCCTCGACGCCCTGCACGAGATGCTGAACTCGCCAGTGCTTCTCGGTACGCAGCAGGAACATCGTGTGCTCCGGCTCCTGTTGGCTGTGCCCTATCGCCCAAACCGCCATCCGCTGCGGATCAGCGTCGTCGACCAGCGGCGAACGCGCGTCACAGCTCATGCACTCCGCAGCCTGAATGGCGGGCGGCGCCCCCCGCTCCCGCACCTCGCTGAGTATCCAGTCCGCACCCTTGACGACGCGCGGCTCGACCACACTCACGGCAACTCCCCACTCTTGATCCGATAGTTGACCTCACGGGTGGCGCCAACGGGGGCCCCGGCCTCGGCGGGAACGGGCTCCGTCTCGCCCCAACGGCACGCGAACCAGACGGACTTGCCGACCACCCCGTCGTCCCACACATGCCGAAGGCACCCGAACCCATCCGCCATCTCCCGCAACAGCCACAACCCCCGCCCCGACTCCGCGTCCCAGGCGGGCGTATGGACAACGGGGTACACCGGCGACCGGTCGAGAACCTGCACCACGACGACGGCGAGCCGGGACTGGCAGACCGTCAAGCAGCACCAGCGGCTCTCTACGTGCTTCGAGACATTGGAGAGAAGTTCGGAGACTCCCAGCCGAGCGAGCTCCACGGCCTCCCGCGAGGCGCCCAACTGGGCGACCAACGCGCCCACTTCGCGCCGCCAGTACTCGATCGCCCCAGCGTTGACCGTTAACGCCCACCCATGAACCTGCTGACCAGCGAGGGATCGAACCGGAACGGTCATAGCTCCTCCAAACGGGGCTCACCGGCGGCCAGTTGGAATTGACCGTGGCCGAGCGGACACGCTCAGTGTTTGACCCAAGACTGCCATGGAGGGAATGTTGCCCGCAAGCAACTCTTCACGGAAGGTTGACTGTCAAATGTCTTTGCGAGATGCGGACCGTTCCCCCCGTGGGTAAGCTGATGCGCCAAGGAGGTTTACTGATGACGGAAGCTCAACCCAACTTGCATCGGCGCCGCTTGGGGTTGGAGTTGAGGTCACTGCGGAAAGCGGCTGGCCAGTCTCTGGCCGAGGCGGCAGAGCAGCTCGACCTACCCGGCGCGCCATCCCTGAGCCGCATTGAGAACGGCAAGCAGCGGGTGGCACCCACCTCGGTGCTGGGGTTCTTCGAGGTCTACGGGCTCAGGGACGAGCAACGCCGCCACCACATCCGGGAGCTGGCCAAGCTCGCGAACACCGGCAGGCGGAGCAATCTCTTCAACCAGTACCGCCACGCCATCCCCGACCCCTTCGCGGACTATGTCCAGCTCGAAGAGCTGGCGTTGAAGAGCGAGACGTTCGCCGTCGTCGTCCCCGGCCTGCTCCAGACCGAGGAGTACGCGAGGGCCATTGTCGAGGGTGGGCGCGCTTGGCGACATCAGCGGGAGATCCAGAACTTCGTGGAGCTGCGCATGGCCAGGCAGCGGACGGTCTTCAACCGGGAGAACCCTCTGCAATTGTGGTGCGTTCTGGACGAGGCCGCGCTACTCCGCCGGGTCGGCAGCGACGCCGTGATGAAGGCACAGTTGGAACACCTGCTGGCCCTCTCCGAGGAGTTCAAGCACGTGGATGTTCAGGTGCTGCCCTTCGACCAGGGTGCCCATGCGGGAGTGGACGGCGACTTCCATCTGCTCCATTTCGCGGCCGGCCCACCGGTGGCCGTGGTTGAGCCGATGACAACCTCGCTCTACCTGGAGGAAGATGGTCACCTTGCTCGTTACGAGAGCGGCTTCGATCACCTTCGGACCGAAGCTCTCAATGTGCGAGCATCCCGGGAGCACATCCGCACCGTACTCAAGGAACGCTACTCATGATCAACCGGCCCGACCTCACCCGCGCCGTCTGGACCAAGAGCCACCGTAGCAACGGCAGCGCGAACTGCCTTGAGGTCGCCTTCGTCGACGGCGTCGTCGCCCTGCGGGACTCCAAGGACGCCGGACACCCCGACGCGCAGATCCTCGTCCTCTCCCGCGACGACTACCACGCCTTCGTCGGCGGCATCCAGGACGGCCAAAGCGACCTCCTCCCCTGACCCACCCCACCACAACGCCGGGCCTCCACCCACCGGGTGGAGGCCCGCTCCAAGGCATGGCCAGGAATCGACCCGATCCCCTGGCATCCCTTCACTCCGCCGTCGGCCGGGCCCGACCGCTTCGGCGACACTCGGAGGCCCCGGAGCCGGGCCACCTCAACGGACGAGGTTGGGCCCCCAGAGCGCCAACGCGTCAGCGACCGCGAAACGCCACTGCTCGATGTCATCCGCGCGAAGCTCCCGCCCGACCGCCGAGGTTCTGGGCCATTGTGAGCGAATCCGCGCTCCGTCAAACTGTGGGTGAAGTCAACGACGCGTTCGACCATCTGAGGGCGACCGCCCTCAACCCGGCGGACTCGCTCGCGCTGATCCAGCGAGCGGCCGAGGACTTGCAGGACTAGAAAGGCACAGACGATGACAACCCGAGACGGCACCGGGCCGTGGCGCAAGAGCAGCTACAGCGCGGGTAACGGCAACTGCGTCGAGATCGCATCGCTGGTTGGCGACACCCGAGCCGTGCGGGACTCCAAGAACCCGGGCCCCCACCTGACGTTCGCCCCCTCCCAGTGGACCGCCTTCCTCCAACTGGCCACCGAGGCCCAGCCGGAGCACTGACGATCACCCCCAGCCCCACAACACCGGGCCTCCACCCACCGGATGGAGGCCCGCCCCCTGTCGCCCCACCGAATCGGGAGGCCCACCGATGCTCGCCAAACCCGACCTCACCCACGCCGTCTGGACCAAGAGCCACCGCAGCAACGGCGGCGACAACTGCCTTGAGGTCGCCTTCGTCGACGGCGTCGTCGCCCTGCGGGACTCCAAGGACATCGGACACCCCGACGCGCAGATCCTCGTCCTCTCCCGCGACGACTACCACGCCTTCGTCGGCGGCATCCAGGACGGCCAAAGCGACCTCCTCCCCTGACTCCACCCCACCCCCACAAACGGTGGAGGTCGATTCCTGGGCTGATGGAAGGTCGGCCTCATCCCCTCACACCGGAAGGCGCGAACTGTCGTGGGCTCAGCTTCTGTCGGAGCGCGCCCGCGTGGCGCGCCATGCCACGAGCGCCCCCGCGGTGCCGTAGGCGAACAGCAGGGCACCGTTCCTGGCGCCACGTTGCCGCTCCAGGGACTGAACCCGCCGCTGCTGCTCGTAGCTTCGTGTCGCCACACCGACGGACCCGTCGAGCACCGCGCACTCGGTGTCCCCGGGCCGCATCGGGCCTGGGTGCTCTTCCCCGTCCTCGCCCACGTTCTCCCCGGGACACACGACCTCCTCCGACGCCGTCAGGGAACTCACGAGGCTCGTCGCTCCCCACAGTGCCGGCACGAGGAAGAACGCCACGAGGACGGCTCTGTACTGCACGTAACCCCCAGGGGACGACCGGGAACAGGGCACTCCGCACGCCGTGAACCTCCCCGGGGTGCCCGGCCCACCGTATATCTGGCCGTTTCGCCGCAGCGGCGCGGCCAGCCCCGCGCACGGTTCCCCGCACAGGATCAAGCCCGCCCATCACGCCAGGCGAAGTGCATCACCACGACATCGCCGCTGGAACCCTGGGCGGCGCTCTGGCTGGACGGGACCGGGCAGTGGTACGTGCGGCAGGGCGGCCCCGAACGGCTGTGGGACGTGGTGACACGGCGGCTGACCGCCTGGCGGGCGGTGGGCTCTCCCCAGGCCGAGCGGCTTCGCGTACGGGTGGGACCGAAAGGACAGGAACTACTCCTGCCCGGCTCTCCTGCGTGACCAGCGGCCTTCTGCACCCCCACCGCTGTCGCCCCGAGGGCACTCTCCGCGTCGAGTCCTCACCTCGTCTCCCGCACCAGCCGCCGGCCACCGTTCCCCCTCTCCCGTGTCGGCGGCATCCAGGACGGCCAAAGCGACCTCCTCCCCGGCCCCCCACCACCCCCCCAACAACACCGGGCCTCCACCCACCGGATGGAGGCCCGCCCGGTGGGACAGCCGCGTCACCGCAGCGCGGCTCGCACCCGGCTCCGCAGCGCAGCGGAGAGGGCGCCGACGGGACGCCACTCGGCCCCGGACACCTCCTCCCGCTGGAGCACGGTGTCAACATCACCGGTCGCCCGAAGGAGATAGCGCACATCCGCATGTTGGTGCTCGGGCTCGCCCCTGGCCGGGTTGCTCGGGATCGGGTGCACGTCAATGTGCACCGGCTCGTTCAACATGGCGACGACACCGGTGTCGATCCCTGTCTCCTCGGCCAGTTCCCGGAGCGCGGCGCCCATCAGATGTGTGTCCCCGGGCTCCAGATGTCCACCGGGGGTCAGCCATCTCCCCGTTCCGTTGTGGTGGATCAACAGCACGTTTCCGGTGTCGTTGACGAGCACCGCCCCCGCGGTGACATGCAGCGGGAACGTCTTACGGCTGCTCAGATCGACCCGCGCGTCAAGCGCGGCGAGAACGGGAGACAGCGCGCCCTTGTCGTCGGGGCATGTGTCAACGTAGCCGGCGAACGTGTGGCGAATGTGGTCAGACGAGATGGCCATGTCAGCGATTCCAATAGTTGAGCCAGTGCGCCGCGATGGTGCTCCGGTCGGCTGCGGGGACTTCGTGCATCCCCGGGGACAGTTCGGCACGCGTGAACGTCCGGGCAGCCGCGATGATCTCCGCTTGCACCAAGAAGATGAACGGTCCCACAGACGCACCGTGTAAAAAGTTGACCGCCTCACCCCCATTGAGCAAGTAGAAGTAGTGCCCGGTCGTCTCGTACCTGGTGATGTGCTCGCCCACGGCAGACCGGCTGTATCCGGCCGGCAGCCCGGACAGTTCCAGCTCGTCCTCCGAACTGGTTACCGTGGCGACGTACGCGCTGTTCCGCAACGTCGGAAAGTCCTCGCCCCGCAACGACAGGGATCCGGTCGCGCAGAGCACGAGGCCCGCCGCGCTCAATGCCTGGTCCCGGTCCCTGGCCACACCGAACCCCTGTGCCATGGCCTGGGCACGGCGCACGGGGTCCTTGTCGTACACCGTGACATGCACACCCTTGGCATGCAGCAGACGGGCGATCGAGCTGCCGAGCTTGCCGAAGCCGAGCACATACGCGGAGCGGCCGTGCAGGATGTCGCCCCGCCCACGCACAAGTGCTTCGGCGGAGAACACGACGGACTGTCCGACGAGGAAGTCCTCTGGATCCTTGAGTGGGCTCCGCGCCACGGAGATGACCGGGCACGGCAGCTTTTCGCCGCTGGCGTAGCGCTTGTGTCCGTTTTCCGTGTCCTCCACCACGCCGAGCACAGTCCCGCTGAATCGGGTGCACAGCTCGTTCAGCGTGGGGGCGAAATACCCTCCTACGTCCAGCAGGATGATTCGTTCGCCGGCCGCCCGACTCTCCAGGTAGGCAACGGCATCATCCGGATCGCTGAAGCGCTCACGGGTCAACTCATCGACTCTGTAGCTCTGTTCAACTTCGCGGCGAGCGGCAGCAACCACTGACTTCGGCTTGGGCAGCACGGCCCGAAGTTCCGAAACGGCACCGACCGCCCGCACAAACGCGGGCCGCTCGGGTAGGAGGTGGGTTACCAGCAGCGAGGACGGACGCGCGGTGGGGTCGGGCGCGAACTCGGACGCGATCTTCCGCCAGTAGGCGTCAAGCCGGGCGTGCTCGGAGGGTTCCAACGGACTCGCCTTCCCTGCGGTGGACGCGCCTCCGGTAAGGCCGTTGCGGCTGGACCGGGGCGAACAGGTCAACAGCGGTCATTACGTGGGTGTCTTCTCAGACCACGCTAGGAAGAACGGAACCCAGACTCACAGGGCATTGCACAGCATTGCACGGCCGTCACCCGATCCAGTGGCAAGCTTGGCTGATGAGTTGACGAGCCTTTCTTCCGTAGACAGCCAGCTCCGCAAGCTGGGCGAACGTTTCTGTGTACATGGCCATTTCACTGGGGCGCCTGACCGTCAGGTACCCGGACACCAACTCGACGTTCACCTGTGCGGAATCGAAGATCCAGAAACCCTCAACCGGCATTCGGGACCTTTCCACGCCCATGGGGACCACGCCAAGGCTGACGTTCGGCAGCGAACCGACGGAGAGGAGATGCCCGAGCTGCCCTTTGAGTACATCGGAACCGCCCAAGCCATTGCGTAGAACCGACTCCTCCATGAGGAAGGCGAACTGTCTGCCCGCCTCGAACAGCACTCGCTGCCGCTCCATACGGGCGGCCACGGCGGCGGTCACGTCATCCACGGCTACCCGGCGTCGCTGCACCGCACGCAGCACGGCCTCGGTGTACCCGTAGGTCTGGATCAGTCCGGGGACCAACCAGGAGGAGTACGAGCGGAAACGGTGAGTGCGCTCGAACAGCGGCAGCTGAGCTTGCTGCGCCTGCTTGAGTCCCGCTCGTTCCATGCGCCGCCAGTCCACCCACATGCCCTCGGCCGATCGCAGGGATACGATCAGGTCCTCCGTCTGGTCCTCGGCCCCACACGCCCGACACCATGCGCGAATGTCCTCAGCGGACGGAGGCGTTCGAGCGTTCTTGATCCGGGACGACTTCGACTGACTCCAGCCACAGCGCTCGGCGAGCTCGGCACCGGTCAGACCTGCATCTCGGCAGAGATCCGCAAGGCGAGACGCCAAAGCCCGCCGCGCTCCCTGTGCGCTTGAGTGAGGAGAATCCGTCATGGGTGGCGCGCGGTCAGCGGGGCTGGTACTCCTCGTGCGGGATGGCACGTCCCCAGACGGCCTCGAAGGCGTCGGCGCACAGTTTCACCCGTGCGGGGTCGTCTGTGTACTCCCGGCCGTCCACGTCCAGCTGCCCTTCTCCGGTGAAGTGATGGAACAGGGCCTGAACTTCGTCGAACACCCAGAAGTCCGCACCGGGCAACGCGAGGTCCGTGGTCTGCCGCCTCGGCAACCAGCGAACGAACTCCCCGGCGACGATGTTCGTGAAGGTGCCGTCGTACTCGTACCGCACATAGTCGCTGATCGGCTCCGAGACGATCCGGGCCCGTCGCACGATCACGCCACGTGCGACGGCTTCGTGGACCACGTCATGCCACCCGCCCCACCAGGCCGACCGGTCGGTGGGGTCAAGCCGCTTGCCGCGCTGCCAGGCGATGAACTCGGGGTCGTCCAGCATGTACGAGTCACGCAACTCAAGGTGGATGGCTGACCGTTGAGCCTGCGCAAGCGCGTCACGCGCCGGGGGTCGCACCTGTCGTGTCTCCGTTTTCCTCGTTCGGGCGTGGAATGTACGTCAGCATCACGGCGGGAAGTCGAATGATGGCCTCGCGCTCCGGCACGTCAGTGGAGTGGCCGGGAATCGAGCCAACCTCCTGGCACTCCTTCACTTCGTCATCCGTGGCCTTGTACGACTGGATCAGAAGGTCGCCCGTCTCCTCGTGCAGCCAGATCGTCGGCGACTCGTCGGTGGGCGTGTTCGGAATGATACCGAGGAACTTCAGGGTCATCATCACTCCCGCTGCCGGGTGGTCCCCCTTGCCGCACCCCGAGAGTCAGCCTCCGACGTATTCGGCGTCAAGAGGGCCGTACGCGCCAAGAGACGGTATCCAGGCGGGCCAATGCCTGGGGCCCCCCGCCCCCAGCCACAGCACACAACACGGGCCCCGCGACGCCTTGGGTCAGCCGCGTCCGGGGGCGCCCGATATCGGCGCCCCCGGACGGGGGCGGGAACTACGGGGTGAGCTGGGCCAGCAGCCAGGTGACGAAGCCCCGGGCAGTGCCGGAGACGAGACCGCCCAGGGCGGCGCGGACCAGGGACAGACGCTCGCGGCGTGTCAGGCGTTTGCGGGACATAGGGATCTCCATGGGTCGCGATCAGCGCGGGTGGACAGCCGGCCGGCTCGCTCTCCACACTCGCCCCCGCACCACGACCGACTCCCAGTTGCGACAAGCGCTTCGCCCATGGCGGCTTATGTGCCGTTCAGACGGTGCCCGGCGCCTGGACGAATGATGATGGTGCGATGAGTCGCGACACGGGAGGCGGCCCGGCGAGGCCGCGGCAGCTGAAGCGGGCGCAGGTCGGATGGCCCCGCCCGTTACGGGAGCTGAAGGATCTGCTGTATGAGGCGTACCTGGCGGCGCGAGCGCCGAGTCTGGACGAGATCGCCGCGGACATCGCCCATGTCGATGCCGAAGACCTCGCGGTGAAGGGGACACCAAGCAGGGACACCATCCGCCGCTGCATCAGTTCACCGGACCGGCCGCCCAGCCAGGCCAACGCGGTCTCCGTCGCCATCGTGCTCGCCCGCCGTGCCGCCTGGGACGAGGAAGATCTGGCCACGCGGGTACGCGATCTGTGGACCGAGGCCGGGATGCACACCCCTGTGGGCCGGTCGATCGCCGAGTACGACGACCGGCTCGTCCTGGACGACCTGGAGGTGCACCCCGCCCTCGCCGTCGGCACCGCCGAAGACGGGCTCGGCGCGCTCCCCGCCTATGTCCGGCGGGAGTTCGACGAGCGGCTCGACGCGATGGTCGCCACGGCAGCGGACGGGCGGAGCGGCATCGCGATCCTGGTTGGCGGCTCCTCCACGGGCAAGACCCGGGCCTGCTGGGAAGCGGTCAGGAGCCTGCCGGACGGGTGGCGGCTGTGGCATCCGGTCGAGCCCGACCGCGCGCCGGCCCTGATCGAGCAGCTGAGCCAGGTGGGACCACGGACCGTGGTATGGCTCAACGAGGCCCAGCACTACCTCCTCAACCGGGAGCACGGCGCGCACGTCGCCGCCGGCCTCCGCGAGGTGCTGAACGATCCCGGGCGTGCCCCGGTGCTGGTGTTGGGCTCCATCTGGCACCGGCACTGGGACGAGCTCACCGCTGTCCCCAGCAGCGGTCCGGACCGGTACGCGCAAGCCCGACAGCTGGTCAAGGCGAAGGACCTTCCAGTACCCGGGGCGTTCACCGCCGAGGAGCTGAAGGCCGTAGGGATCGCCGGCAACGGCGATCCCCGTCTGGCCGAGGCCCTCGCACGCGCGGAGCAGGGGCAGATCACCCAGTATCTAGCCGGTGGCCCCGCCCTGTTGGAGCGCTACCGCACCGCTCCGGATGCCGCGCGGACGCTGATAGAGGCAGCCATGGACGCCCGCCGGCTGGGCCACGGCGAGGAGCTGCCACTCGCCCTGCTGGAAGCCGCCGGGCCCGGCTATCTGACCGACCTACAGTGGGATGCCCTGCCCGACAACTGGCAGCGGGGAGCCTGGGACCACGTCACCGACAGCAAGGCATGCCGGGGGGCGCGGAGCCCGCTGTACCGCCGCAGGCCACGCGGCGGTAGCTCCGCGTACGAGCAGCCCCGTTACCATCTGGCCCACTACCTCGAACAACACGGCCGCGAAACGCGCCGCACCTCCCCCGTTCCCGCCACCCTGTGGGACGCCTTCATCGACTTCGCCGCCCGCGAGGACCTCACCACACTGGCCGCCGCCGCCCAGGACCGGGGCTTGATGCGCGAAGCCGCCCTCTGTTACGTCGCAGCCGTCCGGGCAGGTCACCGGAGAGCGGCATGGTCGCTGGCCGCGATGCTGGAAGGCGGTAACCGGATCCCCGAGGCTCTCCGCTGGTACCGGTGGTGCGCTGAGTCAGGAACGGACGAGGAGGCCCACGCCCGGGTGGCCTGGCTGGCCGACCGGTCCGGCATCGAAGTGGCGGAGAGCGTCCGCTGGCTGCGCGGGCGCGTGGAAACCAACGCGGGAACGGGCGCCCAGGCCGCCCTGGAGGCACTCGCCTATCTGCTGGAGGACCGGCGCGATGAGTTGAACGCGGTGTTGAGCCGCCATTACGGGGTGGATGACGCGACCGAGCTGCGCGAACTCGGCGACCGGCTCGCATACGCCGGCGACGATCCGTACCCGGTCGACTACTGGGACGATGACGAGCTTCACATCGGCAGCAGGATGAGCGGCCCGAACCCGTTCATCCTCTGGGTGGGTGATCCTCTGGTCCACGAGGGCCGGATCGAGGAGGCCATCCGCCACTATCAGTGGTTCTCCGACGAGAGCGCCTACGCGATGCGCCAGGCCGTCAAGCTCCTGGAACAGGCGGGTCGGCAGGAGGAGGCGATGGTCTGGCTCCGGCAAGAGCTGACGTCCGGAAACCGAAGAGCCCGCTGGATCACGGCCGAGCTGCTGGCCCGGACGGGGCACGGCCCAGAGGCAGAACGACTTCGCAGATACGGCGTGGAGCCAGACGGGTCGATCGCCCAACCATGGGCAGCGACACCGCCGGAGCAGGTGTCGTTGACGAACGTGGCCCTGACCGCGAGTGATGACGACTGACCGCGCCGACCCGCGCGTTCAGCCGTTGGGGCACCCGTCTTGGCCAGCTCCCGGGCCGCCCGCACCCGGTCAGGCCCGGTGCGGGGGCAGGGTCTCGTCGTCGCGGGGCGGGCGGCGGTGGAGCATGAACCAGCCATAGGTCCGTTCGACGGCGCACCGCTTCGGGATGGGAGTGAAACCCACCGAGGGGGAGGCCCGTTCCACATGCCGCGCGGCGCGGCCCTACGGGGTCGTGGTGTAGACGGTGCAGGTCTCGCACCCCTTGTGCTCGGCCCGCACGATGTTCCCGGCCGAGTTCTCGATGCGGGTCGTGCCGTTGGCGTGCTGCCAGGAACTCCAGTTGCCCGCCTTGTACTTGACCCGCACCCAGGCGTGGCCGTCGCAGCTGCCGTCCGTGCGCTTGGTGGTCTGCGCGAGAGTGCCGCTGCTCTTCGCGTCGTAGGTGGTTCCGCAAGGACGCTGCCACGTACGGGACCCCCGCGCCTCGACGTCGGCGCTGGCCACGCCGGCGGCGGTCACGAGCAGCACTCCGGTCGCTACCGCGACCGACAGCCTGTTGATGGTCCTTCGCATGCCGATCTTCCCTTTCCCTGGTGATGTTCCCGACGACCCGACGGCAGCGAAATATGCTAAACAAGCACAAATAGCCGGAGGGGCGCGGACGCCACCATACCGTCACGGGATCACCACACCGCGTCACCGCTCCGGGAGCGGGCGGCACTCATCGATGCTCGGCGCGGCCGATCAGGGTCCCGATGTGACCGGGCTCGGGGGCCTCCAGGACGCCGACGTGGGCGCCGGACAGCCCCGCGTCCGACAGGAACCTCTCCCACCTGTCGGGCGTATAGCTGTAGCGGTAGGTGAACATGGCCGGCCCGGCGAATCCTCCCTTGTACATTCCCTGCGGCCCATAGGCACCGGGAATGGCCGGAGGTTGGGAGAACACAAACACCCCGCCGGGGTTCAACCGCTCGGCCACCAACGGGAAAAGCCGCGCGGGGTCGACGAACCACGCCGCTCCGAAGACGGAGTAGATCGCGTCGTAGGTGGCGGCGTCGGTCGCCAGGTGTTCGACGACCTCCCCGCAGACGAACTCGACACCGAGCGGCCCCCACCTCTCGGTGGTCTGCTGAACCATGGCCGGTGACAGATCGACACCCCTTGCCTTGACGCCTCGCTGAGCGAGATAGGCAAGCGCACGGCCGGTGCCACATCCGATCTCAAGAACGCTGTTCGCGCCTGCGAGCAACTCGACTCCCGGCCCATGGTCGCTGTACTGCGTCCATCGGAATACGGCGTCCGCTCCGTTGACCGTCTCTCGGGTGCTCTCCGCGTAGGCGTCCCAGAGTTCGCGCTCGTGGTCGTAGTTGTGCTCTGCGGGCACGGCGTCTCCTCTCACATGCGGCGCGCACCCCCGCCCGAATATGCTGGAAGAGGGCACGCGCTCCGGCGGGTGCTAGTGACTGTCGGGAACCTTGTTGTCGCACGGGGAACAGTCGGCACCATCCATGGCCCACAACTCCGTGTCGGGATCGAACCCCTGCTCCCGAAGAACATCGGCCGTCCGGATGACCAGCCCATCGTTCCGCCGCTCGATCAGCGGGGCATGATGCTTGTACTTCCCTCGGTTGTAGACCTCACAGAACGCGAAGTAAACGGGGGTGTCGAGGATCAGCGTATGCACGCCGATATCAACGATCTTGCCCACACCGATGTGGATTTCGGGGCGCTCCATGGCGGTGACCGTATACGCGATGGCGTTCGCCATGATCCGCTCGGCCATGTCCCGGAGCATGATGTTGTCACGCATCATGAGCTGGATCTCCCGCTCCCAGAGCGAGATTCCCGATCCGGGACTCTCCAGCACGTTGTACGTGCACTCCTTGATATGCGGCCGTACCGCGTCGAGGAGTAACCGGGGGTCACGGCGAGCTGTGCTCACCTGGTTCTCAACCATGATCGTCATTGATCTTGCCTCCCTTTCTGATTCTCTCCTGTGGCACCTGAGTGGTACCCACAGTAGAAATCCAGAGACGGGTGTCCTAGTCAGTTTCCTGTTGTCGCAAAAACTCGTCTCTTATCCTGGCCAGCGCTGCCCGCATCTCATCGCCTTGAAGTGCGACAACACCGAACTGTTCAAACTTCCGCACATACACAGCCACATCTCTTGGATCGGTGACGACGACCTTGGCATGCACCGTCTCGATAGAGACCGTCCTGTCGTCTCGGATAACGAACGCATGACTGGCAATGTCGTTCTGTCGTGCCGCAGTTGGGACAAGCCGAACATCGACGGCGGGCAGCCGGGACAGAGAAATAATCCGGTCTATCTGCTCAGCCATCCGACTGTTCGACACGATGCGCCACCGCAGAACATGTTCGGTGATAATAAAGCTCAAGACCTTGGACTCGTCATACAGAACCCCCTGCCGCTCCAGACGGGCCTGCATGGTTCGCCTGAGAATCTCGGGGGTCATCCCGTGTCGCCCCAAGATGACCCTGATGTACTCGGGGGTCTGCAAGAGACCGGGAACAAGCGCGGACTGAAAGACCTTCATCAAGACCATTTGGGCCTCAACGGCCTTCAGTTGCTCCTGCACCTTATGCATTCCCATGCGACGGAGTTCACGCCAGGCCACTGTCTCCGTTGTCTGCTCTCTCGCAATTTTCAGGTACTCGGCTTTAACTTCGTCCGACACGCCAAGAGCTATCAGGATTTGGTCAACGTCGGTGATGGAAGGCGTGACCCTGCCCGTTTCAATCTTGCTAAGCTTACTCACAGACATAGCAGAACTCCGGGCGACGACTTTCGCCTCCTTCCCGGAAGCCTGCCGCAGTGCCCGGAGCGCTGCCCCCAACTCTCCTCTGTTCATTCCTGGTACTTTTCCCACCATTCGCCAAATGGCACCGCATGACGCATGGCGATATCTCGGTATTCGATGAACTCGGGCGCTCTCTCCAGTGGCAGAACCTCCGAGTTGATGTACGTACCGTCGTCCTCGTAATGCATGCGCTGGACGGTTTCTTCATCGAACATCCAGAAATCACCTACCCCTTCAAGGGGGTTGGGCTGCTCCGTGGTGTCGAGGATGAAGAACTCCTCCCCCGCCGCCAAGTTCCGGCGATATCCCCAGCCGAGCTCGTACCGGAGATAGTCGGTCAGCGGCCGACGGAGGATGTGAACGCGGTACATCCGCTTTCCACCTTGGACAGCGTTTCGGATCGTCGAGACCCAACCCGAGTTCTTGAAGTCCTCCGGCTGTGGCGCCCCGTCCAGAAACGCCCGAAGGTGGCCCTCCAGACGGGATACCCCGTAGTAGTCGAGAGTCTCCAGCCGGAATGCCTCCGCCCCAAACTCCTCGAACAGGTTTCTAGATGAAGCCATTGGCAACGGCCTTCCTCAGAAGGGAGATCGGGATCTCCACGACGCCCTCGCCATCGGGGAGCCTGATCCCGTGGTGAGCCAGCAGGTCCCCCTGAACAGCCAGGGTCCCCCGATCGGTCGAGTAAAGCGTGGGGCACTCGCCATCGTCACACTCACCAACTAAGCGGGTCAGCTTCACGCCTGCCTACCTTCCTGCCGCTGCTTGAGGTTTCTTCCTCCTACAAATTTCCCACAGAAGCGGTCACGGACAACAGCGAATCTTTTTCCAACACGGGAAACCGGACGGTCTGGCGCCGGGGCGCGCGCACCGTTCTGCCGGCGGACCGACCGGCGGTGTCCGCAAGGCATCCCGTTCGTGCTGTACACCGGGATCTTCTGGCAGCGGCTGCCGTTGGAACGGGGCTTCGGCTCCGGTCAGACCCGCTGGCGCAGCTGGGGCCCTCGGCCCTGAGCGCTGGGGCGGGCGGACGCTGGCGACGTCGACGCGACGGCGTGTGTCCCGGGGCTGGGCCGGGCAGTCGGCCGAGCGTGGGGCGGCCAGGGAGCCGGGCTGGTGCGGCGGCGAGTTCGGCTTCGCCGCTTCGCCGTCCAGCGAACTCCGCTCGGCTGCCGCCCCCACGGGTGGCTGTGCGTCACGGGGACGAGGCGGTGTCCCCGGTGTCGGGGATGGGCTCGCCGAGCATGTCGCAGATCGCGGCGTCGATCAGAGCCGAGTTGGCGGCGGCGGCCTCGGCTTCCTGGATGCCGAAGTTGGTGATGGTCAGGACCGCGACGCCGCCTTGTCCCGTGTCGTCGGCGTAGATCTCACTCGAGTAGCCGGGCAGGCCGCCGGTGTGGCCCCAGACGGTGCCGCAGGAGGAGGTCTTGCGCATCAGGCCGAGGCCGTATTCGCCGTCGTCGCCGGGAATGGGAATGGTGGTGCGCATCTGCTCCAACTGGGCCTCGGGCAGGAGCTCACCGGACATCAGCGCTGTCAGGAACCGTGTCCAGTCCTCGGCGGTGGAGACCATGCCGCCCGCCGCCCAGGCCCAGCTCGGGTCGATGTCGGTGGTGTTCACGTTCTCGTGCGGGCGCTCGGGCCCGACGAACCCTATGCCCTCCGGCAGTTCCACATCCGGGGCGAGGATGTCCCTGAGACGCTCGGCGTCCGGCTCGTAGCCGGACGCGTGCGGCTTCTCCGGGTCCCAGTCAGCGCTGGTGGCCAGGAAGGAGTCGTTCATGTCGAGCGGGCCGGTGATCCGCTCCTCGATCAGCTCGGCCAGGCTCTGCCCGGTGGCCCGCTCGACGATGAGGCCGAGGGCCGTGTAGTTGGCGTTGCTGTAGTAGTGGCTCTCGCCGGGAGCGGTGGGAGGGTCCAGCGGCTGGGTGATCGCGAGCAGTTCTTCGGGCTGCCATCCGCGCTGCTCCTGCCCGGTCAGGGAGAGCAGGAAGTCCGGGGTCAGCAGGTAGTCGTCCAGGCCGCTGGTGTGGTTGAGCAGCATCTCGATCGTGATGTCCTGGCCGCCGGGCACCAGCCCCGGGAGCCAATCCTCCACCGAGTCGTCCAGATCGAGCTTGTGCTCGGCGGCCAGTTGGAGGATGAGCGTTGCGGTGACCGTCTTGGTGTTGGACCCGACCCTGAACTGATCGGTCGCGGCCAGACCGTGATCGTCCTTGGTCCACTCGGTCTGACGTGCGAGCTCCACCGTCTGGCCGTCGCCCTGGTCGACCCGGACTAACACCCCCAAGGAGCCGGTGTCCGCCGCGGTCTGCGCAAGCTCGGCCAGCCGTTCGCCCCGCGCGGGAGTGCTCGCGCCCGCCTCCGAGCAGGCGACGAGGACCCCACTCAGGCTGGTCGCCAACGTCAGCGCCAAGGCGGTCCGCACGGTCCTGCGACTCGGCGTCATGGGGAAGGACATGGTGGTACTCCTTCGGGAACTGGTCTTCTGGGCCGCCTGGTTGGTGACTGTGTCCATCCTTGGCCAGCCGCGTTCGCGACGAAAACCGTCCAGATACCCGAACGGTCAGGGGGTTAGCCCTACCAGGCTCCGGAGGAAGGCCGAACCGGCGTCGCCTCTCCGCTGGGCGTGGCGGCTGGCCACGCGAAGGGCCGCGCGGCCGGCCGTCCCAGGCCGTTCGCCGCCGCCGAGGGGAAGCTCCTTGTGGGCCGGTTCGACGTCCCCCGGGGCGAGGCGCCGCCGTTCCATCCGCACACGCGCGAGGACGAGGTGCTCCTGCTCCTCAAGGGCACCGGTCCGGGCAGCTCAGCCGCTCTGGTAGAAGAACTCGGCGTTGTCGCCGTCCGGCGAGAGGAACAGATAGCCGACGCCCCGGTCGCCGAAGTTGACGTCGAACGGCAGTTGGATGGAGTCGAACTGGGCGACCAGCCGCCAGCCGTCGCCCGGCAGGGCGTCGCCCTGCAACCAGACCGGGACCACATCGGGGCCGCCCAGCTGGTTCATCCGTATGCTGCCGCGGGCGTTCTTCCGGCGCTCGTCGAGCAGCTCCGCCAGCCGCTCCTCCCTCTCCTCCTCGTCCTCGCCCGCCACCGGCTCCAGCCCCCGCTCGACCTCGGCGAAGTCCACCTCCTCGTCCACCCGCAGCAGATGGACGCGGTCCAGCACGGTCGGCCCGGTGGCCGTGGCCCGGATCTCGAAGGAGTCGGTGACCCGCCCGGCCGGCTGGACGACGGTGGCGTGTTCGCCGGAGAACCCGATGGCGAACAGATACACCATCCGGCCCACGCCACCATCCGCCGCCGGCACCCGGAACTGGCCTATGAACGGAGCGAGTTCGCCCTCGTAGGGATCCACCGGCCACTGCGGCTCCCCCGCCAGCCAATGCGGCTGCCCACCCAGCCTCGTGCCATCCGTGACGGCTGCCTCGGCGGCACCCGCCGGCTGGTATGACGTGAACCGGTACCGCATGGACATCCCCCGAAGTCGATCAACTCACACTGCTACCGAACAAGCTACCGCCCGTCACTGACAACCGGAGGCCGGGACGCCACGGCGGACGACCATGGGAAACCGGGTCGCGGCGGGAAGGGGGAGGCTCACGGAGGGGGCCCAAAACTCACGGGAGGGCCCACGGGTCCGGCGCTTCTCCTACGCTTGGTGAGGACTCGGTGACACCCCATCAGGAGGTGCGGTCCAGTGACCCGATCACCCAACACGTCATTGGCCACCCTCGTCACCGCGTCCGGCGCCAGCCACAAAGCCATAGCGCACCGCGTCAACCAACTCGCCGCCACCGCCGGCCGTTCGACCTCCTACACCCACACCAGCGTGATGAACTGGCTCGACGGCATGCTCCCGAGACAGCCGGTACCCGCACTGCTGGCACAGGCGTTGGGGGAACGGATCGGCCGCGCGGTGGACGTCGCCGAGATCGGCATGGCCACCACCGGCCGGGGCGACGCCTGCGGGCTGGAGTTTCCCCGTGACCCCGCCGACGCCGCACAGCGGGCGGCCGACTTCTGGAGCACCATGCACCGCCGTTCTCTTGTCAGGCGGACGTTCGCCATCAGCGCCTTCAGCCTGCCCGTCACCCGCTGGCTGATCCATCCGGCCGCCGCCGCCCCGGCCAGCGGTGGTGGCCAACGCGTCGGGCAGCGGGAACTCACCGAGCTGTGGGAGCACGCCGAGCAGGCCCGACAGTGGGACGCCCGCTACGGCGGGGGCAACTGGCGCACCAGCCAGGTCGTCGACTGCCTCACCACCCGGGCCGCGCCGCTGCTCACCGGGACGGCCACGCAGCAGATCAGCGACGGACTGCACTCCGCCGCGGCCGAACTGTCCCGGCTCGCGGGCTGGGCGGCGTTCGACGCCGGCGACCACGCGCTCGCCCAGCGGCACTTCATCCAGGCCCTGAGCCTGGCACGCGCCGGCGGCAACGCCGAACTCGGCGCGTATGTCACGGCCACCATGGCGCTCCAGACCATGCGCCGGGGCTATCCGAACGAGGCCATCGACATGGCCCAGGGCGCCTGTGAACGCGCCGGCCGGGACGCCACGCCCCGTGTGCGGGCGTTCGCCAAGCTGATCGAGGCCCGTGCCCAGGCCAGGGCTGGGGACGAACGAGCGGCGGCTCGGGCCCTGTCCGGCTGCGAGCGGCTGCTGGACACCGCGCGCGAGACCGACTCCCCCACCTATATCGCGTTCTTCGGCCCCGCCCGGATGGCGAGCGACGCGGTCGAGATCTACCGGGACCTGGGGAAACCACACATCGCCGCCGGCTGGGACGCCCAGTGCGCCATGCCCGCCGGCCACACCAGGGCCGTCGGGCTGCGGCTGTCCGTCACCGCGACGGCGCATCTCCAGGACCGGGACCTCGACCAGGGCCTGGCCGTCGGCCGCCGCGCCGTGGACATCCTCGCCGGTGTCGCGTCCGCCCGAGCCCGCGAATACGTCGAGGACATCCACACCGCTCTCACCCCCTGGGCGCGAGAACCCCGTGTGCGCGCCTGGCAGGACCACGCCCGCCGTCAGCTGAACGGCGCCCCGGAAGGCTGAGACGCCGCACCGAACCAGCCGCGCGGCCCCACCGCTCCGACGGTTTCCCGGGCCAACCCCGTTCAGGCAAGGCCCTGTTGAGGCTGGTCGGCGGGGCGGCGGTCTGGCGCGGGCGTGCGGAAGGTGAGCGCGAGGAGGACGATCGGCAGCAGCCCGCCGATCGCCAGCGCGCTCAGGAGGAGACCGGCCCCCTCGGTGGAGGTCTCCGCCACGATGTGGTGCCAGTAGCGCACGTGGATGAGGAAGTGCGCGATGCCCCAGACGGCGTACGAGCCCAGGGCCGCGCGGACCGAGGCCGGGGTCATGGTGATGGCCGCACCGCCGAGCGGGATGGCGACGGCGAGGTTCATCGCCCCGTAGTCGAGCAGCAGGTGCGGGTTGTAGGCCATGCCCATGTTGACCCAGGACCAGGAGAAGAACGACTCGGGGAAGAGGAGGATGTATCCGCCCAGGACCGCTGACACGACGGTGAGGAAGATCAGGCCGCCACGGACCAGCAGGGCGCGGGTGCCGGTCATCTCGCGTCACCGCCAAGCCGCTC
The DNA here is from genome assembly GCF_020740535.1 of Streptomyces profundus. Classification (NCBI taxonomy): domain Bacteria; kingdom Bacillati; phylum Actinomycetota; class Actinomycetes; order Kitasatosporales; family Streptomycetaceae; genus Streptomyces; species Streptomyces profundus. Next base: position 682,426 of record NZ_CP082362.1, read on the forward strand.
GGTGAGGAAGTCCTCGAAGGTGATCGAGCCGGTTGGGTTCTCCGGCACCAGGTTCGCGCCGGTGGCGAAGGCGCGGGCCATCCGGCCCGGCAGGCGGAGGGAGAACACGCGCCGGGAACGGCCGTGGAGCCGGTTGTGGAGCCGCGCGAGGTCGTCCATGGCGTGCACGCGTGGACCTCCGATGTCGGCCACCCGCCCGGCCGGCGCGTCCTGGGCGAGGCGCACCAGGTGGTCGGCGACCTCGCCGGTGTCGATCGGCTGGAAGCCGCACCTCGCCAGGGCGAGGGTCAGCGGCAGCCGCCGTTGGGCGTCGAAGAAGCCGGCGACCAGGGTGTGGAACTGGGTGGCTCGCTGAACCGTCCACGGCAGCCCGGAGTCCGCGATCAGCCGCTCGACCGTCAACTTGGCCCGGTAGTAGCGGATCGGGATGGTGTCGACGCCCACGATCGAGACAAAGACCAGATGGGGGTCGAGACCCCCGCCTCGTGCGGCGGCGACCAGGTTCCGGGCGGCGCGGATGTCGCCCTGGCCGCTGGAGGTGGCGCAGTGGATGACGGTCCTGGCCCCCTCGACGGCCGCCGGCAGCCCGGCGCCGGTCTTCAGGTCGCCGACGATCGTCCGGTGCCCCTGCCGCGTCCCCTGGGCGGGCGCCCGGCGGCTGAGGACGTGGACGGTGTGCCCGTCGGCCGTCAGCCGGCGGACCACGTCTCGGCCGAGGTTCCCCGTGCCGCCGGTCACCAGAATGGGTTCCATGACTCTCCGTCTCTCTGTGGGTGGCCACCCGCGCGGGCGCCCACGCGTCGGCGCGAAGGTTGTCGAACGGCTAAAAACGGCTAACGGGGATCGGTGGTGAGTCGGTCGAGGGCGGTGGCGCTGGCGGTGCCCGGTTCGGCGCTGTAGACGGCCAGGCGCAGGTCGGTGCCGGGGACCAGCAGGGTGTGGCAGTCCAGTTGGAGCTCGCCCGCCTCGGGGTGGTGGAGTCGCTTGCGCAGCGTCGGCACCGGGCGTACCTCGTGGTCGCGCCAGCCGGCCGCGAAGTCCTCGCTGTGCGCCGCGAACTCGTTGACCAGGCCGCTGAGGGTGCTGTCGAACGGGTGGCGGGCGCTGGCCACCCGCAGGTGGGCGGCGGACGCGCGGGCGAACGCGCCCTCCTCGCCGGGCGGCGCCGTGCAGAGCGTGCCGTTGAGCCGGATGGCCAGCCGTATGACGTTGCGTTCCTCGGGAGGCAGCAGGCGCAGGTCCGCGATCAGGGCCACGGCTGCGGCGTTCCAGGCGAGGATGTCCTGTCGTTCGTTGGTCAGATAGGCGGGTGAGGCGCCGAGCCCGGCCAGCAGCCGTCGGGCGCCGTGGGGCACCCGCGTCTGCTGGGGGGCGGTGGGGGGCGGGGCCTGGCCGGCCAGCCTGGCCAGGTGTTCCCGCTCCGCCGCGTCGAGTTGGAGCGCGCTGCCGAGGGCGGCGAGCACCTGGGGGGAGGGGTGCGGTGCCCTGGCCTGTTCCAGCCGCTCGTAGTAGCTGGTCGACATGCCGGCGAGGGCGGCCACCTCTTCGCGACGCAGGCCCGGGGTCCGGCGGGCGCGGCGGCCCGGGGGGTGGATCGCCGGTCCCGCGCTCCGCTCCGGGCTGAGTGCCTCCCGTCGGCGGCGCAGGAAGTCGGCCAGTTCGGTTCTGCTCACCACGCTCATGGTGGCATGGCCCCCGGTGGCCCAGCCACGGAGTGGTGGTCCGGGGCTTGCCCGTCCCTTCTCCGGTGCGGTGCGCGCCCGCAGGGTGGGGTGGTCGTCCCACCACCGGAGGAGATCCGCCGTGCCAGGCACATCAGAAGAGACCTTTCGCCGGCTGCCGAAGCCGCCACCCGCCGAGAACCTCCCCGGGAGAAGGGGGACTTCTCGATGACGGGTGTACTGATCACGGGCGGGACCGGGAAGACCGGGTCGGTGTTGGCCGCGTCGCTGCGCGGCGCCGGGGTGCCGGTCCGGGTGGCCAGCCGCACCCCGTGCGGTGCGGATCGGGACGCCGTCCGGTTCGACTGGACGGAACCGGCCACGTTTCCGCCGGCGTTGCGGGGGATGGACCGGGTGTATCTGGTGCCGCCGGTGAACACGGTTGATCCGCTGCCGTCGGTCGGCCGGTTCCTGGCGGAGGCCGAACGGGTCGGGGTGCGTCGGGTGGTGCTCCTCGGGTCCGCCATCGTCTTCCCCGACGCGCCGGGGCTGCTCGAACTCGCCGCCCGGGTGCGGGCCAGGCCGGGGTGGGTGGTGCTGCGCGCGTCGGGGTTCATGCAGAACTTTCTGCGGCCCCATCCGTTGGCCGAACGGATCAGGCGGCACGGGGAGATCCGCACCGCCGCCGGCTCCGGACGGGTGGGCTGGATCGACACCCGTGACATCGCCGGCGCGGCCCACGCCCTGCTGGCCGCCGCGGACGTGGCGCGCGACGGCCCCAGCGACTATCTGCTCTCCGGGCCCAAGGCGCTGAGCTACCAGGACACGGCGACGGCCATCACCGCCAGGACCGGCCGGACCGTCCGAGTGGTGCACGCCACGGCCGGGGAGCTGACGGCGCACTACCGGTCGGCGGGCCTGCCGGCGGACTTCGCCGCCTCCCTCGCCGGCGTCGAGGAGGGCGTCAGGAGCGGGAGGGACGACTGGGTCAGCACCGCCGTGCTGGACCTGACGGGCCGGCCACCGCGTTCGTTCGCGGCGTTTGTCGACGAGTACGCGGCCGAGTGGACAGCGCTGGGCCCTTCGGATCCCGGCGCCTGAGATCTCAACCGCCGCCCGGGTCTGGCGGGTCGTCCTGGAAGGTCAGGCCCAGCAGCTCCTGGAACGCCTCGCCGCCCTTCCTGGTGACCCGGACGGCGCGACCGGTACCGACGCGGCGGATCCAGCGCCGGTCCAGGGCCGTGGCGCACAGGGCCGCGCCCAGGGCACCGGCGAGGTGGGGGCGGCGCTCGGTCCGGTCCAGGCAACCGCGCACCAGCGGACGGCCGTTGGCCGGGGGCCGCTGGTGGTCGAGGCTGTCGGCGAGCCAGCCGCGGCCGGCGGGGGTGACGGCGAGCCCGGCGTCGTCGGCGACCAGGCCCCGGGCGATCATCGCGTCGGCCAGGGCCACGCCGAGGCGCCCCGCCAGGTGGTCATAGCAGGTGCGGGCCCTGGCCTCGGCGCCGAGCCGGGACGACTGGCGCAGATCGCGCGGGCGGGCCACGTCCGGGGCGTAGGAGGCGAGGGTCTCGACCAGGGCGGCGGCCTCGGGGCCAGCCAGCCGGACGTAGCGGTGTCGGCCCTGGCGTTCCTCGGTCAACAGCCCCCCGTCGACGAGGCGGGAGAGCTGCTCGCTGGCGGTGGAGGGGCGGACCCCGGCGTGCCGGGCGAGTTCACCCGCCGTCCAGGCGCGGCCGTCGAGCAGCGCCTGGCAGAACGCGGCCCTGGTGCGGTCGGCCAGCAGACCGGCGGTCTCGGCGAGCGGGGACATGCGGCCATGATGCCGCAGCGACGGTTCGGGCCGCGCCGAACGGTTCCGGGCCTAGCCTCGGGGCCATGACGCGGACGGTGCACGAGTTCGACCAGGCCGGAGACGTGCGGGCGGCGCTTGCCGATCCGGCGCTCGTCCCGGAGTTGCCGGCGTTGCCGGCCGGGGGCGACGCGGCGGAGGGGGCGAGCGTCGCCTGGCTGCGGGCGGCGGTGGCCCGGTTCAGCTCCGGGGAGCCGCATCGCCGGCGGCGGGCGCTGGTGGAGGCCGAACTCGCCCGGCTGGAGCCGGCGTCGCTCTGGCGGGCGGCGACCCCCGGGCCCTTGCCTGAGGCCAGGGCCCGGGTGGTGCGCACCCTCGCCGAGGCCCTGGGAATGCCGGAGCCGGGGGCGGTGGCGGAGGCGGTGCTCGTGGTGGCCGGCGCCTACTTCGGGGGTGGGGACGCGGCGGCGGACCTGGCGGTGGCCGAGCTGGTGGCGCGGCTGGCGCCGGGGCCGAGGGACGGCGCCGCGCTGGAGGCCGTCGCCAACCGGATCGGGCTGCTCGTCCAGGCGTGCGAGGCGACGGCGGCGCTGGTCGAGGCCGCGTCCGAGGGGGACGAGGCGCCGCTGGCGCGGGTGTTGCGGGAGTCGCCGCCGGTGCGGGGGATGCGGCGCGTCGCCGTCCGGGCCACCGAGATCGCGGGCCGGGAGATCGCCGAGGGCGACGGGGTGCTGCTCGATCCCGTGTCGGCGAACCGCGCGCATCCCGTGCCCCTCGCCTTCGGCGCCCCGCCGCGCGTCTGCCCGGGCCGGGCCCACGCCCTCGCCCTGGCCGAGGGGTTGCGCGGGCGCCCGCTGACCCCGTTCGCCCGTCTGCACCATCGGTCCACCCCGCTGCTGCTGCCCAACGCCTGGGACCACGCCTCGGCCGCCGCGCTGGCGGCGCGCGGCTTCGCCGCCGTCGGCACCACCAGCCTGGGCGTCGCCGCCGCCGAGGGGCTGCCGGACGGGACGGCGGCCACCGCCGAGGCGACCCTGGCGCTGGCGCGCCGACTCGGGCGCGGCGGCTTCCTGTTCACCGTCGACGCCGAGGGCGGCTTCAGCGACGACCCGGCGGAGGTGGCCGCGTGGGCCCGGGAACTGCACGCGGCGGGCGCGGCGGGGATCAACCTGGAGGACGGCCGCCCCGACGGCACGCTCGCCCCGGTGGAGCTGCACGCGGCGAAGATCGCCGCCGTCAAGGCCGCGGTGCCCGCGCTGTTTGTGAACGCGCGCACCGACACCCACTGGCTGGGCCGTCGCCGGGAGGAGACCTCGGCGCGCCTGGCGACCTATGAACAGGCGGGCGCCGACGGGGTGTTCGTGCCGGGGCTGGCAGAACCGGACGGGATCGCCGCGCTGACGGCCGCCCTGGTCACCCCGTTGAACATCCTCTACACGCCGACCGGCCCCTCCCTCGCCCGGCTCACCGCGCTGGGCGTCCGCCGCGTCAGCCTCGGCTCGCTCCTCTACCGCCAGGCCCTGGCCGCCGCGCTCACCACGGCGACGGCCGTCCGCGACGGACTGCCGACGGACCTGACGGCGCCCTCCTACGCCGAGGTGCAGCGGCTGGCCTCGTCGCCCACGCGCCCCGACGGGCCGGCGGGAGGGGAGCAGCGCCCGTGACGAGCGGCGCTCGTCCCACGCCAACCGCCCGTCGGCCGCCGCCACTTGGGCGGCGTCGGGCGACGGGCCCGCCGGGGACTCCTGGTTAGATGACGGCATGACAGATCAGACACCGCCCCCCGCGGACGAGGTCCTGGACATCGTGGACGAGCAGGACCGCGTGGTCGGCCAGGAGCGGCGCGGAGAGGTGTACGCGCGCGGGCTGCGCCACCGCTGCACGTTCGTGTTGGCGCGGAACGCGGCGGGAGAGTTCTTCGTGCACCGCCGCACCGCGCAGAAGCTGGTCTTCCCCTCGCTGTACGACATGTTCGTCGGCGGGGTGGTGGGCGCGGGCGAGTCGTACGACGAGGCGGCGCTGCGCGAGGCGGAGGAGGAGCTCGGCGTGTCGGGACTGCCGGCTCCCACACCGCTGTTCAAGTTCCTCTATGAGACCCCGGAACACACCTGGTGGTCGTCGGTCTACGAGATTCGGTGCGCGTCGCCGGTCAACCCGCAGGCGTCCGAGGTCGCGTGGCACGCGTTCCTCACCCAGGAGGAGTTGGACCGGCGGCTCACCGAGTGGAGCTGGGTGCCCGACGGCATGGAGGCGTACCGCCGGCTTCTGGCGTGGCGGCGCGGGGAGACCACCGGGTCCTGAACGCAGGGGCTCCAAGCTTTTCAGATAACTTTTCAGATAACTCGGCCGGCCTTTCCGGAAGATGTCCGGAAGTTCCGAGGGTCGGAGGGGCCGAGCGGGGGCCCACGCGGGTAACTTCCCCACCTTTCAGCCGATACGTCCCACCGGGGCTCTCGACTGAGAGAGGGGAGAACGGCCAACCTGAGGGAGCCATGTCCCGCGTGTTGTCACCCCCGGGGCCCCTCCCTAACCTTGGGAGCGCTCCCAACCCCAGCTCCTCCTCTGCTTCGCCATCCCCGTTCCGCGCCCCGCGAGCCGCCTGGCCGGAATCGGGTGCCCCCCATCATCCGGCGCGCGCCGGCGACCGCCCGCTGGGGCGTCGTCCGGCAGGGACGGCGCGCCCTTCTCCGGAGGTTCCCCATGCGCTTCCACCGACCGCGCCCCCGGGTGTGGGCCGCAGCGGCCTGTGTCGCCGTCGCGAGTCTGGCCGTCACCACCCTCAACCCGGCGGCGGTCGCCGCCGACGCCGGGCCCACCGCCCGGATCGCGCCGGCCGACGAGAACGACGGCGCCCACTGCGCGGTGCCCTCCCCCGGGCCCGCGACGCCCGAGCAGTTGCTCCCCGACCCCTTCACCCGGCTGGACGGGACCCGGATCACCGAGGCCGCCGACTGGGAGTGCCGGCGCGCGGAGATCAGGGAGTTGGCGGAGTCGACCGTCTACGGCGAGAAGCCCGACCCGCCCCAGAGCGTCACGGGAACGGTCTCGACCAACGGCATCACGGTGAACGTGACGGACCAGGGCCGCAGCGCCAGCTTCTCGGCGAGCGTCGAGCTGCCGAGCGGCACCGGGGCCGGACCCGTCCCCGCGGTCGTGGTCCTCGGCGGCTTCGGCGCCGACACCGCCACCATCAGGGCGGCGGGCGCGGCCGTCATCAACTTCGACCCCTACGCGGTCGGGCGCGAGGGCACCCCGCGCAACAACAAGCAGGGCGCGTTCTACGACATCTACGGCTCCGGGAGCCAGACCGGGCTGCTGATGGCGTGGTCCTGGGGCGTGAGCCGGATCATCGACGTGATCGAACAGGCGGACGGCAGCGTGCTGAGCACGGACGCCACGGGAGTCACCGGCTGTTCGCGCTTCGGCAAGGGCGCCTTCGTGGCCGGCGCGTTCGACCAGCGCATCGATCTGACCATGCCGATCGAGTCGGGCACCGCGGGGGCGCCGATCCTGCGCGGGATACCGGGCGAGAACGGTGCCCAGCCGCTGGACAGCGCCTATGGCGAACAGCCGTGGTTCGGCGACGCGTTCGGCTCGTTCACCGGTGATCCGAGCAGGCTGCCGGTGGACACCCACGAGATCGTGTCCATGGTCGCGCCCCGTGGGTTGTTCCTGATGGAGAACCCGCATGTGGACTGGCTCGGCGCCAGGTCGGGGAGCGTGGCGGCGCTGGGCGGCGCCGAGGTCTACCGGGCGCTCGGCGTCGCGGAGAACATCAGCTACTCGTCCGATGTCCAGGACGGCACGCACTGCGCGGCCAGGTCCGAGTGGCAGGGCCCGCTTCGGGCGAGCATCGAGACGTTCCTGCTGGGCACGGGCCAGGCGCCCGGGGTGTTCGCCATCGCGCCGGGCAAGGCGGGGAACCTGGACCAGTGGCGGAACTGGCAGACGCCGGTGCTGAACTGACGCCGCCGAGGCCGCGTCCGTGACCGTCCCGTCCCGGCGTCCCACCACACCGCCGGGACGGGACTCCCCCTTCGAAGGGGCCCGCTCCGATCCACGTCCGATGGCCTGTCCTGAAGGTGCGGCGAGAAGGTGGTCCCCCCCTCTGGCGAACGCGCGTAGATCTCGGGCACCATGCTCAGGCGTCGGCACCGTGCGCGGTGTCGGCGTCCCCCGCATGGCCCATCCGATCACGCGTCACCCGCCCCGACCTCGGGGCGGTCCCCCACAGCAGGAGGGTTTCCCACCATGCGTCTTCGTTCCACGCTTTCCGTACTCGCCATCGCCGGCGCCTCGTTCCTCGCCGTTCCCGGCGTGAGCGCGGCGGCGGAAGCCGAGGCGCCGGCCGCCGCGTCGGCACCGGTGGCCGGCCAGGAGGTCGCGCCGCTGGTCACCAAGATCACGCACGCGCAGGCGACCGCGCGCTTCTCCTCGTCCGGCATCACCTGGTCGTCCTCCGGCGGCTGTTCCGACCGCGACGTTCCGACGTGCACCTCGTTCGAACAGCTCAACCTTGAGTCCGCCCAGGGCGCGCAGACCCTGAAGTCGGCCAGTGGCTGCGCGCTGAACGTGACCGGTGGCACCGAGACCGGGCACGCCGGTGGCACCTACAGCCACTGGAACGGCTACAAGCTGGACTTCGGGCTCAACAGCTGCCTCAACTCGTACATCACCGGCGCCTTCACCTACATAGGTGAGCGGGGCGACGGCGCGGCGCTCTACGAGTCGGCGTCCGGCAACGTCTACGCCCGCGAGGGCAACCACTGGGACGTCACCTACTACAACTGCGGCGGCTGCTGAGCCGTCGCCTCGACGGGTCCGGCCGGCGGTGCGCGCCGCCGGCCGGGCCCCGGGACGCGGTTTTTCCTATCGCACGCCTCCCACGTGTGGCGGGGTCGGCGGGTCAGGATGCGCTCTGTGCCTGACTTCGTGACCGGCCAGTGGCCGCTGGGCTGGAGCGTCGCCCTCTTTCTCGCCGCCGGCCTTCTCACCGTGCTGGGCAGCGTCCGGCTGGCGACGCTCGGCGATGTGCTGGCGGACCGGACCGGTTGGGGGGAGGCGCTCTTCGGTGCGGTCTTCTTCGGCCTGGTCACCTCGCTCTCCGGCATCGTGATGACGGCCGTCAGCGCGGCCGACAACCATCCGGATCTGGCGTACTCGAACGCGGTGGGCGGTATCGCGGCGCAGACCCTCGCGGTGGCGGCGGCGGACGCGGTCTACCGGCGGGTGAATCTGGAGCACGCGGCGGCCTCGTTGCCGAACCTGCTCTTCGGCTGCCTGCTGATCGGCCTGTTGGGGCTGGCGCTGATGGGCGCGTTCAGTCCCGAGGTGACGGTGCTCGGGGTGCATCCGGTGTCGCCGGTGATGGTGGCGTTCTACTGGGGTGGGCTGCGGCTGATCAGCGACCGGTCCCGGCCGATGTGGGTGGCGGTGCGCACCAGCGACACGGTGCCCGATCTGCCGCACGCCGAGGGGGCCACGCGGACGCGGCCGACCCGTTTGCTGTGGGCGGAGTTCCTTGGCATCGCCGCCCTGGTGATGGCGGGTGGCTTCGTGATCGCGCGGGCGGCGGAGACCTTCGTCGCGGTGACCGGGCTGCGCGCCGGCTTTGTCGGCGCGGTGCTGATGGGGGTGGTGAACGCGCTGCCGGAGACGGTGACGGCGATCGCCGCGGTGCGCAGGGGCGCCGTCACACTGGCGATCGCGGCGGTGATCGGCGGCAACTGCCTGGACGCGCTCAATCTGGTGGTGGGCGATGTGGCCTACCGTGGCGGTTCGCTCTTCCACGCGGCGGACGCGGACCAGCTGTTTCTGACGGCCGCCGCGCTGGTGATGACGACGGTGCTGTTGGGCGGTCTGCTGGTGCGTCAGGAACGCGGATGGCTGCGGCTGGGGTTCGACGGGGTGCTGTTGATCGGGATCTACGCGGCCACGGTGGCGGTGCTCGCCTTCTGAGGCCGGGATCGCCGGGATCGCCGGGGTCGGGGGGAGGGCGTCTTCTGACCCGGCCGCCCTGGCACGGTCCTGCCGGGTCAGAAGACGTTTTCCGGCCGCGCACGCGTCGCCCGTTCCGGGTCGACGCGCGGGACCCGGTCTAGTGGTGCGCCGCTCCGGCCGGGTTGCCGGCGGAGCCGGTGCCGTGGTGGCCCGGGTCGCCCGGGGCTTCTCCGTCGGCGTCGGTGACGATCAGCATGCCGCCCATGCCCATGTCGGAGTGGCTCTGCACATGGCAGTGGTACATCCAGTGGCCCGGGCCCACGCCCTCGCCGGCGATCACCTGGAAGCCGAAGGAGTCGGCGGGGCCGCAGATCTTGTTGTCGATGATCCGGCTGGGGTCGTTCTCGCTCTCCAGCAGCCCGGTGCGGTTGTCCGCCCAGCGATGACCGTGCAGGTGGAAGGTGTGGTAGAACTCGCCGTGCGTGATCATGATGATCTCGACGCGTTCGCCCAGCGCGGCCTCGAAGTCGGGCCCCACGGGCAGGTTGTTGACGGTCATGTCGTTGAAGACGATGGTGAACTGCTTGTCCGGCAGGACGTCGTCGGCGCGGCGGACCACCAGGCCGCCGTAGAGGCCCATCTGGAGACCGGCGGTGCCGTGTTCGGTGCCGACGATGTGGTCGTGGTAGTGCCAGTAGCCGGCGCTGCCGGGGATCAGGGTGCCGTCGTCGCGGACCCCGGGGGCGTGGGTGGTCCAGGTGTAGACGCGGCTCTCGCCGGGTGCGACGGTGCTGTTGGAGTGCGCGGTGCCGTCGTTCTCGATGGTGTAGTCCACGCCGTGGACATGGAGGCTGACCTCGACGTCCATGGTGTTGACGAGCTCGATCTCGTAGGTGTCGCCCTCGGTCATCTCCAACAGCGGGCCGGGGATGGTGGCTTCGCCGGGTGCCAGGCCGTAGCCGGCCTGGCCGTCGGAGATCTCCTCGGCGTAGAGCGTGATGGTGTGCACTTCGCTGGTGGTGGGCTGGCCCGGGTTCGCGGTGGGCTGGCCTGCCGCGCGGCCTGAGGTCAGCCCCACGGCTCCGGCGGCGATACCAGCCGGGGCCAATGCTGCGACTGCCGCGCCACTGGTGAACTTGCGCCGGGAGAAGCCTGGTCGCTTCATAGTGCCGAGCCTTCCTCACTCGTCGTGCAACGACTCCGATGGCGCCTCATGGTATGAGCACGACAATAGTTTGCCCACCCTCAGGACAAAGTTTCCTCTTTTACGGTCATAGCCATTGGCGGCTCAGCAAAAGAGGTCTAGCTTCCTGGGCGTTGCTGCAGTCACCCGAGAGGGGCGGGCGAGCCATGGGTCGCAAGCCATATGTCTTCGCACTTGCTGCCACCCTGTCGATCGCGCTGCTGGGCGTCAGCCCGGCGGCCTCAGGAAACGAGGAGGGAACCCGAGATCCGGCCGGGCCGCCCGGTGTCGCCGCCGACGCGCAGGTGCTGGTCTTCCACGCGGCGGACGCGCCGGCCGAGCGCACCGAGGCGGCCGTCGAAGCCGTCCAGGCCATCGGGGCCGAGGGTCCCGCCGAGGAACAGTTCGATGTCCAGGCGACGGACGACCCGGCCGTCTTCGACGGCGAGGGGCTCCTCGCCTTCAACGCCGTGGTCTTCCTCGCCGCCGACGGGGCGGTGCTCGACGACGGTCAGGAGGCGGCGCTCCAGACGTATGTGCGGGCCGGCGGCGGCTTCCTCGGCGTGCACGACGCGGCGCTCGCCCAGCCCGAGTCGTCCTGGTTCACCGGCCTGATCGGCTCCCGTCCCGGGGACGGCGGCCCGGGCGAGGCCCAGGACGCGGTGGTCGAGGTCGGCGACCAGGTGCATCCGGCGACGGCGGGGCTCCCGCTGGAGTGGGAGCGCTCGGACGTCTGGCTCAACTGGGACGAGAACCCCAGCGGCGAGGTGCACACCGTCGCGCGGGTGCGGGAGAGCACCTACGATCCGGGCGCCGGCGCCCTCGGGTGGGATCATCCGATCTCCTGGTGCCGCGACTACGACGGCGGGCGTTCGTTCTACACCGGGATGGGCGGCACCACCGAGAGCTTCGCCGAGGACGCGTTCCGCGCCCATCTGCGCGGGGCCCTGCTGTGGACCGGCGGGCTGACCCGCGCGGACTGCCAGGCCACCATCACCGACAACTACGTCGCCGAGCGGATCACCGAGCCCAACCAGCCCGAGCAGCTCGACCAGATCGGCGAGCCGCACGGCCTGGACATCGCCGACGACGGGCGGGTGTTCTACATCGGCAGGGCCGGCGAGTGGTCGGGCGCCGAGGTGGTCACCGACTGGGAGGACCCGGCGATCGGGCTCGGCCAGGGCACGCTGCACGTCTACGACCCGGCGACCGAGGAGGTCAGCCTCGCGGCCAACCTTGAGGTCTTCGGCAACAAGGGCGGCGGCGACGAACTGACCAAGACCGAGGAGGGGTTGCTGGGCATCGCCCTGGACCCGGACTTCGCCGAGAACCAGTGGATCTACCTCTACTGGATGCCGCACGACACCATCGACCGGGAGGACCGGATCGGCGAGCGGCGCGTCTCGCGCTTCACCTTCGACGAGACCTCGGGCGAGCTCGACCTCGCCTCCGAGGTGGGGGTGCTCAGCTGGGAGGCGCAGATCCACAGCTGCTGCCACGCGGGCGGCGGCCTGGACTTCGACTCGGACGGCAACCTCTACATCGCCACCGGGGACAACAACTCCTCGGGCTTCAGCGACGGTTACTCGGGCAACAACCCGGAGCCCGCCTACGCAGGCGTCTCCTTCGCCGACGCCCGCCGCACCTCGGGCAACACCAACAACCTCAACGGCAAGATCCTGCGCATCCACCCGGAGGCCGACGGAAGTTACACCATTCCCGAGGGCAACCTCTTCACCGGGGACGAGGAGGGCGGCGGCAAGACCAGGGCCGAGATCTATGTGATGGGCGTGCGCAACCCCACGCGGGTGGCGGTCGACCCGGCGACCGACTGGCTCTACACCGGCTGGGTCGGCCCCGACGCCGGATCGCCCAGCACCACCTGGGGCCCGGCCAAGTACGACACCTTCGCCGTCATCACCGAGGCCGGCAACCGGGGTTGGCCGTACTGCATGGGCAACAACCAGCCCTACCGGGACCGCAACCTGCCCGACCCGTCGCTGCCGCTGGACTGGTACGACTGCGACAACCCCGTCAACGAGTCCCCGCACAACGACGGCCTGGTCGAACTGCCGCCGGTCACCGCGAACAACATCTGGTACTCGCCGCAGGGCGGTGCCCCCGACTACCCGCGCGACGAGAACGGCGTCCCCAGCTACGAGGCGGGCGACGAGACGTTCCTGCTGCCCTGGCTCACCGGCGGCGGGCAGGCCACGATGAGCGGCCCGCTCTACCGCTACGACGCGTCCACGGCCTCCGATGTCGCCTGGCCCGCCTACTGGGAGGGCAAGTGGTTCGTGGGCGACCACTACGACGCCGACCAGCCCCGGCACGCCGTGGTGATGGACCCGGACAAGGCGGGCAGCGGCGGGCTGCCGGTGCACGCCGAGGACCTCGACCAGATCATCCCGGCCGGTGAGGGCGGCATCCGCAACCTGATGGACTGGAAGTTCGCGCCCGACGGCTCGCTCTACGTCCTCGACTACGGGCGCGGCTTCTTCAACCTGACCGACGAGTCCGCGCTCTGGCGGATCACCTACCAGGGCGGCCAGGCGACGCCCTCACCCGAGCAGCCGGCCATCCGCTAGCGGCCACCCCCCACAGCGGGACCACACCCCCACAGCAGGAGGTAAGGAACGATGACGCAGCAGAGCGCTCTCGGGGACGATCCCCAGGAGCGACGCACGCCCCGGCGCCGCTGGCGGCCGTTGGCGGTGGCGGTGAGCCTGTCGCTGGCCGCGGTCGGCCTGGCCGCGCTGCCCACCGCGCAGGCCCAACAGTCCACGTCCGCCGCCGCCGTCACCCCCGCCGACGAGCCGGAGCCGGACCCGGAGCCGACCGAACAGGTGCTGACCTGGACGGCGGACAACGATCTGGACAGCTACGAGACCGCGCCGGTCGAGGCCGTGGCCGGGCCGGCGACGCTGGTCTTCGAGAACAGCGTGGACACCGGCAACACCACCGGGATGGCGCACACCCTCACCTTCGACGTCTCCAACTCGCAGTACAACAACGACGTCCGGGTGAACATCCTGGCCAACCCGAACGACGCCAGGGGCGGCCTGCACGAGATCGACGTGGAGCTGACCCCGGGCACCTACCGCTACTTCTGCACCATCCCGGGGCATCTCGCCATGCAGGGCACCCTGGTGGTCACCGACGGCGACGGCGGGGGCGGCGAGGACGACACCACCCCGCCGGAGGTCACCGCCACCGTGGAAGGTGAGCAGAACGAGGACGGCGCCTATCTCGGCAGCGCCACCGTGGAGTTGACGGCCACGGACGACGACTCCGGCGTGGAGAGCATCGACTACGCGGTCGGCGCCACGGCGTTCGCCCCGTACGAGGAGCCCTTCGTGCTGGACACCCCGGGCTCGCACCGGGTCACCTACCGGGCCACCGACGTGGCCGGGAACGTGTCCACCAGCGAGAGCCTCACGGTCGAGGTCGTCGAGGCGCCGGGCGGCGAGGACGACACCACCCCGCCCGAGGTGGTCGCCACGGTGGCGGGCGAACAGGACGCGGACGACGCCTATGTCGACATGGCGACCGTGACGCTGGAGGCCACGGACGACGGCTCCGGCGTGGACACCGTCGAGTACGCCCTGGACGGCGAGGAGTTCGTGGCGTACGCGGCGCCGTTCATGGTGCACGACCTCGGCGAGCAGACGGTGACCTTCCGGGCCACCGACGTCGCGGGCAACGTCTCGGCGGACGAGACGGTGACGTTCACCGTCGTCGCCGGCGAGGGCCCCGTGCACCACCACTGAGCACCACCGAGGCACACCGAGCACCCCCCACAGGAAACCCCCCACACCGGAGGGCCCACCGCCAGCGGTGGGCCCTTCGCGTGCGGCGGGTCACTGGGCCAGCGCGACGACCTCGTTCTCGTGGCTCTCCAGCCGGTGCGGCCCGGCCATCGCCGGCAGCGTCGCGCGGTCCCCGTGCACCACCTGGCGGCTGCCGTCCGGGCGCACCAGTGCGGTGCCCTCCGCGTCCAGGGCCAGCAGCTCGTCCCCCAGCCGCAGCAGCAGCGGCGCCCGCGGCCCGGCCGAGACGGCGACCCGTCCGGCGGCCAGCGCCGCCAGCACGCTCGCCGGGCTCGGGTCGGCGGCCAGCACCCAGGTGGTGGGGCGCCCCGGCAACGCGTCGTCGCCCAGCCGGTGGAAGTCGCTGCCGCCCAGCGCGATCACATCGGGACGCCAGGCCCCGGCCCAGGCCAGCGGCGCGCCCCAGCGGCGGTCGGGCCATCCGGAGTGCCAGACCTCGACATGGCGGGGCCGTTCGGTGAGCGGGTTGCGCCAGGCACAGTCCGTGCCCACCGGATGGTTGATGGAGAGCAGCCCGCCGTGCTCCGTGGCGTGTGCCAGCCAACGGTCCGGCGGCTGGCGGAAGTCGACCCAGCCGACGTCGCCGAGCACGTTGGCGTGCCCGGTGTCCGTGGTGACCTCCTGCCCCGGCAGCAGGGTGAGCCCGTAGCGGGCGCCGACGGACGGGAGTTCGGGGTGGTGGCTGACCGTGTTGTGGTCGGTGACGGCGAGGAAGTCCAGGCCCTGGCCCGAGGCCAGCGCCGCCAGCTCGGCGGGCGTCAGCGCCCCGTCGCTGTGCACGGTGTGGCTGTGACAGTCCCCGGCCAGCCAGCTGAGCCCGTCGACCTCGGGCAGCGGACGCCGCGCCGGCCGCTCGGGCGGCGGCGGCGCGGCCGGCGTGGCCGGCGCCTCGGGCGCGCGGCCCGTGGTGGTGATCCGCACCTGGTACTCAAGGCCGGTGGGCGGCACCCGGTGCAGCCGCAGCAGCACCGCCCACTCCCCCGGCTCCGGCTCCCCCGGCAGATAGCCGGGCGTGGCCCACCCGGTGGTGATCGTGTAGTGGTCGCGCGCGCCGCCGGACCAGCCCCGGAAGCCGTTCGGCCCCGCGCAGCCCAGGTCCAGCACGCCGGCCGCCCGTTCGAAGGACAGCTCGACGGTGATCGCAGCCGTGGCGCGCGGCACCTCGAACGCCAGCGCGCGCAGCGGCTGTTCCAGCCGGTCGGCGAGGGTCCAGCGGCCCTTGTGCACCAGGTCGCTGGCCGGGCTCATGACGTCTCCGTTCCGCGCTCACCGGGATGGTCGGTGGGGGTGAGCAGCTCGCCCTCACGGTAGACCAGGGCGCGGTCCCGCCGGGGCAGCGCCCAGCCGCGCTCACCCGGCGTGATCGGGACGTCCTCGTCCACCACCGTCTGCACCACGCCCGCCGAGCCCTCCAGGGTGACCAGTTGGGCGCTGCCCAGGTTCTCCACCACGCGCACCTCGCCGGCGAGCGCCCCGTCCACCGGGGCGGGGTGGTACGTCAGATACTCGGGCCTGATGCCGTAGGTGAGTTCACCGTCGCCCGTCAGGTCGAGCCCCTCGGGGGTGGGCAGCGGCACCTCGGCGACCACGACCGCGCCGTCCTGGGCGATGCCGGGCAGCAGGTTCATCGGCGTGGAGCCGATGAAGGACGCCACGAAGGTGTTGGCCGGACGCCGGAACACCTCGGCGGGCGTGCCGAGTTGACGTATCCGGCCGTGTTCCATGACGGCGATCCGGTCGGCCATCGCGAGGGCCTCGGCCTGGTCGTGGGTGACGAAGACGGTGGTGACGCCGAGTTCGCGCTGGAGCCGCTTGAGGAAGGTGCGGGCCTCCAGGCGCATCCGGGCGTCCAGGTTGGAGAGCGGCTCGTCGAAGAGGAACGCCCTGGGGTGGCAGGCCATCGCCCTGGCCAGCGCCACGCGTTGCTGCTGCCCGCCGGAGAGCTGGTCGGGGCGGCGGGCGAGCAGCTCGGAGAGGCCGAGCTCGGCCGCGGTCTCCGCCGCCTTCTCGCGGCGCTCCCCGCCGGGCACCTTCCTGATCCGCAGCGGATAGGCGATGTTGTCGGTGACCGTCATATGCGGGAAGAGCGCGTAGTCCTGGAAGACCATCGCCACATCGCGGCGCCCTGGGGCCAGCGCCGTGACGTCCCTGCCGCCGATCGCCACGCCGCCGGCGGTGGCCGTCTCCAGGCCGGCGAGGGTGCGCAGCAGGGTGGTCTTGCCGCACCCCGAGGGGCCGAGCAGGGCGAAGAACTCGCCGTCCTCGATGGTCAGATCGACGGCGTCCAGGGCACGGACGCCGCCGGCGTAGACCTTGGTCAGGGCGGCCAGGGTGATATCGGCCATCAGCGTTTGATCCCTCCGTGGAACCGGAAGCCGTACCGGGAGCTGACCAGCAGGAACATCAGCACCACCGGCAGGGAGTAGAGCAGCGAGAAGGTGGAGATGAGCGCCAGGTTGGGCTGGCCGCCCTCGGTGTAGAAGGTGTACATCACCACGGCCGCCGGGGACTTCTCCGGTGAGCGCAGCAGCAGGAAGGGGATCAGGAAGTTGCCCCACACCTGGGCGACGGACCACACCGCGATGGTGGCCAGCCCGGGGCGCACCAGCGGGACCACCACATGCCTGACCACCTGGAGCGGTGAGGCGCCGAAGACCTGCGCTGACTCCTCGTAGGAGCGGGGGGTGCCGTCCATGAAGTCCTTCAGGATGAAGACGGCGCTGGGCAGCAGCCCGCCGCTGAGCACCAGGATCACGCCCAACTGGGAGTCGATCAGGTTCAGTTCGTAGGCGAGGTTGAAGAGCGGGACCATCGCCGCCGTGCCGGTGACGATGGAGGAGAGCAGCAGCAGGAGGTAGAGCAGTCCGTCCCGTCCCGGGAGTCTGACCCGGCTGAGGGCGTAGGCGGCCAGCGCCGAGAAGACCACCACGATGGTGCCGGTGCCGGCGGCCAGCAGGGTGGAGTTGCCCAGCGACCGCATCGCGTAGCGGTTGTCCAGCAGCGTCTGGAAGTTGTCCAGGGTGAACGACGGCAGCCCGGCGGTGATGCCCGGTGTGTCGTCGAAGGGCGCGCTGGCCAGCCACAGCAGGGGCAGCGAGAAGAAGGCCAGGATCAGCGAGCAGAAGCTGTAGAAGCCGATCCGGCCCAGCAGGCGTCGGGCGCCGTCGACGCCGGCGGCGTGCCGGTCGGCGTCGGGCATGGCGACCGGCTGCTCGGCGGCGGGGGTCCCGGCCATCAGACGGCGTCCTTCCGCTGCCGCAGCAGACGTGCGTAGATCACGGCGATCACCAGGTTGATCAGCAGCATCAGCACCGAGATGGCCGCGCCGAAGCCCAACTCGCCGCCGAAGACGGCCGTCTTGTAGACGAAGACCGGCATGATCTCGGTGCGGTCCTCGGGCCCGCCGCTGGTCAGCAGGAACGGGGTGAAGTCGTTGAACGTCCAGAGGCTGATCAGCAGCAGGTTGGTGAGGACATGCCCCCTGATGCGGGGGAAGACCACGTCCCGCAGCTGCTGCCAGGAGGAGGCGCCGGCGAGGCGGGCGGTCTCCAGGTGGGACGGGGGGACGTTCCCCAGGGCCGCCGCGTAGAGCATCATCGAGAAGGCGGTGCCGCGCCAGATGTTGAACACGATGATGGTGAGCATCGGGTGTTCCAACAGCCAGGCGGTGCCCGGGGTGTTCAGCAGGGCGTTGAGCGTGCCGTCGTCGCGGTCGAGCAGGGCGATCCAGAGGAAGGCGATCACCGAGCTGGGCAGGATCCAGGCCAGCAGCACCATGGCCTCGATCAGCCGCCGCCCGGCGCCGCGCCGATCGCGCAGCACCCAGGCGATCAGGAAGCCGAGCCCCGCCTGTCCGATCACGGCGGAGCCGATCACGAACTGGAGGGTGAGGCCGAGGGAGTTGGCGAACCCGTCGTCGTCCAGGGCGCGTTCGAAGTTGTCCAGGCCGACCAGCTCGGGGTCGGCGGCGGCGAGCCCGGTGAGCTGGTAGTTGGTCAGGCCCAGATAGAGCGTCCACAGCGCGGGGAACACCAGGAAGCCGGTGATCAGCAGCAGCGCCGGGGTGACGAACGCCGCTGCCCTGCCTCGTCCGAGCCCGGCGGCGTCCCGCTCGCCGCCGGGCCTGCCGGGCGCCGTGTCAGGGGGTGACGTCGTCGCCATCCACGATTCCTTCCAGGCTCTCCTGGTAGTCGGCGGCGGCCTGATCCGGCGCCGTTCCGCCGACCACGGCGGCCGTCGCCTCCTGGAGCAGCACGGAGACCCGGGGGTAGACGTCGAGCGCCGGCCGGTAGGAGGTGAGCGGCAGCACCTGCTCGTTGACGAAGGCGAGCATCGGATCGGCGCCCAGCAACCGCTCGTTGACGTCCATGCGCGCGGTGATCCTGGGGTCGTCGCCGACCAGGGCGGTGAACGCCTCGGCCGAGTGCATGAAGGTGAGCAGCTCATGGGCGAGTTCGGCGTGGTCGCTGGCCGGGTTGACCACCCGGATGTTGCCGCCCGACGTGCTGACGAAGTCCTGGCCGCGGATGCCGGAGCCGGGCTCGGCGGCCGGGATCAGGGCGTAGCCGACGGCCTCGTCGCGGTCCTCCATGGGGGCGACCCCGTTGACCGGGTTGACCACGCTGCGCCAGAAGTAGTCGCTCTCCACCAGGATGCCGACCTCGTTCGCGGCGAACTCCTCGAAGGACTTGTCCCGGCCCTGTGTCTCCTGCTGGAGCTGGGGGTCGCCCAGGCCCTGGCCGTAGACGTCGGCGTAGAGACCGAGGACCCGTCCCAGGCCCGGCGTCGCCCCCGTCCAGACGCCGTCGGTGTGGACCTCCTCGCCGACGCCGGCCAGCAGCGGCAGCACGCCCTGCATGGTGGTGGCCTCGCCCATCGCCGAGCCGCCGTTGAGCTGGATCGGCGTCACCCCGTCCAGGGTGGCCAGCGCCTCGCCGGCCTGGAGGATCTCGTCCCAGCTGGTGGGCTGCCAGTCCGTCGGCAGCCCCGCCTCGGCGAAGAGGTTCCTGTTGTAGAAGAGCACCCGGCCGTCGGTGCCCGCCGGGATGCCGTACAGCTCCCCGTCGAAGGTGCCCAACTCCTGGACGGCGTCCGGGATCTGCTCCCAGCCGTCCCAGGCGTCGGCGTCCGCGCCGGTCCCGGCGAGCGGCTGGACGTAGCCGGCCTGGGCGAACTCGCCCAGCCAGATGCCGTCCAGGGTGTAGACGTCCGGTCCGGACCCGGACTGGAGATCGAGCGCGAGACGCGACTTGAACTGCTCGTCGTCGACGCCGCTCGGCTCGAAGGTCACCTCGACGGAGACGCCCGCCTCCGCCTGGGCCGCCTCGAACTCCGGTATCACCCACTGTTCGACCCAGTCGGCCTCCGCCGCGTTCTTGCCATCGGCGATCGCGTTCATGGCGACGGTCAGCTGGATCGCTCCCCCGTCGCCCTCGTCGTCGGAACCACAGGCCGTCAGGCTCCCGGCCAGGGCCATCGCCCCGGTCAGCGCCATGGCGCGTCTGGTCAGCACTCGCATGGGTCATCCCCTCGTGAGGTTCGCTCCGGGAGGGTCGCATAGCGGTCTGGGGAGGTAAAGAGTCCGCCGTCCCAAGTTTCTCCCGCTGCCCGGCGGCCACTCACCGAACGTCATCCCGGCCGGCTGGGCGGCGGTTGAGGGGTGACGCCACGTCACCAGGTTGACGTGGCGTGGCTGCCAGCGGAAAGCGCGAGATAGCGCGGGAAAACCAAGAAAATGGCGGGAAACCGCGCCGTAGGGGGCGGATGCGTCGACGGGGCGCGGGGGAGAATCGGGGCAGCGGACGCCCTCCGCGCGGCGCCGGACGTCCGGTCACCCCTTCGCCGTGGAGGCGCCTGATGAGTCGTTCCGAGCCCGTGCCCCTGGATCCGACCGGCGCCGATCGGCACGCCGAGGACGCCGCGTTACACGCCGGCGGGCCCGCCGTGCCGGTTGATCTCCTGGGCGTCACCGCCTGGGCGGTCAACGACCCGGATGTGCTGCGGCAGTTGCTCACGGACCACCGGGTCTCCAAGGATCCGGTCCAGCACTGGCCGCCGTATCCGGAGGAGATCGTCGGCCGGTGGCCCCTCGATCTCTGGGTCACCACGGCGAACATGTTCACCGCCTATGGCGGGGACCACCGCCGGCTGCGCCGGCTCGTCGCCCCGGCCTTCAGCACCCGCCGGGTGAACGCGCTGCTGCCCCGCGTCCAACGGATCACCGAGGATCTGCTGGACGCCATCGCCGCCGCGCCCCGGGACGAGCCGGTGGATCTGCGGGAGCGTCTCGCCTATCCGCTGCCGATCCGGGTGATCAGCGAACTGATGGGGCTGCCACCCGAGTTGGGCGACGACTTCCGCAGGACGGTGTACGGCGTCTTCGACACCACGCTCGACATCGAGCGGGCCACGGCCAACAACGCCGAGCTGCACGGCCTGCTGCACACCCTGGTGGCGGGCAAGCGGGCCGATCCGGGGGACGATATGACGTCCGTGCTGATCGCCGCGCGGGACGAGGAGGGCGACGGCTCGACGCTCACCGAGGACGAGCTGGTCGACACCCTCCTGCTGGTGGTCAGCGCCGGGCACGAGACCACGACCAACCTGCTGGACCAGGCGATCACGGCCCTGTTGACGCACCCCGAGCAGCTGGCGCTGGTGCGCGCCGGCGAGGTCGGCTGGGGCGAGGTGATCGAGGAGGCGCTGCGCTTCGAGGCGCCCGTCGCCTATCTGCCGCTGCGTTTCGCCGTCTCGGACATCCCGCTGCCCGGCGGCGTCGTCATCCGGCAGGGCGACCCCATCCTCGCCGCCTACGCGGCGGCGGGGCGTCACCCCAGGATCCACGGGGCGAGCGCGGAGCGCTTCGACATCACCCGCGCCAACAAGGAGCATCTGGCCTTCGGCCATGGGGCGCACTTCTGTCTGGGCGCCCCGCTGGCGCGGGCCGAGGCCGCGATCGCGCTGCCCGCGCTCTTCGACCGCTTCCCCGGCATCCGACTCGCCGTCCCCGCCGAGGAGTTGCGCTCCACGGCCAGCATGATCTCCAACGGCCACCTGACCCTCCCCGTCCACCCGCACCCCGCCTGAGCGGGTCAGCCGGGTGGCGGCGTGCCGCGCCAGGAGCGCCAGAGGGCGGCGTAGGTGCGACCGGCGGCGAGGAGTTCGGCGTGGCTGCCCAGCTCCGTCAGCCGTCCGTCCACCAGCACCGCGATCCGGTCCGCGTCCCGCGCCGTGTGCAGCCGGTGCGCGATGGCGATCACGGTGCGCCCTCTGAGCACGGCGGCCAGCGCGCGTTCGGCCCGCCGGGCGCCCCCGGGGTCGAGGGAGGCCGTGGCCTCGTCCAGGATCACGGTATGGGGGTCCGCCAACACCACGCGGGCCAGGGCGAGTTGCTGGGCCTGCGCGGCGTCGGGGCGGTGCCCGCCCGGGCCGAGCTCGGTGTCCAGGCCCCGCGGAAGTCCGGCCCACCAGTCGGCACCGACCAGGTCCAGCGCCTCGGCCAGCCGCGCCGCGTCGGCCGTAGGCGCCGCGATGCGCAGATTGTCGGCGACGGTGCCGAGGAAGACATGGTGTTCCTGGGTGACCAGCACGATATGCCGGCGCAGCCGTTCGGGCCGGACCGCCGAGGGCGGCACCCCGCCCACCGTGACGGTGCCGGCGTCCGGCGTCTCGATGCCGGCCAACAGCCGGGCGAGCGTGGACTTCCCCGCGCCGCTCGGGCCGACGACGGCCAGCCGCTCCCCCGGCCTGACGTCGAGGTCGACGCCCCTGAGCACCTCGTCCCCACCCGGGTAGGCGAACCGCACCCCGGCCAGCCGGACGCTGCGCCCGTCCGGCTCGGGGAAGTCCTCCACCGACGGCGCGCCGACGGCCGTGGCGACGCCCTCCACCCGCGCGAACGAGGCCGCGCCGCTCTGGAGTTGCTCCATCCACCGCAGGACGGTGGCGAGCGGCTGCTCCAGCTGCCACAGATAGAGCACGGCGGTCACCACCGCGCCCAACCCCAGCGCGTCGGCGCGGTACAGGGCGCCGCCGAGCAGCAACACGCCCGTCACCGAGGCGATATGCGCGATGTCGACGGAGGGGAAGAGCACCGTGCGCAGCCGGAGCGTCGCCTCCCTCGACCGGACGCTGACGTCGATCGCGGACCGGCTGGCCGCGATCCGGCGGGGCCCGAGCCCCAGCGCCTCCACGGTGCGGGCGCCGGCCGCCGTGGCCTCGATCAGCTCGGCGTGCGCCGAGTTGGCGCCGCCCTCGGCCAGATAGGCGGCCCTGGCCCGGCGCAGATACCAGCGGCTGGCCACCCAGACCCCGGCCATGCCGAGCACCCCGCAGGCCCCCAGCAGCGGGCTAACGACAAAGACCGCGCCCAGCAGGAGCAGCGCCTGCATCCCGGCGACCAGCACCTCGGGGGCGGCGTCGCGCATCGCCCGGCCGACGACCGCGACATCCCCGGTGCCACGCGCGGCGAGATCCCCGGCGCCGGCCCGTTCCACGGTCGCCGACGGCAGCGCCAGGGCGCGCTCCACGAACTCCTCGCGCACCCGGGCCAGGATCCGCTCGCCGTAGCGGTGGCCGCGCAGCCTGGCCCAGCGGGCGAGCAGGAGTTGGAGCAGCGCGAAGAGCACGATGAACAGGGCCAGCCGGTCCACCGTTCCCACCCCGGCGCCGGCCCTGACCTCGTCGATGACGCGGCCGAGCAGCCAGGGACCGACCAGGCCCGCGCCAGCGGCCAGCACGTTGAGCGTGAGCACGACCAGCAGGGCGCGCCGGTCGGCGCGCATCAGCCGCAGCGCCGCACGGCGCACCCGGGCACGCCCGGCCACGGGCAACGGACGTCCCGCAGCCGGCTCGGCCGACGCGACGGCCCCATCCGGTTCATCGGACACCATCGGACCCCTCGGCCTCATCGAAACCCACACCACCCACGCCATCCACGCCCCGCGCGGCGCGCGCGGTGTCCTCACGGTTCACGCCGCGCGCCGCGTCCCCGGCGTTCGCGGGCTCCACGGCGGTCACGGTGGGTGGGGCCGTCTCGGTGGGTGGGGCGTCGCGGGAGATCAGGCGGTGGTACTGGGGGTGGCGGGCGAGCAGTTCGTGGTGGGGGCCGTGGGCGGCGACTCGTCCGTCCACCAGGAAGCTGACGGTGTCGGCCTGTTCCAGCAGCAGCGGCGAGGTGCAGGTGAGGAGGGTGGTGCGGCCGGACCGCGCGGCGCGCAGCCGGGCCGCGACGGCCGCCTCGGTGTGGGCGTCGACCGCCGACGTCGGCTCGGTGGCCAGCAGCACCTCGGGGTCGGCGAGCAACGCCCTGGCCAGCCGCACCCGTTGGCGCTGTCCGCCGGAGAGGTCGCGGGCCTGGGCGTCGAGGGTCGAGTCCAGGCCCTGGGGCAGGCCCCGGACGATCTCGTCGGCCAGCGCGGCGGTGACGGCGGCGTCGATGGCGGCCTGGTCACGTTCGGCGCGGCCGGCCAGGATCTCCCGCAGGGTGCCGGCGAAGAGGGCGGCGTCGTTGTCGGCCACCAGCACCCGTTCGCGCAGCGGGCCAGGGGCGATCCGGTCCAGCCGCAGCCCGCCCCAGGTGGCGTCCGACGGGGCGAAGCCGCCGAGGCGGTCGACCACCGCCTCGGCCTCGGCGGGCCGTTCACTCACCAGCGCGGTCAACCGCCCTGGCGGCACCCGCACGCCGGAGGCCGGATCGTGGAGTTCGGCCGGCCCGGCGGGCGGCGGCAGTTCGCCGCGCGGCGGCGGGGGCAGCCGCAGCAGGGCGAGGGTGCGGCGGGCGGCGACCAGCCCGCGGCCCAGGTCGTGGGCGCCCTCGACGAAGAACGCGACGGGCACCGCCAGCATCGCGGCATAGCCCCAGACGGCGACGAGTTCGCCGACCGTGATCTCGCCCTGCGCGGCGAGCCGGGCGGCGAGCCAGCTGACGGCGGCCAGGAACAGCGCGGGCAGGCCGACCGCGAGGGACTCGATCCAGCTGGTCACCCGCCCCACCCGGTGGCCCTCGGCGCGCAGTTGGGCGGACTCGGCGCGGAACCGCGCGGCGTAGGCATCCTTTCCACCGAGGCCGGTGAGCACCCGCAGGCCGCCCACGATGTCCACCACTCTGGCGGTCAGCCGGCCCTGCCGCTCGCGGTAGGCGGTCTCGGCGCCCTGGAGGCGGCCGAGGAGCGGCCCGACCAGCAGGGCCAGCAGCGGCACGCCGAGCAGCACCAGCAGGGCGAGCTGCCAGGAGACCGCGAGCAGCAGCCCGGCGACCACGGCGTAGGAGAGCACGGCGCCGACACCCGGCCCCGTGATGGTCAACGTCTGGCTGATGGTGGCCACATCGCCGATGGAGACGGTGAGCACCTCACCGGCGCGGACCGTGCGGGGCAGTTCGGCGCCCAGCCGGGTGGTGTGCTCCACCACCAGCTGCGCGGTGCGGAACGAGGCGTCCATCCTGACCCGGCTCATGGTGCGGTGCCGGGCGATGGCGAGCACGGCGTTGAGCACCCCGGCCGCCAGCAGGGCCGCGCCCCAGCCGGCCAGCGCCGCCGAACTCCCGTCCACCAGGCCGTCGTCGACGGCGCGGGAGAGCAGATAGGGCACGACGGTCAGGCCCAGCATCCACAGGCTGCCCAACAGCGCGCCGGTCAGCACGCGGCGCCGCTGTCGGACGGCGAGCCACCAGAGGTAGCGTCCCGGCCCGCGCAGATCGGGGCGGCCGGGGCGCCGGTGGGCGTCGAACGCGGGAGTCATCGGGTCATCGCGCGGCGGGGGCGGGCCGCTCGTCGCTGTGCATGATTCCCCTCGTCCTGGGCTCGCGCGCCCGGGTCCGGAGGCGACCGCCCCAGCGTCTCACGCGGCCAGAGGGCGCCTCCCGAGGGGGCGTCGCCTACGCGTCCACCGCCGGGAGGACCCGTCCGGCTCCCTCGACGGGGTGGCGGGCGTGCGGCACCACCATGGGTGTCAGGGTCTGTGGATCGGGCACGATCTCGCAGGCCAGGCCGAAGACGTCGGCGACCAGTTCGGCCGTCATCACCTCGGCCGGCGGCCCCTGGGCGACGAGGCGCCCGTCGTGCATCACGACGAGGTGGGTGGCGAACCTGGCGGCCTGGTTGAGATCGTGCAGCACCGCCACAACGGTGCGGCCCTCGCGGTGCAACTCGGCGCACAGCTCCAGCAGTTCGTACTGGTGGGCCACGTCGAGGAAGGTGGTGGGCTCGTCCAGCAGCAGCAGGTCGGTCTGTTGGGCCAGCACCATCGCGATCCACACCCGCTGCCGCTGACCGCCGGAGAGTTCGCCGACCCTGGCGTCGGCGAGATCGGTGAGGCCGGTGCGCTCCAGGGCGAAGGAGATGGCCGTGTCGTCGTCCGGCGACCACTGGCGGAGCAGGGTGTGGTGCGGGTAGCGGCCCCGCCTGACCAGGCCCCGGACGCTGATGCCCTCGGGCGCGATCGGGCTCTGCGGCAGCAGCGCGATCTGCCGGGCTACCTCCTTGCCCCGGTAGGAGTGCAGGTCGGCGCCGTTGAGGAGGATGCGGCCCGACTCGGGCCTGACGGATCGGGCCAGGGCCTTGACCAGCGTGGACTTCCCGCAGCCGTTGGGCCCGATGATCATGGTGAGTTCGCCCTGCGGGATGTCCAGGCTGAGGTCGTGGACGACCGGCGGGCCACCGCCGTAGGAGATCGTCACCTGGTGCGCCGCGAGGCCCTTCTCCGCCGGCGCCACCTCTTCGGTCGGCTCGTGGGTCGTCACAGTCGCCCCTTTCTCCATTCCCTGGTCAGCAGATAGCCGAGGTAGACGCCGCCGATGGCCATGGTGTAGACCCCGACGGGCAGTCGGTCCTCCAGCGGCAGCTGTTGGGCGGCCAGATCGGCCGTGACCAGCAGCAGTGCGCCCATCAGGGCGGAGAGCGTGAGGTGGGCGCCCCAGGCGCCGGTGAGCCGGCGCGCGATCTGGGGCGCGGTGAGCGCGATGAAGGAGACCGGCCCCGCGACGCTGATCGCCCCGGCCGACAGCAGCACCGAGAGCAGCACGGCCATCGCCCTGGTGCGCTTGGGCTCGCCGCCCAGCGCGGCGGCGATCTCGTCGCCCATCTCGCCGATGTCCAAGCGGCGGGCCAGCAGCCAGGTCAGCGGCACCAGCACCAGCAGCACCAGTCCTATGGTCCTGGCGTCGTCCCAGGACTTGGCGGCCAGGCTGCCGCTGACATAGGAGGCCAGCGCGGTGGCCCGGTCCCGTTCGACGGCGTAGACCACGTACTGGATGATCGCGGTGGCGATCGCCGCCACCCCGATGCCGGCGACGATCAGCCGCCCCGGGTCGCGGAATCCGGTGCCGGTGGAGAAGTACACCAGGGTGACGGCCGCCGCGGCACCGATCAGCGCGCCCAGCGGCACCGGGATGGTGTCCGGCATCCGCAGCGCCACCACCGCGGCGCCCGCGCCCGCGCCGGCGCCCAGGCCGATCACGTCGGGGCTGCCCAGCGGGTTGCGGGTGACGGACTGGAAGAGCGCGCCCGAGAGGCCGAGCGCGGCGCCGGCGCCGATGGCGACGGTCAGCCGGGGGCCGCGCAGCCGGTCGAGGACGAAGAGCTCCTTGCCCTCGGCGCCGCCGGTGAGGGCGTTGGGCAACTCGCCCAGCGGGATGCCGAGTCGGCCCATGCTGAGGGTCGCCACGCCGGCGACGACGATCAGCGCCACCGTGCCGACGGCGGCGAGCACCGAGGTGAGCCCCACCGGCAGCGCCAGCCAACGGCCCAGCGCGAACATGCCCCTGGGCCTGGCGGGCGCCGGCGCCGACGGCCCCTCGGTGGCGGGGCGGGTGTCGACCGTCCCAGTCATGTGTTCCCCCTCATCCGGCGCACGACGAACAGCAGCACGGGCGCCCCCACGAAGGCGGTGACCACGCCGACGGGCAGCTCCTGGGGGCGCAGCACGAGCCGGCCCATGACGTCGGCGCACAGCAGCAGGGTGGGCCCGACCAGCGCGGAGAACGCCAGTTGGAGCCGGAAGTCGACGCCGACCAGGGCCCGCACGATATGCGGCACGGCGAGGCCGACGAACGCGATCGGCCCCACGGCCGCCGTGGCCGCGGCGCAGAGCAGGGTGGCGGCGAGCAGGCCGCCGGCCCGGGTGAGCGTCGGGTTGGCGCCCAGCGCGCGGGCCGACTCGTCGCCCAGCGCCAGGGTGTTGAGCCCGGCGGCGACCACGGCGGCCAGCAGTAGGCCGACGATCGCGAACGGCAGCACGGAGCGGAACACCTCGAAGTTCCGGCCGCCCAGCGAACCCACCACCCAGACGCGGGTGGTGTCGAAGACCAGTGGTTTGCTGAGCGTCACCGCCTGGACGTAGGCGGAGAGCACGGCCGAGACCACGGCGCCGGCCAGCACCAGGCGCACCAGGCCCGCGCTCACGCCGGCCGAGCCGACGGCGTAGACCAGCAGCCCGGCGAGCAGCGCGCCGGGCAGCGCCCACCAGACGGCGCCGGCCCGGCCGGTGGCGCCCAGGAACGCGGTGGCCGTGACCACACCGGCGGAGGCGCCGGCGTTGATGCCCAACAGGCCGGGGTCCGCCAGCGGGTTGCGGGTGATGCCCTGCATCAGGGTGCCGCCGACGGCCAGGCAGACGCCCGCCAGAATCCCCAACGCGGTACGCGGGTAGCGGCTTTCGACCACGGTCTCGATATAGGGGTCGGCGTCTCCGAAGAGGACGGCGAACACCTCGCCGAGCGAGGTGGTCTTGCTGCCGAAGACGACGCTCGCCAGCGCGGCGAGCGTGAGGATGAGCAGCCCGAGCAGGAGAAGGCCGACCAGTCGGGTGGTGCGGGCACGGCCGGGGCCCGCACCACCCGACGTGGGCTTCGTCAGGGTGACGGTCATCGCGTGAGCGTTGCCTCGGTCGGGGCGGTCAGTCGTCGAGGGTGGTGAGGGCCTCGTCGATCAGCGGCAGATAGCGGTCGATGCTCCACGGCACGGTCAGCGGGTTGATGATCGAGGAGGCGGTGACGAACGGGGTGTCGTCGCTGGCGACGACGCCGCCGCGCGACACGGCGGGGATGGCGGCGTAGAGCGGCTGGGCCTCGGTCTCCTGCCGCGACTCCTCGTCGCTGTAGAAGGTGAACACCAGATCGCTGTCGTTGAGCTTGTCGGCGTTCTCCAGGCCGATCAGCGCGGAGTCGGTGCCCTCCAGCTCCTCGAACTCCTCGACCACGGGGTCGACGGTCAGCCCCAGCGACGACACCATCTCGACCCGCTGCTCCTCGGGGAGGAAGACGCCGAGGCTGCCGGGGTCGACGGTGTAGATGTAGGAGAAGGTGACGCCCTCGTACTCGGGGCGGGACTCGGCGGCCGCGGCCAGTTGGTCCCTGATGTCGCCGATCAGCACCTCGGCCTGGTCGGGCTGGCCGAGCGCGGTCGCTATCAGCTCGATCTGCTCGTCCCAGTTGGTGGACCAGGGCAGGTCGGGGTAGGCCACGGTGGGCGCGATGTCGTTGAGGATGTCGAACTGGTCCTGGCTGATGCCGGACCAGGCGGCCAGGATGACGTCCGGCTCCAGTTCGAGGATGGTGTCGAAGTCGATGTCCTCGCCGCCGGCGAACTGCGTGGGCAGCTCCTCGCCCCGCTCGGTCACCGCCTCGTGGATCCAGGGCAGATAGCCGGTGTCGTCGCTGCCCCACTCGTAGGACTCGATGCCCACCGGGGTGTTGCCCAGGGCGATGGCGGTCTCCGCCGAGCCCTGGCCGAGGGTGACCACGCGCTGCGGCTGCTCGGTGATCTCGGCCTCGCCGAGCGCGCTCTCGATGGTGACGGGGAACGCCTCCCCGCCGCCCCCACCGCCGTCGGTGTCCGACGAGGAGCCCGAGGACGCGTCGTCGTCCGAGTCATCCGAATCGTCCGACGAGGAGCAGCCGCTGAGCACCAGCGCGGCTGCGGTGGCTGCGGCGGCGAGAGCGACGCTCTGACGGCGCGCGCGGGGGAGGTAGGACGGCATGGACGTTCCTTTGTCTCGAAGCGGACCCGAGGAGGATAGCTTAGGTAAGCCTAAGTTTAGCCACGCGCCCGGCCCCCGGGACCATCGGGCCCGCCCGGCGGAGTTGGCCCCCTCCGCGCCGAACGCGCCGCGCACGCGCACCGAACGCGCCGTCCCCGCGCGCCGGATGCCCGGAACCCGCCGTCCCCGGCCGCCAACGCGCCGGCGGGGAAGGCGGGTTGAGGGGTGTCAGGACTTGGCGAGCGCCGGGGCTGCGGTGGGCTCGTCGCCACCGGCCGCCGGCTCCAGATCCAGGCTGTCGCGCAGCCTGGTCGCGCTGAGGAAGAGGGTCGCCACCAGACCGACCACCGCGATCGCCGCCGAGATCATGAAGATATGGCCGGTCGCGTCGCCATAGGCGCCCCGGACGATCTCCTGGACGGGCGGCGGCATGGCCGCCACGTTGAGCGTCGACGCGTCCGCGTCACCGCCCGAGGGGTCGATGCCGGCGGCGGAGAGCCCCTGGGCGATCTTGGTGCTCACCTGGTTGGCGAGCACCGCGCCCAGCACCGAGACCCCGATGGTGCCGCCGAGCGAACGGAAGAAGGTGATCGCCCCGCTGGCCGCGCCGACCTCGTGCAGCGACACGGTGTTCTGCACCACCAGCAGCAGGTTCTGCATCGACGCGCCGACCCCGACCCCGACGAGGAACATCCCGATGCCCACAAAGACCAGCGAGGTGGTGTGGTCGATGGTGGAGAGGGCCAGGAACCCCAGGGTGAGGGTGACCACACCGCCGACGATATAGGGCTTGACCTGGCCCGTTCTTGACACCAGACGGCCGGCCACGGCGGCGCTGACCAGCACGCCGAGCATCATCGGGATGGTGAGCAGCCCCGCCTCGGTGGGCGAGTAGCCGCGCCCGGTCTGGAAGTACTGGCCCAGGAAGACGGCGCCGCCGAACATCGCCATGCCGACGGAGGCGCTGGCGACGATCGCCAGGGCCGGATCCCGGCGGCGCACCACGTGCACCGGCACGATCGGCTCCCTGACCCGGACCTCGACCCACACGGCGGCGACACCGAGCACCACGCTGGCGCCCAGCAGGGCCCCGGTCTGCCAGGAGACCCAGGCGAACTCGTTGTTGACGAAGGTCACCCAGAGCAGCAGCAGGCTGACGCTGACCGCGATCAGCGAGGCGCCCAGGTAGTCCACCTTGACGTCGGGGCGGCGCACCTCGTCGAGCCGCAGCGTGCGGGAGAGCAGCACCAGGGCGAGCAGGGTGAAGGGGACGCCGATGAAGAAGCACCAGCGCCAGCCGAGCCAGGACACATCGGTGATCGCGCCGCCGAGCAGCGGCCCGCCGACGGTGGCGACGGCCATGATCCCGCCGAGGTAGCCGTTGTAGCGGCCCCGCTCCTTGGGCGTGACCATCGCCGCGATGATCACCTGGACCAGCACCTGGAGGGCGCCGAGCCCCAGGCCCTGCACCGCCCTGAAGCCGATCAGCTGGGCGGTGTTCTGCGCGAACCCGCAGGCGAGCGAGGAGAAGGTGAAGATCAGGATGCCGACCTGAAGCAGCAGTTTCTTGCTGAACAGGTCCGCCAGCTTGCCCCAGATCGGCGTGGACGCTGTGGACGTCAGCAGGGTGGCGGTGACCACCCAGGTGTACTGGGACTGCGTGCCGTTGAGCGAGCCGATGATCTGGGGCAGGGCCACCGAGACGATCGTGGAGCTGATCATCGCCATGAAGAGCACGATGAACAGCCCGCTCATGGCCCGTAGGACATGGCGATGATCCATCGGCGCACCCTTCGGCTGCGCGACGGTTGTTGCGCTCACGCGCGACCTCCAGCAGAGACGTTCGAGGGAGACCGTTTCACTGTACATGCACATTGCGCATAATTGCGCAGAGGGTAATATTGCTCACCAGGTAGGATCACGGAGATATGGAGAGCATCACGGGACTGCGCGAGCGCAAGAAGGCGGCCACCCGCCAGGCCGTCCACGAGGCGGCCCTGCGCCTCACCGTCGAGCACGGGATCGAGAACGTGACGGTGGAGGCCATCGCGGACGCGGTCGGCATCTCGCGGCGCACCTTCTCCAACTACTTCTCCAGCAAGGAGGACGCGCTGCTCTTCGGCGAGGAGCAGCAGACCAGGGCCCTGGTCGAGATGCTGCGCCAGCGCCCGGCCGACGAGCCCGCCTGGGCGGCGCTCCGCGCCTCGGCCACCGCGCTCTCCGCGCGCATGGGCACCCCGGAGGAGCGGGCCTGGGCGGCGCGGAGCAAGCTCGCCAAGCGCCATCCCTCGCTGCTGGCCCGCCAGATGGGGAGCCATGTCGCGCTGGAGCGGGATCTGGTGGAGGCGCTCGACGGCCGCCCCGGCACGGAGCGGATCCGCCCCGAGGTCTACGCCGGCGCGTTCCTCACCTCGCTGCGGATCGCCACCCGCAGCTGGATCGAGGCGGGCGGCACGGGCGAACTGCTGGACTTCTTCGACGAGGTCCAGAGCGAGATGGCCCTTCCCTTCCGGTAGATCGCGCGAGGGGACACACACCAAAGACGACGACAAGCAGCACCACGAGAAGACCGAATCGCCCACTTCCCAGGAGGTTCCGGACGGTCTCCCACATTGACGATCGCCTCGATCCTTCCTAGGAGTGGAGGGAGAAGGGTTTCCCGGCCCTGGCCTCGCGTCCCGGAAACCCGGCCCCGCTCCCCCACGGAGAGGCCGTCATGCGAGAACCGAACCTCCGGGTGCGCCGCACGCTCCGCGTTCCCGCCGTGCTGCTCGGCACCGCCCTGCTCGCGACCTCCCTCGCCGCCACGGCGACCAGCGCCCAGGAGCCGAGCGTCCCCGCCGAGCCCGCCCCCGCCCCAGCGGCAACTGTCTGCAACGAGCACTGCGACGGTCGCGACACCGCCGAAGCCGCCGAGGACCGGCTCGCGGTGAGCGCCGAACTCCACGGCAGGACGGTGGAGTTGCGCTTCGACGACAGCAGCGCCATGGGCTGGGCCGCCGTCTCGGACAGCTCGCCAGGCGACCAGGTCTGGCTCGACCGCTCCTTCGACGGCGGCGCTTCCTGGGCCGACGACAGCCGCATCGGCGACACCACGACGCCCGATGGCGCCGACGCCGCGGTCAGCCCCATGTTCAACGTGGACCACTGGGGCGAACGGGGTGTGGGCGCCCTCCGCGCCTGCCTCCAGGCCACCGGACAGCCCGAGATCACCTGCACCGACTGGGCCCGATCCACCTGGAACGCCGGCGAGCCGGCCACCGCTGCCGCCACCGCGCTGATGATGCTCTACGACCCGGACAACGGGCTCTTCGAGAACCACTGGTGGGTCAGCGCCAACGCGGTCACCGCCATCATCGACAACATCCGCGTCACCGGGATGCCCTCCTACGCCTATGTCGTGGAGACCACCTACGAGGAGCAGATCGACGGCGCCGAGGGCCAGTTCAGAAACGAGTACCTGGACGACACCGGCTGGTGGGCACTCGCCTGGATCGGCGCCTACGACCTCACCGGCGAGGAACGCTATCTGGAGACCGCGCGGGCCGGCGCCGACCACATGGACGACCACTGGACCGACCTCTGCGGCGGAGGCGTGCAGTGGATGGTGGACAACCCCTACAAGAACGCCGTCACCAACGAGCTGTACATCCAGCTCAACGCCGCGCTCCACAACCGGCTCCCGGGCGACACCGTCCACCTGGAGCGCGCCGAGCGCGGCTGGGCCTGGCTCGCGAACAGCGGCATGATCAACGAGGACAACCTGGTCAACGACGGCCTCGACGCCGGCAACGGCTGCGTCAACAACGGCCAGACCACCTGGACCTACAACCAGGGCGTCATCCTGGGCGCGCTCGCCGAACTGAGCGCGGCCACCGGCGACGAGGGCCTGTTGGAGACCGCCCGCACCCTGGCGGACGCCTCCACGACGGCGCCGGGACTGCACCAGGACGGCGTGCTCACCGAGCCATGCGAGCCCGACTGCGGCGCCGACGGCCCCTCGTTCAAGGGCCCCTACACCCGAGGGCTCGGCGCGCTCGACGAGGCGCTGCCCGACCGGCCCTACACCGACTACCTCCAGAGCCAGGCGAACGCGGCCATGGCCGACGCGCGCACCTCCCTCGACATGTACGACCTCTCCTGGCGCGGCCTGGCCGACAGCTTCGGCGTCGGCCAACAGCACGCCGCGCTCGACCTGTTGAACGCGGCGCGCTGAGGCGCCAGCCCCGCGACGAAAGGCCCCGCCGGACGCGGTCGCGTCCGGCGGGGCTCCCGTCCGGGGGCGGTGGCTCAGCCTCGGAGCGGTGTCACATGTCCGGCGTCTCAGCCGAAGTTGACATCACTGCACAGGTAGTACGACTGGTCCAGGTGCGAGGCCTGCCAGATGGTGAACACGACATGGTGCCCGCTGCGGCCCGGCGCGCTCACGTCGAAGGAGATGTTCTGCGCCGGCGGGTAGGAGCCCGTGGTCTCCACCAGCTCCAGGTCGCCCCAGCCGAGCGCCTGGGTGGTGGGGTCGAAGCCCTGCCTGGTCACATAGACCTGGAAGTAGTCGGCACCGTGGCTGGCCTGGTCGAACAGCTCCACGGTGAAGTTGGAGCCGACATCGGTGGTCTTCCAGGGACCGATGGCGTCGAGCGAGTCGTAGCGACCGCCCTCGGTGTTACCACCGCTGCACAGGGTGCCGTTGGGGATGGCGCCCTGGTGGTTGCCACCGACGTTCTCCCGGTACAGGCCGTTCCAGTTCCACATGGCGTTGGGGTTGTCCTGCCACGCCTGCCAGCACATGGGGTCTTCCTGCGCCATGTCCGGGTTGAGGTGGTCACTGCCCCAACGGTCGAAGCAGCTGTAGTTCCGCGAGGCCGGATCGACGATGGACCCGTGGGCGCTGGCGGTCTCGGTCCAGGGGATCAGAAAGAGCATCGCCGCCGCGAGCAGGGCGCCCAGCCTGACGGTCCATGATTTTGCAGGTGCATGCCAATACATAACGCGCGAACTCCGTCTTCCGGTTTGGGGGTTCCGGTTGGGAGCGCTCCCATAGCTAGGGTGAGTGTACCCCGGGCGCAACACCGTCGAAACACTCATCGAACGGAATGCCACCGGCGAGTTGGCGGGCCGGGGGCGGCGAGGCCGCGCGGGGATGCGGGGCGGTGGGGGTGGCAACCGCGAAGCGGCAGCGGCGGTGGCCTACGGCCGGGCCCGGACGTCCGACGCGGTTGACCGGCCGGCCGGCAAACAGCGGACGCGGGGACCCCGAAGCGGCGGTGGCCTACGGCCCCGGACAGGCGGCATGACCGGCCGGCGGGGCGGCGAACGGCGCCCGGGGGACCGCGAGCCAGTGCCCGGCAGGCGGTGGCAGGACGGCCGGCGGGGCGGTGAACGCCGGGTACGGGAAACGCGCGGCGGGGACGGCTCTGCCCCAGGGCCCAGAACCGGGCCCGGCAAGCGGCACCGCAGGCGGCGGGTGCCGGGCCGCGAAGGGGAAACGGGCCCACAGACCGGGGCCGGCACCGGAAGCACGGCCGGGCGGCGTCGCGCCAGAGACGGGTGTCGCGTGGCGCGGACGGCAGTGGCCGCCACCGTGAGCCAGAGCCCGGCAGGCGGCACGGCGGGCCGGCGAAC
Organism: Streptomyces profundus; assembly: GCF_020740535.1. Taxonomy (NCBI): domain Bacteria; kingdom Bacillati; phylum Actinomycetota; class Actinomycetes; order Kitasatosporales; family Streptomycetaceae; genus Streptomyces; species Streptomyces profundus. Next base: position 717,427 of record NZ_CP082362.1, read on the forward strand.
GGCCGGCGCGGGACCGCGAAAACGGAAACGCGTCGCGCCCGCGGGGGTCGGGGCGACGGACCGGCGCCCAGCGGGCGCGGGTGGAGACGATGGTCCCCCGCGGCCAGGACCAGGCCAGGACCGGCGGCCGACGTACCGGCCGCGAGGCGACGAGCCCACTAGGCACGCGCGCGAGCGCCCACGACCCCAGCCCGGAGCGGGGCTGGTCGCACGGTGGCCCCGGGGCCGCGAAGCGGCGACGGCGGCGGGCCATAGATGCGAGGCGCGGCACGCGTCAGGCACGACGCGAAGACGGCGGTGCCCCCGCAGCCCCGGACCAGGCGGGCCGGTGAACGGCGGGCCGAGGCACAGCTGGCCGTGGCGCCCACTCACCCCTGGCCGGCAATGGCCGCAGGCCCGGGCAAGACCGGGCGGCGGACTACAGATGCGGGGCCGGGGCACGCGTCACACGCGGCCCGCCAAAGCGGAGCCGACGGTAGACGGCGGACCCAGCCCGGCCGGCCGGCGAACGCAGTGGCCGCGGCCCCGGACCGGGCCCGGCGGCACCCGGCGCGTGGCGCCAGCCGGCGCCCGCCCCGGGGGTGCCGGGGCGGGCGCCTGACAGGAGCCCGGCAAGGGCCGACGCGGAACCGCTCGGTCAGGAGGCGATCCAGCCGTGGCCGCGCGCCAGACGCTCGACGCCCTGCCGCACCTGGAGGATCTGCGCGGCGGTCAGGCTGGAGACGCCTTCGAGGAGGGACTCCGTCAGCTCCTGCCGGAACTCGCGCGGCGACAGCACATCGCAGAGCCCGTCCTCGACCACGGCGGAGGACTGCTCGGCGCGGGCGGGCATGGCCGCCGCGCTCTCCGGGGAACTCTGCTTGACCACACTCACCAGCGACGCCTTGGGACCGCGTTCTCCCTGCGCCACCTCGAACTCCACAACCGCACCGGGCTGATAGAGATGCTTGTCGTCCAACAAGTCATTCGCGTGCATGAAGACGTCTTCACCACCCTGATCGGGAATGATGAATCCATATCCGCGAATGTCATCAAAACGAACAACCCTGCCCTGCGCCATAGCACACCTCACCACAAGAGCCAGTTAGCTCAACAGCCAATCCTTCCGGCAGACTACCAAGTTCGCCGCGCCGCGTCGGCCCCCCTCCCGTCGAAGCCCGCCGGCCCGGCTCCCGGGCGGTGTCGGACGACGCCGGCGTTGGTACGGACTATTGACCGCGACCATGGGCGACTCTACGTTCAGGGCGACCCAACTTCCGTACTTCCCCCACGGCCCGGGGCCCCCACACCCCCGGCACGAACGGAGACGAAGCCATGGCTGTCGCATCCTCCCCCCACCCCGAAGAGTCGACGGAGCCGGCGGCAACCGACCGTCGCCCCCGGCGTCAACGCCCGGGCTGGCGCGCGCTGTTGGCCGGCGCGCTCGCCGCCGGCGTCGCCGTCGCCGGAGCGTCGCTCGCCACCGCGGGCGAGAGCGACCGCTCGGCCGCCGAGGCCGCGGGCGACGGGCCGGCGGCCGTCACCCCGTTCGCCGAGCACGGCGCGCTTGAGGTCTGCGGGACCACCCTCTGCGGGGAGAACGGCGAGCAGGTCCAGCTGCGCGGTATGAGCACCCATGGCACCCAGTGGTACGAGGACTGCGTCACCGAGGAGTCCCTCGACGTGCTGGCGTACGACTGGAACGCCAGCGTGATCCGGGTGTCCACCTATGTGCAGGAGGACGGCTACGAGACCGACCCGGCGTACTTCACCGATGTGGCGAGCCGGATCATCGACCAGGCCACCGAGCGCGGGCTCTATGTGATCGTCGACTGGCACATGCTCACCCCGGGCGACCCCAATGTGAACACCGCGCTCGCGCAGCGGTTCTTCACCGAGATCACCGCCCGCCACGGCGACCAGGGCAACCTGATCTACGAGATCGCCAACGAGCCCAACGGGGTGAGCTGGAGCGGCATCAGGAGCTATGCCGAGGAGGTGATCCCGACGGTCAGGGCCGGCGATCCGGACGGCGTGGTCCTCGTGGGCACGCGCGCCTGGTCGTCGCTGGGCGTCTCGGAGGGGGCCGACGAGTCGGAGATCGTGGCCGACCCGGTGAACGCCGACAACATCATGTACACCTTCCACTTCTACGCGGCCTCCCACCAGGCGGGCTACCTCGACACGTTGGACCGGGCCGCCGACCAGCTGCCCATCTTCGTCACCGAGTTCGGCACCCAGGACTACACGGGCGACGGCGGGAACGACTTCGCGTACGCGCAGCGCTATCTCGATCTGATGGCGGAGAAGAACATCAGCTGGACCAACTGGAACTTCTCCGACGACTTCCGCAGCGGCGCGGTCTTCGAGACGGGCACCTGCTCCGCCGGGACCTGGGGCGACCCGGGCTCGCTGAAGGAGGCGGGCACCTGGATCAGCGAACGCGTCGGCTGATCTCCCGCTCCCCCACGGCCCGTTGATGCCGCGTCCCCCGAGCCGGGGGGCGCGGCATCCGCGCGTCCGACACCGCGCGCCCCACCCGCCGACGGTCTCGGGCCGGTCGTGACGCCGGAGCGGGAGAGAGCGCTCTCTCACCATCGCCGGCGCCGCGACCCGGCGCCGTTCGCCAGATCCGGAACCTGGTCCGGCGCCGTGAACTGCCGTTGTTCCGGGGATGTCGAGCAGCGACGGTTCCGGATCTCCCAGCGCCTTGACAGTCCTCGCACGGGCCAAGAAACTCGGCCGCGAGTATCAGTGAGAGCGCTCTCTCAGTGCCCGGGGCGTGGTGGGACGCCAGGTACCCGGGCGCCACCAGCCGTTGTCGCGAGCGCGTCGAGCGTCGTCCCCGCCCGTCGCGGTCGCGGCTCTTCTGCACCCCCACCAGGAGATTCCATGAGAGCTCAGACACCCGGGCGGTCGCCGCTGTCCCGCCGAGGCATGGTCACGGCCGGCGCGGCGGTGCTGGTGTCGGCCGGCCTGTTGGCCGGACCGCTGCCGGGCGCCATCGCCGGCGAGGACAGCGGCGGGGAGTCAGCGCCGCTCGCCGTGCCCGAGACCGACCCGTTCGCCCCCGACCTGGGCCCCAACGTCCATGTCTACGGCCCCTCCACGCCGGCGAGCCAGATCCAGGGCGAGCTGGACGCCATCTACGAGGAGCAGCACACCAACCAGTTCGGCACCGAGCGCCACGCGGTGCTCTTCGAGCCGGGCGCCTATCCGCTCGACATCAAGGTGGGCTTCTACACCCAGATCGCCGGACTCGGCCTGCTGCCCGGCGACGTGACGGTCGACGGTCATGTCCGGGTCGAGGCGGACTGGTTGGAGCAGGGCGACGACCCGGACAACCTCGGCAACGCCACCCAGAACTTCTGGCGCGGCGCGGAGAACCTCACGGTCTCGGTGCCGGAGGGCGAGATCGAGCGCTGGGCGGTGTCCCAGGCCGCGCCGTATCGGCGGATGCACTTGGAGGGCATCGGCGTCCAGCTCTGGAACGGCTACGACGGCTGGGCCAGCGGCGGCCTCTACGCGGACACCAAGATCGACGGCTTTGTCGAGTCCGGCTCCCAGCAGCAGTGGCTGACCCGCAACACCGAGTTGGACGGCGGCTGGAGCGGCTCGGTGTGGAACATGGTGTTCGTGGGGTCCACCGGCACCCCGGCGCCGAACTTCCCCAACCCCTCGCACACCGTGGTCGACGAGAGCCCGGTGATCCGCGAGAAGCCGTTCCTCCACATCGGCGAGGGCGGCGAGTACCAGGTCTTCGTGCCCGATGTGCGGCGTGACGCGGTGGGCACCAGCTGGTCCAGCGGGCAGGCGGCGGGCGAGTCGATCTCGTTGAGCGAGTTCTACGTGGTGCACCCGGGCTCCCCGACGGCGACCGTCAACGAGGCGCTGGCCGAGGGCAAGCACCTGCTGTTCACCCCGGGCGTGCACCATCTGGACCGGGCGATCGAGGTGGACAACCCGGACACGGTGGTGCTGGGCCTCGGCCTGGCGACGCTGGTGCCCGACACCGGCGAGGAGGCGATCCGGGTCGCCGACGTGGACGGCGTCAAGCTGGCCGGCATCCTGGTCGACGCGGGGGCGGAGAGCTCCCCGACGCTGATCGAGGTGGGCCCCGAGGGCTCGTCCGCCGACCACGCGGAGAACCCGACCTCGCTGCACGACGTCTTCTTCCGCGTCGGCGGTTCGCATCTGGGCCGGGCGGACAACAGCCTCACCGTCAACAGCGACGATGTGATCGGCGACCACCTGTGGGTGTGGCGGGCCGACCACGGCGAGGACGGCACCTGGGGCTGGGACGTCAACACGGCGGCGAACGGCGTGATCGTCAACGGCGACGACGTGACCATGTACGGCCTCTTCGTCGAGCACTACCAGGAGTACCAGACCATCTGGAACGGGGAACGCGGCCGGACGTACTTCTACCAGAACGAGATGCCCTACGATCCGCCCACCCAGGAGGCCTGGGGCAGCAGCGGCGACGGCTCGTTGGGCTGGGCCTCCTACAAGGTCGACGACTCCGTGACCGAGCACGAGGCCTGGGGCGTCGGCGCGTACTCGTTCTTCAACGTGAACCCGGACATCCACGCCAGCCGCGGCTTCGAGGTGCCGGACGCGCCGGGGGTGCGGTTCCACAACCTGGTGACGGTGTCGCTGGGCGGTGTCGGCACCATCGACCGCGTGATCAACGACGTGGGCGACGCGGTCAATCTCGAAAGCCAGCAGTCCTATGTCACCAGCTATCCGTAACCCCCGTAACGGGGCGTTCGCCGGCTGACAACGGCCTGGCGAGCGGCCCGGTGGCGGTGTCCCGGGCCGGCCGGGTGGGGCGCGCTCTCCCCACCCGGCCGGCCCACGCTCCCTCTCCGCGTTCCACCCCTGTGCCGCGCCCGATGTTCGACCGTCGGGTGGAGGCCGTGTGAACACCGGGGCGTCCGGGCCGGTTTCGGTGGATCACGCCGCTGACGAGGGGCGACATGGTCTTTCGGGGTGAGCATGACAGGTGGTACGTTCCGCCGACGCCCGGCCACCCCGGCATCCGTCCACCGGACCCGACACGCAACGGAGCTGTCGCCATGTCGACCGAAGACGAGTGGGTTCAGACCCTGTCCACCGGGCCGCTGCTGTCCATCGCGGCGGTGGCGGTCGCGGCCCTGCTCTTCCTGATCGTCGTCCTGCGTCTGCACGCCTTCCTGGCCCTGGTCGCGGTCAGCCTGCTGACCGCCTTCGCCACCGGCATCCCGTCCGAGCAGGTGGTGCCCACGCTGACCGGCGGCTTCGGGGACACCCTCGCCAATGTCGCGCTGCTGGTCGGCCTTGGCGCGATCCTGGGCCGGTTGATCGAGGTGAGCGGCGGCGCCCAGGCGCTGACCGACGCGATGATCCGACGCTTCGGGGAGCGGCGCGCGCCGTTCGCCCTCGGCGTGGCCTCGCTGATCTTCGGCTTCCCGATCTTCTTCGACGCCGGCCTGGTCGTGATGCTGCCGATCGTCTTCGCGGTGGCCAGGCGTCTTGGCGGCGGGGTGCTGCGCTACGGACTGCCGGCCGCCGGCGCGTTCTCGGTGATGCACGCCTTCCTGCCGCCGCACCCCGGCCCGGTGGCGGCCACCGAACTGCTCGGCGCCGACATGGGGTTGGTCACCGTGACCGGCCTGCTGATCGCCCTGCCCACCTGGTACGCGACCAGCTACCTCTTCGGCCTGTGGGTCGGTCGACGGGTGGTGCTTCCCGTCCCCGACCTGCTCACCGGCGGCCCCGAGGCCCCCAGGGACGAGGAACCGCCGCACCCGGGCACCGTGATCGGGCTGCTGCTGCTCCCGCTGGTGATGATCTTCGCCAACACCGGTCTCGACGCGGCGCGCGCGGCCGGCTGGGTCAGCGGTGAGGAGAGCTGGTACGAGTTGGTCAGGGCGCTCGGCTCCACTCCGGTCGCGCTGCTGGTCGCGGTGCTGGTCACCAGCTATGTGCTGGGCACCAGGCGGGGCCGGGGCAGGGGCGTGGTGGAGGAGTTGACGGACTCGGCGCTGGGCCCGGTCTGCTCGATCATCCTGATCACCGGCGCCGGCGGCATGTTCGGCGCGGTGCTGCGCGCCAGCGGCATCGGGGACGCCCTCTCGCAGAGCCTGGACGAGCTGGGCCTGCCGGTGATCGTGGCGGCCTTCGTGGTGGCGTCGGCGCTGCGGGTGGCCCAGGGGTCGGCGACGGTCGCGCTGACCACGGCTGCGGGGCTGATGCAACCCGTGGTGGGGGGCGGCGACTTCAGCGCGCTGCGACTGGCGGCCATCGTGATGGCCCTGGCCGCCGGGTCGATCATCGCCAGCCATGTCAACGACTCGGGGTTCTGGCTGGTGGGACGCTTTATGAACATGGACGTCAAGACGACGCTGAAGACCTGGACGGTGCTCCAGACCCTGATCGGCACCATGGGCTTCGCCCTGGCCTGCGCGCTCTACGCGGTCGCCTAGGTGTATCGGTCCTGTCCTGTCCTGTCCTGTCCTGTCCGTTCTGTCGCGGCGCGCGGGGGTCGGCCCCGGGCCGCCCGTGGGGCCGCGAGCCGCCTACCGTGTGAGGGCACCAACGGCACGACGGACGGAGCGAGATGGCGGATCGGCTGATCTGTGTGGGGTCCTACACGCCGGACAGCGGCGGCAGCGGGCCCGGGCTCACGGTGTTCCGGGAGGAAGCGGACACCGGGGCGCTGACCCTGCTGGCCGAGCTGGACCTGCCCGGCGCCTCCTGGCTCGCCTGGCACCCCGGGCTGCCGGTGGGCTACGCGGTCAACGAGCTGGAGAAGGGCGGCGTGACCGCGTTCTCGGTGGCTCCCGACGGCACCCCTCGGGTGCTGGGCCGGGTGGACAGCGGCGGCTCCGCGCCCTGCCATCTGGCGGTGACGCCCGATGGGCGCCATGTGGTGGTGGCGCACTACGGCAGCGGCAGCGCCGCCGTGTTCGCGCTGGACGAGCGGGGCGCTCTCGGGGAGCGCACCGACCTCGCCGTCCTCAGCGGCCGTGGCCCGCACGAGGAGCGGCAGGAGGCGCCGCACGCCCACATGGTGGCGCTGGACGCCCGGGGCGCTCTGGCGACGGTGGTCGACCTGGGCACCGACACCCTCTGGTCCTTCTCGCTCACCCCCCAGGGCCGGCTGGTGGACCGCGTCGCGGCCTCGCTGCCCGCCGGATGCGGGCCTCGGCAGCTGGTCAGGGGCGGTGACGGACGCGCCTATCTGGTGGCCGAGTTGACCGGTGAGCTGATCACCCTGCGGGAGCCCGCGCCCGGCGCCTTCGAGGTGGTGGCGGCCGTCGCGGCCTCCGGCAGGCCCGAGGAGAACGCCGGCGCCCAGCTCACCCTCGGCGCGGACGGCCGCTTCGCCTACGTCTCCAACCGGGGCCCCGACACCGTCACGGTCTTCGCGCTGCCCCCGGAAGCCGCGCGCCGGGACGCGGCGCCCGAGGTGGCGGGCGAGTACGTGCTGGGCGCCGCCTGGCCCCGGCACTTCGCGGTGGACGGCGGACGGATGTACGCGGCGGCGCAGTTCGACGACGTCCTCGTCACGTTGGATCTGGACCCGGCGACCGGGCTCCCCACCGAACGCGCCCGACACGCCGTCGCCTCCCCCGTCTTTGTCACGGTGGTGCCGGAGCGCTGAGGGCGCGCGGTCGGACGTGGACGGCTCGTGGTGCGCGTCCGACCGCTTGACGGGGTTCGGCGCGCGCCGGGCTCAGCGGTAGACCCTGCCCGGCTCGGCGACCCCGGGCGCGAAGAGCTGGCTCACCGTGACAAAGGTGTAGTGCTGGGCCTTCAGCTCCTCGATGATGCCGGGCACCGCGGGCACCGTGCCGTCGTAGAGGTCGTGCAGCAGGATGATGCCGTCCTCGTCCGCGCCGTCCAGGACCCGGCTCCGGATCAGCTCGGAGTCGGTCGTCTGGTAGTCCTTGGCCGTGACGCTCCACAGCACCTGGGCCAGCCCGAGTTCCCGGCTGATCTCGCCCACCTCGTCGTTGGTGCGCCCCTGCGGCGGACGCATCAGGGTCATGGTGATCCCGGTCAGCTCCGCCACGGCCTCCTGGGTGCGCTCCAGCTCCTCCCGCACCTCGTCCGGCTCGATCTCGGTGAGACGGGGATGGGTCCAGGTGTGGTTGGCCAACTCGTGGCCCTCGTCGACCATCTGCTGGACGAGTTCCGGGTAGGTGTCGATGTGGTTCCTGCCGAGCAGGAAGAAGGTGACGGGCACCTCCTCCTCGCGCAGGATCTCCAGCAGTTCGGGGGTGTGCTCGCTGGGCGCGGAGTCGAAGGTCAGCGCTATGCACTTGAGTTCGTCGCAGTCCGGCCCCTCCAGCTGCACCGCGCCCTCCACGGGCTCACCGCGCACGTCGGCGGGCGAGACGGTGGACATCGAGCAGCCGCTCAGGGTCAACGCCAGCGAGGTCGCCGCGGCCAGCAGAGCGACGGACCTTCCTCCGGCGCGCGGGTTCTTTCGTGGCATGCCAAATTCCCCCCGTGGTGCGGTGGTGTCCGAAACGCCGATCCCGCGCATCGACGCTTCTTCTCAGACAACCAACCGGGGGAAGGGCTTTAGTCGGTTTATCTTAAGGCTGCATCCCGGACGGTCTCCCCTGGGGTGCCCCCACCGGAGGCCCGGCGCGCGGATCGGGTCAGGGGGGCGGGTCAGGGTGAGGTGCCGGTCAACTCCTGGGCCGCGCGGCCCGCCACCCGGTAGGCCAGGGCCAGGATGGTCAGCACCGGGTTGACGCCGCCGTTGGTGACATGCAGCGAGGCGTCCACCACCCGCACGTTCTCGTGGCCCCACACCGTGCCCCAGGGGTCGGTCACCGACGTCAGGGGATCGTCGCCCATCCGACAGGTGCCGGCCTGGTGCTGCCCCCCGCTGGGGTGGGTGGGCTCCTGGGTGCCGAACGGGAAGACGGCGCGAGCGCCGCTCGCGCGCAGCCACTCCGTCGCCCGCTCGGACAACAGCCTGGCGCTGGCCAGGTCCGCCGGGTGGGGCCGCCCGCTCAACCGCGCCACCGGAACGCCGAACGCGTCCCTCGTGCCGGGCTCCACCGTCACCCGGGAGTCGGGGTTGGGCACCTCGTGCACCGGGCCGGTCACCATGGCCAGCCGTGGGTAGAGCCGTCGCATCCCCTCGGTGGCCGCCGCGCCCCAACTCGGTATCTGGCCGAGCCCGACCAGGGTCTGATAGGTCTGGAGCGGAGTTGGCACAAAGTCGTTCGCCAGCATCCCGCCTCCGATCACCCCAGGGTTGTGGTGGCGGAAGTCGTTGCAGGCGATGCTCGGCCCGGGGCCGACGCAGTCCTGCACGGGGGTGTCGAACAGCGCGTGCGCGCCGGCGTAGTGGTGGCCCTGGAGATGCCGGCCGACCTGGTCGTGGTTGTTGCCCAGCCCGTGGGGCTCCCGCGCGGAGGGGCTGTTGAGCAACAGCCGCGCGGTCTCGATCGCGCCGGCGCCCAGGAAGAACGCGCGCGCCGAGACGGTGCGGCGCGCCACGGCGCCCCCGTCCCCAGCGGCCCTCGTGGCCAGCTCGACCGCGACCACACGCCCGTCCGAACCGCTGACCAGGCGCACCGCGCGGGTGCCGGTGAGCACCTGGCAGCGCCCGGTGGCCAACGCCCGGGGGATCACCGTGTTCCTGGTCTCGTTCTTGAAGTCGCCAGGGCAGCCGAAGCCCACACAGGTGGCACAGCCCAGGCAGCCGCCCCGCCCGTTGTACGCCGTGGAGTTGATCAGCAGCGGCACCGGCGAGGTCGCCAGGCCCAGCGCTCTCGCCCCCTTGCGCAGCGGGGCGGCCACCCCGTTGGGGCGCACCGGTGGCATGGGGTAGCCCCGGGAGCGGGCGCCGGCGAACGCGTTGCCCGTGGCGTCGCCGCTGACCCCCACCTCCCATTCGGCGCGGTCGTAGCAGGGCGCCAACTCCTCGTAGCCCAGCGGCCAGTCGGCCAGCGAACTGCCCTCGGGCACCCCGTAGACGCTGGCCATACGGAAGTCCTCGGGGCACATCCGCCACGCCTGCGCGCCATAGACCCGGGTGCCGCCGCCGAGCGTCATGGCGTTGTTGTTCCACCGGGGGTCGGCGGGCCCGACGGCCTCGTCGCCGGCGGCCCCGGCGACGACGCGGGGATTGCCGTCCGCCGGTGGCCCGGCCAGCGCGTCGTAGTCGCCGACCAGGCCGACCGCGCGTTGGCTCCGCAGATGGTCGCGGCCCAGCTCGCTCGGGATGAGCCAGTCGCCGCGCTCCACCAGGAGGACCCGGAGGCCCGCCTCGGCCAGCACGCACGCGGCGACCCCGCCGCCGGCCCCGGAACCGACCACCACCGCGTCGTAGTCGTCGGCCGTGCTGTCCCACGCGGTGTCGGCGGGCGGGGTGTCGTCCGGTCGCGGCCACGGGGCGTCCGCGGGCCGTTCGCGGTAGCCGATCAGCCGCCAGGAGGCCCCGTCCCGATTGCCGCCGTTGCCCGGATCGCCCCAGAACCCCTGCCCGCAGAGCCGGATCAGCGTCCGCAGGCAACGGCCCGCGTCGGCCCCTCCCGCGTCCGGCTCGGTGTGGTCGGCGAGCAGTTCCGCGATCAGATCGTCCTGTTCGGCCGGGGCGAGAGCGGCGAAGCGCGTTCCGCCGTGCCGCGCGCCGGCCTCCTGGTCGAGCCGGGCCAACCCGGCCTCGACCAGCGGCGCCTCCGCCCTGGCCGCCGCGCCGAGCGCCGAGGGCAGAAACGTGTCGAGGCCCGACTCCCAGCCGCCTGGGTGGCCTTCGGCCGGGACGAGCCGGTTCACCACCGCGCGCAGGGTGTCCAGCAGGGCTGGTCGGGCTGGCTGCCACGACATCATCGGCTCTCCCTCGGAGCGGGCGTCGGGCGCGCCGGGCGCACCCGACGCCACCCCACCCGATGCTTGATCAGCACACCATCACATCAAACCAGGCGGGAACGGCCGCGCACCGGGACCGTGGGAAGCGCCGGGACCGTCGCCGCCGGCCCGAGTGCCGCGGCCGGCCGGGGCCTCAGAGCAGCCGGCCGAGCCCGTCCAGCGCCTCGACCGGGTCGGGACCCACCGGGAACAGCACCAGCTCGTCGAGGCCCGCGTCGCCCAACTCCGCGATCCTGGCCCCGGCCTGCGCCGGCGTGCCGACCACGGCCAGCCGATCCACCCAGGCGTCCGGCATCCGCGCCGCGAACTCCTCGGCGCTGCCGGCCTGTCGGCGCAGCTCGGCCAGCTCGTCGGCGAACGGAAGGGGGGCGATGTGCGGGGCCCACGCCGGCTCCCCCGCCACCCGCAGCGCGGCTCTGGCCAGCTCGCGCGCGATGCCGGGATCGTCGTCCACCGCCGCGATGTTGTATCCGACCACCCGATGTTCGCTCCGCGCACGGCCGGTCTGTTCCCTGACCGCCGTCAGATACTCGGGGGTGACCGGCTCGGCCAGCAGCGTGCCGTCCGCCGACCGGCCGGAGACCTCGATGGAGCGGGGCCCGCGCACCCCCGCCAGCACGGCGGGCGCCCTGAGCGGCGGCGCGGCCAGGCGCACCCCGTCGAGCCGCACATAGCGGCCCTCGACCGTGACCTCCTCGCCCGCCAACAGGCGGCGCAGCGCGTCCAGATACTCGGCCAGCAGGGTCAGCGGGCTGGCGGGCCAGGAGCCGACCTGCCGCATCCAGTCGGGCATCCCGTGCCCCACGCCGACCTCCAGCCGTCCGGGATGGAAGTTCTCCAGGCTGGCCAGCTCCATGGCCGCGAACGCCGGATTGCGCGCGCCGGCCGGCAGCACGCCGAGGCCCACGGTGATCCGCTCGGTCGTCGCCAGTACGGTGGCCGCCTGCGCGATCCCCCCGTTCAGAAAGCAGTCCTCCACGATCCAGAGCGAGGCGAAACCGTTCAGTTCCGCTCGCCGCGCGAAGGCCAACAGCGTCGCGCCGTCCAGGCTCGGCGGCGCGATGACACCCACCGGAACACTCACATCGACTCCCTCGGTCCGTCCTCGTCCCCGGCACCGGGCCGCCGGCGGCGCCGGGACCCCTCTGCCAGGTCAACGACGGTGCGCGGTCAGGGTTCCAGCGGGAGGTATCGGGTGGCGAGGCAGGGGGCGAGGGGCCAGGATCTCCGCATGCGCCCATTCCTTGAGACCGATCGACTCGCGCTCCGCCCGTTCTCCGAGGACGATCTCGACCATCTGGTGGACCTGGACGGCGACCCGGAGGTCCTGCGTTTCATCAACGGCGGCCGGCCGAACTCCCGGGAGACGCTCAGGGACCGGTCCCTGCCCCGGCTCCTGCGTGTCCACCCCTGTTGGGGAACACCGGGCCACTGGGCGGCCGAGGAGCGTGCGACGGGCGAGTTCCTGGGCTGGTTCGAGTTCCGCCCGCTGGCTGACGACAGTCCGGCGGTGGTCGAGTTGGGGTATCGCCTGAAGGCCGCGTCCTGGGGGCGGGGCTATGCGACGGAGGGCTCGCTGGCCCTGATCGACCGGGGCTTCGCCACGTTGGGGGTGGAGCGCGTCGTGGCCAACACCATGGCCGTCAACACGCGTTCCCGCCGGGTGATGGAGAAGTCCGGGCTCTCCTTCGACCACGCGTTCACCGGCGAGTGGCCCGAGGTGATTCCCGGGTCCGAGCACGGCGAGGTCGTGTACGCGCTCACCCGTGCGGACTGGGCGGCCCGTCGGCGACCATGAGGAACGTCGACGGTGCCGCCCGTGCGCGCGGGCGGCACCGTCGATCCGATCAGGCCCGTCAGGCCCGTCAGGCCGTCTGTCCCGTCAGTCCCGGCTGAGGGCCGGTCCCCGGGGAGCGGTGAACGCGCCCCCGAAGTAGCCCTCGACGGCGGCCCGCTCGGCGGCGTCGGGGTAGGGGTTGACGCAGCCGACACCCGCGGTCGAGCCGGACATCAGGCTGCTACAGGGCCCCGGCTTGATGTCCGGCAGGCCGAGGATGTGCCCGAGTTCGTGGGAGGCGATGCGGGTGGTGTCATAGCCCTCGGTCACGGCCTGGCGGCCGAACCAGACGGTGCCGTTGCCCAGGCTGGTCATCAGCGCGCGCGGCCAGCCGTTGTCGGCGATGATCCGGATGTTGGCGGACTGGCCGGGAGCCACGGGTTCGAGACGCACCTCGGTGACGCTCTCGTTCCAGATGTCGGCGCCCGCGTGGACGGCGTCGACGAACTCGGCGGCGCCGCTGACGTCATAGGTGAGGGTGGTCGCGGCGGCGGACTGCTCGTCGGCGACGGCCTGGCCGCCGGTGAAGAGCAGCGCGACGCTCGCCAGCAGGGTGACCAGCACCCGGAGAACCCGGCCGGGGAGTGCCCGTTCGGCTCTGGTGGGGATCACGTCAGCCTCCTGTGGGGGGACGAAAAGAGACGTGCTCATGACAGAAATCATCTGCCCAGCCACCGCCGAACCAACCAGCGGGAGTCCGAGCGGGTCAGCGGCCCCGCGCTCGGCGTGCCACCAGATAGTCCCTGACCTCCTGTGGAGCCTTGGCGTAGGAGCCGGAGTCGAACGGTGGCCGCGGGTCGTACTCGATCTGCAACTGTGCCGCCCGCGCGGCCACCGCGCCGGACAGTCGCTCGGCGAGGACCAACGCCATGTCGATGCCGGACGAGACTCCGGCGGAGGTGATGACGCGGCCCCTCACCACCACCCGCTCCTCGGTGTACCGCGCCCCGTGCGCCTCCAGGCCCTCGACCGCCCCGAAGTGGGTGGTGGCGTCGAGACCGCGCAACAGGCCGGCGGCGCCCAGGATCAGCGAACCGGTGCAGACGGACGTGGTCCAACGGGTGGTGGCGTGGACGCGGACGATCCAGTCGAGGAACGCCCGGTCCTCCTGGAGCGGACGCGCCCCGGGGCCACCGGGGACCACCAGCACATCGGCCGAGGAGAAGTCCGCAAGCCGATGCGTGGCCATCAGCCGCAAGGAGCCGGCGCCGTCCGGGACGGGCCCGGGGACGGCGGCGGGGAAGAAGACCTCGGCGTCGGGCAGTTGCCGCAGGACCTCATAGGGGCCGATGGCGTCCAGGGTGGTGATGCCGGGGAAGACGGGGATCAGGATGCGCACGAGGACCTCTCGGGAGGACGGTGGATCGGGGTTGACCGGGCACGAGGGGCGAGGTCAGGCGAGGGTCGGCCGGGCGCTGCGCGAGAAGCGCTGCCGGTAGGCGCCCGGGGTGACGCGCAGCACGCGTTTGAAGCTGCGGTGGAAGGTCTCGACGGTGCCGAACCCGCAGGAGCGGGCCAGGGCGTCGACGGTCATATCGGTGGTCTCCAGGAGTCGTCGGGCCGCCTCGATGCGGGCCGCCTCGACATAGGCGGCCGGGGTTCGCCCGACCGCGTCGCGGAAGACCCGGGCGAAGTTGCGTTCGCTCATCCCGGCGCGGGCCGCGAGCGCGGCGACGCTCAGATCGTGGTCGAGATGGTCCGCGATCCACTCCAGCACCTCGCGCAGCGGCGACCGGGCCGGGCGCTGCGCCGCCAGCTGGGCGCTGAACTGCGCCTGGTCGCCCGGGCGCTGTACGAACATGACCAGCTGTCGGGCGATCCGCCGGGACAGTTCGGGGCCGTGGTCGTCCTCCACCATGGCGAGCGCGAGATCGATCCCGGCGGTGGCTCCGGCGGAGGTCCAGACGGACCCGTCCCGCACGAAGATCGGGACGGGATCGACCGTGACGGCGGGATGGGCGCGGGCCAGCGCGTCACAGGCGGACCAGTGGGTGACGGCTCGCCTTCCGTCCAACAAACCGGCCCCGGCGAGCAGGAAGGCGCCGCTACAGACCGAGGCGACGCGGCGCGCCCGGCGCGCGGTCCGGGCGATCCAGGCCACCAGCGCCCTGTCCTCCGCCGCCCGGTGGACACCCGCGCCGCCGACGGTGACCAGGGTGTCGACCGGGTGGGAGTCCAGCTGTTCGAGCGTGGCGGTCGTCGCCAGGGCGAGACCGGAGCTGGCCCGCACCCACCCTGGCTCGGCGGCCACCACGTCGAGGGTGGTGCCTCCGACCTGCCGGGCCGCCAGGGAGAACACCTCGTGCGGGCCGGTGAGATCGAGGACCTGGAACTGGGGGAAGGCCACGAAGACGATGCGGCGAGTGGTCACCCTCCGATTCTGGACAGACGGCGATCACTGCGGCAACGACCTTGTGATGACGATTCCTGCCATCCGCGCCCGACGGGACCGGGCGGGTGGGTGGACGGATCGACGGGCGGGCGCACGGGCCGGCGGGCGGCGAACGCGGAGCGGCGGGAGCCGCGGCCCGCCGGGGCCCGTCGCCCGCCGCTCGCGGAACCTCGCCGTGCGCTCAGGCCAGGTGGCCCTCGATCTCGGTCAGTTCCTCGTCGCTGAAGTCCAGCCGGTGGATGGCGCCGACGCTGTCCTCCAGCTGCTTGACGCTGCTGGCGCCGACCAGGGCCGAGGTGACCCGTCCGCCGCGCAGCACCCAGGCGATGGCCATCTGGGCGAGCGTCTGACCACGACTTTCGGCGATGGCGTTGAGCGCCCTGACCTTGTCCAGCTTCTCCTGCGTCAGGCCGTCCTCGGTCAGGAACGGGCTGGCCCCGGCGGCGCGCGAACCCTCGGGGACGCCGCCCAGGTAGCGGTTGGTGAGCAGGCCCTGGGCCAGCGGCGAGAAGGCGATGGAGCCGACGCCCACCTCGTCGAGGGTGTCCAGCAGACCGTCCTCGACCCAGCGGTTGAACATCGAGTAGGACGGCTGGTGGATCAGCAGCGGGGTGCCGAGATCGCGGAGGATGCGGGCGGCCTCGCGGGTCTGCTCCGGCGAGTAGTTGGAGATGCCGACGTAGAGCGCCTTGCCCTGCCGCACCGCCGCGTCCAGCGCGCCCATCGTCTCCTCAAGGGGAGTGTCGGGGTCGGGGCGGTGGGAGTAGAAGATGTCGACATAGTCGAGGCCCAGCCGGCCGAGGCTCTGATCCAGGCTGGACAGCAGGTTCTTCCGGGAGCCCCACTCGCCGTAGGGGCCGTCCCACATGAGGTAGCCGGCCTTGGTGGAGACGATGATCTCGTCCCGGTAGGGGCGCAGGTTCCGGGCGAAGAGCCGGCCGAAGTTGGCCTCGGCCGCGCCGGGGGGCGGGCCGTAGTTGTTGGCCAGGTCGAAGTGGGTGACCCCCAGGTCGAAGGCCCGGCGGAGGATGGCGGCCTGCACATCGAGGGAGCGCTCGTCACCGAAGTTGTGCCAGAGCCCGAGGGAGACAGCGGGCAGCCTCAGTCCGCTGCGGCCCGAACGGCGGTAGGACATGTCCTGGTAGCGGGAGTCTGCGGCGACATGGGTCACGTTGTGTCCTCGTTCAACTCGGCGTGCGTCAGTGTGGGGCGAACCATGTTGGGGCGAACGGCGCGGCGTGAGGAGTCCGGTTCAGGCCCGACCGCCACATATCGTCACACGGGGTGGCAACGGTGGCAACCGGTCTCCCGCGCGGTCAGAGCTTGCGTTTGAAGACCCATACCGAGAGCGGGGCGAAGACCGCCCCGATGGCAACGGCCCAGGCCAGCGACTTGAGCACGGGGGTGGCGACGGCACCGCCCAACATCAGCCCACGGCACGCCTCGGCGAGGACACTGACCGGGTTGACGTCCACGAACGCCTGGAGCCATCCGGGCATGGTGTCGGCGGGCACGAAGACATTGCTGACGAAGGTGAGGGGGAAGAGCGCGGTGAATCCGAAGATCTGCACCCGCTCGGCGTCCTTGGCCAACAGGCCGACCAGCACGGCGACCCAGGAGAAGGCCAGAGCGAACACCAGCAGCAGCACGACGGCACCCAGCATGCCGACCGGCCCGGGAGAGCCGAGCCGGAAGCCGAGGATCAGGCCCACCACGAAGACCAGCAGGATCGACCACGCCTGTTTGACCTGGTCGGCCGCGATCCGCCCCGCCAACGGGGCCCAGCGGGCGATGGGAAGCGACCGGAGCCGGTCGAAGACCCCCTTGGTCAGGTCGGTGTTGAGGCCCTGGCCCACATAGAGCGTGACGAACAGCATGTTCATCACGATCATCCCGGGGAGCATGAAGGTCAGGTAGTCATGCACCGAGCCGGCGATGGCGCCGCCGAACACGTAGGTGAACAGCAGCACGAACATGATCGGCTGGATGCTGAAGTCGCTGAGCTCGAAAGGGTTGTGGCGCACCTGGACGAGGGTGCGCCAGGCCAGGGTGAGGCTCTGCCGCACGCCCTCGGCGAGGCCCACCCGGGCGCCGGGCTCGGAGCCCGCGCCCGACGGGCCACGGGGCGCCGCCTCGCCGGTCAAAGCGGCGCCTCCGCGCTCGGGCCGCCCTGCGCCGCCGGGGCTCCGGTGGCCGAGGGCATCCCACGCCTCTCCCGGGGCTCATCCCCCTCCTCGTCCTCGGCTCCCCCCTCGTCCGCGCGGGCCGGACGACCGGTGAGACCGAGGAAGACCTCGTTGAGGCTGGCCCCGCGCAGCGCCAGCTCCGTGACCCGCACCCGAGCCTCGTCCAACCGGCGCACCACGGCGGGCAGCACATCCGGATCGCTCACCGGCACGGTGACGAGGGCACCCTGCACCTCCGGCTCCGCGCCGGCGAGTTCGGCGACGGTGCGGCGGACCAGCGGCAGCCGCCCGGCGTCCTCGGGGCGGACCGCGAGGG
The DNA here is from genome assembly GCF_020740535.1 of Streptomyces profundus. Classification (NCBI taxonomy): domain Bacteria; kingdom Bacillati; phylum Actinomycetota; class Actinomycetes; order Kitasatosporales; family Streptomycetaceae; genus Streptomyces; species Streptomyces profundus. The sequence continues at coordinate 735,018 of NZ_CP082362.1, forward strand.
TGCTCCCGCCCGCCTTCGCCTTCAACTCCTGCGGCGTGCCCTGGGCGATCAGCCGGCCGCGGTCGATCACCACGATGGTGTCGGTGAGTTCGTCGGCCTCGTCCAGATACTGCGTGGTCAGCAGCACCGTGGTGCCCTCCGCCACCAACTCGCGGGTCAGCTGCCACATCTCGGTGCGGGCGCGGGGGTCGAGCCCCGTGGTCGGCTCGTCCAGGAAGAGCACCGGGGGCCGCCCGACCAGACTGGCCGCCAGGTCGAGGCGGCGCCGCATGCCTCCGGAGTAGGTGCCCACGGCCTGGTGGCCGGCCTCGGCCAGGCCGAAGCGCTCCAGCAGTTCCGCCCCGCGCTGGCGGGCGACACCCCGCCGCAGGCCCAGCAGACGACCGATCAGCACGAGGTTCTCGATGCCGGTGAGCTGCTCGTCCACCGAGGCGTACTGTCCGGTGAGGCCGATCAGCCGACGGACCCGGTGGGCGTCCTGGCAGACGTCGTGGCCGTGCACGCTGGCCCGCCCGGCATCGGGGCGGAGCAGGGTGGCCAGCACCCGGACCACCGTGGTCTTTCCCGCGCCGTTGGGCCCCAGCAGGCCGAGCACGGTGCCGGCCCTGACCCGGATGTCGACCCCGTCCAGCGCCGTGGTGCCGCCGAAGCGCTTGACCAGCCCCTCGGCCCAGATGGCGTGCTCCATGCGGGCTCCTTCCGAGCCCTTCCACTATGCGGTTGTCCCGGGGACGGCCGCGACCCGAGGATCACAGGGACGCGGCCGAACGTATGCCGAGGGTGAGCAGCGCCAGGGCACTGGCCCGGGCGATGGCCGTGCGCACCCGTGGGCTGTCCAGCAGGCGCCGGGCGCCGGTGAGCAGCGCGGTCCACAGCAGCAGCCAGCCGGCTATCAGCGCGGCGTGCACGCTGACCAGCAGCACCAGCTGTCCCGCGAAGGAGCGGTGGGGGTCGAGGAACTGGGGCACCAAGGTCAGATAGACGGCGGCGGCCTTGGGGTTCAGCACATTGCCCAGCAGCGCCTGCGCCCAGGCGGACGAGCCGAGCGGACGGGAGGGCCTCCTCGGGAACGAGCGCGCGGGGCGCGCGGCGGATGGGCGGGGGATGGCGGATCGCCAGGTCCACACGGCGAGGGCCACCAGGTAGGCGGCGCCGAGCAGGCGCAGCGCGGTGTACGCCTGACTGGAGCGGGCGATCAGGGCGGAGAGCCCGGCCAGCGCCAGCGCGCCGTGGACATAGAGCCCGCCGACCGTGCCGGCGATGACGGGAACCGCCTGCCGTCGGCCGCCGGCACCGACATGGCGTGTCAGCAGCACCAGGCTGGCCCCCGGGGTGACGACCAGCGGCAGCACCGCCATCGCGAAGCCGACGGCCGCCATCGAGGGAGTCAGGACACCACCCGGAAGTGTGTGGTCAACCGGCTGTCCTCGCCCAGCAGATGGAAGGCGAGACCGGGAGGCGCCGCTCTGTCGGCCGGGGCGTCCGACTCCCAGGGCATGCGCAGCGTCCAGGTGACGGCGGGGGCGACCACCACGGGGACGCCGGCGAAGAGGGAGACGGCCGCGGTGTGCGCGTGCCCCGTGAGCAGGGCCACGACCTGTGGATGGGCGGCGAGCAGATCCGCCAGCTCAGCCGAGTCGCGCAGGCGGGAGTCGTCCGGCAGCGGATGGTGCAGGGCCACCGGCGGCTGGTGGAAGGCGATCAGCGCGGGGCTCTCCGGGCCGAAGGCGGTGAGGGTGGCGTCGATCCAGGCGACCGTCTCCGGCGCAAGGCGCCCCTCGTCCCTGCCGGGGACGGTGACATCGCACATCAACACGGCGGCCTCACCCACTCGGTGCGCCCGGTTGACCGGGCCAGGCTCGACGCGCTCCCCCAGCAGCACCTCGCGGTAGGCGGGGCGTTTGTCGTGGTTGCCGGGGCAGTACAGCACCGGGAAGGGGGCGGCCAGCAGGCGGGCGGCCTCGCGGTACTCCTCCTCGGCGCCGTGATCGGCGATGTCCCCCGTGACCAACAGGGCGTCCGGCGTGCGCGGCAGGGCCCGCAGATGGTCCATCACACGGACGGTCCGTTCGGTGGATCGCGCGGTGCCGTCCAGATGCGTGTCGCTGATGTGTGCCAGCAGAAGGGCCATGTGCCCTCCCCCTCTCGAAGTGCTTCTCACGGTAAATTCCATCTTTACCGTGAGAAGCAATCTAGACTAGACTCGTGACCGAGCGCAACCACCTTGGCGAATGACATCACAGAAAGTGACATTCGTGCGGGATGGCCCTGCGGGCGAGGCGACGAGCGGAGAGGAAGGGGCGATGGCGACACGGCGACATCTGGCGGTGGAGCTGGCCAGCACCATTCGGCACGACGGGCACGGCGGCGTGGCCGACGACCTCCTCGGCCCGCCGGAGCTGGAGCAGTGGGTGGTGGAGCACGCGGAGTTGTTCGACTCCCGGCTCGATATCGGACGGTTCCGGGCCGACGACGCGCTGCTGGCAGAGGTGTTGGCGCTGCGTCAGGCGGTGCGTGCCCTCTTCGCCCACGCCGTCCGCCCCGGTCCCGCCAGTCCCGCCGACGCGCATCGGTTGCTCTCCGTCGACGAGTCCCTGGCCCGGCTGAACGAGGCGGTCGCCCGGGAGCCGCTCACCGCCTGGCTCGACTGGCCGGACGGCAAGCCGCCGGTCATGGTCTCGCTCTCCGGGACGGACGATCAGGGCACCCGTCTCACCGCGGCGCTCGCCCGCGCCACCATCGCGTTCCTGACCGGGCCCTTCAGGGAGCGGCTGCGGGCCTGCACCGCTCCACGCTGCGTGCGGTACTTCGTGCAGGGCCACGGCCGTCAGGAGTGGTGCAAGCCGAGCTGCGCCGACCGGGTCCGCGCCGCACGGCACTACCAGCGGCAGCGCGCCAAGAAGCCGGAAGGGGAGGCGTCATGACGGCCCGGCGCCCCTTCCTCAGCAGAATGGCGGCCCTCACCTCACGCGTGAGAGCCGCCATCGGAGAGGTGCTGTCCAGATCAGCCGGCGTTCTCCGTTCGGCGCAACACCGTCACGCCGCGCGGCGGGAGCGCGCCGAGCCGCTCGCCGTCGACGGGCGAAAGCCGCCCATCGGCCAACTCCCCCAGGTCGAGAGGCTCATCCGTGCGGTTGATGAGGAACCAGTAGGCGCTCTCGCCGGTGCCCCGCACCGCCAGCTCCACGCGCCCCCTGAGCCCTTCGGGCAGTTCGCTCTCCACCCCGGCGCCCGCCAGGAGCCGCGCCAGGACGGCGGGCAGCCCCGAGGCCCCGAGCCGCGTGGAGACATAGGAGGCGGAGCCACGCCCCACCGCGCGGCGGGTGATGGCCGGGCGCCCGGCCTGCGCCCCGTCCTGGTAGCCCGCCAGCACGGACACCTCGGGATCCGCCACGGTGATCCGGTCGGTCCACAGCGTGCCCGTGCCCCCGTCGTCGAGGCGGACGGACTCCTCCGGGAGCAGTGGCCCGAACTCCTCGATCCTGATGCCCAGCAGATCGCGCAGCGCCCCCGGGTAACCGCCCAGCCAGGCATGGTCGTTCTCGTCCACCACGCCGGAGAAGTAGGTGGTGACCAGATGTCCGCCGCGCTCGACGAAGCAGGTCAGCTCCTTGGTCAGCTCCTCGGGAACCACATGCAGCACCGGGGCCACCACCAGGTCGTAGGCGTCCAGCGCGGCGCCCCGGTGGATCACGTCGGCCCGCACGCCCAGGGCAAGGAAGGCGGAGTACCAGTCCAGGGCCTCCTGCCGGTAGTTGAGCAGGGAGGAGGGGTGCGAGTCCTGCTCGCTGGCCCACCAGGACTCCCAGTCGAACAGGATGGCTGCCCGCGCCGGGCGCCGCTCGGCGCCCACCACCTCGGCCAGCCGCCCCAGCCGGCCGCCCAGTTCGACGACCGAGCGGAACACCTCGGAGTCCGCCCCCGCGTGCGGCACCATCGCCGAGTGGTACTTCTCGGCGCCCGCCGCCGACTGCCGCCACTGGAAGTAGCAGACGGCGTCCGCGCCGTGCGCCACATGCAGCAGGGAGTCGCGGGCCAGGTCTCCGTCCCGCTTGGCCACGTTCACCGGCTGCCAGTTGACCGCGCTGGTGGAGTGCTCCATGAGGAACCATGGACGGCCCCCCGCGATGTTGCCCGTGAGGTTGGCCGAGAACGACAGCTCGTCCCGTGCCTGCGGCCCGGGGTGCACATAGTGGTCGTTGGAGACGAAGTCCACCTCGCCGGCCCAGTCGGCGTAGTGCATCCCCTTGGTCTCGCCCATCACCATGAAGTTGGTGGTCACCGGCACATCCGGGGTGACGCCGTACAGCAGGTCGCGCTCCGCCCGCAGATAGTCCTTGAGCGCGTCCGAGGAGAAGCGCTTGAAGTCCAGCTGCTGGGTCGGATTGGGATGCGAGGCGGCGAGCCGGGGCGGCAGCACCTCGTCGAAGGAGCCGTAGCGCTGCGACCAGAAGGCCGTGCCCCAGGCCGTGTTGAGCGCGTCCACGCCCCCGTAGCGGGCGCGCAGCCAGTCCCGGAAGGCGGTGGCCGCGTCCTCGGAGTAGTCGTAGACGTTGTGGCAGCCCAGCTCGTTGCTGATGTGCCAGGCCGTCAACGCCGGATGGTCCCGGTAGCGCTCGGCCATCGTCCGCGCGAGGCGCAGCGCGTGCTCGCGGAAGACCGGGGAGGTCGGCCGCCAGTGCTGCCTGGCCCCGGGCGAGATGGTCTGCCCCAGCGCGTTGACCGGCAGGATCTCCGGGTGCAGCGTGCTCAGCCAGGGCGGCGGGGAAGCCGTCGCGGTCGCCAGGTCGACGGCGATGCCGCCCTCGTGCAACAGGTCCATCACCTCGTCCAGCCAGGCGAAGTCCCAGGTGTCGGGCGTCGGTTGGATACGGGCCCAGGAGAAGATCGCCAGTGAGACGATGTTCACGCCGGCCTCGCGCATCAGCCGGACGTCTTCCCGCCACACCTCGCGCGGCCACTGCTCCGGGTTGTAGTCGGCCCCATAGGCGAACCTGGGCGTTGACTCATCGGTCGGCCAGCGCAGCCAGCGCGGCGACGGGTCGCGGTTCATCGTGCTCCTCGGATAAGTCGAACGGCGCGGAGGCGGTGCCGCCCCCGCGCCGTCATCGGGTGCGACCGGGGTCAGTCGGTGAGGGTGAAGCCCTGGTCCTCGCCATAGCGGCGAGAGCTGTCCTGCCAGTCGCCCAGCCCGTCGGCGAGCCGGCTGTCGGACACATAGGCCTGCCCGGCCGTGTCGTTGAAGATGGAGTTGGCGTACACCTGGAACGGCAGGTAGGACCAGTCGGCAGCGACGTTGGCGGCCGACTCCGCGAAGACCTCGTTGGCGCGCTGGCCGCCGAAGTAGGGGAACTCCGTGGCGAGGAAGTCCTCGGACGCCAGCTCGGCGGTGGTGGCGGGGAAGGCGCCGTTCTCCAGTCGGGTCCCGACGCCGTCGCCGACGTTGGCGTACTGCAGGAAGCCGTAGGCCAGTTCCTTCTTGGTGCTGGCGTCCGGAACGGTCAACGCGCTACCGCCGTTCTCCGCGCTGGCCGGGTCGCCCTCCTCCCACTGCGGCAGCGGGGCGACGCGCCAGGAGCCGGCGCCGTCGGGCAGGCTCGACTCCAGGTTGGCCGGCATCCAGGCGCCGGTGGCCAGGCTGGCGATGGTGCCGTCGCCCATGCCCTGGAACCACTCGTCGCTCCAGGAGGTGATCGGGGCCAGCAGATCCTCGTCCAGCATCTGCTGCCACAGCTCGGTGTAGGCGGTGGTGCCCTCGTCGGAGAAGTCGATCCCCACGTCGGTGCCGTCCACCTGGTAGGGGCGTCCGCCGGCCTGCCAGATCAGGCTGGTGGCGAAGCCGGCGTCGCCGGTGTCGTTGGTCATATAGGCGTTGGGGTCGGCCTCGTGCAGATCGCGGGCGGCCTGGAGGTACTCGTCCCAGGTGGTGGGCACCTCGATGCCGTGCTCGTCGAAGAGGTCCTTGTTGTAGTAGAGCGCCATGGGGCCGGAGTCCATCGGCAGGCCGTAGACGCCCTCGTTCGCCTGCACGGCGCTCCAGGGGCCGGGCGAGAAGGAGTCGCCGAGGTCCTGGGCGCCGAAGCCGGACAGGTCGCTGATGGACTCGTTCAAGGAGAACTGGCCCATGGCGTAGTACTCGATCTGCGCGACGTCCGGCACGCCGGAGCCGGCCTGCATGGCGTTCTGCAGCGCGGTGTACTGGTCGTTGGCGGTGCCCGCGTTGACCAGATCGACCTGCACGTTGGGGTATTCGTCCTCGAAGTCCTCCACCACCTGGCCCAGGGTGGGCTCCCAGGCCCACACGGTGATCCGGCCGCCCTCCTCCAGGGCCTGGGTCAGCTCGTCGGCCGAGGCGCTCGCCCCGCCGGAGCCGCCGTCGTCGGAGCCACAGGCGGTCAGGCCCAGGGCCACAACGGTGGCCAGCCCGACCCCGCGCAGAGCGCGGCGCGCTGTCTTGGTCATCACAGTCAACTCACTTCACTGTCAGTACTGTTGGAAGGAAAAAGAAGAAAGAGAACGGAGGGGTGGGGAACGGGGGGATCACTCCTTGACGCTTCCGGCCGCGAGCCCGGACTGCCAGTAGCGCTGGAGCAGCAGGAAGGCGACGACCAGCGGCAGGATGGTGAGCAGCGAACCGGTGATCACCAGATGGAAGATGGCCTCCCCACCGGCCGTGGACGCCTGCGCGTTCCACGCGTTCAGGCCCAGGGTCAGCGGATACCAGTCCGGATCCTTGATCATGATCAGCGGCAGGAAGTAGTTGTTCCAGGTCGCGACCATGGTGAACAGCAGCACGGTGACGATCCCCGGGGCGAGCATCGGCAGGCTCACCCGGAAGAAGGTCCGCAACTCGCTGGCGCCGTCGATCCGCGCGGCCTCCAGCAGTTCGACGGGGATCGCGTCGGCGGCGAAGACCCACATCAGATAGAGGCCGAACGGCGAGATCAGCGAGGGGATGATCACGGCCCAGGGGGTGTTGGTGAGGCCCATCTCGCTGAACATCAGAAAGGTCGGCACCGCCAGCGCCGTGCCCGGCACCGCCACGGCGCCGATCACCACGGCGAACACGGCCCGCTTCCCGGGGAACTGGAACTTCGCCAACGCGTAGCCGCCCAGCACCGCGAGGAAGGTCGCCCCGCCCGCGCCCACCACGACATAGAGCAGCGTGTTGAGCAGCCAGCGCACGAAGACGCCGTCGTCATAGGTGAGGGTGTCGGAGATGTTGCCCCACAGCGCGAAATCCCCGTCGAACCACAGGCCGAAGGAGTCGAAGAGGCCGGCCTGGGTCTTGGTGGCGTTGATCGCCAGCCAGACGAGCGGCACCAGCGAGTAGACCAGCACCAGTCCGGTGAGGACCGTGAGCAGCGTGCTGCGGCGCGGGCGGCTCACGGAGTTCGGACGGCGCCGGCCCCGGCTGCGCAACCGAGGCGCCGGGCGTCCGTTCGCGCTCCGCCTCGTGGTGGTCGTGGTGGCTGCCATCGGTCACGCTTCCTTTCGCATACCGCGGAGCTGCACGACGTAGGCGATGACCATGGTGAGCAGGCCCATGAGGATCGCCACGGTGGCGGCGTAGTTGTGCTGCTGGCCGGAGAAGGACAGCGAGTAGGTGAACAGGTTCGGCGTGAAGTACGTGGTGATCGCGTTGGGCGCGAGGTTCTGCAGGATGCTCGGCTCGTTGAACAGCTGGAAGCTGCCGATGATCGAGAAGATGGTGGCGATCACCAGCGCGCCACGGATCGCGGGCAGCTTGATCGCGGTGATCACCCGCAGCTGGCCGGCGCCGTCGATCTCCGCCGCCTCGTAGAGGGAGTGCGGGATCACCCGCAGCGCGGCATAGAAGATCAACATGTTGTACCCGACGAACTCCCAGGTCACGATGTTGCCGATGGAGGCGAGCACCAGATCGGGAGAGAGCGGGTTGGGCAGTGAGATGCCGAACGTGTCGTTGATGTTGCCGACCAGACCGAAGCGGTTGCCGTAGATGAACCCCCACATCAGGGTGGCGACCACGGCGGGAACCGCGTAGGGCATGAAGATCGCGATCCGGAAGAAGTTCTTCCCGTAGAGGCGCCCGCTGTCGATGGCCAGGGCGACCAGCAGGGCGATCCCCAGCATGATCGGCACCTGGATCAGCAGGAACAGGGTGACCCGGCCCAGGGCCTCCCAGAACTTCGGGTCCTCGAACGCCCGTTGGTAGTTCTCCAGTCCGACGAACGAGGTGCCGCCGACCATCTGCTCACGGAACAGGCTCAGATAGATCGAGTAGGCGATCGGCGCCAGGAAGACCACGACGAAGACGATCATGAAGGGCGCGAGGAATCCCCAGCCGACCCAGGAGCGCCGGCTCCGCGATGCCTTGGGCGGCGGAGCGGCCGGGCGTCCCGCCACGGAGGGCGGTGACAACGTCGTCATGGGCATACCTCGCTGGTCGTACCGAATGTTTACGCAAACAGACCATGGCCGAGCAGGTCACCCACCGGGGGTGTTTACGTAAACATTGATTAATGTGATGCTTACACTGCCTGCTGGGGAGCGTCAAGCGCCGGCCGGGAACCTCTTCGGTCGGGCGCACCCCAACCACATATCGGGCACGAAACAGGAGAGCGGCGAGTGGACGAGATGGGACGTGGCACGGACACGGAGAGCGGCGCGACGCCGGCCCCCGATCCGGACGTTCGCCGGTCGCGCCGCCAGAAGCGGGTGTCGATGGCGGACGTGGCCCGGCTGGCCGGCGTCTCCTCCCAGACCGTCTCCCGCGTCTCCAACGGACATCCGGGTGTGGTGGAAAGCACCCGCCAGCAAGTGCTCACCGCGATGAAGGAGTCGGGCTATCGGCCCAACAGCGCCGCCCGGGCGCTCAAGAGCGGAGAGTTCCGAACGATAGGCGTCATCCTCTTTACCCTCTCGACCACCGGAAACGTCCGGACCCTGGAGGCCATCGCCGGCTCGGCCGCCGAACAGGGCTACGCGATCACGCTGTTGCCGGTGGCGGCGCCCACCCAGGACCAGGTGCGGGGGGCCTTCACCCGGCTGGGAGAGCTGGCCGTCGACGCGATCATCGTGATCATGGAGGTGCACCTCCTCGACGCCGGAACGGTCACCCTGCCGCCGAACGTCAGCGTGGTGGTGATGGACTCCGACGCGGGCGACCGCTACAGCGTGGTGGACACCGACCAGGCCGGCGGCGCCAGGGACGCCGTTCAACACCTGTTGGATCTCGGTCACCGGACGGTCTGGCATGTGACCGGTCCGGACGAGTCGTTCTCCGCGCAGCGGAGGACCGACGCCTGGCGGGCCACCCTGACCGAGGCCGGCCGCGAGGTGCCGCCGCCCCTGCGGGGCGACTGGACGGCGGAGTCCGGCTACCGGGCCGGGTTGAGGCTGGCGGACGAGCCGGGCTGCACCGCCGTGTTCGCCGCCAACGACCAGATGGCGCTCGGCCTGTTGCGCGCGTTCCACGAGCGCGGCCGGGCGGTCCCCCGGGAGATCAGCGTGGTCGGCTTCGACGACATCCCGGACTCCGGCTCCTTCACCCCGCCCCTGACCACCATCCACCAGGACTTCGCCGAGGTGGGCCGGCGATGTGTGGAGGGCGTGCTCCGACAGTTGCGGACGGACACGATGGAGCGGGGCACCACGCTGGTGCCGACGTGGATGGTGCCGAGGGAGAGCACCGCGCCGCCGCCCCGAGACTGAGCCCGGCCCACGCGTCGCGTGCGGCTCAGCGGCCCGTCAACGCGCCCAGCAGATCCTCGGACCTGGCCGTCCAGCCGAAGCTGTTCTCCACCAGCGCCACCGTGGAGTCGTGGTGACGGCGCCCCTGCGGCTCGGCGACGCAGTCGGTGAGCACGAGCGATCGGTAGTCGCGGAACATGGCGTCCCTGACCGTCGACTCGACGCAGACGCTGGTGGTGCAGCCGGTGACGATCAGATCGTCGACGCCGAGCCGCCGCAGGGTGGCGTCCAGGGCCGTGTCATGGAACCCGCTGAAGCGGTTCTTGCGCAGCACGTGATCGCCTTCGACCGGCGTCAGCCGGTCCACGATCCGGGTGTTCCAGGTGTCGTGGACCAACACCCTGCCCTCCGTGCCGTCGGGGGCCGGCACGGGCTGGCCGACCGCCGCGTGGACCAGGCGGTTCTTGCTTCCTTCGGGGCCGAGATCGGCCAGGTCGGGACGGTATCCGTGCTGGAGGTGGAGCACCGGGATCCCGGCGTGCCTCGCCTTGGCGAGCACTTCGGCGATGGGCTCGACGATCGCCCCGACCACCGAGGGATCGCCGCCGCCGACGTCGATGCCGCCGCCGGGCGAGGCGAAGTCGTTCTGCATGTCCACCACCAGGACCGCGGCGCGCGCCGGGGTCAGGGCGTAGGGCTCCGGCCGTCCCGGGACGGTGATGCGTTCCCGTGTCACAAGTGCCTCCTCAGGAGTTGGGCCTCTGGCCCAGAACGCATCTGGCCCAGAATAAAGTGCACAAGCTGTGCACTTCTGGAAAGTACACAGGGCGCGCACTTCTGTGCAAGGCTGTTCCGCGTGACCCGATCGATCCCCGAACCCCAGAACGCGCGGAGCCGCCGGACCCGGCTGGCGATCCTGGCGGCCACCCGCGCCCTGCTGGAGGAGCAGGGGCTGCCGGCCCTGACCATGGCCGCGGTCGCCGAGCGGGTCGGCGTCTCCCGACGCGGGCTCTATCTGCACTTCGGCTCACGCGGTGAGTTGGTCACCGCGCTCTTCGACTACCTGGCCGGCGAGGAGGGGCTCGACGCCTCGTTGCGGCAGGTCTGGGCCGCCGAGGACTCCGTCGCCGCGCTGACCGAGTGGGCCCGCCATCTGGCGCGCTACCACCCCCGGGTGCTCGCCGTCGACCAGGCGGTACAGCAGGTGCGCCGGCAGGACGCGGACGCCGACCGACACCACAGGCGCGCCAGCGGCGCCCAACTCGCGAACTGCCGCCGACTCACCGAATGGCTCGCCAGGGAGCGGAGGCTGGCCGAGCCATGGACGGTGGAGACCGGCGCCGACCTGCTCTGGTCCCTGGTCTCCAGCGAGGTGATCGCGGGACTGCTCAATGAACGCAACTGGTCACAGGAGGAGTTGGGTGATCGGCTCGCGACCCTTTACCGGCGGACCCTGACCGCGTGAGAGCGGCTGTTGACTGGATCACCCGGGGCAACGGCGCCGGGAGACGCGGTTGTCAGTGGCCCCTGATAGACCTGGGCTCACCTCAGACAACTACGGAGTGTGACCCATGATGACTCGTCTCGGATATGGCCGACGGCCCGCTCCCCCGGCCGGCACGGCACGGTGCCGGGGCCGGCGAGCGGCGCCGTCCTACGGTATGAGGACAGGCGCGCCCCCGGGGCGCCACACCGAGGAAGAGGAGCCGGCCGGCATGGCAGATCGTCCTGGTACCGCCGAGGAGTTCAGCGCCGACGCGTCCGACGCCCCCATCGGGGACGCGGCGGAAGGCGACGTTTTCGACGTGATCGTGATCGGTGCCGGCCCGCCAGGGGAGAACCTCGCGGAGCGCACCCGGGCCGCCGGGCTCCGCACCGCCGTGGTGGAGCGCGATCTGGTGGGAGGCGAGTGCTCGTACTGGGCGTGCATGCCCAGCAAGGCCCTGTTGCGCCCGTCCGCCGCGCTGGCCGCTGCGCGCGCCGTCCCCGGTGCCCGGGAGGCGGCGGGCGGCGAGCTCGCGGTGGACGCGGTGCTCGCCAGCAGGAACGCGTTCGCCAGCGACTGGCAGGACGAGGGGCAGGTCTCCTGGCTGGAGTCCGTCGATGTGGAACTCGTGCGCGGTCAGGGCCGGTTGGCCGGGCCCAGGGAGGTGGTGGTGACGGCGGCCGACGGGGCTGAGCGGCGCCTGGTCGCCCGGCACGCGGTGGCGCTGTGCACCGGCTCGCGCCCCGCTCTCCCCCCGCTGCCCGGCATGGACGAGGCGCGCCCGTGGACCAGCCATGAGGCCACGTCGTCGCAGCGGGTGCCGGAGCGGCTGGCCGTGGTCGGGGGCGGGGTCGTGGGCGTGGAGATGGCTTCCGCCTGGCGGTCGTTGGGCGCCTCGGTGACGCTGTTGGTGCGGGGGGACGCCCTCCTGCCGCAGTGGGAGCCGTTCGCCGGCGAGTTGGTGGCGGAGGGCTTGGCCAGCGCGGGGGTCGAGGTGCGCACCGGCGCCTCCGTCGCGGCGCTGCGTCGGCCGAAGGCCGAAGGGCCGGTGGTGGTCGAGCTGTCCGGCGGGAACACGGTGATCGCCGACGAGGTGCTGTTCGCGACGGGGCGGCGGGCCCACACGGAGGATCTGGGCCTTGAGACCGTGGGGCTCTCCCCGGGCGACTGGCTCTCGGCGGACGACTCGCTCCGGGTCGAGGGGGTGCCGGGCGGCTGGCTCTACTGCGCCGGGGACGTCAACCACCGCGCGATGCTCACCCACCAGGGCAAGTACCAGGCGCGGATCGCGGCGAGCGCCATCGTGGCCCGGGCGCGCGGCGCCTCGGTCGACGACCGGCCCTGGGGCGCCCAGGCGGCGACGGCGGATCGTCAGGCGGTTCCCCAGGTGGTGTTCACACACCCGGAGGCGGCCTCCGTCGGGTTGACGCTGGCCTCGGCTGAGAAGGCGGGGCTGCGGGTGCGGGCGGTGGACCACGACATGGGCGCGGTCGCCGGCGCGGCGCTGTTCGCCGATGGCTACCGGGGCCGGGCACGGCTGGTGGTGGACGAGGATCGCCAGGTGGTGGTGGGGGCGAGCTTTGTCGGCCCGGCGGCGGGCGAGTTGCTGCACGCGGCGACGATCGCCGTGGCCGGGGAGGTGCCGCTGTCCCGGCTGTGGCACGCGGTCCCCGCCTACCCGACGATCAGCGAGGTGTGGCTGCGCCTGTTGGAGGCATATCGGGGATAGCGGGCGCGGGTGGCGGCGGGTGGGCCCGCCCCGGGCCGGAGGCGCCCCGGTCGGGATCCGGTGGCGTCCGCCCGGCGCCGGATGGCGGTCCAGGGTCTGTCTCTCGGACCCTAGCGGCCCAGCGCGGAGCGGCAGACCGCGTTCATGGTGGGGTCGGGGAAGGCACAGAGGGAGTCGGGGAGTTCGACGGGCGGGGCTTCCTGGCCCGCCGGTTCGGGGGCCGGCTCGTCGACCTGGCCCGGCGCGATCGGCTCGGGGCCCGAGGGCTGGGGGGCGGGTGTCGTGGGGGCGGGGGTGGAGCTGGGGGTGGCAGCTTCGGCCTCCCGCTTCTCCGCCGGCCCGTCCGGCCCCGCGGCCGGGCTCGGTTCGCTGGCCGGCGCCACCGCGTGGGCCGTGGCCAGGGGCGTGGGCTCCTTCAGGGCGCCGTCCCTCGCCTCCTCGCTGCCGGCGGCTCCGGCGCAGCCGCCGAGCAGCAGCGCCAGAGCCGCCATGCCGAGTGCCTGCCGTGCGGTGGTGCCTGGGATGTTCATCGAATGGGCCTTCCCTTACGCGGATGGGTGCCCCGACAGCGCGGGGGCACGCTGTCCAACGCGGCTGGCCGCCCAGGTTTCCGTTGGCTCACCCCATTGCAGCAACGTTCCGTCAAGTGCCGTCGTCGGAACGGCCGTCCCGGGCGCCACGGGCCCGGGTGGTCAGACGGCGACCCTGGGGTCGGCCACCCCTTGCAGGATGTCGGCCGCGGTGTTGGCGACGATATAGACCGCGCCCAGGACGAAGGTGACCCCCGCGACCGCCGGGAAGTCGGAGACCGGGATGCTGGCGCCCAGATAGCTGCCGAGCCCCGGCCAGCTGAAGACGCTCTCCACGACCAGCACCCCGGCGAACATGAAGCCGATCTGGAGCCCCGTCATGGAGAGCGCGGCGTTGACCGAGTTCCGGGCCACGTGCCGGAGCACGATGGAGCGTTCGCCCAGCCCCTTGGCCCGGGCGGTGCGCACGTACTCCGCGTCCAGCGTTGACCGCAGGCTGGAGCGGAACACCCGGCCGATCGCGAGGGCGGGCCCCACCGCCAGGGCCAGGGCCGGCAGCAGCAGGTGGCGCAGCGCGTCCACGCTGGTGGCCGGGTCCCCGGCCAGCAGTCCGTCGAGCACGAGCAGCCCCGTCGGCCCGTCCACGGCCCCGGCGGCGCTGGTGCGGCCGTTGGCCGGCAGCCAGTCCAGCCGTTGGTAGAAGACGATCAGGAAGAAGATGCCCAACAGAAAGGTGGGCGCGGTGGAGAGGACGAAGAGCAGGCCGCGCAGGGCGCCCGCGCCCTTCCAGCGCAACGTGCTGGAGAGGGCGAACAGCAGGGCCAGCACCAGCGCCAACAGGAAGGCGAAGAGGACGAGTTCGAGGGTGGCCGGCAGATAGCTCCCGATGTCCTCGGTGACGGGACGCCTGGTGCGGAAGGAGGTGCCCAGATCTCCGGTGAGGAGACCACCGAGGTAGTCGAGGTAGCGGCTGACGGGCGGCGCGTCCAGGCCGAGCCTGGCACGTTCGGCTGCGATCGCCTCGGGAGAGGCGGTCGGTCCTAGGGTCGCGGCGGCGGCGTCGGTCGCCGAGATCTCCTGGAGAACGAACAGCACCACGGAGAGCACCAGCAGCAGCGCGACCAGGGAGGCCAGCCGGGTGCCGAGAAAGCGCGGGGTCATGGTCCGTTGGGCCTTTCGTGAGCGGAGCCGGGGCGGACCCGGGCGGAGCCGGAGCGGAGCCGGGGGCGGGCCCCGGGGCGGGAGGCATCCGGCGGGGCGTGGGTCAGTGGCCGCGCCGCGCCATGATGTCGCGCACCGCGTCACCACCGAGGTTGGCGATCAGGCTGAGCAGCATCACGGTGATCCCGGGAATGACCGGAATCCACCAGTGGGTGAGCAGTTCTGGCAGGGCGCGGGAGGTGTCAGCGCCCAACTCGGGGGCGGGGGCCGACTGGCCGAGCCCGAGGAAGGAGAGGCTGGCCAGCACGAGGACCACGCTGCCCACGTCGAGGCTCGCGGTGATCACGGCCGACGGCACCACGCCGGGGAGGAGGTGGCGCAGGATGATCCGGGTGGTGCCGACGCCCGCCATCCGGGCCGCCTCGACATGCGGCCGGGCCGCGAGGGACCGCACCTCGCCACGCACGATCCTGGCGTAGTAGGGCCACCAGACCACGGAGATGGCCAGGAAGGTGTTGCCGAGTCCCGAGCCGAGGGCGGCGGCCACGGCGACCGCGACCAGGGTGCCCGGCAGCGCCAGGAAGAGGTCGGTGATCCGCATCAGCACGGCGTCCAGCCAGCCGCCGAAGGCGCCGGCGAGCAGCCCGACCACACCGCCGACCAGCAGCCCGATGGCGACCACGGCCAGCGCCATCAACCAGCTGGTGCGCAGGCCCATCAGGGTGCGGGAGAGCAGGTCGCGGCCGATGCCGTCGGTGCCCAGCAGATGGTCCCGGCCGCCGATGCCGGCGTACAGCTCCCCGCTGGTGGAGACCGGGTCGGCGGGGGCGAGCAGGGGCGCGGCCAGCGCGACCAGGGTGACGAGGCCGAGCAGCGCCACCAGGGTGTGGTTCACCAGCCGCCCGCCGCTGAGGTGCCGGCGGGGCATCCTGGCCGGGGGGTGGACGTCGGCGATCGTGGCGGCCATCAGGACTCCTCCCGGTGCACACAGGCGACGGCGCGGCGGGCCGAGGGGGGCGCGGTGCGCGCGGGGCCCGGTGGGCGGGGCCCGATGGGCACCAGCTGGATGCCGGTCAGGGTGTCGGCGCACGCGTCGACGGCGACCGGGCAGCGCGGGTGGTAGGCGCAGCCGGAGGGCGGGGCGAGCGGGCTGGCCGGCTCGCCCTCGATCGTCGGCAGCGCGACGTCGAGCCCCGGCACGGCGGAGATCAGGGCCTTGGTGTAGGGGTGTTCGGGGTCCGCGATCAGCTCCCGTGCCGAGCCGACCTCGACCAGTCGGCCCAGGTACATCACGGCGATCCGGTCCCCGATGATCCGGGCCACGGACAGGTCGTGGGTGACGAAGACCACGGTCATGCCGAGTTCCTCGCGCAGTCGCCTGATGAGGTTGAGCACCTGGGCGGCGAGGGAGACGTCGAGGGCGCTGGTCGGTTCGTCGCAGAGCAGCAGTCGGGGCGGGACGATGGTGGCGCGGGCGAGGGCGACGCGTTGCCGTTGGCCGCCGGAGAGTTCGGCTGGCCGGGCGCGCAGGGTCTCCTCGGCGAGGCCGACGGCCGCCAGCGCGGCGCGGGCCCGGTCGAGTCGGTCGGCCGGGGCGAGTCGCTGTGGCCGGAGGCGTTCGACCAGCAGCTCCCTGACGGTCAGCCAGGGAGTGAGGGAGGCGCCGGCGTCCTGGAACACCATCTGCACGTCCTGTCCCGAAGGGCCGCTGAGCCCACCGCCGGTGGCCTTCTGGAGTCCGGCGAGCACCCGCAGCAGCGTGGACTTGCCCGAGCCGCTCTCGCCGACGAGGGCCAGGGATTCACCGGCCTCGACATCGAGGGTGACGCCGCGCAGGGCGGCCAGCCGTGCCCTGCGCCCACGGCGGTCCCGCACGGTGAAGTCGCAGGTCAGCTCGGTGACGCTGAGGATCGCCCCGGGTGCGGGGGGCGGCGGCCCGGACGCGGCGGGCGGCGGCCCCGAGGGGGTGGTGCGGGCGGCCGGGGCGCGGAGGCGTTCCCCGGCGTTCTCCGCGTGGAAGCAGGCGGCGTCGTGTGTGGACGCGCTCTCGGGCGCCGGCAGGGTGGGGAGTTCGGCACGGCAGCGGTCGGTGGCGAGCGGGCAGCGCGGGTGGTAGGCGCAGCCGGACGATCCGGCGGGCTCGGCCGTGTCGGGCGCCAGGGTGCGCAGCGGGCCGTCCCGGTCGGTTGCGAAGTCCAGCCGGGACGCCAACAGGCCCAGGGTGTAGGGGTGTCGGGGGTGGTTCAGCACCTGCCGGGTGGGGCCGGCCTCCGCCAGTCGGCCGCCGTACATCACGGCGATCCGGTCGGCGATCTGCCCGGCGACGCCCAGGTCGTGGGTGATCATCAGCACGCCGCAGCCAAGCTCGTCGGTCAGGCCCCGCAGCACCCTGAGGACCTGGGACTGGACGGTGACGTCGAGTGCGGTGGTGGGTTCGTCGGCGATGACGAGTCGGGGCTCCCCGGCGACGGCCATGGCGATCATGACGCGTTGCCGCAGCCCGCCGGAGAGTTCGTGGGGGAAGGCCCGCATCCGGCGGTCCGGCTCCGGTACGCCGACGGCGCGCAGCAGGCGGATGGCCTCGGCGTCGCCGCCGGCCGCCTCGATCACCTGGTCGCCCACGCGCATGGTGGGGTTGAGCGAGGTCATCGGGTCCTGGAAGACGACGCCCAGGCTGGACTTCCGGACGCGGCGCCGCTGTTCCTCGGTGCCGCCCAGCATGTCCACGCCCGCGACGTGCAGGGTGCCGCTGACCCGGGGGGCGGCCGAGGCGGGGAGCAGGCCGAGCAGGGCGAGGGAGAGCATGCTCTTGCCCGATCCCGACTCGCCGACCAGGCCCAGGATCTCGCCGGGGTGGATGTCCAGGTCCACGCCCTTGATGACGGGGGAACGGGTCCCGTTGCGGGACATACTGACCCGCAGGTCGCGCAGGGTGGCCACGGGCGTGGCCCCGGTGGGTGGGTCGCCGGCCCGTGCGGGCGTGGCGTGTTGGGTGTCGAGCATGTGCGGTCCTCCCGATGGTCTTCGGTGGCCGATGGGTTACCGGCCCTGCCGGTCCACGCGGTCCCGCGGCGGTGCGGGATCGTTGGGGGGTTCTGGGTCGCCGCCGCGGGGACGGCTGACGGGTTCGGTCGGCGGGCCCTCGCCCGCCGTGGGGTCCTGGGGCGGGGGCGCCCCGGGGGGCTCGCCGGCGCCAAGTGCGCCCCCCGAAGCACCGGAAGTCCCCGAAGTCCCCGAAGTCCCTGGCGCCCCCGAAACCCCCGAAGCTCCCGGCGTCCCGGCCCCCGCCGCCAGGCGCCGTTCCCGGGGGCGGGCGGTGAGGGTGAGGAAGCCGGCGAGCAGCACACAGGCCACGGCGCAGCCGCCCCACAGCCAGCCGCTGCCCCACCGTTGGATCACCGTGCCGCCGACCAGCGGCCCGATCATGGTGGCCGTGCTGAACGCCAGGGCGTAGAAGCCCAGATAGCGGCCCCTGGCCTGACGTGTCGACATGTCGGCGGCGATGGACTGCGCGGACGGGTGGGCGCCCATCTCGCCGATGGTCCAGATGGAGACGGCCGTGGCGTAGAGGATCCAGGAGTCGGCGAAGCCCTGGAGCCCCACGCCCAGCGCGGTGAAGAGCAGCGCGCCGGCCAGCACCGCCTCGCGGCGCCAGCGGGCGACGAGCCGCGCGGAGGGGATCTGGAGCGCGCAGAGCAGCACCCCGTTGAGGGTGAGCAGGAAGCCGTACTCGGCGGAGGTGAAGCCGTCCTCCACCATCGCCACCGGCAGCGAGGAGGTGGACTGCACATAGACGACGGAGTAGACGAGCATGGCCAGCACGAAGGTGACGAAGACCCGGTCGCGCAGCACCTCTCGCAGGCCGCCGGGCGGCGCCGGCGGCGGGTCGGCGCCCCGGCGGCGGCGCCCGGTGGGCACATGGCTGTCGGTGACCCGGGCCAGCACGATGCTGGCCGAGACCAGCAGCACGCCGGCCTGGGCGTAGAAGAGGTAGGAGAAGGCGTGGTCGGCGATGAAGCCGGCCAGCAGCGGGCCGATGGCGTAGCCGAGGTTCACCGCCCAGAAGTTGTAGGCGAACGCGGCGCGCCGGTGCGCCTGGGGCACCAGGTCGGTGATCAGCGCGGCGACGGCCGGCTGGGCCGCGCCGTTCACCAGGCCGAAGACGAACAACAGCACCGCGATCGCGGCGGGTTGGGGGAAGGAGGGGATCACCAGCATGGTGCCGGCGGAGAGCAGGAGGCTGCCGATCAGGGTGCGACGGCGCCCGATCACGTCGGAGAGCACGCCGCCGGCCAGGGCGGAGAGGACCACTCCCCCGCCGTAGCCGGAGACGATCATGCCGGCCTCCGAGGTGCTGAGCCCGGCGTCGCGGGTGAGGAAGAGCGTCATGAACGGGACGACGAAGCGTCCGGTCCAGGTGACGAGGACGGCGAACCAGAGCCACCAGAAGCTCGCGGGGAGGTCCGCCGCGCGGGTGGGCCGTTCCTGGGTCCTGCGGTGTGGCATGGGGTTCCTTCGGGCCGAGCCTGGGGGCTACCGCTCCTGGACCGTCAGCGTGTGGAAGTCGAGGGTGTAGGGCTCGGCGATGCTGTGGGACTCGGCGACCTGGCCGAGCCAGGGCTGGGCGGCGACGAAGTCGTTCACATAGGCCCAGGCGGGGGTGCAGGAGGCTTCCTCGTTGGCCAGGGCGGCGGCCACGTAGGTCTCGGGATCGCCGGTGACCAGGGCCTCGGAGAGCAGTTCGGTGGTCGCGTCCGAGAAGCACTGGAGGTGGTTGAGACCGCCGTCCTGGTCCCAGAACACATGCCCGTACATATAGGGGTTGCTGGAGTCGGGCCAGGTGCCGGAGGCGACATAGACGTCGGGGGCGTTCGCCGGGTCGGCGGCGAACTCGCCGAAGACCTGGGCGGTCTGGTAGCTGGTGATGGTGGCGTCCAGGCCCAGGCCCTGGAGTTGGGCGGCGACGAGGTTGGCGATCTGGGCGTCGTCGGCGCTGGACGCCGCGTGCCCGATCAGCACCGTCTTCCCCGATCCGGACAGGCCCGCCGCGTACGCGGCCAGGGGCGCGGGGTCGTGGACGATCTCCCGGGACTCGGCGCCGTCGGGCAGCGCGCCGCGCGAGTAGCTGCCGACCGCCAACTCGGCCTTGTGGGCGACCACCTGATCGATGACTCCGGCCCAGTCCACCGCCTGGAACATGGCCTCCCGCGCCTCGGGCGTGGCCAGGAAGGGGCGGTTGGGGTTCATGTAGAGCACGCCGACCTGGAACGAGGGGAGGCTGTACGCCTGGAGGTCGTCGTCCTCGATGTAGCGCGCCTGGGAGGCCGAGGGCACCGCGCCGATGATGGCCGACAGATCGCCGTTGTCCAGGGCGAGTTGCATGGCGGAGGTGTCGGTGTACACCGGCAGGTCGATGGTGGTGAACGTGGCCTCGCCGCCCCAGTAGTCCGGGTAGGCGGTCATCTCGTACCGCTCGCCGACCCGGGCCTCGGACAGCTGGTAGGGGCCGGTGCCGGCGGAGTGGGTGCTCAGATAGCGCTGGGCGTGGTCGTCGCCGGCGTTCTCGGCCAGCGCGGTGGGGCTGATCATGCGCGGGCCGTAGGGCGAGGCGAGGTAGTCGAGGAAGGCGGAGTTGGGCTCGGAGAGGTGGATCGTCACCGTGGCCCCGTCCACCACCTCGACGCTCTCCACCCCGGCGACCATGTAGGCGGGCCCGGCGCCGACGGCGGTCCGCCGGTCGAAGGACGTCTCGACGGCCTCGGGGGTGAACGGGGTCCCGTCGTGGAAGGTGACGCCCTCGCGCAGGGTGAAGGTGTAGCTGGTGTGGTCCGCGGACGCCTCCCACGCGGTGGCCAGGGCGGGGCCGATGGTGGAGGTGTCCACGCCCGGCTCGTAACGGACCAGGCCCTCGTACATGTTGGTGGTCAGCGCCAGGCCGTTGCCCGAGTAGTAGACGTCGGGGTCGGGGGGCTGGCCGATGTCGTTGAGCAGGCCGACGCGCAGCACCCCGTCGGTGGGCGCGGCGGAGCCGGTGCCGCCCTCGCCGCCGCCGCAGGCGGCGACCGTGAGGGCCAGCACGGCGGCCAGGGACGCGGCGGTGTGCCGTTTCATGGGGAACTCCTCGATGGTTCGGGCTGGTCGGCGCGGGTCAGGCGCGGTCCCGCAGCGCGCGGGAGTGGCCCGGGCCCAGGGCGCCCGGGTGCAGGTAGTCGGGCTCGGTCAGGCCCTTGCGGCGCATGGCGATGCCGGTGAGGGCCTCGCGCACGGCGCGGTTGGCCAGCAGCGCGGTGATCTCGCCCCGGTCGTCGTAGGGCGGGCTGACCTCGACGACGTCCATGCCGACGATGCCCACCTCGGCGGCCAGTCGGCGCACGGCGGTGAGCACGTCGACGCTGGTCAGCCCGCCGGGTTCGGGGGTGCCCGTGCCGGGTGCGTAGGCCGGGTCGGCGACGTCGATGTCGAGCGAGACATAGAGGTGGTCGGCCTGGTCGAGGGCCTCGTCCACGGCGCGCTCCAGGACCTTGGCGAAGCCGTCCCGGTTGATCTCGGCCATGAAGTGGGTGCGCATCCGGCGCTCGTCCATCCAGTCGATGGTCTCCTGGTCGGGCCAGTAGCCCCGCAGGCCGACCTGGACGAAGTTCCTGCCCGGCACCGCGCCGCTCTCGATCAGCTTCCGCATCGGGGTGCCGTGGCTGGCGAGGCTGCCCGGGGTGTCGGTTCCGGTGTCGGCGTGCGCGTCGAAGTGGACGATGCCGACCTTGCCGTAGCCGTAGTGGTCGGCGAGCGCGGTGGCGGATGGCCAGGTGGTGGCGTGGTCGCCGCCGAGGATGATCGGGATGGCGCCCGCGTCGACGATGGTGCCGACGAACTTGCGGATTCCTTCGAAGGTGGTCCAGGTGTTGCCGACCTTGATCGGCGCGTCGCCGTAGTCGCAGACCTTGAGTTCCTCGAAGGCGTCGACCCGCACATCGAGGGAGTAGTGCGCCCGGCCGTAGCCGCCCTTGTAGTCGCAGGAACGGATGGCCAGCGGGCCGTGGTTGGTGCCGCTGCGCCCGGACGCGGTCGCGTCCCACGGCACCCCGCAGATGGCGACGTCCATCTCGCCGGCCACCAGGTCCTCGGGGGTGAGGCAGACCGGGAGCTTGGCGAAGGTCTGGATGCCGGCGAAGCCGCCCTCCCCCTTGCGGTTGACGAAGATGGGGCCCGGTCTGCGGTCGACGTTGAAGTCGTCCACGGCGCCATGGCCGTCAAGTCCCTTGCCCAGCCGGGGCGGTTGCTCCCAGAAGCCCTCGCCGAAGTCGTGGTGGTGTTGGTGACCGTCCCCGGGGCCGCCCTGATGGTGCCCGTCCTGATGGTGCCCGTGCTGATGCTGCCCGTGCTGATGCTGCCCGTCCTGATGCTGCCCGTGCTGGTGGTGCCCGTGCTGGTCCGGCGGCTGGCTGGAATCACTGCGGTTCTCGGACATGGGCCCTCTCTGCGGATAAGCCGTAGCTGTCCCGATGAGGCGGGAGCATGGCCTGATTCGCCCCTCTGTGGGAGGAATGGCCGCCGGTGTGAACCTCGTTGTCCCCTGGGCACGGCCAACGCGCCGTCTCGTTCGGGTAGGACGAGAAACTAGGGACTGCGAAATCGATTCGTCAATGGCCAACCGGGCTGCCGTAGCGGGTGTTTACACAGCTGGTGCGGTAGTGGACCGCTCCGGGGGAGCCCGAAGCGCCGAGGAAGCCTGGCCGTAACACGGGCGATCGTTTTCGGACGCTCGGCGCCCGGAGGCCACCGCCCGGAAGGGACGGTTTCCCGGCGAGCGGATCGGCGCTCGTATGATGTGCCCATGAGGCGCCAGACCGTGACGCTCAAGGACGTGGCCAGAGCGGCGAACGTCTCACCCAGCACCGCGTCCCAGGCGCTCTCCGGCGGTGGCCGGATGACGGACGCCACGCGGCGGGCCGTCGCCCGCGCCGCCGAGGAGTTGAACTACCGCCCCAATGTGGTCGCTCAGGGGCTGCGCACCGGATCGGTTCGGTCCATCGGACTGCACCATCTGCACGCCGGTGACCGCTTCGCCTCCGACTACTTCCGGGAGTTTGTGACCGGCGTGCTGGACGGCACCCAGGCCGCCGACTACGACCTGACCCTGCTCTCCAGCAACCCCCAGGTGCCGCGGAACCGGGTGCCCCGGGTGGACGGCGTGATCATCGCCGACCCGATCGCCGACGACCTGCGCGCCCGCCAACTCCTGGAGTCGGGACTGCCGGTGGTCGCCGGCGAGCACCTGCCGCCCGGGATGCCGGGCTGTCCGGTGATCGTCGCCGACCACGCGGCGGCGCTCCGCGCGATCCTGGACCGCGCGCTGGCGCACGGCATCCGCCGCCCCGCCTTTGTCGGCCCGGACGCCAACAGCGGCTGGGGCGTGCTGCTGCGCGCCGAGTTCCTCGCCTGGTGCGAGGAACAAGGGCTGCCGGGCGCCACGGGCGAAAGTCGGTTCGGCGACATGTCGGTACGCGAACACCAGGCGGGAATCGAGGCGTTGCTCGCCAGGGAGCCGGCGACGGACCTGCTGGTGATGTCGTCGGAGCCGATCGTGCGCGGCGCGCTGCCGGTCCTGGAAGCGGCGGGCCGGCGGGTGGGCGAAAACCTGCTGGTGGCGTGCTGCGGGGACAGTCGCACGCTGACCATGACCACACCGCCGGTGACCGCCGTCGATCTCCATCCGCGCGCGCTGGGCCAGGCGTGCGCCGAGCTGCTGATCCGCGTGGTCGAGCACGAGGTGGCGCCGCCCGAGGCGCCCACCGTGCTCCCGGCCGAGGTCCACTGGCGCGCCTCGCTCCCCCATCGGCCGGCCACCGCCTCCGCCTCCGTCGTCGCCTGACCCCTGCCCCCTGGCCCCTGGCCCGGCGGGTGTCCGGCCGTGGCCGGCGCCCAGCGTGGGGCGGCGGTCGGAAAGGGCCTGGGACGAAGGCGCGGGAGGGCATAGGGTCGGGGCATGGCGGGTGAGCAGGGAAGCGTGCGCGTGGACACCTGGATCTGGGCGGTGCGGCTGGTCAAGACGCGGTCGATGGCGGCGTCCGCCTGCCGCGCCGGCCATGTCAAGGTCAACAGCGAGCGGGTCAAGCCGGCGCAGGCGGTGAAGGTCGGCGACGAGGTCAGGGTCTGGCACGCCGGGCGGGAGCGGGTGGTCGAGGTCACCCGACTCATCCGCAAGCGGGTCGGCGCGCCCACCGCGGCGGAGTGCCTGATCGACAACAGTCCCCCGCCGCCGCCCCGGGTCGAGATCCCCGCCGTCCCGGTGCGCGACCGGGGCGCCGGCCGGCCCACCAAGCGCGACCGGCGCGAACTGGACCGGTTGCGCCGCGAGCAGTGACACCGGGCGCCCCGGACGGGACAGGCCCTAGGAGGCGGCGCCCTCGGTCAGGTGCTGGTACTCGGGGTGCCGCGCGAGCCAGCCGACGATGAACGGGCAGGTGGCGAGGACGCGCAGCCCTCGGCGGTCGGCGTCCTCCAGCGCGGTTCTGGCCAGCTCGCCGCCGGCGCCGCGCCCCTCGAACTCCGCGCGGACCTCGGTATGCGGATAGACCACCAGATCCCCGGTGCGCACATAGTCGGCGAAGCCGGCGAACTCACCGTCCACCCACGCCTCGAACCGGCTCTGCCGGCTGTTGTCCCGCACCGCTGTGCTCATGAGCGTCATCCTGCCCCGCGCGCCCACGCGCCGCATCGTCGGCGGCGCCGTTCGGGCGGGTGCCCCGTGGCCCCCGCGGCGAGGCGTCCGCCCCCTCGCCCACGGGCGGCCCCTCCATCCGCGCGGCGGCCTCGGCGACGCGGTCGCGGAAGGAGCGGCGGGCCAGCGCCTCCTCCAACTCGGTGAGCGACCGCGCGAGCGGGACGGAGAGTTCGGCGTCCAGGTCGGCGACGGCGGCCTCGGCGAGGGCCCACTCCCGTTCCAGCACCGACCGCATCGCCTCGGCCTCCTCGGTCAGCCGCACCACCCGCTGCCGCGCGTCCTCCCCCACCGACAGCTCGACCAGGCCACGCCGCACGAGTTGCGCGACGGTCTGGCTGGCCGCCGAGTGGGTCACCGAGAGGGCCTCGGCCAGCTCCCTGATGGTGCTGGGCCCCCGGGCGGTCAGCGCCCGGATCGCCGGCGTGAACCGGGGCCGGTAGTCGGTGAGCCCCAGGGACGGATAGACGTCGGCGAGGTCGTTCTCCAGCAGATCGAGCAGATGGCGCAGCCGGGTGCCGATGCCGGTGAGCGCGGGAGTGGTGGCCATGCGCAGAAAGATAGCCGAAGGCGACAGGTATGACAGCACTGATATAACAGCGCTACGACAAATCGGCGCCGTTCCCCGGGAGGTACCCCATGTCCGCGCTCTATCCGCCGATCGAACCCCACGACCACGGCTGGCTGTCGGTGGGCGACGGCCACCGGATGTACTGGGAGGTCTGCGGCAATCCGGAGGGGAAGCCCGCGCTGGTGGTGCACGGCGGGCCCGGGTCCGGCTGCACACCGGGCGCCCGCCGGTTCTTCGATCCCGCGTCCTATCGGATCATCCTCTTCGACCAGCGCAACAGCGGCCGTTCCACCCCGCACGCGGCCGATCCCGAGGTCGACCTCTCGACCAACACCACGGAGCACCTGCTGGCCGACATGGAGCTGCTGCGGGAGACGCTCGGCGTCCAGCGGTGGCAGCTCTTCGGCGGCTCCTGGGGCTCCGCGCTCGCCCTGCACTACGCCCAGCGCCACCCGGACCGGGTCACCGAGCTGGTGCTCATGGGCCTGGCCACCGGCCGTCGGGCGGAGACCGACCTGCTCACCCGGGGTCTGGGCGCCTACTTCCCGGACGCCTGGAACGCCTTCCGGGCGGCCGTTCCCCCGGCCGAGCGGGACGGGGATCCGGCCGCCGCCTACGACCGGCTGCTCCACGATCCCGACCCGGCGGTGCGGGCCAAGGCGGCGCGCGACTGGTGCGACTGGGAGGAGGCGATCGACGTCAGCACCTCGGATCCCTCCCCCCGTTACGCCGACCCGGACTTCCGGCTGGCGTTCGCCCGGATCGTCACCCACTACTGGAGCCGGGGCTCCTGGCTGCCCGAGGGCGAGGTGCTGCGCCGGGCCCCTGAGCTGGCCGGCATCCCCGGGGTGGTGGTGCAGGGCGCCCTCGACCCGGGCAATCTCCTGGGCACCCCCTGGGAGTTGGCGCACCGCTGGGGCCCGGGCTGCGAGCTGGTGGTGATCGGCGCGGCCGGGCACAGCACCGCCGCCGCGGGGATGTCCGAGGCGCTGGTCTCGGCGACGGACCGTTTCGCATCCGGTGGATCGGGGACGCGATAGCGTTTGAAGTGGCGCGCCACCGGCGGCAGTTGACGGACCGACCACCGGCGTGACCTCGGTTGACCGACTGACGACACATGTCGTACGAAACAAGAGGAGAACGCCGCGATGGTGTTCAAGCGGTTGCTCGGCAAGCTGGGCGTGGGTGGCCCCTCGGTGGACACGGTGCTGCACCGGGAGCTGGTGCTCCCGGGCGACACCCTCTCCGGCGACGTGCTGGTGCGCGGCGGCACGATGGACGTCGAGATCACCGAGCTGACGCTGGATCTGGTCGCCCGGGTGGAGTCCGAGGCCGGGGACGAGGAGCGGCAGGGCGACGTCAGGTTCCATCGGGTCGTGGTGGGCGGCGGCTTCCGCCTGGCCGAGGCGGAGGAGTTCTCCGTCCCGTTCTCCTTCCCGCTGCCCTGGGAGACGCCGATCACCGAGGTCTTCGGCCAGCCGCTCGGCTTCCCGTTGGGCGTGCGCACCGAGCTCGCCGTCGCCGGCGCGGTGGACCAGGGCGATCTCGACCGGCTGCTGATCCGACCGCTGCCGGTGCAGGAGGCGGTGCTGGACGCCTTCGGCCAGTTGGGGTTCGGGTTCCGTTCGTCCGATCTTGAGCTGGGCCAGATCCGGGACAGCGGGCAGACGCTGCCGTTCTACCAGGAGATCGAGCTGACCCCGGGGCCGAACCACGCGCACGCGATGAGCGAGATCGAGGTGAGCTTCCTGGCCAACCCGGGCGGCCTGACCGTGGTCCTGGAGGTGGACCGGCGCGGTGGGCTCTTCGGGGGCGGCGGCGACGCGGTGAACCGCTTCTCGGTCGCGCACGAGGACGTGGGCCAGGCCGACTTCACCGCGCTGGTCGACTCCTGGCTGCGGCAGATGACGGCGGGGGGCCACGGCGGCTTCGGCGGCGGGCACGGGCAGCACGGCTACGGTGGCGGGCACGAGGGCCACGAGGGCCACGGCGGGGGCGGCGGCCTGGGCATCGGCGGCGTGGTGGCCGGTGTGGCCGCCGGCGTGGTGGGTGGCTTTGTCGCCGCCGAGATCATCGACGAGATCGGCGACGCCTTCGAGGGCGACGACGACTGACCCGCCGGCGTACGCGCCCGGCGTACGCGCGGTCCGGGCGTTCAATGCGCCCCGAGGAGCGGCGCCCGTGCCACGGTGGCCCCCGTGTTCAGTTTCTTTGCCACCGTGGTGGGGCTCGCCCTCGCCGGGCTCGACCCGATCGGCGCGCTGATCGCCGTGGGCGCGTTGGCCGCCGGGGCGAGCCGGCGCGCGATCCTGGTGTTCAGCGCGCTCTCGCTGCTGATTCCGCCGGCGCTCGGCGTCCCGCTGTCGCTGTTCGTCGGGGCGAGCGTGGCCAGGGTCGACCTCTCCGGGGTCGACTGGTACTCGCCGTGGTGGGTGCTGGGCGAGGCGGCGATCGCGGTCGCGCTGCTGTGGTGGGCCGTCAGACGGCGGCGCCGGCCGCATCCCGGCGTCTCGGGCCCGGCCGCGCGCGGCGGCGGGACGGGCCGACTGGCGGGCCTCGCGGTCCTGCTGGCCCTGGCCATCCTGCTGGACCCGACCTTCCTGGGCCTGGTCGTGCTGGCCGGCCGCGAGCCGCTCTGGGAGCTGGTGGTCGCCCACCTGCTGTGGAGCCTGATCAGCCAGGCGCCACTGGTGCTGGTCGGCGGCGCGGTGGCGACCGGCAGGCACCGGGCGGCGGTGCGGCTGCTGGAGCGGGCCTCAGCGCGCCTCGGGCCCGCCGTCCGACACGGCGTCACCCTGCTGCTGGTGCTGGTCGCGCTGGTGCTGCTGGCCGATGTCGCGGTCTACGCGGCCACCGGGGGCGAGGAGTACCTGCTGGGCTGAGCGCCGGTCAGCCCTTCTCGTCGTCCCAGTTGGACCCGATCCACCCCTCGTGGGTGTGGAGCAGGGCGAGCAGCGCCATCGTCACCCTGGGGTCCCAGCGGCCGGCGACCTCGGTCAGCTCGAACTGGCTGGAGCCGTTGGCGAAGTCGAGCACCTTCGCCCCGCCGACCCGCCAGCGGGTGCGGCGGGGTGGCCTGGCCACCTCCCCGCCGAAGATCGCGAGCACCAACAGCACCGCCTGGATCGGGGACATCAGCCACCACACCCACCACCAGAAGAGGGTGCCCTTCTTCCCGACCGCCACCGTGCCGTCGGCCTGCCGTACCGTCCAGCGGGTGCGGCGGGGCGCGGTGAGGGAGGCCGGATCGCGGACGATCAGGGCCAGCGGCTCGCCGGCGGGGCCCAGCACCTCGTACTCGGCGGGGCCACGTCGGCTCGCCGACCGGGTCACCACCTCAGCCAGGCGCTCCCGGCGGTCAGGGTCGCGCCACAGTGTGAAGGCGCGTACTCCGCCGCGACGTTCGGCGAGATAGCGCTCGACGGTGCCTCCCGGTGGCAGTCGGCGCTCCGCGTAGGCGCTCACCTCGATGGCGGACGCATGGCGCGAATCATCCGCCGCGGCCCGTCGTATCTCGACCGGCACCTGCCCGTCCGACGGGTGCGGTCCCTTCGCCTTGAGCCGGGCCCGACGATTCGGCCCATGGTCCTGGAGCCATAGTTTGTTTCCCACGTCGGGACCCTAGCGGGCGCCCGGGGGAGCTCGGCCACGGGCCCGGCCCACCGGGATCGGCGCGCGGCCCCGAGGGGCGCGGCCGGCGGCCGGGGGCAGCCGACGGCGGGA
The DNA here is from genome assembly GCF_020740535.1 of Streptomyces profundus. Taxonomy (NCBI): domain Bacteria; kingdom Bacillati; phylum Actinomycetota; class Actinomycetes; order Kitasatosporales; family Streptomycetaceae; genus Streptomyces; species Streptomyces profundus. The sequence goes on from NZ_CP082362.1 coordinate 763,611, forward strand.
GCGAGTTCCGGCCAGCCGTCCGAAGGCCATCCGCCCACCCTCCGCGCCTCGTATACGAAGCCTGACGTGCTCTTTGACCGACAGCACGTCAACTCTCGGGCCGCTACGTGGAGATGTCGTTCTTGTGAAGCATCGCTCCGCCCTCTTGCCAATCTGCACGCGTAGATCAACAGTTGTGACGTGCTCATGGAAAGTCTCGCTTGACATGGGCACATAAAGTCCTTCGTTGTGCCCTCACAAGGAGCAGACCACTTCATGGACAAGACGCGTAAGCCGACGCGACTCCTCCTGGGAACCGGCGTGGCCACCGCCGCCGTGCTGGCCCTCACCGGCGCGGTGCTGCCAGCCGCCGCCCACGCCAGCGACACCCCCACCGGGGTGATCGCCAACGCGGGCGCCGAAAACGTCGTCCCCGGCAGCTACCTCGTCACGCTGAACAGCGCGGAGATCACCACCAACGTCGAGCGGACGGCCGACTCGCTGGCCGAGACCCACGGGCTGGAGGTGACCCAGGTCTACCAGCACGCGCTGGAGGGCTTCGCCTTCGAGGCGACCGAGGCCGAGGCGCTGGAACTGGCCGCCGACCCGGCGGTCGCCGAGGTCACCCAGGACCAGGTGGTGCACGCCAGCGCCACCCAGAGCAACCCCCCGTCCTGGGGCCTGGACCGGATCGACCAGGCATCGCTGCCGCTGGACAACTCCTACACCTACCCGGACCACGCGGGTGAGGGCGTCACCGTGTACGTCGTCGACACCGGCGTCCGGTACAGCCACCAGGACTTCGGCGGTCGCGCGTCCTTCGGCTTCGACGCGTACGGCGGCGACGGCAGCGACGGGCAGGGCCACGGCACGCATGTCGCCGGCACCGCCGCGGGCACGGCCTACGGTGTCGCGAAGGAAGCCGACATCGTCTCCGTCCGGGTGCTCGACAACAACGGCTCCGGGACCATCGCCGCCGTGGTCGCCGGCGTGGACTGGGTGACCGGCGACGCCGACGGCCCGTCCGTGGCCAACATGAGCCTGGGTGGCGCCGCCAACTCCACGCTGGACGCCGCGGTCGAGAACTCCGTCGCCTCCGGCGTCACCTACGCCGTCGCCGCCGGCAACGAGTACGGCACCGACGCCTCCACCCGCTCCCCGGCCCGGGTCCAGACCGCCATCACGGTCGGCTCGACCACCAGCACGGACGCCATCTCGCCGTTCTCCAACGTCGGCTCCGTGGTGGACCTGTTCGCGCCCGGCAGCAGCATCACCTCGGCGTGGCACACCAGTGACACCGCCGAGAACACCATCTCCGGCACCTCGATGGCCGCCCCGCACGTGGCCGGCGGCGCCGCGCTCTTCCTGGCCGAGAACCCGGACGCCACCCCGGCCGAGGTGGAGGCGGCGCTGACCGGCTCGGCCGTGGCCGACGCCATCACCGGCATCCCCGGGAGCACCGCCAACCTGCTGCTCAACGTGAGCGGCGACGGCACCGGCCCGGGCAACCCCCCGGCCGGTGAGCGTTTCGAGAGCACCAGCCCGGTCGCCATCGTCGACAACAGCACGATCTCCTCGGACATCGAGGTCAGCGACGTCGGCGAGCTGTCCGGCGCCTTCGAGGTCGAGGTCGACATCACCCACACCTGGGTCGGCGACCTGACCGTCAGCCTGACCAGCCCCGAGGGCGCCTCCTACCTCCTGCGGGAGCGCAGCGGCGGCAGCGCGGACGACATCCAGGCCACCTACCGGGTCGCCGGTGCCGGCGTCGACGCCGACGGCACCTGGACCCTTGAGGTGACCGACAGCGCCACCCTGGACCAGGGCACCCTCAACGCCTGGGCGCTCCAGTTCTGATCGGTTCCGAACAACGGTGAAGTGATCCAGGCACGGCCCTCCCCCTCTTCCGGGGGGAGGGCCGTCGCACGCCCAGGAACGCTCAGGAGACGATGTCCTTGCGCGCGAAGTGGCGGTAGGCCAGGGCCACCAGGATCACCGCATAGGAGACGGAGACGGCCGCACCGCGCGCCATGCCGTTCCACTCCACCCCCTGTTGCAGCGCGTCCAGCCAGGCGAACTGCCAGTGCGCCGGGATGAGTTCGCGCCAGCCGCCGAGCGCGGTGACGGCGTCCAGGATGGAGCCGACGACGGTCAGCCCGATGGCTCCGCCCACCGCGCCCAGCGGGGCGTCCGTCACCGTCGAGAGGTAGAACGCCAGGGCGGCGGTGACCAGTTGGCCGACGAAGACGAAGGCCACGGCGAGGCCGAGCCGCCCCGCCGCCTCGCCGGCCGGCAGCGAGCCGCCGGTGGGCAGCTCCAACGGGCCCCAGCCGTAGGCGGCGGTGCCCACGCCCAGCGCGACCAGCGGCAGCGACAGCATCGCCACGGCCGAGAACGCCAGCGCGACCAGCAGCTTGGCGGTCAGCAGCCGCGCGCGCGGCACCGGCGCGGCCAGCAGATAGCGCAGCGACGACCAGCCGGCCTCGGCGGCGACCGTGTCGCCGCAGAACAGCGCGACGGGAACGACCAGCAGAAAGCCGGCCGAGAGATAGAGGCAGACCGCGGCGAAGTTGGGCCCCGACGCGGTCGCGGTGTCCAGCAGCGAGGCGACGGCGGAGTCCGGCGTGCCGCCCATCGCGAAGGCGACGGCCACCAGCGGCGGCAGCGCGACCAGCAGCAGGCCCACGACCAGGGTGCGGCGCCGGCGCAGCTGCCGGATCGCCTCCACCCGCAACGGCAGGGTGCGGCGCGGGACATAGCCGGGAGCGGCGGACGCGGGACTCTCGCGGACGGGGGTGGTCATCGTCAGGCACCGCCGATCAGGGTGAGGAAGGCGTCTTCCAGGCGCCGGTGCGGCGTCAGGCCGTGCACCGGGACGCCGGCGCGGACCAGTTCGGTCAGGAGGACGTCGGGGCCGATGCCGTCGAGCCGGACCAGCACCCCGTCCTCGACCGGGGTGGCGGCGTCCACGCCGGGCAGCGCCCGGAAGGTGGCCAGCGCCTCGTCGGTCACGGGCCCGCCGGTGCTCACCAGCACGGTGTCGCCCGAGCCCACGATCTCGGCGACCGGACCCGACTGAAGGAGGCGCCCCTTGTCCATCACGACCAGATGCCCACAGGTCTGCTCGACCTCGGCCAACAGGTGGCTGGAGACGATCACGGTGCGCCCGCCGGCGGCGTAGCGGATCATCACCTCGCGCATGGCGCGGATCTGTGGCGGGTCGAGGCCGTTGGTCGGCTCGTCGAGGATCAGCAGGTCGGGGAGGCCCAGCATGGCCTGGGCGATGGCGAGGCGCTGGCGCATGCCCTGCGAGTAGGTGCGGACCGCGCGGTCCAGGGCGGTGCCCAGGTCGGCGATCTCCAGCGCCTCCTCGATCCGCGCGTCCTCGGCCGGGCGGCCGGTGGCGCGCCAGTAGAGGTCGAGGTTGGCGCGGCCGGTCAGATGGGGCAGGAAGCCGGCGCCCTCGACGAAGGCGCCGACCCGGGAGAGGACGGGAGCCCCTGGCCCGACGAGCCGGCCGAAGATCCGGATCGCGCCGGCGTCCGGGGTGATGAGCCCCATCAGCATCCGCAGGGTGGTGGTCTTGCCCGCGCCGTTGGGGCCGAGCAGTCCGAGCACCTGCCCGCGCTCCACCCGGAACGTGAGGTCGCGCACCGCGTAGCGGTCGCTGGAGCGGGCGTACCGCTTGCTCAACCCCTCGATGGAGAGCGGCACTTCGGCGAGCGCGGGATCGAAGGCCCGGCTCCCGGCCGGGGCGCGGCGGCGGACGAACACCACGGCGAGGCCGATGGCCAGGGCGATCAGCGGCAGCCCCGGGACCCACCAGGGCAGCGCGACGGGCGCGGTGGCGACATCGGGCGCGGTCGGCAGGGTGAGCCCGGGGTCGGCCAGCGCGACGGTGTGGCGCGCGGTCTCCACCGGGGAGGCGTAGCCGATGTCGGTGCTGGAGATCACCAGGCGCAGCCGGTGCCCGGCTTCGAACGGGTAGTCGATGGCGGGCAGTTGGAAGGTGACGGTGGGCCCTGTGTCCGCGTCGTCGATCCGCAGCGGGGTGACGAGTTGGGCGGGCAGCGACTGGGTCTCGCCGTCCGGCGACACGTCGTAGAGCTTGCCGAAGAGCACCGCCGACGGGGTGTCGGAGGTGACGGTGAGCCGCACGGAGGGCGCCCCCGTGACGCGGGTGGTCTCGATCAGCGGCAGGGAGTCGAAGCGCGCGTACTGGCCGGGGAAGTCGATGGCGGGGCCGAAGCCCAACCCGGAGAGCTGGCTGAGCCCGCCGAGCCCCGGCACCGACGAGACGGCGGCCGGCGCGCCGCCAGGCGGGTTGACGAAGGTCTGGGGCTCGCCCAGCAGCTCGACCGTGCGCGACGGTCCCGAAAGACCCGGGTAGCTGTCGCTGGTGGCACCGCGCAGCAGGGTGTCTCCGTTGGTGGTGTCGATCCCGGTGATGCGGGTCACCCGGAACGGCGGCCCGGTGTCCACGCCCGTGTCGTCGTGGAGGTAGCGGTCGAACCAGTCGACGATCCGGCGGTCGGTGCGCTCCGCCTCGGAGACGCCGCCGTCGTGCCCGGCCCAGATCCACTCGACGGCGACGGGGGCGCCGTTCTCCTCGATGGCGGCGGCCATGGCGTCGGCCTGGTCGAGAGGGAAGAGCGAGTCGTGCTGTCCCTGGAGGATCAGCGTGGGCACGTCGATCCGGTCGGCCACGGCGGCGGGGCTGTGCGCGGTGAGGAGGTCGAGCGCCTCCTGGTCGGCGCTGCCGGCGACGGCGACCCGCTGGTAGAGCGCGCACATCTCCTCGGTGAAGCGCCCGCAGCCGGGGTTCTCCGTGGTCTCGTCGGGTGGCGAGCCGACACCCGGGTCGGTGGCGCCCGTGGTGAAGAGGATGCCGGCCCAGAGCTGTTTGAAGACGCCCTGGGGGAAGAGCGCGTCGGCGAGGTTCCAGTAGGTGATGGCGGGGGCGATGGCGTCGACGCGGTCGTCGTGTCCGGCCGTCAGCAGCGCGATGGCGCCGCCGTAGGAGGCGCCCGCCATGCCGACGCGGGGGTCGCCGGGGCCGTCGAGGGTGACCTCGGGGCGCTCGGCCAGCCAGTCGATGAGCCCGGAGACGTCGGCCACCTCACGCTCGGGGTCGTTGAGGCCGATCTGGCCGGTTGAGTCGCCGAAGCCGCGCGCCGACCAGGTCAGCACGGAGTAGCCGTGCCCGGCCAGCTCCTCGGCCTGGGCCCGGGTGTCCACCTTGCTGCCGCCGAAGCCGTGCCCGAGCAGCACGGCGGGGCGCGGCGCCCCGTCCCCGCCGACGAAGAACGAGGTGTCGATCTCCACGGTGCGTGCGGAGCCGGGGGTCTGGGGCAGGGTGAGCGTCTGGTCGGTGCGGCGGACGGTCGGCTCGTCCGAGGCGATGGCGAGGCTGAGGGTGCCGAGCCCGACGAGGAGGGCGAGCGCGGCCAGTCCGGCCAGGATCGGCCCCGGCCGTCGGAGCCGGTGAAGCCATCGGAGGTTCGTCACCGAAAGGCGTCCCTTCGGGGCAGGAGTGATCGCCCCACGCTACCCAACGCCCGCCCTTCGCAGAGACGTTCGACCGGCGAGCCGCCGGGGTGGAGGATCGCGTCGGCGCACTCCGGGGGCGCGCGAGGGTTCACGCCCGCCGGCTCCCTCGGGAGGAAACGGCGCCTGCGGACGGTTACCTGTCTCTCCGTCGAGGAGCCGACGGGGTCCCGCGCGCCGGGGCGCGCGGGGACGGTGACCGATCACCCCAAAACGCCTAAAGCTTTCCCCAACTCGTTTACGTGTAGTAAGCAACTTGTCGTAGGGTCGCGAACGGACCACATCATGGGGAGATCGCTTGACCACGCAAAGTAAGGAATCCATACCCGACCCGGCGACCTCGCCCAAGGCCGGGCCGCCGGGACCGACGGATGCCGCGTCCACCACCATGACGCACGCGGAGATCATGCGCGCCCTCTCCGGGCTGCTGCTCGGCATGTTCGCCGCGATCCTCTCCTCAACCATCGTCACCAACGCCTTGCCGCGCATCCTTTCGGATCTGCACGGCGGCCAGTCCGCCTTCACCTGGGTCGTGACGGCCACGCTGCTGGCGATGACCGCCTCCATGCCGCTCTGGGGCAAGCTCGCCGACCTCTTCGACAAGAAGCTACTGATCCAGATCGCCCTGAGCATCTATGTGATCGGCTCCATGATCGCCGGTCTCTCGCAGAGCCCCGAGATGCTGATCGCCCTGCGAGTGGTCCAGGGCCTGGGCGTCGGCGGGCTGATCGGGCTCTCGCAGATCATCCTCGCGGCGATGATCCCGCCCAGGGAACGAGGCCGCTACAGCGGCTACCTGGGCGCGACGTTCGCCGCGGCGACGGTCAGCGGTCCGCTGGTCGGCGGCGTGATCACCGACACCTCCTGGCTCGGCTGGCGCTGGTGCTTCTACATCGGGGTCCCGTTCGCGCTGGCCGCGCTGGTGGTGCTGCACCGCACGCTCAAGCTGCCCACCGTGCGCCGCCCGGGGGTGCGCATCGACTGGACCGGCGCCCTGCTGGTCAGCGCCTCGGTCTCGTTGCTGCTGATCTGGGTGACCCTGGCGGGCGACTCCTACGACTGGGCGTCCTGGCAGAGCTTCGCCATGGTCGGCGGGGCGGTGGCGCTGGGCGGCCTCTTCGTGTTCGTCGAGACGAGGGCCGCCGAGCCGATCATTCCGCTGCGGCTCTTCCGGGACCGCACCATCGCGCTCTCGTCCGGCGTCTCCCTGCTGGTGGGCGTGGCCATGCTCAGCGGCACGGTGTTCTTCAGCCAGTACTTCCAGCTGGCTCGCGGCGAGAGCGCCACCATGTCGGGCGTGATGACCATCCCCATGATCATCGGGATGACGGCGGCTTCGACGGTGTCGGGCTGGCTGATCACCCGCACCGGGCGCTGGAAGCACTGGCTGGTGTCGGGCGGCGTGCTGCTGACGGCCGGCTGCGGGCTGCTCGGCACCATCCGGCACGACACCCCGTACTGGCAGGTCGCGGTCTACATGGTGCTGCTGGGCCTCGGCGTCGGAATGACCATGCAGAACCTGGTGCTGGCGGCGCAGAACGTGGTGGGGCCGAGGGACCTCGGCGCCGCCAGCTCGATGGTGGCCTTCTTCCGCACCTTCGGGGGCGCGATAGGCGTCGCGGTGCTGGGGGCCCTGCTGGCGAGCCGGGTGACCAGCTACTCCAGCGGCCCGCTGACCGACCTCGGCGTGGACGGCGGGGGCGGCGGCGCGATCCCCGACATGGCGGCCCTGCCGGACGCGGTGCGCGGCGTGCTGGAGAACGCGTACGGGCACGGGGTCGCCGACATCTTCCTGTTCGCGGCGCCCACCGCGCTGGCCTCGCTGCTGCTCACCTTCTTCATCCGGGAGGTCGCGCTGCGCACCAGGACGGACGGCCCCCGTTGACCCGTTCGCCGGTCGGCCGCCCGCACGCGACGGCGCCCCGCCCCTCCCCGGTACGGGGTGGACGGGGCGCCGCGACGGGGATCAGGCGTCGGCGCTGATCGCGCGCGCGAAGCGCAGCACCCGCTCCGCCTGCACCCGGGCGGAGTTGACCACCACGTCGTCGACCGGGATGCTGCCCTGGCCGTCCACATGGGAGGTGCCGTAGGGGTTCCCGTCGGCGAACTTCGCCGGGTCGGTGTAGCCCGGGGGCACCAGGACGCCGCCGAAGTGGTAGACCGAGTTGTAGAGCGCCAGCAGCGTGGACTCCTGGCCGCCGTGCAGGGTGCTGGTGCCGACGAATCCGCTGTAGACCTTGTCGGCGAGCTTGCCCTGCGCCCACAGGCCGCCCAGCCCGTCGATGAACTGCTTCAGCTGCGCGGACACATTGCCGAACCGGGTCGGCGTGCCGAAGATCACGGCGTCCGCCCACTCGACGTCACCCGGGGTGGCCACCGGGAGATCGGCGCTGGCGGCGGCGTGCGCGGCCCACGCCTCGTTGGAGGCGATGGCCTCGGCGGGGGCGAGTTCGGCGACCTTGAGCAGCCGCACCTCGGCACCGGCCTTGGTCGCCGCCTCGGCCAACTCCCGCGCGATCCGGGCGACCGTCCCGGTCGAGGAGTAGTGGATGACGGCGAGCTTCACGGGAGCGCTCATGCTGAGTGGACCTCCGGATGGGGGGTAGCGGTCGGTACGATGTAGTTGAACCTACAACTACACGGGAACCTTCCGCCCGACGGAGAGACATAGATCACACCGGCACCCGGCCGCCCCTGCCCTACCCCGGACACGAAAGCGACCCCCACGCCGTGGCCCGGGGGTCGTTGGGAACAACCCACCGTCGCGGTGGGTCGGTTGGGGGGACGGTCGACGCCGGCGGGGCCGGCGGGGCAGCGGTCTCAGGCGAAGAGGAAGTCGGCCTCACCGCGCTTGGCGCCTCGGATGAAGCTCTCGATCTCGTGCATGGTGTAGATCAACGCCGGACCGTCGGGATCCGTGGACTGGCGTATCGCCACCCGTCCGTCGGCCAGCTTCAGCGCCTCGACGCAGTTCCCGCCGTTGGTGCCGCTCCACGGCTTGCGCCAGCCCTCACTGCCCAGCTCCCTTGCTGGCATTCCGTTGTAGATGTGGTTGATCATGCGGTCAGCTCCTTGCGAATCTCACCGAGGAGGGCCTCGGTGTCCTGCGCTGACGCCGCCTGCGTACCCATGCGGTCGAGAACCTCCAGGTAGGCCACGGTGTCGGGCCGTTCGTCGAGGTAGGTCGCCCCGGTCAGACTCTCGACGTAGATGATGTCGGGCAGTTCCGGGATCTCGAACCTGAAGAGCTGGAACGGCCCGAACATGCCGGGGTGGGGTCCGGCACTGAACGGCATGATCTGGAGGGTGACGTTGGGCAGCTGCGTCGCCTCGATCAGCCGGTCGATCTGTTGGAGCATCTCGGCGGAGGTTCCGACGCGACGCCGCAGCACATGCTCCTCGACCACGGCCCACAGCAGCGGGGCCCGGGGCCGGGACAGCAGGTCCTGACGCTCCATCCGCAGCGCCACCCGGCGCTCCAACTCCTCGTCGGAGGCGCCGGGAAAGCCGGTGCGCAGCAGGGCGCGCGCATAGCCCGCGGTCTGCAACAGGCCGGGCACACAGTGCGGTTCGTAGGCCCGGATCAGGCTCGCCTCGCCCTCCAGGCTCACATAGAGGCTGAACCAGTCGGGCAGCACGTCGCGGAAGCGGTGCCACCAGCCCGGCCGGTTGGCCTCCTCGACGAGCCGCAGAAAGGACCGCGACTCCTCGGCCGGCACCTCGTACCGTTCGAGCAGCGCCTTCACATAGAGCGGCTTCAGGCCGACCTCGGCCTTCTCCATGCGCCGCACCGTCGTGGTGTTGACGCTCAGCGCCGCCGCGGCCTCGGCGAAGGAACAGCCCGCCCGTTCACGCAGCTCCCGCAGCCGCAGGCCAAGGACGATCTGCCCCACGGTCGGCCCGGACCGTGCCTCTGCCACGTCGTCTCCCCTTGCCGCGTTCCGTCTCGCCGATTGTCATCTCACCTGCGCCGCACAGAAGTTTGCCACACCGGGTAGCGATATCCACAGAGATCCCTTCGCTTTCTGCGAATTGCAGAACTACTCTTGCGTGGACGCCCCACCAGCCCGCATAGTTGACACGTGACCCGGCTCACGACGGCTCCAGTTCCCCGGAAGGCGACCCCGCCCGTGTCTCCTGCTCACGGCGTGACGCCGTCCCCCCTCCCCACACCGGAGATACGCTCCGCCCCCTCGCCGGGCGAGAGCTTCGCGCTGCCCGCGCGGGACACCTCCGTGGCAACGGCCCGCCACCGCACGCGGGTCCAACTCTACGGCTGGGGTCTGTCGCCCTCGACGTCGGACACCGCGCAGCTCATCGTCTCCGAGCTGGTCACCAACGCCATTCTGCACACGCACAGTAGCCAGGTCCGCTGTCTCCTGTGGTCCACCGGCCAACTCCTGCGGATCGAGGTCGCCGACGAGGGCTCCGGGCCGATCCCCCGCCGGGCGGCGTCGTGCCAGCGGCGCCCTGGCGACGACCAGGAGCACGGCCGGGGACTGCTGCTGCTGGACGCCCTCGCGGCGCGTTGGGGCGTGATCTCCCCCGACCAGCGCGCCGGTTGTACGGTCTGGGCCGAGCTGCCCGCGCGCTGAGCCGGCGGCGCCCCGCCCGCTCTCCTCACCGGTCACGCCCTTTGCTAGCCTTTCGAGGTTATTTCCTTCCCGCGTCGCCCGTCCGACCGTCGCCTCAAGGGAGTTCCGTGGCCGTCATCCCACCGATCCCGGCCCAGCCCCCTCGGATACCGGGCCCGGACCCCGCGCCCTGGCGGCGCTGGGCGCTATGGGGCAGCGCCGGGCTGCTGGCCGTGCTGCTGCTCTCCCTGCTGTTCGGCGCCCTCGGCGTCTTCCAGGGCGGCCGGATCGCCTCCGGCACCACGGTGTTGGGGGTGGACATCGGCGGTCTCTCCCCCGAGGAGGCGCGGGCACGGCTGACGGCCGAGCTGGTCGAGGTCCGGGCGGCCCCCATCAGGGTGGTGCTCGGCGAGACGGACGAGCCGGTGTACGAGGTGGATCCCGAGGAGGCGGGGCTGGTCCTGGACGTCTCGGCCACGGTCGAACTGGCCGACCGCCCCGGGCTGTTGGGCCGGGTCTTCGGGGGCGACGGCGGCGCGATCGAGCCGGTGGTGGTGCACCACAAGGAGCACTCGGGCGAGCTCCTCGGCCGGCTGGCGGAGGAGGCCGACAGCACCGTCACCGAGGGTGAGGTCGGCTTCGAGGACGGCGAGGTGCGGATCACCGAGCCGCGTGCCGGCACCGCGCTGGCCGTCGAGCCCGCCGTGGACCTGCTGCGCACCGGGTACCTCGACGAGGAGGTGCAGCCCGTGCGGCTGCCCGTCTCCCAGGCGCAGCCCCTGGTCGACGAGGAGGAAGTGGCCCGCGCCGTCCGGGAGTTCGCCGAGCCGGCCATGTCGGGCCCGGTCAGGCTGCGCGCCGAGGACGGCACGGCGGAGGTCTCCCTCTCCCCCGATCTGCTGGGCGACCACCTGCGGCTGGAGGCCGACGACGAGGGCCGCCTCGAACCGGCGTTGGCCCAGGAGGAGCTGGTCGCCGACGAGCGGCTGGCGGCCCAGCTCACGGCCGCCACCGAGGAGCCCACCAACGCCACCCTCGCCCTCCAGGGCGGCTCCGTGGTCGCCTCGGGCGGCTCGGCCGGGCGCGCGGTGGACACCGAGCAGCTGGGCGAGGCGCTGCTGCCCCTGGTCACCGGCGTCGGCGCGGCGGCCCGCACCGGCGTGCTGCCGACCCAGGAGGTCGAGCCGGCGCTCAGCGCGGAGAACCACCGCGATCTCGGCCTGGTGGAGGAGATCTCCAGCTTCACCGTCGAGTTCGAGCCGGCGGCCTACCGGATCACCAACATCGGCCGGGCCGCCGAGCTGATCAACGGCTCGCTGGTGGAGCCCGACGAGGTCTGGAGCTTCAACGAGACGGTCGGCGAACGCACCGAGGGGAACGGCTTCGTCGAGGGCGTGATCATCCTCGACGACCGCTACCAGACCGCGCAGGGCGGTGGCGTCTCCGCGGTGGCCACGACGATGTTCAACGCGGCCTTCTTCGCCGGCGTCGAGTTCGTCGAGTACGGGGCGCACTCCTTCTATATCGAGCGCTACCCGGAGGGGCGGGAGGCCACCGTCGCCTGGGGCAGCCTGGACCTGCGCTTCCGCAACGACTCGGGCAACGCGCTCTATGTGCTCGCCTCCGCCGACGACCACTCGGTGACCATCACCTTCCTGGGCACCAGGGCCTATGACGAGATCCGCTCCGAGACCGGCCCCCGGGAGAACGTGGAGGAGCCGGAGCGCCACGAGAGCGACGACGAGGAGTGCGTCGAACAGCCGCCCCTTGAGGGCTTCGACGTCGTCGTCGAGCGGATCTTCGTGCGCGGCGGCGACGAGGTGAACCGGCAGCGGTTCGAGACGGACTACACCCCGAGGAACGAGATCGTCTGCGTGGCCCCGGACGAGGAGTGAGCCGCCGCCCGGGAAGAGGTCGAGCGAGGCTCTCGGCCACAGCTCTCGCGGCCACAGGTCGCCACGTCCCGACCACTCCAGGATGGTGCGCTGGATCTCGGCCACCACCGACGGCTGGATGCCCTCGGTCGGCTCGTCGAGCAGCAGCAGCCGGGGCCGGGTGATCAGCGCCCGCGCGATGGCGAGTTGCTGCCGCTGGCCGCCGGAGAGCAGCCCGGCCCTGCGCCGCGTGAGCCGCCGCCCGGGAAGACGTCGAGCGAGGCCACGACACCGCTTGAGGCCGAAGGCCGAGCGCGCGCCGCGCCGTCGGATCAGACGCTGAGCGCCTCCCGCACCCTCGCCGGGGCTTCCTCGTCCCCCTCGCCCGACGAGGTGATCCGGCCCGCCTCCAGCACGTGGTAGCGCTGCGCCGCCCGCAGCGCGAAGTCGATGTGCTGCTCGACCAGCAGCACCGAGAGGCCGCCGCGCCCTGACAGCTCCAGGATGGTGCGCTGGATCTCGGCCACCACCGACGGCTGGATGCCCTCGGTCGGCTCGTCGAGCAGCAGCAGCCGGGGCCGGGTGATCAGCGCCCGCGCGATGGCGAGTTGCTGCCGCTGGCCGCCGGAGAGCAGCCCGGCCCTGCGGCCGGTGAGCTCCCGCAGGGCGGGGAAGAGGTCGAGCGCCTCGTCCAGGGCCTCGGCGCCCCGCCGCCCCCGCCCGTCGGCGACGAGGCGCAGGTTCTCCAGGGCGGTGAGCTGGGGGAAGCTCTGCTGCCCCTGCGGCACATAGGCAAGACCCAGGCGCACCCGCCGGTGCGCCGGCAGCCGGGTGACGTCCCTGCCGTCGAACCGCACCCGGCCCCCCGTCGGTCGCAGCAGGCCGAGCGCGGCGCGCAGCAGGGTGGACTTGCCCGCGCCGTTGTGCCCCAACACGGCGGCGACGCCGTCCTCGGGCACCGTCAGGCCGACGCCGTGCAGCACCTGGCTGCGGCCGTAGCCGGCGACCAGGTCGGTGATCTCCAGCATCACGCCTCCTCGGCGACGGTGGCCGCCACGGTGGTGGACGACCCGTCGGGCGGGTGGCCCAGATAGACCTCCTGGACGCGGGGGTCGGCCCGCACCTCGGCCACAGTTCCCTCGCTGAGCACCCGGCCGGCGTGCAGCACGGTGACGCTGGCCGCGTAGGCGCGCATGAAGTCCATGTCGTGCTCGATCACCACGACCGTGCGGTCCCCGGCCACGGCGCGCAGCAGCGCGCCGGTGGCGTCCCGCTCGTCGTGGCTCATCCCGGCCACCGGCTCGTCCAGGAGCAGCAGTCGGACGTCCTGCACCAGCAGCATCCCGATCTCCAACCACTGTTTCTGCCCGTGCGCCAGGGTGCCGGCGAGCCGGTGGGCGTGGGCGGTCAGGCCGACCGTGGCGAGCGCCTCGTCCACGGCGGCCGGCACCGAGCGGCGCTGCCGCAGCAGGGTGTGGGGGCGGCGCCCGGCGCCGGCGGCGATATCGAGGTTCTGTAGGACGGTGAGCTGTTCGAAGACGGTCGCGGTCTGGAAGGTGCGGCCGACGCCGAGCCGGGCGATCCGGTGCACGGGGCGGCCCAGCAGCTCCTCGCCGCCGAACCGCACCGACCCGGTGGCGCGGGCCAGGCCGGTGACGGCGTCCACCAGGGTGGTCTTGCCCGCTCCGTTGGGCCCGATCAGAAACCGCAGGTCGCCGGGGCCGACCCGCAGGCTCACGCCGTCCACGGCGGTGAACCCGTCGAAGGAGACGCGCAGTTCGTCGATGGTCAGGCCGGGCGGGGACGCCTCGTTCATGGGGTTCCTCCCACGGGGCTCGGGCGGCGGCGGGCGAGCAGCTGCCGCAGGGAGATCAGTCCGCCGGGCAGGAAGGCCACCACCACGATGAAGAGGCCGGCCTGGAAGTAGGTCCAGGCGGCGGGGAACTCCTCGGAGAGGGTGGTCTGGGCCCAGGCGACGGCGATGGCGCCGAGCGCCGCGCCCACCAGGCTGGCCCGGCCGCCGATGGCCGCGCCGATCAGGAACTGGATGGAGGGCACGATGCCGATCAGCGCGGGCGAGATGATCCCCACCGCGGGCACGAACAGCGCCCCGGCAAGGCCCGCCATGCCGGCCGAGACCACGTAGGCGACCAGCTTGACCAGCGCCGGGTCGTAGCCGAGGAAGCGCACCCGCTCCTCCGAGTCCCGCACGGCGACCAGCAGTTCGCCGTAGCGGCTGAGGAACAGCTGGCGGGTGAGGAGCATCACGGCCAGCAGGGTGCCGGCGATGACGAAGTACACCATCCGGCGATTCACGGGATCGTGCAGCGAGAAGCCGAAGAAGCCCTGGAAGTTGGTCAGCCCGTTGGTGCCTCCCGTGGTGGCCTGCTGGCCGATCAGCAGGATGGCGAACGCGGCGGCGAGCGCCTGGCTGAGGATGGCGAAGTAGGCGCCCTTGACCCGCCGCCGGAACACCAGGAAGCCGATCAGCGCGGCGACCGCCATGGGCACCAGGAACACGGCGGCGATCGCCACCACAGGGGACCTGAACGGCTCCCACCACCACGGCAGTTGGTCGGTCGACCCGTAGAGCAGCATGAAGTCGGGCAGCTGGCCCGGGCCGGCGTCGGCCAGCTTGAGGTGCATCGCCATGACATAGCCGCCGAGGCCGAAGAACAGGCCCTGGCCCAGGGTGAGCATGCCGCCCCGCCCCCACGCCAGGGAGATGCCCACGGCGACGAGGGCGAAGCAGAGGTAACGCGCCAGCTGTTCGAGGCGGAAGTCGGAGAGCGCGGCGGGCGCGACGGCGAACAGCAGCACCGCGCCGAGTGCGTAGCCGGCGGCCAGCCGCCAGCGGGAGGAGCGCCTCACCTTCGGGTTCTCGATCATGCCAGGCTCCGGGTGCGCAGGGTGTAGATGCCTTGGGGACGCCACTGGAGGAAGGCGACGATGGCGACCAGCACGACGACGCGGGCGAGGCTCACGGTGGTGGAGTACTCCATCACCGCCTGGAGCACGCCGAGCGCGAAGGCCGCGATGACCGCGCCGCGCAGCTGTCCGATGCCGCCGACCACGATCACCAGGAAGGCGTCGATGATGATGTTGGTGCCCATGGTGGGTCCGATGGGCCCCACCAGCGTCAGCGCGACGCCGGCCAGACCCGCGAGCCCCGAGCCGATGAAGAACGTGATCCGGTCCACCTGCCCGGTGGCGATCCCGGACGCCTCGGCCAGCTCGCGGTGTTGCACCACGGCCCGCATCCGCCGGCCCAGCGAGGTGAGCCGCAGCGTGAGGGTCAGCGCCAGCACGGCGGCCAGGGCCAGCGCCAGGATGAAGAGCCGGCTGTGGGCCAACGTCAGCGGGTGCTCACCGCCGATCAGCGTGATCCGCCCGCTGAGCCAACTCGGCGCCCGCGTGTGGACGTTCGGCGCGCCGAAGATGTCCCGGGCGAGCTGCTGCAACATCAGCGACACGCCCCAGGTGACCAGCAGCGTGTCCAGCGGCCGGGTGTAGAGGCGGCGGATCAGCAGCCACTCAAGCAGCACCCCCATGGCGCCGGCCACCAGGAAGGCGACCGGCAGGGCGAGCAGCAGCGAGGTGCCGGGGGCCTCGACGGACTGTTGGACGACATAGACGGTGTAGGCGCCGGCCATGATGAACTCGCCGTGCGCCATGTTGATCACGCCCATCTGACCGAAGGTCAGGGACAGGCCCAGGGCGATCAGCAGCAGCACGGCGCCGATGCTGACGCCCGTGAAGGACTGGCTGAGGATGACGGTCATGGGTCAGGACAGACCCTCGGCCCAGTCGTACTCGCGCAGGTAGGGGTCCGGCCTGATGGGCTCCTCGCTGCTCCACACCTCGGTGATCAGGCCGTCGGCGCCGATCTCGCCGATGCGGTTGGTCTTGAAGATGTGCTGGGTCTCGCCGTCCACCGTGACGGTGCCCTCGGGCGCCTCGAACGTGATCCCGTCGGCCGCCGCGCGGACGTCGGCCACCTCGAAGGAGCCGGCCTCCTCGACCATCGCGGCCCACAGGTGGACCGAGGTGTAGGCGGCCTCCATCGGATCGGAGGTCGGCCGGTCGGCGCCGTAGCGCTCCTGGTAGGCGGCGACGAACGCCTCGTTGGCCGCGCCCTCGGTGGTCTGGTAGTAGTTCCACGACGTCAGCTGGCCCGCCAGGTTCTCCGCGCCGATGCTGTTCACCTCCTCCTCGGCGATGGACACGGAGAGCACCGGCATGGTCTCGGCGGTCAGCCCGGTGGCGGCGTACTCGGAGAAGAAGGAGACGTTGCTGTCCCCGTTGAGCGTGTTGAAAACGGCGTCGGCGCCCGAGCGTTCGACCTTGTTGGCGATGGTGGAGAACTCGGTCGAGCCCAGCGGGGCGTAGTCCTCGCCGGATATCTCGATGCCGTGCTCCTCGGCGTAGGCGCGGATGATCCGGTTGGCGGTGCGCGGGAAGACGTAGTCGCTGCCCACCAGGTAGAGCGACTCCACGCCCTGCTCGACCAGGTAGTCCAGGGCCGGCACGATCTGCTGGTTGGTGGTGGCGCCGGTGTAGAAGATGTTGGGCGACTGCTCAAGGCCCTCGTACTGCACGGGGTAGAACAGCAGCGAGCCGTTCTGCTCGAAGACCGGCAGCACGGCCTTGCGGCTGGCCGAGGTCCAGCAGCCGAACACGGCGGCCACCTGGTCCTGTTGGATCAGCTTCTCGGACTTCTCGGCGAAGGTCGGCCAGTCGGAGGCGCCGTCCTCGCTGATCGGCTCGATCTGCTTGCCCAGCACACCGCCGTCGGCGTTGATCTCCTCGATGGCGAGCAGGAGCGCGTCCCGGACCGTCACCTCGCTGATGGCCATGGTGCCGGAGAGGGAGTTGAGCAGGCCCACCTTGATGGTGTCCCCCGAGGTGTCGACGGTGGCGGCGGCGTTCTCGGTCTCCTCGCCCGTCCTGGCTCCGCAGGCGGTCAACGCGAGGGCGGTCACACTCGCGACGGCGATCGCGGCCAGGTGGCGTACCCGGGCAATGGGGGGCATCTCGTCCTCCTTGTCCCCTGCGACTGCGGGGAATGGTGCGGGGGTGCGGGGGAAAAAACGCCGGGCGACGCCGCCCGACGAGGGCACGCCACAGCTTCAAATCGCCTTGTTGCCCAGGAATTTCACGACCGTTAATACTTCCGTTCGGAAGTATCACGGGCGGTCAGCTCCAGGCGTCCAGCTCGGCGGTGACCGCGAAGTCCAGGCCGTCCGCCTCCGCCAGATAGATGCGCTGGCGCACATGCCGTCCCCGCAGCCGCAGTTCGCCACGCGCCCCCTGGTAGCTCACCTGGGGCGCGACGCCCTCGATCGCCGGCACCGCGACCGAGCCGGCCCGGCCGACCAGCGCCGCCAGCAGCAGCACCCCCTCGTAGCACGACTCCCCGAGCGCGCTCGGCGCCGGCGCCTCGGGTCCGAACCTGGCCGTGTAACGCCCCTGGAAGTCCAGGGTGTCGGCGGTGGCCAGGGCGGCGAAGAAGCCGCCCGTCGCGCTCAGCCCCCTGGTGGCGTCCGGGCCGCTGGCCGCCAGCATGTTCTCGTCCATCAGCGTGCTCAGCCGCAGACTGCGCCGGTCGAGGCCGGCGGCGGCGAACGCCCGGTTGAACCGCACCGCGTCGCTGCCCACCAGCAGCATCAGGACGGCGTCCGCCTCGGCGCGCTCGACGCGGCGCAGCGCGGCGCCGAAGTCGTCGGTGCCCAACGGCAGGTAGTCGGCGCCGACGACCCGACCGCCGTCCTCTCTGGCGTAGCGCTCGGCGGCCCACGCGGTGCGCCGGGGCCAGATGTAGTCGTTGCCGATCACATACCAGCGCCGCACCCGCAGTTCGGCGGCGAACAACCGCATCGCGGGACGCAGTTGGCCGTCCGGGGTCTCGCTGGTCAGAAAGACGCCGGCGGAGTTCTCCCCGCCCTCGTAGAGCGCCGTATACACATAGGGGACCCGATGGGCGATCCGGGGCGCCACCGCGCGCCGCACCGAGGAGATGTGCCAGCCCGTCACCCCGTGCACGATCCCCGCCGCGACCAGCGCCGCCACCTCGTCCGCCACCCGCTGCGGCGGGCCTCCGCCGTCGACCAGGACCAGCCGCAGCGCGCGCCCCAACACGCCGCCGTCCGCGTTGACCTCGTCGGCGGCCAGCCGGGCGCACAGCTCGCAGGCGGGGCCGAAGATCCCGGCCGGCCCGCTCCTGGGCACCACCAGGGCGACGCCGAGCGCGTCCGTGTCGGGAGCCAGCCAGTCGCCGTGGGCCATCCGCCCATCATGGCCCCGGGCGGCCGGGCCCGCCGGACGCTCCCAGCCAGCGAGACGACGCCGTCGCCGCCGGCGTTTGTACCATGGAGCCCAGGACAGCCCCCGAGGAGTGCGATGCCTTCAACTCCCGCGCCCCGCCCGGACGATCCCGGCGGCGCCGGTGACGTCTCCTTCCTGCTCACCCGGGCGGAACGACTGGCGGCCCGCAGGCTGCGCGCGGCGCTGGACGAGACGGGCTGCTCCGTGGACGCCTGGCGGGTGCTGGCCCTGCTGGCCGACGGCAGGGGCCATGGGATGACGGCCATCGCCGAGCGGACGCTGCTCCCGCCGCCCAGCCTGACCCGGCTGATGGACCAGCTGGTCGACGACGGTCTGGTGCACCGCCGGGTCGATCCGCTGGACCGGCGCCGGGTGTTGGCCGGGCTCACGCCGCACGGCATGGCCGTGCGCGCCGACCTGGCCCACCGGGTGCGGGCGCACTGGGCCACCCTGCCGGCGGACACGGACGACGCGCTGCTCGCCACGCTCCTCGACCGGCTGATCGCCCGCCTCGAACTGCCGGCTCCCGCACCGGCGGTCAGCTGACGACCGCCCGGCGCGGGATCCGACCTGGGACGGCGGGAACGCCCACGCCGCCCGACGACGTCGCACGGGCGCACGTTCCGCTGGACGACACGGCGGACACCGCCGTCGCCGAGACGCCGCCCGGCTGGGGGCGGCTCCCCGGCCGGGCGTGGGGCGCTCTCCGCGCCCGGCTCACCGACCCGCGGCGAACTCCCGCAGCGCCCCGGCGGTGAAGTCGTCCAGCGGATAGAACAGCTCGATCGCCAGCTCCGACAGGGTCACGTCGGCGGGCGCGCCGAAGGTGGCCATGGTGCCGAAGAGGGACAGCTCGCCGCCCGGGGACCGCAGCCGCAGCGGCACCTGGACGGGCCCCGCCGGTGGTTTCGGCGACTCGCTCTCGCGGTGGCCGGCCGGCAGGGGGTAGCGGCTCACCTCCTCGTGCAGCGCGCGGAGTCGGGGATCGCCCGTGCCGTCCACCTGGCGCCGCAGATGTTCGAGGAAGAGCTCCCGCACCTGCCGGAGATTGGCCAGGCGGGCCGCGAGCCCCTCCGGATGGAGCGCCATCCGGAAGACGTTGGGCGCCGGCTCCAGGAGGTGCGGCGGAAGGCCGGCCGTCAGCACGGCCATGGCCCCGTTGCCGGCGACCACGTTCCAGTACCGGTCCAGGACGACGGCCGGATAGGGCTCGTGCGCGGTCAGCATCTGGTCCAACGCGGCGCGGATCCGGACCATCTCGCGGTCGTCCAGCCGGCTCTCCCGGTAGGCCGGCGCGTAGTCGGCCGCCAGCAGCAGGGCGTTGCGCTCGCGCAGCGGTACGTCAAGCGCCACGGCCAGCCGCAGGACCATGGCGCGGCTGGGCCGGGACTTGCCCGTCTCCACACAGGAGAGATGCCGCGCCGAGGTCTCCGCCAGGAGCGAGAGCTCCAGCTGGCTGAGCTTCCTGCGCCGTCGCCACTCCCGTAGCAACGCCCCCACCCGAGGCTCCCGTTCCTCGTCCATGACCGCAGCGTAGCCCGCGGGGCCGCCGCTTCCGCCCCCGGCGACGGCACCCGACTCCCGGCGGTCCACCGTCGCCGCGCGGGGGCGTCGCCGCGCTCAGCCGGCCGCCGATGGCCGCGGCGCCGCCGGCGCTCCTGGCCAGCGGCTCAGGATCAGCTCGGCCGTCTCGTCGGCCGAGCGCGCGTCCGTGTCCACGACCAGCTCGCCGATCGAGGCGCGTGCCAACGCCTCGGCCTGCGCGCTCGCTTCGGCGGCGGCCCGCCGCAGCTCGGCGGCCGAGCGCCCGTTCAGCGGGTCCCCGGCCAGCACGGGCCCCTCCCCCGCTCCCCGGCGGGCGACGCGGTCGGCCAACCGCGCCGGCCCCGCTTCCAGTCGGCAGACGGTGAGCGGGGTGGTGGGGAGCGCCTCCCGGTAGGCGGTCACGCTCCTGGCGTCGCTCACCAGCCCGTTGACGACGAGGTGGCGGGCGCCCTGGGCGGCGCAGTTCCGCCACAGGGCCGCCAGGTTGCGCGCCTTGAAGCGGTGGTGTTCGGGGTCGTCCGGCGGCGTCGGCGAGAGAAACCCGATCTGCTCCAGGTCGAAGAACGCCACCGGGACTCCCGCCCGTTGGATCCGGGTGTACGTCTGCCAGCCGACGGTGGACTTGCCCACGCCGCGCGCCCCGGTGATCCAGAGCATCGCGCCGCCGGCGCCGCGCGGCGCGGGCGGTGGCTCGGGCGGAGCGGCGGCGGCGCCGTGCGGCGACCACCGTTCCCTGACCCGCCGCACCACGTCCTCGACGGACCGGCCGGTGGTCTCCACGACGAGGTCGGCGAACCCGCCGAGATCCAGGGTCTCCGCTTCCGCCAGGACCCGCGGCAGCTCGTGCACGAGCACGCCTCGTCCGCGGAAGCGGCCGGCCAGCTCGTCGGCGTTCGCCCGCAGCCGGCACACCACCAGCGCTGTACCGGGCGCGCCGGGGCCGGCCAGCTCGGCACTCGGCACGCCGTGGACCGGGTCGACCACTCCGGAGACGATCAGGCAACTCGCCCCGGTCGCTGCGGCGTTGGCGGCGACCGCCGCCAGGTTCCTCGCCTTGAGACGGTGCCGGTCCCGGTCGTCGGGACGCTCGGGATGGATCATTCCCAGCTGGTCGATGTCGACATGGCCGGCGCTGATCCCCTCCGAGGCGAGTTGCCGGTACAGCTCCCAGCCGGTCGCGCTCTTGCCCACGCCGGGCGGCCCGCAGAGCCAGAGCACCGGAAAGGGGCGGGATGGCGACTGCCGTGCCACGGTCATGACACCGGAGTATCGCCGCTCGCCCGGCCCGCGTCACACGCGTTTCCGGCGACCCGCTAGCGCGGAGTGCGATCCCCCTACTACACAATGTAGTTGAGCCCGATACTGAGCCCGGTAGTCCAGCACGGTAAACGTCTGTCTCCCACGGAATCGGAGAGATCACCCATGCCCTTCCACCATGAGCTGCCGATCCGCGTCAATGTCCTCTGCACCACGCACACCCTGCGTGTTCTCCTGATCCGGCGCCCCGGTGGCGGGGCCTGGGATCTGCCGGGCGGGGTGGTCCCGGCCGGCGGGTCGGTCGCGGAGACGGGCAGCGAGGTGCTGGCGTCCAGGACCGGGTACCGACGGGCGATCGACTCGGGGTTGGCCTTCAGCCTGGAGACGGACGAGCGGGGCGCGGTGCGGGAGTTGAGCTATGTCCTGGACGGCGGGATCACGGACGGCATCCCCACCGAGGCGATCGATCTCAAGCCGGAGTGCCGGTGGGCGCCCATGGCGGAGTTACGCAAGCTCGCCCCGGTCGTCCAGTACGCCATCATCGCCTCGGGGCGCTCCGCCACGTTCCCGCTCCTGACCAACGGCGACTTCACGGTGCGGACGCCCAGCCGGCTCCACACGGCCTGACCGGTGGCCGGCGCGCGACCGCCGGCACGGGGAGGGCCGGCAGGGTGGTCCGGTGCCGGGCACCGGACCACCCAGGATCATTCGCGACCAGCGGTCGTTCAGATCCGGCCGAGAACTGATCTTTCAGGGTCAGTCGTTGGCATTGAGCACGGGGAAGTAGCCATTGGCGTGACCCCGAGCGGTCGGGTGGTACGCCTCCCACAGCGGCAGGGCCAGGTCGTGCAGCCAGTCGTCGCCTGAGCACAGCTCATGCCCGGCGAAGGCGGCGGCCACGTTGCCGTAGGTGAAGCCGTGCGCCGACGCGCGCGCGGAGATCACGGAGTTGAGCAGGTCGGACGCCTCGTTGATGGCGTTCCGCTTGGTCTGGCTCAGGCCCAGGCACAGCCCGGTGGGTTGGGTGTAGAAGCGCGGGTAGCCGAGCACCACGACATGCGCGTTGGGAGCCCTGGCCTTGATCGCGTTGTACACGCTGTCAAGCCGCGCCGGCAGGGTGTTGCTGACAAAGGTGCGAGCGGTCGCGATCCGGTTCAGGCAGGTGCTGTCGGAACTCACCACGCAGGTGGTCATCACATCGGCGAAGCCGGCGTCGTTGCCGCCGATGGTGATGCTGACCAGGCCGGTCGACGAGTTGAGCGCGTTGACCTGGGAGCCGGTCACATCGCTGGTCACGGCGCCCGAGCAGGCCTGGAAGGAGAAGGACGAGGGGTTGTTCGCCTGGGCCCAGAGGGAGGGGTAGGCGTTGTTGCTGCGGTGACAGTCGGAGTCGATGTAGCCGCCCGCCCCGTTGCCCGAGGAGTACGAGTCCCCGAGGGCCACATAGGCGGGAGCGGCGGCGGCCTGCGCCGGGCCCGCGCCGATCAGGCCGAGCACGAACCCGAAGATGAGCACGGCGACGGCGGACAGGCGTCTGGTCAGTCTCACGGAACCTCCATGGGGGGTCGCTGTGGCACTGTTTGTACCAAGCAACGCGCGTTGATGGAAGTGCACATGTCAATAGACGGCGGTTTCTGGCGATCCGTTCACGGCGTTGATCACTGCGCGTCGACTACTGATCAACAAGTGGTCTTCTCACGCTCGTTGCTCGCGGTCGGCTCCCGCCGGAGGGCGAGCCAGGCGAGGACCGCCACCGCCGCCAGCACGCCAGCGCCCGCGACGGCGGCCGTGTTCACGCTGTCGCTGTAGGCCGCGAAGGCGAAGTCGAGCAGCCGCGCGCCCTCGGCGGCCGGCAGGTCGGCCGCCCGCCCGAGCGCCTCGGTGACGGTCTCACCGGCCGCCGGCACGCCCGTGACCCGCTCCCGGTAGACGGCGCTCGCCACGGTGCCAAGGGTCGCGATGCCCAGCGCGGCGCCGAGTTCGTTGCTGGTCTCGGAGATACCGGCCGCGGCACCGGCCCGCTCGGGCGGGGCCGCGGTGAGGATCAGCGTGTTGGCGAGCGTCCCCACCACGCCGACCCCGAGGGTCAGGACGGTGTAGCCGCCGATGAACACCGTGAGCGGGCTCCCGGCCCCGACCGTCCCCACGACCAGAAAGCCGACGGTCCCGAGCAGCAGCCCGGCGGCGAGCAGCGTCGCGGGACGCAGCCGCGCGGCGAGCGCGGCGGCCAGGACGGCGCCGACCAGCGTGCCGGCGAAGGTCGGCAGCGCCCACAAGGCGGCCCGCAACGCGCTCAGTTGGTGCACGGTCTGTAGAAAGGTGAAGGCGAGCAGACCCAGCCCGGCGGCCGAGAAGGCCACCACGGTCTGACCGGCGACGGCGGCGCCGAAGGCCGGGCGACGGAAGAGCGTCAGATCGACCAGCGGATGGGCGGCTCCCCGCTGCCGGCGCAGGAAGAGCGCCAGCGCGGCGAGTCCGCCGGCGAGCGCCCAGCAGCCCGTCGCGTCGAGCCCGTGCTCGACCAGCCGCTTCGCCGCGAAGACCAGGCCGAGGATCGCGACAAAGGAGGTCGCGGCCCCCGGCAGGTCGAACCGCGTGGCCCCGGGGTTCCTGGACTCGTCGATCAGGAACGGGACGGTGAGCAGCAGCACCCCCATCACCGGCACATTGATCAGGAAGACCGATCCCCACCAGAAGTGCTCCAACAGCACCCCGCCGACGATCGGCCCGGCGACGGCGCCGCCGGTGAAGGCGACGGTCCAGGCGCCCACCGCCGCCCGGCGCTGCCGCTCGTCGAGGAACATGCCCCGGATCAGGGAGAGCGTCGAGGGCGCGAGTGTGGCGGCGCCCACCCCCAACAGCACCCGTGCCGCGATGACTTCCTCCGGAGTGGAGGCCCAGGCGATCGCCACCGAGGCGATCCCGAAGAGGCCGGACCCGATCAGCAGCAGTCGCTTCCGGCCTATCCGGTCCCCCAGCGCCCCCATGGTGATCAGGAGCCCGGCCATCACGAATCCGTAGACGTCCATCATCCAGAGCCACTCGGTGGCACTGGGCGCCAACGCCTCGGTGATCGCCGGCGAGGCGACGAACAGGATCGAGATGTCCATCGAGGCCAGCAGCGCCGGCAGCAACAGGAACGGCAGCCCCCACCAGGCCCGGGCACCGGCCCGGGCGGACGGAGGAACGGCGGGGGAGGCGCCGGGAGGCGCGGGAGGGGAAGCGACCATGGCGTGATTGTACGTACGTACAAACAGGAAGCCAAACGTACGTCCGTACAAGCCGGTAGGGTGGCGCCATGACTCAGCGCGACGACCTGCTCAGAGGCGCCAAGCAGTGCCTGACCGAGAAGGGCTACAGCCACACCACCGCCCGGGACATCGCGGCGGCCTCCGGCTCCCATCTGGCCTCGATCGGCTACCACTTCGGCTCGAAGGACAAGCTGATGCGGGCGGCGGTGCTTGAGGCCTCGGGCGAGTGGGGCGACGCCATCGAGGCCGCCGCCCGGTCCGCCGGCGGCGAGGCGCCGCCCCAGCGGCTCGCCGCCCTGATCGGGGGGCTCATGGCGGCCATCCCCGAGGCCAGGCCCGTCCACCTGGCGAGCCTCCAGGCCCTGGCGGAGGCGGCGTTCGACGAGGAGCTCCGCCTGGCGCTCGCCGCAGGATTCCACGAGGGCCGGCGGGCCCTGGCCGCGATCACGCTCGACCGCCCCACGGACGAGGTGGATCCGGCCGCCGAACGCGGCATCGGCTCGGTGATGTACGCGCTGGCCGTCGGTTATATCGCGCAGTTCCTGATCGATCCGGAATCCCTGCCGAATGCCGAAGAAGTCATCGCGGCGCTACGGACGCTGGAGACCACTCCGCCCGCGCCCGCGTCGACGGAGGAGTGACCGGCGCCGCCGCGCAGCGGGCTCCCGGGTGTTCCTCCGACGAGGACACGGGCCGCACATCCGGCGGAGCCACAAACGGAAGAGGGCGTTCCAAATCCCGAAATCAAGGGCCCTCGCTACTCCGCGCGCTGTTTTTTGCGATGACTTGCGATGACATGGTCACCGAACGCCGCAGCCTGGAGGTATCGGCTCGATAACCTTCGCGCATGGTGGTGCGGAGCTCGGGTAGCCGCCCCCGCGTACCTACCCGTGTACCCCCTGCGGATATCCCTCGCGCACGGGGGAAGTGACCCATACAGATAGGCGGAATCGCGTGCCAGGCGATAAGAACTCACCGACATCGGAAGGGCCCAAGCGGGCGGCATTCAGAGAACCACGAACGGATTACGTGGTCTTCGGCGTATCCGCCGCCGCGACTCTTGCCTTTGTCATCTGGGGAGCCGTCGCCACGGACTCATTGGCCGACGTTTCGACCGACTTGCTGAACAGCATCATCGAGAACGCGGGATGGGCATTCGTCCTCGCCGCCTCGGGTTTCGTGGTGTTCGCGCTGTGGCTGGCGATCAGCCGCTACGGCCGGATCACCCTGGGCAAGGAGGGGGAGGCACCCGAGTTCAGGACCGTGTCCTGGGTGGCGATGATGTTCAGCGCCGGCATGGGCATCGGGCTCATGTTCTGGGGCGTCGCCGAGCCGCTCAACCACTACACCACCGCTCCCCCCGGCACGTCGCCCGACGACTCGGGCGAGGCCATGGCCACCTCCATGGCGACCACGCTCTTCCACTGGACCCTGCACCCCTGGGCGATCTACGCGGTCGTCGGCATGGCCATCGCCTACAGCGCCTACCGGCGCGGACGCCGACAGACCATCAGCGCCGTCTTCACCCCGCTGATCGGTGAGCGGCGCGCCAACGGCGGGGTCGGCAAGGTCATCGACATCCTGGCCATCGTCGCCACCCTCTTCGGCTCGGCCGCCTCGCTGGGGCTCGGCGCGCTCCAGATCGGCAGCGGCATAGAGGAACTGGACTGGATGGAGGATGTCGGCAACGGTCTGCTGGTGGCGATCATCGCCTTCCTGACCGCGGCGTTCGTGCTCTCCGCCGTCTCCGGGGTGGCCAAGGGCATCCAGTGGCTCTCCAACATCAACATGGTGCTGGCCGGCATTCTGGCGCTGTTCGTCTTCATCGCGGGCCCGACCGTGCTGATCCTGGACCTGATCCCGACCTCGGTCGGCTCGTTCATCGACCAGCTGCCCCAGATGGCGGCGCGCACCGAGGCCAGCGGCGGCGAGGACGTGGCCGGTTGGCTCTCCGGCTGGACGGTCTTCTACTGGGCGTGGTGGATCTCCTGGACGCCCTTCGTCGGCATGTTCATCGCCCGGATCAGCCGTGGTCGCACCATCAGGCAGTTCGTCGGCGGTGTGATCCTGGTGCCCAGCGCGGTCAGCCTGGTCTGGTTCGCCATCTTCGGCGGCACGGGCATGCGCGAACAGGAGAACGGCGTCGACATCGCCGGCGAGGCGACCACCGAGGGCCAGCTGTTCACGGTGCTGGCCGAGTACCCGATGGTCACCGTCACCTCGCTGCTGGTGATGATCCTGGTCGGCATCTTCTTCGTCTCCGGCGCGGACGCGGCGTCCATCGTGATGGGCACGCTGTCGCAGAAGGGGTCCCAGGAGCCGCACCGGCTGGTCGTGATCTTCTGGGGCGCGCTCACCGGTGCGGTGGCCGCGATCATGCTGTTGGTCGGGAGCGGCGAGGCGGAACCGGGCTCCGACGAGAACCCGGCGCTGGACGGCCTACAGAACCTGACGATTCTGGCGGCCGTGCCCTTCACGCTGGTGATGATCGGACTGTGCTTCGCGTTCATGCGCGATCTGCGGCAGGACTCGCTGGTGCTGCGCGAGCAGAAGGGCGAGGAGGTCGTCGAGATGGCGGTGATCGCCGGCGGCGAGAAGTACGCGGGCGACTTCGAGATCAGGATCGGCCCGGGCACGGCCGACCTCCCGGACACGCCGGCGGCCGACCGGTCGACCACCACGCTCGGCAAGCCGCAGCGGGCCCCGGGGGCGGCGGACGCCGGACCGGCTGACACGGAGTCCGGTGACGCCGGGTCGGACGGCGGCGGATCGGACGGCGGTGGGGGCGGCGGCTCCGACGGGAGCTGACCGAGGAACCCGCACGCGGGGCCAGGGGCCGGTCGGACGCGACCGGCCCCTGGCGTGTGCCGACGTCAGATGGCCTTGGCCGCGGCGCGGCCGGCCTCGCGCCCGGAGAAGAGACAGCCGCCGAGGAAGGTGCCCTCCAGGGAGCGGTATCCGTGCATGCCACCGCCGCCGAAGCCGGCCGCCTCGCCCGCCGCGTACACGCCGGGCAGCGGTTCGCCCCCCTCGGTGAGCACCCGTCCGGAGAGGTCGGTCTCCAGGCCGCCGAGTGTCTTCCGGGTGAGCAGATGCAGCCGCACCGCGATCAGCGGCCCGGCCTTGGGGTCCAGCAGGCGGTGCGGGGCGGCGATCCGGATCAGCCGGTCGCCGAGATAGCCGCGCGCCCCGCGCACCGCGGTGATCTGTAGGTCCTTGGTGAACTTGTTGCCGATCTCGCGGTCGCGGGCCTCGATCTGGCGGCGCAGGGCGGACTCCTCGATCAGCTTCTCGCCGGCCACCGCGTTCATCCCCCTGACCAGGGCGCCGAGTTCGTGCTCCACGACGAAGTCCGCGCCCCGTTCGAGGAACGCCTGGACGGGGGCCGGCGCCCCGGAGCGGGCCCGGCCCAGGACCTGGCGCACGCTCTTGCCGGTGAGGTCCGGGTTCTGTTCGGACCCGGAGAGCGCGAACTCCTTCTCGACGATCCGCTGGGTGAGCACGAACCAGGTGTGGTCGTGCCCGGTGCCTCGGATGTGCGCCAGGGTGCCCAGGGTGTCGAACCCGGGGAAGAGCGGCACGGGGAGCCGCTGCCCGGTGGCGTCCAGCCAGAGCGAGGAAGGGCCGGGCAGGATGCGGATGCCGTGACGGGCCCAGATCGGATCCCAGTTGGTGATGCCCTCGGTGTAGTGCCACATCCGGTCGCGGTTGATCAGTCGGGCGCCGGCGCGTTCGGCGATACCCAACATCAGGCCGTCCACATGGGCGGGCACCCCGCTGAGCATCCGCTCCGGCGGTGGGCCGAGCCGCTGCGGCCAGGCGGCGCGCACCAGTTCGGGGTTGCCGCCGATGCCGCCCGAGGTGACGATGACCGCCTGGGCGCGCAGTTCGAAGGCGCCCACCACCTCCCGGTTGCTGGCCACCCCCCGGCGGGCGGTGTCGTCCGCGAGCACCTCGCCGGTGACCGTGTCCACGGTGCCGCCGCTGCGCGCCAGTCCGCTGACGCGGTGGCGGAACCGCAGGTCGACGAGGCCGCGTTCGGCGGCCTGCCGCACCCGGCGTTCGAACGGGGCGACCACCCCCGGGCCCGTGCCCCAGGTGACATGGAAGCGCGGCACTGAGTTGCCGTGGCCGACCGCGTCGTAGCCGCCGCGCTCCGCCCAGCCGACCGCGGGGAAGAAGCGGATGCCCTGGCCGCGCAGCCAGGAGCGCTTCTCGCCGGCGGCGAAGTCCACATAGGCCTCGGCCCAGCGGCGGGGCCAGTGGTCCTCGCGCCGGTCGAACCCGGCCGTGCCCAACCAGTCCTGCCAGGCCAACTCGTGGCTGTCCCGCACCCGCAGGCGCCGCTGCTCGGGGGAGTTCACCAGGAAGAGGCCGCCGAAGGACCAGTGGGCCTGGCCGCCCAACGACGCCTCGGGTTCCTGGTCGAGCAAGATGACCTTGTGGCCGGCGTCCGCCACCTCGGCGGCGGCCACCAGGCCGGCCAGCCCGGCACCGATCACGATCACGTCGGCGTCATACGCCATCCTCACTGTCCTCCCAGTCGACAGATAGTGATCCTCGGCGGGTCAGGACCTGTCGTCAACAGCGATCACATGGTCAGCGTCGAGCGGAACCGCCCCGCCGGGCGGTGCGGCGCCGATGCCGGCCGCCCCGGAAGGACACGGCCTAGGCTCGGGCGCATGATCGGACGAGCGCGCGACACGGTGCGTGGGTGGTTCTCGCCTCAACTGCTGCGGGAGGAGGGGCCAACCCCGGACTTCCGGTTCTCGCTTGCCAATGAGCGAACGTTTCTGGCCTGGTTGCGAACCGCGCTCGCGCTGCTTGCGGGTGGGATCGCGGTCCAGCAGTTCCTGACCGAGATTCCCCAGGGCTTCCGTACCGCGGTGGCGCTGCTGTTGCTGGCGGGCGGTGCGCTGTGCGCCGTGCGCGGCGTGAACCACTGGGTGCGGACCGAGCGGGCGATACGGCGCGGGGACGATCTCCCGCTGAGCCGCTTCCCGGCGTTCCTCGCCCTCGGGACGGTGCTCACGGCGCTGCTGGTGATCGGGGCCCTGCTGTGGCCTCGGTAGGCCCCGAGGGCCGGCGGGCGGCAGACGGGCAGGAGGAGCGGACCAGGCTGGCCTGGCGACGGACCACGCTCACCTTCGTGTTGACGCTGGCGCTGGCCGGGCGCGGCCTGGTGACGGCGGACGGGGGGCTGCTCGTCGGCGGGGTGGCGGTGGCCGCCGGCGCCCTGGTGTGGGCGGCGTTCCTGGTGTTGGCGCAGCGGCGGATAGTGGCGCTGGCGCACGGTGGGCGGGCCTGTGTCGGGTCGCGCACCGTGCTGCTGGCGGCGGCGTCCGTGGTGGCGCTGGCCGCGCTCGCCGCGCTCGCCACCATGTCGGGCCTGGTGCCGGGCCTGGTGGGGGAAGGCTGACGGAGCCGGTCGCCGGCGGGCTACTCGTGAGTATCCTGGGCGCATGGCTGAACCACGGATCTTCGCCTCCCCCGACGAGTTGGCCGACGCGGTGGGTGAGCGCCTGGGCGTGAGCGCGTGGCTGCGGATCGATCAGGAGCGGATCGATCAGTTCGCCGACGCCACCGGTGATCACCAATGGATTCACACCGATCCCGAACGCGCGGCAACCGGCCCTTTTCACGGCACGATCGCTCATGGCTATCTGACGTTGGCGCTGTTGCCCCGGCTGATCCCCGAGGTGCTGCGGGTGGAGGGGGCGCGGTTGGCCGTGAACTACGGGATGAACCGGGTCCGCTTCCCCGCCCCCGTGCCGGTCGGGTCCAGGGTGCGGGCCACCGCGTCCGTGCTGGACGCCCAACCCGTGGCGGGCGGCTGGCAGTTGACGCTCGCGGTGACCGTGGAGCGGGAGGGCGGCGCGAAGCCGGTCTGTGTCGCGGAGACGGTCACCCGGTATCTGGTCTGAGCCCGCTGATGCCCGAGGCCCGACGGGGGCGGCGCCGCCCGGCCGGGGCCCCGGGTCGGGCCCCGGAAAGGAAGGGGCGCTATCGGCGGGCGCGAGCTGGCGGCTGCTGGTCCCGCGGCGGCGGTGCCGGCTGAGGGCTGACGGCTCCGGGGCGCTGCGGCGGCGGAACGACTGCGGCATACATGTTCGGATCATTCATGCCCTCACCGTCAACGACGCTGTCGCCGCACGCCACTTGCGTGTGACCGAATGCCAGGAAAGCAACTCGATCGTGTGATCGGGGGGCAGAAGCCCCCCGTTGTGTGCCTCTGTGCGCCCTGGTGGCTCGCGCCCCACCGTGAGACCACTGAGGCATGACGAAGCGGCAGGTGCCGAACTACCGACTGCGCGCCCTGTTGACCGAGGCGGGATGGACGCAGGAGGCGCTGGCGCGCTCCGTGAACATACTGGGTGCGGAGATCGGCTCCTCCCTTCGCTACGACCGCACCGCTGTGGCGCACTGGCTCTCCGGGACGCAGCCCCGGCACCCCGTTCCCCAGCTGGCCGCCGAGGCGCTGTCGCGCCGCATCGGGCGTGCCATCACCCCGGAGGCGGCGGGCTTCGTCGACACCCCGAGCGAGGGCGCCCCCGTCGACCCGGTCACCGGGTTCACCGCGCTGTGCCGCTCCGACGCGGACGCCACCCGCCGGGTGCCGCTGCACCAGCGCCCCTACCGGGTCGCGGACGCGGTGGCCCCTGGCGCGCCGCCGGCCCCGCAGCCCGTCAGGGGGTTGGGCCAGCGCACGGAGGACACCAAGGCCCTGCACGACGCGGTGGAGTTCTTCGCCGCCTCCATCGACTCGCACGGCGGCCGGCACGCCCGCAGCGCCCTCTCCGCCTATCTCGCCGACGATGTGGTGCCGTTGCTGAGCGCCCGTCAGCCGCCCAGGATGCGGGCCGAGCTGCTGGTGCTCTCCAGCCGGCTGGCCTTCCTGCTGGCCCGGATGTACGAGGACGGGCTGCTCCACGGGGTGGCGCAGCGCTACTACGGCTATGCCCAGCGGTTGGCCGGCGAGTCGGGCGACCGTACCTCCTGGAGCGTTGTGCTGCGAGCGATGAGCGCCCAGGCCCAGCGCCTGGGGCATCTGCCCTCGGCGCTTCAGCTCGCCGAGGCGGCGCAGCAGGGGGCGCGCGGCGCGCCGGCGGCCCACCAGGCCTATGTGCAGATCCAGTTGGCCGTGGTGCTGGCGCGCGGTGGGGACCGCAGGGAGTCCCTGGTGGCGCTCAACCGGGCGGAGCGGGCGGCGGAGCGCGCGGCCGGCACCGGCGCGCCGTTCGACAGCTATCCGTCGGCGGCGCTGCACTTCCAGCTGGCCTCGGTGCTGGAGGCGCTGGGCGACCTGCCGGGCGCGCTGAGCGCCCTGCGCCGCTCCTCGCTGGAGCGGTCGGCGGCCGATCTGCGCGGCCGGGCGCTGACCCAGGCCAGATTCGGCCAACTCCTGCTGAAGGCGGGCCACCTCGACGAGGCGTGCGTGGCCTGGGGAAACTTCCTCGACGGCCGGGAGAGACTGCGTTCGGGCGACGCGGAGCAGGCGTTGCGGGACATGCGCCAGGCGTTGCACCCCTATCGCAACCGCAAGCAGACGGCCGAGTTGTTGGGCCGGACGCCGCCGGGTCGTTGACTTGCCCCCACGCTCTTCCTACGGTTCTACCGTCAATTCCTCAGCATCATCACAGGAATCAGCGGCGGCGGGAGTGTGGGATGAACGGCGACGAGGCGGCCGGGTCGGTGGTCACCAGCGCGGGGCCGGTGGGCAGCGAGCCGCGGTATCTGTCGGGCTTCGGCAACGAACACAGCAGCGAGGCGGTCCCGGGCGCGCTGCCCGTGGGGCGCAACTCACCCCAGCGCGCGCCCCTGGGGCTCTACGCGGAACAGCTCAGCGGCACCGCCTTCACCGAGCCGAGGGCGCACAACCGGCGCTCGTGGCTCTATCGCATGCGCCCCTCGGCCGCCCATCCGCCGCTGCGGCGGATCGACCACGGTGCGCTGCGCGGCGCCCCCTTCGACGAGGTCGAGCCCGACCCCAACCGCATGCGGTGGGACCCGCTGCCCGAGCCGCCGGCCGGCACGGACTTCGTCGCCGGGCTCTGGACCCTGGGCGGCAACGGCGACGCCCGGCGCCGCACCGGTCTGGCGATTCACCTCTACGCCGCCAACACCTCGATGACCGACCGGGTGTTCGGCGACGCGGACGGCGAGCTGCTGCTGGTGCCCGAGCGCGGGGCACTGCGGCTGCGCACCGAGTTCGGTGTGCTGGTGGCGGCGCCCGGCCAGGTGGCGCTGATCCCTCGTGGGGTGCGCTTCCGCGTGGAGCTGCCGGACGGGCGGGCCAGGGGCTATGTCTGCGAGAACTACGGCCAGCCGTTCACGCTGCCGGAGTTGGGCCCGATCGGGGCCAACGGACTGGCCAACGCCAGGGACTTCCTGGCGCCGACCGCCGCGTTCGACGAGCCGACGGGTCCTGTCGAGGTGATCGACAAGTTCTGCGGCCGGCTCTGGGCGGCCGAACGTGACCACACCCCGCTGGACGTGGTCGCCTGGCACGGCAACCATCTGCCGTACCTCTACGACCTGCGCCGGTTCAACGTGCTCGGCTCCCTCAGCTACGACCATCCCGATCCGTCGATCTTCACCGTGCTCACCTCGCCGTCCGAGATCCCGGGGCAGGCCAACGCGGACTTCGTGGTCTTCGCACCCCGCTGGCTGGTGGGCGAGGACACCTTCCGGCCGCCGTACTTCCACCGCAACGTGATGACCGAGTACATGGGGTTGATCGAGGGCGCCTACGACGCCAAGGCGGAGGGATTCCGCCCCGGCGGTGGTTCCTTGCACAACATGATGTCCGCCCACGGTCCGGATCGGAGCACGTTCGACCGGGCGAGCACGGCGGAGCTGCGTCCGGAACGGGTCGACCAGGGGCTCGCGTTCATGTTCGAGACCCGTTGGCCGGTGGCCCTCACCGCGGCGGCGGTGGACGCGCCCCATCGACAGCGCGGGTACGACGATGTGTGGCAGGGTCTTGGGCGGAACTTCCCCGAGAGCGGCGGCAGCGCCCCCTCGTGACAACCCGCCGGTCGACCTGACTCGGAGCCAACCTCGTGACCGTCTTCGCCCCCGACTCCCTGGAGCTCAACCGCAAGCTCCCGCTGTGGTACCAGGTTTCCCAGTCGTTACGCACCTCGATACTCGGCCGGCCCCAGGGGTCGCCGTCGCGGCTGCCCACGGAGGAGCAGCTGGCCGAGCACTACGGCGTGAGCGTGCTGACCATGCGCCAGGCGCTCAAGGAGCTGGAGGACGAGGGGCTGATCAGCCGGCATCGGCGCCGCGGCACCTTTATCGAGCCACCGGCCCAACGCGGCGCGCCCGTCCGGCTGTTCGGCTCCCTCGACAGCATCGTGGCCCAGCAGTCGGGCGAACACAGCACGCTCCTTGACGACGCCCCGACGGCCGTCCCGGTGCCGGCCGAGGTCGCCGAGCACTTCCCCGGCGTCGCCGAGGTGGTGCGCTTCCGGCGGCTGCGCCGCGACCGCCCGGACGGGGAGCCGGTCAACTGGGTGGAGAACCTGATCCATCCCGAGGTCGCCGACCGGATCGACCCGAGCGCCCTCGAACACTGGCCCATGACCCGGGTGTTGCGGGACATCGCCGGGGTGCGGGTGCGGCGGATCGACAACACGGCCCAGGCCCGACTCGCCGACCCCACCACGGCCCGCCTGCTCGACGTGCCGTTGCTCAGCCCGATCCTGCACATCACGGGGGTGGAGTACGACGAGGGCGAGCGGGTCGTCGACGTGGCGCTGATGCACTACCGGGGGGACCGGTTCTCCTTCGCCGTCACGGTGCGGGCCACACCCGACGAGGCGATGGGGGGCGCCGGGGCGGACGACGGGGGCGGCGGGACGACGGGGCGCTGAGCGCCGGGGAGCGGCGGGAGAAGCCGAACTCCGCACCGGGGAGGCGGAGATGGCGCCGCCGACGCGTACGGGTGGGAACGCGTCGGCGCGAGAGTCAGGCGGTGGTGGACGGGAGCGCTGGGACCGGGAGCGCCGTCACAGATGGGAGAGGGTGGGTGTTGCCGCCGGGCGGCGCCCGGCGGCAACAACGATCAGCCGCGCCCGCCGAACAGCGTGCGGCGCAAGCGCCGCAGCGGTGCGAAGAGCAGGACCCGAGCCGTGCGGTTCGTCCTGGTCGGGCTCTTGTGATCCCGCCTGGTCAGCTCACGCATCAGGGTGGTGGCCTCCTCGGCCTCCACCGCCGGCACCGCGGGACCGGAGAGCACGCTCAAGTGCCGGTCGAGACGCGCGCTGTTGGCGGCGCTCCCGCAGTTGATCGCAGGCACTCGTGGCGGCCTGCCGTGCGCTGTTATCTGCTCCATGACTCTCCCACCCGTACAGCGGCACCCGGTCCGGGCAGGGTAACCCTAACGCCCCACATGGACACGTGGGTATCCCGGTCCCACGATCAGCTTTCCCGCTACGGGGTTGACGAACACGCCCGCCCCCACGTGCCGACCGGAAACTCCACGCTGGCACTGTCACAACTGCCACAGGCGCCTCTTGCACACCATCTGTACCACCATCATGGCATCCACCCATAGGGGCTAACGCGCCGCGGCCCCTCCGGTCACACCCCGGCGGCCCCGGCGCCCCGGCCCCCCTGTCCCGCGTCTCCCGCGCGTCCCGCGCGTCGGGGCCGCCGACGAGGGGGCCCGGATGTCGGGGCCGTCGGCGCTCCCGCGCACCAGTGCGGACGGTGCGCGGGAGCGCGCCGGGGCGCGTGCGCCGGTCGGCCCCCGTTGGGGCGGCCGACGGCGGCGCCGCCCACCGCCCTGACCTGGCGCATCGTGGGGGCCATAGCACCTGTTCCGGGATTAGTCCATTTTCGGGAATCCCGACGCCCCGGGCGACCGGGCGAATCCCATCCGGCCGATGAGGCAATGACGCGGCGGCGACGCGGCGATCGCACCGACCCGGAAACGGGCCATGATGCCGGTTCGGCGCCCCCGTGCTACCGTCGATCTCAGTTGCAGTTGTGGTTCCCAAGACTTCGAGTAGTCTCACTGATTCATCAGAACGGCGAGAATTACTTTGTATTTCCCGGGTTGTTTACCGGGCGGGGCAATCATCGCGGCGACACGGAGCCCACACGGTGTGGGTTCTGTAACTGCCCCGAGAAGGAGAGCAAGACATGGCTACTGGCACCGTCAAGTGGTTCAACGCGGAAAAGGGCTTCGGCTTCATCGAGCAGGAGGGTGGCGGCGCTGACGTCTTCGCCCACTACTCGAACATCGCCACCCAGGGCTTCCGCGAGCTCCACGAGGGCCAGAAGGTGACCTTCGACGTCACCCAGGGCCAGAAGGGCCCGCAGGCGGAGAACATCGTTCCTGCCTGAGCAGCCCTCCCGTACGACACCGGCTGGGGCCCCACACCTTTCGAGGCGGGGGCCCCAGCTCCGGGTTTTCCCCTACGTTGCGCACGTTTCACCCGTGCTTCCCCCGGCCGTTCGGCGCCTCGTACGCCGTTGCAGCAGACCGGGCTTCCCTCGAATTCCTGTTCAGTGAATTCTCAGGCGGCTGCGGGGCCGCTCCGTGCCTCCCCGCCCCGCCCCCGTCTCTCCGCCGGTCCGTTCTTGCGATTCTTCGGGTGACATGGGTCACCAGGAATTCCTCGATACGCACCGCATCGAGGAAGGTTCCTCATGAACCGCTCAGCCCAGGCCGGCCACCGTCCCCGCACGGGGTCAGGGGCCGGAAAGCGCCGGGACGGCCTAGGCTCCCCGGCCCAGCGCGGCGGCAAGGCCCCGCGTGGCGGCTCCGGCGGCAAGGGCCGTCGCCCCGCAGCTCCGCCCGGTGAGTTCGCGCTCCCCAACACCGTCTCTCCCCCGCTGCCCCCCGTCGAGGCCTTCGACGAGCTGGAGCTGCCCGCCCCGCTGCTCGCCGCCCTCGCCGTCGAGGGGGTGGCGATACCGTTCCCCATCCAGGCCGCGACGCTGCCCAACGCGCTGGCCGGCCGCGACGTGCTGGGTCGTGGACGCACCGGCTCGGGCAAGACCCTCGCCTTCGGCCTGGCCCTGCTGGCGCGTACCGCCGGGCAGCGGGCCGAGCCGCGCCAGCCGTTGGCGCTCGTCCTGGTCCCCACCCGCGAGCTGGCCCAGCAGGTCACCGAGGCGCTGACGCCGTACGCGAGGGCCCTGCGGCTGCGCATGACGACCGTCATCGGCGGCGTCTCCATCCGGCGGCAGAGCAACGCGCTGCGCGACGGCGCCGAGATCGTGGTGGCCACCCCCGGCCGGCTCAACGACCTGGTCACCCGGGGCGACTGCGCCCTGGAGCGGGTCGCCATCACGGTGCTGGACGAGGCCGACCAGATGACCGACATGGGCTTTCTGCCGCAGGTCACCGCGCTGTTGACGCAGGTGGGCCCCGAGGGCCAGCGGATGCTGTTCTCGGCGACCCTGGACCGCAACGTGGACCGGCTGGTCCGTCGGTTCCTGCGGGACCCCGTGGTCCACTCGGTCGACCCGTCGGCCGGCGCGGTGAGCACGATGGAGCACCATCTGCTGTACGTCCCCGACACCGACAAGCGGGCGACGGCCACCGAGATCGCGGCCAGGGACGGGCGGGTGATCATGTTCCTGGACACCAGGCGCGCGGTCGACCGGCTCGCCAAGCATCTGGCGCTCAACGGCGTGCGCGCCGCCGCCCTGCACGGCAGCAAGTCGCAGGCGCAGCGCACCCGCACCCTGGACTGGTTCCGGAGCGGACATGTCACCGTGCTGCTGGCCACCAACGTGGCGGCGCGCGGTCTGCATGTGGACGATCTGGACCTGGTCGTCAACGTGGACCCGCCGGGAGACCACAAGGACTACCTGCACCGGGGCGGCCGGACCGCGCGCGCCGGCGCCTCAGGGCGGGTGGTGACGCTGGTGCTGCCCGAGCAGCGGCGGGAGATCCACCGGCTGATGGACCACGCGGGTATCACCCCGCAGGTCTCCCATGTCCGTTCGGGCAGCGACGAGTTGCGCCGGGTCACCGGCGCCCAGGCCCCCTCGGGGGTGCCGGTCATCCTGGAGGCCCCCGCCAGCAAACCAGCGGCCAAGCCCGCAGCGAAGACAGCCAAGTCCGCCGCCAGGGGTGCCGCCCCCGGCGGCGGGCAGCGGCGCGGGCGCCGTCCCGTCGGGCGGCGCTCCGGCGCGGCTCCCCGCCAGGGAGGCGGCGGCACGCGCCGCGCCCCGGGAACGGAATCCTGAAGCCCTCACCGTCACCACCTCTCCCCACTCCCCCGGGACGACCGACCGGCGTCCCCATCACCCCAGTTGAGGCCACATGCGTTGCATCATCGCCCGCTTTCCCTTCGACCTGGTCAAGAGTGAGGTCGAGCACCTGATGAAGGGCGTCAAGCCCGAGCCCGTCACCGGGGAGTCGGTGACCATCGGCCGCCGCGAGTACCCGGTCATGCAGGTCGGCCAGGTGATCACCAAGCAGGACCGCCGTGACTTCTCGGCCCGTGAGGTGACGCGGGCGCTGAACAAGCTGGGTTTCACCTGCCGCACCGCGAGCGGGAGCCTCGGCATCCCCGGCTGAGCGCCGACGCCTGACACCGCGAGAAGCGCGCCCGCCCCGCCCTGGCCAGGGCGGGGCGGGCGTTCGCGTCAGCCGCGCGGCAGCACGGCGCTGACGGTCTTCCCCTTCGCGTGGCAGCGGACGCCCACCTCGACGGAGAGGGAACGCACCAGCGGCCAGCCGAAGCCCCCGCCGCGCAGCACGTCGGGCCCTCGGGCCTTCGGCGGGCGGGGCTCGCCGTCGCTGACCGCGACCCGCACCGTCGCCCCGGTCGCCGACAGTTCGAGCAGATAGCGTCCGCCGCCGTGCCGCAGCGCGTTGGTGACCAACTCGGAGACGACCAGCAGCGCCGCGTCCACGGCGTCACGGGGCGGGGTCGGGGTCAGCCGCGCGCAGAAGGCGCGGGTGAGGTCGCGCGCGTCGCGCACCTCGGCCATCGAGGTCCCGGCCACGCTGGCGACGGGGGTCGCGACCCCGTGCGACCTGTCCATGATCTGTGTGCCATACATATACGCACCCCTCGGTTCGTGTCGGTGGTTGCCACCTCCCTGAGAGCGAGCGTTCCCGATATGCGGCTTTCTAGGCGTACTTCGCGCGTGCGGGGCCCGGTTCGTCGAACGGCCCGGCCCGCTTCCCGACACCCGGACGGCGCCCGCCGGACCCGCGACCGGTGCACATCGGACGCATTCCTCTAGGCTTGCGACATGCGCGCCCTCATTGTGGAGAACGACGACAAAGTGGCGCGCGCGCTGCGCCGGACCCTGCGGGCCGAGCGGTTCGAGGTGGAGCGGGTCGGCACGGTGCGGGGCGCGGTGGACGCGATCGGCCATTCGGAGTTCGATATCGCGCTGGTCGACCTGGGCCTGGACGACGGGGACGGCGTCGAGGTGATCAGGGCGCTGCGGGACTACGCGTCGACCGGCATCATCGCGGTGACCGCGCGCAGCGAGGAGACGCACCGGGTGCGCGGGCTGCGGGCGGGCGCGGACGACTACCTGGTCAAGCCCTTCGGGGTGGCCGAGCTGCTCGCCCGGATCGAGGCGGTCAGCCGGCGGCTGCGGGTGGTGCGCGGCGTGCCAGCCGCCCAGGGCACCATCGCGCACGGCGAGCTGGTGATCGACCGGGACCAGCACCAGGTGTCCCACCGGGGCAGCCCGCTCCAGCTGACCCGGAAGGAGTTCGACCTCTTCCTCGTCCTGGCCCGCAACGTCGGCGTGGTGGTCGAGCGGGACCACATACTGGACCAGGTCTGGCGCTCCACCCAGGAGGGCAGCAGCCGCTCCCTGGACACCCATATGGCCTCGCTGCGCGCCAAGCTCGGCCCGGCCGCCCGCATCGCCACCGTGCGGGGCATCGGCTACCGGCTGGAGCCGGCCGGACGATCGGGCGGGTAGCCGTCCGATGCGCCGACGGATCGTCGTCGCCCTGCTGCCGGTGCTCGCCCTGCTGATCGTCGGTGTGGGCATCTCCTATGCCGTGGTGGTGAGCGAGCGGTTGACGCAGGAGGTGCAGATCGACCGCAGCGGGGACGCGGTGCGGTTCGCCAGCCTGACCGAGGCCGCCATCAGATCGGGTGACCTGGCCCGGCTCAAGACCGAACTCGACGCCTACCAGGCGCTGTTCGACTCCCCGGTCTGGGTGCTCGGCCTGGACGGCAGCCTGGTGCACGACCCCGGCGTGCCGGTGCCCGACGGGACCGGCGTCGGCCGCGACATCCAGCTGGCGTTCGCCGGCAGCCGCGCGATGGACAACCCGGTGGTGTGGCCGTGGTCCGAGGGGCCGCTGTGGGTGGTGGAGCCGGTGGGCCGGGACTCGCAGGTGACGGCCGTGGTGGTGCTGGAGGCATCGACCGACGCGCTGCGCGGGGCCACCCTGCGGCAGTGGGGGGTGGGCGCGGCGCTGTTGCTGCTGCCGGTGACGGCCCTGGTGGGCGGGCTGTGGCCGCTCACCAGATGGATCCTGCGTCCGGTGCGGGACCTGGAGCGGATCGCGGCGGACGTGCGGGGCGGCGATCTGAACGCGCGGGCCGAGGTGGAGCACGGCCCGTCCGAGCTGCGCGGGCTGGCCTCGTCGTTCAACGCCATGGTGGACACGGTGCAGCGCTCCCTGGAGCGGCAGCGGGCCTTTGTCGCCGACGCCGCCCACCAGATGCGGAACCCGCTGGCCAGCCTGCGGCTCTCGGTGGAGAACCTGCGTCCCTGGCTGCGGGAGCCGGCGGCGCGGGAGGCCGGCGAGGAGGCGGTCTCCGAGGCCGTGGAGATGGGCGAGATGTTCGAGGCGATGTTGGCCGCCACCGCGGTCGCCGGCGCCGAGCGGGTGCGCGACCGGGAGGCGTGGACGCTGCCGCAGGTCTTCGACGCCGGCCGTCCGCACTGGACGCGCGCCACCGAGGACCACGGGCTGGCGCTTGAGGTGGCCGAGCCCGACCGGGACCTGGTGCTGCGCCAGCCGCCCGGCGGTCTGGTCGCCGTGCTGGACGAGCTGGTGGACAACGCCGCCCGGCTCTCGGACGGCACCACGGTGCGGGTGGGCTGGTCGGTGGACGCGGACCGCGCGCACGGCACGGTCTGGGTCGCGGACGACGGGGTGGGGCTGACGGACGAGGAACGGGACGCCGCCAGGGGCCGGTTCTGGCGCGCCCAGCGCCACCAGAACGCGCCGGGCACCGGCCTTGGCCTGGCTATCGTCCACGATGTCGTCGAGGACGTCGGCGGCGAGGTGCGTCTGGCGGCGGCCGAGCCGCACGGGCTGCGGGTCCTGGTCCGGCTCCCGGTGGTCCGCTGACTCCCCCGGGGAGTTCGACACCGAGGGTCCGGCCTGGAGCGGGCGGCTCCGCCGACCGGCGCTACGGCTTGGCGTCGCGGAACCAGTCGGCCGAGCCGGGGTGGAGCGCGACGGGCGCGGTGGCGGCGGCCGTGCGGGAGTCGATCTGGAGGGCCTCGGGCCGGGTGCGGGCCAGGCTGTCGGCCTGCTCGATCGTCGTCCCGGTGAGGAACCGGGCGAGGTCGTCGGGGAAGCCCCGGCGTACCGCGAGCAGGGTGGGGACGGCCACGGTGTCGGTGGTCTCCACGCCGGGGTAGACGGTGTTGGAGATGGTCACCGAGAGGTACTCGCCCGGGTGCGCTCGCTGGAGGGTGTTGGCCTCGGTGCCCAGGTCGACGAAGCGGATCGCCGGGCCGTTCGCCAGCAGCCAGGAGATCGCCGGGGTCGGCATCGCGGTGAGCGACATCACGGCGTCGACCTCGTCGTCCAACAACGCCTGGGCGGCGCTCTGTTGTCCGTAGTCACGGGTTTCGACATCCACCCCGGCCGCCTGGAACAGGCGCTCGGCGGTGTAGCGGGTGCCGGACCCTGGCAGCCCCACGGCGACCCGACGGCCCGGCAGGTCGGAGAGCGCGCGCACCCCGTTGTCCCGCAGCGTCACCAGATGGACCACGGAGTCGAAGATGCGCAGCAGCGCGACCACGTCGGCGCCGTGTGGGCGCAGCACATCGACGTTGGCATAGGCCAGATCGACCTCTTCGCCGAGCAGCAGCCGGATGTTGTCGACGGATGCCTCGGTGGGCAGCGTCCGCACCACGGGGCCGTCGAGCGCGTCGTTCCACAGCTCGGCGAGCGCGGCGCCCGACTCGCGGTACGTCGCGCCCTCGGGGCCTGTGGCCAGGGTGAGTTGGGAGACGTCGACGTCCGGGGCGCGGTCGCAGGCGGTGACGAGGCCGAGACCGAGGGCAGCGGAAAGCACCGTCCGTCTGCTGGGGCCCCTGCCAGGCAATGTCAGATCAACCTTAAATTTTAACCGGCGCCGTTGCTGTTACACGCCGTTAAGCCTCACCTTGCTGTGATCTCGACCATAACAGTCACAGGGATGGGGACGCCCATGACGAATGAGCCGGCGCAGCAGGCGCCAACGGCGAAGAAGAAAAAGCTGTACCACCACCTGTATTTCTGGGTGTTGCTCGGCATCAGCATCGGCATCGTGATCGGCCTGGTGGCGCCCGGCGTCGGAGCCGACATGAAGTGGCTGGCCGACCTCTTCGTCAAGCTGGTGAAGGTCGTGATCGCCCCGACCATCTTCGCCACCGTGGTGGTGGGCATCGCCGGTCTCGGCGATCTGGCCCGCGCCGGTGGGCTGGCCCTCAGGACGGTCCTGTACTTCAACATCACCACCGTGTTCGCGCTGGCCATCGGCCTGGTGGTGGTGAACGTCGTCATGCCGGGCAGCGGCCTCAACTACGACATCGACAGCTTCGACACCTCGGCCGCCGACGACGCCATCGCCTCGGCTGGCGAGGTGGAC
Source organism: Streptomyces profundus (assembly GCF_020740535.1). Classification (NCBI taxonomy): domain Bacteria; kingdom Bacillati; phylum Actinomycetota; class Actinomycetes; order Kitasatosporales; family Streptomycetaceae; genus Streptomyces; species Streptomyces profundus. The sequence goes on from NZ_CP082362.1 coordinate 805,784, forward strand.
CAGGGCGGGGTCACCGGCTTCGTGCTCGATCTGGTGCCGACGTCCTTCGCCAGCGCCTTTGTGGACGGCAAGCTGCTCCAGGTGCTGCTGCTGGCGATCCTGGTGGCGGTCGCGGTGACCATGTTGGGCAGCCGGGCCGAGCCCGTGGTGCGCTCGCTCGACACCTTCGCCAAGATCATGTTCAGCGTGATCAAGCTGGTGATGTGGGTGGCGCCGCTGGGCGCGATGGGCGGCATGGCCTTCACCATCGGGGAGCACGGCAGCGCGATCCTGGGCTCGTTGGCCTCGTTCATGCTGTCCTTCTGGCTGACCTGTCTGCTCTTCATCTTCCTGGTGCTCGGCCCGATCTGTTACGCGGCCGGCTTCAGCCTGCTGAAGTACATCCGCTACATCAAGGACGAGCTGCTGATCGTGCTCGGCACCTCCTCCTCCGAGACGGTGCTGCCCCGGATGATGGGCAAGATGGAGGCGGCGGGTACGCCCAAGCACGTCGTCGGCATGACGATTCCCACCGGGTACTCCTTCAACCTGGACGGCACCGCGATCTACATGTCGATGGGCGCGCTCTTCATCGCCCAGGCGTTCGGCATCGATGTGCCGATCACGACGCAGATCGGCCTGTTGGCGTTCATGCTGATCTCGTCCAACGGGGCCGCCGGTGTCTCGGGGGCCGGCCTGGTCACCCTGGCCGCCTCGCTGACCGCGTTCGACTCGGTGATCCCGGTGGCCGGCATCGCGCTGATCGTCGGCATCGACCGCTTCATGAGCGAGGGCCGCGCGCTGACCAACCTGACCGGCAACGGCCTGGGCACGCTGGTCATCGCCCGCTGGACGGGCGATCTGGACCGCGAACGGCTCGCCTATGTGCTCGACAACCCGGGCACGGTGGACGTGGACGAGTGGATGAAGGACGAGGTGCCGCCGACGGTGGACCCGTCCGACGAGGGCCCGTCCGGCGAGCGCCCTTCCGGCGAGGGCCCTTCCGGCGAGGGCCCCGAGGGGCCGGTCGGCGATCGGGACGAGGAGTCCACCGACGTCACGATCGCGAAGCAGCGGTAGCGCCGACGGCGGCTCGACGCCCGCCCCCGGAGCGGAAGGCCGCTCCGGGGGCGGGCGCGTCCGCCGTGAGGCGCCGCCTCAGGACCGCAGCGCCCGCTCCCGGTAGTCCCGGGGCGGAAGGCCGTAGGCGGACCGGAAGGCGCGGGTGAAGTCGGCGGGCCGGGCGAACCCGTGGTGCCGCGCGATCGCGGCGATCGTCAGATGAGCCGACAGCGGGTCGGCCAGCGCCCGGCGGGCCCGTTGCAGACGTTGCTCCCGGATGAACGCGCCCACGGTGGTCCCGTTCTGCTGGAACAGCCGGTGCAACGAGCGCGGCGAGACATGGTGGGCCGCGGCGATGGTCGCCGGCGTCAGATCGTCCTCGTGCAGATGCCGCTGGACGAAGTCGTGGACGCGCAGGGTCAGGACCCGCTGCCGCTCCTCCGGCGGCAGCGGCCGGTCGAGGTGGTGGGTGAGCACGGCCGCCACCAGATCGACGGCGGCGGTGCCGAGCATGTGGGTGTGCGCCGGACGGTAGATCGCGTAGTCGTCCACCAGATGGGTCAGGAGCTGGACGAGCAGCGCGGCCAGTCCCGTGGGGCTGGGGAAGTGCAGGGAGACCGAGTGGCTCCCCGGGCGCAGGGTTTCGGGGAGCAACGCCCGCGGGACGAGCAGATCGTTGAGGGCGAAGGCCCCGCTCTCGTTCCGCAGCCCGGTCTGGAACGGGTAGGAGCTGCTCATCAGCAGCAGATCGCCCGGCTCCACGACGAACCGGCTGTCCCCGCGGCCGACCTCGACCCGGCCCCGCCGGGGCGTCGCCAGATAGACCACCTCGGGGTCGGACAGCCGGATCAGCCGAGGTGTCCTGGCCGAGAACAGCGGTGGGCACTGGAAGGACGTCCCCCGCACCGCACCCAGGTCGAGCACCCGGAGGCTGGCGTCGAAGTCGGCCGGCCGGTCGAGATGCATCTCGCACGGATTGTGGCTCTCGAACGCCGCCTGTCGCCAACGGTCGTACCGCTCGGCGCCGGTCAACTCCAGGTCGGGGGAAGCCGACTCGATCACGCTCTCCCCCTCGGCGCCCGCAGCGGAAGCATGGTCATGTCGCGCACGCGATGGAACCGTTCCGCTCTCGATAAGTGCCCAAGCGTAAAACTGCTCGCGATCATCTCGTCACCTTCGCTCATTCACGCAGGCGGTCCGGGAGGGGAGACGTACCCCGTTTCCGCCCGGTTCCACCGGGCGGACCGCCCCCCGCCGTGGCACTGAGTGCGTAGCGGATGGCGCCCAGCGCTAACAATCGACGCCCCCTCGGCTGTCACACTCGCCGATGGCGGGTCATGCGTGCCATGACATCACTTGAGCAGCAACTGATCAGAAAGCACACCGCTGATGGAAGAGATCAAGCTTTCTCCGGAAGAGGTCGAACACGTCAAGGGGATCATCGCGCAGGCCAACGAGGAGATGGCCCAGGTCGCCACCGGCATCGGCAGGCATGGCGCCAACCTCGGCACCGCCTACCAGGGCAGCGGCACCGCCGTCGGCGTGCAGACCTACGAGGACCTCGGCCGGGCCGGCCAGGCGCTGGCCAACGCGCTCAACGGCCTCTCCCAGGACCTGGGCCTGACCGCGATGACCGGCCGCGAGACGGACGACACCGCCCGTGCCGCGCTCCAGGGCGTCGTCGCCCCGAACGTCTCCGGGGACCCGTCCATCGCCGCACAGATCTGAGCGCTTCAACAACACTTCTGACAGGGGGAGATCGACCATGTCGCTCAACGGTGTGATCCATTTCAGGAACGAGGGCCTCGACGCGATCCAGACCGGCACCAGGGGGCAGCAGGAGCAATACATCACGATCTGGAACGACGTGCACAAGCAGCTGACGGCGCTGGTGCACAACGGCCAGGTCGACGCCCAGATCGGCAACGTGCTCACCGAGCGCGACCAGATCTTCCGCCGCGAGGCGGCCGGCTACGACCAGGGCGTCACCGCGCAGAACACCGCGATGCGCAACGTGCAGAACATCGGCAACGAGGGCGGCGCCGCCATGGTCCGCGCCGCCGCCGGCGGACGCTGAGACAGCACGCACCGGGGATCTCACAGGGGGAGAGCGACCATCGTGGTGACGATGAACATCGGCGGCCTGCGGAACGCCGAGGAGGGGGCGGGCGACCGCGACCGGCTCGCCCGGATGAGGGCCAACTTCGCGGACATCGCGTCGACCCCCGCCATGTTCGGCATCGTGCCGAACGCGGAGCAGGCCTCCGCCGCGCTGCGGTCGGCCGCTGCCAGCCTGCTCCAGGAGCTGGAGCGGGCGGGGCACACCGTGGACGACATCAGGCGCAGCGCCGCGACGGCGGCCGGCATCGGGGAAGGCGCGGACGCGGAGGCCAGGCGCACCCTGTCCAGGGAACAGGCGGCGAGCGTCGGCGCACTGCTGGCGATCGACCTGACGCGCCCGCCCACGCCTCCCCCCGTGGTGGCGTTCCGGTGACGGCGGCCGACGACGCGTTCTGGGACGCGTTCGACAAGATCAGAAGCAGCCAGCACCTGAACATCTCGGCGGCGGCCGGCGCCTGGGTCGCGCTCGCCAACGCGGCTGCGGCGGAGAGCAGTGCGCTCTCCGGCACCGCGCGCACCGCGGCCGGAGAGCCGGGGGTGGGACTGACGCAGCTCGCCGACCGCCTCCAGGCGACGAGTGGTTGGGCCGATGGTGCCGCCTCGATGGCTCGAAGTATCGCGAACCAGCTGCAACGGGCGTCGGAGCGCTCCGCCCAGGCCGTCGAGCGGGCCGAGACGCTGCGGGTGCAGCTGGAGGAGGTGCGGCGGTGGCAGGAGCAGCGCAACGTCCAGGTGCCGGACGGGATGGCGGCCCGGACGGCCAACATTCAGGCGGAGGGCGAGAAGCAGCCCATCGTGGACGCGGCGCAACGTGAACTGGCGGCGCTGGCCGCCGAGTTCGGCCGGGTGGTCGGCGGCACCGCGCCGCCGGCGCCGGGTGATGGAGCCGGTGCGGTGATCGACTCCGCCGGTCTCGGCGCGCTGGGCGGAGCCGGCGGGGTGGCCGGCGTCGTCGGCGGCGGGGTGGCCGGGGCGCGCACGGGGCGGATGCACGAGGCGCCCAACGGCGCGGTCGTCGGCGCGGGCCGGTACCCGTCCACGCATGTACTCGGCCCGGAGAGCGGTGACTTCGCCGGCTGGGTGCGCAGTCCCAACACCGGCTTCCTGGTGGACCCGGCGACGGGCCGGGAGTTCGACCCGGTGGCGGGCCGCTGGATCGACCCGGTCACCGGCGAGCCGTTCGGCGAGGTGACCGAGTACGCCACCCGACTCTCGGGGCTCGGCGCGGGGCCCGGCGCGGTCGCCTCGGCCGGCGGCCTCGTCGGCGCGGCGACCATCGCCGGCCTCTACGGCGGCACGGTGCCGCCCGGCGTCGCGCACACCGGGCCCCAACAGGCCCTGCGCAACATGGGTATGAAGGCGCGGGTCGCCGCCCGGTTCGGCCTGCACGAGGCGGCACAGCCGGGCGGCCGTCCCTTCACCCCACCGCCGGGGGCGGCGAACGGCGGCGCGCGGGGTCCTGGCGGCGGGCGGGCGCCGGGGCCGGCCGCCGGCGCGGGCGCCGGGCGCCCGGGGGGCGGCAGGACGCCGGGGCCGTCCCCCGGCGCCGCCGCCCGGGGCCAGGGGCGCGACGAGCGGAAGCCCCGCGAGCAGCGGCCCACCGACCTGACCGAGGACCCCGCCGTCTGGGCACCGCCCCGGAACGCGACCCGGGGCGTGCTGGGCGAGTAGGCAGAGAAGGAGTGACGCCATGTCCAACGAAGGTCTGTACTACCTGCCCGAGGGCTTCCGCGAGGGCGCCCGCGCCAACACGGACACCGCCGACGCGGCGGACGGCGTGAGCCGCTACCTGGGCCGCGTCCCCATCGACCCGGCCGGCTACGCGGGCGCCGACGCGTTCCCCAAGGCGCTGACCAGCACCCGCGACGTCCAGTCCCGCAGCGTCGCGCGGGCGGCCGAGGGCCGCACCAACATGGCCGCCGCCGACCGTTCCGTCGCGACCACCGGCGAAACCATGGACACCGAGGCCACCCGCGCCCTCACCCAGGCCACCACCCCCACCGACCGCACCATCGCCGACGGCGTGTAGGGCACAGAGAGGGAGACCGGGGGATATGAGCGCGCTGCGGCTGTTCGGCTATCGCGACGTGGAGGCCAAGGGCGCGAAGCCCTGGACCACCCAGCAGACGTTCTCCAAGGAGCTGAACACCGAGTCCATGTCGGACACCGCAGCCGCCTACGCGCGGGCGTCGGCGGAGGCCAGAAACGTCGACGCCCTCGCCGGGCGGGCCACCACGATCTCGCGGGACGCCGGCAGCCTGAACGGGGCACCACTGGTGAAGCCCGACGGCCGGTTCCAGGAGACCCACCGGGCGCTGCAACGCGGCGGCAACCACATGGACGCCGTGGTCAAGCACATCATCCGGGCCATGAACCACGCCATCGACGCGGAGAAGTACGCGCACGGGTGGGTGTACTGGACGAACGACAAGCTGGAGGCCCACAAGCGGGCTGCGGAGCGCGAGTGGGCCAGTTGGGGGCGCGCGCTCAACACGGCGGTCGCCGGCCACCATGGCGTCGGGCCCGTCTTCGTCACCGGTCCCGACGGCAGACAAGTCATGGCGGTCAGGACCGGCGGCAGTCTCCACGGCGGTCCGGCAGTGACCCTGCCGCCGGAAGTGGCCGAAGGGATCAGGGAAAAGCACCTGGAGAGCGCAGCCGGTCACGCCGCGCACTCCGAGTCCAAGATCAAGGACACGATCGAGCACTACCGCCACAAGCTGATGGACGAGGCCGCCGAACTGGCCGACCTGGGCTATGAGTTAAGCAAAGGCCCATTCCGACTCGTCCTCACGCCGGAGATGGCGCGCTATGCCGCCGGCGCGCTCAAGAAGGCGATGAAGAAGGAGAAGCCAGATCTTGCACTGTTGAAGCAATACACGGCTGCGCTGCGCTCCATCGCGGAGGGCGTCTACGGAGACCTATTCCGTCCCAGCGACGATCCGAGGAAACTGACCACCTCGGAACTCGCGTACCTCCGACAGTTCTACAGCGCGATCGACGCCAAAACCCTCGTCGCCTTGGGGGCCTTAAATATTCCCTTGGGTGGGGATCCCCACAGGGTCGGGGACCCTCTGAAAACCGTCAAGGCAACCGTCGCCAACGGCATCATGATGCTAATGAATGACAATATCGTGGACACCCGTGGTGGTGACCGCCCGCTGAGGTGGAATGAGGCTCCGGCCTCTATCCGCTTCTTCCGAGACGTCCGTCATCTCATGGAGGGCTACCACGGCAACATCCCTGAGTCCACGTTAAGAGCAATCATTGGCCAGCACCTCGGAGACTTTAATGGCTTCGGACTTCTCATGAGTGAGGCCACTATCCCCTCTGACGAGGAATTTTCCATAAAACTCGCGCGCACCGCTATTGAGGTCGAGAGAATAGTTGGTGCCCAAAGTTCACTTCAGAATAACATCGGCAGCAGCGGCCTACTCGAAGCTGCCGCCTTGAACACCGAAGCCGCTGCGGCACTACTCAAAGAGGAGGGATTCCTCCGCAGTCTCCTCTCGCAAGGCTGGGACGACAGCACCGGAGCCGGCGCACTGGTCACGTCGGGCACCAACATCCCTGAGGACATGCCCAGGACAGCCCCCGAGGCCGAGAAGTACGTCAGAGCCGCCTACCGGGTACTCAGCTACGCAGCAAATCACCACGACGACATCCTCGGCACGTTTTGGACAAGAAATCCGGGATCGGATATCGACCTCGCCGCACTCCAGAGGGCCATCGGGGACACCGCCGTGCACCATATGAACCTGCTGTCTGTCGCTGGCCAAGACCACGAAAAAGGCACCAATCCCAGAATCAACGCAACTGACCACCCGTGGTCTTTCGAGTTCTCCCCTCAAGCCCGGCATGAACTTTTCAACTTGATGAATCAGACTGAGGTTTCGGTGAAGAATAAATTTTTCACCGAAACCACTGAATGGCAACACAGAACCGCCCTCAAAGCATTCAAATCCGACGATCCCAAATGGTCAACTTTCCAAAATATCGGCACCATAGCCGGAGCGGTCGCCTATTCACAAATTTCGACACCGGATGGATCCACGGGATGGACGACGGTCCTCAAGGCCGCCGAAATAGCCGGCGCAACCGCCATGCTGTCCGGAGACCCAAGGATCGCCGCCCTGGGATTGGCCACCGATAAGACTATGGGAATTATCGGGAACATCGTCACCGGAAACGCCGAAGAGAAGGCCGACGAGATCAAGATGCGCGCTCTATGGAATGTTGGGCAACACGGGAGCCTGCCCGGATTAGTAGCCATCACCGGCGCCGCCATCAATGCCGATTACGCAAAAATGGGAGGCCTTACAGCTCAACCCTCACTCTCTCAAGGGCAAGAACCCACAGCCGGACACCAAAAAGGCCACATAACAACAATCAGGGAAAACAATAAAAAAATACACGAAATCCTGAAAGAATACGAAGAAGCTTTCAAAGCTCAAGCCAAACCGCAATGATGAGACACCAACCGGTTCGTGAGGCCGCCAAATGACCTCCCCCACCACCCTGTTCCGTCGTCCACCCCGTGCCGCGCAGCGGGATGTGGCGGTCAAAGAGATGGTGCTGCGGGCGCCGCCCAGGTTGCCGCAGCCGGAGGATGCGAACGCCTGGATGACCGCGTTGCCCGCGCTCAGTGGGCTCGGGTCCGTGTTGTACATGTTGACCATGGGGCGGGGGCCCATCGGGTACATCGTCGGGACGATGTTTCTGATCTCGTGTCTCGCCATGGTCGTCGGCTCGGTGGTGCGGCAGCGGTCGACGACCAAGACGCAGGCGCGGAACGAGCGGCGGGAGTATCTGCGGTATCTGGAGGTCACCCGGGTCGAGGTGCGGCGGACCGCGAGGGCGCAGCGGGCGGCGATGGCGTGGAACACGCCGGAGCCCGGGGCGCTCTGGGGGGTGCCGGAGAGCCGGCGGCTCTGGGAACGGCGCAGCGGGGACGCGGACTTCGGGGTGGTGCGGGTCGGGGTGGGGCCTCGGTATCTGGGGACGCCGCTGACGGTGGACGAGACGCCGCCGGTCGAGGATCTGGATCCGCTGTGCGCCGTGGCGCTGCGGCGGTTCATGGACGCGCACGCCGTGGTGCCGGATCTGCCGGTGCTGGTGACGCTGCGCAAGTTCGCCTCCGTGTCGGTGGAGGGCGAGGGCGAAGGGGGCGTGGAGGCGGCGCGCGCGTTGGCGCGGGCGGTGGTGGCGCACGCCGTGACGTTCCACTCCCCCAACGATCTGCGGGTGCTGGTCTGTACCGGCGATGTGGAGGGGCCGGCGTGGTCGTGGGTGAAGTGGCTGCCGCACGTGCACCATCCCGAGGAGGTCGACCATGTCGGCCCGGTGCGGATGACGCATCCGGTGCTGGGGGTGTTGGAGGAGTGGCTGGGCGCCGAGTTGACGCGCCGCACGCGGTTCAGCCGGGACGCGGCGCCGGACGCGGATCTGCCGCATCTGCTGGTGGTGGTGGACGGCGGGGTGGTGACGGGGGCGGAGGCGTTGGTGGACGCGAACGGGTTGCAGGCGGTGACGGTGCTGGACGTCGGGGGCGCGGTGGCGGGGCCGCTGACCGAGCAGCACGGGTTGCGGTTGGCGGTGGCCGGGGGCCGGGTCTCGGTGCTGGCGGCGGAGAGCCGGGACGAGTTGGGCCGGGTCGACGCGCTGAGCGTCGTCGAGGCGGAGGCGCTGGCGACGCGGATCGCGCGGTTCCGGATGGAGGTCGGCGCCAGCGCGGCGGACGCCGAGGACAGGACCACGGTGGTGAACACCCTGCCCGCGCTGCTCGGGGTGGCCGATCCCGGGCGGTTGGACCTGGCCGCGCTCTGGCGTCCGAGGCCGATGGGGGATCGGCTGCGGGCACCCATCGGGGTGTCGGCTGACGGCCGGGTGCTGGGCCTGGACATCAAGGAGTCGGCGCAGAACGGCATGGGCCCGCACGGCCTGGTGGTGGGCGCGACCGGCTCGGGCAAGTCGGAGCTGCTGCGCACCCTGGTGCTGGGCATGGCCGCCACCCATCCCAGCGATCAACTCAACCTGGTGCTGGTGGACTTCAAGGGCGGCGCGACCTTCGCCGGGCTGTCCGAGCTGCCGCATGTCGCCGCCGTCATCACCAACCTGGAGGACGACCTGGCGCTGGTCGACCGGATGGCGGAGGCGCTGAGCGGCGAGATCGACCGCCGTCAGGAGGTGCTGCGGGACGCGGGGAACCTGGTGTCGGTGCGGGACTACGAGCGGGCCAGGCAGCGCGGTTCGAGCCTGCCGCCGCTGCCCAGCCTGTTCCTCGTCGTCGACGAGTTCTCCGAACTCCTGGCCCAGAAGCCGGACTTCGCCGATCTGTTCGGGCGGATAGGCCGGCTGGGCCGGTCGTTGGGGCTGCATCTGCTGCTCGCCTCGCAGCGGCTGGACGAGGGTCGGCTGCGCGGACTTGAGGCCCATCTGTCGTATCGGATCGGGCTGCGCACCTTCTCGGAGAGCGAGAGCAGGACCGCCATCGGCGTGCCCGACGCGCACCATCTGCCCAGCGCGCCCGGGCATGGCTATCTGCGGACCGACACCGCGACGCTCAGGCGGTTCCGCGCCGCCTATGTCTCCGGTCCCTACCGGATGGGAGAGGAGGGGGGCGGCCGGCCGCTCGGTGGTGCGGCTGACGTGCGTCCCTTCCCCGCCTCCTATGTGCCGGTGCCGGTCGGGCAGCAGCCGGAGGAGCCGCCCCGTCCGGCGCCGCCCGAGGGGGAGTTCGCCGACGACGAGGAGCTGGGCGACACGGTGCTCGGCGCGATGGTGAGCGGCCTGGTCGGGCAGGGGCCGCAGGCCCACCAGGTGTGGCTGCCGCCGCTCGACCAGCCCGAGCCGCTGGACGTGCTCCTCGGCGACCTGGCGGTGCGGGCGGGCCGTGGCCTTGGCACCGCGCCCGGCGGGGCGCCGTTGACGGCGGTGATCGGGATCGTGGACAAGCCGTTCCACCAGCGGCGGGACCCGTTCGCGCTCGATCTGACCGGCGCCGGCGGGCATGTGGCGATCGTCGGCGGTCCGCGCAGCGGCAAGTCGACGGCGGTGCGGGCGTTGATCGCCTCGCTGGCGCTGAGCCACACCCCGGCCGAGGTGCGGTTCTACTGCCTGGACTTCTCCGGGACGCTCTTCGCCCTCGCCGATCTGCCGCATGTCGCCGGCGTGACGGGGCGGTTGGACGCCGAGGTGGTCAACCGCACCGTCGCCGAGGTGCTGGAGCTGCTCGAAACCCGGGAACGCCGCTTCCGCGAACTGGGCGTGGAGTCCATGGCGGGCCTGCGGTCAGGGCGGGCGCCGGCGGGGGCCGCCGAAGGCGAGGTGTTCGACGACGTGTTCCTGGTGGTGGACGGCTGGGCGGTGCTGCGGCAGAGCTATCCGGAGCTGGAGGAGGTGCTGATGGCGGTGGCCGGACAGATGCTGACCTACGGCATCCATCTGGTGGCCACCGGCAACCGCTGGCTCGACATGCGGATGGGGCTGCGCGATCTGATCGGTACCAAGGTGGAGTTGAAGCTGGGCGACGCGCTCGACTCCGAGGTGGACCGCAACGCGCAGCGCGCCATCCCGGCCGGCCGCCCGGGGCGCGGCGTGACCGAGGGCGAGCTGCACTTCCTGGCCGCCGTGCCCCGGGTGGACGGGGTCCGCTCCGCCGAGGGGCTGTCCGAGGCGGTGACCGAGCTGGTGCGGCGCGTCGACGAGGCGTGGCACGGGCCGCGCCCGCCCGGGGTGCGGCTGCTGCCGACGGTGTGGAGCGCCCCACGGGCCCCCGAGGGAGGCCCCGGTGTGCTGATCGGCGTCGAGGGGGGCCGTCTCGACCCGGTGGCGCTGACGCCGGGCGAGGAGGCGGGCCTGATCGTCATCGGGGACAGCGAGTCGGGCAAGACGTCGCTGCTGCGGGCGGTGGCCCGCCAGGTGGTCGACGCGTATCCGCCGGAGCGGGCCAGGCTGATCGTGCTCGACCACCGGATGACGACGCTCAGGGAGTTCGAGGGGCCGCATCTGATGGGCTACTCGACCACCCTGGAGCGGTCGATGGAGGTGGTCGGCGGGCTGGCCGACGGCCTCAGGAAGCGGCTGCCCGGCACGGATGTGACGCCCGAGCAGCTGCGGGACCGCTCCTGGTGGACGGGGCCCGAGATCTATCTGCTGGTCGACGACTACGACCTGGTCGCCACCTCGCGCGGCAACCCGCTGGCCGCGCTGCTCGACTATCTGCCGCACGCGCGGGCGATGGGCCTGAACATCGTCCTCACCCGGCAGGCGGGCGGCGCCTCCCGGGCCGTGCTCGACCCGGTGCTCGGCCGGATGAAGGAGCTGAACTTCCCCGTGGTGCTGCTCAGCGTGCCCAACGACGAGATGCCGATCTGGGGGGTCAAGCCCGCCAGACGGGCGAAGGGGCGCGGTGTGCTGCTGCACCGTCGCCTCGGCACCGTGCTGGTGCAACTGGCCCACGCCGACTCGCCGTTGGCGGCCATACCGACGGGGGACGAGCGGCGATGACCATCGGTCTCGGCCCCGAGCCGGCAGCGGTGACCGATCCGGAGGGCGCCCAGGTGGAGTTCGTCCGCATCGGCCTGGCCTCTCCCGCCGGACGCGCGGATCTGGCGGTGCCGGCGTCCGTGGCGCTGGCGCGGCTGCTGCCGATGCTGCTGCGCCACTCGGGCGCGGACCCGGCCCCCGACGGGGGGCTCGGACATGGCGGCTGGGTGCTGCGCCGTGGGGACGGGACCCGTCTCGACGCCGCCGCCTCGCTCGCCGAACAGGGCGTCGAGGAGGGCGACCTGCTCTTCCTCGGCCATGGCACGGACGACACCGTTCCGCCGGTGTACGACGACATCGTCGAGGTCGTCGGCGAGCACGGGGTGCGCGCCCCGTGGCCGGCGTGGGCCACCCGGGTGGGCGCGGGGGCGCTGGCGGCGCTGGCCGTGGGGACGGTGGCGGGCGCGCTGGCGGTGGCCCCCGGGCGGGCGGCGCCCGGCGGGCTCGGCCTGACGGTGGCGCTGCTGGCGCTCGCCGTCGGGGTGTTGATGTCCCGTGGGTTCGGCGATCTCCGCGCCGGCACGTTCGCCGGCGTGCTGGCCGCCCCGCCGGCCGCCGTGGGCGCGGTCAGGCTGCTGGGCGGGGACGGCCTCACCGCCGGCCAACTGCTGCTTGGCTGCGCGGTGGTGGCGGTGGTCGGGGGGCTCGGCCCGGTGTTGATCGGCGGCGGGGACGGCACGTTCGCGGCGCTGGCCGTCGCGGGCCCGCTGGCCGGCGTCGGGGCGGCGGTCGCCGCCGTCGGACGGAACGTCACCCCGGCGGAGGCGGCGGCGGTCGCCGCCCCGTTGGCGTTGGCGCTGACGGCGCTCTGGCCGTCGCTGGCGCTGCGCGTCGCGCGGGTGCCGACGCCGCAGCTGGCCGCGACGGCGGAGGACGTGGACCGGCTGCCGGTGCAGCTGGCGCACGAGCGGCTGGCGGAGCGGGTCGCGGCGGCCAGGCGGCTGCTGGGCGGCCTGCTGGTGGGCAGCCATCTGGTGGCGGTCGGGGGCGCCCTGGTGCTGTTCGCGGCGTCCGAGCTGTGGGCGGGGGTGCTCGGCGGCACGCTCACCGTGCTGATGCTGCTGCGGACCCGGCTGTTCCGGGAGTCGTGGCAGGCCGCGACGGCGCTCGTCGCGGCCCTGCTCGCGGCGGCGGGCGGCGGCGCCTGGACGGTGGCCGACCATGCCGCGCGTGGCTTCCCCCTGCTCGGCGTCGTGCTGCCGGTGGCGCTGGTCACCGCGGTGGTGGCCGGCTGTGTGGCGCTGGCCGCCGGCCGGTACCGGGGCAACCCCAGGCTGGAGCGGGCCCTCGACGTGCTGGAGACGCTGCTGCTCGTGGCCGTGGTGCCGCTGGTGCTCGCGGTCTGGGGCGTGTACGGCGCGCTGCTCGATCTGAAGGTCTGAGGGGGTCAGGGATGCGTGGAAGGTCGACCGTCGTGGTCGTCGCCCTGCTGGTCGTGGTCGCCGGGCCCGTGCCGCTGCCGGGTGTCGCCGGGCCGGCGGCGGCGGCCGAGCCGTGCCGGACCCAGGCGGGCGGCGAGGAGCTGCCGGACGGGGCCGGTCGGTATCCGCTGATCGACCAGCTGGGGCTGCCCCAGGCGTGGGATCTGGCCACCGGCGAGGGTGTCACGGTCGCCGTCGTCGACTCGGGTGTGGACGCCACCCACCCCGATCTCGCGGGGGCCGTCGCCCAGGGCAGCGAGTTCGCCGGCGTCGCCGACGAGCGGGAGTTCGAGCGGACCACCCCGCCGCCCGAGCAGGACTGTCTGGGCCATGGCACGGCGTTGGCCGGGCTGATCGCCGCCGGCCGGGCCGAGGGCGATCGCATCGCCGGGGTCGCGCCCGGCGCTTCTGTCCACCCGATCCGCGTCGCCGACGGCGTCGACCAGGCCACCCCGGGGCTGCTCGCCGCCGCGATCGACGAGGCGGTGGCGAGCGGGGCGGGCGTGCTCAACCTGTCCTTCGCCCGGCCCCACGACGACGACGCGGTGCGCGAGGCGATCGCCGACGCGCTGACCGCAGACGTGGTGGTCGTCGCCGCCATGGGCAACGAGAGCGGTCAGGGCCCCACCGGCGGCCGGATGTACCCGGCCGCCTACGACGACGTCATCGCCGTGGCCGCCGTGGACGCCGAAGGGGCGCCGTTGGACACCTCCAACAGCGGCCCCTGGGTCGATCTGGCCGGCTACGGCCAGGATCTGCCGGTGGTCGCCCCCGGCGGCTCGGGCTACCGCGTCGAGGGCGGCACCAGCATGGCCACCGCGCAGGTCTCGGCCACCGCGGCGCTGGTCAGATCCCGTTTCCCCGGGCTGACCGCCGATGAGGTGGGCCGCCGGCTGACCGGCTCGGCCACGCCGCTGGGCGGCGATGTCAACGACCGCACCGGCGCGGGTCTTGTCGACCCGTTCGGCGCGCTGACCCATCTCGGCGGCGGCGCAACCCAGGCCGACCCTGCCGACCCTGCCGACCCTGCCGACACCGCCGTTTCGCCGGGGTACATCCCGGTGCGCGCCGTGCCCACCGCCGAGCCGCCGCTGGACTCGGCGACGGCCACCGCGCTGGCCTGGAGCGGCGCGCTGCTGCTCGCCGTGGTCCTCGGCCTGCTCGCCGCGCCCGGGGTGCGCCGCTCGGTCCGGCGCGGCTGGCGCCCGGGGCGCCCCGAGGAGCTGGTCGCGCCACGGGCCAGGGCCAACGATCCGCCGCCGGCCGCCGGCCTCGCCCGACTCGCCGGCGAGGCCCCCGTCCCCAGCCCCCACTCCCCCGAACGGAGCCGGACACCGTAGCCATGGCCAGCACCCGCGAGCAGGCGGAGGCGTACGCGTACGCCAACCGCCGACTGTCCACCAGCCTCCTCAGAGGCGTCGACGAGGCCCGCCTCGATCCGCGCCGCCGGCACAACCGCGCGCTGGGCGGCGGGGTGGCCGTGGCCATCCTCGTCATGGCCGGGTTCGGCATCGTCGGCTGGCTCGGCGGCGGGCGCGGCCCCGACCTGCCGGCCGCCGGCGCGGTGGTGGCCGGCACCGGCGGCCATCCCTATGTGCTCACCGAGGGCGTCGCGCATCCCGCGCTCAACCTCGCCTCGGCCCTGCTGGCCGGCGGCGGCGAGCTGACCGAGGTGCGCGGGTCGACCCTCGACGAGGCCCCGCGCGGGCTGCCCGTCGGCATCCCGGGGGCCCCCGACGCGCTCCCGGGCGCCGACGATCTGCTGGACGGCGACTGGACGCTGTGCGCCACCCCTTCGGAGACCGGCGGCGATCCGCTGGAGACCGCCCTCTATGTCTCCGTGCCGGGCGTGGCGCCGGCCGGCCCCGGGGCGACACTGCTGGTGGAGTCGGAGCACGGCGGCCGGTGGCTGCTGACCGAGGGCCGCAGATACGCGCTGGTGGAGACGGCGGCCGAGGCACTGGCGCTGCGTCAGGAACCGGTGCGGCTGCCCAGGGCCGTGATCGCTACCCTCCCCGAGGCGCCGGCGATCACCATCCCCGAACCTGACGACGCGTGGGGCGAGGCGCCGTCGGCGGCCCTGCCGTTCGACGCCATGGTCGGGGATGTCGCCCACACGGCCGACGGCGGGCCGGCCAGACGGTGGTTCGTGGTGCGCCCCGACGGTCTGGTCCCGATCTCCGAGCTGGTCTACGCCCTGCTGGCGAGCACCGCCGGCGCCGACCACGAGATCAGCCCCACCGACGCGGTCGGCGCCCCCAGGTCGGCCGAGGCCCCGCCGGGCGAGTCGACGTGGCCGGAGGAGCTGCCCGTCGCCGACGCGCCGGAGCGCGACCGGCCCGTCTGCGTCAGCACCCCGCCGGGCAGCCGCCCGGGCGACGCGCCCTGGCAGGCGACCGCGCATCTGCCGCCGACCATGCCGGAGCCGACGGATGTCGCGCCGATCGAGGCGTCGCGCGGCGGGCGGCTCGGGCTGCTCGACCGCGTCTATGTGCCGGCGGGCGCCGGCGCCGTGGTCCGTTCCACCGCGTCCGGCGGCAGCGCCGGCACCTACACCCTGGTCACGGACGGGGGCATCGCCTATCCGCTCTCCTCGGCCGAGGCGGTGACCCGGCTGGGCTACGACCCGGCGACGGCGCCCTCGCTGCCGAGCGCCTACGTCGATCTACTGCCCACCGGGCCCGTCCTCGACCCGTGGGCCGCGGCCAGGGAGCAGGGCGGCGGAGCGGGGGCGGACGAGTGAGCGGGCGCGCGGGCCGCCAGCCGTTCGGCCGCGCCCGGCTGATCGCGGTGGAGGCGGGCGCGGGGACGGCCCTGGCCGGCGTGGCCTTCGGCGGCTGGCCGGGGCAGGCGCTGGCCGGCGCCGGCGTGGCGCTGGCGCTGGGCGCGCTGGCGCGCCGGGACGGGGCCTGGGCCAGTGGGTGGGCCCTCGCCCGGCTGCGCCGGGGCACCCTGGAACCGGCCAGCCCCGGCGCGCGCCCGCCCGGCGACGAGCTCGGCCTGGCCCAGGCCCTGCTGCCGGCGCTTGAGGTGGCCGAGGTCGCCGACCGCAACTTCCCCGCCGGGCTCGGCGTGATCTCCGACGGGCGCGGCCACGCCGCCGTGGCCGCGTTCCCCGGCGGGACGCTGCCGGCCATCCCGGCGGGGATCGTCGCCGAGTGGCTGGCCGACGATCCGGCGGGCCCGGCGGCGGCGCAGATCCTCGTCGAGCAGTTCTGCGTGCCGCCCTGGGACCTGCACCATCGCTTCCCGCCCACCGCGGCCTACCGTCAACTCCCGCACGGTGAGCGTCCGGTGGCCGTCCGTTCCTGGCTGGTGGTGCGTCACGAACCGCTGGCGGCGCCGGCGGCGGTGGCGCGGCGCGGCGGTGGGTCGGCCGGCGCGCGCGCCGCGGTGGCGGCGGCCACCGCCCGGCTGTGCGCCCGGCTGGCCGCGCACGGGGCGCCGACCACGCCGCTGAGCGGCGCCGAGGCGGCCGAGCTGCTGCGGCAGCTCGGCGACGCCGACGGCGAGGGCGAGGCCAGGGCCGGCGGCTGGGCCGGACGGGCCGCCACCCACCGGGTCCTGACCGCGCGGGTCGCCTCCGACGCCGACTGGCGGCGGCTGCTGTCGGGAATGGCGGCCTCCGGCGTCGAGCGCACGGTGGTGGCGGCCACGCTGACGCTGGTGGGCCGGACGCCGCGGGTCCGGTCGTGCGCGCGCCTGGTCAGCGGCCTCGCCCAGCACGCGGCGGCCAGGGGCGACCTGCTGCGCTCGGCCGGCGCCACCGGGCCGCCGGTCGCCGACCAGGCCGCCGGGGTGCTGGCCACCCTGCCCCTGGCCCATCCGGGCCGCCCGCTGGACGAGGCCATCGGCTTCGTCCCCGCCGCGCCCCGGGAGGGCACTGCCCGATGACGACCCCCGACCCGTCCACGCTGCCGGCCGCCGACTGGGCGGACGAGCTCCGTCCGTCCTTCCGTCTCGCCCCGGCCCACGCCGGGCTGCGGCTGGGCACCGACCTCGAAGGCCGGCCGGTCGACCTGCCGGCACCCGGCCCCGCCGGCAGCCGGATCGCGGTGTTCGGCGAATCGCTGTTCGGCCGGCTTGTCGCGCTGCGCCTGCTGGCCGTCGGCGCCCAGGTCACCGCCGTCACCCGGGTGCCCGAGCAGTGGCAGGGGCTTCGCGCCTCGGCCGGCGACCGGCTGCGGCTGGCCGAGGCGGGCGACGGCTGGCCCCGCCACCCGCCGGCCCCGCCCACCGTCGCGGCCGGGCCCCAGGCGCTGGTCACCGACCGGGGCGCGGCTCCGCCGGCCGCCCTGGCCGACGGGCCGTGGCGCACGGTCGTCCATGTCACGCGCGCCGTCCCGCGTCGCGCCGCCTTCTGGCAGCGGCCGGACGCGCTCCTCGCGCTCGACGCCGCGCACGCCCGGCAGGTCGGCCAGCTCCTCGGCGCCGGCGCCGCCGCCCATGTCTCGCGGCTGGCCCCCGGCGAGATCGTCCTCTTCCGGCCCACCGGCCCGCGGACGCTCCGCCTGGACATCTCCCCGGCCGAGACCGCGCTGTTGACCCCGCCCCAGGAGCCGGGCCCCTGACGCGGGACGGAGCGGCCGGCCGAAGGCTGCGGTGTCGGTGGTCTCCCGCGCGGCCCGTTCGCCGTCGTCATGGACGCCCGGGCGTCGCGGCCACCAGCGAGGCGCGCGTCCGGCCGACGGCGCGCAGCACCTCGTCCCGGTTCCTGGCGCGTTTGACCCAGGCCGGCAGCCGGGCCACCAGCGTCAGCCGCTGGCCGGTGTCGTACCAGGCCGCTCGTTCCCGCAGCGGCGCCTGGACGAAGCGGCGGATCAGGTCGAGGTGTTCGGGGTCGTACGCCCACAACCACCCGTGCCGGGTCTCGGCCCGGAGCCAGAGCGGCATCCCGAAGTACGGATCGGTCGCTGGTCGGGCCGGGCCGGGAGAGAGGCCGCCGTCGCCGCCGCTCCCCTCCCGTGACAGCCCGCAGCCGCGACAGACCAGGCGTCGCGGCCGGAACGCCGTCCGGCCTCCGGGAGCGCGGTCCTCAGGCCCCGGGACGACACGGGCCGCCCGCTCGCACCCGGGGCAGCGCACCATGATCAGGCCCATGAAGTCGTACGCGCTGCCGCGCGGGTCCAGGAACCGACCGGAGGACGAGGCCATCGGGTGCGTACGCGTCAGCCGCTGCCCGGGGCCGCGGGTCAGCGGGCCCGTCCGCGGGGCTTCAGGGGGGTGGGCGGCAGCGGGGGCGCTGCCAGGGGCGGCCCCTCATAGCCCTCGACGGTGCCGAACCGCGCACCCGCCGCCCAGTCGTCCCGCGCCCGCTCGATCTCCTGCCGCGTCCGCCCGACGAAGTTCCACCACATCAACAGCTGTTCCTCGAACGGGAGGCCGCCCAGCAGCAGCACGGCCGCTTCGGTGTCGGCGCGGACCGGGAGGTCCTGACGGCCCTCGCCCAGGTAGAGGAGGGATCCAGGGGCGAGCCGGACGCCGTCGATCTCGGACTCGCCCGAGATGGTCAACGCGGCGTACTCGAAGTCCGGTTCCAGGGGCAGCCGGGCGTCCGTGCCGGCGGCGAGCGTCAGGTCGGCGCCGACCAGCGGGGTGTAGGTGGTGCCCGGCGAGGCGGCGCCGTCCAGCGTGCCGAGCAGCACGGTGGCCGACAGGCCGCCACCGCCCGTCACCCGGGGCAGCTCGGCGTGGAACTCGAACGCCGGGGCGGTGTGCCGGTGTTCGTCGGGCAGCGCCACCCAGAGCTGGGCGCCGTGCAGGATCGGCGCGTCGCGGTGCGGGCGCGGGGACTCCTCGGAGTGCGCGATGGCCCGGCCCGAGGTCATCAGGCCGAGCTGGCGTGGCCCGATGACGCGCAGACTGCCCAGGCTGTCGCGGTGCACCACCTCGCCGGCGTGCAGCCAGCTGACCGTCTGGAGGCCGATATGCGGATGCGGCGGCACCCGCATCCCCGGTGCGTCGGTGATGTCGTCGGGGCCGTAGTGGTCGACGAAGCACCAGGCGCCGACCATGCGGCGGCCCAGGGTCGGCAGCAGGCGGCGGACGACGGTGCTCTCGCCGAGCGGGACCCGTCGCCCCTCCTGGAGCACGCGCACCGGGCCCGTGTGGTGGGCGGCGCCGCAGAGGGTGGGAGCGGGGCGCTGGTCGAGGTTGCTCATGGGGCGATCCTGCCGCAACCGGGGGCGAATCGGGCCGATCCGCCGCCGGTCAACCGCTCGTCCAGCCGCCGGACTCGGGGAAGTGGACCAGGGCCTCGGCGGAGCCGCCGCCGCTGGTGCGGAACGGCACCCCGCCGTCGTCGACACGCAGGGTGCCGCTGCGGTCCCCCGCGCTCCACTCCAGCTCGATGTACCAGTCGCAGTCGCAGCCGGCGGTGCGCGCCTCCACCCGCAGGACCAGCGGCTCATCCAGGCTGACCGAGAACGGGAGGGTGGGCGCCGGGAGGTCCTCCCCCGCCTCGCCGTCGCGGCCGTCCCTGGGCCTCGGCACGGGGCGTTCGGCGTCCAGGTCCACCTCGTAGGCGGCCGGGGTGAGGGCACCGCCGCAGCCGGGGGACATGTCGTAGGCCGTCCAGTCCAGCGGCGCGCGCCGCTCGGCGACCCGGATGTGCAGCGCCCCGATCACCACGGGATCGGTCGTGGTGCCCCGGACGGTGGCCTCCACGATGGTGGACTCCCCGTGCACCGCGCCCTGTTCGAGCGCCCAGCGCTCGGCGTCCTGGGCCGGCGGGGGCGGGGGCACCCGGCTCGGATCGCGGTCCACGAGGTAGCGGTGGGCGCAGCCCTCGGCCCAGACGTGCGAACGGGCGCTGTAGTCCAGCGGCGCGGCGGCGGCCGGCTCTTCGGCGTCGGCCGAGCCGGCGGCCGGGCGGTGGGAGGAGCGGGCGTCGGCGTCCGGGTCGCCGGGGCCGAGGGACCAGAACACGCCTAATCCGACGAGCGCCACGACGATCGCCGCCGCCAGCCACAGCGGGCGCCGCCTGGGGGCGTGCGCCGGCGCGGGGACGGGCGCCGGCGGGTCGACGGGCGCCGGCGGGTCGGACTCGGCGTCACCGGCCGGTTCGGGCCCCGGCGGGGCGGCGCGGCCCCTGGCGCTGTCGGCCAGCAGCCAGAGCCGGTGCAGCTCCAACAGCTCGTCCGGCCGGGCGCCGCAGGCGCGCGCCAGGCGCTCGACGGGCGCGTAGTCGGCCGGCAGCACCGCGCCCGAGCAGTAGCGGTGCAGCGTCGAGGTGCTGGTGTGCGTCCGTTTGGCCAGGCTGCCGAAGCTCTGCCCCGAGCGCTCCTTGAGCGCGCGCAGCCGGGCCGCGAAGACGTCGGTCGACGTGTTTCCCATCCGTTCTCCCCCGTGTGCCGTGTCCCGTGCGGCGTGCCGTGCCGTGTCCCGCCCGGTGTCCCGCCCGGCGTCCCGTTCCGCGTTCCAGGGACATCACATTGTCCGACGTCAGAGCCCCCTTCGGCGTTCCACCATCCCAGATGCCACCGGGACGCTTGCGGCCGGGAGCCGGCCGGCCACACGCTGCCCCCGAAGTATCCATTCGATGATCATTTCGATGACTCGACAACACCCGAGGGGGGATGGAGCCATGCGGCACACGCGATTCTCCGGACGCGGCCTGGCACTCACGATCGGCGCGGCCGTCGGAGCCTGTGCGTTGGCCTCGACGACGCTGGCGACCACGGCCACCGCCGACGAGGCGAGGGCCACCGCCGAGGAGGCGGTGGCCGACGCGATACCGGACACCGCCTTCGTCACCCCGGACGAACTGCCGGCGCACGAGTGGGGCTGGTACGCCGGGGGTCCGGGCGAGGGGCGGCCCGAGGTGCCGGTGTTCTGCTTCGGGGCGCTGCTGCCCGACGCGTACGACGGCACCACGGCGCACCAGGAGTACTGGACGGAGTTGGACGCCACCGCCACCCAGGTGGTGGTGGACCTCGGCGACGAGAACGAGGCGGCCGGCCTGGTCGAGGTGCTGCACGAGGCGGGCACCGACTGCGCCTCCGACTGGCTGTGGCAGAACCCCGGGGGCACCGCCTCCTGGGACGAGTTCGGCGAGTTGGCGGACGCGGACTACGGCCGGATCTTCGGCGTGTGGACCGCGCCCGTGGAGGCCGGATACGACGTCAACCTGTTCGCCGTGATCCAGGACGGGAGCAAGGTCACGGTGGTTCGCTGGGGCCAGATGGGCACACTGTCACAGGCGCCGGTGGCGGAGTTCAGGGAGACCGCCGAGGCGGCGCTCGATCGGTTGAACGACTGACCGACCGGGTCAGGCCTGCTGTCGGCCCGGCCGTTCGGCGCCAGCGGGCGCCGGCGGTCGGGCCGTGGCATGTGACTGCCACGATGCATACGTTTACAGGGTTGCCTGTCGGGGTTTCAGCTACGGTGAGGGTGGTAACCGGCTGCCACTTGGCCTGAGTTGGCCAAAAGCACAAGATCTTTTCATGTAAGCGATTGCATTCCCTCGGGGATCGGCAGTACGTTCGGCTCACTGCCGTGATCGGAGGGTTATGGCCGCGAGCATCATGGATGTGGCTCGGCGCGCGGAGGTCTCCACCGCGACCGTCTCCCGTGCCCTGCGCGGGCTGCCGAACGTGTCGGAGGCGACGCGTGCGCGCGTGCTGCGCGCCGCCGAGGAGCTGTCGTACTCGATCTCACCGCACGCCTCCTCGTTGGCGTCCGGGCGCACGGGGACGGTCGGCGTCGTCCTGCCGTTCGTCAACCGCTGGTTCTACAGCCAGGTGCTCTCCGGGATCGACTCGGTGCTCCGCGCCCACGATCTGGATCTGCTGCTGTACAACCTCGGGGACGAGCGGGTGCACGAGCGGTTCTTCGCCCGGATGCCGCTGCGGCGCAGGGTGGACGCGCTGATCGTGCTCAACCTCCCGCTGGCCGCCGCCGAGAGCGAGGCGCTGGTGTCGATGGAGGTGCCGATCGCCGTGCTCGGCACCCGCATTCCCGGCTGTTGGCACGTCTCCATCGACAACGCGGAGGGCGCGAGCACCGCCGTCCGGCATCTCATCAACCTGGGGCACCGCAGGATCGGTATGATCACGGCCGCCCCCGGAGATCCCCGGGGCTTCACCAGCCCGATCGTTCGCCAGCACGCCTACCGCACGGTGCTCGCGCAGGCCGGGATTCCCTACGACCCGGATCTTGAAGTGCCGGGCCATCTGAGTATCGACAAGGGTGCGTCAGCGATGGCACAGCTGCTGAGCCTGCCGGTGCCGCCCACCGCCGTCTTCGCGGAGTCGGACCAGATGGCGTTCGGCGCCCTGCGGACGTTGGGCCGCATGGGGCTTCGCGCCCCCCACGATGTCTCGGTCATCGGGTTCGACAACCACGAGACGGCCGAGCTGCTCGATCTCACCACGATCGCGCAACCCGTAGCCCACCAGGGCGAGTTGCTCGCCGGCCAGATACTGGACGCACTGTCTGGCAGCAGCGAGGAGCCCGCCCAGGTGGTGGTGCCGACCCGGCTGGTCGTCCGGGGCACCACCGGCGCGGCTAGGGAACATCCGCCCCGATATCACTCCACTACCTCGGCCGGGACCTGAACCGGACCAGCACAGCCGCACAACCGCGCGGTGAGCCGCCCCCGACCGCGCATCTCCCAGGGTCAACTCGCAAGAGGATGGAAGATACGTGCCCCGCACCCGCACAGACCAGAAGTCGGCCACGCCATGGTGGCGTGACGCCGTCATCTACCAGGTCTACATCAGAAGCTTCGCCGACGGCAACGGCGACGGAGTCGGCGATATCGCCGGCCTCCGCGCGCGGTTGCCCTACCTCCAGGAACTGGGGGTGGACGCGCTGTGGATCAATCCCTGGTACCCCTCCCCGATGGCGGACGGCGGCTATGACGTCGCCGACTACCGCAGCATCGACCCGCTCTTCGGCACGCTCGCCGAGGCCGAGGAGCTGATCGCCGAGGCGCACACCCGCGGGATGCGCGTCGTGCTGGACATCGTCCCCAACCACACGTCGGACCAGCACCGTTGGTTCGTCGAGGCGCTGGCGTCGCCGCCGGGATCGCCGGAGCGGGACCGCTATCTCTTCAGGGACGGCACGGGACCCGACGGTTCGCGTCCGCCCAACGACTGGCGCAGCCGGTTCGGCGGGCCGGCCTGGACCAGGGTCACCGAGGCGGACGGCAGCCCCGGGCAGTGGTTCCTGCATCTGTTCGCCGCCGAACAGCCCGATCTCAACTGGGCCAGCCGGGAGGTGCGCGCCGAGTTCGAGGCCATCCTGCGGTTCTGGTTCGACCGGGGCGTGGACGGCTTCCGCATCGATGTCGCGCACGGCCTGGCGAAGGATCCGGCGCTGCCCGATCTGGGCATCCCCGACGACGCGCTGTTCGAACACGAGCGGCACAAGGAGGACCACCCGCACTGGGACCAGGAGGGGGTCCACGAGATCTACCAGACCTGGCGGAAGATCGCGGACTCCTACGCGGGCGACCGGCTCTTCGTGGCCGAGGCGCACGTCCGGGAGGACCGGCTGGTCGACTACCTGCGCCAGGACGAGCTGCACACCGCGTTCAACTTCCCCTTCCTGAAGTCCTCCTGGGAGCCGAACGCGATGCGGGAGGTGATCGACCGCGCCGTGACCGGCCTGGCGGCCGTGGACGCGCCGCCCACCTGGGTGCTCTCCAACCACGATGTGCCCCGGCATGTGACCCGTTACGGGCGCGGCGACACCCAGACGCACGAGCACGACGTCGGGGCCGGGCCCGCCGATCTGGAGCTCGGCACCCGCAGGGCCAGGGCGGCGGCGCTGCTGACGCTGGCCCTGCCCGGGAGCGCCTACCTCTACCAGGGCGAGGAGCTGGGCCTGTGGGAGGTGGAGGACCTCCCAGACGAGGTGCTCGCCGACCCCACCTGGAAGCGGTCGGGCGGCACGGTGCGCGGCCGGGACGGCTGTCGGGTGCCGCTGCCGTGGTCGGGGCTCGACGGCCCGTTCGGTTTCGGCCCCAAGGGCACCGAGGCGTGGCTGCCGCAGCCGGCGGAGTGGAAGACCCTGACGGCGCAGGCGCAGTCCGGCATTCCCTGGTCGATGTTGGAGCTGTACCGCTCGGCGCTGCGGCTGCGCAGGGAGCAGTCGGGGTTCGACAGCGGCACGCTGCGCTGGCTGGAGATGCCGGAGGGGGTGCTGGCCTTCGAGCGGTCCCCCGTGCTGCGGTGCGCGGTGAACTTCTCGGGTGAGCCGTTCCCGCTGCCGAAGAACTGGGGCGTGCTGCTGGCCAGCGAGCGGATCACCGGCGGCCAGCTGCCGGCGGACACCACCGTCTGGCTCTGGGGCGGCGGCTCGTCCCGGGGCTGAGCGGCGCCGTGGCGTCGACTCCCGTTCCCGCGACGGGGGTCGACGGCCTGGGCGGCCGGGTCAGTCGGCCTGGTAGGCGGCGCGCACGGCGTCGGACGCGGCGGCCAGGGCGGCGTCCCGGTCCAGGCCGAGGCGCCGCACCCGCCGCGCGTAGGTCTCGGCCGCCGCTGCCGCCTCACGCGCGGCGGCGGCCCTGGCGGGGGCGACAAAGGTGCCCTGCCGGCCCCTCGTCTCCACCACGCCGTCGGCCTCCAGCGTCCGGTACGCCTTGGCCACGGTGCCGGCGGCGACGCCGAGTTCGGCGGCGAGGGCCCGCACCGTCGGGAGTCTGAACCCCACGGGGAGCGTGCCGCCGCGCGCCTGCTCGGAGACCTGCCCGCAGAGCTGCTCGTAGGGCGGCGTGGATGAGTCGGGGTCGATACGCACTGTCATCCCGTTCATCCCGCTGATTCTGCCGCACCGGAGCGCCGCGTTCCGAACCTGTCCACGGGCGCCGGGCTCAGCGGCCCGGATCGGGTCCGAACGTCTGGAACGCGGTGCTGCGCGGGATGCGGAAGACCTCCCTGCCGGTCACCGCGTTCAGGATCAGCGCGCTGCGGTAGGCGCCGATGCCCAGGTCGGGCGCGGCGGCGCCGTGCGTGTGCAGTTCGGCGTTCTGCACGAAGAGCCCGCCGGTGACCTCGGGGGCCGTGGCCACCCGGTGCCCCTCGGAGACGTCGTAACGGCCGTGCTCGTCCCAGGCGATGAGCTTCTCCACCGGGGCCAGACAGTCGGGGCGGCGGGCGGCGTAGCCGGTGGCGGCGACGACCGCCCCGGTGTCGCGGGTGGCCTCCCGTTCGGTGTCGGCGTGCCGGGTGGTGAGGCGCACTCCCCCGCCGTCCGGCAGCGCCTCGGCGCCCAGGACCGCGGTGGCGGGGAGCAGCGTGACGGGGGGCCGGTCGCCGTCCAGCAGGTGGTCGTACAGCTCCTGGTGGATCAGGTCGATGGTCTCGCTGTCGATGCCCTTGTAGAGCTGCCACTGGGAGGTGATCAGCCGGTCCCTGGTCTCGGGCGGCAGGGCGTTGAAGTACCGCATGTAGGCGGGGGTGGTGTACTCCAGGACCAGCTTGGAGTAGTCGAGCGGCGCGAAGCCCCAGGAGCGGGTGAGCCAGCTGACGGCCCAGCCGGCGGCGCGCTGGCGGCGCAGCAGGTCGAGGAAGACCTCGGCGCCCGACTGTCCCGAGCCGACGACCGTGATCTCGCGGGCGCCCGCCTCGGCCAGCGCGTCGATCCGGTGCAGGTACTCGCCGGAGTGGAACACCCGCTCGCCGGCGAGCCGGCGCAGCGGTTCGGGGAGCGCCGGCTGGGTGCCGACGCCGAGCACCAGGTGGCGGGCCAGCTGGTGGCGGGTGACGCCGGTGGCCGTGTCACGCAGGCTGAGCCGCCAGCGTTCCCGGTCCTCCTGCCAGACCACCTCGGTCACCTCGGTGCCGAAGTGGCAGCCGGGCAGCCTGGCGGCGGCCCAGGCGCAGTAGTCGGCGTACTCGCGGCGCGGCACATGGAAGCGTTCGGCGATGTAGAAGGGGTACATCCGGTCGTGCTCGACCAGGTAGTTGAGGAAGGACCAGCGGCTGGTGGGGCGGATCAGCGAGACCAGATCGGCCAGGAAGCCCACCTGGAGCGACGCCCAGTCGAACATCAGCCCGGGATGCCAGTCGTAGCTCTCGCGCCGGTCGAAGGCGGCGAACCGCAGCTCGGGCAGTTCGTCGGCCAGCGCCGACAGGGCGAGGTTGAACGGGCCGATGCCCACCGCCGCGAGGTCGAGTTCCGGTTCGCTCACGCGTAGTCCTCCGTCTCCACGGCTCGTCCGGCCGCGTCCACGGCGGCCAGCAGCTCCTGGATGTCGTCCTTGGTCGCCTGCGGGTTGAGCAGGGTGAGTTTCAGCCGCACCCGACCGGTCTCCGACGTCCCCGCGAGGTCGTCGGTGCGGCCTATCAGGGCGCGGCCCTGGCGCAGCAGCCGGCGGCGGAGCGCGCCGTTGATGGCGTCGGCGTGCGCCCGGTTGGCCTCGGCCGGCCGGTAGCGGAAGACCACGGTGGTGAGCACCGGGGTGGCGACCAGCTCCAGGCGCGGGTGGTCCTTGATGGCGTCCGCCGCGTGCAGCGCCAGGTCGTGGCAGGAGTCCAGCAGGGCGCCGACGCCGCGTCGGCCCAGCGCCAGGAAGGTGGCGACCACCTTGAGGGCGTCGGCCCTGCGGGTGGTGGCCAGGCTGTGGCCGAGCAGCCCG
Source organism: Streptomyces profundus (assembly GCF_020740535.1). Classification (NCBI taxonomy): domain Bacteria; kingdom Bacillati; phylum Actinomycetota; class Actinomycetes; order Kitasatosporales; family Streptomycetaceae; genus Streptomyces; species Streptomyces profundus. The sequence goes on from NZ_CP082362.1 coordinate 832,502, forward strand.
TCGTAGCCGGCGGCGCCGTCGTCGTCCGGGTTGAGGTAGGCGACCCGCAGCCCGGTGCTGGCGGTGAGGTCGGTGCCCTCCCGCACCAGGAGCACACTGGCCGCGGCCGGCTGCCAGGCGGTCTTGTGCAGGTCGATGGTGATCGAGTCGGCCGCCTCAAGACCCTTCAGCAGGGGACGCAGCCGGTCGGAGAAGAGCGCGCCGCCCCCGTAGGCGGCGTCCACATGCAGCCGCGCCCCGTGCCGCCGGGCGACGGCGGCCAGCTCGGGGAGCGGGTCGATGGAGCCGTAGTCGGTGGTCCCCGCGGTGGCGACCACGGCGATGGGCAGCTCGTTCTCGGCGCGTTCGGCGAGGGCCCGCTCCAGCGTCTCGGGGGCCATCCGACGGTCGGCGTCGGCGGGGAGCGGGCGCACCGCGTCCTCGCCCAGGCCCAGCACGGCGCAGGCCCTGGCCACCGAGAAGTGCGCCAACTCCGAGCAGTAGACGACTGGTTGGACGTCCACTCCGACCAGGCCCAGGAGCCTGACGTCGCGTCGGGCGCCGAGCGCGGCGTCCCTGGCGATCAGCAGGGCCTGGAGGTTGGACGCGGTGCCGCCCGGGGTGAGCACCCCGTCGGCGCGCGGGCCGTAGCCGGCCAGCGCGGTCAGGGCGCGCACCAGCCGGCTCTCCAGCTCGACCGCGTAGGGGCCGCTGTCCCAGGTGTCGACGGAGGCGTTGAACGCGGAGGCCAGCACGTCGGTCGCGGTGGCCACGCCCAGGGCCGGCGGCTGGAGGTGCGCGGCGGCGCGGGGGTCGGCGAGGTCGACGGTGTAGGTGGCGTAGGCGCGGGCCAGGGCGAGCAGCGCGTTCCGGCCGCCGCCCTCGGCCGGCAGCGGCCCTTCGGGGAGCTGGCCGTCGACCACATGGGCCAGCTCGGTGGGGGTCATGGGCGGCAGCGGCCCGCCTCTGCGGCGCAGCGCTTTGGCGGCTTCACTGGTCAACTCGCCTACCAGGCGCCCGACTTCCGCGATTCCCTCGGGATCGGCGGCCAGCAGGGCGGGTTCCAGCAGGGGGGCGGGCACGGGCACGGTTGTTGCGTGGCCGGACATGCTCATGAGTCGGTGACGTCCCTTGTCTCGGGTGTCGCGGCAGTCTGGGGAGGCTGTCTCGTGGGGGAGGCCCGGCGGTGGCGGGCGGGATCAATGGGGTTGTCAGGGGGAACGGCGTTGTCCAGGACCGACGTTGGCGGCGCGGCCCGGCGCGGCGACCCCACGATAATTTAGGTTAGGCACACCTAAGTTTGTCAACTGGGCCGTCCCACCACCCGAGACGTCCGTCCCCGCCCCAACCCCTCGGGGACGACCGGGCGTACGCTCGTGACCAGTGAGGGACGCGCCGAGAGGGGAAGCACCGTGAGCCTGGAGGACATGCGCGAGGTCACCACGGAGGCCGAGCTCGTCGAGCTGGTCGGCGAGCCCAAGCCCTACACCCGCGACAAGGTCCGCACCTCGCTCCACCCACTGGACCGCGCGTGGTTGGCCGCCTCGCCGCTCTGTCTGGTCGCCACCTCGGCCGCCGACGGCAGCTGCGACGTCTCCCCCAAGGGCGATCCGGCCGGCCTGGCCCTGGTGTTGGACGACCACACCCTCGTCATCCCCGAACGCCCCGGCAACAGACGGGTCGACGGGTTCCGCAACATCCTGAGCAACCCGCGGGTGGGGTTGATCTTCCTGCTGCCGGGCCGGGGGGACACCCTGCGGGTCAACGGACGCGCCCGGATCGTGCGCGAGGCGCCGTTCTTCGACCGGCTGGTGGTGCGTGGCAACCGGCCCCGGCTGGCGCTGGTGGTCTCGATCGACGAGGTGTTCCACCACTGCGCCAAGGCTTTTCTGCGCTCCCGCGCCTGGGAGCCGGAGAGCTGGCAGCCCGAGGCACTGCCCTCCAGGGCGCGGTTCTCGAAGGCCCTGGAGCGGCACGACGAGCCCATCGAGGCGCTGGAGGAGCACTACGGGGCGGGCTATCGGGAGCGCCTCTACCAGGACTGAGACCGCCGAGGTCCCCGCCGGGACGGGGCCCCTCGACAGCCGTCGGCGGGGCGCTACTCCGACAGGAGCCGGCAGTCGGCGGGCTCGGCGTTGGCCGGGTCCAGGGCGTTGGCCACCTCCTGGAAGGCCATCCGGTCGCCGAGCACGAGGGCCATGTGCCCCGACTCGTTCTCCGGGCAGAGCTCCTGGAGCAACACGTTGGTGACGCCCGGCTCGTCGATGAACTGCGTCTCGTACGGGGTGATCACCTGGTCGTGCTCGGTGCCGATCACGGTGTACTCGACGCCGGGCAGGGTGTAGCCGCCCGCGTTGAGCCCGGTGATGAACTCCGAGCCGACCATCTGCTGGAGCAGCACCGGGGAGTGCTCGTCCAGGAACGCGGTGAGCCCAGGGACGAGATCCAGCAGCCCGATCAGCCCGCTGGCCGTGGTGCCGTTGGTGCTGGGCGCGAGGGCGATCAGCGCGTTGACCCGGTCGGCGCCGTCGGCGTGGTGCTTCAGGTAGTAGCGCGGCATCATCCCGCCCTGCGAGTGGCCGACGATGTCCACCTCGTCGGCCCCCGTGGTGGCGAGCACCCCGTCGACGAACGTGGCGAGCTGGGCGGCCGAGCCCTCGATGGGCGCCAGCCCGTGCAGGATCGGCACACCGGACATCTGCCCGTAGTCCAGCGAGTAGACGCAGTACCCGCGCTCCACCAGATAGGGCGCGAGGCCGAGCCAGCTCAGCCACGCGTTACCCCCGGTGCCGTGCACCAGGACCACGGGACGGTCGTGCTCGGACGCGCAGTTCCGCTTGTTCCAGCCGCCGTCGCCGCTCGCCGCGGCGCTGCTGCCGGCCGGCAGCAGGGTCAGGGGGGCGATCAGCAGGGCGGAGAGAAGGGCCCCCCGGAGCCGTCTTGATCGCTTCCGCCGCATTCGTAACAGCATGGATGTCCCCTCAACTGGAGTGATCGGTAGGCGGTTTCCGATCGCAACGCGAAAACCTCTGCCAAATTACGGAGCGGTAACCCCTGAGCACACATCGACAAGGTAAAGAGATGGCCACATTTTCCTCACAGGCCACTTCGGCACCACCCGCCTCCCCCGTTTCAGCGTCGAATCGCACACCGGTCCGCCAACTCCACCACTCCGTCGCGAAGCTGACGACGGGGCACTTTTTCAGCCACCCTCCCCGCCGCCCAAGTTATCGATCATGAGTTCGACCCATGTCGCTGACCAGCAGGGACAGGGTTTACAGTAATCGAACTGAGGTGCGATAAACGCCTGGGTCACTGGCTGGAACGGGGGCGGAGCGAGGGAGGTGCGGCATGGCGGGCTTCGTCCACACCCATGTCGCGTCCGGGTACTCGGCGCGGTACGGCGCCGCCCATCCCGAGCGGCTGGTCCTGAGGGCGCGCGAACGCGGCATGACGGCGCTCGCGCTCACCGACCGGGACACCGTCACCGGCGCCGTCCGGTTCGCCGAGTCCTGTGCCGAGCACGGGATACGTCCGGTCTTCGGCGTCGAACTCGCGGTGGAGGCCAGCGCGCCCCCGCCGCCCGCGGCCCGCCGGCCCCGCACCCCGGCGCGCGGGGGTGCCCATGTCGGGGAGCCGCCGCTGCGGTTCACGCTGCTCGCCAGGGACCGGACGGGGTGGGCCCGGCTCTGCCGGATCACCTCGGCCGCCCATGGCACCTCGGCCGGCGGGGCGCCCGTGGTGCCCTGGCGGGCGCTGCGCGAACACGGCGGCCCCGGGCTGACCGTGCTGCTCGGCCCGGTCTCGGAGCCGGTGCGCGCGCTGACGGTGGGCCGGGAGGACGTCGCGGTGAGGCTGCTGGCGCCCTGGCGGGAGATCTTCGGCGACGGGATCAGGCTGGAGGCCGTCGCGCACCACCGCCTCGGCACCGGGCCCGGATCGCTGCGGCTGGCCGCCCGCACCCTGGCGCTGGCCGACCGCACCCACACCACCGCCGTGCTCTCCAACGCCGTCCGCTACGCCGACCGGGAACAGCACCGCCTCGCCGACGTCCTGGACGCCGCACGGCTGCTGCGGCCCGTCGACCGGCGCCGGCTGGACAGCGGACAGCGCTGGCTCAAGAGCGAGCGGGAGATGGCGGAGGTCGCGCGCCTGATCGCCGAGTGCGCGGGCGCCGACGCCCGGCGGGCCCACCGGCTGCTGGCGGACACGGCCGCCACGGCCGCCGCCTGCGTCGTCGACCCGGCGGCCGATCTGGGGCTCGGCCGGCCGCACCTCCCGGAGCCCGAGGCGCTCGGCGCCGACCCGGGCCCCGGCGGCACCGCCAGGATGCTGCGGCAGCGGACCGAGGAGGGGCTGGCCCGCCGGGGGCTGGGCCGGGACCCGGCCGCCCGCGACCGGCTCGAAGCGGAACTCGGCGTGATCTCCCGACTGGGCTACGACGCGTACTTCCTCGCCGTCGGCCAGGTGGTGGCCGATATCCGGGCCAAGGGCATCCGGGTCGCCGCCCGGGGCTCAGGGGCGGGGTCGCTGGTCTGCCACGCCCTGGACATCGCGACCGCGAACCCTCTCGACCACCGGCTGCTGTTCGAACGCTTTCTGAGCGAACGCCGCGCGTCGCTGCCCGATATCGACATCGACGTGGAGTCCGCCAGACGGTTGGAGTGCTACGACGCGATCTTCGAACGGTTCGGCCCGGAGCGGGTCGCGGTCACCGCGATGCCCGAGACCTACCGCGCCCGCCGGGCGCTGCGGGACACCGGGCTCGCCCTCGGCATCCCGCCGGCGGACGTCGACCGGATCGCCAAGAGCTTCCCGCACCTGCGGGCGTCCGACATCTCGGGGGCGCTCGCCGAGCTGCCCGAACTGCGGGAGCTGGCCGCCGAGAAGGACAGATACGGGCCGCTGTGGGAGCTCGCCGAGGGCCTCGACTCCCTGGTCCACGGCATGGCCATGCACCCCTGCGGCGTGGTGATCAGCGACGCGAAGCTGCTGGACCGGCTGCCCGTGCGGCCGACCCCGCAGGGCGACTACCCCATGGCGATGGCGGCGAAGGAGGAGATCGAGAAGCTGGGCAACATCAAGCTCGACGTCCTGGGCGTCCGGATGCAGTCGGCCATGGCCCACGCCGTCGCCGAGCTGGAACGGGCCACGGGCGACCGCGTCGACCTGGACGATCCGCGGCAGGTACCGCTCGACGACCCCTTCGCGTTCAAGCTCATCCAGGAGAGCGAGACCCTCGGTCTCTTCCAGCTCGAATCGCCTGGCCAGCAGGACCTGCTCTCCCGGCTCAAGCCGCGCGATCCGCAGGACGTCATCGCGGACATCAGCCTCTTCCGGCCGGGCCCCGTCGCCGGCGGGATGCCCGAGCGGTATGTCGCCGCCCGGCACGGCGGCGCGCCGGCCTACGCCCACCGGGACCTCGAACCGGTGCTCGCCGACACCTACGGGGTGACCATCTGGCACGAGCAGGTCATCGAGACGCTGTCGGTGCTGACCGGCTGCGACCGCGCGCTGGCCGAGGTCGCCAGGCGCGCGCTCGGGGACCGGGAGCGGCTGCCGGGGATCAGGGACTGGTTCCACCGCACGGCGGGCGAGCGCGGCTACTCGGCGGCGGTCAGGGACGAGGTGTGGAAGACCGTCGAGTCCTTCGGCGCCTACGGCTTCTGCCGGGCCCACGCGGTCGCCTTCGCCGTGCCCGCGTTGCAGAGCGCCTGGCTCAAGGCGCACCACCCGGCGTTCCTGCTGGCCGGTCTCCTGGAACACGACCCGGGCATGTGGCCCAAGCGTGTCCTGGTCGCCGACGCCCGCCGCCGCGGCGTGCGGGTCCTCCCCGTCGACGTCAACAGGTCCGGGGTCCGGCACGCCGTGGAGCGAACCGACGAGGGGCCGTGGGGGGTGCGGCTCGCGCTGGCCTCGGTGCACGGCATCGGCGAGGAGGAGTGCGCGCGGATCGAGGAGGGGCAGCCCTATGACTCGCTGTCTGACTTCTGGCAGCGGGCGCGGCCCAGCCGGCCGGTCGCCGAACGCCTCGCCGAGGTCGGCGCGTTGGGCACGCTCCACGACGGGCGCCGCACCCGGCGGGACCTGCTGCTGGAGATCGCCGAACTCCACCGGGCCGCCCGCGCCAGGACCGCGGGCCCGGGGCAGCTGCCGCTCGATGCCGGCGCCCCGGGCGGGGGCGGGCCGAGCGGCCTGCCCGAGATGACCGGCAGGGAGGCGCTCGGCGCCGAACTCGGCACCCTGGGCATCGACGTCTCGCAGCATCTGATGGAGCACCACCACCGGCTGCTGCGGGAGATCGGCGCGACCGACGCGGCGCATCTGGCGGAGCTGCGCCCCGGCCAACGGGTCCTCGTCGCCGGCGCGCGCGCCTCGACCCAGACCCCGCCGATCGCCAGCGGCAGACGCATCATCTTCGTCACCCTTGAGGACGGCTCAGGGCTGGTCGACCTGGCGTTCTTCGAGGACTCCCACCCGGCCTGCGCGCACACCGTCTTCCACAGCGGGCTGCTGCTGGTCCGGGGCACGGTCCAGGTGCGCGGCACCCGCCGCACCGTGGTGGGCACCATGGCCTGGGACCTCGAACGGATCGCCGCCGCCCGCAGGGACGACGGCCCCGAGGCCGCGCTCGCCCTCCTCGGCGCCGACCGGCCCCACCCGACGCCCGCCCAGCCGGGGCGCACCCTGACCGACGGCACCGCGGGGGCCAGGCTGCACCCGTACGCCGATCTGCGGCCCGCCGGCAGCCCCTCGATCGACCTGCGAAAGTTCGGCCACACCAGCCCGGGGAGCGCCGGATGACCGGGGAACGCCGGACGGACCCACGGCCGCGTTCACGTCAGCGGCATATCGCCCACCTCGCCCTGACCGCGCCCGACACCGACACCGACGCCGAGACCGACGGGGAACGGTACGCCGACATCGTCGACGTGCTGTCCGGGATCACCCCGCATGTCAAGGCCGTCCCGCCGGACGCCGTCCAGCTCGACCTGACGTCGGCGCTCCGCTACTTCGACCTGTCCCCCTACCACGTCGTCCAGTTGGCGCAGCTGCGCCTGAAGGCCCTGCACGGCGTCGACGCCGGCGCCGGGCTCGCCGGCAACCGCATGCTGGCGGCCATGGCGGCCGACACGGCCGCGCCGGGACACACCGTCTGGGTCCCCGCCGAACGGGCCACCGCCTGGCTGCGCCCCCGTCCGGTCACCGCGCTGCCCGAGGTCGGCCGGTCCATGGCGACCACCCTGGGCAGATACGGGCTGCACACCATCGGCCAGATCGCCGACCTGCCGGCGGCGACCCTGCAACGTCTCCTCGGCGTCGGCCGGGCACGGCTGTTGACCGAACGCGCCCACGGCCACGACCCCCGTCCGGTCGTCCCCGACGAACCGGCCGCGCGGCTGACCGCCGAGCTCGCGCTGGAGCGGGACTGCCTCGATCCGGAGCGGCAGCACCGCTCGGTGCTGGGGCTCGTCGAGCACCTCGGTCACCGGCTGCGCGGCGCCGGCCAGGTCGCCGGCCGCGTCACCCTCACGGTGCGGTACGCCGACCGTTCCACCAGCACCCGCGCCCACCGGCTGGCGGAGCCGACCGGGCACTCCCCCGCCCTCGCGTCGGCCGCCCTTGGGCTGCTGGCGGGGCTCGGGCTGCAACGCGCCCGGGTGCGCGGCTTCACCGTCCGCGCCGAGGAGCTGCGGCCCGCCGACACCGCCCATCGTCAGCTCTCCCTGGACTCGGGAGACGACCGCGCCAGGGCCGCCGAGGCGGTGGCGGACCGGATCCGCCGCCGGTTCGGGGCGGCGGCCGTGGGGCCGCCGTCCTGGTACGGCCACCCGGACCAGCCACCCAGGGTGGTCGCCTCGACCACCGCGCGGTGGTCCCCCTGAGCGCCTGACGGCCCGTCAAAGTCAGCTCGGAGTCAGCCGGCTTCGGGCGCCGGCAGGCGGCAGCGCCCGGTGGCCAGCGCGGCGCGCACCGCGTCGGCGGTGACGCCCTGGGGCTGCCCCGTGCTGTCCAGAACGTGGTGCTCATAGCGACCGAGATCGGCGAACTGTCGATACATCTCCTCGATCGGGCCAGGATCGGTCAGCGGATGATCGCGCCTGCTCGTTCCCCGTTCCAGGGTGGTCTCCCGATCCGGGCGCAACACCACATAGTGCGGCGTCTCGCCGAGCGCTCGGACGGTCTCGGCCCGGAAGGGCTCGACGAACCACGGGCCGATCACGCCGTCGACCACCGTCAGATAGCCACCGGCGGCATAGCCGGCCGCCGCCCGCGCCAGCACGCCGACCACCACCTCGTTCTGGTGCCGCGCCGCCGGCAGATACGGCGGCACGGCGTCGTCCCCGAGCACCGCCCAGAAGTCGTCCGCGTGCAGCCAGGCGCTGCCGGGCTCGCCCGGCGCCTCGGTCAGCGACCGCGCGACGGTGCTCTTGCCCGCTCCGGGTGGGCCGCTCAGCAGGACGACCGCTCCGCTCCCTGTCACCCCAACAGGTTAGGGTGCCAAGCGTGGCTATCCCCTTCGACCTTGTGATCTTCGACTGTGACGGCGTGCTGGTGGACAGCGAGCCGCTCGCCCTCCGGGTCTGTCTCGACCTGGGGGCCGAGCTGGGCTGGCCGCTGACCGAGGGCGAGGTCGTCGACCGCTTCCTCGGCCGCTCCGAGCGGGCGGTCCAGGAGCAGATAGCCGAGCGCCTCGGCGCGGAGAAGGCCGCCCGCTGGGGCGAGGAGTACCAGCGGCGCCTCGCCCTTCTCATCGACACGGAGTTGACCGAGGTGGACGGCGTGACGGAGGCGCTGGACGCGCTGACCGTGCCGCTGAACTGCATCGCCTCCAGCGGCAGTCACGAGAAGATGCGCCACACGCTGGGCCGCACCGGGCTCCGCGAGCGGTTCGACGGCCGGATCTTCAGCGCCGGCGAGGTGGCCAGGGGCAAGCCGGAGCCGGATCTGTTCCTGCACGCGGCGGCGCGGATGGGGGTCGATCCGGCGCGCTGCGCGGTGGTCGAGGACAGCCAGTACGGGGTGCGCGCGGCCCGCGCCGCCGGCATGTACGCCTTCGGCTACGCGGGTGGCCTCACCCCGGCCGACTGGCTCGCCGGGCCCGACACCACCGTCTTCGACGACATGCGCAAGCTGCCCGCGCTGCTGAGCGGTCGCTGACGCCCGTGGCGCCCTCGGCGCGTGAGCCGCTGCCGGAGCGGTTCCGCCGGGTGGCGGCCTCGCCCTGAGCAGCGCACCAGGGCCCTCGCGACGCGGGCGGGTCAGCGGCCCCTGCGGGGCCGGGGGCGCGAGCCGCCGGTCCAGTGGGCGGGGCGGGCGAGCCCGTCGGGGATGGTGGTGTCGGCGTCTCCCCGCGCGGCGTCGAGTTGGGGCCGGGTGACGAAGAGCGCGCCGGCGAGCCGGGCGCCGCGCAGGTCGGCGTCCCTGAGGTCGGCGCCGATCAGATCGGCCAGGCCGAGGTCGGCCTGGCGCAGGTCGGCCGCGATCAGCAGCGCGCCCCGCAGGTTGGCGCCGCGCAGATCCGCCCGGCGCAGCCGGGCGCCGACCAGATCGGCGCCCCTGGCGTACCGCCGCTGGGCCGGCTGCCCGGCCCTGGCCAGTTCGCTGGCGCGCAGCAGCAGCGTGTTGACCTCGGCCCGGTGCGCGGCCACGTCAAGGCCAAGCAGCGTCTCCGCCTCGGCGGCGGCCAGGCGTTCGGTGGCGGCCAGCGCCTCGTTCAGCGCGGGGCGCAGCGGGCGCGCGGCGGGCAGCTCCTCGGCCTGGGTCAGATACCAGAGCAGCTCGTGGAGTTGCCGTTGCACGGGGAAGACGGCGAACATCAGGCGCGCGGTCCCCGGGTCGTCGCGCCAGCTCCGGCCGCCGAAGGTGTGCTGGGAGATCCGCTGCCCGGCGCCGAAGCAGTCGAAGACCGCGCAGCCCGCGTAGCCGCTTCCCCGGAGGTTCGCGTGGATCCCGCAGCGGGAGTCGGCGCCCAGCCGGGGGCAGGGGTGACCGGCGTCCTTGCTGTGGGCGAAGTCGGCGGAGGCGGCGAAGGGCAGCGCGACACAGCACAGGCCGTGACAGGCGGCGCAGTCGCCCACCAGGTCGAGCCGTCGACGGGTGCCCGCCGTGACGGGCGTGGTCTCGTTCGCCGCCACGTGCCACTCTCCCCTCGTCCCCCTCGTCCCCCTCGTCCCCCTCGTCGCCGCCGGGCGCCGCCGTCCTCATCCTGCCAGCCGTCGCACGGCCCCCGGCGGCCAGGGCCTCAGTGCGGGGCGTCCCGGCCGACCTGGTCGAACTCGGTGCCGCAGGGCCCCGCGCCCTCGCTCTCCGGCAGCCGGACCCGTTCACCGCTCATCGTCAACGTGGGGTACCAGTCGCCGATCCGCTCGGCCGAGCGGCCGACGTAGTGGCAGATGAACGAGCGGCGGTAGCGGTCGGTGGTGCGGTTGGGCTGCGAGCCGTGCACCAGGCTGCCGTTGAAGAAGAGGACGTCCCCGGGGGCCATGTCCACCGGCACCGACGAGAGCCCAGGCGGCGGGGGGACATACTCGCGGACAAAGGACAGCGTGGGATCGGCCTCTTCCGGACAGAAGAGGTCCATGTCATGCGTGCCGGGGACCACTTCAAGACCACCGTTGTCCCGGTCGATCAGATCGCAGGCGATCCAGGCCGCCACACAGGTGCCGGGCTCGACCCGGAGATAGAAGTTGTCCTGGTGCGGCGCCTGTCCCCTGGCGCCCGGTGGCTTGAAGTAGTACATGCTCTGCGCGGCGAGCGGCTCCTCGCCGAGCAGCCCTTCGAGCACCGTGCGCAGCCGGGCGTCCAGCAGCCAGCGCAGCGCCAGCGCGCTGATCCGGTGCGGGTGCATCACCCGGGGCCGGTACAGCAGCGGATCGTCCGGCTCGCCGGCGGCCGGCTCCCTGGGTTCGAAGTGCCCGGGCACCGGGCCCCGTTCGGCCAGCTCGTCGAACTCGGCCCGCAGCTCGTCGATCTCGGCGGCGCCGAAGAGACCGCGCAGCACCAGGAAGCCCCGCTCCTGGAAGAGCTGCCGCTCCCCCGCCGGCAGCCCCTGGGCATCTGGCAGGATCTGCCTCTCTGCTGTTGACATCTGATCGCTCCCTCTCCCTATCAGTGTCTGGTCACGTCCGTTGATGTCTGTTTCTTGACGGTAGGCCCGCCCCACGGCCAGGAGGATGCCCATGACCGCCGCGCACCTGCCCGAAGCCGCTGGCCCGCCGCCGGGGCTGCTGACCGTCGGCTACTTCGACGAGCGCCCCGGCTACGCGGTGCACCGGCCGCGCGGCGCGGACAGCTGGCTCTTCACCTGGACCGTCGCCGGCCATGGCGAGCTGAGCCAGGGACCGGCCGAGGCGCGGGCGGCGCCGGGGGACCTGGTGGTGCTCGGGCCGCGCGCCCCGCACCGGTACGCGGTGGCGCCGGACGCCGAGCGCTGGGCGTTCTGGTGGGTGCACTGCCAGGCCAGGCCGGGCTGGGGCGACTGGCTCAGGCCGCATCGGATCGCCGAAGGACGGCTCTACGCGGTCAGCCCGGTGCCCGAGGCCAACCGGGAGCGGATCGCCGGCGCCTTCGCCCGGATGCGGTCCGACGCCCGCTGGTCCGGCTACGGGGCTCCGCCGCCGCCCGAGCCGGCGGCGGAGCCGGGACGGGCCGCGGTCGCGCACGGCTCGGCCGCGCGCGAGCTGGCGCTCGGCGCGGTGGAGGAGATCGTGCTGCTGGCCGGCGCCCGCTCGCCGACGGACGGCGTCGACCCCCGGGTGCGGCGGGTCGCCGCGCTGATCGCGGCGGACCCGGGCGCGCCGCACACCCTGGCGTCGCTGGCGGCGCCGGTGGCGCTGTCGCCGTCCCGGATGGCGCACCTGTTCGCCGAGCAGCTCGGCGTGCCGCCGATGCGGGCCCTGCGGGAGGCCAGACTGCGGCACGCCGCCCGGCTGTTGGAGGAGACCGAGCTGACGGTCGCCAGGGTGGCCGCCTCGGCCGGCTTCGTCAGCGCCTTCCACTTCAGCCGCGCCTTCCGCGTCCGCTACGGCGTCCCACCCAGCGACCACCGGCGGCGCTCCGGCGGATCCTCGCCGCCCGACGACGGCTGAGCGAACGTTCCCCACGCCGGTCGCCGGGCGTCGCCCGCGGGGGGCCACGCCCCGCCCCCGGAGGGCTACGCGTTGGCCAGCGCGCGGTGCAGGGCCAGGGCGTCGGGGGCGACCGCGCTGGTCAGGGTGGCGGGGCCGGCCAGGGGCGCGCACACCGCGCCCTCGCCCAGCAGCCTGGGCGCGGCCTGTTGGCCGTCCAACGCCGGGTCGACCACCAGGAGTTGGCCGACCGCGCGGTTCCCGTCCAGCACCGCGCCGCCGTCCCAGCCCGGCGCGTCGGGGCCGCAGCGCAGCTCCTGGTCGAGCAGCGGGCGGCCGTCGCGGACCACCGTCAGCCGGCTGGCCAGCCGGCCCGGCTCCTCGTCGGCCCGGCCCAGCACCACGCTCTCCCGCAGCAGAAGCCGGGCGGTGGGCGCCAGTTCGACCCGGGTCAGCTGGCGCAGCTCGCTGCCGGCGGCGGAGATCAGCGGCTCCGGCATCCAGTGCAGGACGGCCCCCGCGCCGACCCGCAACGTGATCCGGTAGCGCGCGGGGACGGGGTCCCGTCCGGGCAGCGCGATGGTGGCGGCGGCCGAGGTGACGCGCAGCGCGGCCCCGGGCAGCAGCTCGACCGTCAGCTCGATCCGGTCCCCGCCGAGCGGCGCGCTCATCGCCCCCACCAGCGTGACCTGGCTGAACGAGGGGTCGTCGGCGCGGGTGCGGCGCACCGCCAGCGGCCCGTCGCCGGCCAGCACCGGCAGCGCGCCGCCGGGCGCGGCGACGATCCTGGCGTGCGCGGCGACGGCGGCCCTGCCGGTCACACCCCGGCACCGGCCGCCGGCACGGCGTGCCAGGCGGTGAGCCGTTCCCGCACCCAGGCGGCGATCGGCGCCACCCCGTCCTCGGCGGTCAGCGAGGTGAACACCACGGGGAGCTCGCCGCGTTGCGCCCTGGCGTCGCGGGCCATGGCGGCCAGGTCGGAGCCCACATGCGGGGCCAGGTCCGTCTTGTTGACGACCAGCAGATCGGCCGTGGTGATCCCGGGGCCGCCCTTGCGCGGGATGTCGTCGCCCGCCGCCACGTCGATCACGAAGATCTGCGCGTCGACCAGGCCACGGGAGAAGGTGGCGGTGAGGTTGTCCCCGCCGGACTCCACCAGCACCAGATCGAGGGGCCCGGTGGCGGCCTCCAGCTCCTCGACCGCCTCCAGGTTGGCCGAGATGTCGTCCCTGATCGCGGTGTGCGGACAGGCGCCGGTCTCCACGGCCGCGATCCGCTCGGCCGGCAGGACCGCGTTGCGCAGCAGGAAGTCGGCGTCCTCGCGGGTGTAGATGTCGTTGGTGACCACCGCGATGGCGAGCCGCTCGCGCAGCGCCCGGCAGAGCGCGGCGACGGTGGCGGTCTTGCCCGAGCCGACGGGCCCGCCGAGCCCCACGCGCAGGGCCCGCCGGCTGCCGTCGGGCCGGCGGGGATCGGCGGCCCGGTAGGTGTGGCGCTGGGGATAGCTCTCGGGATGATCGCGGTGCACGGCGAACTCCTTCACGGATCAAGGCTGTTCGGGGCTGAGGTCAGGAGGCGAAGAGGCGCACCGGCCAGTCGGCGTGCTGTTCGGCGGCGATCTCCAGCAGCGGCGCCGCGCCGGCCGGCAGCGCCTCGGCGCCCAGCGCGGGGTACTCCTCGGCGGCCCGCACCGCCAGCGCCGCCACCTCGTCCAGCTCGGGGGCGAGCTCGGCGAGCGTGGCGGTGGCGTCGAAGGGGTCGAGGCCGAGCAGCCGCACCACGGCGGTGGCCGGCGCGCTGACCGCGTCGTAGCAGGCGGCCAGCGCCACGTCCCCCGGGCCGAGCCCAGCGGCCCGGCCGACCAGGCCGAGCACCACCGGCTGGTGCAGGCCGCCCGGGTGGGCGGCGGCCAGCGCGTCCCACTCCTCGGCCGGCCAGGTGGCGCGGGCCGCGCGCAGCAGCTGGCGGCCGAGGCGGCGGGCGACCGCGCGCAGCGCGGGCGAGGGGGTGCGGGCGTCAGCCGCCGCGTCGAGGCCGGCCGGCTCGGCGCCGGCGTTGGCCGCGGCGGCCAGCGCGGCGGCGACCTGGCCCGCGGTGTGCAGCCGTCCCCGGCAGAACGCGGTCAGCGACGCGGGGTCGCTGATCCGGCCGGCGCGCACCGCCGCCTCCGCGCCCCCCGAGTGGGCGTGCGCGCCGGCCGGGAACCGGCCATCGGCGAGCAGCAGCAGGGCGGCTCCCGCACTCATCGTCCTCGCCTCGCTCAGCATGCGGTCGGAATCAGGAAATCAGGAACAGGACCAGGAACAGCGTCAGAAGAGGAAGTAGCGCTGGGCCATGGGCAGTTCCTCGGCCGGCTCGGGGGTGATCGGCTCGCCGTCGACGGTGACGGTGAAGCTGTCGGGGTCAACCCGCACCTCGGGCCTGGCGTCGTTGAGCCGCATGTCCGCCTTGGTCAGCCGCCTGGTGTCGCGGATCGGCACCAGCGGCTTGCCCACCCCATACCGTTCGGCCAGCCGCCGGTCCAGGCCGTCCGCCAGGGCGAGTTCGGTGACGAAGGTGACGGAGTTCCCGGCCGGCGCGCGGCCCAGCGCGCCGAACATCGGCCTGGCCAGTTGGGGTTGCGGGGTGGGGATGGACGCGTTGGCATCGCCCATCCGCGCGTGGGCGATCTGGCCGCCCTTGAGCACCAGTAGCGGTTTGACACCGAAGAACGCCGGCTCCCAGAGCACCAGATCGGCCAGCTTGCCCGGCTCGACGGACCCGATCTCGCCGTCGAGCCCCTGCGCGATCGCCGGGTTGATCGTGTACTTGGCGACATAGCGACGGGCGCGCAGGTTGTCCGCCCGCCCGTCGCCCGGCAGGGCGCCGCGCCGCCGCTTCATCACATGCGCCGTCTGCCAGGTGCGCAGCACCACCTCGCCGACCCGGCCCATCGCCTGCGAGTCGGACGAGATGATGGAGATCGCGCCCAGATCGTGCAGCACGTCCTCGGCGGCGATGGTGGACGGCCTGATCCGCGACTCGGCGAAGGCCAGGTCCTCGGGCACGGACGGGTTGAGGTGGTGGCAGACCATCAGCATGTCGAGGTGCTCGTCGACGGTGTTGACGGTGTGCGGCCGGGTCGGGTTGGTGGAGCTGGGCAGCACGTGCGGCTCGGAGACGACCGTGATGATGTCGGGCGCGTGCCCGCCGCCGGCGCCCTCGGTGTGGTACGCGTGGATGGTCCGGCCCGCGATGGCCGCCAGCGTGTCGCCGACGAAGCCGGCCTCGTTGAGGGTGTCGGTGTGGATGGCCAGCTGGGCCCCGGTGGCCTCGCAGACCGTGAGACAGGCGTCGATCGCCGCCGGGGTGGCGCCCCAGTCCTCGTGGATCTTGAACCCCACGGCGCCGCCCCGCAGTTGGGCGCGCATCGCGTCGGCCGAGACGGTGTTGCCCTTGCCGAGGAGCCCGATGTTGAGCGGCAGCCCGTCGAGCGCCGCCAGCATCCGCTCCAGATGCCAGGAGCCGGGCGTGACGGTGGTCGCCTTGGAGCCCTCGGCCGGCCCGGTGCCGCCGCCGACCAGCGTGGTGATGCCGGAGGCCAACGCCTCGTCGGCGATGCCGGGGGCGATGAAGTGCACATGCGCGTCGATCCCGCCGGCGGTGACGATCCGCCCGTTCCCCGCGATCACCTCGGTCTCAGGGCCGATCACCAACTCGGGGTGCACCCCGTCCATGGTGTCCGGGTTGCCCGCCTTGCCGAGCGCGGTGATCCGGCCGTCCCTGATCCCGAGGTCGGCCTTGACGATGCCGGTGTGGTCCAGCACGACCGCGCCGGTGATCACGGTGTCGGGGGTGCCTTCGGCGCGGGTGGCGCGGGACTGTCCCATGGACTCCCTGATCACCTTGCCGCCGCCGAAGACCGCCTCGTCCCCCGCCCGTCCCGGGCCGCCGCTGAGGTCGTCCTCGATCTCGATCAGCAGATCGGTGTCGGCCAGCCGCAGCCGGTCGCCCGTGGTCGGTCCGAAGAGGTCGGCGTACCGCTGCCTGGTCAGCTCAGCCATGGTCGGCCTCTCCCGCGCCGTCCAGCGGGCCGCCGGCCGCGCCGCGCAGCCCCGGCACCACGCGCCGGCCCGCCAGCGGGACCAGCTCCACCTCGACGGGGATGCCGGGCTCGAACCGCACGGACGTGCCGGCCGCGATGCCGAGCCGCTGCCCCCAGGCCGCCGCGCGGTCGAACGTCAGGCCGGGGTTGGCCTCGGCGAAGTGGTAGTGCGAACCGACCTGCACGGGCCGGTCGCCGACGTTGCGCACGGCGAGGCGGGTGACGGGGGCGCCCTCGTTCAACGGCACCGGTGTCTCCGCGAAGAGGATCTCTCCTGGGATCACGTCGATCGGCCCTTCTCCGGGCCCTGGTTCGGGCACCGGTCGGATACGAAAGCCGCCGTCGGCGGCGTCAGCTGACGGGCTCGTGCACCGTGACGAGCTTGGTGCCGTCCGGGAAGGTCGCCTCGACCTGCACGTCGTGGATCATCTCGGGCACCCCGTCCATCACCTCGGCGCGGCCGAGCACCCGACGGCCCGACTCCATCAGCTCCGCGACGGTGCGCCCGTCCCTGGCCCCCTCCAGCACATGCGCCGTGATCAGCGCGATCGCCTCCGGATGGTTGAGCCGCAGCCCGCGCGCCCGACGGCGCTCGGCCACGTCGGCGGCGACATGGATCAACAGGCGCTCCTGCTCGTGCGGGGTCAGTTGCACGCTTCCACCTCACCGTCGTAGGGCCCTGGGCGGCCCGGGGACCTGGCTGTTGGAGGTTAGATCGGACGCGTTACGACGGCGTTACTTCCCTTCGGAACCTCCACGCGGGACCTCCCCGCCGAAACGACCGCGCCCCCGCCGGGGAGTGTGACCAGCGTCAAACAGTTGGCTGCCACGTGTGGGACCGGGCAGGGTAGGAGGTAACGGTCGGGACATGAACAAACGAGGTGAGGAGCCCCATGAAGATCGGGATCGTCGGAGCCACCGGACAGGTCGGCACCGTGATGCGCGGGATTCTGTCCGAACGGAAGTTCCCGGTGGAACGGCTGCGCCTGTTCGCCTCCGCGCGGTCGGCCGGTCGCACCCTGCCGTGGCAGGACGGCGAGGTCACCGTGGAGGACGCCACCAGCGCGGACTACTCCGATCTCGATGTGGTGCTCTTCTCAGCGGGCAAGGGCACATCGAAGGCCCTCGCCGAGAAGGTCGCCGCAGCCGGCGCCGTGGTGATCGACAACTCGTCGGCCTGGCGGATGGACCCCGAGGTGCCGCTGGTGGTCTCCGAGGTCAACCCGCACGCCGTGGCGGACCGGCCCAAGGGCATCATCGCCAACCCGAACTGCACCACCATGGCGGCCATGCCGGTGCTCAAGCCGCTGCACCGGGAGGCCGATCTCGTGGCGCTGGTCGCCACCACCTACCAGGCCGTCTCGGGCAGCGGACTGTCCGGGGTCGCCGAGCTGAACAACCAGGTCAAGGCCGCGCTGGGCCAGGATCCGACATCGCTCACCTTCGACGGCACGGCCGTCGAGTTCCCCGCCCCCGAGCAGTATCTGCGGCCCATCGCCTTCAACGTGCTGCCGATGGCCGGCTCGATCGTGGACGACGGCCTGGAGGAGACCGACGAGGAGCAGAAGCTCCGCAACGAGACCCGCAAGATCCTGGAGATCCCCGGGCTCCCGGTCTCCGGCACCTGTGTGCGGGTCCCGGTCTTCACGGGGCACTCGCTCCAGCTCAACGCCCGGTTCGCGCGCCCCCTCTCCCCCCGTCAGGCGCGTGAGCTGCTGGCCGAGGCGGAGGGCGTGGCGCTCTCCGACATCCCCACCCCGCTACAGGCGGCGGGCGGCGACGTCAGCTACGTCGGCCGGCTGCGCCGGGACGAGACGGTGGAGAACGGGCTGTCCCTCTTCGTCTCGGGCGACAACCTCCGCAAGGGCGCGGCGCTGAACGCGGTGCAGATCGCCGAGCTGGTCGCGGCCGAACGCGGCTGACCGGCGGCGCACACGGCGGAGGCCCACCCCCCTCGATCCGGGGGTGGGCCTCCTTCGTTCCGTCAGGCGGTGTCGTCAGGTCAGTCGTTGACGCAGACGTTGCCGATGGCCGGGTTCAGCAGGCCGATGACGTTGATGCTGTTGCCACACACGTTGACGGGGATGTGGATCGGGATCTGGATGACGTTCCCGGAGAGCACGCCGGGCGAGCCCGCGGCGAACCCGATGGCGCCGATCTCGGCCTCGGTGTCGCCGTGGTGGCCGCCGCCCTTCCCCTTCTTGTCGCCCTTGTCGTGCTTGTCGCCCTTGTGATGACCCTTGTCGGACGACTGCGGCTGGACGGGCAGCTCGGAGGCGACAGCGGCCGAGCCGGCGCCGAGAACGACGGTGCAGGCAACGGCGGTGGCAGCCGCAGCGGTGCGAAGACGCATGGGTGTACCCCTCGGTAAGGAAGAACTGAACGGGAAGATCACACCCTGTATCTCCACCCTGACCTGGGCATTGCTCCACAAGGAGGCGTGTCGCGCGGCTGCCCGCGCCCGTGCCGTGCTCCCCGGGCGCGCCTCAGCAGTCGCAGGAGCAACAGTCGCAGCCCTTCCCCCCTCCGTCGCAGCACCGGCAGCAGTCGCAGCAGTCACAGCAGTTCGCCTTGCCGCACCAGCCCTCGCGCCGCTTGCCGTTCCACGGATCCTGGTACTCCGAGCGGCAGCAGATCTGGCAGGTGCAGAAGAGGCCCGCCCAGACCACGCAGCCGGCCACCGGGCCGCGCCGGACCGGGGGCGGCTCCTGCGGCGCTCCGAAGGGCGCCGAGGCGGCGGGGGACGCGTGCCCACAGGCGGCGCCGAACGTCCGGTCCACCGCCTCGGCCAGCTCGTGCACCAACAGGACGTGCGCGAGCCGGCCGTTGGTGAACTCCGCGTCGTTAAGCGCCAGTCGGACCCCGTGCACCGCGTCGTCGCAGAGCCGACGCACCTCGGGGAGCGGGGTACCGGTGATGTCGATCGGGTTCCACAGGCCGGCCGCGCGGTCGGCCGCGAGATCCTCGACCGCGTCCAGCAGATGCGCCAACCGGCCGAAGAGCCGGCCCGCCTCGGCCAACGCCGGCGCGTTGCCGGGGCGGCCCGCGAGCCGCGCGGTGTGCGCGAAGACCGCGCCCGTCGCCGTCTCGGTCGGCTCGGTGACGGTGAGCAGCGGGCTGCCACGGCCGGTGAGCGACTCGATCGACTGCTGCCGCGCCACGGCGTCCACCAGCAGCGCCGTGTCGAAGCCGGCCCGTGCGCCGCCTCGGGCGCCGGCGCCGTCCCAGCTCCTGGCCACCCTGGTGGCCGCGGCGGCCAGCGCCCGCCGCCGCAACAGGCCGTCCCCGTCCAGCACATGGTCCCTGATCTTGGCCGAGGCCAGCACCAGCGAGACGGCCGCCGCCAGCTGGGCCCCCTCGCCCGCGGCCACCCGGGCCGTGCGCATCCCGCGCAGCGGACAGGGCCCCGCGGTGCGCCGGTTGCTCCCGGGCTCGGCGGCCGACTGGGCATCGTGGAGCACCGATATCAGCAGGCCGTCGTAGTTGGTCGCCATCCTCGCCGCCTGCCCATGGGTTCGGCGCAACGCGAGGCAGAGCCCGCACAGATGGCCGAGCCACTCGTCCCGCAACCCCTCGGAAAGCCGATGCCGGCAGGGCCTGATGATTCCGAACACGCCTACTCCCCCTCGCCGTTGGGCGCCGCGCCCGCCGGCATGTCACGACGTCAAGGCCCCCGGCCGGTGTGGGGCCGGGGGCCTTGACTGCGTCGCGGTGCTCCCGACCGCCTCGGCGGTCGGGCCGTGCGCTTCTCGTTACGGGATGCTAGCGCCCACCTGGGACAGCGCGTCCGTCACGGGGTAGAAGAAGGTGACGCCACCGGAGGAGCAGTTGCCGCTGCCGCCCGAGGTCAGGCCGACCGCGTCGCTGCCGGCGAACAACGCGCCGCCGCTGTCGCCCGGTTCGGCGCAGACGTTGGTCTCGATGGTGCCGTAGACCGTGCCCTGCGGGTAGCTGACCGCGACGTCGGTCGCGACCACCTCGCCGCCGTGCAGCCCGGTGGTGGAGCCGGAGCGCTCCACCGACTGTCCGACGACCGCCTCGGCGGCGCCGGTGATCTGCTGGGTGGTGCCGTCGTAGCGGTTCACCTCGCTCGGGTTGTCCGTGCTGGTCGTGTACTCGACCAACGCGTAGTCGCCGCCGGGGAACTCGCCCTGGGTCAGGGTGCCCACGGCGGAGCCGCCCGAGGAGGCCGCCCAGGTGCTGCCGACGCTGCCGCAGTGGCCGGCCGTGAGGAAGCCGTCCGTGCCACCCGCGGTGACGTTGAAGCCGAGCGAGCAGCGCGCGCCCGAGCTGTAGATCGCGTCACCACCGGCGAGGAAGGGCTGGAACTCCCCCGCCACGGTGTTCAGTCGGGCCAGCTCGCCGAGTTCGGCGACGCCCCGCTCGATGCCGGCGAGGTCGTCGGCGGCCACGGTGGAGTCCACCTTGACCTGGACCGAGTTGCTCAGCGGATCGACGGACCAGGAGGTGCCCGGCACGGCGAACGCCTCGACCTCGGTCATCACCTCGTTCAGGGTGTCCAGGCTGTGTTCGACCACCCGGGCCTCGGCGCCGGACGCCGTGACGACGTCGGCCGAGCTCTCGTCGAGCACGTTGACCACCAGGGTCCCGGACTCGGCGTCGAAGTAGCTGCCGGCGGAGGCCGACTCGCCCAGCTGATCGACCAGGGTGGTGGCGAGCGTTCCGGCCTCGGCCGAGGACAGCACGCTCGGGGCGGCGGTCCCGCTCGCCGCGGGCTCGGCGCTGGCCTGGGCCACCGCGAACGAGCCGGCGAAGAGGGCTGCCACGCCGGCGGCGGCAATGGTGACGCGCCGGGTTGACTTGCGTCGTTGTGTCACGCTTTTTCCTCCTGTGGGGGTTGGAGCCTTCGCTCCGGAGAGAGCACCGACGCGGTTCGGACCTCTGAGTGGTCCGTCACGTCCATGCCAAGCGGTACCGGCGAGTATTCCCAGCACACCCCGGGCCACACAAGGACAAGTTCCTGCCCCGACCAGATCATCACACCGGTGCGGGTAATGCGCGTAAACCGGCGAGAACACTCCCCATTTCCCCGACGGGAGACGCCCAGTCAGCCGAACAAGGGCGCCCCGTACCCGCGCGCATGGTCGCGTTCACCCCCCTGGGGGTGGAGTAGACCTGTCTGAAAAGCATCGGTGATGCCCACCCAGCTCCTCACCGTGGTCACCTTTTTCCCAACGCGTAACGAAGAACGGCACGCGTGCGCCCCCTGAATGCCTCACTGCCCCCACCCGATCCCGGGTGGGGGCAGTGAGCGAGCGTCCCGGCGCGGCGATCAGGGGATGCTCCCCGAATGGCGCGGGCAGGGGTGTGGGACTCAGAGGATCGTCGCCCCGTAGTCGTTCAGGGCCTCGACGACCGGCTGGAAGAAGGTCGTTCCACCGATGGAGCAGTTGCCGCTGCCACCCGAGGTCAGGCCGATCGCGGTGTTCCCCGAGAAGAGCGGGCCACCACTGTCGCCGGGCTCGGCGCAGACGTTGGTCTGGATCAGACCGGAGACGATGTCCCCGCCGCCGTAGTTGACGGTGGCGTTGAGACCGGTCACGCTGCCGCCGCTCAGGCCCGTGGTGCTGCCGCTGCGCTGCACGGACAGCCCGATGGTGGCGTTGGCCGCACCGGTGATGTCACGGGTGGTGCCGTTGTAGAGGTTCACCACGCCCGGCCGGGGCACGGAGGAGTCGTAGCGCACCAGGCCGTAGTCGTCGCCCGGGAAGCTGGCGTCGATGCTGGGGCCTATGTAGGTGCTCTGGCTGGAGTTGGTGTACCAGCCCGGCAGGCCCTCGGTGCAGTGGCCGGCGGTCAGGAAGTAGTCCGCACTGCCGATCCGCACGTTGAAGCCGGCGGAGCAGCGCCAGCCGGCGGAGGCGTAGATGGCGTCGCCGCCGGCCAGCAGGCGCTGGATCTTGCCCTCGGTGCGCTCGAAGGTGATAGCGGACGACAGTTCGCCGGCACGCTCGCTGATCTCCGCGATCGCCGCGTCCGAAACGGTCTCGTCCACGGTGACGCGCAGGGTGTTGGACTCGCGGTCCACCAGCCAGGCGGTACCGGCGACGTCCGCCTCCAGCACGGCGTCCCCGGCGACGGTCAGCTCGGCGCTGGAGAAGACCCGGGCCTCCTCGGCCTGCGCGGAGCCCGGCAGGGCGAGGGCGGTGGCTGCCAGCAGCCCCGTCACCGCGGCGATCAGCCCGATGCGGCGGGACTTGCGGCTGTGGGGGTTGGTGCGCTTCAAACTCACGTACTTCCTCCAGTCAAGGAATCGAGGGACCCGCTGGGTGAACGGGTCCGTGAGGCGTGGTCAGGAGCAGCAGGATTTGCCATGCCCCTGACAAGCGCTGGTCGAATCTTCTTCACATACCGGCCGGTTGCCAAGAACGCCTTTCGGCCACCAGGCTCGACTTCACCCGTTTGGCCGCCGGAGGGCGACTCACTCTCCGTCAGCCGTCCGTCACCGCAACATCCCTGATGGGACGGCACGTCGAATGCACCAGAACCGTCACGAAACTCGTAACAGGCAGGTATCCACATGGCACAACATCCGCATCATGGACGACGATAGGCATGCGGATGGGTAGAGGCCGCGTCAGGAGAGGAGGCGACCATGGGATCGGTACGAAAGGCCAGCGCCTGGCTGGGCCTCGTCGATGACCGCGAGATGCGTTACTACGACGACGAGTACTCCGAGGGGCCCGAGACCGGGAACGGCCCCGCGCCATGGACGACCGACCCGCGTCTGCGGGTCGCGGCCAAGGCGGCCGAGGAACAGGGCAGCCGCATCGCGATGGTCACTCCGGAGAACTTCCGGGACGCCCGGCGCATAGGCGAACTGTTCCGGGACGGCATCCCCGTGGTGATCAACCTGACGTCCCTTGAGACCGCCGACGCCAAGCGCGTGGTGGACTTCGCCGCCGGCCTCAACTTCGGTCTGCGCGGCACCATCAAGCGGGTCGCCAACCGGGTCTTCCTGCTGACGCCCGACACCTACGACGTGGTCTCCGAGGACCCGAGGCGCGCCGACGACGGCGGCTTCTTCAACCAGAGCTGACCCCTGCGCGGGGGGCGTCAGCGGGCGCGTGTGGCGGGGGTGTCGGCGGGGGCGCCGACACCCCCGCCACACGCGCGGACCGGTACGGGGGATCGGGAGAACACCGTCACGGAGCGACCAGCGCCCGTCACCCGTCGCCCGGCCCGGGCTCAGGCCCAGCTCCGCGGAGACCGAGAGAAACACCACCACGTGGATCGCCCCGGGCGATGCCGAGGGAAGCCCTCCGGGCGCTCCGGAGAAACACCACCACGCACCCGACCGGGCGATGCCGAGGGACCCCCCGGGCTCTCCGGAGAAACGCCACCACGCTGACGGACCCGGGCGATGCCGAGGAAAACCCTCCGGGCGCTCCGGAGGAACGTCACCACGCTGACGGACCCGGGCGATGCCGAGGAAAACCCCCGCCCGGACGCTTTGGAGAAACGTCACCACGTGGACCGGAACGGGGACGATGCCGAGGAAAACCCCCACCCGGACGCTCCGGAGAAACGCCACCACGTGGACCGGAACGGGGACGATGCCGAGGAAAACCCCCACCCGGACGCGGGCCCAACTCCGCGGAGACCGAGAGGAACACCACCACGTGGATCGCCCCGGGCGATGCCGAGGGAAGCCTCGTACCGGGGTGGGAGCGCCCTTCGGAGAGCTCGGAGATACGCCAGCGCGCAGCGGACCGCGGTTCCGTCCACCTCGGCCGACTCGCACAACAAGCCGCAGATCCCGCACCCGCGGGACACCGTCCAAGGACCCGGCCCACCGGGCCGAAGGCTGCTTCCGAACGCCCAGGAGAAGGCCGCCGTGCCATGGCGCCCGTCCGCCGGAGGCGGGGGTCTCCCCGGGCCCCCCGGGCCCGGGGGCCGCGAAAGTCCCACCGGGACCACGCGGTCAGCGGAAGGCGTCGAGCCCCGTGAGGGCCTTCCCCAGTACCAGTTGGTGCATCTCGCTGGTGCCCTCGTAGGTGAGCACCGACTCCAGGTTCGCCATATGCCGCATCACCGGGTACTCGAACGAGATCCCGTTCGCCCCCAGGATCGTCCTGGCGCTCCGACAGATCGCCAGCGCCTCCCTGACGTTGTTCAGCTTGCCGAAGCTGACCTGTTCGGGGAGCAGCCGGCCGGCGTCCATCCGGCGGCCCAGGTGCAGCGCGAGAAGCAGGCCCTTGTGCAGTTCGAGCACCATGTCGGCGAGCTTGGCCTGGGTCAGTTGGAAGCCGCCGATGGGCCGGCCGAACTGCTCGCGGGTCCGCGCGTACTCCAGCGCCGTCTCCACACAGGAGCGGGCCGCGCCCAGCGCGCCCCAGACGATGCCGTAGCGGGCGTGCGCCAGACAGCCGAGCGGGGCGCGCAGCCCGCGCGCCCCCGGCAGCGCGGCGTCCGCCGGCAGCCGCACCCCGTCCAGCACCAGCTCACTGGTGACGGAGGCGCGCAACGATGCCTTGTGCGGGATGTCGTTGGCCGTGAACCCTGGCCGGTCGGTCGGCACCACGAAGCCCCGGACGCCGTCCTCGGCCCTGGCCCAGACGACCGCGACCTCCGCCAGCGAGCCGTTGGTGATCCACATCTTGCGGCCCGTCAGCACCCAGTCGTCGCCGTCCCGCTCGGCGCGGGTGCGCATCCCGGCCGGGTCCGAGCCGTGGTCGGGCTCGGTCAGCGCGAAGCAGCCGATCGCCTCCCCCGTGGCCATCCTCGGCAGCCAGCGCAGGCGCTGCTCCTCGGAGCCGAACCGGTGGATCGCGTACATCGCCAGCGAGCCCTGCACCGAGACCAGCGACCTGACGCCCGAGTCGGCCGCCTCCAACTCCAGGCAGACCAGGCCGTACTGGACCGCGGAGGCACCGGCACAGCCATAGCCGTCGAGCGTCATGCCCAGGGCGCCGAGCGCCCCCAACTCGCGCGCCAGCCCCCGGGGGTCGTCGGGCGCCCCGCGCTCGAACCACTGGGCCACCCGGGGCGAGACCCGCTCGGCGGCCCAGCGCCTGACCGTGTCCCGCACGGCCAGATCGTCGGGCGCGAGCAGCTCGTCGAGCCCCAGCGGGTCGGCGGGGTCGAAGGCGGGTGGGGTGGCTGACGGCTTGTCGTCCGGCATCTGGGGTGCGGCCCTTCGCTGCGGGTGGAGGCGAGCGCCGCCGACGTTACGGGCGGGTAACCCGAGTCGGCAAGGGGCCGCCACCCGACGCGTCGACACCGTCCGGCGTCCCGTCCCTCGTCCCGTCCAGCGCCCTGGGCAGCCGCAGCGCCGCCAGCGCGCCGAGCAGCAGCAGCGCCGCGCTGGTCAGCAGCGTCATCCGCATCCCGTGCACGAAGCCGTCCCTGGCCGATGAGCGCAACGCCTCGGCCACCGGCCCCTCCAGCCGGTCGGCCACCCCGAGCGCCTCGCCCAACGAGTGCCCGGCGGCCTCCGCCTCGGCCGGGCCGACCCCGTCCACTTGGCGCACGGAGGGACCGTAGAGCGCGTTCATCACGCTGCCGAGCAGCGCTATCCCGATCCCGGCGCCGAACTGGTAGGCGGTCTCGCCGACGGCCGCCGCTCCCCCGGCCTGCGCCGCCGGGACGTCGCTGAGCAGGGACTCGTAGGCGCCGAAGAGGGTGGTCTCCAGGCCGAAGCCGAGCAGCACGAAACCGACGCCGAGCAGCACCGGACGGTCGGTCTCGTCCAAGCCGGTCAGCAGGAACACCGCGAGCACGGTCAGCGCGAAGCCCCCGGCGACCATGGCCCGTGGCCCCAGCCACAGCAGCATCCGGGAGCCGAGCAGCCCCGCGGTGATGGCCGCGAGGCTCAGCGGCAGCAGCCGCAGGCCCGTCTGGAGCGGGGACAGGCCGAGGACGAGCTGTAGATACTGCGCGGCCACCAGGGCCAGGCCGACCAGGGCCAGCACCGTGAGCACCACACAGCCGACCGAGGCGCCGAAGGCCGGCCTGGCGAACGCGGACAGGTCCAACAACGGGCGTTCGGCGGCCCGTTGACGGCGCACGAAGGCCACAAGCAGCGCGGCGCCGAGCGCGGCGGCCAGCAGCGTCCCTGGGGTCGCCAGGTCCCCGCCGCCGGCCCGCTTGACGGCCAGGATCGCCGAGAAGAGGCCGGTGGCCGCGAGCAGCGCGCCGCGCACGTCGAAGGGACCCGAGCCGTCGCCCGTCGACTCCGGCACCAGCAGCCAGGCCACCGGCAGGCAGGCGGCCATCAGCGGGACGTTGACCACGAAGACCGAGCCCCACCAGAAGTGCTCCAGCAGCAGCCCGCCGACGAGCGGCCCGATCGCGGCGCCCACCGCCGCGACCGCGCTCCAGATGCCGATGGCCACGGCCCGCTCCCGCCGGTCGGGAAAGACCTGCCGCAGGATGGAGAGCGTGGCCGGCATGATCATGGCCCCGCCGACGCCGAGCAGCGCGCGGGCCAGGATCAGCGCGTGGGCGCCGTCGGCGAGCGCCGCGAGGGCGGAGGCCACACCGAAGCATCCGTAGCCCATCAGCAGCACCCGGCGGCGGCCGATCCGGTCGCCCAGGGTGCCGAAGAGGATCAGCAACGAGGCGCAGACCAACGGGTAGGCGTCGACGATCCACAGCAGCTCGACCCCGTCGGGCCGCAGGTCCGCACTGACGGCCGGCACCGCCACATGCAGCACCGTGGCGTCGACGGCGACCAGGAACAGGCTGACGCACAGCACCACCAGAACCGTCCAGCGGGTCCGCTCGGTGGCGGGGCATCCGGGTTGGGGAACCCCGGACATGCGACCCCTCCGTCTCATCCGTCGCGCGGCGACACACCCCTCACGGCCACGGGGGAACCCCGACGTCGCGCGGGCGCGGGCGTGGTGCGGAGGGCAGACGGGGGGACAGCCTACGGCAGGCCACGCCGGCCACCCGACGGGCCCGGTCCCGTTCACCGTTCGAACCCCGGGAAAAACAGATGAACGGGCTCGCGAAAAGCCTGATGACGGCTTATCCGATCACGGTGGAATTGGTAAACCGGAGAGAAAGCCGGGGGCTTGGTCGGTCCCGATCACATCACATCGCCATTACGAAGGCGGGCCACGGGAGGAAGTCGGGTATCACTGGCGGTAATCTTGCGAGAGTGCGCATCGACCGATTCTTCGCCCGCCTCGAACAGGAGGCACGTCCGCCGGACGTGCCGCCCCCTGTTATGAGCCCCACGCGCCTCGGCGTGCTGTGGCTCACCGCGAGCATCTACGCGGCCATCGTGGCGGCGGTCTGCACCACCTCCTGGCTGGTCCGGCTGGACTGGCAGGTCATGCTCTTCCGGCCCTACAAGCAGTGGCCCGAGCTGCACGCCTTCCTCGACTACTTCGTGGTGCTGGGCCAGCGCGGCCCCACCGCGGTGCTGATCGCGGCCTGGCTCGGCTGGCGCTGCTGGCGGCAGCGCACGCTGCGCCCGCTGCTGGTGATGGCCACGGCGCTGCTGCTCCTCAACCTCTCGGTGGGCGCCGCCAAGCTGGGCATGGGCCGGGAGGGCCCGCACTACGCGACCTCGATCGGCTCCAACGAGATGTGGCTGACCGGGGATATATTTCCCTCGGGCCATACCGCCAACGCCGTGGTGACCTGGGGCATCCTCGCCTATCTGGCCACCACCCCGACCGCCCGCAGGACCCTCTCGGTGATCGCCGCTGTCTTCGCCCTCGGCGTCGGCGGCACCACCGTCTACCTGGGCACCCACTGGGTGAGCGACGTGCTGCTCGGTTGGGCGGCCGGCCTGCTGATCCTGCTGGCGCTGCCGTGGTGCGAGCCGCTGATCATCAAGGCCGACGCCACCCTGCTGCGGTACTGGGACGGCCTGCGCCGCACCCGGCCGAAGCCGAGGGAGCTGCCGACGATCGAGGTGCGGCCGACCGTGTTGACCGCCTCGGCGCGCGGGGAGGAGGAGCCCCGGCCGCGCGCCGAGCCCGCGGTCGCCGCGGGGCGGTCGGGCGCCGGGCGGCTGTCGAAGGTGGGGCTGCGGCCCCCGGGCGCCACCCGGCCGCATCCCGCGCACCCGGAGCAGCCGGTCGGCCCGGCCAGCCGGCGCTGAGCCCGGGCGGGCCGGCGGCGGGGCGGCCTCAGCCGCGCCAGCAGCGCACCACCGAGCCGTCCTGTACCGCGAAGTTGATCCGGCCGGGCATGAACTCCATGGTGACCACGGCGTCGGGGGCCAGCCGGCGCACCGTGCGCCAGCCGCGCCCCCTGGCACGTTCCTCGGCCCGGTCGGCGGCCAGGCCCAGATAGGCGTCCGGGTCGTCGTCGGGGGACTTGGGCGGCTTCGGAAGGGATGGCATGGCCACACCGTACGGCCTGCCCGCCACCCCCCGGAAGTCCCGTGGGGAGCGGCGGACTGTCACGCTTGTGTCACAACCACCCGCTCTTTCGCCCCTTCAGGGGAACGCCCCGGCGGCCTATTGGCGGGCCATCTGGAATTACCCGGCGCGCCGCCTCGATGGGTTATCGGTCCGCTTTTCCGACGACCGGAAGGACGGTATTCGGGACACGCGGAATTCACGCCCCAGGTGAACCTCGGTGAACGCCGGGTTTATGCCGGCGGTCCCGAACGCGCGCCGGGGGCCGCCGGGGCGATCCCGCGGATTCACGGAAGCGCGTGACCCGGGCGCGTCTCGGGCCGTTGTGCACGGGGCACCCGCCGTGACGGCGGGGAGAACCCGAACCGAGGAGCGACCGTGTCCCCCTTGCTCGACGTCAGCGACGACGTACGCGCCGAGATCGGCGACGAAGAAGCCGAACGGCTGCTCGCCGGCGAGAACGCCCCGGGCGCCTACGACTGCACCTCCTGCCGCACCCCCGGCAACACCTCCCAGGAACGCACCAGCACCGTGCTGTTCGTGGGCGGCGAGACCGCCGTGCTCGCCTTCGCCCACGCCTCCTGCATCCCCTCCCAGGTGGTCTCCGTCTCGGAGGAGCAGTTGCGCGGCGCGGTGCGCTCCATCACCGGCGAGACCCAGCCGGGGCAGGGCGGCGAGGCCGGGCGCGGGCAGGCCGTGCTCGGTGTCACCTGCGGCCAGATCCTGATCGACGACGAACTCTTCCCAGCGATCGTCGTGGAGCCCACCGCGCCGATCGTGCGCCCCGGCTCCCAGGGCCCTGGTGACGACTTCCTGCCGCTGCTGATCGAGGGCGGCTTCATGCCAGTGACGGATGTCGCCAGGGCGCCCAGCGTGCTCAGCGGCTGGTCCGTGCTGCTGGCCATGGGCAAGCTGCACGCGGTGCTACAGAACGACCCGGCGGGCGGTGACGCCAGCGCCTGGTGGCAGGCGCACGAGCCGCTGTCGGTCACTGACGGCTGGCGGGCCAGCGCCAACCAGCGGCACACGGTGTTCGTCTACGCGGCGCCCGCCGGCACCATCGGACAGCAGCCGCGCGAGGACCTGCTGCGGGAGGCGCTGGAGAAGGCCGCGGCCGGCGGACTGCTGGTGGCCGCCGCGATGCCGCTGGCCGGCACCTGACGCCCCCTGGCACCCGAGCTCGGGCCCCTCGGCCCTCCCGGCGGGAGGGCCGAGGGGCCGGGCGTTCCTGAGGCGATCGTGTACACGGCGGGGCGGGGCCGCATCCGGCGCCCCGGCCGGTCGTTGGGTTGGGCGTGCACCCTTATGAGCCCCAGCGATCCGCGCAGTCCCTCCGCCCCGCGTCCGCCGCCATCCCCGGCATGCGGGCACCCTACGAACGGGCGGGCGGTGGGTCGGCCACGCCGATCTACGACGCGCTGTGCGCCGAGTACCGCCGGCTGTTCCGGGCGCTGCCCGGCGACCGCAGCGGCGAGGAGGAGCTGGGGTTCGTCGGGTTCAACACGATCCGTGGGGTCGGCCTGAGCAGCTGGCGCCATCTGGACTACCGATCGCTGCCCGCCGCCCGCGCCGAGCTGCCCGCCGGCTCGTCCCCCGAGCCGCACGGCGAGCACTGAACCGCGGGTGCGCCCGCGTCACTTGTTCCGGCCGCGCTTCTCCCGCACCCGCACCGACATCTGGATGGGCGTCCCCTCGAAGCCGAACTCCTCGCGCAGCCGCCGCTCGATGAAGCGGCGGTAGCTCGCCTCCAGGAAGCCGGAGGAGAAGAGCACGAACCGCGGCGGGCTGGTGCCGGCCTGGGTGCCGAAGAGGATCCTCGGCTGCTTGCCGCCGCGCACCGGGTGCGGGTTGCTGGCCACCAGCTCGCCCAGGAAGCCGTTGAGGCGCCCGGTGGGCACCCGGCTCTCCCAGCTGGCGAGCGCCGTCTCCACGGCGGGGACCAGCTTCTCCATGTGCCGGCCCGTGCGCGCCGAGATGTTGACCCGGGGCGCCCAGCGCACCCGGACCAGCTCCTGCTCGATCTCCCGCTCCAGGTAGTAGCGGCGCTCCTCGTCCAGCGTGTCCCACTTGTTGTAGGCGATCACCAGGGCGCGGCCCGCGTCGACCGCCATGGTGATGATGCGGGTGTCCTGCACGCTGATCGGCTCGGTGACGTCGATCAGCACCACGGCGGCCTCGGCCTTCTCCAGGGCCGCGGCGGTGCGCAGCGAGGCGTAGTAGTCCGCGCCGCCCTGGAGGTGCACCCGGCGCCTGATGCCCGCGGTGTCGACAAAGCGCCAGGTCTTGCCGCCCAGTTCGATCAGCTCGTCCACCGGGTCCCTGGTGGTGCCGGCGACGGCGTCCACCACCACCCGGTCCTCGCCGGCCACCTTGTTCAGCAGCGAGGACTTGCCGACGTTCGGCCGGCCGATCAGGGCGATCCGGCGGGGGCCGCCCACCGCGTCGCCGAAGGTCTGCTCGGGCGCCTCGGGCAGCGCCTCCAGCACCGCGTCCAGCATGTCGCCCGTGCCTCGGCCGTGCAGCGCCGAGACCGGGTGCGGCTCGCCCATGCCGAGGGACCACAGATAGGCGGCCTCGGCCTCCATGTTGGGCCCGTCCACCTTGTTGGCACAGAGCACCACCGGCTTGCCCGCCTTGCGCAGCAGCTTCACCACCGCCGCGTCGGTGTCGGTGGCGCCGACCGTGGCGTCCACCACCAGCACCACCGCGTCGGCGGCCTCGATGGCGAACTCGGCCTGGGCCGCCACGGACGCCTGGATGCCGAGGACGTCCTGCTCCCAGCCGCCGGTGTCCACCACCTTGAAGCGGCGCCCGGCCCACTCGGCCTCGTAGGTGACGCGGTCCCTGGTGACTCCCGGACGGTCCTCGACGACCGCCTCGCGGCGGCCCAGGATCCGGTTGACCAGAGTGGACTTGCCCACGTTGGGGCGGCCGACCACGGCCAGCACGGGAAGCGGCCCGGACGCGGCGGCGGCCAGCTCGCCCTCGATCTCCTCGGCCTCGAAGCCCTCGCGCTCGGCCAGCCGCAGGAACTCGTCGTACTCGGCGTCGCCGAGCGCGCCATGGCCAGCCGCCTGCCCGTCGCTCGGCCCGTCCACGGCGCCTGGGGGGTTCTGGTCGTTCATGGCGTACGTCTACCTCGTCCGTCTGTCGTCCTGTGTCGCTGACGTGTCGCTGATGGTGTCGCTGGTGGGTGCGGCCCGCGATCGGTGGCGGGGCCGTCAAGTCTCCCTCACCTGCCGGTGAGGTGCCTCGCCTCCCGCAGATGGGCCGCGAGGCGCCGTTGGATGACGCCCTTCGCCCCGTCCAACGCGGCCCGACCGCGCCTGCTTCCCCCGGGCGCCGCCACCGTGAAGGGCTCGCCGAAGACCACGTCCAGGCGCCCGCGCAGCCGGGGCAGCGCGGGGATCAGCCGGCTCGCCCGCTCCGCGCCGCCCAGCACGGCGACCGGCTGTATCGGCGCCCCGGAGCGCAGCGCGAAGTAGGCGACGCCGGCCCGCACCGAGGAGAAGTCGCCGTCGCCGCGCGTCCCCTCGGGGAAGACGCCCAGCACCTCGCCGTCGTCGAGCACCCTAAGGGCGCCGCGCACGGCGCCCAGGTCGATCTCCCCACGGTCGACGGAGAGCTGGCCGACACCGCGCAGGAACGGGCCCAGCGGGCCGACGAACGCCTCCCGCTTCACCAGGAAGCGCACCGGTCGCGGGGCGGTGCCCAGCAGCACGGGGCCGTCCACGTTGTGGGTGTGGTTGACGGCCAGGATCAGCGGGCCGGCCGGCGGCATCCGCCAGGCGCCCAGCACCCGGGGGCGCCACAGGGAGCGCACCACGCCGAGCGCCAGCCTGCGCCCTGCCACGGCGCCGCCGGCGCCGGATGGGGTCATCGCGACCGCCGCCCCCGTTCCTCGATGAGGGTGACCACGCATTCGATGACCTGTTCAAGGGTCAGCTCGCTGGTGTCCACCTCGGTCGCGTCATCGGCCTTGGCCAACGGCGACGTGGTGCGGCCCGAGTCGGCCGCGTCCCGCTTGAGGAGCGCGGCCCTGGTGGCGGCCACCTCGGCCGCGGCGCCCGGCTTGCCCGCCAGCTCGGCGCTCCGCCGGGCCGCCCGCACCTCGGGGGAGGCGGTCAGGAAGATCTTCACCTCGGCGTCGGGCAGCACGGTGGTGCCGATGTCCCGGCCCTCCACCACGATGCCGTCGCGCGCCTCGGCGGCGATGGAACGTTGCAGCTCGGTGATCCGGGTGCGCACCTCGGGCACCGCGCTCACCGCGCTGACCGCGCCGGTGACCTGCCGGCCCCTGATGGGCGCCGCGACATCCGTGCCGTCCACGACGATGGTGGGCGCCAGCGGGTCGGTGCCCGAGACGATGGTCGGCTTGCCGGCCGCCGCGGCCACCGCGTCGCGGTCGTCGACGTCGATCCCGGCGTTCAGCATCCACCAGGTGATGGCCCGGTACTGGGCGCCGGTGTCCAGATAGCGCAGCCCCATGCGGGCGGCCACCGCCTTCGAGGTGCTCGACTTGCCGGTGCCGGAGGGGCCATCGATGGCGACGACGACGGGAGTTGCAGCCACGGCGGTGGACACCTTTCGCAGGTTCGGGAGGAACGGGAGCCCTCGGGCTCCTCGGCGTGCTGGGGGCGGCTGGCCCCCGGCAGCGCGCTGGTGGGGGCGGCGGCCACCCTGGATGCCTACGCCGACCCACCCGGAGAAGGGTACCGGCCCGGGGCCGGCCCCCGACCAGCCGCCCGCCCCGGCGGCGCTACCGCCGGATCGACCAGCCCCGCTCTTCGAGCGCGGCGGCCAGCACCGGCGCCGCCGCCGGCTCCACCATGAGCTGCGCGAGCCCCGACTGCTGCCCGGTGGCGTGCTCGATGCGCACATCCTCGACGTTGACCCCGGCCCGGCTCGCGTCGGCGAAGATCCTGGCCAGCTCGCCAGGACGGTCGGTGATCGAGACGGCGACCGTCTCATAGCTGGCCGGCGCGGCGCCGTGCTTGCCCGGCACCCGTTCCCTGCCGGCGTTGCCGCGCCGCAGCAGCTCCTCGACGCCGGCGACGCCCACCGCCCGCTTGGCCTCGTCGGCGGACTCAAGGGCGCGCAGCGAGCGGACCGTCTCGTCCAGGTCGGCGGCCACGTCGGCCAGCACGTCGGCGACCGGGCCCGGGTTGGCGGAGAGGATCTCGACCCACATCCGGGGGTCGGAGGCGGCGATCCTGGTCACGTCCCTGATGCCCTGCCCGCAGAGCCGCACCGCGGTCTCCTCGGCCTCCTGGAGCCTGGCGGCCACCAGGCTCGACACCAGCTGCGGGGTGTGCGAGACGAGCGCCACCGCGCGGTCGTGCGCCTCGGGCGCCATCATCACCGGCACGGCGCGGCACAGCGCGGCCAGCTCCAGCACCAGGTTGACCACCTCGGTCGCCGTCTCTTGGTGCGGGGTGAGGACCCAGGGCCGGCCCTCGAAGAGGTCGGCCGTGGCGGCCAGCGGCCCGGACCGCTCCCGCCCGGCCATCGGGTGGGTACCGAGGTAGCTCGTGGGATCGCCCCCCAGCGCCACCAGCTCGCGCGCCGGGCCGGCCTTGACGCTGCCCACGTCCACATAGGCGTGGGCCGCGCCCCGCCGCTGCAACTCGACGACGGTGGTGGCGATCTGGGCGGGGGGCACGGCGACCAGGGCGAGCTCGACGGGCCCTTCCGGCGGGTCCTCGCTGCCGGCGCCCAGCGCCGAGGCCGTGCGGCGCTGGTCCGGGTCGCGGTCCGCCAAGTGCACCCGGACGCCACGGGCGGTGAGCGCCAGGGCGACGGAGGTGCCGATCAGGCCGCAACCTGTGACGAGGGCGGTGCGCATCCTCTCAGCGTAGTCGCCTGGACGCGCCCCGCTCGACCGGTTCCGGCGGCGCTCTCAGAGCCCGACGTCCTTCATCAGCCGTCCGACCTCGGTGTTGGTCATCCGACGCAGCCAGCCCGACTTCTGGTCACCCAGCACGATGGGACCGAAGCCCGTGCGGACCAGCCGGTCCACGGGGAAGCCGGACTCGGCGAGCATCCGCCGCACGATGTGCTTGCGCCCCTCGTGCAGCGCGACCTCGACCAGGTAGTTGCGGCCGGTGTTCTCGACCACCCGGAAGTGGTCGGCCTTGGCGTAGCCGTCCTCCAGCTGGACGCCGTTCTTGAGCCGCTTGCCCAGATCGCGCGGGATGGGCCCCTGGATGGCGGCCAGATAGGTCTTCCGCACCCCGTACTTGGGGTGGGTGAGCCGGTGCGCCAGCTCACCGTGGTTGGTGAGCAGGATCAGCCCCTCGGTCTCGGTGTCGAGCCGCCCCACGTGGAACAGCCGCGTCTCGCGGTTCTGCACGTAGTCGCCGAGGCACTGCCGCCCGTCCGGGTCCTCCATCGAGGAGACCACCCCGGCCGGCTTGTTGAGGGCGAAGAAGAGGTACGACTGGCTGGCGACGGTGAGCCCGTCGACCTTGATCTCGTCCGTCTCGGGGTCGACCCGGAGCCCCTGGGAGGTGACGATCTTGCCGTTGACCTCCACCCGGGCCTGGTCGATCAGCTCCTCGCAGGTCCGCCGGGAGCCGAGTCCGGCCCTGGCCAGCACCTTCTGGAGCCGCTCGCCCTCCTGCTCGCCGAACGTCCTGGGCACCCGCACGGCCGGCTTGTCGTGCCGCTCGCGGTTGCGCTCCTCGATCTGGGCGTCGTACTCGCGGGACCGGCCGGGCGCCGGGCGCCGACGGGGGCCGCCCTTGCCCTGGCCCGGACCCCGCCCGCCACCGCCCTGGGGACGACCACCGCCCTGGGGACGACCACCGCCCTGGGGACGACCGCCACCGCTCTGCGGACGGCCGCCGCCCTGGGCACGGTCGGCGCCGCCGCCCTGGCCCCGGCCGCCGCCGGAAGCGCCCTGGCCGCCCTGCCCGCCCTGACCCCCCTGGCCCTGGGTGTAGCGGCGCTCCTCGGGACGTGGCCGACCCGCGCGCTGTCGCCGGTCGTCGCGGTTGTCGCCCGCGCCCCGGTTGTTCCGGCTGGTGTTCCGGTTGGTGTTCCTGCCGCTGCTTCGCATCAATGATCCGTTGGGGAGTCGCCGCTGTCGTCTGCATCTACGTCGAACGACGGCACCCCCTCCTGGCTCTCCCCCTCGATCTGGTCCGCCTCGGGAAGGAAGGGCGCCAGCTCGGGAAGTTCGTCCAAGCCGCGCAGGCCCATCCGCTCCAGGAAGTAGTGCGTCGTCCCATACAGGATCGCACCTGTTTCGGGTTCGCCGCCCGCCTCGGCCAGCAGCCCCCGCTGGAGCAGGGTCCGCATCACGCCGTCACAGTTCACGCCCCGGATCGCGGAGACCCGGGAACGGCTCACCGGCTGTCGGTAGGCGACCACCGCCAGCGTCTCAAGCGCGGCCTGGGTGAGCCGGGCGTGCTGGCCGTCCAGGACGAAGCCGTCCACGACCTTCGCGAAGGCGGGGCGGGTGTAGTAGCGCCAGCCGCCGGCGACCAGCCGCAGCTCGAAGCCGCGCCCGTCCCTGGTGTACTCGTCCGCCAACTCGCGCAGCGCGTCGGCCACGGCCCGGCGGCGGTGGCCGAGCACCTTGGCGAGGTGTTCCTCGGTCGCCGGCTCGTCCACCACCATGAGCACCGCCTCAAGCGCCGGCTTCAGCGGGGTCGGCTCCTCGGCCTCGGCCCGCTCGTCAGGGCCATCGGCCGCCTGGGCCGTCGCCGCCGCCTCGGTCATCGCGCCTCCTCCGTGGGACCCGATGTCCCGTCTTCCCGGCCGTCCCGTTCCTCGGCGGGCCGGTCGAACTCGTCGCTCACCCGCGCCCGTTCCGGCTCGACACCGCCCCAGCGCACCGTCAAAGGGCCCAGGGCCTCTTCCTGTTCGAGCGTGACGGCGCGCTCCCGGTACAGCTCAAGCAGCGCGAGGAAGCGCGCCACCACCGTGAGGGTGTCGGGGGCGTCGCCGATCAGCTCGGCGAAGGTCGCCGCGCCCAGCTCCCGCAGCCGGGCGATCACCACCTCGGCCTGCTCGCGGACGCTGACCAGCGGGGCGTGGATGTGCTCGACATACACCTCCGGCTTGGGCTTGGGCAGCATCGCCTTGGCCGCGAGCCGGGCGAAGCCCTCGGGCCCGACGTTGATCACCACCTCGGGCAACAGCTCGGCGTGGTGCGGCTCCAGACCCACCGTGCGGGGGTGCCGCAGGGCCTCGTCGGCCAGTCGCGCCGAGAAGATCTCGGCCACCCGCTTGAACGCGCGGTACTGCAACAGCCGGGCGAAGAGCAGGTCGCGGGCCTCCAGCAGCGCGAGGTCCGCCTCGTCCTCCACCTCGGCGGTGGGCAGCAGCCTGGCGGCCTTCAGATCGAGCAAAGTCGCGGCGACCACCAGGAACTCGGTCGTCTGGTCCAGATCGCCGTCCGGGCCCATCGCCCTGAGGTGGGCGAGGAAGTCGTCGGTGACCCGGGAGAGCGCGACCTCGGTGACATCGAGCTTGTGTCGCGAGATCAGCTGGAGCAGCAGGTCGAAGGGGCCCTCGAAGTTCTCCAACACCACCCGGAACCGGCCGTCTTCGACCACCTCGCCCTCAGCGGGCTCAGCGCCCTCAGCGGGTTCGCCCGGCTCCCCCGCCGCCTCAGGCGCCTCCGGGGTGGCCGCCTCGGCTGGCTCCGCGCGCGTGGGCGGCTCGGCCGGCGCCGGGGCGGCGTCGACCGAGGGGCCCTCCGGGGGCCTGGTGGGGCCGGTTCCCAGAGGGCGACGTGGACGGGTGGGCGGGGTCATCGCCGGGCAGGTTACTCCCCGGCGCCGTGCCCCCGGGGTGCGCCGCGCGGTCAGCGACCGCGCAGTCGGCGCACCAGGATGCTGGCGTCGCCCCGGGATTCGAGGTCGGCGAGCACCACGGCCACGGCCTCGCGGACGATCCGGCCGCGGTCAACGGCGAGGCCGTGTTCGCCGCGCAGCACCAGCCGGGCGTGCTCCAGGTCCATCAACTCCTCGGCGGAGACATAGACGGTGATCTTCTCGTCGTGACGCTCGCGCCCGCTCGGCCGACGTCCGGCCCCTCGCCCCTTCCGGGGCGTCGCGGGAGCCCCGCCCCGCGCGCCGGCGTTCTTGCCGGCGGGCGGGACGCTGGGGCGGCCCGCGCCGTCCCGCTGGGGTTGGCCCGGGACTTGGGGCTCACGCCCCGACCGCTCCCGCGCCTGGCGCGCGCCCCGAGCCCCCGCGGCCTCGTCGGACGCGGAGCCCGCCGACTGGGCCGACTGGTCGGCCGGCGCCGTCGGTTGGCCCTCGGGCCCCTGCTGGCCCTCGGTGGGCTCGGAGGGGGTCGACGGCTGCACCGCCGCCCCACCGGTACTACGGAACAGTTCGTCGGCCGCCGGAAGGCTCACTCGGCGTGGCACCGGGCGAGCACCTCCCTGGCGAGCTGCCGATAGGCCGCCGCCCCCACCGAGTTGGAGGCGTAGGTGGTGATCGGCTCCCCCGCGACGGTGGTCTCGGGGAAGCGGACCGTGCGGCCGATGACCGTGTGGTAGACGCTGTCGTCGAACGCCTCGACGACCCGGGCGAGGACCTCACGGCTGTGCACCGTGCGGGAGTCGTACATGGTCGCCAGGATCCCGTCGAGCCGCAGGTCGGGGTTGAGCCGCTCCTGCACCTTCTCGATGGTCTCGGTGAGCAGTGCGACGCCCCGGAGCGCGAAGAACTCGCACTCCAGCGGCACGATCACCTTGTGCGCCGCGGTGAGCGCGTTCACGGTGAGCAGGCCGAGCGACGGCTGACAGTCGATGATGATGAAGTCGTAGTCGCTCAGCAGCGGTTGGAGGCCGCGCTGGAGGGTCGACTCGCGCGCCACCTCGCTCACCAGCTGCACCTCGGCGGCGGAGAGGTCGATGTTGCTGGGCAGCAGGTCCATGCCTGCCACGGCCGTCTTGAGCAGCACCTCGTCGGGGGCCATGCCCCGTTCCATCAACAGGTTGTAGATGGTGAGGTCCAGCTCCATGGGGTTGACCCCCAGGCCGACCGACAGGGCGCCCTGGGGATCGAAGTCCACCAGGAGCACCCGGCGTCCGTACTCGGCCAGCGCCGCGCCCAGGTTGATGGCCGAGGTGGTCTTGCCCACCCCGCCCTTCTGGTTGCACATGGCGATGACCTTCCCCGGCCCGCGCTCGGTGAGCGGTCCCGGGATGGGGAAGTACGGCAGTGGGCGGCCGGTGGGTCCGATGCGCTCCCGGCGTTGCCGGGCCGCGTCGGGGGCGATCGTGGCCGCGTACTCGGGGTCGGGCTCGTATTCCGCGTCCGGGTCGTAGAACTGCCCGTCGGGGATGTCTTCGTAGTCGGGATAACGGTCGGTCTCGCCGGCCGTTCGGTTCGCTGCTACGGCACTGGCCTGCTGGCCGTCCGTGCTCTGATGCGCTGTCATGCTCGGTTGGCTCTGGTGGGTTGCGAAGGTATGAACAGCGACGGAGCCGATGCCCGTCGAATCCGAGGCGCTCTGACGCCGCTCCGGGACCCCTGGCTGTGCTCCCCTGGGAGTAATTATCGACTCATTCACAAGTCGTCTTACCTCCTTGGGGACCAGGAAACTTCTAGACAGAGTCAGCGTTGCACCATGCCGACGTTTGGCGACTCTATGGCGTGTCGGCGGTCCGCAGCAACACAATCCACCGGACCGGCACGGATGTGTCGGCCATCGAACAATCGCTTGTCAAGGGCCCATGCTTCGCGAGACGGGCGATTCCCACCCCATCCCAGACCGCTAAAGGGCGACGTTAGCGACGAGTTGGGGGCTTCTCGGGCGTCTCGGCGAGACGCCCGAGTGGCTGAATCGACACGGCCGTCGAGCGCCCCGATGTGAC
The DNA here is from genome assembly GCF_020740535.1 of Streptomyces profundus. Lineage (NCBI taxonomy): Bacteria > Bacillati > Actinomycetota > Actinomycetes > Kitasatosporales > Streptomycetaceae > Streptomyces > Streptomyces profundus. The sequence goes on from NZ_CP082362.1 coordinate 871,820, forward strand.
ATTCCCAATGTTGACGCGGGGAGTTGACCCGGCGTTGGCGCGCCGCCTCAGGCGAGGACCTCTGACGGTGCGACGAAGGGCAGTTGGTGAGCCTCGGCGACGGGATGGTTGGTCACCTGGCCCTCGTGCGTGGCGAGACCGGCCGCCAGCCCCTCGCTCTCCCGCAGCGCGGAACGCCAACCGTCAGCGGCGAGCCGGGTGATGTAGGGCAGGGTGGCGTTGGTCAGCGCGTGAGTCGATGTACTGGGCACGGCGCCGGGCATGTTGGCCACGCAGTAGAAGAGCGAGTCATGCACGAGGAAGGTCGGCTCGGCGTGCGTGGTGGGCCGCGAGTCGGCGAAGCAGCCGCCCTGGTCGATCGCGATGTCGACAAGGACACTTCCCGGCCGCGTCCGGGACACCAGCTCCCCGCTGACCAGCCTGGGCGCCCTGGCGCCCGGGACCAGCACGGCGCCGACGACCAGGTCGGCGTCGAGCACCGCCTGCTCCAGGGCGAACGCGTTGGAGGTGACGGTGCGCACGCGGGTGCCGAACACCCGGTCCAGCTCGCGCAGTTTGGCGGTGTCCTTGTCCAGCACGGTGACGGTGAAGCCCATGCCGACGGCGATCTGGGTGGCGTTCCAACCGGCGACGCCCGCGCCGATCACCACCGCGTGGCCGGCCGGGGTGCCGGGGACGCCGCCGGGCAGCACGCCGCGCCCGCCGCCGGGGCGCATCAGGTGGTAGGCGCCCACCTGGGTGGCCAGCCGCCCGGCCACCTCGGACATCGGCGCCAGCAGCGGCAGGGCACCGCCCGCCGTCACCGTCTCGTAGGCGATGGCGGTGGTGCCGGCGGCCAGCAGCGCGTCGGTACAGGCGCGGGAGGCGGCGAGGTGGAGGTAGGTGAAGAGGGTGAGGTCCTTGCGCAGCCGGTGGTACTCCTCGGCCACCGGCTCCTTGACCTTGAGCAGCAGGTCGGCCTCGGCCCAGACCTGGTCGGCGTCGGCCAGCACGGTGGCGCCGGCGGCGACGTACTCCTCGTCGGGGATGGCGGAGCCACGGCCGGCGCCGCGCTCCAGATAGACCTGGTGGCCGCCGCTGACGAGCTCGTGTGCGCCGGCCGGGGTGATGGCCACGCGGAACTCGTTGTTCTTGACCTCGCGGGGGATGCCAACCTTCATGTCGATCACGGTCCTTGTGTCGCGAAACTGTGTCGCCAGGCGTGTGACAGAGCGGTGCCCCAGATCCCTGCCACAAGAGAGGTGCTCCGACCATTCTAAGCAAGGAGAGAACGCTGTCCACCCTTGCTTTCAGTCAATTATCCCCGTGCTTCGTCTGTGTTTCATAAGCGTGTCCCTCTGGGTAAGCAGAGGATTCCGCCTCCGGCACCGGCCGCTCCAGCACGGGACGAGGGGCGTTGAGCAGCGTCTGGGCCACCGCGCGGTGGACGGCCGCCCGCTCCGCGTGGCCGAGCCGTTCGGCGGCGTCCGCCAGGCGCAGCCGCAGCGCCGCCTGGAGTCGGCGGTCCCCCGTGCCGGCGGCCAGCCGCAGCGCCTCCTTCCCGGTGCGCTCGGACTCCTCGTACTGCCCCGCGTACTCCTGGACGCGGGCCGCCTCGGTGAGCGAACGCGCGTGCGCCTGGACGTCGCCCCGTCTGCGGTGCGCCGAGGCGGCGGCCCGCCAGGCGCGCAGCGCCTCGTCCAACTGGCCGTCATAGGCGAGCACGGCACCGATCCGGCCGTGCAGCCTGGCCTCGACGGCGAGATCGTCCCTCGCCTGGGCCAGCGCGACGGCCCGGCCGTACCAGTCGGCCGCCCGCTGCCAGTCGCCCAGCTCGGCGTAGGTGCCGCCGATGGACTCCAGGGTGCGGCCGACGGCCAGCGGGTCGGCGGCGTCCCCCTCCGCGCGGGCCTCCTCCAGCGCCGCCCGGTAGCGGGTCAGCGCCTGCGGCAGCCGCCCGGTGCGGGCGTCCAGATCCCCCAGGTTGAGCAGCGCGGCGGCCTTCTCCCTGGTCAGCCCGAGACGTGTCGCCACCCCCAGCACCAGCTCGTGCAGCTGGTACAGCTCGGGCGCCGCCTCGTCCGGGCCCCGGTGGGCGATCAGCGCGCGGGTCAGGGCCGCGATCAGCCGCCTGGCCAGGGTGTCCAACTCCCCGTCCGAGACGGCGACCCTGGCGGCGGCGAAGAGCGCGGGCAGCCGGGCGGCGAGCCAGCGGTCGGCGGCGGCCCGGCTCTCGAAGCGCAGGGAGCGCGGCAGCCCGGAGAGCCACTGCCTGGCCGGCGACCCCGACGGCTCGGTGGCCGCGTGGCAGGCACGCAGCAACCGCACCGTCCGCTCCAGCGTCCTGGCCCGCGCCAACAGCGCCTCCCCCGGCCGCTCCTGGGCCCGCAGCAGCGCGGCGAGCAGCGGGTCGAGGCAGCCGGGCACCCGGTACTGCGGGCCGGCTCCCGCGACGGGCGCCTCGTCCAGGGGGCGCAGCAGCCCGAACGCGCTGAAGTCGCTGAGCAGGGTGCTGGCCAGCCCGATCGGGCAGCCGGCCAGCGCGGCGGCGACATGGGCGTCGACCAGCCCGCCGGGGGCCAGCGTGAGCAGCCGCAGCAGCCGCGCCGCCGGCGTCGGCAGCGCGGCGTAGACCAGGCCGAACGCGCGGTGCAGCGGCAGGTCCGCCGGGTCGGCCGGACCGCTGTCGTGCAGCGGCAGGTGGTCGGCGCCGGCGGCGATGCCGCGGACGGCGTCGGCGAGGGTGTGTTCGGGGTGCAGGGTGAGCCAGCCGGCGGCCAGCACCAGGGCGGCCGGCAGATCGGCGCACAGCTCGGCGAGGCTGTCGGCGGCCCCCGGGTCGACGGTGCCACGGACGGGGCCGCCGCCGCGCGCCAGCAGCCGGATGGAGAGCGGACGTTCCAGGCCGCCAAGGACGCACGGGCGCACGTCGGGGACGCCGGTGAGCGGCCCGGCGGCGACGGCGAGCACCAGGCAGTCCCGGTTGTCGGGGACCAGCTCGGCCAGCTGCTCGGCGGTGGCGATGTCGTCCAGCAGCAGCACGGCCCGCCGCTCGGCGAGCGCCTCGCGCAGCAGATCGGACAGCTCGGCGTCGTCGCCTCCCGCCGGGGCGGGAGCCCCGAGCTGGGCGAGGAGTTCCCTGGCGGTGCGCGCGGTGGGCACCGGGGCGCCGCCCGGGTCGGTGAGCCGGGCGTGGCAGACGCCGTCCGGATACTCCCCGGACCCGGCCAGCGCGGCGGCGAGCCGCTCGGCCAGCGCGGTCCGCCCCGACCCAGGCCGGCCGGCGACGAGCAGGACCCGGCCGCGCGGCGCCGGCCGGCCGGCCAGGGTGTCGAGCCCCGCCTTCTCGATGTCGGCGCGCAGGGTGGCCAGCTCGCGGCGTCGGCCGAGGAAACCCCCGCCGTCGGTGACTGTCTGTTCCGTCACATCCGTCACGGGCCGAGCGTATGCCAACGCCCCGGGAGGCGAGGTCAGGACACGTCAGCCGGTGAACGGGCGGGCCGGCCAGGGAGCCTCGGCCGGACGGAGCCCGTCGAGGCCGTCCCCGGCGCCGGCCGCCTGGTAGGCCAGTACCCCGAGGGCCAGGCAGGTGTTGTGCAGCTCCCCCGCGAGCACCCCGCGCACCAGCTCGGCGACCGGCACCCGGGCGTGCCGCATGTCGGCCTCCTCGGCGAACACCTCGAAGCGTTCGCCCTCGGCGTCGGAGAGCCCGCGCGCGAGGAAGATCCGCACCGCCTCGTCGCTGCCGCCCGGCGAGGTGTAGACGTCGGTCAGCACCCGCCAGTCGTCCGCCTTGACATGGGCCTCCTCGTACAGCTCCCGCTGGGCGGCGTGCAGCGGGTTCTCGCCCGGGACGTCGAGCAGGCCGGCGGGGATCTCCCACAGCTTGTGGCGCACCGGGTGCCGGTACTGCTCGATGACGACCGCCCGGCCGTGCTCGTCCAGCGCGAGCACCGCGACCGAGCCGGGGTGGACCTGGTAGTCGCGGTGCACGCTGCCGCCGTCCGGCAGCGTGACCTGGTCGGTGCGGACACTGGTCTTGTTTCCGGTGAACGGGGTCTCGGTGGCCGTGACGGGCCACCGCGCCGGGGAGTCGACGACGCGTTCCGGGGACTGTTGGGTCATGCCCCTCAGTTTCCCCCGGGCGCCTCGCCCGTGGTGGAGCGGCCCTCCGCGATCCGGCGCACCGCGGCGCCGACCAGGCCGGCGAAGAGCGGATGCGGCCTGGTGGGCCGGGAGCGCAGCTCCGGATGCGCCTGGGTGGCGACCAGGTACGGGTGGGTCTCGCGCGGGTACTCGACGAACTCGACCAGCCGGTTGTCCGGCGAGGTGCCGGAGAAGACCAGGCCCGCCTTCTTCTCCAGCTCGGCCCGGTAGGTGTTGTTCACCTCGTAGCGGTGCCGGTGCCGTTCCTCGACATACGCCTCGCCGGCGTAGGCCTCGCGCACCACGGAGCCCTCGGCGAGCTTGGCCGGGTAGAGGCCCAGCCGCATGGTGCCGCCCATGTCGCCCTCGCCGGCCACGATGTCCAGCTGCTCGTCCATGGTGGAGATCACCGGATGCGCCGTGGCCTGGTCGAACTCCGTGGAGTTGGCGTCGGGGATGTCGGCCAGGTTCCTGGCCGCCTCGATGACCACGCACTGGAGGCCGAGACAGAGGCCGAGCAGCGGGATGCCCCGCTCCCTGGCGTAGGTGATCGCGGCGATCTTGCCGTCCACGCCCCGGTCGCCGAAGCCGCCGGGGATACAGATGGCGTCGCAGTCACCCAACTGCCGGGCGGCGCCGCCGGGCGGGCGGCAGTCGTCCGAGGTGATCCACTTGATGGTGACCCTGGCGTTGTTGGCGAAGCCGCCGGCGCGCAGCGCCTCGGTGACCGAGAGGTAGGCGTCGGGCAGGTCGATGTACTTGCCGACCAGGCCGACGGTGACCTCGTGCTCGGGGTGGTGCACCCGGCCCAGCAGGTCGTTCCACTGGGTCCAGTCCACGTCCCGGAACGGCAGGTCCAGCCGGCGGACCACATAGGCGTCCAGACCGCCGGCGTGCAGCACCGGGGGGATGTCGTAGATGGACTTGGCGTCGATGGCGGCCACCACGGCGGCCTCCTCGACATCGCACATCAGCGAGATCTTCCGCTTGATGGCGGTGGGCACCTCGCGGTCGGCGCGCAGCACGATGGCGTCCGGCTGGATGCCGATGCTCCGCAGCGCGGACACCGAGTGCTGGGTGGGCTTGGTCTTCAGCTCACCCGAGGGGCCGATGTAGGGCAGCAGCGAGATATGCACCACGAAGACGTTGTCCCTGCCGACCTCGTGCCGCACCTGACGCACGGCCTCCAGGAACGGGAGCGACTCGATGTCGCCGACGGTGCCACCGACCTCGGTGATCACCACGTCGACGTCGTCGGTGGCCATCCGCCGGATGCGGTGCTTGATCTCGTTGGTGATGTGCGGGATGACCTGCACCGTGTCGCCGAGGTACTCGCCGCGCCGCTCCTTGGCGATCACGGTGGAGTAGATCTGCCCGGTGGTGACGTTGGCGCTGCCGTCGAGGTCGACGTCGAGGAACCGCTCGTAGTGCCCGACGTCCAGATCGGTCTCGGCGCCGTCGTTGGTGACGAACACCTCGCCGTGCTGGAACGGGTTCATCGTGCCGGGGTCGACGTTGAGGTAGGGATCGAGCTTCTGCATGGTGACGCGCAGGCCACGCGCCTTGAGGAGGGCTCCCAGGCTGGAAGCCGTGAGCCCCTTGCCGAGCGAGGAGGCGACCCCGCCGGTGACGAAGATGTGCTTGGTCGTCGTGGTGCTGGGCGGCATGGCCAAATCAGGGCTCCCGTGGTCGCGAGGTCGGATACGCGAAGGCCCCACGCGGTTCGCTGCCGGGGTGCCGTCGTTGGTGTTCGAAGGTCTGTCGCTGCCTCCGGTCCACGGGCTACCAGGGTAACAGCGGACGGACGGGGCACAGCGCCCGAGGACCTCTACCGGACGAGTATCGGACGAATCGATATGTGCTGACGAATGCCAACAAGGGCACCCGGGCCACAGGACGGGTTCGCCACGTGTCCAGCGGAACGCCGAACGGCGTCGTATCCTGCCTGGACGCCGGAATGGGCGAGGAAATTCCGCACGTCCCACGGGGGGCGGAGCGCTGTTCGACTGGAGTGGCAAGTGGCCGGGCGCATCGAGGACTACGCACTGGTCGGCGACATGCAGACCGCCGCGCTCATCTGTCGGGACGGGACGGCCGACTGGCTGTGTCTCCCGCGTTTCGACTCCCATGCCGTCTTTGCCGGGCTGCTCGGCACGGAGGAGCACGGGTTCTGGCGGGTGGGGCCGGCGCATGGCAGGGACATGCCGCCGCCGCCCGCCAACCGTCGCCGCTATGTCGGGGACTCCCTGATCCTTGAGTCCGAGTGGGACACCCCCAGAGGCACCGTGCGGGTGACGGACTTCATGCCGCCGCGCGGCGTGGACGCGCCGCAGCTCGTGCGGATCGTCGAGGGCGTCAGCGGACGGGTGCCGATGCGTTCGGCGCTGCGGATGCGGTTCTCGTACGGCTGGGTGGTGCCGTGGGTGCACAAGGTGGACGACCGGACGGTCGCCGTCTCGGGGCCCGACTCGGTCTGGCTGGACACCACCGCCGACACCTACGGCAAGGACCTCACCACCTACTCGGACTTCACCGTCGCCCAGGGCGACCGGGTGGCGTTCACCATCAGCTGGCAGCCCTCGCACAAGGGGCCGCCGCCGGTGGCCAACCCGGCGGAGACGCTGGCCGCCACCGAGGAGTTCTGGCGCGAGTGGGTCGCCCAGTGCACCTACCACGGGCCCTACCGGGAGGCCGTGATGCGCTCCCTGATCACCCTCAAGGCGCTGACCTACGCGCCGACCGGGGCCGTGGTGGCGGCGCCGACCACCTCGCTGCCCGAGGAGATCGGCGGCTCCCGGAACTGGGACTACCGCTTCACCTGGCTGCGGGACGCGGCCATGACGCTCTCCTCGCTGCTGCGCACCGGCTACCACGACGAGGCCAGGGCCTGGCGCGAGTGGCTGCTGCGCGCGGTCGCCGGCGACCCGGAGAACCTCCAGATCATGTACGGCATCGGCGGTGAGCGCGAGCTGGCCGAGGCCGAGCTCAGCTGGCTGCCCGGCTATGAGAACTCGCAGCCGGTCCGGGTGGGCAACGGCGCCGCCGGCCAGCTCCAGCTGGACGTCTACGGCGAGGTCACCGAGGCGCTGCACCTGGCCCATATGACGGGCCTCTCCCGCAACGACCACGCGAACCTGCTCCAGCTCAAGCTGATCCGCTATCTGGAGGACCACTGGGACGAGCCGGACGAGGGCATCTGGGAGGTGCGCGGTCCGCGCCGGCACTTCGTGCACTCCAAGGTGATGGCCTGGGTGGCGGTGGACCGCACGGTCAAGCTGATCGAGTCGGGCGAGGTCGACGGCCCGCTGGAGCGGTGGCGCGAGCTGCGGGACGAGATCCACCGCACGGTCTGCGAGCACGGCTACGACGCGGAGCGGAACACGTTCACCCAGTCGTACGGCTCCAAGGAGCTGGACGCCTCGCTGCTGCTGATCCCGCAGATGGGCTTTCTGCCGCCCGACGACAAGCGGGTGATAGGCACCATCGAGGCCATCCAGCGGGAGCTGTCCACCCTGGACGGGTTCATCCTGCGCTATCCGACGTCGGGCGACCAGGCGGGCGTGGACGGTCTGGAGGGCGACGAGGGCGCGTTCCTCGCTTGCTCGTTCTGGATGGCGGACGATCTGGCGATGATCGGCCGGGTGGACGAGGCGCGCAAGCTGTTCGAGAAGCTGCTGGCGCTCCGCAACGACCTGGGGCTGCTGGCGGAGGAGTGGGATCCGCGCCGGATGCGCCAGGTGGGGAACTTCCCGCAGGCGTTCAGCCATGTGCCGCTGATCGACACGGCGCTCAGGTTGACCGCCTCAGGCGCTTTCGGCGGCTGAGTATCCGGGCCCGTGGCGGTTGGACTCCCTTGCGGAACAACCGTCGCGGGCCGGTTAATTCGTCTCACGAACATACGTCGTTCCGGTGTTAGCCTGACCGGGTGGAAAAGCGCGAAGAGGGCCAACTGGGGCTGGTGCCCGCCCTGGTCCGCTCCACGTTCTTGGTCAACACGGCGTATGCGGAGTCCAGTCGGGAGTTCGGCCTCACCCCGCAGCAGGGGCAGCTCCTGTGCGTGCTGATGGCGCGGCCCTACGGCATGAGGGAGTTGGGCAGCGCGTTGGGGCTCGCCAAGTCCAGCCTCACCGGCCTTGTCGACCGCACCGAGCGCAACGGGCTGGTGCGGCGTCAGCCGGATCCGCGTGACTCCCGCGCGGTGCGGGTCGCGCTCACCGCCAGGGGCAGCGACCTGGTCGAGCGGTTCTACGCCGAGACCTGCCGGCGGGTCGAACGACTGTCGTCCGGGCTGAGCCCCGCCGAGCGCGGCGTGCTCGCCGGGCTGCTCGGCCGGATCGTGCTGGACAACAAGGCCCCCGTGGTCTTCCTCGAACTGGACGAGGACCGTTCCACCACCCCCGCTCCCTGAGACGCGGCCACCATCTACAGTTCGTGACACGAACCATAGCCATTCGTGACACGAACTTCCATGCGAGCCTTGCCTGTCGGGGCGGGGAGACGCCGACAAAGCGCGCTTTTCCGGACGAGTGAGAGCGCTCTCATGTCACGACCCTGCCCACTGTCGTCGCTTGCCTGTACGGTCGGGGTGTCACGAACAAGAGGGATGTGAAGGTGTCCGCTGCCCACCCCACGTTGGAGGCCGTGGCGGCCCACGCCGGAGTCTCCCGCGCGACCGTCTCACGGGTCGTCAACGAAACCCCCGGCGTCCGCCCGGAGTTGCGTGAGCGCGTCAAACGCTCGGTGGCCGAGCTCGGCTATGTGCCCAACAGCGCGGCCCGCAGCCTGGTCACCCGTCGGACCGGCGCGGTCGCCGTGGTGATCGCCGAGCCGGAGACGCGGGTCTTCGCCGACCCGTTCTTCGCCCGCCAACTACGCGGGATCAGCCGGGAGTTGTCGGCGAACAACCTGCAACTGCTGCTGATGCTGCTGGAGCAGGACGCGGACTACGAGCGGGTGGCCCGCTATCTGGCCGGCGGCCATGTGGACGGCACGCTGATGTTCTCGCTGCACACGGACGATCCGTTGCGCGGCATCGCCTCCGCCTCCGGGCTGCCCACCGTCTTCGGCGGTCGCCCCTGGTGGCCGGGCTGGGAGGACGACGACTCCGTGCTCTATGTCGACACGGACAACCGGGACGGCGCCCGGCAGGCGGTGCGGCATCTGCTCTCGCTGGGCCGCCGGCGGATCGCGGTGATCAGCGGTCCGCTCGACCAGACCTCGGCGGTGGACCGACTGGCCGGCTACTGCGACGCGCTGGGCGTGGAGCGGCCGGCGCCCGAGCTGCTGGCCCACGGGGACTTCACGGTCGAGGGCGGCATGGCGGCGATGGCCGAGCTGATCCGCCGCTCCCCCGCCCCGGACGCCGTCTTCGCGGGCAACGACCTGATGGCCACGGGGGCGCTACGCGCGCTGCGCGCCGAGGGGCTGCGGGTCCCCGAGGACGTGGCGGTGGTGGGCTATGACGATCTGGAGCCGGCCACCTGGTCGGACCCGCCGCTGACCACGGTCCGCCAGGATGTCGCCCGGATGGGCGAGATCATGGCCGCGGTCCTCCTGGAGCGCCTCAACTCCCCCGCCGTGCCCGAGCCGGTGATCATGCCGGTGCATCTGGTGGTGCGCGCCTCCGCGTAGCCCGTGCCCGGGCGCGGCCGGCCGCGGCAGTCCCAACGCCGCGTGTGGCGGGTTCCCCGCCGTCCCACCCTGGTGGCCCCGGAGATCCGGGGCGACGTGTTCGTGTCACGCGGCGCCGTGACCCTGGCCCGGCCGGTGCCGAGTCGCGACCGATGTCGAGCACCGCGTGTTCGAGGACGGCCAGGGACAGGGCCACTGGCTCCGTTCCGCCGCCGGCCGGCGGCGGCGCTGGTGGGCCCGGCGCCCGAGGGCAGCTCGCCGTGCGTGCTGACCGTGAGCATCCGGCGGAGGCACTCGTCCAACTCCTCGCGCCCGAGGTGCCCTTCGGGCCCACGGTCACCTCCGCACCCGGTACCGCCTGGCCGGCGGTCGCCCACCACGGGCCGGGCCCGGCCGTCAGACGGCGACAGCCGCTCCCCACGCCATGCCCGCAGCCGCCCGGCCACCGGCGGCCACGCCCCACCACCAACAGCCGTCGCCCACGGCCACCGGCGGTCGCACCCCACCCCCAACGAGCACCGGCCAGACCGAGCGGCCAACGCCCAACCGCCAAGGGACAACGGCCAGCCCCTGCGGCCAACGGCCGACGACCGGTGGCCAGCTCCAACGACCAACGACCAACCGTCACCGGCCAGCCGTCGGTGGTCAGACGCAGGGGCGAACCGGCCCGCCCGGTGGGCAGGCGTTCGTGGTCGTGCCCAACCGCCCGACGCCCGGCGGCCGGTGGTTCAGGCAAAGTGCCCAGCGTTCAGCGGGCGGACGTCAGTTCGTCGTAGACGCTGAGGACCTGGGCGACGGTGGTGTCCTCGGTGGGCCAGGTGCGGGCGCGGGCCGGGCCGGCCTCGGCCAACGTGGCGCGCCGGGCCGGGTCGTCCAGCAGCGCGTTCACCGCCGAGCCGAGCGCGGCCGGCTTGCCGTAGGGGACCAACGCCGCGGCGCCGCCCACCACTTCGGGCACGCCGCCCACCGCGGTCGCGACCAGCGGAACGCCGCGCCGCAGCGCGTCGTCCACCAGCGGCGCCCGGCCGGCCCACCGCGCCGCCAGGACGGCCAGGTCGGCGACGGGCAGCAGCTCGGTGGCTTCCTCGCCCGGCGCGAGCAGCCACACGGGCAGCCGCTGCCTGGCGATGCGGCGGCGGATCACGGCCCGCTCGGGGCCCTCCCCCGCGATGACGAGCAGGGGTTGCGGACGCCGGTCGAGCCAGTAGCGGGAGGCGCTGAGCAGCAGGTCGAGGCCCGGATCCCGGCCGAAACCGGCCGAGGCGACCAGCAACGGCCGGTCAAGCGCGCCCAGGTCGGCGCGGAGCTTCTCGCGGTGCGGCTCGGCGAGGCGTTCCCCGCCGGCGGGACGCCGGGGCGCGGAGAGCGCGACGGGCGCCAGGCGCGCGTCACGCGCGCCCCGTTGACGCGCCCGATCCACCAGGTCGGAGGTGGCGCCGAGCACCACGGTGGCCGCGCCGACCACCAACCGCTCGGTCAGTTTGCGCAGTTGGGCGCCGGGCCCGTGGGTGGCCGAGCGGGCGTGCCAGGTGACCACCAGGGGAACGCGCCGGCCGCGGAGCGCCAGTGCCGCCAGCAGGCCGGCGCGTATGCCGTGGGCGTGCACCAGATCGGCGTCGGCGCAGGCCAGCCGCAACACGCGGGCCGCGGCGACGGCGGAGTGGGTCGGTACGGGCACGAAGCGGGCGCCGGCTGCGACGAAGCCGTACCGCCCCTCGGCGGAGCCGGCCGCGCAGGCGGTGACCCGCAGCCCGCGCGCGGCCAGGCCGGCGGAGAGGGAACGCACATGGCTGCCGGTCCCCACGCTGCCGCTGCCCAGGAGTTGCACCACGTGCAAGGGCGCGCCTCGGCGCGGCGGTGGGGGGGTGCTGCTCACGGCAACCTCTCGTTCGCTGGTCTGCGGTGGCGATGCCTCTCGGCATCGTCGCTGCCGCCGGGCCGTGCCGCCGCTCCCCCAGCGTACGTCGTCGCGCACAGCGACCTCCCGCTGGCGGGGAGTGGCAACGGACACCAGGATGCCAGCCATCACCCGGATCGCGGTAGCGTCCGCCACCCGCACGGGCTAGGGCGGGGCCGGCGGTCAGCGCCCCCGCTCGCGCAGTTGCGCCGCGGCGGTCGCCAACAGCTCCTCGGCGTGCGCGCGGGCCAGTTCGGAGTCCTCCTGACCGGCGAGCATCCGGGAGAGTTCCCGCACGCGTCCCTCACCGTGCACCGAGCGGACCCCGGAGCTGGTCACCGTGCCGTCGTGGGTCTTCTCCACCACGAGGTGCCGGTCGGCGAAGGCGGCGACCTGCGGCAGGTGGGTGACCACCACCACCTGGGCCGCGTCGGCGAGTCGGGCCAGCCGGCGGCCGACCTCGACGGCCGCCTTGCCGCCGACGCCGGCGTCGACCTCGTCGAAGAGGTACGTGGGGACGGGGGCGACATCGGCGAAGACCACCTCGACGGCGAGCATCACCCGGGAGAGTTCGCCGCCGGAGGCGCCCTTCGCGATGGGCCTCGGCTGGGCGCCGGGGTGCGGGGCCAGCAGCAGCTCGACCTCGTCGGCGCCGTGCGGGCCGAAGTGGACCGGACGGCCGTGGAGTTCGATGACGTCGTCGGCCGTCTCGGGGCCGCCGGCCGCCTCGGTCTGGCGGAGGGCGACCTGGACGCGGGCGTGCGGCATGGCGAGTTGGGCGAGCTCCTCGGTCACCGCGTCGGCGAACCGCTTGGCGGCCTGGGCCCTGGCCTCGCTCAGGGCCAGGGCGAGCTCGGTCAACCGGTGGCGCAGGTTGTCGCGTTCGGCGGTCAGCTCGCCGATGCGGTCGTCGTCGCCCTCCAGCTCGGCGACCCTGGCGGCGCTCGTCTCCGCCCAGCTCAGCACCGCGCCGGCGCCGTCGGCGGAGCCGTCGCCGTACTTGCGGATCAGGTGGCCCAGCGTGGCGCGGCGCTCCTCGACGGCGGCCAACCGGCGGGGGTCGGCCTCCAGGCCGTCGCCGTAGCCGGCGAGTTCGCCGGCCGCGTCGGAGAGCAGGATGCCGACCTCGCCGAGCCGGTCGGCCAGTTCGGCGAGGGAGCGGTCGTGGGCTCGGACCGCCTCCAGCGCCCGGTGCGCACCACCCACGAGGGTGACGGCGTCCAGGCTCTCGGGGTCGGCCGGATCGCCGGCCAGCGCGCCATGGGCCTGGGCGGCGGCGCCGGCCAGGGCCTCGACATGGCCGAGCCGCTCGGCCTCGGCCGCCAGTTCGGCGTCCTCGCCCTGACGCGGCTCGGCGGCGCTGATCTCGTCGAGGCCGTAGCGCAGCAGGTCGGCCTCCTGGGCGCGCTCCCTGGCGCGGGTGGTGAGCTCGGCCAGTTCGCCGGCGACGGAGCGCAGCCGTTGGTAGGTCTGCTGGTAGTCGACGAGCGGCTCGGCGACGGGCTCCCCCGCGTAGCGGTCCAGGGCCTCCCGCTGCCGGGCCGGCCGCAGCAGCCCCTGCTGGTCGGTCTGGCCGTGCACGGCGACGAGGTCCTCGCCGAGTTCGGCGAGCAGTCCCGCCGGGACGGTCCGGCCGCCGACATGCGCGCGGGAGCGGCCCTCGGCGGAGATGGTGCGGCTGATCAACAGCGCCCCTTCGTCGAGCTCGGCGCCCGCCTCCTCGGCCCGGCGGGCCGCTGGCCCACCCGCGGGGACGTGGAGCCGGCCCTCCACCACGGCGGACGAGGCGCCGATCCGCACATAGGCGGCGTCGGCCCGGCCGCCGAGCAGCAGACCGAGACTCGTCACCACCATGGTCTTGCCCGCTCCGGTCTCACCCGTGACCGCGGTGAATCCGGAGGACAGCTCGACCACGGCGTCGTCGATCACGCCAAGACCCTTGATCCGCATTTCCTCCAACACGGATACGACCATACGAGGTTAACCGGGCCCCTGGCGACGACGGGGTCCGAACATCAGTGCGGAGCGCCGCGCCAGCCGGCGACCGGCAGGGCGAACTTGGCGACCAACCGGTCGGTGAACGGAGCCTTGTGCAGGCGCGCGAGACGCACCGGGACCGCACCTCGCCGCACCTCGATCCTGGTGCCGGCCGGCAGGTCGAAGCTGCGGCGCCCGTCACACCACAGCACCCCGGGGAAGGTGTGCGCCCCCACCTCCACGGCCAGCACCGAGTCGGGCGCGGTGACCAGCGGCTTGGCGAACAGCGTGTGCGCCGAGATCGGCACCATCAGCAGCGCCTCCACCTCCGGCCACACCACGGGACCGCCGGCGGAGAAGGCGTAGGCGGTCGAGCCGGTCGGGGTCGCGCACACCACGCCGTCCCCGCCGAAGCCGGACACCGGACGGCCGTCGACCTCGATCACCATCTCAAGCAGCCGCTCCCTGGCCGCCTTCTCCACGGCGGCCTCGTTGAGCGCCCAGTCCGCGTGCAGCAGATCGCCGTCGGCGTAGACGGAGACGTCCAGCGTCATCCGCTCCTCCACCTCGTAGGCGCGCGCCACCACCCGGTCCACCAGGTGTTCCAGATCGTCCCGCTCGGCCTCGGCGAGGAAGCCGATGCGGCCCAGGTTCACCCCCAGCATCGGCACCCCGGACGCCCGTGCGAACTCGGCGCCGCGCAGCAGCGTGCCGTCCCCGCCGAGGACCACCAGCAGCTCGCAGCCGTCCAGCACCCGACCCTCGCGGTCGGCCCTGGCGATCCGCTCGACCTCGACCGGCAGCGCCAGGTCGTCGGCCTCGTCGGCCAGCACCCGGACCCCGATGTGGTGGGAGAGCAGCCCGGCGACGACGCGTTCGGCGCTGCGGACGGCGGCTGGCCGCCCGGTGTGGGCGAGCAGGAACACGGTGCGTGGCTCTGGGGTACTGGTCACTGTGGGCCTTCCGACACGGCACGGTGGACGTCGGCCGGATCCAGCGCGGGTGCCCTGGCACGCAGCCAAAGGAAGTATTCAACATTGCCCGAGGGGCCAGGAAGTGGGCTCGCGACGATGCCGAGGACCCCGAGGCCCAGCTCGGCGGCACGCACCGCGACCCCGGTCACGGCCTCCTCCCGCAGCGCCGCCGAACGCACCACGCCGCCGCTGCCCAACCGCTCGCGGCCGACCTCGAACTGTGGCTTGACCATCACCACCAGATCGGCGTCAGGCTCGGCGCAGCGCACCAACGCCGGCAGCACGAGCCCCAGCGGAATGAACGACAGATCCCCGACGACCAGACCGACCGTCCGCCCGTCGATGGCCTCCGGCGTCAACTCCCGTACGTTGGTACGGTCCTTGACGGTGACCCGGTCGTCGGCCCGCAGCGACCAGGCGAGTTGGCCGTAGCCGACGTCGACGGCGATCACCCCGGCCGCGCCGGCCCGCAGCAGCACATCGGTGAAGCCGCCCGTGGAGGCGCCGGCGTCCAGCGCCAGCCGGCCGGCGACCCGCAGCCCTCGGGGGGTGAACGCGGCCAGCGCGCCGGCCAGTTTGTGGCCACCGCGCGAGACGTACTCCGGATCCCCGTCGTCCTCGCGCACCACCAGCGCGGCGCTGGTGGCGACCTGGGTGGCGGGCTTGCCGGCGACCGAGCCGTTGACGGTCACCCGGCCGGCCTCGATCAGGGTTCTGGCGTGGTCGCGGGAACGGGCCAGTCTGCGGCGCACCAGTTCCGCGTCGAGCCGGGCGAGCCGTCGCTGTGTCGCTGCCACGGGGGCGTTCAGCTCCTGGAGGGGTGGGGGGCTCGCGGCACGGGCGGCCCGGTGGGCTGGTCGAGCGCGGCCAACGTCTGCCGCAGCCCTTCGTGCACATCCTCGTACACCTCCGGATGCCCGCCGACACCGAGTCGGTCCACATCGGCCAGCCGCGCCAGCACGGCGTCCACCGGGCCGTGCCCGGTGGCGCGCACCGGCACGCCCAGTGGCGCCGGCCCCTCCTCGGCGGCGGCGTCCGCCGGCTCGGCCTCGCGAGGCGGCGCGGGGCGGGCGGCGGGGACGGCGGCGTCGGTCGCCGGTGCGGGCTCGACGGGCTCGTGCTCTGCGGACTCTGCGGGCTGCGCGGGGTGCATGGCACCGACGCTACCGGGTGCCCGTCCCAGCCACCGGACACACCCGCCGCGCGCCGCCGAGCGGCCCGGCGGCCGGCGCCAACGCGCCGCGCCCCGGGCCGTGTTGGATCACGATGAGCGTCAGAGAGCTGCCATGGGATTCGGCTGGCTTCCTCGCGCCTCAGAGGCCGAGCGCGCCGAGCGCCCCGGCCGCCCACGAGCGGTCGTCGACGCCGCCAGCCGTCCAGACCGCCGCGCAGAGCGCGCGCAGCCCGTCCAGCGGATCGCCGCCCTCCGCGCCCTCCACCGCGCGCACCTCCGGACGGCCGTCGGGGCCCGCCGTCGCCAGCCAGCCGCCGCAGCGGAAGCCGTCGCCGGCCGGCAGCACCTCGGGATGCGGCGTCAACAGCCCGCGCAGATCGGCCGCCAGATAGGTCGGCCGGTGCTCGGGCACGGCGGTCAGCAGCGTCGCCGGATCGGTCACCCCGGTGAACACCAACAGCGAGTCCACGTCGCCGGCCTGGGCACCCTCGATATCCGTGTCGAGCCGGTCCCCCACCACCAGGGGGCGCCGCGCGCCGGTGCGCAGGATCGTCTCCCGGTGCATCGGCGGCAGCGGCTTGCCCGCGACCACCGGGTCCTTGGTGTGCCCGGTCGCGATCCGCACCACCTCGACGGCCGCCCCGTTCCCGGGCGCGATGCCCCGTCCGCTGGGGATGGTGAGGTCCGTGTTGGACGCGAACCACGGCACGCCCCGGTTGACCGCGAGCGCGGCCTCGGTGAGCACCCCCCAGGGCAGTTCGGGACCGCCGTAGCCCTGCACCACGGCCGCCGGCTCGTCCTCGGCCGAGTCAACGGGCGTGAGCCCGCGTTCGGTCAGCGCCACCCGCAGGCCCACGCCCCCGGCGCACAACACCGGCGCGCCAGCCGGCACCCGCTCGGCGATCAGCCGGGCGACCGCCTGCGCCGAGGTCACCACCTCGTCCGCCGTGGCCGGCACGCCGAGTTCGGTCAGATGTTCGGCGACGGTCTCCGGGGTGCGGGCCGCGTTGTTGGTGACATAGGCGAGCCGCATGCCACCGCCCCGCGCGACGCGCAGCGCGTCCACCGCGTGCGGAACGGCGACGCCGCCCGCGTAGACCACACCGTCCAGGTCCAGCAGCGCGGTGTCGTATGCCTCGCTCAACGCCTGGGCGGAGCCTGCCGGACGGGTCCGTGGGAGTTCTGTCGAATCAGCCATCGCCCCGATCATCCCGCACCCCGTTCGGGCTTACCATGCCAGGATGCATGTCGCGGGCCTCACCCTCGCCCCGTTCCACGCCGTACGCTACCAACCACGTCGCGTCGCCGACCTGGCCGCCGTCACCTCACCCCCGTATGACGTCGTGGTCAAGCCGGACGGACTGCACCGCCTGGAGACCGCCGAACCCCACAACGTGGTGCGGCTGATCCTGCCCAAGGGCTCCGACCACCGCGCCGCGGCCCGGCGGCTGCGCCACTGGCGCGCCTCCGGCGTGCTGACGGCCGATCCCCTCCCCGGCCTCTATGTGTACGAACAGCGCCGGGGCCCGGACACCGTGCTCCAGCGCGGCCTCCTCGGCTCGCTCGCGCTGACCCCGCCCGAGGCCGGCCTGGTGCTGCCGCACGAGGACGTGATGCCCGAGGTGGTGGCCGAACGCGCGGCCCTGACACGGGCCACGGCCGCGAACCTCGAACCGCTGCTCCTCTCCTACCGGGGCGATCCCGAAGGGCCGGCCGCCCGCGCCGTCGACGCGGCGACCGAGGGCGAACCGCTGCTCGCGACCACCACGCCCAACGGCATCGAACACCGCGTCTGGGCCATCCACGACCCCGCCCGACAGGCGTCGATCAACGCGGAGTTGGCCCGCCACCGGGCCCTGATCGCGGACGGCCACCACCGGTGGGCCACCGCCAGGCGCCTCAACGACGAGCACCACGGGAACCCGCCGTGGGACCGCACCCTGGTCCTGCTCGTCGACACGGCGCGCTTCCCGCTGCGGGTGCAGGCGATCCACCGGGTGCTGCCCTGGCTGCCGCCGGCCGCCGCTCTCGACCGTCTCGCGGACGCCTTCCGGGTCCGCCCGCTCCGTTCCACGCGACTGCCCGAGGCCCTGGAGGTGTTGCGGGACGCCGCGGGCCCCGCCCTCCTTCTCGCCGGCGGGGACGAGGGCGCGTTCCATCTTCTCGACCGCCCCGCCCCCGAGTTGCTGGAGCGCACCGTGCGCCACGACCGGCCACCGCTCTGGCGCGGCCTGGACGCCACCGTCCTGCACGCCGCCCTGCTGAACCGCCTCTGGACGCCCCGCCCCGGGGACATCGGCCCCACCAACCCCCGCTATCTCCACGACGCCCCGAGCGCCGTCGCCCAGGCCCGGCAGTCGGGCGGCAGCGCCGTGCTGCTCCGCCCGGTCGCCGAGACGACGGTCCGTCAACTCGCCGAGGCCGGCGTGACCATGCCGCAGAAGTCCACCTCGTTCGGGCCCAAACCGGCCAGTGGCCTGGTGCTCCGCGATCTGTCGGACGAGACCGAAGGCCCGATTGCCGACCAAACTTAGGCTAGGCTAACCTCACTCCAGTCCCCCTTTGTGACTTGGAGTCCCATGCGCGGTCAGACCTTCGCCCGACGCCATCCACACCTCGGTGAGTTCACCGTTCGCCCCGTCGAACCAGCCACCGACAGCCCCCTGCTGCACCGGTGGCTCACCCACCCCAAATCGGCCTTCTGGCTCATGGGAGACGCCCAACTGGCCGACGTGCGCAAGGAGTACGACACCATCGACGGCGACCCCGGCCGCGCCGCCTATGTCGGGCACCACGACGGCCTGCCCACGTTCCTGGTCGAAAGCTACGACCCCGCCGGGGACCCCGTCGGCGACACCTACGAGGTGCGGGAGGGCGACATCGGGATGCACTTCCTCGTCGCCCCCACGGACGCCCCGCTCCCCGGCTTCACCCTGGCCGTGATCGACACCGTGATGCGGCTGCTCTTCGCCGACCCGGCCACCCGGCGCGTGGTCGTCGAACCCGACGCCCGCAACCAGGCGGTCCACCGGCTCAACGAAGCTGTCGGATTCACTGTCGAGAAGACCGTACGACTGCCGGACAAAGAAGCCAAACTGAGCTTCTGCACCCGCGACCAGTACCTCGCAACCACCAGCCAGCGACTCCCCGGAGCGGCCCGATGACCCCCACATCGCCCCAGCAGACTCCCGCCCACCTCGACCCCGAACTCTGGGCACAGGCCAACCGCCTGCTGATACGCAAGGCCCTCGCCGAGTTCTCCCACGAGCGCCTGATCACCCCCAAACAGCAGCCGGACGGCCGCTACGCCGTGCACAGCGACGAGGGCACCGTCGCCTACCGCTTCACCGCGCGCGTCTTCGCCCTCGACCACTGGCGCATCGACCACACCTCGATCACCAGAGAACGCGCCGACGAGAGCCTCCCCCTCGACGCCCTCGACCTCGTGCTGGAGCTGCGCGCATCGCTCAACCTCAGCGACGACATCCTCCCGGTCTACCTGGAGGAGATCAGCAGCACCCTGGCCAGCACCGCCTACAAACTCGCCAACCGCGCGCACAGCGCCCCCGAACTCTCCGCCCAGGACTTCCAGACCGTGGAAACCGGCATGTTCGAGGGCCACCCCATCTTCGTCGCCAACAACGGCCGGCTCGGCTTCGACTCGACCGAGTACCTCGACTACGCCCCCGAGACCGGCGCGCCCGTCCACCTCGTCTGGCTGGCCGCCCGCCGCGATCTGGCCACCTTCAGCGCCGTCGCTGGACTGGACTACGACCAGTTGCTCGCGCAGGAACTCTCCGCCGACGAACGCGCGACCCTCGCCGACCGCATGTCCGAACTCGGCCTCGACCTCGACGACTTCTACCTGCTGCCCACCCACCCCTGGCAGTGGCGGAACAAGATCTCCGTCACCTTCGCCGCCGAGGTCGCCCAACGCCGTCTCGTCCACCTCGGCGCGAGCCAGGACCGCTACCGCGCCCAGCAGTCGATCCGCACCTTCTTCAACACCGACGCCCCCGAGAAGCACTATGTGAAGACCTCGCTCTCCGTCCTCAACATGGGCTTCCTACGCGGCCTCTCCGCCCGCTACATGAGCGTGACCCCCGCCATCAACGACTGGCTGGGCGAGATCATCGAGGACGACGAGGTGCTCGCCCGGCACGGCTTCGGCATCCTCAAGGAGCGCGCCGCCATCGGCTACCGCCACCGGCACTTCGAGGAGGCGGCCAAGAAGACCTCCCCCTACCTCAAGATGCTCGCCGCGCTCTGGCGGGAGAGCCCGGTCCCCACCCTCCGCGAGGGCGAGCGCCTGACCACCATGGCCGCGCTGCTGCACACCGACCCCGACGGCGCCTCCTTCGTCGGCGGCCTGATCCGCGCGTCCGGCCTCGACCCGGCCGACTGGCTGCGCCGCTACCTCGACGTCTACCTCACGCCGCTGATCCACTGCGCCTACGCCCACGACCTGATGTTCATGCCGCACGGTGAGAACGTCATCCTGGTCCTGAAGGACGGCGTCCCGGTGCGCGCGCTGATGAAGGACCTCGCCGAGGAGATCGCCCTGCTGGACGAGGACGCGGAGGTCCCCAAGGACGTGGAGCGCATCCGGCTCCCCGTCCCCAGGGACGACATCTGGCCCCTCTCGATCTTCACCGACGTCTTCGACTGCATCTTCCGCTTCCTCAGCCCCATCCTCGACAGCGAGGGGCTGCTGGACGAGGACACGTTCTGGGCCACGGTCGCGGAGTGCGTCATCGCCTACCAGCGGGCGACCCCGGAACTCGCCGAACGGTTCGCGCAGTACGACCTGTTCGCCGAGTCGTTCCACCGGGTCTGCCTGAACCGCATGCAACTGCGGAACAACCAGCAGATGGTGGACCTGGAGAACCCGGACGAGGACGAGTCCCACCTGGTCGGCACGCTCGACAACCCGCTGGCCAGGCACCGCCCCGAGGGTCAGTCCTCCTCCGCCTGATCCGGGTCCAACGCGTCGAGGAACTCGACGCCGTCCAACTCCGCCAACCGGTCGGAGGCGTTGGTCGTCCCGCCCTGGTCCGCCTCAAGGGCCTTGGCGAACCAGTCCCGCGCCTCCGACTCGCGCCCCACCGCCAACAGCGCGTCCGCGTACGCGTAACGCAGCCTGGCCGTCCACGGATGCACCGCGGTGGACGCCAACTCGGGGCTCTGCAGGGTCACCACGGCGGCGTCCGCCTGGTCCAGATCCCGCCGGGCGCCGGCGGCGACCAGCCGCATCTCCACCTGGCCCGCGCGGTCCAGCTGCTTGACCTCGGGCTCCCCCGCCATCGACAGGGCCCGCTCGGGACGGCCGATACCACGCTCGCAGTCGGCCATGATCGGCCACAGGTGCACAGAACCGGTCATCCGCTTGGCGGCCCGGAACTCGGTGAGCGCCTCCCCGTACTTCTCCACGGCATAGGCGGCGAAGCCGGCGGCCTCCCGCACGGCGCCGACCCGGGAGGCCAGCCGCAGCGCGGTCCTGCTGTACAGATAGGCGTGCTCGGGGTCCTCGTCCAGGAGACGGGCGACCATCACCAGGTTCTTCGCCACGTCCTCGGCCAGCGTCTTCGGCAGGCTCATCAGCTCCTGCCGCACCGACCTGTCGATCTCGGAGCCGGTCACGTCCTCGGGAATCGGCAACCGCCGCTCGCGCGGGGCCCGATCGTCCCGCCGGAAGCCACCACCGCTCGGCCGCCCCCGATCATCCCGCCGGTACCCGCCACCGCCACCACCCTGGCGCGGCCGGTCGTCACGCCGGTAACCACCGCCGCCGCCCTGGCGCGGCCGGTCGTCACGCCGGTAACCACCGCCGCCGCCCTGGCGCGGCCGGTCATCCCGCCGGAACTCCCGCCGATCGTCACGGGGTCGATCGTCCCGCCGGAAGCCACCACCCTGACGGGGACGCTCATCACGGGGCCGGTCATCGCGACGGTAACCACCGCCACCGCCGGCACCGCCCTGACGGGGACGCTCGTCCCGCCGGAACTCCCGCCGGTCATCACGGGGTCGATCGTCCCTGCGGTAACCGCCGCCACCGCTACCGCCACCCTGACGCGGCCGATCGTCACGGCGATACCCACCACCGCCCTGACGTGAACGGTCATCCCTCGGCCGGTCATCACGCGGGCGGTCATCACGACGGTAACCGCCGCCACCACCGCCGCCCTGACGCGGCCGGTCATCGCGCGGTCGATCGTCACGACGGTAACCACCACCACCGCCCTGACGCGGCCGATCGTCCCGGGGACGGTCGTCACGGGGGCGGTCGTCACGGCGGAACTCCCGCCGCTCGCCCCAGCCTTGCCGCCCTTCCCCAGAGCGAGGGGCGGCATCGCGGGGGCGGTCATCCCGCCGAAAACCGGAACGCGGACGGTCGTCACGGCGGTAGCCACCACGCTGGTCAGGGCCGCGGTCGTTCCCACGCCCACGTCCCCGCGCGTCGTCCTCACGCCTCCCTGAAGGGCGCTCGTCGCGCTCACCGGAAGAATCTGACATCGCCGTGACTCCTAGCTTTCCAAACCCGCGAAAAAGTTGCCGTAAAACAAAAAAGGGACCTTTGGTTCCCCAACGCTTACGCTGGGGAACCAAAGGTCCCATCAATAATTGTCCGGCGGCGACCTACTCTCCCACACGGTCCCCCATGCAGTACCATCGGCGCTGAAGAGCTTAGCTTCCGGGTTCGGAATGTAACCGGGCGTTTCCTCTTCGCCATGACCACCGGAACACTATAAGAAGTGCTCCAACGAACAAGCGCGCTGTTCAGTTGAAAAAGCACAGCAAGTTCAAGAAAATTCACAGTGGACGCGAGCATCTATGGACAAGCCCTCGGCCTATTAGTACCGGTCAACTCCACCTATCACTAGGCTTCCATCTCCGGCCTATCAACCCTGTGGTCTACAGGGAGCCTTACCCCATCAAGTGGGTGGGAGTCCTCATCTCGAAGCAGGCTTCCCGCTTAGATGCTTTCAGCGGTTATCCCTCCCGAACGTAGCCAACCAGCCATGCCCTTGGCAGAACAACTGGCACACCAGAGGTTCGTCCGTCCCGGTCCTCTCGTACTAGGGACAGCCCTTCTCAAGACTCCAACGCGCGCAGCGGATAGGGACCGAACTGTCTCACGACGTTCTAAACCCAGCTCGCGTACCGCTTTAATGGGCGAACAGCCCAACCCTTGGGACCAACTCCAGCCCCAGGATGCGACGAGCCGACATCGAGGTGCCAAACCATCCCGTCGATACGGACTCTTGGGGAAGATCAGCCTGTTATCCCCGGGGTACCTTTTATCCGTTGAGCGACGGCGCTCCCACAAGCCACCGCCGGATCACTAGTCCCTGCTTTCGCACCTGCTCGACCCGCCAGTCTCACAGTCAAGCTCCCTTGTGCACTTACACTCACCACCTGATAACCAACCAGGCTGAGGGAACCTTTGGGCGCCTCCGTTACTCTTTAGGAGGCAACCGCCCCAGTTAAACTACCCACCAGACACTGTCCCCGATCCGGATCACGGACCCAGGTTAGACATCCAGCACGATCAGAGTGGTATTTCAACAATGACTCCACCCAAGCTGGCGCTTGAGCTTCACAGTCTCCCACCTATCCTACACAAACCGAACCGAACACCAATATCAAGCTATAGTAAAGGTCCCGGGGTCTTTCCGTCCTGCTGCGCGAAACGAGCATCTTTACTCGTAATGCAATTTCACCGGGCCTATGGTTGAGACAGCCGAGAAGTCGTTACGCCATTCGTGCAGGTCGGAACTTACCCGACAAGGAATTTCGCTACCTTAGGATGGTTATAGTTACCACCGCCGTTTACTGGCGCTTAAGTTCCCAGCTTCGCCACACCGAAATGTGACTAACCAGTCCCCTTAACGTTCCAGCACCGGGCAGGCGTCAGTCCGTATACATCGCCTTACAGCTTCGCACGGACCTGTGTTTTTAGTAAACAGTCGCTTCTCGCTGGTCTCTGCGGCCACCCCCAGCTCAGACAGCAAAGTGTCATCACCAGAAGAGGCCCCCCTTCTCCCGAAGTTACGGGGGCAATTTGCCGAGTTCCTTAACCATAGTTCACCCGAACGCCTCGGTATACTCTACCTGACCACCTGAGTCGGTTTAGGGTACGGGCCACCATGAAACATCGCTAGAGGCTTTTCTCGACAGCATAGGATCATCCACTTCACCACAATCGGCTCGGCATCAGGTCTCACCCACAATGTTGCACGGATTTACCTGCACAACGGGCCACACCCTTACCCCGGGACAACCACCGCCCGGGCTGGACTACCTTCCTGCGTCACCCCATCACTCACCTACTACCCCCTCGGGTCACCGGCTCCACCACTCTGGATCACCTCGAAAGGATCACCAGCGGCTTCACGGGCTTAGCATCAGAAGATTCAGCGTTGGCGCTCCATAGCGGGTACCGGAATATCAACCGGTTATCCATCGACTACGCCTGTCGGCCTCGCCTTAGGCCCCGACTTACCCTGGGCAGATCAACTTGACCCAGGAACCCTTAGTCAATCGGCGCACACGTTTCTCACGCATGTATCGCTACTCATGCCTGCATTCTCACTCGTGAACCGTCCACAACACGTTTACACGGCTGCTTCACCCAGCACACGACGCTCCCCTACCCACCACACACAAGTGCAGTGACACGACTTCGGCGGTGTACTTGAGCCCCGCTACATTATCGGCGCAGAATCACTCGACCAGTGAGCTATTACGCACTCTTTCAAGGGTGGCTGCTTCTAAGCCAACCTCCTGGCTGTCTCTGCGACTCCACATCCTTTCCCACTTAGCACACGCTTAGGGGCCTTAGTCGATGCTCTGGGCTGTTTCCCTCTCGACCATGGAGCTTATCCCCCACAGTCTCACTGCCGCGCTTAAACTTACCGGCATTCGGAGTTTGGCTAAGGTCAGTAACCCGGTAAGGCCCATCACCTATCCAGTGCTCTACCTCCGGCAAGAAACACACGACGCTGCACCTAAATGCATTTCGGGGAGAACCAGCTATCACGGAGTTTGATTGGCCTTTCACCCCTAACCACAGGTCATCCCCCAGATTTTCAACTCTGGTGGGTTCGGGCCTCCACGCAGTCTTACCCACGCTTCACCCTGCCCATGGCTAGATCACTCCGCTTCGGGTCTAGGGCATGCTACTCAAACGCCCTCTTCGGACTCGCTTTCGCTACGGCTCCCCACCAACAGGTTAACCTCGCAACACACCGCAAACTCGCAGGCTCATTCTTCAAAAGGCACGCAGTCACGACACAGCAAGCAAGCTCACTGTGCGACGCTCCCACGGCTTGTAGGCACACGGTTTCAGGTACTATTTCACTCCGCTCCCGCGGTACTTTTCACCATTCCCTCACGGTACTATCCACTATCGGTCACCAGGGAATATTTAGGCTTAACGGGTGGTCCCGCCAGATTCACACAAGATTTCTCGGGCCCTGTGCTACTTGGGAAACACACAAGAGAGCCACCATGATTTCGCCTACGGGGGTCTTACCCTCTACGCCGGGCCTTTCGCATGCCCTTCGACTACCACAATGGTTTCTTACTCTCCGACCGTCCGGCAGAACGACCAAGCACGCTCCCACAACCCCGCCTGCGCAACCCCTGCCGGGTATCACACACAAACGGTTTAGCCTCATCCGGTTTCGCTCACCACTACTCCCGGAATCACTGTTGTTTTCTCTTCCTGCGGGTACTGAGATGTTTCACTTCCCCGCGTTCCCTCCACACCGCCTATACATTCAGCGGTAGGTGACAGCCCATAACGACTGCCGGGTTTCCCCATTCGGACACCCCCGGATCACAGCTCGGTTGACAGCTCCCCGGGGCCTATCGTGGCCTCCCACGTCCTTCATCGGTTCCTGGTACCAAGGCATCCACCGTGCGCCCTTAATAACTTGGCCACAGATGCTCGCGTCCACTGTGCAATTCTCAACCAACAACCAGTCCACCAAAAGAAACCCCCCATCAAGGGAGCCCCTCCTGATACTGGAAACCGAAGACACCAACCACCCAACAGCGGCCGTGCCCTCAGACACCCAACAACGTGCCCGACACCCCTCATGCCTTCCGGACCGCGTTCCACACCCATCACAAGGACGAGTAGTACTAGCAGGCCGAAAAACCCGAAGAGCGCCGAATAGTCAATGTTCCACCCATGAGCAACCACTCCAGGACATTCGCCCGAAGCTGGCCATATGCTCCTTAGAAAGGAGGTGATCCAGCCGCACCTTCCGGTACGGCTACCTTGTTACGACTTCGTCCCAATCGCCAGTCCCACCTTCGACAGCTCCCTCCCACAAGGGGTTAGGCCACCGGCTTCGGGTGTTACCGACTTTCGTGACGTGACGGGCGGTGTGTACAAGGCCCGGGAACGTATTCACCGCAGCAATGCTGATCTGCGATTACTAGCGACTCCGACTTCATGGGGTCGAGTTGCAGACCCCAATCCGAACTGAGACTGGCTTTTTGAGATTCGCTCCACCTCACGGCATCGCAGCTCATTGTACCAGCCATTGTAGCACGTGTGCAGCCCAAGACATAAGGGGCATGATGACTTGACGTCGTCCCCACCTTCCTCCGAGTTGACCCCGGCAGTCTCCCGTGAGTCCCCATCACCCCCGAAAGGGCATGCTGGCAACACAGGATAAGGGTTGCGCTCGTTGCGGGACTTAACCCAACATCTCACGACACGAGCTGACGACAGCCATGCACCACCTGTACACCGACTCAAAGAGGGCTACTGTCTCCAGCAGTTTCCGATGTATGTCAAGCCTTGGTAAGGTTCTTCGCGTTGCGTCGAATTAAGCCACATGCTCCGCCGCTTGTGCGGGCCCCCGTCAATTCCTTTGAGTTTTAGCCTTGCGGCCGTACTCCCCAGGCGGGGAACTTAATGCGTTAGCTGCGGCACAGACAACGTGGAATGCTGCCCACACCTAGTTCCCACCGTTTACAGCGTGGACTACCAGGGTATCTAATCCTGTTCGCTCCCCACGCTTTCGCTCCTCAGCGTCAGTATCGGCCCAGAGACCCGCCTTCGCCACCGGTGTTCCTCCTGATATCTGCGCATTTCACCGCTACACCAGGAATTCCAGTCTCCCCTACCGAACTCTAGCCTGCCCGTATCGACTGCAGACCCGGGGTTAAGCCCCGAGCTTTCACAACCGACGTGACACGCCGCCTACGAGCTCTTTACGCCCAATAAATCCGGACAACGCTTGCACCCTACGTATTACCGCGGCTGCTGGCACGTAGTTAGCCGGTGCTTCTTCTGCAAGTACCGTCACCCACCCAAAAAGGCAAGGCTTCTTCCCTGCTGAAAGAGGTTTACAACCCGAAGGCCGTCATCCCTCACGCGGCGTCGCTGCATCAGGCTTTCGCCCATTGTGCAATATTCCCCACTGCTGCCTCCCGTAGGAGTCTGGGCCGTGTCTCAGTCCCAGTGTGGCCGGTCACCCTCTCAGGCCGGCTACCCGTCGTCGCCTTGGTAGGCCATCACCCCACCAACAAGCTGATAGGCCGCGGGCCCATCCTGCACCGAAAAACTTTCCACCAACCACCATGCGACAGTTGGTCATATCCGGTATTAGACCCAGTTTCCCGGGCTTATCCCGAAGTGCAGGGCAGATTGCCCACGTGTTACTCACCCGTTCGCCACTAATCCCCGGCCGAAACCGGTTCATCGTTCGACTTGCATGTGTTAAGCACGCCGCCAGCGTTCGTCCTGAGCCAGGATCAAACTCTCCGTGAATGTCTTAGAAAGGCATCTCACGAAGGATGCTTGAACATCCTCGCAAAAATACAACAAAATCTGGCATTGACTTTTGGCACGCTGTTGAGTTCTCAAGGAACGGACGCTTCCTTCGAACCTCTTCCGAGGCCCTCCGGGCTTTCCCTTCGGTGTGTCCACTACGTTAACCGATTTCCCGGCCAGCGCCTAATCCGGTTCCTTCCGGGTTTTTTTCGGCGTACCGAAAGAAGCCCTCGGGAGGGAGATTTGTTGCTGAAGGTAGTAGACCGTCCCTGGAGCATCTCCGGAGGGTCTTGCGACACTCTCCCTGGAGGCCCTGGAGGACCTGCTTCAGGCGACTCGATCCACATTACGACCCGGTGGCCTCAGCGTCAAGTCTGGCAGCTCGCCGCCGTGGCTGATGGGCCCGGTAGGGGCTGACGGTGGGGTCGTCGGCGATCCAGTAGCGCCACGGGTGCACCGCGCCCGGGCCCGATATCCCCGTGCGGGGGCCGGAGTTGATCCGGTCCGCGGGCACGGGGACGCCATGCCGCACGCCGAGCGGAGCGGCCTGGTCCGCGCCGCAGATGTCGGTGCCGTCCAGGACCCGGTCCACGCCGAGGGCGGTTGCCAGCCGGGCGGGCCCCTTGGCCAGCTCGGCGTCCTTGCGCGCGCTCGCCCGCCGGGTGCGGGCCAGCTCCGCGCCGGTGAGGACCTCGCCGGCGCGGAGCAGCACCCCGCTGGCGTGACCCTCGGGGCCGCAGACCAGGTTGAGGCAGTGCCACATGCCGTAGGTGAAGTAGACATACGCGTGTCCCGGCTCGCCGTACATCGAGGCGTTGCGGCGGGTGCGTCCCCGGTAGGCGTGCGAGCCGGGGTCGATCTCCCCCGCGTATGCCTCGACCTCGGTGATCCGCAGGGTGATCACGCCCTGCTCGGTGGTGCGGACCAGGGTCCGGCCGAGGAGGTCGGGTGCCACGTCGAGCACGGGGCGGTCGAAGAAGACACGGGGCAGGGGCTGGTCGGCGGCTGGGTTTCGCACGTTGCTCAATCGGGTCGGGGAAGCGGTCTGGCTGACTAGGCTAACGGCGCCAGCGAACCGTTCGACGTGGAGGTTTCCAGTCCTATGTCCGAGTTGCGCCGTCGCCCTCTGCCGCATGAGTTCCATCCGCCGGTCGACTCCTTCTCCGTGACCAGCGCGGAGTTCCAGGACGGTGGGTCGTTGCCGGACGCGCAGGTGCACGCGGGCGGCAACCGCTCCCCGCAGCTGTCCTGGTCCGGCTTCCCGGCTGGGACCGCCAGCTTCGCCGTGACCTGCTACGACCCGGACGCGCCCACCGGGAGCGGGTTCTGGCACTGGGTGCTGTTCGACATCCCGGCCTCGGTCACCGAGCTGCCGGCCGGCGCCGGCGACGCCGATGGCGCCGGTCTGCCCGCGGGCGCGGTGCGGGTGCGGAACGACTACGGGACCCGGGACTTCGGCGGCGCCGCGCCGCCGCCCGGGGACGGGCCGCACCGCTATGTGTTCACCGTCTACGCGGTGGACTCGGAGCAGCTCGGCCTGGACGAGAACGCGACGCCCGCCCGGGTCGGGTTCATGCTGCGGTTCCACGCGGTGGGCCGCGCGCAGCTGATCGCCGAGTACGAGGTGCCGGCCGAGAGCTGACCGTCGCGTCCCGGGGCTCCTCCCCCTTCCCCGCCGGCCCCCGGGGCCGGGGAAATTGCGTTGTTCGGCCGGGGGGCCGGCGGCACAGTGGGTGTCGGCCCGCCAACGGGCGGTGCGGGATCGGGGAGGTGGTCGGGGTGCGGCGGACCCTGGTGTTGAACGCGAGCTACGAGCCGTTGTCGACGGTGTCCACGCGGCGGGCCGTGGTGCTGGTGTTGCAGCACAAGGCAGTCGTGGAGCACGTGTTGCCCGGGCTGCGGCTGCGGGCCGCCGCCGTCGATCTGCCGGTGCCCCAGGTGATCAGGTTGCGGCGCTTCGTGAAGGTCCCGTTCCGACAACAGGCGCCCTGGTCACGCCGGGGTGTTCTGGTCAGGGACCGGCACCGCTGCGCCTACTGCGGCCGGCGGGCCACCACGATCGACCATGTGGTGCCCCGTTCCCGGGGTGGCGGCGACACATGGCTGAATACCGTCGCGGCATGCGCCGACGACAACCGCCGTAAGGCGAACCGCACGCCGGTCGAGGCGGGGATGCGGCTGCTGGCCGAGCCGTTCCAGCCGACGCCGGCCGACGCCCTGGTGCTGGCCGTGGACACCAGGACGGACGGGGTGGCGCTGCCGCACTGGTTGACGGCGCGGGCCGGGGCGCCGCCGGTGGCGGCCTGACGGAACGAGAGCGGGCGGGCGGCCCGGGAGAGGTCTCTCCCGGGCCCCCCGCCCGTTGACCGTGGTGAACGCCGGAGCGGCTACTCGATGCGCGGCCGTTCGCGCGGGGCCGGGGGCTTGTCCAGCGGGGCGGGGCCGCCGTTGCCGGGGTCGCCGCCACCGCCGTTGTCGTTGTCCCCGTTGTTCGCGAAGCGGCTGAGGTTGCCGCCGAGGCCCTTGAGCGCCTCGCCGATCTCGCTCGGCACGATCCAGAGCTTGTTGGACTCGCCCTGAGCGATCTTCGGCAGCATCTGCACGTACTGGTAGGAGAGCAGCTTCTGGTCCGCGTCGCCGGCGTGGATCGCCTCGAAGACGGTGCGGATGGCCTGGGCCTCACCCTCGGAGCGCAGGGACGCGGCCCTGGAGTCACCCTCGGCGCGCAGGATCTCGGCCTGCTTGGCGCCCTCCGCCTGGAGGATCTCGGACTGTCGCACACCCTCGGCCTGGAGGATCGCGGCCCGCTTGTCACGGTCGGCGCGCATCTGCTTCTCCATCGAGTCCTGGATGGAGGTGGGCGGCTCGATCGCCTTCAGCTCGACGCGGTTGACGCGAATGCCCCACTTGCCGGTGGCCTCGTCGAGCACCCCGCGCAGCGCCGCGTTGATCTCCTCGCGGGAGGTCAGGGTGCGCTCCAGGTCCATGCCACCGATGATGTTCCGCAGCGTGGTGACGGTGAGCTGCTCGATGGCCTGGATGTAGTTGGAGACCTCGTAGGTCGCCGCCCTGGCGTCCGTCACCTGGTAGTAGATGACCGTGTCGATGTTGACCACCAGGTTGTCCTGGGTGATCACCGGCTGGGGCGGGAAGGGAACGACCTGTTCCCTGAGGTCGATGCGGTTGCGGATGCGGTCGATGAAGGGAACGACGATGTTGAGACCGGCGTTCAGGGTGCGGGTGTAGCGGCCGAAGCGCTCGACGATGGCCGCGCTGGCCTGCTGGATCACCTGAATCGTCTGGACGAGCGCGATGACGACCAGCACCACCAGGATGATCAGCACAATGATGATGGCGTCCATCGTGTACTCCCCCTGCTGCTAGTTGAGTTGGGACGATTGTCAGGACAGCTGCGTGCTGCGGCAGCCATCACATCACGACGGCGGTCGCGCCGTCGATCTCGACAACGCTGACCTGGCTGCCGGGCTCGTAGGAGTCCTCGTCGCCCAGCGCTCTGGCCGACCACTCCTCGCCGGCGAGCTTGATCCTGCCGCTCGTGGCGTCCACTCGCTCCAGCACCAGGGCGGATCGGCCCCGCAGGGCGTCGATCCCGCTGCTCAGCTCGGGTGACTGGGTGCGGGAGCGGCGGGCGATGGGGCGGACCACGAGAATGAGCGCCGTGGACACCACGGCGAAGACGATCACCTGGATGACCACGTTGTCCGTGACTCCGGCGACGCCCGAGGCGGCGAGCGCCCCCACGCCGAGCATGCCCAGCTCCGGCATCGTGGTGAGCACCAGAGCGATGCCGAACCCTCCGGCGGCGATCAGCCACCACACCCAGAAGTCCACCCGGCCATGGTAGGGCGAGGGCGGGGGTCGGGGATAGGTCGCTAACCGGTCAGGACAGCGGGAGGCCCCTGGCCGTCCAGCGGTCGCCCTGCCGCTCGACCACCAGCGGCAGGCCGAAGCAGCGGGAGAGCTGGGCCGAGGTCAGCGTGGTGTCCAGCGGGCCGGCGGCCAGCACCTGGCCGCTGCGGATGAGCAGGACGTGCGTGAAGCCGGGGGCGATCTCCTCGACATGGTGGGTGACCATCACCATCGAGGGGGCGTAGGGGTCGCGGGCCAGCCGGCCCAGGCGGCGCACCAGGTCCTCGCGACCGCCGAGGTCGAGGCCGGCGGCCGGCTCGTCGAGGAGCAGCAGCTCGGGGTCGGTCATCAGGGCGCGGGCGATCTGGGTGCGCTTGCGCTCGCCCTCGGAGAGGGTGCCGAAGCGGCGGTCGAGGAGGTCGTTCATCCCGAGGCGGTCGAGGAAGGCGCGGGCGCGCTGCTCGTCCACCTCGTCGTAGCTCTCCTGCCAGCCGGCGGTCATGCCGTAGGCGGCGGTGAGCACGGTCTGAAGGACGGTCTGGCGGCGGGAGAGCTTGTCGGCGAGGGCGCTGCTGGCCATGCCGATGCGGGGGCGCAGTTCGAAGACGTCGACCCCGCCGAGCTTCTCGCCGAGGATCTGGACGGTGCCCGAGGTGGGGAACAGATAGCTGGACGCGACGTTCAACAGCGTCGTCTTGCCGGCTCCGTTGGGGCCCAGGATCACCCAGCGTTCGCCCTCGGCGATCGACCAGGAGACCTTGTCCACCAGAGCTCGGCCGTCGCGGACCACGGATACGTCCACCAGCTCCAGTACATCGCTCATGCGCGCGGTCTCTCCCCTTGCAATCGCCGTTTCGGTGCCTGTGGGCACTTCCCCGGAACAAAACCTACGCCACCCGTCCCCGGCATCGAGCGCCAGGCGGCTCGTTCGGGTTTCTTACCTAAGGTAGATGGCATGTGGGAGGAACCTCGTGTGGGGCGGCTGGCCGCCTGGGGAAACGCGCTCTTGGCCGGTCTGGTGTCACCCGATGACGCGGTGACGGGAGCGGTCGGTGACGACGCGGCGCATCGAGTGGTGGGCGTGCCGGGTGAACCGGGCCCGGTGGGGCTGACGCTGGCACTCGGTCGGCTGCGCGCGCTGGGCGCGGTCGGGCTGCGGATCGCGTTGCCCGCGCCCGGGCATCCGCTGGGTCTCTCGGGGCCGCCGGAGTTCAACGAGGCCGCGCTGGTGGCCGGGGAGGCCGTCGTCGTGGTGGGCGCCGCGCTGGGGTTGGTGCCCGAGGTGTCCCAGGTGGGCCCGCCTGGCGATGTGCTGACTGAGGTGGTGTGGCGGGTCCGGGAGGTGCGTCAGGGGCCGCCGGCCGATGTGCCGTCGCTCGGCGAGGCGGAGCGGGAGCTGGGGCAGGCGCTGCGGGACGCGACGGAGGCGCTGACGCTGCTGGATGTGGCCGGTTCCGGGCCGGTGGCGGATGCGGCGCTGGCCGCCTATCGAGCGCGGATGGAGCGCGGGCGGCAGGTGTTGGCCCCCGGGTATCCGCCGCGCGCCGCACGGGTGTTGGAGTTGGCGGACCGGGTGGCGGCGCTGGTCGGGATCGCCGAGGTGAGCGAGCCGGTGGGCGCGGTCAGCGCGGCTGAGATCGCGCACCGGGACGCGTTGTTGCGCCCGGTGGAGCGGGCGGCACGGCGGGCGCGGGTGGCGTCGTACAACGCCTACGCGGAGGAGTTGGAGCGGCAGCGGGCGGACTAGGGCCGCCGCGCCTAAGGGGACGGCCCCCGGAACCGGGTGGTTCCGGGGGCCGTCGGGTGGCTGGCCGGTCAGTTGTTGACGGCGACGTTGCCAAAGGTGGGGTTGAGCAGGCCGACCACGTTGATGGTGTTCCCGTTGACGTTGACCGGAACGTGGATCGGGGCCTGGATCAGGTTGCCGGAGACGACGCCGGGCGAGCCGATGGCGGCACCGGCGGCGCCGGAGTCGGCCGAGGCGGTGCCGGCGGCGGCGCCGACGGCCGCACCGGTGGCGGCCAGGACCAGGGCGGCCTTCTTCGCGGTGTTCATGAGTTGCGTTCCTCCTGGACGAATGCTGAGCCGCGACTCCGTCGGACGGAGTCGCGCGCTGCACAACGCGCCGACCGCTGCGGCGGCACGGGCCCTGGGCCCGATACCCCCGTTCGGATCAACGCGGGGCGGGCGGCGACGGCGCCGCCGGCCGGTGTCAGTTGTTGACGGCGACGTTGCCGAAGGCCGGGTTGAGCAGGCCGACCACGTTGACGGTGTTCCCGTTGACGTTGACCGGAACGTGGATCGGGGCCTGCACGCTGTTGCCGGACACGACGCCGGGGGAACCGAAGGCGGCACCGCCGGCGGCGCTGTCCGCCTGGGCGACCCCCGCGCCGGTGGCGGCGATCCCGCCCACGAGCAGAGCGACGGCGCCGGCCTTCTTGAGGTTCTTCACAGTGGGTCCTTCTGTGTTCTTCGGGATGGGCATGCCCGTGGCGGGGTTGCCAGGGCACGCCATCAAGAACGGCGGGCGCGGGCCGGGGATACGCCATTCGTGCGAGGGTCACCCGATGGTATGAAGAGCCGAGTTGACGGTTGTCCGATGGCCGAGGGGTCGGCGCGGGATGGACGCGGGACTAGTCGGACATGCCATGCCGAACCGCCCAGAGGGCGGCCTGGGTGCGGTCGGCGAGGTCCAGCTTCATCAGGATGTTGGAGACATGGGTCTTGACCGTCTTCTCCGACAGCACCAGTGCGCGGGCGATCTCCCGGTTGGCCCGGCCCCTGGCGATCAGCGCCAGCACCTCGCGCTCCCTGTCGGTGAGCGCCCCGGGGCGTCCGCCCCCGCTCTCCTGGGCCAACAGCGCGCCGGCGACCTCGGGTTGAAGCAGCACATGGCCGGCGTGCACGGAGCGGATGGCGCCGGCCAGTGCGCCGGGGTCGATGTCCTTGTGCACATAGCCGGCCGCCCCGGCGCGCAGCGCCGGCACGACGGTGCGCCGTTCGGTGAAGCTGGTGACGATCAGCACCCGGGCCGGGTTGCCGTGTTCGCTCAGCTGACGGAGCGCCTCCACGCCGTCGGTGCCGGGCATCTTGACGTCCATCAGGATGACGTCGGGGCGCAGTTCCTGGGCGCTGGCGACGCCCGCCGCGCCGTCGGCCGCCTCGCCGACCACCTCGATGTCGTCCTGGACCTCAAGAAAGGTGCGCAGGCCACGCCGCACCACCTGGTGGTCGTCCACGATCAGTACGCGAATGGCGTCAGCCACCGGGCACCTCCATCTCGATGACGGTGCCCTTGCCGGGCGCCGATCGTACGGTGAGCCGGCCGCCGACGGACGCGGCGCGGTCGCGCATGGAGACCAGCCCCAGATGGCGTCCCGCCGTGCGCATCGCGTCGGGGTCGAAGCCGACGCCGTCGTCGCTGATCCGCAGCAGGGTGGCGCTGCCCCTCCGGGTCAGGAGGACGTCCACGACGTTGGGGGCCGCGTGGCGCAGCGCGTTGTGCAGCGCCTCCTGGGCGACGCGCAGCAGCGCGGCCTCCTGGGTGGCGGGCAGCGCCCGGATGTCGCGGCAGTCGCAGGTGACCGTGGCCGGGTGGGCGCGGTCGAGGACCTGGGTCTGGGCGCGGAGGGTGGCGATCAGGCCGTCCTCCTCCAGGGCGGCCGGGCGCAGCTCGATCACGGCGGCGCGCAGCTCCTCGGCCGCCTCGGCGGCGAGGGCGGTGACCTGGCGCAGCTCGTCGCGGGCGCGCTCGGGGTCGCGGTCGAGCAGGGTGCTGGCGGCCTGGGCGGTCAGCCGGAGCGAGAACAGCTTCTGGGCGACGGCGTCGTGCAGCTCGTGGGCGAGTCTGGCGCGTTCGTCGGCGATGGTCAGCTCGCGGCCCCGTTCGTAGAGGCGCGCGTTGGTGAGGGCGATGGCGGCGTGTTCGGCGAGCAGGCTGAGGAGCTCCTCGTCCTCGCCGGTGAAGGCGCAGCCGTCGGGTTGGGGCCCGCCGGGTGGGCAGCGCTTGTTGGCGAGGAAGATCGCGCCGAGCACGGACTCGCCGTCGGCGATGGGCATGCCGAGGAAGTCGGTCATCTCGGGGTGCGCGGCCGGCCAGCCCTCGAAGCGGGGGTCGAGGCGGACGTCGGCCAGGCGGACGGGCGTGGCCGAGGAGAGCATGGCGGCGAGGATGCCGTGTTGCCGGGGCAGGGGGCCGATGGCCCGCCACTGGCGGTCGTTGACGCCGTCCACGAAGAACTGGGCGAAGCCGCCGTTGCCGTCCGGGATGCCGAGCGCGGCGTAGCGCGCGTCGAGCAGTTCGCGGGCGGAGCGCACGATGGTCTGGAGGACGTCGTGCACCGCGAGCGTGCGGTTCATGGCGAGCAGCGCCGCGCTGACCGCGGCGAGCCCCGTCGGTGGGCCCATGACCGAACGGTAGCGCGCCCGCCGGCGTCGGCGGATCGGGCCCTGGCCGGCCCCGACTGCGGCGCTCGGCCTAGGTCCTTGGGCGGAGCGGAAAGGGCGGTGGCCCCCCGTCGGGGGGCCACCGCCCTTCGGTGCGGCGAGGGGGTCAGGCGCGCATGACCTCGGGCTCGTGCCGGCGCAGGAACTTCATCACCAGCAGGCCGCAGATGACGGCGAGCACCACCAGGGCGCCGACGTCGAGCAGCCAGTACCCGGCCTCGTGCTTCCAGAGGGGGTCGGGGTCGGGGGCCTCGGTGGGCGACGCCGTCAGCGTGTTGAGGTCGACGGTGGTGCCGGTGCCGGCCAGCGCCCAGCGGGACGGCATCAGCCAGGCCAGCTGTTCGACGCCGAGGGTGCCGTGCACCTGGAAGAGGGCGCCGGTGAAGACCAGTTGGACGACGGAGATCATGACCAGCAGGGGCATGGTCATCTCGGAGGTGCGGACCAGCGCGGAGATGAGCAGTCCGATCATCATCGAGGTGCAGCCCAGGGTCATGATGACCAGGCTCATCTCGACGGCGGGCGAGCCGGTGAAGAGCACGCCCTCCTCCGGCATCTCGCGCGGGGCGAGGCCGATGAGGCAGAGGATCGCGCCCTGGATCACGGTGACGATGCCCAGCACGAAGACCTTGGACATCAGATAGGCGGACCGGGAGAGGCCGACGGCGCGTTCTCGCTCGTAGATCACCCGTTCCTTGATCAGCTCCCGGACGGCGTTGGCCGCTCCGGAGAAGCACATGCCGACCACCAGGACCAGCAGCACGATGCTGGCGTCGCCGTTGCGCAGCCCGTTCTCCACGGGGCCGTAGCCGAGCCCCGAGTCGGCCGGGATGGCGAGGCTGACCAGGCCCAGGATGACGGGCAGCGCGATGGTCAGGCCGAGGAACCCCTTGTCCGCGAGGATCACGGCGGAGTAGCGGCGCATCAGGGTGAGCACCTGCGAGCCCCAGGTCTGGGCCTTCTGCTGGATGGCGCCCATGGGCTGGAACGCGGCCTGGGGCTGCACGGCGTCCAGGTCGGCCGCGTACATCTGGTAGTGCTGCGAGCCGCGCCAGCGGCCCATCCAGTCGTAGTCGCGGTAGTTCTCGAAGGCCGAGAAGACGTCGGCCCAGCTGTCGTAGCCGAAGAAGTTGAGGGCCTCGTCCGGCGGGCCGAAGTAGGCGACGCCGCCGCCCGGGGCCATCACCAGGACCCGGTCGCAGAGGCCGAGTTCGGCCACGGAGTGGGTGACGACCAGCACGGTGCGGCCGTCGTCGGCGAGCCCGCGCAGCAGCTGCATCACGTCCCGGTCCATGCCGGGGTCGAGACCTGAGGTGGGCTCGTCGAGGAAGATCAGCGAGGGCTTGGTCAGCAGCTCCAGGGCGACCGAGACCCGCTTGCGCTGGCCGCCGGAGAGGGAGGAGATCCGCTTGTCGGCGTGCGGCACGAGCTTCAGCTCGGCCAGCACCTCCTCGACCCGGTGGTTGCGCTCGGCGGCGGCGACGTCGCCGGGGAACCGGAGCTGGGCGGCGAGCCTGAGCGCCTGGCGGATGGGCAGCGCGGTGTGCAGGATGTCGTCCTGCGGGACCAGGCCGATGCGGTGGCGCAGCTCGGCGAAGTGGGTGTAGAGGTTCCGGTGGTCGTAGAGCACCTCGCCGTAGGTCGCCGGACGGTAGCCGGTGAGCGCGCGCAGCAGGGTGGACTTGCCGGATCCGGACGGGCCGATCACGCCGATCAGCGACTTCTCCGGGACGCCGAACGACACGTCGTTGAGGATGGTCGTCTGCCCGTTGTTGACCTGCACGGTCAGGTGGCGGGCGGAGAAGGAGACCTCACCGGTGTCGACGAACTCCTGTAGCTGGTTGCCCACCAGCCGGAAGGTGGAGTGGCCGATACCGACGGTGTCGTTGGCCCCGAGGCTGATCCGCCCGTTCTTGGGCACCTGCTGGCCGTTGACATAGGTGCCGTTGTGGCTGCCGAGATCGTGGAGCTCGAAGCTGCCGTCGGGGTGGGCGAGGAACTCGGCGTGCAGGCGGGAGACCTGGAGGTCGGAGACGACCAGCTCGTTCTCCAGCGCACGGCCGATGCGGGTGACCTGTCCCACGTTGAGCCGGTGCAGGCTCGTCGCCCCGTGGCTGCCCTGCGGCTGGCCGCCCGCGTCGGCGGCCGGCTGGTGTTGCGGCGGCCCGCCGGGCGTCTGGTGCTGGGGTGGGCCCCCCGTCGCGACGGCCGGGGCCGGCTGGGACTGATAGGGCATGGCGGGGGCCTGCTGCGACTGGTAGGGCGCCGCACCGCTGAGGGAGAACGCCAGGCGGGGCCCGTCGGTGGCGTTTCCCAGATGTATGACGGACCCCGGCGCCAACGCCTGTTGCTGCACGCGCTGTCCCTGCGCGTAGGTCCCGTTGGTGCTGCCGTGGTCCTCCACCACCCAGCCCTGACCACCCCACCGCACGGTCGCGTGACGCCAGGACACGCGAGCGTCCTGAAGGACGAAGTCACCCTGGGGGTCCCTACCGAGGCTGTATGACCTCGTAGGGTCCAACGCCCAGATTTGACCGTTCAATTCGAGTACGAGTTCCGGCACTCCATGCCCCACAAAGTTGTCCCCCGAGTGACCTCCGGCCGGAAGTCTAGGGATGGTTGAACATCGTTGGGGAACTATTCCAGGCTCGGGCTCGAAACGGGAAGTCGCCCCCCGAAAGTCACCAAGCTGTCGCGAAGCGTGGGCTTCGCCGTGACGTTCGAGAGGCTTTCGAGGGTGTTCGCGCCGGTCGCGCCGGGGTGTCCGGCAGCCGGACCGTGGCGCCGCCGGCGCGCGGCGAGCCGCTAACGTTGGCCTCACCATGACCTCCGAACACACGGCTGACCAGGAAACCCCGACGCTGCTGGTGAAGATCTTCGGCAGGGACCGACCGGGGCTGACAGCTGGTCTCTTCCGCACATTGGCCACCTTCCAGGTGGATGTGATCGACATCGAGCAGGTGGTCACCCGGGGACGGATCACGCTCTGCGCCCTCGTCCGCCAGCCGCCGGGGAACGGCGGCGAGGGGGGGCTGAGAGCCACGGTGCACGCCTGGGCCGAGGGCGCCGGGCTGTCCGCCGAGATCATCTCCGGCACGGGCGACAACCCGTCGCGCGGCACCGGGCGCAGCCATGTGACGGTGCTGGGCAACCCGTTGACGGCCTCGACCACGGCGGCGGTGGCCGCGCGGATAGCGGCCACTGGCGGCAACATCGACCGGATCTACCGGCTGGCCAAGTACCCGGTCACCGCCGTGGAGTTCGACGTGTCGGGGGTGCCGACGGAGGCGCTCCGCACGGCGCTGGGCAAGGAGGCGGCGGCCAGCGGCGTCGACATCGCCGTGGTGTCGTCGGGCCTCCAGCGCCGGGCGCCGCGCCTGGTGGTGATGGACGTGGACTCCACGCTGATCCAGGACGAGGTGATCGAGCTGTTCGCCGCCCACGCGGGCTGCGAGGAGCGGGTCGCCGAGGTGACGGCCGCCGCGATGCGCGGCGAGTTGGACTTCGAGCAGTCCCTGCACCAGCGGGTGGCGCTGCTGGCCGGGCTCGACGAGTCGGTGATCGACAAGGTGAGGTCCGAGGTCCGGCTCACCCCCGGCGCCAGGACCCTGATCCGCACGCTGAAGCGGCTCGGCTGCCAGGTGGGCGTGGTCTCCGGCGGGTTCACGCAGGTCACGGACGCGCTGCGGGAGCACCTCGGTCTCGACTTCGCCGCGGCCAACACCCTTGAGGTGGTCGACGGGAAGCTGACCGGACGGGTCACGGGCGAGGTCGTGGACCGCCCGGGGAAGGCCACGCTGCTGCGCCGGTTCGCGGCCGAGGCGGGGGTGCCGCTCTCCCGGACGGTGGCCATCGGGGACGGCGCCAACGATCTGGACATGCTGAACGCGGCGGGCCTCGGGGTGGCGTTCAACGCCAAGCCGCTGGTCCGCGAGGCCGCGCACACGGCCGTCACGGTGCCGTTTCTGGACACCGTGCTCTATCTGCTGGGCATCACCAGGGAAGAGGTGGAGGCGGCGGACGCTCACGGCTGAGCGGCGGGCCCGGTCGGTCGGCCTGGTCCGTGCCCTGGTCGTGCGGCGTCAGTCGTGCGGCGTCCAGAACGCGCTCAGCCGGGCCACGCCCGGTTCCACGGACTTCCACGGGGTGGTCAGGGTCAACACGGCCTGGCCCGACGTGGGGTAGCCGCTGGCGTTCATCCGGGCGCGGGTGTCGCCCTCGGAGGTGGCGGCGAGCAGGTCGGCGAGGGCGTGGGTGGTCGGGTTGTGGCCGACCACCAGGAGATCCCTGACCGCTTCGTCCACCTCGTTGATCACGGCGATCACCTCGCCGGGGGACGCCTCGTAGAGCCGCTCGTCGTAGGCGGTCTTCGGCCGCCTGGTCAGCTCGGAGGCATAGAGCTTCCACGTCTCGCGGGCGCGCACCGCGGTGGAGCAGAGGGTCAGGTCGGGGGTGACGCCGGCCCCCGCCAGCCACAGTCCGGCGGTGCGGGCGTCATGACGGCCCCGCTCGGCGAGCGGCCGGTCGTGGTCGGCGACCTCGGGCCAGTCGGCTTTGGCGTGTCGGAGAAGAACGATCCTGCGGGCAACTTCGACGCTCATGTGCCCCAGCTTCGCACGAAACGCGCCGGTGGGCGCGGGTCGTTGGGCATCGGCGCGACGCCGGGCCGGCAACGTCCGCCGCGGGGCCGGATCGTCAGAGCAGGGCCGAGTGGACGTGCTCCAGGATCCTGGTGACCGGCTCCAGGCCCGTGGCGGTCTCGTTCGGGCCGCCCGAGGTGAGCAGCGCGAGAAGCGCGACGAAGACGGCGACCGGCAGGGCGACCGCCCACCAGCGCAGGCGGATCTCGTGGTCGGCGGACTGGGCGCGAGCGGTCATGGCGCGGTCTCCATCCGTGGGGCGCGGGAGCGGCACGAGTCCGCCGGTTGCGGGGGCCTTTCGCGATGACCACGAATCTACGGACCGGGAGACGTCCGGCCCATCCGGTGAGCCACCCAGTCGTCCCTGAACCCAACCCCCTAGGGGATGGTGGGGCCAGCCCCACCCCTCCGGGTCAGGGCGAGGCGACAGTGGCGATCACACCGATCACGACGGTGATGGCGAGCATGGCTCCCAGGATCAGCAGCAGGGAGCGTTGGCCGTTGCGGGGGTTCGGATCGAGCGCTGGCATGGCACCAGTCTCGCACTCAGTGACCGTCCTCCACACAGCGGTCCCGGCCGGCGAGAACGCCGCAGGTGACCTGGGCCAGCAGCAGGCAGGTCATCAGCAGCAGCGGAGCGTCCCAACCGCCGGTCGCCTCGTTGAGCGCGCCGACCAGCAGCGGTCCCGGCACGGACAGCAGATAGCCGATGCTCTGCGCGAAGGCGGAGAGTCGGATCACCCCAGGCCCGGTGCGGGTGCGCAGGCCGATCATCACCAGCGCCACCGTGAAGGCGGAGTTCCCGACGCCGAGCAGCACGGCCCACAGCCAGGCGCCGGTGGCCGGCGCCAGCCAGAGACCCGCGTAACCGGCCAGCGCGCACAGGCCGATGGCGATCACCAGCGGAGCCTGGCTGCGCAGCCGGGTCGCGATGGGCGGGATGAGGAAGCTCAACGGCGCGCTCAGGCCCATGACGAGGGCCAGCAGCAGGCCGGCGGTGCCGGCGGAGACCCCGGCGTCGCGGTAGATCTGTGGGAGCCAGCCCATGATGATGTAGGCGGCGGTGGCCTGGAGGCCGAAGAACACGGCCAGCGCCCAGGCGGTGCGGGAGCGCAGCATCCTGGGCGGCGGGGTGGTGGTGGCGGTGGCCTGCTCGCCGACGCGGTCCCGCCCGGCG
The DNA here is from genome assembly GCF_020740535.1 of Streptomyces profundus. Lineage (NCBI taxonomy): Bacteria > Bacillati > Actinomycetota > Actinomycetes > Kitasatosporales > Streptomycetaceae > Streptomyces > Streptomyces profundus. The sequence goes on from NZ_CP082362.1 coordinate 913,525, forward strand.
GCGCGTCTCCTGGTGCGCAGCAGCAGAACGGCCCAGGGGATGAGCGCGAGCGCGGCCAGCACGGCCCAACCGGCCAGGCCGGCCCGCCAGTTGCCGCCCACCGCGCGGGAGAGCGGGATGGTGCAGGCGGCGGCTGCCGAGGTGCCGATGGCCAGGCCCATGGAGTAGAGACCGGTGAGCAGCCCGATCCGGTCCGGGAAGAAGCGTTTGACCAGCACCGGCATCAGCACGTTGCCCACCGCGATGCCGCCCAGGGCCAGCGCGCTGGTGGCCAGGAAGACGACGGTGTTGCCGGCCAGCGCGCGCAGGCCGAGGCCCGCGCTGATCGCGCACAGCCCGAGCACCACGACGCGGACGGGCCCGAAGCGGCCGGCGAGCCGGGGCGCGGTGAAGCCGAAGACGGCGAAGCAGAGCGCGGGCACGGAGGTGAGCAGGCCGGCGACGGTGGCGTTCATCCCCAGGTCGTGGCGGACCTCGGCGAGGACGGGACCGAGGCCCGAGATGGCGGGACGGAGGTTGATGGCGGTGAGCACCAGCGCGAGCGCGATCAGCCAACGGCCGGCGGTCGCCGAGGCCGTACCCCGCCCGGGCTGGCCGGGCTGTGGTCGTTCGGTGACCGCGGAGGCTCGGCGCAGAGTACGGTCAGTCCGCGTGGGTCCCATGAACCTCATCATAGAATCATGGGATGAATCCTCGTTCACGGTCTGAGCCAGTGGACGACGGCATCGGGGAGAGTCATGTCACTGACCGCGCCGCGTCGCGCAGCGTTGGCGGACCAGGTGATCGGCCAGCTGCGCCTGCAGATCACCTCGGGCGAGTGGCCCGTCGGGTCACGCATTCCGACGGAGCCCGAACTGGTCGAACAGCTGGGGGTGGCCAGGAACACGGTGCGCGAGGCGATCAGGGCGCTGGCGCACAACGGGCTGCTGGACATCCGTCAGGGCTCGGGCACCTATGTGGCCGCGACCAGCGAGCTGGCCGGTGTGATGCACCGCAGGTTCGCCGGGGCGCAGGCCAGGGACGTCGCGGAGGTGCGCAGCACGCTGGAGGCGTCCGCCGCCCGGCTCGCCGCGCGGCGCCGAACGCCGCGCGAGCTACGGCAGTTGGAGACCCTGCTGGCCCGCAGGGAGGCGGCCTGGGCCACCGGCGACGTCGAACGCTTCGTCGAGGCGGACGCGACGTTCCACATGGCCGTGGTGCAGACCTCGCACAACGAGGTGCTGACGGCGCTCTACGCCGATCTGGGCGCCGTCGTCAGGGCGTTTTTGCGCCATGATGTGGGCGACGAGCTGCGCCCGGCCGACCACGTCGACCACGGCCGCCTCCTCACCGCCATCCGCGCCGCCGACGCGGAGACGGCTGCCGCCGAGGCGGGCTCCTACGCCCTCGTCTGCCACCGCTGAGCGGAGTCCCGGGCCGCGTCCCGGCCCGGGACCAGCCCAGCCCGAACACGGACCGAACGCCCCCCGAGCCGCGAGGGACCGCCCGCTGACCGCAGGCGGCCGGGGGCCCGCCGTCTGTCCCACGGGACGGGCACCTGCCGCGCGGCGGCCGGCCACCTGGAGCGGGTGGGCCGAACACCGACCGCACGGGCCGGGCCCGGCGGAGGCGGCCCGGGGGCCCGCCGTCTGTCCCACGGGGTGCGCCCCGGCCAGGCATCGGCCCGTGCACCGGGTGCATGCGAGCGGCCGGGCCCCGCCGGCAGAACGCCGGGCACCTGGAGCGGGTGGGCCAAACGCCGACCGCACGGGCCGGGACCGGCGGAGGCGGCCGGGGGCCCGCCGTCGTGGGGATCTTCGCGGACAGCGAGCGGCTCCCCCAGCCCGGCGGTCGCAAGGCCCCAAGGGCCTGCTCGTACTCCCCCGGACTTCGTCCGGGAGGTGCCCCGGGTCCCCCGGACGACGTCTGGGGGAAGCACGAGCCCGCGAGATTCCGAACGACGCGCCCCAGTCCACGGACCGAACACCGACCGTTGACCGCACGGATCGGGCCCCGGTGTCTGTCCCACGGGGTGCCGTGTGAACGGCCGGGCGCCGCCGGCGAATAACGCCGGGCACCTGGAGCGGATGGGCCGAACACCGACCGCTGACCGCACGGGTCGAGAGCCCCGGCGTCTGTCCCACGAGGTCCGTGTGAACGGCGGGGCGCCGTCGGCAAGACGGGCCCGCTGTCCGGATGGGGGGCGGTCCCGGGCGTGTGTCCGGGCGGGCGTCCACCGGGGCGAGCGCCTGTGACGGGGCTCAGGCGCGATCCGCCCCCGGGCGGAGCCCCGTGGAACGCGACACCCCCCGGCGGGCCGGGGGGTGGTGGCGGTCAGGCCGGGTGCGCGGGCACGCGACCCGCCTCAGGCCCCCATCATGTGGACACCGCCGTCGACGTGGACGATCTCGCCGGTGGTCTTGGGGAACCAGTCCGACAGCAGCGCCGCAACGCCACGCGCCGCGGGCTCGGGGTCGGCGAGGTCCCAGCCGATCGGGGCGCGGCCGTCCCACACGTCGGCCAGCTCCTCGAAGCCCGGGATGGACTTCGCCGCCATCGACTTGATCGGGCCGGCGGAGACCAGGTTGACCCGGATGTTCCGGTCTCCCAGGTCCCGCGCCAGGTAGCGGCAGGTGGCCTCAAGGGCGGCCTTGGAGACGCCCATCCAGTCGTACTTGGGCCAGGCGACCTGGGCGTCGAAGTTCATGCCGACGACCGATCCGCCGCGCTGTTCGAGCAGCGGCAGCAGGGCGACCGTCAGCGACTTCAGGGAGTACGCGGAGACCTCGACGGCGGTGGCGACCGAGTCCCACTCCGTGTGGAGGAAGTTGCCGCCGAGCGCGTCCTGCGGGGCGAACGCGATGGAGTGCACCACGCCGTCCAGACCGACGCCCGCGCCGAAGTGTTCGGTGACCTGGTCGGCGAGCCCCGCGAGGTGCTCCTTGTTCTGCACGTCGAGCTCGATCACCGGGGCGGGCTTGGGGAGCCGCTTGGCGATGCGCTGCACCAGGGAGAGCCTGCCGAACCCGGTGAGCACCACCTCGGCGCCCTCCTGCTGGGCCAGCCTGGCGGTGTGGAAGGCGATCGAGGAATCGGTGAGAACGCCGGTGACCAGGATCCGCTTGCCCGCGAGAAGTCCACTCATGCTCAGTGACCCATGCCCAATCCGCCGTCAACGGGAATGACGGCTCCAGTGATGTACGCGGCTTCCTCCGAGGCCAGGAAACGCACGGTGGCCGCGATCTCCTCGGCGGCGCCGTAGCGGGCCAGCGGGATCTTCTCGACGATGGCGTCGCGCTGGCTCTCGGTGAGTTCCCTCGTCATGTCCGTGTCGATGAACCCCGGCGCGATCACGTTGCAGGTGATGCCGCGCGAGCCCAGCTCCCTGGCCAGGGAGCGGCCGAAGCCGACGAGGCCGGCCTTGGAGGCCGCGTAGTTGGCCTGCCCGGCCGAGCCCAGCAGCCCGACCACCGACGAGATCAGCACGATGCGGCCGGAACGGGCCCGCAGCATGCCGCGGGCCGCGTGCTTCACCACCCGGAAGGTGCCGGTGAGGTTGGTGTCGAGGACGGATGTGAAGTCCTCCTCGGACATCCGCAGCAACAACTGGTCGCGGTTGACGCCGGCGTTGGCCACCAGCACCTCGACCTTGCCGTGCGCCGTCTCCACCTCCTTGTAGGCCTGCTCCACCTGCTCAGGCTCGGTGATGTCGCACCTCACCGGCAGACACCCCAGGTCCACCAGCTCCTTCGGCGGTTCGCCGGAGCGGTAGGTGATCGCGACCTTGTCACCCGCCTCGGCCAGGGCGCGCGCGATGGCAAGGCCAAGACCGCGGTTGCCTCCGGTCACCAGTACCGAGCGGCTCAAGGGACCACCTCTTTCGTGTTCGTGTGCTTTCGACAACGCTAGACCCTCGGCCACCTCGCGCGACAACCGAGGCATGACAGCCGGGGCCCCGTCCGGCTGTGGGATCCCAACAGCCGGCCCGGCTCCCCCGTCGGCGACTCCGCACCGCACCGGCGGTGGAAACACCTTGGCCCAGGCCACGTTGACGACAATGATCACCCTGTTGGTGCGTCCGCTCACCAACGCGCCGGGTAGGGCTCGGGGGTGACCCCCTCGGGGCGGGCGGGCCGACGAGGCCCGCCCGGACGGGCCCGGCATCGGGCCAGGACAGGAGACACCGTGACCAGAACCATCGATCCAGCGTTTCTCGCGCTACCACTACGTCCGTTGGCCGACGCCGCCCTGGCGAGGGCGCGGGCGTTGGGCGCCGATCACGCGGACTTCCGTCTTGAGTCGGTGCGCAGCGCCCGTTGGTCGCTGCGGGACGCCCGTCCTTCCGGGGCGGCGTCCGCCACGACCACGGGGTACGCGGTGCGCGTGGTGCACGGCGGGAGTTGGGGGTTCGCCGCCGGGGTGGATCTGACGATGGACGGCGCGGCGCGGGTGGCGGCGCGGGCCGTCGCCATGGCGAAGCTCTCGGCGCGGGTCACGGCGGCGTCCGGGTCCGCCGAGCGGGTGGAGCTGGCCGACGAGCCGTCGCACGGCGAGCGGACGTGGATCTCCTCCTACGAGACCAACCCGTTCGACGTTCCGGACGCGGAGAAGATCGAGCTGCTCGCGGACTTCAGCGGGCGGCTGCTGGCCGGGGACGGCATCAGCCATGTGGACGCCCAGCTCTGGGCCGTCCAGGAGAACAAGTTCTACGCGGACACCGCCGGCACGGTCACCACCCAGCAGCGGGTGCGCCTCAACCCCGGGCTCACCGCCACGTCGGTGGACGGGGCGACGGGCCGGTTCGACACCATGTCCACGCTGGCGCCGCCGGTGGGGCGCGGCTGGGAGTACCTGACGGGCACCGGCTGGGACTGGGACGACGAACTGGCCAGGATGCCCGAGCTGTTGGCCGAGAAGATGGCCGCGCCCTCGGTGACCCCGGGGCCGCTCGACCTGGTGATCGACCCGACCAACCTGTGGCTCACCATCCACGAGTCGATCGGTCACGCCACCGAGTTGGACCGCGCGCTGGGCTACGAGGCGGCCTACGCCGGCACCTCGTTCGCCACCCCCGACCAGCTGAACACGCTGCGCTACGGCTCCGAGGTGATGCGGGTCACCGGCGACCGCACCGTCGAACACGGCCTGGCGACCACGGGCTTCGACGACGAGGGGGTCGCCGCCCAGTCGTGGGACCTGGTCAGGGACGGCGTCCTGGTCGGGTACCAGACGGACCGGCGCACCGCGGCGCTCACCGGCGCCGACCGGTCCACCGGATGCGCCTTCGCCGACTCACCCTCGCATGTGCCGCTGCAACGTATGGCGAACGTGTCGCTCCAGCCCGACCCGGCGGGGCCGAGCACGGAGGAGCTGATCTCCCGGGTCGAAGAGGGCGTCTACGTGGTGGGCGACGGCTCCTGGTCGATCGATATGCAGCGCTATAACTTTCAATTCACCGGACAACGCTTCTTCCGGATCGCGAACGGGCAACTGGCAGGCCAGCTGCGGGATGTCGCCTATCAGGCCACCACCACGGACTTCTGGGGCTCGATGGAGGCCGTGGGCGGCCCCGACACCTATCTCCTGGGCGGCTCCTTCATGTGCGGCAAGGCCCAACCCGGCCAGACCGCGGCCGTCTCGCACGGCTGCCCCTCGGCGCTGTTCCGCTCCGTCAACGTTCTCAACACCACGCAGGAGGCCGGCCGATGACCGTCAGCAGACCGCAGGAGATCATCGAGCGCGCGCTGGCGCTGTCCGAGGCCGACGGGATGGTGGTGATCGCCGACGAGCACAGTTCGACCAATCTGCGGTGGGCCGGCAACACCCTCACCACCAACGGCGTCACCCGGGGCAGTCAGCTGACGGTGATCGCCACCGTCCAGGGGGCGACCGGCGTGGCCGCCGGGGTGCTGTCCCGTTCGGCGGTCAGGGACGAGGAGTTGGCGGAGCTGGTCCGGGCCGCCGAGCACGCGGCCCGCCAGTCCCCGTCGGCCGAGGACGCCCGTCCGCTGGTCGAGGGCGGCGAGCCGAGCCCGGACTTCGCCGCGCCGCCGGCCGAGACCTCGTCCGAGGTGTTCCGGGAGTTCGCCCCCGCGTTGGGCGAGACCTTCGCGCGCGCGGCGAGCGAGGGCAGGGAGCTGTTCGGCTTCGCCGAACACCAGGTGGTCTCCAGCTACCTGGGGAGTTCGACGGGGCTGCGGCTGCGGTACGACCAGCCGACCGGGCATCTGGAGCTGAACGCCAAGTCGGACGGACGCAGGCGTTCCTCCTACGGCAACGCGCCGACCCGTGACTTCTCCGATGTCGACATCGCCGCGCTGGACGCCGCGCTGGCGCAGCGGCTCGCCTGGGCCGAGCGCACCATCGACCTGCCGCCGGGCCGGTACGAGACGCTGCTGCCGCCCACCTCGGTGGCGGACCTCACCATCTACCAGCACATGACCACCGAGGCACGCCGCAGCCACGAGGGCCGCACCGTCTTCAGCCGGCCCGGCGGCGGCACCCGGGTCGGGGAGCGGCTGACCCAGCTGCCGTTCACCCTCTCCAGCGACCCGAGGGCCGAGGGCCTGACGGCCACGCCGTTCGTGCTCTCCCGCTCGTCGACCGACTCCTTCTTCGTGGGCAACTCCGTCTTCGACAACGGCCTGCCGCTGGAGCGCACCGACTGGATCGCCGAAGGGGTGCTGCGCTCGCTGCCCACCACCCGGCACACCGCCGAGCTGACGGGGCTGCCGCTGGCCCCGGTGATCGACAACCTGACGCTGGACGCCGGCGGCACCCGGACGCTGCCCGAGCTGGTCGCCGACACCGAGCGCGGCCTGCTGGTCACCTCGCTCTGGTACATCCGCGAGGTGGACCCGAAGAACCTGCTGCTCACCGGCCTGACCAGGGACGGTGTCCTCCTGGTCGAGAAGGGCGAGGTGGTCGGGCAGGTGAACAACTTCCGCTTCAACGAGTCGCCGGTCGACGTCCTCGCCCGGGCCACCGAGGCCGGCCGCACCGAGCGGACCACCTCGCGCGAGTGGGGCGACTACTTCCCGCGCGTGGCGACGCCGGCACTGCGGGTGCCCGAGTTCCACATGAGCTCCGTGAGCCCGGGAGTCTGACCCTCGTAGAATCGGCTCCCGTCCCTCGACGACACACGACTGGCAGGACTACGAAGTGACACGCCTCGGCGATTCCGTTCAGCGCGCCAGTGCGCTGCTGGCACAGGACCTCTCCTCCGACTCCACCGTCCGGCAGCTGCTGGAGGAGGCGGGGACGCGGCGTTATCTGGACCTGACCGATCTGTCGTCCGGGGAGCAGGCGGAGCTGATCGCGGCCCGCGCGGTCGAGGTGCTGCCGTCGGCGGAAGCGCTGGCGAAGCGGATCGAGACCGCGCGGGCGGCGGGGCGCGGGCTGCGCGTCAAGCTGGGCATCGACCCGACCGGCTCCGACGTGCACCTGGGCCACGCGGTGCCGATGACGGTGCTCAGCCGGTTCCAGCGGATGGGCCACGAGGTGACGCTGCTCATCGGCGACATCACGGCCAAGATCGGCGACCCCTCGGGGCGTTCGGCCGAGCGCCCCCCGCTGACCGACGAGGACATCGCGCGCAACCTGGCCAGCTACGGCGACCAGGTGCGCCCGTTCTTCAACTTCGACGAGGTGCGGGTCCGGCACAACAGCGAGTGGCTGGCGGGGGTGACGCTCCCCCGGCTGATCGGGATGCTGGCCCAGGTGCCGGCGTCCTCGCTGCTCCAGCGCGACGACTTCAGGACCCGCCTGGAGGGCGGCCACGGGCTGACCATGTCGGAGCTGATCTACCCGGTGGCGATGGCGATCGACTCCGTCGAGATCGACGCCGATGTCGAGCTGGGCGGCGTGGACCAGCTGCTCAACATGCAGATGGGCCGCCGGCTGATGGAGGTCCACGGCCTCACCCCGCAGCTGGTCGTCGGCATGCCGCTGATCGAGGGCACCGACGGCTCGGGCGCCAAGATGTCGAAGTCCAAGGACAACTACGTGGGCCTGGCCTCGCCGGCCGGCGAGGTCTTCGGCAAGATCATGTCCATTCCCGACCGGCTGATGGACCCCTACCTGCGGGCCTGGACGGAGTGGACGGACGCGGAGCTGGCCCTGGTCAACGGCCGGTTGGCGGACAACTCGCTGCATCCGATGGATCTGAAGAAGCTGCTGGCCGCCGAGGTGGTCGCCGCGCTCCACGGGGTGGAAGCGGCGATGGCGGCCCGCGACGCGTTCACCGCGCAGTTCTCCCGCCGGAGCTTCGCCGACGTGGCGAGCCTGCCCGAGCTGTCGCTCGCCGAGCACGGCGCGGAGACGGTCGCCACCGTCCTCACCAAGGTGCTGGAGTTCACCCCGAGTGCCTCCGCCGCCCGCCGGCTGGCGAAGCAGAACGGGCTGCGGCTGGTCCTTGAGGGCGCCGACGGGCAGCGGACCGAGGTGCTGCCCGAGGCGGACGCGCTGCGCCCGCTGGCCGAGGTGGTCGCCGAGCGGACCGGCGCCCTCGCCGAGACGCCCGGGAACCTCTATCTCAAGGCCGGCAGGAAGCTCGCCCAGCTGCTGGGGTGAGTCCGGCCACGCCACGGTGGTGGCGTACGTTGGGGCGGGGTGATGTGAGATGGCGCGCCGACGCGATGACGAGGAAAACTCCACGGTCTACCGGATCACCGGTGCCCGGCAGAGTCTGGACGAGGACGTACGGGGGCGACAGCGTCGCTATCTCGTGGCCATGGTGATCCGCACCATCGCGGTGCTGCTGACCGCGCTGCTGTGGAACGTCAGCCTTCCGCTGGCGGTCGTCACGCTGGCGCTGGGCGTCACCCTTCCCTATATCGCCGTGGTGATCGCCAACGCGGGCCGGGAGAACGTGCCGTCGCTGCCCTCCGCGCTCGCCGCCCCCTCCGCGACGAGGGCGTTGCCGCCCTCGCAACAGGAAGCGCAGAAGCGGAGTTGATGCTTCCGGACGGCGATCTGGAAGTCGGCTCAGATCAATTGGGTCATTCCCCTGCAATGACCACCCGCACGCGTGTCATACTTCAAGGGCGCTCCGTATCCCCCGTCGGAGCGACAGAACGACGCCGGGCGGCTCCCCCCGTGGCTGCCCGGCGTCGATCATGTTCCGACACCAGTCAGCGTCTTGATCGCGTGGGCGGTATCACCGTATCTGAAGGACTTGGGTGGTTTCCGTGACGAACGCGATGAACGAGCCGGCCGCAACGGAGCTGATCTGCTCGGCCAAGGGGTGCCGCCTGCCGGCCGTCTGGGTCCTCGCGTGGAACAACCCCAAACTCCACACCCCCGACCGCCGCAAGACCTGGCTCGCCTGCGACGAGCACCGCGAATACCTCTCGCGCTTCCTCAGCCTCCGCGACTTCCTCAAGGCCGTCGTCCCCCTGACCGACTGGCAAGCCACCGGCCGTTAGCCACGGCGCCCGCCGCCCGCGCTGGCCGCTGCGCGCGACGGCGTCAGCCACGGAGGCAGGGCCCAGGCCCGCGCTGCGCGCGGGGCGGCATTGGCAGCACGTCGGGAGTGCGGGCCGCGGCCCGGCCGCGCTGGCCGCTGCGCGCGGCAGCGTCAGCCACGGGGCGGGAACCCGCCCTCGCTGCGCGCGGGGTGCGGGCAGCACTTGACGCTGCCCGCGGGGCAGGAACAGGGCCCGTAGGCCGCCGCGCGGAGCGCGACCACCGCCACGGCGTCGGCCACCCGCAGGACGAACGCGGGCAAGAACAAGGCCCGTAGACCGCCGCTAGACCGCCGCGCGGAGCGCTGGCGGCTTGGGGCGGCGTCCGGCCGGCGCGCCGCTAGGCGCACAGCGAAGCGACCCGCACAACGGTCAGCCGCCGATGGCGGACATGGGGCGGGGGGGTTGGGCGAAGGTGGTGGGGGCGTCCAGGCCGGAGCCGGCCTTCTTGCCCCACATCGCGCGGCGCCACAGCTCCGCCAGCTCCGCGTCGTCCGCGCCCTCGCGCAGCGGCCCGCGCAGATCGGACTCCTCGTGCGCGAACAGGCAGTTGCGCACCTGACCGTCGGCGGTCAGCCGGGTGCGGTCGCAGGCCGAGCAGAACGGCCTGGTGACCGAACCGATCACGCCGACCCGCCCCGGGCCGCCGTCCACCAGCCACCGCTCGGCCGGTGCGGAGCCCCGGCCGTCCTCGGGGGTGAGGGTGAACCTGGTCCGCAGCGAGCGCAGCACCTCGTCCGCCGTGATCATCTTGTCCCGCTGCCAACCGTGTTGGGCGTCCAGCGGCATCTGCTCGATGAAGCGCAGCTCGTACTCGTGCTCAAGGGCCCAGGCCAGCAGCTCGGGCGCCTCGGTGTCGTTGACGCCGGGCAGGAGCACGCTGTTGACCTTGACGGGGGTGAGCCCGGCGGCCTTCGCGGCGGCGAGGCCGCGCAGCACGTCGCCGTGGCGCCGGCGGCGGGTGATCCGCTGGAAGACCTCCGAACTGAGCGTGTCCAGGGAGACGTTGACCCGATCGAGCCCCGCCTCGCGCAACGCGTCGGCCGTGCGCTCCAAGCCGATGCCGTTGGTGGTGAGGGAGAGCCGGGGCCGGGGCGTCAACGCGGCGATGCGCTCCACCACCGAGACGAGACCGGGCCGCAGCATCGGCTCCCCGCCGGTGAAGCGGACCTCCGTGACGCCCAACTCCCCCACCGCGACACCCACCAGCCGGACGATCTCGTCGTCGGTGAGCAACTCCGGCTTGGCCAGCCAGGCGAGGCCCTCCTCCGGCATGCAGTAGGTACACCGCAGGTTGCACCGATCGGTGAGCGAGACCCGGAGATCGGTGGCCACTCGGCCATGGGTGTCGAGCAACATCGCGGCGCCTCCGCCTGGTGGGGAGCAGATGTCTGGCAGCGTACGTCACAGCTGTGACAGCGGGTCGGCCCCAGCGTCCCGACGGACCGTGGGACGTCCCAACTCCGGGGCGGACGAAGGGCACTGTCGGTGCCGGCCCGTATCCTCTGGGACCATGCTCGAAGACCACCACCAGGCGCCCATGGTCGACCTCCCCCTCCCCAGGACCTCCGACGAGGGGTCATGGCCCGAGGGCTACCCGTCGGGGTACGCCGTGGTGGACGTCGAGACCACGGGTCTCGCCAGCCACGACCGGATCGTGTCCGCCGCCGTCTACCGGCTGACCGCCAGGGGTGAGGTGGAGGACAGCTGGTACAGCCCGGTCAATCCGCAGCGCGATCCAGGGCCCACCTGGATCCACGGGCTGACGTCCGAGATGCTCGCCGACGCGCCGCTCTTCGGGGAGGTCGCGGAGGAGCTGGCCGAGCGGCTGGCCGGCCGGGTGCTGGTGGCGCACAACGCGGTCTTCGACTGGGCGATGCTGGCCAGGGAGTTCGCCAGGGTGGAGCGGACGCCGCCGGTCCGGCAGCGGCTGTGCACGATCCGGCTGGCCAAGGAGTTGGCCCTGCCGCTGCCCAACCACAAGCTGGAGACGCTCGTCGGGTACTTCGGGGTGACGCAGCGCCGGGCGCACCACGCGCTGGACGACGCCCGGGTGTTGGCCGAGGCGTTCCGGCCCAGCCTTGAGCGGGCCGCCGGCCTCGGCCTGCCGCTGCCGCTGCATGTGTGCCGCCCGATCACCGAGTGGGCCACCGGCCAGCCGGCGTCCCGTTCCGGTCCCGTCCGCTCGGGCGAGGCGTGGCGTGGCGGCTGGCGGCCGAGCCGCAGGCGGCCGGTCTGCCCCTATCCCAACCCGGGGCGGTACGAGCCGGGCGGGCGGCTGCGGCAGGGCATGCGGGTGGCCTTCTCGGGGGACACCTCGGTGGATCGGGAGCTGCTGGAGGACCAGGCGCAGGAGGCCGGTCTGCATGTGGCGACGAGCGTCTCCCGGCTGACCAGCCTGCTGGTCACCAACACCCCCGAGGTCGCGACCAGCAAGGTGGCCAGGGCCCGCGCCCATGGCACGCCGGTCCTGGACGAGGCGGCGTTCACCCACCTGCTGCGCGATGTGGCCCCGGCGAAGGAGGGGTGACCGCCTTCGGGTAGCGTCAGCGGCTGTGTACCGGTTTCTGCTGTCCCGGCAGTGGGTGTCCCTCACCCTGATCGCGCTGCTCCTGATCCCGTCCATGATCTGGCTCGGGTTCTGGCAGATGGATCGCCATGACCAGAGAGTGGCGCGCAACGATCTGATCGCCGCCAGTCTGTCGGCCGATCCGGTGCCCATGGCGGAGCTGACCTCCCTGGACGCCGGCCCCGCGGCCGACGACCGCTACCGCCGGGTGACCGCGACGGGCTCCTACGATCCGGCGTTCCAGGTGCTGGTGCGGCAGCGCACCAACGACGACGGCGCCATGGGGTACCACGTGCTGACCCCGCTGCTCCAGGACGACGCGCCGGCGGTGCTGGTGAACCGGGGCTGGATCCCGGCCGGCAACGATCCGACGCGGGCGCCCGAGGTGCCCGAGCCGCCGAGCGGGCAGATCACCGTGACGGGTCGGCTGATGGCCGACGAGACCACGGGCAACAGCGGCATCAAGGACAAGTCCGGGCTGCCCGACGGCATGGTGATGCTGATCAACAGCGACCAGCGGGAGGCCGATCTCGGCCAGCCGATGCTGGGCGGCTATCTGGAGCTGACGGAGACCGCCCCGCCGGACGAGGCCGAGCCGGCGCTGGAGCTGCTCCCGGAGCCGGACCACACGGGCATCGGGGCGCACTTCGCCTATGCCATCCAGTGGTGGCTCTTCACGGCCGGCGTTCCCGTCGGCTGGTTCCTGCTGCTGAGGCGCGATCGCAACGACGCCGCCGAGCAGGCCGCCAAGGAGGCCAGGGCCGCCGCGGGGCCGAAGCCGGGCCCGGGCGGCAAGGACGGCCGGGACGGCCGGGAGGAGCCGGCCGCCGAGGAGAAGCAGCCCAGCGGTCCCAGGGACAACGTGTCCACCTCCGCCTGAGCGCCACACGCCCGGCCGGGCCGTCAACTGACGCGTTCGGGCCCGTGCTTGGCGGCCCGCAGCCGTGCCTCGGCCGGCAGCGCCGAGAGCCCGGAGGAGACGCGGGCGTGCTCGACCGCCTCGGCGCGCAGCCGGCGGACGGCCTCGTCGGGCCGCGCCTGGGGCGCCAGCGAGAGCCCCACCTCGGCGCGCGGCTGGTCGCGGCGGCCGACCAGGGCCACCCGGGCCCGGTCCACGCCCGGCAGGGCCTCCGCCTCGGCGGCCACCACCTCCTCCAGCGCGCGCCCGCGCAGCAGCGCGCCGACGCCGTCGCCGCTGTCGACCAACACCTCGGAGAGCCGCTGCCTGCGCAGCTGCGCGAGCAGCCAGCACAGCGCCAGCAGGACCAGCAGCGCGAGGACGCCGATCACCACCGGCCACCACCAGCCGGCGTCCCGGTGCCGGACCCGGTCGGCGGCGCTGAGCAGCACGGACTCGGGGGTCCGCCAGGTCCACCAGGAGGGTGGGGTGAAGCCCCAGCGGCTCGGCAGGTCGAGGGTGCCGACGAGCACCGCGAGACCGAGGCAGAACAGCGTGCAGCCGGCGGCGGCCAGCAGCACCCGATTGACGATGCGCAACATCACTGCCCCATCTCAGCGTTTGGTGGGACGGCGGACGAAGACGGCCAGCGCCGGTCGGCGCGCCAGCCCGAGGTCCCTTATGCCGTCGTCGAGCACCGCGTCCAGATCGGACCTGACCACGTCGAGTTCGCGGAAGTGCGCCTGGGCCCACACCCTGATCCTGCGGCGTCCCACGATCACCCGGACGGTGCGCACGCCGGAGACGTTCAACGCCCGGTCGCGCAACACCACCGCGGCAGCCGCGCGTTCGATGCCGGCGCGCATCTCGGGTCCGTCCTGGCGCATCGGCAGCAGCCGGCGCAGCCCGGGGGTGACCGCGAGCACGACCAGCCAGACGCCCAGCAGCAGCGCCGCCACGGCGCCGGCGACGATCCAGGCGTCGTCGAGCTGCCTGGTGGCCAGCTGGTCGGCCAGGTCCCGCCGCCAGCCGGCGGCGGGACGGTCGGCGCGCACCGAGGCGATGTCGTAGAGCAGCAGCCCGGCGGCGGCCAGCACGACGGCGGCGACCAGCGCGGCCGGCAGCCGTCGCTCCGACCAGAAGCGGTCGGCCGGGCCGTCCTCCTCGGCGCGCGGCTCGTAGCGGGCGGTGGAGGTGGACTGGCGCATGCCCCCGGTCTCGTCGTCCGGCTCCGGCGGGTCCGGCGGCTGGTCCGTTCCGTCCTTGTCGAGGCCTTTGTCGAGGGAGACGCGCTGCTCGTCGCCCGGCTCCGGCTCGCCCACCAGGGTGGCCTTCCGTTCGTTCCTGGGCCGGCGGTCGGCGTGGCGGGGGCTCATCGGAGCCTCCCCGAGCCCTCGCCGTCCAGGGCGGTCGAGTGCAGCCGCTCGACGGCCACCGCCACGTCCCCGACCTCCATGCTCGCCAACTCCCCGATGCGCCTGGCCACCTGGCGGCGTACCGCGCCGCACTGGGAGCCGATGTCGGAGGGGTAGGCCAGCTCCACGGCGACGCGGACGCTGGCGATCCCCCCGCTGCCGTCGCCGCCCGAGGGGCGACGCACCACGGCCGAGGCGTGCGGGCCCCCGTTCTTGCGGCGCGGTGGCTGGGCCTTCGACTCGGCGCGCAGGGCCTCCCTGGCGGCCTGGGTGGCCAGCTTGGCCACCACCCGCTCGGCGATCCGCGTCACGCCGCGTTCCCTGGCGGGAACCACCTGATCCACCGTCATCGCCGCCGGTCGCCGCCGCGCTCCCGGACCCGGAAGATGTCCCCGGGCTCCAGATCGCCGTCCAGGAAGCGCCCGGCGACGAAGCCGATCGCGCCCAGCGCCGCCACCAGCAGGAAGGCCGCGAACCCGCCGAAATACCCGGCGAAGCCCAGGCCCATGCCGGCGATCATGCCGATCATGGCCATGCTCATCTCGTACTCCTTCGCCTCAGCGGCCTGGTGACGCCGGCCGCCCGGTGCCTACTGCAACGGGGGCCGTTCCTCGTCGTCTTCCTCGTCATCGGGCAACTTCACGTCGACGACGTTGATGTTGACCTCGACGACCTCCAGGCCGGTCATCCGCTCGACGGCGACGATGACGTTCTCCCGTACGGTACGGGATACCTCGGCGATGGAGACGCCGTACTCGACCACGATCTCCAGGTCCAACGCGGTCTGCACCTCGCCGACCTCGGCCTTGACGCCCCGGGTGACGGACTTGCCGCCGCCCGGCACGCGGTCCCTGACGGCGCCGAAGGTGCGGGCCAGCCCGCTGCCCATGGCGTGTACGCCGACCACGTCGCGGGTGGCCATGCCGGCGATCTTGGCGACCACCCCGTCGGCGATGGTGGTACGTCCTCTGGTGGCTGGGTCTCCGGTGCCTCGGCGGGTGCCGAGCGCCTTCTCCGATGTCTCGGTGCCCTGCTCCGTACCGTGCTCCGCGGTGGTGTCGGTCACTGTGCCTTCGCCCCTTTCCGAGCCGCAGTCACGCCCGCTGCTCCTTCGCCACACTATGCTCGGCCGCCCTTCCGGCCCTCTCGCGCGCCCCCCGAACGGGTGGCACGCCTGGGCCGGCTGACGCCGACTCCTAGGGGATGCTGTACCCACCCACGGCCGGTTGAGTACGGACAGGTTAGACGGAAGGCGGGAACGCATGGGCGGCGACGGGGTGTTGGACGCGGTGCGGCGGCAGCTGGGCCTGGGCAGGCTGCTGCCGCTGGGCGGAACGGCCGGCCGGGGCTACTGGCTGACGGAACGGGCGGCGCGGGCGGCGTTGCTCCGCGCGGTCGACGTCGCGCTGCCGATGGCGCGGCTCGACGAGCTGAGGCTGGCGCCGGCCGACCCCGCCGCACAGGAGTCCCAGGAGTCCCAGGAGCCCGCGGAGCCGGTGCCGGGCCCGCCGGGCGCGCTGCCGTCCGGGCCGCTGCGGATGACCGCCGCCGTCGCCGCCTACCCCGCGCTGCCGCTGCCCGAGCTCGTCCGACGGCTGCGTGCCACCCTCGCCGGGGTGGCGCGGGAGCGGCTGGGGCTCGATCTGGTGGCCGTGGACGTGGAGGTGACCGAGCTGTTGGGGGCGGCGCCCGAGCCGACGGCGCCCGGACGCGAGCCGCCCTCGCCCCCCGACGCGTTCGGCTCGGGCGGCCCCGGCGCGGACGCGGTGACCGACGCGGTGGTGGGGGTGGCCGGGGTGCGGGAGCTGTCCTCGGCCCTGGACGGGTGGTTGGGCGCCGTGCGGGTGACCGACGAGGCCGAGCCGCCGTCCCGACTGGTGCGGCTCCAGCTGGTGGTGGAAGGGGAGCGGGCGCTGCCGGCGGTGCTGGCCGAGGTCGGCGACGCGGCGGCCAGGGCGGCGGCCTCCTCGGGCGGGCCGGCGCCGGGGCCCGCCCGGGTGGCCGTGCTGGTCACCGGGATCGCCTGACCGGCCGGGTCAGCTCTCGGCCACCAGATCGGCCAGCCGGCGGCCCTGCGCGGCGCGTTCGGCGGCGCGCTGGGTGTCGTAGTCGTTGCGGGTGGCGGCGCGCAGCAGGGCCTTGGTCTCGATCACCGCGTCGCGGGGCGCGGCCAGCAGGGCGGCGGCCAGGTCGTCGGTCGCCGCGGCCAGCTCCTCGCCGGGGACGACCAGGTTGGCCAGCCCGATGCGCTCCGCCTCGGCGGCGCGCACGGCGCGGCCGGTGGCGCAGATCTCCAGGGCCCTGGCGTAGCCGACCAGTTCGACCAGCGGGTGGGTGCCGGTCAGGTCGGGGACCAGGCCCAGGCTGGTCTCGCGCATGGCGAACTGCGCGTCCTCGGCGCAGACGCGCAGATCGCAGGCGAGGGCCAGCTGGAAGCCGGCGCCGATGGCATGGCCTCGCACCTCGGCGACGGAGAGCAGGTCGGGGCGGCGCCACCAGGTGAACGCCTCCTGGTAGCCGGCGATGGTGGCGTCCAGCTCGGCTTCGGGGTAGCGAGCCAGGTCGAAGAGGGAGAGCTGTCCTTCGATGCCCTCCGGGGTGAGGGCACGTCGGTCGAGGCCGGCGGAGAAGGAGACTCCCTCGGCGCGCAGCACGACGACCCTGATGTCGCCGGTCAGCCTTCGCCCGGTTTCGGCGAGGGCCCGCCACATCGCGGGGGTCTGCGCGTTGCGCCGTTCGGCGTTGGTGAGCGTGACGGTCGCCACGGCGTTGTGGACGGTGACACGCACACCGTCCCGGTCGAGCAGGCTCATCGGGCCTCCGCTCGTTACTCGGCAGTAGTTCCGCCTCGCAGGGTAACGACCGGCCCCGGTGCCCGACCATGCGGGTGGGGTGTGGTGGTCAGGCGGTGGTGGACTTCTTGCCTCGGGTGGCGCCGCCACGACCGCGCAGGGTGACGTCCGCCTCGCTCAGCATCCGATGCACAAAGCCGTACGACCTGCCGGTCTCCTCGGCCAGCGCGCGGATGCTGGCACCCGACTCGTACTTCCGCTTCAGGTCTGCCGCGAGCTTCTCGCGCGCGGTGCCGGTCACCCGGCTGCCCTTCTTCAGAGTCTCGGCCACTCGTGCCTCCTCATGCGAAGTGCGCTCTGGACTCTCATGATCACCCCTATCCGGCTTCCTGGCCACCCATTCGTAGCGGTCCGTACGACAAACGGATCGGCGGGGCTCCCGCGAGGTGGGTGGGCCGGCACCGGACCGGAGCGCGAAGGCGCAGGTCAGCGCGGGTCGCCGCCGGGCGCTGGAGGTCGGTGGTGGCAAGGGTGAGCCCGGCGCTTCGACACGCCGGGCTACGACCGCACTCACTCAGATGAATGATCAACCATGGGCCGAATGATCCACCGGGAGTGATCACATTCGGTGGATCCGCCGCGCTCAGGCGAGCGCCACCAGATCCGCGTAGTCGGCGCTCCAGAGGTCCTCGACGCCGTCGGGGAGCAGGATGATCCGCTCCGGCTGGAGCGCGTCGACCGCGCCCTCGTCGTGGGTGACCAGCACCACGGCCCCGGTGAAGTTGCGCAGCGCGCCGAGGATCTCCTCGCGGCTGGCCGGGTCGAGGTTGTTGGTGGGCTCGTCCAGGAGCAGCACGTTGGCCGACGACACCACGAGCGTGGCCAGCGCCAGCCGGGTCTTCTCGCCGCCGGAGAGCACCCCGGCCGGCTTGTCCACGTCGTCGCCGGAGAAGAGGAACGAGCCAAGCGTCTTGCGCACCTGCACCAGATCGAGATCGGGGGCGGCGCTGCGCATGTTCTCCAGCACGGTGCGGCTCGGGTCGAGCGTCTCGTGCTCCTGCGCGTAGTAGCCGAGCTTGAGCCCGTGTCCCGGGGTGACCTGGCCGGTGTCGGGCTTCTCGACGCCGGAGAGCAGCCGCAGGAGCGTGGTCTTGCCGGCGCCGTTGAGGCCCAGGATCACCACGCGGGAACCCTTGTCGATGGCCAGCGAGACATCCGTGAAGATCTCCAGCGAGCCATAGGACTTGGACAGCCCCTCGGCGGTGAGCGGGGTCTTGCCGCAGGGCGCCGGATCGGGGAAGCGGAGCTTGGCGACCTTGTCGTCCTGCCGCTGCTCCTCAAGGCCGGCGAGCAGGCGTTCGGCGCGGCGGGCCATGTTCTGCGCGGCGACGGCCTTGGTGGCCTTGGCGCGCATCTTGTCCGCCTGGGAGTTGAGCGCCGCGGCCTTCTTCTCGGCGTTGGCGCGCTCCCGCTTGCGCCGCTTCTCGTCGGCCTCGCGCTGCACCTGGTACCGCTTCCAGCCCATGTTGTAGACATCGATCTGGGCGCGGTTGGCGTCGAGGTAGAAGACCTTGTTGACGACGGTCTCGACCAGCTCGATGTCGTGGGAGATGACCACCAGGCCGCCCCGGTAGGTCTTCAGGAAGTCCCGCAGCCAGGCGACCGAGTCGGCGTCGAGGTGGTTGGTCGGCTCGTCGAGGAGCAGCACGTCGGCGTCGGAGAAGAGGATCCTGGCCAGCTCGACCCGGCGCCGCTGGCCGCCGGAGAGGGTGTGCAGCGGCTGGCCGAGCACCCGGTCGGGGAGGCCGAGGCTGGCCGCGATGGTGGCGGCCTCGGCCTCGGCGGCGTAGCCGCCCTTGGTGAGGAACTCCGTCTCCAGCCGCTCGTACTTGCGCATCGCCCGCTCGCGGGTGGCGCCCTGGCCGCCGGCCATGCGGTTCTCGTTCTCCCGCATGCCGCGCAGGACAGTGTCCAGGCCGCGGGCGGAGAGGATGCGGTCACGGGCCAGCACGTCGAGGTCGCCGGTGCGCGGGTCCTGGGGGAGGTAGCCGACCTCGCCCGAGCTGGTGACGGTGCCGCCGGCCGGGGTGCCCTCGCCGGCCAGACACTTGGTGAGGGTGGTCTTGCCGGCGCCGTTGCGGCCGACCAGGCCGATGCGGTCGCCTCTGGCGATGCGGAACGACGCGTGTTCGATGAGGACGCGGGCTCCGGCGCGCAACTCGATGCCGGTGGCGGTGATCATGGACAGACTCCAGGTGCGGAATGTGTGGGCAGGGGTCGGATCAGCGCTTACGCCCGCTAATGCACGAGGAACAGAATGTCCATGCGGGCCATTCTAGCCGCGCGCGGCAACGGGTTTTCGTCCGGCCGAGCGGCCGGGCACAGCGTCAGGACCGCCGCCGTCACGCCCCTCCCGTGTGCACCTGGAACGCGGCGCGCCGCACCCGTTTCGCGACGGTCTGGTCCGGGTGGACCGCCGAGAGCGCCAGCAGCACCTGCACCGTGCGGGGATGGCCACAGGTTCGGATCTCGTCCACCAGTTCGGCGACGGTCGGCTGTGGAGCGGTGTCCAGATGGTCGAGCAACAGCCGTTCGGCGCCGTGCTCCTGGGCCGCCGAGGCGGTGTCGACCCAGAGCCAGGTGGCCTCGGCGCGGGTGAGCACGCCGAGCGGCGACTCGGCGGCGTCCCTGGGATCGCCCCCCTCGTGGTCGGCGAGCCAGAGCAGCACGTAGGGACGGAGCACCGGCTCGTCGGCCACCGCGCGCACCGCGTCCAGCGCCGGGGCGCCGACCACCCGCAGCGCCTGGAAGGCGTGGCCCCTGATCAGCGCGTCCTCCCCCCGGGCCGCGGCGAGCAGCTCGTCGACGGCGGGCGCGGTGGGGCGCACGGCCAGCCAGGCGCGGTATTCGGCCCTGGCCGGTCCAGGCGTCAGGTTCGCGCAGCCGCGCAGCATGGCCACCGCGGACTGCTCGATGTTGCCCGCCGGGCTCTGCGCGGCGACGCAGATCTGTTCCAGCTTGGTCCACATCGCCCAGCTGCCCAGGTCGGTGAGCCGGGCGCGGGCCGGCCGGTCGCCCTTGGCGTGCAGGGTGAGCGCGCCGACGGCGGAGAGCGCGTCCAGCGCCCAGCCCAGCAGCCGCACCCGTTCCGCCGTGGTCTCCTGGTCCTCCTCCGGCACCGGCGTCTCGCCGGGGGTGCCGTCCGGGCGTTCGGAGCGCAGTTCGGCCACCCGGCGGCGCATCAGGTCGATCAGCCCGGCCGCGGTGACGGGCCCCTCGGAGAGCCGCATCACGGACAGCAGTTGGGGCATGGCCGCCACGATGTCGGTGACCAGGGACGGGTCCGCGTCCGAAGGGGCGGGCCTGGCCAGGCACCAGGCGTCGAAGAGCGCGACCCAGCCGCGCAGCGCAGCCGTGTCGTCGCGCTCCCAGGCGCGCAGCCGCCAGCCGGCGCGGACGGCGCCGGGGCGGCCGTCGACCTCGCCGTCGATCTCCAGCAGGCCAGCGAGGCGCGCGCGGCTCCAGTTCTCGCGGAGTTCGGCGGGGCTCATGCCGAGCTCCTCGGCCGCCGGGGCACCGGCCTGTTCGGGCGAGACGCCGGCGCCGCGCGCCCAGTGCGCCACCCGGACCGCGTCGGCCAGCAGGCCCCTCGCCCGGCGGGCCAGCTGGTCGGGTGGCAACACGCCTTTGGGCGGTCTGGGGTTACGTCTGCGCTCGGCCGTTCGGCGCTGAACCTGCGTTCGTTGCGCGGGAGTCTGCGGGACGAGTCGCAACCGGGGCTCACGCGGAGTTCGGGACGTCACCCGAGCAGTTTCACCGCTCGGACCGTCAAAGCCCAAACCCCGCGTACAGCGGCCTAGATGAGGGGGGCGCCCGAGGGGCGCGCGCGGCGGTGGTGGTGGCTCACATCAGGGGCGTGAGGAAACGCCGCAGCGCCTCCTGGTAGCCGTCCGGATCGGCGTTCCACATCGCGGCGTGCTGCGCCTGGGCGACGGTGTGGAGGACGACGTTCCGCTCGTGCCGACCGGCGAGTTCGCGGGAGGCGGCGAACGGCGCGATGGTGTCGTCGGGACCGTGCACCAGCAACATCGGCGGCGGTGTGCCCCGTTCGCCGGGCGGTGGCACCGGCGGCGGGCCGGCCGGGGCGCCGCGCTGGGCCGCGGCCACGGCCCAGGGCCTGAGCACGGCCGGCACGCCGCGCCGCACGGCCATGGCGCGCAGCGTGGCGGTGGGCCACAGCACCGGGGAGTCCAGCACAAGACCGGCGACACGCTGGTGCAGCGGCGAGTGGGTGGCGGTGTGCAGCGCCATGGTCGCGCCGGTGGACCAGCCGTAGAGCACCACCCGGCGCGCGCCGGCGCGCACGGCGAAGCGCAGCGCGGCCTCGGCGTCGCGCCACTCCCCCGCGCCGAGCCGGTACGCCCGTTCCGCGCGCCGGGGTGCGCCGGGATCGCCCCGGTAGCCGGGCAGCAGCACGGGGAAGCGGAGCTCCTGGAGGAAGGGCAGCACGTTCAACGGCAGTTCGCGGGTGGCGCCCAGGCCGTGCAGCGCGATGACCCAGGTGTCGCGGGGGCCCGGCACCAGCCAGGCCGGCAGCCGGACGGAGCCGTGCGGCAGTTCGACGTCGGTGTACTCGATGCCGAGCGCGGAGCGCGGGGTGCCGGTGTGCAGCTGCGGGGTGAGCCCCACGGAGCTGCCGGGCGGGAGCCGGCCGGGACCGACGCTGATCAGCTGCCGCACCACGGTGTCGGGGGTGCTGGCCACATCCAGCGGTGGTCCGATCACCGCGCTGCCCGAGCGGCCGGTGAGCCGGTAGGTGCCGGGCCGCAGCGCGTGGGCGGACCGGGTGAGGGTGAGGGTGTCGGCGGTGCTGGCGTGCACCGCGAACCGGATGCCGGCGAAGCCGGCCGGCCGGCCGCCCCTGGCCGCGCCCAGCGCCGTGCCGCTGGCCCAACGGCCCGCCAGGGCCGTGGCCAGGCCGGTACCGACCGCCAACACCGTGCTGGCGGCCACCGCCGCCGTGATCCGCCGCCGCATGGTCCCCAGCATGGGCGCGGAGACGGGCGACGGCCACCGCACCGCGCCGGAACGGGTGGGTCGCCCGGGAGGCGTCAGGTCCTGCCGGGGTTGCCGTAGTCGCGGAGGCGTTCGGCCACCTCGGCGAGTTGGTCCCGGGTGAGCAGGGTGGGCTCGCGCCCGGGTATGGCCGCAGCGGCCAGCCAGACCCGGCACATCCACTCCAGCTGCGCCGTGTGGTCCATCGCCTGCCGCAGGTCGCGTCCGTGGACCAGGGTGCCGTGGTTGCGCAGCAGGCAGGCGCTGCGGTCGGCGAGCGCGGCCAGCGCCGCGTCCGCCAACTCGGGTGAGCCGTAGGTGGCGTAGTCGGCGACCCGGATCGGACCGCCCATGGCGGCGGCCATGTAGTGGATCAGCGGCACCTCGTCCACCAGCGTGGAGACCGCGGTGGCGTGGGTGGCGTGGGTGTGCACCACGGCGCGGGCCCCGGTCGAGCGGTAGACCGCGAGGTGCAGCGGCAGTTCGCTGGTGGGTTCGAGGGCGCCGGCCAGCCGGCGGCCGTGGAGGTCGACGGCCAGCAGATCGGCCGGGCGGAGCCGGTCGTAGGGCACCCCGCTGGGGGTGACGAGGATCGCGTCCCCGACGCGGACCGAGAGGTTGCCCGAGGTGCCGACGACCAGGCCGTCGGCCACCGTCTGCCGTGCGGCGGCCACCAACGCGCGCCAGGCGGCGCGCCAGGGGGCGGGGTGCCGGGCGGCGCCGGCCGGGAGAGCCGCCCGGGAACCTGCCCGACGGCCTGTGCGGAGACGTGTCCGACGACCTGTCCAAAAAAGGAGCGAAGCAACAGCGTTACGCCGCCGTTCATTCATCTTCCGTTCACCTATTCACCCTACGTTAACGGCGCTTGATCCCCACCCCGCCGAACGATTGTCCGGTACATGGAACACTTCACGCTGTTGATCGCGATCGTGATCGTCACGGCTTTGGCGTTCGACTTCACCAACGGCTTCCACGACACGGCCAACGCGATGGCCACCACCATCTCGACCGGGGCGATGAAACCCAAGCCCGCGGTGGCGATGTCGGCGATACTCAACCTCGTCGGCGCCTTTCTCTCCGTCGAGGTGGCCAGAACCATCTCCGGCGGCATCATCGACGAGGAGGCGGGCATCAAGCCCGAAGTGATCTTCGCCGGACTGGTCGGCGCCATCCTGTGGAACCTGCTCACCTGGCTCGCCGGCCTCCCCTCCAGCTCGTCCCACGCGCTCTTCGGCGGCCTGATCGGGGCCACCGCCGCCTCGGTCGGCTTCGGCGGGATCAACGGGGACGCGGTGATCACCAAGGTGGTCATACCCGCGGTGGCCGCTCCGCTGGTGGCCGGCTTCGCGGCGGTGCTGGCGACCAAGCTGACGTATCGGATCACCAGAGGCACCGACGAGAAGTCCATGTCCAAGGGGTACAGGACCGGACAGATCGCGTCCGCGGCCCTGGTCTCGCTGGCACACGGCACCAACGACGCGCAGAAGACCATGGGCGTGATGACCCTGGCGCTGATCGCGGGCGGTTCGCTGGCCCCCAACTCCGACCCGCCGCTGTGGGTGATCACCTCGGCCGGCGTGGCGATCGCGCTCGGCACCTACCTGGGCGGCTGGCGGATCATCCGCACCATGGGCAAGGGCCTCACCGACATCAGGCCGCCCCAGGGCTTCGCCGCCCAGACCAGCGCCGCGACCACCATCCTGGCCTCCTCCCACATGGGCTTCGCGCTCTCCACCACCCAGGTCTGCTCGGGCGCCGTGACCGGCTCGGGGCTCGGCCGGCGCGGCGGTGTGGTGCGCTGGAACACGGTCTCCCGGATGGTGGCCGCCTGGCTGCTGACGCTGCCGGCCGCCGCCCTGGTCGGCGCGCTGGGCGCGGTGATCGCCGAGCGCGGCGACTGGGGCGTGGCCGTGGTGGCGGTGCTCCTGGTGGCGTCGAGCGCGCTGATCTGGATGCTGTCGCGCCGCAAGCCCGTCGACCACTCCAATGTGAACGACGACGGCGCCCCCGCCTCCGACGCCGATCGGGTGAACGACGTGAACGACGTGAACGACACCGATGTGTCGAACGAGGTGAACGGCTCGGCGTCCGGAGCGAACGGGGAGCCGGAGCCGGTGATCATCTCCGTCCGCGCCCCGGCGCCCGGCGCCCCGGCCGATGACGATCCGCCGGCCGAACCCTCGGCGACGGCCGCTCCGGCGCCCGCCCCCGACCGGTCCACGCCGACCGTCTCCTAGCCGAAGCGCGCGGAGGAACCCGAGGAACCGAGGAATCTGAGGAACCCAATGAACATCGAATGGGATGTGCTGGGCCAGGTCATTCTGGTGTCGGTGCTGCTGACCCTGGCGTTGGTCGGCCTGTTCTCGCTGGGCATCCGGGCGAGCAGCGCCGGCACGCGCTCCTCCCGGCCGGCCGGCTACCTGTCCTTCGCGCTCTGCGCCGCCGCCGTCGGCTACGGCATCTGGATCATCGCCGTCTGACCACGGCCGCCCCGGCACCGACAGCATCGGCCCCGGACCCGCCCAGCGCGGGTCCGGGGCCGATGGTTCAGGGGCCCGGTGGTTCAGGGGGCGGCGGCCCCGTGAGGGCCCGTCAGACGTTCCGGCCGGCGGCCATCCGGCGGCGGGCGATCAGCACGGTGCCGACGCCCAGGCCCAGCAGCACGGCCGCGCCGCCGATCACATAGGGCGTCTGGGAGCCGCCGCCGGTCTCGGCCAGATCGGTGGCGGGCTCGTCCCGCTCGTCCCAGCTCTGCGGCTCGGGGCCCTCGGGCTCCGGCTCCTCGGCGGTCTCCTCGGCCGCCGGGGTCACACAGGCCGCCTCGGCCAGCGTCACCTGCCCGGAGACGGTGGCCACGTTGAGGTCGAGCGGGTTGACCTCGACGCTCAGATCCAGGGCGGTGGCCGCCGCCGAGGTGGCGTCCGTGTCGCGCTGCGAGAGGCTGAGGGTGACCTGGCCGACGCCGGGCACGTCGACCTCGGTGGTCCCCTCGGACGCCAGGGTCACGTCCCGGCCCAGAACGCTGACGACCGCCGGCATGGTGGTCTCCGCGACCGGCTCCTCGCCCACGGCGCAGTGCGCCCTGGCGCTGACCACGTCCACTTCGAGCAGCGGGAGGGCGCTCAGGCCCGGGAGTTGGACGGCGGCGTTGGTGAGGGAGGACTCGGCGTGCGCCGCCGTGTCCGCGACCTCGGCGGTCGAGCTGGCGACGTCGGCGCGCAGCACCTCGAACGGCTGGCCGCCGTCGACGCCGTCGAGGGTGGCGGTGAGCAGCGTCTCGTCGGCGCTCTCGCCGTCGGCGGTCGCGTCGACCTCGTTGAGCACCACGGAGAGCGGCAGGGAGACGCCTCCGTTCAACAGCGAGACATCCAGCGCCGTGCGCAGCACGGTGGCGCTCGCCGAGCCCGATCGCTCCTGGTCGGCGCCGTCGTCGGCGCTGGCAGGGACGGTGCCGGCGGCGGCCAGCAGGGCGCTGCCGGCGATCGCCAGGGCAGCGGAGACGGGCCGCCGGAAGGCAGAGTTGTACACGGGTGAGAACCCCCACGAGATGGTGAACGCCGCCGCCGTGCGGAAGGGACATCGGCACGGCGGCGACCGGGACGACGCCATCTTTGGTGCTGAAACGGGTGCCCGGGGGTGATCCCGTCTTCCTTCACCCATACGGGGGAGGCGGGCCCGCACAGGCGTTCAGCGCACGGACAGCCAGCCGGGCGCTGGCGCCTCAGGCCACCGGGCGTCCACGCAGCAACACCACGCGAGGGCGGGCGAGTTCGGTGAGGTCGGCGCGTGGGTCGGCGGCGTAGACGACCAGGTCGGCGGGGGCGCCCTCGGTCAGCCCAGGGCGGCCGAGCCACTCCCTGGCCGCCCAGGTGGCGGCCGAGAGCGCGGCGGACGGCGGGAGGCCGGCCCGGGTCAACTCGACCACCTCGCGGGCGATCAGCCCGTGCGGCAGCGAGCCGCCGGCGTCCGTGCCGGCGAAGACCGGGATGCCCGCGTCCCAGGCGGCGCCGACCGTGGCGTGGCGGCGCTCGTGCAGCCGGCGCATGTGCGCGGCCCAGTCCGGATAGCGCCGCTCCCCGCCGTCGGCGAGGGCCGGAAAGGTGTCGATGTTGACGAGCGTCGGCACGATGGCGACGCCGCGCTCGGCGAAGAGCGGGATGGTGTCCTCGGTGAGCCCGGTGGCGTGCTCGACGCAGTCGACGCCGGCCTCGACGAGATCGCGCAGCGAGTCCTCGGCGAAGCAGTGCGCGGTGACCCGCGCGCCCTCCCGGTGGGCGGCGGCGATGGCGGCGCGCAGCGCGTCGGCGGGCCAACAGGGCGCCAGATCGCCGCGTTCGCGGTCGATCCAGTCCCCGACCAGCTTCACCCAGCCGTCGCCGCGTCGGGCCTCCTGCCGGACGAGCGCGGGGAGTTGGTCGGGTTCGACCTCGTGCGCGTAGTTGCGGATGTAGCGGCGCGGGCGGGCGATGTGCCGGCCGGCCCTGATGATCCGGGGCAGATCGTCGCGGTCGTCGATCCAGCGGGTGTCGGCGGCCGAGCCCGCGTCGCGCAGCAGCAGGACGCCGGCGTCGCGTTCGGTGACGGCCTGCGCCTCGGAGGTCGCGTCGTCCACGGCGCCGGTGGGGCCGAGGCCGACATGGCAGTGGGCGTCCACCAGGCCGGGCAGCGCGTAGCCGCGCACGGTGGTCACCTCGCGCGTCGAGGCGGGCGGGCTGAGGCTGATCCGTCCGTCGATCACCCAGATCCCGTCCAGGACCTCGCCCTCGTCCAGCGCCGCTCCCCGGCCGGCCAGCACCCGGCCCGCCACATGGAACACCTGGCCTTCGGTCATGGTGGCAAACTCCCGCAGCCGGTCGGTTCGTGAGCCTCGGCAGCCTACCGATCGCCTGCTACGCTCCCAACCGCCGGGGCTGAACGTGGATACGAACATCGCACGACCTGTCGAACAGCGCTGAGGGACAGCACTGCGGAACCGCATGGCGAGACAGCGCTGCCGACAGCCACTTCAGGAGAGCCGCAACCCGAGGAGGCCGGCGTGGCCAGCCCCAGCGAAGACTTCCACGCCTTCTTCGAGCGCCACCATGCCGAACTGTCCCGACTGGCCTACCTGTTGCTGGGAGGCGACGGCGGCAGCGAGGGCGCGGACGATCTGGCCGCGGACGCGCTGCTGGCCATCTGGCACCGCTGGGACCGGGTCGCGGCGGCCGATCATCCGCTGGCCTACGCCCGGGGCGTGGTGGCCAATCTGGCCAGATCCCAGATCCGGTCGCGGGTGCGGGAACGACGGCGGGTGGCGCTGTTCTGGGCGCGCGCGGCGGAGACCGGCACCACCCAGGGACCCGACGTGCCGGCGGTGCTCGACGTGCGAGCGGCGCTGGCCAGGCTGCCCTACCGCAAGCGCGCCTGTGTGGTGCTGCGGCACGCCTTCGACCTCTCCGAGCGGGAGACCGCACGGGCCCTGGCCATCTCGGTCGGTACCGTGAAGAGTCAGACCTCGCGCGGGCTGGCCGAACTGCAACGGCTGCTGAGCGAGACCCAGGCCCGCACCGAGGGGGGCACCGGGGAGATGCTGCGCGCGCTGTCCAACGGCCCACCCGGGCGTCGCGGTTGGTGAACGAGGCCCGCCGGCGTCCGCACCCGGCCTCGACGCGGCGCGAGGACCGCGGAGAAGCCCGACCACGAAGAGGAATCCGATGGCCAACCGCCCCGACACCAGGGAGCTGCTGCGCGCCGCCTCCGTCGAGCACCGTCCCGACCGGGCGCGGATGCTGGCACGCGTGCAGCACGGGATGGCCGCCCACCCGGCGGACGAGCCGCCACGGCCGGCGCGCCGCCCCCGGCTGCGGGTGGCCGGCGCCGTGCTGGCGCTGGGGTGCGTGCTCGGCCTCGCGCTGTTGACGGCCGGCTGGCTGCGCGACGACGGGCGGGGCGCCGATCCGGCGGGCGCGGGAGAGCCGGCGCTCGCCTCGTCGGGCGAGGTGGACCCGGGCAGCAACCCCTACTGGTCGCAGAGCAATGTCACGGTGGAAACCAGCCAGGCACTGACCTCACTGACGGTGGAGCTGCGGGTGGTGGCCGACGAGGGGATGCGGCCCACCGGGGGGTGGCGCACCCTGCCGGGGAACGACTTCACGCTCTCCGCCGCCAACGAGGGCGGCGACCTGGTCTTCCGTTGGGAACTGCGGACCGGGGCCGAGGTGCCGCCGGGGCGGCACGTCTTCGCCGGGCAGTACGACCACGACGGCGGGCCGCGGGATCCGGAACTGGACCGCTACCGCGTGACGGGCGAGGGGCCGGCGGGACCCGTCACGGCGCGTGGTGGATTCAACTGATCGGAGCAGCACGGCTGGTGCTCGTCCACAGCGGGCCCGATAATCCTTTTCCCCTTCTCTCCGCGCACTCGCGCCACATACGTTCCGGAATCTTCGACGAGAATTCCGGGTGGCGTTTCCGAGGCTTTATCGGAGCGGGAACACAGGCCGCTTCTGCCCGCTTTTCCGATCCCTAAACCGCTTCATGCCGCAGTCGCAGCAACGTCACACCACCGGGTCAGTCGGGTCACATCGTCGTTACTAACATGTGACCAAGGTCATGGGTGTGCCCTTTTTGTCCGGTAACTAACGGACAAACTCCCGCTTTTCGCCGGCGCTCAGCGCGCAGGCCCCTGCGCGCGCGATAACACACCCCACCGGCCCCTGTTAAGCCCTCTCGGCGATGCAATTTCAACCCATGCTGGGTAAATTCGATTCGCATGACCCCCGCACAAGCAGACCATGCACGTGCCGTCGATAACGTGGAAATACCTGGAACAGTGGAAGTACCGGAAGGGCTTGGACTCGACACGCCGCGACTGTCCGACGGCGGATCCCTCTGGCGGATCGCGAAGGACTCCCGCGCACTTGACCTGAACTCTTCGTACAGTTACCTACTGTGGTGCCGCGACTACGCGAGCACCTCTATCGTGGCCAGAGACACGTCGGGCGAGCCGGTCGGTTTCATCACGGGATATCTCCGCCCCGACGCCCCGACGACCCTGCTGATCTGGCAGGTCGCCGTCGACCACGCGCAGCGGGGACGCGGCCTCGCCGCCGCGATGCTGAACGCCCTCGTCCACCGGACGGGCGAGGAGCTGGGGGTGACCACCATCGAAACCACCGTCACACCGGACAACACCGCCTCCAACCGGCTGTTCGCCGCCTTCGCCGCACGGCACGGCGCCGATGTGCGCCGTGAGGTGCTCTTCGACACCGAGGTGTTCCCCGAGAGCGGCCACCAGCCCGAAGTGCTGTACCGGATCGGCCCCGTGGCCCTTCCCGCCGTCCCCGAAGTCGCCGCCACCGCGCGCTGACCCGACGACCTCTCTTCGCGAAACCTGGAGATCCGCTGTGACCATCACCCAGCCCGACCTGAGCATCTTCGAGACCCTGGAGTCCGAGGTGCGCAGCTACTGCCGCAACTGGCCGACCATCTTCGACCGCTCGCGGGGCAGCTACCTCTACGACGAGGACGGCCACACCTACCTCGACTTCTTCATGGGCGCCGGCTCCCTCAACTACGGCCACAACAACCCCGTACTGAAACGCGCCCTGATCGACTACCTGGAGCGCGACGGGATCACCCACGGTCTGGACATGTCCACCACCGCCAAGCGGGCGTTCCTGGAGACCTTCCGCGATGTGGTGCTGGTGCCCAGGGACATGGACCACAAGGTGATGTTCCCCGGCCCGACCGGCGCCAACGCGGTGGAGGCCGCCCTCAAGCTGGCCCGCAAGGTCAAGGGCCGCGAGTCCATCGTCTCGTTCACCAACGGGTTCCACGGCATGTCGCTCGGCGCGCTGGCCGTCACCGGCAACGCGTTCAAGCGGGCCGGCGCCGGCATCCCGCTGGTGCACGGCACGCCGATGCCGTTCGACGACTACCTGGACGGCCGGACGCCCGACTTCATCTGGTTCGAGCGGCTGCTGGAGGACGCGGGCTCGGGGCTCAACCAGCCGGCCGCCGTGATCGTGGAGACGGTCCAGGGCGAGGGCGGCGTCAACGTGGCCAGGCCCGAGTGGCTGCGCGGCCTCGCCGACCTCTGCGAGCGCCACGACATGCTGCTGATCGTCGACGACATCCAGATGGGCTGCGGCCGGACCGGCGCGTTCTTCTCGTTCGAGGACTCCGGGATCACCCCGGACATCATCACGGTCTCCAAGTCCATCAGCGGCTACGGCCTGCCGCTCTCCCTCACGCTGTTCCGGCCCGAGCTGGACGTGTGGGAGCCGGGCGAGCACAACGGGACCTTCCGCGGCAACAACCCCGCCTTCGTCACCGCGTCGGCCACGCTCAACACCTACTGGGCGGACGGGCAGATGGAGAAGCAGACCCTGAGCCGGGGCGAGCAGATCGAGACGGCGCTGCGCGCGCTGACCGTCGAGCACGCCCACGCCGGCGCCAGCTACCGGGGCCGTGGCCTGGTCTGGGGTCTCTCCTTCGAGGAGGCCGACCGCGCCCGCCGGGTCTGCCAGCGCGCCTTCGAACTGGGCATGTTGGTCGAGACCTCGGGTCCGCAGAGCGAGGTCGTGAAGCTGCTCCCCGCGCTGACCGCCACGCCCGAGGAGCTGGACGAGGGGCTGCGGGTACTGACCCGGGCCGTCCGGGAGACCGACTGACACCCAGCCGAGCCACCCCTTCGGTCCGACAACAAAAGATGAGTTGGCAGAGCAGTAGACAGTGAAGTGCGCCTTGGCGTACGCATGGAGAGGAAACACACCGACGTGATCGTCCGATCGCTCAGCGACATCGAGGGAACCGACCGGGACGTGGAGTCAGCCTCCGGCACCTGGCGCAGCAAGCGCATCGTGCTCGCCAAGGAAGGCGTCGGCTTCTCGTTGCACGAGACCGTGCTCTACGCCGGTACCGAGACCTCGATGTGGTACGCCAACCACATCGAGGCGGTGTTCTGCGTCGAGGGTGAGGCCGAGCTCACCAACGACGAGACCGGTGAGAAGCATCTGATCAAGCCCGGAACGATGTACCTGCTGAACGGACACGAGAAGCACACCGTGCGTCCCAGGACGGACTTTCGCGTGATGTGCGTCTTCAATCCCCCGGTCACCGGGCGGGAGGACCACGACGAGAACGGCGTCTACCCGCTGCTGACCGAGGCGTGACCGAGAAGAAGGGAGCAAAATGACCACCGCACCCGAACGCACCGCCGACCTCTACCCCACCCGCGGCACCACCGAGGTGGCCACCCCCCGGCAGGACCCGGTGGTGTGGTCCGAGCCGGGCGCGGAGGGCCCGTTCACCGGCGAGCAGCTGGGGGGCTTCGAACGGGACGGCTTCGCCACCATCGATCAGTTGATCACCGACGACGAGGTCGCGCGCTACCGGTCCGAACTGGATCGGCTGGTCACCGACCCGCAGGTGCGCGCGGACGCGCGTTCCATCGTGGAACCGGCTTCCGGTGAGACCAGGTCGGTGTTCGAGGTGCACAAGATCAGCCAGGTCTTCGCCGAACTCGTCCGCGACCCACGGGTGGTGGGCCGCGCCCGACAGATCCTGGGCTCGGACGTCTATGTCCACCAGAGCCGGATCAACGTCAAGCCGGGCTTCGGCGCCACCGGGTTCTACTGGCACTCGGACTTCGAGACCTGGCACGCGGAGGACGGGCTGCCCCGGATGCGGACGGTCTCGGTCTCCATCGCGCTCACCGAGAACCTGGACACCAACGGCGGGTTGATGATCATGCCGGGTTCGCATCTGACGTTCCTGGGCTGCGCGGGTGAGACGCCCAGGGACAACTACAAGAAGTCCCTCCAGATGCAGGACGCGGGCACCCCATCGGACGAGGCGCTGACCGGTTTCGCCGATCGGCACGGCATCAGGCTGTTCACCGGCAGGGCCGGTTCGGCCACCTGGTTCGACTGCAACTGCATGCACGGCTCGGGCGACAACATCACCCCGTACCCGCGCAGCAACGTGTTCATCGTGTTCAACAGTGTGGAGAACGCGGCGGTCGAGCCGTTCGCCGCGCCCGTTCCCCGACCGGAGTTCATCGGCGCCAGGGACTTCACCCCCGTCCGCTGACCGCTGCCGGGCCCTGGCCGGGCGACCGCCACGGCGCCCCGGTGCGCCACCCGTCTCGGGTGCCGCACCGGGGCGTTCCGCGCTCCCGGGCGCGGTAGGGGCGCGTGGCGCCCGCTTCGCTCAGCCCCGGCCGTCCAGCAGTGCGCGGTTGATCTCCCGGGCAGGTGCGGCGAGTTCGGGGTGTTCGACGACGTGGACGCCGGCGGCGGTCAGCCGCGCCGCGCCCGCGCGTTCGACGAAGAGCGGTGGCTCGCGCCAGGCGTACACCACCTGGGGGATGCCGGCGGCGATGATCAGCTCGGCGCAGGTCGTGGGGCGGGAGGCGCGTTCCCCGCAGGGTTCGAGCGAGCTGTAGAGCGTGGCGGTGCGCAGCCTGGGATCGGCCGGGGGCAGCTTGCGCAGCGCGGCCTCCTCGGCGTGCTCCTTCGGATCGGCCTCCCGGGAGTACCCGGTGGCGAGCGGCTGCCCGTCGACGCCGACGATCACGGCGCCGACGGCGAAGGCGGTGGCGCTGGGCGGGCAGCGGCCGGCGAGCGCGATGGCCTCCCGCAGCCAGTGCGACCGTTCGCTCGCGCCGGGCTGTGCACGGCGTTCCGGGCGTTCCGGCATCGTCAGTCCCTTCCGTCCTGGGCATCCGGGAGGTAGCGCAACAGGACATGATCGCCCATGGGCCTGGCCTCGGCCAACCGCATCGGCCGCGCGGGGCCCTGGGGGAACGCGGCGGGCCTGGGGAAGCGGGCGGCGCCCGTGGTGCCCAGCAGGAACGGGGCGATGACCAGCTGGAGTTCGTCGACCAGATCGGCGGCCAGGAAGGCGCCGTGGATCGCGCCGCCGCCCTCCACCATGAGCCGGCGCACCCCGCGCCGCGCCAGATCGGCCACGATCTCGCGCGGGTGGAGCGGATCCCCCGCGGGGATCACCGTGGCCGCTTCGCCGAGGCGGGCCGCCGTGGCGGCGGCGCGGGCGGGCGGGCAGTACACCAGCGGGGGGCGCTCGCCCTCGGTGAAGATCCGGGCGGCGGGGTCGAGCCGGCCGCCGGTGGTGAGGACGACGCGGAGCGGGTCGGCCGGCCGGCCGGCGGCGACCCGCGCGGCGCGCCGTTCGGCGGCCCGCACCAGCAGCCGGGGGTTGTCGGCGCGCACGGTGCCGGCGCCGACCAGGATCGCGTCGGACGCGGCCCGTTCGGCGTCCACCCGGTCCAGATCGGCGGCGTGGGAGAGGATCAGCCGCCGGTCCGTGGCGTCGTCGATGAAGCCGTCGAGGGAGGCCGCGCAGGAGAGCAGCACCCAGGGCCGGGACGGTCCCGCCTCGCGCGGGTCAGGGCGTTCCATCGCACTCACGGTAGTCGCCGGATCGCGAGCGGGTCGGGGACGGGGGGCGGCGCGGCGCGGGCGGCGGGCGTGGGGACGCGTTCCAGCACCCCGCCGGCGAACGCGTCGTACAGCGGCAGGGTCTCCAGATGGACATAGCCGATGTGGCAGTCGCAGACGGCCAGCGGGCAGGCCCTGGGCGCGAGGGCGGCGCGGTAGGAGCCGTCGTAGAGGTTGCCGAGCTCGGCGGGGACGAAGTGGCAGCGGCGGACCGTGCCTTCGCCGTCCACGGAGATCACGGTGTCGCCGGTGCGGCAGGCGCGGCCGGCGGAGCGGTGCGGGTTGCGGCTGAACGGGAAGAGCGGATCGAGCGCCGTCCACGCGTCGGCCTCGTCGTCGGCGTAGCGGTGGCCCTCGGCCGCGTTCACCCAGAGGTAGACCGGCGGCGGCAGTTCGGCGCGCAACCGGCGTGCGGGGGCGAGGTGTTCGGGGAGGCCGACGACGCCGACGCTGAACCGGATGCCCAGCTCGGCCAGGCGGCGGGTCTTGGTGAGGAAGCGGTCGTAGGGCGTCTGTCCCGGGTGGTAGGTGCACCACAGGGCGAGGGTGTCGGGGTCGGCGTCGGCCAGCCAGTCGGTGCGGCAGCTGAGGTTGGTCTGGATGGCGACCCGCGCCACATGCGGCTGGTGCGAGAGGTCGACGAGGGCGCGGCGGTACCAGGATCGGGTCAGGCCCTCGCCCCAGGGGGTGAAGAGGAGCGAGAGGCGTTCCTCGGGCTCGGTGGCGACCCAGCTGGTGAACCGCTCCAGGGCGGCCCGGTCCGTGCGGAGCTGCTCGGCGCTGTCCCGCCGCTTGGCGAACGGGCAGTAGGGGCAGTCGAGATCGCAGGAGGCGAGCGGGCCCCGGTAGAGGATGGTCAGGTGCACGGCGTCACCTCGGCTCGTGGGCGGCCATCGCCGCGCGCACTTCGGGCGAGAAGAAGACGGGGCCGACGGCGTCCGAGTGGGCCAGCCCTTCGGGCGAGAGGCGCAGCAGCCCCGGGGCGTCGCCGGCCAGCCAGCCCAGGGCGGCCACCGCCGCCAGCTCGGCGGGGAAGTCCTGGTGCGGGTCGGAGCCGAACCGGGCGCGGTAGTCGTCGACGGCGAGTCCTTCGGCCTGGAGCAGGGACTGGAGCAGATGGCGGCGTCTGGCCTCGCCGGCGTCGACGGCGCGGCCGTGCTCGGCGCGGCTGAAGTCCTCGGTGGCGGTGTAGGCGTCGATGATGCCTCGGATCTCCCGCATGTCGACCGCGTAGTCGAAGGAGTAGTGCAGCGTGGAGGTGTAGGAGCGGGCGCCGCAGCCGAGACCGATCATGCCGTCGGTCTGGCAGGCGTAGTCGTCGGGGCCCTGGGCGGGCGCGTCGACGCGACGGAACATCCGCATCGACGCCTGTTGGTAGCCGTGGGCCAGCAGATGGTCCCGGCCCTCGCAGTAACGGCGCAGCCGGGTCTCGTCCCAGGCGAGGTCGGCGGCGAGCCGGTCGGGGTGGCGGCCGAGGCCGGTCAACGGGCGGACATAGAGCGGGTAGAGGTAGATCTCCTCGGGCCGCCAGGCCAGGGCGGCGTCCAGGGAGTGGCGCCAACTGGCCGCCGTCTGACCGTCGATGCCGTAGATCAGGTCGATGTTCAGGACGGGGATGCGGGCGTCGCGGATCCGGCCGATGGCCGACTCGACGTCGGCCCGCCGCTGTGGGCGGACGGCGGCCCGCGCCTCGCTGTCGACAAAGCTCTGCACGCCGAGGCTGAGCCGGGTGGCGCCGCGCTCGGCGAGGACGGCGAGCCGGTCGGCCGTCGCGGTGGCCGGGGACGCCTCGACCGACAGCGGGATCGTCCGCAGATCGGCGCCCATGCGCTGTTCGGCGATGTCGCAGAGCCGGGACAGTTCGTCGGCCGTCAGGAAGGTGGGGGTGCCGCCGCCGAACGCGGCGTTGGAGAACCGGAGCGGCTCGCCGTCGCCGAGCGCCTCGCGCACCGCGACGGCCTGCCGCTCCAGGGCGTCGAGGTAGCGGCCGGTCAGCCCGTCGGGCGCGCCGACCCGGGTGAACAGGTTGCAGAAGCCGCAGCGCACCTCGCAGAACGGTATGTGCGCGTACAGCGAGAGCGCCCGCCTGGACTCCCCGGCCCACAGGTCGGCGAGCCGGGGCCGGTCGGGGAGCGCCCGGTAGGCGGTCTTGTGCGGGTAGGCGTACACGTAGTGCTGATAGGGGCGTTGCCGGGGGAGCTGGTGGGTGGGCGCGGCGGCGACGGTCATGCGGGTGGCTCCAGGAAGAAGTGGCGGTAGGGGACGGTCCACACCGAGGGGTGGCCGAGGCGGTGCCCGGTGTAGCCGTCGTCCCCGTAGGCGGTGCCGTGGTCGGAGCAGACGATGGCGAAGCAGCGGCGACGGGAGCGCATCGCGTCGAAGAGGCGGCCCACCTGGCGGTCGACGTACTCCAGGGCCGCCGCGTGGCTGGCCAGGCTGTCGCCCGCCTCCCGGGTGGCGCCCGGCAGGTGGAACCAGTTGGGCTGATGCAGCGCCGAGACGTTGAGGAAGAGGAACAGCCGCCGCTCGGCCGGCAGTTCGGCGACGATCCGCTCGACGCGGGCGATCTGCGCCTCGAAGGAGGTGGGGGAAGCGACGGAGAACTCCGGCTCCCAGTGGCTCTCCCGGAACAGTCCGGGCAGGACGCTGCCGAGGGCACCCCGCTTGTTGAAGAAGCCGACGCCGCCGACACAGACGGTGTGGTAGCCCCGGTCGGCGAGCGCCGTCACCAGGTCGGGGGCGTCGAAGACGAAGGTGCGGCCGGCGGTGGTCTCGCTGCCGCCGAACCTGGCGGCGAAGAGGCGCGCGTGGCGTCCGGGAGCGGCCGGCGTGGGCAGGAAGCCGGCGAAGATGGCCTGGTGCGAGGCGTAGGTGAAGTTGCCGGGCGCGTGCCGCTCCTCCCAGACGCCGCCCGGCAGATGGGCGGCCAGGTGCGGCAGGCGCCCCTCGGCGGCCAACTCCCGGGCCACGTCGTACCGGAGCGTGTCGAGCGTGAGCAGCAGCAGGTCGTCACGGCCGACCACCTCGTTCATGTCCGGATCATCAGCGGGATGAACGGGATGAACGGGATCAACGGGGTCAGCGAGACGAGCGGGATCAACGGGCCGCATGGTCGCTCCTTCGTCGGTCCTGGAACGGGGCGCCCCGGTGGACGGCGGCGACCTGGGCGGCGTAGGTGTCCAACGTCTCGGCCCCACTGCCCGGCAGGCCCGTCAGCCCGGGCAGCAGATCGCCGAAGGCGTTGACCTCGCCGACGGCGAACCGCCGCCAGCCGGCGGCCGGCAGCAGGTCGACGCCGACGCAGAGCGTGCCGGGGAAGCAGGCGGCGGCCCGCTCGCAGATCTCCAGGGCCCGCGCCCACGCGGCGCCGGCCCGTGCGACGACCTCCGTCATATCCCCTCGGGAGCCGCCCAGATGGAGGTTGGTGAGCGGGTGCCGGCTGGTGCGGACCACGGCGTGGGTGGCCCGGCCGGCGACCACCACCAGGCGCAGATCGGCCGATCCGCCCCGGAGGGCGGCCTTGGGCAGCCAGCGCTCGACGTGCAGCCCTTCGGGCGCCAGGGCGTCGACGATGCCGGCGATGGTCCGCTCGTCGACGAGCCGGCGCATCCGCAGGGAGTTGTGGAGCCGCCCCTCGGGGGTGACCTCGATCGGGGTGGTGGCCTTGAGCCGGCCGGATCGGCTGGTCTCCAGGGCCAGCACGCCGGATCCGGACGAGCCATGGGCGGGTTTGACGAAGACCCGCGCGAAGCCGGGCTCCCCGGTGATCGTCCTGATGTCGTCCCAGCCGCGCACCGGCCGGGCCAGCCCCGAGGTGGGGGACGGCGGGACGGGCACGCCGGCCGCCGCCAGCCTCGCGTGGCAGCGCCGCTTGTCGAACAGGACGGCCAGCTCGTCCGGATCGTCGAGGCGCCGCCCGCCGCGCAGCGAGCGGACGGCGGCCAGGAAGCGGGCGTACCAGAGCGCGGAGCCCTCCACCCGCGTCGGGTCGGCGGCGCCCCGCAGCGCGCGGTCGACCTCGGCGTTCTCGCCCGGCGAGTCCAGCCGCACGATCTCGTGGTCGGCGAAGGCGTGCCCGCCCTCGCGCAGGACGTCCTGCCAGGGGACGACGCGGGGCGGCGCGGCGCCGGCGGCCCCGGCCGCCGCCAGGAACCGCGTCACCCGCCGGTTCTCCGGGTTGCCGACGACCGCCCACGCGCGCGGCTGGGGCGCCGGCCGGGCGCTACTCACCCACCGCGACGAAGCGCCACTGGTTGCCGTCGGCATCCTCGTCCTCGTCGAATTCGGCGCCGCCATGGTCGAGATCGAGCTGGACACCCGCCGGCTCCAGTGTCTCGCGCAGCCGGGTGAGGAGCTTGCCGCTGATGTAGTTGTGCGACAGGTCGAGCGAGCTGAGATGGGTCAGCGGCTGGCCGGTGAGCAGCGCGGACGCCCCCTCGTCGGTGAGCACACCCATCGACAGGTCCAGCGAGTCGAGCCTGGCCACCACGGGCGCGGCGGCCACGGCGGCACAGATCGCGTCCTGCAACACGCTGTTGCACAGGCTCAGATGCCTCAACGCCGGAAGCCGGACGCCGGAGAAGATCGGCGCGAGATCGTCGATGTCGGCGTCGCCGCCGTACTCCGGGGTGCCGAGCCACAGATCGAGGTGGACCAGGGCGGGCAGGTCGCTGGCGGCGACGCCGCGCACCGCCGCGGCCGGCATCCCGCCCGTCTCGATGACGAGCCGGCGGAGCGCCTCGTGCCGGATCGGGGAGAACGACAGGTCCGTACCGCCGCGCACGCCGAACTCCTCCAGCGCGGGGAACGCCTCCAGCACATCCGTGACCCGGCCCTGGTAGATCCAGGAGATCTCGGCCTCCTCCATCACGATGTCGCCGAGGAACACGGCGCGCAGCGCGGTGAGTCGGTCGCGCACCCCGACCAGGGCCTCGATCACGCGTTCAGGGCCGTTCTCGTACGCCTCGCCCCAGACGCCGACGATCAGCGCCCGCACCTGGCTGAGGTCGACGGTGTCCGCGAACCTGGCGAACCTGGCCGTCCACTCCTCGTCGTCGTCGCCGTACGGCTCGACCGCGATCCGCCAGGCCACCGCGTCGGCGGCGGGCAGTTGGGCCACGTCCTTCGGCTCCCGGGGTTCGGCCGGGAAGTCGAAGGCGGGCAGGCCGTGAAAGTCCTGCAAGTGGTTCCCGATGGTCATGCTGCGCCCGTTCCTCGTCGTCGGTCGTCGGACAGTACGGGAGTTCTACCAAGTGCCACTGACAGCGCCGTCGGTGACCCCGTGTCCGGCGGCCGGGGACGGTCGATTGTCAGTGCCTCCGCCTACTGTCCGTGGCGTGGCACATCGGGTGCCGCGGGGAGGGAGATCCATGTATCGACAGGGAGATGTGCTGATCGTGCCGTTGGCGGCGGAGGCGGTGCCGGCCGACGCGCTGGAGGCGGAGTCGGAGCCGAGGGACGGGCGCGGCCGGCTGGTGTTGGCCCTCGGCGAGGTGACGGGCCACGCGC
The DNA here is from genome assembly GCF_020740535.1 of Streptomyces profundus. NCBI lineage: Bacteria > Bacillati > Actinomycetota > Actinomycetes > Kitasatosporales > Streptomycetaceae > Streptomyces > Streptomyces profundus. Next base: position 952,649 of record NZ_CP082362.1, read on the forward strand.
ACGCGGTGGTGGGCCCCGGGCGGTTGATCCGGGAGGGCGGCGCCTTCGGGCCGGCGCTGCTCCATGTGCCGGACGGCGCCCGGGTGGTGCACGAGGAGCACGCGGTCATCCCGCTGCCCCGGGGCTGGTACCGGGTGGTGCGGCAGCGCGAGTACGTGCCGGGCTCGGTCCGCGTGGTCGCGGACTGACCGGACGATCCGGCGTCAGGACGGACACCGGGCAACGCCAGAAGACACCGCGCGACACCGCAGCACGGCAACCCAGCAGCACAGCACATCGGCACATCGGCACGGGATTTCGGGAACACGGAGGCACGGGGCACATGGGACACGCGGTCATGCGACACGGGGATCACGGCGACCTGCTGGGCGGGGACGCGTCGCGGGGACGGCCAGGCGCCGAGGCCGGGGGCGAGCCGACGGGCTGGCGCTCGGTGGCGGCGGCCACCGGGCCCGGGGCGCGGGACGCCGCCGAGGCGGGGGTCAGGCTCGCGTATCGGCGGGCGGGGCTGGCGGAGCCCGAGCGGCTGCGGTGGGTGGATTCGCCGCTGGCGGCGGTCCGGCTGCTGCGGGAGGAGGCCGGGCGCACCGGCGCCAGCGTGCGGCGCGCCCTCCGCGACGAGCCCCTTGCGGCCCAACGTGAGCTGATGCACGACCGGTTGGGCCCGACGGGCTGGAGCACGCACTGGCGGGCCACGGGCGCCGATCTGTGGGAGACGACGGCCCCGCTGGTGGAGCGGATCAGGTCGGCGGTGATCGCGGCGTCGGCGCCCCGGCCCAGGGACGAGGCGGCGATCCGCGTCCTGCTGTTGGACGCGGTGCTCGGCCAGCACGAGGCGGCCTGGCTGAGCGCGTTGGACCCGGGCCCGGGCTCCGGGCTCGACGGTCTCGCGGTGGTGGCCAACTCGGCGGGCTGGTGGTGGCCCTACGAGAACGTGGTGGTGCTCAGCGAGCGGCCCGTCGAGCTGTGGCGGGACGAGGCCGGCCGGCTGGACCGCTCGGACGGGCCGGCGCTGGCGTACCCGGACGGCTTCGCGCTGCACGCCTGGCGCGGGCTGCCGGTGCCGGGCGAGTTCCTCAAGCGGCTGGACACGTTGACTCCCGCGCTGATCCGGGAGGAGGAGAACGCGGAGCTGCGCCGTGTGATGCTCGAACACTACGGCTACGACCGCTATTTGACGGAGTCGGGCGCCGAGCCGGTCCACCGCGACGAGACGGGGGTCCTCTGGCGCATAGCGCTGCCGGGCGACGAGGACGTGGCGATGGTCGAGGTGGTCAACTCCACGCCGGAGCCCGACGGCACCAACCGCACCTACTGGCTGCGGGTGCCCCCGCGCACGAGGACCGCGCGCGAGGGCGTGGCCTGGACGTTCGGCCTGGAGGCGGATACCTATGCGCCGCTGCGGCAGACCTGATCGGGGGCGCGGGGGCGGCGGGCCGCCCGGGGGCCCGGTCCTGGGGTGGCTCCGCCGCCTGTGCCGCGTCCTGCTACCAGCCGGCCGCCGGCAGCACCCGGCCGTCGTAGTCGAAGACGGCCTGGTTCTCCCAGGCGTTGCCGGAGGACGGGTCGGCCGGGTCCCAGCCGTTGCCGGCCACGGCGGTCCAGGCCGGCTCCCAGTAGAAGACGCCCAGGCCCCTTCCGCCGGGCACCCCGGCGACCACGGCGCTGATGTCGCGCAGCCAGCGTTGCTGTCCTTCGGGGGTGGCGGGGTAGCCGGCGACCAGTTGGGACTCCTCGCCGATGATGTCCGCGTGGTCGTCGTGGCTGCCCAGCCGGAACGGGTAGGCGGTCTCGGCCACCAGCACATCCCGGTCGTAGCGGGCCACCACGTCGCGGAGGTTGTGGTCCAGCTCGGCCAGGGTGCCGTGCCAGTACCCGTAGAAGGAGAGCGCGACCACGTCGAACGGCACGTTCCTGGCCACCGCGTTGTCGAACCACCAGCGGGTGCCGCCGTTGTCGCCGCCCTCCGCCAGGTGCAGCGCCAGGGTGGTGCTCGGGGACACCTCCCTGGCGGCCTCGGCGCCGACGGTGAGCAGTTCGGCGAGCCGGTCGAAGTTCTCGCTGGAGCCGTCGGGCCAGAGCATCCCGGCGTTGATCTCGTTGCCGATCTGGGCCATGTCGGCCGGGGTGCCCTGGTCGACGAGCGCGCCCAGCACGGCGCGGGTGTGGTCGCGGACGGCCTGGTCGAGCCCGGCCGCGTCCAGACCGGCCCAGGCCGCGGGCTTGTGCTGCTGCCCGGGGTCGGCCCAGCTGTCGGAGTAGTGGAAGTCCACCAGCGTCCGCATCCCCAGGGCGTGGGCCCGGGCGGCGAGGCCCGCGACCCGCGCGGTGTCGTGGTAGCCGTCCGGGGAGTTCACCCACACCTTCAGCCGCACCCAGTTGGCGCCGTTCCCCTGGAGGATGCGCAGCGCGTCGTCCGCCGTTCCGTCCGCGTGCCGGAAGACCGCGCCCAACTCCTCGCCCTTGGGCAGCGAGGAGACGTCCACGCCCCTGATCGGGCCGTCGGCGGCCGGTGCCGCGTGCGCGGCCCCGCCCTGGAGCAGCGGCCAGGCCAGCGGTGCTGCGAGGGCGGCGCCCGATGCGCGAAGGACGGTTCGCCTGCTGGTGCTCATCTCGAACTCCTCTGTCCGATACCGGATGTACCTGAGTTGACTGAGTTGCCGAACATGCCGAACGTGCCGGGCCCGCGGGCCCCGCGGGCGTCATGGCGGCTGCCGGGGCCGCCGGTTCTGTCGATCTGTCTCCCGCCCGGCGAACCGCCCGGTCGCCCGGCGGGCAGTCGCCCCGGCACCCGGCCGGCGCCCCGGCGGTCGCCGTCAGCGCTGGACGCGCAGCACGCGTACCTCCCCCGCCGGGATGGTGAGCTTGTCGGTGACGCGCTCGCCCGTGAGCAGTTCCTCGCCCGTGAGCCGCTCCCCGCCGGCCTTCGTCAACGGCAGCAGCGCCTCAGCGTCGGCATGGTTGATGGCGAACAGGTAGTCGTCCCGCTCGCCCCGGCGGCGCACCACCTCAAGGTCGCGCGGCAGCGGGTCGTGCTCCGGCAGCCCCGCGTCGGCCGAGGCGGCGGCGAGCACCGCGTCCAGATCGTCCCGCCCGAGGTGGGCCGAGACATACCAGGCGCTGCCCTCGCCCAGCCGGTGCCGGGTGACGGCGGGCCCGCCGGCGGCCGGCCCGTCCGCGTAGCGCCACACCGCCTCGGCGCCGTCGCACACCACGGTCTCCGCCCAGCGCTCGGCGGTGAGTTCGGCGCGGTCCCGCCCGGTGAGCCGCACGGCGCGGCCGGCGTGCAGCGGCTGGAACTCCTCCACGGTCAGCCCCAGCACATCGCGCAGCGCGCCCGGGTGCGGCCCGGGGTGCACGGCGTCGTGCTCGTCCACGATGCCGGAGAAGTAGGACACCACCAGGGTGCCGCCGCCCGCCACATACCGGCGCAGGTTCTCGCCGGCCCCGGCGGTCGCGAGGTAGAGCGCGGGCACCACGACCAGCGGGTACGGGGCCAGCTCCCCCTCCGGCCTGACGAAGTCGACGGTGAGGTGTCGGTCGAAGAGCGCGGCGTAGTACGCCTCGGCGCGCTCCCTGGTGTCCAGCTCCTCGCTGGGACGCCATTCGAGGCCCTGCGCCCACCAGGACTGCCAGTCCCAGACCACGGCCGCGTCCGCCACCGTGCGGCTGCCCCACACCTCGGCCAGCCGGTCGAGGTCGGCGCCCAGGCGCACCACCTCGCGCCAGATCCGGCTGTCGGTCCCGGCGTGCGGCAGCATCGCCGAGTGGAACTTCTCCGCGCCCGCCCGGGAGGCGCGCCACTGGAAGAACATCCCGCCCTCGGAGCCGCGCGCCACGTGCGCCAGGGTGTTGCGGGCCATCTCGCCCGGCCGCTTCGCGATGCCGCGCGGCTGCCAGTTGAGGCCACTGGTGGAGTGCTCCAGCAGCAGCCAGGGCCGCCCGTCGCCGACGGAGCGGCTGAGGTCGGCCGCCATCGAGAGGTTGACGTGGTTGCGCGGCTCCTCGGCCACCAGGTAGTGGTCGTTGGTGACCAGGTCCACCTCGCGGCCCCAGGCCCAGTAGTCGATGGTGTCGCACTGGGTCGGCGACACCATGAAGTTGGTGGTCACGGGCGCGTCAGGGGACAGCTCCCACAGCAGGTCGCGCTCGCGCCTGAAGTTGGCCAGCGCGCTGTCGCTGGCGAATCTGGCGAAGTCGAGACGCTGCGCCGGGTTGGCCACGGTCGGGGTGAGCCTGGGCGGTTGGATCTCCTCCCAGTCGCCGTAGAGCTGGCCCCAGAAGGCCGTTCCCCAGGCGGTGTTGAGCGCGTCGACGGTGCCGTAGCGCTCGGCCAGCCAGCGGCGGAAGTCGGCGGCGGAGATGTCGCAGTAGCACTCCAGGACCGGCACCCCGTACTCGTTGTGCACGTGCCACATGACCACCGCCGGGTGCGCGCCATAGCGTTCGGCCAGCGCGCGGGTGATGCGGAGGGCCGCCTCCTGATAGGCGGGCGAGCTGTGGCAGATGGCGCCGCGTGAGCCGAAGGCCCAGCGGGTGCCGTCGCGGCTGACGGGCAGTGCCTCCGGGTGCGCCCGGTAGAACCAGGCCGGCGGGACGACGGTCGGGGTGGCCAGGTCGACGCGGATGCCGCCTTCGTGCAGCAGCTCGATGACGCGGTCCAGCCAGCCGAAGTCGTACTCGCCCTCGCGCGGCTCCAGCCGGGCCCAGCTGAAGATGCCGAGGCTGACCAGGTTCACCCCCGCCTCGCGCATCAGCGCGACGTCCTCGGCCCACACCTCCTCCGGCCATTGCTCCGGGTTGTAGTCGCCGCCGAAGGCGAGTCGGCGCAGACCCCTGGGGGTGCCGTGCGGCATGGGCTTCTCTCCAGATCCATGTGAACGTGCACAGCATCCATGACCGTGCTCAACCACGAAACAACAGAGACCCAACGGTTGACAAGTGGCTGAAACATTTCTTCACTGTGCACGTTCACAGTCATATCCCGGGAGGGAACATGCGTCACCGCGCGATCGCCGCCGTCACCGCGACGCTGTTGGCGGCCACGGCGCTCGCCGGCTGCGGCGCGTCCGACGACGGCACCGTCCGCCTGGACTACTGGGCGTGGGCGCCCGGCATGGAGGAGGTCGTCGAACTCTGGAACGAGGCCAACCCGGACATCCAGGTCACGGTCAAGAAGCAGGCCAGCGGCGACGAGTTGGTCACCAAGACGGTGACCGCCGCCCAGGCCGGCACCGCGCCCGACCTCGTCCAGGCCGAGTACCAGGCGCTGCCGACCCTGGCCAGCAACAATGTCACCGCCGACATCTCCGAGGAGGTGGCCGACGCCGAGGCCGCGTTCACCCCCGCCGTGTGGCAGCAGGTCACCCTCGGCACCGACGCGGTGTACGCGCTCCCCCAGGACTCGGGCCCGCTGCTGTTCTTCTACCGGGCCGACCTATTCGAGGAGTTCGGCCTGACCGTCCCCGAGACCTGGGACGAGTTCGAGCGGACCGCCCGAGACCTGCGCGAGATCGACCCCGACCGCCGGCTGACCACGTTCTCCGCCAACGACGCCGGCCTCTTCGCCGGGTTGACCCAGCAGGCCGGCGCCCAGTGGTGGACCACAGAGACGGACCGCTGGCGGGTGGGGATCGACGACGACGCCGGCCGCCGGGTCAGCGCGTTCTGGGAGGGTCTTGTCGCCGAGGAACTGGTCGACAACCAGCCCATGTACACGCCCGCGTGGAACCAGGCGCTCAACGAGGGCGACCAGATCGCCTGGATCAGCGGCGTGTGGGCGCCCGGCACGCTGGCCACGGCCGCCCCCGACACCGAGGGCTCCTGGGCTGCGGCACCGCTGCCCCAGTGGGAGGCCGGGGCGAACGTCACCGGCAGCTGGGGCGGTTCCACCACGGCGGTGACCACGGACTCCGACCACCGAGCCGAGGCGGCCGAGTTCGCGGTCTGGCTCAACACCGACCCCGAGGCGCTGACCGCCCTCGTGCAGATCTGCGGGATCTACCCGGCCGCCAGCGACGCCCAGTCCGGCGGCGCCCTGGCGGAGCCGCCCCCGTTCTTCGCCAACCAGCCCGACTTCTACGACACGGTCGCCGAGGTGGCCGAGGGCGCGGCCCCCGCCGCCTGGGGCCCCAACGTCACCGTCGCCTACAGCGCGTTCAACAACGCCTTCGGCGCGGCGGCCGGCCGCCGCGCCGGGTTCGAGGAGGCCCTGGCCGTCATGCAAGAGACCACGTTCGAGGACATGGACCGGCTCGGCTTCGAGGTCGTCCAGTGAGCGCCCCGCGCGGTTCGTCGAGTGCCCGGCGCCGGCGGAGCACCTCGGCCAGGGCCGCCCCCTACGGCTTCCTCGCCCCGACGGCCGTGCTGTTCGTCCTGTTCTTCGCGCTGCCGATCGGCTACGCGCTCTATCTCAGTGTGCGCAAGGTCGAGATCAGGGGCCTGGGCCTCGGCCCGGACGGGCGCGCCGAGGTGTGGGCCGGGCTGGACAACTACCGCCGGGCGCTGACCGACTCCGAGCTGTTGGACGGCGCGCTGCGGGTGCTGGGCTACGGCGCGATCGTGGTGCCGGTGATGATGGGCCTGGCGCTGTTCTTCGCCCTGCTGCTGGACGACGAACGGGTGCGCGGGCGCCGCTTCGGCCGGCTGGCGATCTTCCTGCCGTACGCCGTGCCCGGGGTGATCGCCGCGCTGCTGTGGGGCTTTCTCTACCTCCCCTCGGTCAGCCCGCTCACCGACGCGCTGGAGGCGGTCGGGCTGCCCGCCCCCGACCTGCTCCAGGGGGCTTCGCTCTACGGCGCGTTGGCCAACATCGCGATCTGGGGCGGCACCGGCTTCAACATGATCGTGATCTACACCGCGCTGCGCGCCATCCCGGCCGAGGTCCACGAGGCGGCGCGGCTGGACGGCTGCACCCCGTTCCAGACCGCGCTGCGGATCAAGATCCCGATGGTGCTGCCCTCGCTGGTGCTCACCTTCTTCTTCTCGATCATCGCCACGCTCCAGGTCTTCAACGAGCCGACGACCCTGCGCCCGCTGACCAACAACCTCTCCACCACCTGGTCCCCGCTGATGAAGGTCTACCAGGACGCGTTCACCGGCGGTGACATCCATGCCGCCGCGGCGACCGCCGTGGTGATCGCGCTGGTCACGCTGACCCTGTCGTTCGGCTTCCTGCGGCTGGCCACCGCCCGTAACCGCCGCGAGGAGAACGCCCGATGAGCGCCCCGACCACCTCGGCCAACACTGCCAACACCGCCAACGCCGCCAACGCCACGGCGGACGCCCGCCGCCCGCGCCGGATCGCGCTGCTGCCCACCGCCGCGCTGCTGTTGGGCGCGGTCTACTGCCTGCTGCCGGTGGCCTGGGTCGCGATCGCCGCCACCAAGGCGGGCAACGAGCTGTTCTCGACGTTCACCTTCGCGCCCGGCGGCGGGCTGCTGGACAACGTCTCGGACCTGAACGGCTACCGGGACGGGATCTACTGGCGCTGGATGGCCAACTCCGCGCTCTACGCGGGCATCGGCGCGCTGCTGTCCTGCGCGGTCTCCGCGCTGGGCGGCTACGCGCTGGCGCTCTACCGCTTCCCCGGCCGGGAGACCATCTTCAACGTGCTGCTCGCCGGCGTGCTGATGCCGCCGGTGATCCTGGCGGTTCCGCAGTACCTGCTGCTGGCCGAGGTCCATCTGACCGACAGCCACGCGGCCGTGCTGCTGCCGGTGCTGCTCTCCCCCTTCGGCATCTATCTGGCGCGGATCTACACGGCGGCGGCGGTCCCCCAGGACGTCGTCGAAGCCGCCCGGATGGACGGGACGGGCGAGTGGCGGATCTTCCGGGCGATCGCCCTGCCGATGATGCTGCCGGGTCTGGTGACGGTCTTCCTGTTCCAGTTCGTCGCCATCTGGAACAACTTCCTGCTGCCGTACATCATGCTCAGCGACGACGAGAAGTTCCCCATCACCCTCGGTCTGTTCACCCTCCTCAACCAGGGCTCGACCACGCCGGCCCTCTACACCCTGGTGATCACCGGCGCCCTGCTGGCGGTGCTCCCGCTGATCCTGCTCTTCCTCGTCATCCAGCGGTTCTGGAGCCTCGATCTCCTCTCCGGCGCGGTGAAGTCCTGACGGCCCCCGCCGGACCTGGGACGACGATTGTCAGCGTGTCACCGTAAGGTCGTGACCATGGGCAATCCGGTGAGACGTCAGCGGCCGACGATCCACGATGTGGCGCGTGAGGCGGGCGTCTCGCGTGGCACGGTCTCGCGGGTGCTCAACGGCGGCCACCACGTCAGCCCGGCGGCCACCGAGGCGGTCAACGCGGCGATCCGCAGGACGGGCTATGTGGTCAACCGGCATGCCCGCAGCCTGATCACCGGCCGGTCGGGGTCGGTGGCCTTTCTGCTCACCGAGCCGCAGGAGCGGTTCTTCGAGGACCCCAACTTCAATGTGCTGCTGCGCGGCTGCACCCAGGCGCTGGCCGCGCACGACATCCCGCTGCTGCTGATGATCGCCGGCTCGCGGGACGAGCAGCGGCGGATCACCCGCTATGTCACGGCCGGCCATGTGGACGGCGTGCTGCTGGTCTCCAGCCACACGGGCGATCCGGTGGCCGCCCAGCTCACCCGCGCCGGCATCCCGGTGGTCGCCTCCGGCAAGCCGATGGATCCGCGCGCCGGCCGCCTCGCGCATGTGGCGGCCGACGACCGGGACGGCGCCCGGTCGATGGTGCGGCATCTGGTGGCCGGCGGCCGGCGCCGGATCGGCACGGTCACGGGCCCGCAGGACACCTCCGGCGGTGTGCAGCGGTTGGAGGGCTACCGCGAGGTGCTGGCCGAGGCCGGCCTCCCGTTCGAGGAGACGCTGGTGGCCACGGGGGACTACGGCCGGGAGAGCGGCGCGGTCGCCGCCGAGCGGCTGCTGGCCGAACACCCGGATCTGGACGCCCTGTTCGTCGCCTCCGATCTGATGGCTCGGGGCGCTTTGGAGGCCCTGGAGCGCGCCGGGCGCAGTGTGCCGGGGGATGTGGCGGTCGGCGGCTTCGACGACTCGTCCGCCGCTCTGGCCGCCAGGCCCGCGCTGACCACCATCCGTCAGCCGTGGGACCGGATCAGCCAGGAGATGGTGCGGGTCCTGCTGGCGCGGATCGCCGGCGAGGACACCTCGGCGGTGATCCTCCCCACCGAGCTGGTGATTCGGGACTCCGCGTAGCGCTCCCGCGTAGGATGCCGTGGCCTTCCATGGACGGAGTCCACCGTGAGCACTGTGCGCATTCCCGACGACGTGGCCGCGGCTCGCTACGTCAACCTCACCACCTTCCGCCGCACCGGCGTCCCGGTCGCCACCCCCGTGTGGCACGCCCCGGACGGCGAGCGGGTGGTGATCTGGACCAACGACGACAGCGGCAAGGTGAAACGCCTGCGGCACACCGCGCGGGTCACCGTGACCGTCTGCGATCTCAGGGGACGGGTCCGCCCCGGCACCCCCGAACACGCCGCCACCGCGCGGGTCCTGGACGCCGATGAGGGCAGGGCGGCGCGCGCCGTGTTGTCCCGCCGGTACCGGCTGATGCGTCTCACCGACCTGCTCGCCCGGGTGGTGCCGAGGATCACCCGTCGCGGCGTCGCCGTGGCGGTCACCTTCACCGCCCCCGACACCGACTCCGACGCCGGCTCCGACTCCCCGGCGGCCGGCGACGCTGGGTGAGGGGCGCGGCGGGGCGGGTGACACCGGGCGCCGCCGGCCGGTGAGTTCACGTCGCGGCCAGGGTGGCGCGCCATGACGTTCACCCGGTGGGGAGGTTCCGTTCCCGGGGCCGATGTCAGGTAAGGAACCTGTTTGCCCCAACCTAGGAGTTCGCACCCCTATGTCGATGCGTCAGCGTGTCGTCGCCCTGCTCGCCGTGTCACTCGCCGCCCTGGGCAGTGGCCTCGGCGCCTCTCCCGCCGGCGCGGCGCCGGCCGTCGACCGACTCGCCGTCTCCGTGGTCGGCGACGGGGAGACGGGCGGGAACCGCGCCGTCCCCGTCTCGATCCTCTCCCTCGGCGGCGACGGGACCAGGGGCGATGTCCGCACCCTGCCCACGGCCGCCGACGGCGACCAGCACGCGTTCACCCTGGGCGCCGACCGCGACCAGCAGGGCGCGCTGCGGCAGTCGGCCGACCACCGGTTCCTGACGATCGGCGGCTACGACGCCGAGCCGGGCGATCTGGCGCTCAACGACACGGCGGCTCCCGACACCCTCCGGGTGGTGGCGCGGATCGACGCGGCCGGCGCCGTCGACACGTCGACATCCCTGGCGGACGGCTACTCGCTGCGCCATCTCCGTGGCGTGGCCAGCGACGACGGCACACGCCACTGGACCGGCGGGCACGGCCACGACGCGCCGGCCACCCGCGCCGGCGTGCTGAGCGTCGAACACGGCGGTGCGGCGCCGACGCCGGTCGTCGCTGGCTCCTCGGAGCTGAACAACGCGCGGGTGCCGCTGATCCACGACGGCCAGTTGTACGTCTCCAGCGACCGCACCGGGTTCCACGGCGTCAACCAGGTCGGCTCCGGCCTGCCGACCACGGCCGCCGACCTCACCCCGGTCGCTTCGGCGCCCGACGGGGCGAGCGTGCCGCACGACTTCGTCTTCGTCGGCGACACCCTCTATGTCGGCTACACCGAGGGCAGCGCGCCCGGGCTGGCGAAGTACGTGCGGCGGGACGGCTCCTGGGCGTATGTCGGCAGCCACCCCGGCGTGTTCTGGGGCCTCACCGGGCGGGTGGCCGGCGAGCGGACCGTCCTCTACGCGGTGCGCGGCGGCGGCCAGGGCAACGAGGTGGTCCGGCTCCTGGACGAAGGCGCCGACACGTGGGAGGTGGTAGAGGAGCGGACGTTGGCCACCGCCGACGCCGGCACCGCCTTCCGTGGCATCGCGTTCGCCGCGGGTTTCGCGCCCGGCACCGACCCGATCGAGTCGGAGGGGCCCACGCCCGCCGTCGGTTGGACGCCGCGCGTCGCCGGCGGCACGGGCAACGCCCTGTCCGCGGTGCTCGACGCCGCCGGCAACCCCGTCGCCCGCGGCCGGGTCGCCGACCCGGCCGGCGCGGAGCTGACCGTGACCGCCACCTCGGCCGACCCCTCGGTCGTCGCCGACGACGGCCTCACCGTCCGGGTCGAAGAGGACGGCACGTTCGCCCTCTCCGCCACCCCGCGCTCCGCCGGCGCGTCCGTCATCACCGTCACGGCGACGGCGGCGGACGGCCGGCAGGGCACGGCGCGGCTTGACTACCGGGTGTCGGCGGCGTTGCCCGACGCCGGTGTCCGCGCCCACCCGGGGATGTCGGACGCCTCGGCGTCCTACGCCGTCGGGGACGGCCACTTCGTGGTCGCCGACGACGACTCGAACCAGTTCCGGCTCTATGGCGGGGGCTTCGCCGAGCCGATCGCCACGTTCGACCTCACCGAGCGGGTACCGGCCGTCCGCTCGGGCGACACCTGGGACATCGAGGGCGCCGCCCGGGCGGGGAACACCATCTACTGGGTGGGTTCCCTCGGCAACACCAACAGCGGCAACATCCGCCTGGACCGGGATCTCGTCATCGCCACCGCCGTGCACGGCAGCGGCGCGGACACCACCCTGGAGTACGTCGGCCACGCCCGTGGCCTGCGGCAGGCGCTCGTCGACGGCGACATGGCCGACGTCCACGGCCTGGGCGCCGACCACTTCGGCTTCCGGGCCGCGACCCAGGACGGGGTGTCAGCGCGGGGACCGAACTCCCTGAACGTGGAGGGCGCGACCATCGCGCCCGACGGCACCACCCTCTGGCTGGGCTTCCGTTCACCACTTGTCGCCCTGAACAGCGGCGGGGACGGCGACGGGGACAGCGACGGCGACAAAGCGCTGGTGGTCGGCATCCCCGACATCGCCGGTGTGGTCGCGGGCACCACCGAGCCCCGCTTCGGCGACGTGGTGCGGCTGGACCTCGACGGCCACGCCATCCGCGACCTCCAGGAGACCGACGACGGCGGCTATCTGATCATCGGCGGATCCACCGACGACGGCGGGGACTTCGACCTCTACGGCTGGACGGGCCGGCCGGAGGACGCCCCCGTCCGGTCCGCCACCTCGCCGACCCCGCCCGCCGGTTGGGAGGGCGGCTCCTTCGAGGCGCTCCTGGACACCTCGGGTCTGGCCGACGGCACGACGGTGCGCCTGGTGCAGGACGCCGGCAATGTCGACATCTACGGCGACGGCACCCCGGGCGAGGACCTGCCGGCCGCCGAACTGCGGAAGTTCCTGACCCTGGAGTACCGCCTCGACTTCGGCGGCGCCTTCCCCGGCGAGCCGGCCGAGGAGTCGCCGCGCCCCGGCGGCCCCGAAGGCCCGGGCGACGACAACCGGCCGGACGACGACGAGAACGCCGCCGGGACCGACGACCAGGAGAGCGAGGCAGCGGGCGGCGACGGCGACCTCGCCGGGACCGGCGCCGGGACGATCCTCGTGGTCGCCGCCCTCGCCGCGCTGCTCGTCCTCGGTGGCGGGACGGCGCTCCTCATCAGGCGCGGAACGCTTCCGCGTGGTCCCTGGCCCAGCGCCTGAACGTGCGGGCCGGCCGGCCCGTGACGTCGCTCGCCGTCGGGGGCGGCACGGCGCCCGGCGCGGGGGCGAAGTCCGCCGCCTCGGCGGGGTCGGCCTCCGCGCCGCCGTAGTCCTCGAACCCCAGCAGGAAATCGGCGTTCTCGGCGGCGAACCCGCCCTGCGCCCGGTAGATCTCCCTGGCCTCCTCCAGGGTCACCGTCTCCAGCCGGATCTCCTCGCCCATCGCCTCGGCGATCAGCTCCACCTGTCGGCGGTGGGTGAGGAGTTCCGGCCCGTTGAGCGTGTAGGCGCGCCCCTCGTGGCCCGGTTCGGTCAGGGCCAGCGCGGCAACCTCCGCGATGTCCTCCTCGTGCACCGGATACCAGGCGGCGTCCGGCAGCGGCTCGCGCACCACCCGCTCGGCGCGGATCGGCGGGCCCCAGAGGGCCAGCTTGTTCATCGCGAACTCCCCGGGGCGGACATGCGTCCACGCCAACCCGGCCGCCTCCACCGCGCGTTCGACCGGCAGATGGTAGTCCGTGTCATAGCCGTCGGTCACCGCGCCCGACGACAGCACCACCACCCGCCGCACCCCCGCCCGCCGCGCCAGCTCGGCCACCGCCCCCGCGGTGTGCGGAACGGGAAAGAGAAACACCTCGGAGACCCCGGCCAGCGCCGGCCGCAGCGTCTCGGGACTGCCGAGGTCCCCCTCGTACACCGCCACCCCGGCCGGCAGCCCCGGGGCCGGCCTGCGGCTCAACGCCCGGACGTCCCGCCCCGCTTCGAGAAGCCGACGGACGACACCCCGCCCCACGTTGCCGGTCGCACCGGTCACCAGAACGGTCATCCGCGGTCGTCCTCTCGGCTGGGGCGCGGGGCGGTCCCGACGCCGTTCTCCAGGGTCCGGATCACCGACGCCGAGGCGCCAGGACGCGGCAGCAGCCCACTGCCCACCGCCGTGCAGCCGGCGGAGATCCCCGCCCACAGCACATGTTCGATCCACTCGGCGCTCACCTCGCGATCCAGCACTCCCGCCTCCTGGCCCCGCCGGATCAGGGCACCGATCCGGTCGGCCGCCGGGTCGGGGCCCTCCGGCACCGTGATCGCGTCGGTGACCCTCGGATCGCCGTAGAGGAACAGCACCGCGTCGCCGACGTCCACCATGGCGCTCACCAGCCGGCGCAGCGCGGCCAGCGGCGGGTCCTCCTCGATCCGCGCCTCGGTCAACGCCACGTCGAGGCGCCGCAGCGAGTCCTGGACGACGGCCGAGATCAGCAACTCCCGGTCGGGGAAGTACCGCTGGAGCGTGCTGCGCCCGACGCCGGCCGCCGCCGCGATCACGGCCAGCGTGGCGTCGTGGCGGCGGGAGAGTTCGGTGACGGCGGCATCCAGGATGGCCCGTCGGGTGCGCCCCCGGACGCCGACCACGGGCGGGGTCTCGGTCATGGCCGCACCCTAGGCGGCAACACCCGTCACCCGGCAACCAGCTACCCGTTCTGGGGCACCGGTGCCCCGTTCTCTCGCCCGTACCCTGTCCGCATGGTCAGTCCGGTGGAACTCGTCATCTTCGACTGCGACGGCGTGCTCATCGACAGCGAGCGCCTGGCCGTGCGCCTCCACGCCGCCTTGGGCGCCGAAATGGGCTGGCCGTTGACCGAGGCCGAGGTGATCGAGAAGTTCATCGGCCGATCGATCGTCTCCAACGGCGAGCAGATCGCCGACCGAATAGGCCGGAGGCGGGCCGCACTCTGGCTGGAACGGTTCGCGGAACGTCATCGCGCGGCCGTCGAAGCCGAACTCACCCCGGCGCACTGGCTCGAAGGGCCGGACACCACGGTCTTCGACGACATGAGCCAACTCCCCACGCTCCTCACGTAGGCGTCACGGCCCCTCCGTGGGGGCGGGGGTGCCGACGTCCGCCCCAACGCCTGAGATCCCGACGCCCCGCGCCGCGATCGGCCCCTCGCCCCAGCGACCACAGCCGTCCGGTGCCTACTCCCGAGACACCTGACGCCTCGACGGTTCCAGTTGTACAACGAATCGGTTACGATAAGGCGCAGTTCGGCGAGACGGGCCGGCCGGGGGCCGCTTCGCTGTTCGCGAGTTCACGACGTCGTTATCCGGTGGTCGCCCGGGTCGGGGGAGCCGATAACGCGTGCTTCCTACCGTTCCCGTGGCTCGTTATGCCGTCACACCTTGGGAGAAGCGCGTGTCTCAGGCCAGGTTGATCCTTGTCGCCGCCCTCGCCGCCGCCGGGGTGGCCGTCGCGGCGGTGCCCATCGCACAGGCCGCCCCGAACCCCGCCCCCAGCGCGCCGCCGGTGGGGGCGGAAACGTCGGTCGCCGTCGATCCGCCGCCCCAGCCCCGCTGGCCGGAGTACGTCAACGGCGGTTCATGGCCGACGAGTCACGTCCAGGGCGTCGTGGTGGACACCGAGAACGACCTCGTCTACTGGTCGTTCACCCAGATGTTGGTCAAGACCGATCTCGAAGGGAACGTCATCGGCACCGTCGAGGGCCTCACCGGTCACCTCGGCGATATCGACCTCAACCGCGAGGACGGGCGGGTCTACGGCTCGCTGGAGTACAAGGCCGAGGAGGCGTTCTACATCGCCATCTTCGACGTGGACGCCATTGACCGGATCGGCATGGACGCGGAGACGGACGGCGTGCTCACCGCCGTCCATCTGGAGGAGGTCGTCGAGGACTTCACCGCCGACATGGACGGTGACGGCGTCTTCGACGGCGACACCGGCGACACGGCCGACCACCGTTACGGGTGCAGCGGCATCGACGGCGTCTCGTTCGGCCCCTCGTTCGGGGCCCGTTGGGGGGCGGAACAGAACCTGATGGTGGCCTACGGCGTCTACTCCAACGTGGAGCGCACCGACAACGACCACCAGGTCGTCCTGGAGTACGACATCGACGACTGGCACGCGTACGAGCGCCCGCTCTCCCAGGCTGACCCGCACCGCAGCGGGCCCGACGCCGTGGACGAGAAGTACTTCCTCCACACCGGCAACACCACCTACGGCGTGCAGAACCTCGAATACGACCAGCACACGGGGAACTGGCTGCTGGCCGTCTACCCGGGCGTCAAGGAGGAGTTCCCCAACTACCCGCTCTTCATGGTGGAGGGCGCCAGGCAGCCGGAGCGGGGTGAGATCGTCGGCCAACCGGAGTATGAGGAGGGCCAGTTGCTGAGCCTCCTGCCGCGCGGGCTGCACGACGAGGCCACCGACACCTGGGGTTGGGACTTCGACGCCTCCTACGGCCTGGAGTCGCTGGGCGACGGCTACTACTACGGAGCTGAGGGCCGCGCCGTCCCGGGCGGCGACCAGGAGGGCGAGGTCCACCTCTACCGCTGGAGCGGCCAGCCGCCGAACCCGTTCACCCCGGTCGCCGGCTCGGGCGAGGCCGGCTAGCGGACCATGCGGATCGGCGAGGCCGCTCGGGTCAGCGGCGTGAGCGTACGGGCGTTGCGGTACTACGAGGACGAGGGACTGATCGTCCCGGGGCGCCGCGACAACGGGTACCGCGACTACTGCCGGCCGACCATCGACCGGGTCCTCGCCGTCCGCGCGCTGTTGGAGTCCGGGCTGCCGGTGCGGCTGATCAGGGAGGCGCTGCCCGTCGTCGACGACGGGCAGGCCGCGCTGGAGGCCGAGTTCCTGGCGGAGGTGGCGGGCTACCGCGATCGGCTCGCCGCCAGGATCACCGAACTCCAGGCCAGGCAGGCCGCGCTCGACGCCTTCCTCCGCCAGAACGGGAGTTGACCCTGACGCCTGCGTGAGGCTTCTACAGTGCGCCCATGGAGAACGACACACGGATGCGGGCCCTGGTCCAACGGTCCACCGGAGGGCCGAAGGACCTCGCCCTCGTCCCCGACCACCCCCGGCCCGCGCCGGGCCCGGCCGAGTACCTGATCCGCGTCGGCGCGGCCGGCGTCAACTTCGCCGATGTGATGCAGACCAGGGGAACGTACGGCGGCGGGCCGCGAGCGCCCTATGTCGCGGGCTTCGAGGCCGCGGGCGAGATCGTGGGCGCGGGGACGGACATCGCCTCCCCGTTGCCGGCCGGCACGTTGGTCGTCGGGGCCGGCGCCGGCGCCTTCGGGCAGTACATGACGATGCCGGCGGCCGGGGCGCTGCCCGTCCCGGACGGGTGGACGGACGCCCAGGCCCTCGGCCTGGTGCTGAACTGGGCGACGGCCCTGGCCGCGCTCCGGCCGTTGGGCGCCCTCGCGCCGGGCGAGACGGTGCTCGTGCACGCCGCCGCGGGCGGAGTCGGGCAGGCCGCGGTCCGCCTCGCCCGGCACTACGGTGCGCGGGTGATCGCCACGGCCTCGCCGGGCAAGCACGAGACGGTTCGCGCCCTCGGCGTCGAGGAGGTCCTCGACGGCGCCCGCCCCGATCTGGCCGAGACGATCGTCCGGCTGACGGGCGGCGTCGATCTGGTCCTGGAGTCCGTGGGACGGACCACGTTCGCGGCGAGTCTCTCCGTCGCCAAGCCCTTGCTCGGCCGCGTCGTCGTCTTCGGCGCCGCCTCGGGCGACGCCGGACTGACCACCCACGACCTGGTCTTCCGCCACCCGATCCAGATCAAGGGCCTCCATATCGGCACCCTCGCCCGGTCCGCGCCGGCGCTCTACCTGTCCCTGCTGACCGAACTCCAGTCCCTCATCGCCCAGGGCGTCTATCCGCCCGGCACCCCCACCCTGCACCCCCTCGCCGAAGGCCCGGCCGTCCTGGGGGAGTTGGAAGCCGGCCGCACCCGGGGCAAGCACGCCCTCGCCCCCTGGCTCTGAACGGGCCACGCGGTGCCCTTCCGGGGAAGGCGTCCGCTGACCGGGAGGCCGCCACGGCGCGGGCCCCGGGGGCCGTCCGGCCCCCGGGGCCCGCGCGGCGGGCGCTACGCGCCGATCACGCCGCCGTCGAGGCGGGTGATGGCGACGGTGGCGGAGCGGGGGCGGCCCTCGGGGTCGAAGTCCGGCCAGTTGCTGACGGCGCGGGGGTTCTCGGGGCTCGGCTCACCCCAGGCGACCGTGGCCTCGCCCGGGTGTTGGACGTTGACAAAGAGGGTGCGCTGGTCGGGGCTGGCCGTGGCGCCGGTGATCTCGGAACCCCGGGGGCCCGTCAGGAAGCGACGGATCTCGCCGGTCTCCGGATCGGCGGCGAGCATCTGGTTGTTGCCGATGTTGTCGTAGCCCTTTTCGGCCAGGTGCTGGGAGCTGTTGGAGATGTCGGTCTGGATCCACAGCCGGCCGTCGTCGTCGAACCATACGCCGTCGGGCGAGCCGAAGATGTTGGTCTCGTCCAGGTCGACCTGGTCGTCGTAGGCCGGGTCGCCGGCCAGGACGAAGATGTCCCAGGTGAACGTGGTCGAGGTGTGGTCGCGGCGCTTCTCCGTCCACCGGACGATATGACCGTAGGGGTTGGGGTTGCGCGGGTTGACCGCCGCGTCCCAGCCGCTGCCGTTGGTCAACGTGCAGTAGACGTCGTTGTTCTTGGGGTTGATGGTGATCCACTCGGGGCGGTCCATCTTGGTGGCGCCGACCGCGTCGGCGGCCTCGCGGGTGCGCAGCAGCACATCGGCCTGGTCCTGCCAGCCGTTGGCGCGGGTCAGCGGGCCCCGGCCGTGGGTCAGCGGCAGCCACTCCCCCTTGCCGTCGTCCTTGAAGCTGGCGACATAGAGGGTGCCGTGGTCCAGCGGGCTGCGGCCCAGGGCCCGCTGGAGGCGCCAGTTGCCCGTGCCGACGAACTTGTAGATGTAGTCGCCGTCCTGGTCGTCGCCGCTGTAGGCGACGACGCGGCCCCAGGACTCGGTGACGGTGCAGCCCTCGTGCTTGAAGCGGCCGAGCGCGGTGCGCTTGACCGGCGTGGCGTCGGGCCGGTTGGGGTCGATCTCCACGATCCAGCCGAAGCGGTTGATCTCGCCCGGGTTGGCGGCCAGGTCGAAGCGCGGGTCGGCCAGATGCCAGTCGAAGCCGCCGCCGGCGGCGGAGACGCCGTAACGGGCCTGCGCCGGCGTCGGCTCCCAGCTCTCGTCCTCGGTGCCGAAGTAGTTGTTCCAGTTCTCCTCGCAGGCCAGATAGGTGCCCCAGGGGGTCACCCCGTGCGAGCAGTTGTTGAGGGTGCCGCGCGGGCGGCCTTCGGCGCGCAGCTCGGGGTGGTCGGCGCGGACCGGCCCGGAGAACGCCACGGGGGTGTCGCCGGTGACCCGGCGGGCGCGGCGCGAGTTGACCGTCTCCCAGCTGCCGTCCGAGCGCCGTTCGATCTCCACGACGGAGACCCCGTGCGCGGCCAGCGCCTTGGCCACCTTCTCCTGGGTCATCTCGGCCGGCCCGTCGGGGAAGAGCAACTCCTGGTCGATGTACTCGTGGTTGAGCACCAGCAGGCCACGGCGGTTGCCCTCCCGGCCGTGCCCGAGCGGGAAGAAGTGCATCCCGTCGTGGTTCATGCCGACCTGCTGGGCCTGTTCCTGGGCCGTGTTGCTGGCGTCCTTGTGCCAGGCGGGCCCGTCCGGGCGGACGGGGGTGCCCCAGGGGATCAGCACCTGCGCCCGGTAGCCCTCCGGCACCACGAAGTCGTCGGCGTCGCTGGTGGGGACCGGGGTGAAGCCCAGCAGCGGCCGGCTCCCCGGCCGGCCCCGTCCGCCGCCGGCGGGGTGGGCCCCGGTGGCCGCCGCGCCGCTGCCTGATCCTGGCCCGATCAGGAAGGCGGCAGCCGCAGCCGTGCCGCCCAGCAGCGTGTCCCGGCGGGACACCCGGCGCTGGACCACCTCGCCGAAGGACGGGTTGTCGGAACGGTTCGAGCTGACGTCATCCGGATCGATCTCCGGGAAGACCGGGTGCTGTGCTGACATCGCGAGTCCTCACGTGCTGATGTGGCGGAACAGATGTTCCGGTGAGGCTAGGAGTCAACAATGGCGCAAACTGACCACCAAGGTGAACGCGCGGCCACCGCCGCACATACGGCTGATTCACCGTGCCGGTTCACTCAACCGCGCGCGCCCGGTCGTCCGGGGACGCGTTCAGACCTCCCGGGTGCCGTTCACCCGGCGGGGGACTCCCAGCGGGTTGTCGTCGCGCAGCTCCGGGGGGAGCAGCGCGGGTGGGGCGCTCTGGTAACTGACCGGACGCAGCCAGCGCTCGATGGCGGTGGCGCCGACCGAGGTGGAGCTTGAGGTGGACGCCGGGTAGGGGCCGCCGTGCTGCTGGGCCGGGGTGACGGCGACGCCCGTCGGCCAGCCGCCCACCAGCACCCGGCCGGCCAACGGGGTGAGGGCGGCCAGCAGTTGGGCGCCCTGGCCGGCCGGGTCCCCGGCCTCGTCGGCGCCCAGGTGCAGGGTGGCGGTGAGGTTGCCGGGGAAGCGGGCGAGGAGGGTGGCCAACTGCTCGGCGTCGGCGTGGCGGACGACCACGGTCAGCGGGCCGAAGCACTCCTCCAACAGCAGATCGTGCTCCCCCGCCGCCGTCAGCCGCGCGCCGTCCACGGTGAGGAAGCCGGGGGTGACCGTGCGGCCCTCGCCCTCGCCGGCGGCGACGGGGGCGCTGACGCCGTCGAGTTCCGCCCGGGCGGCGACGCCGGCCACGAAGGCGTCCCGCATCCGGCCGTCCAGCAGCACGCCGGGGGCGACCTCGGCGACGGCCTTGGCCAGCGTGGCGACCAACGCGTCGCCCCGCTCGCCGGTGGGCACCAGCACCAGGCCCGGCTTGGTGCAGAACTGGCCGACGCCCAGCGTCATCGAGCCGGCCAGCCCCGCGCCGATCTCGTCGGCCCGCTCGGCTGCGGCGCGCTCGGTGACCACCACCGGGTTGAGGCTGCCCAGCTCACCGTGGAACGGGATCGGGGTCGGCCTGGCCGCCGCCGCGTCGAAGAGCGCGCGCCCGCCACGGACCGAGCCGGTGAACCCCGCGGCGGAGACCAGCGGGTGCTTGACCAGCTCGACGCCGGCCTCGAAGCCGTGCACCACGGTGACCACCTCGGCCGGCAGGCCGACCCGGACGGCGGCCCGGCGCAGCGCGGCGCCGGCCAGTTCGGAGGTCGCCGGATGGTCCGGATGCGCCTTGACGACCACCGGGCAGCCGGCGGCCAGCGCGCTGGCGGTGTCCCCGCCTGGCACGGAGAACGCCAGCGGGAAGTTGGAGGCGGCGTAGACCGCGACGACGCCCACCGGGATCTTGTAGCGGCGCAGGTCGGGACGGGGCGGGGCGAGGGAGTCATCGGCGTGGTCGATGATCACATCGAGGTAGCCGCCGTCCTCGATCTCGTCGGCGAAGGCGCGCAACTGGCCCGTGGTGCGGCCGAGTTCGCCGGTGAGCCGGACCTGGCCCAGGGCCGTCTCGGCGTCGGCCGTCTCCTTGATCCGCTCCCCGTCGGCCGTCAACTCCTCGGCGGCGGCGCGCAGCAGGGCGATCCGGACATCCCGGTCGGCGAGGGCGCCCCGTGCCGCGTGCGCGGCACGGACGGCTGCGTCCACCTCGCCGGCGGTGGCCTCGAAGGCCACCTGCTCACGCTGGTTTCCGGATCGGGGGTCCACGCTCCACACTGGTACTGCCACCGGAATCGATCCTCCTGAACGGCTGCTCCGGAAGGGACGAGGTTCGCTATAGTACCGTTCGAGATACTGAACATCGTCCCGATATGTGAATTCCTTGGGACTCTATAGCGTTGCGAACAAAGGGGTCAAGGTCGATGTCAGCCGGTGAGACGGGCGGTGCCCAGGTCAAGTCAGCGGTCCGCACGGTGGAACTGCTGGAGTTCTTCGCCGGTCGACCCGGGATGCACTCGCTCGCCGACGTCCAGACGGCCGTCGGGTACCCCAAGTCCTCGCTCTATATGCTGCTGCGCACCCTCGTCGAGTTGGGCTGGGTGGAGACCGACGCCACCGGCACCCGCTACGGCATCGGCGTGCGGGCGTTGCTCGTCGGCACCTCCTATATCGACGGCGACGAGGCGGTCGCGGCGGCCCGCCCCACGTTGGACCGCATCGCCGAGGACACCAGCGAGACCATCCATCTGGCGCGCCTGGACGGGACCAACGTCGTCTATCTCGCCACCCGGCAGTCGGAGCACTACCTGCGCCCGTTCACCCGGGTCGGCCGTCGACTCCCCGCGCACTCCACCTCGTTGGGGAAGGCGCTGCTCGCCACCTACCCGGACGAGCGCGTGCGGGCGATGCTGCCGGCGACGCTGGAGCGGCTGACCGAGCACACCATCACCGACCGGGAGTCGCTGATCGGCGAGTTGGCGCAGGTGCGGGAGCGCGGCTACGCCATCGACCGCGAGGAGAACACCCTGGGGCTGCGCTGCTTCGGCATCGCCATCCCCTACCGCGCCCCGGCCAGGGACGCGATCAGCTGCTCGGTGCCGGTGGCCCGGCTCACCACGGGGCACGAGCAGTTGATCAAGGAAGCGCTCTTCGACGCCCGCGACCGGCTGAGCCTGGCCACCCGGCACCTCTGAGCGGACGGGCGGGGCGTGGCGGTCAGTGGTGCCAGGGCAGCCGGACCGGCTCGGCCGGGAGGCGGCCGGCCAGCAGATCGGTGACGAGCGGCGCCACACCGAGCGGGACGATCGGCTCCTCGGCGGTCGCCAGCGCGTCGACCGGCCACCAGCGGTGCTCCGCCAGGGTGGTGCGCTCGTGCCGCTCCATGTGCCGGGTGTCCACCTCGTGGCGGTCGACCCGGAGGAGGAAGAAGTGGTCCTCGAAGCGGCCGGCGCGCCAGCCGAGGTCGGCGAAGCCCCCCGTCCAGGCGACGCGGGCGCCCAGCTCCGCCGGCCGCACCCGCAGCCCCGTCTCCTCCCACAGCTCCCGGGCGGCGGTGGCGGCCAGGCTCTCCCGGCGACGCTTCCCACCGCCCGGCGTCATCCAGTACGGGTCGGCACCCGCCTCGTCCGTGGACCGGAAGAGCAGCAGCCGCTCTTGTCCGTCCACCAGCAACACCCGTCCCGACGCGCGCATGACGTGCTCCTCCAGCCCGATGCCTCCCGGCCGCGTTCGGCCGGAGGCATCAGGGTAGGGACGAGGGGAGCAGCTACGCGCGTCAGTTGACGCCGAGCACCTGCTGGACCGGGTCGATGGCGAAGTAGATCAGGAACAGCCCGGCGGTGATCCACAGCAGCCAGTTGACCTCGCGGACGCGGCCGGTGACGCACTTGAGCACCACATAGGCGACAAAGCCGGCGCCGATGCCGTTGGTGATCGAGAAGGTGAACGGCATCACGGCGATGGTGACGAACGCCGGGATGGCCAGGGTGTGATCCGCCCAGTCGATCTTCGCGACCTGCACCATCATCAGGAAGCCGACCGCGACCAGGGCCGGCGCAGCGGCCTGGGCCGGGACCACGGTGGCCAGCGGCGAGAAGAACAGCGCGGCGGTGAAGAGCAGCCCGGTGACCAGGTTGGCGAAGCCGGTCCTGGCCCCCTCGCCCACGCCGGCGGCCGACTCCACATAGGAGGTGTTGGACGAGGCGGAGGCGGCGCCACCGGCGGCGGCGGCCAGACCGTCGACGAACAGCAGCCGGCCCAGGCGCGGCACCCGGCCGTTCTCGTCCAGCAGGCCCGCCTCGCTGGTGACGCCCACGGCGGTGCCCATGGTGTCGAAGAAGTCGGTCAGGAACAGCGTGAAGATGATCAGCACCACGGTGATGGCGCTGACCTCGCCGAAGGCGCCGAACAAGCTGAACTCGCCCACCAGGTTGAAGTCCGGGGCGGCGACCAGGGCATCGGGCCAGTTGGGCGCGGTCAGGCCCCAGGCGCCGTCGTCGATGTCCGCGATGCCGTTGACGGCCATCGCGAAGAGGGTCATCGCCACGATGCTGATCAGGATGGCGCCCTTGACCTTGCGGGCCAGCAGCGCCAGCGTCAGCAGCAGCCCCAGGCAGAAGACCAGCACCGGCCAACCGGCCAACTCGCCGTCTCCGCCCAGGGTGAGCGGCGGGGAGCCCTCGTGCCCCACGGTAAAGCCCGCGTTGACAAAGCCGATCAGGGCGATGAAGAGGCCGATGCCCACGCCGATCGCCTGCTTGAGCGCCATGGGGATGGCGTTCATCACGGCTTCACGGAAGCCGGTCAAGGAGATCACGCAGAGCAGCAGGCCCTCCAGCACCACCAGGCCCATGGCGTCGGGCCAGCTCATCCGGGGCGCGATCTGGAAGGCGACCATCGCGTTGAGGCCCAGCCCGGCCGCCAACGCGAGCGGCAGGTTGGCGGTGATTCCCATCAGCACGGTCATGACGCCGGCCACCAGGGCCGTCACGGTCAACACCTGCTCAAGGGAGAGCTGGTTGCCGTGCACATCCGTGGCGCTGCTGAGGATGATCGGGTTCAGCACCAGGATGTAGGCCATGGTGAAGAACGTGGCGAAGCCGCCGCGCACCTCGCGGCCGAAGGTGCTCCCGCGTTCCGAGATCTGGAAGAAGCTGTCCAGTTTGGTCAGCCGTTCTACCGGCATTGTCGAATCCTTGACTGAGCGAGTTTGGGGACCCAGGGATTGTGCCTGCTCAGTCGCGCATTCGGGTTTTGTGCATGTCACATTGGGCAACACCGTTACGGAATTGCGTCCTCATGGCGGAACTCGACGCTCGTCGGTGATCTTGATACAAGCGGCCCAGCCTGGTCAGCTCACTGCCCGGAGCGCGGCGCGCACCGCCCGTAGATCTTCGTCCGTGGCCAATCCGGCGTGGTAGAGCCGCAGTTCGTCGGCGCCCAGCTCGGCCGCGTGGGCCGCGTCGGCGGCCAGCGTGCCGGGCGAGCCCCCCATCCCCGCGACCACCGGGAAGTTCGCCGCGACCACTCGACGAGGCGCGCCCTCGCCACCACGCTCGGTGACGAACGGCGTCAACGCCGCGTCCCGCGCCGCCGCGCCACCGGCGCACGGCACCACCACGCCGTCCGCGTGCGCCAGCACGCTCCTGGGCACCACCCCGACGTTGGCGCCACAGCGGTGCGGCGCGGGATCGGCGTGCAGCAGCACCCGGAAGTCCGTGCGGCCGAGGCGGGCCGCCTCGGCCCGCACCGCCGCTACCGTCGCCCGCTGGAACGCGTCGGCGGTCCGCGACCGCCAGTCGGCCACCGCCTCGGCCAGCTCCGCGCCGAGCGCGGCGACCACCCCGGCCCATTCGGCGTCCCGCCCGGCGGGCGCGGGAGCGGCCGTGCCGGCCCAGTAGGGCGCCAGGGCGGCGCGCACCGCACCGCGCAGCCGCTCGGGCTCGACGCCGGACGCCGCATAGCCAGCCGCGCAGACCTCGCAGAAGCAGAGCGACATCAGGAAGCCGCCGACGCCGCCGAGCGCCGCGCCGCCGATCTTGTCGTGCGCGTGCAGATGGTCGAGGCCGTACCAGCCGCAGGACTCCAGCTCGACGCCGGCCGTGCCGGGGCGCACCGCGGCCTCGGCGGCCAGCTCCTCGGCGTAGGCGAGCACCTCGGGCCTGGCCACACAGGGCGCCCACGGGTAGCGGTCGCCGGCGGCGTTGACCACCGTGCTCTCCGGATACTCCTCGCCCAGCCGGGAGTTGTGCGCCAGGATCACCCAGGAGTGCACGTCGAGACCGGCCTCGGCCAACGCCAGTGTGGCCTGCCCATAGGCGTCCTCGTCCTGGAGCCAGCCCTGGTCGTAGGGGTGCAGCCGGTGTTCCGCCCAGCGTGCCCGCTCCCAGGGGTAGTAGACGGCGGAGTGGCGCGCGGTGACGATCCGGTGCGCCGGGTGGCGCGGGGTCAGCGCGCGGGTGGAGTGATAGGCGGCGGCGAGGGTGACCTGGCGCACGCCGAGTGCGGCGATCCGCTCGGCGGCTGCCGGGTCCCCGGCGATGTCCCAGGGGTAGACGAAGGTGCCCGCGCGCATCAGCCGTTCACCAGCCCGAGGCCGCGGTCGATCAGCTCGGCCAGCTCGTCGAGATGCTCGGGCAGCGGCTCGGACAGCGGCGACCGCACCTCCCCCACGTCCAGGCCGCGCATCCGCACCCCGGCCTTGACCAGGGAGACGGCATAGCCCCTGCCCCGGTCGCGCAGTTCGACCAGCGGCCGGTAGAAGCCGTCGAGCAGCCGGCCCACCGTCTCCTCGTCGCCCTGCTGGAGCGCGCGATGGAAGGCGAGCGCGACCTCGGGCACGAAGGCGAAGGCGGCGGACGAGTAGAGCCGCACGCCGAGCCCCTGGTAGGCGAGGCTGGTCAGCTCGGCCGTCGGCAGTCCGTTGAAGTAGCGGAACGGCTGGTCGGGGTGGCTGGTCCGCACGGCCGAGATGATCCGTTGGAGCAGGTCGAGGTCGCCGAGGCCGTCCTTGAGGCCGACGATGCCGGGGGTGGCGGCCAGCTCGACGGCCGCGGCGGGCGTCAGCACCACGTTGTCGCGCTGGTAGACGATCACCTCAAGCGAGGTGGCGGCGGCCAGCCGCGCGAAGTGCGCGACCAGGCCCCGCTGGTCGGGAACCACCAGATAGGGGGGCATCGCCAACAGGCCGTCGGCGCCGGCACGTTCGGCGAGCCGGGCGTATTCGCTGGCCAGCGAGGTGCCATAGCCGGCACCCGCCACCACGGGCACGGCGCCCGCGACCTCGTCGACGGCCGTGGCCACACAGTCGGCGAACTCCGTCGGGGTGAGGGCGTGGAACTCGCCGGTGCCGCAGCAGACGAAGACCGCGCCGGCACCCGCGTCGACGCCCGCGCGCAGGTGCGCGCGGAAGGCCGTGAGGTTGAGGGAGCCATCGGGGCCGTAGGCGGTCACGGGGAAGAACAGCAGGCCGTCCAGCCGCTGAGCCAGGGTGCCTTCGGTCATAGTGCCTCTCTCCGACCGTGCATAATGATGACCACTGTCCATACTTCTGAACAACTAACGCTAGATGAGCGTGGTTTGACCGGTCAACCCGACCGTTGACGAGCCCGAGGTCAACGCATAGCGTGGGCCGGCAAAGCGGAGCCACTCGGCGGTCTCACGGAGATGGGGAACTCATGCCGGCAGATCAGCCCGTTGAACGAGATGCCGAACAGACGGGCGCCCCGTCCACCGTGCTGCTCACCGGCGCGTCGGGCATCGTCGGCACGCTGATGCGGGAGTTGCTCCCCGCGCACGGCCACCGGATCCGTTCGCTGGACATGGTCCCGGTGCCCGACGAGCCGGACGCGATCGTCGCCGATCTCGCCGACCGGGCCGCGCTGCGCGAGGCGGTGCGCGGCACCGACGCGATTCTCCATCTGGCCGGTATCTCCCTGGAGTCGTCCTTCGAGAAGATCCTGCGCGCCAACATCGAGGGGACCTACAACCTCTACGAGGCCGCCCGCGAGGAGGGCGTACGCCGGATCGTCTTCGCCTCCAGCAATCATGCCGTGGGCATGACCCCGTGGCCCCGCCCCGGCGACGCCCCGGTCCCGGTGGACGTCCCGCATCGGCCCGACACCTTCTACGGCCTCTCCAAGTGTTTCGGCGAGGACCTGGCGCAGCTCTACTGGGACAAGTACGGAATCGAGACGGTCTCCATCCGGATCGGTTCCTGCTTCCCGAAGATCAACTCGGCTCGTATGTTGTCGGTCTGGCTCAGCCCCGCCGACGGCGCCCGGCTCTTCCACGCGGCGCTCAGCGCGCCCGACGTGGGCCACACCGTCGTCTACGGCTCCTCCGACAACACGCGCAGGGTCTGGGATCTGGCACCCGCCGAGGCCCTCGGCTATGTCTCCGAGGACGACTCGGAGGTGTTCGCCGCCGAAGTGATCGCCGCCCACGGCGAGCTCGACACCGCCAAGCCCGACCAGGCCCACCTCGGCGGCGCGTTCGTCACCGACCCGCCCATCTGGCCGCACTGACACCGCTGGCCGCGTCCGCCCCGGCGGCCGGGCCGCCGAGTTCGGCCCGAGGCCGCATGGACAGCCGGCGCGTCGCCGCGTTACCGTTTTGTGCCGCGTGGCGCGTGCCGCCGCGCGCGGGAGTGAGCCGACCCCCGGCTCGCCAGCCCCTGGCGAGCCGACCTCTGGCGAAGGGAAACCGACCGTGGGAGCACCGCAGTTGACTGCCGTGTCCCGTCGGTTGACCCGACAGTTGCCCATCGATCTGTGCCGATCGGCCAGCTCTCTCTGTAGCTGAGCACCGCCGCGGCGTCGCCCGCCCGGCCCTCCCCTCCCCCGCCCCGCACCGTCCGGTGCGCGTCTTTCGTGCGTCGCCGAACGCCCGGGCGTGCCGGGGCGCCCCCGCGCTCGCAACACCGCGCGCTGCCATGCCGGTTCGTCCGGCTCCTGATGAAACCGTCGGCCTGTGAGGTCCCGCTGTGACGTCTTCGCACCTACCCCCGAACGGCTCTCCGCTCCTCGACACCCCCCTCCATCTGGCGGTCGCCCTGGACGGCGCCGGCTGGCATCCGGCCGCCTGGCGTGAGTCCCGGGCGCGCCCCGACGAGTTGACCGGCGCCCGCTACTGGGCCGATCTGGTCCGCACCGCCGAGTCGGGCCTCCTCGACCTGGTCACCATCGAGGACGCCCTCGCCCTCCAGCCCACCGTGCCCGACGGCCCCGACGACCGGCTCGACCGGGTGCGCGGACGACTGGACGCGGTGCTGATCGCCTCCAGGGTCGCGCCGCTGACCCGGCACATCGGGCTGATCCCCACGGCGACCACCACCCACACCGAGCCCTTCCACGTCTCCAAGGCCATCGCGACCCTGGACCATGTCAGCCTCGGCCGCGCGGGACTGCGGGCCCAGGTGTCCCGCCCGGTCGAGAACGCGCACTTCGGGCGCAGGGAGTTGGGCGAGGTCAGCCTCGCCGACCCCGGCACGCCGGCGGCGCGCGCCTTTGTGGCCGAACACTTCGGCGAGGCCGAGGACTTCCTGGAGGTGGTGCGGCGGCTCTGGGACAGCTGGGAGGACGACGCCGAGATCAGAGACGCCGCCACCGGCCGCTTCATCGACCGGGACAAGCTGCACACCGTCGACTTCCAGGGCCGCTGGTTCAGCGTGCGCGGCCCGTCCATCGTGCCCAGGCCGCCGCAGGGGCAGCCGCCGGTGGCGGTGCTGGCGCACGAGAGCCTGCCCTACCGGCTGGGTGCCCGGCAGGCGGACGTGGTCTTCGTGACACCGCGCGACGTCGAACAGGCGCGGGCCATCGTGGCGGAGATCCGTGCGGAGCAGAGCGCCGCCGGCCGCGAACGGGACACCGTCCATGTCTTCGCCGACCTGGTGGTGCTCCTCGCCGACACGGCCGAAGCCGCCCAGGAGCGGCTCGCTCGCCTGGACGAACGGGCCGGCGCCCCGATCGCCAGCGACGCGCTCGTCTTCGCCGGCACCGCCGCGGAGTTGGCCGACACCCTGCTGGCGTGGCAGCGCGCCGGCCTGACCGGGTACCGGCTGCGCCCCGCCGTGCTGCCCGACGACCTGGACGCCGTGGTCGGCCGGCTGGTGCCGGAACTGCAACGGCGCGGTGCCTTCCGCACCGCCTACGGCGAGGAGACCCTGCGCTCCCGCCTCGGACTGCCGCACCCGGCCAACCGCTATGCCACCCCCGCTGGTTGAGCCCCTCCCCGACCGTGCGCGAGCGTGAGATTGGACAGCGACGATGACCCAGCCATCCCGGCAGCCGCGCAAGCGGATCATCCTGGGCGCCTACCTCGGCGGCGTCAACCACCACACGGTCTGGTCGGCCCCCGAGGCCGACAGCCAGATCGCGTTCTCCTCCTTCCGGCACCTGGCCCAGACCGTCGAGCGCGGCAAGTTCGACTTCTTCTTCCTGGCCGAGGGGCTCGCCATCCGCGAGCGGCTCGGGCGGTTCTTCGACCAGGACGTCGTCGGCCGCCCCGACACCCTCCCGGTGCTCGCCGCCCTGGCCGGCGTGACCGAACACCTCGGGCTGATCGGCACCATCAACGCCACCTTCAACGAGCCCTATGAACTCGCCCGACAACTCAGCAGCCTCGACCACCTCTCCGACGGGCGCGCCGGCTGGAACGTGGTCACCTCGTTCGACGCCTTCACCGGACAGAACTTCCGCCGGGGCGGCTTCCTGCACCGGGACGACCGCTATGTACGGGCCGACGAGTTCCTCACCGTGGCGCGTCAGCTCTGGGACTCCTGGCCCGAGGACGCCATCGAGGCGGACAAGGAGAGCGGTCGGTTCCTACGCCCTGAGCACGCGGACGCGGGCCGGTTCGCGTTCAGCGGCAAGCAGTTCGAGATAGCGGGCCGCTTCACCACGCCGCGCTCGCCCCAGGGCAGGCCGGTCGTGCTCCAGGCCGGTGTCTCCCCCCACGGCCGGGACTTCGCGGTCGCCAGGGCCGACGCGATCTTCTCGCCGTTCCACCGCCTGGACGAGGCCCAGGAGTTCTACCGGGACATCCAGCGGCGCGCCGCCCGCGCCGGCCGTCCGCCGGGAGCGGTGAAGGTGCTGCCCTCGGCGTCCTTCGTGCTCGGCGACACGGAGGCGGAAGCCGCCGAACGACAGCGGGAGATCGCCCGGCAGCAGGTCAGCGGGCGGACGGCGCAGATCCTGCTGGAGGCCGTCTGGAACCGCGACCTCTCCGGCTACGACCCCGACGGGCCGCTGCCCGACGTGGAACCGGACGTGGAGGGGCCGAGGATCATCCAAGGACGCGCCGTCATCCACCAGGACGCCAGGCAGACCGCCGCCGAATGGCGGGAGTTGGCCGAGGCGAAGGGCTTCTCGCTGCGCGAGTTGGCCATCCACCTCTTCTCCCGCACCGAGTTCGTCGGGACGCCCGAGCAGGTGGCCGACCGGCTCGACTCCTTCGTCCAGAACGAGGGCTCGGACGGCTTCATCCTGGGCTCGCACCTCACCCCGACCGGCCTCGACGAGTTCGTCGACCGGGTCATCCCCCTCCTCCAGGAACGAGGCGCCGTACGCACCGAGTACACCGGCACCACCCTACGAGAGCACCTCGGCCTCCCCTCCACCTGAGCGAAGGGCTGCCGCGAAGGGCTGCCGCCCCGGCTGAGGCAGAGGACCGCCCGCGGTCCGGCCCGGAGGCCGCCCCTCCGGCCCGGACCGCCGCCCGCCCGGGCCGGCGGGCTGCCACCCGGCGGAGGCCACAGAGCGGGGGGAACACCCCCTGGCCCGGCGGGCCGGACGGCCAAGGCACCACCCAAGGGCCTGCCCTCCGGCCCGGACCGCCCCAGGCGGGCGGGCTGCCACCCGGCGGAAGCCACAAAGCAGGGGGAACACCCCCGACCCGGCAGGCCAGACGGCCAAGGCACCACCCAAGAGCCTGCCCTCCAACCCAAACCGCCACCCGCCCGGACGGGCTACCACCCGACGGAAGCCACAAAGCAGGGGGAACACCCCCGACCCGGCAGGCCGAACGA
This sequence comes from Streptomyces profundus, assembly GCF_020740535.1. NCBI lineage: Bacteria > Bacillati > Actinomycetota > Actinomycetes > Kitasatosporales > Streptomycetaceae > Streptomyces > Streptomyces profundus. The sequence goes on from NZ_CP082362.1 coordinate 983,507, forward strand.
CCAAGGCACCGCCCAAGGGCCTGCCCTCCGACCCGCACCGCCGCCCGCGCGGGCGGGCGGGCTACCACCCGGCGGAGGCCGCAAAGCAGGGGGAACACCGCTCCGGCCTGGCGGGCCGGACGGCCAAGGCACCGCCCAAGGGCCTGCCCTCCGACCCGCACCGCCACCCGCCCGGGCGGGCTACCAGCCGGCGGAAGCCGCAGAGCGAGGGAAACACCCCCGGACCCGGCGGGCCGGACGGCCAAGGCACCACCCAAGGGCCTGACCTCCGACCCGCACCGCCACCCGCCCGGGCGGGCTACCACCCGGCGGAGGCCACAGAGCGAGAGGAACACCCCCGATCCGGCGGGCCGGACGGCCAAGGCACCACCCAAGGGCCTGACCTCCGACCCGCACCGCCACCCGCCCGGGCGGGCTACCGCCCGGCGGAGGCCACAGAGCGAGGGGAACACCCCCGGCCCGGGGCCGCCGCGCGGGTGGGGTACCGGGGTGGGGACCCGCCCCGCGCCCGTGCGGTGGGCCGCCACTCAGCCAGGACGACCGGGCAGGGAACGGCCAAGCGCAGACGGCCCGCCCGGGGGCCGGGGCGCTCGCCCCGGGTGGGTGGCCGTGCGCATCGATGGCCGGGGCGCGGCGCGGCGTCCGGCTCAGCCCGCCCGCAGGGCGCAGGCGTGGGCCACGGCGGCCAGCCGATCCGCTTCGGGGGCCGAGCCGCCGGCGAAGACGCGGCGGGTGTAGCCGAAGGCGAGCCCCGTGCTCGGCGAGGCGAGGGCGACCGAGCCGCCCGCGCCGTCGTGGCCGAAGGTGCCGGCCGGCAGGTGGGGAAAGCCGACCATGAAGCCCAGGCCGTAGGCGCGCCGCATATCGAGCACCAGATCGTGCCCGACCGAGTAGGGCAGCCCGCACAGCCGCGCCGTCGCCTCGTCCAGCAGCGGCTCGGCGCCGTCGACGCCGGTGACCGCCGCCGCGTAGAGGCGGGACAGGCCACGGGCGGAGGCGACGCCGCCGGCCGAGGACTGGCCACCCGCCCGGAACCGCCGGGAGTTGGGCAGCTCGTGCAGCACGGTCGGTGCGTCTCCGCGGTGCCGGTTGCCGGCGATCCCAGCGATGCCGTCCGGGGGACCGGCCGGCTCGGACGCCCCTGGCTCGCCGGGCGGGGCCGGGAGGATGGTGCGGAGCCTGCGCTCCTCCGCCTCGGGCAGGCCGAGGTGGAAGTCGACGCCCAACGGCCCGCGTATCTCCTCGTCGTAGAGCGCGCGCAGCGAGCGGCCCGTGATCCGGCGGACGATCTCCCCGGTCAGCGCGCCGACCGTCAGGGAGTGGTAGCCGAAGGCTCGGCCCGGGTGCCAGTAGGGGTGGTGCCCGGCCAGCCGGTCGGCGATCGCCGCGTCGTCGGCCAGCTCCTCCCGGGTGAAGCCGTCCTCGGTGCCGATCGAACCGGCGCGGTGGGCCAGCAGATCGTGCACGCTGATCCCGCCCTTGCCCTCGGCGGCGAACTCCGGCCAGTAGGAGCGGACCTCACGCGTCACATCCAACTGGCCGCGCCGCACCAGCAGCGCGGCCACCAGGAAGGCGATGCCCTTGGTCGAGGAGAAGACACCCGTCAGGCTGTCCCCCTGGATATCGGGACCGCCCCACAGGTCCACCACCAGTCGGCCGTGGAGATGGACGGCGAGCTGCGCCGCGTGCCCTGGATCCGCGTCCAGCACCGCCGCGAACTCCGCGCGCAACGGCTCGAACGCGGCGGTCGCGACGCCGCTCACCTCGGGTGTCTCAGTTGCCATGCGTCACAGTCGGCCGGCTCCGGCGTGGATGTCAAGCAGCAGGGGCAGCAGCAGCGGGTGGTGCACCACGCGCCGCAACTCGGGACGCCAGCCGGCGTCGTCGCCGAGGGTGTGCTCCGGGTTGGCCGCCTGGAAGGCGCCCAGCAGATCGACGGAGCGCCCGTTGACCCGGTTCCCGTGCTCGGTCATGCCGGTGTTCGCGGTCCACTGGTATATGGCCCGGTCCGGAGTGATCTCGGCGGGCAGCGTGAAGGCGTTGTACTCGGCGACCAGCGCCGACTCGATGCCGATGCCCCAGCTGTAGCCGTAGGGAACGCCCGCGTCCTGCCGGTAGTGGTTGTTGTAGACGTCCACCTGCCCGTAACGGACGCGCGGCGCACGCTCGTTGACGTTGTGGAAGAGGTTGTGGTGGAAGGTGGTGCGCAGCTTGCCCCGGTCGTCGGCGGCGGCGCCGTCGGAGTTGCCGAGCAGGATCGTCTTGTCGTGGTCGGTGAACACGTTCCAGCTGACCGTCACCAGATCGGCGCCGCGCACGATGTCGAGCTGGCCGTCGTGCTGCTGGAACAGCCGCCCGAAGTAACGCGGCTGGTCGGCGTCGGGGCGACGGCCGTCGGTGAACGTGTTGTGGTCCACCCAGACATGGCGGGAGCCGTACACCACCGCGCTGTCGTACTCCGAGTTCCACTCGCCGAACTCACCGTCGGTGGGGTCCCACTGGGGGAAGCAGTCGAAGGTGTCCTCGAACGTCAGGTTGCGGACGATGACGTTCTCGACGCCCCTGATGTCCAGCGTGGCGCCCAGCAGCCGGGCGTCGGACCCCGCCCCCACGATGGTGGTGTGGGAGGGAACGGAGAGCACCACCTGTTCCTTCTGCACCGCCGCCGAGGCGAGGCGGGCGTCCTCCTGCGGCCCGCTTGGCTCCTCGTCGCGACCCCAGGTGTCGGGGTCGTAGGCGTCCAGGTAGGCGTCCAGGCTGTAGCCGTCGGTGGCGTAGTCCTCGCAGCTCAGCGCGTTGCCGTCGGCGTCGGTGTTGGCATCGATGGCGCCCTGGACACGGATGATCCGGGGCCCGTCGCCCGGGGCGGCGAGGGCGTCGGCCAGCTCACCGCGGTCGGTGACGGTGAAGACCCGCTCGCGCGGCGCACCGGATCCGCCGGTGACCCCGCCCTCCGCCGAGCCCCAGCCGTCGCGTGCCGGCAGCACGCCCTGCTCCAGGCGGTGCCCGGAGCCCGGCCAGGACCCGAACGAGGCGGTGGAGGCGGCGTCGGACGTCAGCTCGTCGAACGACGCCTCCTCGGCGGAGGCGTGCGGCGGCAGGGCGACCAGCGCGAGTGCGGCGCAACCGACCGTCGCTGCCACCGGCAGCAGCCGGGACCTACCGGCTGGTCCGCTGTCGGATCTGGTGTCGGATCTGCGGTGAGAGGTTCTCTCTTTGGACATGGCGACTCCCGGGAGAGGGGGAAGGAAGGATGGGGAAATCGGATGGAGCGAGGGGCCGGCCGGGCGTCGTCCCGCCGAGGCCGGCCCCCGGGCCGGTCAGCGCTGCTCCAGCCACTCCGCCTGGGCCTCGTTGAGCTGCTCCGCCAGGTCGTCGGCGAACTCCTGGGCCGTCATCTCGCCCAGCAGCAGCCGCTGGAAGTTCGGCTCGGTGCCGGCTTTGGTGATGTCGTTCCAGTCGGGCAGGTAGTAGGGCAGCTGGACGATGGTGGTGTTCTCGTCGTAGAGCGCCTCGACGGCGGCCTGGGTGGGCGGCGCCTGGGCGATCCACGGATCGTTCATCACCTCGGTGTTGGCCGGTATCTGGCCGGCCGACTCGTTCCAGCGGCTGTTCATGGCGTGCGAGGCGGCGAACTCGATGAACGCCCAGGCGGCGGCCTTGTTGTCGCTGGAGCGGAAGAGGCCGAGGCCGTCCACCGGGTTGGAGACGAAGGTGTGGTTGCCGCCCTCGGCGTCGGCCGGCATCGGCAGCCCGTCCACCACGCCTTCGCCGAAGGCGGCCGTGTGGTCCCCGTAGGAGCCGAGGTTGTGCTGGAGCATGCCGACCGAGCCGCCGGTGAAGGTGGCGACCATGTTGGTGAAGTCGCTGTTGAGGTCGGCCTCCGGGGTGGCCACGCCGTAGAGCGCGGCATACCGCTCCAACGCCTCGACGTTCGCCGGGTCGTTGACCGTGGTCTGGTCGCCGTCCCAGAAGCTGTCGATGCCGGACTGCGCGTACATCATGTCCAGGGCGTGGGCGATGGAGCCCTCACCGCCCCTGAGGGTGAAGCCGAACGCGTTGTTGCCGCGGTCGGTCAGCGTCTCGGCGGCGGTGAAGAAGTTGTCCCAGGTGGTGGGCGGTTCCAGGCCGGCCTCGTCGAAGAGGTCGGTGCGGTACCAGAGCACCCCCTGGTTGGCCGAGGTCGGCACGGAGAACAGCTCGTCGCCCCCGCCCACGGTGGAGCGCACGCTCTCCAGCATGTTGGGCGCCAGCTCGTCGGCGAGGCCGCTCTCCGCGAGCCGCTCGTCCAGCGGGTCGAGCGCGCCCTGGGCGACGAGGTTGGCGAGGTAGGAGGTCGAGACGCCGCCCACGTCGGGCAGGCCGCTGCCGCCCTGGATCGCCGCGTCGTACTTGGCCTGCACGTCGGCGATCGGCACCCCGACGTACTCCACCTCGATATCGGGGTGTTCATCCTCGAACGCGTCGATGATCTCGTTCCAGATGTCGGTGCGGGCCCCGCCGTTGTTGTCCCAGAAGACGATCTTTCCGGCACCCTCACCCTCGGCACCGCCGTCGTCGCCGGAGTCGCCACAGGCGGTGGCGGTGACGGCGAGGACCAGCCCGGTGGCGACGACGGTGGCGCCACGGGTCCACTTTGCTCTCATACGACTTCTCCCTGTACTGCGATGTGTCACGGATCGTTGTGAGTCGTTACGTGTGGTTGTCGGTTTCGCTACGAGTCGTTATGTGTCCCCGGGACCGCCCAGGGGGCGCCCAGCTCGGAGTAGAGCGCCAGCCGGTCGGCGCCGTCAGCGGTCAGCTGGTCGATGCCGGGCAGCACCCGGCGCGGCCCGTGTTCGCCCCGTTCCACCCGCCAGTGCTCCGGCGCCAACCGCACGGGGTCGGGGGCGGTGCGGACCGCCTCGACCAGCCGCATGAAGCCGCCGGTCCGCTCGGGCGGCACCAACAGCGGTACGCCCTCCCGCAGATGGGCGACCAGGTTGGCCAGCAGGTCGGTACGGGGGTGCTCGGTGGTCACCGGCGGCCGGCCGCGCCGTTCCAGCAGCACCCGGTCGGCCTTGTACCAGAAGGTGATCCGGCCCTCCTCCCCGTGCACCACCACGGAGGGCTCCCCCGGCCGTTCGGCGCAGAGCGTCACCGCCGTGACGATCTGACCGCCGGCGGTGGTGCGGAGCCGGGCGCAGGAGGTGTCGTCCGCCGCGATGTCGTTGATCCGGAACAGCTCAAGCTCGATCCCGGCCAGATCGTCGGCCCGGTCGGCGTCGGCGATCCGCAGCGCGGTGGCCACGGCGTGGGCGAGGGGATTGGTGAGCACCCCGTCCACGACGTCCCGACCGTCGAGACGGCGCAGTCCGCCCCAGGGCGCGCGCCGCCAGTACGCCTCCTCGCGCACCCAGGCGCCGACCGCGCCAAGGCCGGTGACCCGACCGATCGCTCCCTCCGCGATCAGGCCCCTGATGTGTTCGATCGCGCCGGAGCCCAGCGACTGGAAGCCGATCTGACAGGCGGTGCCGGCCTCCTCCAGGCCCCGCCGCAGCTGGTGGAAGGCGTCGAGCGAGGGGGTGGGCGGCTTCTCCAGCAGCAGGTGCACGCCCCGCGCGGCGGCGATCAGGCCCAGTTCGGCGTGCGTGTGGATGGGGGTGCAGACGATCGCGACCTCGGCACCCGTGCGATCCAGCAGCGCGGCCAGGTCGTCGGACTGCTCCGGGCTGCCGAGACCTTCGAGTTCCTCCGGTGCCAGCGGCGTCAACTCACAGACGCCGACCAGCCGGACCAGTCCCGCGGCGGTCAACCGCCGGATGTTGGACAGGTGCCAGTGACCGTGCCCTCGGGCACCGGCCAGCACCAGCGTGACGGGGCCGCTCATCCCTTGACCGCCCCCGCGCTGAAGCCGGTGATCAACCAGCGCTGGATAAAGGCGAACACGATCACCACCGGCACCGCGGCCACCACACCGCCGGCGGCCAGCGCGCCCAGATCGACGCTGTCCGAGCCGAGCAGGGAGTTGAGCCCCACCGGAATCGTCTGCTTGTCCTGCGAGTTGAGGAACATCAGCGCGAACAGGAAATGGTTCCAGCTGTGCACGAAGGCGAAGGAACCCACCGCGATCAACCCGGGACGCAGCAGCGGCAACACCACGGCGAGAAAGGCCCGAAGGCGGCTGCATCCATCCACCCAGGCGGCTTCCTCAAGGGAGGGCGGCACATTGCGGATGAAGCCACTGATCAGAATCATCGAAAGCGGCAGCTGGAACACCGTCTCGGCGAGGATCACGCTCCACAGGGAGTTCAACAGCTGTAGTTCGCGGAAGATCTCGAAGAGCGGCACCAGCATGAGCGCGCCCGGGATGAACTGCGAGCAGAGCAGCGCCAACATGAACGGCATCCGCATCCGGAACTTGAACCTGGCCAGCGCATAGCCGCCGGAGAGGGCCACCAGCAGGGTCATCAGCATCGAGGCGATACCGACGTACATGCTGTTGATGAAGTAGGTGTCGAACCCGCGCTCGTTCCACACCTTGGCGAAGTGTTCCCCGGTGATGGGCCAGGGCACCAGCGAGTCCGAGCCCGGCTCGCGCAGCGCGAACAGCACCATCCAGTAGAACGGGATCAGCGTGAACAGCAGGTAGACCCCGAGCGGGACATAGATCTGCCAACGCGGCGGCTCGTCCAGGGACCTGCGCCTCCTGCGCCTGGAGACCGGCGGGGACGCGGGCGGGGCGGAGGCTTCCTTCGACTCCGTGAGTGCGGCGGTCACTTGTCGTCGCCTCCGAACTTGCTCAGGCGCAGATAGACGATCGAACAGAAGAGGAGAATCACGAAGGCCACCGTGGTCAACGCCGCCGCATAACCGAACTCGTTACCGTGGATTCCGGTCTGGGCCACATAGAGGGGTAGCGTCGTGGTCGATCCCGCTGGCCCCCCGTTGGTCAGGGTGTAGAGCAGGTCCACGTTGTTGAACTCCCAGACCGCGCGCAACAGGGTGGAGAGCACGATGGCGTCCCGCAGATGCGGCAGAGTGATATGGAAGAACTGCCGGATCCGGCTCGCCCCGTCCACCGAGGCCGCCTCGTAGAGGTCCTTGGAGACCGACTGGAGATCGGCCAGGATCAGAATGGCGAAGAACGGTACACCGCGCCATAGTTCGGCGATCACCGCCCCCCAGAAGGCCGTTCCCGGATTGGCCAGGACCGATGTTCCGTACTCCCCGATTCCGGCATCCGCCAGATAGCGGCTCAGCCCGGTCGAGGGGTTGTAGAGAAGAATCCAGATGGTGCTGGTCAACACCCCGGAGACCGCCCAGGGAGAGAAGACCAGCGCGCGGGCGACTCCTCGGCCGACAAAGGTCTGATTGATGATCAGGGCCAGTGCCAGACCGAAGACCAGCTGGAGCGAGACCTCCACCAGCACCCATCGGGCGCTGAAGATGAGCGTGTCCCAGAAGAACGGGTCGTCGGTGAAGATCTCCCGGAAGTTGTCCAGACCGGCGAACCCGTTTCGCCAGGGCTTGGTGACGTTGTAGTTCTGAAGGCTGTAGTAGATGACGCTGATGATCGGGTAGGCGATGAAGCCCAGCATCAGAAGACCGGCGGGCGCGAGCAGCAGGTAGGGCAGCGAACGTGGGGAACGTCCGGCACGGCGGCGCCGCGGCCGGGTCCGTTCCCTTACGGCGTCGGCCATGACCGCTTCTCCGTTCTCGACGGGCGGCAAGCGCGTGGAAGCGCTCCCGCGAGGGGGTGGCGAAACCCCGGGTCGGTTGTGGACGGGGCGGATCGGGTCCCGATCCGCCGGGCTAGCCCGCGTAGGGCTCGGGGACCTCTCCCTCCCGGGAGAGGAAGGCGAAGTCGCAGCCGGTGTCGGCCTGGGTGATGTGGTCCTGGTAGAGCGCCCCGAAGCCTCGGCCGTAGCGAGGCCCCGGCGGGGTCCACGCCGCCCGGCGACGGTCCAGCTCGATGTCGTCGATCTCAAGACGCAGCGTGCGCGTGGACACGTCGAGGGTGATCAGATCGCCGTCCTGGACCAGGGCGAGCGGCCCGCCCACGTGCGATTCGGGCGCGATATGCAGCACGCAGGCGCCATAGCTGGTGCCGCTCATCCTGGCGTCGGAGAGGCGCACCATGTCGGTGACGCCCTGTTTCAGCAGATAGTCGGGGATGGGCAACATCCCGTACTCCGGCATGCCGGGACCGCCCAGCGGGCCGGAGCCGCGCAGCACCAGCACGCTGTCCCTGGTGATACCGAGGGCCGGTTCGTTGATGGTGGCCTGCATGGTGCGGTAGTCGTCGAACACCACGGCGGGGCCTGTGTGTCGATGGAGCCTCGGATCGGCGGAGATGTGCTTGATCACCGCGCCGTCGGGGGCCAGGTTGCCGTGCAGCACCGCCAACCCGCCCTGGTCGGCGAGGGATTTGTCCGAGGTCCTGATCACCTCGGCGTCATGGGTGGCGGCGCCGGCCAGCTGCTCCCGCAGCGAGTCATGGGCCACGGTCGGCCGATCCAGGTGCAGTTGCTCCTCGCCCAGCCGGGCGAGGAGCGTGGGCAGCCCGCCGGCGTAGTAGAAGTCCTCCATCAGGAAGCGGCCCCCGGGCCGCACATCGGCCAGCACCGGAACTCGGCGGGCGATCCGGTCGAAGTCGGCCAGGCTCAGGGGGACATGGGATCGCCCCGCCATCGCGATCAGATGGATCACGGCGTTGGTCGAGCCACCCAGCGCCAACACGGTGGTCACCGCGTCCTCGTACGCCTCGGCGGTGAGGAAACGGGAGAGCCTGGCGTCCGTCCAGACCAGCTCGACGATCCGCCGGCCCGCCGAGGCGGCCATCCGGCTGTGCGCCGAGTCCACCGCCGGGATGGCCGCGGCACCCGGCATGGTCACGCCGAGCGCCTCCGCCGCCGAGGCCATGGTGGACGCGGTGCCCATGGTCATACAGGTGCCGGGCGAGCGGGCCAGCCCGCACTCCAGCTCCGAAAGCTCCTGGTCACCGATCCGCCCGGCCCGCTTCTCGTCCCAGTACTTCCACATGTCGGTACCCGAGCCCAGCGTCTCGCCACGCCAGTGGCCGCGCAGCATCGGCCCCGCCGGCACGAAGATCGTCGGCAGGTCGGCGCTGGCCGCGCCCATCAGCAGCGCCGGAGTCGTCTTGTCGCAGCCGCCCAACAGCACCGCGCCATCCACCGGATAGGAGCGGAGCAGTTCCTCGGTCTCCAGCGAGAGCAGATTGCGGTAGAGCATCGGAGTCGGCTTCTGGAACGTCTCCGAGAGGGTCGCGACCGGGAACTCCAGCGGGAATCCGCCGGCCTGCCAGACCCCCCGTTTCACGGCTTCGGCCCGTTCCCGCAGGTGTTGGTGGCACGGGTTGATATCCGACCAGGTGTTCACGATCGCGATCACCGGCTTGCCGAGGTGCTCCTCGGGCAGATAGCCGAGCTGCCTGGTCCGCGCGCGGTGGCTGAACGAGCGGAGCCCGTCGGTGCCGTACCACTGGTGGCTGCGCAACTCCTCGCTGGTCAAACGTCGTTGACTGTCGCCCGGTCCGTTCGGGGACCGCGTCGGCTCCGCGTCGGCGCTCATGGCAGCTCCCACCCTTCCACCATCGCCGCGACATCGGCGCGGTCCTCGGGGGCCAACACCGAACTGGGCGGGCGCACATCGCGACGGCAGAGGTCGAGCGCGGCCAGCGCCTCCTTCACCACGGTCACGTTGTTCGCCGACTGGTCCCGCGCGCGCAGTTCCTCGAAGGGCCGGATCAGCTCCCAGACCCGCATCGCCGCCCGGTAGTCGCCGGCGCGCAGCGCGTCCCGCATGGCGAGGGAGACCGCGGGCGCCACATTGACCAGGCCCGAGGTGAACCCGGTGGCGCCCGAGGCGAAGTAGGAGGGCGCGGAGAGTTCGGCCAGGCCAGCCACCCAGACGAAACGTTCCAGCCCCGCGTCCCGCGCGACCGAGGCGAAGCGCACCGGATCGGGCACCGCGTACTTCACCCCGATCACATTGGGGCAGTCGGCGCCGAGCCGGGCGATCGTCGCCCCCTCGATGGCCGGGTTGCGGACATAGGGCACCACGCCCACCTCGGGGACGGCGTCCGCGATGGCGCGGTGATAGGCCAGCCAACCCTCCTGGGAGACATAGGGGTGAACCGGCTGGTGCACCATCACCATCTGGGCCCCCGCCGCGCGCGCCTCCAACGAGGCGGAGACGGCGGTGCCCACGTCCTGCCCCACCCCGACCAGGATCTGCGCCCCACTGCCGGCCTCGGCGACCTCGGCCACCGTCAGCACGACCTCGATCTGGCGCTCCTCGGCGGTGAGCGAGTAGAACTCACTGGTGTTGCCGTTGGGGGTAAGCGCTTGCACGCCGGACGTCAGAAGACGCCGCAGCAGCACGCGATAACTCTCCTGATCGAACCGGTCGTTCTCGGTAAACGGGGTGACGGGAATCGCCACCACATCCGCCAACGCCTCGCGTTGTCGAGCGAAATCGCTCATGACCGCCCCTCTCCTTCCGCCGAACCCACCTCGACACCGTCCGCGTCGGTGACCCGCGCGGGCCGCGCGGCGCGCGCCCGCCTTGCCGCCGGGGGCGCGCCGCCCGCCTCAGCGGGCGGGGCGCCGTCCAGGGCTTCGGCATCCGGCTGGCGCGGGAACGCGCGGTTGACGAAGCCTCTGATATGCCCGCCCAGCAACTCGCCCGCCAGGTCGGCGTCACCGTCCTCGGCGGCGGCCAGAATCGCGCGATGCTCCTCCGCCTCCCGCTCCCAGGTCGGGACGGTCTGCCAGACGAACGAGGAGACCAGCGCGGCCTGGTCGCGCAGATCGTCCAACATCCGCACCAGCAGCGGATTGCCGCAGGGCAGATAGAGCGCGCGATGGAAGTCCCGGTTGGCCAGGGAACGCTCGGCGCTGTCCACGGCCGAGTCTGCGCGGGTCAGCGCGGCGTGCGCGGCGGCCAGCGCCGCGGCCCGGTCCACCGTCCGGCGCATGGCCTCCGGCTCCAGCAGCAACCTGACGTCGTAGATCGCCCGGGCCATGTCCGCGTCCACGGTGCGGACGGCGGCCCCCTTGTACTCGCTCATCACCACAAGACCTCGACCCGCCAGGGTCTTGAGCGCCTCCCGCACCGGGGTCTTGGAGACCCCGAACTGCGCCGCGAGTTCGGTCTCCACCAGAGCCGTCCCGGGCGCCAGCCCTCCGGTGAGGATGGCGTGCGTCAGATGCTCCAGGACGAACTGCGTCCGGGAGGGGATGGGCACCGGGGCGGCGCCGGACAGGGGTGCGTTCATGCGGGATGGCCCTCAGTTCTCGGGTCTCAGTGCTCGCATATGGCATCTCGTATATGACATATGGCGTACGACGTGCGGCCCGATGAAATTAGGACCGCGCCGGGCCGGCGTCAACACTTCTGACAAAACTGGCCCCGGCGGGGGTGCCCCCGGGGCCTCGCGGCGGGCCGGGAGAGGGCAGGCGTCGGAGCGGGCGCCTCGGGTGAGACGCCCGCTCGACGGGGCCGAACAGCGGGCCGGCGGCCCGCCGCGCTGGCTCAACTACAGGTGTTGCGAGGCGAGTTGTTGAACGTCAGGTTGCGGTAGGTGATGTTGGTGCCACAGGGGTTCTCGTTGAGTGCCGAGTTGGTGATCGTGAGGTTCTGGAACGTGATGTCGCGGGTGTTGGCGAACTCCGTGCGGGCCGCGACGCGGATGTCGCCGGGGCCCTGCACGGTTCCCCCGTTGGTCGCGAGGTTCACGTTGTAGCAGTTCTCGATCAGGATGGCGTTGCTGCCGGTGTTCGAGATGGTGATCCGGCCGATCTCCGCTCCGCCGCTCTCCGAGACGCAGAAGATCCCGCGCCCGCCACCCCTGGCGATGACCTCACCGACCCGGATGTTGACGGGGTAGCTGTCGCTGACCCGGCCGTTGCGGTTGGCCATCCGGAACGCGGCGTAGCCGGTTCCGGCGCCGGTGCCCTCGCCGTCCACCAGGTCGACCGTGGCGTTGATGGTGTCGTTGAGCAGCAGACCGGACTCGCCCGTGTTCCTGGCGGTGACCGTGCCGATGGTCAGTCCGTCCACACCGTAGGTCTCCACGGCGTGGCTGCCGCTGCCGGAGACGAAGACGTCGTCGATGCGAACATCCCGGGTGCGGACGTCGCGGTTGTCGTGGTTGTCGATCCGTATGCCGAGCCCGCCGGAGAGACGCATGTCGATCTGCCCCAGGGCGATGTCCGTGCCGTTCCGAACGAAGACACCGAAGTACGGGGCGCCGGTGACCTGCAAGTGGCGCACCTCGACGGAGTTGGCGTTCCTGATCCGCACCGGGGCGTGGTTGGCGCCGACCGACCCGGTCACATCGATGCTGCCGCACACATCCAGCACCGTGTGACTGGGGAGATCCAGCGACTGGTTGCCCGGGACCGAACCCGAACCACGCACCACCACCGCCTGTTTGCTGGTGCGTCCCGGATCGAGACTGTTCACGGCCGCCCGCATCGCGGACAGCATGTCCGTCCCCGAGTATCCGGGGGCCGTCCAGGTGTTCCCGTTCCGCACGGCCTCGGCCTGGTAACTGCCGTCACCGCAGGCCAGCGTGCCGGGGTCGGCGGCCTGGGTGGGGTCGGCATGTGCCGAACCGGTCAGCGTCGCGGCGCCGGTCACCAGCGCGAGCAATGTGGTGGCGAACAGGGTGAGTTTGCGTCGGTTACCAGGAAGCGGCTCGCGCCGCCGGGACCGGCGGAAGAGGGAAGCGGCTCTTGTTCCCATCGAATGACTCCTCGTGGGGGGTGGGGGATCAAGCACTTCGCCACCCGAGCCGAGGCCGCCACACCGACCGGGAACGCCAGGTAACCCCGGGGAGCCGGATGGCGCCCGGGCGGGCGTGAATCGATTCATGCTGAGACCGTCCTCGTCCTGGGACCTGTATCTCGGTGATTCGATGGTGGTGCGGTGACTCGCTGACTCAGGAACACGGCACACGAGGTTCGGACATCCGAACACGCGGGCCGCGAGGGAGAGTCGGGGCATCGCGGGCGCCATGCCGACGAAGCCTTGGGCTCGACTGGGTAAGCGCTTGCTGACTGGCGGCGAGTATGCCGTCACCCCCGGAGCGCGTCAATAAGGCGGGCAGCGCGGCGCTGGTGCGAGGCGGTTCGCGGCGTCGGGCCGGTTCGGGGTCGCTCCGGCTCGGGGTCGCGCCGGCCGGCGGCCCACGGTGGCCCACTGCGGGCCGGCCTTGGCGACAGTGCCGGGACAGCCGGCCGGGGGCGGGCCAGGACAACCAGCCGGGGGCGGGCGCGCGGGCCCGCGCGCCCGCGCCCGAACCGGGTCAACACCCCAGACGCCGAGGGGCGTTGACCGAACCAAAGCCGACCGACGGCCCGACCCGGCAACGAACCGGCGCCCGAACGACACCGGACCGAAGACCGACTACACCAACAACCAGCACAGACCGACCCAAAGCCAACCCACGACTCGACTCGGCAACGAACCGTCGCTGGACTGCGGACCGGCCATGCGGCGGACCGGAGCCGACCGACGCCCAGGCTGGCGAAGGACGGGCTGGCGCCGGGGCGGGAGGGCTCGGCGCCTGACGGCGGCCGGGGCGGGCGGTGTTCAGCCATGGCCCGAGGCGCGGCAGGTTGGCGGGTGGTCGCCAGCCTCGCGTTGCCCCTTGGGCGCCGTGGCGCCGACCGCCGTTCGACAGCCACGGTGCCCGGGGCTGGAGGGCTCGACCGGCCGAGTTCGCCGAGCAGCCGTGGTGGCACCGCCTCGGCCTCCCGTGTGCAAGGGACTCGGCAGTGCGCCTGTCGCGCTCAGGCTCCGGCGTCCGGCGGGGCGCGGATGGAGCGGCCACGCCCCGGCGGTGCGGCTCGCGGGCCTGCCGGCTCAGCCGCCGGACCGGGCCGGTCGCGATCCCGTGCCGACGGAGCCGTCGCCGGCCGCGAGGTCGCGATGGCGACCAACCGCTATCCCCTCCGGCGCCGTTGACACACCGAGCGCCGCCACCTCCTGGACTTCCAGCACCACGCGCCGCAGCTCCGCCGCGAAAACGGCGTCTCGCCCACCCGCCTCCTCCAGGGCGCCCACCACGCGCCGCCGCGTGTGCTCGCTCGGCGCCCGGGCCCCGTCGACCGCCTCCTTCTCCAGGCGGGCCAGCGCCGGATCCGACCTCAACTGCCCCCGGACCGTGGCCCGCAGGCGCTCCACGGCCGCGTCCAACGCGGGATCCGGGGCGAACCCGGACCGACCACCGGCACTGCGGAACATCCACACCATGGCGGCCACCGCCATCGATCCCAACTCGACCATCACGCCCCCCACAGAGCCTCTTCGAGTCACCACTCGTAACCGAGAGTAACAGCTTGGGGGTAGCCTGGGGAAGCCCAACCCGGAGAAAAGTTGGGCGAAAACCGCGAGAGAACCGCGAGCGGGGAGAAAAGGAGTCGGGGGCTTGGCGACAGAGATGCGGAGGGATCTTTCCGAACCCGCCTCAGTGGCGGTCACGCCCGCGGTCGGCGACGATCTCGTCGACGATCCGCCTCGCCTCCCGCGCCCGGACGACGTCGCCTGACCCGCCGTCCCCCGCCCCCTCGCCGTCCCCCGTTCCCCCGCCGTCCCGGCCGGCCGTCGCCGAACCCGCCCAGGTGACCAGGGCCTTCCACAGCGCCCAGCCCCGCCCCCGCGCCCAGCTCCCGGCGTCGACGTCGAGACGCCGGCGGAAGGCCGCGCGGCTCTCCGCCGGCAGCAGCGTCCAGGCGATCGACAGATCGCAGGCCGGATCGCCGACACCGCACGTCCCGAAGTCGATCACTCCGGCAAGCGCCCCGTTCCGCACCAGGAGGTTGTCGGCGGCCACATCGCCGTGGAACCACGTCGGCCGCCCGTCCCACTCGGCCCGCAGCGCCGCCGCCCAGATGCCGCGCAGGACCTCGGTGTCCACACGACCGGCCAGCGTGTCGATGGCCCGGCGGGTCTCACCGTCGTAGGTGTGCAACGGCCCGCCCCTGAACCAGTTGTGCTGCCCGGGGGGCGGCCCGGCCGAGGCGTCGATGCCCCGCAACGCGCAAAGAAACGCGGCGAGGTCAACGGCGAACGAGGTGAGGTCGGCGATCGTCTCCGCGCGCGCCGGCTCGCCGTCCAACCACCGGTAGACGGACCACACATGGGGGTATCCCTCCCCCGGCGCCCCCTTCGCCAGCGGCACGGGGACGGGCACCGGCAGGCGTGGCGCGAACACGGGCAGCCAACGATGTTCCTTCTCCACCGCCAGGGCGTAGGGCGCGGCGCTCGGCAGGCGGACCGACATGGCGTCGCCGAGGTGGAACGTCCGGTTGTCCCACCCCTCGTTCGCCACCCGCCGGATCGGCAGCCCGTCCCACCGGGGGAACTGCGTCGCCACCAGCCGACGCACCACGTCCTCGTCCGCCGGGAAGCGCTCCGGCACGGGGGCGACCTCCGGCACCGGGTCGGCACCAGCCGGCGGGGGATCGGGGTTCCGCCTGTCGCTCATCGGCCACCGGCCGCGTCAGCCGTAACGCGTAGGACCATGGCGGCAGCCTAGTGGCGCCGGGAGCCGCCAACGCCCCGACCGCCGACGGAGTGGCCCGCCCGTCCCCGCGACACGGCCACGGCGACGCCGGCCTGGCCACCCGCCCCTAGCGCGCGAACGCCCGGAGCCGGACCTCCGGCTCCAGTGGCCCGCCGAGGTAGAGCCGGTCGGCGTCGATGGCGGCGCTGGACGCGATCAGGCCGCGCTCCAGCGGGAAGGGCACCGTCCCGATGTCGCTGCCCGTGCCGTCCGCCAGGTCGAGCCAGGTCAGCGTCAACTGCCCGCCCTCTCCCCGCTGGTAGTGGTACGAGCCCAGCAACGCGACGCCGTCCGCGTCGTCCGCGCCGAGGAAACTCGTCAGGGGTGGGAACTCGCCACGCCACATCCGCTCGCCGCTGTCCACGGCGTACCCCTCGAAGACCACCGGCTCCGAGGTGTCGTCCAGTTGCTCGGCGATCAGCACACCGTCCGCCACGGCCCGCTCGCTGAGCCCCTGTCCGTCCGTGGCCAGCCGCCACAGGGCTTCCCCTGTCTCGGTGTACGCCACCAGGTGCCCGCTCTCGACGACGATCAGCGGGGCCCCGGGCTCGCCGTACCTGACATCGGCGATGGCCTCGTTGGCATCCGCCATGTCGCGGCTCCACAGATGCTCGCCCGTCGCCGTGTCGTGCACGTGGTTCGCGAAGCGCGGCGGGGTCAGCGGTTCGCCCGACGGCCCCTCGCAGGTGGCCAGGGTGACGACGCGCTCGTCGGCGTGGTCGATGCTCAACGGGGTCCAGCCGTGGTCGCAGTCGCCGTCGGCCACGGGCGCGAGCGCGGGCAGGGGTTCGCCGCTGGCGAGGTCGAAGCGCTGGAAGGACGCGGCGGCGTTCGCGGGCGAGAGGTTGACGGTGAGCGTGGCCTCGCCCACCGTCGCCGTGACGGTGTCGTCCACTGGCGAGGGGCCGAGACCGCTGAGGTCGCGCGACCACAG
Source organism: Streptomyces profundus (assembly GCF_020740535.1). Lineage (NCBI taxonomy): Bacteria > Bacillati > Actinomycetota > Actinomycetes > Kitasatosporales > Streptomycetaceae > Streptomyces > Streptomyces profundus. The sequence goes on from NZ_CP082362.1 coordinate 1,000,018, forward strand.
CACCTCCCCGTCGTGTGTGTCGATCACCGTCACCACCGTGCAGCCCTCCGCCTCGCCGGAGTGGTGGAGGACCGCGCCGACGCCCTCGGCGTTGGTGTGCTCGCTGGCCGCGCAGGGGCCGTACGTCCCCACCGGCGCCGGCGTCTCCCAGAGGACGGTGCCGTCGGCCGCGTCGTACCCCGTGACGTCCTCGGCGGCCGTGGGGCCGACGCGGGTGACCACGCCGTCGTGGGCCCACAGCGCCAGATCCAGCTCGCCGCCGTTCCCCCCGCTCTCCGCCCGCCACACCTCGGTGGGCCCCTCGTCGCCTCCCAGCAGCACCACCAACACCATGGCCAGCGACGCCAGCAGGGCCGCGCCCGCGATCACCCACGGCACCGGCCGCCGTCCGCGTCTCGCCATGTCTCCCCCCAACTTCCCCTTCGCGCACTGTGGTTTCCGACGCCCCCTGCCCGACGCCGGTTCCGTGGGCGGGGAGCGGAAGCGCCGCAGGCCGCGTGGAGGGCGCTCAGCGACTGGTGCGTGCTCGGGCGCGGTGGAACGTTCCGAACCGGCCGCGAGAAGGGGTCACCCCGGCGGACCTGGGGTGACCCCGTTGTCGCTACGCGGAACAAGTGGTCGTGCGCCCACTCAGACGCCGAGAGCCGCGTCGGCGGTCTCGCCCCGCGTCGCTTCGGCGACGGCGGGCGGTGCCTCGGGGGTGCGCGTCAGCCGGCCTCCGGCGGCGCCCAGGACGCCGTGCCGGATGGCGTGACCGGTGTGCACACCACGGGAGAACTCTCTGATGAACTTGCCAAAGGGCAGGGAGATTCGCCTCATCTCAGCCTCCTCGTATACTGATCTGTAAAGCTACCTGGAAGCGTAGTACACAGATCTGTAAACGCAAGGGGGATACGCGCCATGCCCAGGGACTCATCGGGTGATTCATCGGGTACCGACGACACGAGTCTCACGCCGGGCGCCCAGCGCATTCTCGACGTCGCGTCGGAGCTGTTCTACCGGCGCGGAATCCACGCCGTGGGGGTCGACACCATCGCGGCCGAGTCGGGGGTCACCAAGCGCACGCTCTACAACCGGTTCGGCTCCAAGGACAACCTGCTGACGACCTACCTGGAGACCAGGGATCGCCGCTGGCGTGATCTCATCGACGCCCGGCTGACGGCGGAGGGGGAGGACGCCGTCCGCCGGGTGCTGGTCCCGTTCGCGGTGCTGCCCGAGTGGCTGACCGAATCGGATCGAGGGTGCAGCTTTGTGAATGCCTTCGCCGAACTTCCGGATACTGATCATCCAGGGCGGAAGGTGATCACCGATGAGAAGAAGTGGCTACGAGCGTTCTTCCACGATCGGCTGAACGAGGCCGGCGTGAAGCCGACGCCCGCCGGCACCCTGGCCGTGCAACTGCTGAGCCTGCACGAGGGCGCCATCGTGGCCACCGCGATCGCGGACGCGGACGACGCCGCCCAGGCGACGCTCAGCGCGGCGGAGGCCCTGGTGACGGCCGCGCTTGAGGACGGCGCCGGCCGCTGATCCACGAGGACCCGAACGGCGCCCCCCAGGCCGGGCGCGGCGAGGCTCAGCCTCGGGAGCGGGCCTTGAACGCGGCCTTGCGCGCCTGCTTGGCGAGCAGGCGGTCCGGGTGCATCCGGCCCACGGCCTCCAGGACATCGGCCGTGGCCGGGTGGTCGGTGCGCCAGGCCCGGTCGAAGAACTCGCCGTGCTGATCCACCAGGCCGGTCACCAGATCACGCAGCTCGGGCAGGTTCTCCTCCTCGGCTCCGCTGCCCAGCTGCGCGGCCAGGGTGTCGATGGTCAGCCAGAAGACCAGCTCCTCCGACGGCGGCGGCACATCCGTGGCGCCGCGCTCGGCCAGCCAGACGCGGGCCAGGCCGCCGAGTTCGTCGTCCTCCAGCACCGCGCGCAGCGCCGGCTCGGCGCTGGGGTCGAGCAGCGCGAGCGTCAGCTGGCAGCCCAGCCGCCGCCCGGGGCCGGCCGGGTCGGCGCCGCGCGCCGCGGCCAGCAGCTCCTCGGCCGCGGCCACCGGGTCACGGCCGACGAGCCAGCGTTCCGCCTCCTCGGTCGCGGCGGACGCGGGACGTTCGGTGAGCGCGTCGAGGAGCGCCCCGGCCGGCGCGTCGGCCAACTCCCCGACCAGCGGGACGTCGAGACCGACCTCCAGCATCCGCCGGCGCACGCCGTAGAGGCCGAGCGTGGTCAGCCGCACCTGGCCGTACCGGCTCAGGTCGTCCACGTCCTCGTCGCCGATGTCCTGGAACCCCCCGACGCCCTCGCCATCGCCGTCGCCGCCGTCATCGTCGTCGTCGTCGCCGATCACGGTGTCGTCCATCGGGTGGTACTCGATCAGCCCGGTGTCCGCCAGCACCCGGAACTGCTCGTCCAACCGCACCACCAGGGCCGACACGTCCTGGAACGCCTCGTCGGTCAACTCCTCCATCTCGTCGGGGAGGAGCGTGGCGGCGGCGATCATGGGCAGCGGCAGCAGGGAGGCCGCCTGACCGTCCTCGTCGGTGACGCCGAAGACGTAGAGGTGGCCCAACACGCTGTCCAGCAGGCCGACCTCGGCCTCCGGGTCCCAGTCGAGGGCGTCCAGGTCGATGGCGTCCGGGTCGAGTTGACCGTCCGCGCCGAACAGCCCCTCCAGCCCCTCGACTTCGCCGAGCAGGTCCTCGAAGGACGGGGTGGCGACGTCGGAGAGCACCGCGTCCAGGCCGTCGGCCCACAGGTCCAGGATGTCCTCGGGCGCGCCGTCGAGGAGCTGGGCCAGCTCCTCGTCCGCGGTGGCGACGCCGACGGCGGGGTGGTCCTCGTGTTCGGCGAAGGCCCTGGCCTGGCCGGTCTGGGTCTCCGGGAGGTCGCCGGCCTCGGTGATGGTGACCAGCCCGGTGTCCACGGCGAAGTTCCATGCCTCGACCACCTCAGCCTCCCCCTCGGGCGCACCGGTGAGGCCCAGTTCGTGAACGGCCTCGCTGAGCCCGGGGGCGAGCAACTCGCCACCGGCGCCCACCGGCGTCCCCTCGCCGACCCACCTGGCCAGCCATACGGCTCGGGAGAGCAGTGGAGCGGCGAGCGCCTCCCTGGCCAACTCGGCCTCGGACGGCAGCCGTACGGGCGGCATGGCGGGACGGTCGTCCCCGGGGTCGAGCGACATGACGGCGAACTCCTCGGGCAGGGGGTGACCCCGCCGGCGGTTGGGGTGATCGGGCGAGCCCCCAGCGTAGACGGGATTGTCCACCGAACGTCCCGCCTCCGTGTCGGTTCCGTCACGCTTCACCTGGACGTCGCGCGTACGGGCGGGGGCGCGCTCCCGCTCCGGGCGGCGGGACTCACCGATGTCGACGCGGAAGCGGGACGCGCGGCCTCCGGTTAACAACTGGTTGACGCGTGGCAACGCACCTGCCGGGCACGGCTTTACCCGCGTAGCGTGGGCCTCCCCCACTGCCGTCTCCCCCACCCGGAGGATCCCGTGAGATCGACCGAACCAGCCGCCCGCACCCAGTCGAGAACCCAACGGCCGCGTGGCGCGGCCGTGTTGGTCGGCCTGGCGGCCGGCGGGCTCTGTGTGCCGCTGCTGGCGCAGCCGACCTCGGCGGCCGAGCGGGAGACGGTGCGGGTGCACCACATCCAGGGCGACACCAGGATCTCGCCGCTGCTGGGGCAGTCGGTCGAGGACGTCCCCGGGGTGGTGACCGGGGTGCGCGCCTTCGGTTCGCGTGGCTTCTGGGTTCAGGAACCGGACGAGGACGGGGATCCGGCCACCAGCGAGGGGATCTTCGTCTACACGGGCGACGCGCCGTCGGTCGCGGTGGGCGACGAGGTGCTGGTCTCCGGCACCGTGGACGAGTACTACCCCGGCGGTGCGGAGCGGGGCGGCCAGTCGGTGACCCAGCTCACCGGGCCCGAGGTGACGGTGGTCTCGTCGGGGAACGCGCTGCCGCCGCCGGTGGAGTTGGACGCCTCGGCGATCCCCGAACGCTATGCCCCCGAGGGCGATCCGGCGGCGGACGGCAGCATCGAGGGACTGCGACTGGCCCCTGATGTCTACGCGCTGGACGCCTTTGAGGCGTGGGAGGGCATGGTGGTGCGTCTCCTGGACGCACCGGTGGTCGGCCCGAGCACGGAGTACGGCGAGCTGTGGGTGACGCTGCGCCCCGGTGACCATCCCACGCCGCGCGGCGGCACCCGCTACGCCTCCTACGCGGCGTCGAACCCGGGGCGGCTCAAGGTGGAGTCGCTTATCCCCTTCGCCGAACGGCCGTTCCCCGAAGCGAACGTGGGCGACCTGCTGGCGGGCGAGACGGTCGGCCCCCTGGACTACGACGAGTTCGGCGGATACACCCTCGCCGCCCGGGAGTTGGGCACCGTGGCCGACGGCGGGCTCACGCCGGAGCGCACCAGGCCGCAGCGGCGCGGCGAGTTGGCGATCGCCGCCTACAACGTGGAGAACCTCAACCCGGGCGATCCCGCGGAGAAGTTCGAGCGACTGGCCGAGGCCGTGGTGACCAACCTGGCCTCGCCCGACATCCTGGCCGTCGAGGAGATCCAGGACGACAGCGGGCCGGCCGACGACGGCACCGTGACCGCCACGGAGACGTTGCGGCTGTTCACGGAAGCGATCGTCGCCGCGGGCGGTCCGCGCTACGCCTGGCGGGGCGTGGACCCGGCGGACGGGGAGGACGGCGGGCAGCCGGGCGGCAACATCCGCGCGGTGCTGCTGTTCAACCCGGAGCGGGTGTCCTTCGTGGACCGGCCGGGCGGCGACGCCACCACCGCGACGGAGGTGGTGACCAGGGGCGGGGTGGCCACGCTGAGCCACTCCCCCGGGCGGATCGCGCCGGCGGACGCGGCCTGGACGGACAGCCGCAAACCGCTGGCCGGCGAGTTCAGGTTCCGGGGCGAGACGGTGCTGGTGATCGCCAACCACTTCGCCTCCAAGGGGGGCGACCAGCCCCTGCACGGCCGCTTCCAGCCGCCGAACCGTGGTTCGGAGACCCAGCGACTCGCGCAGGCGAGGGCGGTGCGGGAGTTCGTCCGGGAGATCGACGCGGCCGATGCCCGACGGCCGGCGAACGTCGTGGTGTTGGGCGATCTCAACGACTTCGAGTTCTCGGCCGTGACGCGCGAGCTGACCGCCGACGGACTGTTGGTGAACGCGCTGGGCACACTGCCGCCCTCGGAGCGCTACACCTATGTCTACGAGGGCAACTCCCAGGTGCTCGACCAGACGCTGGTCTCCCCCACCGTCCGCCGCCCCGAGCTGGACATCGTCCATGTCAACGCCGAGTTCGCGGACCAGGCCAGCGACCACGATCCGCAAGTGCTGCGCTTCCGTCCCTGATGGCCCCGTAGTACCGCTGAACGATCGGGCGCAGCACTTCTAAGTGGACCTGGAAGGCCGAAGGGGCCCAGACTCCGTGCCATGCGACTGGGACCCTTTGGCCGCTGCGCGGCTGCGATGATCACACCCTTTACCGAGGACGGCGCCCTCGACCCGGCCGGGGCCGAGCGGCTGGCCGACCATCTGGTGGCCAGGGGCGGCTGCGACGCCCTGGTGATCAACGGCACCACGGGTGAGTCGCCGACCACGAGCGACGCCGAGAAGACGGCCCTGACCAGGGCGGTGACCAGCGCGGTCGGCGGCCGGGCGAAGGTGGTCGCCGGCGTCGGCACGGCCGACACCCGGCATTCCGTCGAGCTGGCGCGGGCCGCCCAAGCCGCCGGCGCTGACGGCCTGTTGGTGGTGACGCCCTACTACTCCCGGCCCACCCAGGAGGCGATCGTCCAGCATCTGCTGACCGTCGCCGACGCCACCGAACTGCCGGTGATGCTCTACGACATCCCGGCCCGCACCGGCGAGGGCACCGCGCTGACGGCCGACTCGCTGCGCCGGCTCGCCGAACACCCGAAGATCGTCGCGGTCAAGGACTGCTCGTTCGACCTGCTGAAGGCCGGCACGGTGCTCGCCGACACCGAGCTGGCCTACTACGCGGGCAGCGACGAGCTGAACCTGCCGCTGCTGGCCATCGGCGCCAGCGGTGTGGTCAGCACGGCGGCCAACGTGGTGGGCGCGCAGGTGCGGGCGGTGATCGACGCCTTCGCCGCCGGCGAGCGGGAGACGGCCGCGCGACGCCATCGCGCGCTGCTGCCCCTGGTGTCGGCGCTCACCGTGCACGCACCGGGCACGGTGACCGTCAAGGCGCTGTTCCGCGCCGCCGGCCTGCCGGGCGGCCCGGTGCGCCCGCCGCTGCTGCCCGCCGACGAGGAGCTGACCGCCCGGCTGGCGACGGCGCTGCGCGGCGCCGTGGCCCAGCCGTAGGCCGCAGTCAGTCCGCCGAGCCGGCGAACAGCCAGCGGCGCACGGGCACTTCGATCAGCAGCCGGGCGCCCCCTGGCCGGTGCGGCACGGTGACGTCCCAGTCGTACTTGGCGGCGAAGGCGTCGACGACCTCGGCCGCGAAGGGGGCGCGGTGCGGCCGGGCCTCCCCCTCCGCGACCACGGGGTGACGGCCGTCCTCCAACGCGAGGGAGACCGTCGGCGCGTGCGCGATGTTCCGCGCCTTGACGGAGCTCCCGTCCACGCCGATCCACCAGGTCTGCCCGAGGAGCACGAACCACACGGGGGTGACATGGGGCGAGCCGTCGGGGCGGGTGGTGCAGAGCCAGACGTTGCGGTCCCGGGCCAGTCGGGCCAGGACGGCGGGCTCGCTCGGGACGCGGGACGGAGTCATCCCCCCATCCCACCGCACGCCCGCCCCCCGTCGCCTCCGTCCGACGGGCACGGTGCCTGGTGCTTTGGGCCTAGACCACCTCTCAGACGGTCTCGGACAGCCGCACCGGCATCAGCAGCGAGAAGTGGTCGTCGCCGCTCGGGAGGCGGACGACCAGGGGCGCGGTGGCGCCCGACACCTCCAGCACCAGCTGCTCGCGCCCGGCGGCGGCCAGCGCCTCGGTGAGGAACTCCCGGTTGACGGCGATCCGTCCCCCCGTGGCCTCGTCCGCGACGCGGACCACGCCGTCGTCGGCGATATCGAGCACGGTGACCGCGGTGCGGGCGCCGTCCTGGTCGCCGGGCTCCTCCCGCACCCGGCCCGAGGCGATCGCGGCGCTGAGCGAGGGGGCGTGCACCTGGCATCGGCGCCCGGCGGGGAGCCTGATCAGCCGGCGGTAGTCCGGATACTCGTGCTCAAGGGTGGCTCCCGAGGCCAGCCGTCCGCCTACGTTCAGTGACACATCGTCCTGGGCCAGCGTGAGGGTGGCCCGCGCGTCTTCGGCGAGCAGTGCGCGCATGGCGTCCACCAGGGGCGTCGGCACCAACGCCCGGACGGAGCGGCTTCCCCCGCCCTCGGTGACGGCGGCCGTGGCGACCGCCAGCCGGTAGCGGTCGGTCGCGACCAGCCGCAGTTCGTCTCCCTCCCCATCCAGCAACACCCCATGCAGCGAGGGGAGCTCGGGGTCGGTTCCGACGGCGAACCGGACCGTGTCCAGGGCCTTGGCGAGTGCGGTGGCCGACAGCGTCAGGGTGGCGGTGGCGTGGTTCTCAGGTGGTGTGGTCATGGGGTTCTCCCGGTGCGAGATCAGTGTCCGAACCTCGGAGAGCTGCCGGCGGGCGGTGGCCATGTCCCGTTCGAGGCGGCGCAGACGCGCGCCCAGCAGCCGGGGCGCCAGGCCCGGATCGGTCCCCGACCAGCCGGCGAGCGCCAGCCGGATGTCGGCCAGCGGCATGCCGGCCAGCCGGAGTCGGGCCAACAGCCGGGCCTCGTCCACCTGTTCGGGGTCGTACCAGCGGTATCCGGTGTGCGGGTCCACCCAGGCGGGCACCAGCACGCCGACACCGTCGTAGTACCGCAGGGTGCCGACGGCCAGCCCGCTGGCTCTGGCCAGCTCACCGATGCCGAGTCGTTCGCTCTCCACGCCTCTCACCCTGGGGCCTCGATCAGGTCGAGGGTCAACCCACGCCACACACCGGGCCGACCCCGGCGGACCAGCCGCCGGGGTCGACCCGCGCGCCTCAGTTGTGGCTGTGGAGCACCGAGTTGAGGCCGCCCCAACTGCCGGAGCGGACCAGTGCCTGCACCGTTCCGGTGCTGGAGTGGCGACGGAAGAGCAGGTTGTCGGCGCCGGCCAGCTCCAGCGCCTTGACGACCGCGCCGTCCGGCAGGGTGACCCGGGTGCCGGCGGTGAGGTAGAGGCCCGCCTCCACGACGCAGTCGTTCCCCAGCGGGATGCCCAGGCCCGACTGGGCGCCCAGCAGGCAGCGTTCGCCGACCGAGATGACCTGCGTCCCGCCGCCGGAGAGCGTGCCCATGATGGACGCGCCACCCCCGACATCGGAGCCGTCGCCGATCACCACGCCGGCGCTGATCCGGCCCTCGACCATGGAGGTGCCCAGGGTGCCGGCGTTGAAGTTGCAGAAGCCCTCGTGCATCACGGTGGTACCGGCCGCGAGGTGCGCGCCCAGCCGGACCCGGTCGGCGTCGCCGATCCGGACCCCGGAGGGCACCACGTAGTCCGACATCCGGGGGAACTTGTCCACGCTGCTCACCGAGAACGAAAGACCGGCGGCGCGGGCGGCGAGCCTGGCCCGCTCCAGCCCGTCGACGGGCACCGGGCCGACGCTGGTCCAGGCGACGTTGGCCAGCAGCGCGAAGATCCCCTCCAGACTGAGGCCGTGCGGCCTGACCAGACGGTGGCTGAGCAGATGCAGCCGCAGATAGACGTCATGGGCGTCCAGCGGCTTGTCGTCGATGGAGGAGATGACCGTGCGGACCGCGATCACCTCCACGCCACGCCGCGGGTCGGGGCCCAGCGCGTCCGGGGCGTCGGGGCCGAGGAGCACGGCGGCGCGCTCGGCGGTGAGGCGTTCGGTACCGGCGGGCCCCGCCTCCTCGGTCAACTCGGGGGTGGGGAACCAGCTGTCGAGCACGGTGCCGTCGGCGGCCAGCGTGGCGAGGCCGGCGGCGACGGCGCCGGTGGTGGTGGTGCGGGTGGTCTCGTCGGTCATGGGCCCGACGCTAACCGGTGGGGGCGGCCGGCCGCGAACCGGTCTCGGGGAGCAGTCGGCCGAGCCACTCCCTGGTCTCCTCGGGGCGGTGCGGACGGCCGGTGAGCAGCAGTTGGATGGTCAGACCGTCCAACAGCGACACCACCGCCCGCGCGGTGCCCTCGTCCGCCACCAGGGGCCTGAGCAGCCGCACCATCTCGTCCAGGCAGCGCGCGGCGGTCGGCCGCACCACCGGGCGGTTGAGGCCGGCGAAGTAGACCGCGTAGACGGATTCGGTCGACTCGCGGTGCGGCCCGAGCGAGACGTCGACGAACCGCACCAGATGCTCGGTGAGCGAGGGCGCCTCGTCGGCCACGGCCATCCACTCCTCGAAGGAGCGCAGCCAGCCGTCGTTGAGCCGTTCCAGGGCGGCCAGCAGCAGCGCGTCACCGCTTGCGAAGTGGTAGGTGGTGGAGCCGAGCGGCACATCGGCCTCGGCGGCGACGGCGCGGTGGGTGACCCCGTCGATGCCCCGGCTCCGCACCACCCGGACGGCGGCGGCCAGGATCCGCTCGCGGCGGTCCGGATCGTGTCGGCGCGGCACCATCAGTGCGCTCCGCCGAGGTTGAGCACCACGACACCGGCGATCACCAGCCCCACCCCGAGGAACCTGGCGGTCGTCGCCGGCTCGTTGAGGAAGAGCATCCCGATGGCGGCGATCAGGGCGGTGCCGACGCCGGCCCAGAGGGTGTAGGCCGTCCCCATGTCCATCGTCTTGAGGGTCTGCGCGAGCAGGGTGAAGGCGAGGGCGTAGCCGGCCAACGAGCCGACCGTGGGCCAGAGCCTGTTGAAACCATCGCTGTGCTTCATCAGGGTGGTCGCGGCGATCTCCAGCAGGATGGCGCCGGACAGTGTCAGATAGGCCATGTGGACGAGAGTACACATCGTTGTGGACACGCGTCCACAACAGCGGTGCTCCGCCGGGCGGGTGAGCCGCGCCACGGCTCACGGGAGGCTTCGGGCCTACCCGCCCGGTGGGACGCCAGGGTGTTCCGGACAGCTTGTCGGACAAGCCGGCTGAACCAGAGGGAGTGACGAGACCATGGCCCAGTGCGAGGTCTGCGGAAACGACTACCGAATGGCCTTCGAGGTGCGCGCCGCGGGGGAGGTCCATGTCTTCGACAGCCTGGAGTGCGCCGCCCAGCGGATGGCCCCGGTCTGCGAGAACTGCCAGTGCCGCATCCTCGGGCACGGCCTGGAGACCGAGAACGGCCAGTTCTTCTGCTGCGCGCACTGCGCCAGGACCCAGGGCCACGCCCAGCTGGTCGACCACGCCTGACCGGCGCCGGCCAGGCGCCACGCATGCGAACGCCCCCGGCCCCACCCGCGAGCGGCGGGTCGGGACAGGGGGCGGGAACGCCGTCGGGGCGTGTCGCCGTCAGACGTTGAAGCCCAGCGCCCGCAGCTGGTCGCGGCCGTCGTCGGTGATCTTGTCAGGACCCCACGGCGGCATCCAGACCCAGTTGATCTTCAACTCGTTGACCAGGCCCTCGGTCGCCGACTTCGCCTGGTCCTCGATGACGTCGGTCAACGGGCAGGCCGCCGAGGTCAGCGTCATGTCGATGGTGGCGACGTTGCCCTCGTCCACGTGCACGCCGTAGATCAGGCCCAGGTTGACCACGTCGATCCCCAGCTCGGGGTCGACGACGTCCATCATCGCCTCGCGGACCTCCTCCTCGCTCGCCGGGTTGGCGACGGTCTCGGTCTCGGTCATGCCACAGCACCTCTCTCGTTCGCCTCGGCGGTCACGGCCGCTCGTCCCCGGCCGTGACCGTGTCCTCGCCCAGCGCCTGAGCCGTGGCGTCCTTCCAGGCCATCCAGCTCAGCAGCGCGCACTTGACCCGCGCGGGGTACTTGGAGACACCGGCGAAGGCCACCGCGTCCTCCAGCACCTCCTCCATCGCGTCGTCCGGCGTGATCTGGCCACGGGACTGCATCAGCTCCAGGAACGTCCGCTGGATGTCCAGGGCCGCGGGCAGCTCCTTGCCCACCAGCAGCTCGTTCAGCACGGAGGCGCTGGCCTGGCTGATGGAGCAGCCCTGCCCCTCGTACGACACGTCGGCGATGGTCTCGCCGTCGTAGCGCACCCGGAGCGTGATCTCGTCCCCGCACGTCGGGTTGACGTGGTGGACCTCGGCGTCCCCCTCGCGCAGGCCCCGGCCGTGCGGGTTCTTGTAGTGGTCCAGGATCACGTCCTGGTACATCGATTGCAGTTGCACGTCCTGGTTCCGATTCTCTTCTCCGCCGCCGTTCCGGTTCACTTCTTCCGCTGGCCAGGGAACAGCTCAGCCGAAGAAGCCGCGCACATACTCAAGACCGTCGACCAGGGCGTCGACCTCGGCCGGGGTGGAGTACAGATAGAACGACGCTCGCGTGGTCGCCGGAATTCCGTAGCGCAGGCAGACCGGGCGGGCGCAGTGGTGCCCCACCCGGACCGCGATGCCCTGCTCGTCCAGCACCTGGCCCACGTCGTGCGGGTGTATGTCGCCGAGCGTGAACGAGAGGGTGGCCCCCCGGTCCTCCGGGCTGGTCGGCCCCACGATCCGCAGCCCCGGCACCTCGGTGAGCCGCTCCAGCGCGTAACGGGTCAGGGCGTGCTCGTGCTCGGCGATCCGCTCCATGCCGATCGAGGTGAGGTAGTCCACCGCCGCGCCGAGGCCCACCGCCTGGGCGATCGGCGGCGTGCCCGCCTCGAACTTGTGCGGGGCCGGCGCGTAGGTGGACGCGCTCATGGTGACCGTCTCGATCATCTCGCCGCCGCCGAGGAACGGCGGGAGATCCTCCAGCAGCTCCTGCCGGCCCCAGAGCACCCCGATGCCGGTGGGGCCGCACATCTTGTGGCCGGTGAAGGCGACGAAGTCCGCCTGGAGCGACTGCACGTCCATCGGCATGTGCGGTGCGGCCTGGGAGGCGTCGATCAGCACCAGGGCGCCGACCTCCTGGGCGCGGCGGACGATGGCCTCCACCGGGTTGAGCGTGCCCAGCACGTTGGAGACCAGGACGAACGAGACGATCTTCGTGCGCTCCGTGATGACCTCGTCGATCCGGGAGAGGTCGAGCCGGCCCTCGTCGGTGAGGCCGAACCACTTGAGCTTCGCGCCCGTCCGCTGCGCCAGCAGCTGCCACGGCACGATGTTGGAGTGGTGCTCCATCTCCGTGATGACGATCTCGGTGCCCGAGTCCACCCGGTAGGGCTCGTCGGCCAGGCCCAGCATGTTGGCGACCAGGTTGAGCGACTCCGAGGCGTTCTTGGTGAAGATCACCTCGTCCCGGCTGGGCGCGTTGATGAACCGCGCGACCTTGTCCCTGGCGCCCTCGTAGAGCGCGGTGGCCTCCTCGGCCAGGACGTGTACCCCGCGGTGGACGTTGGCGTGGTGCCGCTCGTAGTAGTCCGACATGGCGTCCAGCACCTGGCGCGGCTTCTGCGAGCTGGCCGCGTTGTCCAGGTAGACCAGGCGCTTCCCGTCGTGGACCGCGCGGTCCAGGATCGGGAAGTCCTTGCGGATGGCTTCGGTGTCCAGCGGGCCGCCGGACACCGGGCGCCCGTCTGTCATGAGCCCGCCCCCTTGGTGTACTGCTCGTACCCCTCGGCCTCAAGCTTGTCGGCCAGCTCGGCGCCGCCCGACTCCACGATCCGACCGCCGGCGAAGACATGGACGTGGTCGGGCTTGATGTAGCGCAGGATCCGGGTGTAGTGGGTGATCAGCAGGGTGCCGACCTCGCCCGTCTCCCGGACGCGGTTGACGCCCTCGGAGACGATCCGCAGCGCGTCGATGTCCAGGCCCGAGTCCGTCTCGTCCAGGACGGCGATCTTGGGCCGGAGCAGCTCCAGCTGGAGGATCTCGTGCCGCTTCTTCTCACCGCCGGAGAAGCCCTCGTTCACGTTGCGCTCGGCGAAGGCCGGGTCCATCTCCAGCCGCTCCATGGCCTCCTTGACCTCCTTGACCCAGGTACGCAGGCGCGGCGCCTCGCCCCGGATCGCGGTGGCCGAGGTACGCAGGAAGTTGGAGACGGAGACGCCGGGGACCTCGACCGGGTACTGCATGGCGAGGAAGACGCCGGCCCTGGCCCGCTCGTCGACGGACATCTCCAGCACGTCCTCGCCGTCCAGCGTGACGGTGCCGCCGGTGACGGTGTACTTGGGGTGGCCGGCCAGCGAGTAGGCGAGCGTGGACTTGCCGGAGCCGTTGGGGCCCATGATGGCGTGCGTCTCACCCTGCTGGACGGTCAGGTCGACGCCCCGCAGAATCTCGGTGGAGCCGGTCTCCGTCTCGACGGAGACGTGCAGGTCTTGGATCTCAAGCTTTGCCATGGGGATGCCTCAGGACTCCTGGGTGAGAGAGACGAGCACGGCCGCCGCCGGGCCCTCTCCTTCGATCTTGACGTGGTAAACGGGGATGGGGCGCGTGGCCGGCAGCCCCGAGGGCTTTCCGGTGCGCAGATCGAAGCTGGAGCCATGCAGCCAGCACTCGATCTGGCAGTCCTCGACCTCGCCCTCGGAGAGCGAGACGTTCGCGTGCGAGCAGATGTCGTTGACCGCGAACACCTCCCCCTCGGTGCGGACGACGGCGACCGGGGTGCCGTCGACCTCGACCCGGTGCGGGGTGTCCTCCACCAGGTCGGCGAGTGCGCAGACCCGCTGGAAGGTGTCGGCGCTCATCCGATGGACTCCGCCAACTCGGCCTCCAGCTTCGCGATCAGCCGCTCCTCGACGTCGGGGACGCCGATCTGCTGGACCAGCTCGGCGAAGAAGCCGCGCACCACCAGCCGGCGCGCCTCGTCGGCCGGGATGCCCCTGGCCATCAGGTAGAACAGCTGCTCGTCCTCGAAGCGGCCGGTCGCCGAGGCGTGTCCCGCGCCGACGATCTCGCCGGTCTCGATCTCCAGGTTGGGCACCGAGTGCACCCGGGCGCCGTCCGTGAGGACCAGGTTGCGGTTCAGCTCGTAGGTGTCGGTGCCGGTGGCGGTCACCCTGATCACCACGTCGCCGATCCACACCGCGCGGGCGGTCTCGCCCTGCAACGCGCCCTTGTAGGCCACGTTGCTGCGGCAGTTGGGGGCGTTGTGGTCCACCAGCAGCCGGTGCTCCTGGTGCTGCCCCTCGTCGGTGAAGTACAGCCCGTACAGCTCGGCCTCGCCGCCGGGACCCGCGTAGCTCACCCGGGGGTGCAGCCGGACCACGTCGCCGCCGAAGGTGACCACGATCGACTTGAACGACGCGTCCCTCCCGACCAGCGCGTTGTGCTGGGAGCAGTGCACCGCGGTGTCCTCCCAGTCCTGGACGGAGACCACCGTGAGCTTGGCGCCGTCGCCGACCTGGAACTCGACGTTGGCGGCTCGGACGGCGTCGCCCGTGTGGTCCAGCACCAGCACCACCTCGGCGAAGGCGCCGATCTCGAACACCGTGTGCCCGTAGGTGACGCCGCCCTCGCCGTGCAGGCTGACCCGCACCGGCTCGGCGAGCACCGTCTCCTTGGGCACCGAGACCACGGTGGCCTTCTCGACGGAGCTGAACGCCTGCGCGGCGACCCGGTCCACCGGGGTGCCGGCGCGGCCGACGCGCGGATCGTCCCGACCGACCGTCTCGACGGTGACCTCGTCGGGGGCCTCGATCGAGACCTTTATCGAGCCGTCCGCCGTGGCGGTGCCGTCGTGCAGACCCCGCAGCCGTTCCAGAGGAGTGAAGCGCCACTCCTCCTCACGGCCGTGGGGCACGGGGAAGTCCGCCACGTCGAAGGACGGCGGGGCGCTCGTCCGGGTGACCACGGAGGACTCGACGGCCGCCGCGACCGCCGCGCCTGCGCTGTCGGCACCGGGCATACTCTGGGCCTCAGCCATGGGTGTCGTCGTGCTCGCTCTCTTTTTCGGGGCCCGGCCGCCCACGAGCGGGGCCGGGCCACAGGGGGTGGCTTGGACGTGGGACGGTCAGCCGACCGAGCCCTCCATCTGCAGCTCGATCAGCCGGTTCAGCTCCAGGGCGTACTCCATGGGCAGCTCCTTGGCGATCGGCTCGACGAAGCCGCGCACGATCATCGCCATCGCCTCGTCCTCGGAGAGGCCGCGGCTCATCAGGTAGAAGAGCTGGTCGTCGCTGACCTTGGAGACCGTCGCCTCGTGGCCCATCGTCACGTCGTCCTCGCGGACGTCGGTGTACGGGTAGGTGTCGGAGCGGGAGATCGTGTCCACCAGCAGCGCGTCGCACAGCACGTTGGACTTCGAGCCCTCGGCGCCCTCGGCGATCTCGATCAGACCGCGGTACGACGTGCGCCCGCCGCCCCTGGCCACCGACTTGGAGACGATGTTCGACGAGGTCCGCGGCGCCATGTGCACCATCTTGGCGCCGGCGTCCTGGTGCTGGCCCTCGCCGGCGAAGGCGACGGAGAGCGTCTCGCCCTTGGCGTGCTCACCCATCAGGTAGATCGCCGGGTACTTCATGGTGACCTTGGAGCCGATGTTGCCGTCGACCCACTCCATGGTGGCGCCCTCGTAGGCCACGGCCCGCTTGGTCACCAGGTTGTAGACGTTGTTCGACCAGTTCTGGATGGTCGTGTAGCGGCACCGGCCGCCCTTCTTGACGATGATCTCCACGACCGCGGAGTGCAGCGAGTCCGAGTCGTAGATCGGGGCGGTACAGCCCTCGACGTAGTGCACGTAGGCGTTCTCGTCGACGATGATCAGCGTCCGCTCGAACTGGCCCATGTTCTCGGTGTTGATCCGGAAGTACGCCTGGAGCGGGATGTCCACCTGCACGCCCGGGGGGACGTAGATGAAGGAGCCACCGGACCAGACGGCCGTGTTCAACGCGGCGAACTTGTTGTCGCCGGCGGGGATGACCGTGCCGAAGTGCTCCTGGAACAGCTCGGGGTGCTCGCGCAGCGCGGTGTCGGTGTCGAGGAAGATCACGCCCTGCTTCTCCAGGTCCTCGCGGATCTGGTGGTACACGACCTCCGACTCGTACTGCGCGGCGACACCGGCGACCAGACGCTGCTTCTCCGCCTCGGGGATGCCCAGCTTGTCGTAGGTGTTCTTGATGTCCTCCGGCAGGTCCTCCCAGCTCTGGGCCTGCTTCTCGGTGGACCGCACGAAGTACTTGATGTTGTCGAAGTCGATGCCGCTGAGGTCCGAGCCCCAGGACGGCATGGGCTTCTTGCCGAAGAGCTTCAGCCCCTTCATGCGGAGCTTGAGCATCCACTCCGCCTCGGACTTCTTGCCCGAGATGTCGCGGACGACCTCCTCGGACAGGCCGCGCTTGGCAGCGGCACCGGCCGCGTCGGAGTCGGCCCAGCCGTACTCGTAGGTACCCAGCCCCTCCAGCTCGGGGTGGGCGGTCTCCGTGGGGAGAGTCATGCGGGGTTCCTCCCGGCGATGCGTGCTTGTGCGGTGGTCCTGACGGTGTGACGGGGTCGTACGGGTCTGGCGGGTCCTACGGTGAGGCGTTCTCGGGCGCGGCGGCGTCGGACGCCGTGGGCTCTGGCGCGGCGGCGGGCCGCTCGCGATCCGCCCGCGAGGGGCCGACCGAGGCGTGTGGGACGAAGGTGGTGCAGACGCCGTCACCATGCGCGATGGTGGCCAGCCGCTGTACGTGTGTGCCCAGCAGCGCGGAGAAGACCTCCGTCTCCGCGTCGCAGAGCTGGGGGAACGACACAGCGGCGTGCGCCACCGGGCAGTGATGCTGACAGAGTTGCTCCCCCGACGGCGCCGCCACACCGCGCGCGGCGGCGGCATAGCCGTCCCGGGACAACGCCTCCGCCAGCGCCTGCGCGCGCTGCTCCGGCGGCACCCGCTCCACCAGCGAACGATACCGCTCGGCCTGGGCGGCGGCCCGGGCGCGGGCGAAGCCGAGAACGGCCGCCGCGCCATCCTCGCCGCCGCCGGCGGCGCGCTCGATCCAGCGCAGCGCCTCGACGGCCAGCTCGTCATAGGCCTGGTCGAACGCGTCCCGCCCCAGATCGGTGATCGCGAAGGCCCTGGCCGGCCGGCCCCTGCCACGCGAACCGTAGACGCGCTTCTCCCTGGACTCGACCAGCGACTCGGCCACCAGGGCGTCCAGATGGCGCCGGACGGCGGCCTGGGTGAGCCCCAGACGCTCGGCCAGCTGCGCCGCGGTCGAAGGGCCGTGATCGAGGATGGAACGGGCCACCCTGCGTCGCGTCCCGGACTGCTCGTCGGATACCGGAGACGGCGCGGAGCCACCGGTGGCCCGCCTGGCCATCGGGGTCTCGTGTCCGTCGCTCCCGGTTTTCACAACGCCATTGTTGCGTAATTCGCGCGGGCCGGGCAAGCCACGTCCTGACCAGCCGGGATGCCGTGCGTCACGTAAGGCGAACCTAACCTGGCCCGCCCCGCGCCTGACGATCCGGGCCGCGCGACGCCCCCCTCTTGACGTGATCGCGGGACGGGGGAAAGGGTTGCAGAAAGCGCTTTCGAGCCACCTGGCCTCCTATCCCCGTCACCCTGCCGTCGGTTTCGCCGTCATCGCACCGCGGGCACCACGGCAGGCGCCGCACCGCCCCCGCACCACCGTTTCTGGGAGAACCCTCGGATGACACGCCGCTACGCTCTGGTCGGACTCGGCAGCCGCGCCCACGTCTATGTGGACGCGCTGCTCGGGGACTGGCGAGACACCGGAGAGATCGTCGCACTGTGTGACAGCAACCAGACCCGTATGGCGCACCACAACCGTCGCATCCAGGCGGCGGGGCTGCCCCCCGTCCCCACCTACGCCCCCGACGCGTTCGCCACCGTCCTGGACGCCGCGGACGTCGTCGTGGTGACCAGCGTGGACGCCACCCACGCCCGGTATGTCGTCGCCGCGCTGGACGCGGGCCGCGACGTCGTCGTGGAGAAGCCCATGACCACCGACGCCGCCGGCTGCGCCGCCATCGCGGAGGCCGCGGAGCGCTCCTCCGGCCGGCTGGTCGTCACCTTCAACTACCGCTACTCACCCCGTAACTCCACCGTCCGCCAGGTGCTCGCCGACGGGCGGATAGGCGAGGTGACCGCGGTGCACTTCGAGTGGTCCCTGGACACCCTGCACGGCGCCGACTACTTCCGCCGCTGGCACCGGGAGCGGAAGAGCTCCGGCGGGCTGCTGGTGCACAAGTCCACCCACCACTTCGACCTGGTCAACTGGTGGCTGGACGCCAGCCCGGAGCTCGTCTTCGCCCAGCAGGGCCTCCGCTTCTACGGCGACGCCAACCCCCCGGCCGCCGAGTTCGGCCCACGCCCGCCGCGCGGCCACGGCGCCCCCGGGCTCGGCCAGGACCCGTTCCTGCTCGACCTCGCCGCCGACCCCACCCTCAAGGCGCTCTACCTGGACGCCGAACACGAGGACGGCTACCTCCGTGACCGGGACGTCTTCTCCCCCGGCGTGGAGATCGCCGACACCATGTCGCTGCTGGTCCGCTACGACAACCGGGCCCAGCTGACCTACGCGCTGCACGCGTACGCCCCCTGGGAGGGGTACCGGGTGGTCTTCAACGGCACCGCGGGCCGGCTGGAGCTGGACGTGGTCGAGCGGGCCTGGACGCCGAGGGAGGCCGCCGTCGACCCGAGCGCGGCGGCGCACGCCTTCGACGACGGCTACCGGGAGCGGCTCACCCTGCACCGGCACTGGGAACGCCCCGAGGAGATCCGCATCGAACAGGGCAGCGGCGGACACGGGGGCGGCGACCGGCTGCTGCTCGACGACGTCTTCCGAGGCGCGTCGGACGATCCGCTGGGCCGACAGGCGGGTTATCCGGCCGGTATCCGCAGCGTGTTGACGGGGGTAGCCGCCAACGAGTCGGCCCGCACCGGCGCCCCGGTGCGGCTGGTCGACGGCGGATGCCGGATCGCCGACTGAGCGGACGGCGGGCCGGGTGGGCCCGTGCGCGGCCACCCGGGCCACCGGCGCCCGCGCGGGCCCACCTAGACTCGGCGCCATGCGCAGCACGGGGGAGCCACCGGCCGTGGAGGCCGTCGGCCTGGTCAAGCGGTACGGGGACCGCGTCGCGGTCCAGGGCCTGGACCTCACCGTCCCCGCCCACACGGTGACGGCGGTCCTGGGCCCCAACGGCGCCGGCAAGACCACCACCATCGAGACCTGTGAGGGCTACCGACGCCCGGACGCGGGGCGGCTGCGGGTGCTCGGTCTCGACCCGGCCGCCGACAGCGCTGCGCTGCGCTCCCGCATCGGTGTGATGTTGCAGGACGGGGGCGTGTATCCGGGAGCGCGCGCCGACGAGATGCTCCGACACATGGCCCGGCTGTACGCCCACCCCCTCGATGTGACCGCGCTGAGCGAGCGCCTCGGCCTCGGCTCCTGCGGCAGGACGCCCTACCGCCGGCTCTCCGGCGGGCAGCGACAGCGCCTGGCGCTGGCCATGGCCGTGGTGGGCCGCCCCGAGCTGGTCTTCCTCGACGAGCCGACGGCTGGGCTCGACCCGCAGGCCAGGAAGGCGACCTGGGACCTGATCAGGGAACTGCGCGCCGACGGGGTCACCGTGGTGCTGAGCACCCATCTGATGGACGAGGCCGAGGAGTTGGCGGACGAGGTCGCCATCCTGGACACCGGGCGGGTGATCGCCCACGGCAGCCCGGCCGAGCTGTGCCGGGGCGGCGCCGCCGACGTGCTGCGCTTCGCCGGCCGCCCCGGGCTCGACCTCGCCTCGCTGCGCTCCGCGCTGCCGGACGACAGCGAGGTGTCCGAACCCACCCCCGGCAGCTACCGGATCACCGGGGACGTCGGCCCCCGCCTGCTGGCCACGGTCACCGCCTGGTGCGCGCAGCACGGGGTGCTGGCCGACCGGATCACCACCAGGCGCCACACCCTTGAGGACGTCTTCCTGGAACTGACGGGCAGGGAACTTCGCTGATGACCGCCGCCACCGGCCGCCACACCCCCCGCCCCGGCACCGCCCCGCCGTCCCGGATGATCCTGGCCCAGGCGTCGCTGGAGACCAGGATGCTGCTGCGACACGGGGAGCAGCTGCTGCTCACCATCGTCATCCCCGTGTTGCTGCTGACGCTGTTCAGCTCCGTCGAGCTGATCGACACCGGCCCTGGGGAGCGGATCGACTTCCTGGCCCCCGGCGTGCTGGCGCTGGCCGTGGTGTCCACGGCGTTCACCGGGCAGGCCATCGCCACCGGCTACGAGCGGCGCTACGGGGTCCTCAAGCGGCTTGGCGTCTCCCCGCTGCCCCGGTGGGCGCTGCTCGCGGGGAAGACGGGGGCGGTGCTGCTGACCCTGGCCCTCCAGACGGTCCTGCTGACGGCGGTGGCGCTGGCGCTCGGCTGGTCCCCCACGGGCAACCCCCTCGCGGTGGCGCTGCTGCTGCTGTTGGGCACCGCCGCGCTCTCCGGGCTGGGGCTGCTGATGGCGGGCACGCTGCGGGCCGAGGCCACCCTGGCGGCGGCCAACCTGGTCTTCCTCCTGCTGTTGTTCTTCGGCGGGGTGATCGTCCCGCTGACGGAGTATCCGGACGGGGTGCGGACGGTGTTGGAGCTGCTGCCGGTCTCGGCGCTCTCCGACGGGCTGCGCGAGGTGCTGCGCGAGGGCGGCTGGCCCGACTGGCAGCAGCTCGGGGTGCTGGCCGGCTGGGCCGTGGTGGGCCTGGGCGGGGCCGCGCGCTTCTTCCGCTGGGAGTAGCGGGCCCGTCCGGCGGGGGCTCGTGAATCCGCGCACAAGCATGGGCCTACCATGTGTGGGTGCTCAAGGAAGTCGTGCGAAACCCCCTTGCCTTTGTCGCCGCCCGCTGGACGCCGCGCCCGGGGACGGTGCGCCGCGCCGCGCTGGCCGCCCTGGTGATGAGCGTGGTCATCGTGGTCACCGGCGGCGCGGTGCGGCTGACCGGCTCAGGGCTCGGATGTGACACCTGGCCCAAGTGCAGCGACGAGAGCCTCGTCGCCACCACGGAGATGGGCTTCCACGGCGCCATAGAGTTCGGCAACCGGCTGATGACGTATGTGGTGTGCGCCGCCGTCGGCTGGTTCATCGTCGCCGCCAGGTCGGCCAAGCCGGAGCGGCGCTCCCTGACCCGGCTGGGCTGGGCGCAGTTCTGGGTGGTGGCCGCCAACGGGATCGTCGGCGGCGTCACCGTGCTGACCGAGCTGAACCCCTTCATCGTCGCCGGGCACTTCCTCGCCGCCACCGCGCTGGTCACCGTGACCACCCTCAGCTGGGTGCGCGCCAGGGAGGGCGACGCGCCGCCGCGCCCGCTGGTGGGGGTGCCGCTGCGACGCGCGGCGGTGGGACTGACGCTGCTCTCCGCCGCCCTGGTGGTGGTGGGCACCGGCGTGACCGGCTCGGGGAAGCACGCGGGCGACGACGGCGATATCGAGCGGATGCCGTTCGACTGGGAGACCATCGCCCAGCTGCACTCCGCCCTGGCCTGGGCGGTGGTGCTGGGCACGCTGGCCATCTGGGCGGCGCTGCGCGTGGTGGACGCTCCCCCCGCCGTCCGGGCGCGGGCCAGGGAGCTGTTCCTGGTGCTCCTGGCCCAGGGCGTGATCGGCTACGTCCAGTACTTCCTCGACGAGCCCGAGTTCCTGGTGGGGATGCACCTGCTGGGCGCCACGCTGGTGTGGATCGCCACCCTGCGCCTGCTGCTCGCCACCCGCGAGCGTGAACACCTCGCCCCAGCCGCGCCCGCCCCCGAGCCCAGCCCACCCCTGGCGACGACCGTCAGCTCCTGAGCACGTCCCCGCCGCGCCGGCGCTCAGCCCTCCGGGCTCGCCGGCGCGGCGTCGGATATTCGGAGCCGGTTGCCGTCGGGGTCGGTCAGCTCCACCTCCCGCCCCCAGGGCTCGTCCCGTGGCACCACGGCGAACTCCTCGGCCACCGCGTCGAGATCGGCGAGCCGCAGGAAGACCAGGCCGCCCGGCGGGGCGTCCCCCTCGTGCTCGGAGAGGAACAGCCGCAGCCGGCCCCTGGCCACCTCGGCGAAGACCGGGAAGCCCGGCCCGAAGCGGTGCTCCCAACTCAGGAGAAACCCCAGACGGGCGTACCAGGCGAGCGCCGCGAGGACCTGACCGACCCGCAGGACCGGAACGGCGTCCTCGGCCGCGGCGGCTCTCCCAGCGGCTTTCGCGGCGGTTCGCCCCACAGCCCTCGCGGCGGGCTTCTCAACAGGTTCCTCGACCATGCCGCTCATCGTGCCGCATGCCACTGACAGTCGGGCCGGGGCGGCGAGGCGGCGGCCGGGCCGCGGGAACGGACCGGTGCCGGCTCAGCTCGGGTTGGGCGGTCCGCCGAGCTGCGAGCCCGCCATCCTGCTCCACTCGTTGGGGCCGATCCGGACCCGGGCGGCCATCTCGCCGTCGAAGCTCTCGCGCAGCGTGACGCCGGCACGCTCGGCGGCCTCGACGAGGATCTCCCGGCGCGGTGCCACCTGGTCGCCGAAGGCGCCGTCCCGGCCCACCAGCACCAGCCGGTGGCCGCGCTCCCCCAGATAGCTGATCTGCCCCTCGGTGTCCGCCCCGTGCTCGGCGGTGAAGGCGCGCAGACGCTTGGTCACCCGCGCCACCCGGCGTTCGGCCGCCCTGCTGGGCGGCGCGTCCTCGGGGACGGAACCGGACTCTTCGTTCCCTGCCGTGTCCTGCGCGGTGTCAGCCATGGCCCGTATGCTACCCGCCGGTAAGCCCCGGTGGGCGCTGGTTCCTCAGCGCAGGAAGGGGTCGATGGCCACCGCGAGGAAGACCAGCGAGACATAGGAGATGGACCAGTGGAAGAGCCGCATCTCCTTGAGCGCGGCGCCGGTCACGCCGGCGCGGGCGCGCGCGTTCAGCGCGTGCGCCTCCCGGAGCCACCAGGCGCCGGCCAGCGTGGCGACCACCGGGTAGAACCAGCCGGTGTAGCCCAGCGGCCACAGCAGCAGGGAGACCGCCACCATGACCCAGCTGTAGCGCACGATCTGCCGGGCGACCACCTTGTTGCTGGCGATCACGGGCAGCATGGGCACGCCGACCCGGGCGTAGTCCTCCTTGACCTTCATGGACAGCGGCCAGTAGTGCGGCGGGGTCCAGAAGAAGATCACCATGAAGAGGATCACCGCCGCCCAGGACAGCTCACCCGTCACCGAGGACCAGCCGATCAGCACCGGCAGGCAGCCGGCGATGCCGCCCCAGACGATGTTCTGGCTGGTGCGCCGTTTGAGCAGCATCGTGTAGACCACGACGTAGAAGAGCAGCGCCGCCAGGGCCAGCCAGGCCGACACCCAGTTGACGGTGAGGCCGAACCAGAGGGTGGACACGACGGCGAGCGTCACGCCGAACGTCAGGCACTCGCCCGGCGAGACCACCCCGGTGACCAGCGGCCGGTTCCGGGTGCGCGCCATCAGCGCGTCGATGTCCCGGTCGATGTACATGTTGAGCGCGTTGGCGCCGCCGGCCGAGAGATAGCCGCCGACGCAGGTGGCCAGCACCAGCCAGAGGTCGGGCACCCCCTGGGCCGCCAGGAACATCACCGGAACGGTGGTGGTCAGCAGCAGCTCGATGATGCGGGGCTTCGTCAGCGCGATGAACGCCTTGACCCGATCTCCCGTTGACCAATGGCCGGAGTCCGGAGCGGACCCTGCCACAGGGTGGGAATCAACGGCCGTCACGGGCACCTCTGGATGTGCGACATCAGCGATCGGAGGGCAACCCCCGAGCCCGTGGAACGGGTCTGCCGGGAGCTGGCTGGGCGGGTCCCTGCCGGCCCGAGGGCCGGCGGGTGAGACCCCCACACACCCCGTCACTGTAGTCGCCCGACTTCGTCCGCCCGCCGCCGGGGGTGCCGTGTTGGCATCGACCCGCGTCCCGCCGGCCGACCGCCCGAGGAGGCTGGGGGAGGACTGGGGACGCCTGTCCGAACGGCACGGGAGTCGCCGACAGTGCCAGAGGTAGGCTCGACACGGCCAGGTGAGTCCGACTCCGTCGCAGGGCGGGTATGTCATGTCACCAGCCACAGAACTCCGGAGAGGAGCCCTGACGCAGGGTGAGCGAGAAGCCGACGACCTCAGATCTCGAATGGACCGAACTGGACCAGCGGGCCGTTGACACAGCCCGCGTCCTGGCCATGGACTCCGTGCAGAAGGTGGGCAACGGCCACCCGGGCACGGCGATGAGCCTGGCCCCGGCCGCCTACCTTCTCTTCCAGAAGCTGATGCGGCACGACCCATCGGCCCCCGACTGGGCGGCGCGGGACCGGTTCGTGCTCTCCGTCGGCCATTCCAGCCTGACCCTCTACATCCAGCTCTACCTGGCCGGCTACGGCCTGGAGTTGGACGATCTGAAGTCCTTCCGCACCTGGGGCTCCCGCACCCCCGGCCACCCCGAGCAGGGGCACACGGTCGGCGTCGAGACCACCACGGGCCCGCTGGGCCAGGGCGTGGCCAACGCGGTCGGCATGGCGATGGCCGCGCGGTACGAGCGTGGGCTCTTCGACCCGGAGGCCGCGCCGGGCGCCTCCCCGTTCGACCACACCATCTGGGTCATCGCCGGCGACGGCTGTCTCCAGGAGGGCGTGGCGGCCGAGGCGTCCTCGCTGGCCGGCCACCAGAAGCTGGGCAACCTGGTCCTGCTCTACGACGACAACCACATCTCCATCGAGGGCGACACCGAGACCGCGTTCTCCGAGGACGTGCTGGCGCGCTACGCCTCCTACGGCTGGCATGTGCAGCGGGTCGCGCCGCGGGAGAACGGCGACCTCGACCCCCAGGCGCTGCACGAGGCGTTCCTGGCCGCGCGCGCCGAGACGGGCCGCCCGTCCATCATCGCCGCCCGTTCGATCATCGCCTGGCCGGCGCCCAACGCGCAGAACACCGAGGCGGCGCACGGCTCGGCGCTGGGCGCCGACGAGGTCGCGGCCACCAAGACGGTGCTGGGCTTCGACCCGGAGGCGCACTTCGCGGTCGCCCCCGAGGTGCTGCGGCACGGCAGGGGGGCCGTCGAGCGCGGTCAGACGGCGCGCGCCGACTGGGAGAAGGAGCTGGTCGGCTGGCGGGAGGCCAACCCGGAGCGGGCCGCCCTGTTCGACCGGGTGCGGGCCGGTGAGCTGCCGGAGGGCTGGGAGAGCGCACTGCCCAGCTTCGACGCGGGCACCGACGTGGCCACCCGCAAGGCGTCCGGCCAGGTGCTGAAGCGGCTGGGCGGGGTGCTTCCCGAGCTGTGGGGCGGCTCCGCCGACCTGGCCGGGTCCAACAACACCACCATCGACGCCACCTCGTCGTTCCTCCCCGAGGGCAACCCGCTGTCGGTCGCCGACCCCTACGGCCGCACGGTGCACTTCGGCATCCGCGAGCACGCCATGGGCTCCGCGATGAACGGCGTCGCGCTGCACGGCAACACCCGGATCTACGGCGGCACCTTCCTGGTCTTCTCCGACTACATGCGCCCCGCCGTGCGGCTGGCCGCGCTGATGGGGCTGCCCGTCACCTATGTCTGGACGCACGACTCGATCGGTCTGGGCGAGGACGGCCCGACCCACCAGCCGGTCGAGCACCTGGCGAGCCTGCGGGCCATCCCCGGGCTCAACGTGGTGCGTCCCGCCGACGCCAACGAGACGGTCATCGCCTGGCGCGAGATCCTCAGGCGCCATCGGACCGCCCCGGCTCCGCACGGCCTCGCGCTGACCCGGCAGAACGTGCCGACCTACGCGGCCGACGAGAACACGGCCAGGGGCGGCTATGTGCACACCGAGGCCGAGGGGGGCCCCGCGCGGGTCATCCTGATCGGCACGGGCTCCGAGGTGCATCTGGCGGTGGCGGCGCGGGAGGCGCTCCAGGCCGAGGGGGTGCCCACTCGGGTGGTGTCGATGCCCTGCGCCGAGTGGTTCGAGGAGCAGGACCAGGCGTACCGGGATCATGTGCTGTTGCCCGAGGTGCGGGCCAGGGTCGCGGTCGAGGCCGGCATCGGCCTGACCTGGCACCGCTACGTCGGCCAGGCCGGCCGCGTGGTCTCGCTGGAGCACTTCGGTGCCTCGGCCGACTACCAGACGCTGTACCGGGAGTTCGGCATCACCCCCGAGGCCGTCGCCCAGGCCGCGCGGGAATCCCTGACGGCCGCCGAGCGCTGACACCGATACACGAGACAGCAGGAGACGCGAATTCCATGACTGACGCACTCAAGCGCCTCTCCGAGGAGGGTGTCGCGATCTGGCTGGACGATCTGTCACGCAGGCGGATCTCGTCCGGCGACCTCGCCGAGCTGCTGGACGCCCAGCACGTGGTGGGTGTGACGACCAACCCGACCATCTTCCAGAAGGCGATCTCACACGGCGACGGCTACGAGGAGCAGTTGGCCGACCTCGCGGCCCGCAAGGTGACGGTCGAGGAGGCGGTGCGCATGATCACCACCGCCGATGTCCGGGACGCCGCCGATGTGCTGCGCCCGGTGCACGAGTCGACCGACGGGCTCGACGGCCGGGTCTCCATCGAGGTGGACCCGAGGCTGGCCCACGACACCCGGGCGACCATCGCCGAGGCCAAGCAGCTGGCCTGGCTGGTGGACCGCCCCAACACGTTCATCAAGATCCCGGCCACCAGGGCCGGGCTGCCCGCGATCACGGAGACCATCGGGCGCGGCATCAGCGTCAATGTGACGTTGATCTTCTCGCTGGACCGCTACCGCGAGGTGATGGACGCCTACCAGACGGGTCTTGAGCAGGCGAAGGCCCGCGGCCTCGACCTGGGCTCGATCTACTCGGTGGCGTCGTTCTTCGTCTCCCGGGTCGACACCGAGATCGACAAGCGGCTGTCGGCGATCGGCACCCCGGACGCCGAGGCGCTGAGCGGCAAGGCCGCCCTGGCCAACGCCCGGCTGGCGTACCAGGCGTACGAGGAGGTCGTCGCCGCCGACCGCTGGCAGGCGCTGGAGCGCGCCGGCGCCAACGCGCAGCGCCCGCTGTGGGCCTCCACCGGGGTGAAGGACCCGAACCTCCCCGACACCCTCTACGTCACGGAGCTGGTGGCGCCCGGCACGGTCAACACCATGCCGGAGCCGACGCTCAAGGCGGCCGAGGACCACGGGGAGATCGCCGGGGAAACCGTCCGCGGCACCTACGAGCAGGCGCGCGCCGATCTGGACGCGCTGGCCAAGGTCGGCGTGGACTACGACGACGTGGTGCGGGTGCTTGAGGACGAGGGTGTGGAGAAGTTCGAGACCGCCTGGGTCGCGCTGCTCGAATCCACCCAGGCGGAGCTGGAACGCCTGGCCCGCGGGGAGGGTTGAGACCCAAGGTGAGCGGTATCGGGAACCACACAAACCCGCTACGCGACGCGCAGGACCGCCGACTGCCCCGCATCGCGGGGCCTTCGGGCCTGGTCATCTTCGGGGTCACCGGCGACCTCTCCCGCAAGAAGCTGATGCCGGCCGTGTACGACCTGTCCAACCGCGGTCTGCTGCCGCCGGGGTTCTCCCTGGTCGGCTTCGCCCGGAGGGACTGGGCGGACGAGGACTTCACCCGGGTGGTGCACGACTCGGTCAAGCAGTACGCGCGCACCCCGTTCCGTGAGGAGGTCTGGCGGCAGCTGGCCGAGGGCATGCGCTTCGTCCAGGGCACCTTCGACGACGACGAGGCGTTCGTCCGGCTGCGCGGCACCATCGACCAGCTGGACAAGGAGCGCGGCACGGGGGGCAACTTCGCGTTCTACCTCTCGGTGCCGCCGAAGTTCTTCCCCACGGTGGTGCGGCAGCTGAAGAAGCACGGCCTCTCCGAGGGGTCGGGCGACAGCTGGCGGCGGGCCGTGATCGAGAAGCCGTTCGGGCACGACCTGGCCTCGGCGCAGGAGCTGAACCGGGTGGTGCACGACGTCTTCCCGGCGCACGAGGTGTTCCGGATCGACCACTACCTCGGGAAGGAGACGGTTCAGAACATCCTGGCGCTGCGGTTCGCCAACACCATGTTCGAGCCGCTCTGGAACCGCTCCTATGTGGACCATGTCCAGATCACCATGGCCGAGGACATCGGCATCGGGGGTCGGGCCGGCTACTACGACGGCATCGGCTCCGCCCGGGACGTGATCCAGAACCACCTGCTCCAGCTCCTGGCGCTGACGGCGATGGAGGAGCCCGCGTCGTTCGACGCGGACACCCTGGTGACCGAGAAGCTCAAGGTGTTGAACGCCGTGAAACTGCCGGCCGATCTGGGCCGGCACACGGTGCGCGGGCAGTACGCGGCCGGCTGGCAGGGCGGCGAGAAGGTCGCCGGCTATCTGGAGGAGGAGGGCATCGACCCCGCCTCCGCCACGGACACCTACGCGGCCATAAAGCTGGAGGTGGACAACCGCCGCTGGGCCGGCGTCCCGTTCTACCTGCGCACCGGCAAGCGGCTCGGCCGCCGGGTCACGGAGATCGCCGTGGTCTTCCAACGCGCCCCCTACTCCCCCTTCAACACCACCGACACCCAGGAGTTGGGGCGCAACGCCCTGGTGATCCGGGTGCAGCCGGACGAGGGGATCACGGTGCGCTTCGGCTCCAAGGTGCCGGGCACCCAGATGGAGATCAGGGACGTCACCATGGACTTCGCCTATGGCGAGTCCTTCACCGAGTCCAGCCCGGAAGCATATGAACGGCTGCTGCTCGACCTGCTGCTGGGCGACGCGAACCTCTTCCCCCGGCACCAGGAGGTCGAGCGGTCCTGGGAGATCCTCGATCCGATCGAGGAGTTCTGGGCCCGCCACGGCAAGCCCGAGCCCTACACCGCCGGCACCTGGGGTCCCAAGGCGGCGGACGACATGCTGGCGCGCGACGGACGGAGCTGGCGGCGGCCATGAACATCGATCTCACGGACACCACGTCGAGCCAGATCAACTCCGCCCTGATCAGGGCTCGTCGGACGACGGGCTCGCCGGCCGTCGGCATGGTGCTGACCATGGTCATCGTCACCGACGAGGGCAACCACTACGACGCGCTCAAGGCGGCCAACGAGGCGTCCAAGGAGCACCCCTCCCGAACCCTGGTGGTCATCGGCCGGCCAGGACGCTCGCGGCGCGAGCGGGCCTCGGCCCGCCTCGACGCCGAGGTGCGGGTCGGTGGCGACACCGGCATCGGCGAGACGGTGCTGCTGCGCCTGCACGGCGAGTTGGCCGCGCACGCGCACAGCGCGGTGCTGCCGCTGCTGCTCCCGGACGCGCCGGTGGTGGTGTGGTGGCCCGAGGACGCGCCCGCGCACCCCTCGGACGACCCGCTGGGCGCGCTGGCGCAGCGGCGCATCACGGACGCGGCGACCAGCGAGGACCCGGCGGCCGAGCTGGCGCGCCGGGCGGCGGTCTACTCCCCCGGCGACACGGACCTGGCCTGGACCAGGATCACCCCGTGGCGCAGCGTGCTGGCCGCCGCGCTGGACCAGAAGCACGCCCCGATCTCCGCCGCCGAGGTGGAGGGCGAGGATCACAGCCCGAGCACCGAGCTGCTGGCCGACTGGCTCGGCGTGCGTCTTGGCGTGCCGGTCTCCCGGGTGGTCTCGCCTGGCCCCGGCATCACCGCGGTACGGCTGACCGTCGAGGACGGGACGATCCGGCTGGAGCGTCCGGACAGCTCGCTGGCCACCCTCGCGGTGCCGGGACAGCCGGACCGGCATGTGGCGCTCAACCGACGCCCCACCTCGGAGCTGATCGCCGAGGAGCTGCGCCGGCTCGACCCGGACGAGGCGTACGCCCAGGCCGTCCGGTTCCACGGGGCCGCCGGCCGCGTCGCCGGCGGCAACGGGCACGGCGGCCCGGCGGCGAGGCCCGCCGCCGCGGTCAGGCCGAAGGCCGCCGTCGGCAAGCCCCAGGAGCGGGTCGGCAAGGCCGCGGGGTCGGACTCGTGACGGTGCCGAGGCTGCTGGTCCACCGGGACCAGCAGCTGATGGCCCAGGCCGCGGCGGCCCGCCTGATCACCACGATCCAGGACGCCCAGGCCGCCCGTGGTTCGGCGTCCGTGGTGCTGACCGGCGGGCGGAACGGCAACGGCCTGCTGGCCGCGCTGGCCGCCGCCCCGGCCAGGGAGGCCGTCGACTTCTCCCGCCTCGACCTCTGGTGGGGCGACGAGCGGTTCCTGCCGGCGGGCCACCAGGACCGCAACCACACCCAGGCCGCCCAGGCGCTGCTGGACGCGGTCCCGCTCGAACCGGGCCGGGTCCATGTGATGCCCGCGTCGGACGGGCCCTTCGGCGACGATCCGGAGGCGGCGGCGAAGGGCTATGCCGCCGAACTGGACGCCGCCACCGACCCGTTCGACGTCCTGCTGCTGGGCGTCGGCCCGGACGGCCATGTGGCCTCGCTCTTCCCCGGGCTGCCGGCCGTCGGCGAGCGGGACAGGACGGTCGTCGCCGTGCGCGAGGCCCCCAAGCCGCCGCCCACCCGGCTGAGCCTCACCCTGCCCGCGATCAACGCCGCCCGCCGGGTCTGGCTGCTGGCGGCCGGCGCGGACAAGGCCGAGGCCGCAGCGCGGGTCATGCGCGGCGCCGACCAGGCCCTGACGCCGGCGGCCGGCGTCAGGGGCACGGGGGAGACGCTGCTGCTGGTCGACCAGGCGGCGGCCACCGAGCTGCCCGAGGCGGCCACGGCCGGCTGACCGCCTCCCGACCGCCGGTTTCCTCGCTCACCTGCCGCGCAGCGCGCGGTAGCGGGCGACGAGGCCGGCGGTCGAGGCGTCGAGCCCCGGCACCTCGGCGCCCTCCGTCAGGGCCGGCTCGACCTTCTTGGCGAGCACCTTGCCCAGCTCCACGCCCCACTGGTCGAAGGAGTCGATGTCCCACACCGCGCCCTGGACGAACACCTTGTGCTCGTAGAGCGCGATCAGCTGCCCCAGCACGGCGGGGGACAGCTCATCGGCCAGGATCGTGGTGGTCGGGCGGTTCCCAGGGAAGGTGCGGTGGGGCACCAGCTCCTCGGCCACCCCCTCGGCGCGCACCTCGTCCGGGGTCTTGCCGAACGCCAGGGCCTGGCCCTGGGCGAAGAGGTTGGCCATCAGCGGGTCGTGCTGCGCCGCGAGCGCCGGCGGCAGTTCGGCCACCGGGCGGGCGAAGCCGATCAGATCGGCCGGGATCAGCTTGGTGCCCTGGTGGAGCAGCTGGTAGTAGGCGTGCTGCCCGTTGGTGCCCGGCGTGCCCCACACCACGGGCCCGGTCTCCCAGGTGACGGGCCGGCCCCGCCGGTCCACCCGCTTGCCGTTGGACTCCATGTCCAACTGCTGGAGGTAGGCGGTGAACTGCCCGAGGTAGTGGCTGTAGGGCAGCACCGCGTGCGCCTGGGCGTCGAAGAAGGCGCCGTACCAGACGCCCAGGAGGCCGAGCAGCAGCGGCGCGTTCTCCTCCGGCGGCGCGGTGCGGAAGTGCTCGTCCATCAGCCGGAAGCCGCCCAGCATCTCCCGGAAACGCTCCGGGCCGATGGCGATCACCAGGGAGAGCCCGATCGCCGAGTCGAAGGAGTAACGTCCGCCGACCCAGTCCCAGAACTCGAACATGTTGGCCGTGTCGATGCCGAAGGCGGCGACCTTCTCGGCGTTGGTCGAGACGGCGACGAAGTGCCGGGCGACGGCCGCGGGGTCGCCACCGAGGCCGTCGAGCAGCCACTGCCGGGCCGAGGTGGCGTTGGTGATGGTCTCGATGGTGGTGAACGTCTTGGAGGCGACGATGAAGAGCGTGGTCGCCGGGTCCAGATCGCGCAGCGCCTCGTGCAGGTCGGCGCCGTCCACGTTGGAGACGAAGCGGAAGTCGATCTCCCGCAGGCTGTAGGGGCGGAGCGCCTCGTAGGCCATCGCCGGACCCAGGTCGGAACCGCCGATACCGATGTTGACGACGGTGCCGATCCGCTCCCCGGTGTGACCGCGCCACTCCCCCGAGCGCACCAGCTCGGCGAACTCCGAGAGCCGGTCCAGCACGGCGTGCACGGCCGGCACGACATTCTCGCGGTTCTCTCCATCCTCAACCTCGACCACGGCGTCGGCCGGCGCGCGCAGCGCCGTGTGCAGGACCGCGCGGTCCTCGGTGACGTTGATCCGCTCGCCTCGGAACATCGCGTCCCGCAGCCGGGCCACCTCGGTGGTCCGCGCCAGCGCCTGGAGCAGGCGGAGTGTCTCGTCGGTCACCAGCTGCTTGGAGTAGTCCAGATAGAGGCCGCCCACCGTCAGGCCATACCGCTCGGCCCGCCCCGGGTCCTCGTCAAACAGCTTCCGCAGGCCCACCTCGCCCAGCTCGGCGCGGTGCTTCACCAGCGCGCTCCACTCGGGCAGTTGGTCAAGACGGCCCCGGCCACCTGTAGTCATGTTCGCCTCGGTTATCCCTTGTGCTGACGTCCCGCCCCACGCTAGTCGATCGACCGCGCCCGGGCGGCGGCCCGGTCGGGGAGCGCTCCAGGTCGTCGCCGTGGGCCAGGACCCGAACTCGACCGGCCCGCACAGCGGTTCGGCCCCGGCACAGGATGCCGGGGCCGAACTCCTTCACCGAGGACGCGTCCGATCAGATCTCACCGCGTAGTTTGGCGAGCGCCTCGGCGAGAATCGCCTCACCGTCGGCGTCGCTGCGCCGCTCCCGCACATAGGCGAGATGGGTCTTGTAGGGCTCGGTACGCGGTGGGTCCGGCGGATCGTCGCGCTCGGTGCCTGCGGGGAACCCGCAACGCGGACAGTCCCAGGTCTCCGGGATCTGTGCGTCGCTGGCGAAGCTGGGCTGCGTCTCGTGCCCGTTCGCGCACCAGAAGGAGACCCTCAGCCGGGGCGCGGTCTCCCCGCGCTCGGCCTCACCCATGGGCCCCGCCCCGACCCGGCTGCCTCGGATCGCGTTGCCACCTGCCACGGTCGTTACTCCCTGCCTGCCATCCTGCGAAGTCCTCAGTCTATGCAAGGCTCAACGCACGTCCAGTGCTGGGAGTTACTGACTTATGACTTCATCAGCAGACCGAGCACCACGACGATCGCGACCCACGCGAGGGCGACCACCACCGTGATCCGGTCCAGGTTCCGCTCGGCGACCGACGACCCGCCGACCGAGGACTGCATACCCCCACCGAACATGTCGGAGAGGCCGCCGCCCTTGCCCTTGTGCATCAGCACGAGAAGTGCCAGCAGGAAGCTGAAGACGATCAGCGCGATCTGGAACGCCGTTTCCACGACTGGACCAACTCTCTACGACGACGAACGACGGACAATTCCGGGAGCCGACCAGGGCGGCACAGGGCCTGCGGCCGGCCCCCGGACAGGGTACCGCTAGCTCGGGGTGTGGCCCCAGGGGCTACTGATCACGAAACCTGACGATCTTGACGAACTCCTCGGCGTCGAGGGCCGCCCCGCCCACCAGGGCGCCGTCCACGTCCGGCTGCGCCATGATCGCCGCGACATTGCCCGACTTCACCGAGCCGCCGTACTGGATACGCACCCCGTCGGCCAGCGCGCCGTCATACAGCTCACCGAGCCGGACCCGGATCGCCGCGCAGACCTCCTGGGCGTCGTCGGGGGTGGCCACCTCGCCGGTGCCGATGGCCCACACCGGCTCGTAGGCGATCACGATGCTGGCGGCCTGCTCGGCCGGCAGGCCGTCGAGCGCCCCGTCGAGCTGGGCCAGGGTGTGCGCCACCTGGCCACCGGCCTTGCGCACCTCCAGCGGCTCGCCCACGCAGAGGATCGGGGTGATGCCGTGCCGGTAGGCGGCCTTCACCTTGGCGTTGCAGATCTCCTCGCCCTCGTGGTGGTACTGACGGCGCTCGGAGTGGCCGACGACGGCGTAGGAGCAGTTGAGCTTGGCCAGCATCGGTCCGGAGATCTCGCCGGTGTAGGCGCCCGAGTCGAAGGCCGAGATGTCCTGCGCCCCGTACCTGATCTTCAGCTTGTCGCCGTCCACCAGCGTCTGCACCGAGCGCAGATCGGTGAACGGCGGCAACACGGCCACCTCGACGTCCTCGTAGTCCTTGTCCGCGAGGCCGAAGGCGAGCTTCTGCACATGGGCGATGGCCTCAAGGTGGTTGAGGTTCATCTTCCAGTTGCCCGCCATCAGCGGAGTGCGCTGACTCACGCGCCCGCCCCTTTCTTCCCTGCTGTCCTGGCTGCCCACGGCGCGCGGACGCGCGACGTGCTGGTGTGGGGGCTCGACTGCCCCATCTCAGTCCTCCAACGCGGCCAGGCCCGGGAGGGCCTTGCCCTCCAGGTACTCCAGGCTCGCGCCGCCGCCGGTGGAGATATGGCCGAAACCGTTCTCGTCCAGGCCGAGCAGTCGCACGGCCGCCGCCGAGTCCCCGCCGCCGACCACGGTGAACGCGTCGCTGTCCACCAGGGCCTGGGCGACGGCCCTGGTGCCCTCGGCGAAGTCCGGGTGCTCGAAGACGCCCATCGGACCGTTCCAGAAGACGGTGGCCGCGTCCGCCACCTTGGCGGCGAACAGCTCCCTCGTCCGCGGGCCGATGTCAAGACCCATGAGGCCCGCGGGAATGGCGTCGGCGCCCACCTCGACGGGACCGGCCGGGGCCTTGGTCCTGAGGTCGGGGAAGTCCTTGGCCGCCACCACGTCGACGGGCAGCACGAACTCCACGCCCTTCTCCTGGGCCCGCCGCAGATACTCCTGGACGGTCGGGATCTGGTCGGTCTGGAGCAGCGAGTCGCCCACCTCGTGGCCCTGGGCGGCCAGGAAGGTGAAGGCCATGCCGCCGCCGATCAGAATGCGGTCGGCGCGCTCCAACAGATGGTCGATCACGCCCAGCTTGTCGGAGACCTTGGAGCCGCCGAGCACCACCGCGTAGGGGCGCTTGACGTCCTCGGTGAGCTGCTTGAGCACGCCCACCTCGCTCGCGATCAGGCCACCCGCCGCATGGGGCAGGCGGGCCGGCAGGTCGAAGACGGAGGCGTGCTTGCGGTGCACGGCGCCGAAGCCGTCGCCGACGTAGAAGTCGGCGAGGGTGGCGAGCCGGTCGGCGAAGGCGCCGCGCTCGGCGTCGTCCTTGCTGGTCTCCCCCGCGTTGAAACGGAGGTTCTCCAGCAGCGCCACCTGTCCGTCGCCCAGCCCGGCGACGGCGGCCTCGGCGCTGTCGCCGACCGTGTCGGTGGCGACGACGACATCCTGGCCGAGCAGCTCGCCGAGCCGGCGACCGACGGGGGCCAGCGAGTACGCCGGATCCGGCGCGCCCTTGGGGCGGCCGAGGTGCGAGGCGACGACGACCCTGGCGCCCGCCTCGATCAACTTGCTGATGGTCGGCACGGCGGCCCTGATCCGGCCGTCGTCGGTGATGGTGCCGTCCGCGAGCGGGACGTTCAGATCGGCGCGGACGAACACCCGCTGCCCGGCGACGCTCAGGTCGTCAATGGTCTTCATGGTTGTCTGGACTCCTTGAGGCACTCGAGAACCGCTTCTGTCCCCATCCGACGTGGCGGACGCGGCGAGGGCCCGCCGAGCGCTTCGCGCGCTCCGCGGGCCCTTGGCCTGCCATCCGGCGGCCGGGCGGCGCCACGTTCAACAGCGGGTCAGAGCCGCTCGCCCACGTAGACCGTCAGGTCCACCAGGCGGTTCGAGTAGCCCCACTCGTTGTCGTACCAACCGACGATCTTGACCTGCTTGCCCTGGCTCATCGTCAGCGACGAGTCGAAGGTGCAGGAGGCCGGCCAGTTGACGATGTCCGAGGAGACGATCGCGTCCTCGGTGTAGTCGAGGTAGCCCTTGAGCTGCCCCTCGGCGGCGGTGCGGAACGCCGCGTTGACCTCTTCCTTGGTGACGTCGCGCTCCAACTCCACCACCAGGTCGGTGACCGAGCCGGTGGGCACCGGGACGCGCATCGCGATGCCGTCCAACTTGCCCTTGAGCTGCGGGAGGACCAGCGCGGTCGCCTTGGCGGCGCCCGTCGTGGTGGGGATGATGTTCTCCGCCGCGGCGCGGGCCCGACGCAGGTCCTTGTGCGGGAAGTCCAGGATGCGCTGGTCGTTGGTGTACGCGTGCACCGTGGTCATCATGCCCTTGACGATGCCGAAGCTCTCGTCGAGCACCTTGGCCATCGGGGCCACGCAGTTGGTGGTACACGAGGCGTTGGAGATGACCTCGTGCGCCGCCGGGTCGTACTGCTCCTGGTTGACGCCCATCACGATCGTGATGTCCTCGTTCTTCGCCGGGGCGGAGATGAGGACCTTCTTGGCGCCGGCGGCGAGGTGCTTGGCGGCGTCCTCGCGCTTGGTGAAGATGCCGGTGGACTCGATCACGATGTCGGCGCCCAGCTCGGACCAGGGCAGTTTGGCCGGGTCGCGCTCGGCCAGGGTGCGGAACGTCTGGTTGCCGACCGTGATGGTGTCGTCGGTGTGGCTGACCTCTTCCTTGAGGCGGCCGAGGATGCTGTCGTACTTCAGCAGGTGAACCAGAGTCGCGTTGTCGGTCAGGTCGTTGACACCGACGATCTGGACATCCGCCCCCTGTTCAAGGAGCGCGCGGAAGTAGTTGCGACCGATACGG
This sequence comes from Streptomyces profundus, assembly GCF_020740535.1. Classification (NCBI taxonomy): domain Bacteria; kingdom Bacillati; phylum Actinomycetota; class Actinomycetes; order Kitasatosporales; family Streptomycetaceae; genus Streptomyces; species Streptomyces profundus. Next base: position 1,036,434 of record NZ_CP082362.1, read on the forward strand.
CCAAAGCCGTTGATTCCTACGCGGATCGTCACGAACCGATCTCCTCGTTGGTACGCCGGCGAAACAGATACCGGCGATGCTGTATTGGGATGTCCCCGACCGTCTCCGACCCTACCGCGCCGACGTCCGGGGAGAGACATCGCCCAGGCGTGTTCGGCCCCCGGAACCGCGGGCCTCCGACACCGGTTCCGGGCGCGGTCAGCCGACCATCTCCTCCGTGAGGTTGGACTCCGTCCCCGGAATGCCCAGATCCTGCGCGCGCTTGTCGGCCATCGCCAGCAGCCGGCGGATCCGGCCCGCCACCGCGTCCTTCGTGAGCGGCGGCTCGGCGAGCGCGCCCAACTCCTCAAGGGACGCCTGCTTGTGCTCCATCCGGAGCCGGCCGGCCGCCGCGAGGTGGTCCGGGACCTCGTCGCCCAGGATCTCCAACGCGCGTTGCACCCGGGCCCCGGCGGCGACGGCCGCCCGGGCGGAACGGCGGAGGTTGGCGTCGTCGAAGTTGGCCAGGCGGTTGGCCGTGGCGCGCACCTCGCGCCGCATCCGCCGCTCCTCCCAGGCCAGCACGGACTCGTGCGCGCCGAGGCGCGTCAACAGCGCGCCGATCGCGTCACCGTCCCTGACGACCACCCGGTCAACGCTGCGCACCTCGCGGGCCTTCGCCCCGATCTGGAGCCGCCGGGCGGCACCGACCAGGGCCAGCGCCGCCTCGGGTCCCGGGCAGGTGACCTCAAGGGAGGAGGAACGTCCCGGCTCGGTGAGCGAGCCGTGCGCCAGGAAGGCACCGCGCCAGGCGGCCTCGGCGTCACAGGTGGCCCCGGAGACCACCTGGGGCGGCAGCCCTCTGATGGGCCTGCCCCGGCCGTCGACCAACCCGGTCTGCCGGGCCAACTGGTCACCCCCGGCCACCACCCGCACCACATAGCGGCTGCCCCGCCGCAGTCCGCCGGGGGCCATCACCACCAGGTCGGACGAGTGCCCGAAGATCTCCAGAATGTCCCGGCGAAGCCGCCTGGCGGCGATTCCGGTGTCGAGCTCCGCCTCGATCACGATCCGCCCGCTCACCAGGTGCAGGCCGCCCGCGAAGCGCAGGATGGACGACACCTCCGACTTGCGGCAGCAGGTGCGGGTGACGGGAAGACGGGAGATCTCGTCCTTCACCGCAGCCGTCATCGCCATGGGCCGATCCTTCCATGCATCCGAAAAACACGGTCATACGCGGCGGCCAGTAGCTCAGGGTCGTGCCGAGGAGAGCCAGCGCCGGCACCGGAGCCACCGCTCGCGGCCACCGGTGCCAACACCACATCGGCCCCCAGCCGTTCGGCGGCGGCCTGGCTCAGGCTCTCTCCGTCGGGGACGGCGGCCCGATCTGCCAGCACCACGTCGAAGGCGAGTTTAGGGGCGTGTTGTACCAAAACCTCCACATGACGCTGCGGTGAGAAGCCATCAGTTTCGCCGGGCTGGGGCGCGAGGTTGAGCGAGAGCACCCTGCGGGCCTTCGTGCTGACCAGGGCCTGGAGCAGCTCGGGCACCAGCAGGTGGGGGATGACGGAGGAGAACCAGGAGCCCGGACCGAGAACCACCCAGTCGGCGTCCAACACCGCCTCCACCGCCTCCGGCACGGCGGGCGGGTCGTGCGGCACCAGCATCACCTCCCGCACCTCCCCGGGGGTGAGGGCCACGGCCGCCTGGCCACGGACCCGGGCCAACTCGTCGGGGCTGGCGGGATCGTGCCCGAGCACCGAGGCCTCCAGGGCAAGCGGCACCGCGGACATGGGCAGCACCCGCCCATGGGCGCCCAGCAACTTGCCGACCAGGTCCAGGGCGCCGACGTGGTCGCCCAGTTGTTCCCAGAGCGCGACGATCAGCAGGTTGCCCACCGCGTGGTCGTGCAGCGCGCCCTCGCTCTGGAAGCGGTGCTGGATCACCTCGGACCAGGTGCGGCCCCACTCGTCGTCGCCGCAGAGCGCGGCCAGCGCCTTGCGCAGATCCCCGGGGGGCAGCACGCCCAGCTCGTCACGGAGCCGCCCGCTGGAGCCACCGTCGTCGGCGACGGTGACCACCGCCGTGAGATCGCCGGTGATCCGACGCAGGGCGGTGAGCGAGGCGGACAGGCCCATGCCCCCGCCCAGCGCGACGACCTTGGGCTGGGCCCCACGACGGCCGCCCCGCGCCGTGCGGAGGGAGCGGCGCCCCAACAGGGGGGCGCCGCCCGAGGCCGCGCGACGCTGTCTTATCGCCTTGCGCGGCATCCCTACTCGCGTCCCATGTCACGATGGACGATCACGGTCTCCACTCCCTCCGCCGACAGCCGGCGGGCCAGCCGCTCGGACATGGCGACGCTCCGGTGCTTGCCGCCGGTGCAGCCGACGGCGATGGTCACATAGCGCTTGCCCTCGCGCCGATAGCCGGCGGCGATCAGCTGGAGCAGCTCGGCGTAGCGGTCCAGGAACTCCTTGGCGCCCGGCTGGTTGAAGACGTACCCGGACACCTCCTCGCTCGTCCCCGTGAAGGGGCGCAGTTCCGGCACCCAGTGCGGGTTGGGCAGGAAGCGGCAGTCGACCACGTGGTCGGCGTCGACGGGCAGGCCGTACTTGTAGCCGAAGGACATCACGGTGGCCCGCAGCTCGGGCTCGTCGCCGCCGGCGAACTGGGCGTCCATCTTGGCGCGCAGCTCGTGGACGTTGAGGTTGGAGGTGTCGATCACCAGATCGGCGTCGCCGCGCAGCTCGCGCAGCAGATCGCGTTCGGCGGCGATGCCGTCGACGATCCGGCCCTCGCCCTGCAACGGATGCGGGCGGCGGACCGACTCGAACCGCTGGACGAGGGCGTTCTCCGACGCCTCAAGGAAGACGATGCGCCGGGTGACGCCCTTGGTCTCCAGATCGGTGAGCGACTCGCGCAGGCTGTCGAAGAACCCGCGGCCCCGGACGTCGACCACCACGGCGATCCGGGCGACGTTGCCCTGGGAGCGCGCGCCGAGATCGACCATGGTGGGGATCAGGGCCGGTGGGAGGTTGTCCACCACGAACCAGCCGAGATCCTCCAGACACTTGGCCGCGGTGCTGCGGCCGGCTCCGGACATGCCGGAGATGATGACCAGCTCCGGGGTGGTGACGGCCTCCTCGCCGCCGGCCGGCCCGGTGGTGGGTTCCTCGCCTCTGGTGTGTTCACTCATCATGCTCAATCCCCCGCCTGTTCCTTTGTGAAGTGGGTCGTTGTGGGTTGCCTCTTCCGCGCTCGCTCAGTCCTCGACGATCTCGCCGGTGGCCGTGTTGACCGCGGGGGCGGCCTGGGCCTGACCGGCGAGGGCCGCCGCGACCGTCTCGGCGGTCTTGCGGCCTATGCCGGGCACCTCGCTGATCTCCTCCACGGTGGCGGCACGGAGCCGCTTGACCGAGCCGAAGTGCTTGAGCAGCGCCTTCTTACGGGTCTCCCCGAGGCCGGGAATGGCGTCGAGAGGACCCTTTCTTATTGATTGTGACCGTTTTCCGCGCTGATAGCGGATGGCGAAGCGATGCGCCTCGTCCCTGACCCGCTGCAGCAGATAGAGCCCCTCGCTGGTGCGCGGGAGGATCACCGGATCCTCCTCGCCGGGCAGCCAGACCTCTTCCAGCCGTTTGGCCAGGCCACAGACCGCGACATCGTCGATGCCGAGCTCGTCCAGCGCCCGGCGGGCCGCCGCCACCTGCGGCTGGCCGCCGTCGACCACCACCAGCTGCGGGGGGTAGGCGAAGCGCTTGGGCCGGCCGTCGTCCTCCACCGGGGCGGGGAACGCGTCGTCCGGCTCCTCCTCGACCGCCCACTCCCCGGTGCGCTCGCGCTCGCGCAGATAGCGGCGGAACCGCCGGGAGACCACCTCGTGCATGGCCCGGACATCGTCCTGTCCGGCGAAGCTCTTGATCTGGAACCGGCGGTATTCGCTCTTCCGAGCGAGACCGTCCTCGAAGACGACCATGGAGGCGACCACGTCGTCCCCCTGGAGATGGGAGATGTCGAAGCACTCGACGCGCAGCGGCGCGGAGTCCAGGCCGAGGTTCTCGGCGATCTCCTCCAGCGCGCGGGACCTGGTGGTGAGATCGGAGGCGCGTCTGGTCTTGTGCAGCACCAGCGCCTGCCGGGCGTTGCGCTCGACCGTGGTCATCAGATCGCGCTTGTCGCCGCGCTGCGGGACGCGGAGGTTGACCGCGGAGCCGCGGCGTTCGGTGAGCCAGTCGGTGAGCGGCCCCGGGGGCTCGGGCAGCGCGGGCACCAGGACCTCCTTGGGCACGCTCTCGCCGCTCTCCTCGCCGTAGAGCTGCTGCACGGCGCTCTCCACCAGCTCACCCGTGGTGACGTTCGCCACCCGGTCGGTGACCCAGCCGCGCTGTCCGCGCACCCGGCCGCCGCGCACATGGAAGATCTGCACGGCCGCCTCCAGCTCGTCCTCGGCGAGGGCGATCAGATCGGCGTCGGTGGCGTCGGCGAGGACCACCGCGTTTTTCTCCATGGCGCGCCGCAGCGCCTCGATGTCGTCGCGCAGCCGGCCGGCCCGCTCGTACTCCAGGGCCTCGGCGGCCTCGGCCATCTCCGTCTCCAGGCGACGGAGGTAGGTGCCGGTGCGCCCGGCCATGAAGTCGCAGAACTCCTCGGCCAGCGCGCGGTGCTCCTCGGGGCTGACCCGGCCGGTGCAGGGCGCCGAGCACTTCTCGATATAGCCGAGGAGGCAGGGGCGCCCGATGGCGTGCGCGCGTTTGAACACCCCGGCGGAGCAGGTGCGCACGGGAAAGACGCGGAGCAGCAGATCCACCGTCTCGCGGATGGCCCAGGCGTGCCCGTAGGGGCCGAAGTAGCGCACGCCCCGGCGCTTGGCGCCGCGCAGCACCTGGACGCGGGGGAACTCCTCGTTCATGGTCACCGCGAGTGACGGATAGCTCTTGTCGTCGCGGTACTTGACGTTGAATCGGGGGTCGTACTCCTTGATCCAGGAGTACTCCAACTGCAGGGCCTCGACCTCGGTGCCCACCACCGTCCACTCCACCGAGGCAGCCGTGGTGACCATGGTGGCGGTGCGGGGATGCAGTCCTGAGATGTCCTGGAAATAGGAAGAAAGGCGCTGACGCAGGCTTTTCGCCTTCCCGACATAGATCACCCGGCGGTGCTCGTCGCGGAACCGATAGACGCCGGGCGAGTCGGGAATCTCGCCCGGCCTCGGGCGGTAGCTGGAAGGATCGGCCATGACCGCAACCCTACTGCCGCCAACTGACAGTGAGCGAAGCGCGCGCGTCCTGGGCGGCTACCAACCGCGCTCGCGCCACTCCGGCAGGCTCGGTCGTTCGGCGCCCAGCGTGGTGTCGGCGCCGTGCCCCGGGTACACCCAGGTCTCGTCGGGGAGTTGGGCGAACAGCCTGGTCTCGACGTCGTGCAGCAGGCTGGCGAACGCCGCCGCGTCGCCATGGGTGTTGCCGACCCCGCCGGGAAAGAGGCTGTCCCCGGTGAAGAGATGGGGGCGCCCGTCGGGGTCGTCGTAGACCAGCGCGACGGAGCCCGGGGTGTGCCCGACCAGATGACGGACGGTGAGGCGGCAGCGGCCCACGGCGACCTCGTCGCCGTCGTCCAACGGGACCGAGGTGGGCACCGGGATGCCCTCGGCGTCGAGACGTCCGGCGTAGGTGGGTGCGCCGGTGGCGCGCACGACCTCGTCGAGCGCCTGCCAGTGGTCGCCGTGCCGGTGCGTGGTCACCACTCCGACGACGCCGTCCTGGCCGATCAGCTCCAGCAGGGCGGCGGCGTCGTTGGCTGCGTCGATCAGCAGCTGTTCGCCGGTGGCCCGGCAGCGGAGCAGATAGGCGTTGTTCTCCATGGGCCCCACGGCGATCTTGCTGATCACCAGATGGGCCAGCTCGTGCGCGTCGGCAGGACCGCCGACGGTGACGTTCCCTGTGTACGGCATGCTCGTGGTGCCTCTCAGAAGGTCGCTTCGGGCGTCGCTCAGAGCGGGGGCAGTTCGGGGAGCGGCTCCGCGCTGGTCAGGCCGCTGCCGGGGGTGCGGCCGGAGAGCCAGCCGACCAGGGCCGCCGGGGTGCCGGCGACGGTCCGCGACTCGCCCTCGGCCCCTCCGGTGCGCCAGTGCCGGCCGTCCTCGGCGCGCAGCTCGATCGGCGGGAGGGCGGGGTTGCCGGCGAACCGGTCGGCGAGGTAGCGCAACGCCCGGTCGAGGAAGGCGCCCGGCAGCTCGGCGACGGTCCGCCCAGCGCCGAGGTCGATATGGTGCAGCTCGACCTCGACCCAGCGGCGGAACGGCAGGCTGGACGCGAGATCGGTGACACCATTGCGGAGGGCGACCACCTCCGCCCAGCGCTGTTCGTCGAGCGCCCTGGCGGCGGTCAGGAACCGCTCCGAGCTGGTGCGCAGGTCGTCCAGCTGGGCGGTCGGCGGGCGGGGCGCGTCCCGCTCGATGTCGGTGTTCCTGGCCTCTTCGTCCGGGTACATGGGCTGGCCGGCGAGGACCCGGGTGAGGGCGTCCGCGTTGCGCGACAGATGGGCGAGCACATGGCCCCGGCTCCAGTTCGGCAGCAGGGAAGGGGCGGCGAGCTCCGCCGGCCCCAGCCCGGCGGCTGTGTCCAGGAGCTGGGCGGTGGCGTCCGCGACAGCCGCCAGGTCGCTTTCGGGTGCGGTCATGATCACACGCTAGCTCGCCACTCCATCGAGTGAAAGGACGCGGAAGCCACCGGCAATCGAACGCACGTGCTATAGGCTGCGGAGCGCGGGACTCGGCATCCGACATCGTTTGTCAGTGGTCCCCCATACCCTGGGACAGGCGCTCGCCTCCAGCAGCGAACGCATCCGGATCGACCCTGATCGACCCAGATGAACTCAGGTAAACGCAGATCAACAACGAAAGGTCCATCCGGCGTGGCCGACCGACTCATCGTTCGTGGCGCTCGCGAGCACAATCTTCGGAATGTCTCGCTCGACCTGCCCCGCGACTCGCTCATCGTCTTCACCGGGCTGTCGGGATCGGGCAAGTCCTCGCTCGCCTTCGACACGATCTTCGCCGAGGGCCAGCGGAGATACGTCGAGTCGCTGTCCGCCTACGCCCGGCAGTTCCTCGGGCAGATGGACAAGCCGGATGTGGACTTCATCGAGGGTCTCTCCCCCGCCGTCTCCATCGACCAGAAGTCCACCTCGCGCAATCCGCGTTCCACGGTGGGCACGATCACCGAGGTCTACGACTACCTGCGGCTGCTCTTCGCCAGGATCGGCAAGCCGCACTGCCCGGAGTGCGGCCGGCCCATCGCGCGGCAGTCGCCCCAGGCCATCGTCGACAAGGTGCTCGGGCTCGACGAGGGCAGCCGGTTCCAGGTGTTGTCGCCGCTGGTGCGGGAGCGGAAGGGCGAGTTCGTCGACCTCTTCGCCGACCTTCAGACCAAGGGCTACAGCCGGGCCAGGGTCGACGGCACCACGATCCAGCTCGCCGATCCGCCCAAGCTGAAGAAGCAGGAGAAGCACACCATCGAGGTGGTGATCGACCGCCTCACGGTGAAGGACAGCGCCAAGCGGCGCCTGACGGACTCGGTGGAGACGGCCCTCGGCCTCTCCGGCGGGATGGTCATCCTGGATTTCGTCGACCTCCCCGAGGACGACCCGCAGCGCGAGCGGATGTTCTCCGAGCATCTGTACTGCCCGTACGACGATCTCTCCTTCGAGGAGTTGGAGCCGCGCTCGTTCTCCTTCAACTCCCCCTTCGGCGCCTGCCCCGAGTGCACCGGCATCGGCACCAAGATGGAGGTCGACCCGGAGCTGATCATCCCCGACCCGGAGAAGACGCTGGAGGAGGGCGCGATCCATCCGTGGTCCCACGGCCACACCAAGGGCTACTTCAACCTGCTGATCGGCGCCCTCGGCGACGCGTTGAACTTCCGCAGCGACATCCCCTGGGAGGGGCTGCCGCAGCGGGCCAAGAAGGCGCTGCTCAACGGTCACAAGACCAAGATCGAGGTCCGCTACGAGAACCGCCACGGCCAGGAGCGGGCGTACAGCACCGCCTTCGAGGGGGTGCTTCCGTTCATCCGCAGGCGGCACGCCGAGGCGGAGACGGACTCGGGCCGGGAGCGCTTCGAGGGCTATATGCGCGAGGTGCCCTGCCCCGCCTGTCAGGGCACCCGGCTGAAGCCGCTGATCCTGGCGGTCACGGTCCAGGGCCGGTCGATCGCCGAGGTGGCGGGCATGTCGATCAGCGAGTGCGCCGACTTCCTCGGCCAGATGCGGCTCACCGCCCGCGAGAGGAAGATCGCCGAGCGGGTCCTCAAGGAGGTCAACGAGCGGCTGAAGTTCCTGGTCGACGTCGGCCTCGACTACCTCTCGCTCAACCGCGCCGCCGGCTCGCTCTCCGGTGGCGAGGCCCAGCGCATCCGGCTGGCCACCCAGATCGGCTCCGGCCTGGTCGGCGTCCTCTATGTGCTGGACGAGCCCTCCATCGGCCTGCACCAGCGGGACAACCACCGGCTGATCGAGACGCTGGTGCGGCTGCGCGATCTGGGCAACACGCTGATCGTCGTCGAGCACGACGAGGACACCATCAAGACCGCGGACTGGGTGGTGGACATCGGCCCGGGCGCCGGCGAGCACGGCGGCAAGGTGGTGCACAGCGGTCCGTACGCGGAGCTGCTCACCAACGCCGAGTCCCTCACCGGCCAGTACCTCTCGGGCGCGCGGGTGATCCCCACCCCCGCCATCCGCCGGCCGGTCGACCCCGACCGCCTGCTCACGGTGCACGGCGCGCGCGAACACAACCTGCGGGGCATCGACGTCAGCTTCCCCATCGGGCTGCTGACCGCGGTCACGGGCGTCTCGGGATCGGGGAAGTCCACGCTGGTCAACGACATCCTGTACACGCACCTCGCGCGGGAGCTGAACGGCGCCAAGTCGGTGCCGGGCCGGCACACCCGGGTCACCGGGGACGATCTGGTGGACAAGGTGGTCCATGTGGACCAGTCGCCGATCGGCCGCACCCCCCGTTCCAACCCGGCCACCTACACGGGTGTCTTCGACCACATCCGGCGGCTCTTCGCCGAGACGATGGAGGCGAAGGTCCGCGGGTATCTGCCGGGTCGCTTCTCGTTCAACGTGAAGGGCGGTCGCTGCGAGAACTGCTCGGGCGACGGCACGATCAAGATCGAGATGAACTTCCTGCCCGACGTCTATGTGCCCTGTGAGGTCTGCCACGGCGCCCGGTACAACCGGGAGACGCTGGAGGTCCACTACAAGGGCAAGTCCATCGCCGAGGTGCTCGATCTGCCGATCGAGGAGGCGTTGGAGTTCTTCGCCGCGGTCCCCGGCATCGCCCGCCATCTGCGCACCCTCAACGACGTGGGCCTCGGCTATGTCCGGCTGGGCCAGCCGGCGCCCACCCTCTCCGGCGGCGAGGCGCAGCGCGTCAAGCTCGCCTCCGAGCTCCAGAAGCGGGCCACCGGCAGCACGGTGTACGTGCTGGACGAGCCCACCACCGGGCTGCACTTCGAGGACATCCGGAAGCTGATCACGGTGCTGTCCGACCTGGTGGAGAAGGGCAACACCGTGGTGGTGATCGAGCACAACCTCGATGTCATCAAGACGGCCGACTGGGTGCTCGACATGGGCCCGGAGGGCGGCGCCGGCGGCGGGCTGCTGCTCGCCGAGGGCACGCCCGAGGAGGTGGCGTCCGTTCCGGCCAGCCACACGGGGAAGTTCCTCCGGGAGATCCTGGGGGACGCGGTGAGCGATGCGACCCCCGTCGCGCCGCGCGCCGCCGGCAGGAAGACCGGCAAGAGCGGAGCGGCAGGCAAGGACGGGGCCCGCGCATCGGGTGCGGTCGCAAAGCCCGCCCGAAGGAGGGCGGCTGTCAAACGCTGACGTATCCCGTCGCGTTGTTTCCCGGAAGTTCCCGGTCAGAGTCTGGCAAAGCGTCAACTCCCTTGGAACGCTGAGCCGCTGGGCGCGCCTTACGCGCGCACACGGCAAGCGTTCCTAGGGAGTCCCCTTGCAAAGACTCATGGTGCGTCGAGCGTTTCGCGCACCCTCACTGATCGCGGTGGGAGCCGCGTCCGCACTGGCCATGGGGTTGGTCCAGCCCGCGGGCGCGGTCACACCACCCCCACAACGGGCCCCGGCCCTCGTCCCGTCCGTTCCCACCGGGATCGTCGAGCGCGACGGGATGGAGCTGTCCCGTACCGAGCAGCCGCTGGCGCCTGGTGCGGAGCTGACCAGCTATCAACGGCTGGAGTCCGACAAGTGGTTGAGCGCCCACGCGCTCAGCATCGACCTGACCGCCGATCTGGGCGTCGAGTACCTCGGCCCGCCCCATGTCGCCGACGCCGCGCCGGTGAGCGAGCTGGTCGCCGGGCACGACCCGGGCGAGGGCCGCACCACGGTGGCCGCCATCAACGCGGACTTCTTCGACATCAACGCGACCAACGCGCCGCTCGGCCCCGGTCTCGACGCGGGCGAGCTGGTGCACGGCTCAGCGCACGGCTCAGCCGAGGCGGTCGGGATCGGCCCCGACGGCGCCGGTCGCGTCCTTGGCCTGTACTTCGAGGGCACGGCGACCTTCCCCGACGGCGCGGCCGGGCTGGACGGCTACAACTCCCCCGAGGTGCCGCCGGACGGCATCGGGGTCTTCACTCCCCGGTGGGGCGAGGCCGACCGGGCGCTCCCGGTGGCCGAGGCCGAGGAGACCACGGAGGTGACGGTCGAGGACGGCGAGGTGATCTCGGTCGCCGAGAAGCCCGGCTCCGCTCCCGTCCCCGAAGGCGCCGTCGTCCTGCTGGGCCGCGAGGCCGGAGCCAGGGCCCTGGCCACCCTGGAGGCCGGCGATCCGGTGGAGCTGGAGTACGCGCCGCGCACCGAGGACGGCTCCGAACTGCCGGACACCGCCGTCGGTGGCCGTGGCGTGCTGGTGGTCGAGGGCGAGCCGCAGAACTGGGAGGACCGGCCCAACAACGCCACCGCGCCGCGCACGGCGGTGGGCTTCTCCCGGGACGGCCAGGAGATGTACGTGCTCAGCGTGGACGGCCGGCAGGCCCATTCGGGGGGCACCACGCTCACCGAACTGGCCGTGCTGATGGCCGATCTGGGCGCCTACAGCGCGCTCAACCTGGACGGGGGCGGCTCCAGCACCCTGCTGGCCAGGCTGCCGGGCGCCGCCGAACCCGAGCTGATCAACAGCCCGTCCGACGGGCAGGAGCGCGAGGTGCCCAACGGGCTCGCGATCACCGCGCCGACCGGCGGCGGCGAGCTGACCGGCATCCGGGTGGAGAGCGCGGTCTCGCCGGCCGACGCACCCACCGCCGACCCCGTTCCCGGCGGCCATCCGGAGCGGGTCTTCCCCGGGTTGACCAGGGTGTTGTCCGCCGTCGGCCATGACGAGAGCTACGGCCCGGCCCAGGCGGACCCGCGCTGGCACTCCGACCGGCCCCGGGTCGGCACGGTGGAGGGCGGGGTCTTCCGGGCCCGCTCGTCCGGCGGTGTCGAGATCAGCGCGCGGCAGCGAGGGATCAGCGGGACGACGGAGCTGACGGTCATCGGCGAGTTGACGGAGATCTCCACGACCACCCGGCGCCTCGGCCTGGCGGGCGCCGGCGCCCGGGGCTCCTTCGGCGTGCTGGGGGTGGACGCGGCGGGCACCTCCGCGCCGATCGAGCCGACGGACGTCCAGCTGGACTACGACCAGGAGCTCCTCAGCATCGAACCGAACGTCGCCGGCGGCGGGTTCACCGTGACGGCCGGCCCCGTCGACTCCGCGTCCGACCTCGTCACGGTGACGGTCGGCGGCGTCTCCACCGTGCTGGCCATCACGGTCGGCCTTGAGGACGCGACGGTCGCCGACTTCTCCGACGCCGGGGAGTGGACGTTCGACCACGCCAGGGGGGATGGATCGGTGGCCCCCGAGCCCGAGGGGGTGGACGGCGAGGGCCTCCGGCTCTCCTACGACTTCTCGCTGAGCACCGCGACCCGCGCGGCCTACGCCTATCCGCCGTCGGATATCGCCGTACCGGGGCAGCCGTCCCGTTTCTCGCTCTGGGTGCTGGGCGACGGCCACGGCGCGTGGCCCTCGCTCCAACTGCGGGACGCGCGCGGCACCGACCTGATCCTCCGTAGCGACCATCTGGACTTCGAGGGCTGGCGGCAGCTCAGCTTCGAGGTACCGGAGGGCACCGCGTATCCGGTCTCGGTGCACCGGCTGTACCTGGCCGAGACCCGTCCCGAGCAGAGCTATGTCAGCGAGGTGGTCCTGGACGAGCTGCACGCCTTGACTCCGCCCGAGGTCGAGCTGTCCGAACGGGCCCCCGCCGCCCAGCCGTTGATCGACTCGGCCGAGGGGACCGACGGGCGGGACTGGCGGTTCGCCGTGGTCTCCGACGCCCAGTTCGTGGCGCGCGACCCGGACAGCGAGCTGGTCGCCGCCGCGCGCCGCAGCCTCCGCGAGGCCAGGGCGGCCGATCCGGATCTGGTGGTGATCAACGGGGACCTGGTGGACGAGGGGTCGCCCGAGGACCTCGCGTTCGCCCGCCAGGTGATCGAGGAGGAGCTGGGCGAGGACCTGCCCTGGTACTACGTGCCGGGCAACCACGAGGTGATGGGGGGTTCCATCGACGCGTTCCGCGACGAGTTCGGCGCGACCCAGCAGACGTTCGACCATCGGGGCACCCGGTTCATCACCCTGGACACCTCCTCGTTGACCCTGCGGGGCGGCGGCTTCGCACAGATCCAGGAGCTGCGCGCCCAGCTGGACCAGGCGGCGGGGGACCGCTCGGTCGACTCGGTGGTGGTGCTGGGACATGTGCCGCCCCGGGACACCATGGCGCAGCCGGCCAGCCAGCTCACCGACCGCATGGAGGCGGCGGTGCTGGAACGCTGGCTGACCGACTTCCGCCAGCGGTCGGGGAAGGGAGTGGCCTACTTCGGCGCCCACGTCGGCATCTTCGACACCTACCGGCTGGACGGCGTGCCCTATGTGATCGGCGGCAACTCGGGCAAGGAGCCGGCGACGGTCCCCGAGGAGGGCGGCTTCAACGGCTGGCTGCTGGTGGGAGTCGACGCCGTGTCCCGCGCCGAGCAGGGCGAGGCGCGGCGCTTCCCGGAACGGCCACTGCCGGACTGGCTGTCCGTGCGCACCATGGCACGGGTCGACGGGCTGACGCTGACGGCACCCGACCGGCTGGCGACGGGCGAGACGACCACCGCCGGCGCCACCGTCCGACAGGACGGCGCGGGCGGGCCGCGCGAGGTGCCGGTCGGTCCGCTGGTGAGCGCGGACTGGGACGGCTCGCGGACGCTGCACCTGGGCCCGGCCGAGGACGCCGGCCGCCGGGCGGTGGCCGCCTTCGACCCGACCACCGGCGAACTGACCGCCCTGCGGCCCGGTGAGGCGACCCTGAAGGTGACGGTCAACGGGGAGACCCGGGAGACGGAGGTGCGGATCACCCGCTGACCGGGACACCCCGCCCCCGATCCGCGCCCCCGTGGCAACCGCCACGGGGGCGCGCTCTCAGCTCAGGCCGACCTCCCGCATCTGGCGCAGCTCCTTCTTGAGGTCGGACACCTCGTCCCGCAGCCGGGCGGCGATCTCGAACTGCAACTCGGCCGCCGCCGCCCGCATCCGCTCCGTGAGCTGCTCGATCGTCTCGGCCAGCTCGGCGGCGGGCCGCTCCGTCAACTGCTCGGGCTCCTTCGCCTTGCCCCTGGCCTTGCCGCCCGCCGGCACGCTCGGCACCGGCGCCTTGCCCCTGGCCGTGTCCACCGCCTGCCGGAAGCCCGTGCCCAGCAGCTGCTGGGTGTCGACGTCCTCGCGCGCGATCGACGCGACGATGTCGTTGATCTTCTTGCGGAGCGGCTGCGGGTCGATGCCGCGCTCGTCGTTGTAGGCGAGCTGCCTGACGCGGCGGCGGTTGGTCTCGTCGATGGCCTTCTCCATCGCGGGCGTGATCCGGTCCGCGTACATGTGGACCTGTCCCGAGACGTTCCGCGCCGCCCGGCCGATGGTCTGGATCAGCGAGGTGCCCGAGCGGAGGAAGCCCTCCTTGTCGGCGTCCAGGATGGCGACCAGCGAGACCTCGGGCAGGTCGAGGCCCTCCCGCAGCAGGTTGATCCCGATCAGCACGTCGAACTCGCCGGCGCGCAGCTCCCGCAGCAGTTCGACCCGGCGGAGGGTGTCCACATCGCTGTGCAGATAGCGGACCCGGATGCCCAGCTCCAGGAAGTAGTCCGTGAGGTCCTCGGCCATCTTCTTGGTCAGCGTGGTGACCAGCGCCCGCTCGTCCCGCTCGGCCCGCACCCGGATCTCGTGGACCAGATCGTCGATCTGGCCCTCGGTGGGCTTGACCACGACCTCCGGGTCCACCAGGCCCGTGGGCCGGATGATCTGCTCGACGACGCCGTCCCCCCGGGAGAGCTCGTAGGATCCCGGCGTCGCGGAGAGATAGACCGTCTGCCCGATCCGCTGCTGGAACTCCTCCCAGCGCAGCGGGCGGTTGTCCAGCGCCGAGGGCAGCCGGAAGCCGTGGTCCACGAGGGTGCGCTTGCGGGAGGCGTCGCCCTCGTACATCGCGCCGATCTGCGGCACCGTGTTGTGGGATTCGTCGATGACCAGCAGGAAGTCGTCGGGGAAGTAGTCAAGCAGCGTGTACGGGGGGCTGCCCGTCTCCCGGCCGTCCACGTGCAGCGAGTAGTTCTCGATGCCGGAGCAGGTGCCGATCTGGCGCATCATCTCGATGTCGTAGGTGGTGCGCATCCGCAGCCGCTGCGCCTCCAGCAGCTTGCCCTGCCCCTCCATCGTCTCCAGCCGCTCGACCAGCTCCGCCTCGATGCGGGAGATCGCGCGCTCCATCCGCTCGGGGCCGGCCACATAGTGCGAGGCGGGGAAGACGTGGAGCTGCTGGTCCTGGGAGATGACCTCGCCGGTGAGCGGGTGCAGCGTGGACAGCGCCTCGATCTCGTCGCCGAACATCTCGATCCGGACGGCCAGCTCCTCGTAGACCGGGAAGATCTCGATGGTGTCGCCCCTGACCCGGAACGTGCCCCGGGTGAACGCCAGGTCGTTGCGGGTGTACTGGATCTCCACGAAGCGCCGCAGCAGCGCCTCCCGATCCATCTCCTCGCCCACCCGCAGCGGCACCATGCGGTCCACGTACTCCTGTGGCGTGCCCAGGCCGTAGATGCAGGAGACGGAGGCCACCACCACCACGTCCCGGCGGGTGAGCAGCGAGTTGGTCGCGCTGTGGCGCAGCCGCTCGACCTCCTCGTTGACCGAGGAGTCCTTCTCGATATAGGTGTCCGACTGCGGGACATACGCCTCGGGCTGGTAGTAGTCGTAGTACGAGACGAAGTACTCGACGGCGTTGTTCGGCAGCAGCTCCCTGAACTCGTTCGCCAGCTGAGCGGCGAGCGTCTTGTTGGGGGCGATCACCAGGGTCGGCCGCTGCAACCGCTCGATCATCCAGGCCGTGGTGGCGGACTTGCCCGTGCCGGTGGCGCCGAGCAGGACGACGTCCTTCTCACCGCCCGAGACGCGCTTCTCCAGCTCGGCGATGGCCGCCGGCTGGTCGCCACTGGGCTGATAGGGACTGACCACCTCGAAGGGGGTCGACGAGCGTTCGATGTCTGAGACGGGCCGCATGGTCCCCACGGTACGACGCGGCACTGACAACCGGCCTCGGCGCGTCTCGTCCCCGCCCGGTCTCACGCTGTTCAACTCACAGTCACCATGCGCGTACCCAGCGGTTTCCCCACGGCGGGCAGGCTCCTCGCGTTCCCACACGGACGCCGTTCCCCCACGGATGCGAGGAGTTCCCCATGAGCTACGCCACCGCCGGTTGGCCGGGCTGGCTGCTCGGTGCCGTCGCCGTCACCGCGCTTTCGGTCAGCG
The DNA here is from genome assembly GCF_020740535.1 of Streptomyces profundus. NCBI lineage: Bacteria > Bacillati > Actinomycetota > Actinomycetes > Kitasatosporales > Streptomycetaceae > Streptomyces > Streptomyces profundus. The sequence continues at coordinate 1,052,314 of NZ_CP082362.1, forward strand.
AGCTGTCGGGCCACGGCTTCTCCCCCGCCGCCGCGTCCGCCGCGCCGGCGAGCGCCACGGTCGCTTCGCCGGCCGCGCCGGGGCCGCTGATCGTCGCCCACCGGGGCGCCTCAGGCCACGCCCCCGAGAACACGCTGGCCGCGGCCGATGCCGCCGCCGATCTGGACACCGTCTGGGTGGAGACCGACGTGCAGCGCACCAGGGACGGCGAGCTGATCCTGCTGCACGACACCACCCTGACCCGCACCACCGATGTGGAGGAGGTCTTCCCCGACCGCGCGCCCTGGCGAGTGGCGGACTTCACCTCGGCGGAGATCGAGCGGTTGGACGCCGGCAGCTGGTTCGGCGCCGACTTCGCCGGTGAGGGCGTCCCCACCCTCGCCGAGTACCTCGACCGGCTCTCCGCCAACGGTCAGCGGCTGCTGCTGGAGCTGAAGGCCCCCGAGGACTACCCGGGTATCGAGGAGGAGATCCTCGCTGAGCTGGGCGAGCGGGGCTGGCTCAACGAGTGGTACCCGGGGCAGCGGCTGGTGCTACAGAGCTTCGACGCCGACTCGGTCCGCACCGTGCACGAGCTGGCCCCCCGCGTGGAGACGGGCTTCCTCGGCACGCCCCCGGTGGCCGAGATCCCGGCCTACGCCGAGTTCGCCGACCAGATCAACCCGCGTCACGCCGATCTGACCGCTGCCTATGTGGAGAGCGTGCAGGCGGTGCGGGGACCGCACGGCCGGCCGCTGAAGGTCTACACCTGGACCGTCAACGACGGGGCACTCGCCACCCGGGTGGCGGAGCTGGGCGTGGACGGGATCATCTCGGACGTCCCCGAGGTGGTACGGGAGGCGCTCGCCTCCTGAGCGCCGGGGGAGCGCGGCGGCTCACCGACCGGCGTTGTCAGTGGGCCGCCCTAGGCTGAGCGCCATGACTGAGGAGAGCGGCTGCGTCTGGGCCGTCGAGCAGAGCCCGATCGGCCCCCTGTTGCTGGTGGCCACGGACCGCGGGCTGGTCCAGGTCGCCTTCCACGCCGATCCCCCTCTGGTACGGCGGGCGCTGGCGCGGCTGGCCGACGAGCTGGGTGTCCGGGCGGAGCCGGCGCCCGCCGGGCATCCGGTGCTGACGGCGGCGGCCGAGCAGCTGGCGGCCTACTTCGCCGGCCGTCTGCGGGCCTTCGAGCTGCCGCTGGACTGGTCGCTGACGTCGGGGTTCACCGAGCGGGTGCTGCGGGAGCTGGCGGGATCGGTGCCGTTGGGCGGCGTGGTCACGTATCAGGAGCTCGCCCGGCGGGTGGGTGAGCCGGGCGCGGCGCAGGCGGTGGGCGGGGCCATGGGGGCGAATCCCCTGCCCGTGGTGGTCCCCTGCCATCGGGTGGTGGCGTCCGGCGGGGGCATAGGCGGCTTCAGCGGCGGTCTGGAGACCAAGCGGGAGCTGCTCGCCCTGGAGGGGGTGCTGCCCAGCCCACTCTTCTGAGGAGGCGATCTCCGCCCTTCTGTACCGATACTGGCACCGGGGCCGACGCCGGGTCCGCGGTTCTCCTCGGCGGCCTCGCCAGGCGCGAGCCCGACGCCGAGCGTCGTCCGGCCCCAGGCAAGGAGGGCGACGATGGCTGGGGCCCCGGATCGGCCGACGATCACCTACTGCTCGCTGGACGCGCTGCGCGCCCGTGGCTGGACCCCGTTTCTGGTCCGGGGCTTTCTGGGCCAGCCGGACCGCACGGCGCCGGTGGAGCTGTATCTCAGCGCCCGGGTGAGGGAGGCGGAGTCGCTGCCGGCGTTCCTCGCCGCCCGGGAGCTGCGCAGGCGCCGGGCGCGGGCGCAGCGCGAGGCGGGCGAGCGGCGTCGGGCGGAGGGGCTGGCGACGATCCTCGCGAAGCCGCTTGAGCTCCCTCGCCTCACCGAGGCGGAGCTGGCGGAGCGCGCGGTGGCCCACCGCAATCTGCGGGACGCCCAGCGGGCCGCGCTCTCCTGGGGCCATCGGCCGCGCCCGCGGACGGTGGACGAGCTGACGCCGGCCGAGCTGGCCCGATGGGAGGTGCGCTGGCTGTGGGAGGCGTTGCTCCCCTACGCCGCGCTGCTCAACGCGCTACCGCCCGGCGACAGCCGGGCCGAGGGCCGGCGGCTGCTCACCGAGCGGTGTTACGACGCGATCGCGGGGGCCTATCCGGCACTCCGGGCGGAGTGCCGGGAACAACGGGCCGCCGCGCTGGGGGATGTCCCGGAGGGAGGCTGACCGGGCGGGTCGGCGATCGGTCGATCAGTCGCCTCACACCTCGGCGTCCTGGTCACGCAGGAACTTCATGGGGTCTATGGCGGTGCCGTAGTCGGCGCTGGTCCTGATCTCGAAGTGCAGGTGGGGACCACTGCTGTTACCGGTGTTACCGGACAGGGCGATCCGCTCGTCCGCGGAGACGTCCTGGCCCACCTCGACGTCGACCTGCGACAGGTGCGCGTACTGGCTGAAGGTGCCGTCGTCGTGCTTGATCACCACGGCGTTGCCGTACGCGGGACCGTCCCCGGCGCCGTTGCCGCCGGCCTTGACCACGGTGCCGTCGTGGACGGCGTGCACCTTGGTACCGCTCGGCACGGCGAAGTCCTGGCCACTGTGCTTGGCGGTCCAGCGGTCACCGCTGTTCCCGTAGGTGGCCGACAGCTCGTAGTCACCCGGGATCGGCGACACCCAGTCCTTGGCGGCCTCGGCGGCCTTGGCGGCCTTCGCGGGCGCGGCCTCGGCGGTGGTCTCGCCCGACTCGGCGGCGGCCCGGAGCGCCTCGGCCTGGCCGCGCGTGCTGTCGGCCAGCTCGATCGCGGTGCCGGAGGCGAAAGCGTCGGCCTGAGTGCCCTCGGCGGCCACCGCGGCACCGGTCAGCGCGACCGTGGCGCAGGCGCCGGCCACGACCGCGGCGGCGGCCCGGGCACGAAGGGTCTTGGGGGTGCGCGTCGTGATGGTGGTGGTGTTCAGCATGAAGGGACAACCTCTGCGATTCGGGGGCATCCCGACCGAAACCAGCCGGGCGAATCTCATTGATAACGGGCATTTCCCCCGAGCACAAGAACCCTCATTACTAGGCGCCCCCGTAGTCGGAACGGCTGGAATAGCCGCCCGAATCAGGGGCGCCGAGAAGGGCCCGAAACAGCGATGGGAACCCGCCTGACCCATGAGAAGGCCCGGCGCACGCCGCTGACCTGTCATTTCTTCCGACTGTCCGGAAGTCAACGAGTGTGCCGGGCGAAATTCCCATCGGGCTGGACCGAAAGTCCCGGGCCTTTGGTCACCCCAACTCCCTATCCGCGTTCGTAGGTGCCCGGTGGGCTGTGTCGACCGTCACATGGAATGCGGTGAGCGGGCCGGACAAGGGGCCGAATTCGCGTTGCTCAGGCCGGTGCGGAGATGTCCCTTCACCCTTTCGTGAGCTCGTTCCGTCAGCTCGGATACACCTCGAAAGTGGCGCACCGTCGCCCGCCGAAACGCGGCGCGTCGGCTTCGGCGGCCCCGGTGAGGAGCTCCCGCGCGTAGCCGAGCGGCTCGTGGTCGCCCAGGCCCGTGATGTAGGCGCGGTGCTCGGCGAGCGAGGCGATGCCGCGGTCCAGCGCCCGCTGGCTCAGCGGCTGGGCGTGCGTGGGATGCGGGGACGCCGCCACCGCCACCCAGCGCACCCCGCCCCAGGGCTCAAGGCCGCCGTCGGCGAGCTGCTCGGGGAAGATCCAGCGGTTGCCCGCGTCCCCGACGGCGTCCAGCACGGCGCGGCCGACCACCCGGTGGTCCGGGGTGTTCCAGGACCGGCCGCCCCAGGTGTCGTGGTGGTTGAGGGTGAGCAGCAGCTCAGGGCGATGCCGGCGCACGGCCGCCGCGAGATCGGCCCGCAGTCCCGGGCCCGGCTCGATGACACCGTCGCGATGGTCGAGAAACTCCACGGTCCCCACACCCACAGCGGCGGCGCTGGCGACCTGCTCGGCCGTCCTGATCCGGGCCGACTCGACGGGCTCGACGCCGTCGATGCCGGCTTCGCCCCTCGTGACCAGCACATAGGTCACCTCCTTCCCCGCCTCGGTCCACTCGGCGACCGCTCCTGAGGCCCCGTACTCCAGGTCGTCGGGGTGGGCGACGACGGCCAGTGCCCTTCGCCAGTCCAGGGGCAGGGGGGTCAGTTGGTCGGGCACCGCGGTCTCCTCACGGTTGACGGGGCGGGCCCCGTGCCACTCGCCGAGGGACGGCGGACGGGACCCAGCGGGAGCCCGCTCACCCTAACCAGCGCCGTGTTCCGCCCCGGCGAGCCGTAGCCGGCAGCGTCCGGCCCGGCGCTCCAGCGTCTCCCACGCGGCCTGGGCGCCCTCACCCCGCCGGAAGGCCAGCGCCCGCTCGCACAGCGCGAGCGCCACGGCGTACGCGCCCCGGCGCTCGTGGTGCAGGGAGAGCCTGTTGAACACCACCAGATCCCGCACTCCGTCGTCCACGGCCGACTGCCAGAGCAGGGCGGCGTCCGCCCCTCGCCCCCGCCGTTCGAGGGCCTGGCCGACATAGCGCGCGGCCCGGCCCAGCGCCGCCAGGTCGCCCGCGGCCCGCAGCAGCGGCAGCGTGGCGGCCAGCTCGTCCGCCCAGGCGGGGTCGTCCCCGTAGTGGGAGACCAGCGCGGCGCCCGCGCTGCCCGTGGCGCAGAGGCCAAGCGTGGCGCACGACCAGCAGCCGCCGCAGTCGGCGAGCGCCGCGATGGCGGCGGCCGGCTCGGGGAAGAGGTCCAGCAGGTGGCTCGGGGGTTCGGCGCCCTGGTCCAGGGCGGCGAGCCAGGTCAGCACGGGCGCCACATCCGATCGTGCGGTCCTCGGGTCCGCCAGCAGCAGACGCAGCGCGGTGCGCAGCGCCGCACGCGCCAGCTCGGGCTGTGGCGGCCCGAAGACGGCGGTGGGCCCGCTGACCATGCCGCCGAACCACCCCCAGAGTCGCCCGGCCTCGGGGCAGCCGTCCCGCTGGAGGGTGGTCAGCGCCCGCGTCCAGGCATCCGCGCCCCCCTGCCAGTGGGCGATCAGCCGGTGCGCCGCCCGATGCTCCTCGCCCAGCCCGTCGGTGTCCATATCGCAGCGGGCGCGTCCACGACGCTCCCGGCGCAGCACCTCGGCCGTGGGCTCGGTGAGCCGCGCCAGCTCGGTGTGGCCGTCGGCCTCGGCCCTCGCCAGCAGCTCGAAGAGGAGCGCGGCGGTCACCTCGGCGTCGGAGTCCGCCCGATGCGCCCGATGGGCGATGCCCAACGAGGCGACGCAGGTGGTCAGCCGGTGGTTGGCCAGCTCGGGCAGGTAGCGGCGGGCCAGGGCCAACGTGTCCAACGCCGTCTCGGGCAGCCGGCCGACCCCGGCCAGCTCCAGTTCCATGGCCAGGAACCGCAGGTCGAAGCCCACGTTGTGGGCGACCAGGACCGCGCCTTCGAGTCTGCTGACGAGCTGGGGCAGCACGGCGGCGAAGCGCGGGGCCGCGGTGCTCTGCGCCGTGGTGATCCCGTGGACATGCACAGGGCCGGTGTCCCGGCCCGGGTCGAGCAGGGTGCTCCAGCGATCGGTGATCCGACCGTCTGCCACGGTGACCAGGGCGAGGGAGACCATGCGGTCGCCCCGTTCGGGTGCCAGCCCCGTGGTCTCGCAGTCGAGCACCACGAAGCGGTGGGCGCGAAGTATGTCGCTCGGTAGGGGAGCCATGAGGGCTATGGGTTCCGAGAGATCGACGGACGGCGCGGGGCGCGCTCAGCGCCAGCCGTGGCGCGCCTGGAGGTTGTGCACGACGCGCTGGAACCGCGCGCGGTCCAGGGCGCACGCCTCCCGGCGCATGCCGTCGGGATGAACCCGCAGCACGCGCTCCAAATGCACCCAGGAGTCGCGTCCTGAGCGGTCCCAGGGGCCGGAGCCCAGCGGAAGCCACTCGTCGTCGCCCTCCTTGACGCGGCTGGAGAGCTGCACGGCGAGCAGGGTCTCCCGTTCGGCCTCACGCGCCACCACCAGCACCGGGCGGTCCTTCCCCCGGCCGTCGCCCTCCTCGTAGGGGACCCAGGTCCAGACGATCTCGCCGGGATCCGGGTCCCCGTCGGGCTCCGGGGCGTACTCGGTGCGCACGGCGCCGATCCCGCGCGGCTCGACCTCGACGGTGGCGGATGCGCCCTGGCGGCCGGGTATCTCGTCTGTCTCGATGCGGTCCATGGGCCCACGGTATCGCCGCTGTCCGACCCCACTGTCAGTGGCGGGGGCTAACGTTCGGGTAGTCGACTTCGGCCGTGGTCAGGGGCGTTGGCGAGGGCGTTGGCAACGGCCGGCGCGCGAGCCGCTCCCAGGCTCACGGTGGCCTTCAGAAGTCGGCGGAACGAAGGGTGCGTTCGCGAATGTTGTCGAGAAAGACGGGCACGTCCTCCATCGTCGTCCCCGTGCACTGCACGATCAGATCCATCACATCACCGGCCGACAGAGCCCCGACCACGGGGTGGACGTGCGCCAGGCCGACGCGCTCCTCCATGCGTTTCAACACATGGATGGCGAGGTTCAGTTCGGGCACGCGATCGGTGTGGCCGAAGTCCAGGCTCCGCCGCATCACCCACATATCGGGGACGATCTGGCCGAAGACGATGATGTGCGCCAACGCGAACATCGAACGGGCGCACTGCCGCGCGCTCTCGTCCGTCTCGTCCTGAAGCGCCCGCACGGCCTCCTCGTCCTCGGCGAGATGGGCCTTGATAAGGGCTACGGCGTGCAGCACCTCATCCCTGCTGTACGGCCTGACCGCGTCGTCCACGCCCCAACTCCCTGCCCACTGTGCGCTGATCAGCAGCACACACAGTGTGTCAGGTTTGTCGGTCGGATGGGCCGGTTCGCCAAGCTCCGCCCAGACTCCCTCCTTTGGGCGTCATGGCCCCCCGCTCCACGCGGGACGCTCCGGATGGTCCACCCGCACCACCACGTCCGCCACCTCCTCGGGCCGCTCATCGGCGGCGTACCCGGCGAAGGCGGGCAGGGTCCACCGCCACTCCCCCGGCGTGCGCCGGGCCAGCGCGCCGGGGGAGAGGCTCAGATGAACGACGAGATCGGCCGGGAACCACCGGCCCAGAAGGAAGGTCCCATGGAGCAACAGCACACCGCCCGGCGGCAGCTCGACATACTCGCTGCGGGTGGCCCGATCCCGCTCCCCGTCCCACAGATCCGGCAACACCCGCCCGGTGCCGCCCGGGTCGAGCGGGGTCAGCACCTCGCGCCAGAGGGCGCTCACATCCCACCAGGACTCCCGGTAGGCGTCCGGGTCGTGGCGGCCGAACTCATAGCGCAGCGAGGCGGCCCGGAGAAACCCCTCGGTGTCGACCACCACCGCCGACCGCCCGCGCAGCCTCAGCTCCTCGGCGACGGCCCGCGCCAGACGGCCACCGCCGGCCACCGGGGCCCCGTCGACCAGCACCCGCCGCCAGCTCGGTTCGGGCCGGCCCTCCTCCCCGGTGTCCCGCCCGGGCGTCGGGGCCAGGACGCGTTCCGTCAGCTCCGTGGCCAGCCGTTCCCAGGTGATCGCCTCCAGTCGCATCATCCCATTCTCACCGCACCCTTGCCACGGCGTCGCGCCGCACCCCGGGGGCCACCCTGGGGGGCGCCTTCTTCCCTCCGTGCGCCGCGCGCCGCACGATAGAGCCATGACCCACCACAGCGAACCAGTCCAGTTGGAGCCCTATGTGGAGGTGCTCCGCGCCCGGTTACCCCCGGAGCAGTTCATCCTGCTGATGCGCACCTTCCACGCCCTGCTCACCAACGGCGGCGCCCTGCGCCTCCCCCTGATGCCCCACCCGCCCGGCGAACGCGAGCCCTTCACCGCCGAGCTCCAGAACGAGATGCTCACCCTGATGCGCCTCACCACCACCCCCTGACCAGCCGTCACCCCACCGCCGACGCCGAGGCGCCGCCGACCACCTCCGAGATCCCCTTGGCTCCCTGACGCCAGCCCACCGCGACCGCGAGGACGCGCAGACCTCCCCGGGATTCCCCCCGACCGGGCCGGTGGGTGTCATCTTTTTGCTAGGTGTTTCCCGAATAACACCACAGGGAGCGAAAGGGGAGATATATGCCGGATGTCTCCGAGCATATCGCCGGCCTCGCCAGGCGGGGCACGGAGCCCGTGGTGGTGCAGACCCTCCGATCCACCGCGGCGGCCACCCTCGCCTACATGGCCGCTCGCTGGTTGACGGATGTCACCGCCCCGCTGCTGGCCCCACTGACCGCGCTCCTCGTCGTGCAGGTCACCCTCTTCGCCACCATCACCACCGGCGTGCGCCGGGTGAACGCCGTGGTCACCGGTGTGCTGTTGGCCTCCGCCTTCAGCGCGGTGGTCGGCCTCAGCTGGTGGAGCCTGGGCCTGCTGATCCTGGCCGCGCTCACGGCCGGCCATCTGGTGCGGGTCAGCGAGTTCGTACCCGAGGTGGCCATCAGCGCCATGCTGGTGCTCGGCGTGACCCAGGTCGCCGAGACCGCCTTGGACCGCGTGGTGGAGACGGTCATCGGCGCCGTGGTCGGACTGCTGTTCAACCTGGTCTTCATCCCGCCCGTCTGGGTGCGTTCGGCCGGCGAGGACATCGAGGAGCAGGCCCGACGGATGCGGCAACTCCTCATCCGGCTGAGCGAGGAGGCCGACGAGAACGACGCGCCGCACAACCGGCTGCCCGACAAGCTGGAGGAGGCACGTCGGCTGGACCAGGACGTCGCCCAGGTGGACGCCTCGCTCACCCAGGCGGAGGAGAGCCTGCGGTTCAACCCGCGCGCCAAGGAGCCGCTGCTGACCCGCATCGTGCTGCGCACCGGCCTCGACACCCTGGAGGTCTGCGCGGTGATCCTGCGGACCATGTCCCGCAACCTCAGCGACCTGGCCGCCCGCCGCACCGACGAACCGCTCTTCCCCGACGACGTGGCCCCCGCCATGCGGGAGCTGCTCACCAACCTGGCGGGTGCCGTCGACAGCTTCGCGACCGTCATCACCAGCCAGGTCAGCAGCGCGGCGGACGAGGCGGAGGCATTCCTGGAAGTGGAGTTGGACGCCGCGCGGATCTCCCGCGAGCATGTCGCCAAGCTGCTGCTGGCCCGGGTGCAGGAACACCCCAAGCAGTGGCAGTGGCACGGCTCGCTGCTCGCCGAGGTGGACCGGATGCTGGAGGAGCTGGACATCCAGAAGCGCTCCACCAACCTGGCGGCGGAGCTGGACCGCGTCTCCCGCGAGGAGCGCGAACAGTACCCCCGCCTCTACCGGATGCGCCGCCGTCTCGAACGGCTCCAGCGCCGCGCCAGACGCCTGCGGCGGGCCCGCACCAGCTGACCGCGAGGCGCGTCACGGCCATGACGGGGATCAGGACCCGAAGGAGATGCCCCCGTTGATGGTCCCCGCCTGGATCACCGGGCCGGTGACCCGCGCTTCGCCGGAGACCTCGTTGTGGACGCCGCCGTCCAGCGCGGACCGGTGCGTGCGCGCCCAGTCACGCAGCTGGGCCGCGAACTCCTCGTCCCCCTCGGCGCGCTGCGCGAGGCGCCGCGCCAGCGCCCGCACCGCCTCGTCGTCCGACGGATCGACGGGCTCGGGATCCGGCTCCGCCCGACCGGTGACCCTGCGGGTCAGGGACAGCAGCGCGTCCCACGCCTGCCGGCCGGCCTCGCCGGCGACACTCGCCGCGGCCGTGGTGACCAGCCCGACAACGGATTGAAGGTCCATGGGGCAACGGTAGCCGCCCCGACCCTCGCGCCGCCACGGGACCGTCCGATCAGTCGCGCCCCACCAGCTCCACCAGCCACTCCCACAACTCGCCTACCCGGGAGTCGAGTTCGGCGAGCGTGCCGTCGTTGTCCACCACGAAGTCGGCGATGGCCAGCCGCTCCTCGCGCGTGGCCTGGGCCGCCATCCTGGCGCGGGCGTCGGCCTCGCTCATCCCTCGCGAACCCGTCAGCCGGGCCAGTTGGCTCTCCTCGGAGGCATCCACCACGACGACCGCCGCATAGCGGTGCGAGAGCCGCTCCTCGGCGAGCAGCGGCACGTCGTGCACCACGATCGCCCCGGGCCGAGCCCGCGCCTGCAACTCCGCGGAGCGCCGCGCCACCAGGGGATGCACGATGCCGTTCAGCGCCTTGCGGCGTTCCGGGGCGGCGAAGACGATGCGCCCCAGCCGCTCCCGGTCGAGCGCACCGTCGGCACCGAGCACCTCAGCGCCGAACTCGGCGGCCACCGCCGCCAGCCCCGGCGTTCCCGGGGCCACCACCTCGCGCGCGATCCGGTCGGAGTCCACGATCACCGCGCCCCGGCGCGCCAGAGCGCGCGCGACCTCGCTCTTGCCGGAGCCGATACCCCCGGTCAACCCCACTGCCACCATGCGGGCAGGCTACGCTACGGCGTTCCGTCGCCGTCCTCGCGCTCGGCGAGAAAGCGTTCGAAGACCTCGCCCAGCTCGTCCGCCGACGGCAGCTCGGCCGGCTCGGCCACGAGGTTGCCCCGGGTGGTCGCCCCGGCGACCGCGTCGTACTGCTGCTCAAGGCCGCGCACGACCGCCACCAGGTCCGTCTCGCCCTCGGACAGCTCGCGTTCGATCTCGTCCTGGGTCTTCAGCGCCTGGTTGCGCAGCACATGGGCGGCGTCCGGGAGCACAAGACCGGTGGCGGCCGTGATCGACTCCAACACCACCAGCGCCGCGTCCGGGTAACGGGACCTGGAGATGTAGTGCGGCACATGGGCGGCGACGCCCACCACATCGTGCCCGCCCTGTTCGAGCCGCAGTTCCACCAGCGCCGCCGCGCTGCCCGGCACCTGTGCCTCCTCGAACATGGAGCGCTGCAAGGGGATCAGCTCGGCCCGGTTGCCATGCGGGGTGAGACCGACCGGGCGGGTGTGCGGCACGCCCATCGGGATCCCGTGGAACGTGACGGCGAGACGGACCCTGAGCTGCTCGACCAGCTGCCCGACGGCGGCGGCGAAGCCCTCCCACTCCACATCGGGCTCAGGCCCGGAGAGCACCAGGAACGGCTGGTGGGTGGCGTCCCGGGCCAGGCGCAGCTCCAGCGCCGGATGTTCGTAGGCCGTCCAGCGCTGCCTGCGGAACGTCATCGTCGGCCGCCGGGCGCGGTAGTCCACCAGGCGGTCGTGGTCGAACCGGGCGACCGTCACCGTGGGGCCGGCGAGCAGCTGTTCCACCAGTTGGCCGCCCGTGTCGCCGGCGTCGATGAAACCGTCGAAGTGGTAGAGCAGGACGGGCCCGGCGCTGTCCGCTCCCCCGACGGCCTCCTCCACTCGCGCCACCCCGTCGGGCTCCCATGCGTACAACTCCTGCGGATCACGCACCGTCCCCGTTCTCCTTCCGGTGTTCTCGCATGCTTGCCATCTGACGGGTCAACGCCGCGCAAGCGGAGCGCATTCCCGCGGTCAACATGGCCGCGCCCGCGCTCCGTTGTCAAACAGCGGAGCGGGAGGCCGACCAAACGGCCAGGGGCCCGTTTCCCAAAGGAAACGGGCCCCTGGACACGGGACATGCCCGTGAACGCTGGGTCAGCTCTGACCGCCGGCCAGCTTCTCGCGAAGCGCGGCGAGCGCCTCGTCCGAAGCCAGCGCGCCGGAGTCCTCCGCCGGGCTGGAGGAGTACGAGCTGCCGCCGCCCGAACCGCCACCGGCCTGCGGGGCGCTGCCGCCGCCACCGGCGGCCTCGGCCTCGGCCTGCGCGTCCGCCTCACGGGACTTGATGACCTGCGCCTGGTGCTGCTCGAAGCGCGACTGCGCCTCGGCGTACTGGCGCTCCCACTCCTCGCGCTGCTTGTCGAAGCCGGCCAGCCAGTCGTTCGCCTCCGGGTCGAAGCCCTCGGGGTAGATGTAGTTGCCCTGGTCGTCGTAGGACGCCGCCATGCCGTAGAGAGTCGGGTCGAACTCGACCACCATCGGGTCGGCGCCGAAGTTCTCGTTGGCCTGCTTCAGCGAGAGGCTGATCCGACGACGCTCCAGGTCGATGTCGATGACCTTGACGAAGATCTCGTCGTTGACCTGGACGACCTGCTCCGGGATCTCCACGTGGCGCTCGGCCAGCTCGGAGATGTGCACCAGGCCCTCGATGCCCTCGTCCACCCGGACGAACGCGCCGAACGGCACGAGCTTGGTGACCTTGCCCGGAACGACCTGACCGATCTGGTGCGTCCGCGCGAACTGCTGCCACGGGTCTTCCTGGGTCGCCTTCAGCGACAGGGAGACGCGCTCGCGGTCCATGTCCACGTCGAGCACCTCGACGGTGACCTCCTGGCCGACCTCGACGACCTCGGAGGGGTGGTCGATGTGCTTCCAGGACAGCTCGGAGACGTGCACCAGGCCGTCCACGCCACCCAGGTCCACGAAGGCACCGAAGTTGACGATGGAGGAGACGACGCCGGAGCGCACCTGGCCCTTCTGGAGGGTGGTGAGGAAGGTCTGACGGACCTCGCTCTGCGTCTGCTCCAGCCAGGCGCGGCGGGAGAGAACCACGTTGTTGCGGTTCTTGTCCAGCTCGATGATCTTGGCTTCCAGCTCCTTGCCGACATACGGCTGGAGGTCGCGGACCCGGCGCATCTCCACGAGGGAGGCCGGGAGGAAGCCACGAAGACCGATGTCGAGGATGAGGCCGCCCTTGACGACCTCGATGACGGTACCGGTGACGATGCCGTCCTCGTCCTTGATCTTCTCGATGGTGCCCCAGGCACGCTCGTACTGGGCGCGCTTCTTCGACAGGATGAGGCGGCCTTCCTTGTCCTCCTTCTGGAGAACAAGGGCCTCGATCTCATCGCCGACGGCGACAACCTCGTTGGGGTCCACGTCGTGCTTGATCGACAGCTCTCGCGAGGGGATGACCCCCTCGGTCTTGTAGCCGATGTCGAGCAGGACCTCGTCCCGGTCGACCTTCACGATGACGCCGTCGACGATGTCGCCGTCGTTGAAGTACTTGATCGTCTCGTCGATCGCGGCGAGGAAGGCTTCCTCGGAACCGATGTCGTTGACCGCAACCTGCGGGGTGGTCGCGGTGGTCTCGGTGCTGCTCGTCATGTGGTAAAGGGCTCCGGTACGGACATATTGGTAGGCACTGCTACGCCGAAGACCCCTATCGCACTGCCGCAGCCGGACAGCCTGAGAAGCGCGAATCTCGATCCCGAGGGATCGGACACGCGCCTCGCCAACCGAGGAGACATACAACAGTTACGAGCGCGACCTGCTCCGTCCGAGGCGCGCAAGCCCGCAGCGCGTCTTATAGCATACGGGGGCATCCGACCAGGGTCAATGCGCGGTTCGCCCCACGAGGCGTGCGGAGCGGCTTGAACTCGCGCATACTCACCCATCTCACTCGCGCATCTCCTCGCCCACGGGACCGGCCGCCGCGCCCGTCACCGGCGCGGCGGCCGTCAGTCACAGGGCGCGGCGCGTTCCGAGGAGACCGTCGGGGCCGCTCTGCCCCGACTCCTCGGGGATGTCCGGATCCTCGGGGTCCTGCGGGGCGTCCGGGTCCTCGGGCTCCTCGGGGTTCTCCGGATCGGGGCACTCCCCCGCGCCCTCGTCCTCGTCGCCCTCCTCGCCGCCGTCCCCGGGGCGCCCGTCGCCCTCGTCGCCGTCACCCGGCTCATCCGGGCTCTCGGGCCCGTCCGGGTTCTCGGGGTCGTCCGGCCCGTCCGGGCTCCCGGGCTCGTCCGGGTTCTCGGGGTTCTCGGGGTCGTCCGGGTTCTCCGGGTCGTCCGGGTCGTCGGGGCACTCCGGCTCTCCGGGTTCCTCGCCCGGCTCCTCGGGCTCGCCCGGCTCCTCCGGCTCCTCGCCGCCTGGCTCCTCGGGCTCACCGGGCTCCTCGCCGCCCGGCTCCTCCTCGTCCGGGTCGGGGGCGGGGCGGACCTCGCCGCCGGACTCGGCGGGCGGGGGCGGCGGGCGCTCCCCCTCGCGGTCCGACGGGTCGTCCTGCTCCCGGCCGCCGCCACTGCCGCGGTCCGGCCGCTCGGCGGGGCGGTCCGCGGGGCCGGCCGGCTTGCCCGCGCCCGGGCTGTCCGGCAGCGCGCCCTGACCGTCGGGGACCTCGTGGACACCCTCGCGGTAGTACTCCAGCCAGGAGCGGACCGTGCGGACGTAGTCCCAGGAGCGGTTGTAGCTGAGGAGGGCCTGGTCGAGCTCGTCCGAGTCGGAGAGGTCGCGGCCGTTGGCGCAGAGGTAGTTGCCGGCGGCGAGGGCGGCGTCGTAGACGTTGTTCGGGTCGCTGACCCCGTCGTCGTTGCCGTCCGCGCTCCAGCTGGCCCAGGTGGAGGGGATGAACTGCATGGGGCCGACCGCCCGGTCGTACCGGGTGTCGCCGTCCCAGCTGCCGCCGTCGGTGTCGGCGATGTGGGCGAAGCCGTTGCCGTCCAGCGCCGGGCCGAGGATCGGGCTGACCGTGGTGCCGTCGGACGTCACATCGCCGCCCCTGGCATGGCCGGACTCGACCTTGCCGATGGCGGCCAGCACCTGCCATTCGAGGCGGCAGCCCGGGGTGGTCTCGGCGAGCCGCGCCTCGGCCCGCTGGTAGGCGTCCAGCACGGTGGCGGGGATACCGGAGCCGTCGGCAACCCCGGAGCCGCCGCCCTGGCCCGGCTCGGTGCCGTCCGCTTCGGGGTCCACCGTGTCGAGGGGCGGCAGATCCGTGTGGTACGGAAGCTCGACCCCCTCCTCCGGCGGCGGCTCGTCGGGCCGCTGGGTGGTGGGCCGGTCGGACGGCTCGGGCGGCGGGGCGGACCCCTGGCCGAAGACGTCCGACGCCTGAGAGGCCGTCAGCGCGGCCATGGCGACCGCCGCCACCGCCGAACCGGAAAGCCCTCTACGGATCTTGGTGATGCGCAACCCCACGCGTACTTCCCCTCGTTGACACCTCTCCCCCAGTGACCGACGACCGTACGACACGGTTGGTTCCCACGACGCGAACGGGGCGCGTGGTTGCTGTGACGATACGGAGAACGCGCGCAGGAACGGGACAGAACGGTCAGTGCGCGGCGGCCTCCCAGGTGCGGCCACAGCCGACCGAGACATCCAGCGGGGCACGCAGCTGGACGGCACCGGCCATCTCGCGGCGCACCAGCGCCTCCACCGACTCCCGCTCGCCCGGGGCCACTTCGAGCACGATCTCGTCGTGGACCTGGAGGAGCATCCGACTGGCGAGCCCCTCCCGGGAGAGGGCCTCGTCCACCCGCAGCATCGCGATCTTCACGATATCGGCGGCGGTGCCCTGGATGGGGGCGTTGAGCGCCATGCGCTCGGCCATCTCACGGCGCTGGCGGTTGGAGCTGCCGAGGTCGGGGAGGTAGCGGCGGCGGCCCATCAGGGTCTGGGTGTAGCCGACGATCGCGGCCTCCTTGACCGCCCGCTGCAGATAGTCCCGCACGCCACCGAAGCGCTCGAAGTAGGTGTCCATCAGCTTGCGCGCCTCGTCGGGGGCGATGGACAGCTGCTGGGAGAGCCCGAAGGCGGAGAGCCCGTAGGCCAGGCCGTAGCTCATCGCCTTGATCTTGCGGCGCATCTCCGCGTCGACCGCGTCCTTGGCCACGGAGAAGACCTGGGAGGCGACCGTGGTGTGGAGATCCTCGCCCGAGGTGAACGCCTCGATCAGGCCGGAGTCCTCGGAGAGGTGGGCCATCACGCGCAGCTCGATCTGGCTGTAGTCGGCGGTGAGCAGCGTCTCGAAGCCCTCGCCGACGACGAAGCCGCCCCTGATCGCGCGGCCCTCGTCGGTGCGGACCGGGATGTTCTGGAGGTTGGGGTCGGTGGAGGAGAGGCGCCCGGTGGCGGCCACCGTCTGCTGGAAGGTGGTGTGGATGCGCCCGTCGGCCGCGATGGTCTTGATCAGGCCCTCGACCGTGGTGCGCAGGCGGGCCTGCTCGCGGTGGCGGAGCATGATCACCGGCAGCTCGTGCTCCGTCTGGCCGGCCAGCCAGAGCAGGGCGTCCGCGTCCGTGGTGTAGCCGGTCTTGGTCTTCTTGGTCTTGGGCAGGCCGAGCTCGCCGAAGAAGACCTCCTGGAGCTGCTTGGGGGAGCCCAGGTTGAACTCGTGGCCGACGGAGGCGTGCGCCTCGCTGATCGCCTGCGCCACGGCGGCGGCGAACTGGCCCTCCAACGCCGTCAGATGGGCGCGCTCGGCGGCGATGCCGGCGCGCTCCATCCGGGCGAGCAGCGCGGAGACGGGGAGTTCGAGGTCGGTGAGGAGCTCGGCGGCGCCCACCTCGGCGAGCCGGCCCTGGAAGACCTCGCCCAGATCGAGGATCGTGCGGGCCTGGCGCATCAGGGTGTGGGCCTCGGCCGCGTCGTCGGCGCCGAAGGCGAGCTGGCCGTTGTCGTCGGCCGGCTTGTCCAGCTCGCGGCCGAGGAACTCCACGCTCAGGGCGTCCAGCGCGAAGGAACGGCGGCCAGGCTGCACCAGATAGGCGGCGAGGGCGGTGTCCATGGTGACGCCCTCGATCCCCCAGCCGTGCTCGGCGAAGACCCGGAGGGCGTCCTTGGCGCCGTGGAGCACCTTGGGCCACTCGGGATCGGCGGCCCAGGAGGCGAAGGCGCGCTCGTCGCCCGGGGTGAGCTCGGCGGGGTCGAACCAGGCCGCGGGCCCCTCAGCGGTGGCGAGCGCGACGGCGTGCACGCCGCCCGCCCCCAACTGCCAGCTGTCGAGCATGGCCAGGCCGAGCGGCGCGGCGGCGTGGGCGGCCAGCCAGGGGGCCAGCTCGTCGCCGGCGACCAGCACGCCCGCCACCTCGACGCTGTCGGCGAGCGCCGGCGCCGCCTCGTCGGCTCCGGGATCGACGGCGAAGAGGCGGTCCCGGAGGCTGACGTTGTGGAACTCCAGGGCGTCGAGCAGGCCGTTGACCCCGGCGTTGTCATAGGGCTCGCGGGCCAGATCGGCGGGGAGGCAGTCCAGCTCGACCTCGCGGTCCAGCTCGGTGAGCTGGCGGTTGAGCTGGACGGAGGCCACATGGTCGCGGAAGTTCTGGCCGGCCTTGCCCTTGACCTCGTCGGCGCGGGCGATCAGGTCGTCCAGCGAGCCGAACTGGTTGATCCACTTGGCGGCCGTCTTCTCGCCCACGCCCGGGATGCCCGGGAGGTTGTCGGAGGGGTCGCCCCGCAGGGCGGCGAAGTCCGGGTAACGGGCGGGCGGGAGGCCGTACTTCTCCAGGACCTTCTCCGGGGTGAAGCGGGTCAGCTCGGAGACGCCCTTGGTGGGGTAGAGGACCGTGATCTGCTCCGTGATCAGCTGGAACGCGTCCCGGTCCCCCGTCACGATGGAGACCTGGAAGCCCTCGCCCGCGGCCTGGGTGGCCAGCGTGGCGATCACGTCGTCCGCCTCGAAGCCGGCCACGGCGAACCTGCGGACCCGCATGGCGTCGAGCAGCTCGCCGATCAGCTCGACCTGGCCCTTGAACTCGTCAGGGGTGGCGGATCGGGTGGCCTTGTACTCGGCGTAGCGCTCGGAGCGCCACGTCTTGCGGGAGACGTCGAACGCCACCGCGAGATGCGTGGGCGCCTCGTCACGCAGGGTGTTGGCCAGCATCGACGTGAACCCGTAGATCGCGTTGGTCGGCTGGCCGACCGCGGTAGTGAAGTTCTCCGCCGGCAGGGCGAAGAAGGCGCGATAGGCCAGGGAATGCCCGTCGAGGAGGAGCAGGCGGGGCGTCTGGGTCTGTTGCGATGCTTTCTCAACCACGTCGTCGATACTCCCACGGACCACTGACACTCGCCCTCAGCCGTGCGACCATCGGCCCTGCGACGGCTCGTCGCCGGTGGCCACGGGCCCGGGGACGGCGGCGCCGCATGGGTACCGAGCGTCCCCTGGAGACAACGGGAAACACCGCGAAACAACGGGACACACCGAGAGACGCCGAGAGACACCGAGGAAGGTCACTGATGTCAGCCAAGCCGCCGGCGGATGACCCGGTCCAGGACGCTCCCGAGGTCGGCGAGCCGCTGCGCGCGGCGGCCGGGCTGCCGGCGGTGGCGCACTCGCTGCGCGTGGCCGGCCGGCAGATGGGCGCGCGCCGCACGGCGTTGACGCTGCTGCGGGTGAACCAGCCGAGGGGGTTCGACTGTCCCGGCTGTGCCTGGCCCGAGCCGGAGAAGCCGCACCGCGCCGAGTTCTGTGAGAACGGCGCCAAGGCGGTGGCCGAGGAGGCGACGCTGCGGCGGGTGACGCCGGCGTTCTTCGCCGAGCACGGGCTGGCCGAGCTGTCCGAGCGCTCCGGCTACTGGCTGGGGCAGCAGGGCCGGCTGACCGAGCCGATGTATCTCGCCGAGGGGGCCGAGCACTACCGGCCGATCGGCTGGGACGCGGCCTTCGAGCTGATCGCGGACGAGTTGGCCGCGCTGGACTCGCCCGACGAGGCGGTCTTCTACACCTCGGGGCGCACCAGCAACGAGGCGGCCTTCCTCTACCAACTGTTCGCCCGCGAGTTCGGCACCAACAACCTGCCCGACTGCTCCAACCTGTGCCACGAGTCGTCGGGCTCCGCGCTCACGGAGACGCTGGGGGTCGGGAAGGGCAGTGTCCTGCTTGAGGATCTGTACCGCGCGGACCTGATCGTGGTGGCCGGGCAGAACCCGGGGACCAACCACCCCAGGATGTTGACGGCGCTGGAGCGGGCCAAGGCCGAGGGCGCGCGGATCATCACGGTGAACCCGCTGCCGGAGGCGGGTCTTGAGCGGTTCCGCAACCCGCAGACGGCACGTGGCCTGGTGGGCGGCGGCACCGCGCTGACGGATCTCTTCCTCCAGGTGCGGCTCGGCGGCGACCAGGCGCTCTTCCGACTGCTCAACAAGCTGATCATCGAACGGGACGGCGCCGTGGACGAGGGGTTCGTCCGGGAGCACACCCATGGCTTCGACGGGTTCGCCGAGGCGGCGCGCGCGGCCGACTGGGATCAGACGCTGGAGGCCACCGGGCTGACCAGGGCGGAGATCGAGCGCGCGCTGGAGATGGTGCTGGCGGCCGACAGCGTGGTGGTCTGCTGGGCGATGGGGCTGACGCAGCACAAGCACGCGGTGCCCACCATCAAGGAAGTGGTCAACTTCCTTCTACTGCGGGGCAATATCGGTCGTCCGGGCGCCGGAGTCTGTCCGGTGCGGGGGCACAGCAATGTGCAGGGCGACCGCACCATGGGCATCGTGGAGCGCCCCGAGGCGGCGTTCCTGGACGCGCTGGCGGCGGAGTTCGGCTTCGAACCCCCGCGCCACCACGGGTTCGACGTGGTGAACGCCATCCGGGCGCTGCGGGACGGGCAGGCGAAGGTGTTCTTCGCGATGGGCGGCAACTTCGTCGCCGCCAGCCCCGACACCGAGGTCACCGAACGGGCGATGCGCCGAGCCAGGTTGACGGTGCATGTCTCCACCAAGCTCAACCGTTCGCACTGCGTCACCGGCGCGCGGGCGCTGATCCTGCCGACGTTGGGGCGCACCGAGCGGGACGTCGGGAGCGGCGGCGAGCAGTTCGTCACCGTGGAGGACTCGATGGGGGTGGTGCACGCCTCGCGCGGACGGCTGCGGCCGGCGAGCGAGGCGCTGCTGTCGGAGCCGGCCATCGTCTGCCGGCTGGCCCGCCGGGTGCTCGGGGAGCGGAGCGCCACGCCCTGGGCGGAGTTCGAGGCCGACTACGCGGCCGTCCGGGCCAGGATCGCCCGGGTGATACCGGGCTTCACGGACTTCGAGGAGCGGGTCTCCCGGCCCGGCGGCTTCACCCTGCCGCACGCCCCACGCGACGAGCGCCGCTTCCCCACCGCCACGGGGAAGGCGAACTTCACCGCCGAGCCGGTCACCTTCCCGAGGCTGCCGGCCGGTCGGCTGCTGTTGCAGACGCTCCGCTCGCACGACCAGTACAACACCACCGTGTACGGTCTCGACGACCGCTACCGGGGCATCACCGGAGGGCGCCGAGTGGTGCTGGTGCACCCCGAGGACGCGGCCGAAGCCGGCCTCACCGACGGGGACTACGCCGACCTCGTCAGCGAGTGGACGGACGGCACGGAGCGGGTGGCGCCCGGTTTCCGGGTGGTCCACTACCCGACGGCGCGGGGCTGTGCGGCGGCCTACTACCCGGAGACCAACGTGCTGGTCCCGCTGGACGCCACCGCCGACACCAGCAACACCCCGGCCAGCAAGTCGGTGGTGATCCGCCTCACCCCCGGGGCCGCTTGTCAGTGAGACCTGATAGAACGTCGGCCATGGGTGAGAGAACCAACACGCTGTTTTCCCCGCAGGTGATCGACCAGTGGGCGGGGCTCGGCATCGATCTGCCGGCCTTGTTCTCGGCCGGTGATCTGGGGTCACGGATGGGCCTCGTGGTGCTGGAGGCCGCTCCCGAGCGCGTCGTGGGCACGCTGCCGGTGGCGGGCAACACCCAGCCGTACGGCCTGCTGCACGGTGGCGCCTCCGCGGTGCTGGCGGAGACGCTGGGCTCCGTCGCCGCGATGCTGCACGGCGGCCCCAACAAGGTGGCGATGGGAGTCGATCTCAACTGCACCCACCACCGGCCGGTGCGTGCCGGCCTGATCACCGGAGTCGCCACCCCGGTGCACGCGGGGCGCACCTCGGCGAGCTACGAGATCGTGATCTCCGACGAGCAGGAGAAGCGCGTCTGCACCGCCCGGCTGACCTGCGCACTGCGGCCAGCCGCCCAACAGAACGCGGCGGGCTCGCCTGCGGCGAGCTGAGCGGAGCGCCTACGCCGGGCGCCTACGCGGCGCGGCGCACGCCCCGAACGGTGCGGGCTGGCCGCGTGGGCGCGGCGCCCTAGGGTGCGTCGTTTGGATCTTCGTGGATAGCGAGCGGCGTCAGATGCGGTGCATCGCAAGGCGCCGGATCGCAGCTCGTACTTGGTCGTACTCGCGCGATTCGGTAACGCAGCGAGGTTCCCCCAGGCCCTTGAGGGCCTGGGAGGTGCCCCCATCCGCTGTCGTCGCGAGCCCGCGAAGATCCAAACGACGTGCCCTAGCCGGGCAGGCCGAACGGCGCGGCCCGAACGGCGGGTTGGCCACGCACGCGCGGCGGCGGCCAGCGCCCCGACGAAACCGAGCCACGAGGGAACGGGCGACGGGCCGAACGGCGCGGCCCGACAACCGCGTTGGCCATGCCTGCGCGGCGGCGGTCAGCGACGCGGCGGAAACGAGCCGAGGCAGACCAGGTACGGCAAGACCCCGGTGACCAGCCAACCGTGACGAACGGCGCGAGCCGACAACGGGGTTGGCCACACACGCACGGCGGCGAAACCAAGCCCCGAGCCGCGAGGGAGCGGGCGACGGGCGACGGGCCGAACAGCAGGTTGGCCACGCCTGCGCGGCGGGTGGTGGTGGGCGAACGGGGTCGGGGGGGCCGGGGGTCAGATGGGTTGGCGGGCGTACAGTTCCAGGCGACCGCAGCCGGTGCAGCGCCAGGCCTCGATCTCCCAGCGCTGTTTGCCCAGCCGCCGTGCCCCGCCCATCGGGCCGCGGCGCAACGGGCCGGCGATCCAGCGCGCGTAGCCCTGGGAGCTCTGCCCGCTGTCCTCGACGAATCCCTCTTCCTGCTGGTTGCTTCCGCAGCGCGGACAGGTGAAGTCGCTCATGCCGGGAGCCTAGTGCCGCGTCGGGCTCGCCCGGCACGGCCCCGGCCCGTCAGACGGTGACGGCGGCGGGCCTGAGCCCGCCGCCGTCTCCGTCGTTCGCCTCGGGTGGCGTTACTCGACGACCTCGCCCAGATAGGCGGCGCGCACCCTCGGGTCGGAGAGCAGCGCCGGGGCGCGGTCGGACATCACCACGGCTCCCGTCTCCAACACATAGCCGTGGTCGGCCAGTTGCAGCGCCTGCGAGGCGTTCTGCTCCACCAGGAGCAGCGTGGTGCCCTGCTCGTTGATCTCCCGCAGGATCTCGAAGATCTGCTGGACGATCAGCGGTGCGAGACCCATGGACGGCTCGTCCAGCAGCAGCAGTTCCGGCTTGCCCATCAGCGCGCGGCCGATCGCGAGCATCTGCTGCTCACCGCCGGAGAGTGTGCCGGCGATCTGCTTGCGCCGCTGGGCGAGCACCGGGAAGAGGGTGAACACCCGGTCCAGGTCGGCCGGGTCGGGCCGACGCAGCCGGTAGGCGCCCATCTTGAGGTTCTCCAGGATGGACATCCGGGCGAACACCCGTCGTCCCTCCGGGACATGCCCGATGCCGAACTGGACCAGCTCATGGGACTTGATGCCGTCCACCCGCTCGCCGCGCAGCAGCACGGCGCCGGACCTGGGCGCCAACATGCCGGAGGCGGCCTTGAGCGTGGTGGACTTGCCGGCGCCGTTGGCGCCGAGCAGCGCGACCACCTGCCCCTCGGGGACGGACAGGCTGATGCCCTTGAGCGCCTCGATGGCGCCGTAGAAGACGCGCAGATCGCGCAGTTCCAGGAGCGGGGTGGTGCCGTCACCGGCCGCCGCCTCCGCGTCGGGGCGCTGTTCCTGGTCCGCTGTCGTGCTCATTCGCGCTCCTTCTGGCCGCCGGTGCCGGAGGACCGGTCCTCCGCACCCGCGCTCTCCTCGGTCTGCGAACCGGCCTCCGAGTCGTCCGCCGCGTCAGCCCCGGCCCCGGCCTTGACCTCGGCCTCTACTTCGGCCTCCGCCTCGGCCTCGGCTTCCGCTTCCGCCTGTACCCGGGCGGCCTCGGCGTGTTCGGCCTGCTCAGCGACCATCTCGACGACGGCGTCGCTCTCCTCGTCCCCCGAGACGCCGAGGTAGGCCTCGATCACCGCCGGGTCCTGCTGCACCTGGGCCGGTGTCCCCTCGGCGATCTTCTTGCCGAAGTTCAGCACCGCGACCCGGTCGGCCACCGACATCACCAGCCGCATATCGTGCTCGATCAGCAGCACGCTGATGTCCAGATCGGTGTTGATCCGCCGGATCAACCGTTCCAGGTCGTGCTTCTCGGTCGGGTTGGTGCCGGCCGCCGGCTCGTCCAGCAGCAGCAGTTCGGGCTCGGTGCCCAGCGCCCTGGCGATCTCCAGTCGACGCTGCTCGCCGTAGCTGAGCGAGGACGCCAACTCGTTGATCCGGCTTTCGAGGCCGACGAAGGAGAGCACCTCGTGGGCCCTGCGGTCGCTCTCCCGCTCGTCCCTGCGCGCGTTGGGCAGGCCCAGCATGATGGAGATCGGATCCGTCTTCTGCCGGGTCTCGATCGCGATCTTGACGTTCTCCAACACGGTGAGCGCGCCGAACAGCCGGATGTTCTGGAACGTCCTGGCCACCCCGAGGCGGCTCACCTTGTGCGGCTTGCGACCGCGCAGCTCGTGGGTTCCGTCACCGCCGGACCGGAAGAGGTTTCCCAGCGCCGCGAGGGGGCCGCTCGCGCCGCCCCCCTCGGCGCCGCGCAGGTTCCGGGGGCGGAAGGTGATCTTGCCTTCCTGTGGCACATACGCGCCGGTCAGCGAGTTGAACAGGGACGTCTTGCCGGCCCCGTTGGGGCCGATGACGGCCAGGATCTCGCCCCTGCCCACCCGCAGTTCGACGTTGTTGAGGCTGGTGAGCCCGCCGAACCGCAGGGTCACACCGGTGGCGTGCAGCACGTCGGCCGACGCGTCCTCGGGCTGGTCCCGCTTCGTGAGGCTCGGTGTGGTCTTCATCCCTGTGCTCCTCCCGGCTGCGCGCCCAGCCCGTCGGCCGAGCTCACGCCCTCCTGGGACATCTGTAGCTCACGCTGTCTACGGCGCGACGGCCACAGGCCCTGCGGCCGGTAGATCATCATGACCACCAGCAGCCCGCCCAGATACATGTAGCGGTCCTGCGCGTCCACGGTGTCCCGCAGGTACTCGGGGAGCCACACCAGGATCGCGGTGCCCAGCAGCACGCCGGGCAGGGAACCCATCCCGCCGAAGACCACATAGGAGAGGGCCAGCACGGACAACAGCACCAGGAACATCTCGGAGTTGATGAAGCCGAGCTTGCTCGCGTAGATCACGCCGGCGATGCCGGAGGTGGAGGCGCCGATGGCGAAGGCCAGCAGCTTGAAGCGGACGGTGTCCACGCCGGTGGCGGCGGCGGCCACCTCGTCCTCCCTGATGGCCGTCCAGGCCCGGCCGACGCGGGAGTGCTCCAGCCGGATGAACAGGAACAGCACCACGACGACGAAGCCGAGTTGCAGCCAGTAGTAGGGCGCCGGGTCGAGGCCCCACTCGTAGGACCAGAAACCCAGGTCGATCGAGAAGCGGTCGGGAGAGGCGCCGCGCGGGCCGCCGGTGAACTCCGTCCAGTTCTTGGCGGTGAGGTAGACGATCTCGTGGAATCCCAGCGTGACGATCGCCAGATAGTCACCGCGTAGCCGGAGCGTGGGCGCGCCCAGCAGAACGCCGGCTATCAGACAGGTGATGACGGCGACCGGCATCACCACGAAGTTGTTCAGCTCGACCGGTGGGTCGACCGGCAGACCACCCGTCCAGAACGCGGCGCTATAGGCACCGATGGCGAAGAACGCGATAAAGCCGAGGTCCAGCATTCCGGCCCAGCCGACCACCACATTCAAACCGATGGCGACCAGGACGAACATGCCGATCTGGTCCACCATCACCTGCTGCCAGAAGGTGGAGACCAGCAGCGGCAACGCGATCAGCAGGCCGAGCAGCGCCGCCATCCCGCCCCAGCGGTAATACCGGCCGGTACGAACGGTCTTGGAGACCTTTCGCCCCTGCGCGACCACCGGGCTTCGGTCCCACACCCCGGTGCGGAACTTGACGACAAGGGCACTGGCCCAGTCGCGCAGGAACTCCCGCACCAACCAGATGGCCAGGAAGATCCCGACCCAGACCCATATACCGGTCCCGGTGAAGTTCTCCTTGAGCGCGTAGAACAGATCGCCACGCACTCCCTGTTCGCCGGTGACCTGGGCCAACACCACCGCCGTCACCATCATGGCGAACAGCCGCTTCCAACGAGGCTGTTGGTACCAGGCGCCCTTTCTCAGCCGGGCTGCCGACGGCGTCGCCGCCTCCGTGGCTGACTGGCTCATGCTGTCCTCCCCACACGCTCGCCGAGCAGTCCGGTCGGCCGGAACATCAACACCAGGACCAGGACCGCGAAGGCGCCCACATAGCGCCAGGCGTCGCTCCAGATCTCCACCGTGAACGCCTCGACCACGCCCAGCAGCAGGCCGCCGAGCACGGCGCCCCGGACGTTGCCGATGCCGCCGAGCACGGCCGCGGCGAAGGCGGTGATACCGGGCAGGAAGCCCATCGTGTACTCGACCTGCAGGTTGGTGCCGAAGAGGAAGCCGGCGACGCCGCCGAGCAGGCCGCCGAGCACGAAGGTCCTGGAGACCACCTTGTCGATGTTCACGCCCATCAGCGCCGCCACCTCGGGATCCTGGGCGACGGCCCTGATCCCGGAGCCCAGCTTGGTGCGGTTCACGACCTGGTCGACGCCGGCGAGCATCACCACGGCGGCGGAGACGATCAGCAGCTGAGTGACGCTGACCGTGGTGCCGAAGACCGTGAACACGGTCTTGTTCTCGTACATGCTCGGCATCGCGAGGGGATAGCGGCCGAAGAGCTTGCCCGCCAGGTTGTAGAGGAAGAAGGACGCGCCGATGGCCGTGATCAGAAAGACCAGGCGCGGCGCGTTCCGTCTCCGCAGCGGTTTGTAGGCGGCCTTCTCAAGACCGAAGGCGATCACGCCGCCGAGCAGTGCTCCGGCACACATACCGAGCAGGACATAGAACACCGACTGGAAGCCAGACGGATCGGCCACCGGTTCGACGATGGTCAGTGCGATAACGCCCCCGAAACCACCGGCCATAAAGACTTCGCTGTGCGCGAAGTTGAGCAGTTGCAACACGCCGTAAACCAGCGTGTACCCAATGGCGATGACGGCGTAGAGCGAGCCGAGCACCAAGCCCAGGACAAGAACGTCCCAGATATCGGAAAGGGACATGGACGAAACTTCCTTGTGGGGACGAGCGGCAGGGAATTACAGGTCCGGTGAGGCGTGACGTTTTGTCAGCGCCCCACCGGACCTCACGAAATGTCAGCCGCCGACCAGCTCTTCGACCGCGCCCACATAACCGCGCACGCCGTCCTGAACCTGGTAGAGGAAGATCGCCTCGTTGTTGAACTCGCCGGTCTCCGTGAAGGAGAAGGTCTTCGTCAGACCCTCGTACTCGACCCCCGCCAGGGCCTCGTACACGGACTGCCGGTTCACATCCCCGTCCAGCTCGGCGATGGTCTGGATGATCATGCTGGTGACGTCGTAGCTCTCGGCCGAGTAGGTGCCGGGGGCCTTGTTGAACTCCGCCTGATAGCGCTCCGCGAAGTCCGCCGTGGCGTCCTCGGCGGTGGCCTCGGTGCACGGGCAGGTCAGGTACCAGTCCTCGACCGCGCCGCCGGCCAGGTTGATCAGCTCGTCGTCGTTGGAGCCGTCACCCGAGATGCCGATGCCGTCGAAGCCGGACTCGCTGAGCCGGGTGGCGAACGGCGCGAGCGCCTCGTAGTAACCCGCGTAGATCAGCGCGTCCACACCCGCGGTCGTGACCGTACGGGCGGCGCCGCCGTAGTCGACCGTGTCGGCCGGCACGCTCTCCCGCTGGGCTTCGAGACCGGCGTTGGCCAGCTCCTCCATGGCGACGTCCGCGAGGCCCTCGCCGTACGGCGTGACGTCGTCGATCACCATGACGCTGTTCACGCCGTCCTGCTCGGCCAGGAAGTCGGCCATGGCCTTGCCCTGGGCGTTGTCGTTGGGCACGGCGCGCAGGAAGGTCGGGAAGCCGGCCTCGGTCAGCGCCGGGTCGGTGGCCGAGGAGGAGACCGCGGCGAGCCCGGCCTGCCCGTAGAGCGGGGCGGACACATGCGTCGGACCCGAGAAGGCGGGGCCGACGACGGCCATCACGCTCTGGTCGTCGATGGCCGACTGCGCGGCCGAGGTGGCCTGACCCTCGGCGCCCTGGTCGTCCGCCGGGACATACTCGATGGTGAAGTCGTACTCGTCGTTCTCGTTGGCCTCATTGATGGCAAGCTGCACGCCGTTTTGCATGTTCTCGCCCAGCGCGACATTCTGCCCGGAGAGCGGTCCCTGGTAGGCGATCTTGTAGGTTTCACCGCCGCCACCGCCGCTGCCGCCGCCGCCTTCGTCATCATCGCTTCCACAACCGGTAAGCAGCAGGGCACCGGCAGCCACCGGTATCGCCAGTCGCACGATGGATTTGTTGAGCACTTGGTAAAACCCCCTGGAACGAGCCCAGCCATGTCGGCACCGCACGACGTCCATGCACCACGCACACTGGTGCGGCGTGCAGCGGAATCTATTGCCCCACAAGCTGCACGAACACACCAGAGCGACAGATGTGATCGCCTCGTGACCTGCGGCACACGCCGGAAACAGAACACAACTGCCCGGTTAGCGGACGATCCGGACACCTGTCCAGAGGTAGGAGCCGACCAATTTCCATAAGGGCGGCGCACGTCGAGGCTAATGCCCCGGCGTGCGCCGTCAAGGGGGCGCAGTTTACGGAGAGTTAACACGAGGGAGCGGGCCAGGATCCCGGTGGGCTCACTTCTGCTGCTTCTGCCGCTTCTCCTCCGCGTCCTGGATCACGGCCTCGGCCACCTGGTGCATGGAGAGCCTGCGGTCCATCGAGGTCTTCTGGATCCAGCGGAAGGCGGCCGGCTCGGTCAGCCCGTACTGGGTCTGGAGCACGCTCTTGGCCCGGTCGACCAGCTTGCGGGTCTCCAGCCGCTGCGCCAGGTCGGCCACCTCGCCGGCGAGGCTCCGCAGCTGCTGGAAGCGGGAGACGGCGATCTCGATCGCCGGCACCACATCGCTCTTGCTGAACGGCTTCACCAGGTACGCCATGGCGCCGGCGTCCCTGGCCCGCTCCACCAGATCGCGCTGGGAGAAGGCGGTGAGCATCAGCACGGGCGCGATGTTGTCGGCCGCGATCTTCTCGGCGGCGGAGATCCCGTCCATCACGGGCATCTTCACGTCGAGGATCACCAGATCCGGGTTGTGCTCACGGGCCAGCTCCACGGCCCGCTCGCCGTCCCCCGCCTCCCCGACGACGGTGTAGCCCTCCTCCTCCAGCATTTCCTTGAGATCCAGCCGGATCAGCGCCTCGTCCTCGGCGATCACGACGCGGGTGGTGTTGGGCGGGACGTGGGCGCTGTCCGCGGTGACCGCCTCTTCGGCGGCCTCCGCCGGGATCACGGGCTCGTCAGGGACGTCGGGGGTGCTCACGATGCTCCTCGGTTTTCCGCACGCTGGGGCACTCATGAGAGTACCCACGGTCTGCCCGTCGGGGCCGCGCGAGCCCACGGAGATCCACCGGGCGGACCTGAGTCGCGGCCGGTCGCCGAGAGCCGCTAGACTGCCGTGGCGCCGCCAGCCGGGTTGGTGGAATGGCATACACGGAGGTCTCAAACACCTCTGCCCGAAAGGGCTTGCGGGTTCGAATCCCGCACCCGGCACCCTTTTCCACGCGCGCGCCCGCGCCCTCGGGTTACCAGCGGTGGCGGGCCAGCGCCCGTTCCACGTCCGCGACGTCCAGGGCGCCGTCGGCGACGAGCACCCGGTAGCGGTAGTCGAAGGACTCCCCCGGCGGCAGCTCGAACTCCTCGAAGAACGCCCAGGAGAAGGCCACCACGGGCACCGGCTCCGCGCGGACGAACCAGTGCGAGGGGTGGACGGCGTCCGGGCCGAGGTTCTCCGGGGCGTGCGCGAAGACCAGCGTCGAATGGGCGTCCACATCGTCGTGCGCCGAGGTGAGGGCGAGCCAGGGCGCCTCGGCCGCCGGGGTGCCCATGGTCCCCTGGTCGGTGCCGACGCCGGCCGGGGTGAGCACCCGGGCGCCGGTGAAGTCGCGCGGCCCACGCCACTGCAGACCGGTGTAGCCGGCCATCTCTCGGCCCGCCGTGGTGGGGCTGCCGAAGCGCAGCGGCTCCCCGCGCACATTGGTGAGGTGGATCGACCAGTCCAGCGCCCAGGTGCCCGCCTCGGGGTCGGCGCTGTGCGCGGTGAGGGTGCGACGCTCCCGGGCCCACTCCTGGCCGCCGTTGTTGATCCAGGTCAGGTCCTCGGCCACGGTCACCCGCTCGCCGGCCGCTTCGACCGTCGGGAACCCGTCGTGCCGCATCCAGCCGACGCGCTCCGGGACGCGCTGGTAACCGCGCCCGTGGATATAGGAGTTGCCGCCCCAGAAGTTCTGTTCCGAAAGATGACTCGCGGTCATCTGTAGACCCTTGTGCCAGCGGTGGTCGTTGGGCCGGTAGCCGCTGACCAACCGTCCGCCGATGGTGCGCACCGGATGCGCGTACGGCTTGCGCGACTCGTAGGGCTCCGGATCGGGCCGGTAGACATACGAGAGAACCTCGGTGCGGTGGGCGCCCTCGACCGCGAGGGCGATGCGCTCGCCGAGTGTGTGCTGGACGGTGAACTGCGCGGTCACTTGCTCTCCCTGGGCCCGATCCTGGACACCGGGCCCCGGGGGAGGCCCGGATGGTAAGCGCTTTCAACGATCGGTCAGCAAGCCAACCACGCACCGCCCGAGGTGACAAGGGCACCGCCCCGGCCTCGACGGCCGGGGCGGTGCCCCGCGTCCTGGAGCCGCCGCGGCTCAGCGCGGCATGTCGTCCTCGCCCACATGGTGGACGCGGACCAGGTTGGTGGTGCCGGGCGTGGCGGGCGGCGAGCCGGCCGTCATCACCACCACGTCACCCACCCGGCAGCGACCGACCCGCAGCAGCTCCTCGTCCATCTCGGTGACCATCTCGTCCGTGGACGTCACGGTGGGCACCAGATGCGCCTCCACCCCCCAGGTCAGGTTGAGTTGGGCCTGGGTGGCCGGATCGGGGGTGAAGGCGACGAGCGGGATCGGCGAGCGGTAGCGGGAGAGCCGGCGGGCGGTGTCCCCGCTCTGGGTGAAGGCCACCAGCAGCCGCGCGTCCAGGAAGTCGCCGATGTCGGCCGCCGCCCTCGCCACGGCGCCGCCCTGGGTGCGCGGCTTGTTCTCGTCGGTGAGCGGCGCCAGCCCGTCGGCCAGCAGCTCCGCCTCGGCGGCCAGCACGATCCGGCTCATGGTGCGCACCGTCTCGACCGCGTAACGCCCCACGCTGGTCTCGCCGGAGAGCATCACGGCGTCGGTGCCGTCCAGCACCGCGTTGGCCACGTCGGACGCCTCGGCCCTGGTCGGCCGGGAGGAGTCGATCATGGAGTCCAGCATCTGGGTGGCGACGATCACCGGCTTGGCGTTCCGCTTGGCCAACCGCACGGCGCGCTTCTGGACCAGCGGCACCGTCTCCAGCGGGACCTCGACGCCCAGATCGCCGCGCGCCACCATGATGCCGTCGAAGGCGTCCACGATGCCCTGGAGGTTCTCCACCGCCTGCGGCTTCTCGATCTTGGCGATCACCGGCAGGAAGCGGCCCTCCTCGGCCATCACCCGGTGCACGTCCTTGATGTCGTCGCCACCGCGCACGAACGACAGCGCCACGATGTCGACGCCGGTGCGCAGCGCCCACCGCAGGTCCTCGATGTCCTTGCCCGAGAGGGCGGGCACCGAGACCGCGACGCCGGGGAGGTTGAGGCCCTTGTGGTCGGAGACCAGGCCGCCCTCGACCACCCGGGTGCGCACCTCAGTCTCGGTCGCCTCGACGACCTCCAACGTCACCCGGCCGTCGTCCACCAGAATGCGCTCTCCGGCGCGGACGTCCTGCGCGAGTCCGCCGTAGGTGGTGCCGCAACGCCGGTGGTCACCGAGGATCTCCTCGGTGGTGATGGTGAATTCGTCGTCGCGTTCCAGAAGTACCGGACCTTCGGCGAAACGGCCGAGACGGATCTTCGGTCCCTGGAGATCGGCGAGAATTCCGACGCTGCGCCCCAATTCCGTGGCGGCCCGCCGGACCCGCTGGTAGCGCAGCTCGTGCTCGCGGTGGGCGCCATGGCTGAGGTTGAGGCGCGCCACGTCCATCCCGGCGTCCACCAGTTCGGTGATCCGCTCGAACGAGTCGGTGGCAGGGCCCAGTGTGCAAACGATTTTGGCTCGGCGCATGGGGCAACCCTAGGAGTTACCGACGAGTACCCGACTATCCGGAAGTGACCACGAGATGGCGGCCTTTTCACCAGAGAACCAACAAACAACAGAATGAGCGCAACGCCGCTCTTTTGAGCTTTGTGCTGCCTTATCGTTTCTCTCGAATCGAGCGAAATGAGGAGATCCGCCGGCTTTATCGCGTGGCGAGGCGCGCGCGGGGACAGCCTTGCCAGGCGCGCGCACGCTCAAACCCCGCCCGTGTCCGCCGCACCGGCGCCCGGCGGCCCACGCCGGTCACACCGGGATGTGCCGGGGCGGCGGCGACGGCGCCGCGGCGCGCGGTTCCGGGACGCCTGACCCGTGGGGCGCCGCGGGCTCCGGCTGGGCCCTGGCCCCGAACGTGGTGAACGCGGTCCGCTCCGGCAGCGGGTAACGCGGCTCGCCGGTCAGCGAGTTGAGGATGGTGGCGCTGCGGTGGGCGATCAGCCCGAGGTCGGGCGCGCCGACGCCGTGGGTGTGCTGTTCGGCGTTCTGGACGAAGATGCCGCCGGTGATCCCCTGGTCGAGCACCAGCCGGTAGTCCCTGGTGACCAGGGGGCGGCCGGCGGCGTCGGTCCGGATGTCCGCGTCGAGACCGGCCAGCACCGAGCCCAGGGGACGCTCCCGGTATCCGGTGGCCAGCACCACGGCGTTGGTGAGCAACCGGCTGCGCCCGCCCTCGGGTCGGTGGTCGAGGTGCAGCTCCAACTGGTGGGCGCCGATGCGCCCCGCGGTGCGCACCCCCACGCCGGGGGTGAGCACCACGTCGGGCCAGCCCCCCGGCACCGAGCGCCGGTACAGCTCGTCGTGGATGGCGGCCAGCGTGTCCACGTCGACCGCCTTGTACAACTGCCACTGCGTCGACCGGATCTGGTCGCGGATCTGCTCGGGCAGCGCGTGGAAGTAGCGGGTGTAGTCCGGGGTGAAGTGCTCCAGGCCCAGCTTGCTGTACTCCATCGGCGAGAACGCCGGGCTGCGGCTGATCCAGTGCAGCCGCTCGGCGCCGGCCGGCCGGTGGCGCAGCAGGTCGAGGAAGATCTCGGCGCCTGACTGGCCGCCGCCGATGACCGTCACATGCCCGGCGGCCAGAAGGCGGTCCCGGTGCTCCAGATACCCCGCGGAGTGGATCACGGGCGCGGTGGCCGACGCGTCGATCAGCGGGCGCAGTTGCTCGGGGACATGGGGCGCGGTGCCGATGCCGAGGGCCAGGTTGCGGGCGTAGACCCGGCCGGTGGCCCCGCGTTCGTCGGCGCGGCCCAGCGGGGTGAGGTCGATGTCGAAGACGGCGTGCTCGGCGTTCCAGCGGACGGCGTCCACCCGGTGGTGGAAGTGGAGCGCCGGCAACTGCTCGCTGACCCAGCGGCAGTAGTCGTCGTACTCGGCGCGGTCGCTGTGGAAGCGTTCGGCGAAGTAGAAGGGGAAGAGCCGCCGTTGGTGCCTGAGGTAGTTGAGGAAGCTCCAGGCGCTGGTGGGGTCGGCGAGGGTCACCAGATCGGCGAGGAAGGGGACCTGGAGCGTCGTGCCCTCGATCAGCAGCCCCGGATGCCAGCTGAAGTCGGGCCGCTGCTCGTACCAGGCGGTGCGCAGGTCGGGGTGGTCGTCCGCGAGCGCGGCCAGCGAGAGGTTGGCGGGTCCGATGCCCACGCCGACGAGGTCCAGGGGATAGCGAGGGTCAGCGGCGGTCATCGGGCTGCTTCTTCCTTCTGGGGATCACAGGGGTCACGGGCGGGGGTCACGGGCGGGGGTCACGGGCGGGGGGTCAGGGAGCCGGCGGAGGGGCGGTGTGGTGGCGGGCCGGGTTCGGCCGCCTGCTCCAGGACCAGCTTGAGCAGGGCGGCCAGATCGCTCTCCTGCACCCCCGGGTTGAGCAGGGTGGCCTTCAGCCACAGCGTGCGCCGGCCCCGCTCGTCCTCGGTCCAGGCCCGGCCGAGCACCGCCCGGCCGTCGGCGAGCAGCTGTCGGCGCACGGAGGCGACCCGTTCGTCGCTGGCGCCCGCGGGGCGGAACAGCACGGTGCTGATGGTGGGTCGGGCGTGCAGCCGCAGGCCCGGCGCGCCGAGCACCAGCTCGGCCAGCCGGCGGGCGGCGGCGCAGGTGTCCTCGATCAGCCGAGCAAGACCGGCGCGGCCCAGGGCGCGCAGGGTGACGGCGATCTTGAGCACGTCGGCCCTGCGGGTGGTGCGCAGCGAGCGCCCCAGCAGGTCGGGCAGCCCGGCCTCGGTGTCGTCGTCGGCGTTGAGATAGTCGGCCTGGTAGCCCAGCGGTAACAGGATGGCCCGGTCGGGGACGGTGAGCAGCCCGGCGGCGATCGGCTGCCAGCCGAGCTTGTGCAGGTCGAGGGTGACCGTGTCGGCGCGTTCGAGGCCGGCGAGTTGGTCGCGGTGGCGGGGGCTGAGCAGCAGCGGCCCGCCGTAGGCCGCGTCGATGTGCAGGCTGGCTGGGCGGTGCCGGCGCTGGGCGGCCACCAGATCGGCGAGCGCCGGCAGCGGGTCGATCGCTCCGGTGTCGGTGGTGCCGGCCGTGGCCACCACCAGGGCGTGCGCGCCCGGGGGCAGCGCCTCGACGGCGGCGCGCACGGCGGCCGGATCCAGCACCCCGCGCGGCGTCGGCAGGACGGTGGGGGGCGGCAGGCCCAGCAGCCAGGTGGCGCGCGCGGTGCTGTGGTGGGCGTTGGCGCCGCAGCAGACCCGGAGCGGCGCCGGATCGCGCTCCCTGGCCAGCAGCACGCCCAGCAGGTTGGACTCGGTGCCGCCGGTGGTGACCAGCGCGTCGGGGGCGGGGCCCGACGGGTGGACGAGCGCGGCGAGTTCGGCGGTCACCCTGGCCTCCAGGGCGGAGGCGGCGGGCGCCTGGTCCCAGGAGTCGAGCGAGGGGTTGAGCGCGCTGGCCGCGAGGTCGGCCGCGGTGGCCACGGCCAGCGGCGGGCAGTGCAGATGGGCGACGCAGTGCGGGTCGGCCGGATCGGCCGCGCCCCTGGCCAGCGCCTGGACCAGCGTGTCGAGGGCCTCGTGGGCGCCGGTGCCCAGGGCCGGCAGGATCGTTCCACCGAAGCGGGCGTGCCGGGACGTGGGGCCGCCGGCGGGCAGCGGGCCACAGCGTTCGGCGGCGCCCTCGGCCAGCGCGGTCAGCACCGTGTCCAGCAGCGGGCGCAGCGCGGTGGCTCCTGAGCCACCGCCCGCGAGCGCGGTCGGATCGTGCGGGCGAAGGGCAGGCATGGGGTACTCCAACAGGCGGCACCGTGGGAACGTTTGTGAACGCCCAAACGCTATGCGGTGCCTCCTGCCCCACCCGTCACTTCGGCCCGCTTTCCCTCGATAGAGCGAAGCGGGCCGGCGCGCCACCCCCTCGGAGTGGTAAGGGATACCTAACCACCGGCCGACGCGCGGCGGCCGGTGGTCGACGCGTCAGTTCGCGGCGCGCACCCGCAGCGCGCGGCGCAGGTCGTCGAGCTGGTCGAGCAGTTGGCGGCGCAGCGCCGGGGTGAGGTCGCCGGCCAGGGCGGCCTCGGTCAGCTCGACGGTGCGCTGTTCGGTGAACGGGTGCGGGAAGCCCGCGTGGCCGACGGTCGTGGCGAGCGCGTGGCCCCGGCGGGCGGCCAGGGCGGCGGCGGCCGGGAAGTACCGCTCCACATAGGGCGCGAGCAGTTCACGCTGCTCGGGATGCCAGAAGCCCTCGGCCGTGGCCGTGAACAGGTAGTTGGAGAGGCGGTCGGCCGGGTCGAACATGGCCTCCCAGGCGGCCTCCTTGGCCTTGGCCGCCGGCAGCGCGGCGCGGCAGCGGGCGGCGCCCTTCTCGCCGGTCGCGCTCCGGTCGCGTTCGGCCTCGGCCTCGATCTCCTCCTCGGTGGCGGCGCCGAGCACGGCGAGCCGGTGCAGCAGCCGCCAGCGGAGGTCGGCGTCGAGCGTCGGGCCGCCGGGCACTGTGCCCTCGCGCCACCAGTCCAGCAACGTGTCGGGCGCGTCAGCGGCGGCGATCGCGGAGCGCGCCGCGGTCAGCCGCCGCGGGTCGTCGCCCGTGCCGACGAGCAGCCGTTCGGTGATCCGCCGGACCATGGCGAGGGCCTCGGCCCTGCGGTCGTCCGGCACGTAGCGGCCGGCCAGCACGCCGCCGGCGAAGGCCAGGACGCCGCCCACGATCGGCGTCTCCCGCTCGCTCGGCAGATGCCGGAGGGCCGCCTCCAGGTAGTCGGACGGGGCGAGTTCGCCGTCCCTGACCATGTCCCGGGCCGCGTTCCAGACCACGGTGCGGCTGAGCGGGTCGGGCAGGCTGGAGAGGGTGTCGAGCGCCGTCTCCCAGGAGCGCGGGTCGAGCCGGACCTTGGCGTAGCTGAGATCGCCGTCGTTGACCACGAGCAGGTCGGGGCGGGCGCCGGGGAAGGTGTGCTCGGTGGTGCCGCCGGCGGCGTCGAGTTCGATCTCGTACTGGGCGCGGGACAGCACGCGTTCGGGCCTGGTGGGGTCGATGTCGTAGGCGCCGAGCCGCAGTCGGTGCGGCCGGCCGCCGCTGTGGGCGAGGCTCAGCCGCCACTCGTCGGTGCCGTCGCTGGTGCGCGGGGTGAGGGTGTCGGGGCCGCTGGTGCGCAGCCAGGCGTCGGCCCAGGTGGGCACGGGGCGGCCTGAGGCGCGGGCCATGGCGTCGATGAAGTCGGCGAGGGTCGCGTTGCCGAAGCGGTGCCGGGCGAAGTGGTCGTTGATGCCGGCGAGGAAGACCTCCTGACCGAGCCAGGCGACGAGTTGACGCAGCGCGGAGGCGCCCTTGGCGTAGGAGATGCCGTCGAAGTTGAGCCAGGCGGAGGCGGTGTCCGGCACCGCGTCGGGCTCGGGGGCGACGGGGTGGGTGGAGGGGCGCTGGTCCGCGTCGTAGCCCCAGGACTTGCGGACCACGGCGAACTCGGTCCACGGGCGGTATCCGGTGGCCTCGTCCAGCACCTGGTAGCCCAGGTACTCGGCGAAGGACTCGTTCAGCCAGACGTCGTCCCACCAGCGCAGGGTGACCAGGTCGCCGAACCACATATGGGCCATCTCGTGGGCGATGACGACGGCCCGCACCTCGCGTTCGGTGTCGGTGACCGCCGACTGGAAGACATAGCCGTCGCGGAAGGTCACCAGCCCCGGGTTCTCCATGGCGCCGGCGTTGAACTCGGGGACGAACGCCTGGTCGTAGGAGTCGAACGGGTAGGGCTCGTCGAAGATCTCGTGGTAGCGGTCGAAGCAGCGGCGGGTGATGTCGAGGATCTCCTCGGCGTCCCGGTCCAGCTGGGCGGCGAGCGAACGCCGGACATGCAGGCCGAACGGGAGCCCCGCGTGCTCGGTGCGCACCGAGTGGTAGGGGCCGGCGACCACGGCGACCAGATAGGTGGAGATGAGCGGGGTCTCGGCGCAGCGCCAGCGTCCCGGCTGGTCGGCGACGGGGGTGGCGATGCCGTTGCCCAGCACCGTCCAGTCCTCCGGGGCGGTGACGGCGACGTCGAAGACGGCCTTGAGGTCGGGCTGGTCGAAGGCGGCGAAGACCAGCGGCGCGTCGGTCATGCAGCACATGGAGTAGAGGTAGGTGAGGCCGTCCACCGGGTCGGTGAAGCGGTGCATCCCCTCGCCGGTGCGGGAGTAGGGCATCTCGGCCACGATGGTCAACTCGTGCTCGCCGGCGGCCAGTCCACGCAGCGGGAGCCGGCCGTCCGCGAGGCTCTCGACGGCCAGGTCCTGGCCGTCGAGAGTGGCGGAGCGCAGGGCGGTGGGGCGTAGTTCGACAAAGGTGTCGCCGGGCTCGCGCGCCGTGAACCGCACGGTGGTGGTGGAGCCGAAGACGGTGTCGCCCCGGGTGAGGTCGAGGTCGATGGTGTAGCGCTCGACGGCCAGCAGACGGGCGCGGGTCTCGGCTTCGAGACGGGTGAGTGTCGCCATGACGCCCTATGCTGCCGCACCGCCCCGGCGCGGACCCAACGAGTTGTCGGCGCGCGCCCCTCCGTACCCCCCAAGAGCGCCGGTCGGTACCGGAACTCGCCGCGCGGCCGTCTACAAGGGCGGACGACGCAGGTCAGCGTGGTGTGAGGGGAGCCACGCCAGAATTGGTCCAGTCCAAAGGCTTGACGCTCTCCGGGGGCCACTCCTTAGATCACGCCCGAAGCGAAGGGGTCACCGACCGTCATCCGACGGTCATGAACACGCCAGCGCGACGGGCTCCGCCCAACCCGTCGCCCCCACCCCCACACCGAGGAATCCCCCACTCCCGCACCGGAATCGGATGTGAACGCATGTCCCCCACACAGCGCCACGCCCGCACCACCCGCCGGCTCGCCGGCACCGCGGTCGCCCTGCTCGCCGCCGGCGGCCTCGCGCTCGGCCAACTGCCCGGCGCCAGCGCCCAGGAGGCCACCGCCGGACCCACCGAGGCGATCCGGCCGGCGGCCGAGCCGATGACCGTCGCGCCCTACCTCTACAACGGCTGGGGCGACCCGCCGAGCCCGACCACCGTGATGGACGCCACCGGCGTCGAGTGGTTCACCCTCGCCTTCGTCCTCAGCGACGGCTACTGCGATCCGCGGTGGGACGGCTGGCGTCCGCTGTCCGGCGGGGTGGACCAGGACACCATCGAGACCATCAGGGCCGCCGGCGGCGACGTCATCCCGTCCTTCGGCGGCTGGAGCGGCGACAAGCTGGAGAGCTCCTGCGCCACCTCGGGCGAGCTGGCCGACGCGTACCAGCAGGTGATCGACGCCTACGGTCTGGCGGCCATCGACATCGACATCGAGGCCGCCGCCTATGACGACCCCGCGACCCAACAGCGCACCGTGGACGCCCTGTTGGCCGTGCAGGCGGCCAACCCCGGGATCAAGGTGTACATCACCTTCGGCACCGGCCGAAACGGCCCCGACACCAGCCTGATCAACCGCGCCGCCGACTCGGGCCTGACCGTGGACGGTTGGACCATCATGCCGTTCAACTTCGGCGGGAACGGCCAGGACATGGGCCAGCTCACCATCCAGGCGTCCGAGGGCCTGAAGAGCGCGCTGATCGACGCCTACGGCTATGGCGAGGCGGAGGCGTACCAGCACATGGGGATCTCCTCCATGAACGGCGTCACCGACGTCGGCGAGACCATCACCGTGGCCGACTTCGAGACCATGCTGGGCTACGCGCGGGAGGTCGGGCTCTCCCGCCTGACCTTCTGGTCCGTCAACCGCGACCGGCCCTGCGAGGGCGGCGGCGCGGACAGCTGCTCGGGAGTGGACCAGCAGCCGTGGGAGTTCACCGACGTGCTGGCCCGCTATGTCACCGAAGGAGCCTGAGCGATGGCGCGAACACCCCGCGGGGGCCCCCGCCACGGTGCCGTTCCGGCCGTCGCGCTCGGTGCCATACTGGCCGGCGTGGCGGTGATTCCCAACGCGCGGGCGGGCGAGGAGCCCCGCGCCGTGCCCGATCTGGGCCCGAACGTCAGCGTCTTCGACCCGTCGATGTCGAACGCGGAGATCCAGAGCGAGGTCGACGCGGTCTTCCAGCGGCAGGAGACCAGCCAGTTCGGCGACGGCCGGCAGGCGTTCCTGTTCGCCCCGGGCACGTACGACGTCGATGTGAACGTCGGCTACTACACCCAGGTCTCCGGGCTCGGACTCCACCCCGACGATGTGACGATCAACGGCGCCGTCCATGTGGAGGCCGACTGGTTCGAGGGCAACGCCACCCACAACTTCTGGCGCGCCGCCGAGAACCTCTCCGTCAACCCCACGACGGGCAGCGACCGTTGGGCCGTCTCGCAGGCCGCCCCCTACCGGCGGATGCATGTCCGCGGCGACCTCCAGCTGGACGACGGCGGCTGGTCGAGCGGCGGCTTCATGGCCGACACCCTGGTCGACGGGACGGTGCGCTCCGGCTCCCAGCAGCAGTGGCTGTCCCGCAACACCGACTGGGGCGCCTGGGAGGGCTCCAACTGGAACATGGTCTTCGTCGGCGCGGAGAACGCGCCCTCCGGCGACTTCCCCGACCCGCCGTACACCCGCGTCGACACCACCCCCGTGCACCGCGAGAAGCCGTTCCTCTCGGTGGACGACAACGGCGACTACCAGGTCTTCGTCCCCGCCCTGCGCACCGACACCTCCGGGGTGAGCTGGGCCGACGGCGCGGCCGACGGCGAGTCGCTGCCCATCGAGGACTTCCATGTGGTGCTGCCGGGGCAGGGCTCGGACGAGATCAACGCGGCGCTGGAGAGGGGCCAACACCTGCTGGTCACGCCCGGGGTCTACGATCTGGACGACACCCTGCGGATCACCGAACCCGACACCGTGGTGCTCGGCCTGGGCCTGGCCACCTTCGTGCCACGGCACGGGGTGACCGCCATCGAGGTCGCCGACGTGCCAGGCGTCAAGGTCGCCGGGTTGCTGATCGACGCCGGCGAGGAGAACTCCGAACGGCTGATGGAGGTCGGCCCCGAGGGCTCGTCCGCCGACCACTCGGACAACCCGATCTCGCTGCACGACGTGTTCTTCCGGATCGGCGGCGCACACGTCGGCCGGGCCACCACCAGCCTGGTGATCAACAGCCACGACGTGATCGGCGACCACCTCTGGCTCTGGCGCGGCGACCACGGCTCCGGCATCGGCTGGAACCAGAACACCGCCGACACGGGCCTGGTGGTCAACGGCGACGACGCCACCCTGTACGGGCTCTTCGTCGAGCACTACCAGAAGACCCAGACCATCTGGAACGGCGAGCGCGGGCGCACCTACTTCTACCAGAACGAGATGCCCCACGACCCGCCCGACCAGGCCGCCTGGATGGACGGCGACACCCGGGGCTACGCCGCCTACCAGGTGGCCGACTCGGTGACCGAACACCAGGCGTGGGGGCTCGGCGCCTACTGCTTCTTCAACGCCAACCCGGGCGTGGTCGCCGAACGCGCCTTCGACGTACCGGAGTCGCCCGGCGTCAGGTTCACCCATATGGTGGCGGTCTCGCTGGGCGGCGGCACCGGCACCATCCAGCACATCGTCAACGACACGGGCGGTCCGGCCAACGCCCAGAACAACGTGGCCAACCTCATCGCCTACCCCTGATCCACCGGCCACCCACGATCCCGACCGCCGGGGGCGGGGCCGGTCGGCCCCGCCCTCGGGGCGCTCTCGCTGTCGCCGCCGGTCCGCTCGAGGTCAGGCCGGCCAGTACAGGAGCGAGGCGGTCAGCTCGTCCACGCGCACCGGCTCGTCGCCGTTCACCAGGACATCGGCCACCAGCCGGTTGTCGTCGGTCCCCGGCAGGTGCCCCTGCCAGTGATGGGTGAAGTGGCCCCGGCCGGCGTCATGCGTCGGCGAGTTGATCGGCCACGACTTGGCACGGGCCCATACCCCGCCCCTCTTGTGGTTGCGGGCCACCCGCAGCTGGATCTCCTGGCCCCTCGCCAGCCCATCGGCGCGGAGCGCGAAGTCGAGGCTGAACAGATGGGCGCCGGACAGCAGCGTCTGTTCCAGTGGTCGGTCGGCCCAGCCCTTCCCCGGCACATAGAGCCGGTCCCAGGTGACCGTGTACCAGTCGCCCGGGGTGAGCGTGACCCCGTTGCTCCGCTCCAGATACCGATGCACGGGTGTCTCCTTCGTGGGCGGGTTGGAGCCGCCCGGGCTCCAGTCGGCTGGGTGCTTGAGGCGTTCGCTGACCCGCTTGCGGATATCGCCCATGGAGACCCCGGGACCACGCGGGTCGATCTTTCCCGGCTGCCACTCCAGATGGCCGATCACCGAGGTGTCCCCGGACTTTCCCCAGCCGTGCGCCCGACAGAGCGCGGCGGAGGCCCGCACGATCGCCTCGACCTGCGCGGCCGGCCACGGGTCCTTGTTGTCACCGAGGTTGACGCACTCGAATCCGTAGAAGTACCTGTTGCCGTCGGTGTCGGCCTTCTGGTCGGGCGGCAGCGGCCGTTCGGCGATCACCGCGTCCAGCACGGCGCCGTCGCCGCTGCCGGCGTGGTTCGCCCGGCCATGGCCGACCAGATGGACCGCGCCGTCCTTGGCGATGACGCCATGGCACAGCGGTCCTGGCAGCGTGGAGTGCCCGCTGTAGCAGAGCTCGACGGAGCCGGCGGTGCCCGAGGTGACGGTGTGGTGAACCATCACCCCGTGGACCCCGCCCCATGACCCCACGTGGTTGCGGTTGTTGGTGCGCCAGGACTTGTACTCGACGACGCGTACGCCCTCGGCCTTCAGGGCTTTGATCAGTGCGTCCGCGCTGAGTGGTGTGGCCATGCGGCCCTCCGCAGATGAGGCGGCCCCGGTTCGGGGGCACACTGCGCCAGGGGGATGATTCCCAGGGCGGACCCGCTACCCAACCCCCTCATGGGGGCGCTTATCAGCCTTTTCCGCCGCCCCCCGCCGCAGGGGCGCGCCGCCCTCAGCCGTGGTCCCCCTCGCCCTCCTCGTCCCTGGCGAGCCGCTCGCCGGCGATGGTCTCGTGGTGGCGGATCACCTCGGCGATGATGAAGTTGAGCAGCTTCTCGGCGAAGGCCGGATCCAGCTTGGCGCTCTCGGCCAGCTCCCGCAGCCGTATGATCTGCCGCGCCTCGCGCGCCGGATCGGCCGCCGGCAGATCGTGGTCGGCCTTGAGGCGCCCGACCCGCTGGGTGCACTTGAAGCGCTCCGCCAACATGTGGACCACGGCCGCGTCGATGTTGTCGATGCTGTCGCGCAGCGAGGCCAGCTCGCCACGCACGCTGTCGTCCAGGCCACCGCGCGCCACGACGCCCTCACCCGTGCTGCTGTTCTCCATGGTCACCACCCTAAGCCGCGGGCTTGATCGCGACTCTTCAGTGCGTCGTCGTCGACTGCCCCGATCCGCGTGCCCTCGGCGCCCTCTACCACGAGATCCTCGGCGGGGAGCTGGCCGACGGCGAGCCGCCCCGGGTGGAGTTGACCACCCCGACCGGGCTGCGGATCGCCTTCCAGCGGGCCGAGAACCACCAGCCCCCGCGCTGGCCGGACCCGGAGCGTCCCGCCGCGAGCTGATCGTCGCGGTCTACTCCGAGGAGGTGGCCGCGCTCCACGCCCGAGGGGAGTCGCCGCTGGCCACGGACCCGCAGGGCGACGCCTCTCTTCGACTGGCTCCGGGAGTTCATCGTCCATGGCGCGGCCAAACGGGCGTTGGCCACATCGATCAGCGACGACCCCGCCGGGGGACGCTCCGCGCTGTTCGACCGCTGGCACCGCTCCCTGCGCACGGTCGCGTCCGCGCTGCTGGCCCGGGCGCAGCACGCCGGGGTCGCCCGCCCCGACCTCGACGTGTCCGAACTGCTCGCCCTGGCCGGCGGGATCGCCCTGACCAGCACGAGCACCGGCACGAGCACCGGCACCGGCACCCCGCAGGCCGAGCGACTCCTCCGCCTGGTCAGGGAGGGCACCGAATGCGCCCAACACGCCCCGGGCGCACGGGAATAGCGGCGCCGGGCGGCCCGTTGGCCCTGTCATGGACATCGGAGTGGTGCTCACGGGTTCGAATGTGGCCGGGGACAACTATGTGGACGCGGTCGTCGCCCTGGCCCGCGAGGCCGAGGCCGCCGGGGCGGCCTCCGGATGGTTCGCGCAACGGCTGGACTACGACGCCGCCGCGCTGGCGGCGGTGGTCGGGCATGTGGTGCCGAGGCTGGCCCTGGGCACCTCGGCGATCCCGGTCTTCGCCCGTCATCCGGTGCTGGTGGCCGGGCAGGCGCTGACCGCGCAGGCCGCCACCGGGGGCCGCTTCCAGCTGGGGCTCGCGCTGGGCGCCAAGCCGCTGGTGGAGAGCGCCTTCCAGATCCCCTTCGAGCGCCCCGTCGCCCTGCTGCGGGAGTTCCTCACGGCGCTCCGGCCCCTGCTCACCGACGGCACCGTCGACTACCGGGGCGAACTGCTGGGCGCCGCGCCGACGTTGCCGGTCTCCCTGCCGGGAGCCGAGCCGCCGCCGGTGCTGGTGGCCGCGATGGGGTCGCAGGCGCTCCGGGTGACCGGCGAACTCGCCGACGGCACGCTGCCGTTCCTGGCCGGGCCGCGCGCGCTCGGCGAGCATGTGGTGCCGGCCCTGACGGCGGCGGCCGAGGCGGCGGGGCGGCCGGCGCCCCGGGTGGTCGCGCTGGTGCCGGCGGTGGTCACCGCCGAGGTGGCCAGGGTGCGGGAGGTCGCCACGCAGGAGTTGGCGTTCTACGAGTCGATCCCGTCCTACCGCAGGGCGCTGGATCTGAGCGGCGCGGACCGGGCCGGTGAGCTGGCCCTCGTCGGCGACGAGGAGACGGTCGCCGCCGGGATCAGGCGGTACCGGAACGCGGGCGCGACCGAGGTGATCCTGACCCAGACCGGCATGGGCGGCGAGGCGGCCCGCCGACGCACCTGGCGGCTGGCCGGCGAGCTGAGCGGGGCCTGACGGCGGGCCCGCCACCGCCCGAGCGATGGCGGGCCCTTCCCTCACTTGATGGCGCCGGCGGCGAGGCCGGCGGCGAGGCGGCGCTGCACCAGGACGAAGAAGACGAGCACCGGCAGGGTGATCAGCGTCGAACCCGCCATCACGGCACCCCAGTCGGTGCTGTACTGCCCGAAGAAGCGGTGCAGCCCGACGGCGGCGGTGTACTTGGCGTCGTCCTGGAGGAAGACAAAGGCGAAGACGAACTCGTTCCAGGCGACGATGAAGGCGAACACGCTGGTGGCCACAAGTCCTGGTGCCACCAGTGGCAACAGCACCGAGCGGAACATCCGCCACCAGCCGCAGCCGTCCAGATAGGCCGCCTCCTCCAACTCCTCGGGCACGGCGGCGACAAAGCCACGCAGCGTCCAGATCGCGAACGGCAGCGAGAAGGCGAGATAGACGATGGTCAGCCCCAACAGGCTGTTGAGCAGCTGGAGATCGCGCATCTGGAGGAAGAGCGGGATCACCAGCGCCTCCAGGGGCACCATCTGCACCACCAGGATCATCACCAGCACCTTGGTGCGCAGCCGGAAGCGGAACCTGGCCACGGCCACGGCGGCGAAGAGCGCCAGCAGTCCGGAGAGCAGCACGGTACCGAGGCCGACCAGCGCGGAGTTCCGCAGGTAGCGCCCGAACTCGCCGGTGTCCAGCACATGCCGGAAGTGGTCCAGGGTGAAGCCCTGCGGCAGCACGGCCGCGCCCCGGTGGTCGGCGGCCGGGTCGAAGGCGGAGGAGACCATCCAGTAGACGGGAAAGAGGGTGAACGCCAACAGCGCGGCCACGGCCACCGCCAGGCCAAGACGCCGCAGCGGGGTCGTCCGGTTCACAGCTGGTCCCCCT
This sequence comes from Streptomyces profundus, assembly GCF_020740535.1. Lineage (NCBI taxonomy): Bacteria > Bacillati > Actinomycetota > Actinomycetes > Kitasatosporales > Streptomycetaceae > Streptomyces > Streptomyces profundus. The sequence continues at coordinate 1,096,562 of NZ_CP082362.1, forward strand.
CCCTGGACAGGGCCTTCACATAGCCCACGGTGATGGCGAGCAGCAGCAGGGTGAGCAGCACCGCGATGGCGGAGCCCATGCCGTACTCGTTGCGGCTGAAGGACTGGATATAGGACCAGACACCGAGGTTGAGCACGTCCTGGTTGGCCCCCGCGCCGCCCGGCATCAGATAGATCTGCGCGAAGACCTTGAAGTCCCAGATGGTGGAGAGAATGGTGACCACCAGGAAGACCGGACGGATGGTCGGCACGGTGATCCGCCAGAACCGCTGCCAGGCGTTCGCGCCGTCCATCAGGGCCGCCTCCGGCAGTTCCCTGGGGATGGTGAGCAGCGCCGCGTAGACGGTGATGGCCACGAAGGGGAAGCCGTGGTGCACCACGTTGAGCGTGGCGATGGCGTAGAACGACCAGCGGTCGGTGAACCAGTTGGTCTCCCTCGGCTCGATCGCGCCCACCGCGTCGAGGCCGCCGCTCACCACGCCGTTGAGCGGGTCAAAGATCCAGATCCAGACATAGGTGCCGGTGACGGCGGGCATCGCCCAGGCCGTCATGATCGCGCAGGAGCAGACCAGCCGCCAGCCGGGCCCCAGGCGGCGCAGCAGCAGCGCGACCAGGGTGCCGAGCACCACCGTGAGCAGCACGCAACTCAGCGCGAAGAGCACGGTGTTGGGGAGCACCGTGGTCCACAGGAAGGAGTCCCCCAGGATGTCCCGGTAGTTGTCGAGACCGGTGTAGTCGCTCTCGCCCGTGTTGATCTGCCGCAGCCCGTAGTCCTGGAAGGACAGCAGCACCACCCGCGCGAGCGGCCAGAACAGCAGCACGGCGAGCACGCCGAGGGCGGGGGCCAGCAGCAGCCAGGGCCGGAGCGCCCGCACCCTGGCCGCACGGGCCCTGGCGCGCGCGGCGGCCCCCGCCTCGGTCGCGCGCGGCTCAGTCGCCAAAGGTCTCGTCCATGGTCGCCGCCGCCTCCCGCGCCGCCTCGGCGGCGGTGCGGTCGCCGGCGAGGACGGACTGGAGCATCCGTTGGAGCACCTGCTCACCCTGGATCGCGCCGTACCTCTCGGTGACCGGCAGGTTCCGGCCGGCTTCGAGCATCTGCTGGGCGAAGGGGGCGACCAGCGGCTCGTCCCTGGCCTGGACCTCGGCCAACAGGCTCTGCTGGCCCGGGAAGTAGCCGGTCTGATCGGCCCAGGACGCGGCGAACTCGCCGGTGCTCATCAGGGTGATCAGCTCCCAGGCCAGCTCGGGCTCGGAGCTGTTGAAATCCCCCAGCAGCGAGCCGCCGACGAACGAGGGGCTGAACCCCCCGTCCCGGCCGGGGACGGGCACCACGCCGATCCGCTCCGCCCAGGTCGGATCGGACTCCAGCAGGGTGGTGATCGTCCAGTTGCCGTTGATCACCATGGCCGCCTGGCCGTTCTCGAAGCTCTCCAACTGGTCGGTCTCCAGCCAGGTCTGGGCGGCGGCGACGGAGAGGTCGTGCTCGGTGGCGAGCGACGTGTAGAACTCGATGCCCTCGACGGCGGCCGGTTCGGCGACGGTGGCGCGCCAGCCGCCCTCCCCGTCCGGCTCGGCGATCTCCCCGCCGGCGCCCCAGATGAAGGGCGCCAGCCCGTGCTCGGCGCCACCGGAGACGGGGAACGGGATCATCTCCGGCTCCAGCTCCCGCAACTCCAGGCCGACATCGCGGAGTTCGTCCCAGGTGGTGGGCGGCTGGAGGCCGTGTTCGGCGAAGACGTCGGCCCGGTAGATCAGCGCCCGGACGCCCGCGTACCAGGGCATCCCGTAGGTGGCCCCCTCGACCGTGCCCGCCTCGTGGAGACCGGGCACGAGGTCGTCGCCGAGCCCGCCCGCCTCGATGTCCCCCGAGAGGTCACGCAGCGCGCCGGCCGCGCCGAACTCCGGGGCCCAGGTGGTGCCGATCTCGGCCACGTCGGGCAGCTCGCCGCCGGCCATCGCGGTGGTGATCCGGTCGTGGGCGTCGCCCCACTGGATGAACTGCACATCGAGCGTGGCCCCGGTGCGCTCGATGAACTCCGCCTGGAGCGCCTCGACATAGGGCCGGGCGTCGGGGTTGGTGCCCTCCATGATCCAGAGTTCCAGGGAGTCGGCCGAACCGCCGTCCCCGCCGCAGGCGGTGGCCGCGCCCAGGGTCAGGGCGGCGGCGCAGGCGATCAGCCGGCGGCGCCGGCGCCGAGGGTGTCTTCCGGAGGTGTGCGTCACTGCTCTCTCCCGTCCTCACCGTCCTCCCCGTCCGCGTCCGCGCGGCGGGGATGTGACAGCGCTGTCCACCCGGGAGTCGCTCCACACCTCAGGGGCAACACCGTTTATGGGCTGGACCTCTGGCGGCCGGCGGAACCCGCGGCCGGCCCCGCGCGTCCCATCGGCACACGCAAAGGAGGTACGTCGTGCGACAGAAGATGATCGTGCCGACCGTCGCGCTGGCCGGCCTGCTGCTGGCCGGCTGTGGCTCTTCCGATTCGGAGGACACGGCCGGGGACGGCCAGGAGAACGAGGCTCCCCCCGAGGAGGCACCGGAGGAGACACCCGACGAGAACCCCGACGAGGAGCAGCCGGGCGACGAAACCGACCCGGACGACTCCGGCGAGTCGGGCGGATCCGGCGAACACGGTGGATCCGGCGAACACGGCGAACACGGCCAGGCCGCCTTCCAACAGCGCGCCCAGATCGTGGTCGACACCTGGCCCGAGCCGGAGCCGGCCGGCGAGGAGGGCGAGCACCTCGCGCCGCTGACGGGGCTCGCCGAGGCGGACCCGACGGCGGACGAGCTGACCGTCCAGATCGGCCACGGCCAGTGCGACGCCGGCTTCGGCGCCTGGGTCGCCGAGACGGACGACCTGGTGATCCTCGGCGGCTGGATCGAGCCCGACCCGGAGGTCCAGATGTGCGCCGAGATCCTGGTGTTGGACGAGGTCCCGGTCGAGCTGGAGAACGAGCTGGGCGACCGCACCGTGGTGGACGCGGTCAGCGGCGCCGAGCTGCCGCCGGCCTGATCGCGCCACGCGGACCGGCGAACGGCCCACATGACGGCGCCCGCCCTTCGGTCGGGGAGGGGCGGGCGCCGTGGGGTGTCCGTACCACGTTGTACGGCACGGGTGAGGGGCCGGTTCAGACCGCCAACGAGCGGTCGGTCGGCCGCACCGGGTAGGGCAGCGCGCTCTCCCCGGTGAGGAAACGGTCCACGCCACGGGCGGCGGCGCGCCCCTCGGCGATGGCCCAGACGATCAGCGACTGCCCGCGCCCCGCGTCACCCGCGACGAAGACGCCGTCGACGTTGGTGGCGTAGCTGGCGTCCCTGGCGACGTTGCCGCGCGCGTCCAGTTCGAGGCCGAACTGCCGCACCAGGCCGTTCTCCTGGTCGGTGCCGGTGAACCCCATGGCCAGGGTGACCAGTTGCGCGGGGATACGCCGTTCGGTGCCGGCCTTCTGGGTGAGCTTGCCGTCGACGAACTCCACCTCGATCAGGTGCAGCCACTGGACGTCGCCGGCCTCGTCGCCCTCGAAGTGGGTGGTGGAGACCGAGTAGACCCGCTCGCCGCCCTCCTCGTGCGCCGAGGTCACCTTGTAGAGCATGGGGAACGTGGGCCACGGCTGGTGGCCGGCGCGCTCCTCGGAGGGGCGCGGCATGATCTCCAGCTGGGTGACCGAGGCGGCGCCCTGCCGGTGCGCGGTGCCCACGCAGTCGGCGCCGGTGTCGCCGCCGCCGATGACCACCACATGCTTGCCCTCGGCGGTGATCGGGGCGCGGGTGAGATCGCCCTCCTGCACCTTGTTGGCCAGCGGCAGATACTCCATGGCCTGGTGCACGCCGTTCAGCTCCCGCCCGGGCACGGGCAGATCGCGTGCGGTGGTGGCGCCGGCGGCGATCACCACGGCGTCGTAGCGGCGGCGCAGTTTGGTGGCGTCCAGGTCCCGGCCGATCTCCACCTCGGTGCGGAACTTGGTGCCCTCGGCGCGCATCTGCTCGATGCGGCGGTTGAGGTGCCGCTTCTCCATCTTGAACTCGGGGATGCCGTAGCGCAGCAGCCCGCCGACGCGGTCCGAGCGCTCGAAGACGGCGACGGTGTGCCCCGCCCTGGTCAGCTGCTGGGCGGCGGCGAGGCCCGCCGGGCCCGAGCCGATGACGGCGACCGTCTTGCCGGAGAGCCGCTGCGGCGGCTGCGGCGTGACGTCGCCGGCCTCCCACGCCTTGTCGATGATGGTCACCTCGACGTTCTTGATGGTGACCGCCGGCCGGTTGATGCCGAGGACGCAGGCGGACTCGCAGGGCGCGGGGCACAGCCGCCCGGTGAACTCGGGGAAGTTGTTGGTGGCGTGCAGCCGCTCGCTGGCGGCGGCCCAGTCGCCCCGGTACGCGTAGTCGTTCCACTCGGGGATCAGATTGCCCAGCGGACAGCCGCTGTGACAGAACGGCACACCGCAGTCCATACAGCGGCCGGCCTGCTTGCTGATCACCGGCAGCAGCGAACCGGGAACGTAGACCTCGTTCCAGTCCCTGACCCGCTCGGCGACGGGGCGGCTCGTGGCGCCCTCGCGCTCGGTGGTGAGAAAGCCCTTCGGATCAGCCATGGGTCGCCGCCTCCATCATCTTCTCGTGGGTCTCGGACTCGCTGAGTCCGGCCCGCTCGGCGGCCTCCTTGGCGGCGAGCACGGCCTTGTAGGTGGTGGGCATGATCTTGCTGAACCGGACGACGGCGCTGTCCCAGTCCTTGAGCAGCCGGTCGGCGACGGTGGAGCCGGTCTCCTCGGCATGGCGGCGCAGCACCCCGCGTAGCCAGCTCTGATCGGATTCCTCCAGCGGTTCGACCGCGACCATTCCGGTGTTGACCAGGTCGGGATCGAGATCGACCACATAGGCCACGCCACCCGACATGCCGGCCGCGAAGTTCCGCCCGGTGTCGCCCAGCACCACGGCCCGGCCGCCGGTCATGTACTCGCAGCCGTGGTCGCCCACGCCCTCGGCGACCACGGTGGCGCCCGAGTTCCGCACGCAGAACCGCTCGCCGACCCGGCCGCGCAGGAAGATCTCCCCGCCGGTCGCGCCATAGGCGATGGTGTTGCCCGCGATGGTGGAGAACTCCGGCAGATGCTCGGCCCCCCGGTCCGGGCGCACCACAAGGCGGCCCCCGGAGAGGCCCTTGCCGACGTAGTCGTTGGCGTCGCCCTCCAGCCGCAGCGTCACTCCGCGCGGCACGAAGGCGCCGAAGGACTGGCCGGCGGAGCCGGTGAAGGTGATGTCGATGGTGTCGTCCGAGAGACCGGCGCCGCCGAACCGCTTGGTGACGGCGTTGCCCAACATGGTGCCGACGGTGCGGTTGATGTTGCGCACCGGCACCTGGGCCCGCACCGGCTGGGCGTCCTCGGCCCGCTCGGCGGCGAGCGCGTCGGCCGACAGCTTGATCAGCTCGTTGTCCAGCGCCTTGGCCAGCCCGTGGTCCTGGTCGACGACCCGCCGCCTGACCGCGCCGTCGGGCAGCTCCGGAACGTGGAGCAGCGGGGCCAGGTCAAGCCCCTGCGCCTTCCAGTGGTCGACGGCCCGGGACACGTCGAGCAGCTCCGCGCGCCCGACCGCCTCGTCCAGGCTGCGGAAGCCGAGCTCGGCCAGCAGCTCGCGGACCTCCTCGGCGATGAACTCGAAGAAGTTCACCACGAACTCCGGCTTGCCGGCGAAGCGTTCGCGCAGCGCCGGGTTCTGGGTGGCGATGCCGACGGGGCAGGTGTCCAGGTGACATACCCGCATCAGCACACAGCCGGAGACCACCAGCGGCGCGGTGGCGAAACCGTACTCCTCGGCGCCCAGCAGCGCCGCGATCAGCACGTCGCGGCCGGTCTTCAGCTGGCCGTCGGTCTGCACCACGATCCGGTCCCGCAGCCCGTTGAGCAGCAACGTCTGCTGGGTCTCGGCCAGGCCGAGCTCCCAGGGGCCGCCCGCGTGCTTGAGCGAGGTCAGCGGGGAGGCGCCGGTGCCGCCGTCGTGGCCCGAGATCAGCACCACGTCCGCGTGCGCCTTGGAGACGCCGGCGGCGACGGTGCCGACGCCGACCTCGGAGACCAGCTTCACATGGATACGGGCCGCCGGGTTGGCGTTCTTCAGGTCGTGGATCAGCTGCGCCAGATCCTCGATGGAGTAGATGTCGTGGTGCGGCGGCGGGGAGATCAGGCCCACGCCGGGCGTCGAGTGCCGGGTTTTGGCCACCCAGGGATAGACCTTGTGCCCGGGCAGCTGCCCGCCCTCGCCCGGCTTGGCGCCCTGCGCCATCTTGATCTGGATGTCGTCCGCGTGCACCAGGTACTCGCTGGTCACGCCGAACCGTCCGGACGCCACCTGCTTGATGGCGCTGCGCCTGGTGGGGTCGAGCAGCCGGTCGGAGTCCTCGCCGCCCTCACCGGTGTTGGACTTGGCGCCCAGCCGGTTCATGGCGATCGCCAGGGTCTCGTGCGCCTCCTGGGAGATGGAGCCGTAGCTCATCGCGCCGGTGGAGAACCGCTTGACGATCTCGCTCACCGGCTCGACCTCGTCCAGCGGCACGGGCGCGCGCTCGCCGTCCCGCAGCCGGAACAGGCCGCGCAGCGTCATCAGCCGCTCCGCCTGCTCGTTCACCCGCTGGGTGTACTGGCGGAAGACGTCGTAGCGGCCCTCGCGGGTGGAGTGCTGGAGCCGGAACACCGCCTCCGGGTCGAAGAGGTGCGGCTCGCCCTCGCGGCGCCACTGGTACTCGCCGCCGATCTCCAGCGTGCGGTGCGCCGATGTCACGCCGGAGGCCGGATACGCCTTGGCGTGCCGGGCGGCGACCTCCTTGGCGATCACGTCGAGGTCGGCGCCGCCGATCTTGGTGGCGGTGCCCTGGAAGTAGCGCTCGACGAAGGCGGTGTCCAGACCGACCGCCTCGAAGACCTGGGCGCCACGGTAGGACGCCACGGTGGAGATGCCCATCTTGGACATCACCTTGAGCACTCCCTTGCCGAGCGCCTTGATCAGGTTGCCGATGGCGACGGCCGGCTCGACCCCGGGCAGGAAGGTGCCCCGGATGGCCAGGTCCTCCACGGACTCCATGGCCAGATAGGGGTTCACGGCCGCGGCGCCGTAGCCGATCAGCAGCGCGACATGGTGCACCTCGCGGACGTCGCCGGCCTCCACCAGCAGCCCCACCTGGGTGCGCTGCTTGGTGCGGATCAGATGGTGGTGCACGGCCGAGGTGAGCAGCAGCGAGGGGATCGGGGCGTGCTCGGCGTCCGAGTGCCGGTCGGAGAGCACGATCACCCGCGCGCCCTCGGCGATGGCCGCGTCCGCCTCGGCGCAGACCTCGTCGAGACGCCGCGCCAGCGCCGCGCCGCCGCCCGAGACCCGGTAGAGCCCGGAGAGCGTGGTGGAGGCGAAGCTCGGCAGGTCGCCGTCGGCGTTGATGTGGATGAGCTTGGCCAGCTCGTCGTTGTCGATCACCGGGAAGGGCAGCGTCACGCTGCGACAGGAGTCGGCGGTCGGCTCCAGCAGGTTGCCCTGCGGCCCCAGCGCGGACAGCAGCGAGGTGACCAGCTCCTCCCTGATGGCGTCCAGCGGCGGGTTGGTGACCTGCGCGAACAGCTGGGTGAAGTAGTCGAAGATCAGTCGGGGGCGCTCGGAGAGCGCGGCGATCGGGGTGTCGGTGCCCATCGAGCCGATCGGCTCGGCGCCCGCACTGGCCATCGGCGTGAGCAGGACCCGAAGCTCCTCCTCGGTGTAGCCGAAGGTCTGCTGCCGACGGGCGACGGAGGCATGGGTGTGCACCACGTGCTCGCGCTGCGGGAGGTCGGCCAGCTCGATCTGACCGTCCGCCAGCCACTCCTCGTAGGGGTGCTCGGCGGCCAGCCGCTCCTTGATCTCGTCGTCCTCGATGATCCGGTGCTCGACGGTGTCCACCAGGAACATCCGGCCCGGTTGGAGACGCCCCTTGCGGACCACCCTCGCCGGCTCAAGATCCAGCACGCCGACCTCGGAGGAGAGCACCACGAAGCCGTCGTCGGTCACCCAGTACCGGCCCGGACGCAGACCGTTGCGGTCCAGCACGGCGCCGACCTGCTTGCCGTCGGTGAAGGTGACACAGGCGGGCCCGTCCCAGGGCTCCATCATCGTGGAGTGGAACTCGTAGAACGCGCGGCGTTTCGGGTCCATCGACGGGTGGTTCTCCCACGCCTCGGGGACCATCATCAGCACCGCGTGCGGCAGCGAACGGCCGCCGAGGTGGAGGAGTTCGAGCACCTCGTCGAAGGTCGCCGAGTCGGACGCCTCCGGGGTGCAGATCGGGAACACCCGCTCCAGCCGCTCCGGGTCCCCGAAGAGGCCGCTGGCCAGCTGCGACTCCCTGGCCCTCATCCAGTTGCGGTTGCCCTGGACGGTGTTGATCTCGCCGTTGTGCGCGACGAAGCGGTACGGGTGCGCCAGCGGCCAGCTGGGGAAGGTGTTGGTGGAGAACCGCGAGTGCACCAGCGCGATGGCGCTGGTCAGCCGGCGGTCGGAGAGGTCGGGGAAGAAGGGCTCCAGCTGCCCGGTGGTGAGCATCCCCTTGTAGACGATGGTGCGCGAGGAGAGCGAGGGGAAGTAGATCCCGGCCTCGCGCTCGGCGCGCTTGCGCAGGCCGAAGACGATCCGGTCCAGCTCGATGTCGGCACGACCCTCGCGGCCTTCGCGCTGGTCGGCGACGAAGAGCTGCCGGAAGGACGGCATGGTCTCCCGGGCCGAGGCGCCCAGCAGATCGGGGGCGACGGGCACCTCACGCCAGCCCAGGACGGTCAGCCCCTCCTCGGCCGCGATCTCGGCCACCCGGGCGGCCGCGGCCTCGGCCGCCGCCGCCTCGGCGGGGAGAAAGGCCAGGCCGGCGGCGTACCGGCCGGCGGGCGGCAGCGCGAAGGAGACGTTCTCACGGAGGAACCCGTCGGGGATCTGGATCAGGATGCCCGCACCGTCGCCGGTGTCCGGGTCAGAGCCGGTGGCCCCACGGTGCTCAAGGTTGCGCAGAACGGCGAGCGCCTGGTCAACGAGCTGATGGCTGGCTTCGCCGGTGAGAGTGGCGACAAAGCCGACACCGCAGGCGTCGTGCTCGTTGCGCGGGTCGTACATCCCCTGCTTAACCGGGTGGGACGCAGAACGCATCGGCTCTCCCGTCGTCGTCTTGGTCTGTGTGGCTCCGAGGGACGACGTTGGCCCTGGCGTTGCTAAAATTTTCACGCAGGTTACACGATGGCCCGTTTCCCGGGAAGCGGATACGTCAGTCCACGATACGGACTTCATGCCCGATCTTGGCGCCAGATATGGGCGACATGACCACCCTTGTCACCTGGCTGGCGTGGACGCCACTGTCCGTTGGGCGTCCAAGCACCTGCCCGACGTCCATGAAGTGAAACCCCTTGGAAACAAAGCTCACCCCGAAGCACGTCAAAGTGACCTAACGTGACCCATCGCGGCCGTATTCCCGACTCCGCCCGATCCCGCCCGGTCTCAGCTGGTCTCACCTGATCTCGGGCGGGCCTGTCCCAGAGTAGGTCAGCCCACGGCCGTGCCAAAGGCCGAGCCGAGAAGATAGGTGAGACCGGCCGCCGCGGCGCCGAGCGCCAGCTGCCGGGTACCGCTGAACCACCAGGGGCGGGCGGTGATCCGCGCCACCAGCGCGCCGCAGAGGAAGAGCCCCACCAGGGAGACCAGCACCGCTGGCCAGAGCTCCTGGGCCCCCAGCAGATAGGGCGCCACCGGCAGCACCGCGCCCACCGCGAAGGAGACGAACGAGGAGCCAGCCGCCACCGCGGGCGAGGGGAGGTCGGCCGGGCCGACGCCCAGCTCCTCCCGCGCGTGGATCTCCAGGGCCTGCTCGGGATCGCGCGAGAGCTGCCCGGCCACCTCACGGGCCAGCTCCGGATCCACGCCCCGGTTCTCGAAGACGGCCGCCAGCTCGGCGAGTTCCGCCTCCGGATGGGTGGTCAGCTCCCGACGCTCCACCGCCAGCTCGGCCAGCACCAGCTCGCGCTGGGCCGCGACCGAGGTGTACTCACCGGCCGCCATCGAGAAGGCGCCGGCCGCCATCCCCGCCATCCCGGCGACCACCACCGTCTGGCTGGCGGCGGAACTTCCCGCGACGCCGCTGATCAGGCCGAGGTTGGAGACCAGACCGTCCATGGCCCCGAAGACCGCGGGGCGCAGCCAGCCGCCCTGGACATCGCGATGGCGGTGGTGCGCCTCGGCCCCTGACATCGGCGTGCGGATCGGATCAGGAGGAGGTGGCGGGCGCCGTCTCCGGGCCGCCCGCCTCCGGCGCGGCCGGCTTCTCCCCGGATCCGTCCTTGTCGAGGAGCGCCTTCGCCGTCGACCCCTCGGCGCCCTCGGCGCCCTTGGATCCCTCGGACTTCCCGGCGCCCTCGGCCGTGGCGTCGGCGTCCTTCGTGTCGACGTCCTTCGTGTCGACACCCGACACGCCTGCCCTGGCCTCGGCGTCCGGGGTGTCGGGCTGGTCGTCGGGGCGCGGCTCGACGTCCTCCTCCCGACCGGGGGCGCGGCGGTGGGAGATCACCAGATAGGCGACGGCGGCCAGGAAGAGGGCCACGGAGGTCCAGTTGTTGAGCCGCAGGCCGAGGAACTCGTGCGCCTCGTCGACCCGCAGGTACTCGATCCAGAAGCGGCCGACGGTGTAGCCCGCGACATAGAGCGCGAAGGCCCGGCCGTGGCCGAGGCGGAACCTGCGGTCCGCCCAGATCACCAGCACGCCGACGCCCACGCACCACAGCGACTCGTAGAGGAAGGTCGGCTGGAAGGTGTCGTGGATGCCCCGGTACTCCGGCGGGATGTTCTCCTCGTTGCTGATCCGGACGGCCCAGGGCAGATCGGTCGGGCGGCCGAACAGCTCCTGGTTGAACCAGTTGCCCCAGCGGCCGATCGCCTGTGCGAAGGCGATGCCGGGCGCGACGGCGTCCGCCATCGGCGGCAGCGCGATGCCGCGCCTGCGGCAGGCGACCCAGGCGCCCACCGCGCCACCGGCGATCGCGCCCCAGATGCCGATACCGCCGTCCCAGATCTTGAACGCGTCGACCCAGTTCCTGCCCTCGTCGAAGTAGCGCTGGTAGTCGGTGACCACGTGGTAGATCCGCGCCCCGATCAGGCCGAACGGCACCGCCCACACCGCGATATCGGCCACCGTCTCGGCTCGGCCGCCCCGTTGGACCCAGCGCCGACCACCCAGCCAGATGGCCAGGAAGACACCGATGATGATGCACACCGCGTAGCCGCGCAGGGGCAGTGGCCCCAGCTCGATCTCGCTGCTGCCGGGACTGGGGATAGAGGCAAGGATCTCCATGGTGCCCCCGACGCTACCGTGCCCCGCGCCCTCAGTGGAATCCTGTGGCCCGGTTGACCGCCCGTGTCACCCCGCGCCCCCCAGGCCCCGGGCGGGGGCGGCCCCTCAGCCGGCCAACTCGGCCACGCGTTCGCGCAGGTGGTCGGGGGTCAGCCCGGCGCCGTCCTGGCCCAGCCGCTCGTTGTTGAGCAACACGGTGGGCGTGGCGACGTGGTCGCCGTTGAGGAAGTCCGCGTTGGCGCGGGAGACCCAGTCGTCGTGGGTGCCGTCCTGGACGCACGCCTGGAAGGTCTCGTTGTCCAGGGCCTCGATCCCCCGCGCCAGATCGATCAGCAGGGACTTGTCGGCGAAGGCGTCGTCGGTCTCGGGCGGCTGGTTGTCGAAGAGCAGGTCGTGGTATTCGGGGAAGGCGCCCTGGTCGCGGGCGCAGGCGGCGGCGTTGGCGGCGTTCCTCGAGCCGCTGCCGCGCATGTTGCCGTCGATGATGGTGACCAGGTGGTAGTCGACGCGCAGCTGCCCCGCCTCCGTCAGCTCGTTGATCGTCTCCCGGAACGTGGACTCGAAGTGTTGACAGGCCGGACAGCGGAAGTCCTCGAAGACCGTCAGCACCGCCGGAGCGGACGCCTCGCCCACCCGGACGGGGTCGGCCGCGGGGCCCGCGCTGTCGTCGTCCTGCCCTCCGCCGGCGGCCAGGACGCCGACGCCGGCGGCGATCGCCAGCACCACGGCGGTGACCCCGACGATCTTGAGGACGCGCAACCTCCGCTCACCGGCGCGCTCCCGCTCGCGTTCTTCCCGCAGCCGCTCCCTGGCGCTGCGCTGTCCCTCTCGATTCCGTGCACTCACGCCTGGCCAACGACACCGGGCCCGGCAGGACACGCCCGAACGCCACGCGCAACGATTGGCGCAGGTGACGGGAGGCGTCCGGCCTCGTTCCTCCTGGTGTGATGCCCGAGAAAGTGTCCTCCCCCACCCCCGTGTCCGCCCCGCTGGAAGCCGCCCCGGGGGCGGCGCCCGCGCCCGTTCCCCCGCGCAGGCCGCCGGCCGCTGGGCCGCGCGGGGAGCTGATCGCGGCCGGCTGCGCCGCGCTGCTCTTCGCGCTCTCGGCGGTGCTGGGCACCGCCATCAACGACGGGGACCGGCTGCGGCTCCAGTCCCCGCCGCTGCTGGCCAGCTGGGCGCCGCACGTCGGCCCCGGCACCGTGCCGGCGCTGGTGTTGGCGGGGCTCGGGGTGCTCTACGGCCCGTCGCTGGCGCGGCGGCTCCCCTGGCGCTGGCTGCTGCTGTCCACCTGGGTGGGCTCGGTCGGCTGGCTGCTCGCGCTGGCGTCGATCGACGGCTGGCGACGCGGGGTGACCAACAACCTGGAGACCAAGCACGAGTACCTGCGGTCGGTCGACGACATCAACGCGCTGCCGGGCCTGGGCCACTTCCTGGACACCTTCGTCCACCAGATCCCCATCGACGCGCCCGACAACTGGCCGGCGCATGTGGCGGGCCATCCGCCGGGGGCGACCCTGACGTTCGTCCTGCTGGACCGGATCGGGCTCTCCGGTGGCACCTGGGCCTCGATGTTCTGTGTGCTCTGGGCGGCCAGCGTGCCGGCCGCCGTGCTGCTCACGGTGCGGGCGCTCAGCGGCGAGCGGCTGGCCAGGCGGGCGGCGCCGTTCCTGGTGCTGGCGCCGGCGGCGGTCTGGCTCGGCGTCTCGGCCGACGCCTACTTCGCGGCGGTGGCGGCCTGGGCCGTGGCGCTGCTGACGGTTGCCTGCGTCCGGCGGCGGTCGCCCGGCGGGGGGTGGCGGTGGGCGGCGCTGGGCTCCGGGGTGCTCTTCGGCTGGTTGGTCTATCTGTCCTACGGGTTGACGCTGATGGCGCTGGTCGGGGTCGCCGTGCTGGCGCTGACGCGGGAGTGGCGCCCGCTGCCGTATGTGCTGGTTGGCGTCGCGGCCTGGGTGGCGCTCTTCACCGCCAACGGCTTCTGGTGGTACGAGGGCTACCAGGTGCTGGTGGAGCGCTACTACGCGGGCGCCGGCGGGCAGCGCCCCTACGGGTACTTCGTCTGGGCCAATGTGGCGGCGCAGGTGTTGACGGTCGGTCTCGCCACGGTGGCGGGGTTGCGGCACTGGGCCCCGAGGCTGCCGGGCGGGCTGCGGGATCTGACGGCCGAGCGGCGTCCGCCCCGGGGGTACGGCGCGCTGGTGGTGCTGGTGGCGTCGGCGCTGGCCGCGCTGCTGGTGGCGGACCTCTCCGGGATGAGCAAGGCGGAGACGGAACGGATCTGGCTGCCGTTCGTGGTCTGGACGCTGCCGGTGACGGCGCTGTTGCCGCCGCACCGGGCCCGCTGGTGGCTGGCGGCCCAGGTGGTGATGGCGGTGACCGTCAACCACGTGTACCGGACCAGCTGGTGAAGGTCGCCCGGTGGCCGCGCTTCCGTGGGCGGCTGCACGACGCGCGGACGGCGACCGCGGTGGGGCGGCTGCTGGGGGTGGGCGTGCTGGTCTGCTTCGCCACCGGGCTGGTCAGCCATGGGCTCCAGACGCCGCCCGGCTGGCTGGAGCCGCGTCTGCCGACCCGCCCCGTGTGGGGCTACCGGGTGAGCCAGGGACTCCATGTGGCCACCGGGATCGCGCTGGTCCCGCTGCTGTTGGCGAAGCTGTGGGCGGTCTATCCCCGGCTCTGGGTCCGGCCGCCGGTGCGTTCGCTGCCGCACGCGCTGGACCGGCTCTCGGTGGCCGTGCTGGTGTCGGTCGGGCTGCTTGAGGTGCTGATCGGGCTGGTCAACATCACCCAGTGGTATCCGTGGCCGTTCTCCTTCAAGCCGGTGCACTTCGCGCTGGCCTGGGTGCTGGTCGGCTCGGTGGTGCTGCATGTGGCGGTGCGCCTGCCGCTGGTCGCGCGGCACTGGCGGCGCGATCCGGCCGATCCCGAGCTGGCCGACCGCAGGTCGCTGCTGCTCGGCGTGGCGGCCGGGGTGGGGGCGGTGACGGTGGTGACGGCGGGGCAGACGTTCCCGCCGTTGCGCCCGTTCGTCCTGTTGGCGCCGCGCGATCCCGACCGGGGGACGCAGGGGCTGCCGATCAACCGGACGGCGAGGGCGGCGGGCGTCGACCGTGCCGAGCTGACGTCCGAGCGATGGCGGCTGCGGGTGGTGGGCCCGCTGGAGTACACCCTCTCGCTGGCCGAACTGGGCGCGCTGCGGCAGCACACGGAGCGGCTGCCCATCGCCTGTGTGGAGGGCTGGAGCGCCTCGGCCGAGTGGACGGGGGTGCGGCTGCGGGATCTGCTGGAGCTGGCCGGCGCGCCGGCGCGGACGGCGCTGCGGGTGCGGTCGGCGCAGACCACGGGCGGCTACCGGGTGATGGAGATGCCGGGCCAGTACACGGCCGATCCGCTGACGCTGCTGGCGCTGCGCCTCAACGGGGAGGTGCTGAGCCTGGACCATGGCTTCCCGGCCCGGATCATCACGCCCAACCGGCCGGGGGTGTGGCAGACGAAGTGGGTCGAGACCATCGAAGTGACGGAGTGACGGAATGACCGACGCGGATGCCGCCGGCGGTGGGCGGACGATCGCGGCGGTCCGGCTGGCGTCGGGCGCGCTGGGTCTGCTGCTGATCGGCGTGGGGGTGCGGCTGCTGTGGAGCGGCACGGCGGACGGCACGCCGGGCCAGGTGGCCGGCTGGCTGGTGGGCACGCTGCTGGCGCACGATCTGCTGCTGGCCCCGCTGGTGTCGCTGATCGGGCTCGCCCTGCCCGCCGGCCGGTGGCGCGGTCCGCTGCGCGGCGGGCTGTTGGCCGCGGGGGCGCTGGTGCTGGTCGCGCTGCCGCCGCTGCTGCGCGCCGGCTCGCCCCGCTACCCCACCTCGCTGCCGCTCGACTACCCACGCGGTCTGCTGATCTCCCTGGCCGCCGTGGCCCTGGCGGTGATGCTGATCCGCCGGCCCCGCTGGCGCGGTGCGGGCCAACGGGGGGAACCACCGCGCTGACCCGGGCCACGGCGGCAGCGGTACCGCCACTCGAACCGTCACACGGTGCGACTCCCGCACCCGCGGTGAAGGCCAGCGGGCCCGCAGCGGCCAGGACGCGGGACACCGGGGGTAGCCGTCGTCGGCCCCAGCTCCCGGTGGGGGCCGGCCGTTAAGCCCAGGGAGCTGGTCCGAGCCGTCCCCGGCGGGAGGCGACTCGGCACACACGCGAACGCCGCCGCCTCGCCGGCGGGGCCCGACCCACACGGTCCGGGACCGGGCCCCGCCGGCAGGCGGCGGCGCCCAGGCCGCCGTCCCGGTGGGGGTCAGCCCGATGCCCGCGCGGTGGGGGGCGCCGCGAGGGCCGGGCCGGCGAGGCCGTCGCGGCGGAGCGCCAGGAACGGGCGGGCGTGGGTGGACCAGCGGGCGACCGTGGTCCAGCCGGCGGCCTCGGCCTGGCCGCGGAGCGCGTCGACGCCGACCCTGGCCCAGGGGAACGCCGGGCTGGTGCCCCCCTGGTCGTCGTCGAGCCAGGCGTCGAACCGCTCGTCCACCTCGGACTGCGCCGCCTCCACCAGCAGCAGGCCGCCGGGGGTGATCAGCTGGCCGACGCGGTGGAGCAGCGCCAGCGGATCGCCACCGATGCCGACGTTGCCGTCCATCAGCAGCACGCTGTCCCAGCCGCCCTCGTCGGGCAGCGCGTCGAAGACCGAACGCAGCAGCGCGGCGCCGCCCCTGGCCCTGGTGCGCTGCACGGCGGCGCGCGCGGTGTCGATGCCCAGGGCCGGGCTGGCCCGTCTGGCCAGCGCCGCGACCATCCGGCCCGGTCCGCAGCCGATGTCCAGCACGCTGCCCACGCAGCGCTCCAGCACCGTGCGGTCGGCGGCGTCGGGCCGCTGGCACCAGCGTTCGACGTCGAGGCGGAGCCGGTCCCCGTTGGCGGCGCGCAGGAAGAGCGGGCCCCGGCCGGCCCGCAGGGCCAGCGTGTAGAGGTCGGTCGACCAGGCCGTGGTGGTGGCGGTGGTCATCGCCCCCCTCCCTTGTGGGGGGCCGCCCCGACGGGCCGCCGCTCGGCGCCGCCGGCCAGGGCGGCGAGCGCGGCGGCGAACCGGCCGCCCGGGTGCGCGGCGGCGACCCGTTCCGCGTCCCTGGCCGTGTCGACATCGTGCAGCGGCGGCAGGGTGCGGACGTCGAGCCCGGCGGCGAGCAGCCGCCGGCGCTGTTCCTCGCCGGTGCGGGCGGTGGACATCGGCACACCGCGCACCAGTTCGGGGCGGGGTTCGGCCATGCCGAGGGCCCAGAACCCGCCGTCCTCGGCCGGGCCGAGCCAGGCCCGCCCCGGCGGCCAGCTGTCGAGCCCGGTCGCCGGGGCCAGCAGCTGCGGGGTCAGCTGCGGAGTGTCCATGCCCACCAACAGGGTGGGCCCGGTACACCCGGCGAACGCGGCGGCGATCCGCTCGTCGAGGCCGCCGGCGCACTGCGGCACCACCCGGTAGCCGGGGGGCAGCCAGGGGCCGGGGCGCCCTTCGAGCACCAGGACCCGGCGGCTGGCCGGCGTCAGGAGCAGGGCTTCCAGGGTGTCGGCCAGGGCCGCCGCCGCGATCCCGGCGGCCTCGGCCGGGCTGAACGGCGGGGTCAGCCGGGTCTTGACCCGGCCGGGCACCGGCTCCTTGGCGATGACCAGCAGGGTCGTGGGACCCACCGGTGGAAGGGGCATCGGGACTCCTTCGGGGATTCCCCCCGCTTCGGCTGGTGGAGGAGTCAACTGAGCACCTCCCGCATGTCGTGAACGGCGTGCCAGGTGCCCCGCCAGGTGCCGGTCACCTTGGAGGTGCCGACGCGGGGCAGATAGGGCACGTCGGTCTCGACCACCCGCCAGCCGGCGTCGGCCGCGCGCACCACCATCTGGAGCGGATAGCCGCTGCGCCGGTCGGTGAGGTCGAGCGCCAACAGGTCCGCTCTGCGGGCCACCCGCATCGGGCCGAGATCGTGGAGTCTCAGCCCCGTGCGGCGACGCACCAGCCGGGAGAGCGCCTGGTTGCCGACCCTGGCGTGCAGCGGCCAGGCCCCTCTTTCGGTGGGCTGGCGTCTGGCCAGCACCAGATCGGCCTCGCCGTCAACCACCGGGGCGGCCACCCGGGGCAGCTCGGTGGGGTCGAGGGAGGCGTCGCAGTCGCAGAACGCCACCAGCTCGGCGGTGGCGGCGCGGAGTCCGGCGTGGCAGGCGGCGCCGAAGCCACGGCGCGGTTCGAACACCACGCGCGCGCCCAGCTGTTCGGCGATACGGGCCGAGTCGTCCGTGGAGCCGTTGTCCACCACGACGGCGTTCCAGCCGTCAGGGATGCGGTCGAGGACCCAGGGAAGGGCCTCGGCCTCGTTCAGGCAGGGCAGTACCACGTCGCCCCGCGCGGATGAATGGTTACTCACCCGGCATACCGTACAAAGACAAACAACACATACCGGTACAACAGTGCTGATGAATCCCGGTGTTCGCATCCGGCCGGGCGACCGCCACGCATGGCGGGGGGAGTCTGGCAGCCCGGCGGGGCCACACCGGGCGACGCGGGTCCAACGCGCCGGCCAGCCACTCGATCCGGTGGTTTTCGGGGAGCCGAGCTGACGTTTCCGCGGGGGCGGTCTCGAACATGTGACACGCCGGCGCGCCGCCCCCCGGACACGCGCCGGCGCCCACTCCCCCGCGCGCGGCGCCCGACCCGTCAACGGGCCGAGCGCCGAACGCCGTTGCGTCAGGGGGAACGCAGGGGGGCGGTGGCGAAGCTCCGCACCCCGTCGGCGAAGGCGACGCGCGGGAAACAGTCCAGCTCCTTCTGGAGCCGAGCCGATGAGGCGGTGATATGGCGAACGTCGCCGCGTCGGTACTCGCCGGTGACCACGGGGGCCGGGCCGCCGCGCGCCTCGGCCAGCGCGGTGGCCATCTCGCCCACCGTGTGCGGCTGTCCGCTGCCGACGTTGTAGGCCCGCGCCCCGCCGGCGGGGCGGTCGGCCAGCGCGCCGAGCGCCGCGACATTGGCGCGGGCCACATCCGTCACATGGACGAAGTCCCGCCGCTGCGCGCCGTCTTCGAAGACCCTGGGCGGGCGGCCGGCCTCCAGCGCCGAGCGGAAGAACGCCGCCACGCCGGCGTAGGGCGTGTCCCGGGGCATCCGGTCGCCGTAGACGTTGTGGTAGCGCAGGCTGATCGCCCGCCCTCCGACATCCCTGGCCCAGGCGGCGGCCAGGTTCTCCTGGGCCAGCTTGGTGGCGGCGTAGACGCTCCGGGGATCGACCGGATCCTCCTCGTCGACCAGCCCGGGCAGGAGCGGCGCCCCGCACTCCGGGCAGGGCGGTTCGAAGTGGCCGGCGTCCAACTCCGCCACCCGGCGCGGCCCCGGGCGGACCTGGCCGTGCCGGGCGCAGTCGTAGCGCCCCTCGCCGTAGACCACCATGGATCCGGCGAGAACCAGATCGCGCACCCCGGCCTGGGCCATGGCCGCCAACAGGCGGGCGGTGCCCAGGTCGTTGACCGAGACATACTCGGGTGCGTCGGCGAAGTCCTTGCCCAGGCCGACCATCGCGGCCTGGTGGCAGACGGCCTGGGCTCCCGGCAGGACACCGGCCAGGGCCTGGGCGTCCCGCACGTCGGCGCGGATCCAGGGCACTTCGGCCGGCACGCCGGCCGCGCCCGCGGCCTCCGGCGGCCGGATGTCGAGAACCGTCGGCTCATGGCCGGCGGACAACAGGGCTTGAACGATATGGGAGCCAATGAAACCGGCTCCTCCCGTGACCAATACGCGCATAGCGGTCACGCTAGCGAGCGCCGCCCCGGCTCGGTGGGAGCCGGCGCCGCGCGTCAGCGTTCCGTGAGATCCACCGCGGGGTGTTCCCAGGGAACGCTCAGCCAGGGGCTCTCCGGATCGGTGGTGAGGATCCGGAAGACCGTGACCATCTCCGTGTACCAGTCGCCGAACTCCTCGCTGTCGAAGTGCAGACAGCGGCCCAGGATGTAGCCCGTCGCGTAGTCCCCCCAGGACTGGTACACCTGCCGGGCGCCCTCGCTGGCGTGCAGCACCGCGCGCTCCGTCTCGGCCAGCTCGCCGAGCCGGGCGCCGAGACCCCAGCGCGCCATGCAGGAGGCGCGGCCGAAGTCCCAGGCGAGGACGGAGCGGACGCATTCGTCCGCCGCCATCAGGCCGTCCGCGCGGAAGCGCGCCTCATAGCGCAGCACCTGGCCGATCAGCTGGTGGGCCAGCGCGATATCGGCGTCCAGATCGAACTCGGGGGGCTTGCCCGTGCGGTCCACCACCTCGGCGGTGCGGGAGAGGAGCACCCGCTCGGCGGCCTCCCGCCAGCCGACCGGATCGGGCACCGCGCCGTACTCCTGGATCATCGCCTGCCGCACCCGGAGCACGAACTCCCAGGCGGGGGATATCAGTTCGCCCTTCAGCAGGCGCTCCAGGATCTCCAGCCACTGGCCCCTGCCGGTGACGCTCCACCAGGCCCGCAGCAGCTCCTTCTCCTCCGAGTAGCCGCCGGACTGCCAGCCCAGGTGGTTCCAGATGGCGCCGTTGTTGACCATCAGCAGGGCGCCACAGGCCAGGCCGTGCGCCATCGGCCCCGTGCGGTGGCCCGTCCAGAGCGTCTTCAACGGGCTCTCGGCCGAGCCGTTCCTCGCCCGCCGCTTCCACTTGCGGGGATCGGCCGGGAGGAACGTCTCCACCGGCGTGCCCGGGTTGACGGCGAGCCAACGGGCGGGGCGCGGCCAGCCCTTGGCGAGATCGGCCAGCTCGCAGCGCTCGAAGATCTGGTCGGCCACCGGCGGGGGCAGCATGCCCCGCGTGTACACCGGCAGGCAGGGGCCCTTGACGTCCGGGTGGTGGAACGGGCTGAACCGCAGCCGGCCCGGCACCGCGTCCGCCAACTCCCTGGACATCGGCAGGAAGAGATCCGTGCCGGCCAGCACCTCGAAGTAACGCGTCCAGTCGCTGTTCAGCCCCGCGTCATAGAGCTGTTGCTCCACGCTCGTGGGCGGCTGCCACGGCAGATCGGCCGAGGTCCCCTCGTTCGCCATGGCCCGACTGTACCCGCAGCCAGTGACAGCCGGGGCGCTGACCAGCCGTCGGCGCCCCGGCCCCCGATCACCGTCCGGCCCGCACCCCGGCGGCCAACTCGCCCGCCAACGCGCGCAGTTGTTCGACGGCGGCCGGTTCGTCCGCCAGCCGGTCGAGCACCGCCTGGACAAAGGCGGAGCCGACGATCACCCCGTCGGCGAAGCCCGCGACCTCGGCCGCCTGGGTGCCGTTGGAGACGCCGAGGCCGACGCAGACCGGCAGCCTGGTGGTCTCCCTGGTGCGCGCCACCAGACCGGCCGCGCCCTGGCTGACGGCGGCCCGCCCGCCGGTGACCCCCATCAGCGAGGCCGCGTAGACGAAGCCGCTGCCGGCCGCCGTGATGGTGGCCAGCCGCGCGTCGGCGCTGCTGGGCGCGACCACGAACACCGTGGCGAGACCGTGCTGTTCGGCGGCCTCGCACCAGCCGTCGGACTCCTCGACCGGCAGGTCGGGCAGGATGCAGCCGGCCCCGCCCGCCTCGGCGAGTTCGGCGGCGAACCGCTCGGGACCGTAGCGGTCCACCGGGTTCCAGTAGGTCATCACCAGCACCGGCACGCCGGTCGCCGCGTGCAGTTCGCGCACCGTGCGCAGCACGTCGGCGATCCGCACCCCGCCGCGCAGCGCGATGTCGTCGGCGGTCTGGATGACCGGGCCGTCCAACACCGGGTCGCTGTGCGGCAGTCCGATCTCGATGATGTCGCAGCCGCCCTCGACCATGGCCACCGCGGCGCGGATGCCCGCGTCCACGCTGGGGAAGCCGGCCGGGTAGTAGCCGAGCAACGCCGCGCGCCCCTCGGCGCGCGCCCCCGCCAACGCCGCCTCCAGCAGCTTCAGATTGCCGCTCACCGGTCGTTCTCCTCGCCGTCGTAGAGCCCGAAGTAGCGGGCGGCGGTGTCCATGTCCTTGTCGCCGCGCCCGGAGAGGTTGACCACCAGCACGGCCTCGGGGCCCAGCTCCCGCCCGAGTTCGAGGGCGCCGGCGAGCGCGTGGGCGCTCTCGATGGCCGGAATGATGCCCTCGGTGCGGGACAGCAGCCGCAGCGCCTCCATGGCCTGGGCGTCCGTGACGGGCCGGTACTCGCCGCGTCCGCTGTCCTTGAGGTAGGAGTGCTCGGGGCCGATCCCCGGGTAGTCGAGGCCGGCCGAGATCGAGTACGGCTCGGTGATCTGCCCCTCGTCGTCCTGGAGCACATAGGAGCGCGAGCCGTGCAGCACACCGGGTTCGCCGGCGGTCAGCGTCGCCGCGTGCTCGCCCGACTCGACGCCGTGCCCGGCCGCCTCGCAGCCGACCAGGCGGACCCCGGCGTCCGGGATGAAGGCGTGGAAGAGGCCGATCGCGTTGGAGCCGCCGCCCACACAGGCGACCACCGCGTCCGGCAGCCGCCCGACGCGCTCGGTGATCTGCCGCCTGGCCTCCACCCCGATGACCCGGTGGAAGTCCCGCACCAGGGCGGGGAACGGGTGCGGTCCGGCGGCCGTGCCGAAGAGGTAGTGGGTCGTCTCGACGGTGGCGACCCAGTTGCGGAACGCCTCGTTGATGGCGTCCTTCAGGGTGCGGCTGCCCGAGGAGACCGCGATCACCTCGGCGCCCAGCATCCGCATCCTGGCGACGTTCAGGGCCTGCCGCTCGGTGTCGACCTCGCCCATGTAGATGGTGCAGCGCAGCCCGAAGAGGGCGCAGGCGGTGGCCGTGGCCACGCCGTGCTGGCCCGCGCCGGTCTCGGCGATCACCCGGGTCTTGCCCATCCTGCGGGTGAGCAGCGCCTGCCCCAACACGTTGTTGATCTTGTGCGAGCCGGTGTGGTTGAGGTCCTCACGCTTGAGGAACACCCGGGCGCCGCCGGCCTGTTCGGCGAACCTGGGCACCTCGGTCAACGGGCTCGGGCGGCCCGCGTAGTTGACCATCAGGTCGTCCAGCTCGGCGAGGAAGGCGGGGTCGTTCCTCGCCTTCTCGTACTCGGCGGCGACCTCGTCCATGGCCGACCTCAGGGCCTCGGGGACGAAGGTGCCGCCGAAGGCGCCGAAGTAGCCCCGCGCGTCGGGCACCCCACTGTCGGGGTCGGGATGGAAGTACTCAGCTGGCATCGATCTCTGTGCCTTCCCAGAAGAACGGAAAGAGGAGCGGAACGGGACACCCTGGCACGCGGCGGGCGCTCGGCCGGGCGGCGTGCGGGGGTGTCGAGGACACCGGGAGGTGCCTGGGGTGACCGGGGAGGGACGGACGCACGGAGGCGTGCGGCGGCGCCCCTCGGCGCGGGCGCGCCGGGGCGCGTGACATCACGGGCACGGAGTGCCGGCGTGCGTCAGCCCTGGCGGAACGCCCCTGACCTCGAACCGGCCGGCCATCGGCGGCCTCGCACCTGCCCCGGCTCGGCACCGATGTGGTACCGCACCCGACGCCCCAACACCCGGCGGGCCGGGGCGCGGCAGCCGCGCGGGCGGGCGCCCCGGGCGCCGCGCGCCGCGATCCCGCCGGCGGGCGGCGGAGCGCCGCGCCTCGGCGTGCCGTACGGGTGTCCGGGGGTCATCCGCGCCTCAGCGCCCCTGCCGCAGCGCCGGGTGGGCGCCGGCGGCGACCAGGTCGGCGACGGCGGCGCGCGGGTCCTTGCCGGTGACCAGGGACTCGCCGACCAGCACGGCGTCGGCGCCCTCGTTGGCATAGGCGATCAGATCGTGCGGGCCCCGCACCCCGGACTCCGCGATCCGGACGATGCCGCCGGGGATCTCGGGGGCCACCCGCTCGAAGGTGGAGCGGTCCACCTCCAGGGTCTTCAGGTTCCGCGCGTTCACCCCGATGATCCGGGCGCCCGCGTCCACGGCGCGCTCCACCTCGTCCTCGTCGTGCACCTCGACCAGCGGGGTGAGGCCGATGGACTCGGCGCGCTCCACCAGCGAGACCAGCGCCGGCTGCTCCAGCGCGGCGACGATCAGCAGGATCAGGTCGGCGCCGTGCGCGCGGGCCTCCCACAGCTGGTAGGCGGTGACCACGAAGTCCTTGCGCAGCACCGGGATGTCCACCCGGGCGCGGACCTCGGCGAGGTCGGCGAGCGAGCCGCCGAACCGGCGCTGCTCGGTGAGGACGGAGATCGCCGCCGCGCCGCCGGCCTCGTAGTCGGCGGCCAGCGCGGCCGGATCGGCGATCGCGGCGAGCGCGCCCTTGGACGGACTGGAGCGCTTGACCTCGCAGATCACCGTGACACTGTCGCCCTTGAGCGCCGCGACACCGTCCTTGGCCGGTGGGGCCGAGGCGGCGCGTTCCTTCAGCTCGTCGAGGGTGACATGTGCCTGCCGCTCGGCGAGGTCGGCTCGGACTCCGTCGATGATCTCGTCGAGCACACTCACGCGACCGGCCCCTTCCTGTCGGTGTGGGGAGGGCAATCCCCATCGATAGTATCGGGCACCGCCGACACCCGTACCACCCGCCCACGGCGCGGGGACACCCCCCGGCGCCGGTGCGGTCCCCGCGCCTGGAGCCCGCCGTTCGCGCAGGTCAGAGGCCCAGGGCCGGGAACGGTGCACGGGTGCGCGGCGCGGTGGGCGCGGCCCGTTGGAGCCCTCCGGGCGCCATGGCCGGGCGGGCCGGCGGCGCGCCGCGGCCCTGCCCGGGGTTGACGCGCGCCACATGGCCGACCGCCGCGCCCTGCGGGGCGACGGCGGTCAGGGGTGGACCCGGCCGAAGCGGCGGGCGCCGTTCTGTGACCAGACTCACCACGGCTCGGCGACGGCCCTCAGGTGGTGGCGGCCGGCTTGGGCTCGCCGGAGGACTGCGCCGGGACGTCGACCGATCCGGCGGCCGACTCCCGCGGCTCCCTGGGGCTCCGGGAGACGGCGGGCTCCTGGCCGAGGCCCATCGAGCGCATCACCAGGCCGACCACGCAGGCCAGCAGGAGCACCACGCCGCCGGCGGCCACGCCCCACGGCTCGGCGACAACGGTGAAGTAGCTACAGACGCAGAACCCGATGAAAGCGATGATCACCCCGGTCCAGGCGGCAGGGGTGTTGCCGTGGTGGTACTTGCCCGCCATGTGTGTGCTCCTCGGAAACGAAACGACGAACGGAAGGTCCTGAGCGGGTGTCTCCCTCGCCCACCTCCCATTGTGGCAGGCCACGCCGACAGTCCTAGGTGGGGTCCTCGCCCCGGTCCAGGGCCCGCCAGATGTCCTCGGGGCGGTCCTGGTCGCCGGCGTCGCGCCCGCCCCGGTCGTACCGGCCGCCCCGCTCGTACCGGCCAGCGCGCTCGTACCTGCTGGACATCGCCGGCCAGTGGCGTCCGTAGCTCAGCGCCAACAGCCCGGCGCACAGCAGCAGCAGCCCGCCCAGCGCGGAGAGCCAGGGCCAACCGGTGTGGCTCACGGAGGTGACCGCGACATCGGTGATGCCGATGGTCTCCACCGCCACGCCGTCCAGCGCCTTGGTGTCGCCGGCGCCGAGCAGCGCGGCGCCGATCGAACCAGCGCCGCTGAGCGCCAACGCGGAGGCGACGACCACCCGGCCCGTTCCGCGCACCGCGAACACCGCGACCAGCGCGGCGAGACCGACCAGCGCCAGCGCGCTGGGCAGTCCTGAGACCGCGCTGCCGCTCGCCGTCACCGGCAGTTCGGCGCCGCCGCCCTGGGCGTCGCCCTCGCCCCAGGTCTGCCCCGCCGAGATCAGGACGACGGCGGCCCCGGCGGCGCCGAACAGCAGCGCCAGGCCGAGCGCCCGACGCGTCGCCCTGGCGCTCGGGCTGTGGGAGGGGTCACGGGTCACCCCTCCACGCTACCGCGCAGCCTTCCCGCCGTGGCCACCGCCCTGAGAACGGCCGCCGCCTTGTTGGCGCACTCCGTGTCCTCGGCGACCGGGTCGGAGTCGGCGACCACCCCGGCGCCCGCCTGGACATGGGCGACGCCGTCGCGGAGGACGGCGGTGCGGATGGCGATCGCGGTGTCGGCGTCGCCGGCGAAGTCCAGATAGCCGACGCAGCCGGCGTAGACGCCGCGCCTGGTCGGCTCCAGCTCCTCGATGATCTCCATGGCGCGCGGCTTGGGGGCGCCCGAGAGGGTGCCGGCGGGGAAGCAGGCGGTGAGCGCGTCGAAGGCGGTGCGCCCCTCGGCCAGCCGCCCGGTGACCGTGGAGACGATGTGCATCACATGGCTGTAGCGCTCCACCGTCATGAAGTCGACCACCTCGACCGTGCCCGGCACCGAGACCCGGCCGAGGTCGTTGCGGCCGAGGTCGACCAGCATCAGGTGCTCGGCCCGCTCCTTGGGGTCGGCCAGCAGCTCCTCGCCCAGCGCGGCGTCCTCCCCCGGTGTCCCGCCGCGCGGCCTGGTGCCGGCGATGGGGTGCAGCATGGCGCGCCCGTCCGCCACCTTCACCAGCGCCTCGGGGCTGGAGCCCACCACGTCGAACCCGCTCTCACCGGCCGCCTCGTCGCCGGCGAACCGGAAGAGATACATGTAGGGGCTCGGGTTGGTGGTGCGCAGCACCCGGTAGACGTCCAGGGCACTGGCCGTGCAGGGCGCGTCGAAGCGCTGCGACGGCACCACCTGGAAGGCGTCGCCTGCCCTGATGTACTCCTTGGCCGCCTCGACCGCGCCACGGTAGCTGGCACCGCCCGACCGCGCGGTGAACGTGGGCAGTTCGCTGGCCGGCAGCTCGACGGCCGGCAGCGCGAGGGGCCGGGCCAGATCGGCCGCCATCGCGTCGAGCCTGGCCACGGCGTCCGCGTGGATCGCCGGCAGCCGGTCCTCGTCGGGGGCGCCCGGCGCCGGCGGGTCGGTGAAGGCGTTGGCGATCAGCAGCACGGTGCCGTCGCGGTGGTCGAGGACGGCGAGGTCGGCGGCGAGCAGCATCGTCAGCTCGGGGAGCCGCAGATCGTCCGTGGTGGAGTCGCCGATGGCCTCCAGGCGGCGGACCACGTCGTAGCCGAGGTACCCGACCATGCCGCCGGTGAACGGGGGCAGTTCGGGGTCGCGCGGGGTGTGCAGCACCCGCAGCGTCTCGCGCAGCACCTCAAGCGGGTCGCCCCCGGTCGGCACCCCGGCCGGCGGCCGTCCCACCCAGTGGGCCCGCCCGTCCCGCACGGTGAGCGTGGCCGCGCCGCGCACCCCGACGAAGGAGTAACGGGACCAGGTGCGGCCGTTCTCCGCCGACTCCAACAGGAAGGTGCCGGGCCGGCCGGCGGCCAGCTTGCGGTACAGACCGACCGGGGTGTCGCCGTCGGCGAGCAGGCGACGGGTCACCGGGATGACCCGCCGCTCCTTGGCGAGCACCCGAAAGCGGTCGATGTCCTCAGTCGTCATGGCCCCTGACCCTAGGCCATGCCCCGCGCGACCTGCGCCCCCTCGCCCAGCGGGAGTTCGTCGGCGTCGAAGCAGGTGCGGTCCCCGGTGTGGCAGGCGGCGCCGATCTGGTCGACGCGGACCAGCACGGTGTCGCCGTCGCAGTCGAGCGCCACGGACCTCACATGCTGCACATGGCCCGAGGTGTCGCCCTTGGCCCAGTACGCGCGGCGGCTGCGGCTCCAGTACGTGCACCGCCCGGTGACCAGGGTGCGCCGGAGGGCCTCGTCGTCCATCCAGCCCAGCATCAGCACCTCGCCGGTGTCGTACTGCTGCGCGATCGCGGGGAAGAGGCCGTTCGCGTCGCGCTTGAGCCGCGCGGCGATGGCCGGGTCGAGTCGGGGCGCCTGGGTGCTGGACATGCCCCCATTCTGCCCCGCCGGCGCCCGACCCGTTTCCGCCAGGAAGCCCCGCGCGACCGCGGGAACTCCCGGGAAACGGGGGCGCACCGCATACCCTTGTGCGCATGTCTACCCATGCCAAACGTGAACGTCTGCTGCTCGCCGACCTGTTGGAGAACGCGGGCCCCGAGGCTCCCACCCTGTGCGAGGGCTGGACCACCCGCGACCTGGCCGCGCACCTGGTGGTGCGGGAGCGCCGGGCGGACGCGGCGAGCGGGGCGATCATCAAGCCGCTCGCGGCCCGGGGGGAGCGGGTGCGCGACGAGTTCGCCGCCAAGCCCTACGACGAGCTGCTCCAGCTGATCAGGACCGGGCCGCCCCGGATGTCCCCGTTCTCGTTCAAGCAGATCGACGAGGCGGCCAACGTCGTCGAGTTCTATGTCCACGGCGAGGACATCCGCCGTGCCCAGCCGGACTGGGAGCCCCGTTCGCTCGATCCGGTCTTCTCGGACGCGCTGTGGAAGCGCCTTGAGACGGCCGGCCGGATCATGGGCCGGCGCAGCCCCGTCGGTCTGGTGCTGCGCCGGCCCAACGGGCAGACGGTGGTGGCGCACAAGGGCACCCCCGTGGTGACGGTCACCGGCGATCCTGGCGAGCTGCTGATGTTCGCCTCCGGCCGGCAGGAGACGGCCCGGGTGGGCTTCGAGGGCGACGAGGACGCGGTGGCCAGGGCCATGTCCGCCAAGCTCGGCCTCGGCTGAGCGGGGGCGCCCCCGCTCAGCCGGCGGGCCGGGGCTCCGGCTTCTCGATCACCTCGTAGGAAGCGGTCAGGCTGCGGTGTCCGAGCCCCGCGTCCACCGCGCGCTCGAAGAGCTGCCGGATGGCGCGCGGCAGTTCCGCGTCGAGACCCGCCTCCGCGTAGGCCTGCTCCACATGCCGCGCGCCGGCCGCCTGCATGTGCAGGCTGTTCTCCTCCCCCGAGTAGGAGCGGGCCTGGACCTCCTCGGTGACGATCCGCAGATAGCCCATCGGGCCTTCCTCGGCCAGCCCGGTCACCATCTCGGCGGCGTAGGGGTAGAGCGCCTCGGGCTGGTCCCCGCCCGAGGCGATCAGCGCGCTCGCGTACATGTGGCTGACCAGCGTCCCGGTGAAGAGGGTCAGCATGGCCTGGTAGTAGAGCATCGAGAGACCGGGGTCGGTCCCCATGTGGTCGACCCGGCCCAGGGCGGCCAGCGCCTCCTCGTGGGCGCGCAGCGGCGCCTCGGGTCCGCTGTAGAAGACATAGGCGCCGGTCTTTCCGACGCCGGGCGGCGGGGTCATGATGCCGCCGGTGACCAACTGCGCCCCGTGCCCGGCCGCCCAGTCGCCGGCCCGGCGCAGCTCCTCGGGGCTGCCGGAGCTGAGGTTCACCAGCACCCGGCCGGCCAGCGCGCCCTCGGCGGTGGTCAGGACGGCGTACATCGCGGCGTAGTCGATCAGGCTGATCACGACCAACTCGCCGGCGCGCAGCGCCTCCTCGGGGCTGGCGGCCTGGGTGGCGCCGCGCGCCACCAGCGGCTCGGCCTTGCTGGCCGTGCGGTTCCACACGGTGGTGGGGTGCCCGGCGGCCAGCAGGGACTCGGCCATCGCGGTGCCCATCGGGCCAAGCCCGATCACGGTGACCGGCTCACGTGTCGCCATGGTGGTTCTCCTCGTCATCGCTCATGTCGTTCGGGTCGTTCGGGTCGTGCGGGTCGCCGTCGGGGTCGTCCCGGTGTGCGTGCGGCCCGTTCGCCGTGCCGGCACTGTGCGCGGTGGCGCTTCGGGATCGCCACGGGTGCGCCACGGGTCGGCCGGTGCGGCGGTTAGCCTGGGCGGATGCGTTTCGGGGTGCTCGGTCCACTGGCCGTGTGGACGGATCAGGGACGGCGCGTTCCGGTGCCGGA
The DNA here is from genome assembly GCF_020740535.1 of Streptomyces profundus. Classification (NCBI taxonomy): domain Bacteria; kingdom Bacillati; phylum Actinomycetota; class Actinomycetes; order Kitasatosporales; family Streptomycetaceae; genus Streptomyces; species Streptomyces profundus. The sequence continues at coordinate 1,125,555 of NZ_CP082362.1, forward strand.
CACCAAGGTCCGGGCCCTGTTGGCGCTGCTCCTCGCCGACCCCGGCGCGCCGCTCTCCCGGGATCTGCTGATCGACGAGCTGTGGGGGCCGCGCCCGCCGAGGGCCGCCGCCGGCACGCTCCAGGCGCGGGTCTCCCAGCTGCGGGGCGCCCTGGAGCGGGCGGAGCCGGGCGGCAGGGCGCTGGTGGTGTGGCGTCCCGCGGGCTACGCCCTGGACATCGCGCCGGACGCCGTCGACGCGGGCGGCTTCGCCGACGCGGTGACGGAGGCCGGCGGCTCGGCCGCGCCGGCGGCCCGACTGGCCGCGTTGGAGAGGGCGTTGGGGCTGTGGCGGGGCCAGGCGTTCGCCGACTTCGCCGACCAGCCGCTGCTGGCGCCGGTGATCGCCCGGCTGGATACGCTGCGGCTCGGCGCGCTCGCCGACCGGGCCCAGGCGCGGCTCGCCCTGGGGGACCACGAGGCCGTGCTCGCTGAGCTCGCCGAGCCACAGGCCAGGCATCCGCTGCACGAACGGCTGGTGGGGCTGCGGATGCGGGCGCTGTACCAGGCGGGCCGGCAGGACGCCGCGCTGGCCGCCTACCAGGCGCTGCGGACCGGCCTCGCCGAGCAGCTCGGGGCCGATCCGTCCCCCGAACTGGCCTCGCTGCACCGCTCGTTGCTCAACCATGACGCGTCGCTCGCGGCCCGGCCGCCGGGCAATCTGCCGGCCCGGGTCGACGAGCTGATCGGCCGGGAACGCGCGATCGTCGAGGTGCGGGGCACGCTCTCCACCGCGCGTCTGGTCACGCTCACCGGGCCAGGCGGCGTCGGCAAGACCCGGCTGGCGCTGGCGGTGGCCGAGGGCCTCGCGCAGACGTTCCCGGACGGCGTCTGGCTGGTGGAGCTGGCCGCCGAGGGCCCCGACACGGTGCCGGACGCGGTGGCCGCGGTGCTGGGTGTGCGGGAGACAGCCGATTCCGGCGGGGCGGCGTCGCTGCCGGAGCGGCTGGCCGGCGCGCTGGCCGCCCGCCGGGCGCTGCTGCTGCTGGACAACTGCGAGCATCTGCTGGACGCGGTGGCCGCGCTGGTCGCCCGGCTGCTGGCGGCGGCGCCGGAGTTGCGGGTGCTGGCGACCAGCCGGGAGCCCCTGTCGGTCGGCGGCGAGACGCTGCGCGCGGTGCCGCCGCTTGAGCTGCCGCCGGCCGGTGGCGTGGCGTCGGAGGAGTACAGCGCGGTGCGGCTGTTCGCGGCCCGCGCCGCCTCCGCCGCGCCGGGATTCGCCGTGCGTCCCGACAACGTCGAGACGGTGGCCGCGATCTGCCGCCGCCTGGACGGCCTGCCGCTGGCCCTTGAGCTGGCCGCGACCCGGGTGCGGGCCCTGGAGATCGGGGAGTTGGCGGCGCGGCTGGACGACAGGTTCACGCTGTTGGCCTCGGGGCCGAGGGACGCGCCGGCCCGCCAGCGGACGCTGCGCGCGGTGCTGGACTGGAGTTGGGAGCCGCTGACCGAACCTGAGCGCACGGTGCTGCGCCGGCTCTCGGTGCACGAGGACGGCTGGAGCCTCGCCGCAGCCGAGGCGGTGGCGGCCGGCGACTGGTCGGTGCTCGACGTGCTGACGCGGCTGGTCGACCGTTCCCTCGTGGTCGCCGACCCGGCCCTTGGCCGCTACCGGCTGCTGGAGTCGGTGCTGGCCTACGGCCTGGCGCGGCTGCGTGAGGCCGGCGACGAGGACGAGGCCAGGCGTCGGCACGCCGCGTACCACCTGGCGTTGGCCGAACGCGCCGCGCCGCTGCTGCGCGGGCCCGAACAGCGGCGGTGGATGGGCGTGTTGGACGCCGAGACGGCGAACCTGCGCGGCGCGCTGGAGTGGGCCGCCGGCGCCGGGGCGGCCGACCAGGCGCTACGGCTGGTGGACTCCCTCGCCTGGTGGTGGTTCCTGCGCGGCCGGCACGGCGAGGCCAGACGTTCCCTGGAGCGGGCGCTGGCCGTCCGGGGCGAGGCCGGGGAGACGTCCCGCACCACGGCGCTGGCCTGGTATGTCGCGCTCTCCGGCGGCGTCGGGGCGGACGCCGGCGCCGGCCCGGTGGAGCGCGGCGAGGAGGTGCTGCGCCACTGGGCCACCCTGGACGATCCGGCGGGCCGGGCCTACGCCCAGTGGTTCCTCTCGCTGCTGACCTGGGCCTACGGCGATCCCGCCGTGCACCGCGACCGCATCGAGGAGGCGCTGACGACCTTCCGTGCGCTGGGCGACCGTTGGGGGGAGGCGGCGGCGCTCGGCCTGCGCGCCCGGCTCGCCATCGGGGACGCCGCCTGGGACGCGATGGAGCGCGACGCCCGCCGGTCACTGACCCTCTTCGAGGCGCTCGGCGACGCCTGGGGGCGTCTTGAGGCGGGCTACTCGCTGTGGGTGGTCGACGAGATCAGGGGCGAGTACGGGGCGGTGGCCCGCCGGCTGCGCGACGATGTCGCCGCAGCCGAGGGCCTCGGGCTGTGGACTGAGGTGGCGTCCCGCCTCTCGGGGCTCGGCCGGATGGCGCTGCTCACCGGCGATCTGCCGGGCGCCACCCGCCTGTTGGAGCGGGCCAGGCGGCTGGCCGTCGAGAGTTCCGACCGGACCGGGCAGGAGTTCGCCGAGACGGGCCTGGCCCTGGTCGCCCGCAGGGAGGGCCGGCTCGACGCCGCCGAGGAGCTGCTCACCACCTGGCTGCGCTGGCTCGACCGGGTGGAGGGCACCGCCGGAGTGGCCTTCGTCCAGGCCCAGTTGGGCTATGTCGCGGAGCTGAGAGGCGACCACGCCGAGGCGTTGCGGCGCCACTTCGCCGGCTATCGCGCGGCCCGCGCGGTCGCGGATCCGCGCGCCGTGGCGCTGGCCCTGGAGGGGCTGGCCGGCGCGGAGGCCGGGCTCGGCCGGGCCGCCCGCGCGGCCCGGCTGCTCGGCGCGGCCGAGGCCGCGCGCCGGGCGGTCGGCGCCCCGCTGCCGCCGGCCGAGCGGTGGGACGTGGACCGCGCCGCCGAGGCGGCGCGGACGGCGCTGGGCTCGGCCGCGTTCGCGCGGGAGCACGCGGCGGGCGCCGCGCGGACGCCCGAGGAGGCGCTTCGTTGACGGCACGACCCCCCGCCGGGCCCGTCACGATCGACGCGGGGGTCCGGTTCCCCACCCCGGCCGCCGGCGAGGTGTGGGTGGCCGGTGCCGCGATCCTGGACGGAAGGGGCCGCGTCTTCGCCCAACGCCGCTCCCCCGAACGGCGCTTGTTCCCCGACACCTGGGATCTGGTCGGTGGCCATGTGGAGCCGGGCGAAACGCTGCTGGCGGCCCTGGTCAGGGAGGTCGCGGAGGAGACCGGCTGGCGGGTGCGGCGGGTGACACGTTTCCTCGGCGTCGAGACCTGGGTCGGCGACGACGGCCTCGGCCCCCGCCACGAGGCGGACTTCGTGGTGGAGGTGACGGGCGATCTGTCCCGCCCCCGGCTGGAGTGGTCCAAGCATCCGACGTACGACTGGTTCGGGCCCGACCGGCTGCACCTGCTCAAGGAGAACAAGCGCTCGGCCGACCAGCTCGTCTACCGGGTCGCCGCGCGGGCCCTCGGCGCCCCGCGACCGCCCGACGACGCGACGCTGCTCGCCCGGATCGCGGCGGACGCGGCGCTGGCGCGCCTGCTCGGCGCGGCGTGCGACTTCGACATCGGCCGCACCGCCCCCGGCGCTGCGCCCACGGCCATCGCCGGCTGCGCGGCCGGCGGCACCTACCACCTGGTCGACGGCGCGGTGTGGTACGCCTCCCCCGAGGGCGAGTCGACGCTGCTCGCCGACACCCTGGGCGAGGCGCTTGAGCTGATGCTGGGCGCCCCCCGGTGGGCGGAACGGCTGGGCCGTCCCGCCCCCGCCCCCGTCGGCCCCGACCGGCTCCGCGCCGCCCAGCGGGCGTTGGGCATCGTGCCGGCGCCCGAGGAGATCCTGCTGACCCGACTGGCCGACACCGTCGCCCGCACGGCGGACCAGCTTCCCGGCTGAGGCGTCAACGGAGCCCGGGGCAGGGCTGGTTGCCCGCCGGTGAACACCGGTCGAAGCCTTGCCGTCGTCTCTCACGGCCCGTCAGATTCGCCCATACATTCGCCTTGTGGACAACTTTCGGTGGGACGTCGCCCTCGCCGTGCTTGGCCTGGTGGTGCCGATCATCGCCGCCCTCTACGAGTTCGTCTTCGTCGGCCGCAAACGGCTCGGCTACCGCGTCCAGATGGACACCATCGCCACCGACGAGGTCCACTCCGCCTACGGCGGCGCGCTCCAGCGCCTCGAACACGACAACGGCAGCCGGCTGCGCGATCCGTCGTTCGTGCTGCTGCGCTTCGAGAACAACGGCGCGACCCATGTCGACGAGAGCGACTACGCCGTGCCCGAGGGGGACAAGGTCGGCATCCGTGTCCTCTTCCCCGGCCGGCGGGTGGCGGGCATGGTGGTGACCGAGCTGAGCAACGAGCATCTGCGGCCGTCGTTCGAGGGCGACTCGGGGCTCGAAGTCCGCGACGGCGCCATCCTGTTGCCCAAGATCCCGATGAACCGGGGCACCCACTACAAGGTGTTGGCGGCACTGGAGCGCGAGAACGACGAACCCCGCCCGCCGGGTACGGAGTTCGCCCCGCCCAAGGTGGTCGGCGCCGTCAAGGGCGGGGTCGGCTCCGGGGACATCCCGGAGACCAGAAGCCGCACCGGAACCTCCCTCCCCACCATCGCGCTGATCTGCTTCCTCGCGGCCGTCATCGTCACCCAGCTGGGCATCTCCCTCGCCTCGGACGACACCACGGCCCCGCTGGACTGCGCGACCGGCCACCTCACCCTCACCGGCTCCACCGCGTTCGCCCCGGTGCTGGAACAGGCCGCCGACGCCTACCGGGACACCTGCCCCGAGGCGGAGATCACCGTCGCGACCAGCGGCAGCGCCCAGGGCCTCGCCGCCCTCGACCGCGCGGGCCGGGACCATAAGGACGGGGCCCCGGCGACGCTCGCCTTCTCCGACGGCCCCAAGGAGGAGGGCTACCCCATCCTGCTGCCGCGCCCGGTGGCGCTCTCCCTGTTCACCCTGGTGGCCAACGAGGAGGCCGGCGTCCAGGACCTCTCCCTCGCCCAGATCCGCCGGATCTTCGACGGCACCCACACCAACTGGACGGAGCTGGGCGGCGCCGACCTCCCGATCCGCCTCGTCAGCCGGCACGACGACTCGGGCACCCGCCGCACCTTCCAACGGCAGGTCCTGGACGGCCGCCGCGAGCCGGCCAGCACCTCCGACAACTGCCGCGACCGCGACCCCGGCGCCACCGACCAGGTCATCCGCTGCGAACGCCGCACCACCGCCGACCTGTTGGCCGCCGTCGCCGACACCCCCGGCGCCATCGGCTACGCGGAACTCGGCGCCGCCACCGAACGCGACGACCTACCCCTCCTCCGCATCGACGGCCACGCCGCCGCCACGGAGGCGGCCGACCACGGCGCCTACCCGTTCTGGGAAACCGAACTCGCCTACACCTACGGCGAGCTGCCGGCCGACTCGCTGGCCGCGAGCTTCCTGCGCTACCTCACCAACGAGGTGGGCCGCGACATCATCCGCGCCCACGGCCACCGGCCCTGCACGGAACTCCAGAACCCCCTCCTCTGCCAGCCGGAGTGAGGCGCAGTCAGGAGCGCTCGTCATCGAGATCAACCGGCGTGCACCGCCTAAGCTCCACCACGAGTTGTTGCGCCAGAAAGAACGGGGCATCCGCATGCCCGTACGGCAGGTACTCGTCCCCGGGCAACGGCCTCAGACCACCTCCCGCCTCGGGCAGCAGGAACCCCCCGAACACGCCGTACCGTGTCGCCTTCCGCGCCCGGACGGCGAAGGGGCGCCTGAGGTGGGGACACAGCCGCACCGAGTCGACCGCGCACCGCACACACAGCGGCGGCTTGGTGGAGTGAGCACCCTCCGGCCAGCCGGGTTGGTTCCGCCACACGGAAGGGTCGGGCAGCGGCATCAGGAACAGCCACCCACGCGAGGTCCGGCTCGCCGGCCCGCCACATACCTGGCACAACCGCCCCAGCTGGGCCTCTCGTTGCCGCTTCGGATGCATCTGCCCGAAGTTGGGCCGTCCCCGCCCCGGGGCGTCGTCCAAGCGGCACCACAGCACACCGTTGTCATCCCGATCCGTCCGCCGCTCATCGCGATAGCAGATCCCCCGGCCGTCCGGACGAGGCGCGAGCATGCCCAGGTCGGGGGCTTCGCCGCTCCAGCGGGCGGCATACGGAATCGGCAGCTGACGTGGCCCCCACCGCATGGGTGGGAGCGGTAGCCCGGAGGCACCACCAGGCGCGGTTTCGGTGTCGGTGTCGGTGTCGGTGTCGGTGTCGGACATGAGGGTGCACCTCTTCTGAGCGAGAACCTGCCGCGGGACCTGTGCACGCCGAAACGCGCCAGTTCATCGCGATCGCCTACTGACGCGGCGTTACATCCCTAGGGATATTCAAGGAAATCTCCCTAGGGATGTCAAGGCGCCCTTCGGGGAGCACGAGAAGGGGAGTCCGCGATGTGCGGACTCCCCTCGATGCGGCGTGGACCGGACGGCTATCCGTCCAAGTGGTACTCCAGGACGTAGACGCCGGCGTCGAGCACCATGCGGGTGAGGTCGACGGCGCGGCCGGCCGCCGTGAACGCGGTGCGGCAGATCTCCACCACGGGCGTCGCCTCGCCCAGCCGTAGCCGCTCCGACTCCTCACGACCCGGCATGCGCGCCCGCAACTCCTCGGTGAAACGAACCGGTTCGAGGCCGAGTTCGGCCAGCCGGGCGAAGACCCCGCCGGGACCGGTGTCGGCGCGGGTGATCGCCGAGCCTCGCACCAGTTCGGCGGGCAGATAGGAGGTAGCCACCTGGACGGGCTCCCCCTCGACCACGAACACCCGCTCCCGGACCAGCACGGCCGCACCCTCCTCCAGCGCCAGCGGACCCAGCACCCACTCCGGCGCCGCCGCCTCCGCCACCCGCACGTCGGTGACGGACAGCTCCCGCTCCCCCAGGTCAGCGGCCCAGATGGACCGCCCGCCACCCCAACCGTCCCTGGCCAGCCGCCGGTTGGCCACCCGGCGGATCGGGCGGAACTCCCGGACATAGGTGCCGCTGCCCTGACGGCGCACGGCAAGCCCTTCGGCGACCAGCAGCGTCAACGCGCGCCGCGCCGTCTCCTTGGCCACGCCGTGCTCGCGCACCAGCGCGGGCTCGCCCGGCAGCCGATCCCCCGGAGTCAGCTCGCCCGAGGTGATGCGTTTCCGCAGCCGGTCGGCGATCTGCCTGGCGGTCGCAGCCATCGAGATCCTCTCTTCCCTAGGGTGGCTCCCCACCTTCGCACAGGGTGTACGTACAGGTAGGACAGCCCTCTGCGGCGACCACGACGGAGCCCCCCAACTGGCGGGAGAACCACACTTGTGCGACATATCGAACGAAGAACACGGTGGCGCAACTTCGTCGAACCCACGGGTGCGCAGCTCTTGACGCGGCCAACGGGGCGTTGCCAGACTCCGGGAACCGAAAGCGCTTGCGTTCCTGTGCGGGGCAGGCGCCTCTTCCCCCACGACCCGGTCACGCTGTGCCGTGCTTTTTTTCACCTCTTGAATGAATCGATTCACGGCCGAGTTATTCACACGACAGAGCAAGGAGGCTCTAGGGATGCCCATCAGGAAAACCACACTGGGTGGTGTCGCCTTGGCCCTGGTCGGCGCGCTCACGTTGTCCGCGTGCGGCGGGGACAGTGGGGGCGGCGACGGAAAGGTCACCCTCCAGTTCACCTGGTGGGGCACCGAGGGCCGGGCCGACCGCTATCAGGCCGCCGTCGACCTCTTCGAGGAGGAGAACCCCGATATCACGGTGCAGACCAGCTTCGCGGAGTTCGCCGACTACTGGACGCAGCGCAACACCGACGCCACCTCGGGCGAGCTGCCCGACGTGATGCAGATGGACCTCTCCCGGCTCCTCGAATACGGGAACGGCGGCCTCCTCTACGACCTCGGCGAGTTCGAGGGGAACCAGCTGGACACCTCGACCATCGAGGAGAACCTGCTGGCCTCGGGCCGGGCCAACGACCAGCTGGTCGCCGTGCCCACCGGGACCAATGTGATGTCCCTGCACTACAACCCGGACCTGCTCGACGAGTTGGGGGTGGAGGTTCCCGACTGGGACTACACCTGGGACGACTTCCACGCGTTCATCGAGGAGGTCAGCGCTGCCGGCGCCGACCTCCAGCCGCGGGTCTACGGCTCCACCGACTACACCATGGTCTGGTGGATGTTCATGACGCATCTGATCCAGCGGGACATCGAGCCCTTCTCGGACACCGGCGAGCTGAACTTCACCGAGGACGACATGCGGGAGTTCATCTCCAGCGCGGACTCGCTCCGGGAGCCGGAGAACGTGACGTTCCCCGCCGACCGCACCGAGCAGCTGGCGCCGAAGAGCGGGTTCACCGCCGGTGAGTCGGCGGCCGAGGTCAACTGGGACAACATGCTGAGCCAGTCCTCGCACGACGCCGACCACGACAACCTCCAGCTGATGCCGCTGCCCTCGGGGCCCGACGGTGAGAAGCACGCGTTCTTCAAGCCGACCATGCAGCTGTCGGTCGGCGCCAACTCCTCGCACCCCGAGGAGTCCGCGCTGCTGATCGACTTCCTGATCAACTCCCCCGAGGCGGGCGACATCATCGGCACCGAGCTGGGCATCCCCGCCTCGCAGGAGCGCCTCGACTCGCTTGAGGTCGAGCCGGGCAGCCCCGACGAGCGGATCGTGGAGTTCGAGGAGCGGATGCGGGACGAGGGCCACATGACGGAGGCCGCCCCGTTCCACCCGGACGGCTTCGGCTCGGTCGAGGCCGAGTACGTCGACGTGTTGGGCAGCGAGTTCGGCTACGGACAGATCAGCGTCGACGACTTCGTCAGCCGCTGGTTCTCCGAGGCCGAGAACCTGCTGGCCTCCTGGTGACCGCGTGCGCCGCGACCGCCCCCCGTCGGTCGCGGCGCACGCTCCAGGGGATGCCATCCCCTCCTCCTCGACGACCCCTGTGAACGGAAGCTGTTCATGTCCCTGACGCAACAGGCGTCCCCGGGTGCTCCGCAGGACCGGCCGACCCGCCGGCCCAAGCCCCCGGGCGCGCGGCGCCGGGCGGCCGAGACCCGGGCCGGTTACGCCTTTCTCGCGCCCTGGCTGCTGGGCTTCATCGCCCTGACCGCCGGCCCCATGTTGGCCTCGCTCTATCTGGCCTTCACCAACTACCACCCGATCCGCGGTGGCAGTTGGATCGGGCTCGACAACTTCAGCAGACTCTTCGACGACTCCAGATTCCTGGACTCCGCCCAGGTCACGGCGATCTACGCGGTGGTGGGCACGCCCATCAAGCTGGTCGCCGCGCTCGGGGTGGCGATGCTGCTGAACTCCAGGCGCCGGGGACAGGGCACCTACCGTTCGTTGTTCTACGCGCCCTCGCTGATCGGTGCGAGCGTCTCGGTCGCGATCGTCTGGAAGGCGGTCTTCAACGACCAGGGCATCGTGGACGACATCGGACAGTTCTTCGGGATGCCGGCCGGCGGCTGGGTGGGGAACCCCGATCTCACCCTGCCGATGATGATCCTGCTGGCGGTCTGGCAGTTCGGCGCGCCGATGGTCATCTTCCTCGCCGGGCTCAAGCAGATCCCCAACGAGCTGTACGAGGCGGCCCAGGTGGACGGCGCCGGCCCCTGGCGCCAGTTCGTCCGGATCACGCTGCCGATGCTCTCGCCGGTCCTGTTCTTCAACCTGGTGCTGGAGACGATCAACTCGTTCCAGGTCTTCGCCTCCGCCTTCATCATCTCCGGCGGCACCGGCGGTCCGGCCAACTCCACCCTCTTCTACACCCTCTACCTCTACCAGCGCGGATTCGGTCAGGGGCAGCTCGGCTACGCGGCGGCGATGGCCTGGCTGTTGGTGATCGTGGTCGGCATCATCACCCTGGTCTTCTTCAAGACCTCCAAGTACTGGGTCCACTACTCGGGGGACGGCCGATGAGCACTGTCAGTCACACCCAGGAAGCCCCGGAGGCCACCGAGCCGCCCGTGCCGCCCTCCCCGGTCCACGCCGAACTGCTGCGGCGCGCCAGGCGCCGGCGGCGGGCGCGGACCGTTCTCTTCCACGTGCTGTCCTGGGGCCTGGCCGTGGTGATCCTCTATCCCGGCGTGTGGATGCTGCTCTCGGCGTTCCGGCCGAGCAACCAGATCATCGGGCAGACCGGGCTGATCCCGGACGAGACCACGCTGGACAACTTCCGCAAGGCGCTGGAGGGAATCGGCGGCATTTCGTTCTGGACGTTCTTCGGGAACTCCATGATTCTGGCCGTCGGTTCGGTGATGGGAATCTGCCTTTCCTGTTCGGTCTCCGCCTATGCCTTCGCCAGAATCGACTTCCCGGGGCGGCGGATCTTCTTCGCCCTGATGATCGGCACCCTGCTGCTGCCGTTCCATGTGGTGATCATTCCGCAGTTCATCATGTTCAACGAGATCGGCTGGACCGACTCCTACGGTCCGTTGCTGATCGGAAAGTTCCTGGCGACCGAGGCGTTCTTCGTCTTTCTGATGGTGCAGTTCATGCGGAATCTGCCCAGGGAGTTGGACGAGTCGGCGCGGATCGACGGCGCGGGGCATCCCCGGATCTTCTTCTCCATCGTGTTGCCGCTGATGCGCCCTGTGTTGGCGACGGCGTCGATCTTCGCCTTCATCTGGAGCTGGAACGACTTCCTGGCGCCGTTGATCTATCTGCGCAGCCCGGACAGCTATCCGCTGCCGCTGATGCTGCGCCAGTACACCGACCAGACGACGGTGTCGGACTACGGCGCGCAGATGGCCGCCGCGGTGCTCGCGCTGGTTCCGGTGTTGCTCTTCTTTGTCCTTTTCCAGCGCTATATCGTCGAGGGCGTGGCCACACAGGGACTGAAGGGCTGAGGTGTCGCGGTGACGAGCGCCACGGACGGGACCAACGGTCGGCGGTGGGGCGGCCCGCTGGCGCTGTTCGGCGAGATGGTGATCACGGGGGTCGTGGTGGCGGCGCTGGCCCTCCCCCTGGTCACCGCGCTGCCCGCGCTGGCCGCCGGCACCGCCCATCTGCGGCGTCAACTGGCCGGCGAGAGCGTCCGGATGGCCGACCTCTGGCGGGACTTCACCACGGCCGTGCGCGATCTGTGGCCGCTGGCCCTCGGCGCGGTGGGCGCCGCGCTGGTGCTGCTGTGGAACCTGTCCCTGGCCCAGGCCGGGGTGGTGCCCGGGTCGGCCGGGCTGCTGGCCCTGACCTGGCTCCTGCTGCTGGCGCTCGCGGTGCTGCTGCTGCGCACCGCGGCCGACTGGCGGCCGGGCGCACGCCCGCGCACGCTGCTCGGCGAGACGGCCGAACGCGCCCTCCGCGACCCGGGCGGCTCCGTCCTCCTGGCCTTCGGCTGGCTGATGTGCGCAGTGTTCGTGTGGATGCTCCCCCCGCTGCTCCTCCTGACGGGCGGCCTCCTCTCCCTCGCCGCCCTGGCCGTCGAGTCCCGCCACCAAGGCCGGCACGCCGACGCCGACGCCGACGCGTAGGGCGCGGCCCCTGGGGGCGGACGTTGGACGGTGGTTCGTCACCCCGGGCGGGTCCTGTCGGCAGACGCCCACGGTGTGGTCCGGCTCGGGGTGACCGCGGGCGACGGGTCGATCGCCACCTGCCCCTTCGCCCCCGAGCGGCCATGGAACCCACAGCCCCCGAACCGGGCCTCATACAAGGCCCGCCCACCCCAGCCCGGCACCAACCACCAGCCGAACCCGTCCCCCAAACCCGGCGCCAGCCGTCCGCGCCAGCGGCCCGGCCCCTCCCAAGCCCGGCACAACCGACACCCCACCCCCGGCACCAACCACCGACAACACCGTCCCCCTCCCCCAGGCCCGGCGCCAGCCGTCCGCGCTACGCCGCCGCGCTCAGGATGATGTGTTGGAGTTCTCGCGCGGCGCGGGTCGGGGAGACGTCGCCCCGGTGGGCCAGGGAGATGGTGCGGTTGAGGCCCGGCGGGGCGAAGCGGGCCGTGCGGAGGCCGGATCGGGCGGCGACCATGCTGGGGACGACGGCCACGCCGAGCCCCGCGCGGACGAAGCTGAGCACCGCGTCCATCTCGCCGCCCGCCACGCTGAAGGTGGGTTCGAATCCGGCGGCATGGCACGCGGCCAGGGTGAGTTCCCGCAGGTCGTAGCCGTGCCGGAACATCACGAGGGGCCGGTCGCGCAGGTCCTGGATGCGGATGGGTCCGGACGGCAGCGGATCACGTTCGGTGGGTGAGGAGATCACCACCAGCTCCTCGCGCAGCAGCTCGTCGGTGGTCAGGGCGGGGGCCTGCCCGCTGAGCGGGGTGATCACCAGCGCCAGGTCCAACTGGCCGGCGGCCAGCGCGCGGACCAGGTCCTGGGAACCGTCCTCGTGGACGAGCAGCTCGACGTCCGGGTAGCTGTCACGGAAGTGGCGGAGCACGTCGGGCACCAGGCTGGCGCAGAGGCTGGGCGGCGCGCCCAGGCGCACGCGCCCCCGGCGCAGCTGGGCGACCTCCTGCACCTCGCGGCGGGCGGTCTCGGTGTCCGCCAGGATGCGGCGGGCCAGGGGCAGCAGCGCGACGCCCGCGTCGGTGAGCGAGATGTGTCCGCGCGCCCGGTGGAACAGCTCGGCGCCCAGCTCCCGTTCCAGCGCCTTGATCTGTTGGGAGAGCGAGGGTTGCGCCACATGCTCCCGGCGGGCCGCGCGGGTGAAGTGCCGCGTGTCGGCCACCGCGACGAAGTACCTCAGCTGTTGCAGCTGCACCGTCCTCACCTCCCGTGATGGCGCCCATGGGCCCCGCCAGGCGCCCGGCGGGAGCCGGCCGATAGACAGAGGCTATCGAAAGCACTCGATCTATGTCTTGGACCGATTCCCGCTCGCCGCCTACCTTCGGGTCTCATGGCACTGGCGACGCGCACCGAGCGCCGAACCCCGACCGTGGTCAGGTTGTGGCGTTCCACCATCGGCAAGAAGACGGTCATGGCCGTCAGCGGCGCGGTGATGCTGCTGTACCTGATCGCCCACATGGTGGGGAACCTCAAGGTCTTCTTCGGCGCCGACGAGATGAACGACTACGCGCACTGGCTGCGCGAGATCGGCGAGCCGGTCCTCCACTACGAGTGGCTGCTCTGGATCATCCGGGTGGTGCTGCTCGCCGCCGTGATCGCCCACGGGGTCGCCGCCTACCAGCTGAGCCGCCGGGACCTCGCCGCCCGTCCGGTGGGGTACAAGCACACGTTGGCCCGCACCAGCTACGCGACCCGCACCATGCGCTGGGGCGGGGTGATCCTGGCCCTGTTCATCGTCTGGCATCTGCTGGACCTGACCACGCACACGGTCAACCCCAACGGTGAGGCGGGCAAGCCGTACGAGAACATCGTGGCCACGTTCAGCACCTGGTACGGCAACGCCATCTACGGGGTGGCCATGATCGCGGTGGGCCTGCACATCCGGCACGGGTTCTTCAGCGCCGCCCAGACCCTCGGTGCCGGCAGCGCCACCCGGGACCGTTCCCTGCGGCTGATCGCCAACGGTCTGGCCCTGGTGCTGACCCTCGGCTTCCTCTCGGTACCCATCGGTGTGATGACCGGAATTGTGGAGTAACCCATGACCTCCCCCATCGAGCCCTCCCAGGGCAGCGCCCAGCAGTCCGACGCCTCAGGGGGCTCCCACGGCCTCGGTTATCTCGACTACCGCGTGGGCGAGCCGCTGGTGGACACCAAGGCGCCCGAAGGTCCGATCGAGGAGCGGTGGGCCAGGCGCCGGTTCGAGGCCAAGCTGGTCAACCCGGCCAACCGGCGCAAGTACTCGGTGATCGTCGTCGGCACCGGCCTCGCCGGCGGGGCCGCAGGCGCGACGCTGGCCGAACAGGGCTACCGCGTCATCCAGTTCTGCTACCAGGACTCGCCGCGCCGGGCGCACTCCATCGCCGCGCAGGGCGGCATCAACGCGGCCAAGAACTACCGCAACGACGGCGACTCGGTGCGCCGGCTGTTCTACGACACGGTGAAGGGCGGCGACTTCCGGGCGCGGGAGTCCAACGTGCACCGGCTGGCCGAGGCGTCGGTGGAGATCATCGACCAGTGCGTGGCGCAGGGCGTGCCGTTCGCCCGCGAGTACGGCGGGCTGCTGGACACCCGTTCGTTCGGCGGCGTCCAGGTGTCGCGGACCTTCTACGCCAGGGGGCAGACGGGGCAGCAGCTGCTGCTCGGCGCCTACCAGGCGCTCTCCCGGCAGATCGGCGCCGGCAACGTGGAGATGCACGCCCGCACCGAGATGCTCGACCTGATCGTGGTGGACGGACGGGCGCGCGGCATCGTGGCCAGGGATCTGGTCACCGGGCGGATCGACGTGCACATGGCGGACGCGGTGGTGTTGGCCACCGGCGGGTACGGCAACGTCTTCTATCTGTCCACCAACGCCAAGAACTCCAACACCACGGCCATCTGGCGGGCGCACCGGCGCGGCGCGCACTTCGCCAACCCGTGCTTCACCCAGATCCACCCCACCTGCATCCCGCGCTCGGGGGAGCACCAGTCCAAGCTCACCCTGATGAGCGAGTCGCTGCGCAACGACGGCCGGATCTGGGTGCCCAAGGAGCGGGGTGACACGCGCCCGCCGAGCCAGATCCCCGAGGACGAGCGCGACTACTACCTTGAGCGGCAGTACCCCTCGTTCGGCAACCTGGTGCCCAGGGACATCGCGTCCCGCGCCGCCAAGAACGTCTGCGACGAGGGGCGCGGCGTCGGCCCCGGCGGGCAGGGCGTCTACCTGGACTTCGCGGACGCCATCGCCCGGATGGGCCGGGAGACGGTGGAGGCCCGCTACGGGAACCTCTTCGAGATGTACCAGCGGATCACCGACGAGGATCCGTACCAGGTGCCGATGCGGATCTACCCGGCCATCCACTACACCATGGGCGGCCTGTGGGTGGACTACGACCTGGCCACCACCGTGCCAGGGCTCTTCGCGGTCGGCGAGGCCAACTTCTCCGACCACGGCGCCAACCGTCTCGGCGCCTCGGCGCTGATGCAGGGTCTCGCCGACGGCTACTTCGTGCTGCCGGCCACGCTGGCCGACTTCCTGGCCAGGCACCCGCACGACGATGTGGCGACGGACCACCCCGCGGTGACGGACACGGTCACCGAGGTGACCGACCGGCTTGAGCGGCTGCTCTCCAACGACGGGGACCGCACGCCCGACTCGTTCCACCGGGAGCTGGGCGAGCTGCTCTGGGACGAGTGCGGGATGTCGCGCTCCGAGGAGGGGCTGCGCAAGGCCCTGGAGCGCATCCCCGCGCTGCGCGAGGAGTTCTGGCAGCGGGTCAAGGTGCCCGGCAAGGGCCAGGATCTGAACCAGTCGCTGGAGAAGGCCAACCGGATCGTCGACTATCTGGAGCTGGCCGAGCTGATGTGCCTGGACGCGCTGCACCGCGCGGAGTCCTGCGGCGGCCACTTCCGGGAGGAGAGCCAGACCCCGGACGGCGAGGCGGAGCGGCGCGACGACGAGTTCGCCTACGCCGCGGCCTGGGAGTTCACCGAGCCCGGGCAGCCTCCGGTGCTGCACAAGGAACAGCTGGACTTCTCCTATGTCCACCCCACCCAGCGGAGCTACGCGTGAGACTCACCCTGCGCATCTGGCGCCAGTCCGGACCCGACGAGCGTGGCTCCATGAGGAGTTACGAGGTCGACGGCATCGCCCCTGAGATGTCCTTCCTGGAGATGCTGGACACCCTCAACGAGGAGCTGATCCTCGGCGGCGAGGAGCCGGTCGCCTTCGACCACGACTGCCGGGAGGGGATCTGCGGCGCCTGCGGGATGGTGATCAACGGGGAGGCGCACGGGCCCGACCGCACCACCACCTGCCAGCTGCACATGCGGCACTTCGAGGACGGCGACACGGTGGACATCGAGCCCTGGCGGGCGTCGGCGTTCCCGGTCGTGAAGGACCTGGTGGTGGACCGTTCGGCCTTCGACCGGGTGATCGGCTCGGGCGGCTATGTGTCGGCGCCCACCGGCAGCGCCCCGGAGGCGCACGCCACGCCGGTGCCCAAGGAGGTGGCCGACACGGCGTTCGAGCACGCCGAGTGCATCGGGTGCGGTGCCTGTGTGGCGGCCTGCCCCAACGGGTCGGCGATGCTCTTCACCTCCGCGAAGGTGGTGCACCTGAACGTTCTGCCGCAGGGCGCGCCCGAGCGGGAGAGCCGGGTGCTGGACATGGTGGAGACCATGGACACCGAGGGCTTCGGCGGCTGCACCAACACCGGTATGTGCACCTCGGTCTGCCCCAAGGGCATTCCGCTGTCGTCGATCTCCACCATGAACCGCGAGTATCTGCGGGCCCTGCGCAAGGGCGTCTGAGACCGGCGGAGCCGGGCCGACGTCCCCAACGCAACGGCCCGGCTCAGCCCCCCTCACCCTCCGGTCAGGACCACGCGCCGGTGGCGGCCGTCCTGGCCGCGTAGTCCTCGAAGCGGATGGGGTCGCGGCCCAGGATCTGCCGCACCCCGTCGGCCGGGTCCGCGAGATGGCGGGCGCGGAGCACATCGAAGACGTTGCCGACCTCGGTGATGGCCTCCTGCGGCACCCCGTCCGCCAGCAGCTCCGCCCGGTACGCCTCCGGGGTGAGCTCCTCGAAGCGGATCTCCCGCCCCGCCGCGGCGGCGATCGTGGCCACCGCCTCCTCGAAGGTGACGGCGCGTGGTCCCGAGATGTCGTAGGCCCGGCCGTGGTGCCCGTCCGAGGTCAGCAGCGCGGCGGCGACGTCGGCCACGTCCTGGACGTCGACAAAGGGTTCCGGTACCCCTCCCGTGGGCAGCGCGAGCCGCCCGGCACGCAGCGGAGCGTGCCACAGATCCTCGTCGAAGTTCTGGTTGAAGTTGTTCGCACGGATGATCGTCCACTCCACGCCCGAGTCCCGCACCGCCCGCTCCGCCGCGTCGACGTTCGGGAAGAGCCCCGACGCGTGCCGGTCCATGCCGCGTCCGGAGAGCAGGACGAAGCGGCGCACGCCGGCCTCGGTGGCCTGCTGGACGAAGGGCGCCGTCGGTTCCGGATCGCCGGAGGGCACCAGATAGACGGTCGCCGCCCCCCGGAGCGCGGCCGGCCAGGTGTCCCGGTCGGACCAGTCGAAGCGGACCTCGGCGGAACGGGAGGCCGCCCGAACCGGGTGGCCCGCCGCGCGCAGCCTGGGCACCAGCCGACGCCCGGTCTTGCCGGTCGCCGCCAGTACCAGGATGTCCTCGCTGTTGGTTGTCATGGCACCGAGTCAACTGCCCCGCGCCCGCCGCCGACATGGACGGCCGTACACGGAACATGTCCGATCGTCCGACGGTTAACGTGAGGACCATGCACTCGTACGACGATCTGCTCCGAGGTGTCCGCACGGATGTCGTCGCCTTCCGCCGCACGGAGCTGTCCTCCCCGTGGACGCTGCGCCTCACCGAGGGCGCGCCCCTGACGCTGTGCTCCCCGCTGCGCGGCGAGGGCTGGATCCACGCGGACGGCGCCGAGGCGCCGCGACGGCTCGGCGTCAACGACGTGGCGATCGTGCGCGGACCGGCACCCGTCCTGTTGACCGACCGGGCGACGGGCGCGGCGGTGCCGGGGATCTCAGGGGCCTCGGGGGATCCCCGACCGCCCGCGCGCACCACGCTGTTGGTCGGCACCTACCGGGTGTGGGGCCGCGTGGCCCGCCGGCTGCTGGCGGCGCTGCCCCCGCTGCTGGTGGTGCCGGACGAGAGCGACGACACGTGCGGTCCGCTGATGGACCTGTTGGGCGCGCAGGTCTCGGACCCCTCGCCCGGACAGCAGGCCGTGCTTGACCGGCTGCTCGACTGGCTGTTGGTCTGCACCCTGCGCGACTGGTTCGACCAGCCGGAGGCCGTCTCCGGCGGCCTGCTGCGGGCCCTCGGCGACGACACCGTGGGACCGGCGCTGCGCGCCATGCACGCGGCACCGGAGAAGCCCTGGACGCTGGCCGCGCTGGCCGTCGAGGCCGGGGTGTCCCGCAGCACGCTGGCCGGACGCTTCAGCCGGCTGGTGGGCGAGCCGCCGCTGGCCTACCTCACCGAGTGGCGGATGTCGCTGGCCGCCGAGCTGCTGACCGACACGGAGGCGACCGTCGCCGCCGTGGCCCGGCGGGTCGGCTACGCCGACGCGTTCGGGTTCAGCACCGCGTTCAAGCGGTTCCACGGGGTCAGCCCGAGCGGCTACCGCGACCGCGCCGCCGCGCCCGCACCGGCCTGACGGCCGGCACGGGCACCGAGCGGGACGAGCGGCTCAGCGAACGGGGTGGCCGGCCTCGCGCAGCGTCTCCTTGACCTGCCCGATCCGCAGATCGCCGAAGTGGAAGACGGAGGCCGCCAACACCGCGTCGGCGCCCGCCTCGACGGCCGGCGGGAAGTCGGCCAGCCGGCCGGCGCCGCCGGAGGCGATCACCGGTATGGCGACCCGCTCCCGCACCGCGGCCGTCAGCTCGGTGTCATAGCCGTCCCTGGTGCCGTCGGCGTCCATCGAGTTGAGCAGGATCTCGCCCGCGCCAAGACCGGCCGCCCGGTGCGCCCAGTCGACCGCGTCGATCCCGGTGCCGCGCCGGCCGCCGTGCGTGGTGACCTCGAAACCCGACTCCGTCTCCGTACCGGCCCTCACCCGGC
Organism: Streptomyces profundus; assembly: GCF_020740535.1. Classification (NCBI taxonomy): domain Bacteria; kingdom Bacillati; phylum Actinomycetota; class Actinomycetes; order Kitasatosporales; family Streptomycetaceae; genus Streptomyces; species Streptomyces profundus. The sequence goes on from NZ_CP082362.1 coordinate 1,144,269, forward strand.
GCGCGTCGACGGAGAGCACCAGCACCTGCCGGCCGAAGCGCTCCGCGATCTCCCGGATCAGCTCCGGGCGGGCCACCGCCGCCGTGTTGACGCCGACCTTGTCGGCGCCGGCCCGCAGCAGCCGGTCCACGTCGTCCGTGGTGCGCACGCCGCCGCCCACGGTGAGCGGGATGAAGACCTGCTCGGCGGTGCGGCGCACCACGTCGTAGGTGGTCTCCCGATCGCCCGAGGAGGCGGTGATGTCCAGGAACGTCAGCTCGTCGGCGCCCTCGGCGTCGTAGATCCTGGCCATCTCGACCGGATCGCCCGCGTCCCTGAGGTTCTCGAAGTTGACGCCCTTGACCACCCGGCCGGCGTCCACGTCCAGGCAGGGAATGACCCTGACCGCCACGCCCATCTCACGCACCTCCCGACGCGTACGCGTCCAACTCGACCTGCACGGACACCCGGGAGTCGGGAAAGCCGACCACCAGGACCGTGCTGACCGGGCGGATCTCCCCGAAGAACTCCCGATGGGCCCGCGCGGCGTCCTCGCCGTCCCTGGCGTGCGCGAGATAGAGGCGGGTGCGCACCACCGCGCTCGCGTCCAGGCCGAAGGGCTCAAGCGCGGCCACCGCGTCCGCCAGCGCCGAGCGGGTCTGCTCGTACGGGTCGCCCAGCGCCGAGGAGCCGGCTATGGGCGGCAGCGTGCCGCCGACCAGCACCAGCTCGCCGGCGGCGACCGCCCGCGCGCTGCCGAGGCTCCGCTCCCACTCCCCCTGGCCCGTCATGCCGAGGCCACCGTCTCCAGCGCCTCCTGAAGCGTGAACGCCCGGGCGTAGAGGGCCTTTCCGACGATGGCGCCCTCCACCCCCTCGGGGACCAGCCCGGCGATGGCCGTCAGATCGTGCAGCGAGGAGACCCCGCCGGAGGCGACCACGGGCCGGTCGGTGGCGGCGCAGACATCGCGCAGCAGCTCCAGGTTGGGGCCCTGAAGCGTCCCGTCCTTGTTGATGTCGGTGACCACATAGCGGGCGCAGCCCTCGGAGTCGAGCCGGGCCAGCGTCTCGTAGAGGTCGCCGCCGTCCCGCGTCCAGCCCCGGCCGCGCAGGGTGGTGCCACGGACGTCCAGGCCGACGGCGATCCGGTCGCCGTGCTCGGCGATGGCCTTGGCGACCCACTCGGGGGACTCCAGCGCGGCGGTGCCGAGGTTGACCCGGGTGCAGCCGGTGGCCAGGGCGGCGGCCAGCGTGTCGTCGTCGCGGATGCCGCCGGACAGCTCCACCTTGAGGTTCATCGCGGCGGCCACCTCGGCGATCCTGGCGCGGTTGTCGCCGGTGCCGAAGGCCGCGTCCAGATCGACCAGGTGCAGCCACTCGGCGCCGGCCCGCTGCCACGTCAGCGCGGCGGCCAGCGGATCGCCGTAGGAGGTCTCGCTGCCGGACTCGCCGTGCACCAGGCGGACCGCCTGCCCGTCGCGGACGTCGACGGCCGGCAGCAGCTCAAGGGTGCGCGGCGGGGAGGGGGTTGCGGAGGTCACAGGCTCTCGATCCAGTTGGTGAGGAGGCGGGCGCCGGCGTCGCCGGACTTCTCCGGGTGGAACTGGGTGGCCCAGAGGGGGCCGTTCTCGACGGCGGCGACAAAGGGGTCGCCGTGGGTCGCCCAGCTGACCAGGGGCGGCGCGATGGCCGCGCTCGCCGAAGGCGGCAACTCCCAGTCGTGGACGGCGTAGGAGTGCACGAAGTAGTAGCGCGCGTCGGGCGGCAGGCCGGCGAAGAGCGCGGAGCCCTCGGCGACATCCACCGTGTTCCACCCCATGTGCGGGACGACCTCGGCCTTGAGCGGGCCGACCGTGCCGGGCCACTCGTCGAGCCCGTCGGCCCGGACGCCGTGTTCGATGCCCTGGGAGAAGAGGATCTGCATCCCGACGCAGATGCCCAGCACCGGGCGCCCGCCGGCGAGCCGGCGTTCCACCGCCCAGTCGCCCCTGGCCTCGCGCAGCCCCGCCATGCAGGCGGCGAACGCCCCGACGCCCGGGACCAACAGGCCGTCGGCGGCCAGCGCCGCGTCCAGGTCGCGGCTGATCTCCACCTCGGCGCCGGCCCTGGCCACGGCGCGCTCGGCGGAGCGGACGTTGCCGAAGCCGTAGTCGAAGACCACCACGGACTTGCGTCTCGCCATGCCCCTCACACCTCCAGCCGCAGCACGCCGGCGACCAGGCAGAGCGCGCTGGCGATGGCCAGCAGCACGACGACGCCCCGGGGCAGCCCCTGCTTGACGAACGAGTAGACACCGGTGCCGAGGAAGAGCCCGGCGGCGATCAACAGCGTGGACGTCGTGTTCACAGGGCACCCTTGGTGGACGGGATGCCGGTCTGCCGCGGGTCTATCTCGCTGGCGTAGCGCAGCGCCCTGGCCAGCGCCTTGAACTGGCACTCCACGATGTGGTGCGCGTTGCGCCCGTAGGGCACCTCCACATGCAGCGCGACCTGCGCCTGGGCGACGAAGGACTCCAGGATGTGGCGGGTCATCGTGGTGTCGTAGGAGCCGATCATGGGCGCCATGCCCGCCGGCTCCTGGTGCACCAGATAGGGCCGCCCCGACAGGTCGACCGTGACCCGGGCGAGGGACTCGTCCAGCGGCACCGAGGCGTTGGCGAAGCGGACGATGCCGCTCTTGTCGCCGAGCGCCTGCCGGAACGCGGCGCCGATGGCCAGCGCGGTGTCCTCGATGGTGTGGTGGCTGTCGATGTGCAGATCGCCCTCGGTCTTGACGGCCAGGTCGAACAGACCGTGCCGGCCGAGCTGGTCCAACATGTGGTCGAAGAACCCGACCCCGGTGGACACATCGACCCGGCCGGTGCCGTCCAGATCGATCTCGACGGTGACCGAGGTCTCCTTGGTGGTGCGTTCCACGCGACCCACGCGGCTCATTCGTTGATCTCCTTCGTCACTGCGCGTACCGCGTCGAGGAACGCGTCGTTCTCCGCCCTGGTGCCCGTGGTGGCCCGCAACCGTCCTGGCACGCCGTTGTCCCGCACGAGTACCCCGTGGTCCAGCAGCCGACGCCACACGTCCCGCGCGTCGGCGAACCGGCCGAACTGGACGAAGTTGGCGTCCGAGGGGGTGACCTCGACGCCGAGCGCCGTCAGCTCGACGACCACCCGATCCCGCTCGGCCTTCAGCTCCTCGACACAGCCGAGCAGCGTGTCGGCGAACTCAAGCGCCGCGAGGGCGGTGGCCTGGGTGACCGCCGACAGGTGGTAGGGCAGCCGCACCAGCTGGACGGCGTCGACGACGGCCCGGTCCGCCGCGAGATAGCCGAGCCGCAGCCCGGCCGCGCCGAACGCCTTGGACATGGTGCGGGTGAACACCAGGCGCGGCCGTCCCTCGATCAGCGGCAGGGTCGAGGGGCGGTGGCCGAACTCGGCGTATGCCTCGTCCACCACCACCAGCGCGCCACGGCCGCCCCTGGCCCGCTGGGCGGCGTCGTGCAGCGCCAGGATGCTCGGGGCCGTCAGGGCGGTGCCCGTCGGGTTGTTGGGCGAGCAGAGGAAGACCACGTCGGGCCGGTGCTCGGCGATGACCGAGACGGCGGCCTCGGTGTCGATGTCGAACTCCGGCGTGCGCGGCCCCGAGAACCAGCCGGTGCCCGTGGACCGGGCGATCAGGGCGTGCATGGAGTACGACGGGTCGAAGCCCAGCGCGGTGCGCCCGGGGCCGCCGAAGGTCTGGAGCAGCTGCTGGAGCACCTCGTTGGAGCCGTTGGCGGCCCACACCTGGGCGGCCTTGAGGGCGTGGCCCGTGGTGCGGGTCAGATAGGCGGCCAGCTCGGTGCGCAGCGCCATCGCGTCCCGGTCGGGGTAGCGGTTGAGGGTGCGCGCGGCCTCGGCGACCCGCTCGGCGACGCGCTGGATCAGCGCCTCGGGGAGCGGATGCGGGTTCTCGTTGGTGTTGAGCCGGACCGGCACCTCCAGCTGGGGGGCGCCGTAGGGGCTCTGGCCGCGCAGTTCGTCCCTGATGGGAAGCTCGTCGATACGGGTCACTTGCGGTGTGGGACCTTCCATGCGAAACGTGCCTTGACCGCCGAGCCGTGGGCCGGCAGATCCTCCGCCTCGGCCAGCGTCACCACCTGTTGGGCGACCTCGGCCAGGGCCTCGCGGTCGTACTCGACCACATGGACGCCGCGCAGGAAGGACTGCACGGAGAGGCCGGAGGAGTGGCAGGCGCAGCCCCCGGTGGGCAGCACGTGGTTGGAGCCGGCGCAGTAGTCGCCCAGGGAGACGGGGGCGTGCGGTCCGACGAAGATGGCGCCGGCGTTCCGCACCCGGGCGGCGACCTCGGCGGCGTGCTCCGTCTGCACCTCCAGGTGCTCGGCGGCGTACTCGTCCACCACGGCGAGGCCCTGCTCGATGTCGGCGACCAGCACCGCGCAGGACTGCCGTCCGGTGAGCGCCTCGGTGATCCGCTGGTGGTGCTTGGCGGCGGCGACCTGCACACGCAGCTCGGCGTCCACCGCGTCGGCCAGCGCGACCGAGGGGGTGACCAGGACGGCGGCGGCCAGCTCGTCGTGCTCGGCCTGGCTGATCAGGTCGGCGGCGACCAGCGCCGGGTCGGCGGTGTCGTCGGCCAGCACGGCGATCTCGGTGGGGCCCGCCTCGGCGTCGATGCCGATGACGCCCTTCAGCAGCCGCTTGGCGGCGGCGACATAGATGTTGCCGGGGCCCGTGACCAGCTTGGCCGGGCGGCACTCCTCGGTGCCGTGGGCGAACATCGCGATGGCCTGGGCACCGCCCGCCGCGTGCACCTCCTCGACGCCGAGCAGCGCGCAGGCGGCGAGGATCGTGGGGTGCGGCAGCCCGTCGCTCCACTCCTGCCCCGGGGTGCGCTGCGGCGGGGAGCTGACGGCGAGGGACTCGACGCCGGCCTCCTGGGCCGGGACCACGTTCATCACCACGGAGGACGGGTAGACCGCCTGGCCGCCGGGGACGTAGAGGCCGACGCGCTGGACGGGGATCCAGCGCTCCGTGACCGTGCCGCCGGGGACCACCCGCACGGTGTGGTCGTCGCGGCGCTGCTCCCGGTGGACCAGCCTGGCCCTGCGGATGGACTCCTCAAGCGCCGAGCGCACCGCGGGATCCAGCTCGGCCAGGGCCCTGGCGAGGGCCTCGGCCGGCACTCGGGTGCGCTCGATGCGCACGCCGTCGAACCGCCGCGCGTAGTCGATCAGCGCCGCCGTGCCGCGATGGTGTACGTCGTCGCAGATGGGCCGCACCTTCTCCAGGGCGGCCTCGACGTCCAGCTCGGCGCGGGGCAACAGGGCGCGGTCGACGGCCTCGGCGGGCGAGGCGGCGGCGCGCAGATCGATTCGGTTCAGCACGGGGCCAGTCTCGCAGACGGGTCCGACAGGCCAGGGACGCGTTTCACCATGCGGTCCCGACGGGGCGTACCAGCCGATAGGCTGGCCGGTCGTGACGACGACCCGCCTGCCACTGTTTCCCCTCAATACCGTGCTGTTTCCCGGGCTGGTGTTGCCGCTCAACGTCTTCGAGGCCAGATACCGAGCGCTGCTGCGGGATCTCCTCGACCTGCCGGAGGGCGAGCCCAGGCCGTTTGGTGTGATCGCGATCAGGGACGGGCACGAGGTGGCGCCCAGCGCCCTGGGCCTGCCGGACGACGCCGAGCCGCCGGCCGGCGCCGGCGCCGGCTTCGCCGACGACCCGATGCGTTCCTTCTTCGAGGTGGGCTGCGTCGCCGACGCCTCCACCATCAGGGCCAGGCAGGTCCCCGGGGAGGCGGAGGACGCCACGGCCGCCGACGAGGAGGTGACCGGCTACGAGGTGCTGGCCACCGGCACCACCAGGTTCCGGCTGCTCTCGGTCGACGCCGGCGGCCCCTATCTGACCGGCGAGATCGAGCCGCTCGACGAGGACGCGGGCGAGGGCGCGGGAGCGCTGGCGTCGGGGGTGCTCCGCGCCTTCCGGAAGTACCAGAAGGCGCTGGCCGGCGCCAACGAGCGCACCCTGGCCCCGGCCCAGGAGCTGCCCGACGACCCGTCGGTGGTCTCCTATCTGGTGGCCGCGGCGACCATGCTGCACACCGCGGACAAGCAGCGCCTGCTCCAGGCCGCCGACACCGCGACCCGCCTCGCCGAGGAGCTGCGGCTGCTGCGGCAGGAGACGGCGCTGATCAGCAAGCTGCCCTCGGTGCCGGGCGCCGAGTACACGATCAGGCCGACCAGCCTCAACTGACCGGTGCCAGACGGCGGAGGGAGCGAGGGCGATGGCTCGGAAGGGCAGGGCGGGGGGCGCGGGCGGCACCCCGGCGACGGTGGCGGCGAGCCGCGCCGGCGTCCCGTTCACGGTGCACCGCTACGCGCACGATCCGGCGGCGCCCTCCTACGGCGCGGAGGCGGCCGAGGCGCTCGGCAGCGATCCGGCGCGGGTGTTGAAGACGCTGGTGGCCGAGGTGGACGGGGCCCTCACGGTGGCGCTGGTGCCCGTCTCGGCCTCGCTCTCGCTGAAGGCGCTGGCCGCGGCGGTCGGCGGCAAGCGGGCCGCCCTGGCGGATCCGGCGGTGGCCGAGCGCGGCACCGGCTATGTGCTCGGCGGCATCTCGCCGTTGGGCCAGCGCCGCCGGCTGCCCACGGTGTTGGACGCCTCGGCGGACGCGCATCCCACGGTGCTGGTCTCCGCCGGGCGCCGGGGTCTTGAGATCGAGCTGGCACCCGCGGACCTGGCGGCCCTCACGGCGGCCAGGGTGGCGTCCATCGCCCGCTGAGCCGTCGGCCCGCCGGGATCGGTCAGGAGCCGGCCGCCGGGCCCGCCGGGGTGTCCCAGCGCGGCGGTGTCTGGGCCGGTCGCGGCGCCGGGTCCCGGGGGCCGAAGCCGGCGACGCAGAGCAGATGGGTGAGGAGCGCGCCGAAGGGCAGCCCGAACAGCACGCTTCTGGCGCCGAGATCGAGGGGCGCGTCGAAGACCTCGTTCTGGGCCAGCTCGGCGACCCGGCCGGCGACATCGTCGGTGGGGCCGAGCCACATGCCCAGCTGCCACGCCAGCCAGGCGCCAACCCCGGCGCCCAGCGCGAGACCGAGCACGACGGCGACCCCGCCGCTTCGGCGCAGCAGGAAGGTGACCACCCCGGCGACCGCGCCCACGCCCAGGGCCAGCAGCAGGAAGACGCCGTCCGCCGCGATCGCCTGCTGTCCCTCGGAGTTGGCCAGCAGCACGTCCTGGCCGCGCAGGACCAGCGGGATCTTGGGCGCCCGCCAGGCCCACAGCGCGCCGAGCAGCACCCCGGTCACCAGCGCCACAGGGGCGGCGACCAGCAGCCCCGCACGTATCTCGCGCCCCCAGTCGGGGCCGGCGGCCGGCGGGTCGGCGGGCTGGGACCACGGGTCGTGGGCCGGCCGGGGCGAAGCGACGGAGCGGGGATCCGGTGCTGGCTGGGGAGAGTCCACCCCGTCATCCTGCCAGGTGCGGGCACCTGTTCGGCCGTGGGGACGACCGTTTGGCTGATCAGCTGATCGGGGCGGCTGGTCAGCGGGTCGCGGCACGCCGGTAGGCCCACGTGGCCAGGGCGAGCGTGACGACGCCGACGGCGGCGCAGACGCCGAGGTGGCCGATGATCAGCGCCGCGTCCGGGCGCGGCCCGAACATCTCGGCCAGCGCGTCCACGCCATAGCTGGACGGCAGCAACTCGCGCGTCCAACGCAGCGGTTCGGGCAGCCGGGCGGCCGGCAGCACGCCGAGGAGCAGCGCCGCCGACATGCCCAGCTGGCCGCAGAGGGTCGCCAGCTCGGGGCGGGGCGACAGCAGGCCGAGGGCCGCGCCGAGCCCGGCCAGCGCCGCCCCGGTGAGCGGTACCACGGCGATCAGCAGCCACAGGCCGCCCAGCGGCAGCTGGTAGAGCAGCGCGCCGGTGACGGCCGTCACCACCACCCCAGGCACCGTGAACGAGGCATAGGCGGCGGCGACCCCGAGCACCACGGAGCCGGCCGGCACCGGCAGGGTCGCGTAGTGGTCGAGCCCGGTGGCCCGCAGCTGGCCGAAGTACTGGGCGAGTTGGTTGAGCGCGACAAACGCGACCACCAGCACCGCCGAGCCGGCGACCACGGCCCTGGCCTCGTCCCCCGCTCCCCCGTCGACCACGCCGCGCATCAGGATCATGATCCCGATGGACTGGAAGGTGGCGACGAACAGCAGCGGCACCCGGGCCACCCGCGTCCGGGAGAGCTGCGCCCGGTAGACGGCGGCCAGCGACGGGAGGAAGCGGGCCGCCGGCGCGAGGGGGACTTCCCCAGGGACCTCGGTCATCGTCCGGTCACGCACCTGTTCGATCAGGGTCACTGTCGTACCAGCCCCTCGCCCCGGCCGCCGAGCGCCAGATAGACGTCCTCCAGGCTGGGCGTCGCGAGCGTGAAGTCGTCCAGGGCGGCGAACGCCTCGCCCTGGGTGACGGTGGCGACCACGGCCCTGGCCCGCTCGGGCGGCAGCCGCAGCGTCCAACGGCGGCCGGTGACCGTCGCCTCCGCGCGCAGCTCGGCGATCCGGGGCACGCCGAGGGGCGCTTCGCCGCGCCAGACGAGGTCGAGCCGCACCTGGACGTCGATCAGGGTCTTCAGACCGCTCGGGGTGTCGCAGGCGATCACCCGTCCCGCGTCCAGCACGGCGACCCGGTCCAGCACCGTCTCGGCCTCCAGCACGTTGTGGGTGACCAGCAGCACCGTGGTGCCCTGCTCGACGCGGCGGCGGTCGATCGCCGCCCAGACCGCGCGGCGGGCCATCGGGTCCATGTTGGTGGTCGGCTCGTCCAGCACCAGCAGCGGGCGGCTGCCGACCAGCGCGGCGGCCAGGCACGCCAGCCGGCGCTGACCGCCGGAGAGCCGCTTGAGCGGGCGGTCGGCCAGCTCGCCGAGGGAGAGCTCGTCCAGCACCGCGTCCCGTTCGGCGCACGCCGCCGACGCGCTCAGGCCGCGCAGCCTGGCCGTGGTCCCGACCGCGAGCGACACGGTCAACTCGTCGAGCGCGGTGGCCTCCTGCCCCAGGTAGGCCACCAGCCTGGCGGCCCGCTCGGGGTGCCGGACGAGGTCGTGGCCGAAGAGCGCGACGGAGCCGGCGTCGGGGCGCAGCAGCCCGGTGAGCAGCTTCACCAGGGTGGTCTTGCCGGCGCCGTTGGGGCCGAGCAGGCCGAAGATCTCGCCGCGCGCCACGCGCAGGGTGATGTCGTCGTTGGCGGGGCGGGCGGCCTCGGACGCGCCGCCACGGCGGCCGGAACGATACGTCTTGGTGAGGCCCCGCACCGTCACCGCGGCGCGCGGGGTCGCTGGGGAGTCCGGAGTGCGCGGTGCCATCGTGGTCTGGGGCCCGGCCCGGCCGATGGAGGAGGCCACGGCCACGAGACTACGTGGCGCCGACGAAGCGCGGAACGGCGGGCCCTGCCAGCGCCGGGCCGCCGGCGTCAGGACGGGGCGCGCTCGGCGCCGGTACGGCTGTCCACCTCGCGCCAGAAGCCGGCCCTGATGGCATATCTGTCCTGCTCGTCGATCTGGTCGTCCTTGTGGGCGAGCAGGCCGAACCTGGCGGCGTAGCGGAGCAGTTCGCCGTCGATCCGGTGGGGGATGCGCGGGTACTCGGTGGACAGCTGACGCAGCGGTGACTCGCCGGCGAGGCGCTCCGTCCAGCGGCGCGCGAAGACCTGGCCCACCTCGAACGGGTCCCCGCTGACGGCGGTGATGTCCTCCTCGCGGTCGGCCCAGCGCTGCTCGGCGCTGGTCAGCTGCGCGAGGGTGGGCAGCGCGGCCGTCTCCGCCGTCTCGTCCGACGGGCCGCGCTCCACCCAGCCGCGGTCCGAGGACCAGCGCAGCGTGGCGGTGGGCGGCGGCGGGACGGGGCGGCCCAGAGAGGCCAGATCCTTCGGGGTCGGCACCCCCTTGGCCGCCGGCGCCGTGGGCTCCTCCTCCTGGGACGGCTGGTAGGGCACCGAGGCGGTGACGGAGGAGGAGCCGTTGACCGGGACCGTGGGCGCGCTCGGCGCGGCGGGCATCGCCGGTGTGGCCGGCTGGTCGCAGGCGGCGGACGCGGAGTCGGCGCCCGTGGCCTTCTCCGGCAGCGGCGCGGAGAGGATGGCCGCGATATCGGGGCGCGCCATGCCGCCGGCGGACTGCGGCTCGCTGACCCGCACCGCCCGGGTGATCCAGGCGCGGTCCAGCACGCGGCGCTCGTCGGCCTCGGCGACCAGGTCCTCGGACTGGTTGTAGTCGCCGTCTGCGGCCTGCACGGCCCACAGATGGACGGCGACCCCGTGTTCCTTGGCCGACATCAGGCCGGGCAGCAGATCGCCGTCCCCGGTGATCAGCACGATGTCGGCGCAGGCGCGGTTGCGGGCCAGCTCCGTCAACTCGGCGTGCATGGCCGCGTCCACGCCCTTCTGCGCCCAGCGGCCGTCACTGCGGGTCAACGCGCCGAGCCTGACGGTGACTCGGGGCATCACCCGGAGCCTGCGGTGCTCCGGCTGCGGGACGCGGTCGGGGGCGCCGTCGAACCAGTAGATCCGCAGCAGGCTGCAACCGGTGTCCTCCTCGGCGCGGTCGCGAAGGCCCTGGATGAGTCTGGCGTGGTCCACGGTGATACGGGGACGCGCGGGCTCTCCGGCGAGCAGGCTGGCGGCGGCACCCAGCAGGTAGCCCGCATCAACCAGCACGACGCAGCGGTCCACGTGGCACCTTCCCTTCGCCGAGCGTTTCACTGAGTCTGCCCGACGAGCCGGCCGTTATCTGTCCTACGCGATCTTCGGCGTGGCAAACCGCGTTCCCATGATCGGAATGCGAACTATCGCGCCACATGTGAATCTGGTGACGGCGCCAACTTCCGTGGGGGAACACCCAGCCAGGAGGCGATCATGGCCAAGGAGAAGAAGCGCGACCGCTCGGACGAGTCCGGCCGTTCGGAGCGCCCCCGGGAGCCCGCCAGGGCCGAGGAGCCCACCGAGGAGTCCAGGGGCCGAAAGCGGGAGCGGAAGTTCGGTCACAACTGAGCAGAGCGCTCCCGGAGTCGTCGCCCCGGCCCGTGGGCCGGGGCGACGACGACATCACTCCTCGGCGCCGGGCAGGGGCGCGCAGGCTCCCTCCACAAAGGCGATGGCACCGAACTGGGGCTTGTCCACCAGCACCACGGTGTCGCCCGGCGACAGCCGGTAGACGGCGTCCCTGGGGAACTCCCGCCCCGGGCTCCGGGAATAGGCGGCGCTCGAACTGCCCGTGTGGGGCTCCTCGGGCTCCACGAGTATGGCCCCGCCCAGCGCCTCGCCGACCTGGATCATGTCCGCCTCCGTCCACGCCGACGTCTCGTCGTGACTGCCAAGCCAGGAGCGGAAGAACACGCCATCGGGGAACGGCCGGCACTGGTATCCGGCCGGCGGATCGTGCACCGGAGTGACCCCGGCCGCCGCCAACTCGGCGAGGAACGACTCGATTTCCTCGTCCCCGTCCGGCCAGTCGGAGAGCCGCACCTCTATGCCGCCCGCGCCGTCGGACGCCACCGCATAGGCGGGCGAGGCGCCGCCGCCAGGCAGCAGCACCAGGGCGGCGGCCACGGCGCCGGCCATGGCCAGCCCCCATCCCGCCCGGCGCACGCCGCGGGCCGGGCGCCGCGCCGGCTCCGGCTCGGCCCCTGCGGCGGCATGCTCGGCCGCGTGCGCGACCTCCCGCTTCAGCTCGGTCAACAGACGGTCCTCGAAGTTGCTCATGCCTCACTCCTCGCGAGCTGGACGCGGCGCGGCGGGACTTCCTCAGGGGGGCCGACCAGGGCCCGCAGCTTCCCCCTGGCCCGGTGCAGCCGGACCCTGGCGGCCACCTGACTGATGCCGAGCGCCTTGGCGGCCTCGGCGACGGAGAGCTGATCCACCGCGACCAGCTCCAGAACGGCACGCTCGCCTTCGGGCAACTCCACCATGGCGGCGAGCAGTCGGCGCCCCGGGCGCTCGGCGGCGAGCCGCTCCTCAAGGCGGGTGATGTCGTCGGGCTCCAGCAGCCGGCGCCCGGCGATCCGGTCCTTGAGCGCGTGCTGTCGGGCGACGCGGCGGCGCTCCGCCGAGGTGACGTTGCGCGCCACCCCGAAGAGCCAGGCGCGTTCGTCGCCCAGGCGCGGGCGGTAGGTGTGCCCCGAGTCGATGACCGCGAGGAAGACCTCGGCGGTCAGATCGGCGGCGGTGTGGGGATCCTCGACCCGGCGGGCGACGAACCGGCTCACCGCCTCCACATGGCGGCGGTAGAACTCCTCGAACAGCTTCGGGTCACGCGCGGCGGCCCTCGGGCCGCCGCGACTTCGGGTGACGATGCGCACGCGCGCTCTCCCGTCCTCGTCCTGCCTTACACCCACACTTGGGCGGCGAGGGGGAAAGCGTTACATGGAGTCACAGGGGCGCCGCGCAGCGAGGCGCCGGCCGACCCCCGCGAGGGCCCGCCGGCGCGTTCCCGCCGGCGCGTTCCCGCCGGCGCGTTCCCGTCGGCGCGTCCCCGCCGGCGAGGGGGGTCAGTTGCCGAAGGCGTGCCGTTCGTGCGCCGCCGCGAAGTACCGGGCGTCGGACACCTCGGACGCCACCCGCGCCACCGGGGGCCTGCCCTGGTGCACGATGTCCCCGGCCTCGTGCGTGCAGCGCAGGCGGTCCTCGTAGGTCGATCCGGGGAAGTACCGCTCCAGCGCGTGCACCGTCTCCTCCCCGGACGTGTGCGCCTCCCGCAACAGAAACACGGCTTTCTCGATCATCTGGGATTCCACAGCGCCCCACCTTTTCCACGGTTATCCCAAGAGTCGCCACGGAATCCCGTCGCCGGTCTCCGTGACTTCCTCTCTCCGCTTTCGAAGGTAGACCTCGAATGTTCCCGTATCGGTAAAGCCACCGCCATCTTCCACCCAACAGGTGAGTGGCATATTTGCCCGGCGGGCGGGGCTCAGCCCGCCAGGCAGGAGGGTCCGAGCAGCGCCTTCAGATCGCCGAAGAGCGCGGGATCGGCCTGCACCCGGTGCCGGTCGAGGCGGAGGACCGTGGTGGTGCGGCTGCCCTGGAGCTTGACGCGCACCTCGGTCGCGCCCCGGTGCTGGCCGAGCACCTCGCCGAGCCGCTCCACCAGCGGCGGGGTGACCTTGACGGTGGGGATGGTGATGGTGACAGGCGCGTTGGCCGACGCCTCGCTCAGGTCGGGGACCATCAGCTCCATGGCCACCAGCCTCGGCACGTCCTCGCGCTTGTCGAGACGCCCCTTGACGAACACCACCACGTCCTCGACGAGCTGGGTGGAGACCAGCTGGTAGGAGGCGGGGAAGAACATGCAGTCGATGGATCCGGCCAGGTCCTCGACGGTGGCGATGGCCCAGGCGTTCCCCTGCTTGGTCATCTTGCGCTGAAGCCCCGAGATGATGCCGCCAATGGTCACGATCGAGCCATCCGAGTAATCCCCGCCGGTGAGCGCGGAGATGGCGGCATCGGCTTTTTCGTCCAGAACGTGCTCAATACCGAACAACGGGTGATCGGAAACATAAAGACCGAGCATTTCTCGTTCCTGGGCCAGCAGATAGGTCTTCTCCCATTCCTCCTCGGAGAAGACCACGTCCATGCCGAACCCCGGCCCGTCCCGCTGCTCCTCGGCGTCGCCCATGCCACCGAAGAGGTCGAACTGCCCCTCGGCCTCCTTGCGCTTGACCTGCACCACGTTGTCGATCATCGACTCGAAGTGCTGGGTGAGCCCCTTGCGGGTGTGCTGGAGCGCGTCGAAGGCGCCCGCCTTGATCAGCGACTCCACCGTCCGCTTGTTGCAGACCACCGCCTCGACCTTGTCCAGGAAGTCCGGAAAGGAGCTGTACTTTCCCTTGCCCTTCCGGGTGGCGACCACGGAGTCCACCACGTTCTGCCCGACGTTGCGCACGGCGGTGAGGCCGAAGACGATCACGTCGTCCCCGCGCGGGGTGAAGTGCGCCTCGGACTCGTTGACGTCGGGCGGCAGCACCCGGATGCCCATCCGGCGGCACTCGTTGAGGTAGACGGCGGACTTGTCCTTGTCGTCCCGCACCGAGGTGAGCACGGCCGCCATGTACTCGGCCGGATAGTTCGCCTTGAGATAGGCCGTCCAGTACGTGACCAGGCCGTACGCCGAGGAGTGCGCCTTGTTGAACGCGTAGCCGGAGAACGGCACCAGCACGTCCCAGACGGCCTGGATCGCCTCGTCGGAGTAGCCGTTCTCCCGCATACCGCTCTGGAAGGGGACGAACTCCTTGTCGAGGATCTCCTTCTTCTTCTTGCCCATGGCCCGGCGGAGCAGGTCCGCCTGTCCGAGCGAGTAGCCGGCGAGCACCTGGGCGGCCTTCTGCACCTGCTCCTGGTAGACGATCAGGCCGTAGGTGATGTCGAGCACCTCGCGCAGCGGCTCCTCCAGCTCCTTGTGGATCGGGGTGCTCTCCTGCTGGCCGTTCTTGCGCAGCGCGTAGTTGATATGCGAGTTCATGCCCATCGGCCCCGGGCGGTACAGGGCGCCGACGGCGGAGATGTCCTCGAAGTTGGTCGGCTTCATCATGCGCAGCAGCGACCGCATGGGGCCGCCGTCGAACTGGAAGACGCCCAGGGTGTCGCCCCTGCCCAGGAGTTCGAAGGTCTTGGGGTCGTCCAGCGTCATGTCGAGGAGCTTGATCTCGACGCCCTTGTTCTGCTTGATGAGCTTGACCGCGTCATCCATGATCGTCAGGTTGCGCAGGCCGAGGAAGTCCATCTTCAGCAGGCCGAGGGACTCACAGGTGGGATAGTCCCACTGCGTGACGACCACACCGTCGTTCTTCGGCGCGAACAGCGGGACATGGTCCACCAGCCGCTCGCTGGACATGATCACGCCGGCGGCGTGCATGCCCATCTGCCGGACCAGGCCCTCCAGGCCCTTGGCGGTGTCGATCACCTTCTTGACGTCCGGCTCGTTCTCGTACATCGACCTGACCTCGCCCGCCTCGCTGTAGCGGGGGTGGTCCTTGTCGGTGATGCCGGAGAGCGGGATGCCCTTGCCCAGCACGTCGGCCGGCATCGCCTTGGTGATCCGGTCGCCCATCGCGTACGGGTAGCCGAGCACCCGGGAGGCGTCCTTGATGGCCGCCTTCGCCTTGATGGTGCCGTAGGTGCCGATCATCGAGACCTTGTCGGCCCCGTACTTGTCGGTGACGTAGCGGATCACCTCACCGCGCCGACGCTCGTCGAAGTCGATGTCGACGTCGGGCATCGAGACGCGCTCGGGGTTGAGGAACCGCTCGAAGATCAGGCCGTGTTCGATGGGGTCGAGGTCGGTGATGCCCATGGCGTAGGAGACCAGCGAGCCGGCCGCCGACCCCCGGCCGGGGCCCACCGCGATGCCCTGCTCCTTGGCCCACATGATGAAGTCGGCGACCACCAGGAAGTACCCGGGGAACCCCATCTGGATGATGACGCCCATCTCGTACTCGGCCTGCCGCTGCCGGTCCTCCGGCACCCCGCCCGGGTAGCGGCGGGCCATGCCGCGCTTGACCTCCTCCTGGAACCAGGTGACCTCGGTGTAGCCCTCGGGCACATCGAACTTGGGCATCAGGTCGCGGGACTCGAACCAACCGCTGATGTCGACCTGTTCGGCGACCAGCCGGGTGTTGGCGCAGCCCTCCTGCCAGGCGTCGGAGGAGTCGATCGCATACATCTCGGCGGGCGACTTCAGGAAGTAACCGGACCCGTCGAAGCGGAAACGATCAGGATCGGAGAGGTTCTTGCCGGTCTGGACGCAGAGCAGCGCGTCGTGCGCGTCCGACTCATGGGCGTACGTGTAGTGCGAGTCGTTGGTGACCAGGGGCGGGATGCCCACCTCCCGGCCGATCCGCAGCAGGTCCTCGCGCACCCGGCTCTCGATCGACAGGCCGTGGTCCATCAGTTCGAGGAAGTACCGGTCCTTGCCGAAGATCTCCTGGTACTCGCCCGCGGCCTTGCGCGCCTCCTCGTACTGGCCCAGCCGGAGCCGGGTCTGCAACTCGCCCGACGGGCAGCCCGTGGAGGCGATCAGCCCCTCCGAGTGCTGCGAGATCGTCTCCCGGTCCATCCGGGGCCACTTCACGAAGTAGCCCTCGGTGTAGGCGTCCGAGGAGAGCCGGAAGAGGTTGTGCAGCCCGGTGCTGTTGGCCGCCCAGATGGTCTTGTGGGTGTAACCGCCGGAGCCGGAGACGTCGTCCCGCTTCTGGTGTGGCTGGCCCCACTGCACCCGGCGCTTGTGCCGCCGCGACTCCGGCGCCACATAGGCCTCGATGCCGATGATCGGCGTGATGTCGGCGGCCCTCGCCTGCTGGAAGAAGTCGTAGGCGCCGTGCAGGTTGCCGTGGTCGGTCACGGCGATATGCGACATGCCCATCTCCTGGCAGGCCCGGAACATGTCCTTGAGCCGCGCCGCACCGTCCAGCAGCGAGTACTGGGTGTGAACGTGCAGGTGGGTGAAGGGCTGGGTCACTCCACGGGCCTTCCGCAGCAGGGGCAGGGTCGAAGGGGCGGACCGCCCACGAAAGGGGCGCGCGCCAGAACACCGACCCTACCTCTGGTCCCACGGCTTGACCGCGTCCTCCCCCGCTCCAACCGTCCGGGCGTTTCCGCAGGTCACAGTGGGTGCATCGGGTAACTCCCGAGGTCAGCCGAGGTCCGCGGACCCCGACGGAAACCGGCCGGAACCCACCGCCGACCACCCACGGCCACCGGGCCTCCACGTTCCGGATCGATACCGGCCCGTACCCTCTCCCGGCCGCTCATGGCACACTCGGCTCGATGGGCGACTCCACTTCCGGTATACGCGTGCTGCGCGCGGCGATCTTCGCCGCGCTCTGCGTCACGCTCTCCACCGGTGCCCATGTCCTGCTCTCCGGCCAACCGCTGCCGACCCCGGCCGTGATCATGGTCACGTTGGGCGTGTTCATCCTCGCCCTGACCCTCGCCGGCGAGCGGGAGCGCGGCTTCGCCGCCATCGCGGCGCTGCTGATCCCGCTCCAGCTGGCGGCCGACGCCGTCTTCACCGTCGGCCAGAACGCCTGCTACGGCCTGGGCCAGGGACAGCCCGTCGGTCCGCTGCGGCTCTTCGGCGTCGATCTGGTCTGTGCCGGAGGCGACTTCGGCACCCCGCTGGCCCGGCTGGTCGCCGGCCAGGAGCCGCTGGCCGAGCCCGCCGGCCACGCCGCCGGTCCCTGGCTGCTGCTGGCCGCGCATATCGCCGTCGGCCTGATCGCCGCCGGCTGGCTGC
Organism: Streptomyces profundus; assembly: GCF_020740535.1. NCBI lineage: Bacteria > Bacillati > Actinomycetota > Actinomycetes > Kitasatosporales > Streptomycetaceae > Streptomyces > Streptomyces profundus. Next base: position 1,161,515 of record NZ_CP082362.1, read on the forward strand.
GCGGCGGCGAGCGCGCGGTGGCCAGGCTGCTGCGCGCGGCCGGCGCCGCCACCTTCCGGCCCCTGCTGATCGCCGTCGCCGCACACCGGGTGACCGTGGACGAGCCGGCGGCCCCCGCGGCCGTCCGCCGTCAGCCGGCCCGGCCGACCACGCCGACGCTGACCCACTCGGTGCTCCGCCGGGGGCCGCCGGTCCCGGCCACCGGCCTGTCCTGAGCGGACCGGCCCCGCCCGTCCAGTCGGCACCCCCGTGGGAACAGCCGGACCCGGCCCCCACCCAGACACGGAGATCAACACCCCATGAGCAAGCGCAACTCCCAAGAGGCCAAGCGCGCCGCGCGTGAGCGGCTCCTCGCCGAGCGTCAGAAGCAGAAGAGGAAGGACAAGGTCCGTCGGCAACTAACCGTCGGCGGCTCGGTGGTGGCCATTCTGGCGATAGCCGCCGGCATAGGCGTGGCCGTCGCCAACATGGACAGCAGCAGCGGCGAGGACTCGACCGACTGGGGCGCGGTCCGCGGCCAGCTGGACGACGGCGAGCCGGGTGAGGTCGAGTACGCGACCGACGCGCCCGCCAACGCCAGCGGCGAGGACGGCCTCACCGTGCTGATCGGCGACCCGGACGCGGTCAACACCATCACCCTCTACGAGGACCCCCGCTGCCCGTCCTGCGCCAACTTCGAGCAGGGCGTGGGCGAAACGATCCACCAGGACGTCGAGGAGGGCCTCTACAACGTCGAGTTCGTCTTCGGCACCTTCCTGGACGACCGCCTCGGCGGCAGTGGCTCGCGCAACGCGGTGGCCGCCCTCGGCGCCGCGCTCGACGTGAGCCCCGAGGCCTTCCAGGGCCTCCACCAGCAGCTGTACACGGTGGAGAACCACCCGACGGAGCAGACCGACGAGTTCGGCGACGACGCCAGGCTGATCGAGCTGGCGCAGAACGTCCCCGAGCTGGAGGGCAACGCCGACTTCGAGGCGGCCGTCAACGACAGCACCTTCGCCGCCTGGGCGCTCCAGATGTCGGACAAGTTCCAGGCCGACCCGGACGTCGAGGGCACCCCGACCGTCAAGGTCAACGGCACCGTCGTCGAGGCCCCCCGCACCCCCGAGGCGTGGGACGCGATGCTCCAGACCACGCTGACCGACGGCGGCGAGGCCGAAGCGGACGCCGACGCCGACGCCGACGCGGACGCGGACGCCGAGGAGGAGACCGAGTAGTCGGACCCACCGGGACGGGCGGGCGAACCACCCCTGGTCGCCCGCCCGTTCCCGTGCCATACCCTTGGGCATCATGGCAGGGGCGGAACGCGGACAGATCGTGGACGGTCGCTTCGAGCTGCTGCGGCGGCTCGGGCACGGGGGGATGGGCACCGTCTGGTGCGCGAAGGACCTGGCGCTGCACCGCGAGGTCGCCCTCAAGGAGGTCCGCCCGCCCGAGGGCGCCGAGCAGGTGCCGCCGCCCGAGGTGCTCAGGGAACGGGTGCTGCGCGAGGCGCGCGCCCTGGCCCGGCTCAACCACCCCCACGTGGTCAGGATCTACCACATCGTGGATGTGGCGCCGCACCCCTGGCTGGTGATGGAGCTGCTCCCCGGGGAGTCCCTGCACACCCTCGCCCGGCGCGGCCCGGTGCCGGTGGCCGACGCCGTCCGCTGGGGGCGCGACATCCTGGCCGCGCTCAGCGCCGCGCACGCCGCCGGCATCCACCACCGGGACGTCAAGCCGGCCAACGTGCTGCTGCGCGAGGACGGTTCGGCCGTCCTGACCGACTTCGGCATCGCCGCGGTCTCCGACACCGCCTCCCTCACGGCGACCGGCGGGGTGATCGGCTCCCCCGAGTATCTGGCGCCCGAACGGGTCCGCAGCGCGCCCGACCACCCGTCGGCCGACTTCTGGTCGCTGGGCATCACGCTCTATGTGCTGACCGAGGGCCACAGCCCGCTGCGCCGGGCGAACACGCTCAACACGCTGACCGCCGTGCTGGAGGACCCGATACCGCCGCCGGTCCGCTCGGGCCCGCTCGCCGGGGTGCTCCAGGCGCTGCTGACACGGGATCCGGCGACCCGCCCCGACGCCGCCACGCTGGACGCGATGCTGGTGGAGGCCACCCGCCTCGCCGACGCCCCGGAGGCCGCGCCCCCTCCCATTCCACCGAACATCCCGTGGTCGCCCACGGCGCCCGCCGTGCCACCCCCGACACCGACGCCGACCCCGACCGCCACCCCGCCGACTCCCGCCTCCACGGCCGATCAGCGGCCCACCGGGTCCCGCCGGCGCGGACCGCTGATCGCGGCCCTGATCGCCGGCGCGCTGCTGCTGGCCGCGGTCCCCACCGGCTGGGTGCTGCTGCGCGACGACGAGCCGTCGACAGGCGCCGACGGAGACGTCCCCACGGCGCCGCCGGCCGAGGACGAGGACGAGAACGAAGGCACCGACGGCGACGGCGACAACGGCGAGAGCGGGGACACGAGCAAGGACTCGGACAGGCCGGACGCCTCCGAGCCGCCATCGCCCAACGAGTCCGGAACCGACACGGAGCCCGACCCCTCGGAGGAGGGGCCGGATCCCGACCCGTCCCAGCCGACGGACCGCTGGGTGGCCCAGCTGTTCTCCGAACCGGTCGGCACCGGAACGGACACCCGCGACCAGCGGCTCGCCGCCGTCCGCGCCAACGCGCCGGAGGCGCAGGTGCTGCGCAGCGACGACTACGCCTCGCTGAACCCCGGGTACTGGGTGATCTACTCGCCCGGCCCGTTCGCCGACGGCCACCAGGCGGTCGCCCGTTGCAACGAGTTGGGCCTCACCACCCGCAACGAGTGCGTCGGCCGCTACCTCAGCCAGGACAGCGCGGACCTGGCCCTGATCTGCGCCCCCGACGGAAGCGGCGACTGCGTCAAGGACGACTAGGGCACGTCGTCTGGATCTTCTCGGGGGTCAGCCCAGCTCCCGGAGGAACGCCAGCGCGGTGCGCCAGGTGGCGTCCGCCGAACCGGCGTCGAAGTCGGCCAGCCCCGGGTCGGTGTAGAGGTGGCCGGCGCCGCGATAGCGGAACACCTCCACGTCGGCGCCGGTGCGCCGCATCCGCAGATACCAGGCGCTCACCCAGTCGTGCGGCTCGAACGGGTCCGGGTCGGCCACATGCAGCTGCACCGGCAGATCGTCCGCGACCGCGTCCTCGGCGATGTCCGCCGTCCCGTGCAGAAGCAGCAGCCCTCGCGCCTTGGCGTCGCCGAGCGCCACCGTCTGCGCCAGCGAACCCCCCATCGAGAAGCCGGCGTAGACCAGGCCACCGTCCGAGTGCGGCGCGGTGGCGGCGATCGACCGCCGCAGCAGCTCGTCCCGCCCGATCTCGTCTTTGATCTCCATCCCGGCCTCGACGGTCTCGGCCGTTCGGCCGTCGAAGAGGTCGGGCGTCCACACCTGGTGCCCGGCGGCTCGCAGCCGCTGGGCCGCTTCGCGCACGGCGGGCCTGAGGCCGTAGGCGGAGTGGAAGAGCATGACATCGGTCACGGTCTGAGGTCGCCTTCCTTGGACTGCGGTACTCATGGAACGGAAGAGACCCATCCTGCCAGCTAGCCTTGCGGGCGACGACCTGGCGACCTGCCGACCCGAGGAGCTGAGACAAGGACATGGATGACGTGTTGCGACCGCTGCTGGTCATCAGCGGCACCATCACGCTCACCCTGCTCATAGGCTGGCTGATCGACCGCATGCTGCGGATGGCCGACGCCAGGGACAGCGACACCCGCATCTGGGGCCTGCTGCGCCGCTGCCAGCTGCCGCTCCAGGTGCTGCTGGCCTCGGCGGCGATGCAGATCACCTATGACGTGTTCGACCTGGAGCTGAGCCGCAACGACGTGCTGCACAGCGTGCTGGCCACGGTCACCATCGCGTCGGCGGCCTGGCTGGCCATCCGGGCGGCGGGGGCGTTCGCCGAGAACGTGCTCACCCGCTACGCGGCCCGCACCGACGACGACGCCAGGGTGCGCCAGTTCCACACCCAACTGGCGATGCTGCGGCGGGTGGTCACCTCGGTCCTGGCGGTGGTCGCCGCGGCCGTGGCCATCCTGCTGGTCTTCCCCAGCCTGCGGGCCCTGGGCACCTCGATGCTGGCGTCGGCCGGGGTCATCGGCATCATCGCCGGTGTCGCCGCGCAGTCCATGCTGGGCAATCTGTTCGCCGGGTTGCAGGTGGCCTTCGGCGACTCCGTCAAGATCGGCGACACGGTCGTCGTGGAGGGCGAGTGGGGCACCGTCGAGGAGATCTCGTTGGCCTTCCTGACCGTCCGCGTCTGGGACGACCGACGGCTGACCATGCCGGTCTCCTACTTCAACAGCCGGCCCTACGAGAACTGGTCACGCGGCGGCCACGAGATCACCGGCACCGTCTTCCTCCAGCTGGACCACAGCACGCCCGTCCCCGAACTCCGCAAGCACCTCCAGCGGTTCCTGCTCGGCCGGAAGGACTGGGACGGCCGCAGTTGGAGCCTGGTGATCACGGACACCACCGCCTCGACGATCGAGGTGCGCGCCGCGATGTCCGCGCGCGACGCGAGCGACGTCTGGACGTTGCGCTGCGCCGTCCGCGAGGAACTGATCGCGTGGCTCAGGGACACCCACCCCTACGCCCTCCCCCGCATCGCCACCGCCCCCGCCACCCTCCCCCCGACCAAGCCGTAGCCCGGGCCCGGGCTGGCCCTGGCCACTCGTTGGGGGGTTGGGGTGCCGGTGGGGACTCCCCAGCCCGGCGGCTGGGAGGGCCCGGCCCCGAGACAAGCCGAGCGCGCACCGGCCGGGACAGCCCACCGGCGGCACGCAGGCCGTCCCGTCCACCGGGCACCCGGCCGCGAGCCGGACCGTCCGCGGGGCCACGTGATCACCGCCGGAGGCGCGACGGAGTCCGCCCCACCGGCGCCACAGCCACCCCAGAGCGGTCCCCGCCCCGGCCGCAGGCGTCTAAAAGGCCGGGACGGGGACCGCGGCTGACCGCCGGAGGCGTGACGCGCCGGTCAGAGACTCCGGCGGTCGAGGCCGTTGAGGACGCGGTCGACGACCTCGGGGTCGGTGCCCGGCTCGGTGCGGGCGCTCAACACCGCCCCGCGGGCGGCGGAGAGCAACTCGCCGTGCAGGCGCTGTATCTCCCGCACCCGCTCGGTCCTCTGGGTGACGTGCTCGCGCCGGTCCTCCTCCGCCACGCGCGGGGAGATCCGTATCCCGATGTCGTAGGCCCGCCGCAGCAGCGCCTCCGTGACGTCCTCGGGGAGATCGCGCTCGGCGGTGATCTCCCGCAGCCGCGCCTTCGCGGCCTTCGCCGCGCGCACCGCGAGATCGTGCTCCAGCGCCTCCTCCTCGCGGCTGTCCCCGCGCACGCCGAGGCGGGTGGCCAGCCACGGCAGGGTCAGGCCCTGGAGCAGCAGGGTGCCGAACACCACGGCGAAGGCGATGAAGATGACGGCCTCGCGCTCCGGGAACGTCCCGCCGTCGTCCACCGTGAGCGGAACGGCCAGCGCCAGCGCGACCGAGGCCACGCCGCGCATCCCGGACCACCACATGATCACGGTCTCCCGCCAGCTGAGCGGGATGTCCTCGTCGATATCGCCCCTGTGGTGCAGCCGCTTGGCCAGCCAGGCCGCCGGCAGCAGCCACAGCAGCCGGACGACGACCACCGTCACCAGCACCAGACCGGCGGCCGGGAGCAGTTCGCCCCAACGCCCGGTGGCGGCGCTCAGCACCTCATTCAGCTCCAGGCCGATCAGCCCGAAGGCGACGCCGGTGACCAGGAGGTCTATCACGCCCCAGAAGCTCTGGCCGGTGAGCCGGCCGGTGACGTCGTCCGGGTCGGCCGCCCGTTCCCCCAGGTAGAGCGCGGAGACCAGGACGGCGAGCACGCCGGAGCCGTGCAGCTCCTCCGCCAGCGCGTAGGCGGCGAACGGGGCGAGCAGGGTCAGCCCGGTGCGCAGGGTGGCCTCGCCCAGCAGCGTCAGGACCCGGGTGGTCAACCAGCCCAGGGCCAGGCCGAGCAGGATGGCGACCACGGCGGAGAGCACCAGTTCGCCGCCCGCGCCGAACGCGGAGAAGGATCCGGTCACGGCGGCGGCGATGGCCACGTGGTAGAGCGTGATGGCGGTGACGTCGTTGAAGAGGCCCTCGCCCTCCAGGATCGACACCATCCGCCGGGGCAGGCCCAGCTTGCCGGCGACCGCCGTGGCGGCCACCGGGTCCGGCGGCGCCACCAGCGCGCCGAGCGCGATGGCGGGCGCCAGCGGCATGTCGGGCACCACGGACTGGGCGACCACGGCCACCGCCGCCGTGGTGACGAAGACCAGGGCCACGGCGAGCAGCAGGATGGGCCGGATGTTGGCGGCGAACTGCCGCCAGGAGGTGCGTTGCACGGCGGCGTAGAGCACGGGCGGGAGCACCAGCGGAAGGATGTACTCGGGTGGGATCTGCACCCGGGGGACCATGGGCAGCACGGCCAGCAGCCCGCCGAACACGGTCATCAGCACGGGCGGGGGCACGCTCAGGCGCTCCGCCAGCGGCACCAGCACCACGGCGCCGAGGAGAAGGGCGAGGAGCAGGGTCAGCTGGTCCACGCGCCTCTTCCTACGCGCTCTCGGCGCGCAAGGTGTCCAGGGCGTGCCGCAGGTCGTCCGGATAGTCGCTGACGAACTCCACCCATCGCCCGTCCGCCGGGTGTTCGAACCCGAGGCGCACCGCGTGCAGCCACTGGCGGGTGAGGCCCAGGCGCTTGGCGATGGTGGGGTCCGCGCCATAGGTGAGGTCGCCGACGCAGGGGTGCCGGTGGGCGGCCATGTGCACCCGGATCTGGTGGGTGCGGCCGGTCTCCAGCTTGATGTCCAGCAGGCTGGCGGAGCGGAACGCCTCGACCAGGTCGTAGTGGGTCACGGCCGGCTTGCCCTCGGCGACCACGGCCCACTTGTAGTCGGCCGTCGGATGGCGGCCGATGGGGGCGTCGATGGTGCCGCTGAGCGGGTCGGGGTGGCCCTGGGCGACGGCGTGGTAGCGCTTGTCCACGACCCGCTCCCGGAACTGCCGCTTCAGATCGCTGTAGGCGCGCTCGGACTTGGCGACCGCCATCAGCCCCGAGGTGCCCACGTCGAGGCGGTGCACGATGCCCTGTCGCTCGGCCGCTCCCGAGGTGGCGACGCGGAACCCCGCGGCGGCCAGGCCCCCGATGACGGTGGTGCCCTTCCAGCCGGGGCTGGGGTGGGCGGCCACACCGACGGGTTTGCTGACGACGACGATGTCCTCGTCGTCGTGGACGATGGCCATGCCGGGGACCGGCTCGGCGACCACCCGCACCGGGGCCGGCGGCGCCGGCATCTCCACCTCAAGCCAGGAACCCCCGGTCACCCGCTCGGACTTGCCGACCTCGGCGCCGTCCAGCCTGACCTTCCCAGCGGCGGCCAGCTCCGCCGCCTTGGTGCGGGAGAAGCCCAGCATTCTGGCGAGGGCCGCGTCGACCCGCTCCCCCTCCAGTCCGTCCGGTACGGGCAGGGTTCGGGTTTCGGGGAGGGTGCTCACCCGATCGAGTATGCCCGAAACGGTGTCAGTCCCGGTGCACGGTGCCATCGGGGTCCAGTCCCCGGAAGGAGAGGATCACGATCAGGATGCCGCCGCAGACGACCGCCGAGTCGGCCAGGTTGAACACCGCGAAGTGCTTGGGGGCGATGAAGTCGACCACATGCCCCTCGAAGACGCCGGGGGAACGCAGCATCCGGTCCGTGAGGTTGCCCATGGCGCCGCCGAGCAGCAGGCCGAGGGCGACCGCCCAGGGGGCGCTGTACAGCTTGCGGGCGAGCCGGATGATCACCACGATGACGGTGGCGGCGACGCAGGTGAAGACGACGGTGTACGCCTCGCCGATCCCGAACGCGGCGCCCGAGTTGCGGACCGCGTCGAAGCGCAGCCACTCCCCGAAGACCTCGACCGTGCGGTTCGGGTTGGGGTTCTCCAGGTACTCGACCGTCCAGATCTTGGTGGCCAGATCGAAGAGGTAGGCGACCACGGCGACGGCGGCCAGCACCCCGACCCGCCGCTTGCCCCGTGGAGCGGCGGGCTCGTCACCGTCGTCGGGCACAACGCCTCCGGGCTCCTGGGAGGGTTTCTCCGGATCGTCGGGTGTCTCGATGGTTCGCTCCGCCTCGCTCACGCAACGAGGGTACGACACGACCGTACGAGCGTCGGAAACCCGTCAGAAACGGCGTTCCTGTCGTTGCTTGCAGTCCACGCAGAGGGTCGCGCGGGGGAAGACCTGCATCCTGGCCTTGCCGATCGGGTTGCCGCAGTTCTCGCAGAGGCCGTAGGTACCGGCCTCGATGCGGCCCAGGGCGCGTTCGGTCTGGTAGAGCATCTCGCGGTTGTTGGTGGCCAGCGCCATCTCGTGCTCGCGGGTGGCGTTCTTGGAGCCGGTGTCGGCCTGGTCGTCGCCGGCGCCGTCGCCCGAGTCCCGCATCAGGCCGGTGAGTGCCTCCTCGGCGGCGCTGATCTCCTCGCGGAGCCGGTCGGCCTCGGCGGCCAACCCCGCGCGGGCCTCGGCCACCTCCTCCGGGGTCCAGGGGTCCTCGCCCGCGCGGACGGCGAGGTCGCCCGGGGGCGCCGGGGCCATCGTGCCCGTCGGCTGCGCTCCGGTATCCGGCTCTTCCCTCGTGGTCTTCTTGGTTGCCACTTCCTGGCTCCTGTCTGCCGGGGGCCCAGCGTCCAGGACGCGTCCCCATCACATAGTGTGATCGTGCTGGCACATCGTGACCGGAACGATAAGTCGACCACGGCGTGCGGCGACGGGGGCACGCCGTTCCGCATCACCGTTGTGCCCCGCCCGGCCCCCCGGATAACCGGTCAACGACGGTCCTTCGGGCCCCGTACACTTGGCCGCAGCGAGAGGCGCGGATGGGGACGAGTAGCGTCGTCGAGCGGCCAGGAGCGACCCGGGGACGGTGTGAGCCCGGGGGTCAGCGCGGCGCGAAGATCACCCCGGAGCCGCCGGTGGAAAGCCCGACGCGGGTGAGTAGATCCGGCATCGCGGCCGAAGAGAGGGTCGAGGCGAGCCATCGCCCCGGCCAAGGAGGGTGGTACCGCGGGAGCGACGACGCTCTCGTCCCTCCGGACGGAGAACGCAGTGTGTCCCGCCGGAGGACGATCTCGATGACGCAGTACCGCCCTGTACCACCCCAGGTGGAGTTGCCAGCCCTCGAACACGAGGTGCTCGACCTCTGGGAGCGGGACAAGACGTTCGCTCGCAGCCTGGAGCAGTCCGAGGGGCGCCCCGAGTGGGTGTTCTACGAGGGGCCGCCCACCGCCAACGGCCGACCCGGCACCCATCACATCGAGGCCCGGGTCTTCAAGGACGTCTTTCCCCGCTACCGGACCATGCGCGGCTTCCATGTCACCCGCAAGGCCGGCTGGGACTGCCACGGCCTGCCGGTCGAGCTGGCCGTGGAGAAGGAGCTCGGCTTCACGGGCAAGCAGGACATCGAGGCGTACGGCATCGCGGAGTTCAACGCCCGATGCCGCGAGTCGGTGACCCGCCACACCGACGTGTTCCAGGAGCTCACCACCCGCATGGGGTACTGGGTGGACCTGCCGGGCGCCTACCGCACGATGGATCCCGAGTACATCGAGTCGGTGTGGTGGTCGCTCAAGCAGATCTTCGAGAAGGGGCTGCTCGCCCAGGACCACCGGGTGGCGCCCTGGTGCCCCCGCTGTGAGACGGGCCTCTCGGACCACGAGCTGGCCCAGGGCTACGAGACGGTCGTCGACCCGTCCGTCTTCGTCCGTCTCCCGCTCACCTCGGGCCCGCTGGCCGGTCGGGCGGCGCTGCTGGTGTGGACCACCACGCCGTGGACGTTGGTCTCCAACACGGCCGTCGCCGCGCACCCCGAGGTGACCTATGTGGTGGCGACCGACGGCGAGGAGCGCCTGGTCGTCGCCGAGGCGCTGGTCGGGAAGGCCCTCGGCGAGGGCTGGGAGCCGACGGGCGAGTCCTTCAGCGGCGCCGAGATGGAGCGCTGGGGCTACCAACGCCCGTTCGAGCTGCTGGACTTCGGCGGCGCGGAGGCGCACTACGTGGTGACCGCCGACTACGTCACCACCGAGGACGGCACGGGCCTGGTGCACCAGTCGCCCGCCTTCGGCGAGGACGACCTGCTCACCTGCCGGCGCTACGGCCTGCCGGTGCTCAACCCGGTCCGCTCCGACGGCACCTTCGAGGAGGGGCTCGGCCTGATCGGCGGCCAGTTCTTCAAGAAGGCCGACGAGGCGCTGACCGCCGACCTGGCGGCGCGCGGCCTGCTCTTCGCGCATGTGGCGTACGAGCACAGCTACCCGCACTGCTGGCGCTGCCACACCCCGCTGCTGTACTACGCACAGCCGTCGTGGTACATCCGCACCACCCGGATCAGGGAGCAGTTGCTCCGCGAGAACGAGCGCACCAACTGGTATCCGGAGTCGGTCAAACACGGTCGCTACGGCGACTGGCTCAGCAACAACGTGGACTGGGCGCTCTCCCGCAACCGTTACTGGGGCACGCCGCTGCCCATCTGGACCTGCCCGGACGGCCATCTCACCTGTGTGGGATCGCGCGCCGAGCTGACCGAGCTGACCGGGGTCGACCAGTCCGAGCTCGATCCGCACCGCCCCTTCGTCGACGCGGTCACCTTCGACTGCCCGGACGAGAGCTGTGGGCAGACGGCGCGGCGGGTGCCGGAGGTGATCGACGGCTGGTACGACTCCGGCGCGATGCCGTTCGCGCAGTGGGGGTACCCGTACCGCAACCGCGAGCAGTTCGACCGGCACTACCCGGCGCAGTACATCTCCGAGGGCATCGACCAGACGCGTGGCTGGTTCTACACGTTGATGGCCGTCGGCACCCTGGTCTTCGACCGGTCGCCCTACGAGTCGGTGGTCTGCCTGGGGCTGATCCTGGCCGAGGACGGCCGGAAGATGTCCAAGCACCTGGGCAACATCCTGGAGCCCATCCCGCTGATGGAGCGGCACGGCGCCGACGCGGTGCGCTGGTTCATGGCGGCCGGCGGCTCCCCGTGGGCCGCGCGCCGGGTGGGGCACGGCACCATCCAGGAGGTGGTGCGCAAGACGCTGCTCACCTACTGGAACACGGTCGCCTTCCAGGCCCTCTACGCCCGCACCGCCGGCTGGTCGCCCGGCCGGGGCGACCCGGCCCCCGCCGACCGGCCGCTGTTGGACCGTTGGGTGCTCAGCGAGCTGAACGCGCTGGTCAAGATGGTCACCGAGGCCATGGAGAACTTCGACACCCAGCGCACCGGCAAGCTGATCTCCACCTTCGTCGACGATCTCTCCAACTGGTATGTGCGCCGCTCCCGGCGTCGTTTCTGGCAGGCGGACCCGGCGGCGCTGCGCACCCTGCACGAGGTGCTGGAGACGGTCACCCGGCTGATGGCCCCGCTGGTCCCGTTCATCACGGAACGCGTCTGGCAGGACCTGGTGGTCCCGGTCACCCCGGGGGCGGCCGACTCGGTGCACCTGTCCTCCTGGCCGGAGGCGGACCTCTCGCTGGTCGAACCAGACCTCTCCAGTGACATGTTGCTGGTGCGCAGGTTGGTGGAGCTGGGCCGGGCCACCCGCGCCGAGTCGGGCGTGAAGACCAGGCAGCCGCTGTCCCGCGCGCTGGTCGCCGCCCAGGGCTTCGAGCTGCTCGGCGACGACCTGCGGGAACAGATCGCCGAGGAGTTGAACGTGGTGGCCCTCGGTGGCCTGGCCGAGATGGGCGGCTCGCTCGTCGACACCTCGGCCAAGGCCAACTTCCGCGCCCTGGGCCGTCGCTTCGGCAAAGGCACCCAGCCGGTGGCGAAGGCCATCGCCGAGGCGGACGCGGCCGAGCTGTCCGCCGCCCTGCGCGTCGGCTCGGCCACCGTGGAGGTGAACGGCGAGACCGTGGCGCTGACGCCGGAAGAGGTGATCATCACGGAGACCCCGCGCGAGGGCTGGTCGGTGGCCTCCGACACCGGTGCCACGGTGGCGCTCGACCTGGAGGTGACCCCGGAGTTGCGGCGAGCGGGGCTGGCGCGGGATGTGATCCGGCTGGTGCAGGAGGCGCGCAAGAACAGCGGCCTTGAGGTCGCCGACCGGATCGCGGTGCGCTGGCAGGCCGAGGACCCGGAGCTGGCGCGGGCGCTCGTCGACCACCAGGCGCTGATCAGCAGCGAGGTGCTGGCGCCCGACTTCGCCGAGGGCCAGGGGGACGACACATACCTCGCCCCGTTCGGCGAGGAGACGCTGGGCGCCACCTTCCGGCTGCGTCGCGTCTGAGGGCGCCCCGCGAGGAAGCGCCCAAAGGGGCGGGGCCCGGACTTCACGTCCGGGCCCCGCCCCTTTTCCGCCGGTGCCGGCGGTCGACGCCGGCTCAGCCGGCGCGATCCACCGTCAGTTGTCGTCCTCGTCGATCAGGAAGCCACGCATCGGCGACGGCGCCTGCTGCATCGGCTGCGGACCCTGCGGCCTGACCGGAGCCATGGGCTGGGTCATGGCCGGGGACATCTGCTGCTGACCGCCGTAGGAGGGGGGGCCGCCGGGACCGCCGGGACCACCGTGCGAGCCATGCCCCACGTGCCCACCGCCGTGCGAGGCCATCTGCTGGTTCCCGCCGAGCGACTGGTGCCCGCCGAGGGTGCCGTTGCCGGGACCGCCCGTCGGCGCACCCGCGGAGGCCAACGAGGGCTGCGGGGACGGCGGCAGGGAGGGCGCGGGAGCGGCGGGCGAGCGCGGCGGCGCGAGCGAGTCGTCCGACTGGCTCTCCAACTGGCGCAGCTGGCTCTCCAGATACGACTTCAACCGGGTGCGGTACTCGCGCTCGAAGCCGCGCAGGTCCTCGACCTTGCGCTCCAGCGTCGCGCGGGCCGACTCCAACGAGCCCATCGCCACGCGGTGCTTCTCCTGCGCGTCCCGCTCCAGGGCGTCGGCCTTGGCGCGGGCGTCCCGCTCCAGGCCCTCGGCGCGGCTGCGCGCCTCACCGACGATCTTGTTGGCCTCGGAACGGGCCTCCGCGATCGCCTGGTCGGCGGTCTGCTGCGCCAGCGACAGCACGCGCGCGGCACTCTCGTTGCCACCGCTCGGCTGGGGCATCTGGCCGGGGCCGCCGTGGCCACCCATCGGACCAGGGCCGCCGGGGCCACCCGGGCCGCCCATCGGGCCGGGACCACCGGGACCACCCATCGGACCAGGACCACCCGGGCCGCCGTGACCGCCCATCGGGACCGGGGCGCCCGGGTGTTGCTGCTGCCCGGGACCGCCGGGGCCGCCCATCGGACCGGGGCCGCCGTGTCCACCCATGGGACCGGGACCGCCGGGACCGCCGGGGCCACCCGGGCCGCCCATCGGGCCGGGACCACCGGGACCACCCATCGGACCAGGACCACCCGGGCCCGCCGGCAGTTGCGGTGGGCCGCCCATCTGCTGTTGCTGCTGCGGCTGTTGCGGTCCCGATATGGCCGGCATCGGCCCGCCGGGGCGCTGCTCCTGCGGCTCGGGTTTCCGCATGTTCTGTTGGTTCTGTGCGGCGGCTCGCGTGGCCGCGGCCAGCTTGGCGCGCAGATCCTCGTTCTCGCGCAGCAGCCGGGTCAGCTCCGCCTCGACCTCGTCGAGGAAGGCGTCGACCTCGTCCTCGTCGTAGCCTTCTCGCAGACGGACGGTTGTGAACTGCTTGTTCCGCACGTCCTCGGGGCTCAGCGGCATCTCTTCACCTCAGCGTAATTCGTCGGCATATCGGCAAGACCGTACTGGTTCACAGGCTGGCCACGACGTTGATCAGGATGTAGACGATGATCATCAACACGAAGAAGGACAGATCAAGCGCCACACCCCCGAAGCGCAGTGGAGGGATGACCTTCCGCAGCGTCTTCAGTGGCGGATCCGTGACAGTGTAGGTGGCTTCCAGGGCGACAATCATGGGCTTGCCGGGGTGCCATGAGCGCGCGAACATCTGCACCCAGTCCATCACCAAACGGAAGAGCAGCAACGCCAGGAAGCAGTACAAGGCGATCAACAGCACTTGTTGAACGATGCCCATCCCGCTGGTACCTCTCCCCTGGTCCATCCCCGACCGGTCGGCCGGGGCACATCTCTGCTCTTCCGAAGCGCCTGCTGTCAGCTCTGGTTGAAGAACCCGCCCTCAGCGATACGGGCCTTGTCCTCCGCCGTTACATCGACGTTAGCAGGCGACAGGAGGAACACCTTCTGTGTCACCCGCTCGATGCTGCCATGCAGACCGAAGACCAGACCAGCCGCAAAATCGACAAGTCGCTTCGCGTCGGTGTCGTCCATCTCGGTCAGGTTCATGATCACCGGGGTACCCTCGCGGAAGTGTTCCCCGATGGTACGGGCCTCGTTGTAGGTCCTGGGGTGGAGTGTCGTGATCCGGTACGGCTCCCGCTCGGACACGACCTTGGGCATGATCACCGGCGCGCTCTTCTCCACGTTCTGGCGTTCTGGTGTGATGGAAGACACGGGAGCGATCCTCCCGGGCCGTCTGCTGTCCGTCAGCACGGGGGCGGGTGTTGGCTCCGTCTCCCGTTGCGCCGGGGGGTGCATCACCCGCGCCGGCTCCTCCGCGCGCTCCCTGGCGGGTGGTTCGTGCGTCGGTTGACGCCGATTCCGCTCCGGCTCCGGCTCGGGTTCGAACTCGTCATCGGGGCCGTACCCCGGTCGGTCGTAGCCGTCGTCCTCCACGAGGCCGAGGTAGACCGCCATCTTGCGCATCGCGCCAGCCATCGCTGCGTCCTCCGCTCTGTGGTGGATCGGCTTCGGCCAACTGGGCCGGGGAGATCCACATTAATCCGCAATCCGCCCGAATTGATCGGGAATGACCATATTTTCGACTCTGGCCGCTCGTTTGGCGACGTTACCCGAGGGTGGGTCGCACACCGAGCACCGCGCTCCCGACGCGTACGTGTGTCGCCCCCGCGCCGATCGCCTCCTCCAGATCGGCGCTCATACCGGCAGAGACCATGGTGGCAGCAGGAGCGGTCACGCGCAGGTCCCTGGAGATTTCTATCAGCCGAGCAAAGGCCGCCGACGGGGAGTTGGCGTAGGGACCGCTCAGCGGAGCCACCGTCATCAGGCCGGCGAGACGCAGCCCCGGCGCCTCCGCGACGGCCGCCGCCAGCTCGCCGACCCCCTCGGGGGCGGCGCCCCCGCGGCCCTCGCCCCATCCGGAGTCCTTTTCCAAAGCCACCTGAATCAGACAGTTCAGCGAGGGGCGGGAGCGTCGGCGCACCGCTGCCGAGAGGGCGTCGACCAGCTTTATCCGGTCCACGGAATGCACATAATCCGCATACTCGACGACCGAACGCGTCTTATTTGTCTGCAACTGCCCCACAAAGTGCCATCGCAGCGTCAGATCCGCGCAGGCGGCTGCTTTTTCCGCGGCCTCCTGGTCGCGGTTCTCGGCGAATTCCCGCACCCCGAGACCGGCCAGCAACCTGACGTCCTCGGCCGGATAGGTCTTGCTCACCACCACCAGGGTCACCTCGGACCGCGCGCGCCCCGCAGCCGCACACGCACGAGTGACGCGCTGCTCCACACGGGCGAGATTGGTGGCCAACTCGGCCTCGCGCGCCCCCGAATCCGTCATCGCGCCACCCACACATAGCTGGCCTGCCGTCCGGTGGTTGACGCGCGGCGGTAGGAGAAGTGGTCGGCGGACTCCCGGGTGCAGACCGGGGAGAAGGCGATATCGGTGACGCCCTCGTCCGCCAGCTGCCGGCCGACCCCCGCCGGGATGTCGATGGCCGGGGTGTTCCAGCTCGTGGTGGCGCCACTGCCGGGGGCGGTCTCCTCGGCCAGGCGCCGCAGTTCGTCGGGGACCTCGTAGCACCGCCCGCAGATGGCCGGGCCGGTGCGGGCCACGATGCACTCGGGGCGCGCGCCCAGCGCGCGCATCGCCTTGACCGTCGCCGGGACGACGCCGGCCAGCAGCCCGGGCCGCCCGGCGTGCGCAGCGCCGGCGACGCCGGCGACCGGATCGGCGAGCAGCACGGGGGTGCAGTCCGCCGTCAACACGGCGAGCGCCACCCCACGGCTGGCGGTGACCAGGGCGTCGACCTCGGGCAGCGGCCCCCCGGGGGCGAGCTCGTCGGCGAGGGCGACCTCGCCCCCGTGGACCTGCCGCATCCAGCGCACATCGGCCGGGACGAGGCCCAGGGCGTGGGCGGCGCGCTCCCGGTTGGCGGCGACCGCCGCCGGGTCGTCCCCCACCGCGTCGCCCAGGTTCGCGGTGGCATACGGAGCGGCGCTCACTCCGCCTCGAAGATCGGTGAAGGCGTAGTGCGCGCCGCTCGCGGTGCTCTGTCGGGTTATCACTTCAGGAAGTCGGGCACATCGAGTTCTTCGACCTGACCACCCTCGTAGGGGCGGGCCGAGGGAACCTGCGGAGGGGTCTTCGCCTGGTCACGGGAGGACTCGGCGGACGAGTCGTGCCCCGCGTCGCTCTCCCGGTCGGACAGCGAGGCGGGCTCCCGGCCCGAGAGGGTGCCCAGGCTGCCGAACGAGGGGCGCTCCGGCTCCGGCTCGGCCGCGCGCTCGGCGCCGAGCCCGGCGGACTCCTCCTTGCCGCCATAGGCACCGAGCCCCTTGTCCCGGTTGCGGGAGGGCGGCTGGCCACCGTCGAAGCCCGCGGCGATCACGGTGACCCGCACCTCGTCGCCCAGCGCGTCGTCGATGACGGCACCGAAGATGATGTTGGCCTCGGGGTGCGCCGCCTCGCTGACCAGCTGGGCCGCCTCGTTGATCTCGAAGAGGCCGAGGTCGGAGCCGCCGGAGATGGAGAGCAGCACGCCCCTGGCACCGTCGATGGACGCCTCCAGCAGCGGGGAGGAGATCGCCATCTCGGCCGCCGCCACCGCCCGGTCGTCCCCGCGTGCGGAGCCGATGCCCATCAGCGCCGAACCCGCCTCGGACATCACGGACTTGACGTCGGCGAAGTCGAGGTTGATCAGGCCCGGGGTGGTGATCAGGTCCGTGATGCCCTGCACACCGGAGAGCAGCACCTGGTCCGCCGACTTGAAGGCGTCGAGGACGCTCACCTGGCGGTCGGAGATCGACAGCAGACGGTCGTTGGGGATGACGATCAGGGTGTCGACCTCGTCGCGGAGGCTGGCGATGCCGTCCTCCGCCTGGTTGGCACGGCGGCGGCCCTCGAAGGTGAACGGGCGGGTGACGACGCCGATGGTCAGCGCGCCAAGCGAGCGCGCGATGTTCGCCACGACCGGGGCGCCCCCCGTGCCCGTGCCGCCGCCCTCGCCCGCGGTGACGAAGACCATGTCGGCCCCCTTGAGGACCTCCTCGATCTCCTCGCGGTGGTCCTCGGCAGCCTTGCGTCCCACCTCGGGGTTGGCGCCGGCGCCCAACCCCCTGGTCAGTTCGCGCCCGACGTCCAGCTTGACGTCGGCGTCGCTCATCAGCAGCGCCTGAGCATCGGTGTTGATCGCGATGAACTCGACGCCCTTGAGACCGACCTCGATCATCCGGTTGATGGCGTTGACGCCACCGCCGCCGATACCGACGACCTTGATGACTGCGAGGTAGTTCTGCGGTGCTGCCACGTCGAAGGCCTCTCGCCTCGATTTACGTGTCGCCGCTCCGCGTGAAGCCGCAGCGCGCCGACTGATGCCGATGGGACGGATGGATAAGCCGCCCCGAACCCTATCGCTCAAGTTTAGGGTTACCTGTGCCTGTCGTTCCTTGGATTCCTAGGAACGGACACTAAGTCGATAAGTGGTGCGCGTTCAACGAACACGCCGAACCTCCTGTTTTTCTTTTCACCCTATGTGATCACGCTCCGGGTCAGTCAACCAGGGTGTGGCCTGCGCCGATGTGGCACCCGGTCAACCACCCGCCACAGCGGGCACGCTGGGGGCCTGGACGTCGAAGTGTCGGGCGTCGCCCGCCACGTTGAGGACCGTCTCCAGCGCCGCCGCCTTGGCCTCGGAGTCCTCCGCGCTCCCCCACCGCACGGTGCGGTCGCCGGACAACTCCAGGGTGATGGAGTCGTAGGAGGCGACCCGCAGGACCTCCAGATCGGAGCGGACCGACTCGGGCAACGCGGGCAGCACCGAGGCCGCCTCGGCCCTGACCCGGTCCTCCCCGAACCGACGCCAGCTCGGACTGTCCGCCACCTCCAGCTCCAGCAGGGGCACTCCGGAGAGCGCCTCGGCGCTCTCGGCGAACGCGACGCCGTCGTCGTCCACTTCGGCGAAGCCGTCCGCCGTCGGCTGTTGGAGGACGGGCTCGCGCTCGACCACCTTGAGCGAGACGCCGTCCGGCCAGGCCCGCACCACCCGCACCGTGTCCAGCCTGGGCAGGGCGGCCAGCAGCCGCTCGCTGACGGCCCCCTTGTCCAGCGAGGCCATCGGGGAGCCGACCGGGACCGCGGCGGCGGTGAGGATCTGCTCCTCCGTCAACTCCCGTGGGCCCTCCGTCCAGTTCACCGAGACCCGATCGACGCGCAGCCAGTCGGAGCCGTACAGCGCCCAGGCACCGAAGCCGCCCAGACCGACGAGCAGCCCCGCGCCGAGCAGCAGCACCCAGGGCCTGGGCAGCCAGCGGGGGCGGCGCCCCTCGGGACCGGTCGGGGGCGGACCGGAATCCGACTGACGGCGGTCTCCGCCGCGTTCCGCGGTGGTTACTCCGGCCACGCTCCCCAACTCCCGTCCCTCGGCTACGCCCTGCGCGCCGCGATCGCCTCGTGCACCATGCCGACCAACAGATCGTCCGCGTCCGGACGGCCGAACTCGGCGGCGGCGGCGGACATCGCCGTCAGCCGGCCCGGGTCGGTGAGCACGGGGAGCACGTTGTCCCGCACCCACTCGGGGGTCAGCTCCGCGTCGTCGATCAGCAGCCCACCGCCGGCCTTGACCAGCGGCTGCGCGTTGAGCCGCTGCTCGCCGTTGCCCACCGGCAGCGGCACATAGGCCGCCGGCAGACCGACCGCCGACAGCTCGGCGACCGTCATCGCGCCGGCCCGACAGAGCATCATGTCCGCCGCCGCGTAGGCGAGATCCATCCGGTCCACGTAGGAGAGCGGGACATAGGGCGGCATGCCCGGCATGGTGTCCGGCTGCGGCAGCTCGTTCTTCGGGCCGACCGCGTGCAGCACCTGCACCCCCGAACGCTGGAGCACCGGCACCGCCGAGGCGATCACCTCGTTGAGCCGGCGGGCGCCCTGCGAACCGCCGGAGACCAGCAGGGTCGGCAGGTTGGCGTCCAGACCGAAGTACGAACGGGCCTGCTGCCGCACGGCGGCGCGTTGCAGCGTGGCGATGGAGCGACGCAGCGGGATGCCCAGATAGCGGGCGTGCCGCAGCTTGCTGTCCGGCGTGGAGACGGCGACGAACTTGGTGTAGCGCGCGCCGATGCGGTTGGCCAACCCGGGGCGGGCGTTGGCCTCGTGCACCACGATCGGCACGCGTTGCCGCTTGGCCGCCAGATAGCCGGGCAGCGCCACATAGCCGCCGAAGCCGACCACACAGTCCGCCTTGGTGCGTTCGATGATCTCCTCGGCCGCCCTGATGGTGCCCCGCAACCGCCCCGGGACCGTGATCAGTTCGGGGGTGGGTTTCCGAGGCAGCGGCACGGCGGGGATCAGCCCCAGCTCGTAACCCCGCTCGGGCACCAGACGGGTCTCCAGGCCGCGCTCCGTGCCGAGCGCCGTGATGCCCACCGTCGGATCATGTCTGCGCAGGGCGTCCGCGAGGGCGAGCGCGGGCTCGATGTGGCCGGCGGTCCCTCCGCCAGCGAGGACTACATGCACCGATTTTCACCGCTCTCCGGACGGCGCCGACTTCGCGCGCCGTCTCATCGTCTTTCTTCTCAGCCCAGGTCCCCGCATGGCCAGTGCGGCCTTCGCCGCCGGCTCGCCGCGCGCGAAGGCGATCAGCAGTCCGACGGCGAACATGGTCGGCAGCAGGGCGGAACCTCCGTAGGAGAACAGCGGCAGGGGCACACCGGCGATGGGCAGCAGACCCAGCACCGCACCGATGTTGATCACGGTCTGGGTCATCAGCCACGCGGTCACCCCTCCCGCGGCGTACCTCACGAAGGGGTCCTCCGTGCGTCCGGCCACGCGGATACCCGCATAGCCTAGAGCCGCGAAGAGGCCGAGTACGGACAGTGTGCCCGCCAGGCCCAGCTCCTCCCCGGTGATGGCGAAGATGAAGTCCGTGTGGGGCTCGGGCAGTTCGCCCCATTTCTCCACACTGGCCCCGAGGCCCGAGCCGAACCAGCCGCCCGAGGCCAACGCATAGATGCCGTGCACCGCCTGCCAACAGCGGTCGTTCGGCCCCGGATCGGTGGCGCCGAGACAGGCGAGGCGGTCCATCCGGTGCGGAGCCGTGGCCATGAAGAGCGTGAACAGCACGCCGGCCGCGAGCAGCACCCCGACGAAGAGCCGGGTGGGGGCGCCGGCCAGCCACAGCAGCGCGAACAGCACGGCCACCAGGATCATCACCGTGCCCATGTCGCCGCCGACCATGACCAGGCCGAAGACCAGCAGCGCCCCGGGCAGCAGCGGGATCAGCAGATGCCGCCACTGGGTCAGCAGGCCGCGCTCGCCCTTGCGGGCCAGCAGGTCGGCGCCCCACAGCAGCAGGCCCAGCTTGGCGAACTCGCTCGGCTGGAGCTGGAACGATCCGCCCACCGCGATCCAGCTGGTGGAGCCGTTGACCTCGACGCCGATGCCGGGCACCTGGACCAGCACCAGCAGCAGCACGGCGAAGGCCAGGAACGGGTAGGTGAGCGCGCGCAGCAGCCGGACGGGGATCCGGGAGGCGATCAGCAGCAGCACGCCGCCGAGCACCGCGGCGAGCAGTTGCTTGCGGAAGTAGAAGGTGACCGGGTGCTGGTAGCGCAGCGCCTGGATCTGGGAGGCGGAGAAGACCATCACCAGGCCCAGCAGGGTGATCAGCAGGGTGGTGCCCAGGATCACGTAGTAGGCCGTCAGCGGGCGGTCCCAGGCCTGTCGGAGCCGCTCCAGGAAGCGCGGCCGGCGCGGGGGGCGCGGCACCGGCGCGCGCCGGGCCTGGCGCCGGGGCGCGGGCCGGGGCGGGCGCTCGCGCTGGGCGCCGCGCCCGGCTCGGCCGGCCGGCGCGCCGGCGCGCGCCAGGGCGCCGACGGCGGCGGGGCCGAGGACGTGTGCCGTCGCGGCCGGCGGCCACCTCATGTCGTCCCCTCCTCGGGCCCGCGACGGCGGGCGCGGGCCGCCGGTGGGCTACTGCTCGTTCGGTTCCTGGTCCACGGGGTCCGTGGCCAGCTGACGCACGGCGGCGGCGAACGCGTCGCCGCGGACGTTGTAGTTGGTGAACATGTCCATCGACGCACAGGCCGGCGCCAACAGCACGGTGTCCCCGGGGCGGGCCAGGCGGGCCGCCTCGGAGACCGCCGCCGCCATCGCCCCAGTGTCGGTCCGGTCGAGGTTCACGACCGGCACATCCGGCGCGTGTCGCGCCAACGCCTCGGCGATCAGCCGCCGGTCGGCGCCGATCAGCACCACGCCGCGCAGCCGGTCGGCCGACGCCGCGACCAGCTCGTCGAAGGTCGCGCCCTTGGCCAGGCCGCCGGCGATCCAGACGATCGACGGATAGGCGCTGAGCGAGGCGAGCGCGGCATGGGTGTTGGTGGCCTTGGAGTCGTCCACGTAGGCGACGCCCGCCACCGTCGCCACCTGCGAGATCCGGTGCGGGTCGGGACGGTAGTCGGCCAGGCCCCGGCGGACCGCGTCGGCCGGGACCCCGTAGGCCCTGGCCAGCGCGGCGGCGGCGAGCGCGTTGGCGACGTTGTGCGGGGCCGGCGGGTCGACGTCGCCGACCTGGGCCAGCTCCTCGGCCACATCCGGCCGCTCCACAAAGGCGCGGTCCACCAACAGGCCCTCGACCACGCCGAGTTGGGAGGGGGCCGGCGGGCCGAGGGTGAACCCGACGGCCCGGCATCCCTCGACCACGTCGGCGGCCCGCACCAGCTCCTCGGTGGCCTGGTCCGCGACGTTGTAGACGCAGGCCACCTCGTTGCCGGCGTAGATCCGGCCCTTGTCGGCGGCGTAGGCCGCCATCGAGCCGTGCCAGTCCAGGTGGTCGGGCGCGAGGTTGAGCACCGCGCCCGAGTGCGCGCGCGGCGAGGGCGCCCAGTGCAGCTGGTAGCTGGACAGCTCGACGGCGAGCACGTCGTACGGCGGGTCGGCCAGCACCGCGTCCACGACGGGGACGCCGATGTTGCCGACCGCCGCCGTCCGCAGCCCGGCCGCCGCCAGGATGGCGGCGAGCATCCTGGTGGTGGTCGTCTTGCCGTTGGTGCCGGTGACCGCGAGCCAGGGCGCCGCGCCGGGCCCGCGCAGCCGCCAGGCCAGCTCGACGTCGCCCCAGACGGGCACGCCCGCCTCGGCCGCGGCGGCGAAGAGCGGGTGCTCGGGGCGCCAGCCGGGCGAGGTGACGACGAGCTCCGTGCCCTTGGGCAGGGTGTCGCCGTCGCCCAGACGCACCTCGACACCGGCGGCGGTCAGCTCGGCCGCCTGGGCGCGCCGCCGTTCGCCGTCCCCACCGTCCACCAGGGTCACCTCGGCTCCCCTGGCCAGCAGGGCGCGCGCCGCGCCGTCGCCGCTGACCCCCAGGCCGGCGACGGTCACCCGGCGGCCGGCGAACTCGGTCTCCCGCACCGTCCCGTTCACCAGTCGGCCACCCAGGTTCCGTAGAAGATGCCGATGCCGACGATCACGCACATGCCCTGGATGATCCAGAATCTGACCACCACCAGCACTTCGCTCCAGCCTTTCAGCTCGAAGTGGTGCTGGAGCGGTGCCATCTTGAAGACGCGTCTGCCGGTGAGTTTGAACGAGCCGACCTGGATCACCACGGACATGGTGATCAGCACGAAGAGTCCGCCGAGCACGGCGACCAGCAGCTCGGTGCGGGAGACGATGGCCAGGCCGGCGAGCGCGCCGCCCAGGGCCAGCGAGCCGGTGTCGCCCATGAAGATCTTGGCTGGTGAGGTGTTCCACCACAGGAAGCCGAAGAGCGCGCCCATCAGGGCCGACGCCACCACGGCCCCGTCGAGCGGATCTCGTACCTCGTAACAGCTCGCGCCGGCGGTGGCGAACTCGGCGCAGGTCTGGCCGTACTGCCAGACGCCGATGAAGACGTAGGCGCCGAAGACCATCACGGCGGCGCCGGTGGCCAGTCCGTCGAGTCCGTCGGTGAGGTTCACCCCGTTGGACATCGCCAGGATCATGAACAGGGCCCACAGCACGAAGAGCACCGGGCCGATGGACCAGCTGAAGTCCTGGGTGAAGGAGAGGTGGGTGGAGGCCGGTGTGAGGCCCCGGGAGTCGGCGAAGTTCAGCGAGAGGATCGCGAAGGCGACACCCACGATGAACTGGCCGAGCATCTTGGCGCCGGCCCGCAGGCCCAGGCTCCGCCGGCGGACGATCTTGATGTAGTCGTCGAGGAAGCCGACCAGGCCCATGCCGGCCATCAGGAAGAGCACCAGCAGCCCCGAGATGGTGGGCTGTGAGCTGGTGACGACCTTGGTGACCGTGTACGCGATCAGGGTGGCCAGGATGAACGCGATGCCGCCCATGGTCGGGGTGCCGCGTTTGCTGTGGTGGTCCCTCGGCCCGTCGTCCCTGATGTACTGGCCGTAGCCGCGGCGGGCGAGCACCTTGATCAGCAGCGGGGTGCCGACCAGGGTGAGGAAGAGCCCGATGGCTCCGGAGAAGAGGATCTGCCTCATCGGGCCGCGACCTCACCATCGACGTCGGCCGCCAACGTCAGGGCCACCTGTTCGAGCCCCACCGACCTGGACGCCTTCACCAACACCACGTCCCCCGGTCGTAGCTGACCACGCAGCAGCTCGACGGCTGCCTGAGCGTCGGACACACGCACCGACTCCTCACCCCACGAACCCTCGTTCTTGGCGCCCATGTCCAGCCAGGCGGCCTCGCGACCGCCCACGGACACAAGCCTGTTGACGTTGAGCCGGACGGCGAGCCGTCCGACGGCGTCGTGCTCGGCGAACGCGTCGTCGCCGAGCTCGGCCATCTCGCCGAGCACGGCCCAGGTGCGGCCACCCTCGTTCCTGGTGGTGCCGCCCATGTGGACCAGCGTGCGCAGCGCGGCGCGCATGGAGTCCGGGTTGGCGTTGTAGGCGTCGTTGACGATCACCACGCCGTCCGCTCGCTCGGTGACCTCCATCCGCCACTTCGAGAGCGGGCCGGCCTCGGCCAGGGTTTCCGCGATGGCCGACGCCGACATGCCTACCTCATGCGCCACGGCCGCCGCGGCAAGCGCGTTCGACACATGGTGCTCACCGTACAACCGCATCGTCACATCGGCGCACCCGGTGGGGGTTCTGAGGGAGAACGTGGGGCGGCCCTCAGGTGTCAGTCGGGCGTTCTCCGCACGAATGTCCGCGTTCTCCGACTCGCCGAAGAGGACCACCCGCGCCCGGGTGCGCTCGCTCATCGCGCGCACCAGCGGATCGTCGGCGTTGAGCACGGCGACGCCGCCGTCGTCGGCCGGCGGCAGCGCCTCCACCAGCTCGCCCTTGGCGCGGGCGATGGTCTCCCGGTCGCCGAACTCGCCGATGTGCGCGGTGCCCACGTTGAGCACCGCGCCGATCCGCGGCGGGGTCAGGTCCGTGAGGGAGCGGATATGGCCGACTCCCCTGGCGCCCATCTCCAGCACCAGGTAGCGGGTGGTCTCGTCGGCGCCGAGCACGGTCAGCGGCAGGCCGATCTCGTTGTTGAAGGAGCCCGGGGTCCAGACCGTGGGCCCGACGCGCCGCAGCAGCTGCGCGATCAGGTCCTTGGTGCTGGTCTTGCCCGCGGAGCCTGTGAGTGCGACCACCGTGGGGTCCAGGGTGCGCACCACGTGTCGGGCCAGCGCGCTGAGCGCGGCGACCACATCGTCCACCACCACGGCCGGCACGCCGACCGGTCGGCCGGCCAGCACCAGGGCGGCGCCGTCGGCCACCGCGCGCTCGGCGAAGTCGTGCCCGTCCACCCGGTCGCCTGGCAGCGCGGCGAAGAGCGAGCCGGGCTCGACCAGCCGGGAGTCGATGACCACGGGGCCTGTCACGCGGGGCGGCGCCTGAGGTATGTCGTGCGGCTCTCCCCGCACGACCGTGGTGAGCTGAGCAACGGAAAGGGGGATCACTTCAGCGGGCCTCGCCTGGCTTCGGATGGGTGGTCGGGGGTTTCGCTCGGTGGTCCTGGGTGATGTGCCGCTCCCCCACGGCACGTTCGATCGCCGCGCGCAGCTCGACCCGGTCGTCGAAGGGCCGGATCACGCCGGCGATGTCCTGGCCCTGCTCGTGTCCCTTGCCGGCCACCAGCACGGTGTCCCCCGGCTCGGCACGGGCCACGGCGGCGCCGATGGCGGCTGACCTGTCCTCCTCCAGGAGGACGGTGCCACGCTCGTGCACCGGCACCTCGGCGGCGCCGGCGAGCATCGTGGCGAGGATCGCGAGCGGATCCTCGGAGCGCGGGTTGTCCGAGGTGAGCACGGCGGTGTCGGCCAGTCGGGCGAGAGCGGCGCCCATCGCCTGACGCTTGTGCGGGTCCCGGTCCCCCCCGCAGCCGAGCACCGCGTGCAGCCGTCCCTCGGTGACCTTGCGCAGCGCCTGGAGCACGGACTCCACGGCGGCCGGCTTGTGCGCGTAGTCCACCACGGCCAGATAGGGCTGGCCCGCCCGCACCCGTTCGAGCCGGCCGGGCACCCCCGGCACGGCGGCGATGCCACGGGCGGCGACCTCCGGGTCGACCCCGGCGGCGTCCAGCGCGGCGATGGCGCCCAGCGCGTTGGAGACGTTGAAGGGGCCAGGCAGCGGCGCGGTGGCCGACAGCCGGACGCCGCCGGGGCCGAGCACCGTGAACGTGGAGCCGACCGCGCCCAGTTCGACGTCGTCGGCGCGCCAGTCGGCGTCCGGGTGGCCCTCGGCCGAGTAGGTGGTGACGGGCACCCCTGACTCGGCGGCCAGCCGGCGGCCCCACTCGTCGTCCAGGTTCACCACGCCGGCCCGGGACCTGGCCTTGGTGAACAGCTTGGCCTTGGCCTGGAAGTAGTCCTCCATGTCGAGGTGGAAGTCCAGGTGCTCGGGGCTGAGGTTGGTGAAGACCGCGATGTCGAAGACGCAGCCGTCCACCCGGCCCATGGTCAGCGCGTGGCTGGAGACCTCCATGGCCACCGAGCGCACCCCGCGCTCCCGCATCACGGCGAAGAGCGCCTGGAGTTCGGTGGCCTCGGGGGTCGTCCTGGTGGACTTCACCCGCTCGTCGCCGATCCTGGTCTCCACGGTGCCGATCAGCCCGGTGCTCTCGCCCTCCTTGGCGGCCTCCCGCAGCCCGCCCTCGATCAGATAGGCGGTGGTGGTCTTGCCCGCGGTGCCGGTGACCCCGATCTGGAGCAGGTCCCGGCCCGGCTCGTGGTAGATGGCGGCGGCCAGCGCGCCCATCCGGGCGCGCGGCTCCGGCACGGTCAGCACCGGAAGACCGGTGGCCGCCGCGCGGTCGGTGCCGCTGGGGTCCGTGAGCACGGCGACCGCGCCCAGGCTCGCGGCCTGGGCGGCGAAGTCGGCGCCGTGGAACCTCGCCCCTGGCAGGGCCGCGTAGATGTCGCCCGGGAGCACCGCACGGGAGTCGTGGGTGATTCCGGTGACCGAGGGTCCGTCCGGCAGCTCGGCGCCCAGCTCCGAGGCCAGCGCCGCCAGGGGCACCGGCCGCAGCTGCCGGGGACGTGGGGCCGCCGGGAAATGATCAGCTTGTGCCACGGCGGTGAGCGTACCGGGCGGGCCGGGGGTGGAGCGAAACGAGGTGGACCGGTCGGTGGTGGTTCTCACGTGCCTGTGCTCCGCTTTCGTCGGATGGGGTGCTCCGCGTGTCCTTGGCCACGGGGGTGTCTCGCGTCTGGTCGGGACTCGTCTGGTCTCATCCGCGTCGTGTTCGTCCGAGGACTGTCCCAGGATCAGGTTGGTCCGAATCTTGTCGGTCCGTGGTCACTCACCGGCCGGGAACTACTCCTCCGGGTCGAAGGTGACGGGCAGGCCGGCGAACTCCGTTCCGGTCGGGGGCACCTGGAGCGCGGCCAGCGAGAACGCCATCACCTCGTTGAAGACCGGACCGCACACCTCGCTGCCGGTGTAGGCGCCCTCGGTGGGGTTCTGGACGGCGCAGTAGACGGTGACGCGGGGGGCGTCGGCCGGCGCGAACCCGGCGAAGGAGGAGGTGTAGCCCGAGTAGGCGCCGGTCTCCGGATCCACCCGGTTGGAGGTACCCGTCTTCCCGGCCACCCGATAGCCGGGGATTCGGGCGGCGGAGCCGGTGCCCTCCTCGCTGGCCACCACCGTCTCCAGCATCCGGGACAGCTGCTCGGCCGTCTCCTCGCCGACCACCCTGGTCCGCTCCGGCTCGGGGGCCGGCTCGAACTCGCCGTCCTCGCCGCTCCAGCCGCGCACCAGGGTGGGCGCGATCCGTTCGCCGCCGTTGGCGACCGTGGAGTAGACCGAGGCCGCCTGCACCGCGTTGACGGAGAGACCCTGGCCGAACGGGACGGTGTACTGCTGCGAGGCGTTCCAGTCGCCTGGCGGCGCGAGGATGCCCGCCGTCTCGCCCGGGAAGCCGAGCCCGGTCGGGCGGCCGAAGCCGAAGGCGTCCAGATACGAGTGGAGCACCTCGTTGGCCTCCGGCTGGGTCTCGCCCAGCTCCTCGGCGGCCAGGATGGTGCCGATGTTGCTGGAGTGGGCGAGCACGCCGGCGAGGGTGAGGTAGAGCGTCTCGTGCTCCTCGTGGTCGGCGAAGCTCCGGTCGGCGCGCGGCAGGCGGTTGGGCACCGTGACATGGGTGTCGGTGGCCGCGGCCTCCTCCTCCAGCACGGCGGCCATGGTGATCAGCTTGCTGGTCGAGCCCGGCTCGAAGGCGTCCTGGAGCGCCGGGTTGCCGAGCGCGTCGGGGTTGGCGCTCGCCACGTCGTTGGGGTCGTAGCCCGGGCTGTTGGCCAGCGCCAGGATCTCGCCCGTGGTGGTCTCCTGGACGACCACATAGCCGCCGTCCGCCTCGGACCGCGCCACCTGCTGGGCGATGGCGTTCTGCGCGGCCCACTGGATGTCGCGGTCCAGCGTCAACTCGATGTCGGAGCCGGGCACCGGCGGCTGCTCCCGCTCGCCGGCCGTGGGCACCCGCCGGCCACCCGACTGCGCGTAGGTGACGAGTCCGTCCTCGCCGGCGAGAGCCGCGTTGAGCTGCGCCTCAAGACCGCCGGCGCCCTCCCCCTCGCTGTTGACGAAGCCGAGCACGGCGGCGGCCAGATCCTCGTTGGGATAGACCCGTTTGGCGGTCTCGGTGGCGAAGACGCCGGAGAGCACCTGATCGCCCGTGCCCTTGCTGGCCTGTTCGGCGAGGGTGCCGCGCAGATCGCGGATCTGCCGCCAGGTCTGCGGGGTCTGCGCCCTGGCCAGCACCGCGTAGCGGCTGTCCTGGTCGTCGAGCAGATCGGCGAGCTCGGCCTCGTCGCGGCCCAGGATCGGCGCCAGCAGGGCGGCGGCCTGCTCGGGCGCGTCCGGCACCCCCGACTCCGCCTCGCTGAAGAGCAGCGGGTCGGCCGTGATGTCGTACGCGTCCACGGTGGTGGCCAGCGAGGTGCCCGAACGGTCCGTGATGTCGCCGCGTTCGGCGGCCAGCGGCACCGTCACATAGCGGTTGAGCGCGGCCTGCTCGGTGTAGGTGGCGGCGCCCACGGCCTGCACCTGGACGAGGCGGACCGCGAAGGCCAGCATGACCAGGGTCAGGCCGAGGCCCACCAGCCGCAGCCGGGGGCGCGGGTTGGCCAGCGGCAGCCCGCCGGAGCCGCCGCGCTCAGCGCGCCCCCGCCGTGGCCGTGGTGGTCTGGGGGAACTCATGGCACCTCCCCTTCGGTGGATGGTCCCTGACGGCCGCCGCCGGCGTGGACGAACGGGCCGACGTCCTGGCGTGGTTCACGGGGTCTGTCCTTCGGCGGGCGCGGTGGCGGGCGCGTCCGCCGGGCTGGTGGCACCGGGCGTCGGCTCGACCGGTGCCGGCGCGTCGTCGTCGGGGTCGGGGTCGGGGTCGGCGGCAGGGGCCTCGGGCGCCGGCTGCTCGGCGGGCGGCGCGGGAGCCAGGGGCTGGTCGGCCGACTCGGCCTGGGGGGCGATCGGCTCGCGCGGGAGCTCGTCGGCGGGCTCGGCCGGCTGCTCCGCCCCTTCCTCTCCTTCTCCCGCCGGTTCCTCCGGCTCCTCCGGCTCGGGCGCGGGGGCCGGGGAGTCGTCGCCCAGCACGGTCCCGTCGGGGCCGAGGAAGGCCGGCGGTCCGGCCGGGACCAGGCCCAGCTCCTCGGCGCGCTCGGCCAGCGCGCCCGGCGCCGAGTGGCCGTCGACCTCGGCCTGGAGCCGCTGCTGTTCGTCGGTCAGCTCCTGCGTCTCACGGCGCAGTTCGCTCAGCTCGAACGAGCCCTGGTTCAGGGAGGCGTTGAGGATCAGCAGCGCCAGCATGCCGGCGCCCAGCAGCACCACGACCAGCAGCACGAACGGGGTGCGGGCGGCCGTGGCGGCCTGCCCGGGGGCCAGCCCGGCGATCCGGGCCAACCGGGTCTGAGGTCCCGCGCGCCGGCTCATCCGGCCTCCCGGACGCGCTCGGCGGCGCGCAGCCGCGCGGGCGCGGCGCGCCGGTTCGCCTGGACCTCCTCTTCGGACGCCTGTTCGGCGCCTCGGGTGAGCAGCCGCAGCCGGGGCTGGTACTGCTCCGGGATCACCGGCAGTTCGGGGGGCGCCGTATGCGCGGCGCCGGCCGCCAGGACCCGCTTCACCAGCCGGTCCTCCAGCGAGTGGTAGGAGAGGACGGCGATCCGGCCACCGACGGCGAGCGCGTCGACGGCGGCCGGCATGGCCCGTTCCAGCACCGTCAGCTCGCCGTTGACCTCGATGCGCAGCGCCTGGAAGGTGCGCTTGGCCGGGTTGCCGCCGGTGCGCTTGGCCGCCTGTGGGAGCGCCTCCCTGATGAGGGCGACCAGCTCGGCGCTGGTGGTGAAGGGGGCGTTCGCCCGGCGCCGCACCACCGCCTCGACGATCTTGCGGGCGAACTTCTCCTCGCCGTAGGCGCGCAGCACCCGCACCAGCTCGCCCGGCGGGTAGGTGTTGAGCACATCGGCGGCGCTGGGGCCGCCGGTCTGGTCCATCCGCATGTCCAGCGGGGCGTCCCTGGCGTAGGAGAACCCGCGCTCGTCCTCGTCCAACTGCATCGAGGAGACGCCGAGGTCGAAGAGGACGCCGGCGACTCCCGGCACCCCCAGCCGGGCCAGCACATCGGGCAGTTCGTCGTAGACGGCGGGCACCAGGGTGGCGCGGTCGCCGAAGCGGGCCAGCCGCTCGCCGGCCAGGCGGAGCGCCTGCGGGTCGCGGTCCAGGCCGATCAGTCGGGCGCTCGGGAAGCCGTCCAACAGCGCCTCGCTGTGGCCGCCGAGGCCGAGGGTGCAGTCCACCACCACGGCCCCCGGGGCACCCAGCGCCGGGCCCAGCAGCTCCAGACAGCGGTGAAGCATCACGGGGCTGTGCCGGACTTCCGGCGGCCGGTCGTTGCTGGTCGTCATGCGCCTTCCGAAGGGGATCACGCGCCGTGTTCGAAGGGAGGTTCCGAGGGGAGGTGCGGCATGTGGCGGGCGATGACGGCGGCCTGCTCGCACGCCTCCCCGTGCGCGTCACACTAGCCCACCTGTTTCCCCGGTCAATCACTGAGGTTGATCGGGTGCGGCGTTTCGCCGTTTCGCCGAAACGGCGAACGTCACGTCGGCGAGGGGCCCGCCGAACGAGGCGCTGTGAGCCGCATCACCCCTGTTCCGGGCGTTCGCCCGCGATGCTCGTACTACCGTCGCGCGTATGTCGAAGACGGTCACAGACGAGTTGGTCAACGCCAATCTGCGCTATGCGCAGGACTTCACCGATCCCGGGATGAACGCCCGCCCCGTGCGCAAGGTCGCGATCGTCGCGTGCATGGACGCGAGGCTCGACCTGCACGCCGCGCTTGGCCTGGACCTGGGCGACTGTCATACCATCCGTAACGCGGGTGGAGTGGTGACGGACGACATCATCCGATCGCTGACGATCAGTCAGCGCGCGCTGGGCACGAGCTCCGTGGTGCTGATCCACCACACCAACTGCGGACTCCAGGAACTGACCGAGGACTTCCGGCAGCAGCTGGAGCGGGAGGTCGGGCAGAAGCCCAGCTGGGCCGTGGAGTCCTTCACCGACCTCGACCAGGACGTGCGGCAGTCGATGGCCCGTGTGCGGACATCGCCTTTCCTCCTCCACACTGATGACGTACGCGGTTTCGTGTTCGAAGTGACAACCGGTCTCCTGCGGGAGATCGACCCGTCCGGCGCCTCCAGCCGGTGAGCCGCGCGTGCCCGCCTTCGGACGGCGGTCGCGCGGGTGAACGCCGAGGTCGGCAGGGGGTCGGCGGGTGGATGAGAAGTCCCCTCCGGGGGCGCCGGTGCCTCGGACCGGGGCATGGACAAGGGTGGAGGATGGCCGGTTGACGACCTATGAGGACCATTCGAAGGTCACCGATCTGAGCGCCACGACGGAGCAGGTGCGCCGTGCCGTGGAGAGCGTGATCGAGGGCAAGCCGGAGGTGGTCCAGCTGTCCCTCACGGTGTTGCTCGCCGGAGGGCACCTGCTGCTGGAGGACGTGCCGGGGGTGGGCAAGACCATGCTGGCGAAGGCGCTGGCCCGGTCGATCGACTGCTCGGTGCAACGCATCCAGTTCACCCCCGACATGCTGCCGTCGGACATCACCGGCGTGAGCGTCTTCGACCAGACGCGCAAGGAGTTCGAGTTCAAGCCGGGCGCCATCTTCGCGCAGATCGTGATCGGCGACGAGATCAACCGCGCCTCGCCCAAGACCCAGTCGGCGCTGCTGGAGTCCATGGAGGAGCGCCAGGTCACCGCCGACGGGCACACCTACGAACTGCCCGAGCCCTTCATGGTGATCGCCACCCAGAACCCGGTGGAGATGGAGGGCACCTATCCGCTGCCCGAGGCGCAGCGGGACCGTTTCATGGCGCGTGTATCCGTCGGCTATCCGAGCCCGGAGGCCGAGGTGCGGATGCTGGAGCACCAGGCGGGCGGCCCGCGGATCGACGCGCTGCGCCCGGCCGCCCACGCGGACGAGATCCTCAAACTGATCGAGACGGTGCGGCAGGTGCATGTCTCGGACCCGGTGCGGCGCTACGCCGTCGACCTGGCCGTGGCCACCCGCAACCACCCCGAGCTGCGGCTCGGCGCCTCGCCGCGTGCCACGCTGCACCTGCTCCAGGCCGCCAAGTCGGCGGCGGCGCTGGCCGGGCGTGGCTTCGTGCTCCCCGACGACGTACAGCGACTGGCCATCCCGGTGCTGGCCCACCGGCTGCTGCCCAGCCCTCAGGCCCAGTTCAACCGGCGGAGCACGGAGCAGCTGGTGGCGGACATCCTGCGGCAGACCCCGATGCCCGACCCCTACGGCGCCCAGCGGCCCCGGGGCTACTGATGGCCGCCTCCTGGCCCGGCGCAGGTGCCGGGACGCCGGTGAGCCAGGACGCGGAGGAGCGGGGCCCGCTGCGGGCCGCGTTCGCCGGGCTGACGACGCGCGGGCGTTCGTTTCTGGCCGCCGGCGTGGCGTCGGCGGCCTGTGCCTATGTCCTGGGCCAGCCCGACCTGTTGCGGGTCGGCGCGCTGCTGTACCTGCTGCCGGTGATCGCCGTGCTGACGCTGTACCGCACCAGGGGCCGGGTGACGGCGACGCGCTGGCTGGAGCCCACCCGGGTGCCGGCCGGGCAGGAGTGCCGGGTGTATCTGCGGATGGAGAACACCACCCGGACGCCCAGCGGGGTGCTGATGCTCCAGGACCGGGTGCCCTACGTGCTGGGGCCCCGGCCGCGTTTCGTGCTCGACCGGATCGAGCCGGGTGGGCGGCGCGAGGTCAGCTACCGGGTCCGCTCCCAGCTGCGGGGCGTCTATCCGCTGGGGCCGCTCCAGCTGCGGCTGGCCGACCCGTTCGGCATGGTCGAACTGACCAGATCGTTCCGGGCCCACGACACCATGACCGTGCTGCCCGCCATCGAGCCGTTGCCGCAGGTGCGGCTCGGCGGCGGCGCCCGGGGGGCGGGCGCGGGGCGCCGGCAGGCGTTGGCCCTGGCCGGCGAGGACGATCTGATCCCGCGCGCCTACCGGCACGGCGACGATGTGCGCCGGGTGCACTGGCGGTCCACCGCGCACCGTGGCGCCCTGATGGTGCGCCGCGAGGAGTCCCCGCACCAGGCACGGTGCACGGTGCTGCTGGACACCAGACGCGCGGGCTATGTGCTGGGCGGCACGTCGGCCCCGTTCGAGCGGACCGTGTCGGCCGCCGCCTCCGTCATCTCCCATCTGGCGCAACAGAACTACGAGGTCACGCTGTTGACGGACACCGGCGCCCAGCTGCCCCCGCCGGGCGGCGGTGGGGACGCGATGGAGCTGGCCGCGCGGCTGATGGACTTCCTCGCGGTGGTGGACCACTCCGACGAGCCGGGCTTCGAACGGGCGCTGGCCGCGCCGCGCGGTGCCGATCCCGAACTGCTGCTCGCCTTCCTCGGCTCGGTCGACGCCGGCTCGGCCGCGCTGCTGGGCAGGATGCGGCAGCGGTCCACCGGCGGCGTGGCCCTCGTCGCGGCCGGCCAACTGGATCCGGCGATCGAGAACGAACGGCTGGCGGCGCTGCGGCGGGCCGGCTGGATCGCGCTCGCCCAGCACCCGGGTGTGCCGCTGGCCTCCCTCTGGGAGCAGGCGGCGGGCGAACTGTCGAGCACGGGCGGAGGGCGAGCGTGACCGGCACCCCCGGATACGGCGACATCAGGACGACCGCCGCGGCCTGGCTGGCCACCCTGCTGGCCGCCGCCTCGCTGCTGCCGCTGGTCGACGACAGCGACTGGCTGCTCCAGGCCGGGCTGCTACTGGCGGTGGTGTCGGGGGCCGGCGTCCTGCTGCGGCTGACGCGGCTCCCCGCCGGCCTGATCGCGCTCTGCCAACTCCTGCTGAGCCTGGTGCTGCTCACCGCCGCCACGGCCAGCGAGTACGCGGTGGCCGGCTTTCTGCCGTCGCCCGCCGTGTTCGACCGGTTCGGGCAGCTGATCAGCATCGGAGCGGACGACATAGGCCGCTACTCCACCCCGGCGCCGGCCACCACCGGCATCCGGCTGATGGTGATCGGCGGGGTGCTGCTGATCGGCCTGCTGGTCGACCTGCTCTCCGGCGCGCTCCGCAACGCGGCGGCGGCCGGGCTGCCGCTGCTGGCGCTGTACTCGGTCGCGGCCGGCGTCGGCCAGGGCGCCGCCGGCTGGAGCTACTTCGGCCTGGCGGCGGCCGGCTATCTGCTGCTGCTCCTCAGCGAGGGCCGAGAACGGGTGACGCGGTGGGGCCTGTTCTTCGGCAGCCTCGGCGGCGGACGGTGGATGACCGCCAGGGACCACGCCCAGGCCGCCGGCCCCCGGCTGCGCAGCGGGCGGCGCATCGGCGCGGTGACCCTGGGCGTCGCGCTGCTGGCCCCGACGCTGCTCCCCACCCTGGACGAGGGCCTGCTGGATCTGAACGGGGACGGGGGCGCCAACAACGCCGCCGGCGTCGCCGTCAACCCGGTGGTGGCCCTCCAGGACCAGCTCAACCAGCCGCAGAACCTCGAACTGCTGAGCCACCGCACGGACTTCGCCACGCCCTCGGACATCTATCTGCGGCTGGTGGCGCTCGACCAGTTCAACGGGACCCAGTGGGCCTCGTCCGAGTGGCACGAGGACGACGCGCCCCCGGCGCCCTGGGCGGTGCCGGGGCTGTCGCCCGAGGTGGCGGTGGAGAGCGCGGTGACCGAGATAGAGGCGTCCGCCGCCTACGCCCAGCGGTCCCTGCCGGTGCCCTATCCGGCGATCTCGGTGCGGGCCGAGGGCGACTGGTCCTTCGACCGGGGCTCGCAGACCCTCGTCTCGCACAACTCCTCGCTGACCACCAGCGGCCTGCGCTACCGGGTCGAACACCTCGTGGTGACGCCGACCCGCGAACAGCTGGCCGGGGCGCCCGAGCCCCGCGAGGACTTCCAGGAGTACTACACCCGGGTGCCGGACACGCTGCCGCAGGAGGTCGCCGCGACCGCGGAGGAGGTCACGGCGGGAACCACCAACCACTACGAGCGGGCGGTGGCGCTCCAGGAGTGGTTCACCTCAAGCGGCGGCTTCCGCTACGACACCACGGTGGAGTCGGGCAGCGGCAACGACGCGATCGTCAACTTCCTCAATCAGAAGGAAGGTTTCTGTGTCCACTTCGCCTTCACCATGGCGTCGATGGCACGGACTCTTGGCATCCCGTCCCAGGTCGCGGTCGGGTTCACCCCCGGCAGGGCGACACCGGGCGGCTACTACCAGGTCGGGGCGCACAACGCGCACGCCTGGCCCGAGCTGTACTTCGAGGGTGTGGGCTGGGTCCGGTTCGAGCCGACGCCGGGACAGGGCAACGCGCCCGGCTACACCCTCCCCGAGCGGGTCGAGCCCGACGACGGGCCCACGCCCGAGCCGGAGCCTTCGGAACGCCCCGAGCCGACCGAACCCTCCCCCTCCCCCTCGCCCACCACCCCGGACCGCTGCGACCCGGCCGTCGACGGGAACTGCGGCGACGAACCCGTCACGCCCGAGCAGGACCGGGACGAGGCCGGCTTCGCCTTCTGGCCGCTCGCCTGGGGCGGCGGCGGGCTGCTGCTGGCCCTGGTCCTCGCCGGCCCGCTGCTGTGGCGGGCCAGGCAACGGGCCCGGCGGCTGCGGCCGGACGCCGGCCCGCTCGGCGCCTGGCGCGAACTGACCGCCAGCGCCTGGGACTACGGCATCACGCCGGTGGCCAGCGAGACGCCCCGGCAGACGGCCGAACGGATCATCCGGGTCGCGAAGCTGCCCCCCGAGTCGGCGGCCGGCGTCCGGGAGTTGGCCACGGCGGTCGAGGCCGAGCTGTACGCGCCACCGGAGGACCGGGCACCGTCCTCGGCCGGCTACACCCCCCAGATCACGGCGGCCCGCACCGGCCTGGCCACCGACCTCCCCCTCCTCACCCGCCTCCGCGCCCGCCTCCTCCCCCGCTCCACGCCTGCCGGCGGCTAGCGGACTCGGAACTCCCCAGCCTTCGTCCGGGGGGTGCCCGGGGGAACTCCCGGACGCCAGGCCGGGGCAGCCGCTCGCTGGCCACGAAGAACCAACGACGCACCCCCGGGCCGCGCACCGGCGGTGCGCCAGGCCGAGGACCGGCCCGTTCCCGCCCGGGCGGCGTCCGGGCGGGGAGGGCTGTGCCGCCGGCGGCGGGCGCGGGCGCGACACGCCAGGCGGCGCGGTGCCCGACCCGGGCGGCGGTCCCGCCGTGGCGCGCCACGGCGAGGCCGGCGGGGGCTCCGGGGCACCCGCCCCTCGCCGCCCTGCCACCGCACGGCCCGGCACCGGCGTGGCACGGATGGCCTCGGCCCACCCGGCGGCGGGGCCAGCCCGCGTCAACGGCGAACGCCCCCGGGGGAAGCCGCCCCGCGCGGCGGTGGCGTGGCGCGCTGGGTCTCGGCCGGACCGGCCCGCGGGGCCCGGTGGCGTGCGCGGTTCGTGGATCTCCGGGCGGCGGCGCCAGTCGGGTGAACCGGCATGGCCGCCGGCGGCGGCGGTGTCCTCGCCGGAGACTCCGAGGCAAGGCGTCCGGCCGCCGGCGGAGCACCGTTCGGGGCATCTACTCCGAAGGAGTGAAGGCGTACGACATGGCGAGGGACCGCCCCTGCGAGGGCGGCCCCTGGTGTGGCGCGCTTCGGGAAGTGCCGGGTGGCCCGGCCGTCACTCGTCGCGCGCGTCCCTGCGACGCTGCCAGCGGTCCTCGATCCGCGTCATCATGGACCGCCGTTTGGTGCCGCGCTGGCGGCGACCGCCCGTGGCCGGGCGGCCCTGCGGCTCGCCCTGTTGCACGGGCACCCTGCGCCATCCGGTGACCGCGATCACCGCGCAGCCGAGCATGATCAGAAAGCCGATCACGCTCAACCAGATGAGCTGAGCGACCATGCCCCCCATGAGGAGGCCGATGCCCAGCACGAAGCCGGCGATCGCCTGGTAGACCCGCTTGCGCGTGACGGTGCGCAGCTCGGTGCCCTCAAGCGTTGTCGCGAATTTGGGATCTTCGGCGTACAGCGCGCGCTCCATTTGTTCGAGCATGCGCTGCTCGTGGTCCGAGAGCGGCACGGAGTCCTCCTACTCGTCGGTCGCGGTGGCGACCGTTTCCGACCCTTCAAGGATAGGCAGGTAAGTGTTCCTGTGAAACCCACCCCTGTACGCCAATATCGCCCACCAACCAGCACGCGGGACACCCCGGGGATGGTCCTCTTCTTCCCCTGGTTGCCATCGGTCATGCCGGAGGGCTGATCCCGATGATACGAGGAGTCTGGCTATGCTTCGCCCGGAAGCTCGGCCAACACATGGAGCTGTCCCGCCACCGCCTGAAAGGCCGGGTGCGCGGCGGCCTCCGCCTCCAGGCGGGCGAGCGCCTCCACGCCGTCCGACGCCCCGTCCAGCAGGGTGCCGGGCAGCAGGTCGGCGAAGATCCGCACCCCGTGCACCTGGCCGGGCACCAGGCCGGCGCCGGTGACGAGCGTGGTGAGCCGCGCCACCGTGAAGCGGTGCGGCACCGGGTCCCCCGCGCCCCAGCGGCCGGCCGGGGCGGCGAGGGCCGTCCTGGCCTCCGTGAACCGGCCGGCGAGCGCCCGGGAGAGCACCGCCCCGCCGACGCCGGCCGTCAGCAGGCTCAGCGTGCCGCCGGCAGGGCGCAGCGCGCCGGAGACGGCGAGCAGGCCGGCGGCCGGATCGTCCACGTACTCCAGCACGCCGTGGCAGAGCACCAGATCGAACCCGCCGCGCCCGGCGACCTCCAACACGTCGTGGGTGTCGCCCTGGACCCCGCGCACGGCGTGGGCGACGCCCTTCTCCGCCGCTCTGCGCTCCAGGGCGAAGAGGGCGTCGGGGCTCGGATCGACCACCGTGACCCGGTGTCCGAGGCCGGCCACCGGGACGGCGAAGCTGCCGCTGCCGCCGCCCATGTCGAGGACCTCCAAGGAGGCGCTGCCGGCCCGCTCGGAGCGGTCCAGCAGTGCCCGCCGCAGGACATCCCACACCACCCCCGTACGCGATGTGGCGTGCGGCCCGGACAGCGGATCACCCGCGTGACGGGCGCTCGACTGTGACGGCATGGCGCGGGGCTCCTCGCTGTGACGGGGAAGGGGCTCCCCCAGCCTACTTCGCGGTCGACCCCCCGGCTCCGTGGTCGGCGCGCAGCACCGGCTGGCGCAGCAGCATCTCCTCCACCAGGCGGAGGAAGAACCCGGCGGCGCGGCGCAGTTCGTCGGCGTCGGCCCGGGTGGCCACGCCTCGGATGCCGGCGTCTATCCGCGCCCGCCGCTCGGCGCTGGCCGCGAACAGGACGCTCCACTCCATCAGCTCGGGCGCCACCTCGGGCAGCACCTCCCAGACGCTGCGGATGCGCCGGCGGCCCCTGGGGGTGACCTCGGCCCGCGCGCGTACCGCGAGGACGGCGGCGGCGGCACGCAGCGCCGCGAGGTGCGCGGCGACGAACGCGTCGCCCGGATCGGGCGCCACCGCCGCCTCGGCCAGGCCGCGTTCGGCCTGGGCCAGTAGATCGAGCGCGGCGGGGGGCGCGGGGGCCCGGCGCGGCACGGGGTGCACATCAGTCGGGAATCCGGTCATGACGAGCCTCCAGTCAGTCGCCATTCAGCGGTCCAACGGTCCGACGGTTCCACGCGGTCAGCGCAGTTGTGCACATGGTGGCGCATGGCACTGACAATCCCCGGCGCACGGCTCTGGCCAGGGGAGAGACAATCGCTGCATGACAGCTTCGAGCCCTCGGCGCAGCGCGACCCGACAGCGGCTCTACCGGGCCGCCGTCACTCTCTTCGCGGAGCAGGGCCTCTCCGCCACCACCGTCGAGCAGATCGCCGAACGGGCCGGCGTCGCCAAGGGGACCGTCTACTACAACTTCTCCAGCAAGACGGAGTTCTTCGAGGCGCTGCTGCGGGACGGGGTGGAGCCGCTGACGTCGGCGCTGCGGCGGTCGGCCGCGGCGGCGCCCGGCGGCGCGTTGGACGCGCTGGACGCGATGGCACGGGCTGGCCTGGTCTTCATCACCGACAACGCCGACTTCACCCGGCTGCTGGTGGCCGAGCAGTGGCGCACCAACCGGGCCTGGTATCCGAGCCTGTTGGCGGTGCGTCGGCAGGTGGCGGGGGTGGTGGAGGACGTGCTGGCCGACGGGGTGAAGTCCGGGGAGCTGCGCTCCGACCTGGACATCGAGCTGATCTCGGGTGCCCTGGTCGGGATGGTGGTGCTGGGGGGCCTCGACTGGCTGACGTTCCATCCGGAGCGGGATCTGGAGGATGTGCGGCTGGCCCTGTCGACGGTGGTGCGGGGCAGGTTGGGCGAGGGCGGGCCGGCCGAGGGGGGCGCGCGATGAGCGACGGGGCCGAGGTGCGCGACGTCGTGGTGGTGGGCGCGGGGATGGGCGCCCTGGCCGCCTCGGCGCGGCTGGCGTCGGCCGGCCGCCGGGTGACGGTGGTCGAGCGCGGTGCCACCCACGGGGGCGCGGTGGGGCGGCTGGAGCGGGACGGGTTCGTCTTCGACACGGGGCCGGGGGTGCTGCATCTGCCGGCGGTCTGGCGAGACCTCTTCCTGAAGACCGCGCCGAGGGTCAGGGGGCGGCGCGGCGCCGGGGAGTTGGCGGAGTGTGTGCGCCTTGAGCGGTTGGCCGATCCCGCGGTCGAGCACTGGTTCGCGGACGGCACGGTGCTGCGGCTGCCGGGGTTCTCGCCCGGTGGGGTGCGGCGGGCCCTGGACGAGACGCTGGGGGCCGGTGCCGGCGAGCGGTGGGGGGCGCTGTTGGGGCGGGCCAGGGAGACCTGGGAGGCGACCAGGCGTCCGCTGCTGGAGGAGCCGCTGACCTCGGCGGGGGAGCGTGCGGCGCTGCTGCGCGATCCGTTTCCGGCGCGCCGGCGCGGGGTGTTGCGCCGGCGCGCGCCCACCCTGGCCGAGTTGGCCGGGGCCGAGCTCCGCGACAAGCGGTTGGCCTCGGTGCTGACCGGGCTCGTGCAGGAGTACGGCCTCGACCCGCGGCGGGCGCCGGCGAGCGCCGCCGTGCTGGCCTATGTCGAGCAGACCTTCGGCAGTTGGTATCCGGCGGGCGGGATGCGGGCGTTGGCCGACGCGCTCCTCCAGCGCTGTCGGGAGCGCGGCGTGCGGTTCGAGTTCGGCGTCGAGGTCGAGGAGGTGCTGGCCGGGGAGGGCCGGGCGGCCGGCGTGCGGCTGGCGGGCGGGGAGACGCTCGCTGCGGACGCGGTGGTGTGGGGCGCCGCGCGCCCGGGGGACGAGGCCGCCGGGCTCGGCAGGTTCAGCCTCTTCGTGGCCCTGGACGGCGCCCGCCCCGCCGGTGCCGCGCACCGCGCGGTGCTGCACGGGGAGGGGCCGGCGATCTCCGTGCTGCGCCCGGACGACGCCGCGCTGTGGCCGGGCCCCGAGGGGCATACGGCGGTGCTCTCGACACTGGTGCCGGCGCATGGCCCCGGCGGAGTGGACTGGACGGCGCCCGAGGTCGCGAAGGCGCAGGCCGAGCGGCTGTTGGACGCCGCCGACGCGGCCGGTCTCGCGCCGCGCGCGCGGATGCGGTGGCATCTCTCGCGCACGCCCAGGGATGTCGAACGGGACACCGGGGTGCCCGGCGGCGCGGTGCGCCCGCCGGCGCTCGCCGGGGCGGACGGGGCGTTCCTGGCCGCGCCCAACACGGGGCGGCTGGCGGGCGCCTACCGGGTGGGGGGCCTGGCCCACCCGGGCGGCGGGCTGGCGCACGCGGGGATGTCGGGGGCGTTGGCGGCCGGGCTGATCGTGGAGGGCCAGGACTGGCGCGGCTCGTACTGAGCGGCCGGCGCCCCCGAACGCGGCCGAGGATGGCCGGAAAGCTCCGTGGATCGGCTCAACCGCGCGGGCTCGGGCAGTCGTTCAGCGGCGGCGGCGGTTCAGTAGCGGCCGTCGTTGTTGTAGTAGTAGCCCTGCCCCGAGGAGTCGTAGCCGGTCTGCTGGGGGTAGCCCTCGGGCTGCTGCTGCGCCCAGCCGTAGCCCTCGGCGTCGTCGGGCGCGGGCTCGCGCTGCTGGGGGACCCAGACGCCGCCGGGCGGGGTCTCCTGGTAGGTGGGGGTGCCGCCGCCCTGGCCCCACTGGCCGCCGACGGACGACTCGTCGGTGTAGCCGGGGGGTTCGGCGCCGCCGAACCCGGTGGGCTGGCCCAGCTGGTCGGCCTGCGCCGCGTACTCCCCCGAGCCCTCCCAGCCGGTCTGGTAGCCGTAGCCGTCGGTGCCGCCCGCCAGATACTGCCCCTGCTCGGTGTAGCCGGTGGCCGCCGCGTAGTTCTCCTGGTAGGCGCCGGGGTAGGGCTCGCCGTAGGACGCCTCGGCCGCCGGCTCCCGGTAGCCCTCCTGGTAGGGCTCGGCGTAGGGCTGTCCGCCGTATATCTCGCCGCCGAACTCCGCGCCGGCGTACGCCGGTTCGGCGCTCTCCGGGGCCTCGGACGGGGCGGGGGGCGGCGGGGGCGGGAAGGGCGGGGCGCCGTGCTCGCCCGCCTCCTCGCCGGCCGGCTCCTCCTCGCCCCTGGACGCCCGGCGGCGCCGGCTGGTGCCGGGCTTGCCGCCCAGCGCCCAGCCGGTGGAGAAGCCCCGGCGGAAGGAGAGCGTGACAAAGGTCTGACCGGTGGCGAAGGCCGCGGCGCCGAGGGCGATGACCGGCACCGCGTTGACCAACACCCCGATCACCACGCCGAGGAAGCCGAAGAAGGCGACCAATCGCCAGCGCAGCCGCGCCTTGTACTGGAGCAGGACCTCACCGAGCAGCCACAGGGCGACGAAGCCAAACGCGATGTAGAGGACCGTCCAGCCCATTACGCCCCTCTCCGCACAGAGTCAGGACCGCGTGTGCAGCCCCAGGTTCTTGTAGACGTCCAGCGTTGCCGTGGAGTGGCTCGACGTGTTCAGCGTGATGAAGTGCAGGCCAGGAATGTCCTCGTCCATCAGCCGCGCACACAACTCGGTGGCGAACTCGATCCCGACCGAGCGTACAGCTATCGGGTCGTCCTTGACCGCGAGGATGCGCCTTTTCAACTCGGCGGGAAACGCGGTGTTGCTGAGCTGCTGGAACCGCTCGATCTGCCGCACGTGGGTGATCGGCATGATCTCGGGGATGATCGGCGTCTCACACCCCGCGGCGGCCACGCGCTCGCGCAGCCGGAGGTAGTCCTCCGGGTAGAAGAACATCTGGGTGAGCGCGAAGTCGGCGCCGGCGCGGCACTTGGCCACGAAGTGGCGGATGTCGGTCTCCCAGTCGGTGGACCTGGGGTGCATCTCGGGGAACGCGGCGACGCCCACACAGAAGTCGCCCGACTCCTTGATCAGCCGCACCAGCTCGGCGGCGTAGGTGACGCCCTCGGGGTGTCTGATCCACTCCCCCATCGGGTCGCCGGGCGGATCGCCGCGCAGCGCCAGCATGTTGCGGATGCCGGCGTCGGCGTACTGGCCGATGATGTTGCGGAGTTCGGAGACGGAGTGCTGGACGGCGGTGAGATG
Organism: Streptomyces profundus; assembly: GCF_020740535.1. Taxonomy (NCBI): domain Bacteria; kingdom Bacillati; phylum Actinomycetota; class Actinomycetes; order Kitasatosporales; family Streptomycetaceae; genus Streptomyces; species Streptomyces profundus. The sequence continues at coordinate 1,204,220 of NZ_CP082362.1, forward strand.
CGCCACCGGGGTCAGCGTGGTCTCGGTGGCGATGCGCTCGGTGGCCCGCACCGTCCGCTCCCGCGAACCGCCGCCGGCGCCATAGGTGACGGAGACGAATGTGGGGCCGACGGCCTCCACTCGCCTGATGGCGTTCCACAGCGTCTGCTCGCCCCGTGCGGTCTTGGGCGGTGAGAACTCGAAGGAGAATGATCGCTTGCCGGCGGCGAGCAGATCACGGACGGTCGCGGCGCGATCCGACATGGTGCTGGGAATCCCTAGGGCCATGCCAGCAGGCTACCCAGCGCCCCGGCTCGGCGGGGGTGTCGTCCGGGAGTCGGACGCCCGACGGAGACGGCGCGCGAACGAGGCGGCGGCGGCGCCCGGATCGTCGGCCTCCGTGATCGCCCGCACCACGACGACCCGCTGTGCGCCGGCGTCCAGCACCGCGTCCAGTCGCTCGGCGTCGATGCCACCGATGGCGAACCAGGGCAGCGTCGGGTTCAGCGACGCGGCATGGCGGACCAGCGAGAGCCCTGGCGCCGGGCGTCCCGGCTTGGTGGGCGTGGGCCAGCAGGGACCGACGCAGAAGTATCCGACCTCGGGATCGGCCAGCGCCGCCGCCACCTCGTCGGGGGTGTGGGTGGAACGGCCGATCAGCGGGCCCTCGCCCAGGACGGCCCGGGCGGCCGGCACCGGCAGGTCTCCCTGCCCGAGGTGCAGCACATCGGAGCCGGCTGCGTGCGCCACATCGGCCCGGTCGTTGACCGCGAGCAGCCGGCCGTGCCGCCGGCAGGCGTCGGCGAAGACCTGGAGGTACTCCAGCTCCTCGGCCGCCTCCAGCTCCTTGTCACGCAGCTGGACGATGTCCACGCCGCCGGCCAGCACGGCGTCGAGAAAGGCGGGCAGGTCCCCCTGCCGCCGGCGGGCGTCCGTGCAGAGATAGAGCCGCGCGTCGGCGAGCATGGCGATCCCCCCTGAGGGTGGCGCCGGTGGCGGTGGCGGGCCACCGCCACCGGCTGGTGGCTTACACGGCGAGCGCCTGGGCGCGACGCTTCACCTCCGTGCCACGATTCTCCCGCAGGGCCTGCGCCGGGGTGCCGGGGAGGCTGTCATCCGGTGTGAAGAGCCACTCCAGCATCTCCTCGTCGGTGAATCCGTCGTCCCGCAGCAGCGTGAGGGTGCCGGCGAGGCCACGGACGACCTTCCCCTCGCCGATGAAGGCGGCGGGCACCTGGAGGACGCGGTTCTCGCCACGGCGCACCGCGATCACCTGCCCCTCCCTGACCAGCTGACGGACCCGGGTCACCTCGATGTCGAGCTCCTCGGCGATGTCGGGGAGGGTGAGCCAGGCGGGGATGAGCGCGTCTGTCTTCGCATCAATCTCGGTCACCCCTCAAGCGTGCCATCTTCCACTGACAGCCGTCAGCGCACGGCCGCCTTGAGGGGGACGTCCGGGTCGACGAGCCGGTCGGGATCGACCGGGACGCCGCGCCCGATCAGCCGCCTGGCCTGCGCCAGATCGCGCGGGCGGTCCACGGCGAGGACGGCGGTGAGCCGGTCGTCGCGCGTCCAGCAGACGCTCCAGGTGGCGTCCGCGGCCGGGTCGCCGCGCCACAGCGGCCGGTCGCCGGCGTCGGGGCGGCCCACGAACTGGAGATGGCGGCCGAACTGGGTGGACCAGAAGTACGGCACCGGATCGTGGCCGGCCCGCTCGCCCAGCAGGGTGGCCGCCACCGTGCGGGCGCCGACCAGGGCGTTGTCCCAGTGGTGCACGGCGAGCCGGCGGCCGAAGCGGGCGGAGGGGTAGGAGGCGCAGTCGCCGACCGCGTAGACGCCGGGCACCCCGGTGGCCAGCGCGGCGTCCGCGCGCACCGAGCCGTCGGGGTCGAGCGGGACGCCGGAGCCGGCCAGCCACTCCGTGTCGGCGCGGGAGCCGATGCCGACCAGGACGGCGTCCCCGCGCAGCACCGTGCCGTCGGCCAGCTCCACCTCGCCGTCCCGCACGGCGGTCACCGGCCGTCCGGTGCGCAGCTCGGCGCCGGCCTGGGCGTACCAGGCGCGCATGGGGGCGGTGACCTCGGCCGGCAGCGTGCCGGCCAGGGGATGCTCGCCCGCCTCCACCACCGTGACCTGGCAGCCAGCGGCGCGCGCCGCGCCGGCCACCTCGGCGCCGATCCAGCCGGCGCCGACGATCACCAGGCTGCCGCGGGCGTCCAGCACCGCCCGGAGACGCTCGGCGTCGTCCCTGGTGCGCAGGGTCCACACCCGCGCCAGGCCATCGGTGCCGGGGAGGCGCACCGCGCGGGCCCCGCAGGCCAGGACGAGGGCGTCGTAGCGCAGCTCTCCGGCGTCCGTCTCCAACCGCCGTTCCCCGGCGTCGAGTCGGGTGGCGGTGCGGCCCGGCGTCAGCGTGATGTCGAGGGCCTCGAAGTCGATGTCGAGGTCCAGCGGCGCCGGCTGGCCGAGGAGCAGTTCCTTGGAGAGCGGCGGCCGGTCGTAGGGGCGGTGCGGCTCGGCGCCGAGCAGGGTCACCCGGCCGCGCCAGCCTCCTTCGCGCAGCGCGCGGGCCGTGGTGGCCCCCGCCAGTCCGGCTCCGACGATCACGACGTGTCCCTGAGTCACGCCGCCAGCCTACGAGGGCGCCTGAGGGGTTCCGGTCCTCCCCACCGCCGCCCGGCCGTCGATGGGGCGGGAGAGCGAGGGTATAAAGGCTGGGTGACCATGGAGCCGTCCTCGACCTCCCGGCCCGTGACGCTGGAGCATGTGGCGCGCGCCGCCGGGGTGTCCAGGGCTACGGTCTCCCGGGTGATCAACGGCGAGTCCACCGTCGACCCCCGGCTGCGCAAGCTGGTGGAGGAGGCCATCGCCCGCACCCGCTACGTGCCCAACCGGGCCGCGCGTTCGCTGGTCACCCGGCGGACCGACTCGGTGGCGCTGGTGGTGTCCGAGCAGGAACAGCGCGATGTGACGGGCCCGTTCGTCGGCCGGATCTTCACCGACCCCTACTTCGGCCGGGTGCTCACCGGCCTGCTTGAGGTGCTGCGCCCGCGCGGGATCCAGGTGATGTTGACGCTGGCGGACGACGAGGCGTCGCGCGGTCAGCTGCTGGGCTACCTACAGCAGGGGCATGTGGACGGGGTGGTGTTGATCTCCTCGCACGCCGAGGACCCGCTGCCCGGGCTGCTGTCCGGCACCGCGCTGCCGGCCGTGCTGGCGGCCCGTCCTGCGGCGCCGACGCCGATCACGTATGTGGACGTGGACCAGCGGGCGGGCGCGACCCTGGCCGCCGAGCGGCTGCTGGCGATCGGTCGGCGGCGCGTCGGCACCATCGCCGGGCCGCAGGACATGCCGTTGGCGCAGGAGCGGCTGGCCGGGTTCCGGGCGGCGATGGCGGCGCGCGGGCACCGCGAGGTGCCGTGGATCGAGGGGGACTTCACCCAGGCCAGCGGGGCGGCGGCGATGAAGACGCTGCTGGCCGAACACCCGGATCTGGACGGGGTGTTCGTCGCCTCGGACCTGATGGCGCTGGGCGCGGTCACCACCCTGTTCCGGCAGGGCCGTTCGGTGCCCGACGATGTGGCCGTGGTCGGTTTCGACGACAGCGTCTCGGCGTTGGCCTGCGATCCGCCGCTGACGACGGTGCGTCAGCCGGTGGAGGAGATGGCCGCGGAGATGGCCAGGCTGCTGCTGCGGCAGACGGAGGCGGGCGGGCGCCCGCTGCCGTCCGTGGTCTTCCACCCGTCGCTGGTGGTCCGCGGCTCGGCGTAGCCCACGCGACACCGGGCCCGGGGTGGCGCTCGAAGGGTGAGCGCCACACCGGGCCCGGGAGTCAGCCGTCAGTCGTCAGCCGTGCGTGTCACTGGTAGACGCGGACGTAGTCCACCTTCATCTGCTGCGGGAAGACGGTCGACCCGTCCGGCGGACCGGGCCAGTCGCCGCCGACCGCGGTGTTGAGGATCAGGAACTGGTTGTTGTCGAAGACCCAGGGGCCGACCGTGCTCTCCAGCTCCTCGCGGTCCACGGTGTGCACGACCTGGTCGTCCACGGTGAACACCATGCCCTGGCTGTCCCAGTCCAGCGCGAAGACCCGGAAGTCGGCGCCCACCGGCTCGCCCAGGTCCAACGAGTTGCCGTAGCCGCCGGCACCGAAGTACGCGGGGGCGTGCAGCGTGGAGTGCGTGGTGTTCGGCTCCAGACCGACGTACTCCATGATGTCGATCTCACCGGTGTAGGGCCAGGGGCGCCCGTCGTCGTAGAAGGAGGAGCCCAGCATCCAGAACGCCGGCCAGATGCCCTGGCCTTCGGGCACCTGGATCCTGGCCTCGACGCGGCCGTAGGTGAAGTCGAACTTGCCGTAGGTGTTGATCCGGCCCGAGGTGTACTGGCAGGTGGTCGAGCCGCTCAGCGGGTCGACCGGGCAGGTGGTGCCCGGCGTCTCCTCGCGGCGCGCCTCGATCACCAGGTTGCCGTCCCCGTCCATCCGGGTGTTGGCGTCCTCGGTGTACACCTGGAGTTCGTTGTTCTGCGCGGTGCCTGGGTCGGACGTCCACTTGCCCGGGTCGACCGTGCTGTTCGCCGCGCCGTCGAACTCGTCGCTGAACACCAGCTCAAGCGGCTCCTGCGGGTCCGGCGTGGTCGGCGGGGCCTCCGGGTCACCGCCGGTGCCGTACACCTGGAACTCCCAGAGCGAGTAGCCGTAGGGGCTGGACCGCTGGTTGGCGAGCATCCGGACGTAACGCCCGCTGCCCTCCGCCTCGATGGTCTCCTTGAAGCCGGAGCCCGAGGTGGTCGAGTAGATGCTCTGCCAGCTCTGGTTGTCGTCGGAGACCTGGATCTCGTAGCCCGTGGCGTACGCCGGGTCCCACTGGAGCACCACATGGCTGATCTCGGCGGGGGCGCCGAGGTCGACGGAGATCCAGCCGTCGTCGACCCAGCCGCCCTCCTCCGAGGTGGCCCAGCGGCTGGCCGGGTCGAAGTCGAAGGCGCGCTCCGGGAAGCACTCCCAACACTGCGGGTCGTTCTGCTCGGTGGATGCCTCGGCGGGCTTGTTGTACGACAGCAGCACGGCGTCGGGATCGATGGCCGCGGTGGCGGGCGAGGTGAGGGTGCCGAGGCCGAGGGCGACGGCCAGGCCGGCGACGGCCGAGGCGACCATGGCTGACCTGAGCTTCCTCGGTTTTCTGACATGCATGATCTCGTCCTGATCCTTTCCGGTGGGGGGTGGTGGCCGACGAGCCGTCTGAAGGGACGGATGGCGGGTCGACCACCGAGTCGGTGGGGTGGCCGGACGGCGGTGGTTCGGCACCGCCGTCGGGCGGTTCAGCCGATGACGCGCTCCAGCTCGGCGAGTTGTTCCGTGCGCACGCGGTCGAGGTCGGCGGCGAGGGCGATCGTTCCCGGGTGGGTGCCGGCGTCCATCTCCGAACGGGAGACCTCGGCGGTCTGCTCCAGGAACTCGCGCAGGTGGGCGAGGGCCTCCTCGTCGAAGGCCGCTCCGTCCAGGGCGTCCAGCGCGGTCAGTTCCTCCTCGGTGACCATGCCGGGCATGTTGTGCCCCCGGTGCAGGTCCTCGTAGGCCACGCCGGCCTCCGCCAACAGGGCGCGCAGGGCGGTGGTCTCCTCCTGGACCTGGGGCACGAGGTCGGTGGCGTAGGCCCGTAGGCCGGGGTCGTCGCCGCGTTCCCCGAGGGCTTCGAGGAGCGGCTCCAGGCGTTCGTTGACCGGGATCATCAGCTGCGTCCAGGCGAGGTCGGTGGCGCTCATGCCGCCGACGCCGCCGTCGCCGGTGGCCTCCGGGTTCCCCGGGTCATCGGGAGCGGCGTCGGACTCCTGGGCGTCGGGGGCGGGATCGCCGGACGGTCCCGCGTCCTCGGTGGGCGTCGGGTCGGCGTCCGCCGCCGTCTCCCCGTCCGAGGAGCAGCCGCCGAGGAGCAGCGCGGCGAGCAGCACTCCGACAACTCCCGTGACCGCCTTGCCCGTCATCCGGCCTCCCTGGTCCGGCATCGGCCCGTGCGAGACGACGAGCCGATGCCTTGTCACTTCCGGTTCTTCACGGTTCGTTCGGTTGGTTCCCGGCGTTGTCGACGCCGGTTCGGTGCGGGAGCGCTCAGCCCGGGATGCCGTCCGCGCCGCACTTGATCACGGGGCGGATGCAGTCCTCGACGCGACGGAGCATCTCGTCCTCGGGCCAGGCGTTGAAGAAGTCACCGTGCATCGTGTATCCGGGTCCGGATGCCAACTCGAAGCGAGAGGGATCACCGTTCACCGGGTACCGCAGCACCTGGCGCAGCTTGGGCACCGCCACCGGGTGGGTGGAGGGGCACTCGCCCGCGACCGGGTAGGACATGTGGCTCTTGAAGTCGGCCGACCTCAGGTTGACGCCGTCCCAGCACTGGGGGAAGTCCAGGTACGACTCCAGGGCGGTGCCCTCGGGGCAGTGCACGAAGTCCTGCGAGGGATTCACATGCCCCGCGTGCAGACAGGACCAGCGAGCGATCGTGCCCTCCGGTGAGGTGGCGGTCGCGTTGCCGGCCACGATCTCCAGGCCCTGCGGCAGCGGCTGCGTCTGGGCCACCACCGAGTCGTTGACGCCCTCGCCCAGGTAGTAGAACGTGGCGCTCTGCGGCTCGACCGGCTGACCGTCCACGAACAGGGTGGGAACCCAGTAGGAGGAGAGGTCGATGTTCGGGTCGCAGGTGCTGGACGAGTTCAGCAGGTCGCCCAGGTTGGTGTTGGCGTTCGTCACCGTGCTGCCGAAGAAGCTGTGCATATGCGAGGCCCCGGGCAGGCCGGGGAAGACGATCGGGTCGTCGGGCAGCCGGTGGCTGAACTCGCACTCGGCCAGGAACTCGGCGACGTACACGGCGTCGGCGTCGACCTGTTCGGCGGCGACCTCGGCGGACCGGTCCGTCTCGGCCGCGCCGGCCGTACCGGCGACCACCAGCGAGGCCAGCAGTCCGGTGAAGGCCAGCGAGGCCAGCAGGAGACGTCGTGGTCTGCTCCACAACGCGGTGAGAGATGGGGTCTTTTTCACGGCTCTCCTTTTGGGGGATGTGGGGGGCCACTCGCACTCCGGTGATCGAGCAAGAGGCCAGAGAGCGCTCTCTGGAAGCGGAACATAGAAGTGCCACGAGGCACCGTCAAGGAGTCCCGCAGATTCCCGGAACCAGGGCCGACGCGCCCACCGGCATCGCCGACCGCCGGTGAGGTGCGCGGGGACCAAGATCAGAGAGCGCTCTCTGATCTTGGTCCCGGGAAGCGCGCCAGGAAGCCCGCCGGGCCCCGGGGACGGCGCCGGTACTACGCTGGCCGACGGAACGAACCCACGGGAGCCCGGCGAACCGGGCTGAGAGGGAGGCTGATCGGCCTCCGACCGTACGCACCTGATCCGGGTCATGCCGGCGAAGGGAGGAGGCGCGATGGCCGCGCGCGACACAGGCCGAGCAGGGCGAGAAGCCCCCGATGTGGTGGTGGTCGGCGGCGGGGTGATCGGCCTGGCCACCGCCTGGCGGACGGCGCTGCGGGGCCTCGCCACGGTCGTGGTCGACCCGCGCCCCGGCGGCGGCGCGGCCGGGGTGGCGGCCGGGATGCTGGCCCCGGTCACCGAACTCCACCACGGCGAGGAGACGTTGCTCCGGCTCAACCTGGCCTCCGCCGACCGCTACCCCGCCTTCGTCGCCGAGTTGACCGAGGCGGCCGGAACCGACGTCGGCTACCGGGCCTGCGGCACCCTCGCCGTGGCGCTGGACGCCGACGACCGCGCGCAGTTGCGGGAGTCGCACCTGCTCCAGCGCCGATGCGGCCTGGAGGTCGCCTGGTTGACCGGCCGGGAGTGCCGGCGCCTGGAGCCCATGCTGGCGCCCGGCGTCCGGGGCGGGCTCCGGGTCGACGGGGACCACCAGGTCGACCCGAGACCGCTGGTCGCGGCCCTGCGGACGGCCTGTCAGCGGGCCGGCGTCGGCTGGCGGCGGGAGGCGGCCACGGAGCTGCTGGTCTCGGGCGACCGCGCGGTGGGCGTCGCGCTGGCCGGCGGCGACCGGCTGACCGCGGGACAGACGGTGCTCGCCGCCGGCTGCCACAGCGGCGCGCTGGCCGGGCTGCCGCCCGAGGTGGCGGTCCCGGTGCGGCCGGTGCAGGGCGAGATCCTGCGGCTGCGCGATCTGCCGGGCCGGCCGCCGCTGCTCCACCGCACGGTGCGGGCGGTGGTGCGCGGCGCCGAGGTCTATCTGGTGCCCCGGGACAGCGGCGAGCTGGTGGTCGGGGCCACCTCGGACGAACGCGGCTGGGACACCCGGGTCACCGCCGGGGGCGTCTACCAACTGCTGCGCGACGCGCACGAGTTGGTGCCCGGCATCACCGAGCTGCCGCTGCTGGAGACCCGCGCCGGGCTCCGTCCCACCACGCCGGACAACGCTCCCCTGCTGGGCCCGACCGCGCTCCCCGGGCTCCAGCTGGCCACCGGCCACCACCGCAACGGGATTCTGCTCGCGCCGATCACGGGCGAGGCGCTGGCCGCATCCCTGACCAGCGGCGAACTCCCCGAGTACGCACGCCCGTTCCACGCCGGCCGCTTCGCCGGCGACACCGGACGAAGGGTGCCGGCATGACCGAACGCACGGAGAATCGGGTGGCCGTCCGGGTGAACGGGGAGCCTCGCGCCCTGCCCGGCGGTACCGTACTGGCAACGCTGGTCGGCGAGTTGACCAGCGCCACGGCCGGGGTCGCGGTGGCGGTGAACGAGGCGGTGGTCCCCAGGGGCCGCTGGCCGGAGACCACGCTGGCGGACGGGGACCGGGTCGAGGTGCTCACCGCTGTCCAGGGAGGCTGAACCCGTGCACGAGAACCCCGCAGGGGACGGCGTCCCCGACGACGAGCCGCTGGTGTTCGGCGGGACGCGGCTCTCCTCGCGGCTGATCATGGGCACCGGGGGCGCGCCCAGCCTCCGGGTGCTGGAGGAGGCGCTGCGCGCCTCGGGCACGGAGCTGACCACGGTGGCGATGCGCCGGGTGGCCCCCGGCACCCAGGGCTCGGTGTTCTCGCTGCTGACCCGGTTGGGCATCGCCGTGCTGCCCAACACCGCCGGCTGCCACACGGCGGGCGAGGCGGTGTTGACCGCCCGGCTGGCCAGGGAGGCGTTGGGCACCGAGCTGGTGAAGCTGGAGGTGATCGCCGACGAGCGCCTCCTGCTGCCCGACCCGGTGGCCACCCTGGAGGCGGCCGAGACGCTGGTGGACGACGGGTTCACCGTGCTGCCCTACACCAACGACGATCCGGTGGTGGCCCGCCAGCTTGAGGAGGTGGGCTGCGCCGCGGTGATGCCGCTCGGCTCGCCGATCGGCTCGGGGCTCGGCATCCGCAATCCGCACAACTTCCAACTGATCACGGAGCGGGCCGGCGTCCCGGTCATCCTGGACGCCGGCGCCGGCACGGCTTCGGACGCGGCGCTCGCGATGGAGTTGGGCTGCGCGGGGGTGATGCTGGCGTCAGCGGTCACCAGGGCGCGGCGCCCGGCGTTGATGGCGGCGGCGATGCGCGACGCGGTGACGGCCGGACGAGGGGCCAGGCTGGCGGGGCGGATCCCCCGCCGCCACTTCGCCGAAGCGTCGTCCCCGATGGACGGGTTGGCCGCTCTCGACCCCGAACGCCCGGCTTTCTCGTACTGATATACGATTCCGCTGCTCGCCCCGGGATGGGGGGACGACACACCACGTGACCTTGGGGGATCAGTTGAGCACACCGTCGCAGCCGGGGGGGCACCAGGACGGCGGTCCGCCGGGCCACCCGGCGTCGCAGCCGCCGCCACCGCCCTACCCGGGCGCCGGCTACGGCTCGCCGCATCCCCCCACGGGTCCTGGCACTCCGCCGGGCGGCCCCGGCCAGGCCGGCGGCGGCTATCCCGGCGGCCCGGGGTACGGCCCGCCCGGCGGCCCGCCCGGTTGGGGCCCGCCGCCCAAGGCGCCGATGAACACGCTGGCGGTGACGGCGTTCGTGCTGTCCCTGGTGCTGCTGTTCCCGGCGGCGCTGGTGCTGGGCATCATCGCGCTGGGCCGCGTCGGCACCAGCCGCGAGCGCGGCAAGGGCCTGGCCATCACGGCGATCTGCCTGGCCTCGGCGCAGATCGTGGCGCTCGCCGTGCTGGTCCCGCTGGCGCTCGACGACTCCGACGACACGAAGGCCGAGAGCCAGGAGACGTCCGAGGATCGGGTCGACGAGGAGCCGCCCGAGCCGCCCGACGATCCCGAGCCGGGGGACGACGAGCCGGGGGACGAGGGCGTGGACACCATCGTCTTCGACCTCCGGGTGGGCGACTGCTTCGATCCGCCCGGCGGCCTCGGCGCCTACGAGGAGGAGGGCGCGCTGGAGCAGTCGGTCTCGGTGGTCCCGTGCGACCAGCCGCACGAGGCCGAGGTGTACGGCCAGTTCGACGTGACCGGATACGGGGCGTTCCCCGGCTCCGAGGAGCTGGCCGGCCTGGCCGACCAGGAGTGCCGTGCGCTGGTCCAGCCCTATGTGCTCGACACCTGGGCGCTGCCGATCGAGGCCCAGCCGTACTACTACCACCCCGAGGCCACCAGCTGGCGGATCGGCGACCGGGAGATCCTCTGCTTCTTCGGCCGGGTGGACGGCGGCACCCTCGACGAGGCGCTGCGGCGGGATCCGGCGGAGCTGGACGAGGAGGCGCTGACCTATCTCGAACTCACCATGCCGCTGGAGCTGGCCTTCCTGGACGAGCCGCTGACGGACGACGACACGTCGGCCCTACAGGCGTGGGCGGGCAGCCTGGTCGACGCGATCGACGCGGAGATGGCCGCGCTCTCGGCCGTCGAGTGGTCGCTGGTCGGGGGCGAGATCGAGTCGCTGCTGGCCGCCCGGGAGTCCAGCCTCTCCTCCTGGAACGCGGCCACCGAGGCCGAGGGCGACGACTTCTGGATGGCGGTCGACGACGGGTACGCCACGATGGGCATCGACGTCGAGCTGAACATCCGGCAGGCCCTCGGCCTCTCCCTGGGCTGACCCCAGCCATCCCGACATCCCAACCGACAGCCGAACAGGACCGTTTGCTTTCGATCGGTGTCGATTTCCGTCACTATTCCGCTAAGGATCTGCTGTGGTTGTGCTGCGGTCCTGCTGCGGTTTTGCTGCCAACCGGTCAGCGGGGGCCGGACGCCCCCTCGCCCCGTCGTAAAATCGGGCGCTGTGGACACCACCGTGCATGACCCGCTGATCGGACGCGTGCTCGACGGCCGGTACGAGGTCGCCGAGCGGATCGCCGTGGGCGGCATGGCCACGGTGTACCGCGCCGTGGACACCCGGCTGGACCGCACGCTCGCCCTCAAGGTGATGCATCCCTCGCTGGTCGGCGACAGCGAGTTCGTGGAGCGGTTCATCCGCGAGGCCAAGTCCGTGGCACGCCTCGACCACCCCAATATCGTCGGGGTGTTGGACCAGGGCGCCGACGGCGCCTATGTCTACCTGGCGATGGAGTATGTCGCGGGCTGCACGCTGCGCGACGTGCTGCGCGAGCGGGGCGCGCTGCCGGTGCGCGCGGTGCTGGACATCCTGGAGCCGATGCTGGCCGGTCTCGCCGCCGCGCACCGCGCGGGTCTGGTGCACCGGGACATCAAGCCGGAGAACGTGCTGATCGGCGCCGACGGCCGGGTCAAGGTGGCGGACTTCGGCCTGGTCAGGACGGTGGACACCCAGACCTCAGCGCATACGGGATCGCTGCTGGGCACGGTCTCCTACCTGGCGCCCGAGCAGATCGAGAGCGGCGCGGTCGACGCCCGCACCGATGTGTACGCGTGCGGGGTGCTGCTCTACGAGATGCTGACCGGCGGCAAGCCGCATGCGGGGGACTCGCCCGCCCAGGTCCTCTTCGCCCATGTGAACAAGGACGTTCCGGCGCCGTCCGAGGCGGCTCCCGAGCTGCCCGTCCAACTCGACCTGCTGGTGGCCGCGGCCACCGCCCGCGTTCCCGCGCGTCGGCTGGCGGACGCGGCGGCGATGCTGGGCCAGACGCGGCAGGCCCGCGCCGCGCTGACCGACGCCCAGCTGGACGCGTTGCCGCCGACGCACGAGTACGACGATCCCTCGGCCCCGCGCGAGGGCGAGGAGTCGGGCCCGGAGGACGCCACCGCGCGGGTGCCGCTGCCGGCCGCCGCCAAGGCCGGCGAGACCAACCGCACCACCCGGATCGAGCTGCCGGCCTCGGCGCCGCCGCCACCATCCGAGGAGCCCTCCGTCCGCCGGCGTCGGCTCTCCCGGCGCGGCGTGCTCTCGCTGGTGATCGCCGGTGTGCTGCTGCTCGCCGGCGCGCTCGGCATCTGGTACATCAACTCCGGTCAGTTCCTGCGCACCCCGGGCGTCTACGATCTGCCGCGCGCCGAGGCCGAGCAGGTGCTGCGGGACGCCGGGCTCGGGGTCCGGGTGACGGAGGAGTTCTCGGACGGCGTCGACGCCGGGCATGTGATCTCCACCGATCCGGAGCGCGGCGAGCGGGTGCGCAAGAACGCCACGGTGACGCTGGTGGTCTCGCAGGGCCCGCCGATCTCCGAGGTGCCCAACCTGCGGGGGGTCCCGCTGGAGGAGGCCCAGGAGCAGCTGGCCGAGGTGGGGTTGGCGGCCGGCGAGGAGGACTGGCAGTTCTCCGCCGAGGTGCCGCAGGGCTCGGTGATCGAGACGGACCCGGAGCCCGGCGTCGAGCGCCGTCCCGGCACCGCCATCGATCTGGTGGTCAGCAGGGGGCAGGAGATCCCGGTGCCGGGCGTGGTCGGCGAGGCCGAGGGCACGGCGATCCAGCGCCTCACGGAGGCGGGCTTCGAGGTCGAGGTGATCCCGGAGCGCGTGCACTCCGAGGAGGAGGCCGGCACCGTGGCCGAACAGTCCCCCGAGGCGTGGGAGAGCGCGGCCGAGGGCGACACCGTCGAACTCACCATCTCCAAGGGGCCGGAGATGATCCTGGTGCCCGATGTGCGCGGGATGAGCGAGGGCGACGCCAAGGAGACCCTGGAGGATCTGGGCTTCCGGGTGAACGTCAACCAGCTCTTCTTCACCGGCACGGTGTTCAACCAGTCGATCCGTGACGACGAGGCGCCGCGCGGCTCGACGATCACCATCTGGGTGCGCTGAACACCGCCAATCAGCGGCAGAATCCACCAATTCACACGCCCGGACCCTTTGCCTCCGCACAGCGGGGGATAACGTGACGCGCGTCACAGGACCAAGGTCCTATACGAAAGCGGTTAGTGCTCTTTTCGAGTTCCAGGGCCAAGCCATAACGCCGCCAATCGGGTTCTCGGGATCGCGCCACACTACGCCATCTAGTACATAGGGTTATTGCATTTCGTTTTTAAGGGCTGTTAACAAGGGCCATCGCGATCCGCGCGACAAACACGCGAGAACACGAGGACCCCTGAATGCCCGCTCACCCAGGTCCCGCCGGGACCAGCAATACGCCCAGCAAGACGCGCTGGCGACGGACCGCCACCGCCGCGCTCGCCACCACGGGCCTGGCCGCCGTCGCCCTCAGCGTCGCGCCGGTCGCCGCCGGCTCCGCCGAGGGGACCGCCGCCCCCCAGGGCGACGACATCTCCTGGGATATCAAGGCGGCCGATGTGCCTGGACAGGCCGCCGCCGCCAACACCGCGCCCGAGCCCTCCCGTTCGGCCGACGAGGCGTCCGATCCGACGTCGGCGCTGGCCGAGGTGGCCGAACTCCGCCGGCAGAGTGCCCAGCTCGCCGAGGTCCAGGCCGCCGAACAGGCCGAGATAGAGCGCCAGGCAGCCGAGGAGCGAGCGGCCGAGCAGGCCGCGAGCCGCAGCGCCGAGCGGGCCAGGAAGCCGGCCCCCGAGGCGACGGCCGACGCCAAGCCCGCCGCCGAGCCGGCGGCGGCCCCCGCGCCCGAGCCCGAGCCCGAGCCGGCACCGACCCCCGAGCCCGAGCCCGAACCGGCCCCCGAGCCCGTGACCCCGCAGTACGCGGACAACCTCGACGGCTGGATCAGCGAGGCGCTGGACATCATGGCCGCGCACGGAATTCCCGGCAGCTATGACGGACTTCACCGGAACATCATCCGGGAGTCCAGCGGCGACCCCAACGCGATCAATCTCTGGGATATCAACGCGATCAACGGAACCCCGTCCATCGGCCTGCTCCAGGTGATTCAGCCGACGTTTGACGCGTATCACGTTCCGGGCACGCCGTACGACCTTTACGACCCGGTCGCCAACATCGTTGCCGCCGCCAACTACGCCTGGGACCGCTACGGTTCCATCGACAATGTGAACGGGCCGTACTGAGCCTCTGACAGCTCTCTGGCAGGCTTGGCCCGTGCAGCGAGAGGCACGGCGAGCAGCCGAGACACCGTCAGTGGCGGGTCGAGTTCGCAATCCGATCGGCGGTCATGTCCCCGTGGCGGGGGGCCTGGCCGCCGTCGGGGTGCGCTATGCCCGGTCCGTCGGGGCCGAGGCGCTCCAGGTGTTCGTCGCCAACCCGCGCGGCTGGGCCACCCCGCCGGGCGACCCGGCGCAGGACGAGCGGTTCGCCGCCGCCTGCGCCGCCGACGGGCTGCCGGCCTACGTCCACGCGCCGTATCTGATCAATCTCGGCTCGCACAACGAGGCCACGGCCGAGCGTTCGGTGGTCTCGTTGCGGCACTCCCTGCGCCGGGCCGGGGCGATCGGCGCCGGGGGCGTGGTGGTGCACACCGGATCGGCCACCGGCGGCAGATCCCGGGAGACGGCCCTGGCCCAGATACGCCGCCTGCTGCTGCCGCTGCTCGACGAACTCCCCGACGCCGGCCCCCGGCTGCTGTTGGAGCCGACGGCCGGGCAGGGCTTCTCGCTCTGCTCCCTCGCCGCGGACCTGGGCCCCTATCTGGCCGCCGTCGACCACCACCCCCGGGTGGGGATCTGCCTGGACACCTGCCACGCGTTCGCCGCCGGCCACGATCTGGCCGCGCCGGGCGGGGCCACGGCGCTGCTGGACGAGTTGGCGCGGGTCGCCGGTCCCGGGCGGCTGGGGCTGATCCACGCCAACGACTCCAAGGCCGGCGTCGGCAGCCGCCTGGACCGCCACGAGAACATCGGCGCCGGCGCGATCGGCGCGGCGGCCTTCGCCGAGCTGCTCGGCCATCCGAGCACGGCCGGTGTGCCGCTGGTGATCGAGACCCCGGGCGGCCCGGCGGGCCACACCGCCGACATCGCCCGGCTGATCGGCCTGCGCGAGGGCGGCTGGCCGCCGGAACGCGGCCAACCGGCCTGACGCGCGAGGCGGAGCCCACGTTTCCTGGGGGTCCGCCAACGCGGCGAGCGCCCGCAGGGCGGTTAGGGCTCGGGGCCGTCGCCGGGGGTCTCCTGATAGGAGTAGCGCTGCTCCCGCCAGGGGTCGCCCACGTTGTGGTAGCCGCGCTCCTCCCAGAAGCCCCGGCGGTCGGCGGTCATGTACTCCACGCCGCGCACCCACTTGGGGCCCTTCCAGGCATACAGCGCCGGCACCACGAGCCGCACCGGGAAGCCGTGTTCGGCGGTGAGCAGCTCGCCGTCCCTGTGGGTGGCGAAGAGCGTGGTGTCGGCGGCGAAGTCGGCCATCCGGACGTTCGCGCTGTAGCCGTACTCGGCCCAGACCATCACATGGGTCACGCCGTCGGCGGGCGGCGCCAGCCGCAGGATCTCCCCCGCCGGCACCCCGCCCCACTCGACGTCCATCATGCTGAACTTGGTGACACAGTGCAGATCGGCGACGACCGTGCGATAGGGCAGCGCGGAGAACTCCTCGTGGTCCCAGCAGTGCTTGTCCCCGTCGGCGGTGGCGCCGAAGACCCGGAACTCCCAGCGCTCCGGGCGGAACCTGGGCACCGGGCCGTAATGCGTCACCGGCCAGCCTCGTTGCAGCCGCTGCCCCGGCGGAAGCCGGTCCCCGCGGTTCTCCGGCTGACTCATGCCTCCATGGTGACAGACCTCGTCGGCCGGCTCGCACCGCCACCCCCGGCGACGGGAATCAGGTCAATTACCGGTCAATTCGGTAAGCCTTCGCTTACTGGACGAACTGCCGTACCAGTGCCACGATGCGGCGACAGAACGTCGCGAAACCAGGCTGCGGCCCCTGGAAGGAGTATGTCCAGCATGCAGGGCGATCCCGAGGTCATCGAGTTTCTGAACGAGCAGCTCACCGCCGAACTCACGGCGATCAACCAGTACTTCCTGCACGCCAAGCTCCAGGAGAACTACGGCTGGACCAAGCTCGCCGCGTACACGAGGGCCGAGTCCTTCGACGAGATGCGCCACGCCGAGGTGCTCACCGACCGCATCATCTTCCTGGAGGGGCTCCCCAACTACCAGCGCCTCTTCCACGTTCGGGTGGGCCAGTCCGTCACCGAGATGTTCCAGGCCGACCGGCAGATCGAGGTGGAGGCGATCGACCGGCTCCGGCGCGGAGTGGAGGTCATGCGGGCCAAGGGGGACATCACCTCGGCCAAGATCTTCGAGGCGATCCTCAAGGACGAGGAGCACCACATCGACTATCTGGACACCCAGTTGGAGTTGCTGGAGAAGCTGGGCGAGGCGCTCTATCTGGCTCAGCAGATCGAACAGCCCAGCGAGGCCTGAGCCGCTCGCGCCCCGACCGTCGGCGGGATCAGAGCGTCAGCCCCGCCGGCACCAGCGCGGGACGGACGGCCGGCGCCCGGGGCGGGACGGGAGGCGCGGCCGGCGCGGCGGCGACGGCCTCCGCCGGCGGGCGGCTCCGGCTCAGCAGCCCCTGGATGCGGCGGACACAGGAGCCGCAGTCCGTGCCGGCCCGGCACTCGGCCGCCAGCCGCCTGGGCGTACAGGCACCGGCCGCCGCGTGGCTCCGCACCTGTTCCTCGGTGACGCCGAAGCACGAGCAGACGTACACGCGTTACTCCCTGGAGGATGCCGGCCGGGCGGACAGCGACGGACCTGCGACAACATGACACGAACAGGATCAGTGAGGTAAACCTAACCTTACTATCCCCTCCGTCGGGGAGAGAAGCGCCCCGGGATGTGGTCAGCACCACGTCCCGGGGCGGTTTCACGCGCCGGCCGGCCCCGTCAGGAGCGGTACATCTCCGCCACCAGGAAGGCGAGGTCCAACGACTGGCTGCGGTTGAGGCGGGGGTCGCAGGCCGTCTCGTACCGCTGGTGCAGATCGTCGACGAAGATCTCGTCGCCGCCGCCCACGCACTCGGTGACGTCGTCGCCGGTCAGCTCCACATGGATGCCGCCGGGGTGGGTGCCCAGCGCCTTGTGGACCTCGAAGAAGCCCTTGACCTCGTCCAGCACGTCGTCGAACCTGCGGGTCTTGTGCCCGGAGGCCGCCTCGAAGGTGTTGCCGTGCATGGGGTCGCAGACCCACGCCACCTGGGCGCCCGACGCGGTCACCTTCTCGACCAGCGTCGGCAGCCGGTCGCGGACCTTGTCGGCGCCCATCCGGGTGATGAAGGTGAGCCGGCCGGGACGGCGGTCCGGGTCGAGGCGCTCGATCAGCGTGAGCGCCTCCTCCGGGGTGGTCGTCGGCCCGAGCTTGACGCCGATCGGGTTCTCGATCCTGGAGGCGAACTCCAGATGCGCGCCGTCCAGCTGTCGGGTGCGCTCGCCGATCCACACCATGTGGCCCGAGACGTCGTACTGCCGGCCGCTGCGGGAGTCCGTCCTGGTCAGCGCCGCCTCGTAGTCGAGGAGCAACGCCTCGTGCGAGGCGTAGAACTCCACAGACTGGAACTCCGCCGGCTCGGCGCCGCACGCCTTCATGAAGTTCAGCGCGTTGTCGATCTCCCTGGCCAGCGCCTCGTAGCGCTGCCCGGCCGCGCTGCTGCGGACGAAGTCCTGGTTCCACGAGTGCACCTGGTGCAGCCCCGCGTAGCCGCCGGTGGTGAAGCCGCGCACCAGGTTGAGCGTGGCCGCCGAGCTGTTGTACATCCGCAGCAGCCGGCGCGGATCGGGGACGCGGGCCTCCTCGGTGAACTCGGCCCCGTTCACCGAGTCGCCCCGGTAGGTGGGGAGGGTGACGCCGTCCCTGGTCTCGGTCGGCTTGGACCTGGGCTTGGAGTACTGGCCCGCGATGCGGCCGATCTTGACCACGGGCACCGCCGCCGCGTAGGTGAGCACGGCGCTCATCTGGAGCAGCGTCTTGAGCTTGGCCCGGATCTGGTCAGCGCCCACCTGGTCGAACGCCTCCGCGCAGTCCCCGCCCTGGAGGACGAACGCACGGCCCTGGGCGACCTCGGCTATCCGCGCCCTCAGCTGGTCGCACTCGCCGGCGAAGACCAACGGCGGATAGCCCGCCAGCTCCTGGGTCACGGCGCGCAGGGCAGCCGGGTCCGGATACTCCGGCTGCTGTGCTGCGGGCAGGTCTCGCCAGGAGTCGATGGAGCTGCTGTCAGCGTTCACGGTCACTCCTCCAGATTACGGGGTGGGGTCGGGGGAATTTCCATCCGCTCGCCCTGTGAGACGGGAGCCACAGGGGGCGCCCGGAAGCTGGCGCGCGCCGGCGTGAGTGCCTTACAGTGCGGGGCATGAACGCGCGACTGATCACCACCTGGTGGTGGACCGCTACTCCGGCGGCCCACTGACCGCGCGTTCCCAGCAACCGACGCGAAGGCCGCCCGAGGGGCGGCCTTCGGCGTTCGTGGCAGCGCGCGCCCGGCCCTCCCGAAGAGGGTCTTCGCCTCCTCCCACCACGGAAGAGGCCCATCGTGAACCGTTCGCAGGATGCCCCCGACGCGTCCGCACCGCTGGCCGGACTCGACGCAGGCGACGGCCCGTTCGCCCTGCTCAGGCGCCGCACCCCCGGGCGTGACGCCGACTGTGTCGAGGTGCTCACCGGACCGGTGACGACCGTCGACCGGATCGACGAGATCCCGCTGCCGCCGGATGCCAGGGGCCCGGCGGCGCTGGCGCTGCTGCCCTTCCGCCAGCTGGCCGAGCGCGGGTTCGAGGTGACCGACGACGGCACCCCGTTGACGGTGCTGCTCCCCGAGCGGGTGCGCGAGCTGCCGCTGGCCGAGGCGCTGGCCGCGCTCCCGACGCACCGGGTGGCGGTGCGCGGCGGCGCCTTCGACGTCTCGGACGAGGAGTACGGCGAGAGCGTGCGCGCGGTGCTGGCCGAGGAGATCGGCTCGGGTCAGGGCGCCAACTTCGTGATCAGGCGGACCTTCACCGGAGTGCTCGACGGCTTCGACCGGGGCGACGCGCTGGCGCTCTTCCGCCGGCTGCTGACCGCCGAACGCGGCGCCTACTGGACCTTCCTGGTGCACACGGGGGACCGGGTGCTGGTGGGGGCCAGCCCGGAGGCGCATGTCCGGATGACGGGCGGCACGGTGGTGATGAACCCGATCAGCGGCACCTACCGCTATCCCGCCGCAGGGCCTTCCCTGGCCGGGCTGCTGACGTTCCTCGGCGACCGCAAGGAGATCGAGGAGCTGTCCATGGTGGTGGACGAGGAGCTCAAGATGATGTGCGCGGTGAGCGACCAGGGCGGCACGGTGGTCGGGCCCAGGCTGCGGGAGATGGCCCATCTGGCGCACACCGAGTACGAGTTGCGCGGTCGCAGCTCCCGGGATGTGCACGAGGTGCTGCGGGAGACGATGTTCGCGCCCACCGTCACCGGCAGCCCGGTGGAGAACGCCTGCCGGGTGATCGCGCGGCACGAGACGGGCGGGCGCGGCTACTACGCGGGGGCCCTCGCGCTGCTGGGCCGGGACGCGGGCGGCGCGCAGACCCTGGACTCCCCCATCCTGATCCGCACCGCCGACATCGACGCGGCCAGCGGCCGGCTGCGGGTGCCGGTGGGCGCCACGCTGGTGCGTGGCTCCGACCCCGAGGGCGAGGTCGCCGAGACCCATGCCAAGGCCGCCGGGGTGCTGGCCGCGCTGGGCGCCGCCCGGGAGGAGATCGACGCGGCGCCCGCGCCGGCGCGCACCACCGGCGAGCGCCCCGGGTTGGCCGGGCACCCGGCGGTGCTCGCGGCCCTCGCCGGCCGCAGGGCGCAGCTCTCCCCGTTCTGGCTCCGGCTGCGGGATGCGGTGCCCGCCGCCCGTCAACCAGCCGTGCGGACGCGGGTGTTGGTGGTGGACGGCGAGGACACGTTCACCTCGATGCTGGCCCATCTGCTGCGCTCGACCGGCGCGGACGTGGCCCTGATCCGCTATGACGAGCCAGGCGTGCGGGAGCGCGCGCTGGCGCATCGGGGCCGGGTGGTGCTGGGCCCGGGGCCCGGGGATCCGGGGGACGCGGACGACCCGAGGATGCGGACGCTGCGCACGCTCACCGCCGACCTGCTGGCGCGGCACCGGCACGGTCTGGTCGGGGTCTGCCTCGGCCATGAGCTGATCGCCGCCGAGCTGGGGCTGCCCGTGGTGCGCAAGCGGGTGCCCTACCAGGGCGCCCAGGAGCGGATCGATCTCTTCGGCACCGAGCGGGTGGTCGGCTTCTACAACTCCTACACCGCCCGCTGTGACGCGGCGGCGGCCGAGCGGCTGGCCGCGCGCGGGGTGCGGCTGAGCGTGGACGAGGCCAGCGGCGAGGTGCACGCGCTGCGCGGCCCCGGCTTCGCCGGCGTGCAGTTCCACCCGGAGTCGGTGCTGACCCTGCGGGGCCCCGAGATCGTCGCGGAGCTGCTGAGCGCCACGGCCAACCCAAGACCGGTGGCCTGAGGCGGAACGCGACGAGCCCCGTCGGCGCGACGGTCGCCGGCGGGGCTCAGCGCTCCTGGGCGCCGCCCTTGGCGGCTTCGGCCAACTCCCGTTTGGCGACGGTGGCGTAGACGTCCACGTACTCCTGGCCGGAGAGCCTCATGATCGCGTACATCACCTCGTCGGTGAGCGAGCGCAGGATGAAGCGGTCGCCCTCCATGCCCTGGTAGCGGCTGAAGTCCAGTGGGGCGCCGATCCGGATGCCGGGCCGCATCAGCTTGGGGACCACCTTCCCCGGCGGCTGGATCTTCTCCGTGTCGATCATGGCGACCGGCAGCACGGGCGCCCCCGTGGCCAGCGCCACCCGGGCGAGACCGCCGGGCTTGCCCCGGTAGAGGCGGCCGTCGGGCGAGCGGGTGCCCTCCGGGTAGATGCCGAACAGCTCGCCGCGCTCCAACACGGCTATCGCGCTGCTGATCGCCGCCTCCCCCGCGCCGCGCGCCCCGGAGCGGTCCACCGGCAGCTGCCCCACGCCCTTGAAGAAGGCCGCCGTCAACTTCCCCTTGACCCCGGGAGCGTTGAAGTACTCCGCCTTGGCGATGAAGGTGACCCGGCGGTCGAGCACCGCCGGCAGGAAGAAGGAGTCGGAGAACGAGAGGTGGTTGCTGGCCAGAATCGCGGGCCCGTCGGCGGGCACGTGCTCCTTGCCCTCCACCCAGGGTCGGAAGGCCGCCTTCAGCCCCGCCCCCACGGACATCTTCATCGCTCCGTACAACAAGACGTACCTCCCGTGTGATCGGTGCTGACCCTACTGGGCTTTCCCATCCGTGGCGCGCCCCGGAACGGCCCACGTAGGCTGGCAAGACCCGCTTGTACCCCTGACGGGTACCCAGTCGAAGGGAGCCGTCGCCGATGCGCCTTCTGCCCGGCGCCGAGCCTTACCACCACATCCCCGACGAAGGGGCCCAGGTGGGAGTGCTGCTCTGCCACGGCTTCACCGGCAGCCCGCAGTCGCTGCGGCCCTGGGCCGAGCATCTCGCCGCCCAGGGCTTCGCCGTCTCGCTGCCGCTGCTGCCAGGTCACGGAACGCGCTGGCAGGACATGCGGCACACCGGCTGGCAGGACTGGTACACGGTGGTGCACCGGGAGCTGCTCAGGCTGAACGAGATCTGCGGGCGCGTGGTGGTCTGCGGCCTCTCGATGGGCGGCACCCTGGCGCTGCGGCTGGCCGCGCGCCAGCCGGGGAATGTCCACGCCCTGGCGTTGGTTAACCCGGCGCTCACCTTTCCCGCCGTCAAGGGCGCGGCCCTGGGGGTGTTGCGGCATCTCGTGCCCAGCACGCCGGGTCTGGTGGGCGATATCGCCAGGCCGGGGGTGCGCGAGGTGGGCTACGACCGGGTGCCTTCGCACGCCGCGTACTCGCTGCGCGAGCTGTTCTCCCTGGTGCGCGCCGAACTCGCGCAAGTGACCCAGCCGCTGCTCCTGACGCACAGCGCGGTGGACCACGTGGTGCCGCCGTCGGACTCGGCGCTGCTGCTGTCCTCGGTCTCCTCCGTCGATGTGCGGGAGGTGGTGCTGACGGACAGTTTCCACGTGGCCACCCTGGACCACGACGCGGAGCGTATCTTGCAGGAGACGGACGCCTTCATCACTCGCCTCGTGACAAGGAAGACTGCCCGTGACGGAACGTGACCAGGAGCGCGGTGACGGCCGCGATCCGATCGACGAGGAAGCCGCCTGGGCGGAGATCGTCGCCGGCTACGGCGAGGAGCCCGCTGACCCGCCGGGCGTCTGGCCACGCGCGGAGGACGTCGAGCCGATCGAGCGGTCGGACCGGCTGCCCGAAGAGGTGCTGAACGACCTTCCGCCCGATCTCACGCCGCGCGCGGCGGGGCCGCAGGAGGAGGCGGGGCCGCGCGATCTCGGCCCGCGCGACTGGGTGGCCGAGGAGGAGGACGAGGGCCACTTCGAGCCGCCGGACCCGCCGCCGCTGCCGGAGACCGACCTGACCACCAAGGTGGCCTGGATGGCGGTGCTCGGCGGGCCCCTGCTGCTGATCGTCACGGTGCTGCTCCAGCAGCGGATGTCCTGGTGGGTCGTCACGCTGGGCGTGGGCGGATTCCTCGGCGGCTTCGCCACCCTGGTCTCCCGGCTGCGCGACGGCGAGGACGACTGGCAGGACCCGGGCAACGGCGCGGTGGTCTGACGCGGGCCGTGTTCAGACGGTCAGCTCGGCCAGCACCGGGAGATGGTCGGAGGCGCGGACGAGGTCGTCGGCCGCGGGCGCCGTGGGCACCCCGCAGGAGCGCACGGTGACCGCCTCGGTGCACAGCACGGCGTCGATCCGGCGCCGCCCCGCCCCGGCCGGATAGGTGAACTCACCGCCGGCGGGGGCCCGTTCCCAGCCGTCCGTGAGTGCGCCCGCCAGCCGCCGGAAGGTGGGCCCGCCGGCCGGCTCGTTGATATCGCCGGCCACCACCCCGGCGGGAACGTCCATCGCGGCCAGCCGCCGCAGCAACAGCTCGCCCTGGGCGCGGCGTTCGGCGGCGAGAAGGCTCAGATGGCAGCTGATCACCGCCAGCCTGGTGTCCCGGCCGAGGCGCAGCACCGCCGTGGCGAGCCCGCGCCGGTGGGCGCCCCTGGTGAGCGGGAAGGTGAGGTCCTCGGCGCGCTCGACGGCGACCCGCAGCCGCGAGAGGATCATGGTGCCGCAGGACGGCGCCCCGCCGGTGACCGTGACCAGGCCGCTCTCCCTGGCCAGCCGGGCGGCGTGCTTGCGCCAGCGGAAGAAGCGCGGCATCTCCTGGAGGCAGACCACGTCGGGCGCCGTGGCCCGGATCACCCGGGCCACGGCCTGCCGGTCGTCACGCAGCGATCTGACGTTGTAGCTGAGCAACCTGATCGTGGTGGACAACGCCGCTCCGGCTCTTCCTCAGCCCTGCCTGGCCAGGTCGGCGGCGCCCACCAGGCCCGCCCGGCCGCCGAGTTGGGCGGCCAGCACCTGGGCGTGCGGGCGGTGCCGGCCGCCGACCAGCCAGCGGCGGAAGGACTTGCGGATCGGTTCGAGGACCAGATCCCCCTCGTCGGAGACCCCGCCGCCGACGATGAACGCGGACGGGTCGAAGAGGGACGCCAGATCGGCGAGCCCGGCGCCGGCCCAACGGGCCAGCTCCCGGAAGGAGTCGACGGCGACCCGGTCGCCCTGCCGGGCCGCGTCGCTGACATGCCGGCCCTCGATGCCCTCGGGCGTGCCGTCGCCCATGCCGAGCAGCAGTTCGGCGTTCTCCGGGGTGGCATGGGCGCGCTGCCTGGCGTAGCGGACCAGCGCCCGCCCCGACGCGTACTGCTCCCAGCAGCCCTGGCTGCCGCAGCCGCAGAGCAGGCCGTCGGGCACCACCCGCAGGTGGCCGAACTCGCCGGCGACGCCGAAGCGTCCGCGGTGCAGCTTGCCGCCGATGATGATGCCCCCGCCGAGCCCCGTGCCCAACGTGATGCAGACCACATCGTCGTGGCCGGCGCCGGCGCCGAAGCGATACTCGCCCCAGGCCGCGGCGTTGGCGTCGTTCTCCACCACGACGGAGAGGCCGACCCGCTGCTCGATCTTGTCCTTGAGGGCCTCGTGGCGCCAGCGGATGTTGGGGGCGAAGAGCACGGTGGCCCGCTTGTCGTCCACGTACCCGGCGGCGCCGATGCCCACCGCGTCGGCCGAAGTCCCCTCGCCCACCGCCTTGATGGCGGCGGCGATGGCCTCGATCACGCCCTCGGGGGTGGGCGGGGTCGGAACCTGAGAAGTGCCGAGGATCGAACCATCCTCGTCGACCACACCGGCCGCGATCTTCGTACCGCCGATGTCGACGCCGATCGTCAGTCCCATTTGTCCCTCAAGTGAATGTCGGTGGTACCCGCCTCCCGTCCACGTTACCGGAGGTGGGCGGGGGCGTCCCCCGGCATTCAGTCGAGGTCGATACGGTGGGCGCCACCGGATCCAGCGGAATCATCCGGGTCATCACGATTGCCAGGATCCGCCCCCGGCTCCGGCCGGGACGCCTCGGCCGGCTGGTCGGCGCTCGCGGAGGGGCGGGCCCAGCGGCCCTCCTGGTCCAGCACGGCGGCCCGGTAGGCGGCCAGCAACTCCTGCCCGGCGGAGGCGAGATGCTCGAACGCCTCCGCGTTGCGCTCGATCACCGGCTCCACGGCGGACCGCGCCTGCCGCGCCAACGGCTTGGCGAACAGGCCGACTTGCGGCCCGAGACGGGAACCGAGATCGCCGAGGCGCTCGGCCAGCGTGTCCGCCAGACGACGCAGCTCCTCGGCGGCGTCCCCCGGCTGCGGCCCGTAACGCGCGCGCCGCCTTGCCTGCTCGGCGGCCAGATCCTCCGCACAGGCCGCCGCCCACGGATCGCCCTCGTCCGCCGGCCGGGCGGCCGGCTCGTCGACGGGGTGCTCGGGGTGCTCGGGTACGTCGCTGCTCATCGCGGCCTCCTGAAGGGTGCGCGTCCCCTTCGACGTTACCGGAACACCGCCGCGCCCCACCCTGGCCGGCGGCCCGGGCCGGCGAGAAAGCCCCGGGCCCCTACCCGGGCGAACGCTCCGGCCAGCGGGCGGGATCCGGGGCGAAGCGCACCCCCACGGCCGGGGAAGCCCGAACCACACCCCAAGACCCCCACGCCCCTACCCGGGCGAACGCTCCGGCCAGCGGGCGGGATCCGGGGCGAAGCGGACGGTCAGCTCGCCGCTGGCGAAGGCGGCGCCGGCGATCGTGCAGCGGCGGGGCGCCGACGGCAGCGCCAGCACCCGGCGGAACGGGCCGACGGTGACCACGAGTTCGTCGCCCTGCCGCACCAGGTCCAGGCTCTCCTTGGCCGCGCCCGGCAGCGGCAGCCGCCACACCAGCAGGCCCTCGTCCGCCAGCCGGTCCTCCAGGACCGGCGTCTGACGGGCGACGTCCGCCGTGGGCGGCGGCGGCAGCAGCTCGGCGAGCGCCGCCGCGTCCGGCTCGGCCACCAGCATCGGCAGCCGCCGGGGCGGCTCGGCCAGCAGCGCCGCCCCCGCGAATTCGGCCAGCACGGCCGCCTGCCGGGCGGCGACGCCGGCCAGCCAGGGATCGGACCCCTGGGGCACCAGCCGGTTGGCGATGATCTCCTCCACGCCGACGCCGTGCAGCGCCAGCCCGGCGCGCGCCGTGCGCGCGGTGGCGGCCGAGCGCGCGTTCGGCTCGAAGACGAGCCGCGCCGCCGTCCCCGGCGCCTCGATCAGCCGCTGCCCCTCCGCGAGCGCCTCGTCCCAGCCCTCCGCCGCCGTGAACAGCCCGTCCGCCGGCATCGGGATGCTGGCTATCTGCGCCAGCAGCGGGCGCAGCGCCCTGGCGGTGCGGCGCTCCCCCGGCAACAGCTGGCGCAGATAGCGGCGCAGCTGCTCGGGCAGCGCCAGCAGCCTGACGGCGTCCAGCGCCGGCGGCAGGTCCACCACGATCAGCGGCCAGCGCTCCGCGGCGTGCGCGGCGCGCAGCGCGGCCAGCACGGCCAGCGGCTCGGCGCCCGGCAGCTCGGTCAGCTCGTCGTCCTGAAGGGTGGCCGAGCCCAGCGTGGCCAGCGTGGAGCGGGCCGTGCGCTGCGCGGCGAGCACGGCGGCGCGGAAGTCGGCGGCCGGGTCGATCCGCGCCACCCAGAGCCCGGGCGCCGCCTCGGTTGGCCTCCCGTCGGGCCGCACCGGGGCCCCGCCGAGCAGCGCGGCGAGCCGGTCGGCCGGCTCCCGGCTCAGCAGCAGCGTCAACCGGCCGGCGCGCGCCCCGGCCAGCGCCGTCGCCGCGGCCACGCTGCTGACGCCGTCCCCGCCCGGCCCGGTGACCAGCAGCGTGCGGGAGGCCCCGTGGGGCGTATCGGTCACCCGGCGTCGCCCGTGCCGCCCTCGACCCGCGTCTTCAGCCCGGCGAGGGCGCGGTCGATGATGACCTTCTCCGCCTTGCGCTTGATGCTGCCCAGCATGGGGATCTTCACATCGACCGTCAGCTGGTAGGTGACCTCGGTGTGCTTCCCGCCGGCGACCGGCGCCAGCCGGTACGAGCCGTCCAGGGACCGCAGCATCCGCGACCTCACCAGCGACCAGCTGACCGCGTCGGCGTCCTCCCACTGGTAGGCCAGGGTGTGCTCGTCCTTGATGGCCCCCGCGTCGAGCAGCAGCCGCACCTGCTCGGCTCTGCCCCGCTCGTCCCTGGCCAGCACCTCGGCCTCCTTGACCTCCCCGGTCCACTCCGGGTAGCGGTCGAAGTCGGAGATCACCGCCATGACCTCGGCCGGGGTGGCCTCGATGGTGATGCTCGACCTGGTGTGTTCGGCCATCGGATCTGGCTCCTCGCGCTTATCTCCCGGTGCCGTCCCGGGGAAGGCTATCGCGCCTGGCAGGCCGCCTCGGGACCGCCTGACATCGCACCTGACGACGCCGGCCGACCCCTCGTTCCTACTGGGGAGTACCCTGCGCAGCAAGGGGGCGCGAACGGATACATATGAGAATAAGTACCGGAAGAGGAGGAGAAGCGGTGCGCGAGTTCAGCCTGCCGGCTCTGTACACGGTGCCGGTGGACGGCGGCCTGCCGGACCTGCTGCGGTCCAACGCGGAACGCCATCCGGACACGAAGGTGATCTCCCGCCAGCGGGACGGTGTCTGGCACGATCTGACCGCCACCGAGTTCCTCGCCGAGGTCCAGGCCGTGGCCAAGGGCCTGGTCAGGTCCGGCGTCCGGCCGGGGGACCGGGTGGGGCTCCTCTCCCGCACCCGGTACGAGTGGACCCTCTTCGACTTCGCCATCTGGACGGCCGGCGCGGTCACCGTCCCCGTCTACGAGAGCAGTTCCGCCGAACAGATCGCGTGGAACCTCGGCGACTCGGGCGCGGTCGCCGTGCTGGTCGAGACGGAGGAGCGGCTGGCCACGGTGGAGTCCCTGGTCGACCAGCTGCCCGCGCTCACCAGGCGCTGGTGTCTCGAACCCGCCGCCGGGCCCGGCGCCGTCGCACTGCTCACCGCCGCCGGTGCCCCGATCAGCGACGAGCGGCTCGCCCAGGCCACCGCGTCCGTCTCCCCCGACTCCCCCGCCACCATCGTCTACACCTCGGGCACCACGGGCCGGCCCAAGGGCTGTGTGCTCAGCCACCGCGCCTTCCTCGCCGACTGCGGCAACGTGGTCGCCGCGCTCGGCCCGCTCTTCCGCACCGGCGAGAGCTCGGTGCTGCTGTTCCTGCCGCTGGCCCATGTCTTCGCCAGGATCGTGCAGGTCGCCGCGCTGCTGGCGCCCATCAGGCTCGGCCTGGTCCCCGACGTCAGCCGGCTGACGGACGATCTGGCCTCGTTCCGGCCCACGATCATGCTGGGCGTCCCCCGCGTCTTCGAGAAGGTCTACAACAGCGCCCGCGCCACCGCCGAACAGGGCGGCAAGGGCGCCGTCTTCGACCGCGCCGCCGACACCGCGATCGCCTACAGCCGCGCCCTGGACGCCCCGGGCGGCCCCGGGCTCGCGCTGCGCCTGCGGCACCGCGTCTTCGACCGGCTGGTCTACCGCCGGCTCCGCTCGGTCCTCGGCGGCCGGGCCACCCACGCCATCTCGGGCGGCGCCCCGCTCGGCGAGCGCCTCGGCCACTTCTTCCGGGGCATCGGCTTCACCGTGCTTGAGGGCTACGGGCTCACCGAGTCCTGCGCGCCCACCTCGTTCAACCCGTGGGACGCGCCCCGGATCGGCACCGTCGGCCGCCCGGTGCCCGGCACCGCGATACGGATCGCCGACGACGGCGAGATACTGCTCCACGGCGACCACCTGTTCACCGAGTACTGGAACGCGCAGGCCGCCACCGACGAGGTGCTGCGCGACGGCTGGTTCCACACCGGGGACCTGGGCGCCCTCGACGAGGACGGCTACCTCCGGGTGACCGGCCGCAAGAAGGAGATCCTGGTCACCGCGGGCGGCAAGAACGTCGCCCCCGCCGTGCTTGAGGACCGGATCAGGGCCCACGCGCTGGTCGCCGAGTGCATGGTGGTCGGCGAGGGCCGCCCCTTCGTCGGCGCGCTGCTCACCGTCGACGACGACTTCCTGCCCCGCTGGGCCGAGCAGCGGGGCCTCGCCGACCTGGACCGCGCGGAGCTGCTGGCGCACCCCCGCCTCCTGGCGGCCCTCGACGAGGCGGTCGCCCAGGGCAACGAGGCCGTCTCCCGCGCCGAGTCCGTCCGCGCCTTCCGCGTCCTCCCCGGCCACTTCACGGAGGAGTCGGGCCACCTCACCCCCTCCCTCAAGCTCAAACGCCACGCCGTGGCCCGCGACTTCGCCCCCCAGATCGAAGCGCTGTACGCTGCGCGCCGCTGACCGCTGCGCGCGGCGCGCTGCGCGGCGCAGCCGCGCCCGCCGCGCTGGCGCGCGGCGAAGGCGGGCGGCGCTGGCGCGCGGCCGGACGAGAAGGAGCCCGCGTCACCCCGCCACCCCCGAGGCCGGCGAACGCGCTGGCGCGCCGCAACGCGCGGGTCGCGCTGGCGCGCCGCAACGCCGAACAACGAGGGATGAGGCGCCACCGCGCCATCAGCGACAGCTGACCGCCGCGCCCAACCGCCGAAGGCGAAGCACCAGCGACACTGCCGCGCAGCCGGACGGGAAGGTACCCGCGTCAGCCCGCCACCCCCGAGGCCAGCGAACGCGCTGGCGCGCCGCAACCCCGAACAACGAGGGATGAGGCGCCACCACGCCACCAGCGGCAGCCGACCGCCGCGTTCGTCGGATCGCCGTGCTTCACGCGCGGACCCGACGCCGGCGCGCTGGCGCACGCCAAAGCGGGGTGGCGCCACCGCACCATCAGCGACAGCCGACCGCCGCGCCCAACCACCGAAGACGAAGCACCAGCGACACTGCCAGGCGGCCGGACGGGAAGGTACCCGCGTCAGCCCGCCACCCCGGGGCCAGCGAACGCGCTGGCGCGCCGCAACCCCGAACAACGAGGGATGAGGCGCCACCGCACCATCAGCGACAGCTGACCGCCCAGTTCGTCGGATCGCCGTGCTTCGCGCGCAGACCCGACGCCGGCGCGCTGGCGCACGCCAAAGCGGGGTGGCGCCACCGCACCATCAGCGACAGCCGACCGCCGCGCCCAACCACCGAAGACGAAGCACCAGCGACACTGCCAGGCGGCCGGACGGGAAGCTGCCTGCGGCAGGCGACCGCCCCCGGGGCGGCGGATGCGCTGGCGCGGCCATCAACAGCTGACCGCCCGGGGCGGAGCCCGCAGCGGTGCCAGCGGGGAGCGTGCCCGCGAGGGATGGGGACGACCGAACGCACGGCCGGGCGCGGCAAGGCGGGCGCGCTGCCGGACGGCTCGTGCGGAGCCTCGACACGAACCGGCCCGGACAACGGCCACGGCCTCGGCGCCCGTCCGCCTCCCCCAGGACAAAACCCTCCGCCCAACGCCCGGCAACACAGCGGCCACCAAGCCCCAACCTCCAGAGCCCCGCATCACCATGACCGTTAACCCCCAACGCCACCAGGCCCCAGCGGCCAGCGCCCCGCGCCCCGACGATGCCCGGCGGCACAGGGACCCCCGCTACCCCAAGTGGCCAAGCCTCGCAGCCGGCGCCCCGCGCCCACCACGACCATCCTCCCGACGTGGCCAAGCCACAGCGGCCAGCGATCAGCGTCGCCGTGGCCGTCAACCCGGGCGTGGCCAAGGCACAGGCCACCAGCGACACAGCAGCCCCGAAGCGCCAACACCCCACAGCCCACGCCACCACAACCACCCCCCAAACGCCACCAAGCCCCAGCGGCCAGCGCCCCGCGCCCCGCGTCCATCACCCCCCAACGCGGACAAGGCGATGCCCGGCGGCGCAGGTTCTCCGCTACCCCAAGTGGCCAAGCCACAGCGCCTCGCGCCCAACGTCACCGTGGCCGTCGCCCCGGACGTGGCCAAGGCACAGCCGCCAGCAACACAGCAGCCCCGAAGCACCAACACCCCACAGCCCACGCCACCACAACCATCCCCCCAAACGCCGCCAAGCCACAGCGGCCAGCGCCCCGCGCCCCGACGATGCCCGGCGGCACAGGGACCCCCGCTACCCCAAGTGGCCAAGCCACAGCGGCCAGCGTCCCGCGTCAGGTGAGGAGGTGTTTGAGGCGTTCGGCGAGGAGGTCCCAGCGCCAGTGTTCTTCGATCCAGGCGCGTCCTCGGGTGCCCATGCGGGTGCGGAGTTCGGGGTCCTGGAGGAGGGTGACGATGCGTTCGGCCGTTTCGCGGGGGGCGTGCGGGCCGCCGCCGCGGACGACCCAGCCGGTTTCGCCGTCGAGGACGGCGTCCGGCGCGCCGCCGGAGTCGCCGGCGATGACGGGGAGTCCGGTGGCGGACGCCTCAAGGTAGACCATGCCGAGGCCCTCGACGTCGAGGCCCCGGTTCCGGGTGCGGCAGGGCATGGCGAACACGTCGCCGATGCCGAAGTGCGCCGGCAGCTCGGACCAGGAGACCTCGCCGAGGAAGCGCACCGCGTCCGTGACGCCCTGCCGCGCGGCGAGCCGTTCCAGGTCGGCGCGGTAGGGCCCGCTGCCGACGATGGCCAGCACGGCGTCCGGCCTGGCCGCCAACACCTGGGGCATCGCGCGGATCAGGGTGTCCTGGCCCTTGCGCGGGACCAGCCGGGAGACGCAGACCACCACCGGCCGGTCCGCGAGGCCGAGGCTGGCGCGCAGCGCCTCGCCGCCCGAGCCCGGGTGGAACAGCTTCTCGTCGACGCCGGGGGTGAGCTGGGTCATGCGGGCGCCGGCCGCCGGGGAGAGGACGCCGGCGATCCGCTTCCTGGTGTACTCGCCGAGGTAGGTGAGGACGTCGTTGCGTTCCCCCACGCGGCGCACGATCTGGCGCATCACGGGGATGCCGGCCCAACCCGCCTCGTGGCCGTGGCTGGTGGCCACCAGCCGCTCCGCGCCCGCGGCGCGCAGCGCGGGTGCCATCAGGCCGAGCGGCGCCGAGGCGCCGAACCAGACGGCGGTGCAGTCGTGTTCGCGCAGCAGCGCGACCGCCCTGCGGGTGGTCGCTCTGGTGGGCAGCAGCGTCGAGGAGCGGTCCCGGTAGACGGGGTAGGGCTGCTCGGCGTCGAACTCGCCGGTGGCCGCCACGGCTTCGGCGTCCCGCCGCCAGCTGGAGGCGTACACCACCACGCGACCCGGATCCATCCGCAGCGCCATGCTGTGCAGGAAGGCCTGGATGCCTCCCGGCCGGGGCGGGAAGTCGTTGGTCACGATCAGGGTCTTTCGCATCACCCGAAGACTACCGATCCGTGATCAGGGCCGTACCACCGAGGAGACGGGCATCATGCCGACCGGGTCGTAGCGGATGGTGGAGCCGGTGGAGGGGGCGTGCAGGACCTGGCCGTCGCCGGCGTAGAGGCCGACGTGGCTGGCGTCGGCGCGGTAGACCACGATGTCGCCCGGCTGGGCCTGGTCGAGCGGGACGCCTCGGCCCGCGCCGGCCTGGGCCTGCGAGGTGCGGGGCAGCGAGACGCCGGCGCGGGCGTAGGCCCACTGGACGAGCCCGGAGCAGTCGAAGGCGTCGGGGCCCGCCTGTCCCCAGCCGTAGGGGCGGCCCAACACGGTCTGGGCGGCGGCCAGGGCGGTTTGGCCCCGCCCCGAGGACGGGGAGGCGGCGTCGGCGCCGGGCGTCGGGGGCGTCTTAGGGGCCGCTGTGGCGTTCCGTGGTCCCGTGCCGGTGGCGTCGTCGCGCTCGGCGGCGCGGGCGGCACGTTTCTCCTCGCGCTGTTCGCTCTCCGCGCGACGTTCCCCCTCCTCCCGCTCGTCGCGTTCGGTCAGTTCCTCAAGGCGCTCCCTGGCCTCGGTCAGGCGGTTCTCGGCGGCCTCCTTGCGACGTTCCAGCTCGGCCCGTTCCTCGGTGAGGAGTTCGAGGCGCTGGTCGGCCTCGTCCCTGCGTTGGGCCAGGCCGCGTTGCGCGGAGAGGAGCTCCGCCAGTTCGCTCCCCCGGCGTGCGCTCATCCGTTCATATGAAGCGGACCGGGCGAGGTAGTCGTCGGGGCTGTCGGAGAGCAGCAGCGCCAGCGAGGCGTCCAGGCCGCCCGCCCGGTAGTGGGCCGCCGCCGCCGAACCGACCGCGGCGCGCAGCTCGTTGACCTGCTGCTGCCGGCGTTCCACCTGCTCCTGGCGGAGGGCGAGTTCGGCTTCGAGGGCGGCGACGCGTTCCGCCGCGCCGTTGTAGGCGTCCACGGCGCGGTCGGCCTCGGCGAAGAGGCGGTCCACCTGCCGTGCCACGTCGGCGCTTTCGGCGTCCTGGCCCGGGCTGGCCAGCACCGGGGCGGTGGAGAGCAGGGCCGCGGCGGTCGCCGCGGCCGAGAAGGCGGTCAGCCGCGTCCTCAACCGGCCGCCGGCGGAGGGGAGGAGTCCGTTCGGGAAATGTCCATGAGAAACCACTGCGAGCCGCGCTCCTTCGATGGGGACCCGAGCGCAGCAGAATGTAGCCGCGTCCCGACCGAAGTCATGGCAAGGCGACACCGCGCGGCCCTGCCGCGGGTGCGCAACCGCAGGTCACACCGGGGCGGCGGGTACTGACCCGCCCCGGAGAATCACCTGGTTGGTGGAGTTGACGCGACGCCGGCTCAGGGGGCGTGGGGCCGCGTGGAGTTCGGTGCTCAGCCGACCCTGGTGCCGAACTGGAAGGGCATGATGCTCATGCTGGCGTACTCGACGTTGCCACCCGGCCTCGGCGCGTGCAGCATCTGGCCGTTGCCGGCGTAGATCCCCACATGGGTCAGCTCGGGGTAGAAGAACACCAGGTCGCCGGGGGCGAGTTCGCTCATGCTCACCCGGGTGCCGGCGTTGGCCTGGTCCTGCGAGACGCGCGGCAGGGAGACGCCCGCCTGGGCGTAGGCCCAGGAGGTCAGGCCCGAGCAGTCGAAGGAGTTGGGTCCGGCGGAGGCCCACACATAGGGCGCGCCCAGCTTGGTGGCCGCCGCGTTGAGGGCGGCCTGGCCACGCGAGGAGGCGGCGGCGTCGGACGTGGAGCCGCTCGACGGGTCCGTGGTGGCGCGGTCCTCGGAGCGGCTGGCCCGCGCGGCCTCCTCGGCCTCGGCCTGCTCGGCGGCGGCGACCTGCTGCCGCTCCTCCTCGGTGAGCTGGTTGAGCAGGGACTGGGCCTCGCCCAACTTGCCCTGGATGGTGTCCTTCTGCTCGCTCAGCGTGGAGCGGACGTCCTCCAGCTCGGCCAGCCGCTCGCCAGCCTCCTCGCGCTGCTGGTCGAGGGTGCGCTGCTGCTCCTGGATCAGGCGCAGGGACTCGGCCTGCTTGGCGGAGAGCTGGTCCAGCGCGGAGGCCTGGTCCAGGAAGGCATCGGGGTCAGAAGAAAGGAAAAGCTGCATGGACGGGTCGAGGCCACCGTTGCGGTACTGCGCCGCGGCCATCGAACCCATGCCGTTGCGCAGCTCGTTGAGCCGTTCCTGGCCGCGCGCGGCGGAGTCCTGGAGCTCCTCGATCTCGGCCTGGAGCTCGGTCTCGCGCTCCTTGGCCCCGTTGTACTCCTCGGTGATCTCCTCGGCCTCGTGGTGGAGTTCGTCGACTTCCTCGCGGACGTCGTCGATGCTCTGGCCCGGATCGGCGGAGGCACTGGTAGCGGTGACGCCGACGGTGGCGGCGGCGGAGGCAGCAGCGCCGAGAAGCGTCAGACGTGCGCGGCTTGGCTGCTTGGGACGACGGTGGGACGCCACTGGGGCGATCTCCTTCTTCCTCAGCCGCCCGCCGGGGGACGCGTGGAACTCCGGCTCCGCGAGACTGCACGGACTAGGCGGTACCCTCACGGCCACCCGGGATGGGTGATCTACCGCGCGAAGGTTCGAGGTGACCCTAGCGAGATGCCTTTATCTGGTTCAAATCCTGTCGGCCATATTTTACTTACCTCACACTGCCCGTTGCCGTCTCCCCACCGTCTGTGGAGAACAAGCCGACAGCAAACCCCACCAACCGGATGAACCACCGCAAGGAGATCTTCACCCGCTATTCGGCCGTATCGCCCAACGGCGCGCGCCCCTTGGGGGACAGGCGCGGCCCCCGGCTCGGCCGGCCGCCGGAACAGCGGAACGCGGGCGCACGACGGACAGCGGACGGGGGCATCCGCCGGAGGCGAACGCCGCCGTCCGGCACGGCCAACTCGGAGTCGACAGCGGCGGACCCGCCCACCGCGCGACGTTCCGCTTCTCCGCGAGGGGGGCGCTCAGGTCCGGGAGAGGCGGTTGAGGAGCAGGGTGGAGCGGACCGGCCAGGCGCCGGACCTGGCCACCCCGTCGGCGACCTCGCGGTCCGTCGACACCACGACGACGGGGCGGCCCGGCGGTTCGGCCCGCACCAGCTGGCGGATCAGCTCGTCGGCGGTCTCCCCCGGCCGGCTGAAGAGCACCCGCACCCCGCGCGGCGGGGTCAGGAGCACCGGGGCGGCCAGTTCGGCCCCGTCGAAGACGCAGGTCATCTCGGCCCCGGTCTGCGCGGCCAGCACGGCGAGCCCCCCCATCAGCCGCACCCGCTGCTTCTCCAGAGGCATCGTCGGATAACCGGTTTTGGTGACGTTATAGCCGTCGACCACCAGATGGGCCTGGGGCAGCGCCAACAGCTGGTCCAGCAGCGCCGGATCGTCCCCCGACAGCGCGCGGCGCGCGATGTCCTGCGGCCCCGGCTCGCCCGGGCGCACCGCGTCCACGGTCTGCGCGGGGCGCAGCCGGGCCGGCGGCAGGGCGAGTTCCCTGCGCAGGCCCTGGGCCGCGTCCAACACCGTGTCCAACAGCAGCCGCAGCCGGGTCTCCTCGATGCCTCGCCCCTCCCGCACCGACTTCCGGTTGGACTCAAGCGCCGCCTCGGCCTCCGCCAACCGGGCGCGCAGCCGGCGCGCCTCGCCGTCGGCCACGGCCCTGGCCGAGGCGGTGGACGCCCGCACCTCCTCCAACTCGGCGCGGGACTTGCGGGTCGCGGCCTCGCCGCGCCGCACATCGGCCAGCGCGCTGCGCAACTTGCGGTGCACCGCGTCCGTTTCCCTGCGGGCGTTCTCCAGCTCCTGCCGCAGCCGGTCCTGCTCACCCTTGGCCGTCTCCCGCAGCCGCGCCAACTCCTCACGCAGCTCCCGCAGTTCGCGCTCACGCTCCTGGCCGGCGCGCTCCTCCTGGGCGCGTTGCGCCTCCTCGCCGGCGGCGGCGACCAGCTTGGTCCAGCCGACCGGGCGCAGCAGGAAGGCCGCCGCCGCCACCTCCACCGGATCGGCCGCCGGCAGCGGGGCGCCCCGCTCCACGGCGTCCGCCAACTCCGGCTGCACGGCGCGCTGCACGGCCCCCACGCGGTGTCGGAAGAAGGTGTCGCTCTCCAGCGCGGCGGCCATCGCCGAGCCGCCGAACTTCACCCGACGGGAGGGAGTGAAACGGGCATACTGCCGCAAGGTGGGCGGGAGATCAGCCAGGGTGAGACCGTCGAACGCCTCACCGGCCAGCGCGATGACCCGGCCTCTCACCCGTTCGGGCAGCGGGCGGTCCAGGGTCTCGGCCGGCTCCGACGCTTCGGGCTCGGCCTGTTCCCTGGCCTCCTCACCATCCGAGGGTTCCACCACCGCTGCACACCATCCATCGAGTCGAGCGCCGGCCTGCCGGCCGGGCACCCCCCGTCACTGCGTATGTCCATCGCCCCGCGGGTTCACCCTACGGCTTGGTACGCGCCACGTCTGCGGGCCCCGGCCGCTCGGCGCCCCCATGTCGCGCTCGGGCTAGGGTGTGCCCTGGTATGAGACCACCGGTTTCCGGAAGGCCGGACGACAGGCCGGACGACAAGAGGGGCCAAGCCGTGATCACTTCGATCGTGCTCATCAAGACCGCCGTGGACCGGGTCCCTGAGGTCGCGGAGCGGATCGCGGCGCTCGAAGGGGTCAGCGAGGTGTACTCGGTGACCGGCCCGCACGATCTGATCGCCCTGGTCCGGGTGCGGCAACACGAGGACCTGGCCGAGGTGATCCCCGCGCGGATCAGCAAGATCCCCGGCGTGACGTCCACCGAGACCCATATCGCCTTCCGCACCTACTCCCAGCACGACCTTGAGGCCGCGTTCGCCATCGGCCTGGACTCCTAGCGCGCC
This sequence comes from Streptomyces profundus, assembly GCF_020740535.1. NCBI lineage: Bacteria > Bacillati > Actinomycetota > Actinomycetes > Kitasatosporales > Streptomycetaceae > Streptomyces > Streptomyces profundus. The sequence goes on from NZ_CP082362.1 coordinate 1,240,966, forward strand.
AAGGCCCGCTGGCGAACGCGGCCTCCTCCCGGCCTCAGCCCTGGGCGCCGGCGACGTGCCGGGTGGTCGCGACCCACCGCTCCAGCGCCGCCCGGGCCGCGCCCGAGTCGATGGACTCGGCGGCGCGGGCCATCCCGGCCGCGATCCGCCGCTCCAGCGGCGCGTCGTCCGCCTCCAACGCGGCAAGCCCCGCCGCCGAGTTCAGCAGCACCGCGTCCCGCACCGGGCCGGGCTCACCGGCGAGCACCTTCCGCGCCACCTCCGCGTTGTAGCCGGGGTCGGCCCCGCGCAACGCCTCGACGGGCGCCAGCGCCACCCCGACCGAACGCGGGTCGAAGGACTCCTCGGTGACCTTGCCCTCGCGGACCACCCACACCGTGGACGTGGCGGTGACGGTCAACTCGTCCAGGCCGTCGTCGCCCCGGAAGACCAGCGCCGAACTCCCCCGCTCGGCCAGCACCCCGGCGAGGATCGGCGCCATCCTGGCGTCGGCGACGCCGGTGGCCTGCGCGGTGACCCGGGCCGGATTGGTCAGCGGGCCGAGGAAGTTGAAGACGGTGGCCACCCCCAACGCCTTGCGCGCGGCGCCCGCGTGCCGCAGCGCCGGGTGGAACCGCACCGCGGGACAGAAGGTGATGCCGGCCTCGACGGCCACCTCGGCGACCCGTTCCGGCGACAGGTCCAGGTTCACCCCGAGCCGCTCCAGCACGTCGGTCGAGCCGCTGGCACTCGACGCCGCCCGGTTGCCGTGCTTCACCACCCGGGTGCCGGTGCCGGCCACCACGATCGCCGACATGGTCGAGACGTTCACCGTGCGGGCCCGGTCGCCGCCGGTGCCCACGATGTCGACCGAGGGCCCCGGCACCTCGATCAGGTTGGCGTGCGCGTACATCGCCTCGACGAGACCCGTCATCTCGGCGACCGTCTCGCCCTTGGCGCGCAACGCCACCGCGAAGCCTGCGATCTGGGCCTCGCCCGCGTCGCCGCTCATGATCCGGTCCATCGCCCAGGCGGTGTCGCCGCTGGACAGGTCCCGGCCGGCGAGCAGCGTGTTCAGCACGTCCGGCCAGGTGCGTGCCGCCCCGGTGTCGCCTCCGGCGGGGGTCACAACGCTCATGGGAATCACTCCTGGCGAGATAGCTGAACGAGACGGAACGAGAGCAACAGCAAAAGCGACAGCAAAAGCAACGACGAAGGCGAGAACGGGCAGCCCGCACGGTCCCGCGCCCGACCGGCGCCGGGGACGGAGCCGTGGCACCGAAGCCTAGCGGCGCGCCCCGCCCAGGCCGCCACCTGTTCGGTCCTCGGACGGGCGGCGCCCCGACGGACGCACAGACGGCCGTGGGGCCCCCCCCCCCCGGGGGGGGGCCCCCCCCGCCCCCCCACGGCCGTTCGCCGCACGGGGCGCCGGGGGCGTCGACTCAGTGGTGGTCGCCGTGTCCCTCGGTGAGCTCCCTGTACTCCTCGACGGTCGGCTTGTAGATCTGCGCCTGCTCGCCGTAGTACGACTTGTTGAGCCGGACCCGTACCCGCTCGACGGGGTTGATCGGACGACGCACCCCGTTCTCGTCGGTCGCCGGGCCGATCTCGGCCGGCTTGTGCTGCTCGTGGGCGACCAGCGTGTACAGCCGGTCCTGCGGCAGCGGCTCGTGCACCTCGATGAACTCGCCGTGCGGCAGCCGCTTGATGATGCCGGACTCCCGCCCGTGCAGCACCTTCTCCAGGTCCCTGCGTTGGAGACCCAGACAGACACGGCGGGTGGCGAAGAAGACCAGCACCGGCAGCACGAAGAAGCCGATCCGGCAGAACCAGGTGATGGCGTTGATCGAAAGGTGGAAGTTGATCGCCCACAGGTCGTTGCCGCCGGCCACCATCGCGATGAAGAAGGCCGTCAGCCACGCCATGCCGATCCCGGTCCTGGTCGGGTTGTTCCGCGGACGCTGCGCGATGTGGTGCTCGCGCTGGTCCTTGGTGACCCAGGACTCGAAGAACGGATAGATCCCGATGACCGCCAGCATCGCCGGGAACACCGCCAACGGCACCAGCAGGCCGAAGTTCAGCGTGTAGCCGCCGGGGATCACCCACTCCCAGCCAGGCATCATCCGGACGAGGCCCTCGGAGAAGCCCAGATACCAGTCCGGTTGCGCGTTGGTGGAGATCTGGTCGGGTCGATAGGGGCCCAGCACCCACACCGGGTTGATGGTGACCGTCGCCGCGATCATGGCGATCACGCCGAAGATCATGAACATGAAGCCGCCGGCCTTGGCCATGTAGACCGGCAGGAACGGCATCCCCACCACGTTGTCGTTGTGGCGCCCCGGAGCGGCGTACTGGGTGTGCTTGTGGTAGACGATCAGGATCAGGTGGCCCACCACCAGCGCCACCATCAGCCCGGGTAGCAGCAGCACATGCGCGATGAAGAATCTCGGGATGATGTCGTGGCCGGGGAACTCGCCGCCGAACAGGAACATCTGGAGATAGGTGCCGACCACCGGCACGGCCAGGATCGCGCCCTCCATGAACCTGATGCCGACACCGGAGAGCAGGTCGTCGGGGAGGGAGTAGCCGGTGAGTCCGGTGAAGATCGCCAGGACCAGCAGCAGGAAGCCGAAGACCCAGTTGATCTCGCGCGGCTTGCGGAAGGCGCCGGTGAAGAACACCCGCATCATGTGGACGAAGATGCCGACCACGAAGAGCAGCGCGCCCCAGTGGTGGATCTGCCGCACCAGCAGGCCACCGCGCACGTCGAAGCTGATGTCCAGCGTCGACGCGTACGCCTCCGACATCATCACGCCCTGCATGGGCGCGAACGAGCCGGTGTACTCCACCTCGCCCATGCTCGGCACGAAGAAGAGCGTCAGATAGACGCCGGACAGCAGGACGATGATGAAGCTGAAGAGCGCGATCTCACCCAGCAGGAACGACCAGTGGTCCGGGAAGACCTTGCGCATGTTGGCCTTGGCCAGGGTGTAGAGGCCCACCCGGCCGTCCGCCCAGTCGGCGAGCTTCTCGCCCGCCGGGGCTTTCCCCCTGGTGCTCTTCCGGGGTTCCGTTGCCGTACTCATCCGCGCTCCCAGAAGCTCGGGCCGGGGGGCTCCTCGAAGTCGCCGAGCGCCTGGAGGAAGCCTTCGTCGTTCACCGTGATCCGCAGCTGCGGCAGGGGGTGCCCCGCCGGGCCGAAGAGCACCCGCGCACCGTCCGAGAGGTCGAAGGTGGACTGGTGACAGGGGCAGAGCGCGTGGTGCGTCTGCTGCTCGTAGAGCGTCGCGGGGCAACCGATGTGGGTGCAGATCTTGGAGAAGCAGAGGATGCCCTCGTGCCCCCACTCCGCTGACCGCTCGTCCTTGATGTCCTCGGGCTCCAGACGGACCAGCATCACCGACGCCTTGGCGATCTGCGCGTGGAAGTCGTGGTCGTGCCGGTCGAGGTCGCTCGGCATCGCCTGCGTGAGCGAGCCCACCGTGATGTCCTCGGGCCGCAGCGGTTCGCCGGTGCTCTCGTTGACGATGAGCGAACCGTCGCGCCACTTGGTGTGCCGCAGCTTGTCGCCCGGCATCGGGCCCATGTCCCGCAGCAGCACCACGCCGGAGAGCGGCACCAGGGCCATCGCGCCGAACAGGGTGTTCCGCACCAGCTTGCGGCGGCCCAGCTGCGACTCCTCGGCGCCCTTCTTGAAGTCCGCGAGGACGCGCTCCTTGACCTCGGGGGAGGCGGACACGGCGTGCCGGTCCTCCGACAGCTCCTCGTCCGACATCAGGGTGCGCGCCCAGTGGATGGCGCCGGCACCGATGCCGAAGAGCGCGAGACCGAGCGTCATGCCCAGCGCGAGGTTCAGCGCGCCGATGTGCCCCAGCGGCCAGATGTAGACGATCCGGTCGATCGGGATCGTCACATAGGAGACGATGAAGCCGATCGTCGCCAGCATGGAGACCGTGAACAGCAGCGCCACGGTGCGCTCGGAGCGCTTGGCGGCTCGTTCGTCGATGTCCTGCCGCCGGGGTTCGTGCGGGGGCAGGCCCGGGTCGGCGAACGGATCGTCCGGCACGGCCAGTTCGCCGGGCCGCCGCTCACCCGGGAGGTGATCGTCGGACACGTCTTTTCGCGTTTCCGTTTCTTGGGGGTCTGGGGAGGTGTCTTGGTCGCGGTCGCTCATGACTTCCTGGCCTTAGCGCTCCTGGCCCCGATCCACACCGTCAGGGAGACCAGCGCGCCGATGCCGATGGTCCAGGCGAAGAGGCCCTCGCTCACCGGGCCGAAGCCGCCCAGCGTGAGCCCACCGGGGTTGGGGGACTCGGAGGTGTTGACCGCGTCCAGCCAAGCGATGATGTCGCGCTTCTCCTGCTCGGGCAGCGTGGTGTCCGGGAAGGAGGGCATGTTCTGAGGGCCCGTCAGCATCGCCTCGTAGATGTAGATCGGATCCACGTCGTTGAGGTCGGGCGCGAACTTGCCGTGCGTCAGGGCACCGCCCTGGCCGGTGAAGTTGTGGCACTGCGAGCAGTTGGTGCGGAAGAGTTCGCCGCCTCGGGCCGCGTCGCCCTCCGCGGGGTCGTAGGCCGACGCCTCGGGGATGGCCGGGCCCGGGCCGAGCGCGCCGATGAAGGCGGCGAGTTGCTCGATCTCGGCCTGGGTGTAGACCCTCGGCTTCTCGTCGGCCTGCTGCGAGGGCGAGGCCATGGGCATCCGGCCGGTGCCGACCTGGAAGTGGACGGCTGCCGGGCCCACGCCCACCAGGCTGGGGCCGTCGCTGCCGCCCTCACCGCCCCGGCCGTGGCAACTGGAGCAGCCGACCTGGTAGAGCGTCGCACCTTCCTCGATGGCAAGGGACTGGGCCGAGTTCCCGGCCTGTGCCTCGTCTGCGGGCGCGAACGCGGCATACAGCCCCCCGGTGGCCGCCAGCGCGAGGATGAGGACGACGAACACCGCCAGTGGATGGCGCCGTCGTGCGGAGAGCTTTTTCACGGATTACCCCGGTGTCAGGATCTTCTGCGTCGGTGCTTGGGACAAACGCCCGGTGCGGCGATGGGCTACTTGATCAGGTAGATCGTGGCGAAGAGTCCGATCCACACGACGTCCACGAAGTGCCAGTAGTAGGACACCACGATCGCCGTGGTGGCCTGCTCGTGCGTGAACCGTCGGGCGGCGTAGGTCCTGCCGAGTACGAACAGGAAGGCGAACAGCCCGCCGACCACATGAAGGCCGTGGAAGCCGGTCGTCAGGTAGAAGGCCGAGCCGTAGGGGCCCGAGGCCAACGTCACGCCCTCGTGGGCCACCAGCTCCACGTACTCGGTGACCTGACCGCCGACAAAGATGGCGCCCATCACGAAGGTGACGATGAACCAGCGGCGCAACCGCTTCACATCGCCCCGCTCCGCGGCGAACACACCGAGCTGGCATGCCACCGAGGAGAGCACCAGGATCGTGGTGTTGGTCATCGAGAACGGCAGGTTGAGCGCGTCGGCGCTCTCCTGCCAGTAATCGCTGCCCATCACCGATCGCAAGGTGAAGTACATCGCGAAGAGGGCCGCGAAGAACATCAGCTCGGAACTCAGCCAGATGACCGTCCCCACACTGGTGACGTTCGGCCGGTTGACCGAGGGGATCGCATGCCCGGTGTCTACTGCTGTTGCTGTCGCCACGCCCGTCATTATGTCGGTCGCTTTTCCGGGGCTTGTCTCGGGGGTGGGGTTCGGTGTGTTGAGGGCCCGTGCCCCTGCCTTAAGTCCCGCCGGACGGAGTAGCATCCGCGCAACGAACAACCACCCAGCGGGCGGAGGAACGATGCAGCGCAGCGCCACGGTGCTGGTCTACAGCGACGATGTCAACACCAGGGAGCAGGTGCGGCTCGCCGCGGGACGGCGCCCGGCGACGGATCTGCCGGCCGTCGAGTACATCGAGTGCGCGACCCTGCCGGCGCTCCTGTCCATCCTGGAACGGGGCGGTGTCGACGTCTGCGTGCTGGACGGGGAGGCGGCCCCGGCCGGCGGCATGGGGGCCTGCCGGCAGATCAAGGACGAGATCTTCGAATGCCCCCCGGTGCTCCTGCTGATCGGGCGGGCCCAGGACGCCTGGCTGGCCTCCTGGAGCCGTGCCGAGGCGGCGGTGGCCCACCCGCTCGACCCGGCGGAGCTGACCGCGGCCCTGACGGGCCTGCTGCGGGAGCGGCTGCCCTCGGCGGCCTGAGGGCCGTCGGCACCGCCCCGAGGCGGCGCGGCCGGGCCTCAGACGCTCGGACGCGCCCGCCCCGAGGCGGGCTGGGCGTGGTCGTCGCCCTCCTGCTGGAGCGCGCTGCCCGCCAGCCACTCGTCCCAGGAGAGGTTCCAGTCCCCGAAGCCGTTGCCGAACGCCGCCATGTCCTCGCCGTCGCCGTTGACGTGCTCCACCACGTCACCCGGCTTGAGCAGGTCGAAGAGCCACTGGGCGTTCTCGGTGCTCATCCCCGTGCAGCCGTGGCTGACGTTGGCCGAGCCGTGCGAGGCCGCCGACCAGGGCGCACCGTGCACGTACTCGCCGCTCCAGGTGAGCCTGGTGGCCCACTGCACGTCCATGTCGTAGGACTCGGCGCTGCCGGCCGGGATGCCGATGCTGGTGCCGGTCATCCGCACGTTGGGCTCCTGGCCCAGCACGACCTTCTTGCCGTTGCGGGTGCGGAAGCCCTCCTTGCCCGTGGTGATGGGCAGGGTGCGGACCTCCTCGCCGTCCTGGTAGACGGTCATGGTGTGGGTGCTGATGTCCGCCACCGCCTCCAGCCGCTCGCCGGTGCGCAGCTCGACGGCGTCGGCCCTTCCACCGCGTAGGCCGTCAGCTATGGCCATGCCCTCCAGCTGGGAGCTGACCGTGATCCTGGTGTCGGCCGGCCAGTAGTCCTTCGGCCGGTAGTGCAGTTCCTTGTCGTCGACCCAGTGCCAGGCGCCGGTCACCTCGGGTTCGCTGGTGACCCGCAACGCCGCCTCCACCAGGGCCCGTTCGCGCTGCCCGGACACCTCCTCGCTCAGCTCGGCCGTGATCGGCTGGCCGACGCCGTAGGTGCCCTGGTCCGGGCCGAAGGTGACGTCGACGCGGTCCGCCTGGGAGCCGGCCGTCCGGAATGCGTGCTCGCCCCTGCCCGGCTCCCCGTCGCCGTTCTCCGTGCTCACCCGGACGGTGTAGTCGGCGCCGGCGGTCAGCAGGTCGCTGCTGGCCCAGGCGCGGCCGTCGGCGGACAGTTCGCCGGCCAGCGGGCGCCCGGCCGCGTCGACGGCCTCCACGTCCGTGATGCGGGCGCCGGCGGCCTTGGCACTGATCTTCAGCGGGGCGTCGGGGTCGACCTCGGCGACGCCGCCGGCGCCGCCGAAGGAGAGATGTTCGAGGGCGTCGTAGGGCTGGTCGCTCAGCGACTTGGCGTTGGCACCGCACGCGGTGACGCCGGCCAGCAGCGGGGCGAGTATCAGCGTGCACCGGAACTTAGTCCGCGCGGTCCGCGCGGTCCACGTCGAGAGGCTCATAGCCACAAAATACGAAGATTGCCCCGAAAGGGCCCGGCGGCTGCCTGCAAACGGGTGGGCCCCCGGAACACGCGCGTTCCGGGGGCCCACCCGTCAAGGACAGACGGGCAGCGGACGAGGGGGCCGGCCGATGGCCGGACGCCGGGTCACTGCGTCTGGTTCTCGCCCCGGTAGTACTCGAAGACCCACAGCCAGAGGCCGACGGCCAGCACCGGGAGGGTGAAGAAGAGGAACCACCAGCCGAAGACCGGGCCGAGGAACGCCAGCGCGGCACCGCCGGCCAGAACCAGCGGCGCCCAGCTGTGCGGGCTGAAGAAGCCCAGCTCGCCGGCGTCGTCGGCGACGTCCGCCTCCTTGTTGTCCTGCGCGCCCACATCCACCCTGCGGGCGGTGAACAGCAGGTAGAAGCCGACCATCGCGGCCAGCGAGAAGGAGAGGAAGAGCGCGGTGGTGCCCACCGGCTCCTTCGACCAGACGCCGTAGACGACGGCGACAGCCAGCAAAAAGACCGCGAGCCAGCTGAAGAGATGTCCCTGGATCCTCACTCGCCGGCCTCCTTTCCGGTGAGCGCCTCGGCCTCGTGGCGGGCCTCGTTCTCCAACTGGTCGAGCGCCGCAACCTCGGGGTGGTGCAGGTCGAACGCCGGCGACTCGGAGCGAATCCTGGGCAGGGTGGTGAAGTTGTGCCGTGGCGGGGGCGAGGAGGTCGCCCACTCCAGGGACCGCCCGTAGCCCCACGGGTCGTCCGCGTTGACGTACTCGCCGTACTTCCAGGTCTTCCACACGTTGTAGAAGAACGGCAGCATCGACAGGCCGAGCAGGAACGAACTGACGGTGGAGATGGTGTTCAACGTGGTGAACCCGTCCGCCGCGAGGTAGTCGGCGTACCGCCTGGGCATGCCCTCGGCGCCGAGCCAGTGCTGCACCAGGAAGGTGCCGTGGAAGCCGATGAAGAGCGTCCAGAAGGTGATCTTGCCGAGCCGCTCGTCCAGCATCTTGCCGGTCCACTTGGGCCACCAGAAATGGAATCCGGCGAACATCGCGAACACGACGGTGCCGAAGACCACGTAGTGGAAGTGGGCCACCACGAAGTAGCTGTCGGAGACATGGAAGTCCAGCGGCGGCGAGGCCAGGATGACGCCCGTCAGGCCACCGAAGAGGAAGGTGATCAGGAAGCCGACCGACCAGAGCATCGGCGTCTCGAAACTCAGCGATCCCTTCCACATGGTGCCGATCCAGTTGAAGAACTTCACCCCGGTTGGCACCGCGATGAGGAACGTCATAAAGGAGAAGAACGGCAGCAACACCGCTCCGGTGACATACATGTGGTGCGCCCAGACCGTCACCGAGAGACCGGCGATGGTGATCGTCGCGGCCACCAGGCCGATATAGCCGAAGATCGGCTTCCGGCTGAACACCGGAATGATCTCGGAGACGATCCCGAAGAAGGGCAGGGCGATGATGTACACCTCTGGATGTCCGAAGAACCAGAAGAGGTGTTGCCAGAGAATGGCTCCGCCGTTCGCCGCGTCAAAGATATGTGCGTCGAACAATCGGTCGGCTGCCAGCCCGAACAGCGCGGCGGCCAGGACCGGGAAGGCCAGCAGCACCAGCACACCGGTGAGCAGCACGTTCCAGGTGAAGATCGGCATCCGGAACATCGTCATGCCGGGGGCGCGCATGCAGATGATGGTGGTGATGAAGTTGACCGCGCCCAGGATGGTGCCGAAGCCGGAGAGCGCGAGGCCCATCACCCACATGTCGGCGCCGACTCCGGGCGAACGGATCGCGTCGGAGAGCGGCGAGTAGGCGAACCAGCCGAAGCTGGCCGCGCCCTGCGGGGTGAAGAAGCCGCCAACCGCGATCAGGCCGCCGAACAGGTACAGCCAGTAGGCCAGCATGTTCAGACGCGGGAACGCCACGTCGGGCGCGCCGATCTGGAGCGGCATGATCCAGTTGGCGAACCCGGCGAACAGCGGGGTCGCGAAGAGCAGCAGCATCACCGTGCCGTGCATGGTGAACAGCTGGTTGAACTGCTCGTTCGACACCACCTGGGTGCCCGGCCTGGCCAGCTCGGCCCGCATGATCAGCGCCATGGCGCCGGCCGCGATGAAGAAGAAGAACGACGTCAGCAGATACATCGTGCCGATCGTCTTGTGGTCAGTGGTCGTCAGCCACTTGATCACCATGGAGCCGGCTGTGCCCGGCTTCTTCGGGCGCTGCGGTGGGGTCGCCTCCGCGCTCACCGAAGCGTTGGATTCCTCGACGGAAGTCACGAGCGCCCCTCGTTCGTCTCGGCGTTCACGGCGGCGTCGGTCTGCTCGATGCCCGCCGGGGCGAAGCCGGTCTGGCCCCTGTCCGCCAGGTCCTGGAGGTAGGCGTCGTACTCATCGGGCGACACCACCCTGACGTTGAAGAGCATGCGGGAATGGTCGGTGCCGCACATCTCGGCGCACTTGCCCAGGAACGTGCCCTCCCGGTCCGGGGTCACCTCGAAGGTGTTGGTGTGGCCCGGGATCGCGTCAAGCTTCATCAGGAACGGAACCACCCAGAAGGAGTGCACCACGTCGCGGGACGTGATGATGAACTGGACGGTCTCGCCCCGGGGCAGCACCAGGGTGGGGCCGGGGTTGCCGGTGTTCGGGTCACGGTCGGCGGGGGTGCCGATGTCGTAGACGCCGTCCGCGTTCTCCGGCACACGCTCCATCATGCGGTCGGGGATGGACTCCAACTCCGGTGCGTCATGGGCGTAGTCGTTGGAGGCGCCCACGGGCTCCAGGTAGTTGAAGGCCCAACTCCACTGGAAGCCGACCACGTTGATCACATGGTCGGGTTCGTCGGAGGTCTTGAGCAGCTCCGTCTGGTCTCGCGCGGTGAAGTAGAACAGCACCGACACGATGATCAGCGGAACGAGCGTGTAGAGCGCCTCGATGGGCAGGTTGTACCGGTTCTGCGGAGGAACCTCGACCTTGGTCCTGGACCGCCGGTGGAAGAAGACACTCCACAGGATCAGACCCCAGACCAGTACCCCGGTCACCAGTGCGGCGGCCCAGGACCCCTGCCACAGAGCCAGGATGCGGGGCGCCTCCTCCGTGACCGGGGTGGGCATACCGAGACGGGGGAAGTCCTCGGATGTGCAACCTGTCGCGGTTGCCAGGACCAGGCCCGCGATCAGCGCCTGCGGCAGAACCCGCCGCATCGGGCGCCGCGACGAGCGGTCGGAGCCGTTGGGACTCACGTAGCGCCTTCCCGAGAGTCTCGCCCATGGTCCGGGCTGCCTTCGCACGGAGCGGGGCCGGCCCTGGCACGGGCAGGGTTTGGATGTTTATGCGGTCCAAACCCTACTGGACGCCTATGGGCGTCACGCGGGGAGGGTGCCCAACGCGCCGAGGCGGGCCTCTAAGGGGTTGTTAGCGTGTCGAACGTGGCTTATTTCGACGCGGCGTCGGCGCTGCCCCTTCACCCGGTTGCCCAACAGGCCCTGGTGGCCGCCATGGAGGACGGGTGGGCCGACCCCGCTCGCCCCCACCGGGAGGGCAGGCGCGCGCGCCTGCTGTTGGACGCGGCCAGGGAGACCGCCGCGGACGCGGTCGGCTGCCGGCCCGACGAGTTGGTCTTCACCTCTTCGGGGACCGACGCCCTGCACCGGGGTGTCGCCGGCGCCCTGGCCGGTCGGGCCAGGGCCGGTCGCCATCTGCTGGTCTCGGCGGTCGAGCACTCCGCGGTGCTGCACGCCGCCGAGGCGCACGGCGCGGCGGGCGGCGGCGTGGCCGAGATCCCGGTGGACCGGGCCGGGCGGGTGGCTCCCGAGGCCGTGACGGCCGCGCTCGACGCGGCGCCCGGTCCCACCGCGCTGGTCTGCGTCCAGTCCGCCAACCACGAGGTGGGCACCGTCCAGCCGGTGGCCGAGATCGCCGAACGGTGCCGGGCGGCGGGGGTGCCGCTGCTGGTCGACGCGGCGCAGTCGCTCGGCTGGGGCCGGGTGCCGGGCGACTGGTCGCTGCTCGCGGCCAGCGCGCACAAGTGGGGAGGCCCGGGCGGCGTCGGCCTGTTGGCGGTGCGCAAGGGCACCAGGTTCGCGCCGGCGGCCCCGGTGGACGAACGGGAGTCGGGGCGGGTGCCGGGCTTCGAGAACATCCCGGGGATCGTGGCGGCGGCGGCCTCGCTGCGCGCCTTCCGCCAGGAGGCCGACGCGGAGGCGGCCCGGCTGACGGAGTTGGTCGAGCTGATCAGGCGGCGGGTCCCGGAGCTGGTCCCCGACGTGCAGGTGGTCGGCGACCCGGTCCGGCGGCTGCCGCACCTGGTGACCTTCTCCTGTCTCTATGTCGATGGGGAGACACTGCTGCACGCGCTGGACCGGGCGGAGTTCTCCGTCTCCTCCGGCTCCTCCTGCACCTCCAGCACGCTGACCCCCAGCCATGTGCTGCACGCGATGGGCGTGCTCTCTGAGGGCAACGTCCGCGTGTCGCTGCCGCCGGGCACCGGCGGGGACGAGGTCGAGCGGCTGCTCGACGTGCTGCCGGGGGTGGTGTCCGAGGTCCGCTCCCAACTGGTCCCGCCCACCGAGGAGACGGCGGCTCCCGCCGGCGGGGGGCCGGGGCTGGTGGTGGACTCGCTGGGGCGGCTCTGTCCGATCCCGGTGATCGAACTGGCCAGGGCGATCGGCCGGGTGCCGGTCGACGGCATCATCACGGTCCTCGCCGACGACGTCGCGGCCCGCCTCGACATCCCCGCCTGGTGCGAACTCCGCGGCCACGCGTACCTGGGCGAAGTAACAGCACCCTTCGCCCACCAGATCCGCCGCCTCCACTAGCCCCTCCGGGGGCGGGGCGGACACGGAGCGCGCACCGCCCTGCGAGCGGGGCCGGCCAGTATGGCCGGCGCCGGCTGACGGCCACGCGACAGAAAGCGGCCGAAGGGCCCCGGGCACTGGCCATCCCGGCGGCCGACCGCACCGGGGCGGGGAGTGCCGGCGGGGCGGGGAAGCCGCACAACGTGAACCGGCACCGACCACATGGCCCTGCGGGCAGGGGGCGGCGTCAGAGGGGCCGACACATATGACCAGCGCCGGCGGACGGCCAAGGGCCCCCGGGCCCTGGCCCACTCCGGCGGGGCGGGGAACGCCGGACCGCGCGGGCGGCGCGGAGCGCGGCCGGCAGGACGGCCGGGCAACGACGCCGACACATACGACCACGCACAGACACCGGCCCACGGCCCCGGCGGGCGCGGAGCCGGTACCGCACCGGCGGCGGGCAGCGCCGGCCGGCAAGCCCGCCACTATGACCGGCGCCGACTGACGACCACGCCGCAGATCTACGGCCCACGGCCTCCAGGGCGGGGAACGGCCAACGGCGCACGGAACGCTGGCCGCGCGGGCGGCACGGACAACCAAGCCTGCCAACAGGACCAGCGCCGTGTCCGCCCTGCCGGCGAGGCCGGCCAGGGTGACCGGTGCCGGCTGATGACCACGCCGCAGATCCACGGCCCACAGCCTCCAAGGCGGGGAACGGCCGGACGGCCGACCGCATCGGGGCACGGAGCGCTGGCCGCGCGGGCGGGCGCGGAACGCCGTGTCCGCAGATCCACGGCCCACGGCCTCCAGGGCGGGGAACGACCAAGGGCGCACGGAACGCTGGCCACGCGGGCGGGCCGGGCCGGCAGACACGGCGGCCAGGGTGACCGGCGCCGGCTGATGGCCACGCGACAGAAAACGGCCGAAGGGCCCCCGGCACTGGCCATCCCGGCGGCCGACCGCACCGGGGCGGGGAGTGCCGGCGAGGCGGGGAAGCCGCACAACGTGAACCGGCACCGACCACATGGCCCTGCGGGCAGGGGGCGGTGTCAGAGGTGCCGACACATATGACCAGCGCCGGCGGACGGCCAAGGGCCCCCGGGCCCTGGCCCACTCCGGCGGGGCGGGGAGTGCCGGCGGGGCGGGGACAAGGCCCCCTGGTCGTTGCCCGCCAGCGGGCGGGGAGTGCCGGGCCGCGCGGGCCGGTCGTATCGCCGCCCCGGCCCGGCCGCGGGGCGGCCGGGGCGGGGGTGGCGTGACCCCGGCTAGGGGACGACGTGGGGGAGGACCTCGTCGGCCGCGTCCTGGCCGTAGGCCTTCGCGAAACGTTCGATGAACGAGCCCCGGTTGAGGGTGTACTCCTGGGTGCCGACGGTCTCGATGACCAGGGTGGCGAGCATGCAGCCGAGCTGGGCGGAGCGCTCCAGGGAGGCGCCCCAGCTGAGGCCGGAGAGGAAGCCGGCGCGGAACGCGTCGCCGACGCCCGTGGGGTCGGCCTTGGCCTCCTCCTGCGCGCAGCCGACCTCGATCGGCGACTCGCCGGTGCGCTCCACCCGCACGCCGCGCGCGCCGAGGGTGGTGACCCGGGTGCCGACCTTGGCCAGGACCTCCTCGTCGCTCCAGCCGGTCTTGCTCTCGATGAGCGCCTTCTCGTACTCGTTGCTGAAGAGGTAGGCGGCGCCCTCGGTCAGCAGCCTGATCTCGTCGCCCGGCATCCGGGCCAGCTGCTGGGAGAAGTCCGCGGCGAAGGGGATGTTCCTGGCGCGGCACTCCTCGGTGTGCCGCAGCATCGCCTCGGGGTCGTCGGCGCCGATGTGGGCGAGGTCGATGCCGCCGACCCGGTCGGCAACCGCCTTCAGCTCGATCGCACGCGCCTCACTCATCGCCCCGGTATAGAAGGAACCAATCTGATTGTGATCCGCATCGGTCGTACAGACGAAGCGCGCGGTGTGCAGCACCTCGGAGATCCGGACCGACTGGGTGTCCACGCCGTGCCGGTCGAGCCAGGCGCGGTACTCGTCGAAGTCCTGCCCCGCCGCGCCCACCAGAATGGGCTTGGCGCCCAACTGGCCCATGCCGAAGGCGATGTTGGCGCCGACCCCGCCACGCCGTACCTCAAGCGCGTCGACCAGGAAGGAGAGCGAGACGGTGTGCAGCTGGTCCCCCACCAGCTGGTCGGCGAACCGACCTGGGAAAGTCATCAGATGGTCATTAGCGATCGAGCCTGAGACAGCAATACGCATGACGAGGTCACTCCCAGGAAGGGTCAGCGGACGACCGGTCCAGGCTATCGCGCGGGGAACCGACGGTGATCAGACATCGTCAAACGGCTGTACGCGGTGATCGAGCCAGGGAGACAGCGTGACGGACGACGTGACGGACGAGGAGAGCCAGGAGGGGGCGCGTCGGCGTTGGCCGGCCGTGACCGCGGTGGCCGCGACGGTCGTTCTGCTCGCCGGTGGCGTCTACGGCGTGGGGGCGCTCAGGGGCGACGACGCCCAGGACGCGGCGGGGCGGGCCGGCGGGCCGTTGCCGCTTGACACCGTGGAGGAGTTCGCCGTCGCGGAGGACGGCGCGCTGACCCACGCCGCGCGGCCGAGCGGGCCCCTGGTCGTGGCGGGCGAGTTGCCCGAGGGGCCGGAGAGCGCCTCGGTGTACCGGTTCGACGAGCCCGCCGTGACGGCCGACGAGGTCGCCGAACTCGCCGCCGGACTGGGCCTGGACGGGCAGGCCGAGCAGGTCGAGGGCGGCAGCTGGACGGTGGTCGGCGCGCCGGAGGGCGAGCGGGCCGGCGCGCTGCTGGTCGCCGAGGAGGCGCCCGGCCACTGGTTCTACACCGTGCACGACGCGGACATCATCGCGGACGGCGGCGACCCCTTGACGGAGCCGGGCCTCATGCCCGGTGAGACGGCGAGCGATCCCGTGGGCGAGGCGGCGAGCGATCCGGACTCCTCGGTCTCCTCGGACGAGATGCCGGCGGCCGACGGCACGCCCGCCCCCTCCGTCGAGGACGCGCTCGCCGCGGCCGAACCGCTGCTGGCGGCGCTCGGCCTGACCGACGGCCGGGTCGACGCCTCGGCGACGGCCGGCCCCCAGCGGCTGGTGCGCGCGGAGCCCGTGGTGGACGGGCTGCCGGTGGCCGGTATGGACATGGAGTTCGGCGTCGGCCCCGACGGCACGTTGGAGTCCGCGAGCGGCGTCCTCGGCCTGCCGGCGGCCGACGAGGAGCGCGCGGTGACGGACGCCCAGCGAGCGCTCGACCGGGTGAACGCGGGCACCGCCGTCGGGGACGACGCGGCGGCGGCGCGCGATATCGGGCAGCCGTGCCTGCTGCCCGAGCCGGCGGACGCGCCCGAGCCCGGGGAGCTGCCGAGCGAGCCGGTGGAGGAGCCCGCGATCGGCATGGCCGAGCCGGCCCTGCCCGACCTGCCCTGCGGAGAGCCCGTGGCCGCCGAACCCGCCTCGGCCACGGTGGAGTTCGGGCTCTCGCTCCAGCGGTCCGAGGGCGCGCCGCTGCTGGTCCCGTCCTGGCTCTTCCGCGTCGGCGGCGAGGACGGCTACGGCCACACCGTCGCCGAGCCGGCGGTCGAGCACGATGTGCGGCCCAGCTCGGACGCGGCCGAGCGTCCCGGCACCGGCGCGGACGAGCCGGCCGACGACGGCGAGACGGGGGACGAGGGCCAGTCCGAGCCCGCCTCGCCCGGTGACAACGGCGCGGAGGTCGCCCCCCAGGAGCCGACCGAGCTGCCGACCGGCGGCATGCGGGTGGCGGGCCACTCCCCCGACGACCGCACGCTGACGGTGCACTTCTGGGGCGGCGTCTGCGACGAGTACGAGATCGTCGCCGAGGAGTCGGAGGAGCGGGTCGCCCTCTCCGTCTCCGTGGTCGACCCGGATCCGGAACGGGCCTGCATCATGCTGGCCGAGGAGCACAGCGCCGAGGTGACGCTGGACTCCCCGGTGGGAGAGCGCGCGCTGGTCGACGGCCAGGGCGCGGCGCTCGCCGTCCGCTGAGGGGGCGGTCGACGAGCGCCGAACGGGGCGAGGGGCGGCGCACCGGGGTGACCCGGGCGCCGCCCCTCGCGTCATGCGCGCGGTGACGGGGTTCCGTCAGCTGAACGAGTCGCCACAGGCGCAGGAGCCGGTGGCGTTGGGGTTGTCGATGGTGAAGCCCTGCTTCTCGATGGTGTCCACGAAGTCGATGGAGGCACCGCCGAGATAGGGGGCGCTCATCCGGTCGGTGACCACCTTGACCCCGTCGAAGTCCTTCAACACATCGCCGTCGAGCGAACGCTCGTCGAAGAAGAGCTGGTAGCGCAGACCGGAGCAACCGCCCGGCTGAACCGCCACGCGCAGCGCCAGATCGTCGCGCCCCTCCTGCTCCAGCAGGCCCCTGACCTTGGCCACGGCCGTGTCGGAAAGGATGATGCCGTCGTTCACAGCGGTCGTTTCCGTTACGGACATCTGCGTCTCTCCCGGGTAGTACGGAATGCTCTGCTGAGTGCGGGAACGGACGGCCCACCGTGCTTATTCCCGGCTCGCCGTGCTCTTTCTCCCCGTTCTGCCTGTCCCCTTCATGCTCGCACACCGCGCGGCATCGGAACATGGCTCCCGGCTCCAGGGCCCGGGGCGGGAGTGACGCGATCGGCGGGCAAGCGGCATCGTCAAACTGACGCGAAGGAGTTATGCTCCATAACGTCAATACGACGAAAAGACCGTCTAAGAAACCGGACGATGATGGCCGGAACCGCAACAGAAAGGGTGTCTGTCGTGACCAGCGCCCAGCCCCTTGACGTCAAGCCGACCCCGTTGGCCCTGCTGCTCCTCGGACGTGAGTCCGACCCGGCGAGCGAGCGCGGTGTGGACTGTCCGGGGGACCTGCCGGCCCCCTCCGACCCTGACCTCGTGGAGCGGGCCCGTGCCGCCAAGGCCAGCCTGGGCGACCGGGTGTTCGTGCTGGGGCACCACTACCAGCGCGACGAGGTCATCCAGTTCGCCGATGTCACGGGCGACTCGTTCAAGCTGGCCAGGGACGCCGCCGCCCGGCCCGAGGCCGAGTTCATCGTCTTCTGCGGCGTGCACTTCATGGCCGAGTCGGCGGACATCCTCACCTCGGACGCCCAGCGGGTGATCCTCCCCGACCTGGCCGCCGGCTGCTCCATGGCGGACATGGCCAGCGCCGAGCAGGTCGCCGAGGCGTGGGACGTGCTGACGGAGGCCGGCGTGGCGGATGTCACGGTGCCGGTCAGCTACATGAACTCCTCGGCCGACATCAAGGCGTTCACCGGCCGCAACGGCGGGGTGATCTGCACCTCGTCCAACGCCAGGCGCGCCCTGGACTGGGCCTACGAGCAGGCGGGGCCCGACGGCAAGGTGCTCTTCCTGCCGGACCAGCACCTGGGCCGCAACACGGCGGTCAGGGAGCTGGGCCTCTCCCTGGACGACTGCGTGGTCTACAACCCGCACCGCCCGGGCGGCGGGCTCACCGCCGACCAGCTGCGCCGGGCCCGGATGATCCTGTGGCGGGGGCACTGCTCGGTGCACGGCCGCTTCACGCTCGACTCCGTCAAGGAGGTCCGCGAGCGGATCCCGGGCGTCAACGTGCTGGTGCACCCCGAGTGCCAGTACGAGGTGGTGGAGGCCGCCGACCAGGTGGGCTCGACCGAGCACATCATCGCCACCCTGGACGCGGCGCCGGCCGGCAGCCGCTGGGCGATCGGCACGGAACTCAACCTGGTGCGCCGGCTGGCCAACCGCTACGCGGACCAGGGCAAGGAGATCGTCTTCCTGGACCGCACGGTCTGCTTCTGCTCCACCATGAACCGCATCGACCTGCCGCATCTGGTCTGGTCCCTTGAGTCCCTGGCGGCGGGCAAGGTCGTCAACCGCATCGAGGTCGACCGGGAGACCGAGCACTTCGCGAAGCTGGCCCTGGAGCGGATGCTGGCACTGCCCTGAGCAGGCCAGACCTACCCAAGCCGCCAGAAGAGTGAAACGGCCGGCGCGCGACGCGCGCCGGCCGTTCTCGGCTCAGTCCGGGATCAGCCCGTCCTCCGTCAGCATGGCCCGCACCTCGTCGATGGTGGCCTCCGGCGCCGGCAGAATCAGCTCGGAGGGCTCAAGGGAGTCCTCCGGCAGCGGCGCACCCAACGTCCTGACGGCCTCCAACAAGGCGGTCAGCGTGCGACGAAAGCCAGCCTCGTCGCCCGACTCCACCTCGGCGAGCAGCTCGTCGTCCAGTCCGTTGAGCGTGGGGAAGTGGCTGTCGTCCAGCTTCACCTGCCCCTCCCCCATGATCCGCACGATCACGATGTTCTCCCGGCTCTTTCGGTGATTCCGACCATCCCGCGATCCCCGTCGTCCGCAGTGACCCCCGTGATCACTGCTTGTCGAACTTCGGGCTCTCCTGCTGCTGCTCCTGCTGCGGCGTCGCCGCTCCGCCCTCGATGGCCTGCCGGTCCGACGAGGAACCGCCGGCCAGCTCGGCCTTCATCCGCTCCAGCTCGAACTCGACGTCCGCGTTGCCGGAGATGCGGTCCAGCTCGGCGGACAGATCGTCCTTGGTGGTGCCGGTCTGGTCGTCCAGCGCGCCGGACGCCAGCAGCTCGTCGATGGCGCCGGAGCGGGCCTGGAGCTGGGCCGTCTTGTCCTCGGCCCGCTGGATGGCCATCCCGACGTCGCCCATCTCCTCGGAGATGCCGGAGAACGCCTCGCCGATCCGCGTCTGCGCCTGGGCCGCCGTGTAGGTGGCCTTGATGGTCTCCTTGCGGGTGCGGAAGGCGTCGACCTTGGCCTGGAGCCGCTGGGCGGCCAGGGTGAGCTTGTTCTCCTCCGTCTGAAGCGTCTCGTGCTGCTGCTGGAGATCGCTGATCTGCTGCGTCAGCGCGGACCGCCGGGTGAGGGCCTCGCGGGCCAGATCCTCCCGGCCGAGCGCCAGCGCCTTCTTGCCCTGGTCCTCAAGCCGCCCCGACTGGGTGTTCAGCTGGTTGAGCTGAAGTTCGAGCCGCTTGCGGGAGGTGGCGACGTCGGCGACGCCTCGCCGCACCTTCTGCAACAGCTCCAACTGCTTCTGGTACGAGTAGTCGAGCGTCTCGCGCGGGTCCTCGGCCCGGTCCAGGGCCTTGTTAGCTTTCGCGCGGAAGATCATCCCCATCCGCTTCATGACACCGCTCATGGGCTTCGCGCGCCCCCTTCATGCCGGGCTCGAACCAATGGCCATTTCCTGCTGATCCCCTACTACCCTACGGGGCCGGTATCCATTAGCGCACCGCTCGGCCGGGAATGACTCCTCCCCAAGGACGATCACTGTCCACGGCTCTCCCGCCCTGGGAGTAGGCGGGACGCCATGCGGCGCCCCACCGGGGACGTTGCAGGATCGTTCCCCGGGGCCCCGGCCGAGACGCGCCGAACAGACCGTAGGCTGGTGAACGTGTTCCGAAGTCGTGCCAAAGAAGACGCCAAGACGGAGTCGCGGAGCGAGCCCGAGGCTCCGTCGGGCCGTGACCCACAGGCGCCCAAGGGTCGTCCCACGCCCAAGCGCAGCGAGGCCGAGGCCCTGCGCAAGGCTGTCGCCAAGCCGGCGACCAGCCGCAAGGAGGCCGCCCAGCGCACCAAGAAGCTGCGCCGCGAGGCACTGGACAAGCAGCGCCAGGCGCTGCTGACCGGCGAGGAGCGGCACCTCCCGGTGCGCGACCGGGGCCCGGTCCGCCGCTACGCGCGGGACTATGTGGACGGCAAGTGGCACATCGCCGAGTACTTCCTGCCCATCGCCGTGCTGATCCTGGTGATGAGCATGGTGCCGTCCATCGCGGCCAAGAACATCGCCCTGCTGCTGTGGATGGGCGTCATCCTGGGCATCGTCTTCGACTCGATCCTGCTCACCAGGAAGTTGAAGCGGCAGCTGACGGAGCGCTTCCCCGACGAGAGCCTGCGCGGCGCCAAGGCCTACGCCCTGATGCGCACCCTGCAGATGCGGCGGATGCGGCTGCCCAGGGCCCAGGTCAAGCGCGGCGAGCCGCCGCGCTGACGCGGGCCGCGGGCGGAGGACAGTGGCCCCGAACGGCCTAGGGCACGTCGTTTGGATCTTCGCGGGCTCGCGAAGATCCAAACGACGCACCCTAGCTGCCCTCCGCCGCCGGCGGCGGGGCAGCGGCCACAATGCCCGTTATGGCCACCCCGCACCCGTTTCGTCCCACCGTTGTCCTTCTCTGCGCACTGATCGCCGGCTGCACCGGCGACGCCGCCGGCTCGGGCCCCGAGCAGCGGGTGGAGGCGCCCGAGCCCACCGTGACCGGGGAGCTGGAGCGCACCTACCAGGACGTGGTCAACGAGGTGCTGCCGTCCGTCGTGCAGATCACCACCTCGGACCAGCAGGGCTCGGGGGTGCTCTACGACGACGCGGGCCATATCGTCACCAACGCGCATGTGGTCGGCCGCGAGGACGCGTTCCAGGTCACCCTGGCGACCGGTCGACAGCCCCTGGACGCGGTGCTGGTGAGTTCCTACCCGGAGCAGGACCTCGCGGTGATCGAGCTGTCCGACCCGCCGGACAGGCTGCGTCCCGCCACCTTCGGCGACTCGTCCAAGGTGGCGGTCGGCCAGATCGTGCTGGCGATGGGCAACCCGCTGGGGCTGGCCTCAAGCGTCACCCAGGGCATCGTCTCCGCGGTCGGCCGCGCGGTCAGCGAGGGCGAGGGCGAGGCGACGCTGGGCAACATGGTGCAGACCTCGGCCGCGATCAACCCGGGGAACAGCGGCGGCGCGCTGGTCAACCTCTCGGGGCAGGTGGTGGGCATCCCCACGCTCGCCGCCCGCGACCCGGGGATGGGCGGCGGGCAGGCGCCCGGCATCGGCTTCGCGATCCCGGCCTCCACGGTGACCTTTCTGGCGGACCAGATGATCGAGCACGGCCGGGTGGTGGACTCGGGCCGGGCCGCGCTGGGGATCTCGGTGCGCACCGTGCTGGGCGACGGCTTCCAGCCGGCCGGGGCCGCCGTCGTGGAGGTCACCGAGGGCGGCCCAGCCGACCGCGCGGGGCTGCGGGCCGGCGATGTGCTGGTGGAGTTGGCGGGCGAGGAGGTGACCGATGTGGTCTCGCTGGCCGAGGCGCTGGCCACGCAGCGCCCCGGGCGCGACGTGGAGGTGCGGTATCTGCGCAACGACGAGCGGCGGGGCGCCGAGGTCACGCTGGGCGAGGCGTGACCTCCCCGGGCGGCCCCGCCGCCGAGTCGGTGGATCGGTCGCCGACCGGTCAGTCGTCGGCGGCGCCGTGCAGGCTCATCGGCCCGTACACCTTGCTGCCGTCCTCCAGCAGGGTCACCTGGTCGATGCCCCCGTCGATCAGTTCCGGCCAGATCTCGCCGATCCAGGACTCCGCGTCGCCCTGGGTGCCGAAGTCCCCCGGATCCTGCGGCGGTTCGGTCGTCGAGCCGTCCGCCCTCTCGAAGCGCCACTCCCAGGCCATGCGAAGCCTCCACTCACCGCCGTGACTGCCTTGCTCGCAGACTAAATCACGCCTCGCGCCAGGACGCACCACCGCGCGCGATGCGAACAGGCGCACCCCGCGTGCTTCCGCACCACCCCGACCACGCGGGCGAACGAGGCCGCCCCCCGGCGCGAACTCCTCGTGCGCGCCGGGCAGATGGTCGCACGCCCCGTGCGGGCGCCGGACGCGGCGGGCACGGCGGTAGTCTCGTGCGCATGAGTGAGGGTGGTCTGCGACTCGACGACTTCGGCGAACTGATCGAACGTCCCAGCTCACGCCTGCGCCGCCTGGCGGAGCGGCACCGGGCCACGTTGACGGTGCCGCCCAAGGCGCTCGGCCGGCTGGACGAGGTCGGCGCCTGGCTGGCCGCGGCCCAGGGCCAGGTGCCGGTGCGGCCGATCGAGCAGCCCAGGGCGCTGCTGTTCGCCGGCGATCACGGCGTCGCCGAGCTCGGCGTGTCAGGGCGGCGGCCCGGCGGGACGGCCGACCTGGTGCGGGCGGTCCTGGACGGCGTCAGCCCGGCGGCCGTGTTGGCCCGTCAGGCGGGCGTGCCGCTGCGGGTGGTCGACATGTCCGTCGACTGCCCAGAGGACGCGTTCCCCACCGAGGTCACGCGGCACCGGGTGCGGCGCGGCTCGGGGCGTCTCGACATCGAGGACACGCTCACCGAGGAGGAGACGGAGGCCGCGTTCCGCGCCGGGATGGCCATCGCGGACGAGGAGGCGGACTCGGGCACCGATCTGCTGGTCCTCGGCGATCTCTCGGTCGGTGGCACCACGGCGGCCGGCGCGCTGATCGCCGCTCTCTGCGGCACGGACGCCTCGGTGGTCACCGGGCGCGGCGCGGTGCGGATCGACGATCTGACCTGGATGCGCAAGTGCGCCGCGATCAGGGACGGGCTGCGGCGCGCCCGCCCCGTGCTGGGGGACCAGCTCCGGCTGCTCGGCGCGCTGGGCGGGGCCGATCTGACGGCGATGACGGGCTTCCTGTTGCAGTGCGCGGTGCGCCGCACCCCGGTCGTCCTGGACGGCGTGGTGTCGGTGGCCTGCGCGCTGGTCGGCCAGCGGGTGGCGTTCCGCGCGCCCGACTGGTGGCTGGCCGGGCAGGTGAGCGGCGAGCCGGCGCAGGCCAAGGCGTTGGACCGGATGACCCTGGTGCCGCTGCTCGACCACGGCGTGACGGCCGGCGAGGGCAGCGGCGCGCTGCTGGCGTTCCCCCTGGTCCGCGCGGCTGCCGCGCTGGCGGCGGAGCTGCCGGTGCGCGAGGAGCCGGCCGACGAGCCGGAGGGCGAGCCGGAGACGGTCGCCGGCGGTGCGGCCGGCTGACGTTCCGTCAGCCGGTCGGGCCGCGTCTCACGTTCCCTCCCGTTCGCCGGTGGGGGTGCCGCCCACCAGGTCCTGGAGGCGGCGGGTGGGGCCGGCCCAGCGGGCGTCGTGCCGCCGCGCGCGCCGCTCCGCGCGGCGTACGGTGCGCGGGCGGCGGCGGTAGAGCCGTTTCGCCCAGGGCGAGTCGGGCCTGGCCAGGCGCAGCGCGCCGACGATCGAGATCACCGGCACCAGCACGCCGAACACGGCCAGTTTGGGCTTGCCCTTGACGAGGCAGACCAGCGCGCAGACGAAGTGCAGCAGCAGCGTGCCGATCAGGTTGCCCCGGTCGTCCCTGTCGTCCGGCGAGAGGCCGTCGACGCCCAGCGGCAGGAAGCCGACCAGCAGCATCCCGCCCAGGGCGGTGGTCAGCAGCACGACCTCGACGCTCTGCCGGCCGCGTTCGGACCAGTACACGTCCTGCATGTAGAGGAGCAGCGCGAACTCGTCCAGTACGAGCCCAGCGCCGATGCCGAAGACCGCGGCCAGCAGGAAGGCCGCCCAGCCGCGCCCGCCGGTGGCCACCCCGCCGAAGCCGCCCACCAGCATCAGCACCACCCCGGGCACCACATGGTGCACATGGTGGCCGCCGGCCGAGATGTCGTGGAACGGGCCCTTGCCCGCCCGGATCAGCCTGGTCACGCAGCGGGTGATCAGAAAGGTCAGCACGAAGGCCAACAGGGCGAGCAGCAGCGGCAGCTTGCCCGGTTCCACGATGTTGCGATACCACCAGTCGCCCATGACCGATCAGCGTTCCGGCGCTACGCTGCGGACTGATGAACGCCACGCCGCCGCTACCTCCCCTGCCGCCGCCAGGACCACCGCCGACCACCGGGATGGCGGCACCCCGCGAGGGGCTGCGCTTCGCCTTCGGCACCATGACGGCGCTGCCGGTCGGCGCCCCGCTCCGCGAGCGGGCGGTGGCCGCGCTGGGGATGCGGCTGGCGCCGCTGGTCGGTCTCGCCCTGGGCCTGGCGGCCGGCGGGCTGTGCTGGGTGCTGCTGGTCCTCAAGGCCGGCTGGCTGCTCACGGCCGTGCTGACTCTCGCCGTGTTGGCGCTGCTGACCCGGGGTGTCGCGCTCGAAGGGCTGGCCGGGGTCGCCGACGCGCTCGCCGGCGATCGGCCGGCGGACGAGGCGCGGCGGATCGCGCGCGGCCCCGGCGTGGGCCGGCTCGGGGTGCTGGCGCTGCTGTTCGCCGTGCTGACCCAGATCGCCGCCGTGCACGAACTGGCGGGCGAGGGCCGGGACTACGCGGCGATGTCGGTCGTCGTCGCCGTGTTCACCTCGCGCACCGCGGTGGCCTGGGCCTGTCGCGAGCTGCCGCCGGCGGGGTCGGGCGGGCCGGCGGAGCTGGGTGCGCTGGTGGCCCGTTCCGTGTCGACGGGGGCGGCGGTGCTGCTGGCCGCGCTGGCGGTCGTCGTCGCCGGCGCGGCCGGCGCGTGGACGGCGGGGGAGCCGGGCGCGGGCGCGGTGGTCGGGGCGAGCGCGGTGGTGTTGGGGCTGACCGCCGCCGAGTTGGTGCTCTGGCAGGCGCGCGGCCGGCTGGGTGGGCTGACCGGCGAGGTGTTGGGCGCGGTGAGCGAGACGGCGACGGCCGTGGTCCTGGTCACCCTCGTGGTGGGCGCGACCTGATCCCCTGGCCCCCGGCGGGCGCGGCGTAGTCTTCTGTGCCGGATGGCCGGGCGCCGGCCCCCTTTTGGGGTCCTTCCAGCCGTTCTCCGGTCACACCGACCCCACCAGCACACCACGTACACGAGGACGGAACCCCATCACCGTGACTGCACTGACGCTCAGCAACCTCTCCGCGGCGACCGTCCCGGCGGACGCCGTCGTCATCGGCGTCGCCAAGGGCGAGTCGGGGCCCGTGTTGGCCGCCGGCTCGGCGCCGGCCGCCGCCGTGGACGCCGCCGCCGGCGGGACGCTGGCAGCGACCCTGAAGACCCTCGGCGCGAAGGGCGGTGCGAACGAGGTCACCAAGGTCGCCTCGCCCGAAGGCGTGGCCGCCCCGCTGGTGCTCGCCGTCGGCCTGGGCGCCGTCCCCGACGAGGGGGGCGCGTTCGACCCCGAGACGTTGCGCCGCGCGGCGGGCGCCGCGGCCAGGGCGCTGGCCGGCACCACGCACGCGGCGTTCGCGCTGCCGGTGGCGGACGTCGCCGCGGTGGCGGCGGTCTCCGAGGGCGCGCTGCTGGGCGCGTACGCGTTCACGGCGTTCCGCGGCCGGGAGTTCGACGGCGCCGACAGCGCGCCGCTGAGCCAGGTGACCGTGCTGGACGAGGGCGCGGCCGACGACGCCCACACCACGGCAGCGCAGCGGGCGTTGGTGCTGGCCGAGGAGGTGGGCAGGGCGCGCGACCTGATCAACACCCCGCCCAACGCGCTGAATCCCACGGTCTTCGCCGACGCGGTGGTGGCGGCGGCGCCGGGCTTCGGCGTGGAGGTCGAGGTGTGGGACGAGGAGGCGCTGGCCGAGGGCGGCTTCGGCGGGCTGCTGGGCGTGGGCCAGGGCTCGGGGAACCCGCCCCGGCTGGTGCGGATCGCCTACCGCGCCCCCGGGGCCACCAGGACGCTGGCGCTGGTCGGCAAGGGCATCACCTATGACTCGGGCGGCATCTCGCTGAAGCCGGCCGGCCACAACGAGACGATGAAGTGCGACATGAGCGGCGCCGCCGCCGTGTACGCGGCGGTGCTGGCGGCGGCCCGGCTGGGGCTCGCGGTCCATGTGACCGGCTGGCTGGCGCTGGCGGAGAACATGCCGTCGGGCACGGCGGCCCGTCCTGGCGACGTGCTCACCATGTACGGCGGGAAGACGGTCGAGGTGCTGAACACCGACGCCGAGGGCCGGCTGGTGCTGGGCGACGCGTTGGTGAAGGCGTGCGAGGAGAGCCCCGACGCGCTGGTCGACGTGGCCACGTTGACGGGCGCGATGGTGGTGGCGCTCGGCGAGCGCACCATGGGGGTGCTGGGCACGGACGAGTTCCGCGACCTGGTGCACGAGACGGCGACCGAGGTCGGCGAGGCGTCCTGGCCGATGCCGATGCCGGCCGAGCTCGCCGATGGCCTGAAGTCGCCGGTCGCCGACCTCCAGAACGTCGCAGGCCGGATGGGCGGCGGGCTGTTCGCCGGCCACTTCCTGCGGGAGTTCGTCACGGACGACGTGCGCTGGGCACACCTCGACATCGCGGGCCCGGCGTTCAACGACGGTTCCCCGCACGGCTACACGCCCAAGGGCGGCACGGGCGTGGCGATCCGCACCCTGTTGCGGCTCGCTGAGCGCGCCGAGGACGGTGACCTGGGCTGACGTGCCCACCGGCCCGGAGCGGGCCGGGACGGGACGCGGGCTGGAGCGGCCGTCACGACGGGCGCCAGGTGTGGCGGTCGTCACCAGCCCGCCGTCCCACCACCGTCCGGCAGGTGCGAAGATGGTGTTCCGGCAGGACAGGGCCAGGCTCAACCACCCAGGCGAGCCACAACAAGCCGCACTACCCGCGGCCCACAGACGACACCGACCGGTCGGCGCGGACCGGCAGGTGTACCCCATCCATGGAGGAACGTGACGTGGCGAACGACGCCGGCACCGTTTTCGACCTAGTGATCCTCGGAGGCGGCAGCGGTGGTTACGCCGCGGCCCTGCGCGCCTCCCAGCTGGGTCTGGACGTGGCCCTGATCGAGAAGAACAAGCTGGGCGGCACCTGTCTGCACCAGGGTTGTATTCCCACCAAAGCCCTGCTGCACGCCGGCGAGATCGCGGACGCGGCCCGTGAGGGCGCCGAGTTCGGCGTGCGGTCGACCTTCGACGGCATCGACATCGCGGGCGTCCACAAGTACAAGGACGGCGTGGTCTCCGGCCTCTACAAGGGGCTTCAGGGGCTGGTCGCCTCCCGCAAGATCACCTATGTGGAGGGCGAGGGCCGGCTCTCCTCCCCCACCTCGGTCGATGTGAACGGACAGCGTTACACCGGCCGGCACGTGCTGCTGGCCACGGGCTCGGTGCCCAGGTCCCTGCCGGGCCTGACGATAGACGGCGACCGGATCATCTCCTCCGACCACGCCCTGGTCCTGGACCGGGTGCCCAAGTCGGCCATCGTGCTGGGCGGCGGCGTGATCGGCGTCGAGTTCGCCTCGGTCTGGAAGTCCTTCGGCGCCGACGTGACCATCGTCGAGGGCATGAAGCACCTGGTGCCCGTTGAGGACGAGAACAGCTCCAAGCTGCTGGAGCGCGCCTTCCGCAAGCGCGGTATCGCGTTCTCGCTCGGCTCCTTCTTCAAGAACGCCGAGTACACCGACAGTGGTGTGCGGGTCACCCTGGAGAACGGGAAGACCTACGAGGCCGAGGTGCTGCTGGTGGCCATCGGCCGCGGCCCGGTCTCGCAGGGCCTCGGCTACGAGGAGGCCGGGGTCGCGACGGACCGCGGCTTCGTCCAGGTCGACGAGTACTGCCGGACGAACGTCCCCACCATCTCCGCCGTGGGGGATCTGATCCCCACCCTCCAGCTGGCCCATGTGGGCTTCGCCGAGGGCATCCTGGTGGCGGAGCGGCTGGCGGGGCTCTCCCCCGTCCCGATCGACTACGACGGGGTGCCCCGGGTGACGTACTGCCACCCGGAGGTGGCCTCGGTGGGGGTCACCGAGGCGCGCGCCAAGGAGCTGTACGGTGCCGACCAGGTGGTCACCCTGAAGTACAACCTCGCGGGCAACGGCAAGAGCAAGATCCTGAAGACGGCGGGCGAGATCAAGCTCGTGCGGGTCAGGGACGGAGCCGTCGTCGGCGTGCACATGGTGGGTGACCGGCTCGGCGAGCAGGTGGGCGAGGCCCAGCTGATCTACAACTGGGAGGCGCTGCCCGCCGAGGTGGCGCAGCTCATCCACGCACACCCGACTCAGAACGAGGCGCTGGGCGAGGCCCATCTGGCCCTGGCCGGCAAGCCGCTGCATTCCCACGACTGACCTGGCCGCGTACCCCAGAGCGCGCGTAACCCACTGCCACATTTCGTAAGGAGCAACAGAAACCATGGCGGTTTCCGTAACCCTTCCGGCGCTCGGCGAGAGCGTGACCGAGGGCACCGTCACCCGCTGGCTGAAGGCCGAAGGCGACCATGTCGAGGCCGACGAGCCGCTGCTGGAGGTCTCGACCGACAAGGTCGACACCGAGATCCCCGCACCGACCGCCGGTGTTCTGTCGGCCATCAAGGTGGCCGAGGACGAGACAGTCGAGGTCGGCGCCGAGCTGGCCGTGATCGACGACGGCTCGGGCGCCCCGGCGGCCACGCCGGCGCCCGCGGCCGAGTCCGCCCCCGAGGCCGCGCCGGCGCCCGAGCCGGCCCAGGCCGAGGCCCCGGCCGCGCCGGCGGCTCCCGCGCCGGCGAGCGCCCCCTCGGGCGGCGCGGCCGAGGGCACCGAGGTGCTGCTCCCCGCGCTCGGCGAGAGCGTCACCGAGGGCACCGTCACCCGCTGGCTGAAGGAGGTCGGCGAGGAGGTCGAGGCCGACGAGCCGCTGCTGGAGGTCTCGACCGACAAGGTCGACACCGAGATCCCGGCACCGACCGCCGGCACCCTGCTGGAGATCACGGTCGGCGAGGACGAGACGGCCGAGGTCGGCGCGAAGCTCGGCGTGATCGGTGCCGCCGGCGCCGCCGCCGCCGCTCCCGCCCCGCCCGAGCCCGCACCCGAGCCCGCCCCGGCGCCCAAGCCGGCGCAGGCCGAGGCGCCCAAGCCCCCGCCCGCCCCGGCGCCGCCGAAGCCGCAGGCGGCCCCCGCCCCGGCCCCGGCCCCGGCTCCCGCCGTCGCCCCCAGGGCCACGGCCGCGCCGAGCGCTGACGGCGCCTATGTCACCCCGCTGGTGCGCAAGTTGGCCAGCGAGAACGGCGTCGACCTGGCCCAGGTCAAGGGCTCGGGCGTCGGCGGTCGCATCCGCAAGCAGGATGTGCTCGCCGCCGCCGAGGCCGCGAAGGCCGCAGCCGCCAAGGCTCCGTCGGCGGCCCCGGCCGCCAAGGCGCCCGCCCCGGCCCAGCCCTCGCCGCTGCGCGGCCAGACGGTCAAGATGCCGCGCATCCGCAAGGTGATCGGCGAGAACATGATCCGCGCCCTACAGAACCAGGCGCAGCTGTCCTCGGTGGTCGAGGTCGACGTCACCCGGGTGATGCGGCTCCGCGCGCAGGCCAAGGAGTCCTTCCTGGCCCGCGAGGGGGTCAAGCTCTCCCCCATGCCGTTCTTCGTGAAGGCGGCGGCCGAGGCGCTCAAGGTGCACCCGGTGATCAACGCCAAGATCAACGACGACGGCACCATCACCTACCACGATGTCGAGAACGTGGGCATCGCGGTGGACTCCGAGAAGGGCCTGATGGTCCCGGTGATCAAGAACGCCGGGGATCTGAGCCTGGCCGGGATCGCCAAGAAGACCGCCGAGTTGGCGGGCAAGGTCCGCAAGGGCGGGCTGGCCCCCGACGACATGGCGGGCGGCACGTTCACGATCAGCAACACCGGTTCGCGCGGTGCGCTGTTCGACACGATCATCGTGAACTACCCGCAGGTCGCCGAGTTGGGCATCGGGGCCACCGTGCGCCGGCCCGTGGTGGTCGACCACCCGGATCTGGGCGAGACGATCGCGATCCGCGACATGGTGTACCTGACGCTGTCCTACGACCACCAGTTGGTGGACGGCGCCGACGCGGCCCGCTATCTGACGGAGATCAAGGTCCGGCTGGAAGCCGGCGCCTTCGAGGGTGAACTCGGCCTCTGAGCCGACGCAGGCCGCGCCCCGCCCGAAGCAGTTCGGGCGGGGCGCGGCCCGTTGTCCCGGGGGGTCAAGAAAAGGTCAACAGCGGTGCGGCCCCCGAGGGCCGGACAGGAGCATGCCATGAGCCGGCCCATCGTCCCCTCGCTGCGGCAGCGCATCCGCGAGCACATCGTGGAGGGCATCGTCAGCGGGCGCTGGCAGCCGGGCGAGCGGATCGTGGAGCGCAGGATCGCGGTCGAGCTGGAGGTGAGCCAGACGCCGGTGCGGGAGGCCCTGCGCGAGCTGGAGACGCTCCGGCTGATCGAATCGGCCCCCAACAAGGGCGTTCGGGTGCGGAAGCTGACCGCGGCCGATCTGGAGGAGATCTACCCGGTGCGCGCCGGTCTTGAGCAGATCGCGGCGGAGCTGGCGGCCGAGCGGTTGGCCGACGACGCCTCCGCGCTGCTGCCCGAGGTGGCCGCGCTCGCCGAGGCGGACCTGAGGGGAGACGCGGAGGCCCAGGTGGGGCACACCGTGGCCTTCCACCACACGCTGGTGCGCGCCTCGGGGAACAGCGTGCTCCTGCACACCTGGGAGTCGTTGGGCATCGAGATCTGGACGGCGCTCTCCATCCGCTGGCTCGGCACCCGCCAGCGCTCCTACGCCGAGGAGCACCAGGAGCTGATCGACGCCTTCCTGCGCCGCGACCCACATATCGGCCAACTGGTCAAGGATCATGTCCTGAACTGTGCACCCCGTGCCTGATCTCCCCCGGTTCGTCCCGCTATGCCCTGGCACAGGGTGTCAATTTCGCCGAAAGCTTTGATCGATCATCGATCAGAGGCTTAGAGTTCCGGAGAAGACAGAGCCGCGCCACACAAGCACCTGTCCTGCCCAGTGGCGCGGCTCTACCCGAGGCCCGGGTCCCCAACGTCGCGCCAACGATCCCAGGGACCCGGCCCTCACGGTCAGGGCCGGCTTCCTCGATCTTCGCGGGCTCGCGACGACCCGGGAAGCAGGCACTGGCCCAACCTGCCAGAACCCGTCCGCCCCGCGCGCCGTTCCGACGAACCGCCCTCGCGCGTCCCGCCTGCCGGGACCCGGCGTGGACGGTCGTGCCCCACTCCGCGAGAGTAGGGGGATGCGCGCGGCCCGGGTGATCAGATTGTTGCTGTTGTTGCAGTCGCGACGGTCGATGACCGCCGGGGAGTTGGCGGCTGAGCTGGAGGTCTCGGAGCGGACCGTGGCCAGGGACGTGGCCGCGCTCTCCGAGGCCGGCGTCCCGGTCTACGCGGACCGGGGCCGCGCGGGCGGCTACCGGCTGGTCGGCGGCTACCGCACCCGGCTCACCGGTCTCGGCCGCCACGAGGCGGAGGCCCTCTTCCTCTCCGGGGTCCCGTCAGCGCTGCGGGACATGGGCCTGGCGGACACCGCTTCGGCCGCCAGGCTCAAGGTCTCGGCGGCGCTGCTGCCCGAGCTGCGGGACGCCGAGCAAAGCGCCGCCCAGCGCTTCCATCTGGACGCCCCGCACTGGTGGCAGGCCCCCGAGACGCCGGAGCAACTGCCGCTGATCGCCGAGGCCATCTGGGGTGACCTGCGGTTTCGGGGACGCTACCGCAGGGGCGACGGTTCGGGGGTGGAGCGGGAGTGGGAGCCCTACGGCCTGGTGCTCAAGGCCGGCGCCTGGTATCTGGCCGCGCGCCCGTCGGGGGACGACGGCCACGGGCACCGGATCTACCGGGTGGCGCGGTTCTCCGAAGTGGCGCTCGGCGGTGGCCCGTTCGACCGCGATCCGGGGTTCGACCTGCCGGCGTTCTGGGCGGGACAGGCCGCCGCCTTCGCACGCGCGATCCTGCGCGAACATGTCCGGCTGCGGCTCACGGAGGCCGGCGTCCGGCGGCTGCGCCACCACACCGACCGGACGGCGGCCGATGAGGCCGTCGCCCACGCGGAGGGGCCGGACGCGGACGGCCGGATGACCGTCACGCTGGCCGTCGAGTCCCTGAACGTCGCCTTCGAGCAGCTGTTGGCGCTGGGCGCGGACGCCGAGGTGCTCGAACCGCCCGGGCTGCGCGGCCGGTTCGCCCGGGCCACGGCGGAGGCGGCGGCGCTCTACCTGCGGCGGGGCGATTGACCTCAACCGTGGTTGAGGTAGCACGATCGCTCCCATGACCACAGCGGAGGCAGCACACCAGGACCCTCGGGACCGCCAGGAGATCGCCGATCTCGTCAGCCGGATGTTCCGTTCGTACGACCAACGGGAGCTCGACGAGGAGGCGACCGCCCGGTTCATCGCCGACGACGTCCACCTCACCACCCCCGTCGGCGCCGCGCGGGGCAGGGCCGAGGTGGCACGGCTGAACGCGGAGGCGCTGGGCCGCTTCGACCGCACCCAGCACCAGGCCACCGATCTGCTGGTCGAGGTGGCCCCGGACGGGGCGACGGCACGGGCCGGATGGAACGCGCTGATGACCCACGCGCACCACGCTTCGACGCTGCGCGAGCGGCGCCCGGACGCCAACCCGCTCTTCGTGGTGGGCGGTTACTGGCGGGGGACGCTGGTGCGGACGGCCGGGGGCTGGCGGTTCGACTCGCTCGCGATCGAGCCGATCTGGCACACCGGCGACCCGCCGCCGCTGGGTTGACCGGGGCGGTCAGTCCCGCCCGGCGGCGACGCCGACCAACGCCGGGGCCAACTCCCGCCACTCGGGCAGCGGAAGAGCCGTCGGATCGGCGGTCAGCACCTGGAGACAGACATGATCCGCGCCAGCCGCGAGATGCCCACGCACCCGCCGTTCGACGGCGTCCGAGTCCCCGTACGCGACGATGGCGTCCACCAGCCGCCGGCTGGGTCCCGGCGCGAGATCGGCGTCGGTGAAGCCCAACCCGCGCAGGTTGCGCAGGTGGTGCGGCGCCGCCAGATAGCCGGCGACATGGGCCGTCGCCACCTCGCGCGCCCGGCCCGGGTCGCGGTCGAGCACCACCGCCTGCTCCACGGCGAGGAACGCGTCGGGGCCCATCACCTCCCGCGCGCGCCGGGTGTGCTCGACGGGCACGAAGTAGGGGTGCGCCCCCAGCGTGCGTTCGGCGGCGAGCGCCAGCATCTTCGGCCCGAGCCCGGCGAGCACCCGCCGGGGCGGGGTCACCGGGGGCGGCCCGTGCGCGGGCACGGCGTCCATGGCGTCGAGGTAGGCGCGCAGGGTGGCGATCGCGTGGCCCTTGGCCGGCATGGGGTAGCCGTCCAGCGGACGCACCGTGTCGTCCACCCGGTGGCCCCCGAGGCCCAGCAGATAGCGGCCGGGGAAGGCGTCGGCCAGCGCCCGCTCCGCGCCGGCCAGGGCGATCGGGTCGCGCAGCGTGATGTTGGCGATCCCGGAGGCGACCGCGAGCCGTCGGGTCGCGGACAGCAGCAGCCACGCCTGGCTCACCGAGTCACGCCCGAACCCCTCCCCGAACCACAGCGCTCCCCACCCCAGCTCCTCCACCTCGGCCGCCGCCTCGCGCACCCGGCCCGCCGGCTGGGCGTCGAGGGCGAACGTCCAGAGACCCACCGAGCCGAACCCGCCGGGCGACCGCCAGGACGCCGTCCCCGTCTCCGCTGACCCCACCGTCATACCCCGCTCCTTCGTGAACAGAAAACGGAGAACCTCTCCGATTCTCTGTCGCGCCACCCTACATCCGAAGGCCGCCCATCCGGAGACCCTCTCCGGATGGGCGGCGCTGAGCACCCCCCGGTCCTTCCCCGCGCGCGCCCGTCCGTCGGCGGTGCAGGATGGGCGCATGGACGAGGCAGTGACGGAGCAGGCCCCCGAGGGAGCGTCGGCCGCCGGCCGCCGCTCGGACGCGCGGCGCAACCGCGCCCGCATCCTCCTCGCCGCCGGCGAGACCTTCGCGGCGGACGGGCCCGACGCCTCCCTCAACGAGATCGCCCGCCGCGCCGGCGTGGGGCCGGGGACGCTCTACCGCCACTTCCCCGGCCGCACGGAGCTGCTGGCCGCCGTCCTCACCGACCGGATCGAGACACTCTGCCGCCACGCCGAAACGCTGCGGGACGAGCCCGACGCCGACCGGGCACTCGCCGACTGGCTGCGCGCCTTCCTCGACCACGCGCGCAACCAACAGGGCCTGGGCAGCGCCCTGTTGCTGGCCGAGGCCGGCGGGCTCGGCTTCGACTGCCACCAGCGGCTGCGGGACGCAGCCGACGCCGTCCTCACCCGGGCCCAACGGGACGGCACCGCCCGCCCCGACCTCACCGTCGACGAGCTGCTGACCCTGGTGGTCGGCGTCGCCCTGGTGACCGCGAGAGACGCCGAGGGCGGCGTGCGGCAGCCGCCCCCCGCGCGGCTGCTCGCGCTGGTCCTCGACGCGGTCCGCTCGCCCCGGGGCGAGCCGGCGGCGCGACGGCCCGCCCCGGGGGAGGCTCAGCGGTAGTCCGCCGCGTCGGCCTCCTCGCCCGCCGTCACCCTGCCGATGTAGGCCCAGCTGTCCGGCTGCGAACCGTCCACATCCGTCACGCCGTACTCCTTGGCCAGCCCGCCGCTGTCCAGCGAGCGACCGTTCCACCGGTGCCGCTCCGGGTCGGCGGCCAGCGCGGCGACGCAGCGCCCGAGGTAGGTCGGCGTCTCCGAGATCGCGAAGTGCGGGTCCTTGGCGATCCCGTCGCGCCAGTTCTCCTCCGTGACCTCGAAGTGGGTGTCCAACATCGCCTCGGAGCGCAGAAAGCCGGGCGAGACGCAGACCGCCGTGCAGTCGGACCCCTTCAGCTCCTCGGCGAGCCCCAGCGCCATCCGCAGCGGCGCGTACTTCGCGAGGTCGTAGAAGAACTGCTCGCGGTACGCGCTGTTGGTCTCCGCCGTGCCGTCCGTCACCTCGACGACCAGCCCGCCCGGGTTCCTGATCAGCAGCGGGAGGGCGAAGTAGCTGGTGACGACGTGCGTCTCCACACCGAGCCTGAGCATCCGCAGGCCCTCCTTCAGATCCAGCTCCCAGAGCTTCCTGGCGAAGGCGACATCCAGCAGATGGTCCGCCCCCCAGACGTCGTTCACCAGGATGTCGAGCCGCCCACGCTCCCGGTCGATCCGGTCCACCAGCGCCCGCACCTGGTCCTGCTCCAGATGGTCGGTCGGCACGGCGACGCCCTCGCCACCGGCCGCCGTGACCAGCTCCCCCGTCTCCTCGATGGTCTCGGTGGTCCGCCCCACCTCGCTCACCCGGGAGCGGGTGGTGCGACCGGTGACATAGACGGTCGCCCCCGCCCGGCCCAGCTCCACCGCCATCGCACGGCCCGCGCCCCGCGTCGCCCCCGCCACCAGGGCGATCCGTCCGGCCAGCGGCCTGTCCTGCTCCGTCACGCGCATGTCCTCCACAGTCGGTTGATCGACTTGTCGATCCGTTCGAAGCCTCGCTCGGCCCCATGGATGCGACCCTGACAGCCAATCCCGACACCTTCTGTCCGGCTTTCCGGGAACCCTCGCCCCTTTCGCGCCCCGACCGGCGGCCGAACGGGTGAACCCGGCGTGCGGCGGGGCGCCCCGGCACCGATCCTGTTTCCGTGATGGACGAGACGGAGTTCTGGGCGCTGATCGACCGCACCCGGGTCGCGGCCGGCGGCGACCCGGACACGCACGCCGAGCTGCTGGTGGAACGACTCGTCGAGCTGGACCCCGAGACGGTCCACGACTTCGCGCGGCACTTCGAGACCAGGTTCAGCCGCGCCTACCGCTGGGACCTCAGGGGAGCCGCCCTGGTGCTGCTGGGCGGCGCCGACGAGGACACCTTCGAGAACTTCCGCTGCTGGCTGATCGCCCAGGGCCGGCGCGTCTTCGAGGGCGCGCTGGCCGACGCGGACGCGCTCGCCGAGCTGCTCCCCACGTTCGACGAACGCGTCGACGGCGAGGCCGAGGAGATCGGCTACGCCGCGTTCGACGCCTACGAGCAGCTCACCGGCCTCGAACTCCCCGACCCGGGACTGCCCGAGCCCGGCGTCGAGCCAGGGGGCGAGCCCGTCGACCTGGCGGACGAGCCCGGGCTGGCCGACGCCTACCCGCGGCTGTGGGCGCGGTTTCGCGCCAGGCCCGACATCCCGGGCGTCCCGGGTGGCCCGGCCACCGTCTGATCGGCCAGGATGACGCCATGGCAGCTGACACCCCGTACACCTCCCGGCTCCCCCAACACGTCGCGGTCACCGGCGCCTCGGGGCTGATCGGCGGCGCGCTCGTCGCCTCCCTCCGCGCCCAGGGCGGCACGGAGGTGCGCCGCCTGGTCCGCCGCGCGCCCCGGGACGACCAGGAGGCCCGCTGGGACCCGAGCGGCCAGGACCGGGCGGCGAACGTCGCCGCGCTCCAGGGCTGCGACGCCGTGGTGCACCTGGCCGGCGCCGGCGTCTCCGACCGCCGTTGGACCAAGGGCTACAAGCGGCGGATCAGGGACAGCCGGGTGCTGGGCACCACCGCGATCGCCGACGCCATCGCCGCCCAGCCCACGCCGCCGCGCGTCTTCCTGTGCGGCAGCGCCATCGGCTACTACGGCTACACCGGGGACCGCGCGGTGGACGAGGACGCGGGCCCAGGCACCGGCTTCCTCGCCGACCTCTCGCAGGAGTGGGAGGCCGCGGCCGAGCCCGCGCGGCGCGCCGGCGTCCGCACGGTCCAGCTGAGGACCGGCCTGGTGGTCGCCCGCAAGGGCGGCGCCTGGGGCAAGTTGTTCCCGATCTTCCGCGCCGGCCTGGGCGGCCGGCTCGGCAACGGGCGACAGTACTGGAGCGCGATCTCCCTCACCGACCATGTGGCGGCGCTGCGCTTCCTGCTCCAGGCGGACAACGAGCTGGCCGGGCCCGTCAACCTCACGGGCCCCCACCCGGCCACCAACCGTGAGGTCACCAAGGTCATGGGCCGGGTGCTGCACCGTCCGACGCTCTTCCCCGTGCCCGCTGCCGCGCTGCGCCTGGTGCTCGGCGAGTTCGCCCAGGACGTCACGGGCAGCCAACGGGTGCTGCCCGCGAGGCTCCAGTCCGCCGGCTTCACCTTCCAGCACCCGACCGTGGCGGACGCGGTCACCGCCGCCCTGGCGGAACCGTCGCGCTGAGCTCCGAGGCGCCGCGGGACGCTGGGGGCGGCAACCGTGCCACCCCCGTGCGCCCATGCCCGGTCCATGCGCTCTGTCGGTTTCGGTACGGCGTGAGAGGGTCGGCTCCGGTTCGGAACGCATTGCTCGCCCCTCAGTGGGCATCAGGTACGAAGGCCGACCGGTCACTCGCCTGAACAGCCGCTCCGACGCACCGACCACCTCACCAGGAGGCCCAGTGCTCAGCAGCCGAACGCGACGCACGGACACCGACGTTGTCATCATCGGAGGCGGCCCGGCCGGGCTGGCCACGGCCCACCGCCTGAGCGCCGCCGGGCTCGCGGTGACCGTCCTCGAAGCGGCCCCCCGGATCGGCGGCCGGCTGGTCACCGACCACAGGGACGGCTTCCGCCTGGACCGCACCAGCCAGCTCGCCTTCCCCGACTCCCCCGCGCTGGCCGAGCTGCCGCGTCAGGTCCCGCTGCGCAGACTGACCGGCGGCGTCCAGCTGCACGGCGCCGGCCCCACCACGCGGCTCGGAGCCACCGCCGACACCCAGGAAGCGGCCCCCGCCTCGTTCGACCAGCTGTGGCTGCGCGCCAACCTCGCGCGTCTCGGCCAGCTGCCGGACGAACAGCTCGACGCACGTCCGGAGGTCACCGCCGCCGAGGCCCTGACCAGCCGGGACATCCCCGCCAGGATCGCGGAGGAGATCCTGCGGCCACTGCTGGCCGCGCTGCTGCACGACCCCGAGCTGGCCACGTCGAGCCGCCTGGGCGACGCCGTGCTCCGCGCCTTCGCGCGGCGCGGGCTGGCCCTCGCCGAGGGCGGCGCCGCCGCGCTGCCCGAGGCCCTCGCGGCCCAACTGCCGCCCGGCTCGGTCCGCACCGGCACCAGGGTCACCTCGGCGGCGACCACGGTGGTGGAGACGGAGTCCCACGGGGAGTTCCGCTGCCGCGCCGTGGTGGTCGCCACCGGCGCGGCGACCGCGGCGCGGCTGCTGCCCGGGCTGCGGATACCGAGCTTCCACCAGATGACCGTCCTCCACCACGCGGCGCCGGCCCTGCCGGTGGCCAGGCCGGCGCTGCTGGTCGAGGCGGGCGCGCGGGGGCCGGTGGCCCACACGATGGCGGCCTCGGCGGCCGACCCCACCCGGGCACCCGCCGGCTTCACCCTGCTGACCTCCGTGATCCTCGGCCCCCAGGCGGCCGAGCCAGCCGATCTGCTGGACAAGGCCGCGCGGCCCCAACTGGGCGAGCTGTACGGCGTGTCCGCCGACGACTGGCGGCTCCTGGCGGCCCACCACGACCCCTGGGCCGTCCCCGCCCTCCCCCCGCCCCACCCCGGCCGCCGCCCGGTCCGGCTGCTGGACGGCCTGTACGTCTGCGGCGACCACCGCGACACCCCCGGCATCACCGGCGACCTCGCCTCCGCCCGCCGCACCACCGAGGCCCTCCTCACCGACCTCGGCCTCCCCACCACCCACGCGGCGTAGCCGGAGCCCGGCTGCCAAGCAACCACGCCCCCGGCCGGGACCGGGCCAAGGGGGGCGGCGGGGCGGCCTGGGGGAA
This sequence comes from Streptomyces profundus, assembly GCF_020740535.1. Classification (NCBI taxonomy): domain Bacteria; kingdom Bacillati; phylum Actinomycetota; class Actinomycetes; order Kitasatosporales; family Streptomycetaceae; genus Streptomyces; species Streptomyces profundus. The sequence goes on from NZ_CP082362.1 coordinate 1,279,433, forward strand.
GGGAGAGAACTCGCCGGGGCAACAGCCCACGTCACGGAACGGGCCCGCCCGGCAGCCGGAGCCCCGAGCGTCGGCGCTCACCCGCGCTCCGCCTCGCCGCCACCACCACCCCGGGACCGGTCACCCCGGTGCGGCGACGCCGGCCGACATGCCGCGCTCAGCCCGCCCCGGACCAGGGAAGCCCAACGCACCCGGCACGCCCCAACCACCGGCCGGTGGACCACGCACAGCCCGCCCCGGACCAGGGAAGCCCAACGCACCCGGCACGCCCCGACCGCCGGCTGGCGTACCCGTGCTCACCACGGCATGCCCGGCACCACCCCGGGCGCATCCCGTCCGCACGACCCCTGCCGCGACCAGGGAAGCCCGACGCACCCGGCACGCCCCAACCACCGGTTGGTATACCGCGCACAGCCCGCCCCGGGGCAGGGACGTCCGGCGTACCTGGCGTGCCGTGCTCAGCCCGCCCGGGCCCGGGCACGGCGCCCCCGGCGGGTGGGGGCACCTCCCAGGCCCCAGGCGGCCACCGGATCGCGCGAGGGCTCCCCCGGACCTCGTCCGGGCCCCACCCGTACGAGCAACGATCGGGCCCCAGTCCCTCGGGGCCTTGCGACGCACCCGCGTCACGAGAGCTGTCCACGAGGATCCAGACGAACGCACCCCGGCCCCCCGGACGGCGGCCAGAGCCAGGGCCGGGGGCGCTGCTGAGGCCGCCGGGCCCCCGGCCTAGCGGAGGACCGACGTCTTCTCGCGGTAGGTGCGGACCGCTGCGGCGTCGCGGAAGGGCTCCAGGCGGCGTTCGAACTCCTGTACGTACTCGTGGGCGCGGGCGGAGCGCATCTCGTTGGCCTGTTGGGCCGCCTCGGCGGCCAGCACGCAGGCCTGTTCGACGTCGCCGAGGCCGAGCCGGGCCGAGGCCAGGACGACCCGGCAGAAGAGCCGGCTGCGCGCGTACTCGGGAGGACGCAGCTGGAGGGAGCGTTCGGCGTGCCGGGCCGCGGCCCGATACTGCTTGAGGTCGCGGTTGCAGTGCCCGAACTCGTCGGCCAGCTGCGCCTCGTCGAAGAACCGCGCCCAGCGGGGAACGTCCTCGCCCGGTCGCGCCGCCTCCAGGGCCCGTTCCGCTCTGGCCATGGCGGCGGTGCAGGATCTGACCTCGCCGAGCAGGCTGTGCCCGCGCGCCTCGGCCGAGTGCAGCAGCGCCTGCACCACGGGCGCGACCGAGCTGGCGATGCCCTGCTGGGCGACCCGCGCCAGCTGGACGGCCTCGCGGCCATGGCCGAGATAGACCGCCTGCCGACTCATGGAGACCAGCACATAGCTGCCGTAGCCGCGGTCGCCCGCCGCCTGGGCCAGCCGGAGGGCCTGCACGAAGTACCGCTGGGCGAGCCCGTGGGCGGCGATGTCGTAGGCCGTCCAGCCGGCCAGCCGGGTCAACTCCGCCGCCGCGGAGAACAGTTTTCGGCCGGTCTGCTCGCCGTAGCCGCCGCGCAGTATCGGCTCCAGCTCGTGCTCCAGATAGCGCACCAGCGCCTGACGGGCGTGGCCGCCGCCGTAGGACTGGTCGAGGCCGCGGAAGAGGTCGGCGACCGAGCGCAGCGCGGCGATGTCCCCCGCGGTGACCCGCTGGCCCGGGCCGCGTTCCACCCGGTCGATGCGGTTGGGGCGGCCCACCCTGGCCGTCGGCCGGCCGCCGGGGGCCAACGGGCCGTGGCCACGGAGCTGTTCGGGGACGCGGATGGTGGGTGGCGGGGGGTCGTGCGCGGTGCCGCCGTCGAGGGTCTCGCCCCTGGCGACCCGTTCGTCGGGGCGGCCGATCAGCCAGTCCCGGCTGGGGACCACGAGGCCGGCGGGGGTGAACGCGATCTTGCGCAGCTCCGCGTAGCCGCCGGTGTCCTTGCGCCAGAGGCCGGCGACGATGTCCACCGCCTCGGCCGGGCTGCCGGCGAACTCCAGACCCGCGTAGACGGGGGCGCACGCCTCAAGGCCCAGGTCCTGGGCGGAGAGACGTCGGCCGAGCCGTCGGGTGAACACCTCGGCGATCAGCGCCGGGGTGGTGCCGCGCGGGCGCTGACCGCGTAGCCAGCGGGTGACCGAGGTCTTGTCGTACCGGAGGTCGAGGCCGTGTTCAAGGCCGAGCTGGTCGACTCGTCTGGCCAGCCCCGCGTGGGAGAAGCCGGCTTCGGCGATCAGGGCGGCCAGCTGGCGGTTCGGGTTGCGCGGCGTGGCGGACTGCGGGGAGGCCGGGCCTCCGGGTCGTTCCGTAGACATCGGCGATGCGGTCTCCTGCCTTACGGCTGTGCGGCTGGAACGGCGTGAACGTACCGGTCCTGCCAGGTCGCAACGCCGCAGCGGCCGATGATTCATCCGTATGTGTGAGCCGGAGGCCACCCCCATCGTCGCCTCGGGACGGGCTTAGAGTTGATTCCGGGACGCCAGTGCGTCTCACCAGAACGTGTATGCCAAGCACGTGTACGGAAAGAGAGAGTTGCAGTGGACGAGCTGCGCTTTGTCCATCTGGGGTTCGGAGCCGAGGCGGTGGATTACCACACCGCCTGGCAGGAGCAGCGCCGGGTGCACACCGCCCGGTTCGCCGAGGAGATCCCCGACACCTGTCTGCTCCTGGAGCACCAGCCGGTGTACACCGCCGGCCGGCGCACGGAGGAGAACGAGCGCCCCCTCGATGGAACCCCGGTGATCGATGTCGATCGCGGCGGAAAGATCACCTGGCACGGGCCTGGCCAGTTGGTGGGCTATCCGATCATGAAGTTGCCACGTCCGGTCGATGTGGTGGCCCATGTCCGCCGTCTGGAGGACGCCCTGATCCGGGTCTGCGCCGAGTTCGGTCTGGCGACCACGCGGATCGAGGGGCGCAGCGGCGTCTGGGTGCTGGGCGAGGAGATGCCGGGCGGGGCGCGGCCCGAGCTGGGCGGTCTCGCGTTGGACTTCGATCCCCGCCTCAACGACGAGGAGTTCGACCCGCGGCTGAACGGGCCCGAGTACGCGCCGTCCAACGCGGGCCAGCGGCACGAGGACCGCAAGTTGGCCGCGATCGGCATCAGGGTGGCCAAGGGCGTCACGATGCACGGCTTCTCGTTGAACTGCGATCCGGACAACACGTGGTTCGACCGGATCGTGCCGTGCGGCATCAGGGACGCCGGAGTGACGTCGCTCTCACAGGAGTTGGGGCGGGATATCGGGGTGACCGAGGTGCTGCCCGTGGTCGAGCGGCAGCTGCGGGAGGTATGGGCGGGCGCCACCCTGCTGCCCCGGGCCGTGTGACCCGAATCACCCACATATCCAGAGGCGTAGGCTGTAGATCGCATCAGAATCGAAAGTGGTAGGGAGCCGGACGTGTCCGCTGTCGCGCCTGACGGCCGCAAGATGCTGCGTCTTGAGGTCCGGAACAGTCAGACCCCGATCGAACGTAAGCCGGAGTGGATCAAGACCCGGGCCAAGATGGGCCCCGAATATCAGGCGCTGCACGGCCTGGTGAAGCGCGAGGGTCTGCACACGGTCTGCCAGGAGGCCGGCTGCCCGAACATCTTCGAATGTTGGGAGGACCGGGAGGCCACGTTCCTGATCGGCGGGGAACAGTGCACCCGGCGCTGCGACTTCTGTCAGATCGACACGGGCAAGCCCGCCGATCTGGACCGTGACGAGCCGCGCCGGGTGGCCGACTCGGTGCGTCAGATGGGTCTCAAGTACGCCACGGTCACCGGCGTCGCCCGGGACGATCTTGAGGACGGCGGCGCCTGGCTGTACGCCGAGACGGTGCGGCAGATCCACGCGGCGATGCCCGGCATCGGCGTCGAGCTGCTGATCCCGGACTTCAACGCGGTCCCCGAGCAGCTCGCCGAGGTCTTCGCCGCCCGCCCCGAGGTGCTGGCCCACAACGTGGAGACGGTGCCCCGGATCTTCAAGCGCATCCGGCCGGCGTTCCGCTACGAGCGGTCGCTCGGGGTGCTGACCAGCTCCCGGGAGGCGGGCCTTGTCACCAAGTCCAACCTGATCCTGGGGCTTGGCGAGACCAGGGACGAGGTCAGCCAGGCGCTGCGCGATCTGCACGAGGCCGGCTGCGAGTTGATCACCATCACGCAGTACCTGCGGCCGACCCCGAGGCACCACCCGGTGGAGCGCTGGGTGAAGCCGGAGGAGTTCGTGGAGCTGCAACAGGAGGCGGAGGAGATCGGTTTCGCCGGAGTGCTCTCCGGTCCGCTGGTCCGTTCGTCCTACCGCGCCGGTCGGCTCTACCGGCAGGCGATGGAGCGGCGTGCGGCGGCGCGGGCGGCCTGATGTCGGGGGTCGGCAAGGCGGCGGCAGCCCGTTGTTGACCCCGGGGTCATGGGGTGGAAACACCGTTCGAGGACGATGAGGGGGAAAGTGTTGTCCAGGCAGTCCTGGCAGTCCGATCGGCTGGGTGGGGGCGCGGTGGTGGGAATGGTGCGGCACATTCATCAGGTTCACCGCGAGCGGCCCACGGTGGGCGGGGCGCTGCGGGCGCTGGAACAACGGCTGCTGGCCGGCGGTCAGCGCACGGCGCTGCGCAATGCCTGGTCCGCGGTGCGGGAGGACCAGGAGCGGGCGGCGGCGCACCGGGACGCGGAGCGCGCGCTGCGCGCGACGGGGGCCGTCCCCGCCGCGCCGGCGGCGGCGCCCGCCCCCCAGCCGACGCCCCGGGCGTCCACAGGCCCTGCGGCGCCGTAGACTTGCCCGCATGGCGCGGAAGGAAAAAAAGGAACAGGATTCCGAGAACCCGGGGCGATTGAAGCAGATCGGCCTGACATACAAGATGGCCAAGCGGGTCGATCGATGGATCGGCCTGTGGCTGATTCTGGTCTTCCTGGGCACGTTCGGGATCATTCTTGGCATTGGCATTCTCTGGGGACACCCGATCTACCTGGGCATCCTCGGCTTCCTGGTCGCGCTGCTGACCACGGCGATCGTCTTCGGCCGCCGAGCCGAGCGGGCGGCGTTCAGCCAGATGGAGGGGCAGCCGGGCGCGGCGGCGGCCGTCCTGGAGAACATGAAGCGGGGCGTCGTCTTCACTCCGGCCGTCGCGGTCAACCGCCAGCAGGACGTGGTGCACCGCGCCGTCAGCAAGGTCGGGGTGGTGCTGGTCGCCGAGGGCAACCCCAACCGGGTCAAGGGCCTGATCGCGGCGGAGAAGCGCCGGATGAACCGCGTGGTCTCCGACGTTCCGGTGCATGACGTGGTGGTGGGCACCGGCGAGGGCCAGGTGGAGTTGAAGAACCTGCGCAAGAAGATCGTCAAGTACCCCAAGGTGCTGGCCGGCCCCCGGGTCACCGAGGTCAACGACCGGCTGCGCGCCATGGGCGATCTGATGAACAACATGCCGATCCCGAAGGGCCCGTTGCCCAAGGGCGGGATGCGGCTCAAGGGCAACAACCAGGCACCCCGCCGGGGCCGCTGAGCCCGCCGGCGACGAATCGCACGCGGCCGTTGGCCGTGGTGCCGGACCTCAGGGGTCCGGGACCACGGCCAACGGCCGTTTGGTGCCTCCCGAGGGGGTTGTCTTTGTCGTTGAATCCGCAACAATCATGGGGTCCCGTAGGTGACTCAGGAGGGAACCCCATGTCCGGAAACGTCCCGCGCAACGCCCTGGGCCTTGTCGCCGCCGCCACCGCTGCCGCCGCGCTGTGGTTCGCGGCCTCCCCCGCCTCGGCCTCCCCCGCCTCGGCGTCCGCTCCCGCGGACGCGTCCGGTCTCGTCTTCTATGCCGGCGACACCGGCTCGCCGGTCGCGCACTTCCCCGACCCGTCGGGCGAGTGCACCGCGTTCCCGGCCACCGCCACGCTGCTGATCGGCTGGAGCGGTGTCACCGATGTGACCGCGTACCGGACCGCCGACTGCTCGGGACAGGCCACCGGGCTTGGCACCCTGCGGACCTTCGCGGCTGGCGAGTTCGTGAGCTTCCGCGCCTCCTGAGCGGCGGCGCGCTCCGCCCGGGCCGAACGGGTCAGCCGGCGGCCTCCGCTGTCCCAGGGAGACGATCGTTCTCGACCAGGCTCCCGCCGGGCCTCAGCGCCCGGAATGATCGGAGTCGATCACCTCGCGCCGAACCGGGCCGAACCGGTCCACCGGCAGGCTTTCGCTGGTGCGCAGAGGTGATCGTTCTTCCCCGGGCTCCCACCGGGACGCGGTCGCCGGAATGATCGGAGTCGACCGCCCCATGACTGAACCGGGGCGAACCGGTCAGGCCGCCGCTTCCGGCGGCCGTGCCGCCACCGTGCCGCCGAGCCGCACCTGGACGGAGCCCACCGCGCGGTCGTGGAGGCCGCGTCCGTCGCGGTCCCAGATCAGCGCGGGGATGGCGAGCGCCAGCAGCGCGGTGCGGAGGACGGCGCGGGGGAAGGTCAGCCGCTGCCCGCTGAGGTGCACCAGGCGCACCCCCAACAGGCGCTTGCCCGGTGTCATGCCCACCGTTCCCACGGTCGACATGGCCATCAGGGTGAAGACGACCAGCGTCCAGTTGTTGGTGGCGGTGACGGAGCCGTCGGCGATGAGACCGTATGCGATCAGCGCGCTGAGCCCCCAGTCCACACAGATCGCCGCGAGGCGGCGGCCGAGCGAGGCGGCGGAGCCGGGGCCCTCCTGGGGCAACCCCAGCCGCTCACCTCGATAGTCGAGGTCGTTTCCCACTCCTTCGGCCGCCGCACGGGGGTCGGAGGGCCGCGATCCCATTGCCTGCCCGTTGTCCACACCCCCACCGTAGCGCGCGCCGCCTCCCGGCGTGCCGCCGGTATCCGGCGAGAAGTCCGGTTAACACTGGGGAAACAAGTGGGTCATGCCCGAGAAATGGCCTGTCCTTAGGGTCGGCCCCGGCAGGCCCGCGCGACGGGCCATTCCCGAGCTGCACATCCCCCGCCTTCCCGGGTCGGGGCTAGGAGGACATCCGGATGTTCCGAAACGCCGACGAGATCAAGAAGTACATCGCGGACAACGACGTCAAGTTCATCGACGTCCGCTTCTGCGACCTGCCGGGCATCATGCAGCATGTGACCGTCCCGGCCGAGGCTTTCGACCCGACGGCCAGCCTGATGTTCGACGGATCGTCGATCCGTGGCTTCCAGGCCATCCACGAGTCCGACATGGCGCTCGTTCCCGATCTTTCGACGTCGCGGGTTGACCCTTTCCGCAAGGACAAGACGGTCAACATCAACTTCTTTATTCACGACCCGATCACGGGCGAGGCATACAGCCGCGACCCGCGGAACGTGGCGAAGAAGGCCGAGGCGTACCTGGCCTCCTCCGGTATCGCCGACACGGCCTACTTCGGCCCCGAGGCGGAGTTCTACGTCTTCGACGACGTGCGCTTCGAGACCAGGTCGAACGCCGGTTACTACTACATCGACTCCGAGGCCGGCGCCTGGAACACCGGCGCCATCGAGGAGGGCGGCAACCGGGGTTACAAGGTCCGTTACAAGGGCGGCTACTTCCCGGCCCCGCCGGTGGACCACTTCGCCGACCTGCGGGCCGAGATCTCCCTCGAACTGGCCGCCGCCGGCCTTGAGGTCGAGCGCCAGCACCACGAGGTGGGCACGGCCGGCCAGGCGGAGATCAACTACAAGTACAACACCCTGCTGGCCGCCGCCGACGACCTGATGCTCTTCAAGTACATCGTGAAGAACGTCGCCTGGCGCAACGGGAAGACCGCCACCTTCATGCCGAAGCCGATCTTCGGCGACAACGGCTCAGGGATGCACGTCCACCAGTCGCTCTGGCAGGGCGAGACCCCGCTCTTCTACGACGAGCAGGGCTACGCCGGTCTTTCGGACACCGCGCGCTTCTACATCGGCGGCGTCCTCAAGCACGCGCCGTCGCTGCTGGCGTTCACCAACCCGACGGTCAACTCGTACCACCGGCTGGTCCCCGGCTTCGAGGCCCCGGTCAACCTGGTCTACTCGCAGCGCAACCGCTCCGCGGCGATGCGGATCCCGATCACCGGCTCCAACCCGAAGGCCAAGCGCGTCGAGTTCCGCGCGCCCGACCCCTCGTCGAACCCGTATCTCGCCTTCTCGGCGCTGATGCTGGCGGGTCTGGACGGCATCAAGAACAAGATCGAGCCGGCCGAGCCGATCGACAAGGACCTCTACGAGCTGGCCCCCGAGGAGCACGCCGGGGTCCCGCAGGTGCCGACCTCGCTGCCGGCCGTCCTGGAGGCCCTGGAGCAGGACAACGAGTACCTCCAGGCCGGCGGCGTCTTCACCTCCGACCTGATCGAGACCTGGATCGACTTCAAGCGCGAGAAGGAGATCGCGCCGATGCAGCTGCGCCCGCACCCGCACGAGTTCGAGCTGTACTTCGACGTGTGAGCCGCGCACGGCGCCGAACGGCGAGGGCCGCCACCCCACGGCTGGGGGTGGCGGCCCTCGCGGCGTCATCTGAGGGTGACCAGGGACGGGCCGTTGTAGGGGGCGCGCGAGAGGACGGTCCTCGGGGTGCGGAGGCCGTCGTGGGTGGTGTACAGCTCCCGGGCGGCGGCGAACGGGACGGCGTCGTGGGTGAGTTCGGCGACGCGGTCGTAGAGGACGCGGATCTCGTCCGTCATCGACGCGTCGTCGTCCGCGCCCTCGCCCCAGATGTCCCAGAGCAGGGTCTCGGCGCGGTTGAGCGCCGCGAGGTCGAGGCGGACGTTGCCGCAGACGAACCACTCCCCCACCAGGGAGAGGTCCGGGAGCCGCAGGCCGAAGGCGGCCGGGTCGGCCCGGCCCTCGCGGATGGCGCGCCAGGCCGCGCCGGCGACCACGAAGCGGTCGCGGGGGACGTCCAGCGGGTCGACGCCGTCCGGCGGCGAGGCCACGACGTTCGGGTCGGCCAGCAGCCAGCCCCTGGCCCCGTCCCAGTACTCCGTGACCACGTGGTCGGCGTGGAAGCCGTCGTCGGCGAAGTAGTCGGCGAAGCCGGAGCGCAGCCGGGCCGGGATGCCGACATGGCGCAGGAACGAACAGAACAGCAGCGCGAAGTCGCGGCAGATGCCCACGAAGCGGTCGGAGTACGGGCGTTCCCGATCCAGTGGCGCATCGTCGCGTTCCACGATGATCCGCAGGATGTCGTCGACGTACCGCGTCTCGGCGTCGTGGTGCAGCCGTTCGGTCGGTATGGCGTGGTCGAGGTGGTCCCCCTCCAGCCGGTGGATCACCAACCCCCGCGCGATATGGGCGAGTCGGGTCGGATCGGCCGGCAGGTCCGCGTAGCGCGCGACCAGCGCGCCGGGGTCGGAGAAGACGCTCTGGGCGGTGTAGAAGGCGGCGGCCTCGGGGTCGAGGCGAACGGCTGACGGCACGGCGGCCCCCGGAGTCGAAGACGTGCGAGAAGCGCGAGTAGACCGGCAGACATCGCTCACACGTTCGATATCGGACGGCGGCCCCACGGTGTCAAATCTCCCCGCGCGCTGTCCAGCCGCACGCCGAACGCCGCACGTCGCACGTCGCACGTCGCACGGGAGCCGGACCCGCCCGCTACCGGCCGGTATCCCCGCTTTTGCGCCGAATGGCGGATGCTCCTACGTTCGAAGGGACGGCCCTTGCGCGCGGGACAGCGCGCGGTCCGTCGAACCGTACGACCGCCCGAACGGCGCTCAAGGAGGCACCGATGAGCTTTGTGAAGGCCCGCGACGGGGCGCATCTCTACTACAAGGACTGGGGCATCGGCCCACCCGTGGTCTTCTCGCACGGCTGGCCGCTCCAGGCCGACGTGTGGGACGACCAGCTCAACCTGGTCGCCGAGAACGGCTACCGTGCCGTCGCCCACGACCGACGCGGACACGGCCGTTCCACCCAGACGTGGCACGGCAACAACATGGACACCTACGCCGACGACCTGGCCGAGGTGATCGAACAGCTCGACCTGCGGGACATCACGCTGGTCGGCCACTCCACCGGCGGCGGCGAGGTCACCCGCTACATCGGCCGGCACGGCACCGACCGGGTCAGCCGGCTCCTGCTGCTGGGCGCGGTGCCCCCGCTGATGCTCAAGACCCCGCAGAACCCGGAGGGCACGCCGATCGACGTGTTCGACGGCATCAGGGACGGCATCCGCAACGAGCGGTCGCAGTTCTACATCGACCTGTCGGAGATGTTCTTCGGCGCCAACCGCCCGGGGAACAACGTCACCCAGGGCAACAGGGACGCGTTCTGGCGGATGTCCATGCAGCTGGGCGTCCGGGGCGCGCTGGACTGTGTGGCGGCCTTCTCGGAGACCGACTTCACCGAGGACCTGCGCCGGATCGACGTCCCGACGCTGGTGATCCACGGCGACGACGACCAGATCGTGCCGATCGACGCGTCCGCCCGCAAGTCGGCGGAGATCATCCCGGACGCGACCCTCAAGGTCTACCCGGGCGCACCGCACGGGCTGGCCAGCGTGCCCGGCTTCAAGGAGAAGTTCAACGAGGACCTGCTGACGTTCCTCAAGCACTGAGCGAGCACCGAGGTGCCCGGGACCGTGCCCCGCCCGCCCTTCGCCATGGGCGGCGGGGCGCAGCGGTGGTAGATTTGCCCGGCACTGACGGCGGCGGCCCGCATGAGGGCGCCCTGAGGACGGGAGGTGAGGACTGTGACTGTGCTGATGACGGCTGCCCTGCGCAGCACCCGGAAAGTCCTCGTTTCCCGGGTCCCGGCCTGACGGACGTCGCCACGCGCGGGACCCCTTTCCCAAGGGTCTCTCCTTCATGACTTCTGATGTGCACTCCCCCGACTCCGGGCTGTCCGCCTACGGTTGGGACGAATCCCTGAACGGGGCGTTCGCCGCGCACCGGCGGGACGGGCTGGTGCCCGCCCGGGTGGTGCGGGTCGATCGCGGCCAGTGCGAGGTGCTCACCGCCGAGGGCGCGTCCCGCGCCGAGAGCGGCGCGGTGCCCGGCGCCTGCACCGGCGACTGGGCGGCGCTGCGTCCGGGCGCCGAACCCCGGCTGGTGGCGCTGCTGCCCCGCCGGACGGCGATCGTGCGGGCCTCGGCGGCCCGCGACTCCCGCGGCCAGGTGCTGGCCGCCAACGTGGACACCGTGGTGCTCGCGGTCTCCGCCGCCCAGCGCCTGGACGCCGGCCGGCTTGAACGCCTGCTGGCCCTGGCCTGGGAGAGCGGCGCCCACCCCGTGGTGGCGCTCACCAAGATGGATCAGGCCGTCGCCGGGCCCGAGTTGGCCGAGGAGGCCGGCGCGGTGGCGCCGGGCGCCGATGTGGTGGCCACCAGCGCCGTCAGCGGCGAGGGCATCGACGTTCTGTTGGCGCTGCTCACCGGGACGGTGGCCCTGCTCGGGGCCTCGGGCGCCGGCAAGTCGACGCTGGGGAACGCCCTGCTCGGCGAGGAGCTGCTCGCCACCGGCTCAGTGCGCCACCAGGACGGCAAGGGCCGGCACACCACGGTGCGCCGCGAGTTGGTGCCGCTGCCGAACGGCGGGGTGCTGATCGACACCCCGGGGCTGCGCGGTGTGGGCCCCTTCGACGCCGCCGAGGGCCTTGGGCAGGTCTTCGCCGACATCGAGGAGTTGGCGGCCGACTGCCGGTTCGCCGACTGCGCGCACGAGGCCGAACCCGGCTGCGCGGTGCTGGCCGCCATCGACGCCGGCGAGCTGCCGGAGCGGCGACTGGCCAGCTACCGCAAGCTGTTGCGGGAGAACGTCTGGTCCGCGTCCAGGACCGACGCGCGCCTGCGCGCCGAGCTGGCGCAGCGGCGGAAGGCCATCGTCCGGCACCAGCGGGCGACCTACCAGTTCCGCGACCGACAGCGCTGATCCCGCCGTCCCCGTGGGCGTTCGGCCAACTGCCGGGCGCTCACGGGGCGTTGGTACAAACCTGTGGCACCCCTGCCCCGGCTGCCGCACCGACGCTGGCGTAATATTGATTACATGATTACAGACAAGGGGCGGCAGGAGTTGCGTGGTTGGTTCGCCGGGCGGCTGCCGGAGTCCTGGTTCACCGAACTCGTGGAGGTCTCGGCCGACCGCGAGGAGATCACTCTCATCGGCCGGATACCTGAGCCACAGCTGCCCCCCGGGACCCCGACGACCGAGTTCGAGGCCGCCTGCGAGGGCCGCATCACGGAGTTCCGCGAGCGCACCAGGATGCAGCGCGTCGAGGTGGCGCGGGAGGCGCAACTCCGCTTCCGGCGGCAGCTCTCGTGGGGTGCGCGCTGCGGCCACAGCCAGGAGATGTTCACCCACATCTCGGCTCCGGTGATGACCCGGCTCAAGCAGCCCGAGCGGCTGGTCCTCGACACGCTGATCGCCGGGGGCGTGGCCCGCAGCCGCAGCGACGCGCTGGCCTGGTGCGTGCGCCTGGTGGAGCGGCACACGGACACCTGGCTCGCCGATCTGCGCGAGTCGTTGCACGGGGTGGAGCAGGTCCGCACGGAGGGCCCGGCGCCGGCCACGCTGGACGGCCTTGAGGGCAGCGCGTTGGAGAAGCAGGACCGTTAGTGCTCCGCCGCGAGGGGCCCGGCCGGGTCGCGCCCCTCGCGCCGTTCCCGGTGGTAGACATGCGGATATGCGGACAAACAGCCATACGCAACCGCATGGTTTTAACTTTACGTTACCTTTCTCCCATGCCACAACGACGGGGAGACCGACGCCGTTTGACGGCTGCGGACTGGGCTGACGCGGCGCTCGAAGCGCTGCGGGACGAGGGAAGCCTCAACGCCATCGCCATCGAGCCGCTGGCGGCGCGGCTCGGCGCGACCAAGGGCAGCTTCTACTGGCACTTCGCCAGCCGGGACGCGCTGATCGACGCCGCGCTCGCCGAGTGGGAGGCCCGCTCGGCCCGCGAGCTGAGCCAGACCCTGGACACCGACGGGATCGAACCAGCGGGGCGGGTAAGGGAGTTGCTCCGCACGATCACCGAACGGGCCACCCTGGACCGGTCCGAGGTCGCCCTGCTCGCCGCCGCCGACCAGCCACGGGTGGCGGCCGTCCTGGAGCGGGTGATAGCGCTGCGCCTCGACGCGCTGACCGGCCTGCTGCGCTCGGCACTCAACCTCTCGGACGAGGACGCCAGGCTGCGCGCGTCACGCGCCTACTGCGGCCAGCTGGGCCGGGCGCAGTTGGCCCGCGCCATACCGGGCGTCCTGCCGGACGCCGTGCTGGACGAGGACCGTTGCCTGGACTCGGAGTTGGCGTCCCTGCTGGGCGCCGGCACCGGACGCGGCGAGGACTGAACCAGCGGCGGGTCCCGGCCGGAGGACGCGAGGCGCGGTGGGTGTCGCGTCCCCGGGGGACTTCGGACGGACCGGTGGCGGTTTCACGCGAGAAGCACTCCGGGAGGGGCCCCTGATTTCCCCGCCCCGGAGCCTCTTTCTCTTCTGCAAGGCCGCTCACCGACCCGGATTGATCGAGTTCCCCGCCCGGCGGCGGGGCAAACACCTCCGTGGTCCGACGGCCCGAGGGAGCGGGGCGCGAACCCGTGTGGAACGCGCCGCCCCGGGTACCCGGGGCGCTCCCGAACGGCTAGGAGGAAGCCATGCGACAGCGTGGTAGCGACCAGCACAGCCCGCGTCTCGACGACGAGATGAAGCATGAGCTTCAGGGCATGCTGCGGGGCGAGAAACCGACCAGGGCCGAGGAGTGGCACGACCCCGAACCGGCCGCGGACGACGATCCGCCGCTGGCCGCTGGCCCCGTGCGGCCCGGCACGGGCAACGACGCGCGGGAACGGGACGACGAGGCGTTCCGCTTCGAACTCGCCCGCTATCTGCGGCGTACGGACTTTCCGGCCGACCGGCCCGAGGTGCTGGCCGCGCTCGACCAGAACCACGCCCCGGAGCCGCTGGTCGAGACGGTGCGCCACGATCTGCCGAGCGAGCACGCCTACCACAACGTGCAGGAGGTGGCCGTCGCTCTCGGCCATCACCCCCGGGCCTGAGGCCCCGGACGCGAGGGGCCGGCCGCCGGTCGGACACCCGCCGGCGGCCGGCCGGCCCCTCGGTGACAGGCAGCGACCGCGGGGGCGTTGACGAGGGTCCGCCGTATACGTTTGACTGAGTCAATGAACGGTGAAGCACTTGCGGAGGCCATCGGTGCCCTCAGGGAGTTCAACCGGGACTACACCCGTCTGATCGGCGCCCTCGACTACCGGCACCGGCTGGACACGCCGTACTCGCTGCCCGAGGCGCGCGTGCTCTACGAGTTGGCCGCGGGCCGCCGGGTGCCGGTCGGCTCGCTGCGGGAGCGGCTGGACATGGACGCCGGCCAGCTCAGCCGGCTGCTGACGCGCGCCGAGGCGGCCGGCCTGCTGGTCAGGGAGCGGGACGCGGACGACGGCCGTCGGCAGCTGATCGCGCTCAGCGGCGCGGGCCGGGAGGCGGCGGCGCTGCTGGACCGCAGGTCGGACGAGGTCACCGGCGCCCTGGTGCGGCGGCTCTCGCCCGCCGAGCGGGACAGCCTGCTGGCCGCGCTGCGCACCCTGTCGCGGCTGCTCGGCCTGGCCGGGCGCCCCGCCGGCCCCCTCCGGCTCCGGCCGCCGGCGCCCGGCGAGTTGGGCTGGGTGGTGCAGCGGCACGGCGCGCTCTACGCGGCGGAGTACGGCTGGAACGGCGCCTTCGAGGCGCTGGTCGCCGAGGTCGTCGCCCGCTACGCCAAGCACCGCGACCCGGCCAGGGAGGCCGCCTGGATCGCCGAGTCGGACGGAGAACCCGTCGGCTCGGTCCTCTGCGTCGCCGACCAGCCGGACCGCCGGGACCAGCCGGACCAGCCGGACCAGCCGGACCAGCCGGACCAGCCGGACCAGCCGGACGACGCGGACGGTCCCGGGCGCTCCCGGGGGACCGCCCGGCTGCGCCTGCTGCTGGTCGAGCCGCACGCCAGGGGCCTGGGCATCGGCGCGGCGCTGACCGAGCGGTGTGTCGACTTCGCCAGGACCGCCGGATACGCGCGGCTGACCCTGTGGACCAACGAGTCCCTCGCCCACGCCCGGAGCATCTATCTGGCCGCCGGCTTCACCCTGACCGACAGCGCCCCCCACACCGCCTTCGGCCGCCCCGAGATCGGCCAGAACTGGACCCTCGACCTCAGCCGTCGACCTCGCCGGGAAGGGCCAGCTCCACCGCCGCCAGGATCTCCGTGATCCGCAGCCCGAACCGGACGTCGCACGGGTGGGCGGCGCCGCCGCCGGCCGACTCGATCAGCGCGTCCACGGCCCGCTGGAACGGGCGGACCGGCCCGCCGTCCCCCCGTTCGGGAAGGGTCGAGACCCCAGCGGCGCCCCGCAGTTCGACGGTGACGCCGGCGGCCTGCGGGGGCACCGTGAGGCTCAGCGATATCGTGCTCGACGCCCCCGAGACATGCCGCAGGGTGGCGTGCACCATGTCGCCGGGGCCGTGCGCCGCGCGCACCGCCCCGAGGTCGGCCACATCGCCGAGCGGCGGAAGCAGCAGGGAGAGGGCGTGCGGCCCGATGTCCCAGAGCGCGCCGCGCTCCCGGCGCCAGACCGAGTCGGCATACGGCGAGTCCGCGCCGCCGAACGCCGCCGAGTACCAGTCGGCCCGCCCCGTCAGCCAGTCGTCTGAGCCACGCTGCGCGGCCACCCAGGCGGCCGTCTCCGGAGCGAACCGCAGCGTGCAGAAGACGACGGAGGCGCGTTCCGCCTCGGCGACCGCGTCCGCCACCTCGCGGGCGGCGGCGACCGAGGTGGCCACCGGCTTGTCCAGCAGCACATGGCAGCCGGCCCGCGCGGCGCGCACCGCGAGCGGCGCCTGGACGTCCGGCGGCAGCGCGAAGCTGACCGCGTCGCAGTCGGCGAAGAGCGCGTCGGCGTCCGCGTAGGCACGGCTCCCCAGCGTCGTCGCCAGCTCGCCGGCCGCCTCGGGGCGGCGCCCCCAGACGCCGACCAGATCCACCTCGGGATGCCCGGCGAGCCCGGGGCCCTGCGTGCGCTGGGCCCATGGTCCGGTGCCGAGCAGGCCGATCCTCATCCCGGTGTGCCCCTCTTCCTTGGTGTTCGTCGGTGTTGCTTGGTGTTCCTTGATCTTCCCGGGGTTCCCACGGCCGCCCCACGGGCGTCCCCCGGCCGTCTCCCCCTGAACGCGATCCTCCGTTTCGACCGCGGCCCCACCCTAACCAGGCGGACGCCCGGCCCCGCACGGAGCCGCCCCGGGCAACCTGAGCCCTCGTTCACAACGCCTTAACAACCGGGCAACTGGAAGGCAATCGTCCCTGGCGAAGGTGGCGGCAGGCGTAGGACGCACCCGCGAAGACCTCCCCGTTGACCCGTTGACCCGTTGACCCGTTGACCCCGTCGACCTCCCAAGGAGCAGGACCGTGAGCTACAAGGCCGAGTACATCTGGATCGACGGCACGGAGCCGACCGCGAAGCTCCGCTCCAAGACCAAGATCCTGGCGGACGGCACGGAGCCGCCGGAGTGGGGCTTCGACGGGTCCAGCACCAACCAGGCCGAGGGCCACGCCTCGGACTGCGTCCTCAAGCCCGTCGCCAGCTACCCGGACCCGATCCGCGGCGGCGCGCACCGGCTGGTGCTGTGCGAGGTCTACAACACGGGCGACGACACGCCCCACGCCTCCAACACCCGTGCGCTGCTGCGCCCGTTGGCCGAGCGGTTCGCGGCCCAGGAGCCGGTCTTCGGCATAGAGCAGGAGTACACCTTCTTCAAGGGCTCCCGCCCGCTCGGCTTCCCCGAGAACGGCTTCCCCGCGCCGCAGGGCGGCTACTACTGCGGCGTCGGCGCGGACGAGATCTACGGCCGGGAGATCGTCGAGGCGCATCTGGAGAACTGTCTCAAGGCCGGTCTCGGCATCTCCGGCATCAACGCCGAGGTCATGCCGGGCCAGTGGGAGTTCCAGGTCGGCCCGCTCTCCCCGCTGGAGGTCTCCGACCAGCTGTGGGTGGCCCGCTGGCTGCTCTACCGCACCGCCGAGGACTACGGCGTCTCCGCCACCCTGGACCCCAAGCCGGCCAAGGGCGACTGGAACGGCGCCGGCGCGCACACCAACTTCTCCACCAAGGCGATGCGCGAGGGCTATGACGCGATCATCGCCGCCTGCGACGCCCTGGGCCTTGAGGGCAAGCCGTTGGAGCATGTGACCAACTACGGCGTGGGCGTCGAGGACCGGCTGACCGGCGCGCACGAGACCGCCCCCTGGAACGAGTACAGCTACGGCGTCTCCAACCGGGGCGCCTCCGTCCGCATCCCGTGGCAGGTGGAGCGGGACAAGAAGGGCTACATCGAGGACCGTCGCCCCAACGCCAACTGTGACCCGTATGTGGTGACCAGGCTGATGGTGGACACCTGCTGCACCGAACTGGACAGGGCGGGCCTGGTCTGACCCTGCTCCCCCGGGGTTCCTGAGCAACCCCCGGACTCCCTTCGGCCCACGGTCGCAGCTCGGGCGTGGCATCGGAGGGACACCGAAGGCGCTCGCCGGCTCGGCGGGCGCCTTCGGTATGCCCGCGCGCCCCCTCACCCGGCGCACACGGCGCACACCGGGTGTACTCAGCACCACCGCCCTCCCGGGGTCTCCCCCCGTTACGTTCGCATCGGGAACGCGACAGACTGTGGTCGCGGGTGGTCGCGGACGGAGCACCGCGCCGCACGGCGAGGTACGAAAGGGTTGGACAGGCACAATGAACCGGTACCGGGCGCGAGACGGCCTGTTGGCGGCGGCACGCGGACTGCTGCTGATGGTGTTGACGATCGGCGCGTCGCTGCTGCTGTTCGTCCTGTTCGTGGTGTGCCTGGTCCTGGTGCCGCTGGGCGTCGGGCTGCTGGCCATGCCGGTGGTGATCGCCGCCATCCGGGCGCACGCCAACCTGCGCAGGAGGTACTCGGGCGACTGGTACGACATCACGATTCCGGTCGCCTACCGGCCGGTGCCGCACGATGCGCGCGGCGGGATCGCCGGCCAGGTCGACCGGGCGATCCGGCTGCTGAAGGACCCGGCCACCTGGCGCGACGGGCTGTGGCTGCTGCCCGACGCGGTCGTCGGCTTCACCCTGGCCATGCTGCCGTTCATGCTGCTCGGCTACGGCCTCTGGGGTCCCGTCCTCGCGGCCGGCGTCTGGGTGCCCATCGTGAACGCGATGGGCACCTACTGGTGGGCCTTCGTCCCGGTGAGCAACCTGCTCACCGCCCTGCTGGCCGGCCTGATCGGCCTCCTGCTGCTGACCGCGGGGCTGCGGTACAACCCGCTCATCCTGCATGTGCACTTCCACTTCACCCGGGTGCTGATCGGCGCGCCGGAGAAGCAGCTGCTGGCGCAGCGGGTGGCCAGGCTCCAGGAGACCCGCCACGACGCGCTGGACAACTCCGCGGCCGAACTCCGCCGCATCGAACGGGATCTGCACGACGGGGCGCAGGCCAGGCTGGTCGCGATGGGCATGAGCCTGGGCGCGGTCGAGGCGCTGATCGAGAAGGATCCCGACCAGGCCAAGAAGCTGCTGGCGCAGGCGCGTGCCAACTCGGCCGAGGCGCTCACCGAACTCCGCGACCTGGTGCGCGGCATCCACCCGCCGGTGCTGGCCGAACGCGGCCTGGGCGACGCGGCCAGGGCGCTGGCGCTGCGGATGCAACTGCCGGTCGAGGTGGATGTGGAGCTGCCGGGGCGCCTCGACGAGTCGGTGGAGTCGGCCGCCTACTTCGCGATCAGCGAGGTGCTCACCAACGCGGCCAAGCACGCCCAGGCCGAACGCGCCTGGCTGGACATCTACTACAACCACAAGGAACACACCCTGCGGATCGCCGTCACCGACGACGGTCAGGGCGGGGCGACGCTGGAGGGCGGCAGCGGACTGCGTGGCCTCCAGCGCCGTCTGGGCGCCTTCGACGGGGTCCTCGCCGTCAGCAGCCCGGAGGGCGGCCCCACGCTGGTCACCATCGAGATCCCCTGCGCGCTGACCCAGCAGGGCCAGGTCAGGACGGACTGACGCCGGCCCTCCCCCGGACGAGGCGACGCACCCGGCCACCAGCGGAAGCCACCGACCGACCGGTCAACTGTGCCGGTAGCGGCGGGTTCTGTGGAGATTCCTCGCGCTGCGGAGTCGGACCGTTACCATCGCTTGGCGACGGACGGGCGCGGTGGCCGTCCAGGAGGAGGCGGCGTGGCCGAGACGCGACCGGGTGGCGCCTCAGGGCCCGCGCCCCTGGGCCCCGGGGACCCGAGGGACATCGGCCCCTACCGGCTGCTGGGGCGGCTGGGCGCCGGCGGGATGGGCCAGGTCTATCTGGGTCGGTCGATCGGCGGCCGGATGGTGGCGCTCAAGGTGGTGCGCGGCGATCTGGCGGCCGAGCCCGAGTTCCGCCGGCGGTTCCGGGCCGAGGTCGAGGCGGCGCGCCGGGTCGGCGGCCCGTGGACGGCGCCGGTGCTGGACAGCGACACCGAGTCGCCCGTGCCCTGGGTGGCCACCGGCTATGTGGCCGGCCCGCCGCTCACCAGGGTCGTGGAGTCGCTGCACGGTCCCCTGCCCGAGGGTTCGCTGTGAGGGCTGGCATCGGGCCTGGCGCAGGCCCTGCGGGACATCCACGCGGTCGGGCTGATCCACCGCGATCTGAAGCCGTCGAACGTGATGGTGACGCTGGAGGGGCCGAAGGTCATCGACTTCGGGATCGCCCGGGCCGTGGACGCCAGCGTGGTGACGCGCACCGGGTCGATGGTGGGCTCCCCCGGCTACATGCCGCCTGAGCAGATCAGGGGCGAGCCGCTGAGCGGCGCCAGCGACGTGTTCGCGCTGGGCGCGCTGCTGGCGTACGCGGCGACCGGACAGCACGCGTTCAGCTGGGACGGCGCGGCCACCCACACCGTGCTCTATCGCGTGCTCCACGAGGAGCCCGCCCTCGGGCCCGACGCTGGTCCGTTGACGGGGGAGCTGCGGGCGCTGGTGGCGCGCTGCCTGGCCAGGGACGCGGGGGCGCGGCCGACGCTGGCCGAGATCGGGCCGCTGGCCAGGGAGCGGGTCGGCGCGGACTTCTGGCTGCCGGCGTCGCTGACCGCGCGGCTGGGCCAGGACGCCGCCGCCCTGCTGGAGTTCGACGAACCGCCGGCCGTCCCGCCCCCTGGCCCGGCCCCTTCGACCGGGCCCGCCCCCTCCGCCGCCCCCGTCACCGTTCCGGTTCCCGTCCCCGGGAAGCGGCGGCGCGCGGTGCTGGCGGCCGTGGCGGGGGCGGTGGCCGTCGGGGTCGCCCTACCGCTGATCGCGCTGGCCAACTCCGGTGGTGACGACGGCGGTTCGGACGGCGCCGGCGGCGACCCCGCCGAGGCGCCACTGGCCGACCTGCTGCCGGCCGAGGTGCGGGCGGCCGGCGAGCTCACGGTCTGGGTCGCCGAACGGCACAACCCGGTGCTCTTCGAGGAGGAGGGTGCGCCGGTGGGTTTCGAGGTGGACCTCGCCGTGGCGATGGCCCAACGGCTGGGCGTCGAGCCGGTGTTCACCCTGGTCGACGACCGGCCGACCGCCGTCGACGGCGCACTGCGCAACAGCGCGGAGGCCCCGGGGCACGTGGTGATGTCGGGGTTCACCGACGCCCCGCAGCGGCGCGCGGAGTTGGGCCTCGACTTCGTCAACCACTTCGCCGACGGCTTCGCCGTGCTGAGCGACGATCCCGGCCGCTCCGGCGAGTTGGGCCTGCTCTGCGGGCTGCGGGTCACCTCCTACGACGACGAGTTCCTCCATGAGGTGATCGAGGAGAACACCGGGGGCTGCGCGGAGCCGCCCACGTGGCTGCCCGTCCCCAGCAGGGACGACATGGCGGAGGCCATCGCCTTGGACGAGGCGGACGTCGCGGTGCTGCTCTACTCGCAGGGCGCCCGCTACGCCCACGAACACGGCGACCTGGGGCTGTCCGTCGCGCTGGACTCCGCGGAGAAGGGATTCCGCGGCATCGGCGTCCCCCCGGACCAGCCGGCACTGCGCGACGCCCTGGCCGCGGCCGTCGACCTGCTGATCCAGGACGGCACCTACGCCACCCTCCTCGACCGCTGGGGCATCCCCGAATCCGGCATCGGCACCGCGTCCGTCAACGGCGGAAGCGGCTGACGCCGCCGGCGCCGGCGCCTCCTCAGGCGCCGGCTGGGGCGCCAACGTTCAGACCACCGCCCCCGGAAGGTCCACCACCGTGAACGTCTCCAGGCGAGTGATGAGTTGACTCGCCCTGAGCCAGCGGACACGAGTGTCGTCATACGCCACACCCGCCGCGTCAACCGCGACGGGCAACGGGAACCCCGGCCGGTAGAGCGCGGCCCACACGCCGACGATGGAGAACTGCCAGACTCGAAGCGCCACATACCGTCGGGCCAGATGGGGACAGAACCGCACCGCCTTCACCGCACACGGGAGACAGACGGGCGGGTGCGAAGTGAGCAGCTCCTCGGGCCAGGACGCCGGGTCGTCAGGGTCCTCACCGAGCAGCCAGAGCACACCGTCCTCGCTCTCGTTCAGCCGGCTCGGCGCACACCTGACACAACACCTTGCGCATGGCCCTGCGCTGACGCAGGCCGTGAACCCTGCCGAACTCCGGCCGCCCCCGCCCCGGACGGGAACCGATGCGCGACCACAGAACGCCGTCCTCGTCACGGTCCTGAAGGATCTCGTCCGCGTACCCGATGCCCCCCGCCCGGCAGACGACCACCGCGTCCACGTCGCGCTCCTCGCTCCACTGGGCGATGTACGGCACGATGTCGGGCCGGGGAAGCGTGCCAAGGGGCGGCCCGTTCACGCCACCCCCTCCGGCGGTGCTTCGGCCCCGATCGGCGTACGACAGGTCGGCCCTCAACTCATGCATGATGGGGTCACCCCTTTCGAGGGATCAGGGGGCGCGGTGTTCGCTTTGGCCGGCAGTCACCGCGCCCCACTTGCGCGCGAGCGCGCAGCTTGGCTTGTCCCGGACTGTTCCTCCGCCGAACGCAGCTCTAGAGTGTTCTAGAGCACTACGCGAAGTCAAGACTGTGCTAGAGCACTATGGAGCGGAGGGTCATGGTCGAGGAGGCTCAGGCGCTGGCGCCGTACAAGCGCATCGCCGCGAAGATCCGACGGCAGATCGAGCAGGGAGCGCTGCGTCCCGGCGACAAGGTGCCGTCAGTGCGGGAGATCGAGCGCACCGAAGGCGTCTCGACCGCCACTGCGACCCGAGTCGCGGCGGTGCTGCGGAGCGAGGGACTCGCGGAGTCGGTGCCCGGCATCGGCACCATCGTCACGGCACGGCCGAGGCAGACCACCGGCCCGGACCGGCTCGCCCTGCTCAGGTCCGGCGGGGACGGATTCCGGTCGGGCGAGGAGGCCAAGGTGCTGGGAGCGGAGTTGGTCCCGGCGCCCGACACCGTCGCGAAGGCTCTCGGCGTTCCCGAGGGCGTGGCCGTGGTGCAGCGCGAGCGGGTGTACACCGACGGCCAGGGTGTGGTCGCCCTCTCCGCCTCGTGGCTGCCGGGGCCGTTCGCCGAGTCGGCACCGGAGTTGTTGGATGTCACCCCGCTGCCGACGATGACCTTCGGCCTGATCGAGGAACGGACCGGGCGCCGCGCTGTCCGCCGCCGGGATGTGGTGGCGATCAGGCCCGCCCCGGATGACGTCGCCGAGATCCTCGAAGTACCCGCTGGCACGCCGGTGTTGACCATGACGAACTGTTACTGGGATCAGCACGGGGACGTGACCGAGTACGCGATCGACTACTTGGGAAGCGGTCGCGAACTCACTGCCGACCACGAGTTGGCCTGACGCCCCGAGCCAAGGATGCCCTGAATGCCGATGCCCGATGAGCGGGCCGCCGATCGGCGGCCTCTTCACGAACGGATCGCTGCCGACCTGCGCGACGACATACTGTCGGGGACTCCCGCGCCCGGCGCGAGCCTGCCTTCCACGCTCCGCTTGCGCGAACGTTTCGGGGCCTCCAACGCCACGATCCAGAAGGCGTTGCAACTCCTGAAGGACGAGGGCCTGGTCGTGGGGCGAGCCGGAGCCGCCGTCACCGTTCGAGAGCACCGCCAAGGGACGGTGCGGCCCGCCGACTTCGGGAGGCCGGTCGAACAGGGCAAGCCCTATCGGTGGCTCACGGAGGCCAGCGGGAGAGGCAGGAAGGGCAGCGCCAAACTGCTGGCCGTCTCAGAGGTGCGCCCGCCTCGGGATGTGGCGGCCTGTCTCGAACTGCCCGACGACGGAACGGCGATCGTGCGCCGCCAGGTGCTCTCGCTCAACGGCGAACCCGTCGAGTTGGTGCACTCCTACTACCCGCTCTCCCTTGCCGCCGGCACTCCACTGGCGGGCTCACGCAAGATCCGTGGGGGAACCCCGACCCTGCTGTCGGAGCTGGGCCATCCCCCTCAGCTCACCGTCGATCGGGTATCGGCGCGGGTGCCGACCCAGGAGCAGTACGAGCTCCTCGAACTCCCCACCGACCTCCCCGTTCTACGTACGCTCCGCGTGGTCTACAGCGAGGGCGAGCGTCCGATCGAGGCCACTGTGATGGTGAAGGCGGGACATCTGTACGAGCTTCAGTACGAGTTCGAATAGGCCCGAGTTGGGGCCGGGGGGTGTCCGACATCCGGTGTGTCCCGGGTGTTTGGCTCCGGATCATTTCGCGTGCATGCCAACTGTCCTACGCTGACGCCGTGTTGCGGCTCTCCCCCACCCACACAGCGAAGGCGGATTCGATGCGGCGGACGACAAGGATGCGATGGGTCGGCGGAGCGGTGGCCGCCGGCGGTGTCGGGGTGCTCGTCGCGGCGAGCGGGGTGCACGCCGCCGAGCCGGGCCAGGCGGCCTACTCGGCGAGCACCTCGGTCGGCGTGCACAACGCCTATCTGCAGAGTGCCTTTCCCTACTTCGCCGACGCCCTGGACTCGGGCGCCGGCATGTTGGAGATCGACGTCTGGACCAACTTCTTCGGCTCCGGCTGGCGCGTCGGCCACGACAACCCGTTCGGCAACCAGAACAACTGCGTGGGCGCGACAAGCCCCGAGGACCTCAGGTCCGGCTCGCGGAACCAGAACCTGGCCGGCTGCCTGGCCGACATCAGGACCTGGCACGACGCCAACCCGGGCCACCGCCCGATCCTGTTGAAGATCGAGATGAAGGACGGCTTCGCCGACAACCTCGGGCGCGGCCCCGCCGCCTTCGACTCCCTGGTGAACGAGGCCCTCGGCGACGCGGTCTTCGGCCCTGGCGACCTGGCCGGCGGCCACCCGACGCTGGACGCGGCCGTGACCGCCGAAGGCTGGCCGACCAGGGACGAGCTGGCGGGCAGGTTCCTGATCCACCTGATACCCGGCACGGTCGAGGAGGGGAACCCGTTCGACAACCTCTGGACGGACGTGGAGTACGCCCGGCACCTGCGGGATCTGGCCGCCTCTGGTTCGTTGGCACAGGCCACGGCGTTCCCCGCGGTCCACCACGCGGAGGCGGGCGACCCCCGGGAGACCCGTTACCCGGAGGAGTCCATCCGGCCGTGGTTCGTCGTCTTCGACGGCGACGCGAACGTCTTCCTCGGCCCCGACGTCGACACCGGCTGGTACACCGAGCGCGGCTATCTGCTGGTCATGACCAACGCGCACAACGTCGCGCCGCCGATCGACGCGACCAACCCGACCGAGGCCGAGGCGCTCGGCCGGGTGAACGAGCTGGCGGCCGGTGGCGCGGCCGTGGCCAGCTCCGACTGGCACGGGCTGCCGTCCGTCCTGGCGACCGTCGTCCCGCACTGAGCGGGGTGCCCGCCGGCGTGGCGGGAAGGCGGGGAGACCGGCCCCGGACCGCATAGGGTGGGGCCGGTCGGGCTTGGTTCGAGAGACGGAGAGTTCCGTGCGGGTTGTGGTCGCCGAAGACCTGTTTCTACTCCGGGACGGTCTGGTCCGGCTCCTGGAGGCGCATGACTTCCAGCTGGCGGCAGCCGTCGACAACGGGCCCGAACTCACCCGCGCGCTGGCCGAGTTGAAGCCGGACGTCGCGGTGGTCGACGTCCGGCTGCCGCCGTCGTTCACCGACGAGGGCCTCCAGTGCGCGCTTCAGGCGCGCCGCGAGCAGCCGGGGCTGCCGGTGCTGGTCCTCTCCCAGCATGTGGAGCGGCTCTACGCGCGGGAGTTGCTGGCCGACGGCCACGGCGGGGTCGGCTATCTGCTGAAGGACCGGGTCTTCGACGCAGAACAGTTCATCGACGCGGTCCGCCGCGTCGCCAGCGGCGGCACGGCGATGGATCCGCAGGTGATCCAGCAGCTGTTGGCGCAGAAGAGCCACAACTCGCCGCTGGAGAAGCTGACTCCGCGCGAGCTGGAGGTCATCGAGCTGATGGCGCAGGGCCGTTCGAACGCGGCGATCGCCGAACGGCTGGTGGTGACGGAGCGCGCGGTCGCCAAGCACACGTCCAACATCTTCGCCAAGCTGGGCCTCCCCCCGTCCGACGACGACAACCGCCGCGTCCTCGCCGTCCTGGCGTACCTCGAACGCTGAGGCCCGAGCGCGGGCCCGAACGCGGGCAGCGCCTGGCCACCCGACGGCCCGCCCGACCCGGTGGGCCGGGGCGGTAGGCCGGAACAGGCAGGGGCCGGGGGGGTGGGAGGAGGCCGCGTAGGCCGGGGCCAGTGGGCGGTACGCGGAAGTGCCGGGCGGATACCGGTCGGTGGGCTGCGGGCCGCAGGTCTCCGTGAGCCGGGCCGGTTGACCGAGGCCGGCACGCCAGAGCCGCACCAGGCCGCGGGCCCGACACGCACCGGCAGACCGCAGGGGCGGCGGACCGTGCCCGGCCACCGGCCGGGGCTGGAGCAGGCGGCGGCCCCACCTGCCGGAGCAAGCGCCGGCACGTCATGCCCGGCAACGGGCCGTGGGTGGATCAGCCCGCGGGGTAGAAGAGGAAGAGGGTGCAGCCGGTGGTGGTCGAGGGGATGTGCCAGGAGCCGGCGGGGGCGTGGAGGAAGGTGCCGGGTGGGTAGTCGCGGGCTCCGTCGTTGAAGGTGCCGGCGATCACATAGACCTCCTCGGGGCCGGGGTCGTGGCGGTCGCGGTGGGGCCAGGAGGTGCCCGGGTCCATCTCCAGCACGCCCGCGTGCGATCCGGACGGCCCCCGCCACAGGGGGCGCAGCCGGATTCCGGGGAAGAGCTCACGGACCGGGGCTTCGTCGACCGCGACGGAGGTGTAGCCCTCCTGCGCGAGGATCTCGGGGTTCATGCCTGCCACCGTGCCGTGCGCCGACCACGGCGGGGCAGAGTCTGCGATGACACCATGGGGTACTTTCACGCCAGATGACGGCCCGGCGGTGTCCTCAGGCCCCGGCGGCTGGCAGGCCGTGACGCGTAACCGTCCGGTGGGCGGCTCGTTTGGGCGGGTGTGGCTTCCAGTGACATCTCCCCCGTGGACACCCGGCGCGCCGCGCCCGCCCTGGCGCTTGAGCAGGCCGAGGCCGCGCTGGTCGAGCACTACCCGAGGTTGGTCAGGCTCGGCTATCTGATTCTGCCGCACTCCCTGGGCCGGCATCGACGGGTGCTCAGCGCCCACGCGCTGGCCCAACGGGCGCTGCCGCGCGGCAAGTCGACGGAGGCCGACGAGGTGCCGCCGGTGCTGCCGGCGCAGCGCGACGGCTCGGCGGAGCAGGGGCGCGGCACCGACGCCGGCTATGTCTTCCTGCGGCTGCGGGTGGTGCGCGCCGCGCTCGCCGCGCAGCGGCCGGCGCGGGTGGCGGGGCGCGAGCTGCGCTGGCTGCCGAGGGCGCCTTCGCCGCTGCCCCGGGTGTGGGGGCTGCGGCTGTTCCCCCGGGCCGGCGAGACGGACGAGATCGCGTGGGAGCAGCGGCTCGGCACGCTGGATCCCGCGGCGCGCGCGGTCTACGCGCTGCGGCGGATCGACGGCCTGGCGGCCTCGGAGGCGCGGCTGTTGCTGGCTGCGGCCGGCGAGCCGGAGGAGCGGATCGACGCGGCGCTGCGGGCCGCCGACGGGGTGGAGGGCGCGGTGCCGTTGACGGATCCGTGCGCGCTCCAGGCGCGGCCGACGGATCTGCTGCGCCGCCGCCAGTACACCAGGACGGCGCTGATCGGTGGGGGCGCGTTGGCGCTGGTGCTGTCCACCATGGCGTTTCTGCCGGAGGGTTGGGGCCCCGACGGGCCGGCCGCGCCGCTGTACAGCGAGAACACGGCGGCCGAGGCGGCGCTCGATCCGCAGGGGCTGCGGCGGATCCCGGCGGACGGCTGGCTCCACGCGGCGCGCACCGACTTCTCGGTGTGGCCGGCGCGCGGCTCGTCGTTGGACGACACGGGCCTGCTGCGCCGGGCGTTGGCGGTCTGGGCGCGGCCGGGCGACGAGGTGACGGTGTCGTCGACGCCGGGGACGCAGACGGGTCCGCCGCCGGGCCCCGCGCAGCTGCTGTTCGCCGGTGAGACGGGCGGCGTCTCCGTCGTGCTGTTGTACGACGGGCTGCGGCTGGTGCGCTACGCGGAGCCGAGCGGTGCCAGGGAGGGCGCCGTGGCGCTGGATCTGGCCCGGGTGGACGGCGCCGAGCTGGCCGGTTCGTCGGCGGTGGTGCTGCACCGCGGGGACGGCAACACCCGCTATCTGACGGCCCCCTGGGTGACGGGCGCCTCGGTGGCCGAGTTGCTCGACCCGCAGCGTCCGGCGGCCGGGTTGGCGGTGGACGAACAGGGCGTGACGGATCCGATCCACACCTCGGCCGGGGCCGCCGAGTGCTCTGGTTTCGCGGCCCTGGAGTTGACGGCGGAGGGCGTGGAGCGGCCGTATCTGCTGGCGGATCTCGGCGAGTTGACGCCGGCGCTGCTGACGCACGGGGCGCCGGGCGTGGGCCAGGACGGCGCGTCCCTGGCCTCGTCCCGAGGGCAGTGGGCGCGGGTGGCCTGCGAGCTGCCGCAGGTGAGCGGGGCCGGGGTGCGGTCCGTGAACGCCTGGGAGTTCGCCGAGCAGACGCTGCCGCAGGACGGGGGCACGGCGCGCTGGGTGTGCGGCCGGGCGGAGACCTGGCGGGGCACGGGGGCGCGGACGTGGACGCAGTTCGTCGAGCCGTCGGCGGAGGCGGGCGGCCAGGGGGTGGTGACGGCGAGGGTCGAGGACGGGACGGCCTGCGGACCGCGCGATCCCGGGGTGCTCAGCGGGCTGCTGTGGCGTTCGCCCGAGGAGTCGTGGTTCCTGTTGGCGGCGGGGAGCGAACAGGTCACGGAGATCGTCGCGCACGGCGGGGTGACGGGGCGCGGCGAGGGCCGGACGCTGGCGCTGCCCGCCGATGAGGGCGCCCAGTCCCGGTTGACGGGGAAGCTGACGGACGGCGGCGAGCTGGCGATGCTGGGCGACTAGTACTGCTGGCTACGGCTGGAAGTACTCCGACATCAGATCGCTGACCCACTCCGGCTGCCTGATGTCCACCGCGCCGAACTCCACCATCGCCGGCTTGAGGTCGATGACCGGGGTGCCGGAGACCGCGTCGAGGCCCACCACCATCAGTGACCGGCCGTGGACGGATTCGATGGCGCAGCAGGTCACCCCGATGCGGTTCGGCCTGCGGGGACCACGGCCGGCGAAGACCCCGACGGGCGGGAGATCGGAACGGCCTCGGTAGGGCCGGGGTTCGCGGTGGTCGTCGACCTCGGGGAACTGGTCGAAGACGAAGAGGACCTCCACATGGGAGAAGCCGTCGAGGCCCTGGAGGCATGCCTCGCCGAAGCGCTCGTCGACAGTGATCGTGCTGCGGACGGCACCCCAGTTGTCCGTGTGCTGAATGTCCGTACGGTCGTTGCGGACCGTGCCTATCGGAGTGATCGCGAAGTTCTGCATGACCAGGTTCTACCTCCCGGGCCGGCGGCGCGCACAGTCGGCGGCATCGAAGTCACCCGCTTCGCAAAGTCTTTCGCAAAATCTTGCGGGCTGCTAGCTTGCCTGTCGGATCCCGGTCGAGCGGAGGGCCGTCAGGGCCTCACGCGCCCGCTCGGCCGGGGTCGTGGTGTCCCCCTGGGCCGCGAAGTGCTCAGGTACCAACGGATGTGAACGTGTTGCCTAGTCAACTTCGCGTTCTTCCGTTACTTTCTGGTGTGTTCCATCAGCGGTCTGTGTGATCCTGATGCCCTCGGCGGCCTCCCCCTCAGATCTCAACAGGCCCGGCGCACGGGCGCGTCGGGCCCCTCTCCGGCAGGGAGGGGCCCGACGTCGTTGGTGTCCGCTTCGGCTCCCGGGTTCAGCCGGCGACCGCGCGGCGGTAGGCGGACGGGGAGACGCCGCGCAGCCGTTTGAACGCCGCGCTCAGCGCGAACGCGTCGGCGTAGCCGACCTCGCGCGCCACGGAGGCCACCGTCGCGTCGGTCTCGCGGAGCAGGTCGGCGGCGCGGGCGATCCGCCACCCCGTCAGATAGGCCATCGGCGGCTCGCCGACCGCGCCGGCGAACCTGCGGGCCAGGGAGGCCCGCGACACCCCCGTCGCCCGGGCCAGCCCCGCCACCGTCCAGGGGTGCTCTGGCGCCGCGTGCAGCAGGGCCTGGGCCCGGCCGACCACGGGGTCGGCGCCCGCCGTGTGCCAGCGGGGCGCGGCCGGCCCGGCGTTCTCCAGCCAGGCGCGCAGCACGGAAACCAGCGCGAGGTCCAACAGCCGGTCCAGCACGGCCTGTTGGCCGGCTCCTTCGCGCCGCAGCTCGGTCGCCAGGAGGTCGAGCACCGGCTCGGGGCGGGCCGCCGCCGGCAGCAGGATGGTCTCGGGCAGCGTCCGCAGCAGCCGTTCGGCGACCGCGCCGCCGCCCTGGTAGGCACCGCTCAACAGCACCGTGTCGCCGCGCGGACCCACCCGGCAGGAGCGGCCGGGCGGGTCCGCGCAGTAGTCGGCGCCCGTCACCCGCCGGGGCGGCGGGGTCGCCGGCCGGTCGGCGACGGTGAAGGGGGCGGGGCCCCGGGAGAGGACCACGTCGCCGGGGCCGATCGCGACCGGAGCCCCGCTGGCCGGGACCACCCAGCCGGCGCCGCTGCGCAGGGTGGTGAGCGTCACCGAGGCGCCGGTGGCGAACCGCAGGCCCCACGGCGGGTCGAGCCCGGCCTCGCCGAAGAGCGCGCCCCTGGCCCGCACCCCGTCGAGGAGTTGGGCCAGCACGTCGGGCGCCTCGGCCGGCCGGTCGGCGACGATCCGCGTCATGCCTTCACGGTAGACGCCTGGACATCCCCACGAGCCGGCTGGACATGGCCGGGCGCCGCGCGGTCCCGTTGGCTGGTGACATGACCGAGACCCAGACAGCCAAGACAGCCAGGACGAGCGAGAACCCGATACTCGTGGTGGGCGGCACCGGCGTCACCGGCCGGCGGGTGGCCGCGCGGCTGACCGCGGCGGGGCACCCCGTGCGCGTCGCCTCCCGTTCCGCCGCCAGGCCCTTCGACTGGCACGCCCCCGACACCTGGCCCGCCGCCCTGGCCGGGGTGCGGCGCCTCTATCTCGTCCCGTTGGAGGGGACGCGGCTCACCGGCCCCTTCCTCCAGCGGGCCGCCGAGGCCGGTGTGGAGCGCGTGGTGCTGCTCTCCGGGCGCGGCGTGGACAACCCGGACTACCTGCCGGCCGGGCACCCGGGCGGGATCGTCCATGTCACGGGCGAGGAGGCGCTGCGGGCGAGCGATCTGGAGTGGACGGTGATCCGTCCCTCGTGGTTCAGCCAGAACTTCAGCGAGGGCTTCCTCAGCGACGGGGTGCGCTCGGGGGATCTGCGGATTCCCGGGGGCGACGCCGCGGCGGCGTTCGTGGACGCCGAGGACATCGCGGACGTCGCGGTGGCCGCGCTCACCGAGGACGGGCACCAGGGCGCGACCTACGAGCTGTCGGGGCCCGCCGCGCTCACCCTCGCCGAGGCCATGGCGGAGATCTCCGAGGCCAGCGGGACGAAGGTCGGCTACACCCCGCTGACCCTCGACGCGTTCACCGCCGAGCTGGTCGCGGACGGCTGGGACGCCGAGGACGCCAGGGAGTTCGGGCTGGCGCTGACCCCGCTGGCCAGGGGGCTTGACGCGCATCTCTCCGACGGCGTGCGGAGGGCCCTGGGCCGGGAGCCCCGAAGCTTCGCGGCCTTCGCCGCCGACGCGGCAGCCGCCGGCGCCTGGGCCTGACGCGCCACCGGGGTGCGTCGTCCGTGGCCGGCGCGCGGCTCCCCCGGGCCCGGCGGGTGCGCGTCGGTGAGGATCCGAACGACGTGTTCTAGCGCACCGTGCCGTCGGGGCGGCGGCGTAGGGCGCGGCCGGGCAGGGCGCCGGTGAGGCGTCCTTCGTCGACCACGGCGACGCCGCCGACCAGGACGAACGGCAGCCCGACCGGCCGTTGCCCCGGCTCCTCGAAGGTAGCGGTGTCGGCGACCGTGTCCGGATCGAAGAGCACCAGATCCGCGTGGTGGCCGGGGCGGACGAGGCCGCGGCCGGCCAGGCCGAGCCGGCGGGCCGGCCGGCCGGTGAGGTGCGCCACGCACTCGGCCAGGCCCAGCACGCCCAACTCCCTGACGTAGTGCCCGAGATAGCGCGGGAAGGTGCCGAAGGCGCGGGGGTGCGGGCGGGCGACGCCGAGCAGCCCGTCGCTGCCGCCGGTGTGCGCGCGGTGCCGCATCACGGCGCGCACGTTCGCCTCGTCGCCGACCGACTGGAGGATGGTGGTGGAGAGTTCGTCCGCCAGCAGCAGCTCGCGGTAGATGTCGAACGGGGCCCGGCGGGCGCGGGCCGCCAGCTCGGCGAGGGTGCGGCCGACGGCCGACGGATCGCGCGACCCCGAGACGCTGAGGGTCTCCCACTCCACCGGCACCCCGTGGCAGCCGTCCGAGCCGACCACCTCCAGATCGTGCCGGATCCTGGCGAGCGCCGCGGGGTCGCGCAGCCGCGCCAGGGTGGCCTCGGGGCCGCCCTCGGCTGCCCAGCTGGGCAACAGCGCGGCCAGCGTGGTGGATCCCGGGAGGTAGGGGTAGCTGTCCAACGTCAGATCGAGGCCGGCGTCCAGGGCGGCGTCGAGGAGCGCCAGCAGCTCGCCCGAACGCCCCCTGTTGACGGCGAAGTTGAGCGTGGCGTGGGCCAGGTGCAGGGGGCAGCCGGCGCGCCTGGCCACCTCGATCATCTGCGCGTAGGCGGCCAGCGCGCCCGCGCCGTAGGAGCGGTGGTGCGGGGCGAAGAAACCGCCGTGGGCGGCCACCACCGCGCAGAGCGCGACGAGTTCGGTGTCGGGCGCGTACATGCCCGGCGGGTAGGTGAGCCCGGCGGAGAGGCCGACGGCGCCCTCCGTCAGACCCTGGGCCACCAGCTGCCGCATCCGGGCCAGTTCGGCCTCGTCGGCGGGCCTGGCCTCCCAGCCCATGGCGAGCATCCGGACGCTGCCGTGCGGCACCAGATAGCAGGCGTTGACGGCGATCCCCCGGTCCAGCCGGTCCAGATAGCCGCCGACGCTCCGCCAGTCCCAGTCGAACCCGGGCGGGTCCCCGTTCCAGCCGGCGACGGCCCGCCGCACCTGGGGCAGGGTCCGCTCGTCGACGGGGGCGTAGGAGAGCCCGTCCTGGCCCAGCACCTCGCAGGTGACGCCCTGGGCGACCTTGGCCGCGTGGTCGGGCTCGGTGAGCAGCGCCAGATCGGAGTGCGCGTGCATGTCGACAAAGCCGGGGCCGAGCGCGAGCCCTTCGGCGTCCAGCACCCGGCGCCCGCCGAGCCGCGGGCCGCCCACGGCCTCGATCCGCCCGGCGGTGACCGCGACGTCCGCCCGCCGCTCGGGCCCGCCCGTCCCGTCGAACAGCCGCGCACCCCTGATCACCAGATCGGTCATGCCCCCAGCCTGCCGCACCCCGGTCGGGGCGGACCCTCGGAGGTTTCAGCCCGTGGTGCAGCCGCTGGTCGGCAGGCTGGTGAGGCCGGGCGGCTGTCGGCCGTCCCAGATCGCCAGCAGGTAGTTCTGCGGGCAGCGGGCGAGGCCGTCGCTGGTCCTGATCTCGATATGCAGGTGCGGGGCCCCTGAGTTGCCGGTGTCGCCCGTGGTGCCGACCCGGGTCCCCGCGGACACCTGGGCGCCGTCGGCCGTGGAGCGGGCGGAGAGGTGGCAGTAGACGAACCGCGAACCGTCCGGCTGGAGCAGCCGGATGCCGATGCCGCAACTGGTGCTGCTGTAGTGCTCGACCCGTCCGCCGGTGACGGCGTAGGTGGGGAGGTTGGTCACGATCAGGTCGATGGCTGGGGTGGTGCCCCAGTGCGGTTGGGCGTAGTCGCTCCGGGGCGCGGCGGAACGGTCCAGCGGCAGCGCGTGTCCTGACGGGCCGCCGCCTCCGCCGCCGCCGAGCAGGCTCTGCCAGGTCGCGGGCCCCACCTGGCCGTCCACGGCCAGGCCCTGTGAGCTCTGGAACGAACGCACGGCGCTGTCGGTCAGCGCGCCGAAGTTCCCGTCGACGGACAGCCCGGCGCCGTACTTGTTGAGCTGGGTCTGGGCCGCTCTGACCGCGTCCCCGCCGGCGCCCTGTTGGACGGTGACGACCAGCTGCGGCCAGGTCCGGGCGCCCACCACTCCGTCGGCGGCCAGGCCCCTGCTGCTCTGGAAGCCGGTCACGGCCGCGGCGGTGGCGGGCCCGAACTGGCCGTCGGCGGCGATGTCATGGCCGTGGTGGCGCAGCAGATACTGCGCGGTGGTGACATTCGCGCCGCTGGCGCCCTGGCTGATGGACGGCCAGGCCGGCAGGGCCTGCGCCGTCGACGCGGGCACGAGGGCCCCGAGCAGCAAGGCGAACAGCAGGGTCATACCGGTCACGGCCAGCGGACTTCGTCGGTTCGGACGCATCGAGACGGTCTCCCTAGTGACATGTACGCGACTATTGCGCACAGGTTAGAGATCATTCACGGAACGAACCAGAGGGCGACACCCGCTACCGTGACGGCGACCGCGTGAGAAAGCCCGACGGAAGGCGAGAGGCACCATGGACGAGCGCCCGCAGGAGCGGAAGACCCGGCTGACCACCGACCAGGCCCCCGCGCCGGCGTGGAACTTCTCCCAGGGCGTGCGCAAGGGCCCGCTGCTCCAGGTGTCGGGCCAGGGCCCGCAGGATCCGGCCACCGGCGCCTATCTGTACCCGGGCGACGTCCGGGAGCAGACGCTGCGCACGCTGCGCAACGTGCGCGCGATCCTCAACGCGGGCGGCGCCGACGTGGAGGACGTGCTGATGTTCCGCGTCTATCTCACCCGCCGGGCGGACTTCGCCGCGATGAACGACGCCTATGGCGCGTTCGTCGGCGAGCACTGCCCCAGCGGGGTGCTGCCCTGCCGCACCACCGTGTTCGTCGAACTCCCCAACGAGGCCATGCTGGTGGAGATCGACGCGCTGGCCGCCGTCTGACGGCCAGCGCGTCGGCCGGCTCAGCCGGGGGCGACGGCCGTGGAGCCGCGCACCACCAGCTCGGGCTGGAAGACGAACTCGGTGTGTTGCGCCGGGTTGCCGCCGACCTCCTCCAGCAGCGCGTTGACCGCCGCGTTGGCCATCGCGGTGACGGGCTGGCGGACGGTGGTCAGCGGCGGGTCGGTGAAGGCGATCAGCTGGGAGTCGTCGAAGCCGATCACCGAGCAGTCGTCTGGGACGGTGAGCCCGCGCTGCCGCGCGGCGCGCACCGCGCCGAGCGCCATCATGTCGCTGCCGCAGACCACGCCCGTGCAGCCGGCGTCCAACAGCGCGGCGGTCGCGGCCTGTCCGCCCTCCACGCTGAAGAGGGTGTGGCGCACCACGCCGTCCACCGGCGGCTCGCCCGCGGCCAGCGCCCGCTCCCGCTGCTCCTCGATCTCGCCCTCGAACCCGGCGACCTTCCGGCGCACCGGGACGAACCGCTGCGGGCCGACCGCGAGGCCGATCCTGCGGTGGCCGAGGGCGCGCAGATGACGCACCGCGATCCGGCTGGCCGCCGCGTCGTCGGGCGACACGAACGGCGCCTTGACGCGGTCGTTGAAGCCGTTGATCAGGACGAACGGCACTCCCTGCCCGGCCAGCCTGGCGTAGCGGGACGGATCGGCCGAGGTGTCGGCGTGCAGCCCCGACATGAAGACGATGCCGGTGACCCCGCGCTCGACCAGCTGGTCGACCAACTCGTCCTCGGTGGCGCCCCCCGGGCTCTGCGTACAGAGCACGGGGGTATAGCCGTAGCCGGCCAGGGTCTGCTCGATGACCTGGGCGAAGGCGGGGAAGATCGGGTTGGTGAGCTCGGGGATCACCAACCCGACCAGCCCGGCACTGCGTTGCCGCAGCCGGACGGGCCGCTCGTAGCCGAGGATGTCCAGCGCCGCCAGCACCCGCTGCCGGGTGCCGGCGGCCACGCCTGGCTTGCCGTTGAGCACCCGGCTCACGGTGGCCTCGCTGACCCCCGCCTGCCCGGCTATGTCGGCGAGCCGGGCCGGCTGCGGAAGCGCGGACGCGGGCAGGGTCACTCCTCCCACCAGACGGTGGTGTCCGCCGGCAGCGGCTCACCCTGGCGGTAGGGGCCGCTGGCCAGCACCTGGCCGCGCGCCGAGGCGCAGGCCCCGGGCAACGGGGCGGCGCGGTCCGTGGTGTTGGCGGCGACCAGCACCGCCCGGCCGTCCGCGCCGACCCGGCGGAACGCCAGCACGCCGTCCGCCGCTTCCAGCCACTCGACGCCGTCGCCGGCGCCGAGCGCGGAGCGCGCCCGCCGCTCGGCCAACGCCCGCCGGTACAGCTCCAGCGTGGACCCGGGGTCGTCGGTCTGCGCCTCGACGGAGAGCGCGCCCCAGTCGCCCGGCTGCGGCAGCCAGCCGCCCACGCCGCCGAAGCCGAACGAGGCGCCGTCCCGACTCCACGGCATCGGCACCCGACAGCCGTCCCGCAGCCCGTCCTGGCCGTCCTGGCCGTCGCCACCCGCGCCGCGCCGGAAGAACGCCGGGTCCTGGCGCGCCTCGTCCGGCAGGTCGGTGACCTCGGGCAGGCCGAGCTCCTCGCCCTGGTAGACATAGGCGGAACCGGGCAGCGCCAGCATCAACAGCGAGGCGGCGCGGGCCCGTTCGACGCCGCCGCCGAGCCGGGTGCGGTGCCGCACCACGTCGTGGTTGGAGAGCACCCAGGTGGTGGGGGCGCCGACCGGGCGCATCGAGTCCAACGAGGAGTCGATCACCCGGCGCAGCTCGGCCGCGTCCCACGGGGTGTTCAGATAGTGGAAGTTGAACGCCTGGTTCAGCTCCTCGCGGCGGACGTAGAGCGCCGTGCGGTCCTCCGTCGGCGTCCACGCCTCGGCCACGCCGATCCGCTGGTCCGGGTACTCGTCGAGGATCTCCCGCCAGGAGCGGTAGATCTCGTGCACCCCGTCCTGGTCGAAGAACGGCAGCTTCTGGGTGCCCAGCAGGCGCAGTTGTCCCGCGTGACCCATGTCGGGCAGCCCCGGGGCCTTGACCAGGCCGTGGGCCACATCGATCCGGAACCCGTCGACGCCCATGTCCAGCCAGAACCGCAGCACGGAGCGGAACTCGTCCCTGACCGCCGGGTTCTCCCAGTTGAAGTCGGGCTGTTCGGGCGCGAAGAGGTGCAGATACCACTGGCCGGGGGTGCCGTCCGGGTCGGCCACCCTGGTCCAGGCGGGGCCACCGAAGATGGACTCCCAGTCGTTGGGCGGCGCTTCGCCGTACTCGCCCTTGCCGGCCCGGAAGTGGTAGCGGTCGCGCAGCGGGGAGCCGGGGCCGTCGCGCAGCGCGCGTTGGAACCACTCGTGCTGGTCGGAGGAGTGGTTGGGCACCAGGTCCACGATGATCCGCAGGCCCAGGTCGTGGGCGTCGCGGATCAGCGCGTCGGCGTCGTGCAGATCGCCGAACATCGGGTCGATGGCCCGGTAGTCGGCCACGTCGTAGCCCGCGTCCGCCTGGGGGGAGGCGTAGAACGGGCTGAGCCAGACGGCGTCGACGCCGAGCCCGGCCAGATAGGGCAGCCGCGCCCTGATCCCGGCCAGATCGCCCATCCCGTCGCCGTTGGCGTCGGCGAAGGACCGCGGATACACCTGGTAGATCACCGCGTGCCGCCACCACTCCGGCGGGGTGGGGACGCCCGGCGTGGCCGCGTGGGCCCCGGGGTTCGGGGTGGGGGCATCGCTGGTCGGCTGGGTGCGGTCAGCGAGGTGCTGGGTCATGACATCCCTGTGGGTTCGGGCAGTCGGGGGGCGAGGGGCCGGCGTCAGGACTTGGTGGCGCCGGCGGTGAGCCCGGACTGCAAATGTCGTTGGGCGTATCCGAAGACCAGCGTCGCGGGGACGGCGATCAGCACGGCGGCGGCCGTCATCAGATGCCAGTCCTGGGTGTGCTGGTTGACGAACGTCTGGAGACCGCCGGCCAGGGTGAGGTTGTCCTCGCCCGTCATGAAGGCGGTGGCATAGGCCACCTCGGCCCAGGCGGTGACGAAGGTGTAGAAGCCGGTGACGGCGAGCCCCGGACGGGCCAGCGGCATGATGAGCCGCCAGAAGGTGCCGAACGGGTTGAGGCCGTCCACCCGTCCCGACTCGTCGATGGAGATCGGGATGGTGTCGAAGAAGCCCTTCATCATCCAGGCGCAGAACGGCACCGCGATGGTGAGGTAGGTGACGATCAGCGCGACCGGCTGGTTGAGCAGGCCGTAGCGCGCCATCAGGTTGTACAGCGGCACGATCAGCACCGCCATCGGGAACATCTGCGTGATCAGCAGCGTCCACATCAGCGAACGCATCCCGGGGAACCTGAAGCGGCTGAGCGCGTAGCCGGTGGTGGAGGAGATCAGCACGCCGATCACGGTGGTGATGGCGACGATCAGCACCGAGTTGCCGAACCAGGTCAGAAACGCGGTGTTGTTGATCACATGGTCGTAGTTGTCCGTGGTGAAGTCGGCGATCAGCGAGAGCGAGAACGTCTCGCTCTTCGGCTTGAACGAGGTCACCAGCAGCCACAGCGGCGGGAACACCGCGATCACCGCGGCGACCAGCAGGGTCGCGTGCAGCCCGAAGGAGGCCAGCGGGCCGCGCTCGCCGCGCCGCCTGACGCGCCGGGGACGCCCGGCGTCCCGGCCGCCGCCGGCGGGGCGCGCCGGACCCGGCACCGGCAGCGGCTCGGAGCCGTCAACCCGGGTGGTATCGGTCGCCATGTTCACCACACCTCTCCCTGTCGGCGCAGCGCTCTGCGGTAGGCGATCGCGAACAGCACCAGTAGCAGCAGAATCAACACGCCCCAGGCCGCCGAGGAGGCGAAGTCCCGTGGGCTGGCGATAAAGGCCAGGCGGTACGCCTCGGTCACCAGGATGTCGGTGGAGCCCGCCGGGCCGCCCCGGGTCAGCAGGAAGATCACCGGGAACATGTTGAACGTCCAGATGGTGCTCAGCAGCACCACCGTCATGGCGACCGGACGCACCCCGGGCAGCGTGATGTTGCGGAACCGCTGCCAGGGGTTGGCCCCGTCCATCTCGGCCGCCTCGTACTGCTCGGCGGGGATGGACTGGAGCGCGCCCAGCATGGCGATCAGCATGAACGGGACGCCCAGCCAGACGTTGACCCCGATCACGGCGATCTTGGCCCAGGTCG
Source organism: Streptomyces profundus (assembly GCF_020740535.1). Lineage (NCBI taxonomy): Bacteria > Bacillati > Actinomycetota > Actinomycetes > Kitasatosporales > Streptomycetaceae > Streptomyces > Streptomyces profundus. The sequence goes on from NZ_CP082362.1 coordinate 1,317,860, forward strand.
GGTCGGAGAGCCAGGCGATGCCCTCGATGCCGCCCTTCTCCAACATCCCGTTGAGGATGCCGTTGCGCTCGTTGAAGAGCATCCGCCAGGCGAAGATCGACACGAAGGCCGGGATCGCCCAGGGCAGGATCAGCGCCATCCGGTAGAGCGTGCGGCCCCGGAACGCCCGGTTGAGCATGTTGGCCAGGCCGAGGCCGATACAGAAGGTGATGCCGACACAGGCCACCGTCCACAGCACGGTCCAACCGAGCCGGTCCCAGAAGGTGTTGTCGGTGAGGATGTCCTTGTAGTTCTCCAGCCCCACGAACTCGTAGGTCGCCTCGATGGTGTTGACACCGATCCGCCGCTCGACGTTGGACTCGTCCGCGTCGGTGAGCGAGAGATAGACCCCCCGCACCAGCGGCCAGCCGATGATCACCGTGATCACGGCGACCACCGGGGCGATCATCGCCCAGGCGTACCAGTAGTCGCCCAGCCGGTGGCGGAGCGGCGGGCGCCCCGCGCCGGGGCGGCGGGCGCGCGGGGCGCCCTCCGCCCCGGCCGGAGCCGGGCCCGGCTCGGGAGTCGGCGTGCTGGGAGTGTGCACAGCGTCAGCCATGGTGTCGGCCCTCCGTCCTGCCGAGGCCCCGGTCAGCTCCAGTCTTCGAGCAGGTCACGGTAGGTGTTCCCGGTGTCCTGGGCCGCTTCCTGGGGGGAGGCGGAGCCGGTCAGCATGGACTCGATGGAGATCCGCAGCGGCTCGAAGAGCGACTGCGCCTGCGGGATCCAGGGCCGCTCGTGGGCGACGTCGACCGCCGGCTTGAAGAACTGCACCATCTCGTTGGCCTCGACCGCCGGCTCCGCGTAGACGGACTCGCGGGTGGGCAGGAGGCTCAGCTCCTCGGTGATCCGCGCCTGGGTCTCGGCCGAGCTCATGTACTTGACGAACTCCATGGACGCCTCGGCGTCCGGGGTGCCCGCGTAGATGCCGTAGTTCCAGCCGCCCAGCGGGGAGCCCTGCGCCTGGCTGCCGGCCGGCACGGGGGCCACGCCGAGGTTGTCGCCCAGCGCCTCGGTGGCGTCGGCGATCGCCCAGGGACCGTTGATCATCATGGCCACGTCGCCGCCGGCGAACCCGGACATCATGTTCTCCCAGCCGTCGCTGGTGTCGGTGATCGCGGCACCGGACTCGATCAGGTCGTTCATCTGCTCGAAGGCGGCGACGCCGGCTTCGTCGTCGATGGTGACCCGCTCGGCGTCGGCGTCCACCAAGTCGCCGCCCTCGCCGTAGAGGAAGGGGAAGAACCAGTACGGGTCGTCGCCGCGCACATAGAGCGGGACGGTGCCGACGGCCTCGTAGGCGTCGGCGTCCTGCCGGATCTGGTCGAGCGACTCGGGCACCTCGACCCCGGCCTCCGCCAGCAGCTCCTTGTTGTAGAAGAGCGCCAGGGTGTCGGTGACCTGCGGCACCGCCCAGGTCTGGCCGTCGTACTGGGTGCTGGCCCAGGGCTCGTCGAGGAAGTCGTCCTGGTTGTCCAGGGCGGCCGTGTCGTCCAGCGGGTAGAGGTAGCCCAGGCTGGCGAAGTCGGCGACCCAGGCCACCTCGGTGCGCATCACGTCGGGGGCCTCGTTGGCGCCGGCCGCGTTCTTGAACCGGTTCTGCGCGTCGTCGAAACCGACGTTCACGTAGTCGACCGTGACCCCGGGGTGCTCGTCGGCGAACTCCTCGGCGACGGCCTGGAAGACCGCGGCCTCGGTCTCGTTGGAGGTGTCCCAGTAGGTGACCGTGCCGGAGAGCTTGCCGTCCCCCTCGGAGCTGCTGCCCCCGCCGTTACCCCCGCCGTCGCCACCGTCGTCCCCGCCGCAAGCTGTTGCCGCAACAGCCAGTGCTGCCAGCACGGCCGTGGTCCCTATGCTGCGCCGCATGTGAACTCCTTCAACCGTTACGCCCGAATCAGGGCGATATGTCCCACCCTATGCGCCGCGCCACTGCGACGCCGGGCCGAGCAGGAACGTAACAGTGCCGCAAGATTTTGGAAAGACCTTGCGGCAAATTTCTGCAAGGGTGCGCTGTACAGGTCTTTTCCCACCACGGAGCGCACAGTTGTCCGCCCGGCGGACGGCGTTCCCCCCGTCAGGGTTCCGAGAAATCACCACATTCACCCACAGACTCCCCAGGGCGGTGGGCACGGTCGGCGGCGACCGGTAAGGTCCGGAAGCGTGACCGCACGGCTAGCCGATATCGCAGCCCAGGCGGGGGTCAGTGAGGCAACCGTCAGCCGGGTGTTGAACGGCAAGCCGGGCGTCGCCTCGGGCACCCGCGAATCCGTGCTGGCCGCGCTCGATCTGCTGGGCTACGAACGCCCCTCCCGCCTCCAGAAGCACAGCGCCGGCCTCGTCGGGCTGATCACCCCCGAGCTGGAGAACCCGATCTTCCCCGCGTTCGCCCAGGTCATCTGCCAGGCGCTCACCCGTCAGGGCTACACGCCCGTGCTCGCCACCCAGACCCCGGGCGGCTCGACGGAGGACGAGCTGACCAGCATGCTGGTGGAGCGTGGCGTCGCCGGGATCATCTTCATCTCGGGCCTGCACGCCGACACCTCGGCCGACATGGAGCGCTACGACCGACTGCGCGCCGGCGGCGTTCCCTTCGTCCTGATCAACGGCTACGCCCCCAGCGTGCGCGCCCCGTTCGTCTCCCCCGACGACCGGACGGCGATGAGCCTGGCCGTGACGCATCTCGCGTCGCTCGGGCACCGCGAGATCGGCCTCGCCCTCGGGCCCATCCGGTTCGTCCCGGTGCGGCGCAAGGTCGAGGGCTTCCTCAGCGCCATGGCGGCCGAGCTCGACGTGCCGGCCGAACGGGCCGAGCGGCTGATCGAGCACTCGCTCTTCACCCTGGAGGGCGGACAGGCCGCGGCCGGCGCCCTGTTGGACGCCGGCTGCACCGCGGTGATCTGCGCCAGCGACATGATGGCCCTGGGCGCGATCCGCGCGGCCAGGCAGCGCGGGCTCGCCGCCCCGGGGGACTGCTCCGTGATCGGCTTCGACGACTCGCCGCTGATCGCCTTCACCGACCCGCCGCTGACCACCATTCGCCAGCCGGTCACGGCCATGGGCCAGGCCGCGGTGCGGGCGCTGCTGGAGGAGGTCGGGGGCACCCCGGCGCCGCCCAGCGAGTTCGTCTTCCTCCCCGAGCTGGTGGTGCGCGGCTCCACCGCCGCCGCGCCGGCGGGCCGGCGACCCTGACCGGGACATCTCCCCCGTACGACGGAGAACCACCGGGCCGAAGACCAGACCGGAGGATGATCGGGCGGACGGCATCGCTCTGGCAGACTAGTGGCCCATGGGGGCAACCAGCGTCAGTCCTGAAAGTGAACGAGTAGAAGCGGCCGTGTCCGTGCCCGACCGAGAAGCGAGCCAGACCGCCCCCACCAGACGATTCTCCCGTTCGCGGCTGCCCGGCAGACCGCGCATCTGGTTCGAACTGCTGCTGATCGGCGTCAGTTACGCCATCTACTCGGCGATCCGCAACGCCGCCCCCGACCGGGTGGGCGACGCCCAGAAACACGCCCAGTGGATCTGGGACATCCAGGGGCATCTCGGGCTGGCGTTCGAGCTTTCGGTCAACCACGCGGTGGAGGGCGTGACCTGGCTGATCGTCTCGATGAACTACTACTACGCCACGCTGCACTTCGTGGTCACCATCGCCGTGCTGGTCTGGCTCTTCCGCGGCCACCCGGGCCGCTACGGGCCCACCCGCCTGGTGCTCTTCGCCACCACGGGCGTGGCGCTGCTCGGCTACTACTTCTTCCCCCTGGCGCCGCCCCGGCTGATGGAGGGCATGGACTTCATCGACACCGCGCTCGTCCACGACACCTGGGGCTCGCTCTCCGCCGAGGACAGCGCGATGGCCTCGGTCTCCAACCAGTACGCCGCGATGCCGTCCATGCACATCGGCTGGTCCGTCTGGTGCGGCATCACGATAGCCGTGCTGGCCAGGCCGCTGTGGATCAAGGCGCTCGGGGTGCTCTACCCGATCGTCACCCTGCTGGTGATCGTCGCCACCGCCAACCACTTCTGGCTGGACGCGGTCGGCGGCGTGATCTGCCTCGCCGCCGGCTACCTGATCGCCCGCGTCTGGTACGGCCGTCTCTGCTACCGCCTCCCCCGCGAGGTCGCCTCCGGCGGTGGCACGGCGACCGGCGCCGAGCGCGCCGGCCCGGACCAGTAGGCCCGGCTAGGCCGTGTCCCCGAAAATCCCGTCGGATCGGCCCGCGGTGTCAGACGCGGTGCTCTCCCAGGCCCTTGGGGCCTGACGCGGTCTGGGGGGCGCCCCCATCCGCTGGGAGAGTCGCGGGCCCGGCCGGGACTTTCCGGACACGGCCCGGTAGGCCCTGGCCGGGCCGGCCGAGGCGAGGGGCGCCAGGGCACCGACCCGGTGGCGGCTGGCCGGCCCGGCGAGGGCGCCGCGGGTCAGGATTCGTAGAAGAGGCGTTCCACCACGGCGCGCGCTCGGCGCGTGACGCGGCGGTAGTCGTCGAGCATGCGCCCCGCCGTGCCCGGCTCGTAGCCGAGGTAGCGGGCGACCGCCGCCGTCTCCCTGGTGTCGTTGGGGAACGTGTCCAGCGGGCGGCCCCGCACCAGCATCACCGCGTTGCGCACCCGGGAGGCCAGCACCCACGCCTCGTCGAGGATCTCCGCGTCGTCGGCGGCCAGCAGGCCGGCGGAGGTCGCGGCGGCCAGCGCGGGACGGGTGCCCGTGACGCGGAGCTCGGGCACCTCCGCCGCGTGGCGCAGCTGGAGGAGTTGGACCGTCCACTCGATGTCGGAGAGGCCGCCCCTGCCCAGCTTGGTGTGGGTGGTGGGGTCGGCGCCGCGCGGCAGCCGTTCGGCCTCCATCCGGGCCTTGACGCGCCGGATCTCCAGCACCGCGTCCTGGCTGACGCCCTCGCGCGGATAGCGCATCGGGTCGATCAGCTCGATGAACCGCCGGCCCAATCCGGCGTCCCCGGCGACCGGTTCGGCGCGCAGCAGGGCCTGGCTCTCCCAGATCAGCGACCAGCGCCGGTAGTAGGCGGCGTAGCTGGCCAACGAGCGGACGAGCGGCCCGTTGCGGCCCTCGGGGCGCAGATCGGTGTCAACCAGCAACGGCGGGTCGACGCTGGGCAGTTGGAGGAGCCGGATCATCTCGTTGGCCAGGCTTCTGGCGGCGTCGGCCGCGGCCCGCTCGTCGACGCCTGGCAGCGGCTCGTGGACGAGGACGACGTCCGCGTCCGAGCCGTAGGACAGCTCCCCGCCGCCGAACCGGCCCATGGCGATCACCGCGAGGCGGGTCAGCGGCTCGGCGTCGCCGCGCGCGGCGAGGGCCGCGTCCAACGCGCCGACCAGCGTCGCCGCGTTGATATCGGTGAGCGCGTCGCCCACCTGGTCGAGGCCGGCGGCGACGTCGGCGGCCGAGCCTGGCGTGCCCTCGGGGGCGTAGGCGCCGATGATGTCGGCGGCCGACGTGCGGAAGAGCTCGCGTCGGCGCACGCCGCGCGCCGCGGTGGCGGCGGCCTCGGGGCCGCTGGCCCGGCGGGTGGCGGCGCGCACCTCCTGGGTGAGCGCGGTCCGGCCGCGCGGTTCGAGCCCGGCGGGGTCGCCGAGCAGGGCGACGGCCTCGGGCGCGCGCAGCAGCAGGTCGGGGGCGAGCCGGCCGGCGGAGAGCACCCGGGCGAGGTTCTCGGCCGCCGCGCCCTCGTCCCGCAGCAGCCGCAGGTACCAGGGGCTGCTGCCCAGCGCGTCGGAGACCTTGCGGAAGCCGAGCAGTCCGGCGTCCGGGTCGGCCGAGTCGGCGAACCGGTCCAACAGGACGGGCAGCAGGGTGCGTTGGATGGCCGCCTTGCGGGTCACGCCGGAGGCGAGGGCGGAGAGGTGGCGCAGCGCGGCGGCCGGGTCGGTGTAGCCGAGGGCCTCAAGGCGTTCCTTGGCCGCGCCCTCGCCGAGCCTGACCTGCTGGCCGACCTCAAGGCGCGCGACCGCGTCCAGCAGCGGCCGGTAGAACAGCTTCTCGTGGAGTCGCCTGACGCCCGAGGTGTGCCGGCGCCAGGTGTCGGTGAGCTCCTTGACGGGGTCGACGGTGAAGCCGAGGGAGCGGCCGAGTCGGCGCAGGTCGGCGGCGTCGGTGGGCATCAGGTGGGTGCGGCGCAGCCGGTAGAGCTGTATGCGGTGCTCGACGGTGCGCAGGAAGCGGTAGGAGCGGTCGAGGTCGGCGGCGTCCGTGCGGCCGACATAGCCGCCGGCGGCGAGCGCGGCCAGCGCGTCCAGGGTGGTGGCGTCCCGCAGCTCGGGGTCGGCGCGGCCGTGGACCAGCTGGAGGAGTTGGACGGCGAACTCCACGTCGCGCAGCCCGCCGGGGCCGAGCTTGAGTTCGCGCTCCAGCTGGGCCGCGGGGATGGAGCTCTCCACCCGGCGCCGCATCCGCTGCACGTCGGGGACGAAGTTCTCCCGTTCGGCCGCCTGCCACACCAGGGGGGCGACGGCCGAGCAGTAGGCGGCGCCGAGCTCGGGGTCGCCGGCGACCGGGCGGGCCTTGAGCAGCGCCTGGAACTCCCAGGTCTTGGCCCAGCGCCGGTAGTACGCGAGATGGCTGCTGAGGGTGCGCACCAGCGGGCCGTTGCGCCCCTCGGGGCGGAGGTTGGCGTCGACCTCCCAGATGGTGCCCTCGGCTGTGCGGTCGGAGCAGATCCGCATCATCGCCGAGGCCAGCCGGGTGGCGGCGCGCAGGGCGACCTCCTCCTCGACGCCCTCGAAGGGTTCGGCGACGAAGATCACGTCGACGTCGGAGACGTAGTTGAGCTCCCGGCCGCCCGCCTTGCCCATGGCGATCACCGCGAGACGGCACTGGGCGACGTCGGCGGGGGCGCCGGCGCCCGCGATCCGGAGCGCGGCCCTGAGGGTGGCGGTGGCCAGGTCCGCGAGTTCGGCGGCGGTCTCGGTGAAGCCGGCGGTGCCGGTGAGGTCGCGGGCGGCGATGGTGAGCAGCGCGCGGTGGTAGCCGACGCGGAGGGCGTCCCGGTCGTGGGCGGTGGCGAGCGCGGCGCCGAACTCCTCGGTACCGGGGTGGAGGTCGGCGGTCTCGAAAGCGTGCAGCGCCTTCCAGGTGGCCGGGTGCCGCACCAGTTCGTCGGCCAGCCCCTCGGAGGCGCCCAGCACGGCGAGCAGCCGGTCGCGCAGGGGTTTGGCGGCCAGCAGGGTGTCCAGCAGGCGGGCGCGCTCGTCCGTGGGTTGGGCCTCGACCAGCCGGGCGAGGGCGCGCAGCGCCTGGTCGGGGTCGGCGGTGGCGCCCAGCGCGTCAAGCAGCGCGGTGTGCTGGGCCGCGGGGCGCAGCGGGGTCGTCTCCAGCAGGCGTTCGGCGGCGGACGGGTCCGTGAACCCGCGGCGCGCCAGTTGTCCAAAGCGGCTGTCCCGTCGCCCTCCGACCGGCACCGTGGTCGTCCCCTCTCGGTCGCTGACCCGACGACCGGCCGCCCGTTCTCGCCGGCCGGTCCTGTCGGCGTCTCCGGCATAGAGGGTAACCATGCTCCGGGCTCGCCGGTTCAGGCACCGCGCTCCCTGGCCGGGGTGATGTTGTGGTTGAAACGGAACATGTTGTCCGGGTCGTGGCGGCGCTTCAGCTCGGCGAGCCGCGCCAGATCGCAGGGGTCGTGGACCTCGGGGGCCGAGGAGATGGCGAGCGGCCCGGTGAGGAAGTTGACGTAGGCGCGGCCGGTGGACCACGGGATCATGCGCTTGAGCAGCGCGTCGGCGTAGGCGCTGGTGCTGCCGGGCGGGGAGATCACCATCAGGCTGAACGCGGCGTCCCGGTTGCCGACGGCGCTGGGCACGGCGGGGGGACGTCCGGCGGCGCCGCCCAGGTGCCGCAGTTCGACCATGTAGGCGGGGCACTGGGACACCTCGGGCCCGACCAGGGTCAGCACCTGGTCGACGGCCGCCGCGTCGAGGTCGCGCAGCATCACCGAGTGCGCGTGGTGGTCCAGCGGTTCGACGGGGTCGTCGTGCACCCGGGCGATCTCCAGATAGGGGCGTTCGGTGACGGTGTCGTAGAGCGGCCTGGTGACGGCGCGCAGCGGGGCGAGCAGCGCCTCGCCCTCGGCGACAGGACCGGTGTGGGCGACCCGCAGATGGACGGTGTGCGCGCCGCGCAGCGGCTCGGGGAGCTGGGGCCAGTCGGGGAGCCGCACCAGGGCCAGCGAGCTGGTCATGGTCTCGGGGACGGTGGCCGTCCACTGCCGCCAGGTGTGGGAGACCTCCGCCGCCGCCCATCCCGGGAAGTAGAGGCCGCCGCCGTAGAACCGGTCGACGGGGACCAGGCCGAACTCCAGCTCGGTGACGATGCCGAGGTTGTCCTTGCTGCCCCGCAGCCCCCAGTGGAGGTCGGCGTCGTCGCCGGCGCTGACCTGTCGGACCCGGGCGTCGGCGGTGATCACCTCGATCCGGGTGACCAGGTCGGCCGCGTAGCCGTAGCGCCTGGCCAGCGGCCCCAGGCCGCCGCCCAGGGTGTAGCCGACGACGCCGACCAGCGGGGACGATCCGTTGAGCGGGGCCAGGCCGTGTGCCCAGGCGGCCCTGATCACCTGCTCCCAGCGGACCCCGGCGGCGGCCCGCGCGGTGCGGGTGGCCGGGTCGACGCGGACCTCGTTCATCCGGTGGGTGCTGATCAACAGGCCCCCGTCGGCCGGCCTGGTGATGCCGTGCCCCGTGGCCCGGACGGCGACCGGCAGCCCCTGCTCGGCGGCGTGCGCGACGGCGGTGCGGATGTCGTCCCGGTCCTCGGCGGCGACGGTCAGCGCGGGGCGGTGGCGGGCGATGCCGTTGAAGGGGGCGGGCGGGGCGGCGGGTTCGGAGGCGGCGCTGCTCGCGTCGCCCGGGTCGAACACGGCGCCGCGCAGGTGCCGGGCGAGCTGCTCGGCGAGCGGATGGGCGGGCACGTGAGGTCCTCTCGGAAGTGCGCTGGGGAGCACACAGTCTTGAGGCCAGGAGGGCCGTCTTACATCCCTCGTATGAGCGTCGCCGCATCACCAGGGAGCGCACGGCTACCCACGCGCGCCCCCGGGTACGCCCACCCGCCGGCCGCCGACCCTTTAGAGGACCGGCAGGTTCTTGCGCAACTCGAAGGCGGTCACCTCGGAGCGGTACTCCTCCCACTCCTGGCGCTTGTTGCGGAGGAAGAAATCAAAGACATGTTCGCCGAGGGTCTCGGCGACCAGTTCGCTGCGCTGCATCAGCTGAATGGCTTCCCCCAGGTTCTGCGGCAGCGGCTCGATGCCCAGGGCGCTGCGCTCCCGGTCGGTCAGCGCCCAGACGTCGTCCTCGGCGCCCGGCGGGAGCTCGTACCCCTCCTCGACCCCCTTGAGGCCCGCGGCCAGCAGCGCCGCGTAGGCGAGGTAGGGGTTGGCGCCCGAGTCCAGCGAGCGCACCTCGACCCGCGTCGAGACGGTCTTGCCCGGCTTGTACATCGGCACCCGAATCAGCGCGGAGCGGTTGTTGTGGCCCCAGCAGATGTAGCTGGGGGCCTCGCCGCCGGCCCCGGCCGTGCGCTGGGCGCCACCCCAGATCCGCTTGTAGGAGTTGACCCACTGGTTGGTGATGGCCGAGATCTCCCCCGCGTGCCGGAGCAGGCCGGCGATGAACGAACGGCCGACCTTGGAGAGTTGGTACTCCGCGCCGGTCTCGTGGAAGGCGTTGCGGTCGCCCTCGAAGAGCGAGAGGTGGGTGTGCATCCCGGAGCCGGGGAACTCGGAGAACGGCTTGGGCATGAACGTGGCCTGCACGCCCTGCTCCAGCGCCACCTGCTTCATCACCAGCCGGAACGTCATGATGTTGTCGGCCGTCGAGAGTGCGTCGGCGTAGCGCAGGTCGATCTCCTGCTGCCCCGGGGCGCCCTCGTGGTGGGAGAACTCCACCGAGATCCCCATCGACTCCAGCATGGTGATGGCCTGCCGGCGGAAGTCCATCCCGACGTTCTGCGGGGTGTGGTCGAAGTAGCCGGAGGAGTCGGCGGGGGTCGGCCGGGTGCCGTCCACCGGCTTCTTGTTGAGCAGGAAGAACTCGATCTCGGGGTGCGTGTAGAAGGTGAAGCCCAGATCGGAGCTTCTGGCCAGCGCGCGCTTGAGCACATAGCGCGGGTCCGCGTAGGAGGGGGAGCCGTCCGGCATCAGGATGTCGCAGAACATCCGGGCGGTGCCGGGGGATTCGGCGCGCCAGGGCAGGATCTGGAAGGTGCTGGGCGCGGGCTTGGCGATCATGTCGGACTCGTACACCCGGGCGAAGCCCTCGATCGCGGAGCCGTCGAAGCCGATGCCCTCCTCGAAGGCCTGCTCCAGCTCGGCGGGAGCGACCGCGACGGACTTGAGGAAGCCCAACACGTCGGTGAACCACAGCCGCACGAAACGGATGTCCCGCTCCTCCAGCGTGCGGAGCACGAACTCCTGCTGCTTCTCCATTTCCACCCATCCTCGCTGGTAAGACGGCTCTGTCCCCGGCTGCGGGGCCCGACGGGGCCCGAAGAGCATCCCATCACAGGATTTCCGCCGCATTGCGGTTCGACGACCGGACGGCCCGGGAGCCGTTCGAGTCCATTGTGGGGCACCGCGCCGAAGTCGACCGAGATCGGGCGGCGGTCAGCGACCGGCCGGTCAGCCGGCGGTCACCGGGCCGGCACCCGGAAAGTTCGGGCCTTGGCCTCACTCGTCCCCGACGACCCGGGCGCTCGCGCGAACCGGCAGGTCAGCGCCGGGCCTTCCGGGAGCGGAACGGCGTTCGGCGGTGGATCGGGCCGCCCGATCGGGGGAGCTTCGCGCAAGTCCCTGCGGCGCGGGACGGCGGACCTCTACTCTCCTGTGTCACATAGCGAGTTGTGGTCGCTACGGCCAGTTGTCGCCTATGTCAGTGGCATGGGCCACCGTCGTATCCGTCCGTCCGTCGCAGGCCAGTGAGGAAGCCCCATGGTGCACGTCGGTTCATTACAGCGAACCAGCCGACCCGTCCCGCCCAGCGGACGGTGGTTCGTGCCGCCGGTCCTGGTGGCGCTCGGCGCGCTGGGCGCCGTGTTCGTGGTCCCGGCCGACGCCCGCCTCGCTGTGCTCTGGTGCGGCGGACTGGCCACGGCGGCGGTGCTGCTGATCGTCGGCGAGACCGCGCGCCGGGGCAGGGCCATAGCCTTTCTCGAGGACCGGCTGAGCCGCCATCTCGCCGACGCCGACCTGATGGCCTACGACCTGCTGCCGGTGGCGCTCGACCGGATGAAGAACGGCGATCTGGAGGACGACGTCATCCCCCAGCTGCCGGAGGAGACCACCTCGGACCCCCAACTCGTCGCCGCCTTCGAGGGCATGGCCTACGGCATCCTCGACGTGCTGCGGGAGAAGGAGTTGCAGCGGGACTCGGCCAAGCGGGCCATCGTCAACATCGCGCACCGCATCCAGTCCGAGATCCACCGCCTCCAGGACGACATCGCCAAGATGCAGTTCCGGCACGGCACCCCCGACGTGCTCAGCGATCTGATGCATCTGGAGCACCGCATCAACGTCACCGGCCGGTTCGCCACCAGCCTCGCTGTGGTCGGCGGCGGCGCCCCGGTGCGGCGCTGGGCCAGGCCCATCTCGCTGCACGACGTGATGCGCGCCGGCTCGGGCCCGATCAACGAGTACCTCCGGGTCGAGCAGCACCGCGTCATCGAGACGGCGGTGGTCGGCCACGCCGTCGAACCGCTGATCATGATCATGGGCGAGCTGCTCGACAACGCCACCCGTTACTCCCCGCCCAGCAGCAGCGTGGTGATGAACACCGAGGAGGTGGCGTCGGGCATCGAGGTGTCCATCGAGGACAAGGGCGCCGGCCTCACCGACGAGTCGCGGCGGCGCGCCGAGTTCCTGCTGCAACAGGGTGTGGACGGTCTGGATCTGGAGGACCTGGGCGAGACGGCCCGCATCGGGCTGCGGGTCGCCGGCATCCTGGCCAGCCACCACGGCGTCCGGATCTCGCTGCGCCCCTCCACCTGCGCGGGGGTTCGCGCCGTGGTCTTCCTGCCCAACGACCTGCTCACCGCCGTCCCACCGCCCAAGTACCCGATCCCGGCGATCCGCCCCACCCCGCAGTGGCATCTGCCGATCGGCGAACTGGACGAGGACGCCCCGCAGTACGAGCGGAACGCCAACGGTCTGCCGCAGCGCCGCAGGCGTCGGCACGCCGAGCCGAACGGCGGCGGGCCGGCCCCCCGGCAGGCGCCGCCCCGCAAGGCCGCGCGGCGCCCGGCGCCCGAACGGCGGGAGTCGGGCCTGTGGGTGGACGCGTTCTTCGCCGGCATCAGGTCGGAGCCCGACGGCTCGCCGCCCGCCGAGGGGCCGGGCGAGGCCGACCGGCCGAGCCCCTAGCGAGGGCGCCCAGGAGGGCGCCGGGGCCGCGGCGGCCATGGCACCCGCACGGCGCCGTCGCCGCTTCGCCGCCGCCTCAACCGCCGCCTCAGAACGCGGCTCGAAGGCCGTCGCTCAGGCTGCCTCGAAAGCTATCTCGAAGGCGCACATCTCGGATCAAGTCGGAATTAAGGGTGAGAAGCACGTGACACAGCGTCGGTTCAAGGACATGGACTGGATGCTCAGGGACCTGGCCGCCTCCGTCCCGTGTATCCGGCACATCGTGGTGCTGTCGGCGGACGGGCTGTGCATGGCCCAGCACGGCAGCGAGCGGGACAGCGGGGACCGGCTGGCAGCCGCCGCCTCCGGGATCAAGAGCCTGGCCCAGTCCATCGCCACCGAACTCCCGGGCGACGAGGGCGATGTGAAGATGGTGCTGCTGGAGCTGACCGGCGGCTTCTTCTATCTGATGTCGGCCGGGGACCGCTCCTATCTGGCGGTGACCGCCGACGCCGAGGTGGACCCGGGGCTGATCAGCCAGCGGATGCGCGATCTGGTGCTGCGGATCGGCGAGCACCTCTCCACCGGCACCAGGACACCCGAGCAGGCCACCCCGTGATCGTCGCCGACGGGGGACAGGAGGACGAATCGCCGTCGCGCCGCAAGCCGGACGACGACCAGCCCGTTCCGCTCTATGTGGTGACCGGTGGCCGCAGCGAGTCCAAGGACGCCGTGGCGCTCGACCTGGTCACCCTCGTGGTGGCCAGGGCCGGTCCCCAGGCCGGCCAGTCCCCCGAGCACGCCGCGCTGCTGCGCATGTGTCGCTACCCCATCTCGGTGGCGGAGATCTCGGCCTACGTCGGCCTTCCGTTCAGTGCGGTGATCGTGCTGCTCATGGATCTGCTCGACACCTCCCAGGTGGACGTCAGGCAGACCCGGGTGGAACAGCACGCAGCCGCCGCCGATCCCGACCTCGACACCCTGAAGGCACTGATCGATGGCCTACAACGACTCTGAGTTCACCCCTGGGCCCCGCGAGGAGGACCTGCTGCCCAGCTCGGCCGAGCAGTCGGTCAAGGTGGTCGTCGTCGGCGGCTTCGGCGTGGGCAAGACCACCATGGTCGGCGCGGTCAGCGAGATCCGCCCGCTGACCACCGAGGAGACCATGACCCAGGCGGGGGCAGGGGTGGACGACCTGGCCGGCGTGGAGCGGAAGACGGAGACGACCGTCGCCATGGACTTCGGCCGGATCACCTTCAACGAACGGCTGGTGCTCTACCTCTTCGGCACCCCGGGGCAGCAGCGGTTCTGGTTCCTGTGGAACGGCGTCATCGAGGGCGCGCTCGGCGCGGTGGTGCTGGTCGACAGCCGGCGCCTGGAGGACAGCTTCCAGGCGATGGACCGCCTGGAGGAGTGCGGCGTCCCCTTCGTCGTCGCGGTCAACAACTTCCCCGACGCCCCGCTGTACCCGGTGCCCGAGCTGCGTGCCGCCCTCGATCTGCCGACGGGGGTGCCGGTGGTCAGCTGCGACGCCCGCAAGTTCGACTCCAGCCGGGACGTGCTGCTGACCCTGCTGCGCCACCTCTACAGCCGAGCCACCGAGAACGCCCCGGCCGACCCCGGCCCCACACCCGCGCCCGCATCCACCGCCACTCCCCCACACCCCTCGGAGGCACCGTGACCGCCACACCCGAACCGCCACGCGCCTTTGGCCCGCCCGGCGGCCCGCCGCCCGGCTGCCCCGCCCACCAGAGCGCCCCTGGCCCCGGCGGCGTGCAACGGCTCTACGGCCCCGCCGCCTCGGCGGATCCGATGGGCCTGTACGAACGGCTGCGCACCGAGCACGGGCCCGTCGCCCCGGTGCTGCTCGAAGGGGACCTGCCGGCCTGGCTGGTGCTCGGCTACGACGAGATCCTGCAGGTCACCCGCAACCCCAGGCGGTTCCGCAGGGACGGCAGGGCCTGGTCGCCGTGGCAGCGCGGCGAGATCGGCGCCGACTCCCCGATCGGCCCGGTGCTGCTGTGGGGCCCGGACTGCACCCACCAGGACGGCGGCACCCACCAGCGGCTGCGCGGCGCGGTCAACGAGTCGCTCGAACGCTTCGACCGGCGCGGGCTGCGGCGCTATGTGCAGGTCTACGGGCACCAGTTGATCGACCGCTTCGCGTCGGAGGGCCGGGCCGAGATCCTCAGCCAGTACGCGCAGCAGCTGCCGATGCTGGTGCTGACCGTGGTGCTCGGCCTGCCGGAGGAGGAGGGGCCGAAGCTGGTCGAGGCCAGCCGACAGCTGCTGATCGGCACCGAGAAGGCGGTGGAGGCCGACCGCTATCTCCAGCACGCCCTCACGGAGTTGGTGGCCACCAAGCACACCACCCCCGGCCACGACCTGGCGTCCTGGCTGATCGCGCACCCGGCCGACCTCTCCGACGACGAGGTGCTGCACCATCTTCGGCTGGTGATGGTCGCGGCCAACGAGACCACCACCAACCTCATCGTCAACACCCTGCGGGTGGTCTTCACCCACCCCAGGTTCCGTGGCTCGCTCCACGGCGGCCGGATGACGCTGCCGGCCGCGGTGGAGCAGGTCCTCTGGGACGAGCCGCCGATCTCCGTCTGCCCCGGCGGATTCGCCAGCGAGGACGTGGAGTTGGGCGGACAGAACGTCCGGAAGGGTGATCTCTTACTGCTCGGCCTGGCGGCGGCCAACGCCGATCCCGCCATCCGCCCCTCCCCCAGCACCCCGATGCACGGCAACCGTTCGCATCTCTCCTTCACCAGCGGGCCGCACGAGTGTCCTGGCCAGGACATCGGACGGGCCATCACCGTGACGGGCATCGAGGTGCTCCTCTCCCGGCTGCCCGATCTGCGGCTGATGCTGGAGCCCGACGAACTGACCTGGTCCTCGTCCACCTGGTCCCGCCATCTCGTCGCGCTGCCCGTGGAGTTCACGCCACGCGTCCGGGCCGAGCGGCTGTCGCTCGTGCCGCCGGCGCCCGGCCGCCGCGCGGCGCCTGGGCGGCGCCGCTCCGGGCCGCCCGACGCGGCCGAGACGGCGCGGGCCGCGCCGGCGGCTAGCGGGCGACGGTCGCTCTGGGCGGCGCTGCGCGGCCTGCTGAGCCGCTCGGCGGAGGCGGCGCCGGCGGAGCGGCGGGCCGAGCACCCACCGGAACGGCGGGGCCGCTGACCTCGCCGGATGGCGGGGCCGCGGGCCCCAGGGCGGCCCCCGGCACGGTGAGATCGCCGATCACGCTCCGGCCGGCGGCGCCGCCCCCGTAGCGGGCGGAGGCCACGCCCCAGCGCTGGTTCCCCGCCATCCAGCAGCTCAGCCCCTCCAGATAGCGCTCGACGGCCACCCGGCCCGCCGTGTCCAGGCCGAGGCGGGCGGCGATCCTGGGCACCCGGCCCGACAGTTCGAGGAACATCTCGACACGCCCCCGCACCAGCGCGGTGACCTGGCGCACCGCCTGGGCCCTGGTGCAGCCCTGGGCGCGCTGCCGGATCAGCACGAGGTTGTGCGGATCGCCCTGGGCCTCCTCGCGCTCCAGGGAGTGGACGTCGTTGCAGAGGAAGATCACGTCGCCGGCGCAGCGGGTGAGGATCTGCACCTCGCGGCTCCAGTAGGCGCGGGCCGGCACCTCGAAGCGGCCGGCGCGCTCGATCAGGTCGAAGCAGGGGGCGGTGCCGACGGCCTGGCGGCGCAGCGACAGATAGGCGTTCTCGTCCAGCGGGGCGCCCGAGAGGCGGTTGCGCGCCTCGCCCACATAGGAGCGGAAGAAGCGGGTGAGGTTGCCGGCGGCGCGCTGCCGCCAGGCGTCGGACATGCCGGCCGAGGCACGCCGCCACATGTCGGCGTAGGCGCGGGTGAGCGGCAGATCCACGGCCGGGCGCTCGCCCGGCGGCCGGTAGGGGATGCCGGCCAGCGCGGTGCTCAGCCGCGACGCGCTGCTCGGGCTGCGCCCCAGCTCACCGTCGAACTGGTCGTCCAGCGGGAAGCCGAGACAGACCGCGTCCGTGGCCAGCTCGATGTCCTCGGCGTTCGCGTCCGGATAGGCGTAGGCGGCCAGATCGGTGAGGCGCCAGTCGGCGTAGGCGCGCAGCGCGGGCCCCTCGGCCACCAGCCCATGGGCGCGGACCCAGGCGAGGTGGTGCGCCCGCGACCGCTCGCCCAGCGGATTGACCCGGCGCGGGAACGGCAGGAAGAACCGCACGTCCTGCGGCATGTGCCAACCCCCTTATGCGCGTGCCCAAGCTCTGCCCCAACCGCCGCACGGGCAACCGGCGGACCCTTCCGCCGCTGGCCGGATCGCTTCGGTAGTCGCGAGATCACCGCAGGTGACGGGGCGCGCGCCGGCACGCATTACGACCGAAACGAGACGTCCACGCCCCCCATTGCGTCAGTCGGACGATTACACTCGCTCCCGTGCCTCAGCTACGACTTGCCCTCAATCAGATCGACTCCCGGGTCGGTGATCTGGCCGGCAACGCGGAAGCGGTGCTGCGCTGGACCCGGCACAGCGTCCAGCGGGGCGCGCACCTCGTGGCCTTCCCCGAGATGACGCTCACCGGCTATCCGGTGGAGGACCTGGCGCTGCGCGGCTCGTTCGTCGCCGCCAGCCGGGCCGCGCTGCGCGAGCTGGCCGCCCGGCTGGACGCCGAGGGCCTCGGCGAGGTGCCGGTGGTGGTCGGCTATCTGGACCGCACCGAGCAGGCCGAGCCGCAGGTGGGGCAGCCGGCCGGCGCCCCGCGCAACGCCGCGGCGGTGCTCCAGGGCGGCCGGGTGCGGCTGGCCTTCGCCAAGCACCACCTCCCCAACTACGGGGTGTTCGACGAGTACCGCTACTTCGTCCCGGGCGACACGCTCCCCGTGGTGCGGGTGCACGGCGTCGACGTGGCGTTGGCGATCTGCGAGGACCTCTGGCAGGACGGCGGCCGGGTGCCGGCCACCCGCGCCGCGGGGGCCGGCCTGCTGCTGGCCATCAACGCCTCGCCCTACGAGGTGGCCAAGGAGGACACCCGCCTGGAGCTGGTGCGCAAGCGGGCCAGGGAGGCGGGCTGCGCGCTGGCCTATCTGGCGATGATCGGCGGCCAGGACGAGCTGGTCTTCGACGGGGACTCGCTGGTGGTGGACGCGGACGGCGAAGTCCTCGCCAGGGGCCCGCAGTTCGCCGAGGAGTGCCTGCTGGTGGATCTGTCGCTGCCGGCGGCGCCCGACGAGCCGCCCACCGGGCGCGCCGACGACGGGCTCACCATCGACCATCTGACGCTGACCGCCGAGCCGCTCGCGCCCTATGAACCCGCGTACCCCGGCGGGTTGGCCGAACGGCTCGACGAGGCGGAGGAGACATACCGGGCGCTGGTCACGGGGCTGCGCGCCTACACGGTGAAGAACGGCTTCGACTCGGTGCTGATCGGGCTCTCCGGCGGCATCGACTCGGCGCTCTGCGCGGCCATCGCCGTCGACGCGCTGGGCGCCGAACGGGTCTTCGGGCTGGCGATGCCCTCGCGCTACTCCTCGGAGCACTCCGTCGACGACGCGCGGGAGTTGGCGAGGCGCACCGGCCTCCACCTGCGGACGGTGCCGATCGGCGGCATGTTCGACGCCTATCTGAGCCAGGTGGAGCTGACCGGGCTCGCCGAGGAGAACCTCCAGTCCCGGCTGCGCGGCACGCTGCTGATGGCGGTCTCCAACCAGGAGGGCCAGATCGTGCTGGCCCCCGGCAACAAGAGCGAGTTGGCCGTCGGCTACTCCACGCTCTACGGCGATTCGGTCGGCGCGTTCGGTCCGATCAAGGACCTCTACAAGACCGGCGTCTACCGGCTGGCCCGATGGCGCAACGAGGCGGCGGCCAGGCGCGGCGAGACGCCGCCGATCCCGGAGAACTCCATCGCCAAGCCGCCGAGCGCCGAACTGCGCCCAGGGCAGGTGGACACGGACTCGCTGCCCGACTACGACACCCTGGACGCGATCCTGGAGCGCTATGTGGACCGGGACCAGGGCCGCGCCTCGATCGTGGACGACGGCTTCGACCCCGAGCTGGTGACCCGGGTGCTGCGGCTCGTCGACCGGGCGGAGTACAAGCGCCGCCAGTACCCGCCGGGCACCAAGATCTCCCCCAAGGGCTTCGGCAAGGACCGCAGGCTGCCCATCACCAACGGCTGGCGCGAGGGCGACTGAACGCGCCGCCTGCACCGGGCCGTTGCCCGTTGCCCGTTTCGAACCCCCTCGTTGCCCGTGTCCGTCGTTGGCGCCCTTGGTCTAGACATGTCCACGACATAGTTCTACGCTGCTCCCCGCAGAGTATGAGAGCGCTCTCGGTCTCCGCTGTTCCGCCCCATCACAGGTAGAGCACTCGAAGGAGAACCCCCACCATGAGACGCACCAGAGGCATGCGCCTTGGCCTGTCCGCGCTGCTCGTCGCCGGCGCGCTGGCCGGCACCGGCGCCGCCACCGCTTCGGCGGACGAACCGGTCGCCGGCGAGGGCCTGTTGACGGCCCTCCAGCAGGACTACGGCCTCACCGCCGAGCAGGCCGAGCAGCGGCTCGCCGACGAGGCCGCCGCCACCGAGATCGAGCCAGCCGCCCGGCAGGCGGCTGGCTCGGCGTTCGGCGGCAGCTGGTTCGACCCGGCCAGCGGCGACCTGGTGGTCGCCGTCACCGACGACGACCACGCGGGCGCGGTCGAGGAGGCCGGCGCCAGGACGACGCTGGTCCGGCACAGCGAGGCGGCCCTGAACACCACCATGGCCTCCATCGACACCCTCGCCGGCAGCGTCGGCGCGCCCGACGCGGTGGCCAGCTGGCAGGTCGACCCCCGCGCCAACAGCGTGGTGGTCAACGTCGTCGAGGGCACCGAGTCGACGGCCGAGGTCGCGGCCTTCCTCGACGAGGCGCGGGAGGCGGGCCCCGTCGCCGTCCGCACCGTGGGCGAGGCGCCGCAGACGTTCGCCGCCGGCACGGTGGGCGGCGACCCGTACTACACCGGCAACGTCCGCTGTTCCATCGGCTTCTCCGTGCACGGCGGCTTCGTCACCGCCGGGCACTGCGGACCGCGGGGCGCGGACGTGTTCGGCTGGGACCGCTCGCACATCGGGCAGTTCCAGGGCTCGTCCTTCCCCGGCAACGACTACGCCTGGGTGAGCGTGGGCAGCGGCTGGTGGACGGAGCCGGTCGTACTGGGCTGGGGCGCGGTCTCCGACCAGCTCGTCCGCGGCTCGGCCGAGGCGCCGGTCGGCGCCTCGATCTGCCGCTCGGGCTCGACCACCGGCTGGCACTGCGGCACCCTGCTGGCCAAGAACGAGACGGTCAACTACGGCAACGGCGATCTCGTCCACGAGCTGACCAAGACCAGCGTCTGCGCCGAGGGCGGCGACTCGGGCGGCGCCTATATCAGCGGCGACCAGGGCCAGGGCGTGACCTCGGGCGGCTGGGGCAACTGCTCCAGCGGCGGTGAGACCTGGTACCAGCCGCTCAACGAGATCCTCTCGGTCTACGGGCTGACCCTGCACACCGCCTGACACGCGCGGTGGGCCGCCGTCCCCTCGGGCGGCGGCCCGCCGTTCACCGGCCCCGGCCTCTACAGGCCGGGCGCGCCCCAGACGGGGAACCAGCGGCTGAGGTCGTTCTCCACCCTGAGGTCGTCGGCGAGCAGCGCGCGGACCCGCAGCTCAAGGCCGTTGTCCCGGCGCTCCTTGCCGCCGGCCAGCGGCGCGAACGGGTAGAAGGTGCCGCGCTTGTAGAGGTAGACCAGGGCCAGCGGCTGGCCCTCGGGGTCGCGGAAGCCGACCAGCGAGCAGAGCAGTTGGGGCCCGAACCCGGCGTCCTTCAGCAGCGTGTTGACCGCGTGCAGGTCGTTGACCAGATCGGCGAGCCGCTCGGCGGGGTGGCGGGCGAGCAGCCAGGTGTAGCCGTGGTCGTCCTGGCTGAACTCCACGGGCGTCGACCCCTGGGCGACATCGGCGTCCAGCAGCTGGTGCACCTCGTCGCGGACCCCGGCGAAGGCCCCGCCCTCCACGCTGGCGAAGCAGACGGAGCCGGCCCCGGTGGGGGTGAAGCCCCCGCCGGCCTGAAGGGTGATGGCGGCCGAGGGAACGGCGAAGAGCTGGTCCAGATCGGGTTTGACCGGTTTGCGTCGGCCAAGGATCGCGTCGAGAAAGCCCACGTGGTCGCTTGCCTGCCTTTCTGTCGGTTCGTTGAGGCCAGCGAGGCCGGCGGGTCAGTGGGCCGGCGGGTCAGAGGGCCGTCGGGTCGGGGGGCAGCGGGGCCGGCGGGTCAGGGGCGGCCCAGCTCGGCGGAGAGCCGGCCGAGGCGGTCGAGCCGCTGCTCAAGCGTGGGATGCGAGGCGAAGAGCTTGCTCACCCCGTTCCCGGAGAGCGCGGGGGCGAAGTAGAACGCGTTGAACGGCTCGGCCTGCCGCAGATCGCGGGTGGGGATGCGGCCCATCTGCCCCGAGACCTTGGTGAGCGCGGAGGCCAGCGCCGAGGGACGGCCGGTGAGCAGCGCCCCGGCGCGGTCGGCGGAGAGCTCGCGGTAGCGGGAGAGCAGCCGGGTCAGCAGGAAACTGATCACATAGACGACAGCGCTGATCAGGGGGATCAGCAGGAAGAGCACATTCTGATTGTTACGCCCACCGCGAGTGAGCCCCGTCCACAGGGCCATTCTGGTGATCAGACCGGCCAGCACGCCCAGGAACGCGGCGATCGTCATCACCGCCACATCCCGGTGTGCCACATGGGACAGCTCGTGCGCCAGCACCCCCTCCAGCTCGTCGGGCTCCAGCCGGCGGAGCAGGCCCGTGGTGGCACACACCATGGACTTCTTCTGGCTCCGCCCGGTGGCGAAGGCGTTGGGGACGTCGGTGTCGGCGATGGCCACCTTGGGCTTGGGCATATCGGCCAGCGCGCACAGCCGGTCGACGGCGCCGTGCAGCTCGGGGGCCTGTTCGGGGGTGACCTCCCGGGCGCCCATGCTGTAGGCGGCGATCCGGTCGCTGAACCAGAACTGGACGAAGAACAACCCGCCGGCGAGGACCAGGATCAGGGGCCAGGCCTGGCCGAAGGCGGCGATCAGCACACCCACGAAGACCACGTACAACAGCCCGATCAGGAACATGGTGAGCACCATGCGACGGGTGAGGCCGTGATCGGAGGCGAACCGCGTGCGTGCCATACCGCTCCCTTCCCAAGAAGCTCACAACTCCCGGACGTCTCTCAAAAGTAAAACAACCGGAGCAAAAACCAGAACAACGGGAGAAGGCGGGAGCGGGCGCACGAGACCGGGACAACCCAGGGCAACCGTCCCCGTGCGAACGGTCACCCCCGGGCCGGAACCGCGTCAGAAGTCCACGCGGGCGGCGACCGGCAGATGATCACTTCCGGTCGATGGCAGCGTCCAGGAGGACACCGGCTCCAGGCTCCGCACCAGGATCTGATCGATCCTGGCCATGGGGAAGTCAGCCGGCCAGCTGAAGCCGAAGCCGGCGCCCGCGGCCCCCTGGGTGGACCGCAGCTGGGAGGTGAGCGGGGCCAGCGCCCGGTCGTTCATGGTGCCGTTGAGATCGCCGAGCAGCACCGCGTGCTCCACCGGCTCGTCCGCGATGGCCTGACCGAGCAGCTCGGCCGCCTCGTCCCGCCGCTCGGCGGTGAAGCCCGACCTGAACTCCACCCGCACCGACGGCAGATGGGCCACATAGACGGCGACGGGACCGTTGTCCGTCGCCACCGTGCCACGGAACGCGCGCGTCCAGCCCATCCCGGTGTCCACCGGCGCCACATCGTCGATCGGATGGCGGCTCCACAGCCCGATGGTGCCCTCGACGGCGTGGTAGGGATAGGCCCGCGCCAGCCCCTCCTCATAGGTGGCCAGCTCCCGCTGCGGCACCTCCTGGAGAGCGATCACGTCGGCGCCGCTCTCGGCCAGCTGGCCCGCCGTGGCGGCGTGGTCGGCGTTGCCCTCGTCCACGTTGTGGCTGACCACCATCAACGCGCCGCCCGACCCCGTCTTGTCCAACAGCAGGCCGCCGAAGAGGTTGCTCCACACCAGGACCGGGGCCAGCAGCGCCGCCAGCGCCGTGGTGGAGCGGCGCAGCACCGCGCAGAGCGCCAGCACGGGGACGGCGAGGCCGGTCCAGGGGAGGAACGTCTCCAGCAGGCTGCCCAGGTTGCCGATCTTGTTGGGCACCCTGGCGTGCACGATGAGCAGCAGCGCCAGGGCCAGGGCGAGCCCGGCGGGCACCAGGCCGCGCCGCCAGCGCCCCACCCGATCGCTCCACCGTGGCTTCGGGGCACCCGCTTCGTCGGTGGTCGTCTCGGCTGTCACGTCGAGCGCCCTCCGGCCTGCCTTCGGGGTGTCCACATGTGCCATTCGCGCCCTCGCTGACCGTCGTGCATTCGTCCGGGCTCCGCCGCTCGAATCCGCGCTGCTTCAAAGGGACAAGACGGCCACGGAACGGCGCGGGGTTCCGTTATATCAGTCGCGATCTTCGCCCCCCACTTCCCGCCGTCGGCGGTCGGTGCGACGATGGAGGAAGTCCGGGGACGCCGTTACGGCGCTTCGAGATCACCAAGAACAGGGAGCAGCGTGATGACGCAGCACACTCCTGCCCAGGTACCGGCCAAGCCGGAGCGGCCAGGGCTCTACGGCGGCAAGAGCAGCCGTCGGATCACGGTCAGGGACATCGCGGCGGCCAAGCGGCGCGGCGAGAAGTGGCCCATGCTCACCGCCTACGACGCGATGACCGCCTCGGTCTTCGACGAGGCGGGCATCCCGGTGATGCTGGTGGGCGACTCCATGGGGAACACGGCGCTCGGCTACGAGAGCACGGTGCCGGTCACCCTGGAGCAGATGACGATGCTGTCGGCGGCGGTGGTGCGCGGCACCAGCCGGGCGCTGATCGTGGGCGATCTGCCGTTCGGCACCTTCCAGGAGGGGCCCACGCAGGCGCTGCGCAGCGCCACGCACCTGGTGAAGGAGGCGGGCGTCGGCGCGGTCAAGCTGGAGGGCGGCGAGCGTTCGGCCGACCAGGTGCGGCTGCTGGTCGAGTCCGGCATCCCGGTGATGGCCCATGTGGGCCTGACCCCGCAGTCCGTCCACGCCTTCGGCGGCCACCCCGTGCAGGGGCGCGGCGAGGAGGCGGCGGCGCAGCTGCTGCGGGACGCCAAGGCGGTGCAGGACGCGGGCGCGTTCGCCGTGGTGCTTGAGCTGGTGACGGCCGAGCTGGCCGCCGAGGTGACGCGCAGCCTCTACATCCCGACCGTGGGCATCGGCTCGGGCGCCGACTGCGACGCCCAGGTGCTGGTCTGGACGGACATGGCGGGGATGACGGACTGGCCCGGCGGCCGGACGCCCCGTTTCATCAAGCAGTACGGGCAGCTGCGCACGGCGCTCGGCGACGCGGCCAGGGCGTTCGCCGAGGACGTGGTGGGCGGCGCCTACCCCGCCGAGGAGCACAGCTTCCACTGACGGGGCTCAGGCGGCCCTGGCCTTCCGCCCGTAGTACCAGGCCATGTTGGAGGAGAGCCCGGCCATCAGCACCCAGACGATCCCGAGCCAGTGGCCCTGTGTGAAGGAGACCACCGCCGCCACGGCGGTGAGCAGGCAGAGCACGGCGGCATAGCTGGCGAGCCGGCGAGGGTTGCCGGTCGGGGCCGGTGAGGACATGGGCGAGGCTCCGGAGCGCTGGGAGACGGCGGATGGCGGTCGTACGCGCACGGCGTACGACCGCCATTGTCGCGCGTGGGGTCAGATGTCGGTGAGCCGGATACCGGCGTGCGCCTTGTAGCGGCGGTTCACCGAGATCAGGTTGGCGACCAGCGCCTCGACCTGGTGCGCGTTGCGCAGCCGGCCGGCGAAGACGCCGCGCATCCCGGGGATCAGCTGGGCGACGGCCTGGACCACGGCGCAGTCGTCGCGGGACTCGCCGAGCACCATCACATCGGTGTCGATCCGCTCGATCGACGGGTCCTGGAGCAGCACGGCCGAGAGGTGGTGGAAGGCGGCGGTGACCCGGGACTCCGGCAGCAGGGCGGCGGCCTGCTGGGCGGCGCTGCCCTCCTCGGGGACGATCGGGTAGGCGCCGCGCTTGTCGAAGCCGAGCGGGTTGACGCAGTCGACGACCAGCTTGCCGGCGAGTTCGGCGGTGAGCGAGGAGAGGGTCCTGGCGTGCCCGTCCCAGGGGACGGCCACGATCACCACGTCCGCCTGGGCCGCGCAGCTCGCGTTGTCGGCGCCCCGCACGCCGTTGCCGAGTTCCTCGGCCGCCGCGGTGGCGCGCTCGGCCGAGCGGGAGCCGATGATCACCTGTTGGCCGGCCCTGGCCAGCCGGTAGGCGAGGCCGCGCCCCTGGTCGCCGGTGCCGCCGAGTACGCCGATCACCAGCCCGGACACGTCGGGGAGGTCCCAGGGGTCCCGCTTGGGGGGTGCGGCGTCATCACGTGTGGTCATACGCCAAATGGTGCCACCGGGGGGAGAGTTTCCCGATGGACTGTCGCGCTGATCACTCCGTGTCGGCCGGCCCCCGGCCCCCGGTGTCGGGCTTGTCGGCCTTGCCTGCCTTGCCGGGCTCGCCGGCGTCCTCGGCGGTACCGGCGTCCTCGGCCTCGCCGGCGTCCTCGGCCTCGCCGGCGTCCTCGGCCTCGTCGGGGTTCTCGGCCCAACGCGGGTCGTTGCGCCAGGCGTCGTCGCGTTCCCTGGCGGTCTCGATGGCCTGGGCCGCCTCGGCGCGGCTCGGATAGGGGCCGAGCCGGTCCTTGGCCGGGCACTCCGGGCCTTCCTCGACCTTGCGGTGCTTGAGGCAGTAGTACCACTCGCCGGGTTGGCCGGTGGCCTTGCGCTTGAAGAGAGCCATGTCCCTTATCCTGCCCGCAATTCCGCCCGCCCGTAGACTCGGGCGCATGTCTGGCCAGTCGCTTCTCCAGCCCGGCACGGTCTCGCCGCGGCGCTCCGTTCCCTCCGTCATCCCTCGCCCCGCCTATGTGGGCAAGGCCGCCCCCGCCCGTTACACCGGGCCCGACGCGCAGGATCAGGAGACGATCGAGCGCATGCGGGTGGCCGGCCGGATCGCCGCGCGGGCGATGGCCGAGACCGCCCGGCATATCGAAGCGGGCGTCACCACCGACGCGTTGGACGCGGTGGCGCACGCGTTCCTCTGCGACCACGGGGCCTACCCGTCCACGCTCGGCTACCGGAACTTCCCCAAGTCGCTGTGCACGTCGGTGAACGAGGTGATCTGCCACGGCATCCCCGACTCCACGGTGCTGCGGGACGGCGACATCGTGAACCTGGACATCACGGCGTTTGTCGGCGGGGTGCACGGCGACACGAACGCCACCTATCCGGTGGGCGGTCCCGAGGCGCTGGACGAGGAGTCCCGGCTGCTGGTCGAGCGCACCGAGGAGGCGTTGAACCGGGCCATCAAGGCGGTGCGCCCGGGCCGTCGGGTCAATGTGATCGGCCGGGTGATCGAGTCCTACGCGAAACGGTTCGGCTACGGCGTGGTCCGTGACTTCACCGGCCATGGGATCAACAGCTCGTTCCATTCGGGGCTGATCATCCCGCACTACGACGAGCCCAGCGCGGACACGGTGCTGGTGCCGGGGATGACGTTCACCATCGAGCCGATGCTCAATCTGGGCACCCACGAGTGGGAGATGTGGGCCGACGAGTGGACGGTGGTCACCAAGGACCGTGCCCGCTCGGCCCAGTTCGAGCACACCCTGGTGGTCACGGAGCAGGGCGCCGAGGTGTTGACGCTGCCCTGAGCCCCGGTGGGGGCGGGTCCCGTCGCACGTCCGCCGACATGTTTTACCGACAGACTGTCGGCAACTGCTTGACTTAGGTAAGCCTAAGTCGACAGGATGGCGAGGCGCGGCCCGCCCTGGGCGCGCCCCGCCGCCACGGCCCTGGAGGTCACCCGTGTCCGTGCTCGACGCCACCGCCCCCTTCTCCACCCAGATTCGCGAAGCCTCGCAGGCGCAGCACACCGAGGCGGAGAACTCGACCTTCATGAGCGATCTGCTCTCCGGCCGGCTCGGCGTCTCCGCCTACCGCCGGTACACCGAGCAGCTGTGGTTCGTCTACCGCGCCCTTGAGGGCGTCACCGACACCCTGGCCGGCGATCCGGTGGCCGCGCCCTTCCTCCGCCCCGAGCTCTTCCGCACCTCGGCCCTCGAACGCGACCTCGACCATCTGCACGAGGGCGCCGACTGGCGCTCCTCGCTCCGCCCGCTGCCCGCGACCGAGACCTACGCGGCCCGCGTCCTCGAGGTGGCGAACGGCTGGCCGGGCGGCTATGTCGCCCACCACTACACGCGCTACCTGGGCGATCTCTCCGGCGGCCAGGTGATCCGCTCCATCGCGGAGAAGACCTGGGGCTTCGAACACAAGGGCGACGGCGTGCGGTTCTACGTCTTCGACGGCATCGCCAACCCGGCCTCGTTCAAGCGCGAGTACCGCGCCCTGTTGGACGCGGTGCCGGTGGACGCGCCGGAGCGGCTGCGGATAGTGGACGAGTGCCGCCGCGCGTTCGCGCTCAACACCGCGCTCTTCGCCGACCTCGCCACCGCCACGCGCTGACCCGCGCGTTCCCCCGGGACGCCCGATCGAGGCCCCCGGCGCCACCGGAAGGGAACCCGGTGGTGCCGGGGGCCTTTTCGGTGAATATTTCTGATAAGCGCGTTTTTAGCTTGGTATGAGGTGGTGGACACGGGACGCTGAGGCTCCTTGGAACGCGGGTCTTCCTCAAGGAGCACGCCCTGAGTACGTCGATCGGCAGCAGCGCAGGGGCGTTCTGGGCCGTGTCCGTTCTGCTGACCGCCACCGCCTGTGGCTCGGCCGGTGCCAACGCGGCATCGGTCGATCCCCGGAACGTCGGGCCGGCCAGCGGCGACATCACCTGGTACGCCATCAACTTCGGCCCCGAGGGCTTCCCCGAACAGCTGATCGCGGCCTTCGAGAAGGCCCACCCCGAGATCAGCGTGGACTTCCAGCCGGCGCCCAACAACACCGACACCATGCGGGCCACCCTCACCACCGAGATCACCGGCGGCTCCAGCAGCATCGACGTCTACAACGCCGATCTCGTCTGGCCCGCCCAGTTCGGCGACGCCCAACTGGCGATGCCGCTGGACGAACACCTCCCGGACGACTTCTGGGACCGCTACCCGGACGAGCGCGCCGACCTCACGGAGTACCAGGGCGAACACCTGGCGGCGCCGCTCTATGTGGACTCGGGCTTCCTCTACTACCGCGAGGACCTGCTGGAGAAGCACGATCTGCCGGTGCCGGGGACCTGGCAGGAGCTGGCCGAGACCGCCAAGTTCCTCCAGGACGAGAACGAGGTCGACTACGGCTATGTCGGGCAGTGGGCCAACTACGAGGGCCTCACCGTCAACTGGACGGAGCTGTCGGCCGCCGCCGGCGGGCGCAGCGTCGCCCCGGACAACGACGAGGCGGCCATCGACTCACCGGAGAACCGCCGGGTGCTGGACTTCATGCGGCGGCTGATGGACGAGGGCATCGTCCCGTCGGCCAGCACCAGCTTCCAGGAACAGCAGTCCCTCCAGACCTTCGTCGAGGGCGAGGCCGCCTTCCACCGCAACTGGTCCCACGGCTGGGGCATGGCCAACGATCCGCTGGCCTCGCAGGTCGTGGAGAAGGTCGGCGTGATGCCGCTGCCGGGCTTCGACGGCGGCGAGGAGGTCGGCCCGTCGGCGGCCGGCGGCTGGAACCTGATGGTCAACCCGCACAGCAAGGCCATCGGCGCCTCCCTGGTCTTCATCGACTGGATGACCGGGCCTGACGCGCAGCGGATGATGGCGGAGAACTCGGTCCTGCCGGCCAGCGAAGAGGTCCTCAACGACCGCGCGTTGCAGCGGGAGAACCCGGTCCTTGAGGTCGCCGCCGATCTCGACCTCGTCGCCCGACCGGCGAAGACCCCCCGCTACCCCCAGATCAGCCACGGCATCTACACCAACATCAACGGCTCGCTCGCCGGTTCGGCAACCTCAGCGAGCGCGCTGCGCTCGGCGGCGGACGACATCCAACGCGCGCTGGAGGACCGGGCCCTATGAGCGGTGGCACTGTGCGTCGGGCGACGCCGCGGGAGTCCGGACGATCCGCGCTCGACCGGAAGTTCGCGCGCCTGGGCTGGGGCTTCGCCACACCCGCGCTGGTGGTGGTACTCGCCGTCACGCTCTTCCCGATCGCCTTCTCGGTGGCCATGAGCCTGAGCCATGTGACGGTCTCGGCGAACGGGTTCCAGCTGTCGGGGATGACCACCGACCACTACTCGCTGCTGCTGGGCTCCGACCGCTGGCGCCACGCCGTGGTCTTCACCGTGCTCTACACCATCGGCACGGTGATCGCCGAGCTGGTGCTCGGCACGCTGATCGCCCTGGTGCTGGAGCAGCTCTCCGGCGGCCGGGGCTGGATGATGGCCCTGCTCCTGCTGCCCTGGGCGATGATCACGGTGGTCTCCGCCCAGCTGTGGGCCTACATGTACAACGGGGTCTACGGGGTGCTGACCGCCCTCTCCGAATGGCTCACCGGCACCCCGTTCCAGTTCCTCGGCACGCCGACGCCCGCCGTGCTGTCGATGGCCGCCGCCGACATCTGGAAGACCACCCCGTTCGTGGCGATCATCGTGCTGGCCGGCCTGATGATGCTGCCCAGCGATGTGGTGGAGGCCGCCCGGGTGGACGGCGCCAGCGCCTGGACGGCGTTCTGGAAGGTTCGACTCCCGCTGCTGCGCCCGGCGTTGGTGATCGCCGTGCTCTTCCGCATCCTCCAGGCGTTCGGCATCTTCGACCTGCCGTTCGTGCTGACCGGCGGCGGCCCGGGGGACGCCACGGAGTCGCTGGCGCTGCTGGGCTGGCATGTGATGTTCACCAACCTGGACTTCGGCCCTGGCGCGGCCGTGGCCGCCAGCACGGCGGCTCTGGTGCTGGTCGGCTGCCTGATCTTTCTCCGGGCCTTCACGGCCCGGGTCGGAGACGAGGAGACACAGACGTGAGACGGCCCGCTGTGCGGTTCCAGTTCCGGTGGGTCCACCTGGCAGCCCTGCTGGTGGCGCTCTTCGTCGCCGCCCCGCTGTACTGGATGGCGGTCAGCTCGCTCAAGCCCATGGAGGAGGTCGGCGCCAACCCGCCGACCGCCTGGCCGGAACGCTTCACCTTCGAGAACTACCGGCAGGCGTTCGCCGACAACCACTTCGGGGTCTATCTGCTGAACTCCGCGATCATCTCGCTGCTGGCCACCGGCGTCGTGCTGGCGCTGAGCTCGTTCGCCGGCTACGCGCTGGCCCGGCTGCCACTGCGCGGCAAGTCGCCCATCATGATCGCGCTGCTGATGATCTCGCTCTTCCCCACCATCGCGCTGGCCGCGCCGCTCTTCCTGCTGATGCGGGAGATCGGCTGGCTGAACAGCTATCAGGGGCTGATCCTCGTCTACACGGCGCTCAACGTGCCGTTCGCGATCTGGATCCTGCGGAACTTCTTCCTCCAGATCCCCAAGGAGATGGAGGAGGTCGCCTGGGTGGACGGCGCGTCGCCGGTGCGCACCGTGCTGAAGGTGATCCTGCCGCAGGCACGGCCCGGGATGTTCACGGCCGCGATCTTCACGTTCACCGCCTGCTGGACGGAGTTCCTGATCGGGCTCACCCTCAACACCGCCGACAGCTACCGGACGATGCCGGTGGGCGTGGCCCTCTTCGGCAGCACCTTCACCGTCCCCTACGGCACGATCTTCGCCGCCGCGACGGTCTCCGTCCTCCCCATCGCGCTCCTGGTCCTGGTCTTCCGGCGCGCGGTCGTCTCCGGCCTCACCTCGGGCGCGGTCAAGGGCTGACGGGGCCTCACCCGGGGCCTAGGCCGGGCGGGGGGTGATCGGCGATGATCGTCTCGTTTGTGTCGAACGTCTGAGACGGTGTCGAACGTCCCGGACCGCCGCGCGACGCGGCCCCGTACCGTACGAAAGGTCGTCCCCCGCATGTCGCCCTTCCGCCCCGCTCCCAGCTGGCTCGCCGACGCCGTTCTCTACCAGATCTATCCGCAGAGCTTCGCCGACTCCAACGGCGACGGGATCGGCGACTTCGCCGGCATCACCGAGCGTCTCGACCATCTGGCCTGGCTGGGCGTGAACACGATCTGGCTCAACCCGTGCTTCGCCTCGCCGTTCAACGACGCCGGCTACGACGTCTCCGACTATCTGTCGGTGGCGCCCCGCTACGGCACCGAGGAGCAGCTGGGCGAGCTGGTCGAGGCGGCGGCGCGGCGGTCGATCCGGGTGATGCTGGACCTGGTGGCCGGGCACACCTCCGACCAGCACCCGTGGTTCCAGGCCGCCGTGGACGATCCGGACGACCACCGCTACATCTGGACCGCGCTGGCCGACGAGCGGCTGCCGAAGGGCTTCGTCACCTCGCCGGGCAGCCGGCCGGGCGGCTATCTGCCCAACTTCTTCGACAGCCAGCCCGCCCTGAACTTCGGCTATGCGCGCACCGACCCGGACGAGCCCTGGCGGCAGCCGGTGGACGCGGCGGGCCCACGGGCCAACCGGGCGGCGCTGCGCGAGGTGATGGACCACTGGCTGGGGCTCGGCCTGGCCGGCTTCCGGGTGGACATGGCGCATTCCCTGGTCAAGGACGATCAGGGCATGGTGGAGACCAGCAAACTCTGGGCGGAGTTGCGCGGTTGGCTGGACGAGGCGCATCCGAGCGCCGCGCTGCTGGCCGAGTGGGGCGATCCCTCGGTCTCCGTGCCGGCCGGGTTCCACTCCGACTTCTTCCTCCAGTTCGGCGGGCCATCGGACGGACTGCCGCTGCGGTCGCTGTGGAACAACGGCCAGGGCACGGTGGCCGAACACTGGACTCAGGAGCACTGTTACTTTGCCGCCGAGGGCTCCGCCTCGGCCGGCACCTTTGTCAGCGCCTGGGAGTCGGTCGGCGCGGTCGTCGCCGACCTGGGCTATGTCACCCTGCCCACCGCCAACCACGACTTCTCCCGGCTGTCCTGCGGTGACCGCACCGCCGAGCAGCTGCCGGCGGCGTTCGCCTTCCATCTGACCTGGCCGTCGCTGCCGGCGATCTACTACGGCGACGAGATCGGGATGCGCTATATCCCCGACCTGCCCGACCACGAGGGGAGCCGGCTCGGCCCCCGCTACAACCGGGCCGGTTCGCGCACCCCGATGCAGTGGGACGGCTCGCCCAACGCCGGCTTCTCCAGCGCACCGGCCGACCAGCTCTATCTGCCGATCGACCCGGATCCGGAGCGGCCCAACGTCGCCGCCCAACGGGCCGACGAGCGCTCGCTGTTGCACCTGGTGCGGCGGCTGATCGCGCTGCGGCGCTCGCACGCCGAGCTGGGCGCGCACTGCGGCGTGGAGGTCTTCCACACCGGCTATCCGCTGGTCTATCTGCGGGGCGAGCGCTTCCTCGTGGTCGTCAACCCGCGCCGCGAGCGGGCCGACCACCCACTGCCCCGGCCGGATCTGGCGACCGCCCGCGAGCTGCTGGGCGAGGGCGTCACGGTGGGCCCGGACGGGATCTCGGCGGCCGGCTTCGGCTACGGCGTCTTCGACCTGCGCGGCTGACGGCCGGCCAGGGGGGCCGGCGACGGCGCCGGCCCCCCGGTCAGGACGGGGCGCGGCGATGGCCGTGCTCGGTGCTGATGGCACGGATCTCCCGCAGATGCCGCTCCATGGCGGCGCCGGCCGGCGCCGGCCGGCGCGCCACCACCGCCCCGTAGATCGCCCGATGGCCCTCGACGGAGATCCGGCGGCCTTGTTCCGTCTCATGGGAGAGCTCGCGCGTCCTCCGCGTCCAGTTGGTGGTCATCGTGCAGAGCGTGACCAGCAGCGGGTTCTGTGCGGCGTGCGCCAGCAGGGTGTGGAACTCCACATCCAGCGCGAGGGATTCGGCCGGGCCGAGATCCTCCTGGGAGCGGGCCAGCACGTCCTCCAGGGAGAGCAGGTTGGAGTCGGCGGCGCGCAGCGCGGCGAGCTGCGCTATCCGCGGCTCCACCAGATCCCTCAGCTCGGTGGCGTTGGCGATCTCGACATCCAACTCCGAGAGGTTCTCGTAGAGTTGGGCGACATCCTCGGAGATGTCGGCGACCACGCTGCCGCGCCCCTGATGGCGCTCGATCAGCTTCTTGGACTCCAGCTCGAACATCGCCTCCCGCAGCGACGCCCGGGAGACCTGGAGGCTGGCGGCCAACTCCCGCTCGGCGGGCAGGCGATCGCCAGCGGCCAGCTCCCCGCTGGTGATCAGCCGCTCCAGATGCGCCGCCACCTCGGCGCCGACGCTGCGCGAACGACGCAGCATGGGTGGGATGGACGCGAAGCTCAATTCCGGCTCCATCTGTTGGGGGCCACCCGGCAAGGACCACTGGTCTGACCAATCTGTACCACCCCGACTCGCGGCGCCGCAAGGCGTGTTGACGCGCGCCCTCCCGGTTGGCCTGGAACCGTGGATATCCGGCGCGTTTCCGTTCCCACCTGGGTCGACGCCCCTGCGGCCGGCGCCGTTTCGGCCAGGTAAAAGCGCCATTACGTTCGCCGCCGGCCCTGGACTCCCCCCACCGGGGCCCACTTACTGTGGCCGGGACGTCGGATGGTCAGACCAATCAGCTCGGGCCGGCGGACGTCGCAGGCGGGACTCAGCGGGCGAGCAGCGAGGGGCGCGAGAACCAGTGAAGACAACGGCAGCGGGGGCCTTCCCCGTTCTCCAACCGGGCGAGGGGCTCCCCACGGGCGTCGACTACCTGCCCGCAGACCCCGACCGGGTGCTCTGGGGCCGCCTCCCCCGCGCCGGGGACAAGCCGGTGGCGACGCTGCGTTCGGGCGGGAGCATCGTGGTCGACACGGTCAGCCATGAGGGCATCCTGGAGGACCAGGGCTCCGATCCCGTCGCCTTCTTCGGGCGCCATGGCGTCGAGCCGGACCAGGTGCTCGCCGACGCCGTCGAGATCACCGCGACGGGGCGACGGAACGCGGGCTCGGACGGTCCACACGTGGTCACCGGGCCGATCGCGGTCGAGGGGGCCCGTCCGGGGGATCTGCTGGCGGTCCGCACCGAGCAGCTCACCATGCGCGCGCCCTACGGGGTGATCTCCACCCGCCACGGCCGGGGCGTGCTCGCCGACGACCCCCGACTGGGTGGCGACTACCACGCGTTCTGCGGGGTGCTGGCCGGCCCGGGGGGCCGCTGGCTCGGCACCCTGCCCACCGGACGGGACGACGAGGCGATGGCGACGTTCCCCCTGGAGCCCTTTCTCGGCCTGGTGGGCGTCGCCACCGACACCGCGGAACGCGCCAACTCGGTGCCGCCCGGCCCGCACGGCGGGAACGTCGACATCCGGCTGCTGACCCCGGGCGCCACCCTCTTCCTGCCGGTGCAGGTGCCCGAGGCGCTGCTCTATGTGGGCGATCCGCACTACGCGCAGGGCAACGGCGAGGTGGCACTGACCGCTTTCGAGGCGCCGCTGCGGGCCAGGATCAGCGTCGAACTGCTCCCGGCGGACGAGGTCCAGGAGGAACTCGGCGGCGTCAGGGGCCCGTTCGCCGCCGGGCACGGGCTGCTGATCCCCACCGGGCTCGACGCCGACCTCAACGAGGCGCTGCGCCGCTGTGTGCGCAACGCGGTGGCGCTGCTCGGCGCGGTGTTCGGCATGGAGCGACGGCAGGCGTACCTCTATCTGAGCGCCGCGGCGGACTTCCAGGTGTCGCAGGCCGTCGACCTGGTGGCCGGCGTGCACGGCGAGCTGCGGGTGGCCGACTTCGTGGCCGAGGCCGGCGGCACCGGCCGGCTCGCGCGGCGGATCCTGGAGCACGCCCGATGAGCGCGGCGACGAGCGTGGAGATCCTGGGCCCAGGCCCCCTTCCGGCGGGGTTGATGGACGCCTTCTGGGCCTATGACCGCGCCCTGCTCGCCAACGATGTCCCGGCGCTGGACGGCAGTTTCGCGGCGGGCGCCGACACCCTGCGGGCCGACGGCTCCGGGGTCGTCGTCGGCCACCTGGCGATCAGCGAGTTCCGGGCCGCGCGCACCGCCGTCCCGGACCGCCGGGTGGCGCGGGTCCATGTGCGGCTGCCGGCCGACGGGGTGGCGCTGATCGTCGCCGAGGTGGTCTCGCCGGCGGGGGCGCCGGGGCTCCAGACCCAGCTCTGGCAGCGCGGCGCGGACGGCTGGCGGGTCGGCGCCGCCCATGTGACGGCGCCGGCACGGCCGTTGGACGGCACGGTGTGGCGGGTGCTGGGCGCCCCGCTGGTGCCGGGGCGCGACGCGGGGCCGCTGCGGGGGCTGACCTTCGCCGTCAAGGACCTCTTCGCGGTGGCGGGGCACGCTGTCGGCGCCGGTGTCGCCGACTACCTGGCCCAGGCCCCCGTGCGGACCGAACACGCCCACGCGGTCGGCGCGTTGCTGGACGCGGGCGCCTCGGTCGCCGGGATCGCCCAGACCGACGAGTTCGCCTACAGCGTCCACGGGCGCGGCGGGCGGCAGGGCACCCCGGACAACCCGGCCGCGCCAGGACGGCTGCCCGGCGGCTCGACCAGCGGCCCGGCGGTCGCGGTCGCCAGGGGCGAGGTGGCCTTCGGCCTGGGCACCGACACCGCCGGATCGATCCGGGTGCCCGGCTCGTACCAGGGGCTCTGGGGCATCAGGACCACCACGGGGAGTGTCGACACCGAGGGGCTGCTGCCGCTGGCGCCGTCCTTCGACGCGGTCGGCTGGCTCGCCAGGGACGGCGAGACGCTGCTGGCGGTGGCCGAGGCGCTGCTGCCGGTGGATGCCCTCACCGGGCACGCCGAGCTGGTCACCATGCCCGCGCTCAACTCCGAGGCCGACCGGGAGATCACCGAGGCGGTACAGGGCATGGCGGATGCCCTGGGCGCCGTCCCCCTGGACCCGGCGTGGGATCTCGACTCCTGGTACGCGGCCTTCCGCACCGTCCAGGGCTGGGAGGCATGGCGGGCCCACGGCTCCTGGATCGCCGCCCACCCCGGCGCGCTGAGCGCCGACGTGGCGGCCCGTTTCCACCGGGCCGCCCTGCTCACCGAAGAAGAACACGCTTCCGCGCGACGGGAGTTGGCGGATGCCAGCGAAGCCATCCGCACCACGGTCGAGGGCCGGTTCCTGCTGCTGCCCGCCACGCCCACCGGGCCGCCGCCGGCGACCGGAACCGCCCCCGAGGCGCTGGCCGAGGTCAGGGACCGCACCCTGCGGCTGACCTGCCTGGCGTCCCTGGCGGGCCTGCCCGCGCTCACCATGCCGGCCGGCGTGCCCGCCGGACGTGCCTCCGGGCTGCCCGTCGGCCTCGGGCTGGTGGGCCCGCCCGGCTCCGACCGCGCGTTGATCCGCTTCGCCCTGAGCGCCACGGCCAAGGCGGCCGGCCGCTCGTCCCACGCACCACAGGAGGAACCCCGATGAACCACCGACTGCTCAAGACCAGCGTGACCGCCGTGCTCGGCCTCTCCCTGACGGCCGGCCTCGCTGGCTGCGGAACCTCGTCGGGCGAGGCGGGCGACGGGGGCGACGCGGGCGGCACCGTCAAGATCGGCACCCTGCGCAGCCAGCCCCATCTCTACTCCCCCTACTTCATGCAGCAGTTCGCCGAGGACGGCGTCACCTACGAGATCGCCACCTTCGACAACTCCCCCGACATCAAGAACGCCCTCTCCAGCGGGGCCATCGACTTCGCCGTGCTGGGCGCCCCCTCGATGCTCGCCGGCTCGGCGGCCGGGGAGGACATCCGGATCATCGGCTCGGCGGCCAACGGCGGTTCCGGCTTCGTCGGCAGCCCCGACATCACCGGCCCTGAGGACCTCAGGGGCGCCACCATCGGCTTCCCGGCGGGCTCGTCCCAGGAGATCCTGCTGAAGCTCACCCTGGAGGCCAACGGGATCGACCCCGACGAGGACGTCGAGTTGGTCAACCTGCCCTACCCCGACATGGCCCCGGCCTACGAGTCCGGGCAGATCGACGCCTTCCTCGGCGCCGAGACCGGCGTCTCCATCGCCCTCCACGCGGGCGCGCACGAGATCCTCTCGCCCTATGACACGCCCATCGGCGGCGTGAACATCGTCTTCGCCACCGGCGCCGACACCATCGAGGACGATCCCGAGCTGGTCCAGTCCGTCACCGACTCGTTCATCCAGGCGATCGGCCTGATGAACGAGGACCCCCAGGCGTGGGTCGACGGCGTGGTGGAGACCTTCGGTCTCGACCCGGAGGTGACGGCCAGCTCCGTCGAGAACATCACGCCCCGCTACGCGCTCGACGAGGAGTACCGGGCCCAGGCCACCGCGCTCGCCGAACAGATGGTGGCCTTCGACCAGATCTCCGGCGAGCCGGATCTGGAGACCGTCTTCGACAGCACCTTCGTCGAGGCGAGCAGCTTCGCCGACTGACCCTGCCGCCGCGACCCGAAGGAGTTCCCTTGACCACCTCGACCGGATCCCTCGAAACCGCGCCCGTGGCGTCGGCCGCGCCGCCGACCGCCGCGTCGAAGCCGGCGGGGCCCGCCGGGATCCCGCCCCGCCGCGCCGGCCGTGTCCGCTCCGCGCTGGTCTCCACCCTGTACGCGCTGCCCGTCCCCGTGCTGCTGGTGATCCTCTGGGACCGGGGCGTCGAGGGCGCCTGGCTGCTGCCGTTCGGCATCCAGATGGAACATCTGCCGACGCCGTACGAGGTCGCCCGCCGGTTCGCCGACCTGGCCGTCGGCGGCATCATCGACGACTCCTACAGCGGAACGCTCTGGGAACACCTCTGGGCCAGCACCAAGCGGGTGCTCCAGGGGTTCGCCCTGGCGGCGGCGGTGGCCATTCCGCTGGGCATCGTGATGGGCCGATCCCGCACGGTCTTCCGCCTGTTGGAGCCGACGATCAACCTGGTGCGGCCCATTCCGGTGACCGCCTGGGCGCCGCTGTCGCTGCTGATCATCGGCTTCGGCGACCAGTCGACGATCTTCCTGGTCTTCCTGGCCTCGGTGTTCGCGATCCTGCTGAACACCATCGCCGGGGTCAGGGAGGTGCCGGAGCGGCTGATCGAGGCGGCGGCGATGCTGGGCACCCGGCCGGCGCGGGCGCTCTACAAGGTGGTGCTGCCGGCCGCCATCCCCAGCATCATCGGCGGGCTGCGGATCGCGCTCGGCCTGGCCTGGGTGATCCTGGTGGTCGGCGAGACCGTGGGGATCAGCACCGGTCTCGGCGCGATGATCACCCAGGCCAGGGAGCAGTCCCGCACGGATCTGATCGTGGCCGTAATGATCGTGATCGGTCTGGCCGGCTTCCTGGCGGACCGGCTTCTGATGTTGCTCGTCCGCCTGATCGGCGGCCGGCGCCCATTGATCAACTGACCCCCGGCGGCCCCCCGTTCCCGGAGGACCGCGTGTACCGGACCACGACGAGCGAAGGAGCGCGCCACCGTGCCGACATCCCCATCCACCCCGCAGGCCGTGCCGGCCGGCATCGCGATCGACGACCTGGGCAAGCGTTACCCGGGCTCGGCCGCCTTCGCCATGGACGGGGTGACCATCGATATCGCCGAGGGCGAGTTCATCTGCGTGGTCGGAGCCAGCGGGTGCGGAAAGTCAACCCTGCTGCGCATCCTGGCCGGCTTCGAGACCGCGACCAAGGGCACCGTCCGGGTCGGTGGCCAGCCGGTGAAGGGCCCGGGGCCCGACCGGGCCGTCGTCTTCCAGGACTACGGGCTCTTCCCCTGGCTGACCGTCGCCGAGAACATCGCCTACGGGCCCAAGCAGGCCGGGTTGCCCAAGGCGACCGTGCGCGAGCGCACCGCGCGGGCGCTGGACGCCGTCGGGCTGGCCAGGGTCGAGCGGTCGTTCCCCCATCAGCTCTCCGGCGGCATGCAGCAACGCGTGGCCATCGCCCGGGTGTTGGCCAACAACCCCGCCGTCCTGCTGATGGACGAGCCGTTCGGCGCGCTGGACGCGCTGACCCGTTCCGCCATGCAGGCCGAGCTCCAGCGCATCCACCGCGAGGCCGGGGTGACCGTCGTCTTCGTCACCCACAGCATCGAGGAGGCCGTCTACCTCGCCGACCGGGTGGTGGTGATGGCCGGCGGCTCGGCGCACGGCAACGCCGGCTATGTCAGGGAGGTCGTGGGCATCGAGCTGCCGGCCGGACGCGACACCACCTCACCCGAGTTCAACGCGCTCAAGCGCCGCATCGACGCCCTGGTCCACCAGGGCAACGAGGCCGCCGCGGCCTGACCCACCCCCCGTCACCACCTCAGGAACGAGAGCCACCATGCCCCAGCCCCACGCCCCCGAGGGACCGTTCGACCTGCTGCTGAGAGGCGGACGGGTCGTCGATCCGGCCGCCGGCATCGACGAGGTGCGCGATGTGGCGATCGCCGAGGGACGGATCGTCGCCGTCGCCCCCGACCTCTCCCCCGCCGGCGCCCGCACGGTCGTGGAGGTCGGCGGCCGACTGGTGCTGCCCGGACTGATCGACACCCACGGCCATATCTACCAGCATGTCACCGGCCGCTTCGGCCTCAACGCCGATCTGGTCGGGGTGCGTTCGGGCGTGACCACGGTGGTGGACCAGGGCGGCCCGTCCTGCATGACGCTGCCGGGCTACCGCCACCATGTCGCCGAGACCTCGCGCACCCGCTGCCTGGCCTTTCTCTCCGCCTACCTGGTCGGAGGGCTCGAAGGGCACCTCTACAGCCAGCTCTACAGCCCCGATGGCGTCGATGTCGCGGCGACCGTCGCGTCGGCGCTGGCCAACCAGGACCTGGTGCGCGGCATCAAGGCACACGCCGAGATCGGCGGCTTCGCCCGCTGGGGCATCCGGGTCATCGAACTGGCGGCGGACATCGCCCACCAGGCACAGCTGCCCCTCTATGTTCACTTCGGTCAGCTCTGGGGCCTTCCGGAGAGCGGCAACAACGGGGAGGACGCGGACACCATCATCGAGCGGGTCATCCCCCTGCTGGACGAGGGCGATGTGCTGGCGCACCCGTTCACCCGGCACCCGGGCGGCTTCGTCAACCGGGAGGGCCAGGTGCACACGGTGATCAGGGCCGCGCTGGACCGGGGGCTCAAGGTGGACGTCGGCCACGGCAGCCACTTCTCCTACCGGCTGGCCCGCACCGCGCTTCGGGCCGGTGTCATACCTGACACACTGGGCGCCGATATGCACGGTTACAACACTCATGTGCCGGCACCCCCGGGGACACCCGAGGAGCATCCGGACGACGAGAACCACCCGTTCCTCGGACAGGCCCGCTTCAGCCTGGTGCAGGCGATGAGCTCGCTGCTGGCCCTGGGGCTGCCACTGAACGAGGTGGTGCCCATGGTGACGACCAACCCGGCACGGATGCTGGGCCTCCAGGACGAGTTGGGCTCACTGGCACCCGGCCGGACCGCCGATGTCACGGTGCTCGACGACGAGCGCGGCGCCTTCCTGCTGCGGGACAACGAGGGCACCGAGGTCGTCACCGACCGGCTGCTCCGCCCCGCGTTCTGCCTGCGCGCCGGGGAGCGGTTCGACGCGGACTCGCCGCTGCTGCCGACGCCCGAGCCCGTGCCGGCGTGAGCGGCGCTGATCCCGGGGCCCGCCGGTCCCGGCCGGACCGGACCGCCGCCTATGACAACAACGCGGCCGTCGCGGACAGCGCCGCCCTGGTCCGGGAGCGCGACGCGGCCTCCGCCGCCTACCGTTCGGCGCATCCCCACGGCCTGGATATTCCCTATGGCGAACGGGAGAGGAACCGCGTCGACCTCTATCGGGGGGCCCACCCCGAGGCGCCCTGCCTGGTCTTCCTGCACGGCGGCTACTGGCAGCGCAACGGCCGGGAGGGCTTCGCCGCCGTCGCGGCCGGCGTGCGCCGGCACGGCTGGTCGGCCGCGCTGCCCGGCTACACCCTGGCCCCGGCCGCCTCGTTGACGGAGATCGTCGCCGAGGTCAGGCTGGCCCTCGACTGGCTGACCGCGAACGGCCCCGCCCATGGCATCGCCGGCCCGCTGCTGCTGGCCGGCTGGTCGGCCGGCGCGCAGCTGGCCGCGCTCGTCCTCGACCACCCGGGGGTGCGCGCCGGGCTGGCGATCTCCGGCGTCTACGAGTTGGGCCCGCTGCGGGACACGGCGCTCAACGAGGCGCTGGCCCTGACCGACGACGAGGTGGCACGGCTCTCCCCGCTGCGGCTGCCGCCCGTGCCCAAGCCGCTGACGATCGCCCACGGCACCGGGGAGCTGCCGGCCCTGGTCGCCGACGCCGAGGCGCTGGCGCGGCTGCGGGCGGCGGCCGGCGCCCCGGGCGATCTGATGCCGATTCGCGATCGCGACCATTTCACTGTGCTGGGGGAACTGGCCTCCCCCGACGGTGCCCTGACCCGGGCGGCCCTGGCCGCGCTGGCGTCCTGACGAGTGCCGAAAAGTACTGACCGGTTCTGATGGAGGAGTCTTCGGTGGGTTCGACGCGACCGGCGCGGCTGGCGCTGGTGCTGATGGTGGTGCTCACCTTTGTCACCGGCGTGGTGGACGCCGTGGGCTTTCTGGGGCTTGACCGGGTCTTCACCGGCAATATGACCGGCAATATCGTCATCCTCGGCATGGGCGCGGCCGGCGCCGACGAACTGCCGGTGCTGGGCCCCTCGGTGGCGCTGGTGGCCTTCGCGGCGGGCGCGCTGACGGCCGGCCTGCTGCTCCGGGCGAGCCCCGCCGGCTGGTCGGGCCGCGTCACCGCGCTGTTGGGGGCGCAAACCGGCATCCTCGCGGCGCTGACCCTGGCGTTGGCGCTGGTGGACGAGCACCCCGGCTCGCTGGCCCAACTCGCCATCGCCGCCGGCACGGCCGCGCCGATGGGCAGCCAGGCGGCGGTGGCCCGCAGGGTCGGGGTGGCCGAGATGACCACGGTGGTCGTCACCTCGACGCTGACGATGTTGGCCAGCGAGTCCTTCCCCCGGGGCGGCCGGGCGGCCCTGTTCAACCGCAGGATGGCGGCCATCCTCGCCATCTTCCTCGGCGCCGTGGTGGGCGCCCTGCTGCTCCACGCCCATCTGGCCCTGCCGATGGCCCTGGCAGCCGCCGCCTCCGGCGCGGTGACCCTCATCGGCCACACCCGACTGCGCGGGCGGACGCTGTGACCGGGCGCGGGCCTCGAAGGGTCGCGACTTGCGAACCGTTGCGTTTGAGCCAGCCGGAAGCGGCTAGGCGATAGGCATGGCCTCTTCAAGAGTGAAGCTCGGACCGCTGGCATCGGTGATCGCGGTTGTCGCCAACGTGGTGGCCTCCATCATCGGCCTGTGGATACTGCTCTACCTCCTGGACGCCAACCCCGATAACGCCCTGGTCGATTTCAGCCATGACGCGTCGCGCTGGTTGGCAAGCTGGTCACACGACCTCTTTACCTTCGATCAGGAATGGGCCCGCGTCGTGGGCGGCTACGGTCTGGCGGCCGTGGTCTACGCCCTCATCGGCAACTTCGCGGCAGCCCGCCTCCGCCGCTACTAGCCTCCGGCGCACCGCCACCCCCCGCTGTCCCTCACTCGTTCGGGTGACCGAAGTGGCCCTCGGCTTACCGTCGTTGGTCTAGGTTCGGACGGGGACAGTGGGGAGGCGGGGCGTTGCGGCAGGATGGGACCCGGAACGTGGTCGGGGGGAACGCGAGCGTCGGCGGCCTGGTCCAGGCTCAGACGGTCGGGTCCGTGCACTTCCACGGGCAGCAACCGCCGGCGGCGCCCGTGCCCGTGGACCCGTGGGCACGCGCGGTCGCCGACTCCCCCGTGTGGCGGCGGATCCCCTCGGACCGGGAGCACACCGACCACCGACGGGCGGCCGTCGCCACCGCCGTCGAACTGGCCCGGCTGCGCGACGCGTCGAGCGAGCCGCTCGCCGAGGACCCATGGTCCGACGAAGGATTCCCGCACCGCTTCCTGGAGAACCTGGGACGCCTGCTGGACGCCCCACCCCCCGGCCTGGACCTCTACCCGGCCGAGGCCGCGCTGCTGGTCCTGCTGCCCTTTCTCCATCAGGCGCACAACCTGCGCCGCGCGGCGGAGTCGGCGCCGAGCGCCCGCCCCGACTCGCTGACTCCCGAGCCCGCGCCCGCGACCGCGCCCGAGGACGAACGGAAGGCTTTCGAGGCGTTCGCCGACGCGCACCGGTCCCTGGTCCGACGCGCCCTGCGCAGGCCGGGCGCCGAGCCGGCGGTCGGCTGGTGGCTCCACCACCGGCGGCTGGCCCAGCGGGACGACCTGTCCGGACTGAGCCTTCTGCTGACCGATCTCGGCCCCTGCGCCCGGGAGTTGGGCGAAGCGCTCGCCCCGCGCCGGGTCACCGCACTGCTCCATGGCCTGCGGCGGGGCCCCGACGTCTGCCATCCGGAGTTCCTCGGCACGCTCCCCGCCGAGGACACGGTCCGCTGTATCAGCGGACACCAGCGGATCAGGGACCAACGCCTCGCCCTGATCGCGGCGTTGGCCCACGGGATGGCGATCGAGATGACCGCCCTCCCCGATATCGTGGTCGAGCATCTGGCGACCCCCCACCCCGTGGACCTCGCCGCGCTGCGCGCCACGCTGGACGCGGCACACTGGGGTGGTTCCCCCGAACTCCCCGTGCTGCGCGCCGAATGCCACCACGAGGCGGTGGTCGAGGGGCTACGCGAGTACGCGGGCCGCGTCGACGAACTGCTGCACGCGGTGCGCCGCACGGTGCGGGAACGCGTCCCGCCACCGATGCCCACCCTGCCGACCCGCCTCTCCGCTCACGAGGTCGCCCCGGCCCAGGGCACGTTCGACAACTACGGCCAGTTCCGCGACGAAGGCCGCCAGTTGCTCAACATGGCGATGGGCGTTCAGCTCTACAAGGAACGTGACCTGGCGGTCCGGGAGTTGTACCAGAACGCGCTCGACGCCTGCCGCTACCGCAGGGCCCGCACCGAGTACCTCGGCCGCACGGGCGGGGGCGAGACGGTCTACTCCGGCGAGATCGCCTTCGAGCAGGGCGTGGACGAGGAGGGCCGGCCGTTCCTGGACTGCGTGGACAACGGCGTCGGCATGGGCGAGTCCGAACTGCGCGGCGTCTTCTCCCGCGCGGGCGCGCGCTTCGCCGAACAGCTGGAGTTCACCCTGGAACGCGCGGAGTGGGAGGCCCTGGACCCGCCGGTGCGGCTCCACCCCAACAGCCGTTTCGGCATCGGGGTGTTGAGCTACTTCATGCTGGCCGACGAGATCCGCGTCACCACCTGCCGCATGGGCCAGAACGGCGTCCCCGGCCCCCTCCTCGAAGTCTCGATCTGCGGCCCGGACCATCTCTTCCGCATCGTCCGACTCTCCGACCGGGGCCACCCCGGCACCACGGTCCGGCTGTTCCTCCGCGCTGACGTCCTGCCGGCCGACTGGTCGGCCGTGGATGTGCTCGAACGCCTCCTGGGCATCGCGGAGTTCACGACCATCGCGCGGAAGGGGTCCAGGAACAGCGTCTGGGAGCCAGGGGTGTTGCGGACCAGGAAGGTGGATCCGCACCGGGAGGACTTCGGTCTCAACGCCCACGGCGCGCTGGTCCCCTGCCCGGACCCGCCCGAGGACAGCCAGATCATCTGGTGCGAACACGGCGGCGCGGTACTGGTGGACGGCCTGCTGGTGGGGACCAACAACCGGTACGGGGGCAAGCTGGTCGGCGCGGTCGTCAACCTCATCGGGCGGCGTGCCCCCGCTCAGCTGTCGGTGGACCGCAGAGAGGTGATCGACGACCTTCGGCCGGTCCTGGACGACCTGTTGAGTGCGGGCACGGACGCCCTGATGACGAGTGAACTGCCCAGCTTCGAGTGGTTCTGCCGGGTCGCCGACTTCGGTGTTCTGCTGGCCGACCTCCTGGGAGAGGCCCTCCTGGCAGCGGGCAGAGGGTTCGCCGACCGGGCTTGGAGGATCGATGTCGCCGAGAGCGGCCTCTTCCCCGGCGACCCCGACCTACTCCGCTCCGGGCTGATCAGGGGTTCCGGATACTCCGCCAACGGCTGGACCAGGAGGCTAGGTTCCCTCCCGGACCATATCTACCTCTGGCGGCTACTCGCCCACCGCCCCACCCGGTTGCTCGCCCAGCTGACCGCGCTCTGCCCGGAGATCGACGCCGTGGGGCCCGTGCACAGGGCGAGACCATCCGACCAGTGGCTGATCTACCGGCGGTGGGGTGGCGGTCGAACGTTCATGGCTGCGCCGCTGACTCTGGAACTGCGCCAACTGGCAGGGATCAGCGAGACGCTGAGGTCGACCCCGCCGGTCATCGCACGGCGACTGCTGGCTCTGGGACTTGTCAAGACCGAACCCCAACGCTGGTCAGCGGCGGCGCCCCTTACCGGGGAGCTGGCCAGGGGGTTCGTCAACACCTCCCTCCCCGCGCCGGGCGAACCGTTCCCCGCGAGCGACCTGCTCGCAGCGGCTCGGGACGCCGAGAAGAGCCCGGCCGTGGTGGCCGCCCGGCTCAGGGAGTTCGGGGTCCTGGTAACGGACGAGGACGTGCGAG
Source organism: Streptomyces profundus (assembly GCF_020740535.1). Taxonomy (NCBI): domain Bacteria; kingdom Bacillati; phylum Actinomycetota; class Actinomycetes; order Kitasatosporales; family Streptomycetaceae; genus Streptomyces; species Streptomyces profundus. The sequence goes on from NZ_CP082362.1 coordinate 1,362,720, forward strand.
TCGCCCATGCCGCCCTGGAGGGCGATGGACTGCTGTGGAAGGACCCCGCCAACTCCTCCCTCGGCTGTCTCGACCCCCAAGTGCCTGTCTCTCTGGGCCATGTGGCGAACGTGAGTCGGGCCTTCGACCTACCTGTGCCGGAGGTCCGCCGACGGCTCGCGGCCTATGGGCTGCAGATAGACCAGGGCCCGCTGCCACACCGTCCTGCCCCGGCCATGACGGTGCTGCTGAGCCAGGACGGAGACGGGCGGCCTCCCTGGTTGGCCCCGGGGGAACGGGTGGTCCCCGAAGCCGTGCTCCGAGCAGCGGAGACCCTCCAACTCCCGGTGGGTCAGGTAGTGGAGCAGCTGGCCGAACTGGGCTTTGCGCCCTCGGTGCCACCGCCGGCCGATGCGAGCCCCGCCGACCTGCCGTACCTGTATGACGAGTCAGCCGAGGCTCCCGCGCGCCCTCCCGGGCCCCTCTCCTACGATGCCGTCGTCGAGAAGACGGCTGACCTGGAGGAACTGCGCCACAAGCTGAGCCGCCTGCGGGACTACGGGTTCGACATCCCGTTGCGGGTGCCTGACTACCCGAGCCGCCTGGATCGGGAGATTCTGAGCGGCTCCGGCCCCTTCATCTGGTGGCGCCTCCCCACCGACGAACCGGTTCCGTTCAACCGCGTCCTCCTGGCGTCACGCGAGTTGGGCGCGACACCACGGGAGATCGCCGGACGGCTGAAGGCCTATGGCGTGGGAACGTCCCGCGAGGATCTTCCGCGGGGCCTCACATTCATCGATGCCCTGGATCTCCTCCGGGCCCACGAGTTGGAGGAGTACGAACCCCCCGAGCCCGGCCACTTCCCGCTCCACTACCTCCACCACGCCGCCCTGGAACGGGAGACCTCCCTCACGCAGGTGGTCTCCTGGCTGCGCCAGCTCGGCGTGGCCGTGCCCGATCCCGCCGAGACGATCAGGGCGGCGCTCCGGCGGGTGCCGCTCGCCTGAGCGGAGCGCGCGCCGTCAGGCCGCCGTGGCCAGGGGCAGGGTGCGGAGTTCGTGTTCGCTCGCGTTGGCGCCGGTGCAGACGACGGCGACGCGTTGGTCCGTGAAGACGGTGGGGTGGGCGATCAGGGCGGCAAGACCGGCCGCGCCGGCGCCCTCGGCGAGGGTGTGGGCGTCGCGGAGCAGGAGCCACTGCGCCGCGCCGATGGTCGCGTCGTCGACCAGCAGGAAATCGGCGAGGTGGGACCGGAGGAAGCCCTGGGTGAGGGCGAAGCCGCTGCCGATCGCCAGGCCCTCGGCGCGGGTGCGGTTGGGGCGGCTGAGCAGGGTGCCGGCGCGCCAGGAGTCGTGGGCGGCCGGGGAGGCGGCGGACTGGACGGCGATCACCCGGCAGCGGGGCGCCAGCGCCGCCGCGACCAGGCAGGCCGCCGCCGCGCCGCTGCCGCCGCCGACCGGCACCACGACCGCGTCCAGATCGGGCGCCTGTTCGAAGATCTCCAGATAGGTGGTGGCGACGCCGGCGACCAGCGCCGGCTCGTCGGCCGCGCTGACCAGCCGGCTGCCGCGCTCCTCGGCGATCCCCCGGGCCCGCTCGGCGGCCTCGGTCATGTCCCGGCCGGCCTCGATCAGCTCGGCGCCCAGCGCGCGCACCGCGGCGGCCTTGGTCGGGTTGGGGTCGGTGGGCATCACGATGGTGCAGGGCACCCCGTACCGCTTGGCCGCGTAGGCCAGTGACTGGGCATGGTTGCCCGTGGAGTAGCCGACGATGCCGGCCGCGCGTTCGTCCGCGTCCAGTCCGGCGAGCAGGGTCAGCCCGCCGCGCACCTTGAAGGCACCGGTGGGCTGCACGTTCTCGTGTTTGACCAGGACCTCGGCTCCGACGCTCGCGTCGAGGGCCGGATAGTTCCACATGGGGGTGGGGGGCAGCTGACCGGCGAGGGTGTGGCGGGCGGCCAGCGCGTCGGAGATGGTCGGCGGGCGCATGTCGGCACTGTCCCACGAAGGGGACACATAGCTCCAATGCTGAATTTCTCTGCTTCCATAGATCTGATCTATGGGTTGTGCCTACCCTGCGGGTATGTGGAATCTGACCCGGCTGCGGGTGCTGGTCGCGGTGGCCAGGGAGGGCTCGGTCACGGGGGCGGCCGAGGCGCTGCACTATGCCCAGCCCTCGGTGAGCCACCACCTGGCGAGGCTGGAGGCCGAGGTGGGTGTGGTGCTGGTGCGCCGGGCGGGGCGCGGGGTGCTGCTGACGGACGCGGGCCGGCTGCTGGTGGCGCGGGCGGAGGAGATCCTGGGGCGGGTGGAGTCGGCGCGGGCCGAGGTGGCCGCGCACGCCGGGCTGCGCACGGGGCGGGTGCGGCTGGCGGCGTTCCCCTCGTCGCTGGCCACCCTGGTGCCGCCGGCCGTGGCCCGGTTGGCGGCCGAACACCCGGGCGTCGAGCTGGCGTTGACGGAGGCGGAGCCGCCGGCCGCGTTGACCGCGCTGCGCAACGCCGATGTGGACGCCGCGCTGGTCTTCGCCCATGACGAGCCGCCGGCCGGTGACCAGCGCAACACCACGCTGGTGCCGCTGATGCGGGAGCCCCTCTTTCTCGTGACCCCGGCCGACTGCGAACCGGCGGCCACGCCAGGGGAGTTGGCCCGGCACGCCGACAAGAGCTGGATCGCCGGCTGCGAGCGGTGCCGGGCGCATCTGGTCTCGATATGCGAGCGGGCCGGGTTCACCCCTCGGATCACCTTCGAGACGGACGACTATGTGGCGGTCCAGTCGCTGGTGGCGGCGGGTCTGGGGGTGAGCGTGCTGCCGGGGCTGACGCTGGCGGCGCACCGGAACGAGCGGGTGCGGGTGGAGCGGCTGTCGGACGAGACCCGGCGGGTCTCGCTCGCCGTCTACGGCACCTCGCCGCCGGCCGAGCCGGTGGCGGCGTTCGGCGCGGTGCTGGCGGACACGGTCGCCGAGCAGCGTTGGACCGAGCCGGACTGAGCACCATCGCGCGCCGGAAGCGGCGCGGTCCGTGTCAGGATGCACGGCATGCCTGGTCGCGCGTTGAGTTTCGGAGTGATGGCGGAAGCGTACGAGCGGTTCCGGCCCGGGTATCCGGAGGAGCTCGCCGGGGTGGTGCTGGCCTATGCGGGCCGGCCGGTGCGGACCGTGCTGGAGATCGGCGCGGGAACGGGGAAGGCGACCCGGTTGTTCGCCGGCCGGGGGCTCGCGGTCACGGCGACGGAGCCGGACGAGTCCATGCTCGCCGCGCTGCGTCGGCATGTCCCCGCGACGGTCCGCACGGTGCGGGCCGCGTTCGAGGAGCTGCCGACGGATGAGCGGTACGGGCTGGTCTACGCGGCGGCGGCGCTGCACTGGACGGCCCCCGAGGGGCGGTGGGCGCGGATGGCCGAACTGCTGGCTCCCGGTGGCGTGTTCGCGTCGTTCGGCGGGCCCGTCCGGTTGGCGGACCCGGCCGTCGAGGAGGCGGTCCTGGCGGCGCGGTCGCCGTATCTGGCGAGCGACGAGGTGCCGTCGCCGGACGGGACGCCCCCGGAGGAGCTGATGCAGTGGCCGGGCACGGAGCTGCTGCGATCCCCGTGGTTCTCCGATGTGCAGCAGTCCCTGATCGAACGGCGATTGACGATGACCGCTGACGACTGGGTCGGCCATCTCTCGACCGTCTCGGCCTATCTGGTGCTGCCGCCGGCCAAGCGCGAGCGGGCGCTCGACGAGATCGCGCGGGTGCTGCCCGAGACGGTGGCGATCGACGCGGACCTCACCGTTCATCTCGCCCGCCGGAACGGGCGGCCCAGCCCGTGAACGGACGCCGGCGGCTGGGCCCTCCCCCCGAGGTGGGGCCCAGCCGCCGGCGTCGGCTCTCCTTCTCTGTCGGGCCCGTCAGACCTGGTGACGCAGCCGGTTGCGGGAGAGGCCCACGGTGGCGGCTCCCGCCAGGAGGAGCACGCCGGCGCCGGCGAAGAGCGCGAGTTGCGTCTCGCCCGCGCCGGTCGCGGCCAGGGCGCCGCCCGAGGCACCGCCCTGCGGGCCGGGGCCGCCGCTCGAACCGTTGCCGTCACCGCCGCCCGGGCCGTTGCCGCCGGGGAGCTGGGCGTCGTCGCTGAGCGCCAACGAGAAGTTGACCGGGTCGAGTTCGTCGCCCTCCTCGTAGAAGCCGGCGAACGCCTGGGCGCCGTCGGCGGTGAGGTAGGCGGGCAGCCCGGAGAGCGTCAGCACGTCGTCCTCGGGGTTCAGCGCGTCGGCCGGCACCTCGAACTCGGCGACGATGATGTCGTCGTACTCGCTGACCTCACCGGTCTCCCGGTCCTTGGAGGACACATCGGCGAGCAACTCGCCCTCGGCGCCGTTGATCTCGACGGCCAGATCGCTGAACTGGAGGTCCAGGGCACCGTCGTGGCCGGTGAAGCGGACGCCGCCGGCGAAGGAGGTGTCCAGCGTCTCGGCCTCGGCGTCCAACTGGCCGCTGCCGTCGGGGAAACGGTAGCCGTCGACCAACTCGGTGGCGCCGCCGGAGAGTTCGACCTCGCCGTTGGCGATGGGCCCGGTGACGTAGGTGCGGAAGGACTCCTTGACGCCCCAGTCCAGCTGCCCGTCCACCACCGTGCCCGGCACGTCCGCCGGATCCGTGCCGGGGTCCGTGCCCGGATCGGTGCCGGGGTCGGTGCCCGGATCGGTGCCCGGGTCCGTGCCGGGGTCGGTGCCCGGGTCCGTGCCGGGGTCGGTGCCGGGATCGCCGCTGTCGGGGGTGACGGAGAGGGTCGCCGGGTCCAGCTCGGTGCCCTCGGCGTACATCGGGCTGCCGTTGTACTCGAAGGCGGTGGCGCCGTCGGCGGTGAGGGTGGCGGGGATGTCGGCGAACACCATCGCGCCGTCCTCGCCGGAGCCGCGCGTCGCGCCGCTGAGGTCCAGCGCGGCGAACTCGACGTCCTCCGTGGTCTGACCGGCGACGGTGACATCGGCGACGATGGCACCGGTGGTGCCCTCGGTCACGACCTTCAGATCGGCAAGTCTCAGGTCGAGTTCACCGTGGTGGCCGGTGAAGTGGACGCTGCCGTCGAACGCGGTGTCGACGCCATGCGTGGTCAGGTCGTAGCTGCCGGTGCCGCCGGTGAAGCGGAAACCGGTGTCGGTGGTCTCGGCGCCGTCGGCGAGGTCGATGGAACCGCCGGCGATGGGGCCGGTGATGTAGCGGCGGAAGGAGTCCTTGACACCCCAGTCGAGGGTGCCGTCGACCAGGTCGATGACCTGCGCCGGGCGGGTGTCGTCCGCCGCCGCCGGGCCGGCGAGGGCGGTGACGCCGAGCACCGTCGCGCAGGCCACGGTGAGCATGGTCACGCCCCCGCGCGCCGCGCGGGTCCTGTGAGGTCTGTCGGCCGTGGCCGGGATCGTGGGCGGGGTCATGAGCGCGGTGTCTCCTCGGAGTTCTCGGATGTGGCTGACGAGTCAGCCGGTTCGGCTGTGGGGGCGGCGCGGCGGTTGCGGCGCGTGAACCAGTACGCGGCGGCGGCGAGGGCCAGCAGGGCGCCCGCTCCGGTCGCGATCAGGGTGGGGGTGTTGCTGCCGCCGTCCCCTGAGGACGTGGCCTCGGGTTCGGCGGCCGGCTCGGGGTCGGCGGCGGGCTCGGCGGGCGCCGAGGGCTCGGCGCCCAGGTCGGGCAGCGGCGGCAGTTCGGCGCCGTCGGCCACGGCCAGCGCCAACGTCAGCGGGTCCATGGCGGTGCCGGCCGGGTAGAGGCCGCCGAAGGCGGCGGAGCCCTCCTCCGTCAGCTCGGCCGGCACCTCGGCGAGCAGCACCAGGCCGTCCTCCGGGGTGAGGTCCTCGGCGGCGAAGGTGATCAACGGCTGGTCGTCGGCGGTCTCACCGGCGTTGGTGACATCCGCGTGGAGGGTGCCGACGCCGTCGGCGACGGTGACCCGCAACGTGCCGAGGCTCAGGTCGAGATCGGTGCCGGTGAACCGGACCGCGCCGGTGAACGCGGCCTCGGCGGTGCCGGCCTCGGGGTCGACGGTGCCCTCGCCCGCGCCGAAGCGGAAGAGCGCGCCGCCGTCCTGGGCACCGTCGGTCAGCTCCCAGGCGCCCTCGGCGATCGGGCCTGTGACGTACTCGCGGAAGGTGCGCCGCACTCCCCAGTCCACCGCTCCGTCGGCGAGTTCGGCCGCGGCGTCCGGGTTCTCGTCCTCGTCCTCGTCCGCGCCGTCGTTGTCGGTGTCGTCGGGCTCGGGCTCGGGGTCGGGTTCCGGCTCCGTGGGCTCCTGGCTGTCGGCGGTGAAGCTCACCGGGTCCAGCGGGTCGCCGGCCTGGTAGTAGCCGGCGAAGGCGGTGGCGCCCTCGCCGGTGAGGGTGGCGGGCACGCCGGTGACCGCGATCTGGGTGCCGCCGCGCAGGTCGACGCCGCTCAGATCCAGCGAGGCCAGCGGCACCTGGCTGCTCTCGGTGACCTGTCCCGTGCCGCGTTCCTTGGAGCGCATGTCCGCGAAGAGCGTCCCGCTCTGGCCCGATATCGACAGTGACGGGTTGCTGATGGTGAGGTCCAGTTCATAGCTGCCGTCGTCCTTCTGGTGGCCGACAAAGTGAACGCCCCCGCTGTACGCGGCGTCGAGCGTGCCGCTGTCGGGGTCGTAGCCCCCGTTGGCCGAGTGGAACCGGAACTGGTTCTGCCCCACCGTGGCGGCGCCGCCGGACAGGCTCCAACTCCCGCTGGCTATCGGGCCGGTGATATAGGTCTGGAACGAGGTCTTGATCCCCCAGTCCAACCGTCCGCCGGCCACCGGACGCTCGGCGGCGGCGTGCGCGGCGAGAGCGGTGCCGGGCATCAGGGCCAGGGAGAGGAGGATGGCCAGCAGCATGAATGCGGCTTTGCGCGGCATCGTGGGCAGCATCGAACGTCCTCCTAGGGCAACCCGGGATCAATTAGCCAGGTTAGGCTAACCTAAGCTACTCCCGGGCTCGGGTGGTACCCCCTCACCCCAACCCGCCCACCACAACAGCCAGAAAGGCGGACGCACGGTGGCCCTTCGATCCGGACGACTGCTCAGCACATGGGCGGCCCTGCTGGCGCTGGCCCTGACCGTCACCGGCTGCGGCGGCGACGCCAAGGGCGGCGGGAACGACGCGGACGACGCGCCGGCGCGGACGCCGGACCGGGTGGAGCCGCTCGAAGGGCCGCCGGCCGAGCCGACGTTGCCGGTGACGGTGGAGTCCGCCGACGGCAACGAGGTCACCGTGACGGCCATCGACAAGGTGGTGCCGCTCTCCGGGTCGCTGGCCGAGCTCGTCTTCAGCCTGGGGCACGGCGACCGGGTCGTGGCCCGCGACGTCTCGGCCACCTTCGAACAGGCCGCCGACCTCCCGGTGGTGACCAGGGGGCATGACGTCTCGGCCGAGGGCGTGCTCTCCATGCGCCCCGATCTGGTGCTGGCCGAGTCCACCACCGGGCCCGACGAGGCCATCGACCAGATCCGCGCCGCCGGCGTGCCGCTGGTGGTCCTGGAACCCGCGCTCGAACTCGACGACGTCAACCGCCGAATCCAGGCGGTGGCCGAGGCGTTGGGCGTCCCCGAGGCCGGCGAGGCGCTGGCGACCCGCACGGACGAGCGGATCGAGGCGGTCCGCGCCGAGCTGCCGACGGAAGGGGACCGGCCGCGTGTCGCGTTCCTCTACCTGCGGGGCAGCGCCTCGGTGTATCTGCTGGGCGGCGCCGAGTCGGGCGCGGTCTCGCTGATCGAGGCGGCCGGCGGCGTGGACGCGGGCCAGGAGTCGGGGCTCGACAAGGACTTCACGCCGATCACCAGCGAGGCGCTGGCCGCCGCCGCGCCCGATGTGATCCTCGTGATGACCAAGGGGCTCGAATCGGTCGGTGGGGTCGACGGCCTCGTGGAGATCCCCGGGATCGCGCAGACCCCGGCCGGGATGAACCGCAGGGTGGCCTCCGTCGACGACGGCGTGCTGCTGAACTACGGGCCGCGCACGGACGCGGTGCTCGCCTCGCTCGCCGAACAGATCCACGACGAAGGCCCGGCGGCGTGACCGCGCCGACCGCGGTCGAACGGGGCGCGCCGTCCGGGCCGGCGGGCCGGGCCGAGAAGCCGCGGGTGCCACGCTCCGGGCGGGTGGGGCGCATCACCGCGCTGACGGTGGGGTTGAGCGGGGCCCTGGTGGTGCTCGCGCTGGTCGCCGTGGCCACCGGCGCCTACGCCATCCCGCTGGGCGATGTGATCGACTCCGTGCTGCACCGGGTCGGTCTCGGCGGCGAGCCGCTGGACCAGGTCGGCGAGAGCGTGCTGTGGAACGCGCGTATGCCGCGCGTGGTGTTGGCGCTGCTGGTGGGTGCCTCGTTGGGGTGCGCTGGCGCGCTGATGCAGGGCGTCTTCGGCAACCCGCTGGCCGAGCCGGGGGTGATCGGGATCTCCTCGGGCGCCGCGGTGGGCGCGGTGGCGGCGATCGCTTTCGGCCTTGACTTCCTGGGCAACTGGACGATCACCGTGTTTGCCTTTATCGCCGGCCTTGGCACGGTGATGTTGGTCTATGTCCTCTCCCGATCGGACGGCCGCACGGAAGTGGTCACGCTGATCCTGACCGGCATCGCGGTGAACGCCTTCGCCGGCGCCCTGATCGGTCTGTTCATCTTCTTCGCCGACAACGCGCAGATCTCCGAGATCACCTTCTGGCAGTTGGGCTCGCTGGCCCAGGCCACCTGGCCCAAGGTGCTGGCCGTGCTGCCCTGCGCGCTCGTCGGCCTGGTGGTCGCCCCCTGGTACGCGCGCCGCCTCGACCTGCTGGCGCTGGGCGAACGGCCGGCCCGGCACCTGGGCGTGGACGTGGAGCGGCTGCGGGTGACGCTGATCCTGGTCACCGCGCTGTTGACGGCGGCGGCCGTGTCCATGGCCGGAATCGTCACCTTCGTGGGGCTGCTGGTCCCGCATCTGCTGCGCATGGTCGCCGGCCCCGGGCACCGCTTCCTGCTGCCGGGCAGCGCGCTGGGCGGCGCCCTGGTGCTGCTCGGCGCCGACCTGGTGGCACGCACCGCCGCCGCGCCGGCCGAGCTGCCGCTCGGCGTGCTGACCGCGCTGATCGGCAGCCCCTTCTTCTTCTGGCTGCTCCGCAGAACCCGCCGTCGCCAGGGAGGTTGGGCGTGATCAGGTTCCGTTCCCGGATCGTCGAACGGCCAACCGAACCGGCCGTGGGCGCGGTGCTGGCCGAGGTGGCCGGGCTGGCCGTGTCGCTGGGCGAGCGCCAGGTGCTGCGCGACATCGACCTGACCGTGCGGGCCGGCGAGGTGCTGGCGCTGGTCGGCCCGAACGGCGCGGGCAAGTCCACGCTGCTGGCCGCCCTGGCCGCCGACCTGACGCCCTCGGACGGCGAGCTGCTGATCGACGGACGGCCGACCGCCGACTGGACGCCGCGTGAACTGGCGCTGCGCCGCGCCGTGTTGCCGCAGGCCGCCACGCTGTCCTTCCCGTTCACCGTGACCGAGGTGGTCCGGATGGGCCGCGCGCCATGGGTGGGCACCGAGGCGGAGGACGAGGACGACGAGGCGGTCGCCGAGGCGATGGACCTGACCGAGGTCCTGCCCTTCGCCGACCGACCGTTCGCCGCGCTCTCCGGCGGGGAGCGCGCCCGGGTCGCGCTGGCCCGGGTCCTGGCGCAGCGCACCGCGCTGCTGCTGCTCGACGAGCCGACCGCCGCGCTCGACCTGCGCCACCAGGAGCAGGTGCTGCGGATCTGCCGCGAGCGGGCCGCCGTGGGACGCGGAGTGGTGGTGGTCCTGCACGACCTGGGCCTGGCCGCCGCCTGGGCCGACCGCACCGCCGTGCTGCACGACGGGCTGCTCGCCGCCACCGGCACCCCCGACGAGGTGTTCACCGAGGGGCTGTTGAGCGAGGTGTACCAGCATCCGGTGCGGGTGCTGCGGGACCCGGACACCGACGCCCCGCTGATCGTCCCCGAACGCCCGGCGCGCCCCGGCCCTCCCGCGCACGACTGAGCCAGGTGAACGGCGGCCGGCGCGCGCCGTGGTCGGCGGGAAGTTCCGGCGAACCGCGGGCAAACGGCGGTGCGATGCCCTAGCCTTTTCTGCGGCAAGGGCGCGCACTCACGGGGAGATGAGGACGCGCCTTCGCGCTGTAGTCCGCTGTCGCTCGATGTAGCCCCGCTTCGCTCGTAGTAGCCCCGCTTCGCTCGTAGGAGCCCCGCCTCCGCTCGTAGGAGCCCCGCCTTCGCCCGTCCGTGTCATCCGCACGGTCCCTCGCCTCACTCACCTCGATCGCCCGGCCCGTCGTTCGTCGGTCCCGTCGTTCGTCGCCCGGCGCCGCTCACATCACCGTTCGGGGGGGATATGCGCCATCCAGACATCTCACGCTCCGGAGCCGCACGAAGACCGCGGGTCGCCGCCGGTCGCACGGCGTCGCCGCCGGGTACGGCACGCTGGTACGCGCCGGTCGCGCTGACCGCCGACACGCTCGGCGTCCTCGTGCCGGTCCTGCTGGTCTACCACCTCACCGCCCAACCGCGCCCGCTGGCCTCGGCGTTGGTCGCCACCCTGGGGTGGCTGGGGTTACGCGCGGCGCACCACCGCTATCGACGCCATGGCCTGGGCGAGAGCCGGGGGCTCCTCGCCTCCGCCCGCGACTGGCTGTCGCTGCTCGGCCTGTTGGCCGTGGCACGGGCCCTGACCGGGGAGAGCTCCGAGGTGTCGGCGGCGCTGCTGGCGCTGGTCTGGGCCCCGTTGGTGACGGGACTGACCGCCGCCGGACTGCACCGGCACCTGACCGGACAGCGCCACCAGGCGCAGGCCGTGCGCCGGGTGCTGGTGGTGGGCGAGCCGAACACGGTCGACCTGGTGACGGCGCGGCTGGCCGCGGGAACCGACCACGCCTATGTGACGGTCGGCGCCGTGCTGCTCGGCCCCGGCGAACTCACCAGCGGGGTGACGCCGTTGGCGCGGCTGCCGCTCCAGGCGCCGGCGCCGGACCCCGACATCCCCGATCTCATCCCGGCCGGCACCGACGGCTCCCGCGTACTCGCCGCCGCCCGCCAGCAGTGCGCCGACCTGGTGCTTCTCGTGCCTGGCGCCCGGCTGGCCGGGGAGCGGCTGCGCCGGCTCAGCTGGTCGGTGCAGGACGCCGGGCTCAGCCTGGTCGTCGCCTCGGGACTGACCGAGGTGGCACGCCACCGGCTGACGCTGACCAGCGCCGCCGGGCTCAATCTGCTCCATGTCGCCCCGCCGCCGCGCTCGGGCACCAGGACCACCGTCAAATCCGCCGCGGACCGGGTGGTGGCGGCGGGGGCGCTGGTCCTGCTCGCCCCGCTGTTGGCGCTGCTGGCACTGGCCGTGCGGTGGGACTCCAAGGGGCCCGTGCTCTATCGGCAGACCCGCATCGGCCACCGGGGCACACCGTTCACGCTGTGGAAGTTCCGGACCATGGTGCCCGACGCGGAGCGCCACCGGCCGGCGCTTGAGGCGGCCAACGAGCACGCCGCGACGCCACTCTTCAAGATCCGCTCCGACCCCAGGATCACCCGCGTGGGCCGCCTGCTGCGGCGCACCTCGCTGGACGAACTCCCCCAGCTGGTCAACGTGGTGCGTGGCGAGATGGCGCTCGTCGGGCCCCGGCCCCCGCTGCCGGACGAGGTGGCCCGCTACAGCGCGGTCGAGCTGCGGCGGCTGCGCGTCAAACCCGGGCTGACCGGGCCCTGGCAGGTGGGCGGGCGCTCCGAGCTGTCCTGGGACGAGGGGCTGGCGCTGGACCTGTCCTACACCGACAACTGGACCCTGACCGGCGATCTGGATGTGCTGGCGCGCACCGTCCGCGCGGTGGTCAACGGGCGGGGCGCCTACTGATGGCACGTTCATCCGGCGGGCCGCTCCCGCCACCAGGCATAGGTGTCGGCCAGGCCGTCGGCCAGCGGGACGTGGGGCTCGAAGCCCAGCGCGCGCAGCCGGGATATGTCCAGCAACTTGCGCGGGGTGCCGTCCGGTTTCCCGGTGTCCCAGCCGATCCGGCCCCGGAAGCCGACCACCGAGGCGATCGCGTCGGCCAACTCGGCGATCGACAGATCGGCGCCACAGCCCACGTTGAGCGGCAACTCCTCGTCGTAGACGCGCAGCATCAGCAGGCAGGCACGGGCCAGATCCCGGCTGTGCAGGAACTCGCGGCGCGGCGTGCCGCTGCCCCAGAGCGTCACCTCATCGCGCCCGTCCCGCCTGGCCTCGTCCAACCGGCGCAACAGGGCGGGCAGCACATGGGCGGTGCGCGGGTCGAAGTTGTCCCCCGGGCCGTAGAGGTTGGTGGGCATGGCGGCCACATAGGAGCGGCCGTACTGCCTGCGGTAGGAGCGCAGTTGGGATATGCCGGCGATCTTGGCCAGGGCGTAGGGCTCGTTGGTCGGCTCCAACGGGCCGGTGAGCAACGCCTCCTCGGGGATCGGCTGGGGCGCCAGCCGCGGGTAGATGCAGGAGGAGCCGAGGAAGAGCAGCCGGTTGACGTCCGCCGCGTGGGCGCCGGCGATGACGCTCAGCTGGATGCGGAGGTTGTCCTCGATGAAGGCCACCGGCTCCATGGCGTTGGCCATGATGCCGCCCACCCGGGCGGCGGCCAGCACCACCGCGTCCGGCCGGGTGGCGCGCAGGAAGCTCTCCGTCGCCTCCGCGTCGCGGAGATCCAACAGCTCCCTGGTCCTGGTGATCACCTCATGGCCGGCGCCCGCCAGCTCGGCGGCGATGGCGGAGCCGGCCAACCCGCGGTGCCCGGCGACGAAGATCCGCGCGTTCGGCGGCAACAGCGTTTCCATGCCACGGGATTCTGCCAGGCGGCACTGACAGTGCCGAGGCGGTCGCACCGCGCGACCGGTCCCGAGGGGCCGTTCGGGCCGACTCGGCCGAAGACACCAACGAGAGAGGGCGCACCATGCCCAAGACGGCGTTGATCAGCGGAATCACCGGGCAGGACGGCTCGTATCTGGCCGAGCTGCTGCTGGCCAAGGGGTACACGGTGCACGGCTTGTTGCGTCGCTCGTCGTCGTTCAACACCGAGCGGATCGACCATATCTACCAGGGCCCGCAGCACCCCGAGCGCACCCTGGTGCTGCACCACGCGGATCTGACGGATGGCGTCGCCCTCGTCAATCTGCTGCGGGAGATTCGCCCGGACGAGATGTACAACCTGGGTGCCCAGTCGCATGTGCGGGTCTCCTTCGACGCGCCGCTGTACACGGCCGACGCCACCGGGCTCGGCACCCTGCGGCTGTTGGAGGCGGTCCGGGCCAGCGGCATCGACACCCGGCTCTACCAGGCGTCCTCGTCGGAGATGTTCGGCGCGGCGCCGCCACCCCAGCATGAGGGAACCCCGTTCCATCCGCGCAGCCCCTATGGCTGCGCCAAGGTCTACGGCTACTGGTCGGCCGTCAACTACCGGGAGGCGTACGGCCTGTTCGCGGTGAACGGCATTCTCTTCAACCACGAGTCGCCGCGCCGGGGCGAGACCTTCGTCACCCGGAAGATCACCCGCGCCGTCGCCAGGATCAGGGCGGGGCTCCAGGACCGCCTCTATCTGGGCAATCTGGACGCGGTTCGGGACTGGGGCTACGCGCCCGAGTATGTCGAGGCGATGTGGCTGATGCTCCAGCGGGAGACGCCCGACGACTACGTGGTGGCCACCGGAGTGGCGGCCAGCGTGCGGGACTTCCTCCACGCGGCGTTCGCCGCCGGCGGCCTTAACTGGGAGGAACATGTCCGCTTCGACCCGAAGTACGAGCGGCCCAGCGAGGTCGACGCGCTCATCGGCGACCCGAGCAAGGCGGCCGAGCTGCTCGACTGGCGGCCCCGTACCCACTGGCGGGAGCTGGCCGAGCTGATGGTCGCCGCCGATGTCGAGGTGCTGGCAGCGGAGTTGAGCGGCAGCAGGGTGCGGGTCGACCGGTGAGACCGAGGGCACCGGGGGGCGGTGGGGCCGCCGGGATTGGAGGGTCTGGTGGGACCGCCGAGGCACTCGGGAGACGAGCGGTGGGGCGTGAACCGCGGGGCGCATGAGGCTGAATGCGCCCTTCGCACCACCGTGCGCCGACAACGTGCGCCCTGTCCCAGGGGTCCAGTACCCGGGCAAAGCCCCTTTCGGCTGTCGAGTGTCAGTGCCGTGAAGGAGTATGGGGGACGTGGTTGTGAAAGGGGCGACTTAGGTGAGTCTCAGGGGTGGTTGGCGTCGACTGACGCATCGTTCGCGGCCGTCGCGGATCGCGTGGTACGCACGCACGTCGGGCCGCTCGGGCGGCGCGTCCGCCCGGCACCGCGGGCGCCGCTCGCGGCGGGCCGTGGCGGTGGGGGCAGCGCTGGCGCTGGGCGCCGGCCTGTTGACGCAGGGCGCCGTCTCCGGTGGCGCCGGCGCCGTCACGCCCCCGGTCGCCATCACGGCCGACGAGCTGCCCACCTGGCAGACCAACGGCATCGTCTACGCGCTGGCCGAGTCCGACGGTGTGGTCTATGTCGGCGGCACCTTCTCCACCGTCAGGCCGCCGGGAGCCGGCTCGGGCACCCAGGAGCAGCCGGCGGTGAACTTCGTCGCGCTGGACGCCGCCACCGGAGCGCCCGTCGCCGACTGCTCCCTGGCGTTCACGGTCGGCTCGGGCAGCGCCTCGGTGCGCGCCCTGGCCGTCTCCCCCGACGGCTCCACCCTCTACGCCGGCGGCACCTTCGGCACGGTGGCCGGCGCCGGCGCCTCAAGCGTGGCCGCCTTCGAGCTTCCCGGCTGCGCCCGCAAGCCCTTCCCCGTGGCGGCCAACGGCATCGTCCGCGCGCTCACGGCCACCGACGACACGGTCTATCTCGGGGGCGACTTCGGCCAGTTGAGCGGTCAGCCGCGAGCGAAGTTCGGCGCGGTCGACGCCGCCGGCCAGGTGCTGGGCTGGCGCGCCGACGCCGACGAGGCGGGCAAGGCCGTCCGGGTCACCCCCGACGGCGAGCATGTGCTGCTCGGCGGGGACTTCTTCACGGTCAACGGCACCAGGTCGCACGCCCTCGCCGTGGTCAGCGCGGCCACCGGCTCGATCGCCCACGCCTACTCGGACGGCTTCATCGACCCCCGCTCCACCGTGCAGGCCATCGAGGTGGACGCCGACGGCTTCTACACCGGCAACGAGGGCACCGGCGGCGGCGTCTTCGACGGCCGGATCGCGCTCGATCTGGACACCTTCGAGGAACGCTGGCGGGACACCTGCCTGGGCGCCACCCAGGCCGTGGCCGTCCATCAGGAGGTCCTCTACAGCGCCCACCACGCGCACGACTGCTCCAGCATGGGCGAGTTCCCCAACCAGGAGCGCTACCACCTCTTCGGGCAGGGCGTGGACGACCCCGCGCTGCTGGGCTGGTTCCCCAACACCAACGACGGCCTCGGCGAGCAGCTCGGGCCCCGCGCCCTCGCCGTGGTCACCGACCACCCCGAGGACGAGCGGGACTTCCTGTGGGTGGGCGGCGGCTTCACCACGGTCAACGGCCAGCCGCAGTGGGGGCTGACGCGGTTCGCCTCCGAGCCGGACATCGGCGCGCCCACGGTCCCCGAGGCGCACGCCGTGTCCACGGCGGCCGGGGAGGTCGAGCTGCGCTGGCGCGCCAGTGTCGATCTGGACGACAGCCTGCTCACCTACCAGGTCTACCGGGACGGCCGGGCGACGCCCATCCACACGGTGCGGGAGTCGTCCGTGCCCTGGCGCCGCCCGCAGCTCAGCTTCACCGACACGGACACCAGCCCGGGCCTGAGCCACAGCTACCGCGTCACGGCCACGGACGGCGCCGGCAACACCAGCGCGCTCTCCGCGCCGGTCTCCGTGACCACGGCCAGTGGCGAACAGCCCTATGTGGAGGCCGTGTTGGCGGACGATCCGCTCCTCTACTGGCGGTACGACGAGCCGGCGAACAACTTCGCCTCCGACTCCTCGGGGAACGACTCGGGCGGCGTGCACCGGGGCGGCCCCCAGCGCGGCGCCACCCCGCCCGCGGTGCCGGGCCCCGGCGCCGCCGCCATCGGCTACGACGGCTCCGACGACTACACCTACGGGAACGTCCGCTACGGCGGGATGAGCGAGTTCACCCTGGAGACCTGGTTCAACACCACGACCACCAGGGGCGGCAAGCTGATCGGCCTCGGCGACCGCACGCTCCAGCCAAGCGCCAACCGGGACAACAACATCTATCTGCTCAACGACGGCCGGGTGGCCTTCGGCGTCTACGACGGCCGCTACCACACGGTGATCAGCCAGAACAGCTACCACGACGGGGAGTGGCACCACGCGGCGGCCTCCGTCGGCCCGGCCGGGATGCGGCTCTATCTGGACGGCGAGCAGGTCGCCGTGAACACCTCGATCACCGCCAGCCGGGAGGTCGAAGGATACTGGCGCACGGGCGGCGACAGCCTCCAGAGCTGGCCGAACCGCCCCAGCAGCGACCACTACCAGGGCCTGTTGGACGAGACGGCCGTCTACGCCCCGCAGCTGCCCGCCGCCAGGATCGCGGCGCACTACGCGGCGGCCTCCCAGCCCACCGACACCCTCACCCAGCTCACCCCGGACGCCGACACCTACGTCAACGGCGCGGCGGCCAACGCCAACCACGGCACCCACCAACAGCTCGCGGTGCGCGGCTCCAGCCCCTACGAGAGCTATCTCTCCTTCACCCTGCCGGAGGCGCCGGCCGGGACGGTGCTCAAGGACGCGACGCTGCGCGTGCGGGTCAGCGACGACGCGGCGGCCGGCTCGGCCGACGACTTCGCCGTGCGGCGCACCGCCGAAGCCTGGTCGGAGGCCGAGACCACCTGGGCCAACCGCCCGGCCCTGGCGGATGAGGTGCTGGGCACGCTCAGCGCCCCCGAGGCGGTGGGCGGCTCCTATACGGCGCCGCTCGACACGGCGGAGATAGCCTCCTCCCTCGGCGAGGAGCTGAGCCTGGCGCTCACCGGCGAGGGCACGGACAGCCTGTGGCTCCGCGCCCGGGAGAGCCAACAGACGGCCGTGCGCCCCCAGTTGCTGCTGACCTTCGGAGCGCCCTGATGCGCCGCGCCCCCGCCCGTGCCCTGGTGCCGCTCGTGGCCCTGCTGCTCGCGACGCTGACGGCCTGCGGCGGTTCGTCCGACGACGGCGCCGCTCCCGAGGGCGAGGCCACCGCGTCGGCCGAGCCCTCCGCCACGGCACCGTCCGAGCCGGCTGACCCGTCCGATCCCTCCGATCCGGCTCCGGACGGCGAGGGCCCGGCGGCGTCGGCGGACGACGGCGTGCCCGATGAGACCCTCTCCGCCGAGGATCTCGCCCCGCCCGACGGCGAGTTCACCGAGGAGCAGCGGGACTACCTGGCCGAGCGGGTCCCCACCGGGGTCGAGCCCGGCGCCATCCTGGATCTGGGGATGGCAGCCTGCGATCGCCTCGGCTATCTCTCCCGCCACGATCCGGCCGCGGCGGCGCCGGCCGTCGAGGCCGGCGAGATCCCGGGGGCCGAGGCCGCCGTCGAGCATCTCTGCCCGGAGCACGCCGAACTGCTGGCGCCCACCCGTTGAGCGCCGCGCCGCCGCCGGTCGGCGGCGCGGCCCCCCGTCCGCCCGAGCCCTTCTTACGGAGATAGGAGCAGCGTGACCCGACTACCGATAGCGGTCGTGATCCCCACCAAGAACGAGGCGGCCAACATCGTCTCCACGGTGCGGTCGGTCACAGGCCACTTCGCGGCCGTGATCGTGGTGGACTCCGACAGCGACGACGACACCAGGGAGCTCGCCAAGGCAGAGGGCGCCGAGGTCATCTCCTACACCTGGGACGGCGGTTACCCGAAGAAGAAGCAGTGGTGCCTGGACCGGGTGCGCACCGACATCGACTGGGTGCTCTTCCTGGACGGCGACGAGACGCCCAGCGGCGAGCTGCTGGCCGAGCTGCGCCGAATCTTCCTGGCCGGACGGCGGGTGCGCCCGGCCGCCTTCGACATCCCGCTCGGCTACTGGTTCGCCGGCCGCCGGCTGCGGCACGGCCACACCATCGTCAAGCGCGCCCTGCTCGACCGCACCCGGGCCCGCTTCCCCGAGCCGGCCGATCTGGCCGCGCCCGGCATGGGCGAACAGGAGGGCCACTACCAGCCGTTGGCCGATCCGGTGCATCGGCTGCGGGTCACCATCGAGCACCGGGATCTGGATCCGGTCCGCACCTGGTTCGAGCGGCACAACCGCTACTCCGACTGGGAGGCCTGGCTGGAGCGGCACCCCGAGGTGCGCGAGGAGATCAGGGTCGCCAAGACCCGACAGGGCCAGCTGTTCCACCGGGCCCCGCTGAAGCCGCTGCTCTCCTTCGGCTACGCCTACCTCTACCGCCGGGGTTTCCTCGACGGCCGCGCCGGCCTCGACTACGCCCTCGCGATGAGCTTCTACCGCTGGCAGATCGGCCTCAAGGCCCGCGAGACGGCCACCGCCGAACAGCCGCCTGACAGCGCCCGACCGAAGCCGCCGAGCGGCGCTCTCCGGAGCGAGGCGGAGCCGAAGGTGTGAGCCCGTGGCAGGTCCGCCCGGCGGGCCATCGGTTCAGCGGGCGGCCAGGACCTCGCGGTAGATCCCGGTCAGTCGGTCGAGCACCGTGTCCAGGGTGAACTCCGCGCGCGCCAGCTCCCAGGCGGCCCTGGACGCCCGTTCCCTGGCCGCCGGTGCCAGCAGCTCCAGCACCGCGCGCCCGATGGCCTGGCCGTTCTCGCCCCCCGGGCGGGCCGGCACCACGCGCCCCGCGCCGGCCCTGGCCACATCCGGGGCGAGCCCGGTCGTGTCCGTGACCACCACGGGCGTGCCCACCGACATCGCCTCCAGCACGGAAAGCGGAAAGGCGTCCTGGACCGAAGGGAGCACCAGGGCGCTCGCGCCGCGCAGCGCGTCGAGCACCTCGGGCCCGTCCAGCGCGCCGACCACGTCCAGCGCGTGCCGCACCCCCAACTCCTCGGCGCGGGCGAGGGTTTCGGGGAGCGCCCCGGTGTCGGGCCCGGCCAGGACGAAGCGCGCCTGTGGATGCTCGGCGAGCACCGTCGGCATCGCGCCGACGAAGTCCCCCGGCCGCTTCCCCTCCTGCACCCTGGCCAGATAGAGCAGCCGGGGCGGCCCCTGCGGCGCCGCCGCCCGCTCCCGCGCCGGCACCCCGTTGACCAGGCGGCGGGCCGGCGCGATGGGCGCCGGCGCCACCACGGCCGCCGTCTCCCGCCGCTCCCGTTCCGTGAGGTGCAGCACCGTGTCCGCGCGGCGCAGCACCCGCCGCACGCCAAGACCGTCGACCAGCCGCGCCACCCGGTTCTCCGTCGGGTCGATCATGCCGTGGGTCTGCAACACCAGGGGGGTGCCGGCGCGCAGCGCCAGCAGCGCCACGGGCAGCGTCACCAGGTCCCGCATCAGGTGGACGTGCACCAGATCGGCGGTCCGCACCGCGCGCGCCGCGCCGGCCAGCAGCGAGGGCGAGGTGATCCCGCTGACCTCGAAGCGGGGCAGCACATGCCGCGCCCGGTGGAGCCTGACCCGCGCGCCCTCCACGGCGCGCGGCAGCGGCCCGGCGGGGAACCCGTCCCCGAGCGCCAACAGAACGGCGTCGTCCCCGCGTTCGGCGAGCCCGCGGCACAGGCCGAGGGCGACCCTGGTGGGCCCGCCGAACGCGTGGCTCGGGGTGTGCAACGTCACCGCGTGCAGGACCCGCACCCGCGCCTCACATCCGGTCGGGCGCGGCGATGCCCAGCAGCCCCAGGCCCTGCGCCAGGGTCGCCCGGGTCAGCTCGCAGAGCGCCAACCGGTTGGCCCGCACCTCGGGCGCCACGCCCTTCAGCACCGGGCAGGACTCGTAGAAGCCGGTGAACGACTTCGCCAGGTTGTAGAGGTAGCCGGCGAGTTGGTGCGGCTCCAGGGTGTCGGCGACCTCGGTGAGCGCGCGGCCGAAGGCGTCCAGGGCCAGGCCGAGGGAGTGCTCGGCCGGCTCCAGCGTCAGCTCGGGGTGGAACGCGGCGGAGGGGCCCTCCACGCTCTCCGCCTTGCGCAGGATGGAGGCGATCCGGGTGTGGGTGTACTGGAGGTAGACGCCCGTCTGGCCGTTGAAGGACACCATCCGGGAGACGTCGAAGGAGTAGTCCTTGACCCGGGAGGTGGACAGCTCGGCGTACTTGACGGCGCCGACGCTGGCCACCTCGGCGACCTGGTCCAGCTCCTCCTGGGTCAGCCCCGGGTCCTTCTCCGCGACGACCTGGCGTGCCTGGGCGAGCGCGTCGTCCAGCAGGTCGGCCAGCCGGACGGTGCCGCCGGCGCGGGTCTTGAACGGGCGCCCGTCGGGGCCGTTGATGGTGCCGTTGGCGGCGTGCACGGCCTCGACCTCGTCGGTGAGCCAGCCGGCCCGCCGGGAGACGCGGAACAGCATGTCGAAGTGCTGCGACTGCCGGGCGTCCACCACATAGATGAGGCGGGTGGCCCCGTGCTCCTGGACGCTGTGGCGGAGGGTGGCCAGGTCGGTGGCGGCGTAGCCGTAGCCGCCGTCCCGCTTGCGCACCAGCATCGGCACCGGCTTGTCCTCCGGGCCCCTGATGTCGTCGAAGAAGACAACCTTGGCGCCCTCGCTGTCCTCAAGGATGCCCTTGTCGGTCAGTTCGTCGACAACCTCGTCCAGCCAGGGGTTGTAGAACGACTCGCCGGCGATGTCGTCCTGGGTGAGCAGCACCCCGAGCCGTTCGTAGACCTGCTGGAACGCCCGCGCGGACTCGGCGACGATCTCCCGCCAGGCGGTGACCGTCTCCTCGTCGCCCGACTGGAGGGCGACGACCCGCCGCTGGGCGCGCTCCTTGAACTCGGCGTCGGCGTCGAACTCCTGCCGCGAGGCGCGGTAGAGCGCGTCGAGCGCGGAGACCGCGCCGCCCGTGCCGGCGTCGGCGACATCCGCGTCCTCGCTGCGCCAACTGGCCTCGGGGTGCTCGAAGATGTACTGGATCAGCATGCCGAACTGGGTGCCCCAGTCGCCGATGTGGTTCTGCCGCACCACCCGGGCGCCGAGATAGCCGAGCACCCGCACCAGCGCGTCGCCGATCAGGGTGGACCGCAGATGCCCGACGTGCATCTCCTTGGCGACGTTGGGCGCCGAGTAGTCGATCACGGCGCACTCGCCGGACTGCGACGCGGGAACGCCGAGGCGGGGCGCGGTCAGCCGGACGGCCAGCCGCTCCAGCAGGGCGGCGTCGGTGAGGTCGATGTTCAGGAAGCCGGGCCCGGACACCTCGACCGAGGCGATGCCCTGACCGTTGGCGAGCAGGTGGTCACGGAGCGCGCCGGCCAGCTCGCGCGGGTTCTGCCCCAGGCGCTTGGCCATGGACAGTGCGACGTTGGCCTGGAAGTCCGCGCGGTCGGAGGGGCGCACCAGCGGGTCGGCCGAGGCCAGCTCGGCCGGCAGGGTCTTCTCCATCGCGGCGGAGACCGCCGCGGCCACCTCGTCGGCCAGCGGCCGTACCTGTTCCACCATGTTTCGTGTACTTCTTCCCCGGGGAGTCGATCCGCACCTCGCGTGCGCGGGTGCCACTCCTAGCATGGCAGGCGCGTCCCGGTGGCATGCACCGGATCAGGGCCCGGCCGCGCCCCGGGGACGGCTCATCCGGTGGCGGCCCGGTCGACGGCGAGGGGACGCTGCATCAGCAGGGTGTCGACCCAGCGGCCGTGCTTGTGCCCGACGCCGACCAGCCGGCCGACCTCGGCGAAGCCGAGGCGGCGGTGGAGTCCGACGGAGGTGCGTCCGCCGCCGTCGGCGATCACGGCCACCATCTGCCGGGCCCCGGCCTCGGTCGCGCCGGTGATCAGGGCGGCGAGCAGCAGACCGCCCAGACCGTTCCCGGTCCGGCCAGGGGCGAGGTAGACGCTGTCCTCGACGGTGTGCCGATAGGCGGGCTTGGGCCGCCAGGGCCCCGCGTAGGCGTAGCCGGCGATCTCCCCCGCGATCTCCCCCGCCGTCTCGGCCACCGTCTCGGCCACCAGGAACGGGAGCCCTCGTTCGCCGGCGTCGGCCAGCCGGATGCGCCAGGCGTCGAGGGCCGGCGGCTGCTCGTCGAAGGTGGCCACGGTGTGGGCGACATAGTGCGCGTAGATCTCCGCGACGGCCGGCAGATCGTCCGGGGTGGCGGGGCGGAGCACGGGCGCGGGGGTGGACATCCGGCCACCCTAACCAGTCGGCTCGCCCCCCAGGACGCCGCGCCTCGCCCCGCTCGGCCGGCGAACGCGGCCGGTGCCGGTCCAGGGTGTGCCGGCGCCGTCAAGCCGGGGATGAGCCCGGCGTCGGCGGTCAGTCGGTGGTCTCGTCGAGGTGGTCGGCGTAGCGGTCGAGGGCCTGCCGGTAGTCGGTGATCGTCGGGTCCTGGCTGGTGGTGGCGAGGAGGTGGAGCAGCAGTCCGGTGGACTCCCGGTGCTCGCCGGTGTTGTAGAGGGCCATCGCGAGGAAGGTGCGCAGGCCGGCGTGGTCGGGGAACTCGTCGACGCCGCGCCGCAGGGTGGCCACGGCGCTCTCGTACCGGCCGAGGACCCGGTAGGTGCTGCCGAGGCCCAGCAAGGCGCCCTGACGGTCCTCCGGGGACAACCCCTCCTGGCTGAGCGCGCGTTCGTAGAAGGGCACGGCCGCTGCCTCCAGGCCCAGCAGATCATGCGCCCAGGCGGTGTGGAAGGCCACTTCGACATCGTCGGGGAACTCGCCGGCCAGCGCGACCAGTTGTTCCCTGGCCAGCTGGTGCTGTCCGGCCGCGCGGACGCGGATCGCCTCGACCAGCCGTTCGTCCCTGTTCGGTCCGTTCATCCGGCCATGATGTCAGCGGGCACGGCGTCGAGGTTCCCGGGTCAGACCTCCGCCGCGTCGAGGGCGGTGATCCGGGGCCTGTCCCCCACCGCGAGGGTGCCGCACCGGGTGACGGAGAACTTGACGCCGAAGGCGACCCCGCCGCCCGCCATGCGCCGATAGTGGGCAAGGGTGCGCAGTGGCTCGGGGCCGCCGCGCACCCCGGCGCGCTGGTCGACCAACGTGACGGCACAGCGGATGGCCAGTTTGGCGTGCTCCAGGCGGGCCGTGTCCGTCTCCAGCGCGGCGTGGCCGTCCTCGCCGTGCGGTAGATCCAGGCCGTCGAGCACCACGTTGGGGCGGAAGCGGTCCATCGGCAGCGGTCGCCCGCCGCCGGCGACGATCCGCCGGTTCAGCTCGGCGAGCGAGGCGAGGCTCGCCACCAGCACCGCGCCGCTGTCCGCGTAGCCGCAGGTGCCGGGGGTGCGGCCGTCGGTGACCCGCCGGTGGTCGGGCGGGACCCGCACCAACCGGCTCGGGCGGCCCAGGAGTTCGGTGAACCAGTCGGCGGCCTCGGGCCCCTGGTCGATGCCGGTGAACGGCTGCCCGAAGAGCGAGACGGGCCGGCTTGGCCCGGTGGCGTCCACCTCGAACGCGACCGGCTCCAGGCCCTCGGCGCGGAGCGTGAGCCGGCCGCCGTCCTCCGTCAGCGAGGGGCGGGCCAGGGCGAGCCGGGGGTCGGCGCGCTGGCTGCGGAAGGTGCCGGCCGGGTCGGTCACCATCCAGGACCGGTCGTAGGGCAGCCCCGCCGGGGTGAGCGCGGCGGTGCTCAGCGGCACCCCGGCGCACCCCTTGATCGGGTAGCTGAACAACGCGCTGATCCGGGGCATGGCCACCGTTCCTCCCTGGTCACCGGCCTGACGGCGAACGCCGCACCGATCACGGTAACGACGCCGCACCGAGGCGGTGACGGGCGGGGGGTGGCACGGGGCCCTCGGCCCGGAAGGGGCGGGGCCGCCCAACGGCCGTACCAGCACGGGCACATCCCGCTCCCGGTGCCGACGCCGCGCCCTCGTCCCGCCACCGCCGGGTCCTGGCGCGACGCCCGTCGGCTGGGCGCGGTCAGCAGGCGCCGTCGGGGCCGCAGACGTCGCCGTCTGCGTCGCCGAGGGTGTCCAGCGGACGGTCGCCCCAGGCGCGGCGCAGGGCCTGTTCGAAGGTGTCGACCGACTGCCCGCCGGAGACGGCGTAGCGCCCGTCGAGCACGAAGAACGGCACGCCGTTCGCGCCGAGTCGGGCCGCCTCCCGCTGATCCGCGTGGACCGCGTCCAGATAGCGCTCGGGGTCGTCGAGGACCGCGCGCGCGGCGTCGGCGTCCAGGCCGACCCGCTCGGCGACGGCCACCAGCGCGTCCGAGGTGAAGACGCTCTCGCCCTGGCCGAAGTTGGCCTCGTAGAGCTGGGTGAGCAGCCGGTGGCGCAATCCGTGCTCGTCGGCGAAGTGCAGCAGCCGGTGGGCGTCCCTGGTGCCGCCGACCATCCGGTCGGTGCGGTAGTCGAGCCCCTCGTCGCGCGCCAACTCGGCGACCCGGCTCTCCATTTCGGCGGCTCGGGGGCCGTACTTCCGGGCCAGCATCCGCTCGATCGGCTCGGTCCGCCCCGGGTCGCGGGTCGGGTCGAGCTCGAAGGAGCGGTGGGCGACGGTGACCCGCTCCCGGTGCTCGAACCCGGCCAGCGCCCGATCGAAGCGGGCGGTCCCGATATAGCACCAGGGGCAGACGATGTCCCCCCAGATGTCGACGCGCATGGTCATCTCGACTCCTCGACTCCTTCTTCGTCTTCCGAGGTCATCTTCCGGGCGGCCGGGCGGGCGGGCGGCCGGCCGGGCGCGGTCAGGCTGCGGCCAGGATGTTCGCGATGGTGACGGACGGCGGGGTGGTGGGGCGCCCCAGCAGCTCGGCGAGATCCCCGGTCACCGTCGCCAGGGCCCCCTCGGCGATGCGCAGATCGGCGTCCACGAGGAGGGCGACGCCGAAGTCGGGCACCCCGGCGGAGCCGAGGAGTTCGGCGTACCGCTCGGGGGCGAGGTCCTCGTAGCCGACGGGCCGGCCCGAGAGGGAGGCGGCCTCGGCGGCCAGGTCGGCGAGGCCATAGGCGGTGTCGCCGGTGAGCTCGTGGACCTTCCCGGCCTGGTCGTCGCGGGTCAGGACGGTGGCGGCTGCCTCGGCGTAGTCCGCCCTGGCGGCGAACGCGACGCGGCCCTCGCCGGCGCTGCCGAGCAGCACGCCGCTGTCCACGGCCCTCGGCAGGCCGGCGGCGTGGTTCTCCGTGTACCAGCCGTTGCGCAGCAGCACCGAGGGCAGCCCGCTCTCGGCGATGGCCCGCTCGGTGTCCCGGTGCACCTCGGCCAGCGCCAGCGGGCTGGTGTCGGCGGCGAACACGGAGGTGTAGGCGAGCAGTCCGACCCGGGCCTCGGTGGCCGCGGCCACGACGGCGCGGTGCTGCGCGACGCGCGCCTCGTCGGGGCCGGTCGAGGAGACGAACAGCAGCTTCTCCGCGTCACCGAACGCCGGCGCGAGCGTCTCGGGGCGCGTGTAGTCGGCCCGCCGCACCTGGACGCCCAGGGCCGCGAGGTCCGCCGCCCGCTCGGGCGCCCGCACCACGGCCGCTATCCGCTCGGCGGGCACGCCGCGCGCGAGCAGCCCCTCGACGGTCGCGCGGCCAAGGCCGCCGGTGGCTCCGGTGACAACGATCACGTCATGCCTTCTTCCTCGTGAGCCCGCTTCTGGTTGCCACCCCAAGGTACACACTCAAAAAGAAAGCACAAACTTTTCGACAGTGCACCCCGGCGGTAGGCTGGCCAGGGAACGGACGTCAGGGAGGTGGGTGCGCATGACGGAGCTGAGCGCCGAGGAGGAGCGCCGGGCGGCAGAGTTCGCGTTCGATGTCTTCGCCCGCGAGTGCCCGTCCCGGGGGGTGCTGGAGCATGTCACGGGCCGCTGGGGCGCCCTCGTCCTCGCCGGCCTCCGCAAGGGCCCCGCCCGCTTCAACCACCTGCGCCGCCGGGTCGACGGAGTCAGCGAGAAGATGCTCGCGCAGACCCTCCAGGCCCTGGAACGAGACGGTTTCGTACACCGCGAGGTGCTCGCCGTGCTGCCGCCCAAGGTGAACTACTCCCTCACCCCCATGGGCGAGAGCACCGCCGACCACCTGCTGGCCTTCATCGACCACCTCGAATCCCAGATGCCGGCGGTCCTGGAGGCCCGCCGCCGCCACGAGCGGGAGACGACACGGCCTAGTCCAGAGTGATCGCCGGTTCCGGGCGGTGGACGCCCCGGGGGCGGTAGCTGAGGGATTCGGCGACGTCCAGGAGGTCGGCGAGGTACCAGAGGGTGGCGAGCCACATCTCGGTGCCCTGGGCGCCGGGGCGGTGTGAGCGGTCGCGGGGGCCGGCCAGCGGGGGGAAACGGAACGGGAAGCCCTCGTTGTCGACCCAGCGTTCGCACAGCTGGCCGGCCTGTTCCGCGGCCCAGGCGGCGACGTCCTCCCTTCGGTGGTCGGGGAGTTGGCGGCGGGCCAGCCACAGCGGGTGGGCCACGTCGAGGACATTGCAGGCCGTGGTGCGCCCCGGACCGAAGTGGCGCTGGTCCTCGGCGTGGCGGAGCACCGTGTCGATCACCAGGTCGGGGTGCGGCACGGGCAGGCCGAACTGGGCGAACGAGCCGCGGGTGGCCCGGTAGTAGCCGTTGACCGGTTGGAGCAGTCCGTCGCCGGCCCTCGGCGGGCTCCAGAGCCCGCTGTCCGGGCGGGCGCGGGTGAGCAACCAGCCGAAGAAGGTGTCGAGTTGGCGCCGCGCCCCGGGCCGGTCGCGGTTCCACAGCAGCGCCGTGCCGAGGGTGTCGACGCCGGCGCCCGCCGCCCAGCCGGCGTCGCGCCAGGGCAACGCCGCGAGCCAGTCGGCCAGCTCGTCGGAGCCGAGGGCGGCGAGGGCGCCGATCGGGTGGGCGAATCCGGAGCCGAGCAGGTCCAGCGCGTAGCCGAGGCTCAGCAGGTGGTAGTCGGCGTCGCCGTCCGCGCCGAGCCCGGCGACGGGCGGCCCCGGCCGGCCGTCCCGGCCGAGCGGCGGGGTGAGCCCGGTCGTCGGATCCTGGCCCCGCCGCAGCCGGCGCACGTGTTCCTCGGCCGGCAGTTGGGCCGGGGGCCGGCCGCCCAGCAGGAAGGAGATCTCGACGGCGTCGGCGTGGGCGCGCAGCGTGGGCGGGGCGTCGGGGGCGTCGAGGTAACGCCCCGTGGGGGTGCCGTCGGGTGCGATGCCCGCCGGCTCCCAGTTGCGGGCGATCAGCGTGTCGCTCTGTTCCCTGGCCCGGTCGGCGAGTTCCGCGAGGCGCGCGGCCAGCTTCGCGCGCGGGTCGGGCGCCGGCGCGCCCTTGGGGGTGCGCCGGTCGCGGATGAACCTGGCCGGGTTGCCGCCGACCACGGCCCAGTCCTGGACGTCGCGGGTGACCACGGCGCCGGCGCCGATCACGGCGTGCGAGCCGACGGTGATCCCGTCCAGCAGCACCGCGTTGGAGCCGATCCAGACGTCGTCGCCGATGGTGATGCCGCGTTCGCTGGTGGGCTGGCGGTGGACGGGCCGGTCGGGCGCCATGGAGTGGTTGAAGCCGAGGATCGAGCTGTGCGCCCCGATCCGCACCCCGTTCCCGAGGGTGACCGTGCCGCGCAGCACGGTGAACGGGTTGACGGTGCAGTCGTCCCCGGCGTGGATGGTGCCCGTCACATAGGCGTGCGCGGCGACATAGCAGTCGGCCCCCAGGCGCAGGCTGCTCGGGCTGACCATGGCCAGTTCGGAGACGAAGCCGCGCGGGCCGATCCGGCCCGGGCAGCGGGCGAGGATGGCCTGCTGCCGGGCGAGTTGGGCGGCCTTCTGCTCGTCGTCGGCCCGTTGCCAGAACAGCCAGCCGTTGTAGTCGAGGAGTCGGGGCTCTTCGGGGGCGTCCTGGGACGGGGCGGATTCCGGGTCATGGGGGTGCGGTTCGGTCATGGCGGTCACGGCACCTCGTCTGGTTGTGTGCGATTCCGTGGGAAGGTGAGCCTTCAGTCTCCTATGCGGTCGTCCCCTGAGGCCATGGCCGGGCCCGGGAGACCGCCTCGGCGACCGCCCCCTCCGCATAGACTGGGCGGCCCGGCGGAGGGGGAACGGGTGGCGATCGAGGTGCCCCGCAGGGCGGTGCTCTCCCGACCGCTCTCGGTTCCGCTGATCGCCACGGTGGTCGGCGCGTTACCCCTGGCCGTGGCCGCGCAGCCGGGCACCGGGCTGCGGGACACGACCTTCTGGCTCCAGCTGGTGGTGGCCTGCTACGCCGGAGTGCGGCTGTGCGCGATGGTGCTCTCCGGACGACGGCGCCTGGTGCAGGGCGCGTTCTGGCTCTTCGGCTATCTGGCCATGGGCATCGCGCCGTTGGCGCAGAGCGTGTTGGGGCGCGATCCGACGCCGGTGCTCGGGCCGCGCGAGGACACCCAGCTGGCGACGGCGCTGGTGCTGTGCGGCATGGTGGCCTTCGACGTGGGCGCGCTGCTGGCGCGGCAGCGCCCGGCGGGGCGGGAGCGGCGGCGTCCCGCGACGGTCCACCGGGGCAGGCTGGCCTGCCTGGTGGTGTTCGCCTACGCGGCCAGCGGGCTGCTGATCGTCCAACTCGGCGGGCCCGCCGTCTTCTTCAGCAGCCGGCAGGAGATCAGCGCCAGCCTGGCCGAGGCGACGGGCGCCCCCGGCGGGCCCGGCGCCGAGGGCGGCGGGGAGGCGGGCAGCGCGCTGCTGCGCGGCTTCGGCACGGTGCCCGCGATGCTGGCGCTGCTGTTCCTGACCCGCTGGCTGGTCACCTCAAGGGCGGCCCGGCACCGGCCGGCCGTGCTGCTGCCCTGGGCTGGGTTGCTGGTGATCAACGCGATCGTCAACAACCCGATCTCCAACCCGCGTTACTGGTTTCTCACGGTGATGTTCGCGTTGCTGTTCACGGTCTTCCCCCGCAGTTCGGTGATGTACCGGGCGGCGCTGGCCCTGGGGTTGGCAGTGGCGCTGCTGGTCTTCCCCTTCACCGACCGCTTCCGCTACGACGACGAGGGACGCAGGCCGCTGGAGACGGACTCGGTGTTGGAGCCGCTGGTCGTCAAGGACTACGACCAGCTCAACATGTTCGCCAACACCATCACCTTCGCCGGGGACGGCCATGGCCACTCGTACGGCGAGCAGCTGGCGGGCGCGGCGCTGTTCTTCGTGCCGCGTGGCGTCTGGGGTGACAAGCCGGAGGACACCGGCTTTCTCGTCGGTGGCTGGATGGGCACCGACAGCGCCAATCTCTCCTCCCCTCTGTGGGCGGAACTCTGGCTGGACTTCGGCCCGTTGGGCATGACGCTGGCCTTCGTCGGGATCGGCTACCTCTCGGCCCGCACGGACCGCCGCTATGTGCGCCGCACACTGGACGATCCCTCGCCGGGGAATGTGCTGGCCGTGGTGGTGCCCGTGCTCGCCGGCTACAGCTTCATCCTGCTGCGGGGGTCGCTTCTCCAGGCGTCAGGACGGATCGGCATCGCCGTGCTCTGTCTCGCGCTGGTCACCACCTTCCGTCACCATCCGCGCGCCGAGCTCCGCTGAGCCCGGGGCGCCCGGACGACGTAGCGTGGGGGCATGTCGTCGACACCGGTGCTCTTCTGTGCTGACCCGCTCAACCCCCGCACGGTGGACGGGCACTTCGCGCCCGAGGCCCGTCAGGTGCGCGCGCTGGGCGGGAGCGTCGCGCTGATCGACCATGACGCGCTGCTGGCCGGGGACGCCGCCCTGGCCGTGGCCCGGGTGCCGCGCGGCCTCGGCCAGCTCTGGTATCGCGGCTGGATGATCCCGGCGGACGACTACGCCGCGCTGCACCTGGCCCTTCGGGCGCGTGACGCCGATCTGGTCGTCCCGCCCGAGCGCTATCGTTCCGCGCACCATCTCCCCGGCTGGTACGAGACGTTCGCCGCCGTGACGCCGGCGAGCGCCTGGCTGCCGACCGCGCCGGGCGTCGTCCCCGACGCGGCGGAGCTGGCCCGGGTGGCGAAGGCGCTGCCCGCCGGGCCCGGCATCGTGAAGGACTATGTCAAGTCCCGTAAGCACGAGTGGGACGAGGCGTGTTTCGTGCCCGATCTGACGGATGTGGCGGGGCTGCGGCGGGTGGTGGCCCGGCTGGTGGAGTCGCAGGGGGAGTTCCTCGCCGGTGGGGTGGTGCTCCGCGCGTTCGAGCGGTTCGTCGGGGAGGAGGCGCGGGTGTGGTGGCTGGACGGCGAGCCGCGCCTGCTGACCCCGCACCCGGACAGCGACGCGCACGCCGTGGCCACGCCGGAGCTCGATCATCTCCGAGGCCCCGTGCGGGACTTGGGCGCCCGCTTTGTCACCACGGATGTCGCCCGCCGGGACGACGGCGGCTGGCGGGTGGTGGAGGTCGGCGACGCCCAGGTCAGCGATCTGCATCGGGCCACCGCCCCGGAGGAGTTCGCCGCCCTGCTGGTGGGCCGGGGCGAAGCCTAGCCACGGCCCGGGGCCGTCTCGTCGAGCAGGACGCGGGCCAGCTCGCGCGGCTGGGAGAACATCGGCCAGTGGCCGGTGTCCATCCGGACCAGGCGCCAGCTCTCGCCCGCGAGCAGCTCGACCACGTCCGGCGTGGGCTGCTCGCCGTCGAGGAGGCATTTGACGTAGCTGGCGGGCAGCTCGGCCAGCGATCCTTCCAGGACGGCCGGCTCCGTGAGGCTGGCGCCCGGGTGCGGGGTGGCGCCGGCCAGGAGGCGGCCGATCTCCTCCTCGGTGAGGCCCTGCCCCGCGAACTCCTCGGCCGGCGGCGGGGGCCACCAGCCGTCGTTGTCGACGACGGCGTCGACCACGGCGGCGGCGAAGCCGCGGGCCGGGTTGGCGAACGGCTCGCCGTCGGCCGGCACATTGGCGTCCACGAAGACGACGCGGGCCAGCCGGTCGCCGATCCGCAGGGCCGCCTGGCCCACCGGAGTCCCCGAGTAGCTGTGGCCGACGAGGACGACGTTCCGCAGATCGAGGCGCTCGATCTCGTCGACGACGGCCCGCACATGGGCCTGCTGCCCTGCCGGCTCGGCGCTCCGCTCGGCGAGGCCGGGGAGCGTCAGCGCATGTGCTTCCTGCCCGGCGGCCCGCAGCTCGGCCACCACGTCGTCCCAGACTTCGGCACCCAGCCAGGCACCCGGTACCAGTACGAAGTTGTTCATGTCCGGGACCCTAGAGCAGGGGTCTGACAACGCCGGCGCGATGCGTCAGCAGCGCCTCGGCGATCGCACGGTCCGGGTCGAGGTGCGCGCTGCCGTCGTCCCGTTCAGCGGCCCAGAGCAGGTTCTCCAGGACGCGGGCCAGCGTCCAGGCCACGGCCCCTGGCCTGTCGAGCCCGAGGACGTCGGTCATCAGGTCGAAGCGCCGCAGCACGGCCCGGGTGACATCGCCGGTGGCGAGCACGCCGTCCCAGCGGTTGTGGAGGGCCGGCAGCAGTTCGAACGCCGGGTCGCCGGCGAGCGGTTTGGGGTCGATGGCCAGCCAGGGGGCGCGGCGGTCGCCGTCCGGGAGGGGCGCGAGCACGTTGTCGTAGTGCAGGTCCCAGTGGAGCAGCCGGTCACCGCAGCCGTCGCCGGCGACCTCGGCCAGCGCCCCGGCGCAGCACCCGATCAGCGCCCGAACGTCCCCGGAGCCGGCGCCCAGGCGGGCGCGCGAACCGGCGCGCACGCCCGCGTCCAAGCCGGCTCCGGCGCCGGCGCGCGAAGCACGGTCCAGCAGATCGGCCGCGATGTCGGCGAGCCGCCGCGTCCCGGCGGGAGCCGGCGGCGCGTTGAGCCGCAGCAGCAGCTCGCAGAGGGTGGTGAGGGCGGCCTCCTCGTCGACGACGCCGCCCAACGAGCGGCCGGCGTCGAGACGTTCCAGCAGCATCGAGCCGGACCCTGGGTCGTGCGCGAGGAGCCGCACCGCGCCGTCGCCGTCCCAGGCCCGCAGGGCGGCGGGCTCCCCCGCGGTCTCCTCGTCGACGGGCTGGAGCTTGAGCACCGCCGGCGATCCGTCGAGCCGCCGCACCGGCAGCACCAGGGCGACGGCGCCGCTGCCGGCCGGCCCGTCGAGCCGAAGCTCCCAGCGGCGCAGGCAGCTTCGGGCCAGGGCCGGCAGCGCGCCCAGCCAGGGGCGCCCCGCCGCGCCGAAGTAGGTGCCGTGCGCGGCGACCAGCGACGGCGGGATCTCGATGTCCGGCGTCCCGCGTGGGAGTGGGGGCATGGCGGCCACCTCCGTTCACCCCCAGCTTCGCAAACCGCCTGCGCGAAGGGCCGGCCTGCGCGGTCAGGCCCGGACGACGGTGCGCAGTTCCAGCGCGGCCCGGAGCCAGGAGGCCGCGGCCTTGGCGGCCGAGCCGATGGCCAGGCCCCAGGCGGCGCCGAGGATGCCGCCGATGGCGTAGCCGGTGAGCAGGGCGATCACCGACACCGCGGAGAAGATCAGCTGGATGGGCAGGGTGGCACGAGGAGTGAGGACCCGCAGCAGCAGCAGCGCGCACGTGCCCAGGGCTATGAAGGCGTACTGGCTGCCGGTGGCCGTGAGGATGCCGGAGACGGAGTCCCAGGTGTCGCCGAGGAGTTCGCGGCCGACGCTGTCGGGCAGCACGGTGAGCACCAGCGCCCAGCAGACCGCGAAGGCGGCGAGGCCCCCGCCGGCGCCCAACGCGGCGCGCGCCTGGTGGTGCGCGCCCGGCTTGCGGTTCAGCAGCGGCGGGCCGAAGGCGGTGACCGAGTTGAGCAGCACATTGAGCGGTCCGAAGAGCGTGCTGGCCCCCCGCAGGGCGCCGACCGCGAGCGGGTTGGCGAGCAACCCGAGGCCGACGATGGCCAGTTGGGAGCCGGCGTTGCCGACCCCGAACTCCACGACGAAGCGGCGCCCCAGATGGCGGTGGCCGAGCAGCCGGGTGGGGCGCACGCCCCGCACGCCCCGCGTGCGCCAGGCGAGCACCCCGCCGCACAGCAGCAGCGCCGGCAGCGCCGAAAGGCCCCAGAGCAGCAGGAGTTGTCCCGGGCCCGTGCCGTGGGACTGGGCGGCCAGGACCGGCACCACGACGGCCAGCCGCAGCACGTCGCCGGCCAGCGCGAGGTGGGGAAGCAGGAGGAGGGAGCAGGCGTAGCGCAGCGCGTCCTGGGTGAGGACGATGGGCAGCACCAGGCCGACGGAGGTGAAGCCGGCCGCCGTCTCACCCGGCAGGGCGAACGTGACCAGCGCGAGCGGGGCGCCGAGCGCGACCGCGCCGACGAGGGTGAAGGCGGCGGCCTCGCGGCAGTGCCGGTGCAGGGTGAGGTCGGCGCCCTTGCGGAGCACCAGCGGCTGCCCGACGTAGGCGCCGGTGGCGCCGAGCAGCAGCGCGATGACCGTGTAGACCACGGCGAAGGAGGCGAAGTCGTCGGCCGTCGACTGGCGGGCGACAAAGATCACCACGACGATGTTGGTGAGCGCGGAGACGCCCTGGTCGGCGACGGCCGCCAGCGAGGTGAGGGACGTTCGGGGGGCGGGTGTCGCGGCCGATGGCGTGTTCGCGCCGGTTTCTCTGGTCACTGTCTGTTTTCTCTTGGCACTTTCTGGTGTGTTCTCCGGGCACCGCGTGGCCACGCCACTCCGGCCGGCGGCGGGGCGCGGCGGGCGTGCGCTACCGGGAGGA
The DNA here is from genome assembly GCF_020740535.1 of Streptomyces profundus. NCBI lineage: Bacteria > Bacillati > Actinomycetota > Actinomycetes > Kitasatosporales > Streptomycetaceae > Streptomyces > Streptomyces profundus. The sequence continues at coordinate 1,396,207 of NZ_CP082362.1, forward strand.
GCCGTCCTCCAGGTCGGCGGGGTCGAGGACGCGCAGGCCCATGGTCTCCGAGTTGGGGTCGCGGTGGTGGTCGGGCGCGGTGGCCCGGTGGGAGCCGGCGGGCCGTTCGGACCTCGGCTGGTGGGCTGGGGGCGGCGGATCGGGGGAGGCGCCGGTGGCCTGGCCGCGTGGGTCGTCGGAGCCGTTGCCCCACGAGTGGAGCACGGCGCCGAGCAGCAACCCGCCGGCGCCGACGACCAGTTCGCGGACCCGGGCGAGGTCCTCGCGGCGCACCTCGCTCGGGTCGCAGACGACCAGCACGCCGTCGACGCGGTCGGTGAGCGCGATGGCGTCGGCGTAGGAGAGGACGGGCGGGGCGAGGACCACGACGACGGCGCCCTTGGCCTCGGCGTGGCCGATGAGTTCGGTGGCGGCGCGCGAGGTGAGGGCGCGCGGCACATTGCGCACGCGCCGCCCGGGGACCAGGTCGAAGATGCCGGACTCGCCGGCGTCGATGGGGACGCGCAGCCCGGCCGGCCAGCCGCCGCCGTCCAGCCGCGCGGGGGTGCGTGCCCAGCCGGGGCGGACGCCGTCGGCGTGCCGGAGTTGGTTGATCAGCGTGGGGGTACGCAGATCGGCCTCGACCAGCAGCGCGTCCATCCCCATCTCGGCGAACGCGGCGGTGATGTTGACGGCGGCGGCGAGCGGCGTCTCGATGCCACCGCGCGGGGCGAGCACCAGCAGCCGGCGGCGCCCGGCGAACGCCTCGTCGTAGGCGAGGCGGAAGGCGATGGAGCGGTACTCCTCGGCGAGGCGGCCCTCGGCGAGGAGTTGCTCGGGGTCGCCGCGCCCGGCGCGCGGCAGGACGCCGAGGACGGGGGCGCGCAGCGCGCGGGTGACATCGCCGGCGGAGCGCACGGTGGGGTCGAAGACCAGCCGCACCCAGGCGGCGAGCAGGCCGAGGCCGATGCCGACGACATAGCCGAGGCCGAGCAGCAGCGGCAGCCCCGGGCCGGCCGGGCTGCCGGGCGGGGTGGCCTCGGTGATGACCCGGCCGCCGCTGGTGTCCAGGGCGCGCGCGGCGGAGATGTCGGAGTTGAGCTCGGAGATCCGGCCGACCACCTGGGAGAGGTCGGCGACGGCCAGGTCGTAGGCGGAGCCGCCCTCGACCAGGGTCTCCAACTCGGCCTGGAGCTGGTCGCGTCGCTCCAGCAGGGGTTCGCGCTGGCCCTCCAGGGATGCGACGTTCCGCGCGATGGTGTCGTCGGCGTCGGCCTGCCGGTTGGCGAGGTAGGCGGCGACGAAGGCGTTGGCGCGCTGGGCGGCGACCTCGGGGTCGCTCGCCGAGTAGGCGAAGCGCAGCACCTCGGTGTTGGGCGGGTTGGTGACCTGGAGACCGCGCTTGAGGCGGCCGAGGCTCTCGGAGGTGTTGAGCGCCTGGGCGGCGCGCTCGGCGACGATGTCGCTGACGGCGGTGCGGCGTTCGGACCCCATGGCGACCCGGTCCATGGAGGTGGCGGTGAACGGGTCGGCGGTGGGCGTGCGGACGGTGACCTCGCTGGTCGCGACGTAGCTCTCGTTGGCGGTCAGGCCGAGCCAGGCGCCGCCGGCCAGGCCGATGAGGATGCCGCAGATGATCAGCGTGCGGTAGCGCAGCAGCTGGCGGAACTGGTCGCGCAGCAGGTCGGGTTCGTCGTGCGGCTGGTGCTGGTGACCGCCGGCGCGCGGCTCCTGGCCGCCGCCGGCGCTCACGCGGGCGCTCCCTCGGGCGGCGCGGCGCGGCGCGCGGCGCGCACGGGCGCCGGCTCGGTGGCGAGGGCCTCGTCCAGCAGCGCGGAGAGCCGCCCCAGGCCGGCCGCGCGGGAGAGGTGGCTGGCGGCGTAGGCGGCGCCGCGCGCGCCCAGCGCGTCGGCCGCCGCCGGGTCGGCGGCCAACGCCCGGGCGGCGGCGACGAGTTCGCCGGGGTCCTCGGGCGGCACGAGCCGGCCGGCGGCGGACCGGCGCAGCTCCTGGGCAGTGCCTCCGTTGCCGGCGACGGAGGCGATCACCGGGCGGGCGGCCACGAAGTAGGAGGTCAGCTTGGAGGGCACGCTCATGTCCAGGACGCTGGCCCGCTGGGTGACGACCAGCGCGTCGGCGGCGGCGAGGATCTCGGGGAACTCGTCGGCCGGGGCCGGGTCCAGCAGCCGGACGTTGGGCAGCGGCGCGGCCAGCCGTTCGAGATGGCCACGGACGCTGCCGTCGCCCATCAGCACCACCAGCAGCTCGGGGGCGATCCTGGCGGCGTCGATCAGCACGTCGAGGCCCTGCTTGAGGCCCATGTTGCCGGAGTGCAGCAGCACCGTCCGGCCCTCGGGCCAGCCCAGGGCGGCCCTGGTCTCCGCGCGCGGGCGCGAAGGGGGGCGCACATGCGACCAGTTGGGGGTGAGCCGGATGCGGTGCGCCGGCACGCCGAGGGCCCGCACGCGCTCCCGGAAGCTCTCGTGGATCACCCCGACCAGGGTGGCGCCGGCCAGCATCCGCCGCTCGACCGAGGAGGCGACCGAGGCCACCCGCCCCCCGCCGCTGATGCCGCTCTGCGCGGCAGCCGCGCCCATCAGATCCTGCACGACGGGCAGGAACGGGACGCCGTAGCGGCGGGCGAGGCGGGCGGCCAGCAACCCGCCGGCCAGGCTCGGCACCTGGGCGACCACCGCGTCGGGGCGCGCGATCCGGGGCGGGGCCAGCAGCCCGTGGCCCAGGATGGTGCCCTCGTAGGCGGCGCGCCGAAGCGCGCTCTGGCGCGCCGGCACATAGTGTCTTCGGCGGTGCACCAGCACGCCGGCGTGATCGTCGACGAGCCGCCAACGCCCCCGGTAGTCGGGGTCGGTGCGCCAGGCCGGGTAGTGCGGAAGGCCGGCGAGGACATGGACCTCCGCGCCCCGCTCGTGCGCCCAGTGCTCGGCGAGCTGGGTGGCGTAGGGGCCGATCCCGGCCTGCTCCGGGGCGAAGTTGGTGGATACCAGCAGCAGACGTTCGCCGCCAGAGCCCGGCGGATTGCGCACGACTGTCCTCCCTCTGGGCCCTCCCCTGGCAGCGGAGAACTCCCCCGGCAGCGGTGGCGCCCAGCCTATCCGCGCCTCATGGGAGAACACTACTGTGCGTCAGGACCCGGACGCGCGGGCCGCGTTGCCCGCCATCCTGGACCATCCCGGGCGGGTCTCGCCATTCCGGTCCGGCCGGCCGACCGTCCGGGTTAGGCTGCGGGACGGGGGACGGACAGGGCGAGTGGTCCGTATACGGGGATCGACAGGGCGAGTTCCGCTTCACGACCGGCCATGGGGGGTTCGGGCGTATGCAGACCGTGGGCTATGCACCGGGGGTCTACGACCTCTTCCATGTGGGGCACCTCAACATCCTTCGCCATGCGCGCGGCCACTGCGACTACCTCGTCGCCGGCGTGGTCTCCGACGAGATGGCGCTCCTGGCCAAGGGCAGGCCGCCGGTGATCCCGCTGGTGGAGCGGCTGGAGATCGTCCGCAGCATCCGCCATGTGGACGCCGCGTTCGTGGAGACCGTGCCCGACAAGCTGGACACCTGGCAACAGGTCAGGTTCGACGTGCTGTTCAAGGGCGACGACTGGCGCGGCACGGCCAAGGGCGAGAAGTTGGAACGCGACTTCGCCGAGGTCGGGGTGCGCGTCGTCTACTTCCCCTACACCGTCCACACCTCAAGCACTCAGCTGCGCGGCGCGCTGGACGCGCTGAGCGCCGACAGCTCGCGGAACCACTTCACGGAGAACGCCGCGCAGAACAGGCCGTAGACCAGGGCGAGGGCGGCGTAGCCGAAGCGGAACGCCCGTTCGTCGCCGAGCAGCAGGAACAGCAGGCAGAGCGCCCCGTAGTCGACCGGCAGCAGCGCCACCGCGCGCAGCCGGGAGACGGGCGCGCCCGGCCCGTCGGGACGCGGCGCGCGGCGCTTGAGCTGGTCGGTCAGCAGACCGCCGAAGAAGATCACCACGGCCGCGAGTTGGAAGCCGAGGGGCAGCAACAGCCAGCCGTCGCCCGGGAGTTCGAAGAAACGGTAGAAGGAGATCAGCACCACGCCGTGCAGCGCGGTGATCTTGGCGCAGTCCACCACATGGTCGAGCCACTCGCCCGCCGGGCTGGACACGCCCCGCAGCCTGGCCAGTTGGCCGTCGGCCGAGTCCAGCGCGAAGCCCAGGAAGAGCCCGGCCCAGACCGCGACGCCCAACGGCCAGGACGGCGCGCACAGCGCCACGGCCGCCAGCGCGGCGCCGCTGCACAGCGCGCTGAGCAACGTGACGTGGTCGGGTGTGAGGCCGAGCCGGTAGGCCGCCGCCGCCAACCGCCGGCCGACCGGCCGGTTGACATAACGGGAGTAGAGGGACACCCCCTTGGCGGACTTCTGCGCCGCACGCAGCCGCTCCAGCGCCGTCCGGTAACCCATGGCCCGCCCCGTCCCCACCATGGGTGGCATCCTTCCACGGCGTTCCACGGCCCGTCGCCCGCGCATCCGCTGCTCCGGCGGACCCGTCACACGGATACGATGCGTGGGCCGGAGCGAAAAACGACGGGGAGGGCCCAGAATGCGGCTGCGCGCACGACTGACGACGACCACGACGGGGCTGTTGGTGGCCCTGGCGACGGTCACGTCCCTGTCGGGCTGCATGACGGTGCGCGGCGAGACCGCCGTGGTACCGGCGGCCACCGAGACGGAGGCCGAACAAGCCCTGGAACGCTACTTCGAGGTCCGCAACGAGGCTCGAAGGACCTATGACGCCGAGCTGAACGCCACGGTGGAGACGGGCGCCCTGGCCGACATCAACGGCGCCGTGCTGATCGCCCAGGGGGCCGTCAACGAGGAGGCGGCGGCCGAGGAGGAGGCCAGCGAGGACGGGGCGGCGCAGGAGGAGGCCGCCGAGGACGACTTCACCCCGATCGAGTACGAGAACCCGCGCTTCCACATTCCGCAGCAGGCCGGCTGGCCCAAGTTCTTCATGGTGGACGCGGAGATCGTGGACAACGAGACCCACTGGCTGCTCACCTTCACCCGGCACAGCGTCGACGAGCCCTGGAACGTCCGCTATGTGTCGGCGCTTGAGCCGTCCGCCATCCCGGAGTTCGCGACGGACGACGACGGCTATCTCCAGGAGTTGCAGGTGGCCAGCGAGTCCACCGGGCTCTCCGTGGCGCCCGGCGAGCTGGGCACCGCCTACACCGAGTATCTGAACACCGGCAACGGCCCGTTCCTCGGCGGCCGTTACACCACGGACGTGGTGGCGGCCCGGGAGGCGGCCAACGAGAGCCCGGCGTCGCAGACGCAGTTCTCGGACACCACGACCTCGGAGGACGAGTACCCCACGGTCGCGGTGCGCACCGAGGACGGCGGCGCGCTGGTGCTGTTCGCCCTGCGGATGGACGACAAGCAGACCTGGGCCGAGGGCGAGACGCCGGTGGTGGACCCGATGGTGAAGCCGCTGATGCAGGGAACGGCCGACCGCGCGGTCACGCTCCAGCGGTACGCCAACTTCACCGCCTATGTGCCCGAGGGCGAGGACCCGGTGGACCTGCGAGCCCGGCATATGGGCGTGTTCAACGCGCTGGGCGAGTAACCGGGGCGAGCGACCGAGGCGAGCGACCGACGCGAGCAACGGTCAGGTCCCGGACGGGATATGGCCGAGGGCGGTGCCCCCACGGGGTGCCGCCCTCGTCGTGTGTCGGCGGGCGGGTGCGCCTGCCGGCGTTCGCCAACGGGCCGGCGTTCGTCAGCCGGCGGGCCAGGCGGGCTCGCGGTGGCTGGCGCAGGCGTCGGTGAGGGTTTCGAGCAGCGCCAGCGGGTCGGGCAGCGGGTGCTCCGGGCCGCGCAGCCAGCGCACGCCCTCCGCGCCGTCCTCGCTCAGCCTGGAGGGCGGCAGCAGCACATAGCTGCCCCGGCAGTGCCAGCGCAGCCCGGGGTGCTCGTCCATCGTCTCGGGGTGGCAGTCCAGCTCGCAGGGCCACCACTCGTCCTCGTCGTCGGGGGTGCCCCGGGTGGCGGTGAAGAAGAGCATCCGGTCGGGGTCGACCACGGCCACGGGGCCCACCTCGACGCCGTCGGCGGCCAAACGTTCCAGCGCGGCCTGACCGGCGGGTACCGGTACGTCCAGCACATCGTGGATCCGCCCGGTCGCGGTGACGAAGTTCGCCTCCGGGGCGGCCCGCAGCCAGCGCAGCACCTGCTCACGTTCGGTGGTCGCCTCGTTGTTCCAGGTGAGCGAGACGGGGTGGCGCGCCGGCGTCGGACAGCCGATCCGCGCACAGGAACAGCCGAACCCCTCGGGGTGCGCGGCCGGGGCGACCGGCAGCCCGGCCTCGGCGACGGCGAGCAGTGACTCCTCACGCAGCAGCGCGGCAGCGGCCCCATCGCCGGCACCTCGTCCTCCACGACGCATCCAGCGGGGAATTCTGCTCTCGCGTGCCATCAGGTGCCTACCGCCTCACTTCCGTCCCGTGTGCACACCAGCGCTCGGGGGCCCGGTCTTATTCCACCGGGTTGGCGCTCATCCTGCCCTGTCACGTCCCGGGATGGGTAATCGGGGGAACCCTGGTGATCGCGCCCCGGGACTGGGCACACTGTGCACACCGCATCCGCGCGCCGCCCCTTACACCCTCAAGGAGCCTCGGTGTATACAGCTCGTCGCTATCTGATGTGCCCGCCGGAGCACTTCCGTGTCACGTATTCGATCAATCCGTGGATGGATCTGACCAAGCCTGTCGATTCTCGGCTGGCCCTGGCGCAGTGGAGCGATCTGCGCGACCTCTATCGTTCGCTCGGCCACACGGTGGCGGAGCTGGAGCCGCGCCCCGAGCTGCCGGATCTGGTCTTCGCCGCCAACGGCGCGCTGGTGCTGGACGGCCGGGTGCTGGGCGCGCGTTTCGCCCACCCCGAGCGGTTCGGCGAGGCCAGGGTGCACGAGGAGTGGCATCTCGCGCACGGCCACGGAGAGTTTCAACGCGCTCAACACACCAACGAGGGGGAGGGCGACTTCACGGTGACGGCCAGCTGGGTGCTGGCCGGACACGGCTTCCGCAGCAGCCCGCAGGCGCACCAGGAGGCCCAGGAGTTCTTCGGCCGTCCGGTCATCGGGCTCGACCTGGTCGACCCGAGGTTCTACCACCTCGACACGGCCCTGTGTGTGCTGGACGACCAGCGCGACGACGCCGTCATGTACTACCCGGAGGCGTTCTCGCCCGGCAGCCGAGCGGTGTTGGCGCGGCTCTTCCCCGACGCGATCCTCGCCCGCGAGGCGGACGCCCTGGCCCTCGGCCTCAACGCGGTCTCGGACGGCCACCACGTGGTGGTGCCGCAGGCCGCCCAGGGCCTCTTCACGACCCTGCGCACCCGTGGCTACGAGCCGATCCCGATCGACCTCAGCGAACTGCTGAAGGGCGGCGGGAGCGTCAAATGTTGCACGGCTGAGCTACGTTGACCGCGCGGGGGGCCGGACCGTGCCGGCCCCCCGCCCGGCGGCTCGCCTAGCTCGCCTAGGGGTAGGGGAAGGCGTCGCCCCAGGCGGTGTCGCGGGCCTGACGGTAGGCCGTGGCGCCCCGGCGTCGGGTGATCACCTCGTCCGCCAGGGTGCCGTCCGGGTGGCAGAGGTCCAGCAGGACCTGGCCCTTGCGGAGGCGGGGGCGGCGGACCACCCGGGGGGCAGGCGGGGCCGGCGCCGGCGGGTCCCTGAACGCCGCGACATAGCTGAACTTCTCATCCTCGTAGGGCAGTTGCCCACCCTTGACCCGGCGGTGGAGCGCCGAGCGGCTGACCCGGGCGGCGAAGTGGCACCAGTCGTCGCCCACCGCGATCGGGCAGCCGGCGCCGTGCGGGCAGGGCGCCAGCACGGTGAGCCCGGCGGCGAGCAGCTGGTCCCTGGCGGCCCTGATGCGCAGATACCCGTCCGGGGTGCCGGGCTCGACGAGCACCACGGCCCGGCCGGCGGCGGCCACCGCCTCGACGGTGGCCGTCCGCTCGGGTTCGGGCAGTTCGCCCAGCACATAGGAGACGGTGACCAGCTCGGCGGCCGGCAGGGCGGCGCCGATCCGGTGTTGCCGCCAGTCCGCGCCGCGCAGCGGCGGCGGGGCGCCGGCCGCGCCGGCCAGCTCGCGGCCGAGGTCGAGCGCTGGCCCCGCCCGGTCCAGGACCTGGGTGGGCCGCTCCCCCGGCCAGACGCCGGCGGCGGCCCAGGCGGCGGCGCCGGTGCCGCCGCCGAGGTCGAGATGGCCGCTCGGTGCCCAGTCGGGCAGCCGGGCGGCCAGCTCGGCCAGGGCCGACGAGACCGCCTCGAAGGTGGCCGGCATCCGGTAGGCGGCGTAGGCAGCCGCGTCGGCGCGGTCCCTGAGCTCGGGGGCCGGCCCCGGCGTCGTGCCTCGGTAGCCGGCCATCAGCCGCTCGACCGCGCCCGCCGCCCGGCTGGGCGGCAGGCCGTCGAGCAGCCCGTCGAGAGCGGCGCGCAACTGTTGGGACGTGCTGGTCACCCGGGAAGTGTAGGCCCGGTGGGTGAGCGCCTCGGCCGGCAGAGCGCGACGTAGCAGCCGATGGCGGCCAGCACGAAGGAGACCTGCACCACGGCCATCGGGACGGCCGTCTCCTCGCCGGCGACGCCCACCAGCGGGGAGGCGATGGCGCCGACGAAGAACTGCGAGGCGCCGAGCAGCGCCGAGGCGGCGCCGGCCGCGTGGGGTGTGCGGTCGAGCCCCTCGGAGTTGGCGTTGGGCAGCACCAGCGGCATCGCGCCCATCAGGCAGAACAGGCCGATGGAGATCGCCAGCAGGCTCGCCTCGCCGAAGAGTCCGCTGGTCATGACGAGCAGCGCGACGGCGGAGAGGAACACGAGGACGAGACCGACGGACATGATCCGGTGCACGGGCACCCGGCCGACCAGGATCTTGCCGTTGACCTGGCTCATCAGCACAAGCGAGATGGAGTTGGCCATGAACAGCATGCTGTAGGTCTGCGGCGAGGCGCCGTAGATCTCCTGGACCACGAAGGGCGAGGCGGCGACGTAGGCGAACAGCGCGGCGAAGACCAGGCTGCCGACGAGCAGATGGCCGACGAAGACGCGGTCCCTGAAGAGCCCGCCCATGGCGCGCAGCGCCGCCGGCACTCCCCCGCTGTGGCGTCGCTCCGGCGGCAGCGTCTCGGGCAGCCAGCGGAGCACCACCAGGATCAGCACAAGACCGGTGCCGGAGAGCACGAGGAAGATCCCGCGCCAGTCGGTGAACCGCATCAACTGCCCGCCGAAGACCGGCGCGAGGATGGGCGCCACGCCGGAGACCAGCATCAGGGTGGAGAAGAACCTGGCCATCGCGACGCCCGAGTAGAGGTCGCGGACCACGGCGCGGGCGATCACCACACCGGCCGAGCCGGCCAGCCCCTGGAGGAACCTGAACACCGTCAGCGATTCGACGTTGGGCGCGAAGGCGCAGGCCAGGGAGGCGATGACATAGCAGCTCATGCCGCCGATCAGCGGCCAGCGACGACCGAGTTGGTCGCTCATCGGGCCGACCACCAGCTGCCCGAGGCCGAGGCCCAACAGGCAGGCGGTGAGGGTGAGTTGAACGGTGGCCGCGCCGGTGCCCAGCGCGTTGCCGACCTCCGGCAGGGCCGGCAGGTACATGTCGATGGAGAGCGGGGGGAGGGCGGAGAGGCTGCCGAGGATGAGGACGATCAGCAGTCCGGCGCGCCGGCGCCTGGAGAGTTGGGGAGCGGGCTGCGGGGTGGTGAGAGCGGCGGTGGATATCCCGGGAGTGATCCCGGTGGATATCTCGGAAGCGTTGGGTGGGCGAACGTCGGGACCTGGTACGGCCGTTGGGGTCTGGCCGAGCTGAGTCATGCACCTCTCCGGGAATCGTTAGGACGATCCAATCATCCCATGACCCGCTCCTCACGCCTCTGGGTTTAGCCCGTCCGATGACCGCCACGGGCGGGCCGCCGTGGCCGGTCCTGGAGACCGTCCCGGCCGGCGTTCGCGCTGGCCAGCGGGCCACCGTGGCGTGGGGGCCGGGCGGGCGCGGCGGCATCGGACGCCCCCGCGGCGCCCGCTTCGGCCGCGGATCGGGCGGCGTGATCCGTGTCTCATCCGACGCCCGACTGGTTTAGCGAACGGAGCCCGTCCACCGACGGTGGCCGGTCGCCGGGCCGGCCGCCGGGCCGGTCGGGACAGCCAGTCGGCCGGGCAGAACGGTCAGTTGGCCGGACGGAACGGTCGGAGATGATCAGAACGCGATCGGGAGCCGCGCCCTGGTGATCGCAATCCGCTGGCCCGGCAGGGCTCAGCCGACGCTGGTCACCGTGACGGTGACGCCCAACGGACCGCCGGGGGCCTCGTCGCCCACCGCCGCCGTCACCGCGCGCCGTACCGCGCGGGTCACCTCAAGCGCCCGATGGCCCCGGCGCACCGCGACCGCCACCCGGATCCCGAAGCCGCCGCCGGGCAGCGCGGTGACCCGCACCCCGCCCGAGGAGCGCCCGCCCACCGGCCGCTGCCCGCCACGCAGCAACCCGCCGATGCCGGAGGCCGGAAACGCCACCCCCGGCACCCGGCGCACCGCCGACGCCACCACCTCGCGCAACCGGGCCTCCGTCTCCCCGCCGCTCACCGCGCCACCTCCCGAACGGTGCCCGAGCCCGCCGCGCGCCGCGGCCGTCCTTCCCACCCGTTCCGGGTCACCGCAACCTCCTGTCGCCACGCGGCGGTTCGTCCGTGAGATCCAGCACATGCACATCGATGGTGCGAACATCCAGGCCAAGTTCCTCGTCCGCGGCCACGGCCAGCCGGCGGCGGATCGCCTCGGCCAGCACCGGCACCGACCAGGACAGCGCCGCCACCACCTCGATCCGCACCGCGACCGGCCCACGCGGCGGACCCTCACCCACCGGCACCCGGCTGATCGGCGCGATCCGACAGCTGCCGGCCCGCACCCCGTCCAACTCCTCGACGGCGGAACGGAACACCCGGGAGACGGCCGCCTCCACGATCCAGGCGTCCTCGTTGGGCTCGCCGAGCGGCAGCGTCCGGCCCGGACGCAGCTCCAGACGGACGATCTCCATCACGCGGGCGGTCACCCGCGACGCCAGGCCGGGCGCCTCGGGCACCCGGTCCTCCTCGGCGCGGCTGCGCGCCACCAACTCGCCGAGCGAACGCAGCTCCGCCAGCGCGGCACCGCAGTAGGGGCAGCCCACCACATGGGGGTCCCGCGTGGCACGGCCCTCGTCCCACGCCTCCCACAACTCGACCAGCGAACGCCCGCAGGCCAACAGTTCCTCGTCATCGGCGGGCACGGCGGATGGCCAGAGCTCCGCCTCGTGCGGCAGTCCCTCCGGACCGCCCCGCCCCTCAGGACCGCCCTGACCGTCCAGGCCGTCCTGACCGCCCCGGTCGTCGTCCCGACGCCGTCGCGGCGCGTCGCCCTCGTCCTCGCCCCAGGCGCCGTCTCCGTCTAGCGCCATGCTTCCATCGCCTCCATCAGGTAACGCCTGGCTCTGAAGAGCCGGCCCCGGACGGCTTGTCGGGTGATGCCGACCGCTTCGGCTATCTCGTCGTAGGACAGCCCGTGGAACTCGCGCAGCACCCAGCAGGCACGCTGCTCCGGCGACAGCCCGGTGAGCGCCTCACGCAGCGCCCGCACCGCCACCAGGTTCTCCACCGTGCGTTCCGGAGATGCCTGCGCGGCCGGTGCGGCCGGTTCGGGCACCGCCTCAAGCTGCGCGACCGGCCGTCGGGAGCGCAGCAGATTGAGACAGCGATTGGTGACGATGCGGTACATCCAGCTCCGGAAGGACGAGTCCCCACGGAACTCAGGCAGCCGCCGCCACGCGCTGACCAGCGCGTCCTGCACGGCGTCCTCGGCGTCGGCCGAACCGCCCAACAGGTGTCCCGCCAGCCGCAGGAGCGGCGGACCGTGCCGTCGCACCAACACCTCGAACGCGGCCTCGTCACCCTCGGCGGCACGCACCGCCAACAGCGCGTCATCGGCCTCAACCGCCACCCATGGCTCCTTTGTGGTCCACGATGACCCTTATCGTCTCTCAGTCGATTCTCAGTCGTCTTCGGTGGTCATTGCTCGTCCTCCATGCTGATTGACGCTGACTGACGTCTTCCGCTCCCGGCTTTACCCATCGCCTCCCGAGGCGCACCATGTCCTCAGCGCCTGGCCATAGCCCCGTGGCCAGGCTCCTTGGCCGAAAGACAACGGGATTCCGGATTGTGCGTGACGTTTCCGGTACTCCGGTGTCCTACCAGGTGTCAGCGCGACCGCACCTGGTCGCGGCCAACGCAACGAAAGGCAGGCCATGGCAACCAAGACAGCCTCCCACAGCGCCACCGACCGCACGGCGGAGCAAGCCCCTGAGGGGAAGAGCGGGGAGGGGAAGACCGGCGAGGCTCGCCTCCCCCAGCAGAACGCCGGCCGCGAGAGTGAGACCACCGTCAGCGAGGGCGCGTCGGGCGCGCAGGAGCCCGCCGAGACGCGGGGGCGCACCTCGATCGCCGGCGGGGTCGTGGAGAAGATCGCCGGAATGGCGGCGCGCGAGGTTCCCGGTGTGCACGCCCTCGGCGGCACCCTCTCCCGCACCCTTGGCGCCGTCCGGGACCGGGTTCCCGGCGGCCGGGCCCAGGTCAGCCGGGGTGTCAAGGTGGAGGTCGGCCAGCGGCAGACCGCCATCGACCTCGATGTGATGGTGGAGTACGGCGTGCCGATCGCCGATCTCGCCCGCGAGGTGCGAGAGAACGTGATCGTGGCCGTTGAACGAATGACCGGCCTTGAGGTGATCGAAGTCAATATCGCGATTGTGGATGTCCGGCTGCCGGACGAGGAACTCCACGACGACGAGCCTCGGGTGCAGTGAGAACGACCGTGTGGGAACCGATGCGGAGTGGTGCGGACCGGTAAGGGGCAACAATGCACAGCTGGGATGAGCACGGTGGAGACCTCGGCGCCGCCCGCCGCGAGGACGGCGGCGGCCCGGGCGGGCACGGGAGCCTGGGCGGACACGGTGGCCTGGGCGGGCACGGCGGCCTGGGCGGGCACGGTGGCCTGGGCGAGCACGGTGGCGGTGACCCCGGCCGTGGTGGCGGCGCGGTCCGCCACGGCGACGGCGGGGCGCATCAGGACCACTGGTCGCGACGTCGCCTCCCCGCGCTGGCCGTGGTGTTTACCGGGCTCGCGATCTGGCTGGTTCAGATGGTCCAGGCGGCCGGCAGGTGACCGAAGCACGAACCCCGGACCGGCCCGACGCCGATCCGCGTGACCCGGAAGGTGCGGGGGGCGGGAGCCGCCGCTGGTGGCTGGCGCTCCGCCGCACCCCGGTGTCGCTGTGGCGGGACGACATCGACCACTGGGCCGCCGCCCTCACCTACTACTCGGTGCTGGCGATCTTCCCCACGCTCTTTGTCGCGCTCTCACTGCTCAACTTCGCTCATCCGGCGGCAGGACCCGAACTGATCGGGCATGTCAGCGCGCTGGTTCCGGCCAACTCCCGGGAGGACGTCTACAACGCGCTGACCGATGTGGCCGAACCCGGTTCCGGTGTCTGGCTGTTGACGGTGATCGGCGCGGCCAGCGCGGTGCTCGCCGCGTACAACTATCTGAGCATCTTCCGACGGGTGCTGCACGCGATGCACGGCGTCGCCGACCAGCGCCCGCCGCTGCGCGCCATCCCGCGCACCACGCTGACCGCCCTCGGCCTGCTCGGCCTGCTGGTGGCCAGCGCGGCGGCGCTGATCCTGACCAGCGGCGCGGTGCGGGCGATCGGCCGGATACTGGGCATGGGCGAGGGCGGCACCACGGCATGGACGGTCCTCAAATGGCCACTGCTGGTCGTTCTGGTGGCGACGCTGGTGCTCATGCTCTTCCGCACCGGTCCCGACCGGGCCAGGCCGCCCTACCGGGGGCTGCCGGGTGGCGCGTTGGCCGTGACGCTGTGGCTGGTGGCCTCGGCGGGCTTCGCGCTCTATGCCTCGCAGGTCACCACCTACAACCGGCTCTATGGCTCGTTGGCCGGCATCGTGGTCTTCCTGGTGTGGCTCTGGGTGTCGAACCTGGCCCTGCTCTCGGGCGCCCAGTTCAACGCGGAACTGGCCAAGTCGGCGCGGGGATCGCTCACCGCGACCGGCACCGAGGAAGCGAAACGGAACCGTTTCGTACCAGTTGGCGCACCGCCGGCAGGCCGTCCCCGAAAGGGGGGAACGGAACGAAACGGTGTCGTACCCGAGGGGTCACCGCAGGGCGATCGGGCCTCGGAGAACGAACGGGAACGAAACGGTGTCGTACCGGGCGGCCCGCCTTCGGCGCAGGGCACCCCCGAGGGCCAGCGGGAACGAAACGGTCTCGTACCCGGCGGGCCAGCGCCGGCCCCGCCGCCGTCGCCCCCACCAAACATGTCCCCGCCGAACACGTCGCCGCCGAACACATCACCACCGAACGCCGCTTCGTCGCCCAACACATCACCGCCGAACACCCCTTCACCACCAAACATGTCCCCGCCGAACACATCACCGCCGAACGCCGCTTCGTCGCGCCCGGCGGCCGGTGGTTCCGCCGTTGCCGGTGGTTCCGCCGTTGCCGGTGGTTCCGCCGTTGCAGGTGGTTCCGCCGTTGGCGGGGATGCCGCCGGCAGCGACGCGGCCGACTCCGGTGGCGGCGACGGGGCGATACGTGTCCCGCCCCCGCCCGCGTTCCCGCCGCTGCCGTTACGGCCTCCGGCACCGCCCCGCCCCACCGTCCCACCACCCCCCTCGGCCCCGCCCGCGATCCCGCCCCCGCCGTTCCCTCAACCCGCCGGCGTCGCCTCGCGGTCGGCCTCCGCCAACGAGGGGTAGTCGGTGTAGCCCTCGGCCCCCCGCGTGTAGAGCCGCCCGGTGTCGATCGCGTTGAGTTCGGCGCCGGCGGCGAACCGCGCCGGCAGGTCGGGGTTGGCGAGGAACGCGCGCCCGTAGGAGACCAGGTCGGCGCGGCCGGAGGCGAGCAGTTCGGCTCCCTGTTCCCTGGTGGTGGCCGGCCCGTTCTCCCCCACGTTGGCGATCAGCGTGCCCGACCAGCGCGGGCCCAGCTCTTCGAGGGCCGGATAGCGGTCGTTGTCGGTCAGATGCAGATAGGCGAGGTCGACCTCACGCAGCGCGTCGACCAGGAGTCGGTAGACCGGCCCCGGGTCCGCCTCCACCATCCCGAACTGCGGGTTTCCCGGCGAGATGCGCAGCGCGACGCGTGCGCCGCCCACCGCGTCAGCCACCGCGCGCACCACCCGCAGCGGGAACCGGGTCCGGTTCTCGGGGGAACCGCCGAAGGCGTCGGTGCGCAGGTTGGTGTTGTCGGCGAGGAACTGGTGCAGCAGGTAGCTGTTGGCACCGTGGAGCTCGATCCCGTCGAATCCGGCGGGGCCGACCGCGAGTCGGGCCGAGTTGACATAGTCGGCGACGGCGATGTCCAGGTCCTCCTCCGTCATCTCCCTTGGCACCGGGGCGAGTTCCCGTTCGCCGCCGCGCAGGGTGACGCGTTCGGGCGGGGCGACGGCGGAGGGTCCCGCCGGTTGCGAGCCGTCGATGCGTCCGCCGGGGTGGCCGAGCCGTCCCCCGTGCATCAGCTGGGCGAAGATCCGTCCGCCGGCCGCGTGGACCTCGTCGGTGACGCGGCGCCAGGCGGCGGCGTGGGCCGGGGTCTGAAGGCCGGGGATCCGCCATCCGCTCTGCCCTCGGACGCTGGGCCAGAGCCCTTCGGTGATGATCAGTCCGGCGCTGGCGCGCTGCGCGTAGTAGGTGGCGACGATCGGAAGCGGGTCGCCGTCCTCGGTACCTCGGTAGCGTGTCATCGGGGCCATGACCAGCCGGTTCGGGAGGGTCAGCGGGCCGAGGGAATACGGAGTGAAAAGCGTGGTGTTGGTCATGGCTGGACGGTAGGAGGTGACACCAGTGTCAGATTCAAGTCCGGTTCCGGCGCCGGCCATGGGCGAGGGCGGGGGCGCCGAACCCCGGCTCACCATCGGCGCGTTGGCGCGTCACACCGGGGTGAGCGAGCGGTCGCTGCGCTACTACGAGCAGCAGGGCCTGCTGGTGGCCGAACGTTCGCCCGGCGGGCATCGGCGGTATCCGGAGCGCGCGGTGCACCGGGTGATCCGCATCCAGGAGCTTTTCGCGGCCGGGATGTGCAGTTCGAAGATCGAGCAGGTGCTGCCCTGCCTGCGGGACGAGGACGGCGGCCCCTCCGGCCGTGCGACGCCGCTGCTGATGTCCGATCTGACCGAGCACCGTGCCCGGCTCGACCGGCTGATCGCCGAGTTGGAGATCAGTCGGGAGGTCCTCGACCAGGTGATCGAGGCGGCGGTGGGCAACGGGGAGCGCGGCTGAGGAACGTCAGCGCAGCACGGCTGCCAGCAGGTCGGTGCCCAGCGCCGTCAGATCGGGAACGTTGAGGGTGTAACGAACATACCGACCGTCCCGTCTGGCCGTGAGCAGTCCCGATCGGCGCAGCACTGCGAGGTGGCGGGACACCTCGGGCGGTGTGAGTTCCCAGGCGTGGGCCAGCTCCCCCGTGGTGTGCGGGCCGCGGGCCAGGGTGCGCAGCAGCCGCAGCCGCAGCGGGTGGGCGACCGCGTCCAACCGTGCGGTGACGGTTTCCAGCGAAACTGGTTCGGAGGGGCTGGGTTCCGCCACGGGGTACTGCACCACCGGCTGCCATCCGGGGGCCTGGACCACCACCAGATGGGGGCGGACGAAGACGCTGGGGATGAAGGTGACCCCGGAGCCGTCGGGGGCGGTGGCCCGGTCCTGAAGCTTGTCGATGACGATCCGGTCGCCGCCGGGGGCCAGAGTGATCGCCCCGGAGACGGAGGCGAGTGCGGGGCCGATGCCCTGCCGCTTGAGCAGGTCGTTCTTCAGGCGCACGTCGGTGGCGAGCCGTGCGGCGGCGCCGGCCCAGGCGGCGTCGAAGAAGGCCTCGGCGCACTGTTCGAGCGTCTCGCGCACCCAGGCCCGCACCACCTTGGGGTCCGCGAGCAGCCGTTCCGCGAACGCTTCCTGTCGCGCGCCGCCGGCCTGGGCCAGGTACAGGGCCCGCTCGCGCGCGGTCGCGTCGGTGAGCGGCGAAGAACGGGCGAGGGGGACGCGGCTGCTGCTACAGGTGGCGACGAGCGCGGCGGTCACATATGCCTCGTCGTCGATCCGGTCGACGTCGTCCAGTTCCTCGGCGAGGGTGGGTCGGGGCCGGGCGGGGATCAGGAAGTCGGCCTGGGAGGAGCGCCAGAGGAACTCGGCCTCCCGCAGCCGCTCGGCCAGCTCGGGCCGCAGTTCCGCCCAGGTGTCCGCGGCCCAGCCGGCGCGTCGCTGATGGTGTCCCGGTTCGGCCAGCACATGCAGCATCGCGGTCAGTTCGGCCAGCGGGGAGGCGGCGAACCACAGCCGTTGGGACGGCGGGCCGCTGATGTCGATCCTCAACGTCACCCATTCATCATCACCGGTCGGACGGTCGGGGTCGGCGTCGGTTGACGTTGTCGGTCAACCGACATGGCCCGCGCGGCGGCCGGACGCACCGTTGCCGCCATGGCGTCCACCACCACGTTCAGGCTCAGCGCGCTCGTCCGCGCCTCCGGGGGGCCGCGCTATGCCGTCGCGCTGGCCGTCGACGCGCTCGGCACGGGCCTGCTGCGGCCGTTTCTGCTGCTCTACGGCGTGCTGGTGCTGGGGCTTTCGGCGCCGGCCACCGGCATCGCCATGACGCTCGGCATCGTCATGGGTCTGGTGTGCATGCCGGCGGTGGGCTGGTGGTTGGACCGGGGCGCGCGCAGCGCGGTGGTGGCGGCGTCGATGCTGGTGCGGGTGCTGGGGGTGGCGCTGCTGCTGGCCACGCCGGTGGGGAACGTCTGGCTGTTCGCGGCGGCGGCGCTGCTGCTCGGCGTCGGCAACCAGGCGTGGCCGGCCGCCCATGCGGCTCTGGTGGCCACGGTCGCGCATGGCAGGGAACGTGACACCGCGCTGGCCGGGGGCCGTGCGCTGCGCAACGCCGGCATGGGGGTGGGCGCGCTGCTCGCGACCGTGTGTCTGGCGGGCGGCCCCGCCGCGCTGCGGGTGTTGGCGGCTATCACCGGGCTCGCGTGTCTGGCCGCCGCGGCTCTGACGTGGTCGGTGCGGCTGCGGGTGCGGCCGGTCGCTCCGCCGGCCGGGGGTGGGGATGAGGGGGCGGCGCCCCGGATGCGCGCGCTGTTGGCCGCCAACGTGATCTACGCCTTCTGCCTCCAGGTGCCCGAGATCGCGCTGCCGCTGATCTTGGTCACGAGGTTGGACGCGTCCCCGATGTGGTCGGCGGCGATCTTCGTGGCCAACACGGTGCTGGTGGTGACCCTCCAGGTGCCGGTCACCCTGCTGTTGTCCCGTTTCTCCCGGCGGGCGGTGTTGGCCTCGGGTGGTGTGGTGCTCACCGTGTCCTACCTGGGCTTTCTCGCGGCGACCTCGTTGGGTCCCGGCTGGGGGCCGCCGGCCGTCGCCCTGGTCTCGGTGGTCTGCACGCTCGGGGAGATCGTCTACGCGGGCACCGCCACGGCGTTGGTCACGGTCCTTGCCCCGGCGCGGGTGTTGGGGCGTACGCTCGCGCGGTTCGAGCTGTCGACGGGCTTCGGTCTCGCGGTGTCGCCGATGGTCTTCACCGCGTTGGCCCCTCATGGCTCGGTCGCGCTCTGGGGTGGTCTGGCCGGTGCGACGCTTCTCTCGGCCGGCGCGGTCGCCGTCGAGAAGGATGCCGAGAGGGACGGGGGTGCGCGCGAAGGCGGGGCTCCCGAGCGGTGTTGACGTCCCTGGCCGGGGTTCGGGGGTGGAACCTAGGGTGTCGGCCATGGAGCCAACCACCGAGGAAGAGCCGTCCCCCTGGCGTCGACGGGGCCATCTGTCGCTGATCACGGTGGGGGTGGCGGCGCTGATATCGCTGCTGGCGCTGCCCGCGAACGGCTGGCCGACGGGTGGCCTGCGCGGCGGCCCTGACGCGCGGTCGATCAGCTGCGACGCCGTCCTGTTCGGCGGCCCTTCCGATGCGTTGGGCACCGCCTGGGACAGGCAGTCGGGCCGGGTGAGCGGCGAGGAACAGGGGAGGATCAACGCCGCGTGTGACGCCAAGAGGACGCAGCGGATCGGCTGGTCGGTGGTGGTCGCGATCCCCGTGGTGCTGTTGATCGTGCGGCTGCCGCCGGGGCGGCGGTGGCGGACCGACGGCTGGAACCTCGACTGGCCGGGACATGGCGGCGCGCACTACCACCACCGCTGACGCCGTACCGCCGACCGTCGTCTCGCGTGGTCAGGCGGCGCGGTGTCGCAGTGCGCCCTCGACGCCGAGCCTCGGGGTGCTGAGGACGGGGGTTGGGAGGTCGGTCAGCAGGTCCTTGGCCGGGGCCATGGACGCCTGGGCCAGCACCAGCACGTCGACGTCCGTCGCCAGTCGACGGGCGTGGGTGGCCACTTCGCGGGCGTAGCCGTCGGTGTCGCCGGCCGTGAACAGCTCCCAGGCGCTGAGGCAGGGCGCGGGCACCAGTTCGACCTCGCGGCCGGCGGCTCGGGCGCACGCGTCGAGCAGTTGGCTGGTGGGGTCGATGCTGGAGGCGCTGGTGGCGATGATCGCGATCCGGCGGCCGGCGCGGACGGCGGCCTCGGCCATCGGCCGGTCCACACGGAGGACCGGCACGGGCAGCGGGCCGCCGGCCTGGGCGCCGTACTCCTCGGCGAGGCCGGCGATGCTGGAGCAGGTGCAGACGATCACCTCGGCGCCGTTCTCGGCGAGTTGGTCCAGATCGCGGCGCACCTCGGCGCGGGTCACCTCGTCGAGGCCGTGTTCCCGGGCGCGCTCCAGGTGCCGTTCGGAGATCAGATGCTCGGCGGGTGTCCCCGGTGCCAGCTCGTCGAGCAGACCCTGGAACGAGGCTTGGTGCACGGCCGCGGTATGCAGAAACCCGATCATGTGGGCAGCCTAGGCCCATGCCACGCTGGCCGCTTCGGTACGGTCCGCCCGCTGCGGACTCCAGTGCCGCGTCGGTCGGGGTTTGCGCGGGGCAAACCCTGGCTGATGCGGCACTAGGGTGTGTTCCATGACGCAAACCCCGGCAAACGAAGCTCAGGCGCTCTTCCAACGGTGGATCGACGAGGTGTGGAACGGGTATCCCGAGGCCGCGCGGGCGCTGGTGACCGAGGACTTCGTGGGGCACTGGCCGGACTACGAGGTCAGGGGTCCGGACGAGCTGGTCGCGGCGATCGCGGAGACCCATGACATCGCCGACTCGGCGCACTTCGAGATCGAGGTCGGCCCGTTCGCCGCCGGTGATCTGGTGGCGGGCCGCTGGCGGGGGCGGCTGGACACCCCCGGCGGTGAGGCGCGCTTTGTCGGCAACGACATTCTTCGCATCCGCGACGGCCGCTTCGCCGAGTACTGGAACGCGGCCACCCAACTCGACTGAGCACGCCAGGGATTGTCAGTGCCCGCCTCTAGGGTGGCCACATGTCCTCAGCACTGTCCCTGAAGAAGGTCACCCCGGAGAACGTCAAGGCCGCCTGTGCCCTGCGGATACGCCCGGAGCAGGAGAAGGTGGTGGCCCCGGTCGTCATGTCGCTGGCCGAGGCGTACGCGTCGCCCGAGACCGCCTGGCCCCGGGTGGTCTTCGACGGTGCGGAGCTGGTGGGCTTCGTCATGGGCGGATTCGAGCCGGACTGCCCGGTGGACGCGTTCCGGTGCGGCATCTGGCGGCTCAACATAGCCGCGGGGCATCAGGGCAAGGGCTATGGCCGGTTCGCGGTCGAGGCGGTCTGTGCGGAGGCCCGCCGCCGGGGGCAGCGGCGGGTGACGGTCATGTGGCTGCCGCACGAGCACGGCCCCGAGGAGTTCTATCTCCGCCTCGGTTTCCGGCCGACGGGGGAGACGATGGGCGGGCAGGTGATCGGCGAGCTGTGGTTGTCGTAGTGCCGCGCGCCGGGGTCAGCCGCGCAGGGCCTCGGTGATCTGGTGGGCGGTGGCCAGGGCCACGTCGGGGCGGGTGGCGGCGTAGCCGCGGTGGGCGTTGAGGCCGGTGGTCAGGGCCCAGGCGCGGCCCCTGGTCCAGGTGGCGTCGTCGATGCCGAGGGTCTCGCGGAAGAGGGGCCTGGCCTCGGGGGTGAGCAGCGTCCAGGCGATCACCAGGTCGCAGGCCGGGTCGCCCTGCCCCAGGCCGCCGAAGTCGATCACGGCGCTGATGTCGCCGTCGCGGGTGAGCAGGTTGCCGACGTGGAAGTCGCCGTGGAACCACATGGGTGGGTGGTCCCAGGCCGGTGCGCGCAGCGCGGCCTCCCACAGGTCGGTGAGCGCTTCGGCCGGGAACGTGTCCTTCAGCGCCTCGATGTCGGCGCGGGTCGCCTCGTCGCGCTCCGGGAGGCCGACGTCGGCCAGGTCCTGCCCGGCGTGCCCGGGGGCCAGGGTCTCGGCGGGCGGCAGTCGGTGCAGCGCCGTGAGGAACTCGGCCAGCCGCCGCGCGGTCCGGGCCGGGTCGACGAGGGCGGCGGGAGTGGCCTGCGCGCCGTCCAGCCAGCGGGTGACGGACCAGCGCCACGGGTAGCCGTGGTCGGGGCGGCCGACGAAGAGCGGTTCGGGGATGGCGAGCGGCAGCCGGGGGGCGAGCAGCGGCAGCCAGAGGCTCTCCTTCTCCGCCTGCCCGGCGGCCCAGTCGCCCCTGGGGAGCCGCACGGACATGGTGTCGCCCAGGCGGTGGATGACATGGTCGGATCCGCCCGGGGTCAAGCGCCGCAGCGGCAGTTCGGCCACGCTCGGATACTGGTCGGCCAGCAGTCGCCTGACGAGTCCCTCGTCGATCTCCGGCGTGGTGGGGGTGGGGGGTTCTGTGACGGCCAACGGTGATCCGGTTCCTTTCCTGCCCCGCTTCTCCCGGTCAGGCGTCGTCGCGCGGGCCGGCGCCGCCGAGCCGAACCATCCAACTGCCGGGGCCCGCCCGTTGTCCAAGGATTATCGGCGGGGGAAATCAGCTCGACAGGGCCCTCGTGACCTGGTCGGATGGTGCGGCTCGGCGGCAGGACGACCCGCCGTTCGCCCCTGCCCCGCGCGCCGTCGGCGCTCCGCCGCCGGGGCGGCCGTCGGGCGCGACGGACCAGGAACGACCGTTCCCCCCGTGACCGTTGAGAAGCCCTCAGGACCGGCCAGAGAAGGTACCTATGTGTGCGGCGAAGATGCACGACGATGAGCCCGATATCGATGCGTCGCTGGTCAGCCGGCTGATCGCCGTCACGTTCCCCCGGTGGGACGGGCTCCCCGTCGTGCCCGTGCCGTCCTCCGGCACGGACAACGCGATGTTCCGGCTGGGCAAGGCGCTGGTGGTGCGGTTGCCCCGCACCGCCTGGGCCGCGGGCACCGTGGAGACCGAGGACCGCTGGCCGACGGTGCTGGCCAGCCATCTGCCGGTGTCGATCCCCGTCCCGCTGGAGGTGGGCGAGCCGGCGGAGGGCTATCCCTGGCGTTGGTCGGTGCACCGCTGGCTGCCGGGCGTCAATCCGGTGGCGGGCGAGGTCGTCGCCCCGCTGCATCTCGCCGAGGATCTGGGCGAGTTCGTCAACGCGCTGCGCGCCGTCGACGCCCGGGAGGGCCCTCGCGCCGGTCGTGGGGTGCCGCTGGCCCACCGGGACGGGCCGACCAGGGACGCGCTGGCCCAACTCGCCGCGCTGGACCGGGAGGACGAGCCGCTGGACCTCGAAGCCATCACGCGGATCTGGGACGAGGCCCTGACGCTGCCCCCGTACGAGGGCCGGGACCACTGGCTGCACGGGGACCTCTCGCCCGGCAATGTGCTCGTCGGCCCCGACGGACGGCTGAACGCGGTGATCGACTTCGGTGTGGTCGGCATCGGTGACCCCAGCGTGGAACAGATGGTCGCGTGGAACCTGTTGCCCGCCGAGGCCCGCCCGACGTTCCGTTCGCTGCTGGGCTCCGACGAGGTGACCTGGGCGCGGGGCCGGGCGTGGGCGCTGTCCATCTCGCTGATCCAGCTCCCCTACTACCGGCTCACCAACCCGCTCCTCGCGGCCAACTCCCGCCATGTGATCCACGAGATCCTCGCCGACGCCGCCCTCGGGGCGTGACTCCGGCTCAGGTGGGTCGGCTCCGGCGCCTGGTCGACGTCGCCGTCCTGGCCCGGTGCGTGCCGGCCCGATGGGTGCCCGTGGGTGACAGCGTGCCCCGCCGCCCACGGACTTCGGCCGGGGCGGTCAGGAGAAGTCCAGCACCAGCCGGCCGCGCAACCCGCCGGCCTCCAGCCTGCGGTGGGCCTCGGCCGCCTCCTCCGCGGGCAGCACCTCGGCCACGTGCAGGGAGAGGGTTCCGGCCTCGACCTGACGGCACAGCGCGTCCAGACCACGGGTGTCCGTGATGCCGTCCGTCACCATCAACGGGTGTATCCGGACGCCGCGTTCGGCCGGACCCGCCCAGCCCCGCAGCTCGGCCACCGTCCCACCGTCGGCGACGGCCGGCACCACCTCGGTCGTCTGCGTCGAACCGTCCACCAGCCCCGGCACCCCCTCGGGCGCCACCTTCCTGATCCGGGCGGCGACATCGGCACCGCGCTCGACGACATGGTCGGCGCCGAACCCCCGAACGCGTTCGACGTCCTGGGGCGCGGCGTCAGCGATGACGGTCAGCCCGTCGGCCTTGGCCAACTCGACCGCGTACCCTCCGACGGCACCGGCCGCACCGGTCACGGCGACGGTTCCCCCGGCCGGCACCGCCACCGCGTCCAGCGCGAGCCGCGCGGTCATCGCGTTCATCAGCAGCGTGGACGCGGCCGGGAAGTCCACCCCGGCGGGCGCCGGCACCACCGAAGCGGCGGGCACCACGACCTGCTCGGCATAGGCCCCGCCATGCTCGCTGGTGAACAGCACCATGGCCGCGACCCGTTGCCCCACGGCGAGCCGATCGCCGACCCCGGGCCCCACCTGGTCGATCACCCCCGCGGCGTCCATCCCCGGCACGAACGGACCCGGCCGGTCCGCCATCCGCACGGCGTGCCCGCCGGTCCTTAGCAGCACATCCGTCGGATTCACCGCCGCCGCACGCACCCGAATCCGCACCTCCCCCGGCCCCGCGACCGGCTCCGGCAGATCGAGCACACGCAGCACGTCGGGACCGCCGAAGTCATACACACCAATAGCCTTCATGCCACGCCCCAACTCCCGACGCCCTCCCGGCATTCCCCTACCGGGACGGCGGGTTCGCCAGCCACACCGACGCCGGGACGATCCCGGCCCCGGTGCACCACCTCGCGGCGTCGCCGGTCGAGGGGCTCGCCATCGCCTACCGGCTTGGAACCGCCCTCCGCGCCACCCTCACCGGGACACGGCTGCCTCAACTGGGCCACCGCTGACGGGGGGTTCGCCCTGGAGAAGCGTCGTCACGCGGCCGGGTCAAGCCGGAAGTGCATCTCGGGTGACAGATCCGGTGTGCTTCCGGCCGCCCCGGGGCCCGTCCAGAATCGGATCGCGAGCGCACGGCTTCGTGGTCGATACGAAGCCGACCAGAGAGTTCCGCCGAGCACCGCGCCGGACTCGGGCCATTGGGTGCTCACGGCGACCTGATCGGCGATATCGACGAGGCGGTCGGCGGTGAACGGATGCTCGGGGTCGACCGCGACATGCGCGTCCATCCGCTGTAGACGCTCGATGGACCCGCGGATATCCGGGTCGTTCTCCCATGATTCGGGGATCTGCCGGAGCAGGCTGTGGTTGGTGGATCGCATCGTCCCGTCGCGCTTCACCACCGTGTGCGTCGTGTTGTCGTCTCCGGGCTCAGCCAACATCACGACTCCCTCGGCATCGGCGATGATGTAATGGCAGGGCATCCAGGACAGATATGTCTGCTGCTCCTCGAATACACGCTGGGCGTCCTCGACGGTGCGACAGCGGTCAAGGATGAACCGAAGCACCTCCAACTCGTTCAACCCCGGCTCGATATCCGGAGGGCTGAAGGTCGACGCCGTTCGATCGATGAGCTGCATCATCGATACGACGAGGCCAGCCTCGTTCATGCCGTCGATCACTCCGTTGCAGAGATCGAAGGCACACAGGAACAGCGCGCTCATCCCCCCGTCGGTGGGGTGGATCTCCATCACATACGGCTCGCTCAGCATCGCGGGCGCTTCGGGAAAGGCACCAGGGCCGAAGACCGCGTCCGGCAACGAGAGAAAGCCGAAGTCGAAGTTCCGCTGCACCACCGTGCCGGCATCCACGGTCGGCGCGGCGAGCACCGAGCAGCCCACCCTCTGAGGCGGCGTGGGCAATTGCATGTGGTAGCCGACACCGAGCGCATCAACCTTCGGGTCCGCCGGGTCCAATCCAAACGCACGCGCGATCCCCACGCCACGGGCGACCAACTCCGGATAGTGCCGCACAGCCCACGCACGGCGGCTTTCCGCCACACCCTCGGGCAGCAGCAGCTCTTCCGCCGCTACCCGATACCGGGACCGAGCGATATGGCCAAGCGATTCCCCGATCTCTTCGTTGCTTCCATGAATACGCATATGACGAACTGCCAGTCGCTCGTCCGGCGATTGATACACCATCACGTCCATGGCCCCGTCTCCTGTCCATAAGTGGGAACTTCCCTTTTTCGCACGAGATGGAGACCGGCCGGCATCCCGCCCGAAGCCCATGGCTCAACGCCGCCGTGGAGCGCGACTCGGCCCCGCTCGATTCGCCCTCCGGGAGCCCCCACCAGCACAGATGCCCCGCCACTGCCCTGGAACAGCCGCTCCAACTCGTCCGCCCCCTGAACGACTTCACCCCCCGGCGAGTTCCCGGTCCCACCCTCCTCCACGATCGCGTGAATTCCCCCGGACACGAGCGGACATGCTTCGGAGTGGGGCGTCACAGCAGATCCCAAAGACAGCGTTGGTCACCGAAAAGCCCGCTGTTCGCGAATAAAGCAGTCCCAGTCCCGAGTGACCTGGGCCCCGGCTGCGACAATGTGCAGCGCGCTGGTGAACTCCTGCAACATGTCCTGTACTCGGGGATGCTGGCTGGTGGTGTCGTCATACAGGGATCTGGCGGTCTCTACGGCTTGCTCGATGTCGCCCTGCCCTAGTTGTGCCTGGGCGAGCCGTGCCGTGACGATGGCTCGATCACGCCGCATGTGAGGGGGAAGGAACGCGAGACTCCGGTGGGCGTGGGCCTCCGATTCCCCATAGCTTCCGAGAGCGAGGAACGCGGTCTGGGCGAGACCATCGAGTTCCGCCTGATCGTAGGACGCGCTCGCCCACAAGGGGCGTTGTTCGGACGGATCGGCTTGCTGGAGCGCCTCCTGTGCGTGGCCGAGCACCTGTCGGACGGCTCGGGTGTCCCCGGTCAGGCCGTGAATGGCGGCATGCCGAGCGTGCCCGAGAGAGGCGAAGAAGGGGTCACGGCGGGCAATCGGGAGGCGGCGAGCCACATCATTCGCCGCCAGTGCGTCAGCGGGCCGCTCCAGGTGACGATAGAGGCTGCCCGCATGTGACCAGATGCGGAACTGGATGGCCGGGTCCCCGGACATGGCAGCGAGGCTCGCGGCGCGGTCGAAGTGACGTTGGGCGGTGTCGAAGCGCCGGCCGTCGATCGCGGCCCACATGGCACTGGAAGTAAAGGACGCGGCACAGCTGTACAGGGCAGACCGAACGCGTTGGCTTGCCGCGCCCCGGGACTGAAGCGCGAGTGCCTCACTGGAGAAGGCGGAGGCTCGTGCCTCGATGGTCAGCTTGCCACCGTGTCGGTGATCGCTGGCGATGAGAGAGGCAAACTTGCCCAGGAGTCGGTCCACGTCGCTCCTCCCCACCCGGGGTTGCACGGCACCAGCCGGCGTCGTGACGGCTATGGCCGTACCGGTGGCGGCGGAGATGAAACGGCGTCGACGCACAGGGTCCTCCTGTGATACCTGACGCGAGGTGGGCGGCCCACTTCGCGGGGCGAAGCCCAACTCGCTGATCGGGCAGTTGAATACTGCCTCTAAGGCTGCCCGTTGGCGTTGGTGCGGCCACCTGGTCTTTCCGGTCAGCCAGTTTCGAACGGTGCGGTCGCTCACGGTCCCCTCGTAGCCGGCAGCACAGAGGTCGGCGTTGACGGCGTCAGCAAGTTCCAGCTGGGTGAACCCTGCGCGGCGGGGTGGTGCGGAGGTAGGTGCGTTGCCACTCGGTGCGCTTGCCAAGAACCACTCCCGCTGTACCCGCTCGGGACTGATCAGGTAGCGCCAGGGGCAGGTCAGTGGCTCTTCGGCGGTGCCTCGCCACTGGGCGTGGGCGCTTTAGGCTGTGCGCCGTGATCAAGTGTGTGGCTCTGGACATCGGCGAGACGTTGACCCGTGACGATCGGTACTGGGCAGCTTGGGCGGAATGGCTGGAGGTACCGCGCCACACGTTGTCCGCCCTGGTCGGTGCGGTGGTGGCCCAGGGAAGGGACAACGCCGACGCGTTGCGGATGCTGCGGCCCGGTATCGATCTGGCGGCGGAGTACTCCGCGCGGGAGGCCGCTGGGCGCGGTGAGCAACTGGGGGAAGCCGACCTCTACCCGGACGTGCGACCAGCGCTGTCCGCACTCCGCAGCTCAGGGGTGCGGGTGGTTGTGGCCGGCAACCAGACCTCACGCGCAGGCGAGTTGCTGCGTGCGATGGACCTACCGGTGGACGCTCTCACGGTCTCCGCCGAGTGGGGTGCCGCCAAGCCCAGCCATCAGTTCTTCGCCCGGGTCATCGCCCTGGCGGAAGCCGAACCTGACGAGATCGTCTACGTCGGCGACCATCCGGCGAACGACATCTACCCAGCCCGGGAAGCTGGCCTGGCCACAGCACACCTGCGACGTGGGCCGTGGGGCCACCTCTGGGCGGACGCCCCTGAGGTACGAGCGACGACAACCTGGAGCGTGGACAGCCTGACGGAGTTGGCCGAAGTGATCACAAGAACCTGACTCTCTGCGCCTCAGTGTGATCACACGGGTACCGTTGGGAGTGAAACTGGACGAGGCGGCCGGTGGTCGCCTCGTCCTTTGTCGCTGGCCGCTGTCAGCGGACGGCAGTGACGAAGGCCGTCCAAGAGGCACGGGAGAAGACCACCGCCGGCCCGGTCGGTCGCTTGCTGTCGCGAACCGGAACGGCGGTGGCGTGGTCGGGGCAGACCTCCAGGCAGTCTCCATTGCTGCCGCCGCTGTAGCTGGACTTGCGCCAGCCCGTGAGTGCGGAAGCGTCGGGTACGGAGGTCGGTTCAGGGTTCATCGTGTTCCTCTGCAATAGCCCTGGTGAGGGCTAGGGACTCGCGTTGGGGCAGAGCATCGCTCAGAGCGACATCGTAGGCCGCATGGCACTTGGCCAACAGGGCCGGATCGTCTAGGAGATGTCCCGACAGAACACTCTCGGCATAGGCCACCGGCGCGGCGTCCTCAAAGCTCATCAGCATCATCATGCCCTCCAGCAGGGAATGCGCCCCGACAGCGAAGGGGAGTACGTGGAGACGTAGCCGACCCGACTCCGCCATATCCGAGACCTTGCCCAGTTGTTCGGCCATGGCCCGGCCTCCGCCCACCCTCCGGCGAAGCGCCCCCTCATCGAGCACCACCCACAGTACTGGCGCCTGCGCGCCTTCCAGGATGCGGCCCCGCTCCATTCGATTGACTACCTGCTGGTCAACCACCTCGGGCCGGTAGTTCGGCTGAAACGTCTGGAAGACCGCACGGGCATACGCCTCGGTCTGGAGCAGGCCGGGGATCAGCAGACCGCTGAACTGTCGGATCTCCGTGGCCTGTTGCTGAAGCTCCGCCGCCTCGGCGAAATGGTCGGCGTACCGCTGATTCAAGTCCTCCAGCCACCGGGAGAACCAGCCGTCAGTGTTCAGCGCCTTGTCGATCCGCTTGGCGTCGTCGGGGTTGGGGAGGCGGCGACCGGCTTCGAAGTGGCTGATCAAGGTCGGCGAGCAGACCACTTCGAGGGCGAGCTCCTCCTGGGTCATCCCGGCGGCGAGGCGGCGTCGGCGCAGCTCGTCACCGTACTTCTTACGCAGTGTGGGGGGTTGTCGAGCGGCCATCTGCGGATCTCCTAGCTGAACTTCCGTACCTGACCCAGATGTTGTCAGGCCATTTCCTCTGGTCAGCGTAGCGACCGACACATCACGCTGTGACCGGATCACCACGCAGCGGGATGACGAATCCGTCTCCCGCCACAGACCAGGAGCACGAGAAGGATGGGTGAGCGGGATGACCACACCTAGAGAGGACTCGGTTTCCTCGCCTGACATCGAGGACGAGCCGCCGGAAGCCGAGTCGGAGCCCGACCCGCATGCGGAGTTGCTCGCACGGTTGCGGGAGCGGAATGCGGCCAGTGAGATCAACTATCGGATCAAGAGCGGGGAGTTGCCGTGAGGTTGGCGGAGCTCGTTCTCGATTCGGATCAGCCGACCTCGTTCGTCATGGAATGCACTGCCTGTGGGTTCTTCGGGCCGAAGGGGCAGGACGTGGAGGACGGGGCGGAGTGGGCCGGGCAGCACCTGGCCCTGCATCCGGAGCACCTCGCCTATCGCGAACACATTACGCGGGCCTACCGGTTCGAGGCGATGGGGACGTGAGCGGCGAGCCGATTATCAAGGGTGCGGACTGGGTGCTCACCGACGAGCTCGGACCCGGGGCGCCCGATGGCATCTATGCCGTCGAGTGCATGACGTGCACCGC
Organism: Streptomyces profundus; assembly: GCF_020740535.1. Lineage (NCBI taxonomy): Bacteria > Bacillati > Actinomycetota > Actinomycetes > Kitasatosporales > Streptomycetaceae > Streptomyces > Streptomyces profundus. The sequence goes on from NZ_CP082362.1 coordinate 1,425,893, forward strand.
TCGTTCGCCGCTGTTCGACAACGACGCGCACCCGGTTGCCGTTTGGGCGATCCAGCACACCGCCCAACAGCCGGACCATGACCTGTTCCTGGCCCGCGCCGAGAAGCACTGGCGTGTCGTACGCCGTCGGCACGAGGACGAGAGCCCGGGGCCGGCGCCGCAGAAGCCCGTGGTCGCGTTTCTGGACCGCGCGTTCGGGCCCGCGTTCGTCGGGTTGATGTGTCTCTGCACCGCCCTGACCGGCTATCTCATCGCCCTCAACTGACCAGCAAGGACAACCCCCTTTCGTGCGCATCACTTTTATGACGCTGTCCACCACACGGGACGGCCACCTCCTCATGGTCCAGGGACCTGACGGCTGGACGCTGCCCAACGGCACGGTCCCGCCCGGCAGTTGTCCCGTCCTGACCGCCCGGCAGACGTTGATGGACACCACCGGCTACGACCGAGGGGTGACCGACGCCTACGCGATCAGCGTCACCCACACCGACCCGGTGTCCCTCACCTATGTGCTCGACGGCGGACACACCCCCACCATCCCCGCCGGCGCGCACAAGCACCTCCCGCCCAACGCCGGCTGGCTCCCGCTACGCGAACTCCACGAACCACCCCCGATCGTCCGCTACGCCCTCACCGCCGCCGCACAGCGGCGCCGCGTGCCCGTACTCATCAACGGCGAACGCCCCGACGCCGCCTACACCTGAGCAGAGAGAAGAACATGGCACCGCAGACCCGAGTGATCGTCCTCGTCATCACCCGCAACGGATACGTCCTCCTCCACCGCGACCAACTGCCGCAGGCCACCGTCCCCAACCACGGCAACCTCGCCCTCACCGGCAGGCTCACCCTCGCCCGCCAGACCGGACACCTCGCCGACATCACCCACGCCTGGACCGTCCGCTCCATCGGCCCCGACAACGACGGCGAACTCTGGATCCTCGACGGCGGCGTCCACGACACCGTCCCCGACGCCACCGAGGACACCCACCCCCACGCCCGCTGGGCCCCCATCACCACCCTCGGCGAGAACCAGGCCATCCAGGAAGCCCTGGACGCCGCCGACGCCAACATCAGCATTCAACTCCCCACCACATGAACCTGATGTAAACGGCCGCCGGCCCCGAGGGGCCGGCGGCCTGGGTGGGTGGCGGGGGTCAGCGCATGGTGATGACGTTGCCGCTGATCAGGTCGGCGTCGTAGGAGATCAGGAACCGGATGGTGGCCGCGACCTCCGCCGGGTTGGCGATATGGAAGTGGGTCGAGCTGGCCCGCACGGAGTCGCGGACCTCCTCCGTGACCCAGCCGGTGTCGGTGACCGGCGGGTGCACGATATTGGCCGTGATCCCCTCGGGGGCCAGCTCGACCGCGGCCGACATCGTGTAGTGGGTCTGGGCGGCCTTCGCCGCGCCGTAGGAGACCTCGCCGGGAAAGCCGAGTTCGGCGCCCGAGGTGAGGCCGACGACCCGGCCCCAGTTGGCCTCGCGGGCCCGATGGCGGCGGGCGAGTTCGGCGATCAGCAGGGCCGGGGCGTGGGCGTCCACCGCGAACTGCTGGCTGATCGTCTCGTGGTTGACCGGGACCGTGGTGCGACCGAACTGATCGGGTTCGCCATCGAACCGGAAGGTGTCCTGAACCCAACCTGACGCGTTGTTGATCAGAATGTCGACGGGGCCGAGGAGTTCCTCCGCCGTGTCGAAGATCCGGGCCGGGGCGGTGGGGTCCCGGAGGTCGACCTCAAGGGCGGCGGCCCGGCCGCCCCGGTCGCGGATCTCCAGGGCGACCTCCTCGCCGGAGGTGGTGCGGTCCTTGTAGTAGCGGGCGTAGTGGCCGGCGCGTTTGTCGGCGTGGGCGCCGCCCTCCTCGTCCTTGGTGCGCAGATAGGTGCACAGCACGGCGATGTCGTTGTCGGCGAGCATCTCGGCGACGGCGGCTCCGATGCCGTGGTTGGCGCCGGTCACGATCGCCACATGCTTGGGTGAGGTGTCCATACGGACAGCCGTAGCATGCTTGCCCACGGTCACCAAGTCGATTTGCGCCCAGAGTTGACTTATGGACAACGGGGCCGGGACGCGGACGGACACCCGCGTGGAGCCGGTGCGGCCGACGGCCGGCGCCCACCGTCGAGTGACCGGTTTCCGTGGCCCGTGCGGAGGCGGCACAGTGGCCGGTCAGCGAGGCGGACGCCTGGCGATCCGCCGACGACCGGCCGCGTTCGGAAACAAAGCGCCTGGTCAGGACGGATGTACGTTCGTACACCCGGGGTGTAGTCTCGGCTGGGTGACGGACTACTTCGCCGGGGACTCCCGCACCAACCACGAGCGCATGCTCGCCGGGGATCTCTATATCGCCGATGACCCGGAGATCCTCCGCGCTCAGCAGCGCGCGGCCCGCCTGGCCGCCGACTACCAGGCGGCGTACGCCGCCGACGTCGAGGGCGCGCAGCCGATCATCCGCGAGCTGATCGGCGATCTCGGCACGGACGCCCACATCAGGCCACCGCTCTTCGTCGACTACGGCACCTATATCTCGGTCGGCGACCGCACCTTCATCAACTACAACTTCACCGCCCTGGACGTGGCGCGGATCACCATTGGGCAGGACTGCCAGATCGGCCCCCAGGTGCAGTTGCTGACCCCCACCCACCCCCTGGAGCCGGGGCCTCGGCGTGACAAGCTGGAGGCGGCCAAGCCGATCACCATCGGCGACAACGTGTGGCTCGGCGGTGGCGTGATCGTGCTGCCGGGGGTCACCATCGGCGACAACTCCGTCATCGGCGCCGGGGCGGTCGTCACCAAGGACATTCCGGCCGATGTGCTCGCCCTGGGCAATCCCGCCAAGGTGATCAGGCCGCTGTGAGGCACAGGGCACGCTGATGGCGATCGGACAGCATGATCCGGACCGGCGCGAGCGGATCATCCAGGCCGCGCTGGAGCTGATCGCCGAGCAGGGCGTCGCCGGCACCTCGCACCGCAAGGTCGCCGCCCGCGCGGGCGTGCCGTTGGGCTCGATGACCTACCACTTCGACGGCATGGACGAACTGCTCCGCGAGGCGTTCACCCGCTTCTCGGACACCGTCGTGGCCGTCTTCGAGGAACGCCTCGGCGCGGCGAGCGGTGTCGAGGAGGCCCGCGAGGCGGTCGCCGACCTCGTCCACCACCTGTCGAGCGGCGACCAGGGCAACCAGCGGGACATCGTCCTCACCCACGAGCTGTACACGCTGGCGGCGCGCGAGCCCGCCTTCCGGGCGCTGACCCGGGCCTGGATGAGCCGTAGTCGTCGCGCGCTGGAATGGCACTTCGATCCGGCCACCGCCCGCCAACTCGACGCGCTGATCGAGGGTCTGTCCATCCACCGCGCGCTGGAGACCGAACCGCACGAACGCGCGCTGACCCTTGAGGCGATCGTCCGGATCACCTCGCCCCTCCCCGAACAGGCTGAACAGGCCGGACAGCCCGGACAGGCCGGACAGCCCGGACAGCCCGGACAGGCTGATCAGGCCAGACAGCCCGAACAGCCCGAACAGGCCGGATAGGCCGCTCGCCCCCCGCAGCCGGGCATCCGGCTCCCCCGGCGCGTACAGGCGCCGCTTCGCGCCCCCGTCCGCACGTCGCGCGCCCCGAGACCGGACCCGAGAGACCCCAGATTCCCCCAGAGTCCCGCAGAGACTTCCGAGAGACCTCCGAGAGACCTTCGAGAGAGATAGCCATGTCCCGCACCACGCCCGACCGTCCCGTGAAGGCACGGCTCGCGGTCGCCGCGCTGTTCTTCGTCAACGGTTTCGTCTTCGCGAACGTCGTGCCGCGCTATCCCGAGATCAAGTCCGATCTCGAACTGTCGAACGCCGCGCTGGGCACCGCGATCGCCGCCATGCCGCTGGGCGCGCTGATGCTGGGGCTGGCGGCCAGCCCGTTGATCAAGCGGTTCGGTTCGGCCCGGACGGCGGTCGCGACCCAGCTGCTGATGGGCGTGAACCTGGTGCTGGTGGGCACGGCGCCGCATTTCGCGCTGCTGTGCACGGCCATGTTCCTGGCCGGCTCGCTCGACTCGGTCACCGATGTGGCGATGAACGCGCACGGGATGCGGGTGCAACGGCGCTACGGGCGGTCGATCCTGAACTCGTTCCACGGGCTGTGGAGCGTGGGCGCCGTGCTGGGCGGCATAGTCGGGGCCGGCGCGGCCCAGTTGGAGATCGCGCTGGTCGTGCATCTGGCCGTGATCGGGGCGATCGCCGTCGCCTCCGCGCTGACCGTGCTCCGGTTCCTGCTGCCCGGGCCGGAGGACGCGGAGCGGGCCCAGGCCGCCGAGGGGGCTCCCGTCGCGGCCGGCCGGCGGGCGCTGTCCCGGCCGGTGCTGATCGCGTTCGCGGTGCTGGGGCTGATGACGGCCGCGACCGCGGTGGTGGAGGACGCGCCCAGCTCGTGGGGGGCGAACTACTTGCAGAACGAGTTGAGTTCGAGCCCGTTCGTCGGCGGCCTCGCCTTTATGGCGCTCCAGGGCGCGCAGACCGTCGGCCGGCTGCTGGGCGACCGGGTGGTGCGGTGGCTCGGTGACCGCACGACGGCACGGGTCGGCGGGCTGTTGGTGCTGGTGGGCATGGGGGTGGCCCTGCTGTGGCCGTCCGTTCCCACCACGGTGATCGGCTTCGCGCTCTGTGGCCTTGGCATCGCGACCCTGATCCCGGCGGCCTTCCACGCGGCGGACGAGATCCCGGGGTTGGCGCCTGGCACCGGCATCACGGTGGCCGCGTTCCTGCTGCGGATCGGCTTCCTGCTGTCGCCGCCCATGATCGGTCTGATCGCCGACGCCCACTCGATCCGGCTCGGCCTGGTGCTGGTGCCGGTCGCCGGCGTGGTGATCCTGCTGACCTCGGGCATCCTGGCCACCCGGCCGTCGGGGGACGCGCCCACGGCGCCGGCGAGCACCACGGAGGCGGCGGCCCGCACCTGAGACGGCCCGCCGCCGCATGGGCGGCGGGGCCTCGACGAGGCGCAGACATAGGTTCACTCGCCTCGGCCGTCGACGATCTTCGGAACCGGAACTCGCGCGTGACCTGCGACGTTGCGATGATCTTTGCGCGCGCCATAGACAGCGCACAGCGCTGGGTCTATAAAACGATCCCATGTCTTGGTCATGCCCCACGCATGAGCGATTGCCGTTGGCCGGTCAACAACCGCCCTCGGCACGTCCCTTGACGGAGCACCGCCCTGTCCGTCCCGCCACGCGTTCCGTCCTCCGTCCGACCGTCAGCCTGCCCGAGGAGAAGACCGACGTGAAGCTCCAGACCACCAGGCTGGCCGGCGTGCTCGCGCTGTCCGCCGTCCTGCTCACCGGCTGCGCCGACGACACCGGCGGCAGCGGTGACGGCACGATCGGCGTCGACTACCCGCGGTCCGACACGGACTTCTGGAACTCCTATATCGACTACGTGCCCCGGTACGCCGAGGAACTCGGCCTGGACATGAAGACCACCAACTCGGGCAACGATGTCGCCACCCTGACGTCCAACGTCCAGACGTTCATCAGCCAGGGCGTCGAGGGGGTGGCCATCGCCCCGCAGGACACGGCTGCGGTCGCGCCGGTGCTCCAGTCGCTGGCCGAGCGGGACATCCCGGTGGTCACCGTGGACACCAGGCCCGACGAGGGCGAGGTCTTCATGGTGGTGCGCGCCGACAACCGCGCCTATGGCGAGCAGGCGTGCCACTACCTCGGGACCCAACTGGGGGGCGCAGGCAAGGTGGTGATGCTCCAGGGCGATCTGGCCTCGATCAACGGCCGGGACCGCACCGAGGCGTTCAACGACTGCATGTCGGCCGAGTATCCAAGCATCCAGGTGCTGGGCGAGGCGACGAACTGGGACGCGGCCACCGCGGCACAGAAGCTCCAGACCACGTTGATCGCCAACCCCGATGTGCGCGGCGTCTACATGCAGGCCAGTTTCGCGCTCTCCGGCACGCTCCAGGTGCTTGACCAGCTGGACATGGCGGTGCCGCCGGAGGACCCGAACCACGTGTTCGTGGTCTCCAACGACGGGATTCCGCAGGAGCTCCAGCTGATCGGCGAGGGCAAGATCGACGCCACGGTCTCCCAACCCGCCGACCTCTACGCCGAGTACGCGCTCACCTACCTCCAGGCGGCGCTCGCCGGGGAGACGTTCGAGCCGGGGCCGACCGACCACGGCAGCGAGATCGTCGAGGTCAGGGACGGGGTGCTGGAGGACCAGCTGCCGGCGCCGCTGGTCACCAGGGACGGCGGAACGTATGGCGGCGTGGAGAGCCTGACGTTCGACGACGCGTCCCTGTGGGGCAACAACATGGGCTGACGCCAGCGAGCGCGAGTCAGGCCACTGAGGCGCGGGTCAGGCCGGAGAGGGGTGCGCGGTGACGGATGCGGAGCGGGCGATGGCGGACGAACGGAAAACGTTCGCGGTGCGGGCGGTCGGGGTGAGCAAGCGCTATGGCTCGACGGTGGCGTTGGACCGGGCGGGCGTGGCCGTCGCGACCGGCGAGACCCATGCGCTGGTCGGGCGGAACGGGGCGGGCAAGTCGACGCTGGTCTCGATCATCACGGGCCTGACCAGGCCGGACGAGGGCGAGATCAGCTTCGAGGGCCGGCCGGCGCCCCGGCCGGCCGACCGGGAGGCGTGGCGGCGGCTGGTGGCCTGCGTCTACCAGAGGTCCACGGTCATACCGGGGTTGACGGTGGCGGAGAACCTCTTCCTCCACCGGCAGCCCACCAACCGCTGGGGCGCGGTGCGTTGGCCGACGCTGCGCCGGCAGGCGCGCGAACTGCTCGACGAGTGGGGGGTGGAGGCGGACGTCCACCAGCTGGCGCGTGATCTCACCGTCGAGCAGCGGCAGTTCGTGGAGATCGCGCGGGCGCTCTCGGGCGGCGCGCGCTTCATCGTGTTGGACGAGCCGACCGCGCAGCTCGACGCGGCGGCCATCGGGCGGCTCTTCGGACGCGTCAGGGACCTCCAACAGCTGGGCGTCACCTTCCTGTTCATCAGCCATCACCTCCAGGAGGTCTACGACCTCTGCGACACGGTGACGGTGTTCAGGGACGCGCGGCACATCGTCACCGCGCCCGTGTCCGAGCTGGGCAAGCACGAGTTGGTGGCGGCGATGACCGGGGAGGAGGTCTCCGCCTCGGGGCATCTGCGGGAACGGCGCGGCTCGCCGCCGGCCGACGCGCCGCCGGTGCTCACCGTGGACGGGCTCGCGCTGGACGAGCGCTTCGCAGGGGTGGGGTTCGCCGTCGGGGGCGGGGAGATCGTCGGCCTGGCGGGAGCGGCCAGCAGCGGGCGGATCGAACTGGCGGAGACGGTCGCCGGGCTGCGGGCGGCCGACGCCGGCTCGATCGAGGTCGCCGGGCGGCGGCCTCGGCCCGGCGATGTGCCGGCGGCGCTGGCGGCCGGGGTCGGCTTCGTGCCCGAGGACCGCCACCACCAGGGCCTGGTGCCCGAGATGTCCATCGGGGACAACGCGACGCTGACCGTTCCCGAACGCCTCGGCCCCGGCGGCCTGTTGGACCCGCGACGCCGGGACGCGCTGGCCGAGGAGATGATCGAGCACCTGGCGATCAAGACACCTGGCCCCGCGATGCCCGTCTCCGGTCTTTCCGGGGGCAACCAGCAGAAGGTGGTGATGGCCAGGGCCCTGGCCAACCAGCCGAGGCTGCTGGTGTTGATCAACCCGACCGCCGGGGTCGACGTGCGGTCCAAGGAGTTCCTCCTCGGCAAGGCGGAGGAGGTGGCGCGGTCGGGCACGGGCGTGCTGATCGCCTCCGACGAGTTGGACGATCTGGCGCTCTGTGACCGGGTGTTGGTCATGTTCAAGGGCCGGCTCGTCGCGGAGTTCACCGCGGGCTGGACGGACAACGAGCTGGTCACCGCCATGGAAGGGGTATACGCCGATGCCTGAACCCGTCGTCGCCGATCGTCCCGCACGCGAGGTGGGGGCGGGCGGCTCCGGCTCCGCCCGGCTGCTGGGGGGCCGGATACCGATCGCCAGAATGCGGGAGTTCGCCCTGGTGCCGGCGATCGTCGCGGTGGCGATCGCCGGTTGGATCGTCGATCCGGTCTTTGTCCAACGACAGAACCTGATCAACATCCTTCAGACCATGTCCGAGATCGCTCTGCTGGTGCTGGCCCAAGCGCTGGTGTTGATCGTTCGGAAGATGGACCTCTCCCTGGAATCGACCATGGGGCTGGCCCCCGGAGTCGCGGCCTGGCTCACCGTGAGCGAGGCGGGGCAGGGGCTCGACCTGCTGCCCGGCGCTCTGTCGGTGCCGGTCGCGCTGGCCGTCGGGGTGGCGATCGGGCTGGTCAACGCGCTGCTGATCGTGCGGTTCGGGCTCAGCGGCTTTATCGTCACCCTGGGCATGCTGATCATGTTGCGCGGCATGCTCACCGGCATCTCCGGCGGCCAGACGTTCTTCCAACTGCCCAGCTCCATGAGCTATTTGGGCACCACCAAATGGGCGGGGCTGCCGGCCTCCGTCTGGCTCTGCCTGACCCTGTTCGCCATCGGGATCCTCGTCCTCGGCTACACCAGCTTCGGCCGCTCGCTCTACGCCATCGGCGGCAACGAGGACGCGGCCAGGGCGGCCGGCATCCGCACCCGCCGCACCGTCGCCATCGTGCTGATCGTCGCCGGGCTCCTCGCGGCCCTCGGCGGGCTGCTGCTCTCCGGCCGACTCGGCTCCGTCGCCGCCGCCCAGGGCGACGGCGCCATCTTCACCGTCTTCGCCGCCGCCGTCATCGGCGGCGTCAGCCTCAGCGGCGGACGCGGCAGCCTCTTCGGCGCGTTCACCGGCATCCTGCTGCTCTTCATGATCCAGAACGTCCTCACCCTCGGCGGCGTCCCCGCCGAGTGGATCGACGCCCTCAACGGCTCCATCATCCTGCTGGCCCTGGTCATGTCCCGCATCACCAGCGGAAAGGCCCAGGACTAGCGCGAAGTCATGACGGCCCGGCGTGCGTGCGCCGGGCCGTTCGGCATGCCGGGCACACCGCTCGCGTGGCCACTGTGCGGGGCCGGGGCCGGCTTGTCCAGAGCGGTCACAAGTTGAGTAAAGGTTAAGTAATGTCGCAGGTGGGGGGCGTGAAATCGGGCCTGGATTTACTTGACCGGGCTATGGACGAGCCGCCGGGAACGCGCCTACGTTAAGCGCTGTGTCCACGCGCCGTGTTCAAGCGCGGCGTTCAAACGCCGCGTGCGAGCGCCTTGTTCACGGAGGTGCCCCGATGACCTTGTCCCGCGAGGAGCAGCGCTCCGCACGGCTGACGATCAGGGACGTCGCCGCGCGGGCCGGCGTGTCGCGCGCGGCCGTCTCGTTGGCCTTCAACGACAAGCCGGGCGTCTCCGCCACAACCCGCGCCCATATCCTCGCCACCGCGCGGGAGATGGGCTGGGAGCCCAACCTCTCGGCCCGCGCGCTCACCCAACGCGGCACCGGCACCGTGGGGTTGGCGATCTGCCGCCCGGCGCGCCAACTCGGCCTGGAGCCCTTCTACATGGAGTTCATCTCCGGCATGGAGGGCGTGCTCGCCGACCGGTCGAGCGCACTGCTGCTGCGCCTGGTGCGCGATGTGAACGAGGAGTTGGACCTCCAGCGGCACTGGTGGCGCTCCGGGCAGATCGCCGGCTCGGTGCTGGTGGACTTCCGGCAGGAGGACCCGAGGGTGCCGGTGCTCTCCGCGCTCGGCATGCCGGCGGTCGCCGTCGGACACCCCTCCCTCACCGGCCCGTTCCCCGCGCTGTGGACGGACGACGGCACGGCCGTCACCGAGTGCGTGCGCTATCTCGCGGCGCTCGGGCACCGTTCGCTGGCCCGCGTCGGCGGCTCGGCCGAGCTGGGGCACAGCGCCATCAGGGCCGCCGCGTTCGCGGCCACCGTCGCCGAGTTGGGGCTCGACGAGGGCCGCCAACTGGCCACCGACTTCTCCGGCGAGGAGGGCGCGCGGGCCACCCGTTCGCTGTTGTCCGCCGCGCGCCGGCCGACGGCGATCCTCTATGACAACGACGTGATGGCCGTCGCCGGGCTCTCCGTCGCCGCCGAGATGGGGCTGCGCGTGCCGGCGGACGTCTCCCTGTTGGCCTGGGACGACTCGCAGCTGTGCCAGCTGACCCGCCCCACCCTGTCCGCCATGAGCCACGACGTGCACGCCTTCGGCGCGGAGGTGGCCCGCGCGCTCTTCGATGTGCTCGCCGGGCAACGGATCTCCGCCCGGCGGATGCCCACGCCGGCCCTCACCCCCCGCGCCTCCACCGGACCCCCGCCACCCCCCTGAACCAGCTTTCCCACCAGGGCAGTTGCCCGACGACATCCCGCACCCGCCGCACGTCCCACCCGGCGAGCACGGGCGAACCCCCCACCCAGGAAGGTGTACTTGTCATGCGCACGACTAGATTGTCGCTCGCCGTCGCCACCGCGACCGTCACCGCCGGCGCGCTGGCGCTCAACTCCGCCGCCGGCGCCACCGCGTTCCCCCCGACCCCGAAGCAGGAGGTACTCGCCTACCTCGACTCCATCAGCGGCTCCCACATCGTCTCCGGCCAGCACAACAAGGAGCCCGCCGACCAGCCCGGCCAGTACACCCAGCAGGTCCACGACATCACCGGCCAGTGGCCCGGGCTGTGGGGCGGCGACCTGATGTTCCGCGCCGAGGACATCGCCAACCGGCAGTCCGTGATCGACCAGGCCCTCACCGAATGGGAGAACGGCTCCCTGGTCACCCTCACCTGGCACGCCTGCCCGCCCACCGGCGGCACGTCCTGCGAGTTCGAGGGCGGCGTCAAGTCCTCCATCTCCGACGAGGAGTTCGCCGAGATCGTCACCGAGGGCACCGACCTGCACCAGGAGTGGCTCAGCCGGCTGGACGCCGTGGTCCCCTACCTCCGGCAGCTCCAGGACGCCGGCGTGCCGGTGCTCTTCCGGCCGTTCCACGAGATGAACGAGGCATGGAACTGGTGGGGCGACCGCCCGGGGTCGGACGGGAGTTCACGGCTCTTCCAGATCACCCACGACCACCTCGCCGGCACCCGGGGCCTGGACAACCTGATCTGGGTGTGGAACGTCCAGGACAACCCGGCCGGCGGCTGGGACGCCTACTACCCGGGCGACGACTACGTCGAGGTCGCCTCGCTCGACGTCTGGTACAAGGACCTGCCCAGCGAGGGCGACTACCAGCAGCTCCAGGCCATCGCGGGCGAGAAGCCCATCGCGCTGGCCGAGATGGGCAAGGTGCCCGCCCCCTGGCTGCTGGACTCCCAGACCCGCTGGAGCTACTTCATGGTCTGGTCCGAACAGCTCCGCGACAACAACTCCAACGAGGAGATCCAGGAAACCTACTTCCACCCCCGGGTGTTCAACCAGGGCGAGGTCCACCTGCCGTAGTGCCGCGTCAGCCAGGGTTTGCCCCGCTCGCCGCCCTGGCACGCACACTCGCTGCGTTAGCCGAGAGCCCAGGTAGGACAACTACATGCGGCTCCCGGCTGCCTGGCGATCGCACGCACCAGGACACCTCGCTACCGGGCAAACCCCGACTGACACGGCACTTGCCACGCCGCTCGTTCACCGCTGCCCGCCCCCCGCGCCGACCAGCCCGACCAGCGTGCTGACCCGCACCGACTCGGCGTAGGGGGCGGGCGGCAGGGCCCGCCGCAGCCGGGCGGCGAACGCGTCGACGTCCGTGGGCAGTCGGTCCCGCGGCAGGGCGGAGCAGACGCCGCCGACCAGCTCGTCGAAGCTGAGCGGCGCGCGGTAGGCGACGGACGTCTCCCGCACCTCGGCGAAGCCGGCGCCGCGCAACTCCTCGGCGTAGCGCTCGCGCTCCGTCGCGGCCGTGCCGCACGTCGCCACCAGCGGGCGGCCGAAGTACGCCTCCAACTCCGATCGCAGGGCCAGCGACCAGGCGTCGTCCTGGAGCCAGAGCGGAGTGCCGTTGGCCAGCACCGCCACCCCACCACCCGGCCGGGTCACCCGCCGCAGCGCGGCGAGGAGCGGCGCGGGGCGCATCCAGTGCAGCGCCTGACCGATCACCGTCGCCGCCAGGCCGCGGCCGCCCAACAGCGCGCCCAACGCGGGGACATCGTTGTCCCCGCCCAGCACCCAGGACACGTTGCCGACTCCGCGCCGAGCCCCCTCGGCGCGGGCCAGCCGCAGCATGTCGGGCTCCGGGTCCATCCCGACGACCGAGCCGACCCGCGCGGCCAGCGGCAGCGCCAACTGGCCGGTGCCGCAGCCCAGATCGAGCACCGCGTCCCGATCGGTCAGCCCGAAGGCCGACGCCAGCGCATCCACCACCTCGGCCGGATAGCCCCGCCGGTAACGCGCGTAGTACGCGGCGACCTGGCCGCCGAACCCCAGTTCACCCATGCCTCTTCCCTGGCCCGCCGGCGCCCGTTCACACCCGGCTCTGCCACGGGCAGACGGGTTCTAGTAGTGGACGCGGGCGCCGATCGCGCGGTGGTCGGAGTAGTCCAGGTGTTCGTTGTCGGTCCCGGTCAGGGCCAGGTCGGCCGCGTCGCCCTCGTCGAAGGTGGGCACCACCGCGTGGCTGGTCACCGGCAGTGCGCCGCCGGGCTTGCGGGCGAAGAGGAAGTCGATCCGCCGCTCGTTGCCCGAGGTGATGATGGTCCACTGGTCGGCGAGGCAGGCCGGAGCGCCGGCGCACTCGGCGTAGACCACGTCGCGGAACCCGTAGGCGCCGCCGAGGTCACCGTTCATGGAGCGATACCAACTGGTCCAGTCGTCCTGCCCGTTGGTGGTACTGGCCGCCCGGTTGGTGTCCCCGCCGACGAGGTAGAGGTCCGCGACGCCATAGCCGTCCTCGGTCAACTCGTCGTGCGTCTCCCGGGCGTTGGAGTCGGCGCAGGCGGCGGTGCCGCCGTGGCCCTGGGTCGGCCAGTGGAAGGAGGCCGCCGTGACCTGCCGCTCGGCGACCCTGTCGTACAGCAGCGCCTTGACGCCCTTGGTCCGTGCCTGGTTGTTGTTGACGCAGGTGGCGGGGGCGTCCGGATCCGGTGCGTACTGTGCCTGCCAGCGGTTGTCGGGGGACTGCGACAGCAGCAGCTCCAGCCGGTCGGCGCGCCAGATCACCACGTTGCTCTGGTAGGTCTTGTCGGAGCCGCACACCCCGCCGCCTGGCGCCGGGTTCGCCTCCGCCACCACACCCTCGTAGCGCTCGCCGAAGTGCTCCTCCATGCGGGTCAGCAGCGTGGTCAACTGCTTCTGTCCACCGATCTGTTGAGCGATCAGCACATCGGGGCGGTAGTCCTGGAGGCGCATGTAGTACATCAGGTCGTGCCAGTCGCCCGGACAGTTCTCCGTGCTGATCGGCAGGTTCTCCAGGTTCCCGTCATACACCTGGAGGAAGTCCGGGTCGTTGTTGGCCACCGCCTCCGCCGGCGCGGCCTGGGCCGCCCCGGCGGGGCCCGGCGCTGTCAGCGCCAGCGCCACCAGCAGCCCGGCGGCCACCGTTCGTACGCGTCCCATGTGCCGTCCCCCCATGTCGACGTGGGCCCCGGGGGCGGGCGCGCGACCTCGCCCGCTCCGGCGCGTTCTGTCGTCTCCGACGCGGGCCCGGCGCGGGAGGTTCCCCGGTTCGGGTGGGCCCGCCCGACAGCCGGCGTCGGCAGCCGGCGCGGGAGTGAACCCCGGGGACCGGGGCAGAGGTGCACCTGGGAGGATGACCACGTCACACCGGTAAGTGAGTTGGGGAGCCATGGAGTCACAGCAGCAGGGAGTGCCGCACACGGCGCGGGTCTACGACTACTACCTGGGTGGCAAGAGCTACTACGAGATAGACCAGCAAGCCGGGGACTCCGTGCTACAGGTCTGGCCCGGCGCGCGGAAGGCGGCGCAGACCAACCGCCGGTTCATGCACCGCGCGGTGCGCCATCTCGCGCAGCGCGGGGTGCGGCAGTTCCTGGACATCGGTACCGGCATCCCCACCGAGCCCAACCTGCACCAGGTCGCCCAGGGCGTGGCGCCCGAGTCGCGGGTGGTCTACACGGACAAGGACAAGCTGGTGCTGGTCTACGCCGACGCGCTGATGCGCAGCACCCCCGAGGGGCGCACGGCGTATATCCAGGCGGATGTGGCACGGGACCACGAGCGGATCCTGGCCGACGCGTTCGAGGTGCTGGACCGGAGCCGCCCGGTGGCGCTCTCGCTGGTCGCGCTGCTGCACTTCGTGCCCGACGAGCAGGGCGCGCGCGAGGTGGTCGGCGCGCTGGTGGACGCGCTGCCGTCCGGGTCGGCGCTGGTGCTCTCGCACGGCACGCACGACTTCGACGAGAACGTGATGCGGCGGGTCGAGGCGATCTACCAACAGGGCGGGATGGCGGCCCAGTCGCGGAGCAAAGACGAGATCCTCCGCTTCTTCGAGGGTCTTGAGCTGGTCGACCCGGGCATCGTGCCGCCGCACCTGTGGCGGCCGGGTGACGAGGAAGTCCCGGAGGAGGCCGAGGCGTTGAGCCGTGAGGTCTCCATCTGGGCGGCGGTCGGCATCAAGCCGTAGCCGTTACGCCGCCGGCCCGCCGTCGGCCCGGTCGAGGTGCTCGCGCAGCAGGGAGACGCCGTCCGGGACACACGCCTCGCACACCCGCAGGTGGTTGGCCCGGTTCCGCCGCTGCGCGCCGCGCACCAGATCGGCCGCCTCGGCGACCTCGGCCGGGAGGCCGCCCCCGGCGGCCAGCTCGCCGAGGGTGCGGCGCAGCGCCCGCATCAGAGTGGTCAGCTCGCGGTGCTCCCGGTTGAAGACGCCGGAGAACCCCGGGCTGACGAACGGCGGGCGCATGGTGGGCCGGACCTGCTCCCGGTAGGTGTCGGGGCCGAAGTCGGCCGCGTAGCTCATCGTGGCGGTGGCCGCGTCGTAGAGCACGGTCAGCCGTTTCAACGCCGCGATCAGCGGCGGCCAGCCGGCCGATCCGGCGGCGGCCGACGCACGGTCCAGCTCGCGGTTCATCGCGGTGAGCAGCAGATGGAACAGCTGGTGGCCGAGCCGCCACCGCCACAGCGCCGCCGCGCCTGGCTCGGCCGGCCCCCGCGGCCCCTGCCAGGGGAGCTCGGCCCCGGCGGCGTCCGGCGCCGCGGCCGTCAGGGACAGGTGGTTGAGCAGGAGCAGCCCGGTGAGCAGCGCGGTCCGCTCGTGGTCCGCGAGCCGGGCGGCCGGCAGGTCCGCCAACACCATGGCCTGGGTGGCCAGCAGCCCGCGCGTCCAGCCGTCCGGTCCCTGGCTGGTCCTGGTGATGCCGAAGTAGCGTTCGTAGTCGGCGACTTCGGCGACTTCGGGGCCGGCCTGCGGGGCGCGGAGGTTGTCGGGGAGCGCGAGCGGGGGCGGCAGGGCGGGTCCTTCGTCCTCGGGGCCCTGGCTCATGCCCGTCCCACTCCCCCGGATCCTTCGGCGGCCAGCGCCGCCACCCGGGCGTGCAGCGCGTCGACCCGCGATTCGAACTCGGGCTTCATCAGCACACTGCGCAGGATCGCCGCGTCCCCCCGGTCGACCACCACGTCCGGGTGGCGCGCGGTGAACTCGGCGGCCGAGACCCGTCCGACGCTCAGGAACACCGGATCGTCCGCCCGCTCGCCGCGTCGCATCAGCGCGGTGCCGGCCGCGTCGATCTCGCTGAGCGAGCGGCGCGCGGTGCGTGGGAAGTAGCTCACGATGTCCAGCTCGGGCGGCTGGAACAGCTCCAACCCAGGTGCGGCTGCGAGGAGTCGCGCCCAGCGCAGGGCGGCGCGGCGTCCGCCGGCGAGCACCGCGCCAAGCCCTTCCCTGGTGAGCGGCAGCAGCCTGAGGGTCAGCCACAGCGCGGCGGCGCTGGCCCCCGAGCGCGAGCACTCCAGGCTGATCTCCCCGAGGTGCGGCCGGTCGGAGCTGTAGTAGGTGTACGGCGAGTCGTGCTGGTAGTGGCGGCGCACCTCGGGGTCCGCGAAGAGGACGGCGCCGCAGCCGTAGGGCTGGAGGCCGTGTTTGTGCGGGTCGATGACGACGGAGTCGCAGCGGGCGACGGCCCGCCAGGGCGCTGGATCGACCAACGGGCCCTCGCCGCCGGGCCCTTCGTCGGCGAGCAGGGTGAAGAACCCGCCGTAGGCGGCGTCCACATGGACGCGCACGCCCCTCGCCCTGGCCAGCGCCAGGATCTCGTGCACCGGGTCGACGGCGCCGAGGCCCGTGGTGCCGGCGGTCGCCACGACGGTGCCGACCTCGCCTGTCGCCAGCAGCCGTTCCAGCGCGTCCACGTCCATCCGGCCGCGCGCGTCGACGGCCACCGAGTAGCCGGGGACGCCCAGCAGATGGCACATGCGGGCATGGGTGTAGTGGCTGGCCGCGCTGTAGGCGACGCCCAGCCCCGGGTGACACTGGCGGGCGACGAAGAGCGCCTCCAGATTGGCGACGGTGCCGCCGCCGGTGAGGTGGCCCAGATGGGTCTCCATGCCGAACATGGCGGCCAGTTGGGCCACCACCTCCTCCTCCACGGCCGAGGTGGCCGGGCCCCCGTCCAGGGCGTGGTTGTTCGGATTGACCAGCATGGTCGCCACATAGCCCAGGACGGCCACCGGATGCGGCGGCTTGAGCATCTGGCCGGCGTAGCTGGGGTGGAAGAACGGGTAGCTGCCGCCGATGCGCTGGCTCAACTCGTCGAAGGCGACGGTCAGTCGCTCCGGGTCGACGGACTGCGACGGATGCCGGGGGTGCGGGCCGAACCGTTTCGTCCACGCCTGGTGCTCGGCGACGGCCCGGCCGAGCCAGTACGCCAGATCCACCGTGCCCGCCAGGGGCTCCTCGGCGGGTGTCGCTCGCGTCCGCTCCACTGTGCTCCCACTCCCCGCTCGCCCGGCAGGACCGGCTCGACCGGCCGGACGGCTGGCCCGGCGCCGCCCCGCCGGGCCAGCCTCGGAAGACCATGAGACGCGCCGTCACCGGCGGGGCGCTCCCCTCCGGCGCGAGGTCGCGGACGAAACCACCGGTTCGGGTGACCACGTCCGCACTGACGGCGGTGCCCCGCACCGGAGTTCGACACTCGCGCCGCCTCAGTCACCCGCCACGGCGCGGCGCGACCACGCCTGCCAGAGCCGCGCGTAGGCGCCTCTGGCGGCGAGCAACGCCTCGTGCGGCCCCGACTCCACGACGCGCCCCTCGTCCATGACGACGACCCGGTCCGCGCCCACGGCCTGCGTCAACCGGTGTGCGATCACCAGGGCGCCGCTGTCGCCGATGGCCTCGGCGGTGGCCCGGTCCAGCGCACGGGCGGCCCTGGCGCCGGTCTCGGCGGTGGCCTCGTCCAGCACCACCACCCGGGGTTTGGCCAACACCACGCGCGCCAGGGCGAGTTGCTGGATCTGCTCGTTGGTGAGGGCCAGCGCCTCCGGGCCGATCCCGGTGTCGGCGCCGTCCGGCAGTGCGAAGACCCATTCGGCGCCGACCGCCCGCAGCGCGGCGGCGATGGCGTCCGGCGCGGCGTCCGGCGCGGCCAGCCGCAGGTTGTCGGCGACGGTGCCGCTGAAGGCGCGCACCTCCTGTGTCACCAGCAGCACGCCCGCCTCGGCCGCGGCCCCCGGCACCACCGGGTCACCGTCGAGCAGCACCCGGCCCGAGCCGGGGCGGTGGATGCCGGCGACCAGCCCGGCCAGGCTGGACTTGCCCGACCCCGAGGCGCCGACCACGGCGACCCGTTCACCCGGCTCGACGGTCAGCGAGACGCCGCGCACGGCCGGCCGGTCGGGCTGGTAGGAGAAGGTGACCTCCTCGATGGTCAACCGGGCCGGGGCGCCCGCCCGTCGCGCCTCCCGCTGCCGCCGCGTCGCGCGTGGCACCGCCGTCAACTCCCGGACGCCGACCACCCCGAACAGCCGGCTGAGTCCCGCCATCGCCCGTTGCAGCGCGTCGAGTTCGGCGAGAACGATGCCGATCGGGTCGAAGAGACGGAAGTACAGCAGCGCGGCGGTGGTGGCGGCGCCGACGGAGACGCCCGCCGACGACGTCAGCCAGGCGCCGACCGCCAACACCGAGGCCAGGCCGACGAACTCGGCGGCGTTCAGCCCGTTGTAGAAGCCGGCCCGCAGCCGGGTGGCCTCCAGGCCGGGGATGATCGCGGCCTCGGACGCGTCGGCGACGCGCCGCGAGTGGCGCGCGGAGCGGCCGGTGCCGACGATGGTGTCCTCGCTGCTGAAGACCTCGACCAACTCCCCCGTGCGGTGCCCCTCGGCGACCCGCAGCCGCCGGTAGACCGGCCCCGACCTGGCCAGGAACCAGCGGGTGACCCACACCTGGAGGGGAACGGCGACCAGCGCGCCCAGCGCGAACCTCGGATCCAGCACGGCCAGCCCGGCCGCGGTGACCACGATGGTGAACGCGGCCGACGTCAACGCGGGCAACACGCCGCCGACGGCCTCGCCGACCGCCTCCACATCGCCGGACACCCTGCTCACCACGTCACCGGCGCCGGCCTTCTCCAGCCGCGCCTGCGGCAGGCCGAGCGCCGTGCCGAACGCCTCCTCGCGCAGATCGGCCAGCGCGGACTGGAAGAGCCGGGCCAGCAGCGCGTGCGCGAACCGCCCCAGCAGCGCGGCGACCACCCCGGCGACGACGATGCCGACGGCGGCGCCGACGACGAACGAGGTGGACTTCCCCTCGGTGACGGCGGCGACGATCTGCCCCAACAGCGCGGGCGCGGCCAGGCCGCAGACCGAGGCGACGACGAACAGCAGCGCGACGCCGGCCAACGCGTAGGGCCGCCGAACGAGCCGCCGCCAAGCCTCCCGCCGCGTCTCCCGCGCCCCCGCGATCGGCAACAACCCACCCTCCCCGGGAACGGCGGCCTCGCCTCCGGCGACAGCGGCGTTCGCCGACCCGGCGGGGTCAACGACACCGGCTCCGCCGGGGGCGGCGGGCACGTCCGCGTCAGCGGCGCCCGTACGGCTCGCGCCGCCACCGGACCCGCCATCGGGAGAGGTACCGGCGGTGGTGTACGTGGCGGCAGCGGCGTTCGCCGAACCGGCGGGGTCAACGACACCGGCTCCGCCGGGGGCGGCGGGCACGTCCGCGTCAGCGGCGTTCGCACGGCTCGCGCCGCCACCGGACCCGCCATCGGGAGAGGTACCGGCGGTGGTGTACGTGGCGGCAGCGGCGTTCGCCGAACCGGCGGGGTCGACGACACCGGCTCCGCCGGGCGCGGCGGGGCCGGCGGGGGCGGCGGACACATCCGCGTCAGCGGCGCCCGTACGGCTCGCGCCGCCACCCGACCCGCCATCGGGAGAGGTACCGGCGGTGGTGTGCGTGGCGCCTGCGGCGACAGCGGCGTTCGCCGAACCGGCGGGGTCGACGACATCGGCTCCGCCGGGCGCGGCGGGGCCGGGCTCGGCTTCGGCGGGGGCGGCGTTCGCCGAACCGGCGGGGGCAACTTCGGAGTCCACACCGGCAGCCGGTGCGGAAGCGGCGGCAACGACGCTGCCAGGGCTCGTGCCGACCCCCGGCTCGCCGTCGGGGGTGTGCGTGGTGCCTGCGGCAGAACCGCCGAGGGCAGCCTCGACAACACCCGCTGCGGGCACCTCATCCGCAGCGACGCCGCTGGCGCGGCCCGCGCCGGCGCCCGGCGCGTCGGCCGAACCGTTCGCCGCCCCCGCAGCGGCCTTGCCTGCGGCGACAGCGGCGTTCGCCGACCCGGCGGGGTCGAAGACACCGGCTCCGCCGGGGGCGCCGGGGGCGACGGCTTCGGCGGATGGGTTCGGGGGGTTCGCGGCGGAACCGCCGATGGCGCCCCCGGCGACACCCGTAGCGGCAGCCTCATCCACAACGACACCACTCGCCGAACCGGCGGAGCCATCGGCGGAGCCGGACAACGAACCAGCGCCGCCGCCCGGCGCGCCCGGCGCGCCGGCCGAACCGCCGCCGGCCGAACCGGCGGAGCCGTCCGCGGCCTCGCCCCGCACAGCCGCCGAACCAGCGGAACCCACCGTCGCAGCCGCGCCGCCGGCAGGGCCGGCGCCGGCGGGGTGGTGGGTGGCCGAACCGGCGGAGCCGTGGGCGGAGCCGTCTGTGGGGGTCATGCGCCGACCAGCTCTCGGTAGGTGGGGGAACGGTGGAAGAGGTGGGCGTGTTCGGCCGTGACCCAGGTGCCGTCGAGGCGGGCGGCCACGGTGTCGCAGGTGGCGAGGAGGGCGGGGCTGGTGGTGACGAGGAGGACGGCGCGGTCGTCGATGCCCCGCAGGCCGTGGGCGATATGGGATTCGGTGACGGCGTCCAGCGCGGTCGTCGGGTCCTGGAGCACCAGCAGGGGTGGTGAGGAGTGCAGGGCACGCGCCAGCAGGATGCGTTGTCGCTGGCCCCCGGAGAGCGTTCCGCCGCCGGAGGCGAGCAGTTCGGCATAGCCGGCGGGCAGGAGCCGTGCCACTTCGTCCAGCGCCGCGATCCGCAGGGCCTCGTCGTTCAGTGGCGCGTCCAGGATCACGTTGTCGCTCAACGTGTCGGTGAGCACCCGGGTCGTGCCGCCCTGCACATGGAGGCTGACGCGGGCCTCGTCGGGGCTGAGGGTCGCCAGGTCGCGGCCCTCGACGGTGATCCGTCCGGGGTCCACGGGGACGCGTCGCGCCAGGGTCTCGACCAGGGCGACGGCCTCGGCCTGGTCGTCGAAGACGAGGCCGACGCGCTGCCCGGCCCGCGCCGTGACGGCGGGCCAACGGCCCTGGGGGCGGGCGGAGATGGCGAGAGTGCCGGCGGTCAGTTCCGCGCCGGCCGCCCGGGCCGCGGAGGTCCTGACGGCCGGCGGGGTGGCGAGCAGGTCGGCCACCCGCCGTGCGGAGGCGCGCTGTTGGGCCACGTCGAGGCCGAAGGTCCCGAGCCGCGCCATGGGTTCCTGGATGAACTGGGCGAGTCCGACGACCGCGACCAGTTGGCCGACGTTGATCTCGCCGTCCAGCGCGCGCAGTCCTGAGACCAGCGCGATCAGCGAGGTGAGCAGGGCGGAGAAGACGACGCTCACGCCGTAGAAGCCCGCCTTGGAGCGGATCGCGCGGACGGCGGCCTCCAGGGAGTGACGGCTGGCCGTGCGGTAGCGGGCGGCGGCCTCGTCCTCGGCACCGATGCCCTTGATGACGCGGACGCCGGAGACGAACTCGGTGGCGAGCCCGTAGGCGGTGGCCGAGGCGGCCTGTTCGGCGCCGCTGCGGCGTTCCAGGGGGCGGGAGATCAGGTGCATCAGGACCAGGGAGACGGGGGTGGCGATCAGCACGATCAGGCCGAGGGCGGGCGAGATGTACAGCAGGGCCACGGTGCTGACGGTGAGGGCCACCAGCACCGAGACCAACTCGCTGACGGACCAGGCGAGTCGGGCCACCCGGCCGGTGTCGGACGTGGCGATGGCGGTCGCGGCGCCGGGGGCGCGGCGGACGGCGGAGCCGTGCGGGTCGAGCACCCGGTCCACGACGCGTTGCCGCACCGCGTGCGCGCCGTAGAGGCTGTTTCTGGTGAGGCAGGTGAAGCCGAAGCGCCAGGAGACGGTGAGGCCGACGAAGAGCAGGGCGAGCAGCAGGAGATCACGGAGGAAGGCGCCGGTGTCGCCGGCGACGATGCCGGACTCGATGGCCCAGCCGATGGCGACCGGGACGAGGGCCTCCCCGAACTGGTGGCCGCTGAGCCCGACCGTGCCGCCGAGGACGAGGAGCACGCGTCGGTCGCGGACCAGCGCCAGCCGGAAGACCTCGCCGAAGGTCATGGGGGCTGGCGGCAACGATGGCAACGCTTCAGACATTGCACTAAGGTAAGCCTTCCCTTACCCATGCTCAATGGAGCTACCTGCCACGCCATGTCGCTTACCAGCAACGCCGCTCACCGTGCTCCACCGTTCCGGATCGCCACCACCCATCTCAGGCTCGACCACCCGGGAGTCTGGGCCGCGCACCACCACGGCTGCCACGAGCTGCTGTGGGGCACCGAGGGCACCCTCAGCGTGGAGACGGACGACGGACTGTTCGTGGCGCCGGCGACCCTCGGCCTGTGGATACCGGCGGGCGTCGTGCACGCGGTCAGGTCCTCAAGCCACACCGGCTTCTACTGCACCTACCTCACCGCCCCGGCCGGTGCCGCGACCGCTCTCGATCCCCAACTCACCCTGGGCACACGGGCGGTGGACGTCAGCCCGTTGATGCGGGAGATCCTGCTCCACCTGCGCGACGCCCCGACCGGGCCTTCCGTCCGCAGGGCGGCGGAGGACCTGTTCCTCGGCCTGGTCGCCCCGGTGGCCGCGCACGACATCTCGCTGCCGATGCCGAGCGACGAGCGGTTGGTCGCCATCTGCCAGCGCCTGCTGGACGATCCGGCGGACTCCCGCTCCCTGGGGGACTGGGGGCGCGCGGTCGGCGGCAGCGCGCGCAACCTGTCCCGGCTCTTCGTCCGCGAGGCCGGGATGACATTCGAGCAGTGGCGCATCCAGGCCCGTATCCGGGTGGCGATCGCGCTGCTCACCGCCGGCACCCCGGTCGGCTCCGTCGCCCGCGCCGTGGGCTACACCACGGCGAGCTCCTTCGTGCAGTCGTTTCGCCGCGTGTTGGGACACACGCCAGGACGCTACCTGCGATCGACCGGCGCCCCACGGTCGGGCCCCGCGCTCCCGGCCGGTCCGGGAACGGCCGGCGGACAACACCATCGCCCCGCTGACAACGCGTCGAACCACCGAAGGGAACCCGCCGCGCACTCACCCTAGGCGGCGGCTGTTCCGCCGCGCCGGGGACATGACCGGTGGGCGGGGCCCGTTCGCCTCCCGCGCGGACAACAACCGGCGGAACCAGCCGCCGTTCGTCGAGAACGAAGCCATCCACCCCCATGACGGGGAAATGCCCTTCGGGTCGCCCAGCGGCCGGCATTCCTCGAAGTCGTCGAGAAGGAGTTGTTGGGCTGATGCCTCTCACCATCCACCGCGCCCAGGTCACCGCCGTGCGCCGCCTGACCCCCGGCATGGTCCGGATCACCCTGGGCGGCCCCGATCTGGCCGAGTACCCGACCACCGGCGTGGGCGACGAGTACGTCCGGCTGTTCTTCCCCGCCGACGGCGAGCACGAGCCGGAGCTGCCGACGCCGACCGAACGCGGCGGCTGGAGCTGGGACGAGGACCAGCGGCCGGCGACCATGCGGACGTACACCATCCGCGCCGTCGACGCCGAGGCCCGCACCGTCGACATCGACTTCGTGGTGCACGACGGCGGGGTCGCCGCCGCCTGGGCGCTGGCGGCGACCGAGGGCGATGTCGTCGGCCTCACCTCCCCCACCGGCCTCTACGAGGCGCCGGCCGAGGCCCGTTGGCAGATCCTGATCGCCGACGCGGCCGGGCTGCCGGCCGCCGCCAGGATCGCCGAGACCACCCGCGCCGACCTGCCCACCCGCGCCATCCTCGAAGTGATCGACCCCACCCACCGGCAGGACATCACCAGCCGGGGCAAGCTCGACATCGACTGGATCTACGCCGGCAACGGGCACACCCCATCCCGCCTCGACCAGATCGTGCGCGACCTCGAACTCCCCGAAGGGCCCGGCTATCTGTGGTTCGCCGGCGAGACCGGCGTGATGCGGGCCATCCGCAAGAACCTCCGCCGCGAGCGGCAGCTGCCCAACGGCACCTACACCACCGTCGGTTACTGGACCCATCGCGCCGAGGAGCTGCGCCAACGCTGGGAGGGCCTTGACGAGGAGACCCGCACCCGCCTCTACCAGATGTGGGACGACGACACCAGGGACATCGAGGAGATCACCGACGACTACCACGCGCAGTTGGAGAGCCTCGGCCTGTGAGCCGGCCCTTCCCGACGGCCCCGCCCCCCGCCGATCACCCCGGTACCGCGTCAGCCGGCGGGGGCGCTCACCACCTCGGCCAGATAGTCCGAGACGTCGGAGATCACCACGGGCGTGTACACCAGGTTGGGCAACTCGTCCTCAAGTTGGAAGTACTCGATATTCGCCGGGCAGTCGGGCTCGGGCTCCAGGATCGTTTCGGCGACGACCGTTGCCGTCCTCAGCTCGTACACGGTGATGTGGAACGTCTGGCCGTACAGCGGGAGGGAGAGGACGGACGAATCCGGGAACACCCCGAATTCCTCGTACACACACAGATCGACCTCGGTTTCCCCTGGAACTCCCTCGACACATCCCAGAAGTTCGGCTTCGGTCGGCTCATCCGGAATCCAGTCGGAGAAGGGCTCACCGTCCTGAACGGTGAAGGAATTGCCGAGCGGGAGGTCCGTTCGCTCCTCGGACAGGTTGACCACCATCGTGTGCGGGCCGTCGCCGGAGTACTCCGCTCCTTCGTCGTACGCCTCGCCCTCCCGGTATCCGCAGAACCGCGCCAGGTTCTCGACCGTGGCTATCTCCTCGGAGAACAGGTCCTCGGACGGCGTGGGGCTGGGAGACGGCTCCGACGACTCCGCGCTCGGCTCCGGCTCCGGCTCCGGCTCATCGGAGCCGCCGGAGCAGCCGGCCAACAGGACAGTTGACGCACTCAGGGCGAGAATTGCGGGAACACATCTCAAGGCGGGCGAATCTCCTCACCGTACGGGGCCATTCGACCTGAAGCCGCTGGCCGGTCGTCAGGGCGGCGACCTTCCATATTCGCGTCTCCGCCCCAAAGCTTCAACCCACCCCCGTTGACATCTTTGCGTACGCACATCTACGGTAAGCGGCGAAGGGGTAACCCCCCACCGCTCCGTCCACCATCATGCACGCTGATACAGCGCCACCACGGCAGTCCCACGGCCTTCGAGACGGACGGGGCGCATATGCAACGATTGCGTATGCAATTTGACGCGCCGGTCGAACGAAATGGTCGCCCCGTTCCGTTCCACGGGATATCGACCAGATTCGACCACATCCGACAAGCCGTGAACGCGCGCGCCTGACGGCCTTTCACCCTTCGGCACCCACCCGCGCGGGACGCGGACGGGTCCCGAGGAACGGGGGGGCGGCCGGCGTCACGTGCACCGCATGTGACGCCGGCCGCGGCGATTCCGATGTGCCGGTCAACGCGCGGGAGCCGCCTACGGCAGGCCCAGCTCCGTCCGGCCGGGGAGCGCCGCACCGGATCGGGCGACGGTGAGCGTGGCGGCCACGGTGGCGTGGGCGGCGACCCTGGACAGCTCGGCGCGGGTCAGCCCGGGCAGCGAAGCGCGTGCCAGCGCGCCGATATGGGCCAACGCGTCCAGGGCACCGGTCATAAAGGCGTCACCCGCGCCCACCGTGTCCACGACCACCGTGCGTCCGGCGGGCACCGTGACCCGTTCCGTCGGGGTGCGCACAAGCGCGCCGCGCGCGCCCAGCGTGATCAGCACCAGGCCGACACCCAGCTCAAGCCAGCCGTCGGCGACCTCGTCGGGGGAACGTCCCGGATGGAGCCAGTCGAGGTCCTCGTCGCTGGCCTTGACGAGGTCGCAACGCACCGCGTTCCGCTCCACCAGCGCCGCCGACTCCGCCTGGCCGCCCAGGAGTTGGGGCCGGATATTGATGTCATAGCTGACCGTCGCCGTGGGCCGCAGCCGCTCGACGAGCGCGCGCACGCCGGCCGCGCCCGGCTCCATGGTGGCGGCGATGGAGCCGAAGTGCAGATGGTCGGGGGGCGGCCCGGGGACGGTGCCCCGCGGGGGCAGCGTCCAGGCGATGTCGAAGGCGTAGTCGGCCCGGCCCGCCTCGTCCAGGGAGACCACAGCCGACGGCGTGCGGACGGGCGCCCCGCCCGGCGCCGGCAGCGAGACGCCCGCCCCCGACAGCCGGGCCCTGACGGCCGCGCCCGACGGATCGTCCCCGGTCTGCGTGAGCAGCGTGGGCGCGTGACCCAACCTGGCAAGACCGTAGGCGACGTTGGCCGGGCTGCCGCCCGGACGCACCACGTCCGGCCGGCCCGGCGTGCGGACGATGTCCGCGACGCACTCGCCGACCACCAGGAACGCCGTTCCCCGGCCGGGTGGCGGCTCAGTCGAACTCACGGATCACCACTCCGCCGAAGGTCGCCGGTCCGCCCACCGTGAACAGCGCCAGGCCGGCGTCCTCGGGCGCGGGGAAGGCCAGGTGGGAGTGGACATGGCGGCCGTCGTCAAGGAAGAGCTCGACGGAGATCCGGTCCACCAGAATCCGCAGCGTGACCTCGCGGCGCCCCGGGTCGAACGGGGTGCGGCTCTCCTGCCAGCTGCCGCCGGTGTCGGGGTTGGGCACGCCGCCCCGGTTGAGGAAGGCGTAGTCCTCGTGCACCCCGACATCCACATGGCCACCGCCGTCGGCGGAGCGGCGCAGCTGGACACCAAGCGTGGTGAGCTGCTCCCACCGCACCTGCGTGCGCAGTTCGTAAGCCACACCGGTGTAGTCGAGGACGAGTTCACCGTCCACTGTCTGATCACCGAGGTCGATCGTCCGCGCCACCCGGCCGTCCAGCGTGTCCACCGGGCGGGAGAGCAGGACGAACTGCCCGTCCCCGTCCCGGCCGAGGGTGATCTCGCGGACGATGGAGTCCGTACCGTTGAAGCCGTCGCTCTGGAGCGTCGGGGTGTTGTGGGGGTAGTCCCAGTTGTTCATCCAGCCGATGGCGTAGCGGGTGGTCGGGTCCAGGGCGCCGGTGTCGAGATCGGTGTACTTCTCCCAGGTCACGGCGCCGTACCAGTCGAACCCATGGTCCAGCCAGCGAGGTTCGACGGCCTCGGGGGTGAAGGTCTCGCCGTCGAAGGAACCGATCCAGTAGGCATAGGTGTTGGGCAGCCCGGCCGCCTTGCCGTTGGCGCTGACGCCGAGCACCCAGCGCGCCTCGCCGTCGGCCGTCTCGATCACGAACAGGTCGGGGCACTCCAGCACGCCGATGCCGTCCCGGATGAAACCGCTCACATAGGTCCAGTCCCTCAGATCCGGCGAGACATAGAAGCCCACCTTGTTGTTCTCCGTGAGCAGCTGCACCCAACGTCCGTGTTCGGCGTCCCAGATCAGTTTCGGGTCACGGAAGTCCCGTACACCCGGGTTGGCCAGCACCGGATCGTCGCTGTGGGAGACGAAGCTCCGACCGCCGTCCGTCGAGTACCAGAGGTACTGCGCCTGGGTGTCGGCGCCCTCGACCGGCTCCATGGTGACCAGCGCGACCACCGCGCCGGCGCCGAAGCCGGCGGTGTCGTCCGGGTCGAGGACGGCACAGCCGGACCAGACGTCGCCGGCCGGGGTGGTGTCCTTGGGGATCGAGACCCCCTGGTCGACGAAGGTGACCAGATCGGTCGACGTGGCGCGGCGCCAGGCGGTGCCCTCGCCGTCCGCGCTGTAGTCCGCGTTGTAGAGGTAGTAGTAGTGAAATGTCCCGTCGATCAACAGCGGGCGCTGCGGGTCGTTCTTCCACTCGTCGGGGACGCTGTGGTGGTAGACCGGCCGATAGGTCACGGCGGCCGGGGTGGTGGCGCCGGACGGATCGTCGACGGGCGCCGGGGCGTCGGAGCTGCTGGCGCGGGCGGTCAGCACGGGCACCGCGCCGAGGGCGACGCCGCCCGCCGCCAGCCCGATGAAGGAGCGCCTGCCGGGACCGAACCGCCGTGCGGGGGTGTGCCCTTGAGGATCCATGGGGGACTCGTCCTCTCCGTGGGGATGGCCACCGCCGCGCTCGGAAGTGGCCCGATGGTCCAAGTCGATGTGCCCCAGACCGTATACCTAACCCGTTAAAGGTCAAGCCCCGTGGGCACTTTCGCTCCCTGACCACACCTGCGGGAAACTTCCGCGCGCCCACCTCTTGACACGACCGTCGCCGCGTTCCCATGATTTCCGGCACGACAGACCTAACAGGAGTTAGGTCGGTGCGCCCGCGCCCCGGGCACCCATGGCCACCCGTTGACCGCGTCCCCCTGCGGGCGCGTCCCTGGGCCTGCCATGGAGCCTCCCGGGCCGAGCCGCGAACAAAGGATGGTCCTCCATGAGCAGTACCGGCCGCCGAGATCGGATCGGCCCATCGCGGCGCGCGCTGCTGCGCTACGGCGCCTACGGCGCGACCGCCGCCGGCGTGGCC
Source organism: Streptomyces profundus (assembly GCF_020740535.1). Lineage (NCBI taxonomy): Bacteria > Bacillati > Actinomycetota > Actinomycetes > Kitasatosporales > Streptomycetaceae > Streptomyces > Streptomyces profundus. The sequence goes on from NZ_CP082362.1 coordinate 1,453,900, forward strand.
GCCAGCTGGGACCGGTTGACCGGCGCCGACATCCCGGGCCGGGGCGGCGACGCGCTCACCGTGGCGACGCTCGGCGCGTCCATCGACCCGGCGGCGCAACGGGTGTTGCGCGAGGGCTTCGAGCGGCTGCACCCGGAGATCAAGGTGCGGCTGATTCCCGTCCAGGCCACCGACTGGCCGGACTTCTTCGCCAAGATCCTCACCCAGATCGCCGCCGGCACCGCCCCCGACGTGGTCTACGTCGCCACCGAGGGCGTGCAGCTGTTCGCCGAGAACCTGGGGGTGGCGCTGGACGACCGGGTGCGGCGGGACGCGGACGAGCTGCGGGAGTACTTCGCCGACGTGCACCCCGCGTTGGTGGAGTCGATGATGTACGAGGGGAGCCTCTACCAACTCCCGGTCGAGTTCAACGCGGCCGACATGTACCTCAACACCTCGGTGCTCGGCGGGGCCGGTCTCGAACTGCCGGCGGCCGACTGGACCCGGGACGAGTTCACCGCCCTGCTGCGGGAGTTGCGGAGCGCCGGCGGCTCTGGCCTCACCCCCTACTACTGGACCAACCGGCTCTGGGGCGGGGTGGTGCCCTGGCTGTTCGTCAACGACACCAACATCCTGTCGGAGTCCAAGGCCCCCGGCGGCAGGTGGCTGTGGGACGAGTTCTACCCCGCCGACCTGGCCGCCGGGCGCGGCGGCGGCTACCGCTGGACCACTCCCCAGGCGACCTCGGCGCCGGTGGCCGAGGTCTACGACTATCTGACGGAGCTGATCCAGGAGGGCCTCTGCTCCCGGCCCGAGGGCGGCGGCGGGAACAACCTGGTCGGGGTCTTCTCCACCGGACGCGTCGGCGTCACCCCGGCCGGCGGCTTCTGGGCCGGCGGGCTGCACGAGGCCGGGATGGATCCGGCCGGCTACGACGTGCGGTTCTTCCCACGGTGGCGCTCCCAGCGGCACCAGTTCGGAGGCGCCGGCTATGCGCTGCTGCGCACCTCGAACAAGCCCGACGAGGCGTGGGAGTTCATCAAGTACTCGGTGCGCACGGAGGTGCTGGAGGCGCTCTTCCAGGCCAACCAGACCACACCGGCCCGCCGCTCGATGGTGGACGCGGCGCGCTACCGGGAGACGGGCCCCGCCGGTTGGCGGACCTTCTACGACACCCTCGACGCCTTCCCCGACACCGGGCCGATCCCGGCGCCGCCCCGGGTCACCGAGGTCGAACTGGCCCTGACCAAACACACCAGCACCGCGCTGAGCAGTCCCGGATCGGTGCGATCGGCGCTGCGCGCGATGCAGAACGACCTGGAGGCGGCCATGGAGCGTGACCTGTGAGCGGCGCGCGGAGGGGACGCCGGCGCGGCGTCGGCGGGCCCCGACACCAGCGCGCCGCCCGGCTGTTGGCGGCCGTGTTCCTGGCGCCGACGGTGATCGGGGTGCTGGTGTTCACGGTGGTGCCGATCGTGGGGTCGGTGCTGCTCAGCTTCTTCCGCTGGAACGTGATCGACTCGCCGCGCTGGGCCGGCACCGCCAACTACCGCGAGATGGTGACGGATTCGACGGTGCTGGTGTCGTTCACCAACACCCTGCTGTTCATGGTGCTGGCGGTGGGCCTACAGATCTTCCTGGCCCTGGTGTTGGCGCTGGCGCTGGACGGCCGACTGCCCAACTGGCTTCGGACGGCGCTCCGTTCGGCGTTCTTCTTTCCGCTGGTGCTCTCCGCCGCCTCGATCTCGGTGGTGATGAAGTACCTCTTCAACCAGGACTTCGGAGTGGTCAACTGGGCGCTGGGGCAGGTGGGCGTCTCGCCCGTGCCCTGGTTGACACACGAGACCTGGGCAATGGTTGCCGTGGTGCTGGTGTACGTGTGGCAACAGTTCGGTTTCTCGCTGTTGCTGTTCATCGGCGGGCTGAACAACATCCCCCGGGAGATGCACGAGGCGGCGGCCATGGATGGTTCCACGGGCTGGCGCAAGCATCTGCACATCACCCTTCCGCTGCTCAGCCCGACCCTGCTGGTGGCCTCGGTGGTGGGCGTCATCAACGCCTTGCAGGTCTTCGAGCAGCCGTATGTGCTGACCGACGGCGGTCCAGGCGACGCCACGCGCACGGTGGTGATGGTGATCTACCAGAACGCGTTCGAACAGTTGCGTTTCGGTTCGGCCTCCGCTGTCGGTGTGTTGCTGTTCGGCCTGATCCTCGCCATGACCGCGCTCCAGTTCCGGCTGAGCCGACGTTTCGTCCACTACCAGTGAGCCGGGGTTGCCTGACGTTGACTTCCTCCCCCTCGTGAACAAGGGGGGTTCCTACGGCTCGCGCCGTGGAGTTTTCTGCTTCGTCGCCGACCGCCCGCCCGGAGTTCTCCGTTGAGGCCTTACACCAGCTCCACAGACAGACACCGTCAGCCCGACGGCCAGCAGGTTGCGCGCCGCGTTCACATCCCGGTCATGGGTCGCCCCGCAACCGCCGCACGTCCAGACCCGGACGTGCAGCGGCATCCCACTCCGCACGGCGCCGCAGACGGAGCACAGCTTGGAGGAGGGGAAGAAACGGTCGACCGCGATCACTTCCCGCCCATACCAAGCCGCCTTGTACTCCAGCATGCTCCGGAACTCCGACCACCCCGCGTCCGAGATGGCGCGGGCCAGAGAATGGTTTCGCACCATATTGCGAACCGCGAGATCCTCGATCACGAGCGTTTGGTTCTCACGCACGAGTCGAGTGGTCAGCTTGTGCAGGTGATCACGCCTGCGATCAGCGATCCGGGCATACACCCGGGCGACCTTCCGGCGGGCCTTGGCACGATTGGCCCCCTCCCCCTCGGCCTTACGGGCCAACTGTCGCTGAGCCTTGGCCAGACGGACACGATCCGCACGCTCGTGCCTCGGGTTGGTGATCTTCTCCCCCGTGGAGAGGGTCAGCAGGTGATCGAGCCCGACATCGATACCCACAGCCGTATCGACAGCCGGGAGCCGCTGAATGGTCGGGTCCTCGACCAGCAGGGACACATACCAACGTCCGGCCGCGTCCTGCGAGACAGTCACCGTGGACGGCGACGCACCCTCCGGCAGCGGACGCGACCACACGATGCCCAACGGCTCCGCCATCTTCGCCAAGGTCAACCCGCCATCCCTCAACCGGAACGCGGAGGTGGTGTACTCCGCCGACTTCCGCGACCTCTTCCGCGACTTGAAACGCGGGTACTTGGCTCGCTTGTCGAAGAAGTTGGTGAACGCTCCCTGGAGGTGCCGCAGCGCCTGCTGGAGCGGGACGGAGGACACCTCGTTGAGGTAGGCGAACTCCTCGGTCTTCTTCCAGGCCGTCAGCATCGCCGAGGTCTGGTGGTAGTTCACCCGCTCCTGCCGCGTCCACGCCTCCGTACGCGCGGCAAGGGCCAGGTTGTAGACCTTCCGCACGCATCCGAAGGTGCGCGACAGCTCCGCCGCCTGCGCATCCGTCGGATAGCAGCGGTACTTCAACGCCCGCTTCACATGCGTGGTCTTCACAGTTCACATGATAAGGAATCAATTAGTGGTGAAATACCGGTCGTTGCTGGTAGACGCCGGTCCGCCCTGACGGCAAACCGGCTTCCCCTGCCCTGCTCCGCAGGAGCCTCGTTTCCACCCCCGGCTGAAGCCGGGGGCATCCACGAAGGAATCCCGATGACCACGACATCGAAGTCCGTTCACCCCCGTCTCGGCCTGGTGGGGCGGGTCACCGCTCTGACGCTGGTCGCGCTGCTCACCCTGGGGCCCGTGCTCTGGACGGTCTCCACCTCGCTGCGGACGCCCGCCGAGTCCTTCGACCTGCCACCGCGGCCGATCCCGGCCGACCCGACCGTGGAGGCGTACCGGCAGGTCTTCGACCAGATCGACGTCCTGCTGCTGGCGTTCAACAGCACCCTGGTGACGGCCCTGGTCGCCGGTGGCCAGATGCTGACGGCGGCACTCGCCGGCTATGCCTTCGCCCGGATCGACTTCCGTTTCAAACGACCGCTGTTCGGTCTGGTGTTGGCGACGATGATGGTGCCGGTACAGGTGACCATCGTGCCGGTCTTCCTGTTGCTGAAGGAGATGTCGCTGACCGACACCCTGCTGGCGCTGATCATTCCGGCCTGGCCGACCGCGTTCGGCACCTTCCTGATGCGGCAGTACTTCCTGGGGATGCCCAAGGACCTCGGCGAGGCGGCCATGATCGACGGCGCGGGCCCCTGGCGGATCTTCCGTTCCGTCTACGCCCCGCTCGCCGCACCGGGGTTGGCCATCATCGGGGTGCTGGCGTTCAACTACCACTGGAACGAGTTCTTCCGCCCGCTGATCCTTCAGACCAGCACGGAGAACTTCACCCTGCCCCTCGGACTCGTCTCGCTCCAGGGCAACCTCGGCACGGGCAGCGTCTCCGTAGTGCTGGCCGGCGTGGTGCTCTCCATGATCCCCGCAGTCCTCGTGTTCGTCGTCGGCCAACGTCCTCTCCGTGAGGGCATCACGTCCGCAGGAGTCAACAGGTGACCCGTCCAGCAGATCCGCGCCTCCATGTCCGGCCGCCCTCGGGCTGGGCCAACGACCCCAACGGGCCGTTCCGTTGGCGCGGTCGCTACCACCTCTTCTACCAGCACAATCCGGCGGGGCCGGTGCACGAGAACATCCACTGGGGGCACGCCGGCAGCACGGATCTGGTCAGGTGGGAGCATTACCCGGTGGCCCTCACGCCCACCCCGGGCGGGGCGGACTCGGCGGGCTGCTGGTCGGGCTGTGTGGTGGACGACGACGGGACGCCGACCGCCGTGTACACGGGGATCGACGAGCGGCACGCCGGCCTCGGCGCGATCTGCCTGGCGCGCGCCGCCGACCCCGCCGACGATCGGCTGCTCGACTGGAAGCCGCTGCCCCGGCCGGTGGTCGACGGCCCACCGGCGGGTCTGGACGTGGTGATGTTCCGCGACCCGTTCGTCTTCCGGCACGGCGGTCGTCGCTGGGCGCTGGTGGGTGCGGGGCATGCGGACGGCACCTCTTCGGTGCTGCTCTACGACTGCCAGGACCTCGCCGTCTGGCGCTTCGCCGGCGTGCTGTTGGACGGACGGCACGCCGAAGCCCGCTTCGAGGGGACGGGTTGGGAGTGTCCTCAGCTCTTCGACGCGGGCGGCGGGGAGTGGGTGCTGGTGCTGTCGCTCTGGGACGGGGACCCGCTGCGCGTGGTCTGGCTCTCCGGCGAACTGCGGCCGGCGCGGGGTCCTGACGGCCCCGGGTTGACGTTCGAGCCGCGCCGTTCGGGCCCGCTGGATCTGGGCCGGGACTGCTACGCGCCGGCCGTGCTCCAGGAGGAGGAACGGACGCTGTTGTGGGGCTGGTCCTGGGAGGCGCGCGGGCAGCGCGAGGTCGATGAGGCTGGCTGGGCGGGGCTGTTGACGCTGCCGCGTGAGGTGGCCACCCATCCGGACGGCGCGTTGCGCATCGCGCCGGCGCCCGAGCTCAGCGCGCTGCGCGCCGGCGCGCCCCTGGTGGCGCGGGAGGGCGTGCGGAAGCTGGGCCCGGTGCCGCTGCCGTCCGCCCACGAGGTGGCGGTGACGGCGCGCGGTGGCCCGGTGCTGGTCGAGCTGGCCGGGGACGGCGCGGGTCGGGCGCTGACCCTGCGCCTCGACCCGGCGGCCGGCGAGGTGGTGTTCTCCCGCGCCGGCTGGCCGAGGCAACGGCCGGGCACCGAGGCGGACTTCGGGCCGCTGCGGATACCGGTGCCGGAGGGCGGCTCCGGGGCGCTGTCGGTGCGGGCGTGGGTGGACGGTTCGGTGGTCGAGATCCTGGCGGGCGATGGCCGGGCGATGGCCACCGAACGGGTCTACCTCCGCCCGGACGACCGACCGGCGCTGGCGGTGCGCGCGGAGACGGGGGCCGCCTCGTTCTCCGTCCGCTGCTGGGAGTTGGACCTTCCCGGCCAGGGCTGACGGCCCGTTGTCAGTGCCGCCTGTCACCATCACACCATGACGGAATCTTCGACTGGCCCCGCGATGTGGTCCTCGGCCGGTAGGGGGGCGGGCGGCGTTCCGCTGTCGCCCTCCCCGGCGGCGGTCCCGGGGTCGACGGGCGGCTTCGGCGGTCGACTTCCCCGTTGTCAGCGGTCCGCCGGCGGGGCGACGGAGCCCCGGCTGACGGTGGGGCAGGGCAGCGCCGTGGTCTCGACGGCGGGCGGGGTGCCGCTCTCGACGGCGTCCAGCAGGAGGGAGACGGCCACCCGGCCCATCGCCTCGTGCGGCAGCGCCACCGTGGTCAGCGGCGGGTCGAGAAAGGCGGCCATATGCTCCTGGTCGTCGTATCCGACCAGCGAGAGGTCCCCGGGCACATCGAGACCGAGGCGGGCGGCGGCGAGCAACACCCCTGCGGCGACCCGGTCGTTGTAACAGACAACGCCGGTGGGGCGTTCGTTCACCGGCACGCCGTCCAGCAGCCGCAGGGCGGCCCGGTAGCCGCTGGCGATCTCGCCGCCGGTGCGCACCACGCTGTCCGGTGCGGGCTTGAGATCGACGGTGCGGAGCGCGTCGCGGAAGCCGCGCAGCCGCTCGGCGGAGGCGATGTCGTCGAGGCCGCCGGCGAGGGCCAGCCGACGGTGGCCGGCGTCCAGCAGCAGCCGGGCGGCGGCCCGGCCGCCGGCCCGCTCGGCGGGGATCACGGCGGGCAGGGAGCCGTCCGCCGGCAGGCAGTTGGCCAGGACGCTGTGGCACTGGTCGAGCCCGGCGGGCAGCCGCGCCCTCCGCAGGGACATCGCGGCGTAGACGATGCCGTCGACCCTGCGGTCCAGCAACTCGGCCACGGCGGCGTCCTCGCGTTCCTGCGATCCGGCCGAGTCCACCGTCAGCACGAGGTGTTGGCGCTCCCAGGCGGTGCGCATGGCGCCGCGCAGCAGGGCGCCGGCGAACGGCGTCGAGGCGATGTGGTCGGTGACCATGCCGATGACGGCCGTGCGGCGGCTGCGCAGGCCCCGCGCCACGGGGTTGGGCCGGTAGTTCAGCTGCTCGGCGGCGTCCCTGATGCGGCGCTGCGTCTCGGCGGAGAGGTTGCCGTCGGCGCGCCCGTTGAACACGAACGAGACCGCCGTGTGGGAGACCCCGGCGAGCCTGGCCACATCCCGTGACGTCGGCCTTCTCCGCTCCACACCCTCACCGCTGCCAGCCACCTCGGCATGCTATCCCGGCCAGCGGACGGGGCCTCGCCGCTCAGGACCGGGGGAACGTCAGGCCGCCCGGCCCTCGCGCGCCCTCCGCTTCTCGGCGGAGTCCCGCAGGGTCGCGATCACCAGGGGCGCGATGCCGCCGGCCAGGGGGACGAGCACAGCGGCGAACATCCAGCCCGGGACATGGGAGGTCTCCGTGCCACGCCACTGCACATGGGCCATGGGGATGAAGGCGATCCCCATCAGGGCGTTGCCGATCAGCAGCGCGACGGCGCCCCGGCGGGCGGACGCGGCACTGGCCGGGCGGTTGCTCATCGCGTTGGCGGCCCGCGCCCACCGGTTCTCCTGCTCCGGCAGCTGGTCGGCCGGCGTGGTGCGGAGCATGGCCACGGCCGCGATCACCATCAGCGCTGTGAGCAGCGCATAGACATAGACCGGCAGGAAGGCGACGAGAACGCTCTTGTCCGTCCACGCGTCGACACCGCCGGGACCGATGTGCTGGGGAATCCGATCGGGAAGACGCGGGTACCGCGCCACGCCCCAGACGGTCAGCGCCAGGAGCAGCGACAGGCTCGGCACCAGCAGCCACCACACCGGCTTCGTGTTTGCTTCTTTACTCAAGGATCGCCCCCACCGCTCGTGCACTCGCTGCCCGCCCCCTACCCCACCTCCCGTGAACCATGACGGCCGGCGCGGGTCGAGCCTCCCCGAGTTTGCGAACGGGTACTTCCCCACGGCGCCGCACGCGAGCGGCGCCGTGGGGAGAGCCGGGAACTACAGGCTCTGCTCCAGGCGTTCGGCGAGCAGCTTGGTGAACCGCGCCGGGTCGGCGAGCTGGCTGCCCTCCGCCAACAGGGCCATGCCGTAGAGGAGTTCGGTCGTGCTGCCGAGCGCGGGATCGGCTGTGTCGGCGGCGTGCGCCTTCCGCAGGCCGGTGACCAGGCCATGCGACGGGTTGAGCTCCAGGACGCGCTTGCCGATCGGCACCTCCTGCCCCATCGCCCGGTAGATGTTCTGCAGCGCGGGCGTCACGTCCTCGGCGTCCGAGACGACACAGGCCGGCGAGACGGTGAGCCGCGACGACAGCCGCACCTCCCTGACCTCCTCGCTCAGCCGCTCGCTCATCCACCGCAGCAGCTCGGCGTAGTCCTCCTGCTGCCGCTCCCGCTCGGCCTTGGTCTCCTCGCTCTGCTCCTCGGTCTCCAGGTCGGCGTCGCCCTTGGCGACGGAGCGGAGCTGGCGGCCCTCGAACTCGGGCACCGCGTCCACCCAGACCTCGTCCACCGGGTCGGTCAGGACCAGCACCTCAAGGCCCTTGTCCCGGAACGCCTCCATATGCGGGGAGTTCTCCACGGCGGTCCGCGACTCGCCCGTCATGTAGTAGATGTGCTGCTGGCCGTCCTTCATCCGCTCGACATACTGCTTGAGCGTGGTCTGCTTCTCCTCGTCCTGGGTCGAGTCGAACGAGCAGACGGCGAGGATCGCGTCACGGTTGTCGCTGTCGCTGAGCAGCCCCTCCTTGACGACGCGGCCGAACTCCTTCCAGAACGCGGTGTAGTTCTCCTCGCGGCCCGCCATCATCTCCCGCAGGGTGGAGAGCACCTTCTTCACCAGCCGGCGGCGCATCAGCTGGATCTGGCGGTCCTGCTGGAGGATCTCGCGGGACACGTTGAGCGACAGGTCCTGGGCGTCGACCACGCCCTTCACGAAGCGGAGGTACTCCGGGATGAGCGCCTCGCAGTCGTCCATGATGAAGACGCGCTTCACATAGAGCTGGACGCCGCGCTTGTGGGCCTGCGAGTAGAGGTCCTGCGACGCGCGCTTGGGCAGGAACAGCAGCGACTGGTACTCGAAGGTGCCCTCGGCCCTGAGGTGGATGGTCTCCAGCGGGTTGTTCCAGTCGTGGCTGATGTGCTTGTACAGCTCGTGGTACTCCTCGTCGGCGACCTCGCCGCGCGAGCGGGCCCACAGCGCCTTCATCGAGTTGAGCGTCTCGGGCTCGGCCGGGGCGCTCGCCTTCTTCTCCCCGTCGGCGGCGTCCCCGTCGGCGGCGTCCCCGTCGGCGGCGCCCTCGACGGCGGCGTCCCCGTCGGCGGCGTCCTCGTCGGCGCTCTCAGCCGGCTCCGCCTCGGCGACCGCCGGTGCGGCCAGCCGGATGGGCCAGGTGATGAAGTCCGAGTAGCGCTTGACGATCTCCCGGATCTTCCAGGTGGAGGTGTAGTCGAAGAGCTGGTCGTCGTCGTCCGCCGGCTTCAGCCGCAGAATGACCGAGGTGCCCTGGGGCGCCTCGTCCACGGACTCGATGGTGTACGTTCCCTCGCCGGCGGACGACCAGCGCGTGCCCTGGCTCTCCCCCGCGCGGCGGGTGAGCAGCTGGACCTCCTCGGCCACCATGAAGCTGGCGTAGAAGCCCACGCCGAACTGGCCGATGAGGCCCTCGGCCGCGCTCGTGTCCTGCGCCTCGCGCAGCTTCTTCAACAGTTCGGCCGTGCCCGACTTGGCGATGGTGCCGATGAGTTCGACGACCTCGTCGTGTGACATCCCGATGCCGTTGTCCCGCACGATGAGCGTGCGGGAGTCCTGGTCGGCCTCGATCTCGATATGGAGGTCGGAGACATCCACCTCAAGGGCGTCATCACGCAGGGACTCGATGCGCACCTTGTCCAACGCGTCCGACGCGTTGGAGATCAGTTCGCGTAGAAACACGTCCTTGTTCGAGTAGATCGAGTGGATCATCATCTGGAGAAGCTGGCGCGCCTCTACCTGGAACTCGAACGTCTCGGTCGGCATGGTCGTGGATTCCTCACGTCTGTCGCACGGTAATGGGAACCTGCCCCGTCCCCGGTGAGGCCGAGCGCCGCACGAGAAACGGGTGCGTTGACGATGGTAGGCGAGCGGGGCGCCCGCCATCTGGTCGTCCACCCGTCCACGCCCCCCTGTGTCACCCCGAGCGCCCCCTGACCGGCGGCCGTCCCCGGCCGCGCCCGGCGGCGCCCTAAGGGCGCTCCGGCTGAGGTCAACGGGCGCGGACGGCGTCGAGGTAGTCGACGATGGCGTCCCTGTTCCGGACCAGGAACGCGATCCGGTCGGTCATCGCGTCGCGCTCCCGTTCGAGCAGCGCGAGCATCTCGGGGGTGGCGTCCCGGAAGTGGATATCGCGGGGGCGATCGAGGCACGGGAGGATCTGCCGAATGATCCGGGTGGGCAGCCCCGCCTCCAGCAGGCCCCTGATCTGGATCACCCGGTCGACGAAGACCTCGTCATAGGAACGGTAGCCGTTGGCACACCGCGCGGGTGTGATCAGTTCCTGTTCGTTGCAGCAACGGAGCAACGGAGCAACCGCCGCGATATGCCGGTGCGTTCGGACAGCTCACCGATACGCATGTGACCCACCTCACCTTGACCCCGCTTTACCCTCACACAGGTGTGAACGTTTGAGCATAGGCGGACACCGGGCCACCGGCCCACCCCGAGCAGCGACAGGTGAGACGCCATGACCGACCAGCCCACGCGCGACGAGCAGCCCTCGGACGGCGAGCAGCGGCTCTACGACTACAGCCCGATCGTGGACCGCGCCCCGATCCGGTGGCCCGGCGGCGCCAGGATCGCGTTCTATCTCGCGCTCAACATCGAGCACTACCGGGTCGACCGCCCGGCGACCAGCGTCTTCCCCGACACCGCCGCCTTCACGCCCGACCCGCTGAACTACGGCTGGCGCGACTACGGGCCCAGGGTCGGCGTCTGGCGGCTGGTCGAGAGCCTGGATCGGCACGGCGTGCGGGCCAGCGTGATGCTCAACTCCGACGCCGGGGAACGCTATCCGGCCATCGTCCGGGCGGGCCGGGACCGGGACTGGGCCTGGATCGCGCACGGCCGGAACAACTCGACGTTCCAGACGGGCCTGGACCGTGACGAGGAGCGGCGCTATCTGACCGAGGTCGTCGAGAGCATCGAACGCACCACCGGCCGCCGACCGCACGGCTGGCTGGGCCCGGCCCTGACGGAGACCTTCCACACCCCGGAGCTGCTGGCCGACCTCGGCCTCAGCTATCTCCTGGACTGGACCAACGACGACCAGCCGTACCCGCTGAACGTGGCCGGAATGTACTCGGTGCCGTACACCGTCGAGCTGAACGACATCAGCCTCTTCGTCGGCAAGAGCCTCAGCGGTCCTGACTTCGTCCAGCTCGTCAAGGACCAACTGGCGCAGCTGCACGCGGAGTCGGCCGAAAGCGGCCGGGTGCTGCCGCTGGTGCTGCACCCGTTCGTGATGGGCCAGGCGTTCCGCGCCAGGTATCTCGACGAGGCGCTCGAACACATCGCGAACCACCCCGACGTCTGGCTCACCACCAGCGACGAGATCGCGGCCCACTACGCCGCGTCGCGACGCTGACCCGGCGGCGGCGCGGCCCTGGCGGCCCGCCACTCGGGGGCGAGGACGGACCACAGCTCCATGTCCCCCCGGCGGCCACGGTGCAGGTACTTGGCGCGCAGCACGGCCTCCCTGGTCATCCCCAGCCGCCGGGCCACCGCGATGCTGGGCGCGTTGCGCACCGAGGTCAGCCACGCGACGCGCTGGATGCCCCGCTCCTCGACGGCCCAGTCGATGATCACCCGCGAGGCCCGGGTCACCAGCCCGCCGCCCACCGCCGCCGGCTCCAGCCAACACCCCGCCTCCGCTGTGCCGCCCGGCACGTCGAGCAACCGGAAGAGGACGCCGCCCACCAGCGTGCCCGCGCTCCAGACGCCGAAGAGCCGACCGGTGTCGGCCGCCGCCCGATCCGCGTACCGCTGGAGGAACGCGCGGCTCGACGCCACGTCGACCACCCGGTCGGGCAGCGACACATGCCGCCCGACGAACTCGCGCGCCCGATCGATGTGCGCCAGAAACTCCTCGGCCCGCCAGGGCGCCAACGCCCCCAACTCCGCGCCGTCGTCCCCCAACGGCACCCGCATCGACCGCCCCCTCTTCTCCAGGCATGCCACGGCTTCGGCCGCGCCGACCCGTCAACGGATCGGCCGGCGACCGAATTCCCGGCCGACCGCCGCGACGGCCGCTACGCCTGGGGCGGGGCGGGCCGATGCCGGTCCAGGCGGGCGCGCTGCTCCGGAGTCAGCCGCAGACCGGCCGCCGCGACGTTCTCCTCCAGATGCCGGACGCTGGCGGTTCCGGGGATGGGGATCATCACCGGGGAGCGGTCCAACAGCCAGGCGAGTGCCACCTGGGCGGGCGTCGCGCCGAGTTCGGCGGCGACGGCCGACACGTCGTCCGTCGTCTCCGACGCCACGGTGTGCACGGGACGCCACGGCAGGAACGCGATCCCGGCCGCCTCGCAGGCGGCGAGCACCGGCTCGTGTTCGGCGTCCAGCAGGTTGTAGCGGTTCTGCACACTCGCCACATCGATGATCTCTTGGGCCCGCGCGAGCTCGTCGACGCTGACCTCGGACAGCCCGATCCGGCCGATCTTGCCCTCGGCCCTCAGGTCCCGCAGCGTGCCGATCTGGTCGGCCAGCGGCACCTCCGGGTCGATCCGGTGCAGTTGGAGCAGATCGAGCCGCTCGGCGCGCAGCCGGGCCAGCGCCAGGTCGACCTGCTCGCGGAGCACCTCGGGACGCCCGTCGAGCGCCCACTCGCCCGACTCGGCCGAGCGGGCGACTCCGATCTTGGTGGTGACCAGGACCCCTTCGGGGAAGGGGTGGAGCGCCTCGACGATCAGCTCCTCGTTGGCCCCGCCGCCGTACAGGAAGGCGGTGTCGATCAGCGTCACGCCCAACTCCACGGCTCTGCGCAGCAACGCCAGGGATCCCTCCCGGGGCGGTCCCTCCTCGGTCGGCAGCCGCATGGCGCCAAAGCCCAGCCTGCCCACCTCCAGATCCCCACCGATACGGAACGTGCTCGGACCTGTCATCCGTTCAGCCTCCATCGAACCTCGATCGGTCACGTTAGCAAGGGCGGTTGACCTCCACGGATGGGAAGGCGGGGAAGGCGGGAAGGCGGGGAAGGCGGGAAGGCGGGAAGGCGGGGACGGAGTCCGGGGACGGCGGGAAGGAGTCCGGGGACGGCGGGGAAGAAATCCGAGGACGGCGGGCTCGTTCACATCAGGTTTGCAAGGGGCTTTCTAGCTTCGGGGCATGAGAAGAATCCTGATCGCCCTGCTGGCGGTCGCCGCACTGACGGGCTGCTCCTCAGCCAGCGACAGCGACAGCGACACCGACGACGGCGCCCATTCCGCCGGCCCGGCCGACGGCTCGGCCGTCGGCCACGACAACAGCCGCAGCTGTGCCCAGGAGTTGGACGAGGCGCTGGGCGCCTGGGCCGATGCCGGCTTCAGCGGCTCGGTGGCGCTCGCCACGGGCGGGGAGCCCGACTGCGTCGCCTCCTACGGTCAGGCCCTCGACGATCCGCCGACGCCGAACACGCCGGACACGGTCTTCGCCATCGGCTCGGTGAGCAAGTCGTTCACGGCCGCCGCGGTGCTCCAGCTCGCCGGCGAGGGCGCGCTGTCGCTGGACGAGCGCGCCGGCTCCCTCGTCCCCGGGCTCGGCGGTCCGGCCGCCGACGCCACGGTCGAGCAGCTCCTGCTCCACACCAGCGGGCTCACGGGCACCCACGGGGAGGATCATGTGCCGCTGGACCGCGAGGAGGCCGTGGCGGCGATCAGCCGGCTGGAGCGGGCCTTCGAGCCCGGCACCGACTTCCTCTACTCCAACGGCGGTTACACCCTGCTCGCGCTGATCATCGAGGAGCTGACGGACGAGGGCCATCGGGAGTTTCTGGCCTCGCGGATCCTGCCCCTGCCCGAGGGCGGCTCGGCCGGCGGCTTCTGGGACGGCGAGCCGGCCGCGCCCGAGCCACGGGCCAGGGGCAGGCTCGCCGACGGGCCGTCCGAGCAGGTCGGCGCGTTCGCCGGGCCGCACTGGGCGCTCGCCGGCAATGGCGATCTGGCCATGACGGCCACGGAGTTGGCCTCCTGGACGCACGCGCTCTTCACCGGCCAGGTGGTCCCGCCGGAGTGGGCCGAGGTGATCGCGACGCCGGGGTGGGTCGGCGAGGACGGCACGGCGGAGACGCCCGGCTGGGTGGCGTTGGACGAGGCCGCCTTCGGGGCGCCGGTGCTGGCGGTGGCCGGCGGCGGCAGCGCCACGGGGCACCACGCGGTCGCCGTGTGGCTGCCGGAGAGCCGCCGTTCCCTCGCGATCACCTCCAACAGCGCGGAGATCACGGCGGAGGAGCTGGCGCGGGCGGTGGGCCCTGCGCTGCTCGCCGACGAGCCGCCGCCCCTGCCGGAGGGGCAGGCGGCGGATGTGCCGCCCGCCGAGTTGGCCGCGGTCGAGGGGGCGTACGCGCTGGCCTCCGGCGGCGTCCTCGACGTGGTCGCCGAGGGCTCCGGGCTCTCCGTCTCCGCGCACGGCCCCGATGCCGTCTCCGCCCTCTTCCCGCCCACGGGCGGCTTCACCGCCGACGAGCTGCGCGCGCACGAGGATCGGGTGCGGGCGCTGTGGGCCGGTGAGTCCCAGGAGGGCCGGGAGGAGCGGGAGGCCCTGGAGTCCGAGTTCGGGCCGATCGACGCGATCGCGGTCGATGGCACGCTGGTCGACGGAGGCGAGCCGCGCACCTATGTCACGCTCTCCGTCGGGGACGATTCGGTCACCCTGTGGTACGCCCTCGACGAGGCGGGCGGTATCGCGGGGGTCGAGGGTCCGGTGGCGGCCCCGGCCCTGCCGCTGGTCCCCGTCGGCGGTGGCGAGTTCCGGCCGGACGATCCCACGGGCGACAGATCCGAGCCGTCCGTGGCCTTCGACGAGGGCACGATGACGCTCTCCGGCCCCGCCGGTGTGACAACCGCCGAGACGGCCGACTGACCGCCCGAGCCGCTGGGAGACTGCTGCCATGCGCATCCTGCTGCTGGAGGACGACGCCGACCTCGCGGAGGTCGTCGCGCTCGGCCTGCGCAACGAGTCCTATGCCGTCGATGTCGTCGGCACCTACGCCGGGGCCGACGAGTTGCTCCGCACCACCACCTACGACGTGGCCTGCGTCGACCTGGGGTTGCCCGACGGCGACGGCCTCGATCTGGTGCGGAGGCTGACCACCGACGGGGAGCTGCGGCGCCCTCGGCGCTCGCTGATCCTGACGGCGCGGGACGCGGTCGGCGATCGGGTCGCCGGTCTGGACGCCGGGGCCGACGACTATCTGGTGAAGCCGTTCCACTTCGCCGAGCTCATGGCGCGGCTCCGCGCCCTGGCGCGGCGCGGCGACGATCGGGGGGCCCTGTTGAACGTGGGCGATGTGACGCTGGATCTCGCCACGCACACGGCGTCCCGCTCCGGCACGCGGCTCAGGCTCACGGCCCGGGAGTTCTCCCTGCTGCGGTACTTCATGCACCACCCGGGGGAAGTCCTCTCCGCTGAGGATCTGTTGGAGCATGTCTGGGACGCCAACGCCGATCCGTTCACGGCCACCGTCCGGGTCATCCTCAGCCGGCTGCGGCGAAAGCTCGGCGAGCCGCCGCTGATCTTCACGATCACCGGCGCCGGCTATCAGCTGCGGCCCTCGTCATGAGCGGGCCACGGAGGCGAGGGGCCTCGCCGCTCTGGGGTTCGCTGCGCATCCGGCTGGCCCTGCTCGGCTTTCTCGCCGGCTATCTCCCGGTGCTCATCCTCTTCGGAGTGGTGCTGGTGACGGAGACCGACACCACGATCACGGTCGAGGGCGGGATGGCGACGCGAACCACGGCCACCAACCGCTCGTCCTGGGTCTCCTGGACGGTGGTGGCTCTCGGCCCGCTGGCCGCCGCCGTGTCGTGGTGGTGGGCGGGGCGCGCGGTGCGGCCCATCGAGCGGATACGGACGGTCGCCGAGGAGATCGAGGAGTCCGATCTCAGCCGCCGCATCGGGCTGGGCCACGGCCCCACGGAGATCGTCTCGCTGGCGGCCAGCTTCGACGCCATGTTGGGGCGCCTTGAGCGCGCTGCCGATCTCCAACGGCGGTTGATCGAGGAGACCAGTCACGAGCTGCGCACCCCGCTCTCCGTGCTGACCACCAACGCCGATGTGCTGCTGGCCCATCCGGATCCGAGCGTGGAGGTGTGGCGGGAGGGGTTGCGGCGCTCGCGGCGGGCGGCCGATCGGCTACAGGCGACCATCGACGAGCTGCTGATCGAGGCACGTGGCCGGGCCCGCACGCTCGACCGCGCCCCCGCCGATCTGACGGCGCTGGCCCGTGGCGTCGTCGAGGACGCCGCCGTGCTGGCGGCGGCGGAAGGGCTGGAGCTGCGGGTCGCCGGGGCCGCCGAGGCGATCTGCTCGGTCGACGAGCTCACCGTGCGGCGCGCGCTGTCCAACCTCGTGGAGAACGCCATCAGATACGCCTCGGACGGCGTCCCCCCGGAAGTGGAGGTGCGGGTGGAGCTCGCGGGGGCCGAGGCGGCCATAGTCGTCACCGACCACGGCCCCGGGATTCCCCGCGAGCAGCAGGAGCACATCTTCGAACGCTTCTGGCGCGGCCACGACGATATGCGGGGTGCGGGGCTCGGTCTGCCGATCGCCTATCAGATTGCGGAGGCCCATGGGGGGCGTCTCACGGTCGCCTCCCCCGGGCCCGGCGGTGCCGGCTGCGTCTTCCGTCTCTCGCTGCGCCGCTGACCGGCCGGCGGGCGCCGCTCGCGCGGTACGGTCCACCCATGGGGACAGGCCAGTTGATCGGCTCCGGCCGAAGCGCGGACGTGTTCGCCATCGACCGGGACTGGGTCCTGCGCCGCTACCGGAACGGCGATGACGCCACGGTGGAGGCCGAGGTGATGGCCTATCTCGCGGAGCGCGGGTATCCGGTGCCCCGGGTGCGGGCGCCAGAGGCGGCCGAGGCCGGTGTGGCGACCGCAGGAGATCTGGTGCTGCGGCGGCTGCGCGGCCCCTCGATGCTGGTGGCGCTCGGGCGCGGCACGGTCGGCGCCGAGGAGGCCGGGGCGACCCTCGGGGCGCTGCTGAACACCCTGCACGCGATCCCCGCCCGGCTCTCCACCGATCCCGCGGTCCGCGTCCTCCACCTCGATCTCCACCCGGACAACGTGATGTTGACCCCGGCGGGTCCGATGGTGATCGACTGGTGCAACAGCGAGGAGGGGCCCCCGGGGCTGGACTGGGCCATGTCGGCGCTGATCCTGGCCCAGGTCGCCGTCGGCCCGATGGCGGAGGCGGCCGTCGCGCGCGCCGTGCTGCCCTCCCTGCTGCGGCGGATCGCCCCGTCCGTCCGGTGGGGGAACGCCGAGGCCGGCTGCCTGGCGGAGGCCAGGGCGCGGCGGGCGGCCGACCCCGCGATGAGCGAGGCGGAGACCGGGCTCCTCGACGACGCGGTCCGCCTGGTGCTCACGCACACGCCGCCCTCGGCCAGCGGCTGAAGGGGCGCCCACCGGCCCGGCGGCAAACCGGGTGCGGAGGGGGCGTCCCGTTGGCACCCTGAGGCCCATGGACCACCAGCACGGCGCCTCGCAGCAGGACGACCCCCACCACGACGCCCCGCGGCCGTCCCCGTCCGCCCCGTTGATCGAGACCCCCATCGGGGATGACCTGCTGTTCGGCGCACTCGATATCGAGCGCACCGAGCACGGCCTGCTGCCGCATCGGCTGCCCGCTCGGGCCCGGGCGCAGTGCGACGACGGTCAGCTGGCCATGGCGGAGTCCCAGCCGTCGGGCGTTCGGCTGGTCTTCCGCAGCCGGGCCACCGTCGTCGAGCTGGACACGCTCCCCACCAAGACCGTCTACCAGGGCGCCCCGCCGCGCCCCGACGGTGTCTACGACCTGCTGGTCGACGGGCTGCCGGTCGGCCGGGCGAGCGCGCCGGGCGGCATGGTGCTCTCCGTGGACATGGCCGCCGGCACCGCGGAGACGCTGCCCGGCCCGGTCGGCACCGTCCGGTTCGCCGGGCTGTCGGACGCGGCGAAGGAGATCGCGATCTGGCTGCCGCACAACGAGATCACCCGGCTGGTGGCGCTGCGCACCGACGCCCCCGTCACGCCGGCGGGGCCGTCGGGCCGGCGGGTGTGGCTGCACCACGGCAGCTCCATCAGCCAGGGTTCGAACGCCGCCAGCCCCAGCAGCACCTGGCCGGCGCTGGCCGCTTCCCTCGGGGGCGTGGAGCTCGTCAATCTGGGCCTGGGCGGCGGCGGGCTGCTCGATCCGTTCACCGCCCGCGCCATGCGCGACACCCCGGCGGATCTGCTGAGCGTCAAGATCGGCATCAATCTGGTCAACGCCGATCTGATGCGGCTGCGCGCCTTCACCTCGGCCGTGCATGGCTTCCTCGACACCCTCCGTGAGGGCCATCCGACCACGCCGCTGCTGGTCGTCTCGCCCTTGCTGTGCCCGCTGCACGAGGACACCCCGGGGCCGAGCGTCCCCGACTTCAGCGATCTCAGCAGCGGGATCCTGCGGTTCCGCGCCGCCGGCGATCCGGCGGAGCTGGCCTCTGGGAAGCTGACGCTCACGGTCATCAGGGACGAGCTGGCCCGGATCGTGGGCCGGCGGGCGGTCGACGATCCCGAGCTGTACTACCTCGACGGCCGGGCCCTCTACGGCGAGGCCGACTACGCGGAGTTGCCGCTGCCCGACGAGCTGCATCCGGACGCCGCCACCCACGGCCGGGTCGGGGAGCGGTTCGCCGAGCTGGTCTTCGCCGGTGGCGGCCCGTTCGCCGCCGGGCGCCCCTGAGCCGCTTCCCCGGGCACCGGCGGGGTCAGGGGCGGACGAGGACCTTGAGCGCCTCGCGGCGGTCCATCGCCCGATAGCCGTCGGGGACGTCCTCCAGGCCCACCGTCCGGTCGAAGACCCGCCCCGGTTCGACGGTCCCGTCGAGGATCGCGGGCATCAGCTCCTCGATATAGGCGCGCGCGGGCGCCACGCCGCCGGCGAGCCGGACGTTGCGGCTGAAGAGGCTGTCCCAGCCGATCGGCGCCTCGACGTACTGCGGGGCGCCGACCCGGCTGATCACGCCGCCGGCGCGCACCGCGCCGACCGCCATGTCATAGGCCGGCCTGAGCCCGACCGCCTCCAGCACGGCCTCGCTGCCGTCGCCGCCGGTCAGCTCGCGGACCCGCTCGACGCCCTCGGGGCCGCGCTCGGGCACCACTTCGGTGGCGCCGAACTCCCGGCCCAGGTCGGTGCGGTCCCGGTGGCGCCCCATGAGGATGATCCGCTCGGCCCCCAGGCGCCGCGCGGCGAGCACCGCCATCAGCCCGACCGCCCCGTCCCCGATCACGGTGACCGTGCTGCCGGGGCCGACCTGGCCCCCCTTCGCCGCGTGGTACCCCGTGCCATAGACGTCGGCCAGCGTCAGCAGCGACGGCAGCAGGGGTGAGTCCTCGGCGACCGGCAGACGGACGAGGGTGCCCTGGGCCTGCGGGACGCGCACCGCCTCCGCCTGCCCGCCGCCCACCCCTTCGGCGTTGTAGTACCCGCCGTGCCGGCAGGAGACCTGTAGGCCCGCGCGGCAGAAGTCGCAGGTGTTGTCCGCGTAGACGAACGGGGAGACGACCAGGTCGCCGGGGCGGAGGCCGGAGACCTCCGAGCCGACGTCCTCGACCACGCCGAGGAACTCGTGGCCGATCGACGCTGGCCCGTCGGACGGGGGTCTGTTGTGGTACGGGTGCAGATCGCTGCCGCAGACACAGGCGAGGAGGACCCGCACGATGGCGTCCGTGGGCTCGCGGAGCTCCGGATCGGGGGCGTCCTCGACCCGCACATCGCCGGCCTCGTGGATAAACGTCGCTCGCATAGCTCTCCCTTCGCGGACCGCCCCGCTCTTCGCGGGCCGTCGCGGGCCTGGCCGGCACTTCGCCGGCCCCGCCTGGCGTCCCCCTTCTGAGAGCCCCCTGGCGGCGAAAGGAAACCCGCGGTCAGTCGGCGGGCTGGATGTCGCCGGTGGTGGCGGAGACGACGGGGCGGCCCGAGCTGGAGTCGGCCGGGGGCATTCCCGGGTGGTGGCCGCCGGCCGCCCCCGCGCCGGCGCCCGGTGCCCCGGTGCCGGTGAGGGCGAGCCGGGAGACGATGCGGTAGCGGTCGCCCCGGTACAGCGAGTGGCAGTACTCGACGGTACGGCCCTCCGTGTCGGTGGTGACGCGTTCGAAGAGCAGCGCGGGGGAGAACGCCGGCACGTCCAGCAGCGCGGCCTCGGCCTCGCTGACCACGGTCGGCTCGATGGACTGGATGGCCTCCCGCACCCGCACGCCGTGGCGTTCCCGCAGATGGTCGTAGAGGTCGCCGGCGGCCAGCTCGCGCGGGTCGAGTTCGGGGGCGAGGTCGGCCGGGAGGTGCAGGTACTCGACGGCCATGGGGATGGACTCCACCAGCCGCAGCCGGGCGACGTAGAAGATCCGTCCGGCGGGCGACATCCGGAGCTTGCGCCCCACCCGGGCGCCGGCCGCCTGGTCGGTGAACTCCAGGACGCGACTGGTCCAGGCCCCGGAGGCCGGTGGGACGGCGAAGGAGTCGCCGCCGGAGACCAGTTCCTGGGTGATCTTGCCCGGGGCGATGAACATGCCGCGCCCGTGTTCGCGGACGAGTTGGCCGGTCGCGACCAGTTCGTCCACCGCGGCGCGCAGCGTCGGCCTGGACACCTCAAGCCGGGCGCAGAGGGAGCGTTCGGAGGGGATCGCGTCGCCTGGGCGTCGTTCCTCGATCAGCTCCAGCAGGTGCTCCCGCACCCGTTCGCGCTTGAGGGCCGCCCCGGGTGACGGTCTGGCCATGGTCCCTCCCCCGTGCTCGACGGCTGCTCCCGGCGGTGGCTCCGGGCCGCCGCTCTTGACCAGCATATGACCAGTTGGCGCCGGCCGGTGCCCGAGGCTGCCGCACCGGCCGGCGCTTCTCGCCTGTCCTGGAAGGGAGTCGGGGCGGTCAGCCGGCGGGGACGGTGTCCTCGAAGGAGACGCCCTCGCCCCGGTACTCCGCGATCCGCGCGGTGACCTGTGCGGGGGTCAGCGCGGTGTCCGCGGCGAAGTAGACGTAGTCCACCTGCTGGTCGTAGGCGCGCGGCGTGGTGTCGGGCTGTCCGAGCAGGTCGATGAACCACTGGTTGAAGTTGATCGACATGGGCCGCTCCGGCAGGTAGGGCTCGCCGTGCACGGCGAAGAGCCGGCCGTCGAGGTAGTACCTGATGCTCTGGTCGTCGATGGTGAACACCAGGTCGTGCCAGCCGTCGAAACTGGTTCGCTCGGCGGTGTGGGTGTTGACCGCCTCCCAGGGGTCGGGGCGGTAGGTCTCCCAGGAGGTGGCGTAGAGGATGTTGTCCGGCTCGCCCCAGCCGCCGTTGGGCAGGTACTCGAAGTCGTACTCGGCGTAGTCCGGGTCCATGGGGGCTTCGAGGGCGTTGATGGAGAAGAAGGTCTGCACCAGGTGGTCGCCGTCGGGTCCGAAGCGCGGGGCGTCGGAGAACCGCACCCTGGCGGCGTAGGTGCCCTCCTTGAACTTGAGTTCCGAGGTGTACAGCTCGGACTGTTCGGTGCCGCCCGGGGTGCCGTCGGTGCCGGACTCCAGGTTGAGCACGGTGGAGCCCCCGCTGGTCGGGAAGGTGATGTTCTCCGCCGGCCAGCTGGCGCCGGGGACGCCAGGGCCGCCCGGGTAGCCGCGCACGATCCACCCGTTGCCGCTCAGCGCCGGGTCGGCGTGCCCGGTGTAGTCGAAGTCGTCGAAGAGTTCACCCGTGGGGTCGCCGGGCTCGCCCGGTTCGCCGGGGTCCTCTCCCTCGGGGGCCGTGCCCCAGACCAGGGCGCCGCCGCGCCGCACGGTGATCCGCTCCCAGGGGCCGTAGGCGGTCTGGGCCGCGCCGAAGGAGTAGTCATCGGACTGGACCACCTGTTGCCAGTCCGCGCGGTGCAGGCGGAGTTGCAGGTCACCGGTGTCCGTCCCGGGGGCGAGGGTGCCGGCGCCGGTGCCGAAGCCGACCTCCAGATAGCGGTCCGCCGTGGCGGTCGGCTGGTCCAACAGGCCGAACGAGCCGCGCACCTGGGAGCAGGAGACGACGGCCCAGGAGCAGCCGAAGCGGTAGTCGGTGCCGGGCGACTCGGCCTTGAAGTAGTAGCGAATGGTCAACTCACCGAGCGGAACTGATTGGTCGCCGGTGTTGACCAGTTTGAGCCAGGGTTCGATCTGGTCGGCGGTGGCCCCGCCGTTGCCGGTGCGGTAGTGGAGGGCCACGGCGGTGTCGTCGGCGGCCGTGGCCGAGCCCGGGGGCTCGGCGTGGGAGGTGCCGGCGGCGCCGAGCCCGGCTGCCAGGGCGAGACCGGCCGCCAGGGCGGCGATCCGCCGCCGGATCGACGGTCCCGGATGGGAGGGGCGCATGGATCACTTCTCCTTCGGTGCGGGGGGACGGGCGGGACGATCACGGGCGGGAGGTCACGAGCGGTCAGGCGAAGCGGGCTGTCGCGCGGCTGGGCGGCGGGCGCCGGGGCTCGCGGTGGTTGACGCCCAGCGCGTCAAGCCGGGCGCCGTGCGCGGCCAGCCGTGCGGCGAACGAACGGGAGCCCCGTCCCGGCACGGCGCGCGCGGGGCTCCAGGCCACCTCGGCGAGAGCTGCGAGCCGGGGGAAGGCGAGGTACTCGACATCGGCTGGCGTGGGCGCGAACTCGGTCCACAGCTGGGCCTGGGTGCCGAGCACCGAGCCGGCGGCGGTGCCGGGCCCTCCCGCCGGCATCGGGTCCCAGGCGTGGATGTCCCGCATGGTGACGGTGCCGTCCTGGCCGAGCGGTTCGCGCGGGTCGGCGGAGCGCGGGTAGTCCAGGTAGGTGCGCTCCCAGGGGGTGAGCACCACCCGGTGCCCGCGCGCCATGGAACGCGCCGCGTGCGCGCCCTGCGCGCCGGTGCGCCAGGCCATCGTCACCACCTCGGGCGGCAGTTGGCCGTCCCCCTCGTCCCAGGTGACGGGCGTGCGGCCATGTTCGATCAGATGGGAGGCGATCCGCCGCAGGAACCAGCCGCGCAGCGCGGCGGGTGCGGTCAGGCCCTCGGCGCGCATCCGGCGGAGCGCGGCGTCGGAGGTGGCCCACTCGGTGGTGGGGCACTCGTCGCCGCCGATGTGCACATGACGGGCGGGGAACACCTCCATCACCTCGGTCAGCACCTCGCGGCAGAAGTCCAACGCGGCGTCGTGCACGCCGAGCACGGACTCGCAGACCCCCCACTCGGGCCAGACCGGCAGCCGGCGCTCGGGGTGGTTGCCCAGGTGGGGGTAGGCGGCGATCGCCGCGCGGGTGTGCCCCGGCATCTCGATCTCGGGGACCACGGTGACGCCGCGCTCGGCGGCGTACGCGACCAGACCGGTCAACTCGGCGCGGGTGTAGGCGCCGCCGTGCGGGGTGCCGTCGTAGCGGTCGCTGCCGGCGCGGCCGACCATCGACTCGGCGCGCCAGGCCCCCACCTCGGTGAGCGCGGGGTGGCCGGGCACCGGCATCCGCCAGCCCTGGTCGTCCGTCAGGTGCAGGTGGAAGACGTTGAGCTTGTGCAGGGCGAGCAGGTCGACGAAGCGGTGCAGGAAGGCCATCGGCATGAAGTGCCTGGCCACGTCCAGCATCGCGCCGCGCCAGGGGAAGCGGGGGCGGTCGGTGATCTCCGTCAGGGGCAGCCGCCAGGGCACGCCGGGCGCCGGCGTGTCGCCGAGGGCGGGTGGCGGGAGCGCCTGACGCAGGGTCTGCACGCCGTTGCGCAGCCCGGCGGGCGTCGCGGCGCGGAGCAGGACCGCCTCGGCGCCGACGGTCAGGCCGTAGCCCTCGGGGCCGAGGCCGGTCAGCGCGGGGTCGAGGGCGAGGGCGAGTTGGCCGTCGGCGTGGGCCGGCAGCGGCAGTCCGGTGGCGGGGGCGAGCGACTCGCGCAGCAGTCGGGCGACGGGCTCGGTGCCCGGGGTGAGGCGCAGGGCGGTGCGCTCCGTGAGGGTGAAGTGGCCCGAGCGTTCGAGGAGATGGCGGGGCAGCGGGATGAGCACGGATGCCTCCGGTGGCGGACGGGCCCGGTGCCGACGCCCGGGGACCCGTCCTGCGACTTTCCAATTGGTCAACTGAAGGGCTGTGCTGGTAAGCAAAGTGGCAGCCTCGGCCGAACGGTGTCAAGGGCGGCGGCAGCCTTCCCCCTGGACCTCCCCGCCCGGCCCTGGCGGCGGGTGGCGGTAAGTTTCAGCGCCAACTCGACTAGCGACGGGTTGAGTTCGTTTCTTCCCCGGTTGTTTACATACGAACGGCACCGGCGGCCTTGACGCCCTCAAAGGTCTATGCCAACTTCAACGTTCACGACGCAGGCAAGCCAATTGGTCAATCGATTCAGCGCCTTCCGCCTCTCGACCCCGAGGTGAACCGTGAAGATCCGTACCGTTGCCCTGGTCACCGCGCTTACCACCAGCATGCTCCTGACAAGCTGTTCGGACGACTCGTCGGACGGCGGGGACGGGCGGACGACCATCGACGTCTGGCTGATGCGCGACAGCGTGAGCCAGGAGTTCCAACAGGAGTTCGTCGACGCCTTCCACGAAGCCCATCCGGACATCAGGGTGAACGTCCAGATCCAGGAGTGGAACGGGGTGGGCCAGCGTGTCACGGCCGCCCTGGCCAGCAACGACGCGCCCGATGTCATCGAGGTCGGCAACACCCAGGTCGCCCAGTACGCGGCCAGCGGCGGCGTCACCGACCTGACCGACCGCGTCGAGGAGTTGAACGGCGCCGACTGGATTTCGGGGCTCGCCGAACCCGGCGCCGTGGACGGGCGGCAGTACGGCATCCCGTACTACGCGGCCAACCGGGTGGTCATCTACCGCACCGACCTCTTCGAGGCCGCCGGCATCGACCCGGCCGAACTGACCACCAGGGACGCCTGGTTGGCCGCCACCGAGACCCTGAACGAGCCCGAGGGGCAGCAGGGTGTCTATCTGCCGGGGCAGAACTGGTACGCCCTGGCCGGCTTCGTCTGGGACGAGGGCGGCGAGCTGGCCGTCGAGACGGCCGACGGCTGGGAGGGCACGCTCGACACGCCTGAGGCGCTGGCCGGCATGGACTTCTACCAGCGGTTGCAGAGCCTGGGCCAGGGCCCGCGCGACTCGGACGAGGCGCAGCCGCCCCAGGTCGAGGTGTTCGCCGGCGAGGAGGTCGCCCAGATCATCGCGGTGCCGGGCGGCGCCAACCTGATCGTGGAGCGGAACCCCGAACTGGAGGGCAGGATCGGCTTCTTCCCGATCCCCGGCAAGACGCCCGACACCCCGGGCGCCGTCTTCACGGGCGGCTCCAACCTGATCATCCCGGCCGCTTCCGGCGACCAGGACGCCGCCTACACCTTCATCCAGGAGCTGACCGGCGAGACCTGGCAGCGGGAGCTCTCCCGGGCCATGAGCTATGTGCCCAACCGCACCGGGCTCGCCGACGCCGTCGCCGACGAGCCCGGCACCGCCGCGATGGCGGTGGGCGCCGCCGAGGGGCGCGCCACGCCCAACACCCCCGACTGGGCGGCCGTCGAGGCCGAGAACCCGATCAAGGACTACATGACGGCCGTGCTCACCGGCGGCGATCCGGAGGCCGCGGCCCGGGAGGCGTCCGAGGTGATCACCCGGGCGCTGAACCCCTGACCGGCTCGGCAGACGGAACCGAAGGGAACGAAGATGTCGGTCATCGGCCAGCGTCCCCGTCCCGCCGCCAAAACCGGAGGCGCTCCCCCGGCGCGCGGCGACGAGCCGGCACCGCGCCGCCGCGCGCGTGGCTCCGGTTGGTGGCCCTATCTGCTGATCGCCCCGACCGTGCTGGGCACGGCCGCGCTGCTGCTGGTCCCGCTGCTGCGCGGCCTGCTGATCTCGGTCCAGGACTTCAAGCTGCGCGAACTCGTCAACGGGGACGCGAAGTTCGTCGGCCTGGACAACTACGGCACGCTGCTGGGCGACCCCAGGTTCTGGGAGGTGGTGCGGCGCACCTTCCTCTTCATGGCGGTCAACGTGGTGCTGATCGTCGGCGTGGGCACCCTGGTCGCGCTGCTGATCGAGCGGCTCGGCAGGTTCGGCAGAACGGCCGTGCTCAGCGGTCTCGTGCTGGCCTGGGGGATGCCGGTGGTCGCGGCGACCACCGTCTTCCAGTGGATGTTCCACTCCGAGTACGGAGTGGTCAACTGGGCCCTGACCAGTCTGGGTTTCGACTCCTTCGACCGCTACGCCTGGTTCGCCAACGGGACCGCGGCGTTCGCCATCGTGGTCTTTCTGGTGGTCTGGCAGTCCGTGCCGTTCGCGGCGATCACCCTCTACGCCGGGTTGACCACCGTGCCCAGGGAGCTCCACGAGGCGGCCAGGCTGGACGGGGCGAGCGCCTTCCAGACGTTCCGCACCATCACCTTCCCGATGCTCAGGCCGCTCTTCATGCTGGTGATCTGCCTCGAAGTGATCTGGACCTTCCGGGCGTTCGTGCAGATCTGGGTGATCACCCAGGGCGGCCCGGGAGACGCCACCACCATCCTGCCGGTCTACGCCGTGCAGACCGCGCTGTCCGCGCAGCGCTACGACCTGGGCACGGCGGCCTCCATGATCACCGTGCTGCTGATGTCCAGCGTGCTGGTCATCTACTTCCGTCAGCTCTACCGCCAGGAGGCCGAGCTGTGACCACCGCACTCCCGCGTCCCGCCCCGGCCGGTGCGCCGGTGCCGCCGCGCCGGCGGCGACGGCGTCCGCTGCGCAGCGCGGCGGCGGTCGTGGTCTTCGTCTTCTGCACGTTCCCGGTGTACTGGATGTTCTCCACGGCGCTGAAGCCGGCCGGCGACATCCAGACGGACGAGCCCAAGCTGGTCCCGTTCAGCTGGACGTTCGACCACTTCCGGACGGCGATGGCGGCGGACGGGTTCTGGCTGTTCTGGCGCAACAGCCTGCTGTTGACGGTGGGCGCCGTGCTGCTGGCGCTGGTGGTGGCGCTGGCCGCCGCGTTCGCCGTGGCCAGGATGCGGTGGCGCGGCCGGCGGCAGTTCCTGTTGATGGTGTTCGCCGCCCAGATGGCGCCCTGGGAGTCATTGATCATCCCCATCTACATCATGTACCGGGACACCGACCTGTTGGACCGGCTGCCGGCGCTGACCCTGGTCTACTTCATGATCACGCTGCCGTTCACCATCGTGGTGCTGCGCAACTTCCTGGCCACCGTGCCACCGGAGTTGGAGGAGGCCGCCCAGGTGGACGGCTGCACCCGGCTCGGCGCGTTCCGCCGGGTGATCTTCCCGTTGCTGGCACCGGGGTTGATGGCGACATCGCTGTTCGGCTTCATCACCGCGTGGAACGAGTTCGCCTACGCCAACTTCCTGATCATCAACAACCAGGACGCGCGCACCCTGCCGGTGTGGCTGACGTCCTTCCAGAACACGTTCGGCACCGACTGGGGCGCGACCATGGCGGCGTCCACGCTCTTCGCCATCCCGGCGCTGTTGATCTTCCTGCTGCTCCAACGGCAGGTGACCTCCGGCTTCGCCTCGGGGGCGGTCAAGGGGTAGGTCCCGACCGCCCACGAGCGCGGACGGGTCAGCTCTCGTTCTCGATCTGGTTCTCGTTCTCGATCTCGTCGAGCAGCGAGGCCAGCGGGCCCTCCGCCGTGACGCGCACCTCGGCGGCGACGCGGGCGGCCAACTCGCGCAGCGGGGCCTCCTCAAGGAAGAGGGTGATGGGCACCTCGACGCCATGCTCGTCGCGGAGCCGGCCGATGAGGTGGACGGCGGTGAGGGAGTCGCCGCCGGCCTCGAAGTAGCCGACGTCCAGCGCCTCGTCGCCCGGCAGCTCCAGCGCCTCGATCAGCAGTGCGTGGACCCGCGCGGTGAGGTCAGCCGGCTCCGCCGGAGCCTCGGCCGCCACGGCGGGAGCGGCGGCGGGGGCCGAGCCGGGGAAGCGCAGCGCGGGGTAGGACTCCCGGGTGAAGGCGCGGGGCGTCGGCGCGGCCCGGCGGGCGCCAGGGGAGCGCTCCGGTGCCTCCGTCAGCACGGCGTGCACGTTGGTGCCGCCGATGCCGACCGAGCTGACGCCCGCGAGACGGGGCACGCCGACCGCGCCTGCCCACGGCTCGCACGCGCGCGGCAGCCGGAAGGGACCCTCGTCCAAGCCGAGTTCGGGGTTCGCGTCGCTGACGCCCGCGGAGGGGACCAGGGTACGGTGGCGCAGCATCAGCGCCGTCTTGATCAGCGCGGCGACGCCGGCCGCCGCGTCCAGATGCCCGATGTTGGCCTTCACCGAGCCGAGCGCGACCCGGCCACGTCCGGCGCCGGCGAAGGCCGTCGCCGCCGCCTCGGCCTCGACGCGGTCGCCGAGCCTGGTGCCGGTGCCGTGCGCCTCCAGGCACCGGGCCTGGGCCGGGTCGAGCCCGGCGGCCGACCAGGCCTCCTCGATGGCGGCGGTCTGCCCGGCGACGCCTGGTGCGGTGAAACCGACCTTCCCCGCCCCGTCGTTGGTGATCGCGGTGCCTCGGATCACCGCGTGGATCGGATCGCCGTCGGCGAGGGCGTCCTCCAGGCGGCGCAGCACCACCAGGCCGACGCCGTTGCCGGGGACGGTGCCGGAGGCGCGCTCGTCGAACGGGCGGCAGCGGCCGTCAGGGGCGTAGACGCCGCCCTCGTAGTAGGTGTAGCCGCGCGGTTCGACGGCGTCCACGGCGACGCCGCCGGCGAGCGCCGCGTCGCACTCGCCGCCCAACAGCGCCTGGACGGCGAGGTGGACGGCGGCCAGCGAGGTGGAGCAGGCGGTCCCCACCGTCATGCTGGGCCCGTCGAGGCCGAGCCGGTAGGAGATCCAGGGGGCGAGGAACTCCCGGTCGGTGAGGATGCGCAGCTGGGTCGCGCCGAGGGTGGTGGCCAGTCGGCGGTCGCCGCTGGCGGCCAGCAGGTGTTCGGTGAGGCTGCCGCCGACATAGACCGCGGTCTTGGCCGGCGCCTTCTCCGGGTGGTAGCCGGCGTCCTCAAGGGCGGCCCAGGCGCTCTCCAGCAGCAGCCGGTGCTGTGGGTCGAGCGCGGCGGCCTCGGCGCGGTGGAAGCCGAAGGCGGCGGCGTCGAACCGGTCGGCGTCGGCCAGCCAGCCCTTGGTCGGAACGTAGGCGGGGTGGCTCAGCTCGTCCTCGGGGACGCCGGCGGCGCGCAGCTCGTCGGCGGTGAAGTCCCGCAGGGAGCAGACGCCCTGGCGCAGGTTGGACCAGTAGACGTCCAGGTCGGCGGCGCCGGGGAACCGGCCGTGCATGCCGGTGATCGCGACGGAGCCGGCGGCGTCCTCGGCGGTCGGGGCGGAAGCGGGATGCGTCACGGTGTGCTGCCTTTCCGGGGTCGGGCGCCGCGGCCCGAGGTGAGGCGTCGGCGGCGGTCCTGGCCGCGCCGCGCGGCGTCACTGTCGCCGTCCGGGATCGCCGGACGGTGGTGTGGTCGGTCCAGGTGGGCCGCGAGGGCGGCCAGGCTGGGGTGCCGGAAGAGGTCGACCAGGGTGAGGCCCTGGCCCGGTGCTCCGTCGGTCGGCTCGTTGAGCGCTTCGAGGACGGCGAGCAGCCGGACGGAGTTGCCGCCGAGGTCGAAGAAGTTGTCGTGGGCGCCGATCCGGTCATGGCCCAGCACCTCGGCCCAGACGGCGGCGACCCGCCGTTGGGTGTCGGTCTCGGGTTCGACATGGGGTCGTTCCGGGTCGGCGGCGGCCCGGTGCGGCGCGGGCAGCCGGGCGCGTTCGACCTTGCCCGAGCGGTTCAGCGGGAGTTCGTCGAGGTGGGTGACGTACTCGGGGACCATATAGCTCGGCAGCCGCTCGGCGAGGTGGAGGCGCAGCGCGGCCTCGGTGGGGCGGCGTCCTTCGGCCGGCACCACATAGGCCGCCAGATGGCGGTCGGCGGCCTCGCCGCGCACATCGGCGGCGGCCATCGCGACATCCGGATGTCCCGCCAACACGCTCTCGATCTCGCCGAGTTCGACGCGGAAGCCGCGCACCTTGACCTGGGTGTCGATGCGCCCGAGGTAGTGCAGCCGGCCGTCCGCGTCGAAGCGCCCCAGGTCGCCGGTGCGGTACATGCGCGATCCAGGGGGGCCGTAGGGGTCGGCGACGAAGCGTTGGGCGGTCAGCCCTGGGCGCCCCGGGTAGCCACGGCCGAGGCTGGCGCCGGCGATATGGATCTCGCCCGTGACGCCGACCGGGACGGGGCGCAACCCCGAGTCGAGCACCGTCACCCGGGCGCCCGGCACCGGCTCGCCGATGGCCACGGGGACGCCGGGCCGCAGGTCCTCGGTGGTGGCGTAGACGGTGGCCTCGCTGGGGCCGTAGGCGTCGACGACGCGGCGGCCCGGCGCCGACCAGCGTTCGACCAGCTCGGCCGGGCAGGCCTCGCCGCCCACCACCAGGCTCCGCAGGTCGGGCAGGCGCCCCTCGGGCTCGGGGATGGAGAGGGCGGCGGACGGCGGCAGGAACACATAGCTGATGCGGGAGTCGCGCAGCCGGGCCAGCAGCGGTTCGCCGAGGCGCTCGTCGTCGCCGGCGATATGCAGCTCGGCGCCCACGGTCCAGGTGAGGAAGAGATCGGAGACGGCCACGTCGAACCCGAAGTTGACGTACTGGAGCACCCGGTCGTCGGCGTCCAGCGGGAAGGCGGCGCGGACGGCCACGCAGAGGTTGGCGAGGGCCCGGTGTTCCACGGCGATGCCCTTGGGGGTGCCGGTGGAGCCCGAGGTGTAGAGGAGGTAGGCGAGGTTCCTCGGGGTGGGCGCGGGCGGCGGCTCGGCCGGCGCCCGCACGGCCTGCTCGACGTCGGCCCTGAGCACCGGCGGGCCGAGCTGGTCGGCGAGGGGCGCGGTGGTCGCGTCGGCGAGCAGCAGCGGCGCGGCGGAGTCGCCGACCATGTAGCGCAGCCTGGCCACCGGGTGCCCCGGGTCGAGCGGGAGGTAGGCGCCGCCGGCGCGCAGCACGGCCAGCGCGGCGACGGCCATCTCGACCGAACGGGGCAGCAGCAGGCCGACGACGGTGTCGGGCCGCACCCCGGCGGCGCGCAGCCGGGCCGCCAACCGGTCGGCCCGGTCGAGGAGTTGGCGGTAGCTGAGGGTGGTCTCCCGGTAGTGCAGGGCGGGCGCTTCGGGCCGCAGCGCGGCCTGTGCGGCGATCAGCTCCGGCACCAGCGGCTGCGGCGGGGCGGCTTCGGCCGTCCGGTCGCCGATCTTCGCGAGCCAGTCCCGTTCGTCGGCGGGGAGCAGCGTGGCGGCCCTGATCGGTGCGTCGGGCGCGGCCAGCAGGGAGTCCAACAGGGTCTCGAAGGCGCGCACCCAGCGCCTGGCCGTGTCCTGGCCGATGAGGTCGGTGGAGTGGATCAGCGAGGCGACCAGCTCGTCGCCGATCCGCTCCACATAGAGCAGCAGGTCGAACTTGGCCGTGTCCAGGGGGAGTTCGACGCGCCGGGTGTCGGTGTTCGCCAGGTCGAGGACGAGTCGGGTGTCGTCGTCGTAGGCGAACATCACCTGGACCAGGGGGTCGTGGCCGACGGCCCGGTGCGGAGCCACCGCGTCCACGACGGCTTCGAAGGGGGCGTCCTGATGGGACTGGCCGGCCAGCAGCCGCTCCCGCACCCGGTCGATCAGCTCGGCGAAGCTCGGCTCCCCGGCCAGCTCGCAGCGGATGGCGAGGGTGTTGGTCAACATGCCGACCATGTCGTGGAGTTCGGGCCGGTCGCGCCCCGAGACCGGCACCCCGACGACCAGGTCGTCCTGGTCGCTGAGCCGGCCGAGGAACGCGGCGAAGGCGGCGAGGAGGGCCATGAACGGGGTGCCCTGGCGGGCCCTGGCCAGCTCGCCGACCCTGGTCAGCGTCGCGGGTGGCAGCACGAAGCGGACCACGCCGCCGTCCGTGGTGCGCCGGGCCGGCCGGGGCCGGTCGACGGGGAGCGCGGTGGTGTCGGGGGCGCCGGCCAGCTGCCCGGCCCAGTGCGCGACGGCCTCGGCGTAGCCGCCGGCGGCCAGCCGCTCCCGCTGCCAGACGGCGTAGTCCGGGTACTGGAGCGCTGGTTCGGGGAGCGCGGTGGAACGCTCGGGTGGGCCGTCGGTGAACGCGGCGTAGTCGGCGGAGAGTTCGCGCAGCATCTGCTGCAACGACCAGCCGTCGCAGACCAGATGGTGCGCCACCAGCAGCACACGGTGGCTGCCGTCGGCCACGGCGTAGAGCGAGCAGCGCAGCAGCGGGCCCGTCTCGGTGTCGAAGGGGCGGGCCGCCTCGGTCAGCATCCGCGTCTCGACGTCGCCGGCCGGCACCCGGGCGTGGTGGGTCACCTCGGCGCGTGCCGTCGCCGACACCACCTGGGCCGGGACGCCGCCCTCGCCGGTGGCGCGCGCCGGGAACACGGTGCGCAGCGACTCGTGGCGGGCGACCAGCGCGTCCAGGGCGCGGACGAACGCCGCCTGGTCGAACGGGCCCCGCACGCGGAACCCGGCGGGCACGTTGTACTGCGCGGTGCCCGGATGCATGCGGTCCAGGACGAGGAGCCGGCTCTGCGCGGGTGAGACGGGGAACTCGTAGATCACGGCGATCCTCCCTGGGCGGGCTGGGCTTCCAGCGTGGCGGTGACGAGGGACGCGATCCGGCCGGCATACGGCGGGTCGAGCATCTGGGTGTGGCGGCAGGGCAGTTCGTGGGCGTCCACGGTGGCCCCCGCGGCTCGCCAGCGGTCGGCCTTGGCCGTGGTGGACGGGACGTCGGGCTCCCGGGCGGCGGAGCACAGCAGCAGCCGGCCCCGGTACTCGGGCGGCTGCCAACGGCGGGCGAGGCGGGCGCTGTTGAGGCGCAGCCGCAGCAGGTTCTCCAGGAGGGCGGGGGGCTGGCCGGCGAAGGCGGCGCCGGTTCTGAGCGCGGCGGTGAAGACCTCGGCACGGTCCAACGGGCCGACGGCTGCGAGCGCTTCGGGCGCCGACTGCCGCGAGAGGACGCTCAGCGACTCCTGTTCCAGCTGTCGCTCGTCGACGGGAAAGGTCGTCTCCTCGGGGGTGGCGGGGATGGCGTCGAGCACCGCGAGGAGGTCGACGCGCTCGCCCTCGCGGGTCAGGCGTGCGGCCATCTCATAGGCGAGGAGGCCGCCGAGGGAGTGTCCCAGCAGCAGATAGGGGCCCTCGGGGCGCAGTGCGCGGAGGCGTCGCAGATGTTCCTCGGCGAGGTCGCCCAGGGTGGTGGGCAGCGGCGCCCCGGGGTCGTCGAGGCCGGGGAGTTGCAGGGTGTGGACGGCCCGCCCCGGCGCGAGGCGCGGCAGCAGCGCGGTATAGCCCCAGCCGAGGCCGAGCCCGGAGTGGACACAGAACAGCGGCGGATCGTCTCGCCCCTGACGGAGCGTCAGCAGCGGGGCGAGCCCCGCCGCGCCGCCCTGAACGGAGCCGGGGGCGGCGGGGGTTTCGGGGGCGTCGGGAGCGTCGCGGGTTTCGGGGGCGTCGGGGCTGAGGCGCCGGGCGAGGGCGGCGGGGGTGCGGGCCTCGAAGAGCAGGGCGAGGGGTGCGGCGACGCCCAGCTCGTCCTCGACCCGGGCGGCGAGCCGCAGCGCCAGCAGGGAGGTGCCGCCGGCGCCGAAGAAGTCCAGATCGACGGGGACCTGGGGCAGTTCCAGCACGCTGGCGAAGGCCCGGCAGAGGGCCCGTTCGGCGTCGGTCGCCGGCTGGGCGTCCACGGTGGTGGACGCCGCCGGGGTGGGTTCGGGAAGGGCCGCCCGGTCGACCTTGCCATGGGGGGTGAGCGGCAGCCGGTCGAGCACGGCCCAGAGGGTGGGCAGCAGATGTCCGGGCAGGGTGCCGGCGGCGTGGCGGCGCGCCCGGTCGAGGGTGCCGCCGGCGGCAAGCACCAGATGGGCGGCCAGCCGCCGCCCGCCGCCCGGGGCCGGCGGGGCGGTGACCTGGGCCCGCGCGATGTCGGGGCAGCGCTCCAGGGCGGCCTCGATCTCGGCCGGCTCCACCCGGAAGCCGCGCACCTTGACCTGGTCGTCGGCGCGCCCGGCGAACTCCAGCAGCCCGTCCGGCGTCCAGCGGGCCAGGTCGCCGGTGCGGTACATGCGCGTGCCAGGGGGGCCGTGCGGGTCGGCGACGAACCGTTCGGCGGTGCGGGCGGGTTGGCCGTGGTAGCCGCGGGCGAGCGCCTCGCCGGCGAGATACAGCTCCCCCGTCCGCCCGGCGGGCAGCGGCCTGAGCCGGGCGTCGAGGACATGGACGCGGGCATGGTCGAGCGGCCGGCCGATGGGGGTGGCACCGGCGGTGTCGCAGCGGTGGGCGGTGGCGGCGACGGTGGCCTCGGTGGGGCCGTAGGCGTTGGTGACGACGGTGTCGGGGCAGTGCGCGCGGAGCCGGGCGACCGCCTCGGCGGAGACGGCGTCTCCCCCGGTCCAGAGTTCGGTCAGGCCCTCGACGGCCTCGGGGGCGAACTCGGCGACGGCGCGCAGGAGTTCGGCGGTGAGCAGCAGGGCGGTGACCCGGTGGGCGGCGATGGTGGCGCCGAGGGCGCAGGGGTCGGGCGGCCCCGGTGGGGCGACGACGACGGTGCCGCCGTTGAGCAGCGGCACCCACACCTCGTAGCTGGCGGCGTCGAAGGTGTGGGGGCTGTGGAAGAGCACCCGCCGGTGTCCCGGGCGCCGGAAGTGCTGGTCGTCGGCGAACGCGACCAGCCCGCGGTGGGTGACCAGCACGCCCTTGGGCGCGCCGGTGGAGCCCGAGGTGTACAGCAGGCAGGCCACCGCCTCCGGCCGGGGTTCCGCGAGCGGGGGCGACGCCGACTCCGGTCCTTCCGGCGTCAGATGGCCCACGTCCGGCGGCAGCCATCCCGGGCGTTCGGCGGCGACCAGGAGGCGGCTGCCCGCGTCCCCCAGCAGCCGGGCGAGCCGGTCGGGGGGCTGCGCCGGGTCGATGGGCAGATAGGCGGCGCCGGTTCTGAGCGTGGCGAGCTGGGCGACGACCAGCTCGGCCGAACGGGGCAGCGCCAGCGCCACCGTGCGCTCAGGCCCTGCGCCCGCCGCCGCGAGACGGGCGGCGAGACGGGAGGCGGCCACGTCCAACTCCGCGTAGCTGTAGACACGTTCACCGTCCTCGACGGCTGGGGCCGAGGGGGTTTCGGCGCGGCGGGCGGCGAACCGGGCGGTGACGGTGGCGGGGTGCGGCGGCCCCTGGGCGGCGCCTCGTCCGGCGGTGAGCAGCGCCAGCCGTTCGCGCTCGGGCAGCACCTCGATCCGGGCCGCCTCGGCTTCGAGGTCGGTCGCGGCGAGCAGTTCGAAGGCCCGCACCAGCCGGTCGGCGAGCCTTGGGGCCTCCCCCTGGCCCCGGTGCCCGAGCCGCAGCAGCCAGCGGGTGCCGGCGACGACGGCGACGGAGAGCGGGTAGTGGGTGGCGTCCCTGGTCTCCAGCAGCGCCGGGCCCGCGTCGGCGGCGAGCCCTGCCCTCGGGTAGTTCTCGAAGGCAAGCACGGTGTCGAAGAGCGGCCCGCCGCCGGGGCTCGCCGCCGCCTGGACGTCGGCGAGCTGCACCTGGTGGTGCGCGGAGAGCGCCAGCTGTTCGTCGCGCACCCGGCGCAGCAGGTCGCCCACGCTCTCCCCCGGGCGCAGCCGGACGCGGACCGGGAGGGTGTTGAGGAAGAGGCCGATCATCCGTTCCACGCCGGGGAGTTCGACGGGGCGCCCGGAGACCACGCCGCCGAAGACCACGTCCTGGCGGCCCGTCGTTCTGGCCAGCACCAGCGCCCACGCCACCTGGGCGACGGTGTTGGCCGTGCAGCCGGCGGCGCGGGCGGTGCGGGCCAGGGCGGCACTCAGCTCCGCCGGCAGCTCCACGTCCAGGGTGCCGGGCGGGCCGGTGCCGGCCGGCTGGGAGGTCAGCGGGGTGAGGCCGGCGAGCGCGTCCCGCCAGGCGTCGAGGGCCGGTCGCTGGTCCTGGCCGCGCAGCCAGACCAGATAGTCGCGGTAGGCGGCGGGCGGCGGCAGCGGGGCGCGTCGCCAGAGGGCGTTGAGCTCCCGCGCGAGCAGCGGCATCGACCAGCCGTCCAGCAGGATGTGATGGATCGCCAGCAGCAGCTCGGTGGCCCCGTCGCGCCGCACCTCGGTGGCCCGCAGCAGCGGCGCGCCGGCAAGGTCGAGACGGGGCTCCTCGTCGGGGGCGAGCAGCCGTTCCAGCGCGGCCTCGGCCTCGTCCGGCGGCCGGCCGGTCAGATCCACCTCGTGCCAGGGCACCTCGACCCGTCGGGGGATCAGCGCGACCGGCTGTTCCAGGCCCCGGTGGCGGAAGCAGGCGCGGAGGTTGGGGTGGCGCTCCAGCAGGGCGGCGACCGCCTGGCGCAGCCGCCCGGGATCGGGGCGCCCCTCGACCCGGAACCTCGCCCGCACCAGATAGGGGTCCGGTCCCTCGGGGTCGAGGAGCGCATGGAAGAGCAGGCCGCGTTGCGCCGGCGCGAGCGGCAGCACATCGGCCAGTTTTCCGCTCACAACTCCCCCTCGAACGCCTGTAGTTGGTCGTCGGAGAGCTCGACGAGCGGGAAGTCGGCGGCGCTGGGCGCGGCGACCGCGCCGGTGCGGGTGTGGGCGACCAGCGCGTCGAGCGCCGAGCTCCACAGCCCGGCCAGCTCCCGCACCCCGGCCTCGTCGAGCGCGCCGGCGGCGTAGGACCAACTCGCCAGCAGCCGGGGCCCGTCGGGCCCCTGGCCGACCACCGCGTCCAGCTCCACCAGATGGGCGAGCGGCAGCGCGTCCCCCGACATGCCGAGCAGCTCCACCTCCGGGGCGTCGCCCGAGGTGCCGGCGACAGCGCCCAGATAGTTGAACCGGACATCGGGCAGGGGCAGTCGGGCCAGCTCGTGGCCCGCCTCCCGGTCCAGCCGGCGCAGCAGACCCCAGCCAAGACCTGTGGAGGGGACGGCGCGCAGCCGTTCCTTCACGCGGCGCAGCGCCTCGCCGGTGGCCTCGCCCGCCGCGTCCAGCCGGACCGGGTACTGGGTGGTGAACCAGCCGACGGCTTCGGAGACATCGGGGCCGTCCGGCAGCCCGTCGCGGCCGTGCCCCTCCAGATCGACGAGGAGCGCCCCGCCGTCGCCGCGCCAGCGGGCGCCGGCGGCGGCGAGCGCGGTCAACAGCACCGTCTCGGTGCCGCAGCGCCAGGCGTTCGGCAGCTCCCGCAGCAGCGGCGCGGTCTGCTCGGCGGACAGCTCGACGACCACGGTGGCCCGTTCGCCCGCCACCGCGACACCGGGCGCCAGCCTGGCCTCGGGCCCCGCCAACGCCTGCCGCCAGTAGGGAAGTTGTGCACGGAGCCGATCCCCTGAGCTGGCTTCGGCGGCCAGCAGGGTGGCCCAGCGGCGGAAGGAGGCACCGGGCGGCGGCAGCGTGCGGGCGTCGGCCGCGGGGTCCGCGAGGAGCGCCGCCAGGTCCCGGGCGACGACCCGCCAGGAGACGCCGTCGACGGCCAGATGGTGCACCACCAGCAGCAGCCGGCCGCCGCGCCCAGGGCCGGCGTCGAACCAGACGGCGCGCAGCGGCGGCCCGGCCTCGGGGTCGATCCGGGTGGCGGCGGCCAGCGCGCCGGCCCTTGCGGTCACCTCCTCGGCGCTCCAGCCGGCCGCCGCCACCCGGTCGGCCGGCGCCGGCGGGTGCGTGGCGGCGGGCGGCACCTCGACGGCGGGCCCGTCGTCGGCGTCCCCGACCAGCCGCAGCCGCAGCGCGCCATGCCGCCTCGCCAACGTCCGCAGGGCGCCGTCGATCCGCTTCTCGTCGCTGTCGGCCGGGGTCGGCAGCAGGGCCGCCATCAGGAACCGGTCCGGTTCGCCGCCCTGCGCGAGCCACCAGTGGGCCATCGGGGTGAGCGGCGCCCGGCCGACCCCGTCGTCGCCCGCGCCGCCGCCCTTCGCCTCGACCACCCGGGCGAGCGGGGCCAGTTGGTCGGGCGTCTGGGCGCCGAAGAGCTCCGCCGGGGTGAACGCGAGGCCGACCGCGCGGGCCCGGTGGGCGAGTTGGATGGCCTTGACGCTGTCGCCGCCGAGGTCGAAGAACCCGTCGTGGGCGCCGACCGACGGCACCCCGAGCACCTCGGCGAACAGCGCGCCGATGGCGGTCGCCCTGGGGTCCCCCGGTGCCGGATCGCCGGCCGGCTCGGCCGCCTCGGGGGCGGGCAGTGCCGCCAGGTCGGTCTTTCCCGCGGGGGTGAGCGGCACCGCCTCCAGCGTCAGGAACGCGGTCGGCACCAGCGCGGCCGGCAGCCGGTCGCCGAGGAAGGCGCGCAGCTCCTCGGGGGCGGGTGGCGCCTCACCAGCGCGCGGCACCACATAGCCGACCAGCCGCTGTCCCCTGACCGCCACCACCGCCCGGTCGACCGCCGGGTGTTCGGCGAGCGCCGAGGCCACCTCGGCGGGCTCGACCCGCAGGCCGCGCAGCTGGACCTGGGCGTCCACCCGGGCCAGGAAGTCGAGTTGGCCGTCGGGGCGGCGACGCACCAGGTCCCCCGTGCGGTACATCCGTGCTCCGGGGGGACCGTGCGGGTCGGCGAGGAACCGTTCGGCGGTGCGCGCCGCCCCGCCGAGGTAGCCACGGGCCAATCCGGGGCCGCCCACATAGAGTTCGCCGGCCACCCCGACGGGCACCGGGCGCAGCGCGCGGTCCAGCACATGGGCCCGCACCCCGGCGACGGGCCGGCCGATGGGCACCGTTTCGGCCGCTCCGTCCAGCGGATCGGAGAGGGTGACGGCGACGGTGGCCTCGGTCGGCCCGTAGGCGTTGACCATCCGCCGTCCGGCACCGGCCCAGAGCGCGACCAGCGCCGGCGGGCAGGGCTCGGCCCCGACGCCCACCGTGCGGAGCTCCGGCACCTCGTCGGGCGCCACTCCGGCGAGCAGCGCCGGCGGCAGCAGGGTGGCGCTGATCCGGCTCTCGCGCAGCACCTCGGCGAGCGCCTCGCCGGCCAGCCCGCCGGGCGGCGGGACGACGAGGGTGGCGCCGGCGTGGAAGGCCATCGCCAGCTCGGCGACGGAGATGTCGAAGGTCGGCGAACCGGCTTGCAGCACCCGGCTGTCGGGGTCCAGCGCGAAGGCGTCGGCGAGCGCGCCGGCCAGGGTGGCGACGCCGGCGTGCGGCACCACCACGCCCTTGGGGCGGCCCGTGGTGCCTGAGGTGTGGATCACATAGGCCGCCTCGTCGGGCAGCGGTGGACGGGCGGTCAGCGGCTCGCCCGACCAGGCGTCGTCGTCCACGACCAGCGTCGGCGTCCCGCTGCCGGCCGGTGGCGCGGCGTCGGGGGCGACGAGCAGCAGCACGGGCCGTGCGTCCGCCAGCAGTTGGCGCACCCGGCGCTCCGGGTGGCCGGGGTCGACGGGCAGGTGGGCGGCGCCGGCGCGCTGCACGGCGAGGGTGGCCACGGTGGCGGCGGCCGAGCGGCCGAGGGCGAGCGCCACCAGGGTGCCGGGTCCGGCGCCCAGCGCGGCGAGCCGACCGGCGAGCCGGGCGACCCGGTCGGCGAGCGTGGCGTAGTCGAGCACCGTGTCGCCGTCGTCGAGCGCCGGGGCGGTGGGACGTTCCGCCGCCCACCGTTCGACCAGCGCGGGCAGCCCAGGGGGACGCTCGGCCGGGGGCCCCGGCGGGGTGGCGAGCAGCCGGCGGTGTGCCTCGGGCGTCAGCAGCCGATGGGCGGCGACGGGCGCCTCCGGGGCCGCCAGCAGTCGCGCCAGGAACGTGGCGAAGCTCTCCGCCCAGTGCGCCACGACGGCGGCCGGCAGCCGGTCGACGCGGACCTCGATGGTGCCGGCGAAGCCGTCGTCGGCGTCCTGGACGACGCAGACCAGATCGTGTTCGCCGCCGGTGTGGATGCGCTCGGGCTCGGCGAACTCCCTGATCCGCCGGACGCTTTCCTGCCGGGGCAGATACATGAACACCCACTGGAAGAGCGGCGACCGGCCCGCGTCACGCTCCGGCGCGGTGGCCGCCACGATCCGGCCGACGGGCAGGTCGGCGTGGGCCAGCACGCGGGGGAAGTCCGTGGCGAATCCGCCGAGCAGGTCGCCGAAGGTGGTGTCGGGGCCGATCCGCCAGCGGGTCGGGACCGCGTTCATCACATAGCCGATGACCCGCTCCAGGCCCTTGGCCGCGCGGTTGGCGACGGGCGTGCCGAGCACCAGGTCGTCCGTGTCGCCCAACCGCCCGGCGAAGGCGGCGAACGCGGACATCAGCACCCCGTAGACGGTGGTGCCGCGTTCGCGGGCGAGCGCCCGCGTCCGGCGTTCGACGTCGGCGCCCAGCCGGAACGGGAGCTGCGCGATGGCTGGCGAACGGCCGGACGCGGCCGGCGCCGGGCCGTGGGGCGCCAGCCGCTGGGGCGGGTCGGCGAGGTAGTCGCGCCAGAACGCGAGCCGCGCCTCGAACACCCCGGCCCGCTCCAACTCCCGCTGCCAGGCGGCGAAGTCGGCGTACTGGATGGCCGGCCTCGGCGGCGGGGCGCCGCCCTCGCGCACCACCCGGTAGGTCTCGGCGAACTCGGTGTGCAGCACGTCGAAGGACCACCAGTCGGTGACGATGTGGTGCAGGCTCAGCATCAGCGTGCGGCGCCGGTCGTCGACGGTGACGAACCGGCCGCGCATCAGCCCCTCCCCCCGCAGGTCGAACGGGCGCCGCCGGAACTCGGCGAAGACGTCGTCGAGTTGGCGCTCGGAACCGCGCAGGTCGACGCGTTCCAACACGAAGGGCTCGGCCGGCGGGAAGCTGACGTCCGGCGCCTCCGGCGGGCCGCCGAGCCGGGTGCGCAACACGTCGTGGTTGCGTCGCAGCAGGGTCAGCGCGCGCTCCAACTCGGCCGGGTCGACGGGCCCTTCGAAGTGGTAGGCACAGCACAGGTTGAGCGCGGCCGTGTCCGGATACAGCTCGTCGAAGACCCAGAGGTCCTCCTGGGCCGGGCTGAGCCGCAGCGGCGCGTCACCGTCCCTGGGCGGGACCACCGCCGGGATCGCCTCGGCCTGGCCTGCCGCGACCAGGCGCCGCATCAGCCGTTGCCGCTGCTCGCCGGTGAGCGCGGCGAACCGGTCCGCGAGGGGCGGCGAAGACGTCATAGGAGGTCCTTTCCGATGTCGGCGAGGCGGTGCAGGCCCGCGATCACCTGGTCCCGGTCGAGCCCGAAGTCCACGAAGCAGGCGACCTCGTCGCAGCCGAGGTCCCGCAGGTCGGCGAGCATCAGCGCGCAGCGGTCCGGCGAGCCGAGGAGGCTGCCCCAGTTGAGGTAGCGGTGGAAGGCGAACTCGGTGAGGGCGTCCAGCTGGCGCTCGTCGAGTCCGGCGCCGCCGCCGGCCGCGCCCCGGTTCGCCGAGGTCTGCCGCACATAGGAGCGCAGATATGCCTTGAGCGGCGCCTCGGCCAGCCGCCGCGCCTCGGCGTCGTCGGCGCCGACGAAGGTGTGCGCCATCAGCGTGACCGCGCCGTCCCGCCGCGCGCCGAGCTGGGCGGGCGCGGCGGCGAACGCGGCGCGGTAGCGGCCGATCAGCCCGGCCAGGTCGGCGCGGCTCTGGCCGACGGTGGCGCCCAGCACCCCGGTGCGCAGGGCGCCGGCGGCCTCCCAGGTCGCGGGGGATCCCGAGGTGGTCAGCCAGAGCGGCAACGCCGGTTGGACGGGGACGGGTTGGGGGCTGACGGCGATCCGTTCGCCGGCGCCGTCGGTGAACTCGGCGGCCTCGCCCGCCCAGAGCCGGCGCAGCAGCGGGATGTCGGCGAGGGCCCGCGCGCGGCGGTCGGCGTAGGCGTCGGGCGCCAGCACGAAGTCAGCCGAGTGCCAGCCGGTGGCGACGGAGAAGCCGACCCGGCCGCCGGAGAGGTTGTCGACCACGGCCCAGTCCTCCGCCACCCGCAGCGGGTGGTGCAGCGGCAGCACCACGCTGCCGGCGCGCAGCGCGATCCGTTCGGTGGCCACGGCGAGCGCGGCGTTGAGCACGGGCGGGCTGGGGAAGACCTGCCCGACCTGCTGGAAGTGGCGTTCCGGGGTCCATACGGCGGCGAAGCCGAGCCGGTCGGCGGCTCGGGCGATGGCGAGGATGTCCTGGTACTTCGCCGCGTGTTCGGCGCGCTGACCGGCGGAGTCGGCGCCGAAGAACATGATGCTCAGTTCCACCGTGGTTCATCTCTCCTGGGTGGGGACGCGTCGCTGACGGGGGATGGGCGCCTCGGGCGCCACGGCCGGCTGCCGGGCCAGCGCGTGCGCCAGGGCGGCGGGGGTGGGGTGGGCGAAGATCTGCGCGGTGGTCACGGGTGGTCCGCCGGCGGCGGCGATCCGGGCGGCGGCGCGCACCGCGCGCAGCGAGTTGCCGCCGAGCGCGAAGAAGTCCTCGTGCGGGCCCACTCGTCGGACGCCGAGCACCTCGGCCCAGACCTCGGCGACGGTCCTGGCGAGCGCCGGATCGAAGGCCCCGTCGGGCGTCCCCTGCGCGGCGGGGCCGCTCTGGACGGCCTGGCGGTCGGTGGCTTGACGTTCGGTGGCCTGGCGGTCGGTGGCCTGGTGGTCGGTGGCCTGGTGGTCGGTGGCCTGGTGGTCGGTGATGGGCGGTGCCGGCAGGTCGACGGCGGCCAGCCGGGTGTCGGGGGCTTCGAGCAGCGCCAGCAGCACGGTGCCCAGCGCGTCGGCGAGCCAGCCGACCAGGGCGGGCTCGACGGCGTCCGCCTGGTACTCCCACGTCAGGGTGAGCCCCGCCGGCGCCCGCCCCCGGCCGTGCTCCTCGGTCACGTCGAGCAGCAGCCGGAATCGGGCGACTCCGGTGCGCGGCACCTCGACGCGGGTCGCGACGCCGGGCAGCGACAGCTCGCCCCTGGCGTTGTTCTGGAGGGCGAGCACCACATCGGTGAACGGGTGCCGGCCGGGCCTCCTGGGCGGGTTGAGCCGCTCCACCACCCGCTCGAAGGGCACCTCGCCATGGGCCAGCGCGGCCAGATCGGCGCGCCCGACCTCCGCCAGCAGCTCGGCGAGCGTCGGCTCGCCCGCCCAACGGGTGCGCAGTACCAGCAGGTTGACGAAGTAGCCGACCAGATCGTCCAGTTCGCCAGCGCCGCCCCGACCAGCGACCGGGGCGCCGACCAGGACGTCCCGGCCGGCGCCCGCCCGGCTGAGCGCGACGACCAGCGCGGCGTGCAGCAGGTGGAAGAGCGTGGCGTCCGACGCCCGGCCCAGCTCCAGCAGCCGGCCGTGGGTGGCGGCGTCCAGCGTCCGCACCACCGTCCCCGCCTCGGGCGCTGCGGCGGCCGGGACGCCCGGGCGCTCCGGCAGCTGGGGGCCTGTCGGCGCGTCGGCCAAGGCCGCGCGCCAGTAGGCGAGTTGCGCCGCCTCGCGGTGCGGGTCGAGGCCCTGGGCAAGGGCGTGGTCGGCGTACTGGAGGGGCAGCGGTGGCAGTGGCTCGCCGGCGTAGGCGCGGGAGAGGTCACGCAGCAGCGGCGCCAACGACCAGCCGTCGACCGCGATGTGATGGAAGACCAGCAACAGGAGGTGCGACGACGGCGGTTGTCCGTCGTCGACGGTGAAGAGGCAGGCGCGCAGCGGGGGTTCGGTGGCCAGGTCGAAGCCGCGTTGGATCGTTTCGGTCAGCCGCTTCGGCACCTCGCCCTGGTGCAGGGTGACCTGGTCGAGACGAGGGCGGGCGGCCCCGCTGGGCAGCACCCGCTGCACCGGCTCGCCCTCCCGCTCGTCGAAGACGGTGCGCAGCGCCTCGTGCCGGTCGACGACGGAGGCCAGCGCCGCGCCGAGGGCATCGGCGTCGACCGGCCCGGTGAGCCGCACCAGCAGCGGCATGGCGTAGGCGGCCCCGGCGCCGATCCGGTCGAGGAACCAGAGGCCGCGCTGCGCGGCGGAGAGCGGCAGCGCCGCCGGGCGCGGCCCGGGGGCCCGCCGGGCGGGGCGCGGGGCGAGCGCGACCCGGGGCGCGAGCCCGGCGACCGTGGGCGCCTCGAAGACCGCCCGGATGCCGAGCTCGGCGCCGAGCTGGGCCCGCACCCGGCTCAACAGCCGGGTGGCCAGCAGCGAATGCCCACCCAGCGCGAAGAAGTCGTCGTGCACGCCGACGGTCGGCAGCTGAAGCACCTCGGCGAAGAGCGCGCGGAGCGTCCGCTCCGTCTCGGTGCGCGGGGCCCCGTCGGGGCGGCCGGCCGCCGGCGTCACGGGGGCCGGCAGGGCCGCCCGGTCGAGCTTCCCGTTGGCCAGCAGCGGCAGCCGGTCGAGCGGCACCCAGGCCGCCGGCACCATGAACTCCGGGAGGACGGCGGCGAGATGGGCCCGC
This sequence comes from Streptomyces profundus, assembly GCF_020740535.1. Lineage (NCBI taxonomy): Bacteria > Bacillati > Actinomycetota > Actinomycetes > Kitasatosporales > Streptomycetaceae > Streptomyces > Streptomyces profundus. The sequence goes on from NZ_CP082362.1 coordinate 1,498,256, forward strand.
AGCTCCGCCACCAGGGCGTCGTGCCCGCCAGGCTCGGCGGCGACCGGATAGGCCACCAGCTGACGCTCGCCGAGGCCGTCCGCCCTGGCCAGCACCACGGCCCTGGCCACCCGTGGGTGGCGGGCCAACACCGCCTCGATCTCGCCCGGTTCGACGCGGAAGCCCCGGATCTTCACCTGTGCGTCGGCGCGGCCGACGAACTCCAGGACGCCGTCGGGGCGTCGCCGCACCACATCGCCCGTCCGGTACATCCGCTCGCCCGGCGCGCCGTACGGGTCGGCGACAAAGCGCTCCGCCGTCAGCTCCGGCCGGCCCAGATAGCCGAAGGCCAGCCCCTCGCCCGCCGCGTAGAGCTCCCCGGGCTCGCCGTCGGGGACCGGCCGCAGCCGTCCGTCCAGCACCCGCAGCCGCCGCCCCGCCAGGGCCCGTCCGATCGGCACCGGCTGATCGGCCGTGGACCGCGCCGGCCGCACCCGGTGGGTGGTGAGGAACACCATGCCCTCGACGGGCCCGTATCCGTTGTGGAGTTCGAGCGTGGGCCAGCGCCGCAGCGCGCGGTCCACATGCGGTGGCGAGAGCGCCTCGCCACCGACGGTGAGCCGGCGCAGCCCGTCGAGCGCCTCGGGGCACTCGTCCAGCACAACGTTGAAAAGACTGGCGGACAGATACATGTCGGTGACGCCGTGGCGCCGTACCAACCGGCCGATGGCCAGCGGGTCCTGGCGTCCGGGAGGGTGCAGCACGCAGGTGCCGCCGCCGATGAGCGGGCCCCACAGCTCCAGGGCGAAGGCGTCCCAGGAGAGCGGGGCGCACTGGAGCCAGACGGCGCCGGGGCCGAACGCGGCGAAGTCCTGCCCGGTGACGGTGGCGGTGATCGCCCGGTGCGCGGCCACCACGGCCTTGGGGCGGCCGGTGGAGCCGGAGGTGAACATCACACAGGCGGCGTCCTCGGGCGTCGCCCCTGGCCCGGCGGTCGCGGCGGCGCCCGGCCCGGCCGGGTCGTGGACGTCCACCCAGCGCGCCGTGGTCCCGTCCACGGGCGCGGGCCCGTCGCCGACGACGGTCTCGACGCCGGCGTCCTCGATCATGGCGCGCAGCCGCTCCGCTGGCAGGGCCGGATCCAGCACTGCGTAGGCGGCGCCCGCCCTGAGCACCGCGAGCAGTGCCACCACCAGCTCGACGCCCCGGTCGAGGCGCACGCCGACCACGGCGCCGCGCCGGGTGCCGCACCGCCGCAGCAGCGCTTCGAGACGGGCGGCTCGTTCCGTCAACTCCCCGTAGGTCACGCGCTGTTCGCCGGCGATCAGGGCGGTGGCGCCGGCGTCGTGCCGCGCGACGGACTCGTGTACGCATCCGACCGTGGGGGACGGCATGGTCAACCCTCCGCGCTTCTGCTCTCGCCGGGCCCGGCGCCCGGGCTCCGGCCCTGTGCGGTGTCGGCTCGGCCGGTGTCTTCTGGGTCCCCCGGGCCTGGGTCCGCCGGATCGGTGTCCGTCGCGTCGAGGTCCGGCATCAGCGCGTCGATATCGCGCACGGTGCGGCGGGACATGCCCCAGATCGCGGCGGCGATCCCCAGCACCCCGGCGAGCAGCAGCAGGGTGGCCATCCCGCTGCCCTTCCCGCTGCCGACCAGCGGCTCCAGCAGGCCGACCAACCCGCTCTCCGACGCCGCCTGCGGCTCGAAGACATGGTCGGCGAGCGGCCCCGAGACGGCCATCGCCAGGGGGATCGACAGCTGGGAGACGAAGACGACGGCGCCGAACACCCGCCCGTGCAACCGTTGCGGCACCTTGGTCTGCACGATGGACTGCATCGCGCCGTTGACCAGCGGCAACAGCAGGGCGCCCAGCATCATCGCCCCGCCCCACGCCACCACACCGTGCACGCTGGCCATCAGGATCTGGGCGCTCAAGCACATTCCGACGATGCCGAGCATCATGCCGCGGGCCCGGTTCCTCGGCCCGCCCCAGGCGGCGAGGAGCAGCCCGCCGCTGATCCCGCCCACGCCCACACAGGTGTTGACCGCGGCGAGCGAGGCGGAGTCGTTCCCCGTCCTGGCCAGCACCATGGGCTGGACGGCGGCGAAGCCGAGCACCATCACCAGGTTGACGACGAAGAACACCAGCATCAGGTCCCGGAGGCTCGGCCGGGCGAAGAGCTCCCGCAGCCCTTCGAGCGAGTCGGCCAGCAGCCGCTTCCGCGGACCCTTCGCCGCCTCGCGGTCGGCGGCGGTCTCATGGAAGCGGACCAGCCACACGGCCAGCAGGGAGAGGCAGAAGCAGACGAGGTTGACCCAGATGATGAAGCCGAGCCCGGAGAGCGCGACCAGCAGCCCACCGAGCGCGGGACCACCGACCTCGGCACTGCTCTTGGCGGACGAGAGCATGCCGTTGGCGCGCTGCAACTGGTCCGTGCGGACGAGTTGCGGAACGGCGGAGGCCAGTGCGGGGTACTGAAAGGCGGCGGCGGCGCCCACCAGGGCCACGGTGATGTACACATGCCACAGCTGCATGCCACCGGACAGATAGACCAGGCCCAGCAACCCGACGGCGACCAGCCCACCGAAGTCCGCGAGCAGCAGGGCGGTACGCCGGCTCAGCCGGTCGATCAGCGCTCCGGCCGTGGGACTGAGCACGATCTGGGGCAGCAGCGCGCACAGTGACAGCAGCACCACGGAGGTGGCCCGGCCACCGTCCGCCCACGCCTGGATGATCAGGGCGAACCGCATCACCGAGTTGCCGACCAGCGCGACCGTATGCCCCGCCCAGATCAGCGTGAAGGACCCCATACCCGCTAATCGGCCCCCGGACGGGGCGCTGTCACGTGATGTCTCAATGGACCTGTTGGTCTCGTTCATAAGCCCCGTTCCGCGACGCTGGAGCCACTCTCGCGCCGGTGTTCGATCCCGTCAACCCCAACAGAACCGGACTGATCGGACGACAACCACGCAGCCTCGCGGACGAGTTGGGGGCCCGTCGAGTTCGGCGACTCGACGGGCCTGAGCCCCTCGACCCGTCAGCCCCTCAGCCAGAGATCCACCGCCTCGGCGGCGGCGTCCGCGTGCTCCTCCATCATCGTGAAGTGGTCGCCCGGCACGTCCACCGCGTCGTGCGGGTACTTCCAGGTGGCCTGCCAAGCGGTCTCGGGGAACCCGTCGAGCGGTGTGCTGGAGCGCACCAGCAGGGTGTCGGCGGCGACCTCGGACGGGGTCCAGTCGAAGCCCATGTAGCGGCCCATCGCGGTGAGCCAGGCGTCGTCGCCGCCGCCGAGGAGCCGGTCCTTGCGGTCCTGGAGGCCACCGACGACGGCCGGCACCAGCCGTTCCAACAGCTCCGCCTCGTCCGGCGGATAGCTGTCCAGGAGGACCACCCGGTCCGCCGGTGTCCCCGCGGCCTCCAACTCCTCGGCCACGGCCTGGGCGACAAAGCCGCCCGACGAGTAGCCGACCAGCGCGAACGGAGCGCCGTCGGCGAGCCGCAGCGCCGTCCTGGCGTGCGCGGCGGCCAGCGCGCCGGGGTTCGCCGCGAGCGGCTCCCCGGCGCGGAACCCGGGGTGCGGCAGCGCCAGCACGGTGCGCCGCCCCCGGAGCGCGGCGGCGAACCGCGCGTACTGGTGCGGCCCCGAGACGCCGATGATCGGTGGCAGGCAGAGCAGCAGCGGGCCGGCGTCGCCGCCGGCGAGCCGCACGGCGGGCGCGCCTTCGCCGGGCGCCGCCTCGTCGTCGAACGACGGGCGGAACCGGGAGAGCGCGTCCATCGCGAGGACGAACTCCCGCACCTCGCCGCGCTCCACGGCGTCGGCGAACAGCGGCAGCAGACTGCCGCCGCCCGGCGCGCCGCCGCCCCGCGTCCCGGCGCTGCCCCGCGCCGAGGCGTCGAGCGCCCCGGCGAGTTCGGTGGCCAGCCGGCCGGCGAGGCCGTCGGGCGTGGGGTGGTCGAAGACGAGCGTGGGGGGCAGGGTGAGCCCGGTGGCGGTGGCGAGTCGGTTGCGCAGCTCGACCGAGGTCAACGAGTCGAAGCCCAACTCGCCGAAGCCGGCGTCCGGTTCGATGGCGGCCACGGAGCCGTGACCGAGCACGGTCGCGGTCTGCTCGCGCACCAACTCGCGCAGCGCGTCGAGCCGTTCGCCTTCGGCGAGACCGGCGAGCCGCTGCCGCACGTCGGGCGCGGCGGCGCCGCTCGCCGCGCGGCGCACGGACGGCCGCACCAGGCCCCGGAAGAGCCCGGGCACGGGCACCCCCGCCGCCTCCGCCTGCGCGGCGAGCGCCGGCAGGTCCAGGCGCACCGGCACCAGCACGGGCCGCTCGCGCTGGGCGAGGGCCAGATCCAGCAGCGCGAGGCCCTCCTCCGCGCCGAGCGGCACCACGCCGCCCCTGGCCATCCGGCGCAGGTCGACCTCGGTGAGGTCGGCCAGGCCGCTGGCGGGCGCCCAGGTGCCCCACGCCAGGGATGTCGCCGGCCGCCCCTCGGCGTGACGGCGCGCGGCCAGGGCGTCCAGAAACGCGTTGGCCGCCGCGTAGTTGGCCTGGCCGAGGCCGCCGAAGGTGCCGGAGGCGGAGGAGAACAGGACGAAGGCGCGCAACGGATGGTCGGCGGTCAGCTCGTCCAGGTGGACGGCGGCGTCGACCTTGGGCCGCAGCACCCGTTCCAACTGCTCGGGGGTCAGCGAGACGGCGGCGCCGTCGTCGAGGACGCCGGCGGCGTGCACCACGGCGGTGAGCGGATGCTCCGCCGGGATGTCAGCCAACACGGCGGCCAGCGCGGCCCGTTCGGTGACATCACAGGCGACGGTGCTGACCTCGACGCCCTGGGCCGCCATCTCGGCGGCGAACTCGGCGGCGCCCTCGGCGGTGCCGCCGCTGCGGCTGAGCAGCAGCAGCCGACTCACCCCGTGCCGCACGACCAGATGCCGCGCCACCAACCGCCCCAGCGTCCCGGTCCCCCCGGTGACCAAAGCGGTCCCCGGCATGGCCGGCCCCTGAACCACGGACGCCTGACCGGCGGGCGCCTGGCCGCCGAGGCCCGCAGGGGCCTGACCGGCGCCGTCCGCCGTCTCGACCGCGCGGCCCGCCTCCACGGCGCTAGCGCCGGAGGCGACCGAGGCGGCGGCCTGGCCGGCCTGGCCGGCCGGGGCGGCGGCCTCGCCGACCGGGGCGGCGGCAGCCGTGCCCGAGGCAGCGCCGGAGGCGCCCGCCGTCTCGACCGCGCGGCCCGCCGTCTCGGCCGCGTGGCTGACCGCCACGGCGGGCGCGCCGGCAGGTGCCAGGCCGGCGGCATCGCCGCCCGGGTCGGCGCCCCCCGGCAGGTCACCAACGGCGGAGACGGGCACGCCGCCAGCGCGGGCATCAGGCGACTCGCCCGCCACGCCAACGGCCTCGCCGGCCGGGCCCGAGGTGACGCCGGCGGGGCTCGCGCCGGCAGGCGCCTGACCGGCGGCATCGCCGGCTCCACCGGCCCGGGCCCCGGGCAGCGCGCCCGCCGCGGACGCCTGCCCGGCGGCATCCGCCGTCTCGACCGCGTGGCTGACTGCCACGGCGGGCGCGTGAGCGGCGGCCTCGCCAGCCGAGCCGGCGCCGGCGGAGCCGGGCGTACCAGCGGCGCGGGCATCAGGCGACTCGCCCGCCACCACGGCGCTCGCGCCGGCAGGCGCCAGGCCGACGGCCTCGCCGGCCGGACCGGCGCCAGCCCCGTCAGGGGCGGCGCCGGCGGTGCGGCTCGCCGCCGCCGCTGCGGCGCCGGCCGACAGGTCGCCAGCGCGGGCGTCCGGCGACTCGTTCGTCGCGGCAAGCGCCAGGCGGGGGGTGTGGAGGGTGCCGGCGTGGAGGGCGAGTTGGGGTTCGTCTGGGGTGGCGAGGGCGGTGGCGAGCTGGGGCCAGGGGGTGGGGGCGCCGGGTGGGGAGACGTCGAGGAGGAGAAGTCGGCCCGGGTTCTCCGACTGGGCCGACCGCAGCAGGCCCCAGAGCGCGCCGGCGGCCGGGTCGACCGGGCCGGCGCCGGGTCCTGGCGCGCCGCGGGTGAGCAGCGCCAGGCGGGTGCAGGCGAGGCCGGCGTCGTTGAGCAACTCGGCGGTCAGCGCCAGCGTGCGACGGGTCAACTCGTGGGTCCGCTCGGCCAGTTCGCCAGCGGCCTCGGGCTCGGCCACGAGCAGTTCGGGCGCCGGCGTGCCGGCGGCGACGGCGGCGGAGAGTTCGGCGAGGTCGCGGTAGGAGTCGACGGGGACGCCCACGGACTGGAGGCCCTCGGGGATCGCGATATCGCCGATGGCGGCCCAGCGGCCCGTCGCCACGTCCGGCACGGGGGCCGGTGGCAGCTGCGTCCAGACCGTCTCGTAGAGCCACTCGCTCGCGACATCGGTGCGGGAGGCGGCGCGTTGGACGGCGGCGACGTCGATGGGGCGGACGGCCAGCGCGTCGGCGGTCAGCACGGGCGCGCCCGTCTCGTCGGCGACGCTGACGGCCATGGTGTCCGTGCCGAGCGCGGTGAGCCGCACCCGCAGGGTGGCCGCGCCCACGGCGTGCAGGGTGACGCCCGCCCAGGCGAACGGGAGCCGCACCTGGGTGTCGGTGCGGCCGGCCGCCGCCGCGTGCAGCGCCGCGTCGAGCGCCGCCGGGTGCAGCCCGTACCGGTCGGCCTCGGCGCGCGGCTTGTCGTCGAGCCGCACCTCGGCGAACGTCTCGTCGCCGCGCTGCCAGACGGCGCGCAGGCCACGGAAGGCCGGGCCGTAGTCGTAGCCGGCCTCGGCGAGCCGCTCGTAGGCGCCGTCCAGGGCGACGGGTTCGGCGCCGGGCGGTGGCCAGGCGGCGAACGGGCCGTCGTCGGCCGCCGGTTGGCTGTCGGCCGGGGGCGCGAGGACGCCGTCGGCGTGCCGCAGCCACGGTTCGTCGTCGGTGCGCCGGGTGTGGACGGCAAGTTGGCGCCGGCCGGCGGCGTCGGCGGGTTCGGCCACCACGCGCAGCGCGACGCCGCCGCGTTCGGGCAGCACCAGCGGGGTGTGCAGGGTGAGTTCCTCGACGTGTTCGGCGCCGGTGACGGCGCCGGCGCGCAGCGCCAGCTCCAACAGGCCAGCGCCGGGCAGCAGTACGGTGCCGGCGGCGGCGTGGTCGGCGAGCCAGGGCTCGCTCCCCGTGGAGAGCCGGCCGGTGAGGACGAGGCCGCCGTCGGGCAGCGCGATCCGCGCGCCGAGCAGCGGGTGTTCGGCCGGTTCGGCGCCTGCGGCGGAGAGGTCCCCGGCGCCGCGCCCCGGGCTGAGCCAGTAACGGGTGTGCTGCCAGGCGTAGGTGGGCACGTCGACGCGCCGGCCGCCGGGGGCCGCGCGGGTCAAGTCCGCGCCGACGCCGTGGACATGGGCCTCGGCGACGCTGGTGAGGAAGCGGTCGAGCCCGCCCTCGTCGCGCCGGAGCGAGCCGAGCACGACGGTCTTCCGGCCCTGTGCGGCGGCGATCTCCTGGAGGAACAGGTTGACGACGGGGTGCGGGCTGATCTCGATGAACGTGCGGTGGCCGGCTTCCATCAGGGCGGCGGCGGCCAGGTCGAAGCGCACGGTCTGCCGCAGGTTGGCGAACCAGTAGGCGGCGTCCAGCGTGCTGGTGTCGGTGAGTCGGCCGGTCACGGAGGACGCGAACGGGATCTCGCCCGCGCGGGGCGCGATGCCGGCGAAGGCGGTGACGATCTGGTGCCGCAGCACCTCGACATGGGGGGAGTGGCCGGCCGCGTTGGCGGGGACCCGGCGCACCTTGACGTCGCGTTCCCTGAGTTCGGCCATCAGGCCCTCGACGGCCGCCGGGTCGCCGGAGACGACGGTGGCGTTCGGGCTGTTGACGGCGGCGACGGAGAGCCGGCCCTCCCAGGGGGCGAGCAGCGGTTCGAGCCGCTCGTGCGGCAGCAGCACGGAGGCCATCGCGCCGGTGTCGGCGAGCCGCAGATACGCCTGGCTGCGGCTCGCGACGAGTTGGGCGGCCTCGTCGAGCGTGATGGCGCCGGCGGTGTGGGCGGCGGCGATCTCGCCCTGGCTGTGGCCGAGTACGGCGGCGGGCCGCACGCCGTGCGCCCGCCAGAGGGCGTCGAGCGAGACCATCACGGCGAACAGCGAGCACTGGATGACGTCGGTGCGCTCCTGGGAGGGCGCGTCGGGGCCGCCGCGCAGCGCCTCGGCGAGCGACCAGTCGACATAGGGGTCGAACGCCCGCTGGCAGTCGGCGACGCGTTCGGCGAACACCGGTGCGGTGTCGAGGAGTTCGGCGGCCATGCCGCGCCACTGGGAGCCCTGCCCCGGAAAGACGAAGACCGGCCCCGCCGGGTCGTCGACGGCCGAGCCCTGGACGGCGGCCGGGTGCGGGCGGTCCTCGGCGAGCGCGGTCAGCGCCTCCGTCAGCGTCGCGGGGTCGCGGCCGACGACGGCGGCGCGCCGCGCGAAGGCGGCCCGGCCGGCCGACAGGGCCCAGGCGATGTCCAGGGGTCGGTGGTGGCTGCCATCTCCCTTGAGATAGCCGGCCAGTTGGGCGGCCTGGGCGCTCAGCGCCGGCTCGGTCCTGCCGGCCACTGGCAGCAGCACGGGCCGGTCGTCGGCCGACGGGATCGCGTCGGCCGGTGCGCGGTCCTGGGGCGCCGGCTGCTCCAGCAGCACATGCGCGTTGGTGCCGCTGACGCCGAAGGAGGAGACGCCGGCGCGGCGCGGCCGTTCCCCGACGGCCGGCCAGGGTGTGGCGGCGGCGAGCAGCGCGACCGCGCCGCGCGACCAGTCGACGTGTGGCGTCGGCTCGTTGAGGTGCAGGGTGCGCGGCAGGACGCCGTGCCGCATGGCCTCGACCATCTTGATGACGCCGGCGACGCCGGCCGCCGCCTGGCTGTGACCGATGTTGGACTTGATCGAGCCGAGCCACAACGGCCGCTCCGCGTCCCGCCCTTGACCGTAGGTGGCGAGCAGCGCCTGCGCCTCGATGGGGTCGCCGAGCTTGGTGCCGGTGCCATGCGCCTCGACGGCGTCGACCTCGTCGGGGGTGAGCCCGGCGTCGGCCAGGGCGGCGTGGATCACCCGTTCCTGGGCGGGGCCGTTGGGGGCGGTGAGGCCGTTGCTCGCGCCGTCGGAGTTGACGGCGGTGCCCCGGACGACGGCGAGCACGGGGTGCCCGTTGCGGCGGGCGTCGCTGAGCCGTTCCACGATCAGGACGCCGACGCCCTCGGCGAACCCGGCGCCGTCGGCGCTCGCGTCGAACGCCTTGCAGCGGCCGTCCTCCGCCAGTCCGCGCTGTTTGGCCATGGCGACGAACGGTGTCGGCGTCGGCATCACCATCACGCCGCCGGCGAGCGCCAGCGGGACCTCGCCGGCGCGCAGCGCCTGGCAGGCGAGGTGGAGCGCGGTCAGCGAGGCGGAGCAGGCGGTGTCGACGGTGAGCGAGGGGCCTTCGAGGCCGAGGACGTAGGACAGCCGGCCCGAGATGACGCTGCCGGTGTTGCCGGTCATCAGATAGCCCTCGACGCCGTCGGGCAGTTCGGGCAGGCCGACGCCGTAGTCCTGGGTGGCGGCGCCCACGAAGACGCCCGCGTCGCTGCCGCGCAGCGCGGTGGGCGCGATGCCGGCCCGTTCCAGGGCCTCCCAGGCGACTTCGAGGAGCTGGCGCTGCTGCGGGTCCATGGCGAGGGCCTCGCGCGGGTTGATGCCGAAGAACGCGGCGTCGAACAGGTCGGCGCCGGTGAGGAACCCGCCCTCGTCGACATAGGTGGTGCCCGGGTGTTCGGGGTCGGGGTGCAGCAGGGTGTCCAGGTCCCAGCCCCGGTCGGTGGGGAACGGGCCGACGGCGTCGCGTTCGTCGGCGACCAGCCGCCACAGGTCCTCGGGCGAGGCCACCCCGCCGGGGTAGCGGCAGGCCATGCCGACGATGGCGATCGGCTCGTCGACCGTGCGGGCGCGGGGCGCGCGCCGGGGGGCGCGGGCGGGGGCGGCGAGCGCCTCCGCGACGAGGTGGGCGGCGGCGGCGCGGGCGCTGGGGTGGTCGAAGACGAGGCTGGCCGGCAGTTCCACGCCGGTGGCGGCGACCAGGCTGTTCCGCAGCTCGACGGCGGTCAGCGAGGTGAAGCCCAGCTCGCTGAACGCGGCGTCGGGGTCGACCGTTTCGGGGTCGGCGTGCCCGAGCACGGCCGCCGTGTGGCGGCGGATCAGGCCGAGCGCCCTGGCCGCGCGGGCCTCGGGCGTCAGCCCGGCCAGTTCGGCGCCGAGCGGCGTGGCCGGCGCGTCGGCCGGCGCGTCGGGCGTGAACTCCGCCGGCCGGGGGGCGAGCGGGGCGGTGGAGGTGAGCCCCGCGTCCAGCCAGTAGCGGTCGCGGGCGAAGGCATAGGTCGGCAACGCCACGGGGCGCGGCGCGACATCGCCGAGGAACGCGGACAGGTCGGTCCGCCGGCCCGCCGTGTGGAGGCGGGCCAGCGCGCCGGTGACCTCGGTGACGGGGTCGCCCTCGGCACGCTGCGCCGGCACGAACAGGGCGTCCGGCAGGCACTGTTGGCCCATGGCGGAGAGCACTCCGTCGGGGCCGAGCTCCACGGCGGCCGTGACGCCGAACTCGCCCAGCGCGGCGACGCCGTCGGCGAAGCGCACGGTGCGCCGCATGTGCCGCACCCAGTAGTCGGGGGTGGTCAGCAGCTCGGGCTCGGCGACCGTCCCCGTCACGTTGGACACCACGGGGACGGTGGGCCGCGCGTAGCGGATGCCCTCGGCGACGGTTCTGAACTCCGCGAGTACCGGCTCCAGTTGGGGCGAGTGGAAGGCGTGGCTGACGGCCAGCCGCTTGGTGCGGCGGCCCTGTTGCCGCCAGCTGTCCGCGATCCGGTCGACCTCGTCCGCGTCGCCCGAGACCACCACGGAGGCGGGTCCGTTGACGGCGGCGAGGGACACCAGATCGGCGTTGTGGGTGAGGGAGGCGGCGATCTCGGCCTCGCTCGCCTCGATCGCGACCATCGCGCCGCCGGCCGGCGCCTGCGCCATGACGCGCCCGCGCGCGACCACCAGCGCGGCGGCGTCGGCGAGGTCCAGCACGCCGGCGAGGTGGGCGGCGGCCAGCTCACCGACGGAGTGGCCGAGCAGCGCGTCGGGCCGCAGGCCCCAGGAGCCGAGGAGCCGGGCGAGCGCGATCTCGAAGGCGAACAGGGCGGGTTGGGCCAGCTCCGTGCCGCCCAGCGCCTCGGCTTCCGGCGTGCCGGGCGCGGCCGTCAGCAGCGCCAGCAGCGAACGGCCGAGCAACGGGTCGGTGTGCGCGGCGATCTCGTCGAGCGTCTCCGTGAACACGGGGAACGCGCCCTTCAACGCCGTTGCCATCTCGGGGCGTTGGCTGCCCTGCCCGGAGAGGAGGAACGCCAGCTTGCCGCGCCGGGCCCGCCCGGTCCACACGCCCGGCGCCGGATCGCCGGCGGCCAGCGCGGCGCAGGCGGCGAGCAGCCCCTCGCGGTCGCCCGCGACCAGCGTGGCGCGGTGGTCCATGGGCGTGCGGGTGGTGGCGAGCGCGTGCGCGATATCGACGAGCCGCTCGTCCCGTTCGGCCGTCAGACGGTCGGCCAGCCGTGCCGCCTGGAGCGGCAGCGCGGCGGCGGTGCGGGCCGACAGCGGGAAGACCAACGGACGTCGGGGGTCGGGGTCGTTCGCCTCCGGCGTCGTGGGCGCCGGGGCCGCTTCCAGGACGACATGCGCGTTGGTGCCACTGACGCCGAACGAGGAGACGGCGGCGCGGCGCGGCCGTTCGCCGACGGCGGGCCAGGGCACGGGCTCGGTCAGCAGCCGCAGCGCGCCGGAGGACCAGTCGACGGCGGGCGTCGGCTCGTCCACATGCAGGGTGCGCGGCAGGGTGCCGTGCCGCATCGCCTCGACCATCTTGATGACGCCGGCGACGCCGGCCGCCGCCTGGCTGTGACCGATGTTGGACTTGATCGAGCCGAGCCACAACGGCCGCTCCGCGTCCCGCCCTTGACCGTAGACGGCGAGCAGCGCCTGCGCCTCGATGGGGTCGCCGAGGGTGGTGCCCGTGCCGTGCGCCTCCACCGCGTCGACCTCGTCTGGGGTGAGGTCGCCACCGGCCAACGCCTGCCGGATCACGCGCTGTTGGGCCGGCCCGCTGGGCGCGGTGAGCCCGTTGCTCGCCCCGTCCTGGTTGACGGCCGAGCCACGCACCACGGCGAGCACGGGGTGCCCGTTGCGCCGCGCGTCGGAGAGCCGCTCCAGCAGCAGCACGCCGACGCCCTCGCCCCACCCGGTGCCGTCGGCGCCGGCGGCGAACGCCTTGCAGCGGCCGTCGGGCGCCAGCCCGCGCTGCTTGCTGAACTCGACGAACGCCGTCGGCGTGGCCATCACGGTGGCGCCGCCGGCCAGCGCCAGGGAGCACTCGCCGTTGCGCAGCGCCTGCGCCGCGAGGTGCAGGGTCACCAGCGAGGCGGAGCACGCGGTGTCCACGGTCACCGCCGGCCCCTGGAGCCCGAAGGTGTAGGCGAGCCGCCCGGAGACGACGCTGGCGGCCGTGCCGGTGATCAGAAAGCCCTCGACGCCGTCCAGCGCGCCGGAGAACAGCGCCGCGTAGTCCTGCCCGTTGGTGCCCATGAAGACGCCGGTCTCGCTGCCGCGCAGCTCCTGGGCCGGGATACCGGCCCGTTCGAACGTCTCCCAGGAGGTCTCCAGCAGCAGCCGCTGCTGCGGGTCCATGGCGAGGGCCTCGCGCGGGCTGATGCCGAAGAACGCCGGGTCGAAGGCGCCCGCGTCGCGCAGGAACCCGCCGTGCCCGGTGACGCTGCCGCCGCTGTCCTCGGCCGCCGGATCGCGCAGCTGGTCGAGGTCCCAGCCACGGTCGGTGGGGAACGGCGACAGCGCGTCGTCGCCGGACTCCAGCAGCCGCCACAGCTCCTCGGGGGACTCCACCCCGCCGGGAAAGCGGCAGCCCATGGCGACGATGGCGATCGGCTCCCTGGCGGCGCGGGACAGCTCCCGGTTCTGCCGCTGGAGCTTCTTGTTCTCCCTGACGGAGGCCCGGAGGGCGGCGACAACGGTCGCCTCGTTCTGGCTCATCGGGTTCCTCCTGTGGTGTCCCCGTCGTGCCGGGTGTCGTCCTGCTCGGCCGCGTCGGCCGCTGTGTCGGTGGCGGTGGGGTCTTCGGTGTCGTCGTCGAGGACCAGGCGGATCAGGGCGGTCACGCTCATGTCGTCGACCGCGTCCTCGTCCAGGTCGTCGTCGTAACCATCGTCGTAACCGCTGCCGTGACCGCCGCTGTGACCGCCGTCCAACGGCTGGTCCTCGGCCGTGTCGGCGCCGCTCTGGAACCACTGGCGCGGGTCGGGGCGTTCGACGGCTTCGGGGGCGGCGACGGCATCGGCCTCGTCGGCCAGTCGCAGCAGCGCCTCATAGAGCCCGGACTCCTTCAGCCGGGCCAGCGGGATGCGGCTCACCAGCCCCAGCACCTCGGGTTCGGCGCCCGCCGGCTCGGCGGCCCCCGACGCCAACTCGGCCAGCAGATGCCCCGCGAGGTCGGCGATCGTCGGATGGTCGAAGGCCAGCGTGGTGGGCAACGGAAGGCCGGTGGCGACGCCGAGGCGGTTCCGCAGATCGACGGCGGTCAACGAGTCGAACCCCATTTCGCGGAAGGCCCGTTCGTCGTCCAGGTCGTCCGTCGACTCGTGCCGCAGCACCTCGGCGACCTGGCCGCGCACCACATCGGAGACGATCTCGTACCGCTCGTCGGCGGCCCGGCCGGCCAGCCGGGCGGCGAGCGCGGGCCCGGCGGGGGCGGACGTCTCGGCCGGCGGCAGCGCCTCCGACAGCTCGTCGAGGAGCGGCGTCGGGCGGATCCCGCGCAGCGCGGCGCCGAACGTTCCCCAGGCGATATCGGCGACCGCGACGGCCGCCGCCTCCCGCTCCAGGGCGGTGCCGAGCGCGGCGATGGCGCGCTGGGGCTCCATCGGCGTCACGCCGCGCTGGCGGAGACGCTCCCCGACCTCGCCGGTGGCGAGACCGGCGTCGGCCCAGGCGCCCCAGGCCACGGAGGTGGCCGGCAGGCCCTGGGCGCGGCGGCGCTCGGCCAGCGCGTCCAGAAACGCGTTCGCCGCACCGTAGTTGGCCTGGCCGACGTTGCCGACGACGCCGGCGAACGAGGAGAAGAGCACAAAGGCCGACAGCTCCTGATGGGATGTCAGCTCGTGCAGATGGTGCGCCGCCCGGGACTTGGGGCCGGCCACGGCGGCGAACCGCTCGGGTGTGAGGTCGCGCAGCGCGCCGTCGTCCAGGACGCCCGCCGTGTGGAAGACGGCGGTCAGGGGACGGTCGGCGGGGATGGCCGCCAACTCGGCGGCCAGCGCCTCGCGGTCACCGACATCGCACGCGGACACCGTCACCGATGCGCCCGACGCGCCCAGCTCCGCGACCAGTTCGGCGGCGCCTGGCGCCTCGCCGCCCCGGCGGCTGAGCAGCAGCAGATGCCCGGCGCCGGCCTGCGCCAGCCAGCGCGCCACCTGGGCGCCGAGCCCGCCGGTGCCGCCGGTGACCAGCACCGTGCCGCCCTCGGCCGGCCGCCATGCCGTGGCCCGGGCACGGGGAAGGACCCGCGTCAGGCGGCGGGCCAGCACCCCGGCATCCCGGAGAGCGAGCTGATCCTCGGCGCCGAAGCCGCCCGCCAGCACCCGCCCCAGCCTGGCCAGCACGTCCGGCGCCGGCGTCTTCGGGGCGGCCGGCAGGTCGACCAGTCCGCCCCAGCGCTCCGGGTGTTCGAGCGCCACCGTCCGGCCCAGGCCCCACAGCCGCGCCCCCCACGGGTCGGGAGGGGCATCGGCGGCGCCGGTGCCGACCGCTCCCCGGGTGAGCACCCACAGCGGCGCCATCACCCCCACCTCGGCCAGGGCGGCCGGCAGCGCGGCCGTGCCGGTCAACGGGTCGGCGGCCGGGGCGAGTTCGTCAGGTTCGGCGAGGGCGAGCAGGGAGAGCACGCCGTCGATCCGCTGCCCGGGCGGCGGCGCCTCGCCTGGCGCGGCCAGCAGCACATCGGCGCCCGCGTCCTTGAGCCCGTCGAGGACGGCGCCCACCGCCTCGTTCTCGATCAGCCCGGAGGCCGTCAACAGCAGCCAGCTGCCGCTGAGCGCCGGCCCTGGCGGCTCGGGCCGCGTGCGCCACGCGACCTCATACAGCCAGTCGTCGGTGACGGGGCCGCGCCGTCCTGACGCCGGGGCGTCCAGCCAGTACCGCTTCCGCTGGAACGGGTACGTCGGCACGTCGACCTGCCGACCGCCGGCCAACACCCGCTCCCAGGCCACGGGAACACCCCGCGTCCACGCCTCGGCAAGCGAGGTCAGGAACCGGTCCAGTCCGCCCTCACCCCGGCGCAGCGTCCCCACCGCAGGCGCGTCCTCGATCGCCATCGTCAACACCGGATGCGCGCTGACCTCGACAAACACGGCATGGCCCGCCGCCACGACCGCCTCATCGAACCGCACCCGACTGCGCAGATTGGTGAACCAGTACTCGGCATCCAACTCGGCCGTATCGACCAGTTGGCCGGTCACCGTCGAGTAGAAAGGTATGGACCCCGCACACGGCTCCACCCCGGCCAGATCCGTCAGCAGGCGTTCGCGCAGTTGCTCCACCTGAGCGGAGTGCGAGGCATAGTCCACGGGAACCCTGCGGGCTCGCACTTCCTCCGCCTCGCAGGCGGCCAACAGCTCATCCAACGCCTGCGGTTCGCCCGACACCACGGTCGCGGAAGGCCCGTTCACCACCGCCACGGACAGCCGCTCACCCCACCGAGCGATCCGCGCCTCCACCGCACCCACCGGCTCAACCACCGACACCATCCCACCCCGACCCGACAACACCTCACCAATCACCCGAGACCGCAACGCCACCACCCGCGCACCATCCACCAACGACAACCCACCAGCCACCACCGCAGCCGCTATCTCCCCCTGAGAGTGACCGATCACGGCGGCCGGCTCCACCCCGTACTCCCGCCACACCTCAGCAAGCGACACCATCACCGCCCACAACACCGGCTGCACCACATCAACCCGCCCCAACCAGCCGTCATCGTCGGACCGCACCACCTCCACCAACGACCACTCAACAAACGACGACAGCGCCTCCCCACACTCCTCAAGCCGCCGCTCGAACACCGGGGAGGAGTCAAGGAGTTCCTCCGCCATCCCCAGCCACTGCGAACCCTGCCCGGGGAAAACGAACACCGTCCGGCCGGCGCCAGGAGCGACCGCGCCACGCACCACCTCGGAACCCAGCACCACCGCCCGCTCGCCCAACGCCGCCCGCCCCTTCGCGAGGGACCACCCCACATCCACCGAAGAACCCAACCCCCGCACCCGCTCCACCTGCACGTCCACGGCGCTCGCGTCCACGCCCGACACCACCAGCGGCACCACCGGCAGTCCGGTTGCCGCCGGCGGGCGCGGCTTCTCGTCCGGGCCCTGTTCGAGGATCACATGGGCGTTGGTGCCGCTCATGCCGAAGGAGGAGACGGCGGCCCGACGCGGCCGGTCGCCCGCCGGCCAGTCGACCTCCTCGGTCAGCAGCCGCACCGCCCCCGACTCCCAGTCCACATGCGACGACGGCTCATCCACATGCAACGTGCGCGGGAGCACGCCATGGCGCATCGCCTGCACCATCTTGATCACACCACCGACACCCGCCGCGGCCTGCGCGTGCCCGATGTTGGACTTCAACGACCCCAACCACAACGGCCGTTCCACCGACCGCTCCTGCCCGTAGGTGGCCAACAGCGCCTGCGCCTCGATGGGGTCGCCGAGGGTGGTGCCCGTGCCATGCGCCTCGACCGTGTCGACGTCTGCGGCGGTGAGCCCGGCGCCCGCCAACGCCGCCCGGATCACGCGCTGTTGGGAGGGACCGTTCGGCGCGGTCAGGCCGTTGCTCGCCCCGTCCTGGTTGACCGCCGACCCGCGAACCACCGCCAACACCCGATGCCCGTTGCGGCGCGCGTCCGAGAGCCGCTCCAGCAGCAGCATGCCCACGCCCTCGGCCCACGCCGTGCCGTCCGCCGCCTCGGCGAACGGCTTGCAGCGGCCGTCGGGCGCCAGGCCGCGCTGCCGGCTGAACTCGACGAACAACCCCGGCGTGGACATCACCGTCACGCCGCCGGCGAGCGCCAGGCCGCATTCGCCGTTGCGCAGCGACTGAGCCGCCAGGTGCAGCGCCACCAGCGACGACGAACACGCCGTGTCCACCGTCACCGCCGGACCCTCAAGCCCGAAGGTGTAGGCGATCCGCCCGGTGGCCACGCTGCCGGCGCTGCCGCTGCCGAGGTAGCCCTCCATGCCCTGGGCGGCCTCGGGGAGTTCGCCCAGGCGCGCCGCGTAGTCGTGGTACATCACACCGGCGAAGACTCCGACGTCCTGGCCGCGCAGCGACAGCGGGTCGATCCCGGCCCGCTCGAACGTCTCCCAGGACGTTTCCAGGAGCAGCCGCTGCTGGGGGTCCATGGCGAGGGCCTCACGGGGCGAGACCCCGAAGAGCGTCGGGTCGAACTCGGCCGCGCCGTGCAGGAATCCGCCCTCCCGCGCATAGGAGGTGCCGGGGTGCTCCGGATCGGGGTGGTAGAGGCCCGCCACGTCCCAGCCCCGGTCGGTGGGGAAGGTGGAGACCGCGTCGCCGCCCTCGGCGACCAGCCGCCACAGCGCCTCCGGCGAGTCCACGCCGCCCGGGTAGCGGCAGCCCATCGCCACGATCGCGATCGGCTCGTCGGCGGACGCGGGCCCCCGGCGTCGGGGCGCGGCCGTCCTGGCGCCGGCGGGTGGCGCGTCCGCGAGTCGTTCGAGCAGGTGGGCGGCGAGCGCGTCGGGGCTCGGGTGGTCGAAGACCAGGGTGGCGGGGAGCCGCAGGCCGGTCTCGGCGTTGAGCCGGTTGCGGAGCTCAAGACCGATCAGCGAGTCGAAGCCCAGATCCTTGAACGCGCGGTCCTCGGCGATGGTCTGGGGCGCCGGGTGCTTGAGCAGCTGTCCGACGTGTTCGCGGACCAGGTGGACGACGGCGCCCCGGCGTTCGGCCGCCGGCAGTTCGGCGAGCCGCTGGGCGAGCGCGCCGCCGTCGCGCCGGGCGGTGGCGGAGCCGCGCGGCACCGCGACGGGGGCGAGATCCCTGAGCAGCGCGGGGAGTTCGCCGCTGGCGGCGCGTTCCCGCAGGCCGGGCCGGGAGAGGGCCACCGGCACCAGGCAGGCCCGGTCGGTACGGAGCGCGGCGCTGAAGAGCGCGAGGCCCTGGGCGGTGGTGAGGGGCCGCAGCCCGCCGCGCGCCATCCGGGCCAGCTCCACCTCGCCCAGCGCGCCCGTCAGTCCGCTGCGTTCCTCCCACAGGCCCCAGGCCAGCGACAGCGCCGGCAGCCCCTGGGCGTGGCGGTGGGCGGCCAGGCCGTCGAGCGCGGCGTTGGCCGCCGCGTAGGCGGCCTGCCCCGGGGAGCCGAGGAGGCCCGCGGCGGAGGAGAACAGGACGAAGGCGGCGAGGTCGAGATCCCGGGTCAGCTCATGGAGATGCCAGGCGGCGTCGGCCTTGACCCGCAGCGCCTCGGCGAGTCCTTCCGGCGTCACGGTCTCGACGAGTCCGTCGGCCAGCACTCCGGCGGTGTGCACCACGGCGGTCAGCGGATGTTCGGGCGGGATGACGTCGAGGACGGCGGCCAGCGCCGCCCGGTCGCCGACATCGCAGGCGGCCACCGTGACCGAGGCGCCCAACTCCGACAGCTCCGCGACCAGTTCGCCGATCCCGTCGGCGGAGAGGCCACGCCGGGACACCAGGACCAGCTGCCGCGCTCCGTGCTCGGTCACCAGCTGACGGGCCGTCAGTCGTCCGAGGGTGCCGGTGCCGCCGGTCACCAGAACGGTGCCGGCGGGGTCGAGGGCCGGGACGGTGTCGCCGAGGTCCCGCGCCCGGTCCAGGCGCGGCACCAGCACCCTGCCGTCCCGCACGGCGAGTTGGGGTTCGTCGGGGGGCGCGGCCCAGGTCCCGTCCGGGGTGTCGGTGTCCACCAGCAGGAGCCGTCCCGGGTGTTCGGCCTGTGCGGACCTGACCAGGCCCCAGACGGCCGTGGCGGCGGGGTCGATCGGGTCCTTCGGGTCGACGGCGACCGCGCCGTCGGTGACCACGGTCAGCCGCTCGCCCTCGGCCAGCGCCTCCCGCACGGCGGTCAACACCGTGGCCACGGCGCGGTGTACGGCGTCGACCGTCACGTCGGCGTGCCGTGCCACCCGCACCACGCGGGTGGGCTCGGCGTTCTCGGCGGCCCGTGCCGGGCGCCAGACGACCTCGTGGAGCGCGCGCCGCTCCGGCCGGCCGGCGGCGCGCAGCCGCTCCGCGTCGACGGGGCGGGTGCGGAGCGCCTCGACGGTGACGACGGGGCGTCCGGTGGCGTCGGCCGCCGACAGGGCGACGGAGTCCGTCGAGTGGTGGTGGACGCGGGCCCGCAGGCTGCTGGGGCCCGCGCCACGCAGGGTCACGCCGTGCCAGGAGAACGGGAGCCGCGCCTCCTCGGCCTCGCCCTCGGTGCCGAGGCCCACCGCGTGGAGGACGGCGTCGAGCAGCGCCGGGTGGATGCCGTAGGCGTCGGCCTCGCCGCGCAGTTCCTCGGCCAACTCGACCTCGACGAACAGCTCTTCGCCGCGCCGCCAGGCCGCCTTGACGCCCTGGAAGAGCGGGCCGTAGCGCAGGCCGAGCGCGGCGGCCCGCGCGTAGAGGCCCTCGGTCGAGAGGGGTTCGGCGCCGGTCGGCGGCCAGTTGGTGAGGTCCCGCTGTTGCCCCTGTTCGATGTCGTGGCGCGGTGCCGGGCCGACCAGGCCCGTGGCGTGGCGGGTCCAGCCGCCGGGCCCGGTCTCGTCGGGGAGGCGGGAGTGGAGGGCGAGTTCCCGCTGGCCCTCGTGGTCGGGCGGGCCGAGCTCGACCTGGAGGCGCAGCTCGCCCCGGTCGGGGAGGGCGAGCGGCGCTTCGAGGGTCAGCTCCGCCACGGTGGTGCAGCCGGCCTCGTGCGCGGCGCGCAGGGCGAGTTCGAGGAGTCCGGTGCCGGGCAGCAGGACCACGTCGTTGACGGAGTGGTCGGCGATCCAGGGCTGTTGGGCGAGGGAGAGCCGCCCGGTGAAGAGGTAGCCGTCGGACTGGGCGAGGCCGGCCCAGGCGCCGAGCAGCGGATGCCCGGTGCCGTCGAGGCCGCCGCCGGTGGGCGCGGGTCCGTTGGACGCCAGCCAGAACCGTTCGCGCTGGAACGGGTAGGTGGGGACGTCGACCTGGCGTCGGCCGGGCAGGAGCCGTTCCCAGGCGACCGGAACACCCCGCGTCCAGACCTCGGCGGCGGAGGTGAGGAACCGGTCCAGGCCGCCGTCGCCGCGCCGCAGGGTGCCCACGGCCCTGCCGTCCTCGATGGCCATCGTCAGCACCGGATGCGCGCTGACCTCGATGAAGAGCCCCTGGCCCGCCGCCGCGACCGCCTCGTCGAAGCGCACCCGGCTCCGCAGGTTGGTGAACCAGTACTCGGCGTCCAGCGTCGCGGTGTCCAACGCGCCGCCGGTCACCGTGGAGTAGAACGGGATCACGGTGGAACGGGGGGTGATCCCGGCGAGGTCGCCGAGGATGCGTTCCCTCAGCCGCTCGACCTGGGCGGAGTGCGAGGCGTAGTCGACGGGCACCCGGCGGGCGCGGACGCCTTCGGCGTCGCAGGCCGCCAACAGCTCGTCCAGCGCGGCGGGTTCGCCCGAGACCACGGTCGCGGACGGGCCGTTGACCACGGCGACGGAGAGCCGCTCGCCCCATGCGGCGATCCGGGTCTCGACGGCGCTCGCCGGCTCGACGACGGAGACCATTCCGCCAAGCCCCGAGAGCACCTCGCCGATGGCGCGCGAGCGCAGCGCGACGACCTTGGCGCCGTCGGCCAGGGTCAGGGCGCCGGCGACCACGGCGGCGGCGATCTCGCCCTGGGAGTGGCCGATGACCGCCAGGGGGCCCACGCCGAGCGAATCCCAGACGGCGGCCAGGGCCACCATCACCGCCCAGAGGGCCGGCTGCACCCTGTCGACCCGCTCCAGCGAGCCCGGGTCGGTCGATCGCAGCACCTCCTCAAGCGACCAGTCGACGAAGTCCGAGAGCGCCGCCTCGCACTCGGCCAGCCGCCGGGCGAACACCGGGGAGGTGTCGAGGAGTTGGACCGCCATCCCGAGCCACTGCGACCCCTGCCCGGGGAAGACGAACACCGTCCGCCCGGCCTCCGGCACCACCGTGCCCGTCACGGTCTCCTCCCCCACCAGCACGGCGCGGTGGTCGAAGAAGGTCCTGGCGGTGGCCAGGGTGAAGGCGACGTCGGCGCGGTCGAGTGGGGGCCGCCCGGCCAGGTGGGCGCGGAGCCGCTCCAGCCCGGCGGCCAGGGCCGTGTCGTCCCTCGCGGTCACCACCAGCGGTACCACGGCCGGCAGGTGAGGGGCGTCGTCCTCGGCGGGCTCAGCGGACTCAGGGGGCTCAGCGGGCGGGGCCTGCTCCAGGACGATGTGCGCGTTGGTGCCGCTGACGCCGAACGACGACACGGCGGCGCGGCGCGGCCGGTCGCCCACGGAGGGCCAGGGGACCTCGTCGGAGAGCAGCCGCACCGCGCCCGACTCCCAGTCGACATGGGGGGACGGTTGGTCGGCGTGCAGGGTGCGCGGCAGGATGCCGTGGCGCATGGCCTCGATCATCTTGATGACGCCGGCCACCCCGGACGCCGCCTGGGTGTGCCCGATATTGGACTTCAGCGAGCCGAGCCACAGCGGTCGCCCCGTGTCGCGGTCCCGGCCGTAGGTGGCGAGCAGGGCGCGGGCCTCGATGGGGTCGCCGAGGGTGGTGCCCGTGCCATGCGCCTCGACCGCGTCCACATCGCCCGTCGCGAGCCCCGCGTTGTCCAACGCGGCGCGGATCACCCGCTGTTGGGCCGGGCCTCGGGGCACGGTGAGTCCGCTGCTCGCGCCGTCCTGGTTGACGGCCGAGCCGCGCACCACGGCCAGCACCCGGTGCCCCTGGCGGCGGGCGTCCGAGAGGCGTTCCAGCAGCAGCACGCCGACGCCCTCGCCCCATCCGGTGCCGTCGGCCTCGGCGCCGAACGCCTTGCAGCGGCCGTCGGGCGCCAGCCCGCGTTGCCTGCTGAACTCGACGAACATGCCGGGCGTGGACATCACGGTGACGCCGCCGGCGAGGGCCATTCCGCACTCGCGCCGGCGGAGCGCCTGGCAGGCCAGGTGGATGGCGACCAGGGAGGAGGAGCAGGCGGTGTCGACGGTGACCGCCGGGCCCTCGAAGCCGAAGGTGTAGGCGATCCGCCCGGTGGCCACGCTGCCGGACCTGCCGTTGCCGAGGTAGCCCTCCAACTCGGCTGGTGTCTCGCCGAGTTCGGTGGCGTAGTCGCTGTAGGCGACGCCGGCGAAGACCCCGATGTCCTGTCCGTGGAGCGACGGGGGCCGGATGCCGGCGCGTTCGATGGCCTCCCAGGACGTCTCCAGGAGCAGCCGCTGCTGGGGGTCCATGGCGAGGGCCTCGCGGCGGGAGATGCCGAAGAACTCGGCGTCGAACTCGCCCACCTCGTCGAGGAATCCGCCGGCGCGGGCGTAGGTGGTGCCGGGGGTCGCCGGGTCGGGGTCGTAGAGCGCTTCGAGATCCCAGCCCCGGTCGGTGGGGAAGTCGCCGACGGCGTCCCGGCCTTCGGCGACCAGCCGCCACAGCTCGTCGGCCGAGCGCGCGCCGCCCGGGTAGCGGCAGCCGATGCCGACGACGGCGATGGGTTCCCGGTCCGCCGCCTGGACGGTGTGGAGCTTCTCGCGGGTGTGCCGCAGGTCGGTCGTGACCAGCTTCAGGTAGTCGCGAAGCTTCTGTTCGTTCGACATCTGTCCTCTTCGGGCGGGTCCGGGCGGGTCCGGGGGTCCGGGCAGGTGCGGTCGGTCGGCGGCGGCCGGGGTCAGGAGAGGCCGAAGTCCTCGTTGATGAGGTCGAACAGCTCGTCGTCGGTGGCCTGGGCGATGTCCTCGTCGGTCGACGTGCCCGCCGGGCCCTCGGTGGGGAGCCGCAGCCGCGTCAGCAACCGTTCGAGCCGGTCGGCGACGGCCTCCCGGTCGGCCTGGGCGATATCGCTGACGGGCAGGTCGTCGAGCGCCGCCAGCGCGACCAGCGTGCTCTCCCCCGCCGGGACGCGCCGCCCCTGGGGCGAGGGCTCCGGCGAGGCGGCGGACGCGGGGAGTTCCGCCGCCAGATGGCCGGCGAGCGCCAGCGGCGTCGGATGGTCGAAGAGAGCGGTGGAGGCGAGGCGGAGCCCGGTGATGTCGTTGAGCCGGTTCCGCAGCTCGACGGTGGCCAGCGAGTCGAAGCCGGCCTGGGTGAAGCCGCGCCCGGGGTCGATCGCCTCGGGCGCCTCATGGCCGAGGACCAGCGCCGCCCTGGCGCGGATCAACTCCAGCAGGATCGCCTCCCGTTCGGTGGCGTCCCGGCCGGCGAGGCGACTCCGCAGCGCGGCTGCCTCCCCCACCGAATCGGCGTTCCCGGGGCGCCGCCCCGACGCCGGAACGAGGTCGCCGAGCAGCGGCGGCAGGGCGTCGGCGGCGCGGAGCGCGGCCGGGTCGAGCCGCAGCGGAACGAGGTGCGGCGCGTCCGTCGCGGCGGCGGCGTCGAGCAGCGCGAGGCCCTGGGCCTCGGTGAGCGGCGCGGCGCCCGATCTGGCGAGCCGCTCCCGGTCGGCGGGCGCCAACTCCCCGGCCATGCCCATCTCCCAGGCGCCCCAGGCCAGCGAACGCGCGGGCAGGCCCTGGGCGTGCCGGTGCTGGGCGAGGGCGTCGAGGAACGCGTTGGCGGCGGCGTAGTTGGCCTGCCCGGCGCCGCCGATGACGCCGGACGCGGAGGAGAACAGGACGAACTCGTCGAGGTCGAGACCTCGGGTCAGCTCGTGCAGATGCCAGGCCGCGTCCGCCTTGGGCCGCAGCACCCGGTCAAAGCGCTCGGGGGTGAGCGCTGTCACGACGCCGTCGTCGAGCACGCCGGCCAGGTGGTAGACGGCGGTGATCGGGTGCTCGCGCGGCTCGGAGAGCAGCGCGGCGAGCTGGGCGCGGTCGGCCACATCGCAGGACCGCGTCTCGGCGGTGGCGCCCAACGCGGCCAGCTCGTCGACGAGTCGGGGCGCCTCGGGGGCCTCGGCCCCGGAGCGGCTGACCAGCAGCAGCCGCCTGGCGCCGCGCCGGGCGAGATGCCGGACGAGGGCGCGCCCCAGGGCGCCGCCCGAGCCGGTGACCAGGACGGTGCCGCTCGGGGGCGGCTGCTCCCCCGACGCGCCGTCGAGGCGGACCAGGCGGGGGACGCGCACCGTGTCGCCGCGCAGGGCCAGCGTGGGCTCGTCCGAGGCGAGCGCCCGAGCGAGCGGCCCGGCGGCGAGCGGGGCGTCGGGCGCGGCGTCGAGCAGGACGAAGCGTCCCGGGTGCTCGGCCTGGACGGCGGCGATCAGGCCCCGGACGGCGGCCGACGCCGGATGCGGGTCCTCGCCGTCGAGGGCGACGCCACCCCTGGTGACCAGGGCCAGCCGGGCGGGCGTGAACTCGCCGTCGAGCCAGCCCTGGACGAGTTCGCTGGCCCGATGGACGAGCGCGTGCGCCGCCTCGTGCGTGGGGAGCGCCGGATCGGGCCGCAGCGGCGCCAGCACGACCTCGGGGCGGTCCCCGCCGTCGGTGAGGCTCTTGGCCAGCCGCGTCAGGTCGGCGTGCCGGGAGGCGTCCGTCAACTCCGGGAGGCTGTCCGGGCCTTCGGCGGAGCCGTCGCCCGGCGCCAGAACCGCCCATCGGCCGGTGGACTCCCGCCGTGCCGCCGGCGGCTCGCGCCACGCGACGGTGTGCAGCGCGTCCTGGCGCGGCGCGAGTCGCTCCTCGGTGACGGGCCGGGTGACCAGCCGGCCGATGAGGGCGACGGGCCGCCCCCGGTCGTCGGTGAGGGTGACGCGGGCCCCGTCGGCGCCGGTGGGGCTCAGCCGCACCCGCAGCGCGGTGGGCGCGGGGCCGTACCGGCTGACGTCATGCCAGGCGAACGGCAGCCGGCCGGCGCCGGCCGATGCCTCGCCGGTGTCCGGGGCGTCGAGGCCGCCGGCGTGCAGGGCGGCGTCGAGCAGCGCCGGGTGGATGCCGTAACGGGGGGCGTCCCGGTGCTGTTCCGCCGGCAGGGACACCTCCGCGAGGGTGTCGTCGCCGTCCCGCCAGGCGGCGCCCAGGCCCTGGAAGGCGGGGCCGAGGTCGAAGCCGCCGGCGGCGAACCGCCGGTAGAAGCCGTCGGTCTCCAGCGGGACGGCGCCCGGTGGCGGCCAGGCGGCGGCGTCCGGTGCGGGCGGCGCGTCCGTGCCGGGGGCGAGGACGCCCTCGGCGTGCCGGGTCCAGCGCGCCCCGGGGTCGGTGTCGGGGCGGGAGTGCAGGGTGAGCGGCCGGCGCCCGGTGGGGTCGGCGGCGCCGACCCGCAGTTGCACCCGCGCCCTGGCGCCGCCGGGTGGCAGCACCAGGGGTGCCTCCAGGGTGAGTTCCTCGACACGCTCGCAGCCACTGTGCACACCGGCGTGCCAGGCCATCTCCACCAGGGCGGTGCCCGGCACCAGCACAATGCCATGGATGGTGTGGTCGCCCAGCCAGGGCTGGTCGGCGGTGGAGAGCCGCCCGGTGAGCAGCGTCCCCTCGCCGTCGGCGAGGGTGACGACCTCGGGCAGCAGCGGGTGGGCGTCCGGCGCCGCGCGGTGGGCGCCGGGGGCCGCCGGGTCCAGCCAGTAGCGGCGGCGTTGGAAGGCGTAGGTGGGGAGCGGGACGCGTCGGCCCCCGGTCGGGTGGGCGGCGCGGTCGGCCACCTGGCCGCGCACTTGGAGCCGGCCGAACGCGGTGACGAGCGCCACCGCCTCGTCCTGCCCGCCGCGCAGCGTGGGCAGGAACGCGGTGTCGCGCGCGTCCGGCAGGCAGTCCTCGGCCATCGCGCTGAGCACCGCGTCCGGGCCGAGTTCGACGAAGGTCCGCACGCCGTGTTCGTGGACGGTGGCGATGGCGTCGGCGAACCGGACGGGCTGCCTGGCGTGCCGTACCCAGTAGGCCGGGTCGCTCAGTTCCTCGTCATCGATGACGGTGCCCGTCACATCGGAGACGATCGGGATGCGCGCCGGCTGGAAGGTGACCCGTTCGGCGATCTCGGCGAACGCGTCGAGCATGCCGTCCATGTGCGGGGAGTGGAAGGCATGCGAGGTACGCAACCGCTTGGTCTTGCGCCCCAGCCCCCCGAAATACGCCCCGGCCTCCTCCACCGCGTCCACGTCACCCGCCAACACCACCGACACCGGCCCGTTCACAGCCGCCAACGCCAACCGCTCCGAACGCCCCACCAGGAACGACTCCACCTCCCCGGGAGCGGCCTGAACCGCCAACATCGCACCATCCGCCCGCTGCCCCTGCATCAACCGACCCCGCGCCACCACCAACGCACACGCATCAGCCAACGACCACACCCCCGCCACATACGCCGCCGCCAACTCCCCCACCGAATGCCCCACCAGGAACGCCGGCACCACACCCCACGACTCCACCAACCGAAACAACGCCACCTCAACCGCGAACAACGCCGGCTGAGCAAACTCCGTCCGCCCCAACACCTCTGTTTCCGACAGCACTTCACGCATCGGACGGCCCAGATGCCGACCCAACTCCCCCCACACCGCTTCGAGGGCCTCCCCGAACACCGGAAACACCTCGGCCAACTCCAACCCCATCCCCACCCGCTGACTCCCCTGCCCCGTGAACAGGAAGGCGGTGCCGCCCTCGACCGGCGTTCCGCTGACGACGCGCGGGGACTCGGCGCCTTCGGCGAGGGCGTCCAACGCGGCGAGCAGCGGGGCCTGTTCGGTCCCGTCCGGGATGGTCAGCGCGGCCCGGTGGGCGAGGGCGGCGCGGCTGTCGGCGAGGGTGCGGGCCACATCGACGGGGCGCAGCTCGGGGTGCGCGGCCAGATGCGCGCGCAGCCGGCCCGCCTGGGCGGCGAGCGCCTCGGGGCTGTCCCCGGAGAGCAGCACGGGCACCGGGCGCCCCGGCCCCTGGTCCGCGTCCGGCTCCGGCTCCGTGGGGACGGGCTGTTGGGCGGGGTGCTCGACGATGACATGGGCGTTGGTGCCGCTGACGCCGAAGGAGGAGACGGCGGCCCGACGCGGCCGGTCGCCCACGGAGGGCCAGGGGGCCTCCTCGGTGAGCAGCCGCACCGCGCCCGACTCCCAGTCGACATGCGGGGACGGTTGATCGACGTGCAGGGTGCGCGGCAGCACACCATGGCGCATCGCCTGCACCATCTTGATCACACCACCGACACCCGCCGCCGCCTGCGCGTGCCCGATGTTGGACTTCAACGACCCCAACCACAACGGCCGTTCCGCCGACCGCTCCTGCCCATAGGTGGCCAACAACGCCTGCGCCTCGATGGGGTCGCCCAACGTGGTGCCGGTGCCATGCGCCTCCACCGCGTCCACCTCGGCGGGGGCCAGCCCGGCGGTCGTCAACGCGGCGCGGATCACCCGCTGTTGGGCCGGCCCGTTGGGGGCGGTCAGTCCGTTGCTGGCCCCGTCCTGGTTGACGGCGGAGCCCCGGACCACGGCCAGCACCTCGTGCCCGTTGCGCCGCGCGTCCGAGAGCCGCTCCAGCAGCAGCATCCCCACGCCCTCGGCCCACGCCGTGCCGTCCGCCGCCTCGGCGAACGGCTTGCAGCGGCCGTCGGGCGCCAGCCCTCGCTGCCGGCTGAACTCCACAAAGGCGGTCGGCGTCGCCATCACCGTGGCGCCGCCGGCCAGCGCCATCGAGCATTCGCCGGTGCGCAGTGCCTGGGCCGCCAGGTGCAGCGCCACCAGGGACGACGAACACGCCGTGTCCACCGTGACGGCCGGACCCTCAAGCCCGAAGGTGTAGGCCACCCGGCCCGAGGCCACGCTGCCGGCGCTGCCGTTGCCGAGGTAGCCCTCCAGCTCCAGCGCGGCGGCCGAACCGTGGCCGTAGCCGCCGTGGATCAGCCCGGTGAAGACGCCGGTGGCACTGCCACGCACCGACGCCGGGTCGATCCCCGCCCGCTCGAACGTCTCCCAGGACGTCTCCAACAGCAACCGCTGCTGCGGATCCATCGCGAGGGCCTCACGCGGCGAGATCCCGAAGAACCCCGCGTCGAACTCGGCCGCCCCGTCGAGGAACCCACCGTGCCGGGTGGAGGAGTGGCCGGAGCGCTCCGGGTCCGGATCGTAGAGCGCCGCCACATCCCAGCCCCGGTCCTCCGGGAAGGGAGCGATGGCGTCGACCCCGTCGGCCACCAGCCGCCACAGCGCCTCCGGCGAGTCCACGCCACCCGGGTAGCGGCACGCCATCCCGACGATCACCACCGGATCGTCGGCATCGACGATCCTTGCCCGCGCCAGCTCCCCGGTGGGGGCCCGCTCGGGTTGCAGCAGGGCCCGCAGCCGGCCGGCGAGCGAGGTCGGCGTGGGGTGGTCGAAGACGGCGGTGGACGGCAGCCGCAGCCCCGTCGCCGCGTTCAGCCGGTTCCGCAGCTCGACGGCGGTCAGCGAGTCGAACCCCACGTCCTTGAAGGCGCGTTCGGGGTCGATCGCCTCCGGCGCCTCGTGCCCGAGCACGGTGGCCGCCACGGTGCGGACCAGCGCGAGGAGTTCCTCGACGGACGCGGTCGCGTAGCGCCCGCCGTCGCCGCCGGCCCTGGGCAGCCGGCGGCGGTGGCCAGCGCGCGCCAGTCCGCGCAGCAGCGGCGGCGTCCCGGCGGCGTCCGCGCCTCGGGCGCGCGGCGCGGCGGTCCGCAGCCGGATCGGCGCCAGCAGGGTCTCGGCGGAGGCGAGGGCCGTGTCGAGGAGGGCGAGGCCCTCATCCGTCGACAGCGCGTCGATGCCGGCCTGCCCCATCCTGGCGAGGTCCTCCCGGCCGAGCCCGCCGGTCATGGCGCTGCGTTCGGCCCACAGCCCCCACGCCAGCGAGACACCTGGCAGCCCGAGCGCCCTGCGGTGCAGCGCGAGGGCGTCGAGGAACGCGTTGGCCGCCGCGTAGTTGCCCTGGCCCGGGCCGCCGAGGAGGCCGGCGGCCGAGGAGAACAGCACAAAGGCGTCGAGGTCCGACGCGCGGGTCAGCTCGTGCAGATGCCAGGCGGCGTCCGCCTTGGGCCGCAGCACCCGGGCCAGCCGCTCGGGCGTCAACGAGCCGAGGACCCCGTCGTCCAACACGCCCGCCGTGTGGATCACGGCGGAGAGCGGGTGCGCCTCCGGTATCCCGTCGAGCAGCGTGGCCAGTTGCTCGCGGTCCGCCGCGTCGCACGCGGCGACCGTCACGTCGGCACCCAACTCCGCGAGCTCCGCGACGAGTTCGGCGGCACCCTCCGCCTCGGGGCCGCTGCGGCTGACCAGCAGCAGCCGGCGCGCGCCCTGGGTGGCGGCCAGATGACGCGCGACCGCGCCGCCCAACGTGCCGGTGCCACCGGTGATCAACACCGTGCCCTCGGCGGCCGGTGGCGCCGGCACGGTCAGCACGACCTTGCCGGTGTGCCGGGCCTGTTGGAGGTGACGGAGCGCCTCTGGGGCGCGCCGCACATCCCAGGTGGTGGCGGGCAGCGGCGCGATGACACCGTCCTGCGCCAGCTCGCGCAGCTCGGCGAGCAGGGTCCGCACCCGGTCGGGTCCCGCCTCGATCAGGTCGAACGCCCGGTAGCGGATATCGTCCCTGAGCGCGCCGTCCCTGATGTCGGTCTTGCCCATCTCGATGAACCGGCCGCCGGCGGCCAGCAGCCGCTGCCCCGCGTCAACGGGGGCGCCGGCAAGGGAGTTGAGCACCACGTCCACGCCATGGCCGTCGGTCGCGGCACGGAAGGCGTCCTCGAAGTCGAGGTCCCTGGAGGACGCGAGATGCTCCGCGTCGAGGCCCCGCGCGTGCAGCGCCGGCCATTTCCCGGGGCTGGCGGTGCCGAACACCTCGGCGCCCCAGTGCCGGGCAAGACGCACCGCGGCCATGCCGACACCGCCGGCCGCCGCGTGCACCAACACCCGTTCGCCACGGCGCAGTTCGCCGAGGTCGCGCAGCCCGTAGGCGGCGGTGAGGAAGGCGATGGGCAGCGTGGCCGCCTCGACGAACGACCAGCCGTCGGGGATCGGCGCCAGCATCCGGTGGTCGGCGACCGCGACCGGACCGAACGAGCCGGGCAGCAGGCCCATCACCCGGTCCCCCGGCCGCAGGTCGGGCACGTCGTCGGCGACGGCCAGCACCACGCCGGCGCCCTCGCCACCCAACTCGTCGCGTCCCGCGCCGCCGTCCCGGCCGGCCACCATGCCGAGGGCCAGCACCACATCGCGGAAGTTCACCCCGGCCGCCCGCACGGCGACCCGCACCTCGCCGGCGGCCAGCGGCCTCCCGGCCTCGGGGGCCGGTCCCAGCCGCACATCGCCGACCGTGCCGGCGCCCACGGCGCCGTCACCGAGCCGCAGCCGCCAGGCGTCCGGCGCCTCGGCCGGCGGGGCGAGCGGCGGCGTCCACCGCTCCAGCCTCGGCACGTAGACGGTGCCGGCGCGCACGGCCAACTGCGGTTCGTCGCCGGTCAGTTGGGTCAGCAGGACCGCGTCGGTCGCGGCGTCGCTGTCGGTGTCGCTGTCGCTGTCGCTGTCCAGCAGGGTGATCCGGCCGGGGTGTTCGGCCTGCGCCGAGCGCAGCAGGCCCCAGGCCGCCGCGCCCGCCAGATCGGCGATCGGCTCGCCCGCCTGGACGGCGACGGCGCCCCGGGTGACCACGACCAGACGCGCGCCCTCGTTCGCCTCGTCAGCCAGCCAGCCGCGCACCCTCTCCAGGGCATCGGCAACGGCCGCGTGCACGGCGCCCGGCAGCTCACCGCACGCCGGCTCGGCCGAGCCGAGGCGCAACAGCTCCGGCGTCCCGTCCGGCGCGGCGGGCCCGGCGCCGGCAGGCACGGGGGACCAGACCATCCGGAAGAGGAACTCCGTTGCGGCGTTCGGCTGTTGAGCGGCGACGAACGGCCGGGCGACCAGCGAGCCGACGGTCAGCACCGGCAGGCCCTGCCCGTCGCGGACCTCGATCGTCACCTCGTCGGCGCCGCGCGCCGACAGTCGTACCCGCAGCAGCTCGGCCGCGCCGGCGGCGTGCAGGGTGACATCGCGCCAGGAGAACGGCAGCCGGCCCTCCCCATCGAGGACGCCGCCCACCCGCAGCGCCTGCAACCCGGCGTCCAACAGCGCCGGATGAAGCGCGAACTCCCCGCCGTCGCCCGCCGCTTCGGGCAGCGCGATCTCCGCGTACACCTCGTCGCCGTGCTTCCAGGCCGCGCGCAGGCCACGGAACGCCGGGCCGTAGTGGAAGCCGGCGTCGGCCGCCCGCGCGTAGAAGTCGGAGAGGTCGACGGAGGCCGCGCCGTCCGGCGGCCAGACCGCCGCCGGCTCGCCGGCCGGCGGCGCGGGCCGCGGGGCGAGCACACCGGTCGCCTGCCGCGTCCAGGAGCCGGCGGCACCATGGCGGGCGTGCAGGGCGAGCGTGCGGCGCCCGGCGTCATCCGGGGCGGACACGGCGAGTTGCAGCTGAGTATCACCACTCTCCGCGATCACCAGCGGTGCCTCAAGGGTCAGTTCCTCGACCTGGCCGCAGCCCACCTGATCCCCGGCGTGCACGGCCAGCTCCAGCATCGCCGTGCCGGGCAGCAGCACCGTCCCGTTCACCGCGTGGTCAACCAACCAGGGGTGGGTGACCGGCGAGAGGCTGCCGGTCAGCAGAAACCCGTCCGTGTCCACCAGCTCCACGCCGGCACCCAGCAGCGGATGCCGCGCCTCGCCGAGCCCCAACCTGGCGGCGTTCACCGCCCCTTGGCCGCCGTCCAGCCAGTAGCGCTGGCGCTGGAACGGGTACGTCGGCACGTCGACCTGCCGGCCACCGGCCAACACCCGCTCCCAGGCGACCGGAACGCCCTGGGTCCATGCCTCGGCCAACGACGTCAGGAACCGGTCCAGGCCGCCCTCACCCCGACGCAGGGTGCCCACGGCCGGGGCGTCCTCGATCGCCATCGTCAACACCGGATGCGCGCTGACCTCGACAAACACGGCATGGCCCGCCGCCACCACCGCCTCATCGAACCGCACCCGACTACGGAGATTCGTGAACCAGTACTCGGCATCCAACTCGGCCGTATCGACCAGTTGGCCGGTCACCGTCGAGTAGAAAGGTATGGACCCCGCACACGGCTCCACCCCGGCCAGATCCGTCAGCAGACGTTCGCGCAGGCCCTCCACCTGAGCCGAATGCGACGCATAGTCCACGGGAACCCTGCGGGCTCGCACCCCCTCCGCCTCACAGACGGCCAACAACTCATCCAACACCTGCGGTTCACCCGACACCACCGTCGCCGACGGACCATTCACCACCGCCACGGACAACCGCTCACCCCACCGAGCGATCCGCGCCTCCACCGCACCCACCGACTCAACCACCGACACCATCCCACCCCGACCCGACAACACCTCACCAATCACCCGAGACCGCAACGCCACCACCCGCGCACCATCCACCAACGACAACCCACCAGCCACCACGGCGGCGGCGATCTCCCCCTGAGAGTGACCAATCACCGCAGCAGGCTCCACCCCATACCCCCGCCACACCTCCGCCAACGACACCATCACCGCCCACAACACCGGCTGCACCACATCAACCCGCCCCAACCACTCATCGTCATCAGAGCGCACCACCTCCACCAACGACCACTCAACAAACGACGACAGCGCCTCCCCACACTCCTCAAAACGCGCAGCGAACACCGGGGAAGCGTCAAGGAGTTCCTCCGCCATCCCCAGCCACTGCGAACCCTGACCCGGGAAAACGAACACCGCCCGACCCGCACCAGGCGCTACTCCCCCGCGCACCACCTCGGAACCCAGCACCACCGCCCGCTCACCCAACGCCGCCCGCCCCTTCGCGAGGGACCACCCCACGTCCAGCGTGGCCGGCAACGCGCGGGCCTCTGCGAGTAGTTGGTCCAGTGCGGGCGCGGTGGCGGCGGAGAGGATCAGCGGGGCGGGGGTTCCGCTCTCGGGTCGGGGCTCGGGCTCTGGCTGCGGTGCGGGCTGTTCGATGATCACATGGGCGTTGGTGCCGCTCGCTCCGAAGGAGGAGACGCCGGCCCGACGCGGCCGGTCGCCCGCCGGCCACTCGACGTCCTCGGTGAGCAGCCGCACCGCGCCCGACTCCCAGTCGACATGCGGGGACGGTTGATCGACGTGCAGGGTGCGCGGCAGCACACCATGGCGCATCGCCTGCACCATCTTGATCACACCACCCACACCCGCCGCCGCCTGGGCGTGCCCGATGTTGGACTTCAACGACCCCAACCACAACGGACGATCCGCCGACCGCTCCTGCCCATAGGTGGCCAACAACGCCTGCGCCTCGATCGGATCGCCCAACGTGGTGCCCGTGCCATGCGCCTCCACCGCGTCCACATCCGGTGCCGACAGTCCAGCGCCCGCCAACGCAGCCCGGATCACCCGCTGTTGGGAGGGACCGTTCGGCGCGGTCAGGCCGTTGCTCGCCCCGTCCTGGTTGACCGCCGACCCGCGAACCACCGCCAACACCCGATGCCCGTTGCGCCGCGCGTCCGAGAGCCGCTCCAGCAGCAGCATCCCCACGCCCTCGGCGAAGCCAGCACCGTCCGCTTCGGCGCCGAACGCCTTGCAGCGGCCGTCGGGTGACAGGCCGCGCTGCCGGCTGAACTCGGTGAAGAGCCCGGGGGACGACAGCACGGTGACGCCGCCGGCGAGCGCCATCGCGCATTCGCCGTTGCGCAGCGACTGAGCCGCCAGGTGCAGCGCCACCAGCGACGACGAGCACGCCGTGTCCACCGTCACCGCCGGGCCCTCAAGCCCGAAGGTGTAGGCGACACGGCCGGAGATGACGCTGCTTGAGGCGCCGGTGGCGAGATAGCCCTCGACGTCCTCGGGAATGTCGTGCAGACGGCTGCCGTAGTCGTGGTACATCACGCCGGCGAAGACGCCGACGTCCCGGCCGCGCAGCGACAGCGGGTCGATACCGGCCCGCTCGAACGTCTCCCAGGACGTTTCCAACAGCAACCGCTGCTGGGGGTCCATCGCCAGGGCCTCACGCGGGGAGATCCCGAACAGCTCGGCGTCGAAGTCGGCCGCGCCGTCGAGGAACCCGCCGTGCCGGGTGTAGGAGTGGCCGGAGCGCTCCGGGTCCGGATCGTAGAGCGCCGCCACATCCCAGCCCCGGTCCTCCGGGAAGGGAGCGATGGCGTCGCCGCCCTCGGCGACCAGCCGCCACAGCGCCTCCGGCGAGTCCACGCCACCCGGGTAGCGGCAGCCCATCGCCACGATCGCGATCGGCTCGTCCACGGCGGTCGCGGTGACGGCGGGCCGGTGTTCCGGTGCCTGGTCGAGGAGTTGACGCTCGATCAGCGTGGCGAGCGCCTCGGGGTTGGGGTGGTCGAAGACCAGGGTGGCGGGGAGCCGCAGGCCCGTTTCGGCGTTGAGCCGGTTGCGGAGTTCCACGGCGGTCAGCGAGTCGAAGCCCAGATCCTTGAACGCGCGGTCTGGCGCGACCGTGTCCGGCGAGGCGTGGCCGAGGACAAGCGCCGCGTTCTCCCTGACCAGGCCGAGCACCTGGGCGCGCCGGTCCCGTTCGGGGAGCGCGGCGAGGCGTCGGCGCAGTTCGGGCGTGCCCGCGCTGCTGGCGGCACGCCGGCGGGCGCGCCTGGGCCCGGCCGGGGACGCGGTCTCGCCGGCGCGGCGCACGGCGAGCAGGGTGGCGCCGGCGGGGCCGGCGCCCGGGTTGGTCAGCGCCTGGTCGAGGAGGCTCAACCCCTGGGCGGTGCTGAGGGGTTGGTAGCCGTCGCGGCCCATCCGGGCCAGGTCGGCGGCGCCGAGGGCGCCGGTCATGGCGCTGCGTTCGGCCCACAGGCCCCAGGCCAGGGAGACCGCCGGCAGGCCGAGGCCGCGCCGGTGGGCGGCGAGGGCGTCGAGCGCCGCGTTGGCGGCGGCGTAGGCCGCCTGCCCCGCGGAGCCGAGCAGCCCGGCGGCGGACGAGTACAGCACAAAGGCCGTCAGGTCGAGGTCGCGCGTCAGCTCGTGCAGATGCCAGGCGGCGTCCGCCTTGGAGCGCAGGGCCTCGGCGAGCCCCTCGGGTGTCAGCGATGTGACGAGTCCGTCGGCGAGCGCCCCGGTGGCGTGCACCACGGCGGTCAACGGGTGCGCGGCCGGGATGGTGTCGAGGGCGGCGGCCAGCGCGTCCCGGTCGGCGGCGTCGCAGGCGACGAACGTGACGGTGGCGCCGGCCGCCGTCAGTTCGTCGGCCAACTCCTGGGCGCCGGGAACGTCTTGGCCGCTGCGGGAGAGCAGCAGCAGTCGCTGGACGCCATGCTCGGCGACGAGGTGACGTGCCGTCAGCCCGCCGAGGGTGCCGGTGCCGCCGGTGAGCAGCACGGTTCCCTCGGGGTCGAACGGCGTTGGCTCCGGCGGGGTTTCGGGGCGTCGTTCGATGCGGGGTGCGAACACCTGGCCGGCGCGCAGCGCCGTCTGGGGCTCCCCGGTGCGCGCGAGCGCCGCCAGCGTCGCCTCGTCGAAGTCCTGATCGGTGTCGGTGTCCTGGTCGGTGTCGACCAGCGTCAGCAGCCCCGGGTGTTCGGCCTGGGCCGAGCGGACCAGGCCCCAGACGGTGGCGGCGGTGGGGTCCACGATCCGGTCGTCGGGGCCGACGGCGACCGCCCCCGTGGTGACCACGAGCAGCGGACGGTCCGACGCCAGCGCCTCGTGGACGGCGGCCAGCGCGCGGGCCGCCACCTCGTGCAGGGCGGCCACGGGATGCTCGGCGGACGGGTCGGAGGTCAGCCGCAGCACGGCGGGTTCGACGGTGTCCCCCGGCTCCTCGGCGGGCGGCAGCGGCAGGGGGTGCCACCGCGTCTCATGGAGCGCGGCCTCGTCCCGTGCGCCCCGCCGGGGGCTGCCGGTGACGGGCCGCAGGTCCAACGACCCGATCTGGGCGACGAGTTCGCCCTCGACGTCCGCGACGGTGAGTGCGACCCGGTCGGCGCCGGCCGGCAGCAGGCGCACCCGCAGGGTCTCGGCGCCGACGGCGTGCAGGGTGACGCCGCTCCAGGAGAACGGGAGCCGGCCACGTGCGGATTCGTTGTCGGCGGCGTCGGCGTCGGCATCGGCGTCGGCGTTGAGGGCGGTCAGCGCGAGCGGATGCAGCGCCGCGTCAAGGAGCGCCGGGTGCAGCCCGTAGTGGGCGGCGCCGTCGCCGGCCGCCTCGGGCAGGGTGACCTCGGCATAGAGCTCGTCGCCGCGCCGCCAGACGGACCGCAGCCCTTGGAAGGCCGGGCCATAGCCGAACCCGATCGCTTCGAGCCGCTCGTACAGCCCTGCCAGCGGCAGGGGTTCGGCCCCCGGCGGCGGCCAGGCGGCGAGCCGCTCGTGCGACGCGGGGGCGTCGGGGGCGTCGGGGGCCAGCACGCCCTCGGCGTGCAGCGCCCAGGGCGCCTCGTCGTCGAGGCGGGCGTGGACACGCAGCGCGCGGCGGCCCGTCGGATCGGGTTCGTCGACGACGAGTTGCAGCGCGACGCTGCCGCTCTCGGGCAGCGACAGGGGTGCGTGCAGCGTGAGTTCGTCGACGCTGCCGCAGCCGACCTGGTCGCCGGCGTGGACGGCGAGGTCGAGCAGTGCGGTGCCGGGCAGCAACACCTCGCCGTGCACGGCGTGTTGGGCGAGCCACGGCTGGGTGCGGGGGGAGAGCCGGCCGGTGAAGAGGATGCCGTCGCCGTCGGCGAGCGCCACCCGGGCGCCGAGCAGCGGGTGTTCGGCCGAGCCGAGGCCGAGCCCGGCGGGGCTCGCGGCGGTGGCGGGCGCGTCCAGCCAGTACCGCTCGCGCTGGAAGGCGTAGGTCGGCACCGGCACGGGCGGCGCCCCGTCGGGCGCCAGGACGGCGCGCCAGTCGGTGTCGGCGCCGTGGGCGTAGGCGCCGGCGAGCGAGCGCAGGAAGCGGCGCGGCTCGCCCTCGTCGCGGCGCAACGTGCCGACGGCGACGGCCTCCACCTGGGCGTCCGCGACGGTGTCCTCGATCGCGGCGGTGAGCACCGGATGGGCACTGACCTCGACAAACAGGGTGTGGCCCGCCGCGAGCAGCGCGCGGGTCGTCTCCTCGAAACGCACGGCGTGCCGCAGGTTGGTGTACCAGTAGTCG
Source organism: Streptomyces profundus (assembly GCF_020740535.1). NCBI lineage: Bacteria > Bacillati > Actinomycetota > Actinomycetes > Kitasatosporales > Streptomycetaceae > Streptomyces > Streptomyces profundus. The sequence goes on from NZ_CP082362.1 coordinate 1,535,491, forward strand.
GCGTCGAGCCCGGTGGTGTCGACGACGTCGGCGGTGACCGTCGAGTAGAACGGCACCCGGGCCGCCTGGGGGCGCAACGGGCTGAGCGCGGTGCGGAGTTCGTCGCGGACCCGCTCGACCTGCGGGCCGTGCGAGGCGTAGTCGACCGGCACCCTGCGCGCTCGCACGCCGAGCGTCCGGCAGTCCTCCAACAGCTGGTCCAGGGCGTCGGGTTCGCCGGTGACGACGGTGGCGGCCGGGCCGTTGACGGCGGCGACGGCGATGCGTTCCGGCCAGCCGGCGACCAGCGTCTCGGTGGCCTCGGCCGACAGGGCCAGCGCGACCATGCCGCCGTCGCCGGCGAGGCCGAGCAGCGCCCTGCTGCGGAGGGCGACGACCAGGGCGGCGTCCTCGACGGTGAGCGCGCCGGCGACGCAGGCGGCGGCGATCTCGCCCTGGGAGTGGCCGACGACGGCCGCCGGCTGGACGCCGTGCGCACGCCACAGCTCCGCCAGTGACACCATCACCGCCCACAGCACCGGCTGGACGACGTCCACCCGGTCGAGCCCCGGCGCGTCGGGCGCGCCGCGCAGCACGGCCGTGAGGGACCAGTCGACATGGGCGGCGAGCGCCCGTTCGCACTCCCGGAGCCGCCGCGCGAACTCGGCCGCCGGGCCTTCGGGGCGGGCGGTCGCCGCGTCCAGCAGGTCGACGGCCATGCCGGCCCACTGGGAGCCCTGCCCGGGGAAGACCAGCACAGGACGGTCAGCGCCCGGCAGCGCCCGGCCGGTGAACGTGCTGGCGGCCTGCCGTCCCTCGGCCAGCGCGGCGAGGGCGTCCAGCGCGCCCGCCCGGTCGTCGGCGACCAGCACGGCGCGGTGGTCCAGCGCGGCGCGGCCGGTGATCAGGGCGCGGGCGGTGGCGGACAGCGACTGCTCGGGGTGCGCGACGAGGTGGTCGCGCAGCGCCCCGGCCTGCGCCCGGACGGCGGCGGCGCCATGGCCGTGCAGGACGAGGGGCAAGGCCCCGGGGGTCTCGGCGACGGGCTCCGGCCGCTCGGCGGGCGCGGGCAGTTCGATGATGGCGTGCGCGTTGGTGCCGCTGGCGCCGAAGGAGGAGACGCCGACCCGACGGGGGCGGCCCGTCTCCGGCCACGGCCTGGCCTCGGTCAGCAGCCGCACCGCGCCCGCTTCCCATTCGACGTGCCGGGACGGCGCGTCGACATGCAGCGTCCTGGGCAGCACGCCGTGCCGCATGGCCAGCACCGACTTGATGACGCCGCCGACGCCGGCCGCCGCCTGGGTGTGTCCGATGTTGGACTTCAACGAGCCCAGCCAGAGCGGTTGTTCGCCCGACCGCTGCTGCCCGTAGGTGGCCAGCAGCGCCTGCGCCTCGATCGGGTCGCCCAGGGTGGTGCCCGTGCCGTGCGCCTCGACGGTGTCGACATCGGCGGGCGTCAGGCCCGCGTTGGCGAGGGCCTGCCGGATGACGCGTTCCTGCGCCGGCCCGTTGGGGGCGGTCAGTCCGCTGCTGGCGCCGTCCTGGTTGACGGCGGAGCCCCGGACGACGGCGAGCACCTCGTGCCCGTTGCGGCGGGCGTCCGAGAGGCGTTCCAGCAGCAGCACGCCGACGCCCTCGGCGAAGCCGGCGCCGTCGGCCGCGTCGGCGAACGCCTTGGACCGGCCGTCGGCGGCCAGGGCCCGCTGGCGGCTGGACTCGACAAACAGGTTGGGGCTGGCCAGCACGGTGGCGCCGGCCGCGAGAGCGAGGGTGCAGTCGCCCTCGCGCAGCGCGTGACAGGCCAGGTGCAGCGCGACCAGGGACGAGGAGCAGGCGGTGTCCACGGTGACCGCCGGGCCTTCGAGCCCGAGGGTGTAGGCGATCCGGCCGGAGGCGACGCTGCCGGCGCTGCCGTTGTAGAAGTACCCCTCCAGGCCCTCGGGCGCGGTGGGCATCCGGCCGGCGTAGTCGTGGTACATCACGCCGGCGAAGACGCCGGTGGCGCTGGCGCGCAGCGACACCGGGTCGATCCCGGCGCGTTCGATCGCCTCCCAGGACGTTTCCAGCAGCAACCGCTGCTGCGGGTCCATGGCGAGCGCCTCGCGCGGGCTGATGCCGAAGAACGCGGCGTCGAACTCCGGGGCGTCGTGCAGGAATCCGCCGTGCCGCACATAGGTGGTGCCGTGGCGGCTCGGGTCCTGGTCGTAGAGGGCGTCCAGGTCCCAGCCCCGGTCGGTGGGGAACTCCGAGACGGCGTCGCCCTCTTCGGCGACCAGCCGCCACAGGTCCTCGGGCGACCGCACGTCGCCGGGGTAGCGGCAGCTCATCGCGACGATCGCGATGGGCTCGGGAGGCTGGGGGGTTTCGGGGGTGCTCTCCTCCAGGTCCTTGAGGCGTTGGCGTGCCTTGTGGAGATCAGCCGTCACCAACTTGAGGTAGTCGAGCAGCTTCTCCTCAGTGGTCACCCCGTGGCCCGCCCTTCTCGCGGTCGATGAACTGCGCTTCGATGAAGGCGAAGACCTCGTCGGCCGTCGCGTCCCTGAGCACGGCGTCGACGTCCGTGCCCTCCCCTGTGGGAGGCGACGCGGCGTCGGCCGCCTCCGGTTCCGTCGCCGGTTCGGTGCCGGGGTCGGCCGGCTCCTCCTCGGGCCACAGCAGCGCCGCCAGATGTCGGGCCAGCCGGACCGGCGTCGGGTGGTCGAAGACCAGCACCGCCGGCAGTCGGCGTCCCACCGCGCGGCCCAGCCGGTTGCGGAGGTCGACGGCGGTGAGCGAGTCGAACCCGACCTCCAGGAACCCGCGATGGGGCGGCACCGCCGCCACCGACGGGTGCCCGAGGACCTCGGCGGCCCGCGCGCGGACCAGCTCGACCAGCTCGCGTTCGCGGTCCTCCCCGGTCATGGGGTCGAGCCGGCGGCGCAGCGCGTCCTCGTCGGTCGCCGCCGGTGCGGCCGGGGCCGCGCCGGCTGGACGCGGCCCGGCGGCCCGGCGGGCGAGGTCGCGCAGCAGTGGCGCGATCTCGTCGCCACGCAACGCGCCGGGGTCCAGCCGGGCCGGCGTGACGACCGGGTCGGCGCCGCGCAACGCCGCGTCGTGGAGCGCGAGGCCCTCGTCCGCCGTCAGCGGCAGCATCCCGGCCGCCGCGATCCGGGCGAGCGCGGTCGCGTCGAGGTGTCCCGTCATCCCGCTGCCCTGCTGCCACAGGCCCCAGGCCAGGGAGAGCGCGGGCAGCCCGGCGGCGCAGCGGTGCGTGGCGAGGGCGTCGAGGAACGCGTTGGCCGCCGCGTAGTTGGCCTGGCCCTGCCGGCCGAAGGTGGCGGCGGCTGCCGAGAACAGCACAAAGGCGGACAGGTCCAGGCCCCGGGTCAGCTGGTGCAGATGGTCGGCCACATCCACCTTGGCGCGCAGCACCCGTTCGACCTGGCCGGGGGTGAGGGTCTCCACCACGCCGTCGTCGAGCACGCCACCGGCGTGGACGACGGCGGTCAACGGGTGCGCGGCGGGGATCGCGCCGAGGACGGCTGCCAGCGCGTCCCGGTCGCTCGCGTCGCAGGCCACGACGTCGACGGTGGCGCCCAACTCGGTGAGTCGGGCGACGAGTTCGGCGGCGCCGGGCGCCTCGGGGCCGCGCCGGCCGAGCAGCAACAGGCGCCGCGCGGCGTGCTCGGCCACCAGATGGTGCGCGAGCAGCGCGCCGAGGGTGCCGGTGCCGCCGACGATCAGCACGGTGCCGTCGGGCCGCAGCACCGGCGGCGGCTCGGTCGCGGCCGGCACCCGCGCCAGACGCGGCACGGTCACCGCGCCGCGCCGGACGGCGAGCTGCGGCTCGCCGGCGGCGACGGCCGCCGCCACGGCGGACGGCAGGGCGGCGCGGGACGCCTCGTCGGCGTCGACATCCACCAGGACGAAGCGGTCGGGGTGTTCGGACTGCGCCGAGCGGAGCAGCCCCCAGGCGGCGGCAGCGGCGAGGTCGGTGACATCCTCGCCCGGCGCGGTGGCCACGGCGCCGCTGGTGACGACGGTCAGGCGCGCCGTCTCGCCGCGCGGATCGGCCAGCCACTCGCGCACCAACGTCAGAGCGCGGGAGGTCAGCGCGTGCACGGCCCCCACGGTGTCGCCGCCGGCCGCCCGGTCGGTGCCCAACTCGTGGTGGACAAACGATTCCTCGTCCGGCTGGACGGCCGGGACGAGCGCCCGTTGGGGGACCCAGATGACGCGGTGCAGGCCCTCGGGGCCTGGGGCGCCCGGCAGTTGGCCGGCGGCGAGCGGGCGCAGCGCGAGCGTGTCGACGCTGACCACCGGCGCGCCGGTGCCGTCGGCGAGCCGCAGCGCCACGCCCTCCTGGGCGCCGGTCGCATCCACCGCGCGGGACAGCCGAACCCGCAACTCGTCTGTGCCGGCCGCGTGTTGGGTGACGCCCTGCCAGGCGAACGGCAGCCGCGCGGTGTCCGCCTCGCCGAGCAGGCCACCGGCGTCCATGGCGTGCAGCGCCGCGTCCCACAGCGCCGGGTGCAGGCCATAGCCGGTGCCCGCCTCGTCGGGGAGGACGACCTCGGCGAACACCTCGTCGCCGCGCCGCCAGACGGCCCGCAGGCCACGGAACGCCGGCCCGTAGTCGAGGCCGGTCTTGGCCAACCGTGCCTGGAGCTCGGTCACGTCGACGGGTGTGCCGCCGTCGGGCGGCCAGGCCGCGAGGTCGAACGCGGCGGGCGCCGCCGGCGCGGGCGTGAGCACGCCGGTCGCGTGCCGCGTCCAGGGTTCGCCCGGGTGGCCGGCGTGCAGGGAGACGGGGCGTCGCCCGGCCTCGTCCGGGCCGCCTACGGCGAGTTGGAGCCGCACCTCACCGTCCTCGGGGACGGTCAGCGGCGCCTCCAGGGTCAGCTCGTCGATGCCGCCGCCACCGCTGTGTTGGGCGGCGTGCAGGGCGAGTTGGGCGATCGCGGTGCCGGGCAGCACCACCGTGCCATGCACCAAGTGGTCCGCGATCCAGGGGTGTTCGGCAATGGACACCCGCCCGGTGAACACCTGGCCATCGCTGCCGGCCAGCGGCAGCACCGCGCCGAGCAACGGATGCTCGTCGGGCGCCAGCCCGACGGCGGCGAGGTCCCCGACCTCGGCGCGCGCCGGGGCGTCCAGCCAGTAGCGCTGGCGCTGGAAGGGGTACGTCGGCACATCGACCTGCCGACCACCGGCCAACACCCGCTCCCAGGCCACGGGAACACCCTGGGTCCACGCCTCGGCAAGCGACGTCAGGAACCGGTCCAGGCCACCCTCACCACGACGCAGCGTCCCCACCGCAGGCGCGTCCTCGATCGCCATCGTCAACACCGGATGCGCGCTGACCTCGACAAACACGGCATGGCCCGCCGCCACCACCGCCTCATCGAACCGCACCCGACTACGGAGATTCGTGAACCAGTACTCGGCATCCAACTCGGCCGTCTCGACGAGTTGGCCGGTCACCGTCGAATACATCGGCACCGAGGACACCACCGGCTCCACCCCGGCCAGATCGGACAGCAGGCGTTCGCGCAGGCCCTCCACCTGAGCCGAATGCGACGCATAGTCCACGGGAACCCGCCGCGCCCTTACCCCCTCCGCCTCATAGACGGCCAACAACTCATCCAACGCCTGCGGTTCACCCGACACCACCGTCGCCGACGGACCATTCACCACCGCCACGGACAGCCGCTCACCCCACCGAGCGATCCGCGTCTCCACCGCACCCACCGGCTCAACCACCGACACCATCCCACCCCGACCCGACAACACCTCACCAATCACCCGAGACCGCAACGCCACCACCCGCGCACCATCCACCAACGACAACCCACCAGCCACCACAGCAGCCGCTATCTCCCCCTGAGAGTGACCAATCACCGCAGCAGGCTCCACCCCGTACTCCCGCCACACCTCCGCCAACGACACCATCACCGCCCACAACACCGGCTGCACCACATCAACCCGCCCCAACCACTCATCGTCACCAGACCGCACCACCTCCACCAACGACCACTCAACAAACGACGACAGCGCCTCCCCACACTCCTCAAAACGCGCAGCGAACACTGGGGAAGCCTCAAGCAGTTCAGCCGCCATCCCCAACCACTGCGAACCCTGCCCCGGGAACACGAACACCGTCCGGCCGGCGCCAGGAGCCACTCCCCCGCGCACCACCTCGGAACCCAACACCACCGCCCGCTCACCCAACGCCGCCCGCCCCTTCGCCAACGACCACCCCACATCCACCGAAGAACCCAACCCCCGCACCCGCTCCACCAGCGCGTCCACCGCACCCGCATCCGCACCCGACACCACCAGCGGCACCACCGGCAGTCCGGTTGCCGCCGGCGGTCGCGGCTCCTCGTCCGGGCCCTGTTCGAGGATCACATGCGCGTTGGTCCCGCTCATGCCGAACGCGGAGACGGCGGCCCGACGCGGCCGGTCATCCGCCGGCCAGTCGACCTCCTCGGTCAGCAGCCGCACCGCCCCCGACGCCCAGTCCACATGCGACGACGGCTCATCCACATGCAGGGTGCGCGGCAGCACGCCATGCCGCATCGCCTCCACCATCTTGATCACACCACCGACACCCGCCGCCGCCTGCGCATGACCGATATTCGACTTCAACGACCCCAACCACAACGGCCGTTCCACCGACCGCTCCTGCCCATACGTCGCCAACAACGCCTGCGCCTCGATGGGGTCCCCCAACGTGGTGCCCGTGCCATGCGCCTCCACCGCGTCCACCTCAGCGGGGGCCAGCCCGGCGGTCGTCAACGCCGCCCGAATCACCCGCTGTTGAGCCAGACCACTCGGCGCCGTCAGACCGTTGCTCGCCCCGTCCTGGTTGACCGCGGACCCGCGAACCACCGCCAACACCCGATGCCCGTTGCGGCGCGCGTCCGAGAGCCGCTCCAGGAGGACCAGGCCGACGCCCTCGGCCCAACCCGTGCCGTCCGCCGCCTCCGCGAACGCCTTGCACCGACCGTCGGGCGACAGCCCCCGCTGCCGGCTGAACTCGGTGAAGACCTCGGGGGTCGCCATGACGGTCACCCCGCCTGCCACCGCAAGGCCGCATTCGCCCCTGCGAAGGGACTCCGCCGCGAGGTGCAGCGCCACCAGCGAGGACGAGCAGGCGGTGTCGACGGTGATGGCGGGCCCCTCAAGGCCGAGGCTGTAGGCGATACGTCCGGAGAAGACGCTGGTGGCGCCGCCGGTCAGCCGGTATCCGGCGACCTCGGGCGGCGTGGTGTCCGGGGTGAGGCCGACGCCGTAGCCCTGCGGGGAGGCGCCGACGAAGACGCCGACGTCCCGGCCGCGCAGCGACCGCGGATCGATACCGGCCCGCTCGAACGTCTCCCAGGACGTTTCCAACAGCAACCGCTGCTGCGGATCCATCGCCAGGGCCTCACGCGGCGAGATCCCGAAGAGCGCCGGGTCGAACTCGGCGGCGTCCGGGAGGAATCCGCCCCTGCTGGCATGGGAGGTGCCGGCGCGGTCCGGGTCGGGGTCGAAGAGCGCGTCCAGGTCCCAGCGCCGGTCGGTGGGGAACGGCCCGACCGCGTCGCCGCCCTCGGCGACCAGCCGCCACAGCGCCTCCGGCGAGTCCACGCCACCCGGGTAGCGGCAGCCCATCGCCACGATCGCGATCGGCTCCCCGTCGACGGGGGGCCGAAGGACCGCCGTTTCGGGTTCGGTGTCCGGTTCGCCGCCGAAGATCAGCTCGCCCAGCTGGGCGGCGAGGGCGGCGGGCGTGGGGTGGTCGAAGACCAGGGTGGTGGGCAGCCGCAGTCCGGTGTCGGCGGTCAGCCGGTTGCGGAGTTCCACGGCGGTCAGCGAGTCGAAGCCCAGGTCCCTGAACGGGCGGTCGGCGGGCAGCGCGGCGCCCTGGTCGTGGTCCAGGACCGCCCGGACATGCGCGGTGACAAGGGCGAGCAGCGCCTGTTCCCGCTCGTGCGGCGGCACGTCGGCGAAGCGCTCGACCGCCGTGCTGTCGGCGTCGGTTGGTGGGGCGTCGCCGGTGATCAGGGCGCTGATGAGGGGCCGGGCGCGGGCGGCGGTGAAGGTGGGAGCGAACCGCTCCCAGCGCATGTCGGCGACGGCGGCCGTGGGGGTGTCGTCGGCGATGACCGCCTCCAGCGCGGTGACCGCGTGTTGGGGGTCGAGCGCGGGAACGCCGAGCTGCCGCAGGTGTTCCAGGGCCTCGTCATGGGCCATGCCGCCGCCGGCCCAGGGGCCCCAGGCGATGGCGGTGGCGGCTCGGCCGTGGGCGCGGCGGCGTTCGGCGAGCGCGTCGAGGTGGGCGTTGGCGGCGGCGTAGCCGCCCTGGCCGCCGCTGCCCCAGACGCCGGCGATCGAGGAGAACAGCACAAACGCGTCGAGCGGGGCGTCGCCGATGAGTTCGTCCAGGTGGCGGGCGCCGGCGGTCTTTCCCCGTGCGGCGGCGGCGAGTTCGGCGAGGTCGGTGGTCGGGAGCGGCCCGCCGGCGTCGACGCCGGCCGCGTGCACCACGGCGGTCGGCGGGTGCTCGGCGAGCAGTGCGGCGACGGCCGTCCGATCGGCGAGGTCGCAGGCGGCGACGGTGACGCGGGCGCCCAACGCGGTGAGTTCTTCGACCAGTTCGGCGGCGCCGGGGGCCGTGTCGCCTCGGCGGCTGGTGAGCACGAGGTGCTCGGCGCCGTTGTGGGCGAGGCGGCGGGCGACATGGGCGCCGAGCGCTCCGGTGCCGCCGGTGATGAGGACGGTGCCGCGCGGCGTCCAGGGGGCGGCGGGCCCGGTGACGGGCTCCGTTGTCAGTCGGCGGGCCAGCAAGCCGTCGGCGCGCAGGGCCAGTTGGTCCTCGTCGGCGGTGTCGCCCGGCGGTCCGGCGAGGATGGCGGGGAGCCGGTCGAGCGCCGGCCCCTCGGTGGCGTCGGCCGGCAGGTCGAGCAACCCGCCCCAGCGTTCCGGGTGTTCGAGGCCGATGACGCGGCCGAGGCCCCAGGTCATGGCCTGTTCGGGGTGCGGCGGCTGATCGGTGGGCCCGGTGGCGACGGCGCCGCTGGTGAGCAGCCACAGCGGCGCTTCGCATCCGGCGTCGCCGAGGGCCTGCACGGCGGTCAACTGGTGCCCGAGGCCGGCCGGCACATCGGGGTGCTCGGGGTGGGGGCGGGTGTCGAAGGCCAGCAGGGAGAGCACGCCGGTGACGGAGGCCGTCACCGCACGCAGCCGCTCCGCCAGCTGCTGACGTCCCGTCAGCTCGTCGACGGTCAGCGGCGACACGTGGGCGCCCGCGGTGGTGAGCCGGCGAAGGCAGGCGTCGGCGAGTGGGGCGTTCGGGGGGACGAGGGCGAGCCAGGTGGTGTTGGCGAGGGTGCCGGGGGCGGGTTCGGGGAGCGGGGTCCAGGTCACCCGGTAGCGCCACTGGCGCCATGGTTCGACGGGCCGGCCGGCGTCGGCGGCCAGCGGCCAGTAGCGGGTGCGGCGGAACGTGTAGGTGGGCAGCGTCCTTCGGCGGGCGCCGGTGTCGGCGAACACGGCCTCGGGGTCGGTCTCCACGCCGTGGACATGCAGTCCGGCCAGCGCGGTGGCGAGGGTGCGGGGCTCGGGCCGGTCGGCGCGCAGCAGCGGCACGCTGAGGGGGGTGGCGCGGTCGGCCGGCAGGCAGTCGGGCACGGCGGCGGACAGCACGGCGTCCGGGCCGAGTTCGACATAGGCCGTGGCGCCCTCGGCGTGCAGGGTGGCGATGGCGTCGGCGAACCGGACGGTGGCCCGGACCTGCCTGGTCCAGTAGGCGGGCGAGCGGGCCTCGTCCGGGGTGAGCGGCCGTCCGGTGACGGTGGAGATGACGGTGTGGCGCGGCGCCGAGGGGGTGAGGGAGGCGGCGACGCGCTGGTAGGCGTCGAGCATGCCGTCCATGTGCGGGGAGTGGAAGGCGTGCGAGGTACGCAACCGCTTGGTCTTGCGCCCCAGCCCCCCGAAATACGCCCCGGCCTCCTCCACCGCGTCCACGTCACCCGCCAACACCACCGACACCGGCCCGTTCACAGCGGCCAACGCCAACCGATCCGAACGCCCCACCAGGAACGACTCCACCTCCCCGGGAGCAGCCTGAACCGCCAACATCGCACCATCCGCCCGCTGCCCCTGCATCAACCGACCCCGCGCCACCACCAACGCACACGCATCAGCCAACGACCACACCCCCGCCACATACGCCGCCGCCAACTCCCCCACCGAATGCCCCACCAGGAACGCCGGCACCACACCCCACGACTCCACCAACCGAAACAACGCCACCTCAACCGCGAACAACGCCGGCTGAGCAAACTCCGTCCGCCCCAACACCACCGCATCCGACAGCGCTTCACGCATCGGACGGCCCAGATGCCGATCCAACTCCCCCCACACCGCTTCGAGGGCCTCCCCGAACACCGGAAACACCTCAGCCAACTCCAACCCCATCCCCACCCGCTGACTCCCCTGCCCCGTGAACAGGAAGGCGAGGGCGGGGTCGGGGTGTGCCTGGCCGACGGTGAGGTCGGCGGCCGGGCGCCGTTCGGTGAGATCGGTGAGGGCGCGCAGCAGGTCGTCCCTGGTGTCGGCGACGACGGCGGCGCGGGCGGGCAGTTGGGCGCGGGCGGTGGCCAGGGTGTAGGCGAGGTCGGTGCCGGAGAGCTGCTGCTCGGGGGTGGTGAGAAGGTGCGCGTGGAGCTGGCCGGCCTGGGCGCGCAGCGCGTCCTCGTCCCGTCCGGACAGCGCGAACCGCCGTATGCCCTGGGGGACTTCCTGTGGCGCGGGGAGTGTGGGGGCGGGCGGCTGCTCGATGATGGCGTGCGCGTTGGTGCCGCTGATGCCGAAGGAGGAGACGCCGAAGCGGCGGGGCCGGTCGGGGGTGGCGGTCCAGGGCCTGGCGTCGCCGAGCGGGCGCACGGCGCCCGATGACCAGTCGACATGGGGGCTGGGCTCGTCGAGGTGGAGGGAGGCGGGCAGTTCGGCGTGCCGCATCGCCTCCACCATCTTGATGATGCCGGCGACTCCGGCGGCGGCCTGGGTGTGGCCGATGTTGGACTTGACGGAGCCGAGCCAGAGCGGCCGTTCCGGGTCGCGGCCCTGGCCGTAGGTGGCGAGCAGCGCGTGGGCCTCGATGGGGTCGCCGAGCCTGGTCCCGGTGCCATGCGCCTCGACGGCGTCCACCTCGGCGGGGGCCAGCCCGGCGTTGGCCAACGCGGCGCTGAGGCAGCGCTGTTGGGAGGGTCCGTTGGGGGCGGTCAGTCCGTTGCTGGCCCCGTCCTGGTTGACGGCGGAGCCCCGGACGACGGCCAGCACCTCGTGCCCGTTGCGCCGCGCGTCGGAGAGCCGCTCCAGCAGCAGGAGTCCGGCGCCCTCGCCCCAGCCGGTGCCGTCGGCCGCCGCGGCGAACGGCTTGCAGCGGCCGTCGGCGGCGAGGCCGCGCTGGCGGCTGAACTCGACGAACAGGTCGGGCCTGGCCATCACGGTGACGGCGCCGGCGAGCGCCAGGTCGCATTCGCCGGTGCGCAGCGCGCCGGCCGCCAGGTGCAGGGCGACCAGGGCGGAGGAGCAGGCGGTGTCGACGGTGACGGCGGGGCCCTCGAAGCCGAAGGCGTAGGAGATCCGGCCGGAGAGCACGCTGGCCGCCGCGCCGGTGGAGCGGTAGCCCTCGGCCAACGCGGCGCCCTGGGCGCCTGGTTCGGGGCTGGCCTCGGCGAGCAGCGCCGGGTAGTCTTGGCCGTTGGTGCCGGCGTAGACGGCGGTGCGGCTGCCGCGCAGCGAGTCGGGGGCGATCCCTGCGCGTTCGAGGAGTTCCCAGGTGAGTTCCAGCATCATCCGCTGTTGCGGGTCCATCGACAGGGCCTCGCGCGGGCTGATGCTGAAGAAGTCGGCGTCGAAGTCGGTGGCGGCGTCGAGGAACGCGCCCTCCCGCACATAGGAGGTGCCCGGCGTGTCGGGGTCGGGGTCGAAGAGCCCGTCGAGCTGCCAACCCCGGTCGGTGGGGAACGGGCCCATCGCGTCGGTGCCCGAGCTGACCAGCCGCCACAGGTCCTCGGGGCTGGTGACGCCGCCGGGGAAGCGGCAGCTCATGGAGACGATGACGACCGGATCGTCGTCGACGCGCGGCACCGGCGCGGCGGTGGGTGCCGGCGAGGGGTTGTGGTCGGCGAATCGTTCCCGCAGGTGGGCGGCGAGCGCGGCGGGGGTCGGGTGGTCGTAGACGACGGTGGTGGGGAGCCGCAGGTCGGTGGCCGCGTTGAGCCGGTTGCGGATCTCGACGCCGGTGAGGGAGTCGAAGCCCAGGCTCTTGAACGCGCGGCCGGGCGCGATGGCGTCGAGGTCGCTGTGGCCGAGCACGGTGGCGACCTGGCGGCGCACCAGGTCGAGGAGGACGCGGCCCGTCTCCTCCGGGGTGGCGTCGGCGAGGCGGCGGGCGAGGGCGCCGCCGGCGTGTTCGGCGCGGTCCAGGTCAGCGCGCGCGGCACGGAGTGCCCGGACCTCGGGGATGTCGTGCAGCAGCGGGCGGGTGCGGGAGGCGGTGAAGGCGAGGAAGAACCGCTCCCAGTCGATCTCCACGACGCTGACGCAGGGGTCGCCCGCGTCGACGGCCTCGGCGAGCGCGGCGACGGCGCGCTCGGGCGCCATGCCGGCGAGGCCGTGGCGGCGCAGCAGGTCGGCGACCTCGTCGCCGGCGGCCATCCCGCCGTCGGCCCAGGCGCCCCAGGCGATGGAGGTGGCGGGCAGGCCCTGGGCGTGGCGCTGCTGGGCGAGCGCGTCGAGGAACGCGTTGCCCGGGGCGTAGTTGCCCTGGCCGGGGACGCCGAGGGTGCCGGCGATGGAGGAGAAGAGAACGAACGCGTCGAGGTCCAACGCGCGCGTCAGCTCGTGGAGTTGGCGGGCGGCGCCGGCCTTGGCCGGCAGCGCGTGCGCGATCTGGTCGGGTCGGATGGTGTCGACCAGGCCGTCGTCGAGGACGGCGGCGGTGTGGACCACGGCGGTCAGCGGGTGTTCGGCGGGGACGCCGTCGATGGCGGCGGCCAGCGCTTCCCGGTCCGTGACATCGCACGCGGTGATCGTCACCCGGGCGCCCAGCGCGGCGAGTTCGGCGGTGAGTCGGTCGGCGCCCGGCGCCTCGGGGCCGCGTCGGCTGAGCAGCAGCAGATGGGCGGCGCCGGCGGCGGCCAGCCAGCGGGCGACATGGGCGCCGAGCGCGCCGGTGCCGCCGGTGACCAGGACGGTGCCGCGCGGGCGCCAGCGCGCCGACTCGGGGACGGCGCGGGCGGGGGCGCGGGTCAGGCGGCGGGCCAGGGTGCCGGCGGGGCGGAGCGCCAGCTGGTCCTCGGGCGCGTCGCCCGGACGGGCGTCGGCAGCGCGCACGCCGGCGAGCGCGGCGACCAGCCGCGCGCCGGTGGCGTCGTCGGGGGCCGGCGGCAGATCGATCAGGCCGCCCCAGCGGTCGGCGTGTTCCAGCGCGAAGACGCGGCCGAATCCCCAGATCAGGGACTGGGTCGCGGCGGCGGGCGCGGTCCCCGGGTCGGTGGCGACGGCACCCGCGGTGGCCAGCCACAGGGGGGCGGTGACGTCGGCGTCGCCGAGGGCCTGGACGAGGGCGACTGTCGCGCACAACCCGGCTGGCGCGTCCGGGTGTCGGGGGTGCGACGCCTCGTCGAGGGCGAGCAGCGACAGCACTCCGGCGGGCGGCGGCGCGCCGGCGGGCAGCGCGTCCCGCAGCAGGGCGGTGAGCGCCGCCCGGTCGGCGGTGGTGGGGACGGCGAGCGGGTGGGCGTCCGCGCCGTGGGCGGCCAGCGCCGCGATCGCGACCAGCACATGCGGGTGCTCGGCGTGGTCGGCCGGGGCGACGACCAGCCAACGGCCCTCGACGACCGGCGGCTCGGCCATCCGCGGCAGCAGCGCCCAACCGATGCGGTAGCGCGCGGAGTTGGCGTCCATGTCCCCGGTGGGACGGGCGGGCGCCGGGTCGGGCTCCAGCCAGAACCGTTCCCGTTGGAAGGCGTAGGTCGGCAGCTCGACCGGCCGCCGGGCGTGCGGGGTGGGCCAGTTGACGGGGGCGCCCAGCGTCCATGCCTCGGCGAGCGAGGCGGTGAACCGGTCGATGCCGGCGTCGTCGCGGCGCAGCGTGGCCACGACCGCGCCGCGCCGCTCCTCGGCCTGGTCGAGGGCGTCGAGGGCGTCGGAAAGACCGACGGTGAGCACCGGATGTGGGCTGACCTCGATGAACACGGTGTCGCGCACGGCGAGCAGCCCGTCGACGGCGTCCCGGAAGCGGACGGTGCCGCGCAGATTGCGGTACCAGTAGGCGTGGTCCAGCTCGGCGCCGTCGATGGGCGCGCCGGTCACCGTGGAGTGGATCGGCACGGCGGCCGAGCGTGCGGCGATGGGCGGCAGCGACGCGAGGATCTCGTCGCGGACGGCCGCCACCTGCGGGGAGTGGGAGGCGTAGTCGATGGCGACGCGCCGGGCGCGGACGCCGTCGGCCGCGCAGGCGGCCTGGAGTTCGTCCAGGGCTTCGAGGTCGCCGGAGACGACGGTGGCGCGCGGCCCGTTGAGGACGGCGACGGCGAGCCGGTCCCCCCAGGGGGCGATCCGGCGGGCGGCGTCCGCCTCGTCGGTGGCGAGCGAGGTCATGCCGCCCAGGCCACAGATGGCACGCAGTGCCTTGCCGCGCAGCGCGACCAGGCCGGCGGCCTCCTCCAGGGTGAGGGCGCCGGCGACGCAGGCGGCGGCGATCTCGCCCTGGGAGTGGCCGACGACGGCCGCCGGCTGGACGCCGTGCGCACGCCACAGCTCGGCCAGCGACACCATGACGGCGAAGAGCGCGGGCTGGACGATGTCGACCCGCTCCAGCCGTGGCGCGCCAGGCTCGGCGAGCACGTCGAGCAGCGACCAGCCGACATGGGGCGCGAGCGCGTCGGCGCACTCCCGCATCCTGGCGGCGAACACCGGCGACTGGTCGAGGAGTTCGACGGCCATGCCGGCCCACTGCGAGCCCTGCCCCGGGAAGACGAAGACGATCCCGGCGTCCGGCAGCACCTCGCCCCGCACCAGGCCCACGGTGTCCATGCCGGCGTCGGAGGCGAGGGCGTCCAGCGCGTAGGCGCCGCTGAGCAGCGCGGCCCGGTGTTCGAACGTGGCCCGGGTCGTGGTCAGCGCATGGGCGATCTCGGTGGGCCGCAGCTCGGGGCGGGCGGCGAGGTGGGCGCGCAGCCGCTCGGCCTGGGCGTCGAGCGCGCGCGGGGTCCTGGCCGACAGCAGCCAGGGCGCGGGCCCCGCGTCGACCGGGGGCTGTGGCTCGGGCTCGGCGGCGGTGGGGAGTTCGATGATGGCGTGCGCGTTGGTGCCGCTGATCCCGAACGAGGAGACGGCGGCCCGACGCGGCCGGTCCCCCCTGGCGGGCCAGGGGACCTCCTCGGTGAGCAGCCGCACCGCGCCCGACTCCCAGTCCACATGGGAGGACGGCTCATCGATATGGAGGGTGCGCGGCAGGGTGCCATGGCGCATCGCCTCGATCATCTTGATGACGCCGGCGACACCGGAAGCGGCCTGGGTGTGGCCGATGTTGGACTTCAACGACCCCAACCACAGCGGTTGTTCGGCCGACCGCTGCTGCCCGTAGGTGGCCAGCAGCGCCTGCGCCTCGATCGGGTCGCCGAGCGCGGTGCCGGTGCCGTGCGCCTCGACGGCGTCCACCTCGCTGGCGGTCAGCCCGGCGGCGCTCAACGCGGCGCGGATCACCCGCTGTTGGGAGGGCCCGTTGGGGGCGGTCAGTCCGTTGCTGGCCCCGTCCTGGTTGACGGCCGAGCCACGCACCACGGCGAGCACGGGGTGCCCGTTGCGGCGCGCGTCGGAGAGCCGCTCCAGCAGCAGCATGCCCACGCCCTCGGCCCACGCCGTGCCGTCCGCCGCCTCGGCGAACGGCTTGCAGCGGCCGTCGGGCGCCAGGCCGCGCTGCCGGCTGAACTCCACAAACGTCGAAGGGGTCGCCATCACCGCCACACCGCCGGCCAGCGCCATCGCGCATTCGCCGGTGCGCAGCGACTGAGCCGCCAGGTGCAGCGCCACCAGGGACGACGAACACGCCGTGTCCACCGTGACGGCCGGACCCTCAAGCCCGAAGGTGTAGGCCACCCGGCCCGAGGCCACGCTGCCGGTGTTGCCGGTGAGGAGGTGCCCCTCGAAGCCGTCGGGCGCGACCGGCAGCCGAGCGGCGTAGTCGTGGTACATCAGCCCGGTGAAGACGCCGGTGGCACTGCCACGCACCGACGCTGGGTCGATCCCCGCCCGCTCGAACGTCTCCCAGGACGTCTCCAACAGCAACCGCTGCTGCGGATCCATGGCGAGGGCCTCACGCGGCGAGATCCCGAAGAACCCCGCGTCGAACTCGGCCGCCCCGTCGAGGAACCCGCCCTCCCGGACATAGGAGGTGCCCAGCCGCTCCGGGTCCGGATCGTAGAGCGCCGCCACATCCCAGCCCCGGTCCGTGGGGAACGGGCCGACCGCGTCGACCCCGTCGGCCACCAGCCGCCACAGCGCCTCCGGCGAGTCCACGCCACCCGGGTAGCGGCACGCCATCCCGACGATCACCACCGGATCGTCGGCATCGACCGCCCTGGCGGGCGCCAAGGCCGTGGCGGGAGTCCGCTCGGGCACCAGCAGGGACTCCAGCAGCGCGGCGAGCGAGGCCGGCGTGGGATGGTCGAAGACGGCGGTGGACGGCAGCCGCAACCCCGTCACCGCGTTCAGCCGGTTCCGCAGCTCCAGGCCGATCAGCGAGTCGAACCCCAACTCCTTGAACGCGCGCCCCGGATCGACGGAGGACGCGCCGCCACGCCGCAGCACCAGCGCCGCCTGCTCCCGCACCAACGCGAGGAGCGCGGCGCGGCGTTCGTCGGCCGGCAGCGCGGCCAGCGAGCCGGCGAGCCCGCCGCCCGGCGCGGCCAGCGCCGGCCGCGCGGGCGCGGCGGACCGCACCAACCGGCGGAGCACCATGGGCACTTCGTCGCCCGCCGGCACCGTCGGGTGCAGCGCCACGGCGACGGCGACCGGGCCGTCGAAGGCGGCAGCCGCGTCGAAGAGGGCGAGGCCGGTGGCCGAATCCAGCGGCGCGATGCCGCTTCTGGCCATCCGCGCCACATCGGTGCCGCTCATCTCGCCGGTCAGCCCGCTGCGTTCGGCCCACAGGCCCCACGCCAGCGAGACGGCGGGCAGCCCGAGCGCCGCGCGGTGCGCGGCGAGCCCGTCCAGGAAGGCGTTCGCCGCAGCGTAGTTGGCCTGACCGGCGCCGCCGATGGTGCCGATCACGGAGGAGAAGAGAACGAAGGCGGTGAGCGGCTGCTCGCGGGTCAGCTCGTGCAGATGCCAGGCGGCGTCCGCCTTGGGCCGCAGCACCCGGGCCAACCGCTCGGGCGTCAACGAGCCGAGGACCCCGTCGTCCAACACCCCCGCCGTGTGGATCACGGCGGACAGCCGGCGGCCGGCGAGCAGCGCGGCCAGCGCGTCCCGGTCGGCGACATCGCAGGCCGCGTGCTCCACCCGGGCGCCGAACGCCGAAAGCTCCTCGGCGAACGCGTCGGCGCCCGGCGCCTCCGCGCCTCTGCGGGAGACCAACAGCAGGTCGCGGACGCCCCGTTCGGCCACCAGATGGCGGGCCAGCAGCCGGCCGAGGGTGCCGGAGCCGCCGGTGATCAGCACGCTCCCATCGGCCTCGGCGAACGGAGCGGAACCGGCCGCCGGCGGCAGCGGCTCGGCCACCGCGAGCCGAGGGGCCGTCAGCACGCCGTCTCTGCGGGCGAGTTGCGGCTCCCCCGTGGCGACGGCGGCCAGGACCGACGGATCGGCCAGCGGATCCCCTTGGGTGTCGACGTCCAACAGGGTGAAACGGTCGGGGTGTTCGGTCCCCGCCGAACGCACAAGCCCCCAGACGGCGGAGGCCACCGGGTCCACCTCGGCCGGGTCCTCGCCGACCGGCATCGCGCCGCCGGTGACCACGACCAGCCGCCGTTCCTCGTTCGCCGGATCGGCCAGCCACTCCCCCAGGGTCGCCAACGCCCGTGCGGTGACGGTGTGCAGGGCGTCCGGATGGTGCGGCCCCCGGAAGTCGACGGTCACGGCGGCCGGGGCCGGCGCGGTGGCCGGGCCGTGCGACAGCGGCTCCCAGACGAGACGGTGCAGGCCGCCGCCAGCGGCGGTGGGGGCCGGCCGGAGCGGTCCTTCGGTGGCGCGCAGCCGCAGCGCCTCGACGTCGGCCACCGGGTTCCCGTACCGGTCGTGCGCGGAAAGGGAGACATCGCCGCTCTCCGCGCGGCGCAGCCGCACCCGGAGCGCGGACGCGCCCGAGGCGTGCAGGGTGACGCCCCGCCACGCGAAGGGCAGGCGGCAGACGCCCTGTTCGCCGACGAGGACGTCCTCGGCCAGCGCGTGCAGGGCCGCGTCGAGCAGCGCCGGGTGGAGGGCGAACCCGTCGACGCCGGTGGCGGCCTCGGGCAGCTCCACCTCGGCGAACAGCTCGTCGCCGTGCCGCCAGGCGGCGCGCAGCCCACGGAACGCCGGCCCATAGCCGAAGCCGCCCGCCGTGAGGTGCGCATACAGGCCGTCCGCGCCAAGCGGTTCGGCGCCGGCGGGCGGCCAGGGGGTGACCGGCGCCGAGGGCGCGGGAGTCGGGGGCGCGAGGGAGCCGGCGGCGTGCCGCGTCCAGGCCGACGCGTCGGCGGCGCGGCCATGCAGGCTCACGGCGCGCCGCCCGTCCTCCTCCGGCGGGCCGACGATCAGCTGAACGTGGACGCCGCCCTGCTCGGGCAGCAACAGCGGTGCCTCAAGGGTGAGTTCCTCGACCTGGCCGCAGCCCACCTGATCCCCGGCGTGCACGGCCAGCTCCAGCATCGCCGTGCCGGGCAGCAGCACCGTCCCGTTCACCGCGTGGTCAACCAACCAGGGATGCGCCCGCCGGGAAAGGCTGCCGGTCAGCAGATACCCGTCACCGTCCGCCAGTTCGACGGCGGCGCCCAGCAGCGGGTGCGCGGTGCCGCGCAGGCCCAGGCCGTCCACGGAGCCGAAGGACCCACCGTCGGCGTCCAGCCAGTACCGCTTCCGCTGGAACGGGTACGTCGGCACATCGACCTGCCGACCACCGGCCAACACCCGCTCCCAGGCGACCGGAACACCCCGCGTCCACGCCTCGGCCAGCGAGGTCAGGAACCGGTCCAGGCCGCCCTCACCACGACGCAGCGTGCCCACCGCAGGCGCGTCCTCGATCGCCATCGTCAACACCGGATGCGCACTGACCTCGACAAACACGGCATGGCCCGCCGCCACCACCGCCTCATCGAACCGCACCCGGCTGCGGAGGTTGGTGAACCAGTACTCGGCATCCAACTCGGCCGTCTCGACGAGTTGGCCGGTCACCGTCGAGTAGAAAGGTATGGACCCCGCACACGGCTCCACCCCGGCCAGATCGGACAGCAGGCGTTCGCGCAGGCCCTCCACCTGAGCGGAGTGCGACGCATAGTCCACGGGAACCCTGCGGGCTCGCACCTCCTCCGCCTCGCAGGCGGCCAACAGCTCATCCAGCGCGGCCCGTTCACCCGACACCACCGTCGCCGACGGACCATTCACCACCGCCACGGACAGCCGCTCACCCCACCGAGCGATCCGCCGCTCGACAACGCTCACCGGCTCAACCACCGACACCATCCCACCCCGACCCGACAACACCTCACCAATCACCCGAGACCGCAACGCCACCACCCGCGCACCATCCACCAACGACAACCCACCAGCCACCACCGCAGCCGCTATCTCCCCCTGAGAATGACCAATCACGGCGGCCGGCTCCACCCCGTACTCCCGCCACACCTCCGCAAGCGACACCATCACCGCCCACAACACCGGCTGCACCACATCAACCCGCCCCAACCACGCATCGTCACCAGACCGCACCACCTCCACCAACGACCACTCCACCCAACGCGACAGCGCCTCCCCACACTCCTCAAAACGCGCAGCGAACACCGAAGAAACGTCAAGCAGTTCAGCCGCCATCCCCAACCACTGCGAACCCTGACCCGGGAACACAAACACCGCCCGACCCGCACCAGGAGCCACCGCGCCACGCACCACCTCGGAACCCAACACCACCGCCCGCTCACCCAACGCGGCCCGCCCCTTCGCCAACGACCACCCCACATCCACCGAAGAACCCAACCCCCGCACCCGCTCCACCAGCGCGTCCACCGCACCCGCATCCGCACCCGACACCACCAACGGCACCACCGGCAGCTCCGTAACCGCCGGGTCGGGCTCCACCACCGGCGCCTGCTCAATCAACAGATGCGCATTGGTCCCGCTGACGCCGAAGGACGAGATGGCCGCCCGACGCGGCCGGTCGCCCGCCGGCCAGTCGACCTCCTCGGTCAGCAGCCGCACCGCCCCCGACTCCCAGTCCACATGCGACGACGGCTCATCCACATGCAACGTGCGCGGCAACACCCCATGCCGCATCGCCTGCACCATCTTGATCACACCACCGACACCCGCCGCCGCCTGCGCATGACCGATATTCGACTTCAACGACCCCAACCACAACGGCCGTTCCGCCGACCGCTCCTGCCCATACGTCGCCAACAGCGCCTGCGCCTCGATCGGATCACCGAGGGTGGTGCCCGTGCCATGCGCCTCCACCGCGTCCACCTCGGCCGCCGACCACCCCGCACCCGCCAACGCCGCCCGAATCACCCGCTGTTGAGCCAGACCACTCGGCGCCGTCAGACCGTTGCTCGCCCCGTCCTGGTTCACCGCCGACCCGCGAACCACCGCCAACACCCGCTGGCCGTCCCGCCGGGCGTCCGCGAGGCGGCGCAGCACCAGCACTCCGACGCCCTCGGCCCAACCCGTGCCGTCCGCCGCCTCCGCGAACGCCTTGCAGCGGCCGTCGGGCGACAGCCCCCGCTGCCGGCTGAACTCCACGAACATGCCGGGCGTCGACATCACCGTCACGCCGCCGGCGAGGGCCATCGCGCATTCGCCGTTGCGCAGCGACTGAGCCGCCAGGTGCAGCGCCACCAGGGACGACGAACACGCCGTGTCCACCGTCACCGCCGGGCCCTCAAGCCCGAAGGTGTAGGCGATCCGGCCCGAGGCGACGCTGGGGGTGATCCCCGTCAGGCGGTGGCCGCCGATCTCGTCGGTGGACTCGTGCAGACGGGGGCCGTAGTCCTGAGCGGTGGCGCCGATGAAGACGCCGACGTCCCGGCCGCGCAGCGACCGCGGATCGATACCGGCCCGCTCGAACGTCTCCCAGGACGTTTCCAACAGCAACCGCTGCTGCGGATCCATCGCCAGGGCCTCACGCGGCGAGATCCCGAACAGCTCGGCGTCGAACTCGGCCGCGCCGTCGAGGAATCCGCCCTCCCGCACGGCGGCGCCTTCGAGGCGTTCCAGGTCCCAGCCCCGGTCGATGGGGAACGGCGCGACCGCGTCGCCGCCCTCGGCGACCAGCCGCCACAGCGCCTCCGGCGAGTCCACGCCGCCCGGGTAGCGGCAGCCCATCGCCACGATCGCGATCGGCTCGTCGGCGGCCGGGATTCGTGCCCGGGGCGCGGCGGGTTGGGCCGCGCCGTTGGCCAGGTAGTCCGCGAGCGCGGCGGGCGTCGGGTAGTCGAAGAGGACGGTGCTGGGCAGCGGGTGGCGGGCGTCGGTGGCGAGCCGGTCGCGGAGTTCGACGGCCATGAAGGAGTCGAAGCCCAGATCGCGGAAGGTGGCGCCGTCCACCACGGCGTCCGCCGAAGCGTGCCCGAGGACGGCGGCGGTCTCCTGCCTGACCCTGGTCAGCGCGTCGAAGCCCACCGCGACGTCCATCTCAACGCCCGTAGCGGGCGCCGGTGTTGGGTCCACAGTGGGAAGAGCGGCGCCGCCGGCCGGGAGCCAGTGGCGGTCCCGTTGGAAGGCGTAGGTGGGCAGCGGCACCCGGCGGGGCGCGCGGTCCTCGGCGAAGGGGAAGGCGGACCAGTCGAGCGCCTGGCCGCGTGCGTGGAGGCGGGCGGCGGCCGTGGCCGCGGTCTCCGGCTCCGGCTGGTCGGCGCGGAGCAGCGGGACGAACGCGGCCCCCGCGTCGTCGGGGAGGCAGGCGCGGCCGAGAGCGGAGAGCACGGCGCCGGGGCCGAGTTCGAGGAAGACGCGGGCGCCGGCCGTGTGGGCGTGGCGGACTCCGTCGGCGAACCTGACGGGCCTTCTGGCCTGGTCGACCCAGTACTCGGGGGTGGTGATCGCGTGCGGGTCGGCCGGTTCGCCGGTGAGGTCGGAGATCAGCGGCAGCCGGGGGGCGTGGAAGGCGAGGCCGGCGGCGATCTCGCCGAACTCGGCGAGCATGCCGTCCAGATGGGGCGAGTGGAAGGCGTGCGAGGTGGTGAGGCGTTTGGTGCGACGGCCACGTTCGCGCCAGTGAACGGCGATCCGGGTCACGGTCTCCGCGTCGCCCGAGATCACCACGGCGTTCGGGCCGTTGACGGCGGCGAGCGCCGTGTGGTGCTCCTCGCTGGCGAGGCTGGCGCGTATCTCGTCCTCGGTCGCCTCGATGGCGACCATCTCGCCGTCGTCGCGTTGCGCCTGCATCAGCCGTCCGCGCGCGGTGACCAGGTGGGCGGCGTCGGCGAGGGAGAGGACGCCGGCGGCGTGGGCGGCGCTGACGCCGCCCACGGAGTGGCCGAGGAGCGCGTCGGGGGTGAGGCCCCAGGAGGTGACGAGGTGGAACAGGCCGGTTTCCAGGGCGAAGAGGGCCGGCTGGGCGTATTCGGTGCGGTCCAGGGAGTCGGGGTGGTCGGCGATCACCTGTTGGACGGGCCGGTCGAGGTGGTGGTCGACGGCGGCGCAGGCGGCGTCGTAGGCGGTGCGGAACGTCGCCGACGCGGCGCGCAACTCCAGGCCCATGCCTGCGCGTTGGCTGCCCTGCCCGGTGAACAGCAGGCCGAGGCCGGCGGGTTCGGCGGCGGTGTCGGTGACCAGGCCGGGGGCCGGCCGCCCCTCGGCGAGGGCGGTGGCCGCCCGTGCGGCGTCCGCGCGGTCGGCGGCGACCAGGACGGCGCGGTGCGGCAGGTGGGTGCGCGCGGTGGCGAGGGTGTGGGCGATGTCCCCGGCGGGCTGGTCGGGGTGGGCGGCCAGATGGTCGGCGAGGCGGGCGGCCTGGGCGCGCAGCGCGGCCGGTGAGGCGGCGGAGAGCGGCCAGGGCACGGGGCCCGGCGTGGCGTCGCCGCGGGGCTCTTCCGCCGGTTCGGTGGGGGGCGCCGCGGCCAGCACCAGATGGCAGTTGACGCCGCCCATGCCGAAGGAGCTGACCCCGGCGACGGGTGCCCGCCGGTCGTCATCGTCGTCGGTGGGTAGGCGGGACAGCGCGGTGGGGACGCGCAGGTTCAGCGTTTCGAGGGGGATGTCGGGGTGCGGGGTGGCGAAGTTGAGGCTGGGGGGTATCGCGCGGTGGCGCAGCGACAGCAGGGCCTTGAGCAGCCCCGCGACGCCGGCGGCGCCTTCGAGGTGGCCGATGTTGGTCTTCACGGAGCCGACCGGCAGCGGCGCGTCGGCCGGGCGTGCCGCGCCGAGCGCGGCGCCCAGCGCTGCGGCCTCGACGGGGTCGCCGGCGCGGGTGCCGGTGCCGTGCAGCTCGACATAGGCGACGTCGGTCGGGGCGACGCCGGCGCGGCGGTGTGCCCTTTGGACGCAGTCCTGTTGGGCGCGCTGTCGGGGCAGGGTGAGTCCGTCGCCGCCGCCGTCGTTGTTGACGGCGCTGCCGAGGATGACGCCGTGCACGGTGTCGCCGTCGGCGAGCGCGGCGGCCAGCGGCTTGAGGACGACGAGGCCGCCGCCCTCGCCCCGCACATAGCCGTCGGCCCGTTCGTCGAAGGTGTGGCAGCGGCCGGTGGGCGAGAGGGCGCCGAAGGCGCGGACGCCGAGGGCGGTCTCCTCGGCGAGGTTGAGGTGGACGCCGCCGGCGATGGCCAGCGTGGACTCGCCGGCGCGCAGGCTGAGGCAGGCCTGGTGGACGGCGACCAGGGAGGACGACTGGCCGGTGTCGACGGCCATGCTGGGGCCCGTCAGGCCCAGGGTGTGGGAGAGGCGGTTGGCGATCAGGGCCCGGTGCGTGCCGGTCGCCGTGTGGTGGGTGGCGGCGTCGGGGCCGAGGCGGTGCAGCAGCGCCGCGTAGTCGTCGGCGTCCGAGCCCACGAAGACGCCGACATCGCCGCCGGCGAGTGCGGCGGGGGTGATGCCGGCGTTCTCCAGGGCCTCCCAGCCGAGTTCGAGGGCGAGCCGCTGCTGCGGGTCGAGCGTGGCGGCCTCGCGCGGGCTGATGCCGAAGAACGCGGCGTCGAAGCGGTCGGGGGCCTCCAGATAGCCGCCGGGGCCCAACCCGGGGCGGTCGGCCGGGGGTTGGCCCACGGCGCTGCGACCATCGCGCAGCAGGCGCCAGAGGGCGTCCGGATCCGGGGCCCCCGGCAGCCGGCACGCCAGCCCCACCACGGCGACGGCTTCCCCCGAAATGCCGTCCCCCCGCATAGAATTGCCCGACGTTACGGTCATGTCAGCCCCCGTATGACCCCACGTGTGCGCTGCTCGGGAGGTCGCCCGAACAGGTTCTGCCAGGCATCCTAACCAGTTCCCCCGTGCGGGGTTCGACGTTTACCGGCTCCTTCGGTGCGGCGCGCGGCCCTGTCCTACGCGATGTCCTACGCGATCCGGACGTGCCCCGGCGCCGGACGCGCCGGACGGAGGTCGGGGGCGGTCCCGGCGAGCAACGGGTGGGCGGCGACGGCCTCCTCAAGGGCGGCGAGGCCGTGGCGGACGAGGGGGTGGGCGCGGCTGCCGCTGCGTACGCAGCTGAGGATGCGGCGGGCCAGTCCTCGTTCGCCGGCGATGGGGACGCGGACCACGCGGTGGCTGGGCGGGAACTCGGCGAGCCGGGGGAAGAGCGAGATGCCCAGGCCGTGGCTGATCAGCGACGAGATGGCGTACCACTCCTTGACGGAGTGGACCACGCGCGGGGTGAAGCCGGCGACGGCGCAGAAGACCAGCACCCGCTGGTGGTGGTCGCAGGTGCCGGGCGCGGGCAACACCCAGTCCTCGTCGGCGAGTTCCTCCAGGGCGACGGAGGAACGGGTGGCCAGCGGGTGGTCGGCGCCGACCATCAGGTCCAACGGGTCGTCGACCAGCGGCAGTTGGTCGAACCGTGCGTCTCCCTGGTCGGGGAAGTCGGCTGAGGGGGCGAGCAGCGCGATATCGGCGTGGGTGGACATCAGCATGTCGAAGCCGTCGACCGTCTCGCATTCGGCGACCTGGACGCGGAGCCCCGGGTGGGTCCTGGCGAGCAGCGCGACGGCCGGGGTGATCAGGTTGGCCACCGCGCTGGGGAACCCGCACATGCGCAGGAGGCCCGCCTCTCCGGCGCGGTAGGACTCCAGGGCCGACTCGGCCTCCTCCCAGCCGGCGAGCAGCCGGTCGCCGTGTTCGATCACCAGATGCGCGGCACCGGTGAGCCGGATGCGGCGCCCCTGCGGTTCGACCAGCCGGACCCGCAACTCCTTGGCCAGTTCCCGCAGATGGTGGGAGACGGCGGAGGGGGTGAGATGGAGTGCGGCAGCCGCGGCCGTCACCGTTCCGTGCTGGTGGACGGCCCTGAGCACCTGAACTCGCCGCAGATCAATCATACAGTCATTTTGCACATACGACCGGGGAAACGTGCAATGGACGTACACGGTTGCCCCGGCCAGACTTTCCCCATGACCACGACGATCCCCACGGCGAGCACGCCGACCAACCCCGAGGACCAGTCGCCCGCCGCCACCGAACTCTCCCGGCACGCCACCAGCGAGGGCACCGTCAGCTGGAGCCGCTGCGCCTGCGGACGGCTCCGGATGGCACTCACCCCGCAAGCCCCGGCGGCTCCGGCGGCCCCGGCAGCTCCGACGGCTTCCGGCCCCACCCTCACCGCCGGCGCGCGCACCCCCGGCTGCCCGCTCTGCGACTGAGCGCTCAGCCCCTCCGGCCCGGCCACCAGGTGCGGTCGCCCAACAGCGTGACGAACGCCGGCACCTGGAGCGAACGCACCAGCAGGGTGTCCACCAGGACGCCGATCGCCACCGCGATGCCGACCTCGGCCACCGTCACATCCGGGATCTGTCCCAGCGCCGCGAACGTGCCCGCCAGCACCAGTCCGGCCGCGGTGATCACCCCGCCCGTCGCGGTGACGCCCCGCCGCACCGCCTCCGTGTTCGGCACCTGCCGCCGCTCCTCCCGGATCCGCTCCATCAGGAAGATCGTGTAGTCCACGCCCAGCGCCACCAGGAACACGAAGATATAGACGAACAGGTCGGCGGCCACCCCGCCGAAGCCGAGGACATGCGTGAACACCAGCGTGGCCAGGCCCAACGAGGCAGCGAACGACAGCACGTTGGCGGCCATCAGCACCAGCGGCGCGACCAACGACCGCAGCAGCAGCGCCAGCACCAGGGTGACGGCCAGCAGGACGAGCGGCACGATCCGCTTGGTGTCGGCCAACGCCGCGTCCCGGTAGTCCTGTTGGACCGCCGGCATCCCGCCGACCAGCACCCCGTCGGACACCTCCGCCAGCTCGGCGCGGAGCGTGTCGACGGCCGAACCGGCCTCGTTCCCATAGGGGTCGACGGCGAGCTCGACGCGCAGCGTGGGCCGCCCCGCCACCTCGTCGCCCGCCGAGACGCCGGCGACCCTGGCGTCATCCGCGACCACCCGCCCGGCGCGTTCCAGCAGGTCGTCGTCGGCGCCCGGCGGCAGCACCACGGTCAGCGGCGCCGCCACGCCGTCGGGGAAGTGCGCGGCCAACACCTCCTGCCCGGCGACCGATTCGGCGCCCGGCGGCACCTTGTCCACCGGATCGGCGCTCACCCGCAGCCCGGTCAGCCCCCACACGGCCAGCGCCAGCCCCGCCGTGACCAGCAGCGCGTACCGGCGGGGCCGGCGCACCACGGCCCGCCCCACCGCGCCCCAGAGACGGTGCCGGTCGGTGCCGGCCGGCCGGCCGGGACGCGGCGCCCGCGGCCACAGCAGCCACCGCCCGCCGCAGAGCAGCAGCGCGGGGAGCAGCGTCAGCATCGCCGGCATCGCCACCGCGACGCCGGCCGCCGCGACCGGCCCGAGCCCGCGCAACCCGGCCAGGTCGGCGACCAGCAGACAGAGCAGGCCGGCGATCACCGTGCCGGCGCTGGCCAGGATCGCGGGCGTGGTGCGGCGCAGCGCCTCGGCCATCGCCTCGTGCCGGTCGGTGACCTGGGCCAACTCCTCCCGGTAGCGGTTGAGCAGCAGCAGCGCGTAGTCCGTCGCCGTCCCGAAGACCAGGACGATCAGGATCGCCGACGACAGCTCCGTCACGGCCAGCCCCGCCTCGGCCAGGCCGTAGGCGACGCCCCTGGCCGTCAACACCGCGACCAGCGCGGCGAACAGCGGCACCAGCCACAGCACCGGGCTGCGGTAGGTGAGCAGCAGCAGCGCGGCGACGATCGCCATGGAGGTGAGCAGCAGCGGCGTGTCCACGTCCCCGCCGCTGTTGTCCACGCCGAGGGCGGCCTCGCCCGCCACCCGCGCCGTGAGACCGGCCGGCCGTTCGCGCTCCGCCAGCAGGGACCGCAGCGCGGCGACCGCCTCGTCGACGGTGTCGTCGCCGGCCTCCGCCGGCTGGACCACCACGGGGAAGAGCGCTGCCCGCCCGTCGTCCGACAGCCGCACGGGGCCCGGCGCGCCCGCCCCCTCCACGGGCGCGCCGGCCACCGCCGCCAGATCCGCCTCGACGGCCCGGCGGTCCTCGACCGTCAGCCCGGCCCCGTCCTCCCTGCTGTGCACCACCAGGGCGGTCTCCGCGTCCGGATGCTCGGGGTCGGGCTCGGCCAGCCTGGCCACCTCGCTCGATTCGAACCCCGACGGCAGATAGGCGGCCGAGTCGTCCCGCAGCACCTCGTCCAGGTTCGCGGCGAACGAGGTCGCCAACGCGGCCAGCGCCAACCAGGCGATCAGCAGCGGCCATTTGGCGCGGCGCAGCAGCCGGCCGAGACGGCTGGTGGCGGGGGCGGGAGCGGGGGCTGGATCGGTCATGCCCCCATTGGGCCCGCCGCGCCCGGTCCCCGGCATCGCCGAGGGGGACGCACCCAGGCCGCGCGCTCTCACTCCCGAGGACCAGCCGGGGGCGACGGGGGCACTCCCGGGAGTGAGGCGGAGCGGCGCGCCCTCCGCATAGGCTCGCGGTACCGAACCGAACGGAACCGCCGCCCGGATCGGTGGTGAACGGAGGCCGCCGTGTCCGACGCGTCCGAGCCCCGCCGCGCGGCGGGCCCCGCCGACGCGGCGATCGTGCCGGCCGCGCTGGTGCCAGCGCTGATCGACCAGGCCACCACCGACACCTCGGGCGCCGCCTGGCTGGGCCTCGGGCTCTACTGCGCGGTGGCCGCCGTCGCGCTCACCGTCCGCCGGCGCTGGCCGCTGACCGCGCTCGGCTGCCTGCTCACCGCGTTGGCGACCGCCGAGGTGGTGCTGGCCGCCTCGGAGACCAAGCTGAGCCCGCTGGCCGTGCTGCCGCTCGCCTTCGCGCTCTACGCCGTCGGTGCCCACACGCCGCCGCGCCGCTCGGTGCTGGCGCTGGCCGGCGGGGCGGCGCTGACCCTGATCGGCGTCGGCGTCAACCACGCGACGGCGCCCGACGGTTGGCGCGGCGGCTCGGACGTGCTGGCGCTGGTCGCGCCGCTGCCGGCGGCCTGGGCACTGGGCCTGGCCACGCGCGGGCGGCGCGATCTGCTCGCCGCCGCCGAGCGCCGCGCGGACGACGCGCAGCGCGACCAGCGGCTCCACGCCGAGCGCGCCGCCGCCGCCGAACGGGGGCGCATCGCCCGCGACATGCACGATGTCGCGGCGCACTCGCTGACGCTGCTGGTGGTGCACGCCGAGACGCTGCGCGCCAGGGCCGGCGAACTGCCGCCCTGGGCCCGCGAGGACATCGACGCGATGGCCGCCGCCGGGCGCCGGGCCACCGCCGAGATGCGCGAACTCCTCGGCGTGCTGCGGGACGAGACCGGCCGGGCCGCGCCGCGCGGCCCGGCGCCCGACCTCGGCGGGCTGCCGGCGCTGGTGCGCGAGGCCGAGCGGGCCGGCACCCCCGTCCTGCTGCGCCTGGCCCTCGAGCTGGACCGGCTCGGCAAGCCGGCGCAACTCGCCGCCTACCGGCTGTTCCAGGAGTGCCTGGCCAACGCCCGCCGCCACGCGCCCGGGGCGCCCGTCACGCTGGCGGGCCAGGTCGCCGACGGTCTGGCGCGCCTCGGCGTGCACTGCGGCGCCCCACCGGCCGGCCACACGCCGACGCCCGGCGCCGGCAGCGGCCTGATCGGGCTGCGGGAACGGGTCACCGCGCTGGGCGGCGCGCTGGCCGCCGCACCGGCCGAGGACGGCGGGTTCGAGGTCACCGCCACGCTGCCGACCCCGGAGGAACCCCGTGTCTGAACCGCCCGGCTCCCCAGCGCCCACCGACACCGATCGCCGGGTGCGGGTGGTGATCGCCGACGACGAGCGGGTCGTCAGGGACGGGCTGCGGCTGATGCTGCACACCCAGCCCGACCTGGTCGTCGTCGGCACCGCCGGCGACGGCGAGCACGCGCTGCGCCTCGTCACCGACCTGCGGCCCGACGTCCTGATGCTGGACGTGCGGATGCCGGTACGCGACGGGCTGTGGACCCTCGCCCGCCTCGCGGAGCGCGAACTGCTCGCCACCACCAGGGTGTTGGTGCTCACCACCTTCGACCTGGACGAGTATGTCGACGAGGCGCTCAGCACCGGGGCCGCCGGCTTCCTGCTGAAGAGCGCGGCCTACGAGGAGATCACCGCCGCGGTACGCGCCACCGCCGCGGGCGACGGCGCGCTCAGCCCCAGCGTCGCCGGACGGCTGATCCGTGGCTACGCCGAGGCGCGCGCGGCCCGGACGCGGGACCCGGCGCGAGCGGAGCTGCTGGCCACGCTCACCCCGCGCGAGCGGGATGTGCTGGCCCTCATCGGGGAGGGCCTGAGCAACGCCGAGATCGCCGCCCGGCTCACCGTCTCCGAGCACACCGTCAAGAGCCATGTCAGCCGGCTGCTGGCCAAGACGGGCTGCCGCGACCGGGCACAGGCCGCCGTGCTGGCCCACCGCACGGGCCGCTGAGCGGGGCCTCAGAGCAGGGCGTCAGAGCAGGGCGTCAGAGCCCGGCGAGTTGACCGCCGTCGACGGAG
This sequence comes from Streptomyces profundus, assembly GCF_020740535.1. Taxonomy (NCBI): domain Bacteria; kingdom Bacillati; phylum Actinomycetota; class Actinomycetes; order Kitasatosporales; family Streptomycetaceae; genus Streptomyces; species Streptomyces profundus. The sequence continues at coordinate 1,565,740 of NZ_CP082362.1, forward strand.
ACGGTGGTGCCCGTCTGGTAGGAGAAGGCGTCCGAGGCCAGGGCGAGCGCCACGGCGGCGATCTCCTCGGGCGCGGCCATCCGCTTCAGCGCGTCCACGCCCTGCTCGGCGAAGACCGCCTTGGTCGCCGCCCACTCCTCGTCCGTCAGGCCCTCGGGACGGTGCACGTCGAGCATCTCCGTGTCCGTCATCCCCGGCGCGATGGCGACCACGCGGATGCCGTGGGCCGCGTTCTCCAGGGCGGCGGCCTGGACGAGGCCGGTCACGCCGTTCTTGGCCGCCGTGTAGGAGCCGAGCCCATTCCTGGTCGCGAACTGGTTGCTCGACCCGGTGATCAGGATGACCCCGCCGCCGGCCGCCCGCATGTGCGGGATCTGGTACTTCAGGGCGAGGAAGACGCCCCGGATGTTGGTGCCGGCGACCTCGTCCCACTCCTCGACCGTCACCTCGTGCAGATCGGTGAACGGGAGCTGGATGCCCGCGTTGTTGAGCGCGATGTCCGGGCCGCCGTAGCGGTCGACCGCCCGGTCCACGAAGGAGCGCACGTCGTCCGGGCGGCGCACGTCGGCCTCGACATAGGTGGCCTCGCCGCCGCTCGCCCTGATCTCGCGCTCCACCGCGCGGCCGAGCTCCGCCCGGCGCCCGCAGAAGGCGACGCGGGCGCCCTCCCGGGCGAAGGCGACCGCTGCGGCCCGCCCGATGCCGGAGGTCGCGCCCGTGATCAGCACCGACCTGCCCTCGTACCGGCCGCCGCCACCGCCGCCGCCGTCCCCTTCGGCCGCCCGCGCGGTGCCGGCCGTCGCCGCCAGGCCGCCGACGGCGAGCCCCGCCGCAGCACCCACCGCCAGCCGTCGGCTCGGGCCCCTGTCAGTCAGCTGTCCCATCCGGCTCTCCACTCCTGCTCGTCCACCAGGGACCCGCCGTCCGGGCCCCGCCCACAGGCAACGTGGCGCCGCTGACCGACCGCTGGAACGTCCGCTGGAACGTCCGGTGGAAGATCGCCGGGAACGCGCCCGGGGGACGGACGGGCCCATCGTCCGGTTGGCGTACCAGGCCGCCACTCCGGTCGCAGCGGGCGGCCGGCTGCCGCAGGGTGGACATGTCCCCTCCGTCGGCCGTCCCCCTCCCTGACAGGAGCGCCATGACCACGTTCGCGCCCGTTCTCCAGCTCAACAACGGCGTCGGGATGCCGGCCCTCGGCCTCGGTGTGTACCAGAGCCCGCCGGAGCAGACCGTGCCGGCCGTGGAGGCCGCGCTGCGGGAGGGCTACCGGCTGATCGACACCGCCGCCGCCTACGGCAACGAGACGGAGGTCGGCGAGGGCCTGCGCCGCTCCGACGTGGTCAGGGAGGAGGTGTTCGTGACGACCAAGCTGTGGCTGACCGACTACGGCTACGACGAGGCGTTGCGCGCCTTCGACCGCAGCCTGGCCAAACTCGCCCTGGACTACGTGGACCTGTACCTGCTGCACTGGCCGGTCCCGTCCGCCTTCGACACGACCGTGGCCGCCTACGAGGCGGCGCAGAAGCTGCTGGCCGACGGCCGGGTCCGCGCCATCGGCGTCTGCAACAGCGGGACCGAGGACCTGACGCGGCTGATGGAGCGCACCGAGATCGTCCCGGCCGTCAACCAGGTGGAGCTGCATCCGCTGTTCATCCAGCGGGAGTTGCGCGAGTTCGACGCACGCTTCGGGATCGTCACCCAGTCGTGGTCCCCGATCGGCGGCGTCAACCGCTACGGCGGCGGAGCCGACCAGGGAACCGACCCGCTGCGCTCGCCCACGGTCGTCGACATCGCCGAGAAGTACGGCAAGACCCCGGCGCAGGTGCTGCTGCGCTGGCACCTCGAACACGGTCTGAGCGCCATCCCCAAGTCGGTCAAGGAACACCGTGTCAAGGAGAACTTCGACGTGTTCGACTTCGCCCTGACCGACGACGAGGTCGCGGCCGTCGACGCCCTGGACGGCGGCCGACGCGGCGGGCCCGATCCGGCGAAGGTGCGCCTCGACTCGTTCTCCTGACCGGCTCGGACGGCTCGGCCCCCTCGGACCGGTCGGCACGCCCGGGTGCTGCGAGACTGACCGGCGGCCCCGCCCGCGCCCCCGGAGGGAACGACAGCGTGTCAGGAACAGACGAAGCGCCCGTGATCCTGGGCAACCCGCCGGGATCGTTCGCCCATGGCGTCCTCACCCGCCGGAACCCGGCGATCGTCCAGCAGGTGCGGGACGCCCTGCCCAGGCCGCCGGCGCACCACCGGGCGCTGGACACGCTGCTGGTGGAGATCACCGAGGGAGTCGTCGAACCGCCGGCGCCGGAAGCGCACGACCGGGCGGCGTGGGACGTCTGGGGGCGCCCGCACTTCGGGCGGCCCTGGCCGGAGGTGCCCTTCCTCTGGGCCGAGAGCTACTTCTACCGCCAACTCCTGTCCGCCGTCGACTACTTCGGCCCGGGGCCCTGGCGCGGCGTCGACCCGTTCGGGCCCGCCAAGGCGGCCGAGCTGGAGGGCGCGGCCGTCGACGCCGAGCTCGCGGCCCTGGACCAGCTGGTGGGGCGGCCCGCCGGGGAGCGGCGGGCGGCGCTGCTGGGCGCCTCGCTCTGGGGCAACCGCGCCGACCTCAGCTTCGCCGCCGGTGGCGCCGCCACCGGCGGCGGCGCGGGGGACGCGCCGCTGGTCGCCGACGACCAGGCGGCGCTCTGGTCCCTGCTGGACGGGAGGGCGCCGGCCGAGGTGGCGTTCGTCGCGGACAACGCGGGCCGGGAGCTCGTCCCCGACCTGGTGCTGATCGACCACCTGCTCGACGAGGGCGGCGCGGCGCGCGTGGCGCTGCACATCAAGCCGGTGCCGTACTACGTGTCCGACGCGACCACGGCGGACGTGGTCGCCGCGCTGCGCCGGCTGCGCGCCGCGCCCGGGCAGGCGGGGGCGGTCGGCGAACGGCTCTGGGCGGCCGTCGCCACCGGCCGGCTGACCGTCGACGCGCACCCCTTCCTCTGCGCGCCGTTGCCCTTCGACGGGATGCCGGACGACCTGCGGCGCCAACTCGCGGGCGCCGACCTGACGATCGTCAAGGGCGACCTCAACTACCGCCGCCTGGTGGGCGATCGCCGCTGGCCGGCGACCTCGCCGTTCGCCGCGCGAACCGCCGCCTTCCCCGGGCCGGTCGCCGCGCTGCGCACCCTCAAGTCCGATGTGATCGTCGGCCTCACCCCGGAGACCCTGGCGGCCCTGGACAGCGCCGACACCGCCGAAGCGCCCTGGCGCACCGGCGGCAGCCACGCCCTCGTCCAGGTGGCGAGCTGAACCGGCGCGCGGTTTGTGACAGCACATAGGGGCGTTGAACCGATGCCGTCGGCGCGCCCAGGATTCGGGTATGACCAAGCTCATCACCCACTGGATCTCGGGCGCGACGCGAGCCGGCACCTCGGGGCGCGGCGCGCCCGTGCACGATCCCACGTCCGGCGAGCGGACCGGCGAGACCACGCTGGCCTCGGCCGACGATGTGACGGCGGCGGTCGCCGACTCCGTGCGCGCCGCGTCGGCCTGGCGCGGCAGTTCGCTCTCGCGCCGCGCCGCCGTCCTCTTCGCGTTCCGGGAGCTGCTGCACCGGCACACCGATGAACTCGCCTCGGTCATCGTGGCCGAGCACGGCAAGGTGCACGCCGACGCGGTGGGCGAGGTGCGCCGGGGGCTTGAGAACATCGAGTTCGCCGCCGGCGTGCCCCACCTGTTGAAGGGCGACCACTCGGCCAGGGCGGCGACCGGCGTCGATGTGCACAGCGTGCGGGAGCCGCTCGGGGTGGTCGTCGGCGTCACCCCGTTCAACTTCCCCGCGATGGTGCCGCTGTGGATGTGCGGCAACGCGATCGCCGCCGGCAACGCGTTCCTGTTGAAGCCGAGCGAGAAGGTGCCGTCGGCCGCGCTGTTCCTGGCGCGGCTCTGGCAGGAGGCCGGGCTGCCCGACGGCGTGTTCAACGTCCTCCAGGGCGACGGGGAGACGGTGGACGCGCTGCTGCGGCACCCGGATGTGGCGGCGGTGAGCTTCGTCGGCTCGACGCCGGTGGCCCGGCACGTCCACCGGACGGGGACGGACCAGGGCAAGCGGGTCCAGGCGTTGGGCGGGGCGAAGAACCACGCGGTGGTGCTGCCGGACGCCGATGTCGACGTGGCGGCCGACGCCCTCGTGTCGGCCGCCTACGGGTCGGCCGGCGAGCGGTGCATGGCGCTCTCGGTCGCGGTGGCGGTCGGCGGGATCGGTGACGCGCTGGTGCGGGCGATCGGCGAGCGGCTGCCCGAGGTGCGCCTCGGTGTGGACATGGGCCCGTTGATCACCAGGGAGCACCGGGACCGGGTCGCCGGCTATGTGGCGGCCGGCGAGGCGCAGGGCGCGACGGTGGTGGCCGACGGGCGGACGGCCCCGGCACCCGCGCCGGGTTTCTTCCTCGGCACGACGCTTCTTGACCATGTGACTCCGGAGATGAGCGTCTACCAGGACGAGATCTTCGGTCCGGTGCTCTCCGTGGTCAGGGTGGACACCTTCGACGAGGCCGTGGAGTTGGTCAACGCGAACCCCTATGGCAACGGCACGGCCGTGTTCACCCGGGACGGCGGCGCGGCGCGGCGCTTCACCGAGGAGGCCCAGATCGGCATGGTGGGCGTCAACGTGCCGCTTCCGGTGCCGATCGGCTCCTACTCGTTCGGTGGCTGGAAGGCGTCGCTCTTCGGCGATGTCCATATGTACGGGCCCGAGGGGCTGTCGTTCTACACCCGCGCCAAGGTCGTGACCACGCGCTGGCCCGACCCGGCCACCTCGTCCGTCGACCTGGGCTTTCCGCAGACCAGGTGAGGAGTTCCGCCATGACCGAAGCCGATTCCCCAGCCCCTTCCGAAGCCGGTGCCGGGCGCGAGCCGGGCGCCGAGAGTGTCGAGGAGCGGGTGCGGCGCCTGGACCGGGCGCATGTCTTCCACTCCTGGTCGGCGCAGGACCTGATCGACCCGCTGCCGGTGGCGCGGGCCAGCGGCTCCTACTTCTGGGACCTGTCGGGGCGCCGCTATCTGGACTTCTCCTCGCAGCTGGTCAACGTCAACATCGGCTACCAGCACCCCGCGTTGGTGGCCGCCATCGCTGAGCAGGCCGGCCGGTTGACCACGCTGGCGCCCGGCTTCGCCAACGAGGCGCGTGGCGAGGCGGCGCGGCTCATCGCCGAGGTGGCGCCGCCGGGACTGAACAAGGTGTTCTTCACCAACGGCGGCGCCGAGGCCAACGAGAACGCCGTCCGGATGGCGCGGCTGCACACCGGACGGCACAAGGTCCTCGCGGCGTACCGGAGTTACCACGGGGCGACGGCTGGCGCCATCGCGCTGACCGGGGACCCGCGCCGCTGGCCATCCGAGCCGGGCTCCCCCGGCGTGGTGCACTACTGGGGGCCCTATCCCTACCGGTCCGCGTTCCACGCGACGTCGGAGGCGGAGGAGTCGGAGCGGGCGCTGGCCCATCTGCGGGCCACCGTCGAGGTGGAGGGCCCGCACACGGTGGCCGCCGTGCTGCTGGAGACGGTCGTCGGCACCAACGGCGTCCTGGTGCCGCCGCCGGGCTATCTCGCCGGGGTGCGGGCGCTGTGCGACGAGTTCGGCATCCTGCTGATCGCGGACGAGGTGATGGCCGGATTCGGACGGTGCGGCGAGTGGTTCGCCGTGGACGCCTGGGGCGTGGTGCCCGATCTGATCACCTTCGCCAAGGGCGTCAACTCCGGCTATGTGCCGCTGGGTGGCGTGGTGCTCTCCGACGCGGTCGCCGACACCTTCGCCGAGCGGCCCTATCCGGGGGGACTGACGTACTCGGGGCACCCGTTGGCCTGCGCGTCGGCGATCGCCTCGATCAACGTCTTCCGGGAGGAGGGGCTGTTGGCGCATGTGCGGCGGCTGGGCGACGAGGTGATCGGCCCCGGGCTGCGCGCGTTGGCTCGGCGGCATCCGTCGGTGGGGGACGTGCGGGGGCTCGGCGTCTTCTGGGCCGTGGAGCTGGTGCGGGACCGGGAGACCAGGGAGCCGCTGGTGCCGTTCAACGCGTCGGGCGCCGCCGCCGAGCCGATGGCGCGGTTCGCCGCGCGCTGTCGCGAGGCCGGGCTGTGGCCGTTCACGCACTTCAACCGCACCCATGTGGTGCCGCCCTGCACCGTGTCGGCCGACGAGGTGCGGGAGGGGCTTGAGATCCTGGATCAGGCGCTGACCGTGACGGACCGCTACACGGTCGCCGGCTGATCTTCCGCGAGTCCCGAGGCGGTGGCCAACGCCCTGGCCACCGCCTCGGGTTGGCGCACCAGGCCGGCGGTGACCCGCAGATGGGGGGTGGCGCCAGGGCGCAGCCGGAACGGGGCCCCCGGGGCGGCGAGCAGCCCCTCGGCGGCGAGCCGGGCGACCGCGACGGCCTCGTCGCGGACCGGCAGCCACAGGTTGACGCCGTCCGCCGCCCGGTCGAGCGGCGGCATGCCGGCCGCCGCCAGCGCGTCGAGCAGCGCCAGGCGGCGCGCCGCGTAGGTGGCGCGGGCCGCCGCCACCTGGGCGCGGGAGGCGGGATCGGTGAGCAGCGTGGCCAGCACCCGCTGGAGGACGCGGCTGCTCCAGCCCTGTCCCAGCTGGCGCCGCGCCAGCAGGTCGCCGGTCAGCGTGGCGGGGGCGCTCATCGCGGCCAACCGCAGGTCGGGGCCGTGGGACTTGGAGAAGCTGCGGATGTGCACGGTGCTCTCCGGCAGCCAGCGGGCCAGGGTCAGCGGCGGCGTCGTGGCCACGGCGCCAGCCGAGTCGTCCTCGACGACCAGCGCGCCGGCGTCCCTGACCAGCCGGGCCAGCCGGGCGGCGCGGCGTTCCGTCATCGAGACGCCGGTGGGGTTCTGGGCCCTGGGCTGGAGGAAGACGGCGGCCGTCGGCTGGCGCAGCGCCTCAGCGAGCGCCGTCGGGTCGAGCCCCTCGTCGTCCATCGGCACGCCGACCAGCCGGACCCCGCCGGCCTCCAACAGGTCGGCGAGCGGCGGGAAACAGGGGTCTTCGAGCACCACCACGTCGCCGGGGCGCAGCACCACGCGGGCCACCTGGTCGAGCGCGTCCAGGGCGCCGTCGGTGACCATCAGCTCGGTGTGCGGCCCGGGCCAGTCGGCGCGCAGGGCGGCGCGCAGCTCGGGCAGCACCGGCTCGTCCAGATAGCTCGACCCGCCGCCGGCCGTGGTGAGTCGGGCGAAGGCCCGGCTCAGGTCGGGCAGGAGCGCGGGGTCGGGGATGCCCGTCGAGAGGTCGAGCCTGGCGGGCGCCGGGCCGCCGACGGCCTGCCGGTAGCGCACGGGGCCCGGTTCGGAGCGGGCGGTGACCACGGTGCCGCCGCGCCCGTTGGTGCGGATGGCGCCGGCCCCGCCGAGCGTCGACCAGGCGGCGCTGACCGTGGTCGGGGAGAGCGCCAGCTGGTCGGCGACCTGACGGATCGGCGGCAGCCGGGTGCCGGGTGGGAGCGCGCCGTCCCGCATCGCGTGCCGCACGGCGTGGGCGAGGCCGCGCGCCGTGCCGTGGTCGAGCCGCTCCTCGATCGCGGACAGCACCGCGCGGTTCAGTGGGTGAAGACGGTCCGGTGCCACGGTTTGACGTCCCTGGCGGTCAGGTCCTGCATGACGTGCTTGACGTTGGTGTACTCCTCGAAGGAGTAGGCGGACATGTCCTTGCCGAAGCCGGAGGCGCGGTATCCGCCGTGCGGCATCTCGCTGACGATCGGGATGTGGTCGTTGACCCAGACGCAGCCGGCGGCGATCCGCCGGGTGGCCTCGGCGGCCCGGTAGACATCCCTCGTCCACACGGAGGCGGCCAGGCCGTAGGGGGTGTCGTTGGCCAGCCGCAGCGCCTCCTCGTCGCTGTCGAAGGGCTGCACGGTCAGGACCGGGCCGAACACCTCCTGGCGGACGATCTCGCTCTCCCGGGTGACGTCCACGACGAGCGTCGGCGGGTAGTAGGCGCCCCGGGCGAGCTCGCCGCCCGGCACGGTGCCGCCGGTGACGATCCGGGCGTGGTCGCCGGCCCGGTCGACCAGGGCGGCGACCCGGTCGCGGTGGGCGAGGGAGATCAGCGAGCCCAGGTCGGTGGCGTCGTCGGCCGGCGGGCCGATCCGCACGGCCCGGTACAGCTCGGCGACGCCGTCGACGAACTCGGCGTAGCGGGAGCGGTGCACCAGGGCGCGGGTCGCCGCCGTGCAGTCCTGCCCGCCGTTGATGAGGCTGCCGGCGACCGCGCCGTGCACGGCCGCCGTCAGGTCGGCGTCGTCATGCACCAGGAACGGGGCCTTGCCGCCGAGTTCGAGGTGGGTGCGCTTGGGCCCGCTGGTGGCGGCTGCCGCCATCACCAGGCGGCCGACGGCGGTCGACCCGGTGAACGAGACCACGTCCACCTCGGGGTGGGCCACCAGCGCAGCGCCGGCCGTCGGCCCGGTGCCGGTCAGCACGTTGACCACGCCGGGCGGGAGGCCGGCCTCGGTGAGGGTCTCGGCCAGCCGCAGCGCGGTGGTGGGGGTGGTCTCGGCGGGCTTGAGGACCACGGTGTTGCCGGCGGCGATGGCCGGCAGGACCTTCCAGACGGCCATCTGGAGCGGGTAGTTCCACGGCGCGATGGCGGCGACCACGCCGATCGGTTCGCGCCGCACCGACGAGGTGTGGTCGGCCGAGTACTCGGCGGTGGCCTTTCCCTCCAGCTGGCGGGCCGCGCCGGCGAAGAACGCCACGTTGTCGATGGATCCGGGCACGTCGAACTCGCGGGCCAGCCGGATCGGTTTGCCGGTCTCCGCCGTCTCGGCCGCGGCCAGTTCGGCGGCGCGGGCGGAGAGCAGCTCGGCGGCCCTGGTCAGGACGGCGGAGCGGTCGCCCGGGGTGGCGCGGGACCAGCCGGGGAACGCCCGGCGGGCGGCGTCGACCGCGCGGTCGACGTCCGCGGGAGAGGCCAGCGCGGGGGCGGCCAGCACGGTGCCGGTCGACGGGTCGACGATCCGGCCGGTGTCGGGCGCGCTGCCGGCCACCCTGGCCCCGTCGATGTACTGGTACATGTCTTGGATGTCTCCGTTCGTGGCCCGCGCCCGACGATGTCCTGGCGCGGGGGGTGTCACGAGTCGAACCCCATGCCGAACCGGTCCAGGGTGCGCAGCCACAGGTTGCGGCGGCCCCCGTCGGCCTCGGCGCGGGCGATGGCGCGGCGGGTGAGCTGGACGCCGACGTAGCGCAGCGGCTCAGGCGGGAACGGCAGCGGTTTGCGGCGCACCATGGCGAGTTCGGTCAGCTCGGTGCGGCGCCGGTGCAGCAGGTCGAGCGTGACCCGGGCGCCGAACCTGGTGGCGGCGACGCCCAGGCCCGTGTAGCCGACGGAGTACGCCAAACGCCCGTCGTAGGCGGTGCCGTAGAGCGCGGTGAACCGGCTGGAGGTGTCCACCACGCCACCCCAGGTGTGGGTGAAGCGCACCCCCGTCAGCTGGGGGAACGTCTCGAAGAAGTGCCGGCTGAGGGTGTGGAAGGTCTCCGGCCGCTGGTCCAGGCGGTCGGCTATCCGGCCGCCGTAGTGGTAGATCGCGTCGTAACCGCCCCACAGGACGCGGTTGTCGGCGGTCAGCCGGTAGTAGTGGAACAGGTTGCCCGCGTCGGCGAGCGCCTGCCGGTCGCGCCAGCCGATGGCGGCCAGCTGCTCGTCGGTCAGCGGCTCGGTGACCATGGCGTAGTCGTAGACGGGGACGACATAGGAGCGCAGCCGCCGCAGCGGCCCGGGGAAGGCGCCCGTCCCCCATGCCACGCGGGGCGCGAGCACCGACCCCCACGGGGTGTGCAGGCGCAGCGCGCCCGCTGGCTTCGCGCTCCGCTCGACACGGGTGACGGGCGAGTGCTCGCGGATGCGCACGCCGAGCCGCAGGCAGGTGTCGCGCAGCCCCCAGGCCAGCTTGGCCGGATGGACCAGGGCGAAGTCCCTCGGGCTCCAGAACGCCCCCAGATAGGTGGGCGAGTCGACGAGGGCCCGGGTGGCCTCCTGGTCGAGGAAGGTCCGGTCGACGCCGACGTCGCGGGCGGCGGCGGCGCCCTCGCGCAGCAGCGGCAGATGCCAGGGCTCGGTGGCGACCCGCAGCTCCCCGGTGCGCTCGAACTCGCAGTCGATGCCGTGCCGTTGGACGGTCTCCTCGATGGCGTCGAGGTTGGCGAGGCCCAACTCCTCAAGGCGCCGCAGCTCGTCGGGCCAGCGTTCGAGACCGTTGGCGAGCCCATGGGTGAGACTCGCCGCGCAGAAGCCGCCGTTGCGTCCGGACGCGGCGTGGCCGACGGTGCGCGCCTCCAGCAACACCACGTCGAGGTCGGGGTTCTCCTCCTTGGCGAGCAGCGCCGTCCACAGCCCGGTGTAGCCGCCGCCGACGACGACCAGGTCGGCGGAGACATGGGAGGTGAGGCGCGGCTGGACGGTGGTGCCCGGCTCGTGGCCCGGCACGCCGGTGTCCAGCCAGTAGGGCGTCGGGGAGGCGTCGGCGAGCGCCAGCTTCGGCCAGCTCATCGGGCGAACACCACCCGTCCGGCGACCCGGGTCTGGAGCACGGTGGCCCGCCAGATCTGGTCGGGCGCGGCGAACGGGTCGCGGTCGAGCAGGACCAGATCCGCCTGTTTGCCCAACTCCAGGGAGCCGTGGCGGTGTTCGGAGTGGTTCAGATAGGCGCTGCCCAGCTGGTAGGCGTTCATGGCCGCTTTCAGAGTGAGACGTTCGTCGGGCAGGAAGACCTCGGGCGGCGCGCCCGGCCGGTCGGGGCGTGGCACCGGCAGGCGGTTGACGGCCACCTGGAGCAGCGCCAGCGGGTCGGGCGTCGAGACCGGCCAGTCGCTGCCGATGGCCAGCACCGCGCCGCTTCTGGCGAGGGACCCGAACGGGTACTGCCAGCCGGTGCGTTCGGCGCCCAGGTAGGGGATGGTGAGTTCGGTCATCTGCGGTTCGTGCCTGGCCCACAGCGGCTGGGCGTTGACACCGACCCGCAGCGGCCGGAACCGGCCCACGTCCGCCGGGTGCACCACCTGGACATGGGCGAGGTGGTGGCGCGCCCCGGTGTCGCCGTTGACCCGCCGCGCGTGGGCGACGGCGTCGAGCGCCTGCCGGACGGCGGCGTCGCCCACCGTGTGGAAGTGTGCCTGGAACCCGGCCGCGTCCAGCGCGGCGACGGTCTCGTCCAGGGTGCGCTGGTCGTAGTAGGCGATGCCGTGGTTGTCCGGCTCCGGCAGGTTGACATAGGGCGTCAGCAGGGCGGCGGTGTGCGTCTCGCAGACGCCGTCCAGCATCAGCTTGACGGAGTCGAACCGCAGCCCCGGGCGGGCGTGTTCGGCGCGTACCGCGCGCAGCCGCTCCAGTTGGGCGGGCCCGCCGTCGGGCTCCCACCACTGGGCGCCCACGACATGTGCCGTCAGCTCGCCCCGGTCGGCGAGCGCCGCGTACACCTCGGCGTCGGCGGGCTGGTGCAGCACCTTGGCGTCCTGCCAGCCGACCACGCCCAGCGCGTGCAGATGGCGCTGCGCCTCGCGGAGGCCGGCCAGCCAGTCCTCGCGGGAGCGGGCCGGCAGCAGGGCGGAGACGAGGAACATCGCGCGTTCCTGGAGGGCGCCGCACGGGGTGCCGTCCTGGTCGCGGTCGATCCGGCCGCCGGGTGGCTCCGGCGTCTCGGCGTCGATGCCGGCCAGCCGCAGCGCCGCGCTGTTCACCCATGCCGTGTGGTGGTCCCGGCTGTAGAGCAACGCGGGCCGGTCGGGGACGAGTTGGTCGAGCAGCCGGGCGTGCGGGATGCCCCGGGGGAAGACGTCCATGGACCAGCCGCCGCCCAACACCCAGGGCTCCGCCGGGTGTTCGGCGGCGTAGCGGGCAACCGTGTCGGTGACCTCGGCCAGCGTCGCCGCGCCCAGCAGATCGCACTGGCGTCGTTCCATGCCGCCCTTGATGGCGTGCAGATGGGCGTCGATGAACCCGGGGACGACGAACCGGCCGTCCAGCGCGACCCGTTCGGTCGCCGGGCCGGCCAGCGAGGCGACCGCGTCCTCGGTGCCGAGGGCGGTGACGACGCCGTCGGTGACCGCGAGCCCGGAGACCAGGCTGCCGGCGGCGTCGCCGACCCACACGGCGCCGCCGAGGAGCACGGTGTCGGGGGGCCGGTTCGCCGGGGAGAGGATCATGCGTGCTCCGGGAGGAGTCGGAGGTGCTCGGGCGGGAGGCCGAGGACGACGTCGTCCCCGACGGCGAGCCCGGCGACGGCGTCGGCGGGCGCCAACGCGCTGACCGGCTTGGCCAGTCGGGGCACGGCGACGCGCAGGTGCACGGTGTCGCCGAGGAAGACCAGATCGCTGACGGTGCCGGGGAGCGGCAGATCCTTCTCGCCCGCCGCCGGCCGCACCTGTCCCGGCCTGATGACCAGGGCCAGCTCCTCGCTCCTGGCGGCGTGCCCGGTCAGCGGCAGGGTGTGCGCCCGGCCGCCGAGCGTGACATCGGCGTCCTCGGGCCCCCGCCGGGTCAGCGCGGCCGGTTCGCCGGTCAGCGGGATGACGTTGGACTGGGAGAAGAACTCCGCGACGTAGGAGTTGGGCGGGTCCAGATAGAGCTCGCGGACCGGCGAGACGCACACCAGCCGGGTGTCGCGCATGATCGCGACCCGGTCGGAGAGGGTCAGCGCCTCCTCCCGGTCGTGGGTGACATAGAGGATGGTGGTGCCGAACTCCCGGTGCACCCGCCGGATCTCGGCCAGCAGGTTCTCCTTGAGCGCCTTGTCCAGCGCGCCCAACGGCTCGTCCATCAGGACCAGTCGGGGCGAGTAGGCCAGGGCGCGGGCGATCGCCACCCGCTGCTGCTGGCCGCCGGAGAGCTGCCTGGGCAGCCGGTCGCCGAGCGCGTCGAGTCGCATCCGTGCCAGCAGTTCGGCGGAGCGGGCCACGCGCCGCTCCCGGTTCCAGCCGCGCATCCGCAGCCCGTACTCGATGTTGCGGCGCACGGTGAGGTGCGGGAAGAGGGCGTAGTTCTGGAAGACCATGCCGATCTCCCGTTCCGCCGGGCTGAGGCTGGCCACCTCCTGGCCGTGCAGCCGGATGGATCCCGTGGTCGGCGCCTCGAAGCCGGCGACCAGCCGCAGCAGGGTGGTCTTGCCGGATCCTGAGGCGCCGAGGATGCTGATCAGCTCGCCGCCGCGCGCGGTCAGGTCGAGGTCGCTGATCGCCTGCACATCGCCGAACCTCTTGCTCAGCCCGGTCAGTTCGACGGCGGGCTCTTCGGGGTTGGTCATCATCGTTTGGCTCCTCTGGCCAGGGCGAGCGGGACGGCCACGACGGCGGAAGAGACAAGCACGATGGCCGCGGCGATGGCGGTGATCACCGGGTCGCTGCCGAACTGCACCGAGTCGAAGATGGCCTTGGGCAGGGTCACCAGGCCGGGCCCACCGATGAAGTTGATCAGCACGGCCTCCTCGAAGCTGTGTTGGAAGGCCATCACGAAGCCGCCGGCCAGCGCCGGCAGCGCGAGCCGCAGCGTGATGCCGGTCCAGGCCCTGACCCGGCTGGCCCCCAACGTGATGGCGACCAGCTCCAGTTCGATGGGGACGCTGCGCAGCGCGGCGCCGCCGACCAGCATCACCAGCGGCACGGAGAGCATGGCGTGCGCCAGGACCAGGCCGTGGAAGGTGCCGAGCAGCTCGTACTGCGCGAAGACCATGTACATCGCGACGGCGTAGGCGGAGATCGGGACGATCAGGGTGATCAGGCTGACCTGTTCGAGCACCCCGCCGAACCGCAGCCGGCTGCGGTGGACGGCGAGCAGCGCCAGCACGGACACCACCATGGCCAGCAGCGCGCTACAGACGCCGAGGCGGACGGAGAGCCAGAGCGCGGTGCGCCACTTCTCGCTGCCGGCCAGGTCGGTCCAGCGGTCGACGCCCCAACTCTCCGGCGGGAAGGTGATGCTGGGGTCGTTGGCGAACGACAGCACCACCGTCAGCAGCACGGGGGCCAGCACGAAGAGCACGGCGAGCGTGGTGATCGTCAGCCCGACGCCGCGCAGCACGCGGTCGGCCACGCGTCCGGCCCTCATCGCAGGGCCGCCTTCACGGTGCGCCCGCCGACGAGGGCGAGGACCCCGCCGACCACGGTGACCGCGATCAGCAGCAGCACCGCCGCGCTCGCCGCGGCGCCCGGGTAGTCGTACAGGTTGAAGATCTGCTGGGAGATCTGGGTGGCCATGAACGGCGTCTGGGCGCCGCCCAGCAGGATCGGCGTGACATAGAAGCCGATGGAGAGCACGAAGACCAGCGCCATGGACGCGGCCACGCCGCCCCTGGCGAGCGGCCAGGCGACCGTCGCCAGGGCGCGGACCCGGCTGGCGCCCAACGCCTGTGCCGCGTTGAGGAGTTCCTTGTCGATATGCATGAAGGCCGCGTAGAGCGACAGCACCGCATAGGGCACCAGCGAGTACGCGATGCCCACGACGATCGCCGTCTGGGTGTAGAGGAGGTTCAACGGGCGGTCGATCAGGCCGAGGTCGGTGAGCAGCCCGTTGATCGGACCGTTCGCCGACAGCATCAGGTAGATGGAGTAGTTCTTGACGATCACGCCGAGCCAGAACGGGACGAGGGCGACCGTCCACAGCAGGACGCGCAGCCAGCGGCGTTCCGTGACATGCAGCGTCCAGGCGATCGCGGTGCCCAGCACGGTGGCGACGAGCACCACGACGGCGCTGGTGCGCAGCGTGGCGAGGAGCGCCCGCCGGCTGACGTCGTCGCTGAGGACGTTCGCGTAGCGGCCGAACAGGTCACCGCCGGAGGAGGCGTCGAGGAAGATGCGCACCAGCGGGTAGCCGACGAACAGGACGAGCCCGATGAGCAGCGGAGCCGCCATCAGCAGCCCGGTGACCACGCCGGCGCGGTGGTCCCACGGCTTGGCCTCCTTCGCGGTGACGACTGTCATGGCGGGTCAGCCGCCCTGGATGAGCTGCTGGATGCCCCGGTCTATCTCCTGCTTGTGCTCCAGGTACCAGGGGACGTTCTGGTCGGCGATCAGCGCGCGGTTGGCGGGCCAGTCGGAGAGCCGCTCGGCCTCCTCGGCCGGCAGCGCCTCCAGCGCCTCGGGGTGCGGCACGCTGTAGTTCATGATCTGCGACCACTCGGCCTGGGCCTCGGGGTGGCTGGCGATCCACTCCAGGAACTGGGCGGCGCCGTCCGGGTTGGGGCTGTCGGCGACCAGCGCGGTGTGGCCGGGGGTGTAGACGCCGGCCCAGTTGACGGTGAGGTCGAGGCCGTTGTCGACGAGGTTGAAGGCCCGCCCGCTGTACATGAAGCCCAGATCGGCCTCGCCCTGTTGGAGGGCCTGTTCCATCTGGTCGCCCGAGGTCCACCAGACGCGGACGTCGTCCTTGATGCCGCGCAGCTCGTCGAGCGCGGTGTCGAGGTCCACGGGCAGCGCGGCGTCGACGGGGTTGCCGGCGGCCTGGCCGAGGATGGTGATCAGCTGGCTGTAGGAGGAGGCGTCGCCCGGCATCATCCGGCGGCCGGGGAAGTCCTCCGTGTCGAAGAACTCCTCGACGGTGGTCGGACACGCCTCGACGCGCTCGTCGGCGCAGGCGATGACGTAGGCGTGGTTGGCGAAGGTGAAGCTGTACTCGTTGAGCTTGTCCTCGCCCAGCTCGGCCTCCAGGGTCGAGCGCAGCCCGTCCGGGTGCGCCGTGAGCAGGCCCTGGTCGTAGAGGTACTGGGCGTCGGACGAGGCGGCGCTGTCCACGATGTCCCACTGGACGTTGCCGGCGTCGTGCTGGGACTGCACCTGGGAGACGAAGTTGCCGGGGCTGTCCACCACCCGCACCTCGATGCCGGTCTCCTCGGTGAAGGGCTCGGCGAGGGCGCTGACCATGGCCTCGCTGAACCTCCCGCCCCAACTGGCCACGGTGACCACGTCCGAGGAACCGCCGCCACCACCGCCGGCGGGCGCGCCTGGTTCGGGGGTGCCGCCGCAGGCGGCGGCGAGGCCGAGGCCGGCCACCGCCAGTGTCGTGGCGCCTGTGCGCAGAGTTCTTCTCACGGCCATTCCTTCCTGAGGACGAACGGGGAGGCGGGGGGACGGAGACGGGAAACCGAGGGGACAAGGGGGAGTTGGGGTCGATATCAGCCGACCCGCCGGTCAAGCGGCGTTGAACACGCCATGCCGTGCTATGAGGTGCTTGACCGAACAATCCACTGATATTCGTTAATCTGTCAACACTTCTTGGCGTATTCGTAGGGCGCGCGTACTCTGGTTGCGGATTTCGTAACCCGTGAGAGGCGGCCAGGTGGAGCTCGACGACATCGACCGGCAGATCATCGCCCAGCTCCAGGGCGACGGCCGGCGCCCGTTCACGCAGATCGCCAACGACCTGGGCGTGAGCGAGGGGCTGGTGAGGTACCGGGTGCAGCGGCTGACCCGGGAGAAGGTCATGCAGGTCGTGGGGATCGCCGACCCCCTGAAGATCGGCTTCGACCTGATGGTGATGGTCGGCATCCGGGTCACCCCGGGGATGGTGCGCGAAGTCGCCGACCGGGTCGGCAAGTTCCCCGAGGCGAGCTATGTGGCGTCCATCGGCGGGGATCTCGACCTGCTGCTTGAGGTGGTCTGCCGGGACACCGCGCATTTCGCGGATCTCCTCAACAACCGCCTGCACCACATCGAGGGCATCACCTCGACGCAGACGTTCCTGATTCTGGAGATCCACAAGATGGCCTATGGCTGGGGGGTGCCCGACGCCCCGGCCGGGCAACGCCCCGAGGCGCATGTGCCCGTGCCCCGCGAGTGACGGCGGGCGTCCGGGCCCCGGGGTTCACTCCGGGCCCCGGGCCCAGTCCGCGATCTCGCCGGCGGTGGCCGACCAGACGGCGTCGTTCTCGGCCACCGTCCGCACGATCAGCTCCAGCAGTTCGAGCCGCCCGGGCCGCCCGATGATCTGCGGATGGAAGGTGTGCACACACAGCCCGCCGAGCCGGTCGATGCCGGCGGCCTCCGCCTGCCAGATCGCGCCGGCCTCCTCGTTGGTGGCGATCTTCCGGCTCCACGAGGTCTGCGCGAACCAGAAGTGCGCGGCGTCGTCGAGGGTCCAGTGCACGGGGAGTTCGACCACCTCGGTGCCCGGATGCCGGTAGGGCACGATGTCCGCCATCAGGTTCGACGCGTAGACGAGCCCGTGCCGGTGCAGCAGCTCCACGGTGCGCGGGCTGACATCCCAGGACGGCGCGCGGTAGCCGCGCGCGGTCACCCCATGGGTGGCGCGCAGCGCCTCCAGGCCCCGGACCAGCTCCTCTTCCTCCTCGTGGACGGTCAACCCGGCCGGCGAGCGGTGGGTGTAGCCGTGGTGCGCCACCTCGTGGCCGGCGTCCAACACCTGCCGCACCGCGTGCGGATAGCGCTCCGCGACCCGGCCCGGCACGAAGAACGTGGCCGGCACCCCGTACCGGCGCAGCACGTCGAGCACCAACGGCACGGCGACGCGCGGCCCGTACACCCCCTGCGACAGCAGCCCGGGGCGGCGTGCCGCGCTGGACTCCTCGGCGAGCCAGACCTCGTCGGCGTCCAGGTCGAAGGTCAGACAGGACGCCGACCTCGCCCCCGACGGCCACTCCACCTCAGGCCCCGGCCGGCCGCTTGTGCGGCTCGGTCACGCTGAGGACGTTCCCCTCCGGGTCGTAGAACGCCCGGAAGCGGTACCAGATCCCGCTGGGATGGTGCCAACTGCGGGCCTCCCCCGCCCAGGTGACCTTCGGGTCCAGCGCGGCGACGGCCGCGTCCAGATCCGCCACGGCCAGTCCGAAGGCGGAGAGCCCCGGCGGGTCGTCGGCCGCCACATGCACCCGCCGGTGCGGCGCCTCGGCGGAGCCGGTCTCGAAGATGTAGAGGGTGACGGCGCCGGCCTGGAACGCCGCCCAGCCCTGACCCGACTCGTAGGGCAGGAAGAGCGGCAGCCCCACCACATCGCGGTAGAAGTCGACCATCCGGTCGACGTCCCGGCAGAGCAGATCGATGTTGTCGAGGTTCACTGGCCCTCCTCAGGCGTCCAGTCCGCGCCCGGTGTTACCGCGCAGCGCGTCGAACTCGTAGATGTTGTTCATGCCGATGGAGAGCCCGCCGTCCACCGGGAACGGATGGCCGGTGGAGAACGAGGACTCGTCCGAGCAGAGGAAGAGCGCCATGGCGGCGATCTCCTCGGGCGTGCCGAGGCGGCGCAGCGCGTGCATGCTGGTGACCGCCTGCCGCGCGGCGGCCGGGTCGGGATGGTCATTGGCCCAGCGCTCGACCATCGGTGTCTCGATATAGCCGGGAACGATCGCGTTGCAGCGGATGTTGTCCGGCCCGTGCTCGACGGCGATCGCCCGGGTGAGCGCCAGAATGGCGCCCTTCCCCGCGGCCTGCACCGCGATCCCCGGCTCGGGCACGATGGCGAAGGTGCCCGACATGGTGACGATGCTGCCGCCGCCCAGCCGACGCATCCGGGGCACGGCGGCGCGGGCGCACAGATAGGTGCCGCGCACGTCGACGGCCATGAAGGCGTCCCACTTCGCCGGGTCCGTGGCCATCAGCCCGCCCTCGTGCCGGGCGCCGGCCTGGGCCACCACCGCGTGCGGGCCGCCCAGCTCCTCGGCGGCGGCCATCAGGGCCTCCACCTCGTCCTCGCGGGACACGTCGCAGCGCAGCGCGGTGGCGCGCCCGCCCTTCGCCTCGATGTCCCCGGCCACCCCGGTCACCTCGTCGAGCAGCAGATCGCCCAGCACCACATGGGCGCCCTCGGCGGCCAGCCGTCTGGCGATGGCCTCGCCGTTGCCCCTGCCGGCCCCGGTGACCACCGCGACCCTGTCTCTCATCCGCATCCGCACTCCCTGGGCATATCGTTGGCGAATTCCATGACTGGCAAGCCGCCCGATCGCGTGATCCGTTAAGCTAGCACGCACACTTTGCGAATTGAACAAGATGCGGGGATCGTTCTTCGATTCTCGCGAGGGGACGACGAGACACCATGAACACGGACATCCCTGGCCGCGTCCTGCGGATCGCGGCGATACCGGCCGACGGCGTCGGCGCCGAGGTGGTGGCCGCCGGCCGCACCGTCCTCGACGCGCTCGCCGCCGGCTCCGGCGGCGCCTTCTCCTTCGCCTGGGAGGAGTTCCCCTGGGGCTGCGGCCACCACGCGCGCACCGGCCGGATGATGGACGACGACGGCCTGGCCCGCCTGGAGGCGTTCGACGCGATCTACTTCGGCGCCGTCGGCTGGCCGACCGTGCCCGACCATGTGAGCCTGTGGGGCCTGCGGTTGAGGATCTGTCAGAGCTTCGACCAGTGGGCCAACGTCCGCCCCGTCCGCTTCCTGCCCGGCGTCCGCAGCCCGCTGCGCGCCGCCGACGAGCACCGCCTCGACTGGGTCGTGGTGCGCGAGAACAGCGAGGGCGAGTACGCGGGGCTCGGCGGGCGCAACCTCTCCGGACGCGGCCCGGGCGGCGAAGTCGCCGTGCAGAGCGCCCTGTTCACGGAGGTCGGCTGCGAACGCGTGATCCGCTTCGCCTTCGACCTGGCCCGCACCAGGGAGGTCGTCAAGGTCTCAAGCGTCACCAAGAGCAACGCCCAGCAGTACGGCATGGTCCTCTGGGACGACGTCTTCCGCCGCGTCGCCGCCGACTACCCGGACGTGGCGACGGAGAGCGTGCTGGTGGACGCCATGTCCGCGAAGTTCGTGCTCCACCCGGAGGAGCTCTCGGTCGTGGTCGCCTCCAACCTCAACGCCGACATCCTCTCCGACCTCGGCAGCGCGCTGGCCGGCAGCCTCGGCCTGGCCGCCAGCGCCAACCTCAACCCGGAGCGGCGCTTCCCCAGCATGTTCGAGCCCGTCCACGGCTCGGCGCCGGACATCGCAGGCCAGGGCGTGGCCAACCCGATCGGCGCGGTGGGCAGCGCCGCGCTGATGCTGGACCACCTCGGACTGCCGGCCGAGGCCGCCAGGCTGGAGAGGGCCATCGCCGCGACCACGGCGGCCGGCGTCCTCACCCGCGACCTGGGCGGCAGCGCCACCACGGCCGATGTCACCGCGGCCCTGATCGACCACCTCGGCGACTGACCGGCCCCGGGCTCTACGCTCGGCGCGAGAACACCGCGCCGACCGCCCCGAGGGAGCACGAGATGGCCGCCTATCTGACCGTGTTGACCACCACCGGAAGCGAGGAGTCCGCCCACGCCCTGGCCCGGGCCGCCGTGAAGGGCCGGCTCGCCGCCTGCGCCCAGATCGAGGCGCCGATCACCAGCGTCTACCGCTGGCGGGGCGAGATCCACACCGATCCCGAGTGGCGGGTGCACCTCAAGACCACGGACGCCCGCTATCCGGCGCTCGAAGCGCTGCTCCTGGAGACCCACCCCTACGACGTGCCCGAGATCATCGCCACCGCGATCGACCGGGGCTCGGACGCCTATCTGCGCTGGCTGGACGAGGAGACGGACACCCGGCGCTGACGGCTCAACCCGCCGCCGGCAGCTCCTTGTAGTAGAAGGAGCAGTCCCGCAGCGCGCCGCCCGACTCGGCGGCATAGGCGGGGACGACGCCATAGCGGGTCCAGCCGGCCGAGCGGTAGAGCCCCTCGGCCGGCGTCCCGCTCTCCGTGTCGAGCAGCAGCAGCCGCAACCCGGCCGCGACGGCGGCCCGTTCGGCCGTGGTGAGCAACGCCCGTCCCAGGCCACGGCCCTGGGCGAGGGGCCGCACCATCAGCTTCACCACCTCGGCGCGGTGCCGCCCCGCCGGCATGGGCACGAGGGCGAGCCCGACCGTGCCCAGCAGCACGCCCCGCTCCCTCGCCACCCAGACGGCGAGCCCGCCATCGGCGACGGCGGCGCGCCGCCCCCGCCACCACGCCTCGGCCGCGCCCACGTCCAGCGGACGCAGAAAGCCGAGCGAGACGCTGCCCGCGACCAACTCCCCCAGCAGCTCGGCCAGTTCGGGAACGGCGGCGTCGAAATCGGCCGGGCCCAACCGGGAGATCCCCAGCTCGCTCACGGCAGCACCACCACCAGGGCGTAGCGGGCCGGCTCCGGCCCCTCGCAGCGGAAGCGGGAGCCGCCCCAGAGCCGGAACCGCAGGCAGTCGCCGGCCACCAGCCGATGCTCGACACCGTGCACCGTGATCTCCACCGCGCCGGCCAGCAGCCAGATGTGCTGCTCCACGCCCGGCACCGGCGGCCCCTCATAGGCCACATCGGCGCCGGCCGGCAGCTCCACCTCGACCAGCTCGCCCCGCAGCCCGGCGTGCGGCGGTGAGACGGAACGGCGCGTGAAGCCCGCGCCCGGATCGCGCCAGACGGACTGCGCCCCCGCGCGCACCAACTGCGGCGGCTCCGTCTCCACCTCGGCCAGCAGCCGGGACATCGTCCGCTCATAGGCCGCGCAGAGCTTGTTCAACAGGGTGGCGGTGGGGCTGATCTCGGCGCGCTCAAGGCGGGAGAGCGTGGACCGGCTGACGCCGGTGCGGCCCGCCAACTCGTCCAGCGACCAGCCGCGTTCCACCCGCAGCTCGGTCAACCGCCCGGCCAGCCGGGACTCCATCGCGTCTCTCATATCCGAGAGCATATCCCATATCCGGGACACGCCTGGTCAGGCGTGTGGTCCGACCGGGACCACGCCCAGGGTGAGCGTCGGCCGCGCCTCCAGGATCGCGCCGACCCGCTCCACCTGATCGCCCAACTCCCGCCGCAGGCGCGCCGTCAGCTCCTCGAACGGCTCCACCGTCACCGAGAGGCGGGCCCCCGCACGCCGCTGGTGCCAGATGCCGCGCACCACGCCGTCGATCAACACCACCGGCATGTTCCCCGCCTGCCCGCGAGCCAGCGCCCGCTCCCTGGCCCGGCCGGGAAAGAGCAGCTCACGCGGGTGGCCGCCGACCCCGTAGGCGTCGAAGTACGGCAGCAGACGCAGCCCCGACGGCTCCCCCACCGGCGGCGCGTCGTCGCCGGCCACCAGAAAGGCGGTCTCCCCGGCCAGCCGCACCGGCCGCAACTCGTCGGCCAGCGAGGCGAACAGCTCGGACGTCCACCTCCTCGGCGCGGCCAGCCAGCGGGCGAACTGCTGGGGCGTGGCCGGCCCGTAGGCCCAGAGAAAGCGCCTGACCAGCTCGGCCAGCGCCGCGTCCGGCGCCCCAGGACGGAACCCGGGCAGCCAGCGGCGCGGGTTGGTGTAGGTGACCCGACGCCCCCGGTCGGCACCGAAGCAGAGCACCCCGCGATGCGCGGCGGTATGCAGCGCCTGCCGCCAGCGCGGCCACATGCCGCCGAAGGCCGGCATCACCAACTCGCCGGCCCACGCCCCCACTTCGGCGATCACCGCATCGCTGAGCTCCTCCACGACCAGCTCGACGTCCGCCAGCGCCCGCCCGATCGCCGCGACCACCGCGTCCGTCCGCTCAGCCGACATCCGCGCGCTCGCCGGCAGGCCGCCTCCGGCCGGCACCGCCGACAGCGCGCCCGTCCACAGCGGCAACTCCTCGGTGGGGAGGAGATGGACGGTGCCGCGCGGGCCGAAGGTCTTCACCAGCGACCGCTCCTCCCACAGCGCCCGCCGCACATCGGCCCGCGTCCCGGCGACCGTCCGCAGCCCCACGGACAGCTCGGCCGCCGACAGCACCTGGGCATGCGCCCCGCACATCGCCCGCACCACGGCGGGGACGGGGGCCCCGGCGGACGGCGCCGAGAGACCGTGCCGCTCCATCCGCCGCGCCACCACATCCGCCCAGCTCAACTCCGGTGCGTCCAACGCCAGATCGCTCATGCACCGAACGGTAGGCGCGATACAGGAACATCAACTTCCGCTATCGCCCCCGCCCCGGCGTCCGTCAGTCGATCGACGGGGTGCCGCCGTCCCAACGCAGCGGCGTCACATACATGCCGCGCACCAGCGGGTCCTCGGAGAGCACGCCGTGGAAGGCCAGCCAGTCCCCGTCGGCGCCCGGGATGACATCCTGCCCGCCGGGCCCGGTGATCCCGGTGTTCTCGGTGTTCATCAGCGGCTCGTCCGACTTGGCGTAGGGGCCGGTGAGCGCGGGAGCGGTGGCGTAGCCCGTGAAGTAGCTGCCGTCGCCGTAGAAACCGGCGGAGTAGAACAGGACATACACCCCGTCCCGCTTGACCAGGGTGGGCGCCTCGATCAGCCCGCCCTCCTCGGGCCGGTCCTGCTTGAGGAGCGGGACCCGGTCACCGGCGAACCCGAGGCCGTCCGGGGTGAGTCGCTGGAGGTAGATCCAGGTGTCGACGCCCACCGCGTTGCCGTCGTTCTTGTAGAGCAGATACGGGGTGCCGTCGTCGTCGGTGAACGTGGTGGCGTCGATGGCGCCGCCCTCGTCGGCCGGGCAGACCAGCGGCCCCTCGCCCACCGGCGTGAAGGGCCCGCCCGGGGTGTCCGAGACGGCGGTGCCCAGGCACTGGCGGTCGGAGGCGATATCGCGGGCCGTGTAGTACAGGACATAGGAGCCGTCGGGCTGCGGGGTCACCTCGGGCGCCCAGGTCAGGCCCTCGCGGGCCCAGTCGCCGAGGGTGGGCAACGCGTCGGGCCCACGGGTCCAGGGCCCCTCGGGCGAGGGCGCGCTCGCCGTCTGCACATTGCCGGCCTCGGCGTTGGTGGCGTAGGCCCAGAGGGTGCCGTCCGCCGAGACGATGTCGGGGTCGGGGAAGTCCGTGTCGATCACCAGCAGGGGCGCCGCCGCCGCGTGCGCCGCCGGGGCGGTGGGCACCAGCGCTGCGAGGGCGAGCGCCCCGGCGGCGGTCAGCGAACGACGGGCGGGCACGGGCGACTTGGGCATCCGGGACATGGTGCGGCTCCTGGGGGGAGGGAGTTGAGGCATGCTCGGCGAGGGGGACAGCGGCCGACGGGCACGTCCGGCGTCGGGCTTCTCCAGCGATTTTCCAACGATGTAGAACTGGTCGCCAAACAGGACAACACAGCCGACTGACGGGTGTCCATACCCGTGCGTTGATGGAATTCGTGGGTTCCTGTGCGGAGTTGCGAGCCGCCGAGCGCGGTGCCCGGCGGCTCCCCCACGGGGTAGTCCGCCGGGCACCGCCCCGTCGGATCAGTCCACGGCGACCCGGGCCGACTCCGGTACCAGCGGCGGACGTGCGCAGCTGCTCGCCGGCCGGACCACCCGGTTCTCCGCCGACGCCTTCAGCAACGCCTCCATCACGTCCAGCACATGGAGCGCGACCTCCCCCGTCGCCCGCGCCGGCGTGTCGGTGCGCAGGGCGCGCGCCAGATCGGCCAGCCCGAGGCCGCGCCCGGCCGCCGCGTATCCGTGGGTCAGCGGCACGTCCTGCCACCCCTCGGACCCCGGCGTGGCCAACCGCACGGGCCCTTCGAACCGGTTGGGATCGGGAACGGAGACGCTGCCGCCGGTGCCGTGCACCTCGATCCTGGGCAGCTCGTGCCTCTGCACGTCGAAGCTCATCAACACCGTGCTGAGCGCCCCGTTCTCATGCCGGAGCACCCCGGTGACATGGGTCTCCACATCGACGGGGAAGCGCTCGCCGGCCCGCTCCCCCGACCCGACGGCCCGCTCGGCGCCGCTCCTGCTGGCCGCGCCGTAGACGGACTCGACCGGCCCCAACAGGTGGACCAGCGCGCTCAGATAGTAGGGGCCCATGTCGAACAGCGGGCCGCCGCCCGGCTGGTAGTAGAAGTCCGGGTTGGGGTGCCAGCGCTCGTGCCCCGGGCAGGCGAAGAACGCGGTGGCGGCGACGGGTTGACCGATCCGCCCGTCGTCGATCAGCGCCCGCGCGGTCTGGGTGCCCTGCCCGAGGACGGTGTCGGGCGCCGAACCGACGCGCAGCCCCGCCTCCCCCGCGGCGGCCAACAGGGCCCGGGCGTCGACCGCGTTGGCGGCCAGCGGCTTCTCACCGTAGACATGCTTGCCGCCGGCGACGGCCGCCAGGCCGACGGCCGCGTGCGCGGCCGGGATGGTCAGGTTGAGGACGATGTCCACGTCGTCGGCGGCGTAGACCTCGTCCGGGGTGCTGGCCCGCACCTCCTCCCGGCCCTCGACGGCCGCGCGGGCCCGTTCGGGGTTGAGATCGGCGACGGCGGTGAGGCGGACGCCCGCATCCGCCCCGTGCTGATCGAAGTAGTCGAGATACTGACCGCTGATGGCGCCAACACCGACGATTCCCACCCGGGTCGGGTTCAACGAGCCGCCCACAGCAGCCCCCTCTCGGTCAGCGTCCGCACGGTCGGGTCCTGGAGATCGTCCAGCTTGTGGCCGATGGTGTTCACAAAGACGCGGCCCTCGCCCCACTGCCGCGTCCAGACGGCCGGACAGGTCACCCCCCTGGCCTCCGCCGGCACCCCGGGGTCGTCGGTCGCGAAGGTGGTGGTGGCCAACACCTCGACATCGGGCGCGGTGTGCACCAGATACTGCTCGGTGTGGAGCGGGATGCGGGCCGGCAGCTCCCGCACCACGGGGTGATCGGCCCGCTCGGGCAGGATGTCGACGGTGTGGTCGAGCCACTCGGCGGGGTGCATCACGAACTGCCCCCCGGTGAGCCACTGATAGGCGGTGTTCGCCCGGAACGCGTCACAGATGCCGCCATGCCAACCGGCCAACCCGGTACCGGCCCGGACGGCGGCGGCCAGGCCGTCGGACTGATCCCGGGTGATCTCGCCCATGGTCCAGCACTGGACGATCAGATCGGTCGCGGCAAGCGCCTCGGCGTCAAGATAGGCGTCAAGAGTGTCGGATACGGTCACCTCAAAGCCCTGTTCGCGCAGCGACGGCAGAAACAGGTCGGTGGTCTCGATGGGGGCGTGGCCTTCCCAGCCACCACGGATCACCAGGGCCCGACGGGGGGCTTCGGCGGTGGGCATACGGACTCCGTTTCAACGAGTCAGTCGGAGTGGTTCAGCGGCGGCGTGCCTGCCGGCGGCCGACCCGGGCAGGCGCCCCGGACACGCCCAGCCCATCCGTCAACGGCCGGTCGGACACAGAAAGTAGTCGGACAACGGTTGATCGGACAACGGTCGGCAAAGGTCACTTACGGGCGGCCCATGCTGCGTGCAACGTCAGCAACCCGACCATCCTTCACCACGACCGCCCCACTGACGAGATCACCGCACCAATGTGACAAAAGGCACCAACGATCTTCCCCACGCGTGCCGACATCCGCCGCGGGGCAGGGCGGCACGACGCCGGCACCGGCGTGTTGTCGGTGGCCCCGCGCCCCGCGCCCCCCTCGGAAAGGGCCCGGCGGCGATCAGGACGACTGATGGCGACCCGTGGCCGCGCCGCGTTCGAAGCGTTCCGATTGCGAACGGTCGATTGTTACGGTTGCGCTGTGGCCGGCACCCTCGACGCGAACACCGGTCCGCCCGCGCGAAGTTGCCGTTCACGATCGAAAGGTTGCTCAGGTGGCCGTCCTTCCCGTCCGAGGTGTCTGTTACGACGCCGGCGTCCGCTACGCCAAGGACTTCCACTCCCGCCCCCACTGGCACCCGGACGACGTGCGCCGCGATATGACCGCCATCCGGGATGACCTGTCCTGCAACGCCGTCTCCATCATGGCCACCGACCCGCGGCGGCTGATCGAAGCGGCGGACATCGCCGCCGAACTGGGCCTGCACGCCTGGCTGCAACCCCGGCTCATCGAGGCTCGACACGGCGCGATCGAGTCCGTCATGCGCGAACTGGGCCCGGCCGCGGAGCGCCTGAGTTCGCGGCACGGGCGCGTCGGGATCAACGTCGGCTGTGAGCTGACCCTCACCAGCCGGGGCATCGTGCCGGGACGCTCGTTCGACCACCGAGGAGAGCGGCTCCCGCGGCTGATCGGCAAGCGGAAGCACAAGTTCGACCGGGCGCTCAACGGGCTCCTCGACCGCCTGGTCACCGCCGTACGGGAGTCCTTCGGCGGCCCGATCACCTACGGCGCGGGCGACTGGGAGTCGGTCGACTGGTCCCGTTTCGGCTACGTCGGCCTGGACACCTACCGCGACGAACGCAACGCGGCGTTCTACACCGACCAGGTCAAGCGGCACGTCGAGGCCGGCAAGCCCGTGCTGATCACCGAGTTCGGCTCCTGCGCCTACCGGGGCGCGGCCGAACGCGGCGGGTCGGGATACGACGTCTTCGACCACCGCACCGACCCACCCAGCATCACCGCCGACGTGATCCGCGACGAGCAGGTCCAGGCCGACTACCTCACCGAGTCGATCGACGCCCTCACCTCGGCCGCCGTGCACGGCACTTTCGTGTTCGCCTTCAGCGAGCCCATGCTGGTCCACACCGACGACCCCACCACCGACGCCGACCTGGCCAGCTTCGGCATCGTCAAGATCACCCGTCCAGCCGGCCCAGGCCCGGACGAGTCCGAGCAGTGGACGCCCAAGGCCGCCCTGCACGCCGTCGCACGACGGTACGAGACCTTGGCGCCCGACGACGCCGCCCCCACCCCACGCCCGGCAGGTTGACCGCGACGGTGCCCACCCCGCACCGCCTCGCCCCGATCCCGACACCGGACGGCGGCCTCGGACGGCGGCCTCAAGCAAGCCAGGGGACGGGCTCTTCAGACCAGCGCCCTCGACCTTCCCTGCCCAGCGGGTAACGCTCCGCCCACCGACTGCCATCGAGCAACTCAAGGAGCGGTCATGGGCTTACGATTCCTGGGGATCATCCCGAACACACTGACGAGATCACCGCATCAAGCGCGACGAAGGGCACCGACTCTCCTCGGTGGCCCCGCCTGCCCCACCGGCAGAGTCAGCGGGCGCCGAGCGCCGCGCTGACGACGCGTTTCGTGTCGTCGAGGCCGGGAAGCGTGGAATCCGCGCCCGCCTCCGCCAGTTCAGCCTCGGTGCTACGACCGGTGGCCACGCCGACAGCGCGGACGCCGACCTCGACAGCCGCCCTGACATCCGCGGGCGTGTCCCCCAGAAGCGATACCCGGCCGACCGCAGGACTGCCCGCCCGCTTCAGCGCGATACGCACCAGCTCGGGCCGCGTCTCGGCGTCCTCCCCATAGGCGCCGGCCTCCCAGTCGACGAAGGAGTCAAGGCCGAAGGCCGCCAACTTGACCCGCGCACTGGACCGAACGTTCCCCGTGACGACGCCCTGCCGGACACCCGCCTCGGCCAACGCGGCCAGCGCGGACGCCGCCCCCGGCAGCGCGACCCCCCGAGACCGGATCTCCGCCACAGCCCGGGCATGCTCCTCGCCCAACGCCCTCGCGAACTCCTCGAACTCACGCCGCCCGGTGGTCACCCCGTGCAGTGCGGCCGTTTCCCGGAAGATCACCGGATCGGTCATCCCGTCCACAGCGGCCTGGCGCTCCATACGCCACCCGGTCACCCGGGCGAACGCACGCCCGAACAACTCCCCGCCCACACCCCGCATCTCCACCAAAGTGTGGTCGATATCCCAGAGCACCAGCCGTTCCATACACCCCTCCTATTACCTACTGTGCGCCTACGCTGACCATACGGACTCCGTTTCAACGAGTGAGTCAGAGCGATTCAAGAGCGGTGTGCCTGCCGGCGGCGCGGGGGCGCCTGCCGACGGCCGACACCCCATCCGGCGATCAGGAGGGCCTCGAAGAGCGGCAAGTTCCGGCGACCCCGGTGCCGGTGCGCTGCTCGGCGGCCTTGAGCACCCACAACGCCTCGGACAGGGCCCCGGCGCCGCCGGTCAGCCGCATCCGGCAGGTGGTAGAGCATGCCCAGCAACAGCACCACGTCATAGGAGCCGTCGGCGGCGTCGAGCCCCGCTTCACAGCCGGGGATGCGGCCGGCCTGCTCGACATGACGCGGCACCGAATCGATCAGCCGCACCTCGTACCCGTCCGCGAGCAGCCACCGCGCATGCGTCCTCGGCCCACCACCGACATCCAACACCCGCACCGGCGGCGCCGGTAGAAACGGCCGCACCAGTTCTGCGCCACCTGGAGCACGACCGATTGACTTCCTCGCCGCCCTGAGGGGCGGCGATTCCCGCCTACCGTGCCGTCAGAGGCTGTGGTGTCGGGTGGGTTCCTGCTTCGCTGCGCGGTGCCGGGACGGGTCCCGGTCTTACCTGCGCTCCACAGGCTGTCACGGCCAGTCCGGCCGCCTTGGCGACGTTGACCGCCGCGTTGATGTCCCGGTCCAGGACAGCCCCGCACGCCCCACACGTCCACACACGGACGTGCAGCGGCTTCGGACCGTCCTTCACGCCGCACTGCGAGCACACCTGAGACGTGGGCTCGAAGCGGCCGATCTCCACGAAGGTGCGCCCGTACCGTGCGGCCTTGTACTCCAGCATGTTCACGAACGCCGACCATCCGGCGTCGTGGACGGACTTGGCCAGGCGCGTGCGGGCGAGTCCCTTCACCGCCAGGTCCTCCACGGCGACCGCTTGGTTCTCGCGGAGCAGCTTCGTGGAGAGCTGGTGGTGGAACTCGCGGCGCGCGTCGGCCACCTTCGCGTGAGCGCGGGCGACCTTCAGCCGGGCCTTGTTCCGGTTGCTGGAGCCCTTCTCCACCTCCCTCGCTCAAGACCAGGCCATCCAGGAAGCCCTGGAAGCCATCGACGCCGACATCAGGATTCAACTCCCCACCACATGAACCTGATGTAAACGAACCGTGCCCCTCGAACCCGAGGAGCGGGTTCGAGGGGCGCGGTCAGGACGTCACGTGGTGGCGGTCAGTGTTCGCCGTCCTCGATGGCGGCCGGGCGGAGTTGGGCCGCGCGGACGCGGTCGACGTCCAGCTTGACCGAGCGGTCGAACCGGTAGACGCCGTTCTGCTCCTGGAAGACGTCCGTCAGCTGCGTGTAGCAGTAGCCGAACATGTCTGGGTCGTCCAGCAGCACGCCGGTGAGGCCGGCGAACCGCTGCTGGAACTCCTCCTCGTCGCGCGGCCGGTCGCCGTAGCCCCAGGACTCGGTGCGGTCGTCGCCCCGCGCCTCCGCTGCAGTCTCCGGGCACCACCAGATGCCGCCGAACTCGCTGACGAAGTACGGCTGTCCGTTGTAGGGCACCGACCACGGCTTGCCGTCGTCGTAGGCGTTGACATACGGCTCGTTCCTGCTGAGGCCGCCGACCTGCTTGGCGAACGCCTCCGGGTTCTGCTCGTAGGTGTGCGAGTCGTAGACGTCGGTCTCCTGGACGCGGTGCGCGTAGCCGGAGGTGTCCAGCACCGGCCGGCTGGTGTCCATCGCCTTGGTGGCGAGGAACATGCCCCGGGTGATGACGTCGAGCTGGGTGATGCGGTCGCTGAGGCCCTGGTAGGTCTCGTTGAGCGGGCACCAGCCGATGATCGACGGGTGGGAGTAATCCCGCTCGACGGCCTCCAGCCACTGCGCGACATAGGAGGCGTCGGGCTGCTGGTTGTCGTCGCCGCGACCGCCGACGTTGCAGCCCCAGTCGCCGAACTCGCCCCAGACCAGGTAGCCCAGGCGGTCCGCGTGGTAGAGGAAGCGCTCCTCGAAGACCTTCTGGTGCAGCCGGGCGCCGTTGAAGCCGGCTTCGAGGGAGAGCTCGATGTCGCGCAGCAGGGCCTCGTCGCTGGGCGCGGTCATCAGGCCGTCGGGGTACCAGCCCTGGTCCAGGACGAGGCGCTGGAAGACCTTCTCGCCGTTGATGGTGATGGCCTTGCCGTCGATGCCGACGGAGCGCAGGCCGGCGTAGCTCTCCGCGCCGTCGAGCACCGTGCCGTCCGCGTCGCGGAGTTCGAGGCGCAGGTCGTAGAGGTGCGGGTCGCCGGTGCTCCACACCCGGCGGCGGTCGGCCGGGACGGGGAGGTAGAGGCGGGGCGCGAGGTCGAGGTCGGCGCGGGCCTCGGCGACGGCCACCTCGCCGTCGGCGTCGCTGAGGACGGCGCGGACGGTGTGGCCCGGACGGTTGCCGGAGAGGGGCAGCTCCAGGTGGAACGCGGAGCCGGCCAGGTCGGGGGTTATCCGGGGCCGCTTGAGGTGGTCGTGGGCGACGGGCTCCAGCCACACGGTCTGCCAGATGCCGGTGGTCCTGGTGTAGTGGCAGTCGGTGTTGGCGTAGCGGATGGCCTGCTTGCCGCGCGCCTGCGGGCCCGACTTGGGGTCGCGGGCGCGGACCACGATGGTGATCTCCTCGCCGGCCCGGGCGACGTCGCCCAGATCGGCGGTGAAGGGGGTGAACCCGCCGCGGTGGCGGACGACCTGGGTGCCGTTGACCCAGACGGTGGTGTCGTAGTCGACGGCCTGGAAGTGCAACAGCACCCTGCGGCCGGCCCAGTCGGCGGGCACGGTCGCGGTGCGGCGGTACCAGACCGCTTCCAGGAAGTCGGTCTCGCCGATGCCGGAGAGTTCCGACTCCGGGCAGAAGGGAACGATGATCTCGCCGTTGAGGTCACGCTCTAGCAGTCCGCGGTCGATTCCGCTGTCGCCACGGTCGAACTCGAACTGCCAGGTGCCATTGAGGTTGAGCCAGTCGCCACGGACGAACTGCGGCCGTGGGTACTCGGGCCGCGGAATGGCGGAGGGGGAAGGCACAGAGACTCCAGTGAGATGGGTTGTCACCGATGCGAGGTTCCGCATCGTGCGGGAAAAGCTCGTGGTGAGGGCGGGTGGTGCGGGCGTCGGTACGGGTGTCGGGAGGCGGACATGGGACGGCGGCGGTCGCCCGCGCGCCGCCGTCCCGTTCCGCGTTCGGACCGGTCAGGTGCCGCCCAGACCCGTGGTGGCCACGGACTTGACGATGCGCCGCTGGAAGAAGAGGAAGACGACGATCAGCGGCGCCGCGGCGATCAGGGCCGAGGCCATGCTCTGGGCGTAGACCACGCCATAGGCGTCCTCAACGGTGGCCAGGCCGACCGGGAGGGTCATCAGGTTGGGGTCGTTGGTGACGATGAAGGGCCACAGGAAGTTGTTCCACGCGCCGATGAAGACGAACACCGAGACGGCGGCGACGATCGGGCGGGACAGCGGCAGCACGATCGACCAGAAGACCCGGAGGTCGGAGGCCCCGTCGATGCGGGCGGCCTCCTCCAACTCCCGGGGGATGCCGTCGAAGAAGCGCTTCAGGATGAACACCATCATCGGCGCCACCACCTGCGGGAGGATCACCGCCCAGTAGGTGTCCACCAGGTTGAACGCGAGCATCTCCTGGAACAGCGGCACGATGAGCAGTTGCGGCGGGACCATGATCGAGGCGACGGTGACGCCGAGCAGCAGCTTGCGGCCCTTGAAGGTGCCCCGGGAGAGACCGTAGGCGGCCAGGGTCGAGATCACGATGGTGATGAGCGTGACCAGGGCGGCGATCAGAATGCTGTTGAAGGCCCAGATCGGGATGTTGCCGCGATCCAGAACGGTGCGGTAGGGCTCAAGAGTCAGCGCGCCCTTGATCGGGTTGAGCCCGGGGGTGGCCACATCCTGTTCGCTCTGGAACGAGGTGGCGATCGCCCAGACAAAGGGCAGCAGCCACAGCCCGGCGAACACCACCAGGGCCACGCTGGCCAGGGCCCGGGGCAGCCGACCGTGGCCCAGCAGCAACGGGGCGCCCTCCTCCGTCGCCTGCTTGCGGCGGGGGCGACGGCCCATCGGGCCTCCGGCGGGGTGGAGACGGGGACGCGTGGTCGTCGTCGCGGACACGGTCAGCCCTCCTGACGCGGGAAGATCCGCAGCTGGGCGATGGAGATGACGATGATCAGGGCGAAGAACAGGTACGAGATGGCGGAGGCGTAGCCCAGTCGGTAGCCGGTGAAGCCGACGTCGTAGATGTATTCGAGGATCGGCCGGGTGGAGTTGTTGGGGCCGCCCTTGGTGAGGATGTAGATCTGGTCGAACACCTTGAGCGAGGCGAGGATCTGGAGCATCGCCACCAGCCCCGTGGTGCGCTTCAGCTGCGGCAGGGTGATCGAGAACAGCCGCCGCCAGGCACCGGCTCCGTCCAGCGCCGCGGCCTCATACAACTGGTCGGGAAGCGACTGCAAAGCGGCCAGATAGAGAAGGAAGTTAAAGCCGACCGTCCACCAGACGGTCAGAGCCGCGATGGACCACATGGCGACCTGCTCGTCGGAGAGCCAGCCGACGGGCTCAAGACCGAGCTTCTCCAGCGCCTGGTTGGCCATGCCGAGGTCCGGCTGGTACAGCCACTGCCAGATGATGGTGACCACGCTGACCGGCAGCAGGAAGGGCGCGAAGAACGACAGCCGCCAGACCCACTGGCCGGCAAGCCCGGTGTGCACCAGCAGCGCCATGCCCAGCGCCACGAGCACCAGCGGGACCACCGTGATCACGGTGAAGAAGAGGGTGTTGCCGAGGCTGCTCCACACATCGGGGTCGCCAAAAGCCTCGGCGAAGTTGTCAAAGCCGACGAATTCCGTACTGCTGAGCGTCAATGACTCATCAGTGAAGCTCATCCACAGGCCCTGGACGATCGGCCAGATCATAAAGAGCGCGAAGGCCACGGCGAAGGGGACGACGAACAGCCAGCCGGTCTGCTTCGTCCGCGGTCGCGCGGTCGGGGGGGCCGGGTGCTGGCCGGCCTTGGATTCCACGGGGCTGTCGGTCGCGTCGGGGCGCGATGAGGTCGTGCTCACGTCACAGGCTCCTTGTCTCCGTCACGCGACCGGGTTGGGCTGGTCGAGCATCGAGGCGGACGCGCTGACCATCTGCTCCACGGCTCGCTCGGGCGACGTGTTGCCCAGCAGCGCCGACGTCATCGGCTGCGTCATCTGGTTCTGGAAGTTGGATCCCGAACCGGTGAACCAGTTGGCCGGGTCGAGCACGGCGATCTCCGAGGCCCCGGCATAGGACGCCTGGGGGTCGAGGTCGGCATAGCGCTCGTCCGCGATCACCGGCTGGTAGGCGGGGATATGGCCGGCGGACGCCCAGGTGTAGCTGGCCTTGAGCATGGTGGCGACGAAACGGTGCGCCTCCCGACGGCGGGCCTCGTCCACCCGCTCCTGCCGGGGCAACACATAGCTGTGCGAGTCGGCGTGTACCGCGGGCTGGTCGAAGATGGTGGGAAAGGGTGCCGCGCCCAACGGTCGGCCGGTGACGGTCATGTTGGGCAGTTCCCACTCCCCGGAGAAGATCATGGCGCCCCGGCTCCCCTGGAAGGCAGCCATCGCACCGTTGTAGTCAAGGTGGTTGGGGTTCCGGTCACCGTCGAACAGCTCCGTCATAAAGGTGATCACGCGGACGGCCGCGTCCCTGTCGACCTGGGGCTCCCCGCCCTCCGGCAGCACCCACTCGGAGCCGGTCTGGGCGTAGAGGCCGTTGAACAGCCGCCAACACTGGGACTGGTCGCCCACATGCCCGAAGAGCACCCCGGCGGCGCCCTGCGCGGAGGCGAGCGCGTCGCTCGCCGCCAGCATCCGGTCCGGCGAGCCGATCGGCGCCAACTCCCCGTCGCTGTCCAGCAGTCCGGCCTGGTCGGCCAGCTCTTTGTCATAGAAGACGATGAAGGGATGGGTATCCAGGGGGATCGCGTAGACGCCGCCCTCCCACTTCGCGCGCTCCCAGATCGCGGGCGCGAAGTGCTCCTCGCCCACGCCGAACTCGGCGAGCACATCGAGATCGAAGGGGTCGAGCAGGCCGCCCGGGGCGTAGCCGGCCAGTCGGGAGAGATGGAGCACCGCCACCTCGGGCGCCCGCCCGCCGGCCGCCGCCATGGCGAGCTTGGTGTAGTAGGAGGGGCCCCACTCCAGGATCGTCCGGTCGATCGAGAAGGAGTCGGGCCCCGAGGTGACCGTCTCCAGCATCTCGTCCATCAACACGCCGTCGCCGCCGGAGAAGAGGTCCCACACCCGCAGCGAGGAGGAGCCGGAGGGCGATGCCGGCGACGCGCAGCCAGCCAGCAGACTCGGTGCGGCGACCGCTCCCGCCCCGGCGAGTCCCCACCGGAGCAGTCCCCGGCGGCCCATCCGGAAACCGCCGCCATGTCCGGAATGATCGAAGCTCATTTCGCACCTTCCCACCCGACGCTGGGTTGTTGGTACGTGTTTACAGCGATGTAGAAAGCTGTGTAAAGAGGTTGGTAAGAGTTGCTTTCTGTTGGAGATTCCCGACAGAAGGTTACTGTTCGACCCGTCGGCCAACAGCCCGGTACGATCGATCGCGGCTCAGGGAGGTCGGGTTGGCGAGGCCCAGGATCAAGGACGTGGCGCAGCTCGCGGGCGTCTCCGAGAAGACGGTTTCCAACGTCATCAATGACTACGTCCACGTCTCGGACCGAACGCGGCGGGTGGTGCGCCAGGCCATCGACGACCTCGGCTACCGGGTCAACCTCGCGGGACGCCACCTCAGACGGGGCCGCACCGGCATCCTCGCCCTGGTGGTACCGGAGTTGGACCTCCCCTACTTCGCCGAGCTCGCCAATCTGATCATCGCGGAGGCGGACCGCAACGGGCTCACCGTCCTGGTGCACCAGACGCGCGCCGACCGCGAACACGAGCTGTCCGCGCTGAACGGCTTCGGCTCGGACTTCGCTGACGGCGTGATCCTCAGCCCGCTGGCGCTGGTCGACGACGACCTCAAGAACCGCAGGGGCGCGCTGCCCACGGTGCTCCTCGGCGAGACACTCGGCGCCGGGCAGGCCGACCATGTCGCCATAGACAACGAGGCCGCCGCCCGCGAGGCCACCGAGCACCTGCTCGCCCTCGGCCGCCGCCACATCCTGGTGATCGGCGGCCGGGACGGCACCAGCCCGGGCACCGCCGAGGTGCGCACCCGGGGCTACCGGAGCGCGCTGGCGGCGGCGAACGTTCCCTGTGACGCCTCGACCGTCCTGCCGGTCCGGAAGTTCGCGACCCCGGACGGGGCAGCCGCCGTCCACGCCGCCCTGGAGAGCGGCGCCCGCCCCGACGGCCTGCTCGCCCTCAACGACCAGATGGCCATCGGCGCGATCCGCGCGCTGTACGAGCGGGGCCTGCGCGTCCCCGAGGATGTCGCGGTGGTCGGCTTCGACGACGTCGAGGCGGGGCGCTTCAGCGTTCCCACCCTCACCACCGTCGCCCCCGACAAGACGGCGATCGCCGGCGCCGCCGTGGGGATGCTGGTCCAGCGCATCGCCGAGTCCAGCCCCGGCGCCGTCTCCCCCACGGGCCCGACACCGCCACCGCACGAACGCGTGGTGCCGCACCACCTGGTGATCAGGGAAAGCACCTCGGGCGCCAGGGCGTCCACGGCGGCCTGACCCACCCCGCGCCCCGACCGTCCGGCAGCGACGGACGAACGGGGGCCGGGGCCGATCACGGCGGACGAACGCGCCCCCGGGCCGCGCCCGGACAGGCGCGGGCCCGACCCGAACACGGCAGGCGGGCTCCACGACGCCAACGACCGTTCCGAGCCCCCGGGCCGAACTCGGCACACACGCACAGCTACGCACGCACACGCGCAGATAGAACCACCGAAAGCGACGGCCGCCAACCCATCCGACCACCCTCGCCGCCGAAATTCCGACGGCCCCCGACCCAATCGCACAGGCTCACCCACCCCCGCCTGCTCGTCCCAGCGCCGAGCCCGTCATTGACATGCTCGCGACCGTGCGCTCGAATGACTGCGGGAGCGCTCCCATTCACAAGATCCACAACACAATCGCGCAAGAACACACCTCACGGGACGAGGGTGATCACCTATGACGATGCGGACGCCGATACGCACCACACTCGCCGGCGCGGCGCTGGTCGGCCTGTTGGCCACCACGGGAGCGACAGCCGCCACCGCCGGGGAGGATCCGGCCGCCGGACCACCGGTGGGCGCCGAGGCCGAGGTCTACGAGGCCGAGGACGGCGAGCTGGCCGGGGTGGAGGTGGACAACACCGCCCCCGGGTTCTCGGGCAGCGGCTATGTGACCGGTTTTGACGCCGACGACGATCAGGTCACCATCACCATCCCGGAAAGTCCGGGCGGGCTACACGAGTTGACCGTTCACTATCGGACA
Organism: Streptomyces profundus; assembly: GCF_020740535.1. Taxonomy (NCBI): domain Bacteria; kingdom Bacillati; phylum Actinomycetota; class Actinomycetes; order Kitasatosporales; family Streptomycetaceae; genus Streptomyces; species Streptomyces profundus. The sequence goes on from NZ_CP082362.1 coordinate 1,602,652, forward strand.
CCGAGCGGTCAGAAGAACGCGGTACTACTGCTGAACGGCTCGGGAATGGGCGAGATCACCCTGCCCGAGACGGATGAGTTCGCCGCCCTGCCCGCCGGCAAGGTGCTGCTCCAGGAGGGCACCAACACGCTGACGGTGCGCAGCGGTTGGGGCTGGTACGAGATCGACGCGATCAGTCTGGAGCCGGCCGCCGAGCGACCGCCGCACCAGGTGACCGGCGAGCCGGTCAACCCGGACGCCTCGCCCGAGGCGAGGTCGCTGCTCGGCTATCTGACCGACCACTACGGCAACGGCATCCTCAGCGGCCAGCAGGACATGGCGTCCATCGAGTGGATCGAGGAGAACCTCGGCACCTCGCCGGCCATCGCCGGTCTCGACCTGATGGACTACTCCCCCAGCCGCGTCGAGCGCGGCACGGTGGGCGTGGACGTGGACCACGCGCTCGACTGGGACGAAGGGGGCGGCATCACCACCTTCGTCTGGCACTGGAACGCGCCCAGCGGGCTGATCGACGAGCCGGGCAACGAGTGGTGGCGCGGCTTCTACACCGAGGCCACCACCTTCGACGTCGAGGCCGCGCTGGCCGATCCGACATCCGAGGACTACGGGCTGCTGCTCCGCGACATCGACGCCATCGCCGACGAGTTGCAGCGGCTTGAGGACGCGGGCGTCCCGGTGCTGTGGCGACCGCTGCACGAGGCCGAGGGTGGCTGGTTCTGGTGGGGTGCCAAGGGCGCCGAGCCGGCCAAGGAGCTGTGGCGGCTGATGTACGACCGGCTGACCGAGGTCCATGGGCTGGACAACCTGATCTGGGTGTGGAACTCCGTGGACCCCGAGTGGTACCCGGGCGACGACGTGGTGGACATCGTCAGCGCGGACTCCTACCCGCCGCCCGGCGACCACGGCCCGCTGAGCGCCACCTACGACCAGCTGGTCGAGTTGGGCCAGGACCGCAAGCTGGTGGCGCTCACCGAGTGCGGCCCGATCCCGGACCCCGACCTGTTGACGGCGTACCGGGCGGACTGGAGCTGGTTCGTCACCTGGTCCGGTGAGTTCCTCACCGACGGCAACTGGAACTCGCGCGAGCATCTGGAGCATGTCTACTCGCATCCCGACGTGATCACGCTGGACGAGGTCGGGGACTTCAAGAACCACGGCCGCTGAACCCGGCCGCTGAGCCGGCCGGTTGACGGCTGGTTGACGGCCGGTTGACGGCTGGTTCCGGCCATCTCGGGGCCCTGACGGCGGCTTGCCTTCGGGGCCCCGACCCCGTGCGGACACCCCTTGCGCCTGACGCTACTCGTTCGTAACATCGCCGACGTGGCGGCATCCGTGTCGTCGTTCGCCGACGCTGGGGGGCCCATTGACCAGGACGGGGCCCGATGCCGGGCCGCTGGCCGGAGTGCGCGTGGTGGAGCTGGCGGGGATCGGGCCCGCGCCGTTCGCCGGGATGCTGCTGGCCGATCTGGGCGCCGATGTGGTGCGGGTCGACCGCCCTGGCGGCCAGCCGCTTGGCATCGATCCCGCGCACGATCTCACCAACCGCAACAAGCGTTCCGTGCTGGTGGATCTCAAGGCCGACTCGGGTCCCGGCGCGGTGCTCGACCTGGTGGAGCGCGCGGATGCGCTGCTGGAGGGGTTCCGGCCCGGCGTCGCCGAGCGCCTGGGCGTCGGCCCCGAGGCGGCGCTCGCCCGCAACCCCAAGCTGGTGTACGGCCGGATGACGGGCTGGGGCCAGGATGGTCCGCTGGCGCCCCTGGCCGGCCATGACATCGGCTATCTGGCCACGGTCGGCGCGCTGGGCCTGGTCGGCCCGGCCGAGGGGCCGCCCTCGATCCCGGTCAATCTGCTGGGGGACTACGCGGGCGGCTCGTTGTATCTGGTCAGCGGGGTGTTGGCGGCGCTGCTGCACGCGGGGCGCACGGGCGTCGGGCAGGTGGTGGACGCCGCGATCGTGGACGGTGCGGCGCATCTGACGTCGATGCTCTGGGGCATGCTGGGCGCCGGCGCCTGGCGGGACGCGCGCGGGGTGAACATCCTGGACGGCGGCTGCCCCTACTACGCGGTGTACGCCACGGCCGACGGCGGCTGGATGGCGGTCGGTGCCCTGGAGGAGCGGTTCTACGCGGAGTTCGCGCGGCTGTTGGAGCTGCCGGCCGACGCGCCTGACCGGGGGGAGATCGGCCGGTGGCCCCGGCTGCGGGAGCTGATCGCGGCCCGTTTCGCCACGCGTTCCCGGGACGAGTGGTCCAAGGTCTTCGAGGGCACGGACGCCTGTGTGGCGCCGGTGCTCTCGCTGGGCGAGGCCGCCGCCCATCCCCATCTGACGGCGCGCGGGACGCTGGTCGAGGAGGCGGGGGTGCGCCAGCCGGCGCCCGCGCCGCGCTTCTCGGCGACGCCGGGCGCCCTGCGCCGGCCGCCGGCCGAGCCGGGGGCGCACACGGCCGAGGTGGCCGCGGAGTGGGCGGTGCCTACGCTGGTGGCCGCGAACGGCTCCGGCGAACGGCCGGGGCGTGGGACGGATGCGGAAAGCTGAGGTCAGCGCTATGCGTCGGGAGATCTTCGATCCTGAGCACCTGGAGTTCCGCGCGACGGTGCGGACCTTCGTCGAGCAGGAGGTGTCGCCGCACCACCAGCGGTGGGAACGGGCCGGTGTGGTGGACCGCTCGGCCTGGTCGGCGGCGGGCCGGCAGGGTCTTCTGGGGTTGGCGGTGCCGGAGGAGTACGGGGGCGGCGGCAGTTCGGACTTCCGTTTTCCGATGGTGCTGGCGGAGGAGTTCGCCCGCGCCGGCGCCACCGGGCCCGGCTTCCGGGTGCACAACGACATCGTGGGCCCCTATCTCACCGAGTTGGCGACCGATGAGCAGAAGCGTCGTTGGCTGCCCGGTTTCTGTTCGGGCGAGCTCATCACCGCCATTGCGATGACCGAGCCGGGCGCGGGTTCCGATCTTCAGGGCATCAGGACCAGCGCCGTGGACAAGGGAGACCACTATCTCCTCAACGGGGCGAAGACGTTCATCTCGAACGGGATCCTCTCCGATCTGGTGATCGTGGTGGCCCGCACCACCCCGGAGGGTGGCTCGCGGGGCCTCAGCCTGCTGGTGGTGGAGCGCGGGATGGCGGGGTTCGAACGCGGTCGGAACCTCGACAAGATCGGTCTGCACGCCCAGGACACCGCCGAGTTGTCGTTCACGGATGTGCGGGTGCCCAAGGAGAACCTGCTGGGCGAGGAGCACCGGGGCTTCTCCTATCTGATGTCCCGGCTGCCGCAGGAGCGGCTGACGATCGCGGTGGGTGCGGCGGCGGTGGCCGAGGGCATCCTGGAGGCGACCAGGGACTATGTCCGGGGCCGCGAGGCGTTCGGCCGGCCGCTGGCGAAGTTGCAGCATGTCCGGTTCCAGATCGCCGAGTTGGCCACCGAGACCACCGTCACCAGGACGTTCATCGACCGCTGCGTGCTGGAGCACAACGCGGGCGGCCTGGACACGGTGCACGCCTCGATGGCCAAGTGGTGGGCCACCGAGCTGGCCAACAAGGTGGTCGACCGCTGTCTCCAACTGCACGGCGGCTACGGCTATATGGCGGAGTACCCGGTCGCCCGCGCGTTCACCGACAGCAGGGTGCAGACGATCTTCGGCGGCACCACGGAGATCATGAAGGAGATCATCGGCCGCTCCCTACTGGACTGACCCGAAGAAGTCCCGAGTATTCCGAAGAAACCCGAAGAAACCCGAAGAAATAAGAACATTCCTGGAGAGAGGGGCAGCGACGTTGAGCACCGACGCGTTTGTCTATGAGGCCATTCGCACGCCGCGCGGGCGTGGCAAGGCGAACGGTTCGCTGCACGAGGTCAAGCCCGTCGATCTGGTGGTCGGGCTGATCGACGAGCTGCGCCGTCGCTTTCCCGACCTCGACCCGGCCGCCATCGACGACATCGTCCTCGGCGTGGTCTCCCCCATCGGGGACCAGGGCGCCGATATCGCCAGGACGGCGGCGATCGCGGCCGGCCTGCCGGACACGGTGGCCGGCGTGCAGGAGAACCGCTTCTGCGCCTCGGGCCTTGAGGCGGTCAACCTCGCGGCGGCCAAGGTCCGTTCCGGCTGGGAGGATCTGGTGCTCGCCGGCGGCGTGGAGTCGATGTCCCGGGTGCCGATGGGGTCGGACGGGGGCGCCTGGGCGCACGATCCGATGACCAACTTCGCCACCGGCTTCGCCCCGCAGGGCGTGGGCGCCGACCTGATCGCGACCATCGAGGGCTTCAGCCGCCACGACGTGGACTCCTACGCCGCCGAGTCGCAGGCCAGGGCCGCCGCGGCCTGGAAGGACGGCAGGTTCGGCCGGTCCGTGGTCCCGGTGGTCGACCGCAACGGGCTGCTGGTGCTGGACCGCGACGAGCATCCGCGTCCCGGCACCACGGCGGAGTCGCTGGCGAGGCTCAAGCCGTCCTTCGCCACCATCGGCGCGCAGGGCGGGTTCGACGCGGTGGCGCTCCAGAAGTACCACTGGCTGGAGCGCATCGACCATGTGCACCACGCGGGCAACTCCTCGGGCATCGTGGACGGCGCCTCGCTGGTGATGGTCGGCGGCGCCGAGGTCGGCGAGCGGTACGGGCTGACGCCCAGGGCCCGGGTGGTCTCAGCGGCGGTCTCGGGCTCCGAGCCGACGATCATGCTCACGGGCCCTGCGCCCGCGTCCCGAAAGGCCCTGGCCAAGGCCGGCCTGACGGTCGCCGATCTGGATCTGGTGGAGATCAACGAGGCGTTCGCCGCAGTGGTGTTGCGCTTTGTCAGGGACCTCGATCTGGATCCGGAGATCGTCAATGTCAACGGTGGCGCCATCGCGCTCGGGCATCCGCTGGGTGCCACGGGCGGCATGATCCTGGGCACGCTGCTGGACGAGTTGGAGCGCAGGAACGGGCGGTACGGCCTGGTGACGCTGTGCGTGGGAGGCGGGATGGGAGTGGCCACCGTGCTGGAACGCCTCTGATCCCGCTGTCCCGTTCCCCCCGTCCCGCCCGTTCCGCCTTCGAGGAGTAAGCCGCATGTCCCAGCCATCCCCGTCGTCCGCCGCTCCGTCGTCCGCCGCCGAGCCCGAGCGGAACACCATCCGCTGGGAGCGGGACGAGAGCGGGATCGTCACGCTGATCCTGGACGATCCCAGTCAGTCGGCGAACACCATGAACGCCGCCTTTATCGACTCCTTGTCCTTTACCGTTGATCGGCTGGTGGCCGAACGGGATCAGATCCGGGGTGTGGTGATCACCTCGGCCAAGGAGACGTTCTTCGCCGGCGGCGATCTCCACGATCTGCTGGCGGCCGGCCCGGCCGACGCCGAGGAGGTCTTCGAGCGCGGCCTGCGGGTGAAGCGGGCGTTTCGCGCGCTGGAGACGCTGGGCCGGCCCGTGGTGGCGGCGATGGCGGGCACGGCGCTGGGCGGCGGCTTCGAGATCGCCCTCGCGTGCCACCACCGGATCGCGGTGGACGCGCCCAAGTCCAGGTTCGGGCTGCCCGAGGTGACGCTCGGCCTGCTGCCCGGCGGCGGCGGGGTGACGCGCACCGTGCGTCTGCTGGGCGTCGCCGACGCGCTGCTGAAGGTCCTGCTGGAGGGCCGGCGGTACCGCCCGGGGGCCGCCCTCGACGCCGGCCTCGTGCATGAGGTCGTCGCCGACCGGGACGAACTGCTGGCGCGGGCGCGGGCGTTCGTCGAGGAGCACCCGGAGGCGGCGCAGCCCTGGGACGTCAAGGGCTATCGGATGCCGGGCGGGGCGCCGAGCCATCCCAAGCTGGCCGCGGTGCTGCCGGCGTTCCCCGCGCGGCTGCGGGAGCGGTTGAACGGCGCGCCCTATCCGGCGCAGCGGAACATCCTGGCAGCGGCGGTCGAGGGCGCCCAGGTGGACTTCGACACCGCCGGGGTGATCGAGGCGCGCTACTTCACGGAGTTGGTGGTCGGCCAGACCGCCAAGAACATGATCCAGGCGTTCTTCTTCGATATGCGTGCGGTCAACTCCGGTCGCAGCCGGCCGTCCGGGGTCGCTCCGACCAGCGCCGGCAAGGTGGCGGTGCTGGGCGCCGGGATGATGGGCGCCGGCATCGCGCACGCCTGCGCCAGCGCGGGGCTCGACGTCGTGATCAAGGACGTCTCGCTCGACGCGGCCGAGCGCGGCCGGGCCGCCGTCGAGGCGCTGCTGGAGAAGGCCGTGAGGCGCGGCCGGCTGACCGCCGAGCGGCGGGACGCGGTGCTGGCCAGGATCGTGGCCACGGGCGAGGCCGCCGAGCTGGCCGGCAGCGATGTGGTGATCGAGGCGGTCTTCGAGGACCCGGAGCTCAAGCACAAGGTGTTCCAGGAGGTCCAGGACGTGGTGGCGCCCGACGCGCTGCTCTGCTCCAACACCTCGACGCTGCCGATCGGTCAGCTGGCCGAGGGGGTGCGCCGGCGGGAGGACTTCATCGGGCTGCACTTCTTCTCGCCGGTCGACCGGATGGCGCTGGTCGAGATCGTGGTCGGCGAGCGCACCGGCGAGCAGGCGCTGGCCCGCGCCTTCGATCTGGTGCGCGCGATCGGCAAGACGCCGATCGTGGTGCGCGACGGACGTGGCTTCTTCACCTCGCGGGTGATCGGGCGCTTCCTGACCGAGGGGCTCGCCATGCTCGGCGAGGGCGTGCCGCCGGCCAGCGTCGAGCAGGCCGCGGCGCAGGCCGGCTACCCGGCCCGGGTGCTGGCGCTGCTGGACGAGTTGACGCTGACCCTGCCGCGTCGCATCAGGGAGGAGACCCGCCGCGCGGTCGAGGAGGCCGGCGGCTCCTGGCAGCCGCATCCGGGGGACGCGGTGCTGGATCGGATGGTGGACGAGTTCGGCCGCACCGGGCGGGCCGCGGGCGCCGGCTTCTACGACTACCAGGACGGCGAACGCGCCGGCCTCTGGCCCGGGCTGCGTGAGCACTTCGGCGGCGAGGCGGGCCCCGAGGCGGTGCCGCCGTTCGCCGATCTGGTCGACCGGCTGCTGGTCGCGCCCGTGATCGACTCGGTGCGCTGTCTGGACGAGGGCGTGCTGACCTCGGTCGCCGACGCCAACATCGGCTCGGTGCTCGGCATCGGCTTCCCCGCGTGGACGGGCGGCGTGCTCCAGTACGTCAACGGCCACCAGGGCGGCCCGGCCGGCTTCGTGGCGCGGGCCGACGAGCTGGCCGCCCGTTACGGCGAGCGGTTCACGCCGCCCGCCTCGGTGCGCGAACTCGCCGCCCGCGACGGCCGGTTCAAGGACTAGGCACCGGCGCGGACCGGGACGTCCACCTGTTCCACCCGCAGCAGCAGCACCGAGCGCTCCGGCACCCGCAGCGCCGTGCCGCCGAGGTGGGTGGAGTCGGGTGGGACGTCCTGGCGCTCGCGTGAGGTGTCGAGCAGCAGGCGGTAGACGGCGCCCCAGGGCGGCCCCGGCAGCGGGAAGTCGGTGGGTTCGGGGCCCGCGTGCAGCACGGCGAGGAAGCTGACGTCCGTCACCGGGCGCCCCCTGGCGTCCCGTTGCGGGATGTCCCGGCCGGAGAGGTACATGGCGACGGTGTGGCTGGGCGCGTACCAGTCCTCCTCGGTCATCTCCCTGCCCTCGGCGGTGAACCAGCCCAGGTCCCTTATGCCGGCCGGGGCCTGGCGGCGCCCGGAGAAGAACGCGCGCCGTCGCAGCACCGGATGCTCCCGACGCATCCGGATCAGCCGCCGGGTGAGGTCCAGCAGCGCCTGCCAGTGCTGGTTCCGCGTCAGGGACCAGTCCACCCAGCCGATCTCGTTGTCCTGGCAGTAGCCGTTGTTGTTGCCGCCCTGGGTGCGGCCGAACTCGTCGCCGGCCACCAGCATGGGCACGCCGGTGGAGAGCAGCAGGGTGGTCAGCAGGTTGCGCAGCTGGCGTCGGCGCAGCGCGTTGACCTCGGGGTCGTCCGTCTCGCCCTCGGCGCCGCAGTTCCAGGCGCGGTTGTCGTCGGTGCCGTCGCGGTTGTCCTCGCCGTTGGCCTCGTTGTGCTTGTGCTGGTAGGAGACGAGATCGCGCAGGGTGAACCCGTCGTGCGCGGTCACGAAGTTGACGGAGGCGTAGGGGCGTCGGCCGCCCCAGGCGTAGAGGTCGCTCGATCCGGAGAGCCGGTAGCCGAGGTCCCGCACGTCGGGCAGGGCACCGCGCCAGTAGTCGCGGACGGTGTCGCGGTAGCGGTCGTTCCACTCCGTCCAGAGCGGGGGGAAGGCGCCCACCTGATATCCGCCGCTGCCCACGTCCCAGGGCTCGGCGATCAGCTTGACCCGGCGGAGCACCGGGTCCTGGGCGATCACGGCGAGGAAGGGGGAGAGCATGTCGACGTCGTGCATGGAGCGTGCCAGCGCCGCCGCGAGGTCGAAGCGGAACCCGTCCACGCCCATCTCCTGCACCCAGTAGCGCAGCGAGTCCGTGATCAGCCGCAGCACCTGGGGCTGGACCACGTGCAGGGTGTTGCCGCAGCCGGTGTAGTCGGCGTAGCGGCGCGGGTCGTCGGCGAGGCGGTAGTAGCCGGGGTTGGCGATGCCGCGCAGCGAGAGGGTGGGGCCGCGCTCGTCGGCCTCGGCGGTGTGGTTGTAGACGACGTCGAGGATCACCTCGATGCCGGCCTGGTGCAGCGCCCTGACCATGTTCTTGAACTCGCCGACCTGCTGCCCCCTGCTGCCGGAGGCGCTGTAGTCGGCGTGCGGCGCGAAGTACCCGATGGAGTTGTAGCCCCAGTAGTTCGTGAGGCCCCGGCGCAGCAGGTGGTCCTCGTGGGCGAACTGGTGGACCGGCAGCAGTTCGACGGCGGTGACGCCGAGGCCGACCAGATGGTCGATGGCGGCGGGGTGGGCGAGGCCCGCGTAGGTGCCGCGCAGCTCGGGCGGGATGTCGGGGTGGCGGCTGGTGAAGCCGCGGACGTGCAGCTCGTAGATCACCGAGTCGGGCCAGGGGGTCTTGGGGCGCCGGTCGTCGACCCAGGTGTCGGTGTCGTGCACCACGACGCCCTTGGGGACGTGCGGCGCCGAGTCCCGGTCGTCGCGCACGGTGTCGGCGATGTCCTGGCGCGGGTGGTCCCTGGTGTGGCCGTAGACCTCGGGCGGCAGCGCGAACTCGCCGTCGACGGCGCGGGCGTAGGGGTCGAGCAGCAGCTTGGCCGGGTTCCAGCGGGCGCCGGCGAACGGGTCCCACGGGCCGTGCACCCGGTAGCCGTAGCGCTGTCCCGGGCGGACCCCGGGCAGGAAGCCGTGCCAGATCTCGTGGGTCAGCTCCTCCAACGGGCAACGGGTCTCGCGCCCCTGATCGTCGAAGAGGCAGACCTCGACCGCTTCGGCGCCGCCGGCCCAGAGCGCGAAGTTGGTGCCCTCGGTGCCGTCGGGGCCCACCCGGAACCTGGCGCCGAGGGGTTGCGGGTGGCCGGGCCAGGCGTCGGTCCTGGTGTGCTCAGGTGCCTGGGACACGGGCGCCCTCCAATGTCTCTCACCCGGATGGTTCCCGGTTCCACGGCGGCCCGCACGTGCCGTGGCACGCGAGTTGACGGGAACGCGCCACTGTCCGGGAATACGGCATTTTGCCATGATTCGCCGGTCGAGGTGGGACTCGGCGTCGGGGGAGTCGGCCCGACGGGCCCCCTGAACTGCGACGGAACAGTGACACTTCCGCGTCCGTTCTCGGCAATCCGGTGTGATTACCTGATTGATCAACTGGGGTTGCGAGGGGAGATTCCGACGTGCGAACGGGGAGCGGGACCAGACGGGCACGCGGCGGGACGGGCGTGCTGCTGGGGGTCGTCCTGCTGGCGTTGACCGCGTGCAGTGGGAGCAGCAAGGCCGAGGAACCGGCCGACGAGGAGGCCGAGACGCCGGCGATCGCCATCACCATCACGCCGGAGGACGGCGCCACCGACGTGGCCACCACCGGCGCCCTCGCGGTGAGCGCCGAGGACGGGGCCCTCACCGAGGTGACCGTCGCCGGGCCCGAAGGCGAGGACATAGCCGGCGAGTTGGCGGAGGACGGCGCCTCCTGGGAGCCCACCGAGGCCCTCGCCAACAGCACCGAGTACACCCTGACGGCGGTCGGCGAGAACGCCGAGGGGGAACCGCTGACCCAGGCGGCGACCTTCACCACCGTGGCGGCCGACGCGACGTTCTCCAGCTACTGGAACATCCCGGACGGCTCCGAGGTCGGCGTCGGCATGGAGCTGTCCGTCACCTTCGACACCCCGATCGAGAACACCGCCGAGATCAGGGACGCCATCCAGATCACCACCGACCCGCCCGTCGAGGTGCGCGGCCACTGGTTCGGCCAACAGCGCGTGGACTTCCGGCCCGAGGAGTACTGGGAGCCGGGCACCGAGGTCGAGGTGCGCTTCCGGATCAGGGGCGTCGAGGGCGCCGACGGCGTCTACGGCACCCTGCGCGAGGACATCGGCTTCACCGTGGGCCGCGGCCAGGTGACCACCGTGGACGCCGCCGCGCACACCATGGAGGTCGTCAGGGACGGCGAGCCGCTGCGCACCGTGCCGATCACCGCCGGCGCCCCTGGCACCGAGACCTGGAACGGCAAGATGGTGATCACCGAGAAGCACAAGGAGACCCGGATGGACGGGTCGACCGTCGGCTTCGGCGGTGAGTACGACATCCCCGACGTGCCGCACGCCATGCGACTCTCCACCTCGGGCACCTTCATCCACGGCAACTACTGGGCCTCGTCCGCCACCTTCGGCAGCGACAACGTCAGCCACGGCTGCGTCGGCCTCCAGGACAGCCAGGGCGCCGGCGACTCGAACACCGACGCCGCGTGGTTCTACGACAACTCGATCATCGGAGACGTGGTCGAGGTGATCAACTCCGAGGACGACATCATCGCGCCCGACAACGGCATCAACGGCTGGAACATGGACTGGGCCGACTGGGGTGCCGGCCAGTAACGGGCGGACCCCGCGCCGCCGAGGAACGGCCCTCAAGCGCCCCGGCCGGATCGCCGACCAGCGACCGGACCGGGGCGCCGCCCATCCCGGCGGGAGCCGCGCCGACCGCCCGGGGCATAGGCTCGGCCGCATGACGGTACATCTCGAAGTGGCGGACCGCGTGGGCACCTTGACGCTGGACCGGCCGCCGCTCAACGCGTTGGACATCGCCCTCCAGGACCGGCTGCGCGCCCTGGCCACCGAGATCGCCGGACGGGACGACATCGGCGCCGTGGTGCTCAGGGGCAACGAGCGGGCCTTCGCGGCGGGGGCCGACGTCAAGGAGATGCGGGCGATGGACCAGGCCGCGATGATCGCGCGGGCCCGCGATCTCCAGGACGCTTTCACCGCCGTGGCCAGGCTGCCGCAGCCCGTGGTCGCCGCCGTGACCGGCTACGCCCTGGGCGGCGGCCTTGAGCTGGCGCTCACCGCCGATGTGCGGTTCGCCGCCGAGGACGCCAAGCTCGGCCAGCCGGAGATCCTCCTCGGGCTGATCCCGGGCGCCGGGGGCACCCAACGGCTGCCCCGGCTGATCGGCCCCTCCCGCGCCAAGGACCTGATCTTCACCGGCCGCCAGGTGTCCGCCGACGAGGCGCTCGCCCTCGGCCTGGTGGACCGGGTGCTCCCGGCGGACCAGGTGTTCGCCGAGGCGCACGCCTGGGCGGCCCGGCTGGCCCGGGGCCCGGCCACCGCGCTGCGCGCCGCCAAGGAGGCCGTGGACGGCGGTCTCGACGCCGGCGTCGAGACCGGGCTGACGATCGAACGCACCTGGTTCGCCAGCCTGTTCGCCACCGACGACCGGGCCGAGGGCATCCGCTCCTTCGTCGAGGAGGGCCCTGGCAAGGCGCGCTTCGGCGGGCGCGGCTGACCCCGCCCCCTGGCGCCGGGGGCCGACGCGCGGCCAGGGCCGGTAGTTGCCCGGAAACGGCACGCGCCTCGGCCCCACGCGGCCATGATGGTGAACATGGCTGCAACGGCGGACGTCCCCACGAGTGAGATCGAAGGCACCCACCCACTCGACCGGGAGGCGCGCGCGCCACAGGAACGCCGACAACAGCGAGAGACCGGCCCGCACGCCGCGCCCCAGCCGCCCCAGCCGCCGGCGCCCGGCGCCGAGGACCCCTCGCTCGGAGAGCTGCGGCTGCCGTCCGAGCCCGCCTCCGCCGGGCTCGCCAGGCGCATCACCCGACACCAGCTCGGCGTCCGCTGGCAGTTGCCGGAGGAGCTGACCGAGAACGCCGTGCTGCTCGTCTCCGAGCTGGTCGGCAACGCCGTGCAGCACGCCGGCGCACCGTCGTTCGGGCTGCGCTTCAGGCGGCGGCGCGGGTCGGTGCGGGTGGAGGTGAGCGACCCGTCCAGGGCACTGCCGGTGCTGCTGCCGGTGCGGGAGATGGCGGTGCTCACCGGGCGCGGCCTCTTCCTGGTGGACACCCTGGCGGACCGCTGGGGCGTGGACCTGCTGCCCCACGGGAAGTGCACCTGGTTCGAAATGCGCGCGCCTCATCGCTGACGACCCCTGAGCTCCGCTAACGAGCCGGCCGGCGGCGGGTGCTGGCGCGGCGGCGGCGGTCGTTGCACAGGAGGCAGCGCCCCCAGCCCGGCGGCAGCGGATCCTCCGCATCGCCGTACAGCGGATCCAGGGCGCCCCTGGGATGCTCCCTGCACCCCGTGTCCCCCGGCCCGACGCTCAACGCCAACGCGGCGGACAGCGCCCGGCGCAAGGCGTCCACCAGCACCTCCGCCTGCTCCCCCGTGGGCGGCTCCTGGTCGAAGGCCACATCGGACGCCGTGCGCAACGCCGACTGCACCGCGCGCAGCTCTGCCTGATCGCTCATGCCGGCCACAGTAGGCGGCCCCACTGACAACGGCCCCACCGACAACGGCACCCCCTGCCGGGGACCGCGACGCGGCCGGACAACGGAAAGACGCCGGCAGGACGGCGGAACAACGGCCGAAGAACGGCGGAAAGGCAGCGAAAAGCGTGGCCGACCGGCCGGTGAGCTGGCAGAACGTCCCGCGCCCCGCCTATCGGTCCCAGGTCCTAGGACGAAAACCCGTGGGCGATGTCAGTGCCTGATCGTAGGCTCGGAAACGATGTCTGCCACAGCCCCCGCCCCCGCCGCTCCCGAAGTCCCCCCTCGAAAACGCTCGGTCGTCCGCGCCCTGTTGCGGCTGTGGCCCTATGTGCGGCCCGTCAGAGTACGCGTCTTCAGCGCCGCGGGGGTGGCCATCGTAGCCGCGTCCATGGGCCTGGTGATGCCGCTGGTGCTGAAGTGGATGGTCGACGGCCCGGTCGCCGACGGGGACACCTCCGGCATCTGGCTCGGCGGTCTGGTGCTGCTGTTCGTCGGCCTGGCCGAGGCGCTGCTGTTCGGGCTGCGCCGCTGGCTGGTGGCGCGCCCGCTGGCCAAGGTCGAGGCCAACATGCGCGACGCCCTCTACCGCCATCTACAGCGTCTCCCCGTCACCTTCCACGACCGCTGGCCCACCGGCCAGCTGCTCTCCCGTGGCACGGGGGATCTGCAACTGCTGCGGATGTTCCTGGCGTTCGGCCTGACGTTCCTGATCGTCAACAGCTCGACCATCCTGATCGGCTTCGGCGTGCTGCTGGTGCAGGACTGGACGCTCGGCCTGGTGCTGATCCTGCCCGTGGTCCCGCTGATCGTGCTGTGCGCGATGTTCGAGGCCCGCTTCTCCCTCGTCGCCCGGCGCGCCCAGGACCAGATGGGCGATCTGACCACCGTGGTCGAGGAGTCCATCCTCGGTATCCGGATCATCAAGGGCTTCGGCCGCCACCGCAGCCAGGCACGCGCCTTCCAGGTGCTCTCGGGACAGCTGCGCGACACCGAGATGCGCAAGGCCAAGCTGTTGGCCGGCATCTGGCTGGTGATCCTCGCCCTGCCGGAGCTGTTCCTCGGCACGGCGCTGGTGCTCGGCATCTCCCAGGTCGCCGACGGCGAGCTGACGGCCGGCACGCTGGTCGCCTTCATGGCCACCGCGATGGTGCTGCGCTGGCCGGTGGAGTCCATGGGCTTCCTGCTGGCCCTGTGCAACGAGGCCGGCACCGCGACCGACCGGCACTTCGAGGTGCTGGACGAGCCGATACCGGACGAGCCCACGCCCACGCCGGGCGTCGCCCTGCCCGCCCCCTCGGGCGAGGGCGGCGGCGCCGAGGCGCCGGGCGACGGCATCAGATTCGAGGACGTCGTCTTCCGCTACCCGGACGGCCCGGCCGACGCGACGCCGGTGCTCGACGGGGTCACGCTGCACATCCGCACCGGGGAGACGATGGCGCTGGTCGGCGCGACCGGCAGCGGCAAGACCACGCTGCTGGCGCTGCTCCCCCGGCTGCACGAGGTCACCTCGGGCCGGATCACGCTGGACGGCGTGGACACGGCCACGCTCTCCCGGGCCGAGGTCCGCACCCGGGTCGCCGTCGCCTTCGAGGAGCCCACGCTGTTCTCGGCGACGGTCGGGGAGAACGTCCTGATGGGCGCGGAGGACGGCGGCGAGGAGGAGTTGGACCGGGCGCTGCGGATCAGCCAGGCGGACGCCTTCGCGCGAGCACTGCCCGACGGGGTGCACACCGAGGTCGGCGAGCAGGGCCTGAGCCTCTCCGGCGGCCAGCGGCAGCGCCTGGCACTGGCCCGCGCCGTGGTCGGCCGGCCCCGCTTCCTGGTGTTGGACGATCCGCTCTCCGCCCTCGACGTGCACACCGAGGCCAAGGTCGAGGCGGCGCTGCGTGAGGTGCTGGTCAGCACGACGGCGCTGGTCGTCGCGCACCGCCCCTCCACGGTGCAGTTGGCCGACCGGGTGGCGCTGCTCTCCGAGGGCCGGATCGTCGCCGTCGGCAGCCACACCGAACTCCTGCGTACCCACGCCGAATACCGCCGGCTGATGACCGGCGCGTCGTCGGCCGAACCTTCTCGATCCGCTGAGGCGCGCGTCCCATGACCACCACAGTCAACGACCAGGACACCGACAACCACGACGACGATCGTCCCCTGCCGGAACCGGCGGTCGAGCCCCTTGAGGTGGTGCCGCCCGCGCCGGACGACCCCTACGCGCAGGACCAGCTGCCGGCGCCCAGGGGCGCCTCCCGCCAGCTGCTGCTCTCCCTGTTGCGGCCCCATCGCGCCCGGGTGGCCCTGGCCGCTGTCCTGCTGCTCACCCAGCAGGCGGCGGTGCAGGCGGTGCCGCTGCTGGTGGCCTATGCCATCGACTCGGGCGTGCCGGCGCTCCGCGACGACAACAACGGCCCGCTGATCGCGGTCGCCGTCGCCTATCTGCTCTGCGCGCTGGGCGCCGGCGTGTTCCAGTCCGTGTTCATCCTGGTCTCCGCGCGGATCAACCAGAGCGTCCTGCTGGACCTGCGCGGCCGGATCTACCGCCACGCGCAGGCGCTCAGCCTGGACTTCCACGACCGCTACACCTCGGGCCGGCTGATCTCCCGCTCCACCAGCGATGTCCAGTCGCTGCGCGAGCTGCTCAACGAGGGACTCCAGGAGATGCTGCTGATCCTGGTCTCCATCACCTACATCGGCGGTCTGCTGTTCTACCTGGACGTGGGCCTCGGCGCCGCCGCCCTGGTGTCCTTCATCCCGCTGACGCTGCTGGTGCGCAGCTACCGGCGGCGCTCGGCGCAGAAGTTCAGCGAGCGCTCCACGGCGATAGCCGCCGTGATCGTGAAGTTCGCGGAGACGATCAACGGCATCAGGCCGGTGAAGGCGTTCCGCAGGGAGCGGACCAACGACCGCTCCTTCGACCGGCTCAACCGGGACCACGAACGGATCAACGGCGACACCATCATGGAGATGTGCCGTTTCGTGGTGCTCTCCCGGCTGGTGGCCGCCGTGGCGGTCGCCACCATCGTGCTCTGGGGCGCCCAGCGGGTGAACGCGGGCGAGATGGAGCTGGGGGCGCTGGCCGCCGGAGCGCTCTACATCCGGCGGCTCTACGATCCGCTGGACCGGTTCGCGATGCTCCTCAACAGCTACCAGTCGGCCGTGGCCTCGCTGCACAAGATCTCCGGGCTGCTCGCCCAGCGGCCCGACGTGCCGGAGCCGGCCGACCCCGACGCCCTGCCCGAGCGGGCTGCCGAACGGCCGGGGCGCGAGGTGGTCTTCGACGGTGTCCGCTTCTCCTACCGCACCGGCGACGATGTGCTGCCGCGATTCGATCTGACGCTGGCGGCCGGTCAGACCACCGCGCTGGTCGGCGCCACCGGCGCGGGGAAGTCCACCCTGGCCAAGCTGCTCGCCAGGTTCTACGACCCGTCAGACGGCCGGGTGTTGCTCGACGGCGCGGATCTGCGCCGGCTGAGCCTGGCGGAGCTGCGGCGCGGCGTGGTGATGGTCACCCAGGAGGCGTTCCTCTTCTCCGGCACGGTCGCCGAGAACATCGCGCTGGGCAAGCCGGACGCCAGCCGCGAGGAGATCGAGCGGGCCGCGCGGGCGATCGGCGCGCACGAGTTCATCGAGTCGCTGCCCGACGGCTACGACACGGACGTGCGCAAGCGCGGCGGTCGGATCTCGGCGGGCCAGCGGCAGTTGGTGGCGTTCGCCCGGGTGCTGTTGGCCAACCCGGCGGTGGTGATCCTGGACGAGGCGACGTCCTCGCTGGACATCCCCGGCGAGCGAGCCGTGCAGGACGCCATGGTGACGGTGCTCCGCGACCGCACGGCGCTGGTGATCGCGCACCGGCTCTCCACGGTGGAGATCGCCGACCGGGTGCTCGTCATGGAGGGCGGCCGGATCGTCGAGGACGGCGCCCCCGCCGACCTCATCGCCGGCACCGGCCGCTTCTCCGACCTGCACCGCGCGTGGCGTGAGTCGCTGGCCTGACGATGCCGATGCCGGGGGCCTGCCCTGAGCACGGATCGGCCGGCCGGCCACCGCTGAGAACCACCGGCACCGTCGGTACGGCCGGGCCACCGGCACCCTCGGTGCGGGTACGTCCGCGCCGGGGGTGCCGGTGGCCGTGGGTCAGGGCAGCCGGGCTCCCGGCATCGCCGCGTCGCCGGCGACGGAGACGAGGCCCAGCTCGGCGCGGGAGGCCAGCAGCGGGTGCGCCGGCAGCACCCGCACCGTGTAGCCGAACGGTCCCGGCCGGTGCAGTGTCAGCTCGCCCTCGAAGGTCCACCGACCCGCCAGGTCGGGACCGCCGGTGGCCTTCAGCGGGACATAGCCCGGCTCGGCCAGCGTGTCGTCACCGTCCACCCGGCCGGTGACCGCCTGCACCTCCACCGCCGAGGGCTCAAGGCCGCCCAGCGCCACCCGCACCCGCAGCGAGACCGAACCGCCCAGCGTCGGCGGCTCGTTGCCCGGCTCCACATGCTCGACCGCGACGCCCGGCCACTCGGCCGTCACCCGATCGGCGAAGGCCGCCAGCTCGCCCGCCGCCTCCGCCGTCATCGCCCGGTGCGCCGCCGCGGCCGGCGCGTAGAGCCCGGTGATGTACTCGCGGAGCATCCGCTCCGCCCGCACCCGGGGCGCCAACCGGTCCAGGGTGGCCCGCACCATCTCCAGCCAACGCCCCGGCAGCCCCGCGCCGTTGACCCCACGGTCGTAGAAGCAGGGCGCCACCTGCTGGTCCAGCAGGGTGTAGAAGGCGGCGGCCTCGATGGCGTCACGGCGGTCCGGTTCAGCCGCGGCCACCCCGTCGGCGGTGGGGATCTCCCAGCCGAAGTCCGGATCGCACCACTCGTCCCACCAGCCGTCCCGCACCGAGAGGTTGAGGCAGCCGTTGAGCGCCGCCTTCATCCCCGAGGTGCCGCACGCCTCCAGCGGGCGCAGCGGGTTGTTGAGCCAGACGTCGCACCCCGCGTACAGGGAGCGCGCCATGCCCATCCCGTAGTCGGGCAGGAAGACGATCCGGTGCCGGACCTCCGGATCGTCGGCGAACCGCACCAGCTCCTGGATCAGCCGCTTGCCGCCGTCGTCCGCCGGGTGCGCCTTGCCGGCCACCACGATCTGCACCGGCCGCTCCGGGTGCAGGAGCAGCGCCCGCAGCCGGTCCTGGTCCTGGAGCATCAGCGTCAGCCGCTTGTACGAGGGCACCCGGCGGGCGAAGCCCAGGGTCAGGATGTCCGGGTCGAACACCTCGTCCACCCAGCCCAGTTCGGCCTTGCCAGCGCCGCGCTGCCGCCAGGAGGCCCGCAGCCGCACCCGGACATCGTGCACCAGCTGCTCGCGCAGGCTCCGGCGCAGCTCCCACAGCTCGGTGTCGCCAGGGTGGCCCTCGGCCAGCCGCCGGGTGGCGTCGGCCGTCCACGTCGGTGCGTGCACCCCGTTGGTGACCGAGCCGATGGGTGCCTCCGCCGGGTCGAAACCGGGCCAGAGCCCGGCGAACATGCCCCGGCTGACCTGCCCGTGCAGCGTGGACACCCCGTTGCAGCGCTGCGCGGTCCGCAGCCCGAGCACCGCCATGTTGAACGGGGGCGGTTCGCCGCCGTCGACCGTCTGCCCGCCGGGCGCCGCCGCGCCGAGCGGCTCGCGGCCGAGCGCGAGCAGCGCCTGGGGATCGACCGAGGGCAGCTCGCCGCCCTCGCCGAAGTGTCGGGCGACCAGCTCCTCGGCGAACCGGTCGATACCGGCGGGCACCGGCGTGTGGGTGGTGAACACGGTGCCGGCGCGCACGGCGCGCAGCGCCGCGTCGAAGCCGACGCCCAGCTCCCCCAGCTCCCTGATCCGCTCGGGGCCGAGGAAACCCGCGTGGCCCTCGTTCATGTGGAAGACCTCGGGCTCGGGGTGTCCGGTGAGCCGGCAGTACGCGCGGACCGCGCGCATCCCCCCGATGCCCAGCAGCATCTCCTGGAGCAGCCGGTGCTCGCTGCCGCCGCCGTAGAGCCGGTCGGTGACGTCGCGTTCGGCCGGACCGTTCTCGGCGACCGTCGAGTCCAGCAGCAGCAGCGGCACCCGGCCCACCCACACCTGCCAGATCTGCGCCACGAGGGTGCGCCCGCCCGGCAGCGCCAACGTGACCCGGGCCCTGCTGCCGTCCTGCTCGGTCAGCGGGGTGAGCGGCAGCTCGTGCGGGTCGATCACCGGGTACTGCTCCTGCTGCCAGCCGTCCGGCGAGAGGCTCTGCCGGAAGTAGCCGTGCCGGTAGAGCAGCCCCACGCCGATCACGGGGGCGCCCAGGTCGCTGGCCGCCTTGAGGTGGTCGCCGGCCAGGATGCCCAGGCCGCCGGAGTACTGGGGCAGCGCCGCCGTGATGCCGAACTCCGGGGAGAAGTAGGCGATGGAGCGCGGGAGTTCACCGCCGGCTCGGGCGTCGGCCCGCTGGTACCAGCGGGGCTCGGTCAGATAGTCGCGCAGATCCTCGACGGCGACGCCGAGCCGGCGCAGAAAGCCGCGGTCGGCGGCGAGCGCGGCCAGCCGGCCGGCGGTGACGGAACCCAGCAGCCGCACCGGGTCCTCACCTCCCGACTGCCAGCCGTCCGGGTCGACGGACCGCAGCAGCTCACGGGTTTCGGGGTGCCAGGACCAGCGGAGGTTGTGCGCCAGTTCCTGGAGAGGTCGCAGGGGTTCGGGAAGGACGGGGCGTACGGAGAAGCGACGGATGGCCTTCACCCCTCGACCGTAGCCGGGGCCCGGGGGCGGTTGCGGTGGATTCCGGCTGATTCAGCTGGATCGCCCCCCACAACCACCCCGCCGGAGGCCCGGCCGCCCCACGCGGCGCCCCACCCCGAACCACGGATGGCCCCCGCCGGGAACCCTGACCGGCGGTCAGGGTTCCCGGGAACGCCGGCCCGGGAGCCGGTGTCAGGTACCGCTGGGAACGTCGGCCGCGTCCGACGCCTTTCCGGCGCCGTCGCCGGCCGAAGCCAGCACGTCGCCGTCGCCGGCCGAAGCCGGCACGTCCGCGTCGTCGTCGGGGAGGATGCGCTCGGCGAGTTCCCTGGTCGGTCGGAGGGTGCCGTCCGCGATCTCGGCGGCGTAGTGGCAGGCCACGCGGTGGCCGTCGGCCTGTTCGACCAGTTCGGGGCGTTCCGTGTCGCACCGTTCCGGCTGACGCCAGGGGCAGCGGGTGTGGAAGCGGCAGCCGGTCGGCGGGTTGGCCGGGGACGGCAGGTCGCCCTGGAGCAGGATGCGTTCCCTGTTGTCCTCCACCTCGGGGTCCGGCACCGGGACCGCCGACATCAGCGCCCGGGTGTACGGGTGGCGCGGCTCCGCGTAGAGCGCGTCGCTCGGCGCCTCCTCGACCAGCGCGCCCAGGTACATCACGCCGATCACATCCGAGATGTGGCGGACCACGGCCAGGTCGTGGGCGATCACCAGATAGGTGAGTCCCAGGGAACGCTGAAGCTCCTCCAGCAGGTTGATGACCTGCGCCTGGATGGAGACGTCCAGCGCGGAGACCGGCTCGTCGCAGATGATCAGGTCAGGTTCGAGGACCAGCGCGCGGGCGATGCCGATGCGCTGGCGCTGTCCGCCGGAGAACTCGTGCGGGTAGCGGGAGAGCGCGGTGGCGGGCAGGCCCACCTTCTCCAGTACCTCGACGATCCTGGCTCTGCGCTCCTCCCGGTTGGCGCCGATATCGTGCGCCGCCATGCCCTCGGCCAGGATGGACTCGATGTTCTGCCGGGGGTTGAGGCTGCCCAGCGGGTCCTGGAAGACCATCTGGAGGCGGCGCCGGGAGCGGCGCATCTCCTCGTCGGGCAGGGCGGCCAGGTCGGTGCCGTCGAAGACGACCTCGCCCGAGGTGATGTCGTTGAGCCGCAGCACGGCCCGGCCGAGGGTGGTCTTGCCGCAGCCGGACTCGCCGACCAGGCCGTAGGTCTGGCCCGCCTCGATGGTGAGGCTCACCCCGTCGACGGCGTAGACATGGCCGACCGTGCGGTCGAAGAACACGCCGCGCTTGACCGGGAAGTGGACCTTGACCTCGCGGAGTTCCAGCAGGCTCATTCGGAGGTCTCCTCCTTCGGTGGTGCGGCCTCGGCCGGCTGGTCGGACCCGCTCGCGGGGGACTCGGGAAGCGTGGCGACGGCGAGCGGCTCGCGTACCGGGTTGACGCAGCGGGCGTGGTGGGCCGGCTGGTCGTCGGCCCCGTCGAGCGGCCCGAGCGCCGGGGTGCCGGAGAGGCACTGAAGGGTGTAGAAGTCGCAGCGCGGCGCGAAGGCGCAGCCGTCGGCCCAGGCGATCTGGTCGTTGATGGAGCCGCGCACCGGGTTCAGCGGTTCGCCGCGCGGGGCGTCGAGCCGGGGTATGGAACCGAGCAGCCCGTGCGCGTACGGGTGGGCGGGGGCCGCGAACAGCGTGCGCCGGTCGGAGGACTCCACCACCTTCCCCGCGTAGAGCACGTTGACCTCGTCGCACAGCCCCGCGACCACGCCGAGGTCGTGGGTGATCATCAGCAGCGCGGTGCCCTCCTGGTCCACCAGCTCCTTGAGGAGTTCCAGGATCTGGGCCTGGATGGTGACGTCGAGGGCGGTGGTCGGCTCGTCGGCGATCAGCAGGCGGGGCGCGCAGGCGACCGCCATGGCGATCAACGCGCGTTGCCGCATGCCGCCGGAGAGCTGGTGCGGATACTCCCTCAGCCGCCGGGT
The DNA here is from genome assembly GCF_020740535.1 of Streptomyces profundus. Lineage (NCBI taxonomy): Bacteria > Bacillati > Actinomycetota > Actinomycetes > Kitasatosporales > Streptomycetaceae > Streptomyces > Streptomyces profundus. The sequence goes on from NZ_CP082362.1 coordinate 1,624,168, forward strand.
GGGGTCGGGGATGCCGACCCGGTCCAGCAGCGAGGCGGCCTCCTTGCGGGCGGCCTGGCCCCGCATCCCCCGGTGCCGGGTGAGGATCTCGGTGACCTGGACGCCGATCGGCACCACCGGGTTCAGCGAGGACAGCGGGTCCTGGAAGATCATGGCCAGCTGGGTGCCGCGCAGGTCGCGCAGCGCGGAGGGGCGCAGGGTCAGCAGGTCGGTGCCGCGGAAGTCGGCCCGGCCCTCGACTCTGACGCCCTTCTTGGGCAGCAGTCCCATCAGGGCGAGCGAGGTGACGCTCTTGCCGCAGCCGGACTCGCCGACCAGGCCCACCACCTGTCCCTCGTCCACGCCGAAGGAGACGCCGGAGACGGCGGTGGTCTCGCGCCGGCCGCGTGCGGTGAAGGTGACCTTCAGTTCGTCCACGGAAAGCAGGGGCATGGGATCAGCTCCGCAGTTTCGGGTCGAGTGCTTCCCGCATGGCCTCGCCGAGCAGCGTGAAGCCGAGGGCGGTGATGATGATGCCCAACGCGGGATACATCGCCATCAGCGGCGCGTTGTCGAAGAACCGTTCGGCCTGGGCCAGCATGACGCCCCACTCGGGTTGGGCGGCGTCCGGGTTGCCGAGGCCGAGATACGACAGGGCGGCGGCCTCGATGATGGCGGTGGCCAGCGCCAGCGTCGACTGGACGATCACCGGGCCCAGCGAGTTGGGCAGCACATGGGCCAGCACCACCCGCCGTCTGCGCACGCCGAGCGAGCGGGCGGCCAGCACGTAGTCCGCGTTGGCCTGGGCCAGCATGGAGCCGCGCAACAGCCTGGCGAAGATGGGGATCTGGACCACCCCCACCGCGATCATCACCGTGGTGAGGCTCTGTCCCATCACGGCCGCGATGCTCACGGCCAGCAGCAGCGAGGGCATGGCCAGCATCATGTCGATGAAGCGCATCAGCACGGAGTCGAGACGCCGTCCGGCCCGGCCGCCGAAGGCGAGCGCCGCGCCGGAGACGCCGCCGATCAGCGCGCCGACGGCGAAGCCGAGCAGCGTGGAGACCACGCCGACCAGCAGCGTCTGGCGGGCGCCGACGAGCATCCTGGAGAGCTGGTCGCGGCCGAGGTGGTCCAGGCCGAGCCAGTTGCCGTCCCGGGGGCCGACGAAGACGCCCCGGTTGGTGAAGACCTCGTCCCGCCAGGTCTGGGAGGTCGGGTTGTAGGGCGCGATCCAGGGGCCGATGATCGCGATGATCACGAAGAGCGCCATCACCCCGGCGCCGACCAGCGCCATCTTGCTGCTCCGCAGCCGGCGGAACGCCTCGACCCAGAGGCTGGCGCCGCTGGCGGTCTCCCGCTGGGAGGTGAGTTCGGCGAGTCGGTCGATCTTGTCCGTCTTGGTCGACATCAGTTCACCCGCACTCTCGGGTCGATGAGGCTGTAGGTGAGGTCGACCAGCAGGTTGATGAGGACATAGACCAGTGCGATGAAGAGGATGAAGCCCATGAGGGTGGGGTGGTCACGGCCGGAGATCGCCGTTCTGATGAAGCTGCCGATCCCGCCGAAGGAGAACGCGGACTCGGTGAGCACGGCGCCGGAGAGCAGGCTGCCGGTGAGCAGGCCGATGGTGGTGACCACGGGCAGCAGCGCGTTGCGCAGCACATGCCGGGCGCGGATCACGCTCTTGCGCAGGCCCTTGGACTCGGCGGTGCGCACGTAGTCCTCGCTGAGGACCTCCAGCACGCTGGCCCTGGTGATCCGGACGATCACCGCGAGCGGGATGGAGGCGAGGGCGACGCCGGGCAGGATCAGATGTTGGATGGCGTCCCAGGAGGCGTCGAACTCCCCGGTGAGCACCCCGTCGAGGACCCGGAAGCCGGTCACCTCGGTGGCGTTGATCCCGGTGGTGATCCGGCCGCCGCTGGGCAGCCAGCCCAGGTTGACGGCGAAGACCGAGCGGAGGATCACGGCGAGGAAGAACACCGGCACGCAGATCCCGATCAGCGATCCGGAGACGGCGGTGACGTCGAGCCAGGTGCCGCGTCTGCGCGCGGCGAAGTAGCCCAGGGGGATGCCGACGACGACGGCGAAGAGCAGCGCGGTCAGGCCGAGTTCGATGGTGGCCGGGAACCGCAGCGTGAACTCGTCCCAGACCGGCTGCCCGGTCTGCGTCGAGTTTCCGAGGTCGAGCTCGGCCAGCCGGCGGATCCAGCGGCCGTACTGGACCCACACCGGCTGGTCGAGGCCGAGTTGCGACTCGATCTGTCGCCGGGACTCCTCCGTGGCGCGCTCGCCCAACAGGGCCGAGGCGGGACCGCCGGGAAGTCGATGGATCCAGAGGAACAGTAGGACCGACAGGCCGAACAGCGTGGGTATCAGCTGGAGCAGCCTGCGGACGACGAGACGGAGCACCGAGGGGCTCCCCTTTCTCTCAGCTCCGGGTAAGGGGGCCGCCCGGCCACGGCGGTTGCCGTGACCGGGCGGCCCTCATCCCTTGCTCGCGCGGGTTACTTGAAAGAAACCTCGGCGAAGTTCTCCTGGGTCAGCGGAGAGACGGTGGGCGGGTTGACATCGGCGGAGAAGGCGATGGAGGGCGGCGAGCTGGAGATCGGCACGCCGGGGAGGAACTCCATGATGGCCTCGTTCGCCGTCGCGTAGAGGCCCTCGCGGGTCTCGACGTCGGGCTCGGTCCTGGCCTCGGTCATGAGGTCGAAGATCTCCTCGTTCTCGAAGCCCCACTCCTTGGTGTAGCCGTCGAACCAGGTGCCGAGGAAGTTGTAGCCGTCGTTGAAGTCGCCGGTCCAGCCGAGCAGGTAGACGTCACAGCCGCCGTCCCTGGTGGTCTCGGTGTAGTCCGGGTTCCAGGTGAGGGCCTTCGGCTGGACGGTGATGCCGACGGCCTCCAGGTCGGCGCGGAGCAGCTCGTAGATGTCGGCGGGGGCCGGCATGTACGGGCGGGTGACCTCGGTCGGGTAGCAGAAGTCGAGCGTCAGGTCCTCGTGCCCGGCGTCGGCCAGCAGCTGCTGGGCCAGGTCCGGGTCGTAGTCGTAGGTCCGGACGTCCTGCGAGTAGCCGGCGACGGTGTCCGGCATGAACTGGGTGGCGACCACGCCGCCCTCGGGCAGCTGGGTGTCGACGATGTTCTGGCGGTCCAGCGCGTGGGCGATGGCCTGCCGCACCTCCAGCTCCTCAAGCGCGGGCTGCCGCTCCTGGGTGATGCCCAGGTAGAAGATGTTGAAGACGCCACGGACCGGGACCTGGAAGTCCGCGTCCGCCAGGGTCTGCACATCGGCCGGGGCGACCAGGTCGTAGCCGTGGATGTCGCCGGCCTGAAGCTCCTGGCGACGCGCCGACTCCTCGGAGATGGTGCGGAAGACCAGCGTGTCCACGCCGGCGGTCTCGCCCCAGTAGTCGTCGAAGCGCTCCAGGGTGACCTCGCCGTTGCCCTTGTTCCACTCGGTGATCTGGAACGGCCCGGTGCCGGCGACCGTGCCGCCCTCCTGGCTGTAGCCGGGGAAGGTGATGTCCTCGCCACCGCCGCTCGGGTCGTCCTCGGCGTAGGCGGCGAGGGAGTCGGGCGAGTGGATGGAGAACGGCTGGAGCGAGAAGCCGCCGGGGTAGTTGGCGGACGGCTCGGCCACGGTGATCACGGCCGTCAGCTCGTCGGGCGCCTCGCAGCCCACGTAGTTGGGCTCCGGCGCGTCCTCGCTCTCGTTCTCGGCGAAGCCGCCGAAGATGTTCTGCCAGTAGTACGAGAGCGTGGTGTTCTGGTACGTGCCGGACCAGTTGTACCACCGGTCGAAGTTCTGGCAGACCACGTCGCCGGTCAGCGCGGCGTCGTCGTGGAAGGTGACGCCTTCGCGCAGCGAGAAGGTCCACTCGGTGCCGGCGTCGTTGCTCGACCACTCCTCGGCGAGCCCGCCGACCAACTCCGTGCCGCCGGGCTCGTGGTCCAGCAGGGTCTCGAACGCCTGCCGGGTGACGCGGAAGGTCTCACCGTCACTGCCCAAGGAGGGGTCGAGGGAGGCGGGGTTGCCAGCGGCACCGAAGACGAACACGTCGGAGTCTCCCCCGGAGCCGTTGTCGTCGTCGTCCCGATCGCTGGCGCAGCCGGTCGCGACCAGGCCGATCGCGATGGCCGCCGCGAACATCTTCGCGGCGCGGGGTCTTGCTATGCGCATTGATCCACCTCAGAGGGTCGGAACGGTGGTAGGGGCGTTAGCCGGTGGACGGCACATTACTGCTCGGGAATATGGCTGTGAACAGCGTTCAGCCCGGCGATATCGACCTGAGACGTGGCGCGTAAACCGCCCAAAACGCCCAGGAGGCCGGGTGACGCGGCGAAGATCCCGGGGCGCTCCCGGCAACCTCCGGCGTCTCGGTGACCACCTGGAGGCGTCCATCACGCACCAACTCCCCCACATACGAGGAGACCTCGTGCCTTCCCCTCATCACGCAGCAACCGGCGGGCGCCGAAGGAGGCTGCTGTCCCTCGCCCTCGCGGGCGTCCTGGCGACGGGCGGCCTCACGGCCCTGGCCCAGGCCCAGGAGACGGCGGCCCCACCGGCCGACTCCCCAGCCCAGCGGCGGGCCGGCGGCCTGGACCGGGGCCTGGTCAGCGTCGGGGGCGACCAGGGCAACCTGGTGAGCTGGCGCTCGCTGGCCGCCGATCCGGAAGGGGTGGCCTTCCATCTCTACCGGGACGGCACCCGGATCACCGAGAGCCCGCTGTCCGGCGCCACCAACTACCTGGACGAGGGCGCCCCGGCGGACGCCGACTACTCGTTGGCCACCGTCACGGACGGCGTCGAGACCCTGGACGCGGCCGAGGCGCTGGCGCTGCCCAACGCCCACACCGACATCCCGCTGGACCGGCCGTCGAACAGCCACACGCCCAACGACGGTTCGATCGGCGACCTCGACGGGGACGGCGAGTTGGAGATCGTCGTCAAGTGGGAGCCGGACAACGCCAAGGACAACTCGCAGTCCGGGGTGACCGACAACGTCTATCTGGACGCCTACCGGTTCGACGGCACCCAGCTGTGGCGGATCGACCTGGGCCGCAACATCCGCGCCGGCGCGCACTACACGCAGTTCCAGGTGTACGACTACGACGGCGACGGTTCGGCCGAGGTGGCGGTGAAGACGGCGGACGGCACGGTCGACGGCGCCGGCACCGTGATCGGCGACGCGGGCGCCGACCACCGCAACGGCGACGGCTATGTGCTGGCGGGGCCCGAGTTCCTGACGATCTTCGACGGCGCGACGGGCGCGGCCGTGGACACCGTCGACTACCTGCCGGCGCGCGGCGACACCTGTGACTGGGGCGACTGCTACGGCAACCGGGTGGACCGCTTCCTGGCCGGCACGGCCTATCTGGACGGTTCGGGCCCCTCGTTGATCATGGCGCGCGGCTACTACACCCGGTCCACCGTCGCGGCCTGGGACTTCGACGGCCAGTCGCTGTCCCAGCGCTGGTTCTTCGACAGCGACCAGGCCGGCAACCAGTACGCCGGGCAGGGCTCGCACAGTCTGTCGATCGGCGATGTGGACGGCGACGGGCGGGACGAGGTCGTCTACGGCGCGATGACCCTGGACGACGACGGCAGTCCGCTGTGGACCACCGGCACCGGGCACGGCGACGCCCAGCATCTGGGCGACTTCGACCCGAGCCGACCGGGCCTTGAGTACTACAAGGTCTCCGAGTCCGCCAACCAGCCCAACGCGCTGCTGATCGACCCGGCCGACGGGGAGATCCTCTGGCAGACGTCGTCGGGGACGGACAACGGCCGGGGCGTGGCGGGCGACATCTGGGCGGACAACCCGGGCGCCGAGTTCTGGTCCAGCGCGGACGGATCGCTGCTGAACCTCGCGGGCGAGCCGATCGGCCGCAAGCCGGGCAGCACCAACTTCCTGGTGTGGTGGGACGGTGACGCCACCAGGGAGCTGCTGGACGGCACCCATATCGACAAGTACGGCCCCGACGGTGACCAGCGGCTGCTGACCGCCGACGGCGTCGCGTCCAACAACGGCACCAAGGCCACCCCGGTGCTCTCCGCCGACATCCTGGGCGACTGGCGCGAGGAGGTCGTCTGGCGCACCTCGGACAACAACGCGCTGCGGGTCTACTCGACGGACATCCCGACCGATCTGACGTTCCCAGCGCTGTTGGAGGACCGCCAGTACCGGACGGGTGTGGCCTGGCAGAACACCGCCTACAACCAGCCGCCGCACCCCAGCTTCGCGCTGGACGCGGGGAGCGCGCAGGCGCGGGCGGGCGCGGACGCCGGGGTGAGCGCCGCCGCCTGGCCCGAGCCGGCCGAGGACATCGTGGTCGACGAGACCATCGAGGTGGACGGCGAGTTCGACGGCGGCAACGCGCGCTATGTGCCAGGGCCCGGTCTTGGCGACGGCGGTCAGGGCGAGGACCAACTGCCGGTCTTCGAGGTCTCCGAGGGCGGCACGCTGCGCGATGTGGTGATCGGCTCCCCCGGCGCCGACGGGGTGCACTGCGCGGGCAGCTGCACGCTGGAGCGCGTCTGGTGGGAGGACATCGGCGAGGACGCCGCCACCTTCAGGGGCGGTGACGACTCCCGGTTCACCGTCACGGGCGGCGCGGCACGCGGCGGCGACGACAAGGTGTTCCAGCACAACGGCGGCGGCGAGCTGACCGTCACCGACTTCGTGGCGGAGGACTTCACCACGCTCTACCGCTCCTGCGGCAACTGCTCGACGCAGTACCAGCGCTCGGTGGTGCTGGAGTCGGTCGAGGTGACCGTGCCGGCGAGCCGGCTGGCGGGGATCAACGAGAACTACGGCGACAGCGCCACGCTGCGCGACATCACGGTGATCGGGGACGGGGACCGCGATCTGGTGCCCTGCCAGCGGTACCTCGGCAACGACAGCGGGGACGAGCCCGAGGAGACCGGCAGCGGCCCCGACGGAACGTTCTGCCGGTACGCGGAGTCCGACATCTCCTACGACTGACACGCCCCTTCGGCGTTCGGGGGAATTCGGCGGCAAGCGCTTCCCAGCCGTCTCCCTCAGCCGGCCCCCACCTGCTTCCGGCAGGTGGGGGCCGGTTTTTCCGTGCCGGCTCGGCCAGTCGGGATCGGGAGTGGGTACGGGGTTTCGGCCGCTCTTTGTTCCGGCCGTTATGCCGGCTGATGTATACGACATCAACGGATCTTCGCGAACCGTCCCAGAGTTTCTCCGAGTGGATACGCGGCAGTCACCGGTCACCGGATTGTACGGCCCCATCGGATGGGCAGGATTGGCACACGACACCCCCCACACGAGTGAACGCGCACCGGAGCGGCCATGCCCGAAACCAGTCACTCAGCGGTCCAGCGGATACAAAGGACAACGTCCCCTCACGGCGAGGGAAAAAGCCCGCCCCCGACGCTTCCAGGTGATCCCCACATGATCGGTCGTATCCCTGTCCTTGACGTCCAGCCGCGCGTTGACTGCGGGCGCCGCCCCGTCAAGGCCGTGCCGGGTGAGACCTTCCTGGTCTCCGCGACCGTCTTCCGCGAGGGCCCGGACGCGGTGGGCGCCAACGTCGTGCTGCGCGATCCGGGCGGGCGCGGCGGCCCCTGGGTGCCGATGCGCGAGCTGGCGCCCGGGCTCGACCGGTGGGGCGCCGAGGTCAGCCCGGACCGGGAGGGCCGTTGGACCTACGCGGTCGAGGCCTGGGGCGATCCGGTGACCAGCTGGCGCACCAGGGCCGGCATCAAGGTGCCGGCCGGCGTGGACGTGGAGCTGACCCTGGTGGAGGGCGCCGAGCTGCTGCGGCGGGCGGCCGGCGGGGTGCCCAAGAGCGCCGGCCGGGAGGTGGTGCTCGGCGCCGTGGCCACGCTGCTGGACGCCGAGCTGCCGCCGGCCACCCGGCTCGCCGCGGCGCAGGCGCCCGAGGTGGCCGAGGTGCTGGCGGCGCATCCGCTGCGTGAACTGGTGAGCTCCTCACGTCCGCTGCCGCTGGTGGTGGAGCGGGAGCGGGCGCTCTTCGGCTCCTGGTACGAGATGTTCCCCCGGTCCGAGGGCGCGGTGGTCAGGCGCCATCTGCCGCCCGTCTCCGGCACCCTGCGCACCGCGGCCGAACGGCTGCCCGCCGTCGCCGGGATGGGCTTCGACGTGGTGTACCTGCCGCCGGTGCACCCCATCGGGGCGGCGTTCCGCAAGGGCAGGAACGGCGCGCTCGACGCGCGCTCGGACGATGTCGGCTCGCCCTGGGCCATCGGCTCGGCCGACGGCGGACACGACGCGATCCACCCGGACCTCGGCACCCTGGACGACTTCGACGCGTTCGTGGCCGCCGCGCACGCGCTGGAGTTGGAGGTCGCCCTCGACTTCGCGTTGCAGTGCAGCCCCGACCACCCCTGGGTGAAGTCGCATCCCGAGTGGTTCGCCAGGCGCGGCGACGGCACCATCGCCTTCGCCGAGAATCCGCCGAAGAAGTACCAGGACATCTATCCCATCTCCTTTGAACAGGACTTCCGCGGCCTGGTCACGGAGACGCTGCGTATCCTGCGGTTCTGGATGGCGCACGGGGTGCGGATCTTCCGGGTGGACAATCCCCACACGAAGCCCGTGGTGTTCTGGGAGAAGATCATCACGGAGATCAACAGAACGGATCCGGACGTCATTTTCCTCGCCGAGGCGTTCACCCGCCCCGCGATGATGCACACGCTGGCGCAGATCGGATTCCAGCAGTCGTATACCTATTTCACCTGGCGCAACACCAAGGAGGAGCTGACCGAGTACCTCACGGAACTCTCCGGTCCTGCGGCCTCGTATATGCGCCCCAACTTCTTTGTGAACACGCCGGACATCCTGCACGCCTATCTCCAGAACGGCGGACGCCCCGCGTTCCGGACGCGCGCGGTGCTGGCCGCGACCCTCGCCCCCAGCTGGGGGATGTACGCCGGCTACGAGCTGTGCGAGAACACGCCGGCGGCGCCGGGCAGCGAGGAGTACGCGGACTCGGAGAAGTACCAGCTGCGCCCCCGCGACTGGGCCGGCGCGGAGGCGGCAGGGGAGAGCATCGCCGGGCTGATCTCGTTGCTCAACGCGCTCCGGCGCCGCCACCCCGCCCTGCGCCAGCTTCGCGATCTGCACTTTCACCGCACGAACAACGAGCACATCCTGGCCTACTCCAAGCGGACGCGGACACCTCAGGCCGACTGCGTGCTGATCGTGGTCAACCTCGATCCACACCACACCCACGAAGCAACGGTCTCGTTGGATATGGAGCAACTCCAAGGGTGCGGCCTCACGCCCGCGCAGGAAGGCGGCGCCGAGCCCTTCCCGGTGTGCGACCAGCTCACCGGGACGACCTACTACTGGGGCAGGGACAACTATGTGCGGCTTGAGCCGGGCCGTGCGGATGCGTACGCCTCGTCAGCGCACATCTTGGCCCTGCGACCGTCCTCACAGACCGGAGGGTCACCCAACCATGAGCGTCAATGAGCCGGTCCTCGACACCTTCGAGGACACGCCCGCCCGCGACCGTGATCCCGAGTGGTTCAAGCGCGCGGTCTTCTACGAGGTCCTCGTCCGCTCCTTCCAGGACAGCAACGGCGACGGCATCGGTGATCTGAAGGGGATCACCGCCAGGCTGGACTATCTGCAGTGGCTGGGTGTGGACTGCCTGTGGCTGCCGCCCTTCTTCAAGTCCCCGCTGCGCGACGGCGGGTACGACGTCTCCGACTACACGGACGTCCTCCCGGAGTTCGGCGATCTCGCCGACTTCGTCGAGTTCGTGGACGCGGCGCACCAGCGGGGCATCCGGGTCATCATCGACATGGTGATGAACCACACCAGCGACCAGCACCGCTGGTTCCAGGAGTCCCGCAGGGACCCGGAGGGCCCCTACGGCGACTACTACGTCTGGGCCGACGACGACAAGGGGTACGCGGACGCGCGGATCATCTTCGTCGACACCGAGTCGTCGAACTGGGCCTTCGACCCGGTCCGCAAGCAGTACTACTTCCACCGCTTCTTCTCCCACCAGCCGGATCTCAACTACGAGAGCCCGGCGGTCCAGGAGGAGATGATCTCCGCGCTGAGGTTCTGGCTGGACCTGGGCATCGACGGGTTCCGACTGGACGCGGTGCCCTACCTCTACGCCGAGGAGGGCACCAACTGCGAAAACCTTCCTGCCAGTCACGGCTTCCTCAAGCGGGTGCGGGCCGAGATCGACGCCCACTACCCCGACACGGTGCTGCTGGCCGAGGCCAACCAGTGGCCCGAGGACGTCGTCGACTACTTCGGTGACTACGACAAGGGCGGGGACGAGTGCCATATGGCGTTCCACTTCCCCGTGATGCCGCGCATCTTCATGGCGGTGCGCCGCGAGTCGCGTTACCCGGTCTCGGAGATCCTGGCCAAGACCCCGCAGATCCCCGCCGGCTGCCAGTGGGGGATCTTCCTGCGCAACCACGACGAGCTGACCCTGGAGATGGTCACCGACGAGGAGCGCGACTACATGTACGCGGAGTACGCCAAGGATCCGCGGATGCGCGCCAACATCGGCATCCGCCGGCGGCTGGCGTCGCTGCTCGACAACGACCGCAACCAGATCGAGCTGTTCACCGCGCTGCTGCTGTCGCTGCCCGGATCGCCGATCCTCTACTACGGGGACGAGATCGGGATGGGCGACAACATCTGGCTCGGCGACCGGGACGCCGTGCGCACCCCGATGCAGTGGACGCCGGACCGCAACGCGGGCTTCTCCTCCTGCGATCCCGGCCGGCTCTTCCTGCCGACCATCATGGACCCGGTCTACGGGTACCAGGTCACCAACGTGGAGGCGGCGATGAGCAGCCCCGCCTCGCTGCTGCACTGGACCCGGCGGATGGTGGAGATCCGCAAGCAGAACTCCGCCTTCGGCCTGGGCAGCTACACCGAACTGCCCTCGTCCAACCCGGCCGTGCTCGCCTATCTCCGCGAACACGGCGACGACCTGGTGATGTGCGTCAACAACTTCTCCAGGTTCTCCCAGCCCACCGAGCTGGACCTGCGGCCCTGGACGGGTCGTGTGCCGGTGGAGTTGATCGGCGGGGTGCGCTTCCCACCCGTCGGCGAACTCCCGTATCTGCTGACCCTCGCCGGTCACGGTTTCTACTGGTTTCGGCTGCGTGAAGGTTCTGAGACATAAGGCGTAGAAGGGCGCCTTCCCGGCTTACCCCCAGTTCGCTGGGGGAAGCCTCCCCCTGGCAGGGCATTGGCCAGGGCCTATCTCCGCGTTACGGGCCTCACCCGCACGGCCGTTCCTGCACGACACGTCCCGCACCACCAGGCAACCCACGCCTCCATCCGGGACACTTCGTGACATATCTCGCGCCCGGGGAAAGGACGTCATGTCGGATAGCTCCGCGCCCCGGGCTGCCCCGGCCGAGATCCCCCAGCTCGCCACGGGGCAGGGCAGTGCCCTGCTGCGGTCGCTGACCGGGCTGCTCGCCAACTGGCTGCCGGAACAACGCTGGTTCGCCGGCAAGGGCCGTCCGCTGGGCGAGCTGACCCTGATCTCGGCGACCGAGATCCTCCCCTGCGGCCCGGCCGGCACCGCCCCCGGGCTGCTGCACCTCATCGTGCGCGCCGGCGCCGGCGCCAGCCGCACCAGCGGGCCCCGAGCCGCCGAAGGCGACTGCTACCAACTGCTGCTCGGGGTTCGCCAGGCGCTGCCCGACGCGCTGGCGCCGGCCCTGGTCGGCCGCGCGAAGGAGGGGCCGCTGCGCGGACGCGCCATCTACGAGGCGCTGCACGACCCCAGGTTGGCCGGGCTGCTGCTGGAGCGGCTGCGCACCCCGGGCCGGCTCGGCACCCTCTCCTTCGGCCGCGCGCCGGGCACCACCATCCCCACCGGGCTGACCGCCCGGGTCCTCACCGGCGAACAGACCAACTCGTCGGTGGTCTTCGGCGAGGCCCATATCCTCAAGCTGTTCCGCCGGGTCAGCCCCGGCGTCAACCCGGACCTCGAACTGCCGCTCGCGCTGGCCCAGGCGGGCTGCGCCCGAGTGCCGGCGCCCGCCGCCTGGTTCGAGGCCAGCTGGCCGGGCGCCGTCGCCGAACCGCTCACCCTCGGCGTGCTCCAGCCGTTCCTGGCCGGCTCCACGGACGGCTGGCAGCTCGCCCAGCTCTCCCTGGAGACCGGCGGCGACTTCACCGCCTCGGCCCACGCCCTCGGCATGGCCACCGCCGAGGTGCACGCGGCCCTGGCCGCCGCGCTGCCCACGGAACGGCTGACCGGACGCCAACTGGAGCAGACCGCCAGGGCGATGATGGAACGGCTCAACGAGGCGGTCGACGTCGTCTCCGCGCTGCGCCCCTACCGCGACGGTCTGCGCCGCGCCTATGTCGCGCTGGCCGACCACGCGGCGCGCGGCGGCGCGGCGCTGGCGCAGCGGCTGCACGGGGACCTCCATCTGGGTCAGGTGCTGACCGTCGCCGAGGCCGGCGGCGACGCGCACTGGACGGTGATCGACTTCGAGGGCGAGCCGGCCAGGCCGCTGGCCGACCGCAGACAACCGGGCCCACCGGTGCGGGACATCGCCGGCATGCTGCGCTCCTTCGACTACGCGGCCTGCCAGCACCGGGTGCGCGGCAACCGGGGCGCGGCCGAGTGGTCACGCGCCAACCGGGCCGCCTACTGCGCCGGCTACGCGGCGGCCAGGGGCGACGACCCCAGGGCCGAGCGGGAGCTGCTGCTCGCCTACGAGACGGACAAGGCGATCTACGAGGTCCTCTACGAGGCCAGGCACCGCCCCTCCTGGCTGCCGGTCCCGATGATGGCGATCCGCCGCCTGGCCACCGCCGGCTGACCTCGCCCGTCCGTTTCCATCCCCCGTTTCCAGCCCCCGCTTCGTCCCGCCGCCCGAAGGAGACCCGCCCCCGTGAACCTGTCGGCCGAGGACCGCGCCCTGTTGCTCGAAGGGGCGCACTACGATCCGCACACGCTGCTAGGGGCGCACGCCGTCCCGAAGGGCACGCTGTTCCGTGCGCTGCGCCCGTTCGCGCGCCGGGTCCTGGTGCGGCGCCCCGGAATGGCGGACGCGGCCCTCAGGGATCTGGGCGACGGTCTCTTCGGCGCGGTGCTGCCAGGCCCGCCGCCAGCCGAGTACCGGCTGGTGGTGGCGTACGCGGACGGCGGCCGACAGGTGGTGGGCGACCCCTACGGCTTCCTGCCCTCGCTGGGCGAGCTCGATCTGCACCTGATCGCCGAGGGCCGGCACGAGCGGCTCTGGGAGGCGCTGGGCGCCCGCCCGTTGACCCACCAGGGCGTCGACGGCACCCGGTTCACCGTCTGGGCCCCGAACGCCAGGGGCGTGCGGGTCACCGGGGACTTCACCCACTGGGACGGCACCGCGCTGCCGATGCGCTCGCTCGGCTCAAGCGGCGTCTGGGAGCTCTTCGTGCCGGGCGTGGGCGCCGGGGCGGTCTACAAGTACGACGTGCTGGGCGCGGACGGCGCGCACTCCCTGCGCGCGGACCCGATGGCGCTGCGCACCGAATGCCCCCCGGCCAACGCCTCCGTGGTCCACCTCAGCGACTACGTCTGGGAGGACGCCGCCTGGCTGGCGTCCCGCGCCGACCGGCCCGCGCACGCGGCGCCACTCTCCGTCTACGAGCTGCACCCCGCGTCCTGGCGCCCCGGGCTCGGCTACCGCGAGCTGGCCGATCGGCTCCCGGCCTACGTCGCCGACCTGGGGTTCACCCATGTCGAGCTGATGCCACCGGCCGAGCACCCGTTCGGCGGCTCCTGGGGCTACCAGGTCACCGGCTACTACGCGCCGACCGCCAGGCTGGGCGGCCCCGACGACTTCAAGCTCCTGGTGGACGCCCTGCACCGGGCCGGGATCGGGGTGCTGATCGACTGGGTGCCGGCGCACTTCCCCAAGGACCCCTGGGCGCTGGCCCGCTTCGACGGCACCCCCTGCTACGAGCACCCCGACCCGCGCCGCGCCGAGCATCCCGACTGGGGCACCCTGGAGTTCGACTACGGCCGCCCCGAGGTGCGGAACTTCCTGGTGGCCAACGCGGTCTACTGGTGCGAGGAGTACCACGTGGACGGGCTGCGGGTGGACGCGGTGGCGTCCATGCTCTATCTGGACTACTCCCGCCCCGACGGCGGCTGGCTGCCCAACGCGCACGGCGGCCGGGAGAACCTCGACGCCGTGGCGTTCCTCCAGGAGATGAACGCCACGGTCTACCGCCGCTGCCCCGGCGTGCTCACCGTCGCCGAGGAGTCGACGGCCTGGGACGGCGTCACCCGCGCCACGGAGCACGGCGGGCTCGGCTTCGGCTTCAAGTGGAACATGGGCTGGATGCACGACACCCTGCTCTACCTGTCCAAGGACCCGGTGCACCGGCCCTGGCACCACCACCAGATGACCTTCGCCATGGCCTACGCCTACTCGGAGAACTACGTGCTGCCCATCTCCCACGACGAGGTGGTGCACGGCAAGGGCGCGCTGGTCTCCAAGATGCCGGGCGACTGGTGGCGCAGACGCGCCGACCTGCGCGCCTACCTGGGCTTCATGTGGTCCCACCCCGGCAAGCAACTGCTGTTCATGGGCCAGGAGTTCGCCCAGGGCGCGGAGTGGTCGGAGACCGAGGGCCCGCAGTGGTGGGTGCTCGCCGACGACTATGTGGCGGCCGGCGACCACCGGGGCGTGCGGGATCTGGTGCGCGAGCTGAACCTGCGCTACCGCGCACACCCCGCGCTCTGGGAACGGGACACCGTGCCCGACGGCTTCGCCTGGGTGGTGGCGGACGCCGCCTCGGACAACGTCCTGGCCTTCCTCCGCTTCGCCGCCGACGGCACCCCGCTGCTGGCGATCTGCAACTTCTCCCCGGTGGTCCGCCGCGCCTACCGGCTCGGGGTGCCGGCCGTGGTCAACGTCTGGCGGGAGACGCTCAACACGGACGAGGCGCGGTTCGGCGGCGGCGGCGTCGGCAACCCCGAACCGCTCAAGACCGAGTCGACGCCCAGCCACGGGCATCGGGCGAGCATCACCCCCACCCTGCCGCCGCTGGCCACGCTCTGGCTCACCCCGGCCTGACCCGCTGATGCCGTGCGCTCCACGGCACCAGCGGACCACACGTCAGCGGGCCTCGCGGTAGAAGGCGTCCAGCACCTCGCCCCGCCCCGTCCCGGTGTCGTAGCTGTACACCTCGCGGCCCTCGACAAAGACCGTGAGCGCCCGGCTCATCACGTCCAGCGGATCGCCCGACCAGATCACCACATCCCCGTCGAGCCCGGGGCGGAGCGCGCCGACCCGGTCGTCGAGGCCGAGGATCTCGGCCGGGTTGGTGGTGATGGTGGCCAACGCCCGGTCCCGGTCCAGACCCTCCTTGACGCTCAGCGTGACCTGGTGCACCAGGAAGTTGATCGGCACCACCGGATGGTCCGTGGTGATCGCCACCTTCACTCCCGCCCGGTCCAGGATGCCGGGGTTGGCCAACGTCCGCTCCCTCAACTCCACCTTGCTGCGGGTGGTGAAGAGCGGCCCGGTGATCACCGGGATGTCCCGGCGGGCGATGTCGTCGGCCAACAGATGGCCCTCGGTGGCGTGGTTGATCACCAGCCGGTAGCCGAACTCGTCGGCCAGCCGCATCGCGGTGGCGATATCGTCCGCGCGGTGGCTGTGCTGGCACCACGGCAGCGAACCGTCCAGCACCCGCAGCAGCGTCTCCGACGTCAGATCCCGCTCGAAGGGCTTGCCCTCCTCCTCGGCGTGCGCCTTCCGCGCCCGGTAGTCCTGCGCCTGGGTGAAGGCGTCCCTGATCACGGCGGCGACGCCCTGCCGGGTCGAGGGCAGTGTCTTCTTGTCGCCATAGACCCGCTTGGGGTTCTCCCCCAACGCGCTCTTCACACTGACGGGTTGACGGACGAGCATGTCGTCGACGGTGCGGCCCCAGCACTTGACGGCCACCGTCTGGCCGCCGATCGGATTCCCCGAGCCCGGCTTGATCACCGCGCTGGTGACGCCGCCGGCCAGCGCGTCGCCGAAGCCGACGTCCGCAGGGTTGATGGCGTCAAGGGCCCGCATCCTGGCCCCGTTGGGGTCGGTCATCTCGTTGGTGTCGTTGCCGGCCCACCCCTCCCCCTCCTCGTGCACCCCGATATGCCCGTGCGCCTCGACGAACCCCGGCAGCACCCACCGGCCGGCCGCGTCGACGGTCCGCACCCCGTCGGGCACCTCCACCTCCGCGTCCGGACCCACGGCGGCGATCCTGCCGTCCACCACCAACACCGTGCCCCCGTCGATGGGAGCGCCGTCCACCGGCACCACATAGCCGGACCTGATCGCGATATCCATGGTGCGTGAACCTATCCCACCCCCGGCGCGCGCCCCCGGGCGCACACCAGTTGAGCTGGCAGAATCGATTCTGGCGCCAACGACCGCTTCTAGGATCGGGGTAGGGCCCATGGCCGAGAGTGCGAAGAGGAAGAACAGCATGACCCTGCTGGATCTTGCCGAAACCGTGTACCAGACCATGCCCGGCTACCGCCCGGAGGTCGTTGGAGGAAGACTCGTAGTGAACCCGCCCGCAGATTTCGGACACGCCAAAGCGCTGACCCAACTCACCCTTGCCCTGGGCGTGTTGGAGGGTGAGCAGGTCAGTGTGGTGCAGAGGGTCGGCCTCTGGCTGCCGTCCGACGACGACTATGTGGTGCCCGATCTCGCCGTGGTCGACGTGGACGTGCAGGAACATCTGATCGCCTTCAACTGCTACGCCCCGCACGTCTTCCGCCTGGTCGTGGAGATCACTTCGAGCAACCACAGCAGCGATGTCGTGGACAAACCGCTCGCCTACGCGCAGGCCGGCGTCCCCGTCTATCTCATCGGTGACCGGCGGCACCGGCGGGTCAGCCTGCTGACCGAGCCGCGCGACGGGGAGTACCGCACGCGGTCCACCTACCTGCCGGGCGAGACCTTCGTGCTGCCGGAGTCCGTCGGCGCCAAGGTCGAGTTGGCCGCGGACATCCTGCTGGGACCGCCCGCCTAAAGTGGCGGGATGTTCGGATATGACGAGGTGCGGGCGGCGGCCGGGCGGATCGGCGGGCGGGTGCGTCCCGTGGTGTTGGCGCCCGGCGGTGAACGGCTGTGGTTCGCGCTGGAGTTCCTCCAGCACACCGGCTCGTTCAAGGCGCGGGGCGCGCTGAACTTCACCGCGGCCCAGCGGGCGGCCGGGCGGCTGCCGGCCGCCGGCATCGCGATCGCCTCCGGCGGCAACGCCGGCCTCGCCGCCGCGTGGGCCGCGGGGCGGCAGGGCGTGCGGGCCACGGTGTTCGTGCCGACCACGGCGCCCCCCGTGAAGGTGGCCCGGCTGCGGGCGCTGGGCGCCGAGGTGCGGCAGGTCGGCGCGGAGTACGCGGAGGCCGCCGAAGCGTGCGCCGCGTTTGTCGCGGAGAGCGGCGCGGCGGCCTCGCACGCCTACGACCATCCGCTGATCGCCGCCGGCGCCGGCACCCTGGTCGACGAGATCCTCGCCGCGCGCCCGACGATCACCACCGTCGTGGTCTCGGTGGGCGGCGGCGGGCTGCTGGCCGGCGTGGCCACCGCCGCCGAGGCGCGCGGCCTGCGCGTGGTGGCGGTCGAGCCGGAGGGCAGCCGCGCGCTGCACGCGGCGCTGACGGCAGGGGAGCCGGTCGACGTGCCGGTCTCGTCGGTCGCCGCCGACTCCCTCGGCGCCCGCCGGGTCTCGGCGGACGCGCTGCGCGCGGCCAGGCAGCCGCAGGTGCACTCGGTGCTGGTGTCGGACGACGCCATCGTCGCCGCTCGCGGCCGGCTCTGGCACGAGCACCGCCTCGCGGTGGAACACGCCGCCGCCACCGCCCTCGCGGGCACCCCCGCCCCCACCCCGGCCGAGGAGACCTGCGTCATCCTCTGCGGCGCCAACACCGACCCCACGGACCTGACACCCCCGGGAACGGGAACGGCTTGACTTCCTCGCTGCCCTGAGGGGCGGTGATTCCCGCCTACCGCGCCGTCAGAGGCTGTGGTGTCGGGTGGGTTCCTGCTTCGCTGCGCGGTGCCGGGACGGGTCCCGGTCTTACCTGCGCTCCACAGGCTGTCACGGCCAGTCCGGCCGCCTTGGCGACGTTGACCGCCGCGTTGATGTCCCGGTCCAGGACAGCCCCGCACGCTCCACACGTCCACACGCGGACGTGCAGCGGCTTTGGACCGTCCTTCACGCCGCACCGCGAGCACACCTGAGATGTGGGCTCGAAGCGGCCGATCTTCACGAAGGTGCGCCCGTACCGTGCGGCCTTGTACTCCAGCATGTTCACGAACGCCGACCATCCGGCGTCGTGGACGGACTTGGCCAGGCGCGTGCGGGCGAGTCCCTTCACCGCCAGGTCCTCCACGGCGACCGCTTGGTTCTCGCGGATCAGCTTCGTGGAGAGCTGGTGGTGGAACTCGCGGCGCGCGTCGGCCACCTTCGCGTGAGCGCGGGCGACCTTCAGCCGGGCCTTGTTCCGGTTGCTGGAGCCCTTCTCCTTGCGGGAGAGGTTCCGCTGTGCCTTCTTCAGGCGCTTTTCGGCCCGGCGCAGGAAGCGCGGGCTGTCGACCTTCGTCCCGTCGGAGAGGACCGCGAAGTGCCCGAGCCCGAGATCGATGCCCAGCTCGGGCACGACCTCGGGAAGGACTTCCTGCGGACCGGTCTCCACGACGAAGCTCGCGAAGTACCCGCACGCGCTGTCCTTGACCACCGTCACCGTCGAGGGCACGGAGGGCAGCGTCCGCGACCACTTCACCTTGACGTCGCCGATCTTCGGCAGGCGCAGCTTCCCGCCGGTCGTGATCGACCAGCGGGCGTTCGCGGTGAACCGGACCGAATGTCGCGTGTCCTTGCGGGACTTGTACCGGGGTGCGCCCATGCGCGGGCGCTTGCCCGCCAGCCCGTCGAGGAAGTTCCGGTACGCGGTGTCCAGGTCGCGGAGGGACTGCTGGAGGACGACCGCCGACACGTCGCTGAGCCAGGCCCGTTCCGGGGTGTTCTTGGCCTCGGTGATCAGCGACTTCGACAGGTCACCGGTCTTCGGGAACGGCATGCCTTCGCTGCGGGCGGTCTTGCGAGCGCGGAGCGCGTCGTTGTAGACCACCCGCGCGCACCCGAACGCCCTCGCTAACGCGCTGCGCTGACCGGTGCTCGGGTACAGGCGGAAGCTGTACCGAAGCTGCATGGGGATCATGATACACAGTTGGTTTATGGGTATCGATGAGAACATTCGAACAGGTCGTCACTGTGTCTTCCGCATGCATGTCCACTTGGTTTTCGTGACGAAGTACCGGCACTCCGTCTTCGCCGACCGACACCTGACGCGGTGTGAGGAGATCATGCGCGCCGTGTGCGAGGACTTCGAGGCCGAGCTGGTCGAGTTCAACGGCGAGGCCAACCACGTCCACCTCCTCGTGAACTTCCCGCCCAAGGTCGCCGTGTCCAGGCTGGTGAACTCCCTCAAAGGCGTGTCCTCGCGCCGCCTCCGCCAGGAGTTCCCCGACCTCGTGCGCCACTACTGGCGAGCACAACGACTCTGGTCCGGCTCGTACTTCGCCGGTTCCGTCGGCGGCGCACCGCTCAGCATCGTGAAGCAGTACATCGAGCAGCAGAACCGGCCGCTCTGACCTGGGCTGAGGTGAACAGTGCGGATCCATACACACAGCCGAGGTCAGAGCAGCTCTCAGATTCGCTTCAGCACCGGGCTGAAGCCCGGTGCACTGCGAATAGTCCCGGTGGCCGCGCCCCTGGACGCGACGGCCGACGGGCCCGGCCATGGCCGGCGGTCACCTGGCGAAGGCTCGACATGTCCCGGCGCAGCGGGGTCGGACCAGGAGCCTCCAACAGGACACCGGCCACGGCGGGCACGCGGCCACCCGACCGTTGCCGAGTCGGCCCTCCACCGGCCACCCGGCCGTGGGGGGGGGGGCGGGCGACGAACGCCCCGACACGGCGCAACCACCGCCGGCAGGCGCGCGACGACGCCAACGCCCCGTCACACTCCGCACCACCACACCGGGCCGGCCCCGCCCGACGGGCCCGGCGTAGCCGGCCACCGGCCGCCCGGCCGGCGGGGCGGGCGAGTTGGGGGCCGGCGCGCCCACGGGGTCGCCGCCCGCCCAGCCGAGCCAGCGTCAGCCCCCACCGTCCACCCGAACCGCCGGCCGGCGAACGGCCCCGCCGTGCCGAGCACGGCGGGGCCGGCGCGCGGCCAGGACCGTTCGTCAGAACACCGCTTCGGTCTCGTCCATCCGGTTCTGCGGGACCCGCTTCAGCTCGGCGGTGGCCTCGGCGAGGGGGGTCATCACGATGTCGGTGCCGCGCAGCGCCGTCATCTTGCCGAACTCGCCCCGGTGGGCGGCCTCCACGGCATGCCAGCCGAAGCGGGTGGCGAGCACCCGGTCGTACGCGGTGGGGGTGCCGCCGCGTTGGATATGGCCGAGGATCACCGGGCGGGCCTCCTTGCCGAGGCGCTGCTCCAGCTCGCTGGCCAGCCGGTTGCCGATGCCGATGAACCGCTCGTGGCCGTAGGGGTCGATCTCGCCGCGCCCGTACGGCATGGAGCCGTCGGCCGGGCGGGCGCCCTCGGCGACGCAGATCACCGCGAACTTCTTGCCGCGCTCGAAGCGGCCCTCGATCATCTTGCACATGTCGTCGACCTGGAACGGCCGCTCCGGCACACAGATGCCGTGCGCCCCGCCGGCCATGCCGGCCTCCAGCGCGATCCAGCCCGCGTGTCGGCCCATGACCTCGACGACCATGACCCGCTGGTGGGACTCGGCGGTGGTCTTGAGCCGGTCGATGGCCTCGGTGGCCACGCCGACGGCCGTGTCGAAGCCGAACGTGCGGTCGGTGGCGGAGATGTCGTTGTCGATGGTCTTGGGGACGCCGACCACGGGGATGCCGGCCTCGGCCAGCATCTTGGCGGCGGTGAGGGTGCCCTCGCCGCCGATGGGGATCAGCGCGTCCAGGCTCAGCTTGTGCCGGAACGCCTCCGCGTTGTCGCACGCCTCGCGCAGCCGCGCGCGTTCCAGGCGGCTTGACCCGAGGATGGTGCCGCCCCGGGCCAGGATGCCGCTGACCTCGTTGATGTCGAGTTGGCGGTAACGGCCTTCGAGGAGGCCCTTGAAGCCGTCCTCGAACCCGATCACCTCGTCTTGGCGATCCACCACGGCACGGTGCACAACCGACCGGATCACCGCGTTGAGACCGGGGCAGTCACCGCCCGCAGTGAGAACTCCGATGCGCATTTGGACCGCTCTCCTCGCTTGGCGCTGGATGGGGGTGGGGTGAGGGTGACCGGCCTCGCCTTCGGGGCCGACGGGATTGTTTCACGAGAGGCTGGCTGCCGACCAATAGCGGACACCCCGGGCCGACACCGCGCACGGCCCGCCCGTACGGCGCGCGCAGGCCGGCGCGCGCCCCCGTTCGGCCTCGGGTTACGGTCGGGACGGGGGCGGCGAGTGCGGGAGAGGACGAAGGGGGCACGGTGACCAGCAGCGTGTATGTGACCGGCATCGGACGGGGTGACGGCCGCCAGCTGGTGGAGCTGGGGGTGATGGAGCTGCTGACCCGGAAGGTGGACCGGGTCGGGGTGTTCCGGCCGCTGGCCCACGAGGGCCGGACGGACCAGGTGGTCGAGCTGCTGCGCGCGCGGTACCGGTTGGCGCAGTCGGCGGCCGAGACGCGCGGCATGGGCTACCAGGAGGCGTCGGCGCTGCTCGCCGAGCGTGGGATGGACGAGCTGGTGGCCCGGCTGGTGCGGCACTACCACCGGGTGGCCGCGGAGTACGAGGTGGTGCTGGTCCTCGGCAGCGACTACGCGGACACCCAGCTGCCGGCGGAGCTGACGCTCAACGCCCGGCTGGCCAACGAGTTCGGCGCGCCCGTGCTGCCGGTGGTGGCCGGGGTGGGGCAGGAAGCGGACGCCATCGCCGCCGAGGTGCGCAACGCGCACAACGCGTTCACCGCGTTGGGCTGCGATGTGCTGGCCATGATCGCCAACCGGGTGCCGGGGCGGGAGGCGCCGGCGGTGGCGGAGGCGCTGGGCGGGCATCTGCCGGTGCCCGTGTACGTGCTGCCCGAGGACGCGGCGCTGGCCGCGCCGACGGTCGCGCAGGTGCGGGCGGCGCTGGGCGCCGACGTGGTGTTGGGCGACCACGCGGGTCTGGCGCGGGATGTGCGGGACTACGTC
This sequence comes from Streptomyces profundus, assembly GCF_020740535.1. NCBI lineage: Bacteria > Bacillati > Actinomycetota > Actinomycetes > Kitasatosporales > Streptomycetaceae > Streptomyces > Streptomyces profundus. Next base: position 1,646,354 of record NZ_CP082362.1, read on the forward strand.
TTCGGCGGGGCCACGCTGCCGACGTTCCTGCGGGCGCTGACCGACGGATGTCTGGTGATCACCCCGGGCGACCGCGCGGATCTGCTGGTGGGCGCGCTGGCGGCGCACTCGGCCGGTTCGCCGCCGATCGCCGGGGTGCTGTTGACGCTGGGCGAGCAGCCGGACGGGGAGACGATGGCGCTGGCCGCGCGGCTCTCCCCCGGCACGCCGGTGCTCTCCGTCGGCGCTGGTTCGTTCGGCACGGCCGCCGAGCTGTCGGGGCTTGAGGGCCAGCTGACGGCGGTGACGCCGCGCAAGGCCGAGTTGGCGCTCGGCCTCTTCGAGGACCATGTGGACACCTCGGCGCTGACGGAGCGGCTCTCGGTGGCGCGCGGGGACCGGGTGACGCCGATGATGTTCGAGCACGAGCTGATCGAGCGGGCCAGGAGCGACCGCCGGCACGTGGTGTTGCCCGAGGGCACCGACGAGCGGGTGCTGCGGGCGGCCGAGGTGCTGCTGCGGCGCGGGGTCTGCGATCTGACGCTGCTGGGCGAGGAGTCGGTCGTACGTCGTCGGGCGGCCGAACTCGGTCTGGATCTCAGCCTGTTGGGCGCGGACGAGCCGACGGGGCGACCGGGTCCCGTGGCCCGGGTGGTGGATCCGGTCAGCTCGCCGCTGCGTGAACGGTTCGCCGAGATCTACGCCCGGCTGCGGGCGCACCGGGGCGTCAGCGAGGAGCTGGCCTACGACGTGGTGTCCGATGTGTCGTACTTCGGAACGCTGATGGTGCGCGAGGGCCTGGCGGACGGGATGGTCTCCGGCGCGGCGCACTCCACGGCGGCCACGATCCGGCCGGCGTTCGAGGTGATCCGCACCAAGCCGAACGCGTCGATCGTCTCCTCGGTGTTCTTCATGTGCCTGGCGGACCGGGTGCTGGTGTACGGGGACTGCGCGGTCAACCCGGATCCCGACGCCGCCCAGTTGGCGGATATCGCGATCCAGTCGGCGCACACGGCGGCCGAGTTCGGGGTGACGCCCCGGGTGGCGATGCTCTCCTACTCGACGGGCACTTCCGGCTCGGGTTCCGGCGTCGACAAGGTGCGGCAGGCGACGGAGCTGGTCCGGGCAGCGCGTCCTGACCTGCTGGTGGAGGGGCCGATCCAGTACGACGCGGCCGTCGAGCCCTCGGTCGCCGCGACCAAGCTGCCGGGTTCCGAGGTGGCCGGGCAGGCGACCGTCCTGATCTTCCCCGACCTGAACACCGGCAACAACACCTACAAGGCGGTGCAGCGCTCCGCCGGCGCGGTGGCCGTGGGCCCCGTGTTGCAGGGGCTGCGCAAGCCGGTGAACGACCTGTCCAGGGGCGCGCTGGTGCAGGACATCGTCAACACGGTGGCGATCACGGCCGTCCAGGCCCAGGAGACCGCCGCCCTCACCCGAAAGGACACCTCGGCGTGAAAGCCCGTTTGGTGCTGGTGCTCAACTCCGGTTCCTCGTCGTTGAAGTACCAGCTGCTGGACATGGCGGACGAGCGGCGGCTGGCCGTCGGCCTGGTCGAGCGGATCGGGGAGCGCGGGTCGGGGCGGCTGACGCACACCCCGGCCGACGGGGAGCGCAGGGAGCGCGAGCTGCCGGTGCCCGACCACGCGGCGGCGCTGCGCGCGGCGGCCGACGAGCTGGCCGCCGACGGCCGGGGCCTCGACTCGCCCGAGCTGGCCGCCGTCGGCCACCGGGTGGTGCACGGCGGGCGGCGGTTCACCGCGCCGACGGTGGTGGACGACGCGGTGCTGGCCGAGATCGAACGGCTGGTGCCGCTGGCCCCGTTGCACAACCCGGCGAACCTGGCGGGCATCAGGACCGCGCGGGCGCTCAACCCCGAGCTGCCGCAGGTCGCCGTCTTCGACACGGCGTTCCACACCACCATCCCCGACCACGCGGCGTGTTACGCGATCGACGCCGACACGGCCGCTGAGCACCGGATCCGGCGCTATGGCTTCCATGGCACCTCGCACGCCTTCGTCTCCCGGCGCACGGCCGAGCTGCTGGGCCGGGAGCCGGCCGAGGTCAATGTGATCACGCTGCACCTGGGCAACGGTGCCTCCGCCTCGGCGGTCGCCGGCGGGCGGTGCGTGGACACCTCGATGGGGCTCACCCCGTTGGAGGGCCTGGTGATGGGCACCAGGTCGGGGGATGTGGACCCGGCCGTGGTGTTCCATCTGTCGCGGGTGGCGGGGATGTCGGTGGGCGAGATCGACGAGCTGCTCAACTCCCGTTCCGGGCTGCTGGGTCTGTGCGGCGACAACGACATGCGGGAGGTGGTCCGCAGGATGGACGACGGCGATCCCCGGGCGAGGCTGGCGTTCGACGTCTACATCCACCGGCTGCGTTCGTATATCGGCGCCTACTTCGCCGTGCTCGGCCGGGTGGACGCGGTGGCGTTCACCGCCGGCGTCGGGGAGAACGCCACGCGGGTGCGAACGGCCGCCGTCAGCGGCCTGGACGGGTGGGGGCTCGCCGTCGACGAACGGCTGAACACCGCGTCGGCCCAGGGCCCTCGGATCATCTCCCCGGAGTACGCTCGATGCGTGGTCGCCGTGGTGCCCACGGACGAGGAACTGGAGATCGCCACCCAGGCATTCGCCCTGGTCAGCAACTGACCTGGGCTAACCTGAGCCCGCAAATTATTCCACCATGGAACAAAACGATAGGATCGCTTCCATGCGCCGCTCCAAAATCGTCTGCACCCTGGGTCCCGCCGTCGACTCCTTCGACAATCTGAAGGCTCTCATCGACGCCGGAATGAACGTGGCCCGCTTCAACTTCAGCCACGGCAGCCACGAGGAGCACGAGGAGCGGTACCACCGACTCCGCAAGGCCACGGAGGACTCGGGCCGCGCCGTCGGCGTGCTGGCCGACCTCCAGGGCCCGAAGATCCGTCTGGAGACGTTCGCCAACGGCCCGGTGGAGCTGGAGCGCGGCGACGAGTTCACCATCACCACCGAGGACGTCCCCGGCGACCGTTCGATCTGCGGCACCACCTACAAGGGGCTGCCGGGGGACGTCGCCAAGGGCGAGACGATCCTGATCAACGACGGCAACGTCTCCCTCCAGGTGCTGGAGGTGGAGGGCCCCCGGGTCCGCACCATCGTCATCGAGGGCGGCGTCATCTCCGACCACAAGGGCATCAACCTGCCCGGGGTCGCCGTCAACGTCCCCGCCCTGTCCGACAAGGACGTGGAGGATCTGGAGTTCGCCCTCCGCCTCGGGGCCGACATGGTGGCGCTCTCCTTCGTGCGGAACGCGGACGACGTGCGGGACGTGCACCGGGTGATGGACCGGGTGGGCCGTCGCGTCCCGGTGATCGCCAAGGTGGAGAAGCCGCAGGCGGTGGAGAACATGGAGGAGATCGTCCTCGCCTTCGACGGGGTCATGGTGGCCCGTGGCGACCTCGCCGTCGAGTACCCGCTCGAACAGGTCCCGATGGTGCAGAAGCGGCTGGTCGACCTCTGCCGCCGCAACGCCAAGCCGGTGATCGTGGCGACCCAGATGATGGAGTCGATGATCACCAACTCCCGTCCGACCCGCGCCGAGGCGTCCGATGTGGCCAACGCCATCCTGGACGGCGCGGACGCGGTGATGCTCTCCGCCGAGTCGTCGGTCGGCCGGTATCCGATCGAGACGGTCAAGACCATGTCGAAGATCGTGGTGGCCGCCGAGGACGAGCTGCTCTCCCGTGGCCTCCTCCCGCTGGTGCCGGGCAAGAAGCCGCGCACCCAGGGCGGTTCCGTCGCCAGGGCGGCGGCCGAGATGGCGGACTTCCTGGACGCCCGCGCGTTGATCGCGTTCACCAAGTCGGGCGACACCGCGCGGCGGCTGTCCCGCTATCGGGCGGTGCAGCCGATCCTGGCCTTCACCACCGAGGCCGCGACCCGCAACCAACTCACCCTGAGCTGGGGCGTGGAGACGTTCGTGGTGCCGCTGGTCAACCACACGGACGAGATGGTGGAGCTGTGTGACGCCGAGCTGTCCCGGCTCAACCGCTACGAGACGGGCGACACCATGATCATCACGGCCGGTTCCCCGCCCGGTGTGCCCGGCACCACCAACATGGTCCGAGTGCACCACCTGGGCGGCCACGGCGGCGTCTGACCGCCCGCGCGACCGACGGATCCCCGAGGCCCATCCGATGGGCCCGGGGATCCGGTGCGTGGGGCCGGCTCAGCGGACGGTGGGGCCGTCGCCCGTGGTGTAGATCCGCATGCCAGCCATGTTGAGCGTGCCGCCGAACTGTCCGGCCTGGGTCACGAAGACATCGGTGAAGTGCGCGATGGGCAGGTCGATCGGGGGCTGGTGCTCGGGGTCGAAGACCACCGGGATCACCCCGAAGAGATTGCCTTCGAGACGCTCGGTGTACATGGTCACCGTGCCGTCCCTGAAGGTGGAGTTGGAGCCCGGGTCGGTCGCCACGTGGTAGCGCACGTTGCCGGGGGCGTCCACGATCTGGTGCAGGTCGCCGATGTCGAGCTTGTCGGCGGTGAACTTCAGCACCTGCTTGACGTTGCCGTTGGCGGTGGTCACGTTGACCACGCCGTGGTAGCTCAGCCCGCGCAGGGTGAGGTAGGAGGCGTCGAGGTACCAGGGCTCGTCGGGGAGGGTGAGCGCGGTCGCCTCGTCCTCGCCCGGGACCTGCCGCTCCTCGGGGCAGGGGAACGGCTCCAGCCCCTCGTCGTCCGCTTCCTCGTCCCCTTCCCCGTCCGCGGTCTCCGGCTCCTGCTGCTGGTCGGTGCTGTCGGCGGCCGGGCGGGCCGGTTCGTCGACCTCCTCGGGCCGTCCTGGCTCGGGGTCGGCGGGGACGGTCGGCTCGGGCTCCGGCTCGCGGGCCACCGTCTGCTCCTCCGCCGCCTGCTCCGACTCGGGGCGCTCGGCGGCCTGTTCGGGGGTCTCCTCGGGGGTCTCCTCGGGGGGCGCCAGCTCCTCCCGCTCCAGCGCGTCGCGGCGCGCCCGCTCCCACTCCGCGCGCTCGCCGGGGGTCAGCAGATCGAGGATGCCCTCCCCCAGCTCCTCAAGGCCCCGTCCCAGGCCCAGCGGGTCCCACGGGTCCCAGCCGGGCGCCGCCTCGTCCGGGGGCTGGGTGGCGTCCTCGTCGTCCGGGGCGCCTGGGGCCACGCCATCGGCGGGTGGCGGGGCCTCGTCCTGGCCCGTCCCCGGCTCGTCCGGGGTCTCCCCCGGCGGCGGGTCCTGGGCGGACTCGTCGGCGCCGGCGCCGTCGTCCGCCGGCTCGTCGGCGCCCTCGTCGGCCGACTCCTCGGGCGCTCCGTCGGCCGGATCGTCGTCGGCTGGATCGTCCTCGGCCTCGTCGTCGGCTGCGTCCGGTTCGTCGGCTTCCGCGGCTTCCTCAGGTTCCTCGGGTTCCGCCGGCTCGTCCGGCATCTCCACGCACGCCCCGGGGCGGAACGGGTTCTCCGGCTGGGGCTCCGCCTTGGCCAGCGGGGAGGTGAACCCCATGCCGAGCAGCGCGGCCGACGGCATCGCCGCCAGCGCTATGGCCTTCCCGACCGGCATATGCAGGCGGCGCAGCAGGGATCGACGCGGAGCGGCGTGCCGGGGCTCCTCGCCCTCCGTGATCGCTATGTCATCAGTCGGCACGTTGGTCTCCCTTCCCCGGTTCCTCCCCGTGGGCCGGCGTGCCACCGTCGAAGGAGGCCAGCGCGCTCCCGGTGCCCGGGGTCCTGACCGGCGGCTCCCGGTCGGCGTGATCGGCCCCTTCCGTGGCCAACCCGGCGTGTTCGGCCGGCTCGGCGGGCTCACCCGGCATCCAGGCGATGCTCATGCCGCCGCCCACCATCCCAAAGACAAAACCCACCAGAAAGCCGCCGAAGTTGGACACGACCAGCGAGACCAGCGACAGCAGGATGGCGGCCACCCCGGCGAATATCCGCACCTGCGGCTGGAACCATATGGTCAGCCCCAACACGACCAGCAGAATGCCGATCACCATCGATCCGGCGCCGGCCGTGGTGGCCATCCGGATGGTCAACTGCCCCAACGTGAGGTTGGCGTAGGGGAGGTAGGCGATCGGGAGCCCGGCGATCATGGTGAAGAGCCCGGACCAGAACGGCCGGCTCCACCGGAAGTGACGGAACGCCAGCCTTCCGCGAGTGAAGAGCGAAACCCTGGGCGCGACATCGATGTTGGTGCTCACGGCACGTACTCCCCTTGGCGCGGTTCAGTAACGGGATGCACGATACGGCGGCGTTCCCTGGGGCAGAGACACACCTCCGCCCTGCCCCAGGCGCGACTGTCAGGCGTGGACCCTCAGAAGCACTCGCTCTTGCCCCGCCGCACCGACAGGCTCAGGTCGGTGAGCTTGAAGGAGCCGGCCGAGGTCGCCCACGCGGTCTGCCGGACGTCGGTCAGCAGGGCCCGGTCGGACTGCTGAGCGAACGACCCCGCCAGCGCGCCCGATTCGGGGGTGGGTCCCTTGGTGGTGTCGCCGACGGCCACGCCGATGTCGATGTTGGTGAACGTCGCGTCCGCGTTGAGCTGCTCCAGGTCGATGAAGAGGTTCTCCGCCTCGACCGGGTTGTTCGGGTTCGTACCGGCGCCGATCCGCACGGTGACGTCCCCGAAGAACGGAACGGGGATCACCACCGACTGACAGAGGTTGTTGATGGTGGCGCTGTCGAACGCGGAGACCGCCACCGGCCTCTCCTCACCGCCGGACGGGGTGACCAACGCCCCGTACTGCACGAACCCCTGGCCGTCGAGCCGGTCAACGCTCACCTTGAACTGCTGACCCGACACGGCGAACGAGGCAGCGAGGGCCCCCTGGGCGAGGGCGACGCCTATCGCGGCGGTCGCGGCCACGCTCGGCACCATGACCAGCCCGAATCGCCGCCATCTGGTGCCGCCGCGAGCCTGTGACTCCATGACTTCCTCCTTCTCGGACGAACATCTCCCCTGCCCCGGACGCCGGTTCGGCGACTGCTCGCTCGAACTGCCGGGCGGGAGAAGCGCGTTGCCACCGGCGACCCGCCCCGGCGACAGCCACTGGCCGCGTGGGGCGCGGCTTCCGGTGACGTGACACAGGCCCTGCGCCCGGGCGGGGAGTCCCCGCGCCACGGCCGACACGTGGCCGAGTCGGCCCCGCCGATCGTGGTCTATCTCACGGCACGACACAAGAGGTTCGTTACTTACCAGTAATGGCGATATGGCAGATCGCGGGAGATCACGCCCGCTCTCACACGGAGGGTGCAGGCCCCAAAACGCCCCATAGAGCCCCCAAGCGCGACCAAACAAGGAGTCGCGCCACGCACACATGACGCAATGTGACGGCGGTCACGATTACCAAATTTTAGTAAAACGTGTTGGCAAACGTAGTGGTAAAACGTGACCGCCGACAGTGTATGAGCGTTTCGGCTCAGAAGAGGACTCGGGCCAACGCGGCGCGGGCCGACGTCACTCGGGGATCGTCGGCGCCCAACACCTCGAAGAGTTCGAGCAGTCGGAGCCTGGCGGTGTTCCGGTCGTCACCCGCCGTCCGGCCCACCACGCCGATCAGCCGGCTGAAGGCGTCCTCGACATGGCCGCCGACCAGATCCAGGTCGGCGACGGCCAGTTGGGCCGCCACATCGCCGGCGTTGTCGGCCGCCGCCTTCCGTGTCCGCTCGGCGTCCAGGCCGCGCACCCGGTCGAGCAGCTTGGCCTGGCCGAGGCCGAGGGCCGCCTCCTGGTTCGCCGGATCGCCGGCGAGGACGTTCTCATAGGCCTGGATGGCGCCCGGCAGGTCCCCGGTGTCGAGCGCCGCGTGCGCGGCGGCCAACGCCGGGTCGGTCGGCGGCTCGGCCGGCTCGGCGGCCGGCGCCTGGGCGGCGGCCTCCGGGTCGACCGGCTCCCCGACGATGCCGAACTGCTCCTCGGCGGCCTGGATCAGCTGGTCGAACACCTGCCGGATCTGCGGCTCGGGGGCCGCCCCCTGGAACAGGGGCAGCGCCTGCCCCGCGATCACCGCGAAGACGGCGGGAATGCCCTGCACGCCGAACTGCTGGGCGATCCTCGGGTTGGCGTCGACATCGATCTTGGCGAGGACGATCTTTCCCGCGTACTCCTGGGTGAGCCGCTCCAGCACCGGGCTGAGCTGTTTGCACGGCTCACACCACTCGGCCCAGAGGTCGATGACCACCGGCACCGTGGCGCTGCGCTGAACCACCTCCTGCTCGAAGGTGGCCTCGTCGGCGTCGATCACCAGGGGGACGGCCGCCGCCTGCCCGTCCGGCTGGGCCGCCCGCTGGGCGCGGGCTTGCTCGGCCTTCTGCTTGGCCTCCGCGGCGGCCTTGACCGCGGAGAGATCGACGGCTCCGCTCATGGACATGTTGCGTGGCTGCATGGCACCAGTCTCCCCCCTCGGGGATTCGTTCCGGAACGCGGTCCCGCCACGCTCAGAAGCCGGGCGGCTCCACATAGCTTCCCCACTCGTCGCGCAGCACTCCGCAGATCTCGCCGAGCGTGGCCTCGGCGCGGACGGCGGTCAGCATCGGCGCGATGGTGTCGCCGCCGCCCCTGGCCGCGGCGACCAGCTCGCCCAGCGCCCGTTCGACCGCCGCGCCGTCCCGCGCGGCCCTGCGCCTGGCGAGCTCGCGGACCTGTTCGCGCTCCACCTCGTGGCTGACCCGGAGGATCTCAAGATCGTCGGTGACCGAGGCGGTGTGGCAGTTGACCCCCACCACCCGCTTCTCCCCCTTCTCCAGGGCCTGCTGGTACTGGAAGGCGGAGTCCGCGATCTGGCCGGTGAACCAGCCGTCCTCGATGCCGCTGAGCAGCCCCGAGGTCATCGGCCCGATGGGGTGCTCCGCCTGCCCGGAGGCGCCCAGCGCGCGGCGGCCCCGTTCGGCGATCTCGGCGAAGATCCGCTCCGCGTCCCGCTCGATCCGGTCGGTGAGCCGCTCCACGTACCAGGAGCCGCCCAGCGGATCGGCGACCGAGGTGATCCCCGTCTCCTCCATCAGCACCTGCTGGGTGCGCAGCGCGATCTCGGCGGCGCGCTCGCTCGGCAGCGCCAGCGTCTCGTCCAGCGCGTTGGTGTGCAGCGAGTTGGTGCCGGCGAGCACGGCGGAGAGCGCCTCCACGGCGGTGCGCACCACGTTGTTGTACGGCTGCTGCGCGGTGAGCGAGACGCCGGCGGTCTGGGTGTGGAAGCGCAGCCACTGGGCGCGCTCGCTGGTGGCGCCGTAGACGTCCCGCATCCAGCGGGCCCAGATCCGGCGGGCCGCGCGGAACTTGGCGATCTCCTCGAAGAAGTCGATGTGCGCGTCGAAGAAGAACGAGAGCCCGGGCGCGAAGGCGTTGACGTCCATCCCCCGGCTCAGCCCCAGCTCCACATAGCCGAAGCCGTCGGCCAGCGTGTAGGCCAGCTCCTGGGCGGCCGTGGCCCCGGCCTCCCTGATGTGGTAGCCGGAGACGGAGAGCGGCTTGTAGGCCGGGATGCGCGCCGCGCAGAACTCCATCAGATCGCCGATCAGCCGCAGATGGGGCTCCGGCGGGAAGAGCCACTCCTTCTGCGCGATGTACTCCTTGAAGATGTCGGTCTGGAGCGTGCCGTTGAGCACCTCGGCCGGCACGCCCTGCCGCTCGGCGGCGACCAGGTACATGCAGAAGACCGGCACGGCGGGGCCGCTGATCGTCATCGACGTGGTGACGTCGCCCAGCGGGATGTCCCGGAAGAGGACCTCCATGTCGGCCGCCGAGTCGATGGCCACGCCGCAGTGGCCCACCTCGCCAAGCGACCGCGGGTCGTCGGAGTCGCGCCCCATCAGGGTCGGCATGTCGAAGGCGACGGAGAGGCCGCCGCCGCCGTTGCGCAGGATGGTGCGGTAGCGCTCGTTGGTCTGTTCGGCGTTGCCGAAGCCGGCGAACTGGCGGATGGTCCAGGCGCGGCCCCGGTACCCGGTGGGGTAGAGGCCCCGGGTGAAGGGGAACTCGCCCGGCCAGCCGATGCGTTCGAAGCCGGCGTAGCTGTCCCCGGGCTCGGGGCCGTAGACGGGCTCCACGGGGTCTCCGGAGAGCGTGCTGAAATCGGCGTCCCTGGTGTGGGCCGCGTCGTATCGGGCCTGCCAGCGTCGGCGGCCCGCGGTGATGGCGTCAGCGTCCATGGGACCAATTTACTTGGACGTCCAACTACATGTCGAACGAAGAGCGAGAACTCCTCGCCGGAACAGGCCCTCAGGCGCTGACCGGCGCCTCGGAGTCCTCGTCCTCCACCAGCGCCTCGACCTCGGCTGTGACCTTCGGCTCGACGAAGAACGCGGCGAACGGGATACTGCCGGCGACCAGCACCCACAGCAGCTTGCCGAACGACCAGCGGGCCTTCTGCCCCAGGTCGAAGGCGAAGACCAGATAGATGATGTACAGCAGGCCATGCAGCTGGGACACCACGAACGTCACGTCGTCGCCGGTGTCGAAGCCGTACTTGAAGACCATGCAGGTACCGAGGACCAGCAGCATCACCGCGGTGACATAGGCCATGACCCGGTACCGGGTGAGCACACTCCGCTTCATGCGGCGAGCCTATCGGGTCATTCCGGTCGTTCCTTCCCCGGGTCGTCGAAGTCCCTGGCGGCCAACCGCAGCGGGCGGAGCAAGTCGAAGATGTCCTGACACTGCCCCTCGTCGTACACGCCGAGCCCGAAGTCGGCGGCCATCAGATCCCGGGTCGCCGCGTCGCAGACCTCCCGCCCCCGCTCGGTGATGGAGGCCAGCGTGCCGCGCCCGTCGTTGGGGTTGGGCCGCTTGACGACAAGACCCGAACGGACCAGCCGGTCCACGGCGTTGGTGACCGAGGTCGGATGCACCATCAGCCGCTCGCCGATCTTGGACATCGGCAGCTCGCCGGCCCGGCTGAAGGTGAGCAGCACCAGCGCCTCGTACCGGGCGAACGTCAGCCCGTACGGCTTCACCACCGCGTCGACCTCGGCCAGCAGGATCTGGTGCGCCCGCATGATCGAGGTGATCGCGGCCATGGAGGGCACGGAGCCCCAGCGTCGCTTCCACAGGTCGTCGGCGCGGGCGATGGGATCGAACGGGAGGCTGAGCGACTTCGACACGCCTGCGACCCTACCCGCTGGCCCGCGCGCCGACGCGGCCGTTCCGGTGAACCCCGCACCGGTGGGGACGACCGCGGGACCACCGCCGCCGAACGGACACCCTCCGTCATGCCGCAGCGACGGAACGTGTCGCCCGTGGCACCATGACGCTCATGCCCGGCTCCCTCCTCGTGACGTTCCGCCGGCCTGCCCGCCGGCCCACCCTCGCCCTGGTCCTGTCCTGCCTGACCCTCATCCCGCTGGCACTCGGCTGCTCCTCGGGCGGCGAGGACCCTCCCGACTCGGGGGCCGAGGGGCGCAGCACCCCACTGGCCGAGGAGTCGTCGGAGTTCTGGGTCGCCCCACGGAGCCCGGCGGCCCGCCAGGTGCGGGAGTGGGAGTCCTCGGGCCGCTCCGAGGACGCGCAGACGCTGCGCCGGATCGCGGACCGGCCGCTGGCCGTCTGGCCCACGGGCGAGGGCGATCCCGGCCAACAGGTGCGCGGCATCACCGAGGCCGCCACGGACGAGGGCCTGACCGCCGTGCTGGTCGCCTACAACATCCCGCACCGGGACTGCGGCCAGTACTCCCAGGGCGGCGCGGAGAGCGACGCCGCCTACCGGGAGTGGATCGACGCCTTCGCCGCCGGCATCGGCGACGCCGAGGCCCTGGTGGTGCTGGAACCCGACGCGGTGGCGCACACCCTGGACGGCTGCACCGCCCCGATGTACGTGCAGGACCGCTACGGGCTGCTCGCCGAGTCGGTCGAGCGACTCAAGCGGCAGCCGGGCACCCGCGTCTACATCGACGCGGGCAACCCCGACTGGATCACCGACCCCGACCGGCTGGCGCAGGCGCTGCGCGACTCCGGTATCGACCGGGCCGACGGCTTCGCGTTGAACGTGTCCAACTTCCAGACGCTGGAACGCAGCACCGAGTACGGCCGCGAGCTGTCCGGGCTGCTGGACGGCGCGCACTTCGTCGTCGACACCAGCCGCAACGGCGAAGGCCCCTGGGAGGAGGGCGGGGACGAGAGGTGGTGCAACCCGCCGGACCGGGCGCTCGGCACCCCGCCCACCACCGACACCGACGATCCGCTGGCGGACGCCTATCTGTGGGTCAAGCGTCCCGGCGAGTCGGACGGCGAGTGCCGGGGTGGCCCGGTGGCCGGCGAGTGGTGGCCGGAGTACGCCCTGGGGCTGGCGGAACGCGCCGGGGAGTGAGGCGCGCGGGAACGCTCGTCACCCGACCCGCATCCAGCTCGCCTCGGACGGGGTGCCGCTGTCGTCGGTGACGAAGACCATGTACCAGCCCGGCGGCACCAGCGACGGGTCCTCCGGCACCGTCAACGTCACCTCGCCGTCACCCCGTTCCACTTCGAGCTGGATGGACCGCTGCTCCACGTCGGTGGTGTGGGTCACGGCGCTGGGCCGCATCAGCCGGGCGTTCTCGATCCGGTCGGCGTCCTCGGTCTCGAAGGTGACCTCCGCGCCGAACCCGGCCTCCTGGGGCCCGTCGCCCAGCACCGGCCTGGTCTCCTCGCGCCCGTCGAAGAGATAGGGCGGGGTGTAGACCTCGATCCGCTTCTCGAACTCGCCCATCCTGGTGTTGTCCCGGTCCCCGTAGAGCGGGTCGGAGCCGAAGGTCGCCACCCGCCCGTCGGGCAGCAGCAGCGCCTCCGAGTGGTAGTTGCGGCCCACGGTGGGATCGGCCGCCGGCACGAACGCGTCCTTTGCCGGGTCGTAGAACTGCGCCCTGAGCACGTCGCTGTGCCCACGCCCCCGGTAGTCGGTCGAACCGCCCGAGGTGAAGACCGTGTCGTCCGGCATCAGCACGCTGCTCAGATAGCGGGTGCCCTGCGGCAGACTCGGTCCCTCGCGGTAGGTGGGGTCCCGCTCGGTGAGGTCGACGATCGCGGTCCGCCCGGTCGACTTGGCCGACTCGCCGACGCCGCCCCCGCCCAGCACCATGAACCGCTGGTCCTGCGCCGGCGGCAGCAGCAGCGAGGCGGAGGTCTCCAGCTGGTCGGGGTCGGAGATGCCGCCGATCTCCTCGAAGGTGTTCTCCTCCAGATCCCAGAGGCCCGGCGTCCGGCCCTCGTCGGCGGGGCCGTAGCCGGCGTTGGAACCGGTGTAGAAGATCTTGCCGCCCTGGGTGAGGAAGAGCGCCGGATAGGTCGGGAAGTAGCGCTCGGGGCCCTCGGACCAGGTCTTGGTCCTCGGGTCGTAGATCTCGTTGACGCCCGGCACCACCTCGCCGACCTCGTCGAGCCCGGAGACGGTCAGCACCCGGCCGTCGGGCAGCGTGGTGAGCGTCGGGTACCAGCGGGCCTCGGCCATCGGGTCGACCGGGAGATAGCGCTCGGCCACCGGATCGAACTCGTAGGCCACGTCGATGCCCTGGAAGTCCTGGTCGTCCAGGGTCAGTTGGTTGGCCAGTCCATAGAAGTTGCGGGCGTCGTCGCCGGTCAGGCCGAGGATCTCGTACTGGGCAGGGTCGGTGGCCACGCCCTGCTCGCCCTCCTCCACGGCGCTGACGAAGACCCGCACCTCGCTCGCGGTGATCTCGATCTCGTCCTCGCCGTCCTCGCCGTCCTCGCCGTCCTCTTCTGTATCCGCTGCGTCTTCCGCGTCTTCGGGGGGCTCCTCCCGCTTCTCGGCCGGCGGGGCCGTGACCGTCGCGACGGTCTCGTAGAGCTGGCCGTCCGGGGCGCGCAGCCGGGTGCCCTCGGGGAACTCGCGCTTCTGGTCCGGGTCCTCGTTCTTGATCAGCATCGCGCCGCCGGCGTGGGTGACGGCGTCGCCGAGCACCTCGTAGCGCGCGGTGCCGCCGGCCACCAGCATCCGGCCGTCGGGGAGCTGGGCGTGGCCCGCGCAGAACAGGTCGTCGGGGGTCGGCACCGTGGTGAAGGTGTTCTCCGCCGGGTCCCACAGGACGCTGTCGAAGGTGCCGGCGTCGAACTGGTCCTCGTTGTTGCCCGAGCCGGCGATCAGCAGCACCTTGCCGGTGTGCAGCAGCGCCGCGTGGATGGCGTTGGTGCGGAACTCCTCCGGGACGTCGACCACGTCCCAGGAGCCGTACCTGGCCAGGTACTCGGGCCGGGATATCCGGTACTCGTGCAGTCGCTCCTGGGCGAAGCTCACCGCCGCCGGGGCGTTCAGGCCCACCAGCAGCAGCGTGACGCCGCTGCCGAGGGCCAGCTTCCGCAGGCGAGCGCTGGGACGGTAGGGGGTGCGTCGTGCGTGGCTCATAGGTCGGCTCCCACGGGACGTCGCGGCGGTCGCTCACCGCCGGGTTGGGTCGGGCGATCGGCATCGGTGCTGAGCTGGAGAGCGGGCCGGCGCACCGTGCCGAGGCGGGCCCACTGGCCCCTGGCGCGGTGCCGGCCCACGGCCCGTCGGCGCTGGTCGCGGCTGCTCCAGGCCCAGATGGCTGGGGGCGCGAGCGAGACGGCCAGCGCGATCAGCGCCCAGGTGCGCATGGCCACGTGGGTGTGCCCCAGCGCCATCGAGATCAGCAGCGCGGCCGTCAGCACCCCGGCCCAGCCCAGATGCCAGCGGAAGGTGGCGGGCTGGTCGGGGCTGGCCGCGCCGCCCTTGGGGGTGACCACGAAGCCGGATCTGCGGCGCAGCAGCGCGTCCGCGAGCGAGCGCGCGTAGATCGGCGCGGAGAGCGCGGACATCAGCATCCCGGCGGTGCCGGACGATCCCGCGGGCTCGTGCGGCGAGACGTTGTGCCGGCGGTTCCACACGTAGAGGCCGATCTGGAGCGCGGCCACATCGCTGTAGAGCATCAGCCAGACGGAGGACGAGACCTGCGTGCCCGAGGCGCCGAGCACCAGGTAGAGCACACAGCCCAGCACGCCCAACGTCCAGGTGATCGCGGCCATCGGGTAGAAGGCCAGCATCAGCGAGTAGTTGAGCAGGCTCCCCGCGCGGTGCGGTGTCCCGCCCCTGCCGTACTGCTGGAGCAGGGTCTCGTAGGTCCCGCGCGACCAGCGCAGTTGCTGGCTGAAGAAGTCGGTCCAGGAAGTCGGCCCCTCGCCGACGGCCAGCACGTCGGGCGTGTAGACGGAACGCCACCGGTTGCCGGACTCCGGGTTGACGGTGCGGTGCAGCTCGAAGCCGGTGGCCATGTCCTCGGTGACGGAGTCCCGCAGCCCGCCGATGGACCGCAGCGCCGAGATCCGCACCGCGTTGTTGGTGCCGACGAACATCGGGGAGCCATAGCGGTTGCCGGCCCGCTGGATCAGCGCGTGGAAGAGGAACTGCTGGCTCTCCGCCGCCTTGGTGACAGGCCCGTCGTAGTTGCCGTAGACCTGGGGGCCGACGACGAACGCGACATCCGGATCGCGGAAGTAGCCGAGCATCCGCTCCAGATAGTCGGGCAGCGGAACGTGGTCGGTGTCCACGGAGGCGAAGAGGTCGTAGTCCTCGCCGTGCGCGTCGAGCCAGGCGTTGTAGTTCCCGTGCTTGGTCTTCGCCCGGTGCGGCCCGCTCTCCTGGTTCCAGTGCGGGACGCCCCGGCGGCTGAAGTGGTGCACGTCGAGCTCGGCGCACAGCTCGCGCGCGTCGTCGCTGTCACCCTCGTCCAGCAGCCAGACGTCCCTGGGGCCGGCGTGCCGCAGCCGAACGGCGCCCTCCAGGGTGGCCCGCACCATGGCGAGCGGTTCCTTCCCCGGAACGTAGGTGGTCAGGAAGGCGACCCGGGTGCCGATCTCGGGGAACACCGGGACCGGATCCTGGGCGACCAGCGTGGCGTGCGCCACCGAGACCACGTTGACCAGCCGGAACAGCTCGATCAGGGCGATGCAGAACAGCATCACGCCGTCCGCGACCAGCAGCCACAGGGGCGCGTGGCTGCGCTCCGTCCAGTGGCTGGGCCAGACCATCCACAGCAGCAGCACCAGGGAGAGCGTCGGAGCCAGCGTCATCAGCAGCGTGGCTCGCCTGCGACGCGGCTCGCGCGTGATCAGGCGTCGGTAGGCCACCCGGTACGCCGGGCCCGGCTCGGTGAGCGGGCCGGCGAGGCGGCTGAATCTCTCGTACTCGTACCGCGCAAGCCGCACGAAGTCCTCCGGATCGGAACAGAAGCCCAAAGCCGACATCTCAACGTCACGTCAGAAAGTGGGCTCTGTCGAACCGGAGCGGTCCGAGCGAGCGACCCGGGGCGCGCGGGGCACCCCGGGGAGGCGCTCAGGGTCAGGCGTTGACGACGCCCTCCTTGCGGGCGCGGGCGGCGATCACCGCGTCGCCCTCGGAGCGGCGCAGCCGCCGCTCGGCGAAGAAGCCGCCGACCGGCACGACCGACATCAGGAAGTACCAGGCGGCCGTCTTCAGCGACCACTTGGCGCGGTTCCAGGCGTCGGCCCAGAACAGCACGTAGACGACGAACAGCACGCCGTGCACCGCGCCCATCACGGGCACGGCGTTGAAGTCCGTGGTGCGCTTCAGCACCGAGCAGACCAGCAGCAGCAGAAAGGACACCGCTTCCGGCGCGGACACCAGACGCAGGCGGCGCAGGGCGGTGACGGTCTTGAGGTCCATGAGAACGCGCTCTCTCGAAGCTTGCGGACGAAGGGGGGGCATGTGAACGAATGCACAAGCATCGTCATTGTGGCAGCCCGGGGAACGATCACTGCCGGGGGGTCCGTACCGTTGGTTATGGTTCGGTCCCATGGACACCGACACTGGCACCCGCTGGCTCACCGAGGACGAACAGCGGGCCTGGCGGACCCATCTGGAAGTCATCAGGCTGCTGGTCCACCAGTTGGAACGGGATCTTCAGCCGTTCGGCCTGACCATGAACGACTACGAGATACTCGTCAACCTCTCCGAGTCGGAGGGCAGGCGGATGCGGATGAGCGACCTGGCCGCCGCCACGCTCCAGTCCAAGAGCCGGCTCTCGCACCAGGTCACCCGGATGGAGAAGGCCGAACTCGTCCGCAGGGAGCACTGCGACTCGGACAAGCGCGGGCTCTTCGCCGTGCTCACCGAACACGGCTGGGACACCATGCGGAAGGTGGCGCCGCACCACGTGGCCTCGGCCCGCCGCCACTTCGTCGACCTGCTGACCCCCGAGGACCTCGCCGCCCTCGACCGCGCGCTGCGGCCCGTCGCCGACCATCTGCACCAGCGGCGCGGCAAACCCTAGGGGGTACCTGCCGGGCTCTCGTCCGGGTCCTCGTCGCCGGCGGCGATCGGGAGGCGGAGCGTGAAGAGGGCGCCGCCCTCCGGGGCCCGGCCGACCTCCAGGGTGCCGCCGTGGCGGAGCGCCACGTCCCTGGCGATGGCCAGGCCGAGGCCGGCCCCGCCGTCGTCCCGGCTGCGCGCGTCGTCCAGCCGGACGAAGCGCTCGAAGATCCGCTCCCGGTCCGCCTCGGGGACCCCGTCGCCGTCGTCGGCGACCGCCAGCTCGGCCCAGCCGGCCGCCTCGCGCAGCGAGACCCGCACCCGGCCGGCCGCGTGCCGCTGCCCGTTGTCCAGCAGGTTGCCCAGCACGCGCGCGAGCTGTCCGCGCGAACCGCGCACCGTGACCTCGGCCAGCTCCTCGACCTCCACCGGATGACGGTCCCCCAGCCGCTCGTCCACCTCCCCCCGCACCAGCGGCGCCAGCCGCACCGAGCCGGCCAGCGGACGCTCCCCCGCGTCCAGCCGCGCCAGCAGCAGCAGATCGGCGGCGAGCACCTGGAGCCGCACGGTGTCCTGCACCGCGCCCGGCACGTCCAGCAGCTCGGGGTGGGCGGCGCCCACCTCCAGCTGGGTGCGGAGCGAGGCGATGGGGCTGCGCAGCTCGTGCGAGGCGTCCGCGACAAAGCGGCGCTGCCGCTCGACGGACGACTCAAGGGCGGCCAGGGTCTCGTTGGTGGTCCTGGCCAGCCGGCCCACCTCGTCCCGTGCCGTCGGCTCGGGCACCCGCCGGGAGAGGTCCTCGGAGCGGGTGATCTCGGCCATGCCCCGGCGGATGCCCTCCACCGGGCGCAGCGCCCTGCGGGTGACCAGCCAGGTGACGGCCGCCACCACGGCCAGCAGCCCCGGCACCCCCACCAGCATCGACGTCCGAACACTCTCGATCGCGGCGCGCTCGATATCGAGCGAGGCGCCGGCATAGACGATCAGATCCTCGTCCCACGGGGTGTTCACCTCGACGACGGCGAAGCGGTAGTCGCCCGCCTCGCCGTCGATCACCGCGCTGCCGGTGACCGTGCCGATCTCGTCGTCCATCTCGCCGGGTCCTGGGAGCCTCTCGTCGGCCCGGTCGTCGTCATCGTCATCGTCATCGTCGGGATCGTCGTCGGGGTCGTCGTCCGGGTCGTCGGGCTCCTCCGTGGGCTGTTCGGGGGAGCCGCGCGGTGGGGCGTCGGGGGTGACCCGGGCGACGCCGGTGCCGGTGATCTCCTCAAGACCGTCGCTGACCTGGTAGACCACCCCGTCGCCGTCCACCACCTGCACTGGGTTGGCGTCGTCCAGATCCAGATCCTCCGGGGGCCGGCCGGTGGCCAGCTGGGCCGCCACATCGCGCCCTGTGACCTCGGCCTGGAGATCGACCTGCTCCTCCAGGTTGCTCCGCAGCAGCCACAGCAGCAGCAGGCCGGCGGCCACCAGCGCCACCGCGACCACGGCGGTGGCCCCCAACGTGGCCCGTGCCCGGACGCTACCCATCACGACGCGCACCGCCAGCGTCCAGCCGGTAGCCGGCGCCGCGCACCGTGACGATCAGACCGGGGCCCAGCTTGCGGCGCAGCGCGCTGACATAGACCTCGACGATGTTGGGATCGCCCTGATAGGCGAAGTCCCAACCGTGCTCCAGGATCTCCGCCTTGGAGACCACCTCGCCCGCCCGGCCGGCCAGCCGCTCAAGCACGGTGAACTCCTTGGCGGTCAGCGGGATCTCCCGCTCCCCCCTGGTCACCCTGCGCGTCGACCGGTCGACCACCAGATCGCCGACCCGCAGCTCGGGCGCCGCGCCCCGCCCGCGCCGGCGCAGCAGCGCGCGGACCCGGGCGACCAGCACCACATACGAGAACGGCTTGGTCAGATAGTCGTCGGCGCCGGTGTCCAACCCCTCCGCCTCGTCGTACTCGCCGTCCTTGGCGGTGAGCATCAGGATCGGCGTCTCGTCCCCGGCGGCGCGCAGCGCGGCACAGACCCGGTACCCGTTCATGCCGGGCAGCATGATGTCCAGCACAATGAGGTCGTAGGAGCCCTCCGTGGCCTGGTGCAACCCGTCGGTGCCGGTATGCACCACGTCGACGGCGAAGCCCTCGGCCCGCAGCCCCTGGGCCAGCGATCTCGCCAGCCGCTTCTCATCCTCGACTATCAGCACGCGCACGAGCCCAGCTTGGCAAACGGATGCTGAAGAAGTCTTCAGGTGCCTTCAGCTCAGCTTCAGCAAGGGTGCGGGACGGTGTGACCCGTTGGCAGTGAACGACCTCTCGGGGAGGACCTCATGAAGCGGAACATGATCGTGGCGATGGCGGCTGCGGGCGCGGTGATCGGCGGCGGCACGCTGGCGGGCGTCGCGCTCGGCGCGAGCGGCGACGACAAGGCCAGGACGGAGTCCGCCGCGCTCAGCGGCACCAGCCTCTCCGTCCGCGACGGCGGAACGGCGGCGGGCTCGGACGACAACGGCGCCGACGACCGCGTCGTGCAGGACGAGGACTCGGCGGCGCAGCGCGCCGTGGTGACCGCGCTGACGGAGACGCCGGGGGTGGTCACCGAGGTCGAGCTGGAACGGGACGACGACGACCCGCGCGGCTGGGAGATCGAGATCTACGGCGAGGGTGAGCGCTGGCACAGGGTGCTGGTCAGCGAGGACGGCACCGAGATCCTCACCAGCCGCGAGGGCCGGTGGGACGACGACGATGACGACGATGACGACGACGACCTGGCTGCCGCGCGCAGCCTGCTGGCCGCCGAGACCAGCACGGACGCCCTGGCGGCCATCGCGATCGCCGAGGCACACACCGGAGCGGACCTCCGCGAGGCGGACGTGGACGACGGCCGCTGGGAGCTGGAGCTGCGCGGCTCGGACGGCACGGAGCACGAGATCGAGATCAGCCTCCAGACCGGCGAGATCGTCGGCCAGGAGTCGGAGCGCGACGACGACGATGACGATGACTGGGACGACCGGGACGACCGTCGTGATGACGACGACGACCGGGACGACGTCTGACCGCCGCCACACCCCGCCCCGGGCCAACCGGCCCGGGGTTTCCCCCACCCACCCGCCCCTTTTCGCGGACGGGGTGATCACGCCGGCCACGTCACCGCCACCCCGGCGGCGACGAGGACCGGCCCCTCAGCGCCCCCGGGCCACCAGGCCCCGGCACGGCCCTCCGCCCTCCGACGGTCCCCACCTTGGCGACGAGGGCCCAGGTGCGGCGGCCCCTGAACGGGCCCAGGCCCGGAAAAGGGCCCCGCAGGGCCGGCGCCCGCCGGCGGTGACAGCCGGGCCACCAGGCCCGGAAAAGGGCCCCGCACCCGGGCCCCCGGCAGAACAACCAACCCGAAGGGGCGGGTGGGCGGGGTACACACAGGCCGCCAGACCGGACGCGGCACCCCACCCGGACCTCCGCGGCAGACCAGCCCGGCACAGAGCCAGCGGGAGCTCGACGTGCCGGCCGGGCCGCCAGGCCCGGAAAAGGGCCCCGCACCCCGGCCCCCGGCAGAACAACCAACCCGAGGGGGCGGGTGGGCGGGGTATACACAGGCCGCCAGACCGGACGCGGCACCCCACCCGGACCTCCGCGGCAGGCCAGCCCGGCACAGAGCCAGCGAGGGCTCGACGTGCCGGCCCCTCACCCTGGCGACAAGGGCCCCAGGGCGACGCCCCCTGGGCAGGCCCAGGCCCAGGGAAGGGCCCCGCAGGGCCGGCGCGCTCGCCGGCGGCGACAGCCGGGGCGCCAGGCCCAGGGAAGGGCCCCGCGCCCGGGCCCCGGCAGAACACACCCCGAAGGGGGCGGCTGGCAGGCCGGGCGCGGGCCGTCAGTCGGGGGTGGAGAGCTCCTCGACGAGGAGGTCCGCCGCGCCGTAGGGGTCCAGTTCGCCGGCCTGGACGCGGCGCGCCAGCGCCGCGAGGTGGTGGTCGCCCCTGAGCGCGTCCATGCGGGCGCGGAGGGCGGTCAGCGCGATGGTCTCGATCTCGCGGGCCGCGCGACGCCGTCGGCGTTCGACGATCGCGCCGTGCTCGTGCTGCCAGGCCGCGTGTTTCTCCAGCGTGGCGACCAGCTCGTCCACGCCCTCGCCGCGCGCGGCGACCGTGCGGAGGATGGCGGGCCGCCAGTCGCCGGGCGCGCGCGGGGCGCCGAGGCCGAGCATGTGCTGTAGCTCGCGGACGGTGGTGCCCGCCCCGTCCCGGTCGGCCTTGTTGACGACGAAGATGTCGCCGATCTCCAGGATGCCGGCCTTGGCGGCCTGCACGCCGTCCCCCATCCCCGGGGCCAGCAGCACCACCGTGGTGTCGGCCTGGGCCGCGATGTCCACCTCGGACTGGCCGACGCCGACCGTCTCGATCAGGATCACGTCGCAGCCGGCGGCGTCCAGCACCCGGACCGCCTGCGGTACCGCCCAGGCGAGCCCGCCGAGGTGGCCCCTGGTGGCCATGGACCGCACATAGACGCCCGGGTCGAGCGCGTGCTCGTTCATCCGGACCCGGTCGCCCAGCAGGGCGCCGCCGGAGAACGGCGACGAGGGGTCGACAGCCAGCACGCCGACCCGGAGGCCGGCCCGGCGGTAGGCGGCGACCAGCGCCGAGGTGCAGGTGGACTTGCCGACGCCGGGCGAGCCGGTCAGCCCGATCACCCGGGCCCGGCCCGTGTGCGGGGCCAACTCGGCCATGATGTCGCGCAGACGGGGTGAGGCGTTCTCCACCAGGGAGATCAGCCGGGCCACCGCCCTCGCCTCACCCCGCCCGGCCGCCGCCAGGAGCGCCGAGGCGTCCCCGGCGCCGGTCGGCCGTCCCTCAGCCACGCGGCGCGCTCAGCAGCAGGGCGTCGCCCTGGCCGCCCCCGCCGCACAGCGCGGCGGCGCCGACGCCGCCGCCCCGGCGGCGCAGCTCGTGCGCGAGGTGCAGCGCCAGCCGGGCGCCCGACATGCCGATGGGGTGGCCGAGAGCGATGGCGCCGCCATTCGGATTCACTCGTTCGAGTGAAACGCCAAGGTCCTTCATTGACTGCACCACGACGGCGGCGAACGCCTCGTTGATCTCGATCACGTCCAGGTCGTCCACCGTCAGCCCGGCCTTGCCCAGGGCGTGCTGGATGGCGCGGGACGGCTGCGACTGGAGGGAGTTGTCCGGCCCCGCGACGTTGCCGTGGGCGCCGATCTCGGCCAGCCACGAAAGGCCGAGCGCCTCCGCCCTGGAGCGCTCCATGACCACCACGGCGGCGGCGCCGTCCGAGATCTGCGAGGAGGAGCCGGCCGTGATGGTGCCCTCGCCCGCGCCGCCGAACGCGGGCCGCAGCCGGGCCAGGGACTCCTCCGTGGTGTCGGGGCGGATGCCCTCGTCGGCGTCGACGACCAGCGGATCGCCCTTGCGCGCCGGAAGCGTCACCGGGGTGATCTCCGCGTCGAAGACGCCGTTCTTCCGCGCCTCGGCCGCCCGCTGGTGGGAGGCGGCGGCGACCGCGTCCTGTTCGGCCCTGGTGATGCCGAGCCGGGTGTTGTGCTTCTCGGTGGACTCGCCCATGGCGATGCCCTCGAAGGGGTCGGTCAGCCCGTCGTGCGCCATCGCGTCCAGCATCTGCACGGCGCCGTACTTGACGCCGCGCCGCCCGCTGGGCAGCAGGTGCGGCGCGTTGCTCATGGACTCCTGGCCGCCGGCCACCACGACGTCGAACTCGCCGGCCCTGATCAGCTGGTCGGCCAGCGCGATGGCGTCGAGCCCGGAGAGACAGACCTTGTTCACCGTCAGCGCGGGCACCGTCATCGGGATGCCGGCGCCGACGGCGGCCTGGCGGGCCGGGATCTGCCCGGCGCCCGCCGTGAGCACCTGGCCCATGATCACGTACTGCGCCTGCTCGCCGGTGATCCCGGCCCGCTCCAACGCGGCCCTGATCGCCAGCGAGCCGAGCTCGGCGCCGGTCAGCGGGGCCAGCGAGCCGAGCAGCCGGCCCATCGGGGTGCGCGCCCCCGCGACGATCACCGAACGGCGTGCTGGGGAAACCGTCATCATGCACTCCTCGCGAGGGAAGGACCGACGCCTGGGCCGGAACACCGACCAGGCTAGTGAACGACTGTTCACATCAATCTACCGACGCCTGGCCGAGCGGTCATCGGTGCCTACCTGTGACCGTGCGCACGTTGCGCTCGCACCCCCAAAGCCGGTGGACTTGAGGCATGTTGACGCGCATCGACCACATCGGGATCGCCTGCTTCGATCTCGACACCACCGTTGAGTTCTACCGAGCCACCTACGGCTTCGAGGTCCACCACTCCGAGGTCAATGAGGAACAGGGCGTCCGTGAGGCCATGATCCGGATCAACGGCACGGACGACGGCGGCGCCTCCTGGCTCCAGCTGCTCCAACCGATCAGGGAGGACTCCCCGGTCGGCAAGTGGATGGCGAAGAACGGCGAGGGCGTGCACCATATCGCCTTCGGCACGGCCGACGTCGACAGCGACTCCGAGGCCATCAGGGACAAGGGCGTGCGGGTCCTCTACGAGCAGCCGCGGCGCGGCTCCATGGACTCCCGCATCACGTTCCTGCATCCCAAGGACTGCCACGGGGTGCTCACCGAGCTGGTGACCGCGGCTCCCCCGAAGGCCGCCGAAAGCGCCGAGGACCCCGACGCCCACTGACGCCAGCCGCCCCGGCCGGTAGAGTGGCCCAGCCGGGGCTTTGGGGCTCTTCCTCGTCCCGTGTTCGGCCGACGAGCCGACGACCGGATCAGCTTTGCCACGACCAGGGGACAGATGGGACCGCAGGGTGCGGGGCTACGACGCCTACCAGGCTGACGACCACCTCTCGCGATTCGAAGCCGAGATGGAGCGGCTGAAGAAGGAGCGGGACAAGGCGGTCGACCACGCCGACGACCTCGGCTACCAGGTCGAGGTGCTGCGCGCCAAACTGCACGAGGTTCGCAGGATGCTCGCCGTGCGCCCGGTCTACGGCGATCCGTCCTCGCACGCCGAGCAGTTGCTGCGCTCCGCCCAGCACCAGGCCGACCAAATGCGCGCCGAGGCCGAGCGCGAGCTGCGCGAGGCGCGCGTCCGGAGCCAGCGGGTGCTCCAGGAGCAGTCGGAGCAGCGCTCCCGGATGGAGGCCGAGCTGCACGCCGAGGCCGTCGGCCGCCGGCAGCGGCTGGACGAGGAGCTCGCGCAGCGGCGGTCCACCGTCGAGTCCCATGTCAACGAGAACGTCGCCTGGGCCGAGCAGTTGCGGGCGCGCAGCGAGTCCCAGGCCAGACGCCTGATCGAGGAGACCAGGGCCGAGGCGGAGCGCACCGTCAGCCAGGCCAGGGCCGAGGCCGCCCGGCTCACCGACGAGGCGCGGCAGCGGCTGGTGATCGACGCCGAGGCGTCACGGGCGGAGACCGAGGAGCTGCTGCGGCGGGCCCGCACCGACGCCGAGCGGATGCTGTCGGCCGCGTCCGCCCAGGCCGAGGAGGCCACCGAGCACGCCGAGCGGCTGCGCAGCACCACCGCCCAGGAGACGGAGAGCGGTCGGCGGGAGGCCGTCGCGCTGGTCCGCAAGGCGGAGGAGCGGGCCAGCGAGGCGGAGAGCGCGCTGCGGCTGGCCCGCGAGGAGGCCGACCGGCTCCGCGCCGAGGCCGAGGCGGCGGCCGAGCGGCGCCGTTCCGACGCCGAGTCCGAGTACGAGCAGCGCACCGCGACCGCCAAGGCCGAGGTCGCGCGGATGGTCAGCGAGGCCACGGCGGACGCCGAGCGCCGCAGGACCGAGGCGCAGAACGCCCTCGACGAGGCCAGGGCGCGGGCCGAGCAGGTCGTCTCCGAGGCCAGCGAGGAGGCGCGGTCCCGCTCGGCTGAGGAGTACGCGGCGCAGCTGGCCGAGGCGGCCCGCACCGCCGAGGAGGTGCTCAACAAGGCGTCGGCCGAGGCGAAGTCGACCACCAAGGCCGCCACCGAGGAGGCCGAACGGCTGCGCGCCGAGGCCGAGGCGGAGGCGGACCGGCTGCGCGCCGAGGCGCACGAGACGGCCGAGCAGCTGCGTGGCGCCGCCCAGGACGACACCGAGGAGTACCGCGCCAAGACCGTCGAGCTCCAGGAGGAGGCCCGCCGACTGCGCGGCGAGGCCGAGCAACTGCGCGCCGAGGCGGTCGAGGAGGGCGAGCGGATCAGGACGGAGGCCCGCCGGGAGACCGTCTCGCAGATCGAGCAGGCCGCGGCGTCCGCCGAGGAGCTGCTCGCGCAGGCCAAGTCCGACGCGGAGGAGACGCGTTCGGCGGCCACGGCGGAGAGCGAACGGGTCCGCACCGAGGCCATCGAGCGGGCCACCACCCTGCGCAACCAGGCCGAGCAGGCGCTCCAGCGGGCGCGCACCGAGGCCGAGCAGCTCCGCGCCGAGGCGGCGGAGAACGCCGAGCGGGTCCTGAGCGAGGCCAAGGAGACGGCGGTCCGGCTGCGCGAGGAGGCCAAGGAGGCGGGGCGCGCCGAACGCGAGGCCGCCAGCGCCGAGTTGGAGCGGCTGCGCGAGGAGGCCGGCCAGCGCCTGACGGCGGCCGAGGCCGAGTTGACGCAGGCCAGGGCCGAGTCGGAGCGGCTGCGCGGCGAGGCGCACGAGGCCGCCGAGCAGCTGCGCGCCGAGAACGCCGAGCGGATCAGGACGCTCACCGAGCAGTCCGAGCAGGCGGCCGACGCGCTGCGCCAGGAGGCGGCCTCCGACGCGGCGAGGGCGCGCGCCGAGGCCGAGGAGCTGGCGGTGCGGCTGCGCGGCGAGGCGCTGGCCGAGGCCGACCGGCTGCGCGAGGAGGCCGCGGCGGCGGCCGACCGGGTGCGCGCCGACGCGGCGGCGGCGGCCGAGCGCACCGCGGGCGAGGCGGCCGAGGCGCTCGGCGCCGCGCAGGAGGAGGCGGCGCGGCTGCGCGCCAAGGGCGACAGCTTCCTGGCCGAGGCCAGGGACGCGGCGCACCAGGAGCGGTCGCAGGCGCACGAGCAGAGCGAGGAGTTGCTGGCCTCGGCGCGGACCCGGCTCGACGAGGCGGAGCGCCGCGCCGAGACGCTGGTCTCGGCCGCCGAGCACAAGGCCCAGCAGGTGCGGGACTCGGTCAGCGGGCTGCGCGAGGAGGCCGAGACGCAGATCGCGACGCACCGCGAGGAGGCCGAACGGGCCGCCGCCCGGGTGCTGCGGGAGTCGGCGGAGGAGAAGGAGGCCGCCGCGGCGCTCGCCGAGCGGACCGTCAAGGAGGCCATCGAGGAGGCCGAGTCCACCAGGCGCGAGGCCGCCGCCGAGGCCGAGCGGGTCAGGGCCGAGGTCGAGGAGCTGCGGGACGGCGCCCTCGCCGACGCCGCGCGCCGTCGTTCCGAGGCGGCGACGCAGGCCGACGCGCTGGTGGCGGAGGCCAGGGACGAGGCGCGGAAGGTCACGGCGCAGGCGGAGGAGCACGCGGACGGCATGGTGGCCGCCGCGCGGGGGGAGTCGGCGCGGCTGGTGGAGACGGCCAAGACGTCCGGCGGCGCGATGGTGGAGCGGTCGAGGAAGGACGCCAACACCCTGCTGGACGAGGCCCGTCGGGACGCGGCGGCGATCCGGGAGCGCACCGAGGAGCTGCGCCGTCGGATCGAGGGCGAGGTCGAGGAGCTGCACGACCGGGCGCGGCGGGAGTCCGCGGAGCAGGCCAGGGCGGCGGGCGAGCGGGTCGACAAGCTGATGCGGGCGGCGGAGGAGCAGCGCGTGGAGGCCAGGGAGGCCGCCGAGAAGACGCTGGCCGAGGCCAACTCCGAGGCGAGCAAGATCCGCGTCGCGGCGGTGCGGAAGGCGGAAACGCTCCTCAAGGAGACGGAGTTGCAGCGCACGGCGGTGCTGGCCGAGGCCAGGGAGGCCCGGGTGCAGGCCGAGCGGGAGGCCAAACGCACCGTGGAGGAGGGTCAGCGGGAGTTGGACCAACTGACGCGCAGGCGGGAGGACATCAACGCCGAGATCTCCCGTGTGCAGGACGTGTTGGAGGCCCTGGAGTCGTTCGAGGCGCCCAAACCCGCCGGCCCGGGGAAGCCGCCGAAGGGCCAGCCGGGCTCCGTCACGGCGGGCGCCGGCGCCGGCTCAAGTCGCTCCGGCGGCAAACGCTCTGGCGGCTAGCCACACGATTGAGCGGAAGCGGCGAACATTCTCCACAGAGTAATGAGATCCGCTCGAAGACACGCCGGATCGCCCCCTAGGATGAAGCCTCCGAGGGCATGGACCCCGTCCGAATCGAAGGCTGATTCACATGCTTAGGAGCCCCACCTCGAAGCGCAGAACGCCAAGCCCCGATCCCCTACTCACTCACCCGTCTGAATCGACAGGAACCCCATGAGCGACACTTCCTCTTCCCCATTCGGCTTCGAGCTAGTTCGGCGTGGCTACGACCGCGGGCAGGTGGACGACCGCATCTCCAAGCTCGTCGCGGATCGCGACGGCGCTCTGGCCCGGATCACCTCCCTGGAGAAGCGGATCGAGGAGCTGCACCTCGAAACGCAGAACGCCCAGGCCCAGATCACCGATGCCGAGCCGTCCTACGCCGGTCTCGGCGCCCGGGTCGAGAAGATCCTGCGTCTCGCGGAAGAAGAGGCGAAGGACCTGCGCGAGGAGGCCCGCAGGTCCGCCGAACAGCACCGGGAGCTGGCCGAGGGCGCGGCCCAGCAGGTGCGCAACGACGCCGAGGCGTACGCGGCCGAGCGCAAGGCGAAGGCCGAGGAGGACGGCGCCCGGATCGTCGAGAAGGCCCAGGGCGACGCCGCGTCCACCCGTTCGGACGCCGAGAAGGACGCGGCGGCCAAGCGCGAGCAGGCCGACGCCCTCTTCGAGGACACCCGGGCCAAGGCCGCGCAGGCGGCGGCGGACTTCGAGACCAACCTGGCCAAGCGCCGCGAGCAGTCCGAGCGGGACCTGGCGTCCCGTCAGGCCAAGGCGGAGAAGCGGCTGGCGGAGATCGAGCACCGCGCCGAGCAGCTGCGTCTTGAGGCCGAGAAGCTTCGCACGGACGCCGAGCGTCGGGCCCGCCAGACGGTGGAGACGGCGCAGCGGCAGGCCGAGGACATCGTGGCCGACGCCAACGCCAAGGCCGACCGGATCCGCAGCGAGTCCGAGCGTGAGCTGGCGGCGCTGACCAACCGCAGGGACAGCATCAACGCCCAGCTGACCAACGTCCGCGAGATGCTGGCCACGCTGACCGGCGCCCAGGTGGCCGCGGCCACGCTGGACACCGAGGACGGCGACGACGGTCTCAGCAAGGGTGTGCCCGCGCAGCAGTCCCACTGAGTCACTCCAATGGGCCGGGGGCCCGCCGCCTGGACGGGCGGCGGGCCCCTTCGCGCTCTAGCGTCAGGGACATGATCGAGCTGGCGGGGTTGACCAAGCGGTACGGCGCGAGGACGGCGGTGCGTGATCTGAGCTGCGTGGTGCGTCCCGGCCAGGTCACCGGCTTCCTGGGCCCGAACGGCGCCGGGAAGTCCACCACCATGCGGATGATCCTCGGGCTCGACCGTCCGACCTCGGGCGAGGCGCGGGTCGAGGGCCGCCCCTACGCGCGGCTGGTCGAGCCGCTGACCGTGATCGGCGCGCTGTTGGAGGCCAGGGCGGTCCATCCGGGCCGCACCGCGTACCACCACCTCCAGTGCCTGGCGCAGAGCAACGGCATTCCGGCGAGCCGGATCGGCGAGGTGCTTGAGCTGGTCGGCCTGGGCGAGGTGGCCACGAAGCGGCCCCGGGGTTTCTCCCTGGGGATGGGCCAACGCCTCGGCATCGCCAGCGCTTTGTTGGGCGACCCACGCATTCTGATCTTCGACGAGCCGGTGAACGGTCTCGACCCCGAGGGCATTCACTGGGTGCGCAATCTGATGCGGAGACTGGCCGCCGACGGCCGCACCGTGTTTGTGTCCAGCCATTTGATGAGCGAAATGGCCCTGACCGCTGATCATTTGATCGTGATCGGTCAGGGCGAGCTGTTGGCGGACACCTCGATGGCGCGGTTTATCGAGGAGAACGCCCGCTCCTTTACCCGGGTGCGCTCCCCCGAATCGGAACGGCTGCGCGAGCTGTTGGACGAGGCGGGACTGACGGCCGCCGACGGCGCGGAGGGCGCGCTTGAGGTCCCGGGCGACCACACCGCGACCATCGGCGAACTCGCCGTCGAACGCCGTCTGGTGCTGCACGAACTGTGTCATCACCGGGCCTCGTTGGAGGAGGCGTTCATGCGGCTGACCCATGAGTCCGTCGAGTACCAGGCCCGTGGCACGGGCGGGACGGGGAGCTGAGCCATGGCACATGCCGCACAGGTGCTCGCCTCGGAGTGGACCAAGATCCGCACCGTGCGCTCCACCGGGTGGACGCTGGCCTGCGCGCTGGTGGTGACGGTGGGCTTCGGCATGCTGATCAGCGCGCTGATCCGGCACAGCTTCGACGACCTCTCCCGGGAGGAGCAGCTCACCTTCGACCCCACCCTGACCGGCTTCGCCGGGCTCTCGCTCGGTCAGCTGGCGATGATCGCCTTCGGCATCCTGGTGGTGTCCAACGAGTACAGCACGGGGATGATCCGCGCCTCCCTCTCGGCGGTGCCGATCCGCGGCCAACTGCTCGCCGCGAAGGTCGCGGTGGCGACGCTCTTGGCCCTCGCCGTCGGCATCGTCACCAGCTTCCTGGCCTTCGTGCTCGGCCAGGCGATGCTCGGCGAACACCGCACGGACCTGGGCGCGCCCGGCGTCCCGCGCGCGGTGCTGGGCGCCGGCCTCTACATGGGGCTGATCGCGCTGTTCGCGATGGGCGTCACCTGGATGCTGCGCAGCCCGATGCTGTCGTTCGGGGTGCAGATCCCGTTCTTCTTCATGATCTCCAGCATCCTGGCCAACGTGCCGGCGACGGAGCGCGTCGGCGACTACCTGCCGGACCAGGCAGGTTCGCGGGTGCTGGCGGTGGTGGACAGCGGGGACTGGCCGTACGGCCCCTGGATCGGCCTGCTGATCATGCTCGCCTGGGTCGCCGCCGCCCTGCTCGGCGGCTGGTTCGTCCTCCGTCGCCGCGACGCGTAGCCCTGCCAGGGCCGGGTTGGGCGACGGCCCCGGGCCGCAACGGCCCGGCGTGAGTCGCGGGCCCTGGTCGCCGCGCTCAGGGACGGCTCCAGTCCGGTGTCCAGGTCCCGCTGTCCGGGCGGCCCGGGTAGCCGGCGGTGAGATGACGCCGCAGGGCGGTCAGGGAGGGGTGGTTGTCGGTGTGCCAGGTGACTTCTCCCCGGCCCGAAGGCCGGGGTTTCATTCCCTCGCGGGATTGAGGTTCCTGGTTCATCGGCCCGTGCCTCCCCGGAGTTCTCCGGGATCGGTCTTACCGGTCCTCCGCAGGCGTTTTACTTGTCCGCCAGCCCGGCGGCCAAGATGTTCCGTGCCGCGTTCACATCGCGGTCGTGGTGCGTGCCGCAGCTCGGGCACGTCCACGACCGCACGTTCAGCGGCATCTTCCCGTTCATGTGGCCGCACCCCGGCGTGGAGCACAGCTTCGAACTCGGGAACCAGCGATCCACGAGCAGGAGTTCCCGCCCGTACCACTGGCACTTGTACTCCAACATGCCGCGCAACTCGGACCACGCCGCGTCCGAGATGGCGCGGGCCAAGGAGTGATCCCTGAGCAAGTTGCGCACGGTCAGGTCCTCAATGGCCAGGGCTTGGTTCTCACGTACCAGCCGGGAGGACAGCTTGTGCAGGTGATCCCGTCGCCGGTCGGCGATCCGGGCATGGACGCGGGCGACGCGCAGCCGGGCTTTGGCCCGGTTCTGCGACCCCTTGGCCTTTTGGCTGAGCTCCTTTTGCGCCTTGGCGAGCTTCCGCCGGTCGGCGCGTTCGTGGCGCGGGTTCGTGACCTTCTCCCCGGTGGAGAGGGTGACGAGGTGATCCAGTCCGGCGTCGATACCCACGGCCGATCCCGTCGAGGGCATCGGTGCGATGCTCTCCTCCACCAGGATGGAGACGAACCAACGGTTCGCGCGATCGCACGAGACCGTGACCGTGGACGGCTCGGCGCCCTCGGGAAGCGGACGGTGCCAGCGGATTGGCAACGACTGTGTGGTCTTGGCCAGCTTGAGCTGGCCCTCGCGGAAGGAGAAGGCGTTGTTCGCGAACGTCGCCGAACGGCGCGACTTCTTCCGGCTCTTGTACCGCGGATACTTGGCCCGCTTGGCGAAGAAGCCGTTGAACGCCACCTGTTGGGCACGCAGGGTCTGCTGGAGCGGAACGTTCGACACCTCACGCAGAAACGACAACTCTTCGTCCCGCTTCCACGAGGTCAGCCACTTCGCCGTGTCCACATACGACGTGCTCTCGCCCTCGTCCTTGTACCGGCGGGTGCGCTCGGCGAGTGCCCTGTTCCAGACGACCCGGACACAGCCGAACGTGCGGTGCAACAGCTCCGCTTGCTCGGTGGTCGGGTAGAAGCGGTACTTGTACGCCCGCTTGATCGCCTGGGACACAGCTAACACAGTAGCGCTTGATCGTGTCAGAGATCAAAGCGCGGCCGACACCGGCCCATCGCCGCTCTCAAGGACGGGGTCTGCGGCCTCAAGGGTCACGACCAGGGCGGCATCCGCCTGGGCGAGCGCGTCCTGATCGGCCCGAAGACCAACCTCATCTCCTCCGACCACCCCCTACCGGCGGCCGAGCGAAGCGCGTACATCACCCGGGCCCCCATCACCGTCGAGGCCGGCGCCTGGCTCGGCGCGGCGGTGACGGTTCTCCCCGGTGTCACCATCGGACGCGGTGCCGTGGTGGGCGCCGGCGCCGTGGTCACCAAGGACGTCCCGCCCCACACCCTGGTGACGGGGCCGGCGGCGTTCGCGCGCCGGCAGTGGGACGGCTGAGCCCCGGCGGGGACCGGTGCGGGGTTGGTACAGGAACTTTGCCCGGGCGTGAGGGGGAGCCGCTAAGGTCTGCGGAACCGGGGCGAGTTGTGGCCGTACACCCACGCCCCACCCCAGACGACCAGGGTGAAGCACGATGATTGAGGCAATCGGCCTGACGAAGAGCTTCGGCTCCAAGACGGCCGTCTACAACCTGACCTTCCGGGTACAGCCCGGAAAAGTCACCGGCTTCCTCGGCCCGAACGGCGCCGGGAAGTCCACCACCATGCGGATGATCCTCGGGCTTGACACACCGAGCGACGGCTCGGTCACCATCGGCGGATACGAGTACCGTCAGCTGCCCAACGCACCGCGTCAGGTGGGCGCCCTGCTGGACGCGAACGCCAAGCACGGTGGGCGGAGCGCCCGCGCGCACCTGCTCTGTCTCGCGCAGCTGTCGGGCATTCCGGAGCGCCGGGTGGACGAGGTCATGGACGTGGTCGGCCTCTCGCAGGTCGGCGGGAGGCGTTCGAAGGGCTTCTCGCTCGGCATGGGCCAGCGTCTCGGCATCGCGGCGGCGCTGTTGGGGGACCCGCAGGTGCTGCTCTTCGACGAGCCGGTCAACGGTCTCGACCCGGAGGGCATCCGCTGGGTGCGCGAGTTGATGCGGCGGCTGGCGAGCGAGGGGAGGACGGTCTTCGTCTCCAGCCATCTGATGAGCGAGATGGCGCAGACCGCGGACCATCTGATCGTGATCGGCCGGGGCCAGTTGATGGCGGACCTGCCGGTGCGGACCTTCATCGAGCAGAACTCGACGGGCTTCGCGCGGGTGCGGGTCCCGGACGGGGACGAGGCGCAGCGCGACGCGTTGACCCGGGCGCTGGGGGAGGCCGGCGGTCAGGTGCTGGCCGAGCCGGAGGGCACGTTGAAGGTGACGGGTCTCGAACTGCCCAGGATCAGCGAGTTGGCGCACCGGGCCGATGTTCGGCTGTGGGAGCTCTCGCCGCATCACGCGTCCCTGGAGGAGGCGTATATGCGGATGACGCAGGGCGCCGTCGACTACCGCTCGACCGTCGACCAGCGGGCGGGGTTGCAGAGCCTGCCGGGTCAGCCGCAGCCGGGCGGCTATCCGCCGGGGGCCGGATACTTCCCGCCGCAGGGGCCGCAAGGGCCGCAGGGTGGCTATCTGGTGCCGGAGATGGCGCCGGCGGGTGCCGGCTATCCGGCGCCGCAGGCACCCGGCGGATATCCCACGCCGCCCCCCGCACAGGCGGCGCCCCCGCCCGGACAGGCACCGCCGCCGCCCGGACAGGTTCCGCCGCCGCCCGCGCAAGGCCCCGCCCCGTTCAGCCCCGAGGACGCCCGATGAGCACGCCACCGCCCCCGCCCCCGCAGCACGCCCCGCAGCAACCGGCCCCGTTCGGGCAGCAGCAGCTGGCGGCGGCCATGCCGACCCAGGTCCCGCCCCAGGGGCCGCAGGCCCCGCCGCAGCCCCAGCCGCAGCGGTACTGGGACGGCAACGCCGGCTACAGCTCGCCGATTCCGGTGGTCACCACACATCTGGGGCATGCCATCGCCTCGGAGTGGACCAAGATCCGGTCGGTGCGTTCCACGGTGTGGACGCTGGCGCTGACCGTGGTGTTCACCGTCGGCATCGGGCTGGTCTTCGCCTCCTCGCTGAGCAGCGAGGAGTATGTGGGAATGCCGCTGCTGGCCGGCGGTTTCTTCGGCCTGATGTTCGGCCAGCTCTGTGTGATCACCCTGGGCGTGCTGGTGATCACCTCGGAGTACGGCACGGGGATGATCCGCACCACGCTGACCGCCTGCCCCAAGCGGTCCCGGGTGCTGGTGGCCAAGTCGCTGGTGTTCTTCGCGCTGGCCTTCACGGTCACCCTGGTGTCCACCGGGCTGACCGCGCTGATCCACTCCTCGATGCTGAGCGACCAGGAGGTCCCCAGCTACGACTACGACGATCCGTTCATGGAGGGGTCGATCGAGAACGGCGAGCTGGTGGCGACCTCGGGCCACTGGGTGGGGGCCACGGTGGGCGCCTCGCTCTATGTGGCGACGCTGGGGCTGCTGGCCCTGGCCGTCGGCGCGCTGCTGCGGCACTCGGCCGGGGCGATCACCACGATGCTGGGCATCGTGCTGGTGCCGCTGATCGCCGCGCTGTTCATGTTCGGCGAGGGCCTGGCGGACGCGCGGGAGAAGCTGATCGAGTACTCCCCGCTCAACGGCCTGGCCTCGTTGTTCCGCATCCCGATGGTCAGCGGGGAGACGGCCACCGGCTGGCCGATGTTGGGCCTGTTGGCCGCCGTGACGCTGGCGGCGATGATCGGCGCGATGGCCAGGCTGACCACCTCGGACGTCTGACGGGCGGGGCGAACGCCCTCAGTAGCGCGGTGCGTTACGGGACCGCTGGGGCCTCGTGCCCCGGCGGTCCCTCGCGTTCCAGCAGGAGCGATGCCAGTGCCTGCGGTCGTCCACGGCGCCCATCCTGGGCCAACTCACCACATGCGGCACGCCGGGCGGGATCTCCTGGTCGCAGCCGGGGCAGCGGTAGTGCTTGGTGGCCCCGCTGCCGGTGATCCCGCGCACCACCCACTCCTCGCCACGCCACTCGTCCGTGCGCTCCAGACCGAACTCGCGCGGCGCCTCAGCGCTGGGGGACGGCTGCTGACGACCGCGCGGGCGGTTGCGACGCGGGGACACGGAACACCTCGGAGTGGTTTGTGCGGGAGTACGCAACCGAGTTTACGCGGGCCCCGTACCAGCCCCATTGATGATCATCGGAAAAACCTGCCTCTGTCCCGTGCCCTTGGCACGTGTCAAGCGTTAAGGCCCATGGGGAGACCCGGAGGTAGCAGGTCACGGGGAGCACGCGGCGAGCGCGCGAAGGACGGGAGCAGTGGCGACCATGCGGATAGGGACTTTTGTGCTGGCCGGTCAGTACCCGGGCCAGGGGCAACGGGAGGCGTTACAACGGGCGGTCCGGTCCGCCGAGGTGGCCGACGAGGTGGGCCTCGACGCGGTCTGGCTGGCCGAACACCACTTCGTGCCCTACGGGTTGTGCCCATCGGCGACCACTCTGGCGGCGCTGCTGCTGGGCCGCACCCGCCGGATCGGGGTGGGCACGGCGATCAGCGTGCTGTCCACCACCCACCCCGTGACACTGGGCGAGCAGACCGCGCTGCTCCACATGACCTCAGGCGGCCGGTTCACCCTGGGGGTGGGACGCGGCGGCCCCTGGGTTGACCTGGAGGTCTTCGGCACCGGCCGCGAGGCGTTGGAGCAGGACTTCCCCGAGTCCCTCGACCTGCTGCTGCGCTGGCTGTCCGAGCCCGTCGTCGACGCGGCGGGCGAGCGGTACCGGTTCCGTCCGGTGCCCGTGGTGCCGACCGGGGCCGAGGCCGCCGAGGCGCCGCCGCCGGTGGTGGTGGCGTGCACCTCGCCGAGCACGGTGCGGCTGGCCGCCCGGAGGGGGCTGCCGATGCTGCTGGGCATGCACATCGGCGACGAGGAGAAGGCCGAGATGGTCGCGCTGTGGCGGGCCGCGGCGACCGAGGCGGGGCTGCCCGCCGAGACGGTGCGCGGCGCCGACCATGTGGCGGCCGGCGTGGCGCAGGTCGGGGACAGCCACAGCGAGGCGGTGCAGACACTGCGCCGGGCGTTGCCAGGATGGCTTCGCCAAGGGCTGGCCGCGCACCAGACCCTGGACGGCGGCCCGCGCGCCATGCGGGATCCGCTCTCCTACACCGAACTGCTCTGCGAGATCCATCCGGTGGGCGATCCCCAGCTCTGCGCCGACCGGCTGACCAGGACGAGCGAGCGCACGGGCATCACGCGGTTCGCCCTGCTGGTGGAGGGTTCGGGCGACACCACGGCGACCGAACGGAACGTGCGCCGGCTGGCCGACGACGTGCTGCCGCTCCTCCCCGGACACACGGGGAAGGCGGCAGCGACCAGCGCGTCGGTTGGCGGCTCTCAGCAGTCGCGCAGCTCCGGTGACTGGTTGAGTATCTGACCGCGGATGGATGTGAACCGGGCGTGCCGCTGGTCGCTCGACGTGTCGAGCGGGAAGACGGCCACCCGGTGGCAGTTCTGAAAGGCCAGACGGACGCCGAAGTGTCGCTCCAGGGAACCCCGGATGGCGTCGCTGGCGAGCGCCCGCAGCAGCTGACCCCTGGCCTGCTCGTCGGGCGGAGGTGTGGTGTTGTCGGCGAACTCGCCGCCGTCAACCTGAAGTCGGGCTACCAGATTGCTGATCATGTCCCAGGCGAAGGGCAGGGATGTGCGGACGCAGTCGACGAACTCCGCTTCGTCGACCTCGCCCCGCTCGGCCTGTTCCAGCAGTGCCGGTGGGACGTCGAGCGACATGGGTTTCTCCTCTCGCGACCCCGGATCCGGGGTCTGGCGCGGACGGGCCCGAGGGACCTCCACCACCCCAACCCCACACTGACGTGCGTGCGTTCGAGCAGTGACCCCCGAGGGTCACGTTAGGCCGCCCAGCACGTGTGTGTCAGTGGATTAGGCACATAACTGGCCACTGTCGAACCCAATGAATCCCACCCATAACAGACGCCTCTGACCTCACCCGGTTACCGTGCCGCCACCCCCGGCTAACCATCATCATCCGGCCAGCGTCCGACCGGCAGCGACCCGGGCAGGGGCGAACCACGGCCAGGACACGGCGCGGCCCCCCGCTCCCCCGACGCCGACCCGCTCCGGCCGGGCCGGATCCGCGCCGCCGGACGCCCGACCGCGTACCGAAACGGTCACGGAGCGTGGCGGGAAGGACGCGTCCGCGTCCATCAGGGAGAGCCACCGGATCGCTCCCCCGGCGCTGTCGGTCGTCGCCCCGGCCGTTCCCGATCGCCCGCCGTCGTCTTCGGGGCCGACTCCCCGACCGGCGCCCGGCGTTGGCCCGGTCGCGGAGCGTGACCACGCCGCGCCGCCGTGATCCGTCCGCCCCGGGCCGGTGGTGACGCCGGCCCACCCGATCCGTCGCCCGGTCCTGATCGTTCCGGCCGGCAGCGCCGCTCGTCGAGATCCGGCCAACCCGGTGCGGTCGCAGCAGTCCCTCCCGCACCGCTGGCGGGCGTCGCGCGGCGGTCGTCGCGCATCCGGCTCATTTCCGTGGCGCTCCCCCGGCGCACGCGCGGGCAGCCGCCGCCCAACCCGCCCCCGGCCCCGCTGGCAGCCGGCCGAGGCAACGCTGACCTGCTGCAAGGACCGGCGCCCCGGGGTCGGGCCGGCTGGCCTTCCGCCCGCACCCCGCCGTCCCCCACCGTGGCCGCCGCCCGGTCGCCGCGTCCGCGCGGGCCGGTGGCCGAGGCGGGGAACGCCCCGCCCGGCCGGCCGAGTTCGGTGTGGCCGAGAACACTCCCCGTTCCGTTCCGGGATCGCGCCGCGCTCGAACGTCGGGGCCACCGCCACGGCGGCGGCCCCGGGCTCCGCCCGGACGCGGCGGGGCCGGCGCCGAGGGGGCGTCCACGCCCTCCTGTGCGACCCCATCCGCCTCCGTGCGCCCCGTCCGTGCGCGGGCACGGGGAAATCGCCCTGCGGGACCATGGGACGTTGACCGAAAGCCATCGGTAACGAGGGCCCGGCACCGCGTGCGAACTCGACAAATGTCGGGGCCCCGGGGCTACCGCCTGGCTCGACCGCCCCGGTGCTCGGAGGGCGCACGCCAGCGCTCTCCCGCTGGATCGGGACGACGGCGGCAGACCGGACGGGCCGACGGCAGTGGGTTTTCGGCCGCTGATCGAGGGGCGCGCGAGCGCGCCGTCGGCAGCCTCTAGGCTGCCTCCTATGCGTCTTGTCATCGCCCGCTGTTCCGTCGATTACGCCGGCCGGCTCACCGCCCATCTGCCGCTGGCTCCCCGGCTCATCCTGGTCAAGGCCGACAACTCCGTCTCCATTCACGCGGACGACCGTGCCTACAAACCGCTCAACTGGATGTCGCCGCCCTGCGCGCTCAAGGAGAGCGAGGCGGAGGACGGCACCACGGTGTGGACGGTGATCAACAAGGCGGGCGAGAAGTTGATCATCACCATGGAGGAGGTGCTGCACGACTCCTCGCACGAGTTGGGCGTCGACCCCGGGTTGATCAAGGACGGCGTGGAGGCGCACCTCCAGGAGCTGCTGGCCGACCGGATGGAGACCCTGGGCGAGGGCTGGAGCCTGATCCGCCGCGAGTACCCGACCGCCATCGGCCCGGTGGACATCCTGGGCCGGGACTCCGACGGCGGCACGGTGGCCGTGGAGATCAAGCGCCGCGGCGAGATCGACGGGGTCGAGCAGCTCACCCGCTATCTGGAGCTGCTCAACCGCGACCCCCATCTCGCCCCGGTGCAGGGGCTGTTCGCCGCCCAGGAGATCAAGCCGCAGGCCAGGACGCTGGCCACCGACCGGGGCATCCGCTGCGTCACCCTCGACTACAACGCACTGCGCGGCGTCGAGGACGACAAGCTCCGGCTCTTCTAGCACCCGCCCCGGCCGGCGGCGGGCGTCTCAGTCCGCCTCGGCCGGTGGCGCCGTGTTCGGCGGGGTGGTGGCCGGCGGGGTGTCCTGGGGAGCCGAAGGCGTGCTTCCCGGGCCGCCGTTGTCGCCACCGCCGGACGAGGGCGGATCCGGGTCCTCCGTGGGCGGGTCCGTTGGCTCCTCGGTGGGCGGATCGGTGGGCTCCGTGGGCGGGTCGGTGGGCTCGTCCGTCGGATCCTCCGTGGGCGGATCGGTGTCCCCGCCGCCCGGGCCGCCGCCACCGCCCGGACCGTCCCCGGGAGAAGGGGACTCGGTGGGCGTGGGCTGCGGGGTGGTGGGGTCGGGCGTGGTCGGCGGGTCGGTCGGCGCGGTCGGATCGGTCAGGGAGGGATCCTCGGTGGGCGGAGGGCTCTCGCTCTCCTCCTCGTCCTCGGGATCCTCGCTCGGTGTCTCCTCCGCCGTGCTCTCCTCCACCGCCGGCGGCTCGTCCTCCACGCTGCTCGCCGGATCCTCGCGGGTGACGTTCTCCGGATCGCCCTCGGGCTCGCCCGAGGTGAGCGCGAGCGCGACCACCGTGCCCAACACGGCGGCGACCAGCGCCCCGGCGCCCGTGGCGACGGTGTTGCGGCGGTTGCCCCGGGAGAGCATCTGGCGCAGGGTGGCGCCCGACTCCTCGGGGGAGCCGCTCCGGATCACCAGCGTCAGCTCGGCGGAGCCGGCCGGCGGCGTCTCCGGCGCGTTCACCTGGGGAGGCAGCGCCTGGACGAGCGCCGGCGGGGAGCCGGCGGGCGGGGTGTGCTCGACGGGCGAAGCCGGCGGCCTGGTGAGATCGTCGACCAGCGTCAACGCCCGGCGCCCCGCGACCGCGCCGCCGGCGTCGGAGAGCACGCCGCGCAGCGCGATCGACGCCTCCAACTCCGCCCGGGCGCGGGCCAGCTGCCCCTCGCAGATGGCGAGCACGCCCAACTCGTGGTGGAAGTAGGCCTCCTGCGCCACGGCCCCGGCGAGCCTGGCGGCCTCCTGCCCGGTGCGCAGCACGCGCTCCCAGGCGCCCCAGCGGAGCCCGGCCGCCATCAGCGGGGCGGTCAGCCGCACCAGTTCCGTGGTCTCGGCGGCGAGCCCGGCCTGCTGGGCGGTGCGCAGCACGGCGACCAGCACATCGGCCTGCGCCACCGCCTCCTGGGCGTCGACGCCCGACTCCTTCAGCCACCAGCTGAAGTGGCGGGTGAGGGCGGCTATTCGGGACGGCCCGTCGGCGGCGGGATCGGCCTCCGACAGCGCGGCCAGCACGCCGGGGGCGAGCCGCCTGCGCTGGCCGACCGTGCTGAGCAGACCGCAGTCGATCAGCTCGGTGTGCGCCGCGACGGCATCCGGATCGCCGGTGAGCGCGGGCAGCACGGCCGGCTCGGGCAGCTCACCGCCGAGGACGACGGCGAAGCGGGTCAGCTCCCGGGCGCCCTCGGAGATCGAGGCGACCAGCGTGGCGGCGAGCCCGCCGATCGAGGGCAGCGGCCCGGCCGCCGTCAACGAGCGGTACCGCAGCACGGCGCCGGCCTGGATGAAGTGGGTGGGCAGCCCGCCGCCGGCCTGCCAGAGATCGGCGGCCCACTCCCGCTCGGACGCGGTCAGCTCGCGGGCGACCGCCAGCCGCAGCAGCTCAAGGCAGGCGGCGGCGCTGAGGCCGCCGAGCGCGATCTCATCGAGCCCGGCTCGCTCGCTGGGCGCCGGCGCCTCGGGGCGGGAGGCCAGCAGATAGGCGCACTCGGGGGTGGCGGAGAGCACCTCGTCCAGCGCGGCGCCGCCGAACTCGACGTCGTCCAGCACCACGACCGCGCCGATCTCCCGCAACGCCGCGCTCAACTCGGTGGGGCCGGGACGGTAGTTGACGACGTGGTGGACGGAGGCGTAGAGCTCGTGCAGCAGATCACGCGGGGTGCGGCGGTGGCCGTTGAGATGGATCACCCCGTCGGGCGCGAGACCGGCGCAGTCCTCGGCGACGGCGGCCAGCAGCGCGCTGCGGCCCGCGCCCGACGGCGCGTCGAGCCACACCGAACGGCCCGTGGCCAGCAGCCCGCGCAGCCGGGCGCGCTCCTCCTCGCGTTCCAGCAGCGGCGGCCCTGGCACGGCATCGCCCGGCTGGGCCGCCTCGTCACGGGCGGCGGTCGCCCGGCGCGGGGCGATGGGCCGGCGGCCCGGCGGGCAGGGGACGATCTCGCTGCCGTCGATCGGGTTGACGGTGACCAGGAAATCGCCCGCGATCAACCATGCGGCCCGTCCCGACCCTTCGCCGGCGCCGTTGCGCTGCGCCGGCCGGTCGGCGGATGACGCGGGGTGGTTGGAGTCCATGGAATACGAGTCTCTCGGCTGTGGTGCGGCGACGCCGCGCGGTGGTGGGCCTCCACGCTACCCGTGGGCACCGACAACGCGAACCTCGGTACCGTGAATTCCCGGGGTGCGGGGGCCCGTTCGGTTCCGGAACCGCCCTGGCCGGCGAGGTCGCCCGCCGAACGGTGTTCAGGAGGCGATGGTCAGGATCCGGTGCAGCCGGGCCGCGACCAGCACCCGGTGCATCCGGGGCGGCACATCCCGCAGCACCAGGCGGCGGCCGAGGCGTCCGGCCCTACGGTGCGCGCCCATGATCACACCGAGCCCCGTCGCGTCCCAGGCCTCCAGGCCGCTCAGGTCCAGCACCAGGTCGCCCTCCCCCGAGTCGACGGCGCGATGCAGCGCGAGCCGGGCATCGGCGGCGCTGCGCACGTCCAGCCGGCCGCCGACGACCAACTCGGCGTGGTCGCCCGTGATGTGCATATAC
Source organism: Streptomyces profundus (assembly GCF_020740535.1). Taxonomy (NCBI): domain Bacteria; kingdom Bacillati; phylum Actinomycetota; class Actinomycetes; order Kitasatosporales; family Streptomycetaceae; genus Streptomyces; species Streptomyces profundus. The sequence goes on from NZ_CP082362.1 coordinate 1,687,680, forward strand.
GTTCCCCCGCTCGCTGGGGCGGTTGGTTGGGACAGGGAGGAGAGGAGGGTCCGCCGCCTGGCCCGCTGGCTCGGGGCGTTCGGCTCGCCCCGCGAGCCCTGGTCCAGGTCGGCCGCGGTGTGGACAACTGCGCTGATGACGGTGCTGGAAACGGTGCTGACTCTTCCGTTGGTCGCGGTCGGGTTCGACGGTTCGAATTCGACGGTTGTAGTTCGACGGTTGGGATGTCGGTTTTCGAGGCGCCGGTTTCGAGGCGCCGGTTTCGAGCGGCCGGTTTCGAGGGGCCGGTCTTGGGGGGCGGTCTTGAGGGGTCGGTCGGGTGCCGGCCCGAGGGTCGGGCCGGCGCCGGTGCGCGAGCTGAGCGGAGGCGTCGTGTGTGCGAGGCCGCCGGGCGGATCAGTGGGAGTAGAAGCCCTGGCCGCTCTTGCGGCCGAGGGAGCCCGCGTCCACCATCCGCCGCATCAGCTCGGGCGCGGCGAACTTCCCGTCCTTGGACTCCCGGTGGATGTTGTCGGTGGCGTGCAGCAGCACGTCGACGCCGGTGAGGTCGGCGGTGGCCAGCGGCCCCATGGCGTGGCCGAAGCCCAACTTGCACGCGATGTCGATGTCGTCCGCGCTGGCCACGCCCGACTCGTAGAGGCTGACCGCCTCCACCACCAGGGCGGCGATCAGGCGGGTGGTGACGAAGCCCGCCACGTCGCGCTCGACGACGATGCAGGTCTTGCCGGCAGACTCGGCGAACTCCCGGGCGGTCGCGAGGGTCTGGTCGCTGGTCAGATGGCCGCGCACCAGCTCGCAGAGCGCCATCAGCGGAACCGGGGAGAAGAAGTGGGTGCCCACCACGCGGTCCGGGCGCCGGGTCGCGGCGGCCAGCATGGTGATGGGGATCGCGGAGGTGTTGGAGGCCAGCACGGTCTCGTCCTTCACCAGCCCGTCCAGGGTGCGGAGCAACTCCCGCTTGGTGTCGGCGTCCTCGAAGACCGCCTCGACCACCAGATCGGCGTCGGCGGCGGCGTCCAGATCGGTGGTGGTGACGATCCGGGCCAGTGCGGCGTCCGCGTCGGCCGCGGTCACCCGTTCCTTCTCGACGAACTTGGCGAGCGACGCCTCGATGCCCCGACGCCCTCGGCCCAACGCGTCCTCGGTGAGGTCGCGAAGCACCACGTCCCAGCCGGCCTGTGCGGCGACCTGGGCGATGCCCGATCCCATGAGACCGGAACCGATGACGGCGAGCTTCCTGGGCACGAGTGATCTCCCTTGATACACGGCGAGTCCGGGGAGACTAGACCCTAGTCGCCGCCGGGCGCTCATGGGGGGAGAAGAGACACGCGTCACGGAGGCTCGGGGGTGGCGGCCCGTCAGCCGGGCGAGCGGCGCGCGAAGTCCCGCACCTCCTGGCTCAGCAGTCGCTCGCTGATCTCCAGCCTCAGCAGCAACTCCGTGGCGATCTCGGCCGGCGCGCGGCCCTCCAGCTGGCGAATCCGCACGGTCTGGTGGATGTTGCCGTGGACCGCCATGAGCTGCGCGGCGACCAGATCGGGCAGCGGATCGCCGGACGGCCGCCCGCTCTCCTGGGCCAGCGTCGCGGCCAGCCGCTCCATGGTCTGCTGCTGCATCCGCATCAGCCGGGCCATCAGCGCGGGGGACTCGAAGGCCACCTGCATGAACCGCTCGAAGCCCTCGACCAGACCAAGGCGGACGGACTGGCGCGCGATGTCGTCGCGCAGGCCGCCGAGGACCGCCTCGCTGGCCGACTGCCCCACGGCCCGGTCCCGAATGCGGGCGGACGGCTGGTCGACGATGGTCTCCTCGCGGTCGAAGAAGAGGTCCTCCTTGGCGGGGAAGTAGTTGTAGACCGTGTTCACGGAGACGTCGGCGGCCTCGGCGATCTCAGCGACCGTGACCGCCTCGAAGCCGCGCTCAAGAAAGAGCCCGGTGGCCACATCGGAGATGTGCGTCCTGGTCTGTCGCTTCTTCCGCTCCCGCAACCCGGTCATGTCCCCATCGTAGCTCGCTTGGGTGACTTGAATCTTGGATGCATTGCAATTTTCTAGGGACTCTGGTTTTCTCGTTCCATGGCATCCACCACATCGGTTCCGATCCTGACCACGCGGGATCTGGCTTTGACCTTCCCCAGCAAGAGCGGTCCCGTCGAGGCGGTCCGGGGCATCGACCTGGCCGTCGAGGCGGGCGAGATCCTCGGCTTCCTCGGGCCCAACGGCGCCGGCAAGAGCACCACGCTGCGGATGCTCACCACCCTGCTGCCGCCCTCCAGGGGCAGCGCCACGGTCGTCGGCCACGACCTGGCCGCCGAGCCCCGGGAGGTGCGCCGTCGCATCGGGTTCGTCGCCCAGAGCGGCGGGCTGGATCCGGAGGAGTCGGTCCGCGCCGAGCTGGTGCTCCAGGGCCGCTTCTACCGCCTCAGCCGCACCGAAGCCGAGGCCAGAGCCGAGGAGTTGGCCGCCGACCTGGGGTTGGCCGAGCTGCTCGACCGGCGCTGCCGCGAGCTGTCCGGCGGCCAACGCCGGCGCCTGGAGATAGCCATGGCGCTGACCCACCGCCCCCAGCTGCTCTTCCTGGACGAGCCGACCACGGGGCTCGACCCGGCCAGCCGCGCCGATCTCTGGGATCTGGTGCGCCGCATCAGGGCCGAGCGGGGCACCACGGTCTTCCTGACCACCCACTACCTGGACGAGGCCGACGCGCTGGCCGACCGCCTGGTGATCGTGGATCACGGCCGGGTCGTCGCCGACGGCACCCCGGGTGATCTCAAGCAGCGGCACGGCGGCTCGCCCGACGCCACCCTCCAGGACACCTTTGTCGCGATCACCGGCCACGGCCCACGCCACCAGGAGCCGACGCCCCTCGCCCTCTGACGCACCCGCCCGCCCCCGCCCGCCCCCGCCTGTCCGCGCCTGTCCCTGCTTGTCCCCGCTCGCCCCCGCCTGTCCGCGAACGCCCCGTCCCGCCGACGCCCCCTTCCTCCCACGCCGCTTTCCGCCCATGCCGCTTCCCGCCCATGCCGCTTTCCGCCCATGCCGCTTCCCGCCCATGCGCCTTCCCGCCCATGGCCCTTCCCGCCCATGCCTCTCTGCCGAAAGGCCCACCGCCATGACGCCCGCGCTCTCCGACACCGGCCTGGTCTTCGGCCGCTATCTGCGGCAGACCCTGCGCTCCCGGATCAGCCTCCTCTTCGCGCTGGTCCAGCCCCTGCTCTTCCTCTCCTTCTTCGGCCCGCTCCTCCAGGAGGTGCCGCTGGGCGGCAGGGGCGACTCCTGGCAGACCCTGGTGCCCGGGCTGCTGATCCAACTCGGCCTGTTCAGCTCCGCGTTCGCCGGCTTCGGCATCATCATGGAGAAGCAGACGGGCGTGGTGGAACGGATGCGGGTCACCCCCGTCAGCCGCACCGCGCTGCTGCTCGGCCGGGTGATGCGCGATGTCGTGGTGCTGGTGGCGCAGTCGACGGTCCTGGTGCTCGCCGGGGTGGCGTTCGGCCTGCGCGCGCCGATCCTCGGGGTGCTGATCGGCTTCGTCTTCGTGGCCACTCTCGCCGTCGGGCTGGCCTCGCTCTCCTACGCCTTCGCCATGCGCGTGAACAGCCCGCAGGAGTTCGCCCCCGTGATCAACTCCGTCAACCTGCCGCTGATGCTGCTCTCCGGCATCCTGCTGCCGATGGCCCTGGCGCCCGGCTGGTTGGACGCGCTCTCCCGTCTCGTCCCGCTCCGCTACCTGGTGGACGCGGTGCGTGCGGCCTTCGTAGGGGACTACGGCTCCAGCGCGATAGCCGAAGGCGCCCTGGCCGCCGCGCTGTTGGCGGTCTGCTCGATAGCCGTCGGCACCCGCCTCTTCCGCCGGGCCGGTGCCTGAGAGCCGAGTAGGCTCCCGGCATGGTCAACCTCACCCGGATCTACACCCGTACCGGAGACAGCGGCACCACGGCGCTGGGCGATATGAGCCGCACCGCGAAGACCGACTCGCGGATCGCCGCCTACGCCGACAGCAACGAGGCCAACGCCGCGATCGGCACGGCGCTGGCCCTCGGCGAGCTGTCCGACGACGTCCGCACCACGCTGGTGCGAGTACAGAACGACCTCTTCGACGTCGGCGCCGATCTCTGCACCCCGGTCGTCGAGAACCCAGAACACCCGCCGCTGCGGGTCGAGCAGAGCTATGTCGACCGGTTGGAGGCCGACTGCGACCGTTTCCTCGCCGAGTTGGAGAAGCTGCGCAGCTTTATCCTCCCCGGCGGCACCCCTGGCGCGGCCCTGCTCCACCAGGCCTGCACCGTGGTCCGGCGCGCCGAACGGTCCACCTGGGCCGCCTTCGACGAACACGGCGACACCATGAACCCGCTCACCGCCACCTATCTCAACCGGCTCTCCGACCTGCTGTTCATCCTGGCCAGAGCCGCCAACGCGGAGCAGGGCGACGTGCTCTGGGTCCCGGGCGAGAACCGCTGACCCACGCCGAGAGGCGCCTCGGGGCGCGGGGCCCTCACTCCCCCGCGCCCACCGGCGTGCGCGTCTCGCGCTCGCCCGCCGGAGGACGCATGGCCCTGACCGAGTAGGCCACCGCGACCAGCCCATGGACCACCAGCGCCCCCACGGCCCGCAGCCGTACCTCGGCCATGCCGTCGGTGGTGCCAGGCTCGTCCACGTACCAGACCATCGCCTGAGCCACCACCAGGGAGATCGCCACCGCCACCAGCGTCAGCTTCCACAGCCGCCACTCGTGCCGGACGCGTGCCCGGCCGTGGCGTGGCGGCTTCTCCGGCCGGGGCCCGCCGGCGAGGCGATGCGCGGCATGGCCGTCCGCCCAGTGGATCAGATAGTGGCCATAGGCCACGGTGAACCCCAGGTAGAGCACGGCCAGGCCATGGCCCACGTCCATCTCCGCCCCGCGCCGCAGATCGACGGCCGTGGCCACCAGCAGCGTCAGGTCGATCAGCGGCACCGCGCAGAGCAACGCCCCGCCGACGCGCGGCGCGCGCAGGCCGTAGCGCACCGTGAGCCCGGCCGCCAGCACCACCCAGAAGCCCACCTCGGCGGCGAGGATCAGACCGACCATCGACATCGCCCCCCTCACTTCCCTCGTCCGGCATCTCCCCCAGCGTCCCGGGCGACGGAGGGCCACCGCCTCGTCGCCCCCGACGATTTCCGCGGGCCGGCCGTGCACCCTTCGATGTACCTCCGTCGCAGGTGCCGGCGGGCGGCGCCAGGTGATGTCATGGGGCCATGCGCACGCTGCCCAGGCCCCACCGCGACGACGGGCTGATCGCCCTCACGGGGCTGGTCGGCGGGGTGGTGGCGATCGTCTTCCACCTCTACACGATGGACCCGGATCCGGACCGGGGCCTCCTCTGGGCGAGGGTGCCTGGGCTGCTGCTGATGTGCCTGGCGGAGCTGGGCCGGCGCGCGATGCCTCGATCGGCGCTGGCGCTCGCCGTCCCCGCCGTGGCGCTGGACGCGCTGGTGGGCGGTTCGCTGGCCGTGCTGGTGATGTTCACCGATGTGATCTACGCGTCGGTGCTCTATGGCCCCGCGCGCTTCGGCCGAGCCCTGGTCCACGGCACCACCGTGCTCAGCGTCGCGACCGCGGTCACCCTGGTGGTCTGGCTACGGGAGGCGGACGCCCTGCTGCTGGCCGCGCTGATCGCCGGGGTGCTGTCCACTCCGGCCTGGACGGGCCTGCTGCTGCGGGAGCGCAGGGACGAGGCGGCGGCCGAGCGGCTGCGGGCCGAGCAGACGGCGCTGCTGGCCGAGATGGACCGGGTCCAGGCCGTGGGCGCCGAACGGGCGAGAATGGCCAGGGAGTTGCACGATGTGGTCGCCAACCATCTCTCGGTGATCGCGATCCACTCCACCGCCGCGCTCTCCCTGCGCCGCCCCGAGACCACCGAGGAGGCGCTGACCGTGATCCGCGAGAACAGCACCCAGGGGCTCACCGAGATGCGCCGACTGATCGGCCTGCTCCGCGGCAACGACTCCGACGATCCCCCCGAGGCCGCCCCCAGCCTGGAGGCGCTCGGCACGCTGCTGACCAGGGCCGAGCGCAGCGATGTCTCCGGGCGACTGCGGTTCGTCGGCGACGACCGGCGGACGCCTGGCGCCCGGCTGCCGGCGCCCGTCGAGCTGGCCGCCTACCGGATCGTTCAGGAGTCCCTCAACAACGCCGTCAAGCACGCCGCCCCCGGCGAGGTGCGGGTCTGCCTCGGCGACCGCGACGAGCGGCTCGCCATCACCGTGACCAGTCCCTACCGCACGGGCGCCTCGTCCCGCGCGCCCGGTTTCGGGGCCGGTCTGGTCGGCATGACGGAGCGGGCCGAGCTGCTCCGCGGCAGCTTCCACGCCGGCCCGGTGCCGGACGCAAGCGACGGCGCCGTCTGGCGGGTCGAGGCCGAACTCCCCCTGACGGAAGGAACATCGAAGCGATGACGATCCGGGTGCTGGTGGCCGACGACCAGGCGGCGGTGCGTCAGGGCCTGGTCCTGATCCTGCGCAGCGCCGGGGACATCGAGGTGGTCGGCGAGGCGGCGGACGGGGAGGCCGCGGTGGCGCTCGCCGCCGAACTCCGCCCCGACCTGGTGTTGATGGATCTTCAGATGCCGCGCCTGGACGGCGTCTCGGCGACCGAGCGGATCGTCGCCAGGCGCCTGGCCGAGGTGCTGGTGCTGACGACCTTCGACTTCGACGCCTATGTCTTCGGCGCGCTGCGCGCGGGCGCCGGCGGCTTCCTGCTCAAGGACAGCGACGCCGAGACGCTGCTCGCCTCGGTCCGCGCGGTGGCCGCCGGGGAGGGGGTCATCGCCCCCGCGGTGACCCGCCGGCTGATCGCCGAGTTCGCCCGGCACCCCGCGCGTCCGTCCCCCACGTCCCCCACGTCGCCTTCGGACTCGCGGCTCGACTCGCTCACGCCGCGGGAGCGCGAGGTGTTGGCGCGGGTCGGCGAGGGACTCTCCAACGCGCAGATCGCGGACCGGCTCACCATGGCCGAGGCCACCGTGAAGACCCATGTCAGCCGGATTCTGGGGAAGTTGGGGCTCAGCAACCGGGTGCAGGCGGCGGTGCTGGCCCAGGAGACCAGGCTGAGCGGGCGCTGAGCCGGGACCGCCTCGGCCCCGGTGCGGCACCGAACCCAGCTTTGGTACAGACCTATTGACCTGTGGTCCAGACCACTCTACGCTCACGGCATTCACAGTGAGCGCGCCATGACAACCACGTCAGGAACGCACCTCAGCGCCGTCCCAACTCGCTGACCTGCGCACTCCTGTGACGGAGCAGTCCCCACACCGCTGTCCGACGACTTCGGGAGCCCCCCGTGAAACTCTCCCTCAGATCATCAGAGCCCACCGCCACCAACCGGCGTCGACCCCGGCGCACCCGGCGTCTGATCACCCTGCTCACCGCCGTCGCCCTCCCGCTCTCCGGGCTGATCGCCCTGACCGGGCCCAGCCAGGCCGGCGCCGAGGAGGCCGCCCCCCAGGCCGCGGGCGACGTCCGCCTCGGCTATTTCACCGAATGGGGCATCTACGACCGCGACTACCACGTCAAGGACATCGTGGACTCCGGCTCGGCCGAGCAGATCACCCACATCAACTACGCCTTCGGCAACGTGGTCGGCGGCGAGTGCGTGATGGGCGACTCCTACGCCGCCTACGACCGCGCCTACTCCGCCGAGGAGAGCGTCAGCGGCGAGGCCGACGGCTGGGAGCCCGGCGAGCTGCGCGGCAGCTTCAACCAGCTGCTCCAGCTCAAGGAGCAGTTCCCGCACATCAAGGTGCTGTGGTCCTTCGGCGGTTGGACCTGGTCGGGCGGCTTCACCGAGGCCATGCAGAACCCCCAGGCGTTCGCCCAGTCCTGTTACGACCTCGTCAACGACCCGCGCTGGGCCGGCGTCTTCGACGGCATCGACCTGGACTGGGAGTACCCCAACGCCTGCGGGCTGAGCTGTGACGAGTCGGGCCCCGACGCGTTCGGCGACATGATGAGCGCCTTCCGCGGCGTCTTCGGCGACCAGCTGGTCACCGCGGCCATCACCGCCGACGCCTCCGACGGCGGCAAGATCGCCGCATCCGACTACGCCTATGGCGCCGAGTACGCCGACTACATCGCCGTGATGACCTACGACTTCTTCGGCGCCTTCAACGCGGCCGGGCCCACCGCCCCGCACTCCCCGCTGACCTCCTACGACGGCATCCCCCAGGAGGGCTTCAACAGCGAGGCGGCCATCGACGCGCTGGTCGCCCAGGGCGTGCCGGCGGAGAAGCTGCTGCTGGGCATCGGCTTCTACGGCCGTGGCTGGACCGGCGTCACCCAGGCCGAGCCCGGCGGCAGCGCCACCGGCGCGGCCCCCGGCACCTACGAGGCCGGCATCGAGGACTACAAGGTGCTGGCCCAGAGCTGCCCGCCCAGCGGCACCGTCGCCGGCACCGCCTACGCGCACTGCGGCAACAACTGGTGGAGCTACGACACCCCGGCCACCGTCACCGACAAGATGGCCTGGGCCAACGACCAGGGCCTCGGCGGGGCGTTCTTCTGGGAGTTCTCAGGTGACACCAGCGACGGCGCCCTGCTCGACGCCATCGACGCCGGCCTGAGCGCCGGCTGACCCTCACCAGCCCCCCACGGGAAATCGGGGTGGAGCCGGCACCGCCGGTTCCACCCCGATCTCGTCTGTCGATCTCGCCCGTCCGGGAGGCCACCCAGCCCGCCGGGGGCGAACAGCTCAGGCGACGTTGACCCGCTGCCCCGGCGGGGCCGCCTCCAGCCAGGCCAGGAAACCCGTCAGCGCGTCCTCGCTCATCGCCAGCTCCACATCGAGGCCGTCGTGCCGGCAGTTGAGCACCACCGCGCCCGGCAGCAGCGCCAGCTCCTCGTCCCCCTGCGGGATGCGGCGGTCCCGGACCTGGATCCGCTCGCGGTGCAACGACCGCCGGGGCCGCCAGGCGTAGGAGAAGACGCGGAACCACTCGACACGGTCCCCGCTGTACCGGGCGACTCCGTAGAGCCAGCCCTTGCCCAACGACTGGCCGGCACGGGGCGGAGCGAACCGCGCACTACAGTCAAAAGTGCCGCCGGAGCGTTGGATCACCCGGCGGCGTAGCCCGAAGGCGAAAAGTCCGAGCACCAGTAGCAGTAGCAACGTGCCCAGCGCAGACAAGGCGAGGACCATCCCGACCGACCTCCTCGCCTCATGTGCTCATACCGGCCCCCGAGGGGCGCGATTACTCCGTCCGTCTCAGCGCTCCGCCGTCACGGCCTGCAGCCGGACGGCGGCCCGGCGCTCGGCCGAATCGTCCGTCTCCGCCTTGGCCTGCTCCAGCGCCCGCTGGGCCCGCTCGACATCGATCTCGTCGGCCAGCTCAGCCACCTCGGCGAGCAGCGACAGCTTACCGTCCGTGTAGGAGAGGAAGCCTCCGTGCACGGCCGCGATCACCGTGCCCTCGCCACTCTCGCCCGTGGTGCGGATGGTCACCGGGCCGGACCGCAGCACGGAGAGCACCGGCTGGTGGTCGGGCATGATGCCGATGTCACCGGTGGTGGTCCGCGCGATCACCAGGCTGGCGGCGCCGGACCAGACCTTGCGGTCGGCAGCGACCAACTCGACGTGCAGCTCAGCCACGATGGCTCCTGTTCACCTTTGAATATCCCTGGATAGTCACTGGCTTGGTCGAAGAATAGTTCCCGATCTCCGGGACCCGTGGGGCGGGGTACCCCGCCCCACGGGCGACGTCGTCAGGAGACGCCCAGCTGCTTGGCCTTGGCCTTGAGGTCGTCCAGGCCACCGCACATGAAGAACGCCTGCTCGGGGAAGTGGTCGTAGTCGCCGTCGGCGATCGCGTTGAACGCCGAGATGGACTCGTCCAGCGGCACGTCCGAGCCGTCCATACCGGTGAACTGCTTGGCCGCGTGGGTGTTCTGCGACAGGAACCGCTCGATCCGCCGGGCCCGGCTGACCGTGAGCTTGTCCTCCTCGCCCAGCTCGTCGATGCCGAGAATGGCGATGATGTCCTGGAGGTCCTTGTACTTCTGCAGGATCCCCTTGACCCGGGAGGCGCACTCGTAGTGGTCCTGCGAGATGTAGCGCGGGTCCAGGATGCGGGACGTGGAGTCCAGCGGGTCGACCGCCGGGTAGATGCCCTTCTCCGAGATCGGACGGGAGAGCACCGTGGTGGCGTCCAGGTGGGCGAAGGTGGTCGCCGGGGCCGGGTCGGTCAGGTCGTCCGCCGGCACGTAGATCGCCTGCATCGAGGTGATCGAGTGACCACGCGTCGAGGTGATGCGCTCCTGGAGCACACCCATCTCGTCGGCCAGGTTGGGCTGGTAGCCCACCGCGGACGGCATCCGGCCCAGCAGCGTGGAGACCTCGGAGCCGGCCTGGGTGAAGCGGAAGATGTTGTCGATGAAGAACAGCACGTCCTGCTTCTGCACATCGCGGAAGTACTCCGCCATGGTCAGACCGGTCAGCGCCACCCGCAGGCGGGTGCCCGGGGGCTCGTCCATCTGGCCGAAGACGAGCGCGGTCTGCGGCAGCACGCCGGACTCGGCCATCTCCGCGATCAGGTCGTTGCCCTCACGGGTGCGCTCGCCGACGCCGGCGAACACGGAGACACCCTCGTGCAGCTTCGCCACACGCATGATCATCTCCTGGATGAGGACCGTCTTGCCGACGCCCGCACCCCCGAACAGACCGATCTTGCCGCCCTTGACATACGGGGTCAGCAGGTCGATGACCTTCAGTCCGGTCTCGAACATCTCGGTCTTGGACTCAAGCTGGTCGAAGGCCGGGGCCTTGCGATGGATCTCCCACCGCTCGGTGACCTCGGACTCGGCCTCGGGCTCGTTCAGGATCTTGCCCAGGGTGTTGAACACCCGGCCCTTGGTGACATCGCCGACCGGCACCGTGATGCCGGCGCCGGTGTTGGTCACCTCGGCCTGACGGACCAGGCCGTCGTTGGGCTCCAGGGCGATCGTGCGCACCAGGCCCTGGCCCAGGTGCTGCGCGACCTCCAGGGTCAGTGTCTTGGCGGCGCCCTCGTTCGCCGGGTCGGCGATCTGCACGGTCAGCGCGTTGTAGATCTCCGGCATCGCGTCAACGGGGAATTCCACGTCAACGACCGGTCCGCGGACCTGCGCGACCCGCCCGATCGGCAGAGCCTGCTTGGGGGCCGCCTCAGCAGCAGTAGTCATGGTTAGCGTTCACTTCCCGCGCTCGCGTCGGCCAAGGCGCTGGAGCCACCGACGATCTCAGAGATTTCCTGGGTGATATCGGCCTGGCGGGCCGCGTTGGCAAGCCGCGTCAGCGACTTGATCAAATCCTCGGCGTTGTCGGTGGCCGACTTCATCGCCCGCCGGGTCGCCGCGTGCTTGGAGGCGGCCGACTGCAACAGCGCGTTGTAGATACGGCTCTCCACATAGCGCGGCAGCAGCGCGTCCAACACCTCCTCCGGCGACGGCTCGAAGTCGTAGAGCGCGTGCACCTGCTGGCCCTTCTGGAAGACCTCCGCCGAGTCCTCGGCGGTGCGCTCCAGCTTCAACGGCAGCAGCCTGCGCTCCACCGGGGTCTGCGTCATCATCGACGCGAACTCCGTGAACGCGATGTGCAGCTCGTCGACGCCACCCTCGCTCGTTTCCCGCTCCATCGCCTCGATCAAGGGGGCCGCGACCTCCTTGGCGTCGGCGTAGGTCGGGTTGTCGGTGAACCCCGTCCACGACCGCGTCACCGGGCGTTCCCGGAAGGCGTAGTACGACACGCCCTTGCGGCCCACGATGTAGGTGTCCACCTCCTTGCCCTCGCTCGCCAGCTGGCCGGTCAGGTGCTCCCCGGCCTTGATGGCGTTGCTGGAGTAGGCGCCCGCGAGACCCCGGTCGCTGGTGATCACCAGCACCGCGGCCCGCCGAGGCCGCTTGGCCTCGGTGGTCAGCGGGTGCTTGGCGTCGGAGCCCTCCGCCACAGCGGTGACCGCGGCGGTCAGCTCGTCCGCGTACGGCGAGGAGGCCGCCACCTTGCGCTGCGCCTTGACGATCCGCGAGGCGGCGATCATCTCCATCGCCCGCGTGATCTTCTTGGTCGCGGTGACCGACTTGATCCGGCGCTTGTATACGCGTAGTGAAGCCGCCATGGATCAGCCCTCGCCCAGCAGCTTGCCGTCCGCGGTCTCGAACTGCTCCTTGAACTGGGTGACGGCGGTCCTGATGGCCTCGACCGTTTCGTCGGACATCTTCTGACCCTCACGGATGCTGGTCATCAGGTCCTTGCGCTCACGCCCGAGGTAGTCGAGCAGCTCGCGCTCGAAGCGACGGATGTCGCCCACCGGGATGTTGTCCATCAGGCCGTTGGTGCCGGCCCAGATGGAGACCACCTGGTTCTCCGTGGAGTACGGGCTGTACTGCTCCTGCTTGAGCAGCTCGACCATCCGCCGACCCCGCTCCAGCTGGGCCTTGGACGCGGCGTCCAGGTCCGAACCGAAGGCCGCGAACGCCTCCAGCTCACGGAACTGCGCCAGGTCCACCCGGAGCGAACCGGTGATCTGCCGGATCGCCTTGTGCTGGGCCGAGCCACCGACCCGGGAGACCGAGATACCCACGTTCAGCGCCGGCCGCTGGCCCGCGTTGAAGAGGTCGGACTCCAGGAAGCACTGACCGTCGGTGATGGAGATCACGTTGGTCGGAATGAACGCGGAGACGTCGTTGGCCTTGGTCTCCACGATCGGCAGGCCCGTCATCGAGCCGGCGCCCATCTCGTCGGAGAGCTTGGCGCAGCGCTCAAGCAGCCGGGAGTGGAGGTAGAACACGTCGCCCGGGTACGCCTCGCGGCCCGGCGGGCGGCGCAGCAGCAGGGAGACGGCGCGGTAGGCGTCGGCCTGCTTGGACAGGTCGTCGAAGATGATCAGCACATGCTTGCTGTCGTACATCCAGTGCTGGCCGATGGCCGAGCCGGTGTAGGGCGCGATGTACTTGAAGCCGGCCGGGTCGGAGGCCGGGGCCGCCACGATGGTGGTGTACTCCAGGGCACCCGCCTCCTCCAGCGCGCCGCGCACGGACGCGATGGTGGAGCCCTTCTGGCCGACCGCCACATAGATGCAGCGGACCTGCTTGTTCGGGTCACCTGAACGCCAGTTGTCACGCTGGTTGATGATCGTGTCAACGGCGAGCGCGGTCTTGCCCGTCTGCCGGTCGCCGATGATCAGCTGACGCTGGCCACGGCCGATCGGCGTCATGGTGTCCACGGCCTTGTAGCCGGTCTCCATGGGCTCGTGCACCGACTTGCGCTGCATCACCGAGGGAGCCTGGAGCTCCAGCGCCCGGCGGCCCGTGGTCTCGATCTCGCCCAGGCCGTCGATCGCGTTACCCAGCGGGTCCACGACCCGGCCCAGGTAGCCGTCGCCGACCCCGACGGAGAGCACCTCGCCGGTGCGCCGCACCGCCTGGCCCTCCTCGATGCCGGAGAACTCGCCGAGGACGACGACGCCGATCTCCCGCTCCTCAAGGTTGAGGGCGAGGCCGAGGGTGCCGTCCTCGAACTCCAGCAGTTCGTTCACCATGGCCGAGGGCAGCCCCTCGACCTTCGCGATGCCGTCACCGGCAACGCTGACCGTCCCGACCTCTTCCCGCGAGGCCGCGTCCGGCGTGTACGACTGGACGAAGGTCTCCAGTGCGTCCCGGATCTCATCCGGCCGGATCGTGAGCTCCGCCATCTGGGTTCCCTGCTCTCCTTGTTGGGCCCGTAAGTTCTTCCGCTACGGCCCAACCCGGGCCGCTGGTCCTGCTTGTTGAGTTGGTGTGCGCGCCGTGCGCGATCAGCCCGCCATGCGCCGGGTGACCTCGTCCAGCCGGTCGGCGATGGTGCCGTGGATGACCTCGTCACCGATCCGCACCGTGATCCCGCCGAGGACCTCGGGGTCCACGTCGAGATTCAGCTGGACCTGCCGGCCGTAGAGCCGGCTGAGGACCTCGCCGAGGCGCTGCCGCTGCTGGTCGGTGAGGGGCACCGCCGAGGTGACCACGGCGACTGAACGATTCCGCCGCTCGGCGGCGACCGCGCTCAGCGCTTCGAGCCCACTCTCCAGGCTACGTCCCCGAGGATGTTCCACGAGGCGGACGATCAACCGGAGCGTGACCTCGCCCGCCCGGCCGCCCAGCAGCTGGCGGACCAGCTCGCTCTGGGCCGCGACGGAGCGCTCGCTCCGGTCCTTGACGCTGAGCGCGGAGCGCAGCTCGGGGGCGGTGGCGACGATCCGGCCGAACCGGAACAGCTCGTCCTCCACCGAATCCAGGCTGCCGTCCCGCTCGGCCACGATCAGGTCGGCGATGTCCGCCAGCGCCTCGATCGCGTCCACCAGATCACGCGAAGCGGACCAGCGGGACCTGACCATGCCCGAGACCAGGTCGACCGTCTCGCCGCCCACCTGGTCCGACAACAGCCTGCCGACCAGCTCCGCCTTGGCCTCACCGGCCTGCGCGGGGTCGGTCAGCACCCGTCGCAGCGCGACCTCGCGGTCGAGCAGGACGGTCACGGCGGCCAGCTCGCCGGCCAGCGCGGCGACATCCACGCCGGTGCTGTCGGCCAGCGTGTCCAACCGTTCCCGCGCGGCGTCCAGCACCTCGCGGCTCGCTCCGATCATCGGGCGGCCTCGGTTCCCGGCACCTCGGCCTTGGCCTCCAGCTCGTCGAGGAAGCGGTCGATCGTGCGGCTCTGCCGGGCGTGGTCCTCAAGGGACTCCCCGACGAGCCGACCGGCCAGCTCCACGGCCAGCTTTCCGACATCCTGCCGCAGGAGCTCGGAGGCCTGCTTGCGGTCGGCGTCGATCTGGGCATGGCCGGCGGCGAGGATCTCCTCGCGTTGGCGCTGCCCCTCCTCACGCATCTCGGCGATGAGCGAGGCGCCCTGCTCCTTGGCCTCCTGGCGCAGGCGCGCGGCCTCGTGCCGAGCCTCCTGCAGCTGCTCCTTGTAGCTTTCCAGCGTCTGTCGGGCTTCGGCCTGCGTCGCCTCGGCCTTCTCCATCCCGCCTTCGATGGCTTCCCGCCGCTCCTCCAGCGTCTTGTTGATGGAGGGCAGGAGCTTCTTGTAGAAGACGAAGAAGACGACACCGAAGCAGATGAGACCGATGACGATCTCAGGCACCACCGGTACCACAGGGCTCTGCGGTTCCTCCGCGGCCAGTTGCATCAGCATGGTGGACCCTTCCTCGGTAGTGGCTTCGAGACCTACGTCAGAGGGCGAAGGCGAGCACGAAGCCCATCAGCGCCAGCGCCTCGACGACGGCGAAGCCGAGCAGCATGTTCTGGCGGATCAGGCCGGCGGCCTCGGGCTGACGGGCGATGGCCTGGACACCGTTACCGAAGATGATGCCGATACCAATACCGGGGCCAAGGGCCGCGACACCGAAGCCGATGGTGTTGATGCTGCCTTCAACTGCGGCGAGAGCTGCGGACATGTCCGTTGTATTCCTTCTCTGTGGTGACCCGGTGGGGGATGTCCACCGGTGTGCGTTGCGGTTTCTTCAGTGGCGGCTACCCGCCGGGTCCCGGGCGACCGGGAGGGACTCTCAGTGCGCCTCTTCGAGGGCCTGGGAGATGTAGGAGGCGGCCAACACCGTGAACACGTACGCCTGGAGCGCCTGGATGAACATCTCGAAGACCGTGACCAGCAGCGTCACGAGCAGGGAGGAGAACGAGAAGAACGTTCCGACGACGGTACCCAGGGTGTACCAGGTGCCGATGATGAAGACCAACAACAACAGGTGCCCCGCGAACATGTTCGCGAAGAGCCGGACGGTCAACGTCAGCGGCCGGATGAAGACGGTCGAGAGGAACTCGATCGGCGTGAGGATCACATAGATGCCCTTGGGCAGGCCACTGGGCACACAGATGTTCCTGATCCCGCCGACCAGACCGTGGTTCTTGAACGTCAGGTACATGTACGTGGACCAGACGATCAGCGCGAGCGCCGCCGGATAGGCGATGATCGAGGTCGCCGGGAACTGGGCGAACGGGATGATCGCCCAGATGTTCATGATCCAGACGAAGAAGAACAGCGAGACCAGCAGGGGCACATAGGGCTCGCCCTTCTTGCCCATGGTCTCGCGGGCGACGCCCCGACGCACGAAGTCGTAGCCCGCCTCGGCGATCATCTGGAGCTTCCCCGGCACCACCTTGGGGCGGGCGAAGGCGGCCCAGAAGAAGCCGCAGATGATGACGGTGCTCAGAAACACCAGCGCCATCGGCTTGTTGACCTCGAAGGACCCGATGGTGAACAGCGGCTCAAAAAGAAACGACCACTCGGAGGGGGCGGGGAAACCGCACCCGTCGAAGAGGTGGCAGTCGGTCTCGAAGGCGAGCACCTGGTCATTACTCACCGCGAGACTCCCTCGGCGTGACGCATGGAAACGGCTACCTCGATGTGTCGGCGTGGCGGCATACCACGGAGCGGCACTGGACTATGTGTGACGGAAGGGCGGCTGGTCCGCGACCGTGGCGTTGTCCCGCACAGCGCGCGCGTCGCCCTGAGGCCAGCCCTCGGCGACGGACGATAGCAGCCCGCAGAGACAGCGCTTATACAGCCCCCTTCGCCACCACGACTGGTCATGGCGTACCACCCGGCGTGACGGCGGCCCGGTCGTTACCGGACTCCGGCTCGACGTAGAGGATCTTCGCCGTGAGATGGCCCCGGGCCTGCCCGGCCAGCCAGACGACGGTTCCCACCACGACACCGAGGGCGAACGCGCGACCGTTGAGGAAGTCGGCGTCCCTCAGCAGCACCAGCAGGACGAGCAACAGGCCCATCTGCGTGGTGTAGATGAGGAACGCCGCACCAAGGAAGAGTTCGGGCCAGCGTTGTCCCACATAGCCCAGAGAGAGCAGCCCGATCGCGAAGAAGGCGGCGGCCACGAAGACGCCGAGCGCCGTCCCTCCCGCTCCGGAGGCCCCAGCCAGCAGCGCGGCGACCACGGTGGCGACGGCGCCTACGGCGGCAGTGGGGATCGCGGCGCCTCGGATGATCCGGGCGTCGATGGACTGCATGGAAGTGTGACTCCGACGGGCTTGGGGACTGTCGTCGTTGACGAGCGGTTTCACCCCGACTCTGGGGCTAGCTACGGGGTTTCGTGAACGCTATCACAATCTTTTTGATGAGGTCTTTACTCGAACGTGTGCAGGACCTCACACCCATAGGAGTACGGTCGGCGCGCCACAAAGGGGGCCGCCGACCTGCTGTGTTAAGGGCCCGAGCGGCCCCGGTCACGACCTGGTGTCGATCTTCCGGCGCACCGCGAACCGCTGTCGGTCCCCCACCGCCGTGGCGCCGTGCAGCCCCGGCGTCGCCTGCGGCTGCTGGGCCCCTTCGGAGCCGGCGGACGGCTCCCCCGACGGCGGGGCGTCGAGCCGTCGGGCCGGCTCCTCGGCCCAGGCGCGGGCCGCCGGCTCGGCCGGGCTGACCGGCCCCGCCTCGCGCCTGACGCGGTAGCGAGGCGGCACCAGCCGCTCCGCCCAGGACGGCACCCTGGGCGTGAACCGCGGCAGCAGCAGCGCCACCAGACCGACGGCGGAGAGCCCGACCACCAGCGGCACCACCCAGGCGTCGGAACGCACCGAGTAGCCCACCGCGCCGAAGGCCACCAGCGCCGACCAGAAGTACATGATCAGCACGGCACGGCTCTGCGAGTGCCCGATCTCCAACAGCCGGTGGTGCAGATGCCCCCGGTCGGCGGCGAACGGCGAACGGCCGTTCCAGGTGCGGCGGACGATCGCCAGCACTAGGTCGAGGAAGGGGACGATGATGATGGTCAGCGGCAGCAGCAGCGGCATGTAGACGGGGACCGTCGTGCTCACCGCGCTCCGCTCCGAGCCGGCGAAGAGCCGCAGCGCGTCCGGGTCCACCTGCCCGGTGATGGACACCGCGCCGGCCGCGAGCACCAGGCCCAGCAGCATCGAGCCCGAGTCGCCCATGAAGATCCGCGCCGGATGCACGTTGTGCGGCAGGAAGCCGAGACACATCCCGACCAGCACGGCGGCGAAGAGCGTGGCCGGCGCTGCCGGTTCGATGCCGTAGCCGTACCAGATGCGGTACGCGTAGAGGAAGAACGCCGCGGCGGCCACACACACCATGCCGGCCGCCAGGCCGTCCAGGCCGTCCACGAAGTTGACCGCGTTGATGGTGATCACCACGATCGCGACCGTCAGCAGGGTGCCCTGCATGGGGGTCAGCGCGACCATGCCCACGCCAGGAACGGGCAGCCACAGGATCGTCAGCCCCTGGAGGACCATCACCCCCGCGGCGATCATCTGTAGGCCGAGCTTGACGAGCGCGTCCACGCCGTACTTGTCGTCCAGCACGCCGACCACCCAGATCAGCGCGGCGCCGGAGAGCAGCGCCCTCGGCTCGTCGGAGAGCCGGAACACCGTGCCCACGTTGGTCAGTTGGGAGGCGACCAACAGCCCGGCGCACAGGCCGCCGAACATCGCGATCCCGCCCAGCCTGGGCGTCGGTTCGCGATGCACGTCGCGCGCCCTGATCGGTGGCATGGCCCCCCAGGCGATGGCGAACTTCCGCACCGGGCCGGTCAGCAGGTAGGTGACGGCCGCCGCGACGCAGAGCGTCAACAGGTATTCACGCACAAGCTGCCCCAGAGGTCTCGCTGGACTACCGCGCAACACCCTCTCACGTCCGCGACCACGCTCAGCCCGGGTCGGCCGGCGAGAACCCCCTAGACCGTCGCGTTCCCGGCATCCGAGCGCCGGGCCGGCACGCCGGTGAGCGCGGTGACCACCGGATCGAGCGCCACCCTGATCTCCTCGCCCACGCTGCGGAAGTACGGCAGCGGGGCGCCGTACGGGTCCTGCACCTCGTCGGCCTCCACGTTCGGCGCCAGCAGCCAACCGCGCAGCGCTGCGGCGGCCCTGGCCAGCGCCCTGGCGCGGTACACCAGCGCCTCCGGGGAGCCGGCGGCCGGCAGGGTCGCCAGGTCGATGGCCCGCACCAGCCGGGTGAACTCCTTGAGCGTGAAGGTGCGCAGCCCGGCGGAGTGCCCCATGGAGATCACCTGCGCCCGGTGGTCCCTGGTGGCCGTGAGCACCAGATCGGCCTCTATCACGTGCTCGTCCAACAGCTCCCGGCCGAAGAACCCGACCGGGCTGGCGCCGTACTCGGCGAGCAGCTCGGCGGCGTGCTCCTCCATGGGCGCGCCCTCGTGCCCCCAGGTGCCGGCGCTCTCCACCACCACGCTCCGCGCCCGGTCGCCCAGCCGGTCCACCAGGGCCTGCCTGGTGAGACGTTCGGTGATCGGGGAACGGCAGACGTTGCCCGTGCTGACGTGCAGAATCCGGAAGACCGGGGTTTCGGGGCGGCGCCCGCTCGCGGTGCCGGGCGCCGCTATGCCGGGGTCGGGGGGGCCCTCAGCGGAGGCCGTCAATGCGTGGTCTCCAGATCGGGTACAACCTTGCGCAGTTCCTCCTCGCTCACCGCCCCGGCGCGCAGAAGCACCGGCACCCGCCCCGTGACGTCCACGATCGAGGACGGCACGCTGTCCGGGGTGGGCCCACCGTCCAGGTAGACGGCGACCGAGTCGCCCAGCATCTCCCGGGCCTGGTCGCAGCTCTGCGGTGCGGGCTTCCCTGTGAGGTTGGCGCTGGAGACGGCCATCGGGCCGATGTCCTTGAGCAGTTCGATGGCCACCGGATGCAGCGGCATCCGCACCGCGACGGTGCCCCTGGTCTCCCCCAGATCCCAGTTGAGGGACGGCTGGTGCCGCGCGACCAGGGTCAGCGCGCCCGGCCAGAAGGCGTCGACCAGCTCCCAGGCCAGCTCGGAGAAGTCGGTGACCAGCCCGTGCAGGGTGGTCGGCGAGCCGACCAGCACAGGGGACGGCACACCTCGGCCCCTGCCCTTGGCGCGCAGCAGACCGGCCACCGCCTTGGCGTCGAAGGCGTCGGCGCCGATGCCGTAGACCGTGTCGGTGGGCAGGACGACCAGATCGCCCCTGCGGACAGCGGACGCCGCCTCGCGCAGACCGTGCCTACGGTCGACCTCGTCCGCGCAGTCGTAACGCCGTGCCATCAGTGTGCTCCTTCCACAGGGGCGCTTTCGCCGGTCACCTGGCCACCCGCCGGGCGGTCGCGAACCGAGGTCTGTTGTTGAGGTCGGGGTGGTCGGCGGCATCCGCCCAGCCGCGATCCTCGGTGAAGATCCAGGGCACCTGGCCGCCCTGGGTGTCCGCGTGCTCCACCACCACCATCCCGCCGGGGCGCAGCAGCCGGTGCGCGGCCCGCTCCAGGCCGCGGATGGTGTCGAGACCGTCCTCGCCCGAGAACAGCGCGAGTTGGGGATCGTGGTCGCGTGCCTCCGGCGCCACGTGCTCCCACTCGCCGAGCGGGATATAGGGCGGGTTGGAGATCACCAGGTCGACCTGCCCGGCCAGCTCGGGCAGCGCCTCGCGGGCGTCGCCCTGGTGCAGCACGACCCGGCTGCCCTCGGCGTTCTTCCTGGCCCAGCCGAGCGCCCGCTCGTCGAGCTCCACCGCGTGCACCCGGGAGCGCGGCACCTCCTGCGCGAGCGCCAGCGCGATGGCGCCCGAGCCCGTGCAGAGGTCCACGACCAGCGGCTCGGCCACGTCCATGGCGCGGACCGCGTCTATCGCCCAGCCCACCACGGACTCCGTCTCCGGCCTGGGCACGAACACCCCCGGCCCGACCTGGAGTTCCAGGTAGCGGAAGAACGCCCGCCCGGTGATGTGCTGGAGCGGCTCGCGCGCCTCGCGGCGGGCCACCGCCTCCCAGTAGCGGGCGTCGAAGTCGCTGTCGGCGACCAGGTGCAGCGTGGACCGCTTGGTGCCGTGCACATGCGCGGCCAGCTCCTCGGCGTCGAACCTCGGCGACGGCACCCCGGCGTCGGCCAACCGCTGGGTGGCCCTGGCCACCTCGGCCAGCAACAGCGAACGGGGCCCCCCGGACGCCGGGGAACCCGAAGCGCCGGGGGAGGCCCCGGAAGACCCGGTGGCCCCCGAAGAACCGGAAGAAGCAGTCACATCGCCCACCCTACGTTCACTGCGCCGCCGCCAACTTGGCCGCAGAATCGGCGTCCACGCATGCCTGGATCACCGCGTCAAGCTCGCCGTCGAGCACCCGGTCGAGGTTATACGCCTTGAAGCCGACCCGATGGTCGGAGATGCGGTTCTCCGGGTAGTTGTAGGTGCGCACCCGCTCCGACCTGTCCACGGTGCGGACCTGGCTGCGCCTGGCGTCCGACGCCTCCCGGTCGGCCTCCTCCTGGGCGGCGGCGAGCAGCCTGGCCCGCAGGATCCGCAGCGCCTGCTCCTTGTTCTGGAGCTGGCTCTTCTCGTTCTGACAGGAGACGACGATGCCGGTGGGCAGGTGGGTGAGGCGGACGGCGGAGTCGGTGGTGTTGACGGACTGCCCACCGGGCCCTGAGGAGCGGTAGACGTCGACCCGCAGATCGTTCTGGTTGATCTCGACCTCGACGTCCTCGGCCTCGGGCAGCACCAGCACGCCGGCGGCCGAGGTGTGGATGCGGCCCTGCGACTCGGTGGCCGGCACCCGCTGGACCCGGTGCACGCCGCCCTCGTACTTGAGCCGCGCCCAGACGCCGAGCCCCGGCTCGGGAGTGCCTCTGCTCTTGACCGCGACGGAGACGTCCTTGTAGCCGCCCAGATCGGACTCGTTGCCCTCGATGATCTCGGTCTGCCAGCCGACGCGCTCCGCGTACCGCAGATACATCCGCAGCAGGTCGCCGGCGAAAAGCGCGGACTCGTCGCCGCCCTCGCCGGCCTTGATCTCCAGGATGACGTCCTTGTCGTCGCTGGGGTCGCGCGGGACGAGCAGCAGCCGCAGCTCGTCCGTCAGCTCGTCCCTGCGGGCCGTGAGGGTCTTGAGCTCGGCGGCGAACTCCGCGTCCTCCTGGGCCAGTTCGCGGGCCGTCTCGATGTCGTCGCCGTGCTGCCGCCAGGACTGGTAGGCCCGCACGATCGGGGTCAGCTCCGCATAGCGTCGGCCGTAGCGGCGGACGGCGGCCTGGTCGGTGTGGACCGACGGGTCGGCGAGCCGCCGTTCGAGGTCGGCGTGCTCGCCGATCAGTTCCTCGACCGCCTCGAACATGGTCAGTTGCTCCTGGAGTTGGGTCAGGCCGACGCGGGCCCAAGGGGGGGGTGACGGGTGGCGACGGAGCGCGAGGGGACACGAAAGGCGCCGGTCCGGCCGCTTATGTCGGTGAGCGGCCGGCCGGCGCCGACGGGGTCGCTACTTGCGGTTCGCCCCGGCGTTCTTACCGAAGCGCGCCTCGAACCTGGCGACACGACCACCCGTGTCGAGGATCTTCTGCTTGCCGGTGTAGAAGGGGTGGCACTCCGAGCACATGTCGGCGCGGATGCTGCCCCCGCTGACCGTGCTACGGGTGGTGAACGACGCGCCACAGGTGCAGCTGACCTGGGTCTCGACGTACTCCGGGTGAATGTCGCGCTTCAAGGCTTCTCCTAGGTCCGGGAGGGCACCGGGTCGGTGCGCGGGCTGCGCGCCGTGAACCGGGGCCGACGCTCCAGTCTGCCAGCACTGGTCCGTGACGACCAAAACGGGGTGCCGGCTCCCGTTGTTCCCGCGCCCGAGGCCCGTTCGCACCGGTGCTCGGGCCCGTGCGGTCAGCCCTGGGTGATCAGCTGGTCGCCGCCGCCCTCCTCGGCCGCCGAGTCCCTGATCGCGGACTCGGGCACCGGACGGTCGCGCTTCAGCGCCGTCCACACCTGCCGGGACTGCTCCGCCAGCGGGGCCACCCGGTTGGGGTCGGCCGGGTCGTAGCCGACCGGCAGGGTGATCAGCTGGAGCTCCTCCGAGTCCACCTCGCGCAGGGTGCGGGCCAGGTCGACCAGCTTGGAGACCGAGGCGAGATCGGAGTCGGTGGTGACGGCCGAGGTCGCGGTGTCGGCGAGATCGTAGAGCCGCTTCGGGTTGCCCAGCAGATCGACCTCGTCGATCTGCCGCATCAGCGCGTCGAGGAAGGAGTGCTGGAGCTGGATACGGCTCAGATCACTGCCGTCCCCCACCGCCTTCCTGGTGCGTACCAGGGCCAGCGACTCCGCGCCGCTGAGGGTGTGGGTGCCGGCGGTCAGCCGCAGCCGGCTGTCCTCGTCGTCGATGTCCTCACGTGTGGTGACCCGCACCCCACCCAGGGTGTCGACCAGCTTGGCGAAGCCGTCGAAGTCCAGCTCCAGGTAGTGGTCCATGCGCAGCCCCGTGAGCGCCTCCACCGTCTTCACCGCGCACACCGGGCCGCCGATGCCGTACGCCTCGTTGAACATGGCCCGGTCGCTGGCCGGCGCGACGCCACCCCCGTCGAGCCGCTCGCAGTCGGGGCGCGGAACGAGCGTGTCGCGCGGGATGGAGACCACGGTCGCGGCGTCGTGCGCCTCGTTGATGTGCACCACCATCGCGGTGTCCGAACGGGCCTCGCCGTCCGGGTCGTCCCCGCCGAAGTCGCCGTTCTCACCGGTTCTGGTGTCGGAGCCGAGCACCAGCAGGTCGAGCGAGCCGTTGTCGCTGTCCTCCGGCCGGTCCTCGCCCAGCGCCGACTCGATGTCGATCCCGGAGATGTTGCCGTCGAGCTTGAGATAGAGCGCGGTGCCCCCGACGCCGACCAGCAGCGCGAGCGCCAGCACGGTGATCAACGTCACCCGCAGGAGACGGCGACGGCGCGGCTTCGACGGGCGGTCCGCCGGCTCCTCCTCGCCGGGAGCCGGGGCCGGCCCTTCACCCGATGGAGGGACCATTCAGCCATTGTGCCCCGTTATGGAGGGCGATGCGCCCCGGCGGCTACCCGCCGGTCACCACGGACGCCCCCGCCCCCCGGAATCCACCGGGGGGCGGGGGCGTCCTCCGCGAACGCGGCGGGGTCAGTCCCCGTTGCCCGGCGTCGGCGTGGTCTTCTGGATCTGTAGCAGGAACTCGGCGTTGGACTTGGTCTTCTTCATCCGGTCCAGCAGCAGCTCCATGGCCTGCTGCGAGTCGAGCGCGTGCAGCACCCGGCGGAGCTTCCAGACGATGGCCAGCTCGTCCGAGCCCATCAGGATCTCCTCCTTGCGGGTCGCCGAGGCGTCCACGTCAACGGCGGGGAAGATCCGCTTCTCGGCGAGCTTCCGGTCGAGCTTCAGCTCCATGTTGCCGGTGCCCTTGAACTCCTCGAAGATCACCTCGTCCATCCGCGAGCCGGTCTCCACCAGCGCGGTGGCGAGGATGGTCAGCGAGCCGCCGTCCTCGATGTTCCGCGCGGCGCCGAAGAACTTCTTCGGCGGGTAGAGCGCCGCTGAGTCCACACCGCCGGAGAGGATCCGGCCCGAGGCGGGGGCCGCCAGGTTGTAGGCGCGGCCGAGACGCGTGAGGTTGTCCAGCAGGACGACCACGTCGTGGCCCAGCTCCACCAGTCGCTTGGCCCGCTCGATGGCCAGCTCGGCGATGGTGGTGTGGTCCTCGGACGGCCGGTCGAAGGTCGAGGAGATGACCTCGCCCTTGACCGCCCGCTGCACGTCGGTGACCTCTTCGGGACGCTCGTCCACCAGCACCACCATCAGGTGGCACTCGGGGTTGTTGTGCGTGATGGCGTTGGCGATCATCTGCATGATGGTCGTCTTGCCGGTGCGCGGCGGGGCCACGATCAGCCCGCGCTGCCCCTTGCCGATCGGCGTGATCAGATCGATGATCCGCGGCAGCAGCGCACCCGGGTCGGTCTCCAGACGGAGCCGGTCCTGCGGGTAGAGCGGGGTGAGCTTGTTGAACTCGGGCCGGTTGCGGCCGGATTCGATGCCCATCCCGTTGACCGAGTCGAGACGGACCAGCGCGTTGAACTTCTCCCGCCGCTCCCCCTCCTTCGGCTGCCGCACGGCGCCGGTGACATGGTCGCCCTTGCGCAGGCCGTTCTTGCGGACCTGGGCCAGCGACACATAGACGTCGTTGGGGCCCGGCAGGTAGCCGGAGGTGCGGACGAAGGCGTAGTTGTCCAGGATGTCGAGGATGCCGGCCACCGGGATCAGCACATCGTCGTCGCTGACCTGCGGCTCGACGATCTCGTCCCGGCCCCGACGGCCCCTGCGGTCGCGGTAGCGCCCGCGCCGGCCGCGCCGGCCGCCGTCGAAGTCGTCGTCGCGGTTGTCACGGTTGTCGCGGTTCTCGCGGGAGTCACGGCCCTCGCGGTTGTCCCGCCCCTCGCGGTCCCGCTCGCGGCCGGTGTCCTTGTCGCGGTTGTTGCGACCGCCCTGGTTGTTCTGGCCCTGACCCTGGCCCTGGCGGTCCCCGCCCTGGCCCCCCTGACCGCCCTGGCGGTCGCCGCCCTTGCTGCGGCGCTCGCGCTTGTTCTGCCGGTCGGACTGGCCGTCGGCCCGGTCGCCCTTGTCGGCGGCCTTCTCGCCCTTGTCGGCCTTCTCGGTCCTGCTCTCGACGCGCTGCCCGTTGTCGTTGCCCGACCCCTCGGCCTTGGCGCTCTCGGCCTTGCCCGCGGTGCCGGTCTCCGCCGCGCGGGCCGACCTGCGCTCCTTCTCGGCGGGCTCGGCCGCGGCCTTGGGCTCGGCGGCCTTCCGCTCGGAAGCCTTGGCCTCGGTCTTGGCCTCCGCGGTCTTGGCGGCCTCGGTCTGGCCGGGGATGTCGATCTGGCCCTGCGCACCGGACTCGTCGCCGGTGCGGGTCCTGGAGGTGCTGCGGCGCTTCGGCTTCTCCGCCGGCGCTGACTCGGCCGGCGCGGCGGCCGACTTGGCGGGCGCACCGCCGCCGGAACCGGCGGCCTGCTTCTCCTTGATCACCTCGATCAGCTGGCTCTTGCGCATCCGCGCGGTGCCCCTGATCCCCAGCTGGGAGGCGACCTGCTGCAGTTCAGCCAGGACCATCCCGTCGAGGCCGGTACCAGAACGCCGGCGGCGGGGGGCAGCGGAGGCGGGAGCGTCCGTGGCGGACGCGGTGGCAGCACCGGAAGTCTTGTCGGCGCTGTCGGCACTCACGCCCATCAGATCGGTGGTGTCGCTCACTAAGGGTCCTTCCCTGGAGCGGACGTCGGCCTGTCTGGCTCGGCGACCGGTCGTGCTGTCCGGCTGCGGCCCCTGTGCGGTGGACCGGCCGGTGCGGTAAACCCGCCTGTTCGATCACGGCGGAAGATCATGCGTGGTGGTGCGGGGAGATCGACGAGACACGTCGAAGGAACGTTGAACCGTCGAACCGACGCACCGGTTCCGGAGCGTGCTCGGCGCTACCAGGCAGGCTGCTCAGGCAGATGAGGGAGGCTCCCGGAAGAAGAGGCGGCCCCAGAGAATGGGACCCCGGATTCGCACGCCTTCTGTGTGACGCCCGACAGAACGGTACGTGCGGACTTGAGATTAACACTACCGGATACCGCCTTCATTCCTCCTCTCCACCCTCGCTTCGCCCGGCGCCCCCCGGGCGCGACCGCGATCCCTCACGAAGCGGCTCCGGTCAGCGGCAACACCGAGGCGCCGGCCGTGTCCAGGGTCAGTCGGTTGGCCGTCCAGCCGTCGCCGGCCAGTCGGGCGCTCTTGTCGGCCTGGCCCTCCGTGGCCAGCGCCAGCACCGTGGGGCCGGCGCCCGAGATCACGGCCGGCACCCCGTCGGCCCGGAGCCTGGCGACCAGATCCATGCTCTCCGGCATCGCCGAGGCGCGGTAGTCCTGGTGCAGCCGGTCCTCGGTGGCCGGCAGCAGCAGTTCGGGACGCCGCGTCAGCGCCTCGACCAGCAGCGCGGCGCGCCCGGCGTTGACCGCCGCGTCGGCGTGCGGCACGGCGCGCGGGAGCAGGCCGCGCGCGGTCTCGGTGGCCAGCGGGCGCCCCGGCACGAACACCAGCGGCACGATCCCGGCCGCCGGCTCCATCCGGATGGCGCGCACGGCGCCCGACTCGCCCCAGGCCAGGGTGAATCCGCCCAGCAGGCAGGCGGCGACGTTGTCCGGGTGGCCCTCGATCTCGGCGGCCAGCTCCAGCAGCGCGACATCGTTCAACTTCGCCTCGCCGCCGGTGGTCACGGCGCGCGCCGCGACCAGCCCCGCGCAGATCGCCGCCGACGAGGAGCCCAGGCCACGGCCGTGCGGCACCCGGTTGGCGCAGACGACCTCAAGTCCGCGCGGCTGCCCGCCCAGTGCGTCGAAGGCGGTGCGCAACGTCCGCACCAGCAGGTTGGATTCGTCGCGCGGAACGGTGTCGGCGCCCTCGCCGGCGATGTCCAGGTGCAGCCCCGACTCCGCGACCCGGACCACCACGTCGTCGTAGAGGCCGAGCGCCAGGCCCAGGGCATCGAAACCGGGGCCCAGGTTGGCGCTGGTGGCGGGCACGCGGACGCGCACGGCTGCGGCGCGGAAAGCGGGATGGGCCATCGCTCGATGACTCTCCTTGGTGAGATTGCGGCGCGTGTCCCCTGCGGACACGCGGCGCAGGGGACACAGCGGCACGCGTCGGGTGGAGAACCCGCCCGCGCACGTCGGCGGCGAGCGGTACCACTCCGGGACGAATACCAGCCTATCGAAGGAAGGTTCAGACGCGATACAGGGCCGTCAGGTGTCGCGCCGGCGCACTCGGCGTCACGCCAGGCCGAGCCGCTCGGCGGCGGCGTCGGCGTCCACCGGGACCACGACGGGGCGGGGCGCGCCCGCCACCGCCCAGTCCGGGTCCTTGAGGCCGTTCCCCGTCACCGTGCACACCACGCGCTGGCCCCGGTCGAGCAGCCCCCGCTCGGCGGACTTGAGCAGCCCGGCGACCGAGGCCGCCGAGGCCGGCTCGACGAAGACACCCTCCTGCGAGGCCAACAGCCGGTAGGCGGACAGGATCTGGCGGTCAGTCACCTCGTCGATGAAGCCGCCTGACGCGTCCCGCGCGGCCTCGGCCTGGGACCAGGAGGCGGGGTTGCCGATCCGGATCGCGGTGGCGATGGTGGTCGGGTCCTTCACCGGCTCGCCGCGCACGATCGGCGCGGACCCCGACGCCTGGAAGCCCCACATCCGGGGGGTGCGGCTCGCGGGCCCCTCGGCCGCGTACTCCTGGTACCCCTTCCAGTAGGCCGTGATGTTGCCCGCGTTGCCCACCGGGAGCAGATGGATGTCAGGGGCGTCGCCGAGCGCGTCGACCACCTCGAAGGCCGCCGTCTTCTGGCCCTCGATCCGGGACGGGTTGACCGAATTCACCAGCGCCACCGGGTACTTCTCGGAGAGCCCACGGGCCAGGGTGAGGCAGTCGTCGAAGTTCCCGTCGACCTGGAGGATGCGGGAGCCGTGCACCAGCGCCTGGCCCATCTTGCCCAGCGCGATCTTGCCCTGCGGGACCAGCACCGCGCAGACCATCCCGGCGCGCACCGCGTAGGCGGCGGCCGAGGCCGAGGTGTTGCCGGTGGACGCGCAGATCACCGCCTGGGCGCCGGCCTCCTTGGCGTGCGTGATGGCCATGGTCATCCCCCGGTCCTTGAAGGACCCGGTCGGATTGGCGCCCTCGACCTTGAGATACACCTCGCACCCGGTGCGCTCGGAGAGCGTCTGGGCCGCCACCAGCGGCGTACCGCCCTCACCGAGGGTGACCACGGGCGTCAGGGCGGTGACCGGAAGGCGGTCGCGGTACTCCTCGATGACCCCGCGCCACTGGGCGCTGGTGCGCGGTGCGACGGATGCGTTCATGACCATCTCTCGTCTTTCTCCTGGCCCGACGGCCGGTGTCCCGGCCACTCGGCGGTGTCGATCACCGTTACTCCCCCTCCACGCGCATGATGCTGGCCACACCGTGCACCGTGTCCAAATCGCGCAGGGCCCGCACGGTCGCGTTCAGTGCCGCGTCCTGGGCCCGGTGCGTCACCACCACCAGCTGGGCCTCGCCGTCCTTGCCCGTCTGCCGCACGGTGTCGATGGACACCCCGTGGTCGGAGAAGACCATGGCGCACTGCGCCAGCACACCCGGTTTGTCCATCACGTCGAGGCTGATGTGGTAACGCGTGACCACCTCGCCCATGGGGCTGACCGGCAGCCGGGCGTAGGCGGACTCGCCCGGGCCCCGGCCGCCGGTGAGCTTGTTGCGGCAGGCGGCCACCAGATCGCCCAGCACCGCGGAGGCGGTGGGCGCGCCACCAGCGCCCGGGCCGTAGAACATCAGCTGGCCCGCCGCGTCGGCCTCCACGAAGACCGCGTTGTAGGCCTCGCGGACGGAGGCCAGCGGATGGCTCAGGGGGATCATCGCCGGATGCACCCTGGCGGTCACCGACCGGCCGTCCTGGGCTCGTTCGCAGATCGCGAGCAGCTTGACCGTGCACCCCATCTTGCGGGCGCTGGCGATGTCGGACGCGGTGACCTCCGTGATGCCCTGCCGGTGCACATCGTCCAGGGAGACGCGGGTGTGGAAGGCGATCCCGGCGAGGATCGCGGCCTTGGCCGCGGCGTCGAAGCCCTCCACGTCCGCCGTCGGATCCGCCTCCGCGTAGCCGAGGGCGCTGGCCTCGGAGAGCGCCTCGCCGTAGCCGGCCCCGGTGGACTCCATCCGGTCGAGGATGAAGTTGGTCGTCCCGTTGACGATGCCGAGCACCCGGTTGACCTTGTCGCCGGCGAGGGACTCCCGCAACGGGCGCAGCAGCGGGATGGCGCCGGCGACGGCCGCCTCGAAGTAGAGGTCGGCGCCGTGCCGTTCGGCCTCCGCGTAGCGGGCCGGGCCGTCCTGGGCCAGCAGCGCCTTGTTGGCGGTGACGACGCTGGCGCCGTGCGCGAAGGCGCTGTCGATCAGCGAACGGGCCGGCTCGACGCCGCCGATCAGCTCGACCACCACGTCGATGTCGCCCGAGGCGACCAGACCGGCGGCGTCCGTGGTGATCAGCTCGGCCGGCACCTCGCCCCTGGCCTTGTCCGGGCGGCGGACGGCGACGCCGGCCAACTCCACGGGGGCGCCGATCCTGGCGGCGAGATCGTCCGCGTTCGTCATCATCAGGCGGGCCACCTGCGAACCGACCACGCCGCAGCCAAGCAGCGCCACCCTCAAGGGACGCGACGGACGAGTGCGCACCATTCGACCCAGCCTTTCAGCTCACTCGGAACTATCAGTCTCACGTACCGGCGGCGGACCGCCCCTTTTCGTTCACCATGCGGACGCGATCAGCCGGCCGACGGCCCTTTTCTGATCAAGGTCTCTGATCAAGGTCTCTGATCAGCCCACGTCCAGGCGGAGCAGGTCGTCCTCCGTCTCGCGGCGGATGATCGTCCCCGCCAGGCCGCCGGCCACCGCCACCACGGGCGGGCGCGGGGTGTGGTTGTAGTTGCTGGCCATGGAGCGGCAGTAGGCGCCGGTGGCCGGCACCGCGATCAGGTCGCCGGGGACCAGATCGGCCGGCAGATAGGCGTCCCGCACCACGATGTCACCACTCTCGCAGTGCTTGCCCACCACCCGCACCAGGACCGGCGCGGCGGCCGAGGCCCGTGAGACCAGCGCCACCGAGTACTCGGCGTCGTAGAGCGAGGTCCTGATGTTGTCCGACATCCCACCGTCCACGCTCACATAGGTGCGCAGGCCCTCCAGCGGCTTGACCGTGCCCACCTCGTAGAGCGTGAAGGCGGTCGGTCCGACCACCGCGCGCCCCGGCTCCACCGAGATCCTCGGCAGCGCGAGACCGGCCGCCTCGCACTCCCGGGAGACGATGTCCCGCAGCGACTTGGCGATCTGGTGCGGCTCGCTCGGATCGTCGTCCGAGGTGTAGGCGATGCCCAGCCCGCCGCCGAGGTCGATCTCCGGCAGCTCGACGCCGTGCTGGTCGCGCACCGAACGCAGCAGGCCGACGACCCGCCGCGCCGACACCTCGAAGCCGGCCATGTCGAAGATCTGCGAGCCGATGTGCGAGTGCAGCCCGATCAGCTCCAGGCTCTCCAGCGCCATCACCCGCCGCACCGCCTCAAGCGCGGTGCCGTCGGCGAGCGCCAGCCCGAACTTCTGGTCCTCGTGCGCGGTCGCGATGAACTCGTGCGTGTGCGCCTCCACGCCGACCGTGACCCGGATCTGCACCCGCTGCCGCACCCCGTGCCGGGCCGCGGCCTCGGCCACCCGGTCGATCTCCTGGAACGAGTCCAGCACGATCCGGCCCACGCCGGCGCCGACCGCGCGGTCGATCTCGGCGACCGACTTGTTGTTGCCGTGCAGCGCGATCCGCTCCGGCGGCATCCCGCCGGCCAGCGCCGTGGCCAGCTCCCCGCCGGTACAGACGTCGAGGTTCAGACCCTCCTCGCGCAGCCACCGCACCACCGCGCGGGACAGGAACGCCTTGCCGGCGTAGAAGACGTCGGCGTCCGGCGCGAAGGCGTCGCGCCAGGCGCGGCACCTGGCCCGGAAGTCGGCCTCGTCCAGCACGAACGTCGGCGTGCCGAACTCCTCGGCCAGCGCACGGACATCGACCCCGCCGACGGTGACCACCCCCTGGGGGTCACGGCGCACGGTGCGGGCCCACACCTTGGGGTCGAGGGCGTTGAGGTCGACGGGAGGCGCGGCGTAGTGGCCCTCGGGCAGCACATCGGCGTGCCGGGGCCCGGCGGGGTGAGCGGAACGGCTCATGACGGAACTCTTTCCAGGTCTGGCGGCTGACGAGTCACGGTGCGCGGCTCACAGCCGGTGTGGGGCGCTGATGCCCAGGGCGTGCAGGCCGTCGGCGAGCACCGTCCCGGCGGCCAGGGCGAGGGCCAGCCGGGCACGGTGGACGACCTCGGGTTTCTCGTCGCCCGACGGCAGCGTCGGGCGAAGCCCCTCCACGGTCAGCAGTCGGTCGGCGACCCGCGTCAGCCGGCCGACCGGCCGGCCCCCCTCGCCGAGCGCGGCCAACAGCGCACGCTCCGCCGGCAGTTCACAGGGCGCGGCGCCGGGCTCCGGAACCACCCCGAGCGCCTCGGCGGCACGTTCCAGGCCGGCGCAGCGGGCCCGCGCGTACCGCACCAGGAACAGCGGGTTCTCCTCGCGCTGCGTCAACAGCGCGCCGGCGGGGTCGCCGCCGGCCAGGGCCGACCAGCGGGCCGCGTCCCGCGCCGGATCGTCGGGCAGGCTGGGCGCCGGCGGCGCGGAGAGGATCTCGCGCAGCAGCGCGGCCTCGGCGCCGGCGTCCAGCGCGATGGTCAGAAACCCGCCCCCGGTGACCCGTACGGCGGCCACGCCTGGCTGCCTCTCCAGCCGCGCGCTCAGCATCCGCGCCACCTCGCCGGCCGGCTTCCCGGCCGGGCCCGCCAGCCGCAGCGCGATCCCGCAGGACCACACCTCCGACGTTCCCGGACTCTCCCCGCCGGCGCGCGCGTCCACATGTCGGGGCGGCCGACGCAGCACGGCCCGCTCGGGCACCGGCACGCTCAGCTCACCGCTGTCCACCGCGCCGCGCACGGAGCGCAGCACGGCGTGCGAGAGCTGGGCCGGAGTCACGGAGCAAGCGTACGAGAGGCGGGGCCGCACTCCGCCAACGGTTTCACCAACTGGACCCACCGGCGCCGCCCCTCGGCGCAGAACCGGCCGACCAGCCGCACCAGCTCCGCGGGCTCGAACGGTTTGCTCACCACCGCGTCGACGCCCCTGGGCGGCTCCCGCCCGGCGCTGGCGGAGACCAACACCAGCGGGATGTGCCGCGTCCCTCGATCGAGGCGCAGCCGGGCGACGGTGGCGAGGCCGTCCATCCTGGGCATCGCCAGATCCAACGTGATCACATGCGGACGGAACTCGTGCACGGTCTCCAAGCATTCGGCACCGTCGCAGGCGGTCATCACCTCGAACCCGTCAAGTTCGAGATTGACCCTGATCAGCTGCCGGATGACCTGGCTGTCGTCCACCACCAGGACCCGGCCGAGAACACCTGGCACCCAGCCAGCGTAAGCGCGTTCCCCCGCCCTCGTCCGGCCTTTCCCCCAACTTCTACCCGGGAGTAGCGCGCCCCGCACCCACGTGCGGAAACAACGGGTGCGAGGCACCCCCGCCAAGCTGGTAATGTTCTTCCCGTCGCCACCAAGGCGCCAAGCGCCCCCGTAGCTCAGGGGATAGAGCAACGGCCTCCGGAGCCGTGTGCGCAGGTTCGAATCCTGCCGGGGGCACATCGCGCGGACATCGAGGATCATTCCTCTGACCAGCGCACATGCCATCAATCCAGGGTCGGGCTCAGTGTCAGTGAGTCCGGCCCTTTCGCAGGCCGCAGCGGTTGGCGCGTGGGCTCACGCGCCGGTGGGTTGGGCGTTGCCCGCGGTGAGGCTCCACAGGGCGGCGACCAGTGGTCGGCGTAGGTTCGCCCGGCTCACGCACAGGCCGATGGTGAGCGCGGCCGGGGTCGGGTCGACGTGGACGGTCGACAGCGCTCCGCGCGTGGCGCTGGTGTCCAGAACGAGCTTGGGCACGACTCCCGTTCCGTATCCGAGGGCGACCAGGGTCAGCAGCGCCTCGTGGCCCTCCGGTTCGGCCACCACCCGCGGCACGCGGCGCCTGGCGCGGAACCAGCGCTCGGCCGCCTCGCGGACCAGGCCGCGGTGGGGCAGCACGAAAGGGCCGTCCAACGCGTTCTCCGACGCGTTCTCCGGTTGGTCCCGCGCCGTCACGAACACCAACTCGGTGGTCGCCACCGTCCTGCTCCGCAGGGTCTCCGGCAGTCTGGCCGGGACACCGGCCACCGCCACGTCGACGTCGCCCTCGTCCAGTCTGGCGAGGGCCGCGGCGGCGTCGCCGGTGCGCAGGTCGATCAGGGCCTGCGGGTGCGCGGCGCGGAACGGCGACAGCAGAGCGGGCAGCAGCGCCTGGCAGGCGGTCACGGTCGCGAACACCGCGAGTCGGCCCACCAGGCCCGACGGTTTGTCGTGGCCCTGCCGGTACTCCTGCCACCGGTCGAGCGCCTCAAGGGCGTAGGCGCGGAACCGTTGGCCCTCGACCGTCAGGGTGACCCCGTGCGGTGTCCGATCGAACAGCGGCCGGCCCAACTCCGCCTCCAGGCGCTGCATGGACCTGGTCAGGGTGGCCGGGCTGACGTGGCACTCCAGGCTGGTGCGGCCGAAGTTCAGCGTCTGGGCCAGATGGAGGAAGAGCCGTACGTCACGATGGTCACCAAACACGCCTCACCATAGCCTTTCACCGAACGGAACGGCCCGGTGCGCTTCTTGCGCTTGCCCCGTCTCTCCGCGCGGAAATACAAGTCAGTCATGACTTCCACTCCCATCAACGCTTTCACCTCCGAGGTCTTCACCACCGAGACGATGGACGTTCCGGGCGGCACGGAGACCATCCTGCGCGGGGGCCGCCATCTCTTCCCGCTGCTGGCGCGGGCGTTCGACGGCATCGGGCGGATCGGCGTCATCGGCTGGGGCCCCCAGGGGCGCGCCCAGGCGCGCAATCTGCGCGACTCGTTGGCGGGCACGGACATCCAGGTCGCGGTGGGGCTCCGGCCCGACTCCGCGTCAGCGGCCGACGCGCGCGCCCACGGCTTCACGGAGGACGACGGGACGCTCGGCGACTGGATCGAGGTCGCGGCCACCAGCGACCTGGTGATCCTGCTCATCGCGGACGCCGCACTGGTCAACCACCACGGGAAGCTCTTCGACGTCCTCAGGCCCGGTGCCACGATCGGGCTGTCGCACGGCTTCCTGCTCGGCCATCTTCGTTCCGTGGGAGGTGACTTCCCCGAGGGACACGGCGTGATCGCCGTCTGTCCGAAGGGCATGGGGGACTCGGTCCGCCGGCTGTACGAGCAGGGCGCCGAGATCAACGGCGCGGGAATCAACAGCAGCTTCGCGGTGCACGCCGACCCCGACGGCAAGGCCGTGGACCGCGCGCTCGGCTGGTCGGTGGCGCTGGGGTCGCCGTACACCTTCCGCACCACGCTGGAGAGCGAGTACCGGTCCGACATCGTCGGTGAACGCGCCATCCTGCTGGGCGCCGTGCACGGCCTGGTCGAGGCGCTCCACCGGCACTACCGGCTCGCTGGTGACGACCCGATCACCGCCTACGAGCGGTCCTGCGAGAACGTCACCGGCCCCATCGCGCGCACCGTCTCACGCGACGGACTGCGCGCCGTGCGCCAGCGACTGTCCCCGGCCGACCAGGCGGTCTTCGACCGGGCCTACAGCGCGGCCTACCAGCCGGCGCGTGACCTGGTCGCGGAGATCTACGACGAGGTCGCCGACGGCACCGAGCTGCGCGGCGTCGTCCTAGCGGAACAGCGGCTGGCCACCCGGCCCATGGCGGGGATCAGCGGATCCCCGATGTGGCGACAGGCGGAAGCCGTGCGCGCCCGGAGGGGCGAACGGGAGCTGCCCGTCGACCCGTTCACCGCGGGGCTCTTCGTCGCCACCATGATCGCCCAGATCGACGAGTTCGCTGAGCGCGGCCATCCCTGGTCGGAGATCGTCAACGAGTCGGTCATCGAGGCCGTGGATTCGCTGCTGCCGTACATGCACGCCCGTGATGTCGCGCACATGGTGGACAACTGCTCCCAGACCGCCCGGCTCGGCTCCCGCCGCTGGGGGCCGCGCTTCCAGTCGGCCTACGAGCAGATCGCGCTCCCCGCGGCCGAGCGGCCCGCGGATCCCAAGCTCGTCGACGCCTTCACGCGGCACCTGGTGCACGACGCGCTCACCTCGGCGGCCAGGCTGCGCCCCTCGGTGGACATCTTCGTCGGCTGACGCCCCGCTCGCGCACGTCGCGCCGGCGGGGGCGGGTCGGCGCGCGGGCCGGCCGGGCCCTACTCCTGGCGTTCGCGCTCCGCGCGGTTCCGGTGGCGTTCCCGCATGGTGCGCAGCGAGCGTTCCACCTCCTCGTCACGTGGCGTCCTGGGCTCGGGGTCGGGCCGTGCGGCCTCGGCCTTCTCCTTCTGCTCTCCCCAGCCGTCGGCCAGGGTCGCCACCATCGGTACCAGGCAGAGCAGCACCAGGAGGCCGATCGCGAGCGGGCCGTAGGAGAAGTCCCACTCCAACAGGTCGCCCAGGGCCCCCACGGTCACGGGGGAAGCCTCGCGCACCTGGTCCTGTGCCGGCCCAACGGCCAGTGCGTAGCCGGCGATCGCCAGGGTCGCGGTGCCGAGCACGGCCGCGCGCGTCCGGCGGGAGAACCGGCGGGCGAGCAGCGTCACGGTGAGGCCGGCGAGGCGAGGAGGAGCAGGATGCCGACGGTGCCGGTGAACTCCGCGTAGACCCACGCGTCGTTGTTGGCGTTCGCCCTGGCGTGATTCAGCATCTCCGCGTACGAGCCGCCGCCGTCGCCACCGAAGACGACGCAGGCGTCGCCCGGCCGCATCACCTCGCCGTCACAGGTCAACTCGCCGTCGAACACGGCGTCCTTGGCCCGGTACGCGGCCACCAGTATGTCGGGCCGGGCGGCGGGAGCGCCAACGGAACGCCCGACTCCGCGACCGGAGCGCGGTGCCAGGGTGGCGTCAGGTCGACGGGGGCGGCGGGGGTGGGGTCCAGGTGGGGAGGTAGGTCAGGACATCACCGAGCAAGGAGCGCAGGCGCCCGTAGTCCTCCTCGCCGAGGGAGCGGCGGAGATGGCCTTCGAGGTCGACCAACAGCTGGTCGGCGCCGACGAGTTCCCGCGCGCCGCTGTCGGTGAGACGCAGTTCCTGGACGTTGGCGTGCCGGGGGTGGGGGCGGCGTTCGACCCAGCCGCGCTCGACGAGTTTGCCGACCAGCGGCACGATCGCCTGGGGGGTCACGCCGACGACTCGCGCCAGCTCGGCGCCGGTCAGCCCTGGTCGCACCCTGAGGTTGATCAACACGGAGTACAGCGATCCGGAGACGCCGAGCTTGCGCAGCGGCGGTTCCTTCGTGCTCTGCAGGGCCAGGTCCGCTCGCCGGAGAAGGGACACGACACGGCTGAGCACCTCTGCTTCGCCGTCTGTCGCGGTTGGTTCGGTCACGGTCGCCTACCTTACAGCACCTTCACATCCATACAGCTCTTGCTTCGCATCAAGTACTTGATACCTTGGGCGCATGACAGCCCTGGACCACGTTCATCGTCAACTTCCAGACGGCGACCCGGACTTCGCGATCCCAGCCGCGTCGGCGAGCAGGCGCCCGAGGGCCGTGGCCACCGGCCTCGTCCTGGCGCTCGCCCTCAGCGCGTGCGGGGCGGGCGGTGGCCGGGCCGAGACGACCGAGTCGGGCCTGACCCGGCTGGTCATCGACTACAGCGCGACCGCGAACAACGCACAGCTGTCGCTGGGCGTCGAGCGCGGCATCTTCGAACGCCACGGCATCGAGATCGAGCAGGTGCCCGGCTCGGGTGCCAGCGCCAACAGCGTGGCGCTGCTGCTCAACGGCCAGATCGACCTGGCCGTCACCGAGATCACCGCGGTGCCGGCGGCGGTCCACGCCGACTTCCCGGTGCAGATCGTCACCTCGCTGGTCACCGACTACGAGTCGCCGCAGGGCGACGCCTTCTCCCTCGTCGTGCCCGGCGACAGCCCGATCCGCTCCTTCGCGGACCTGGCCGGCCGGACGGTCGCCGTCAACGCCCTGGAGAGCTTCTTCGACCTGACGCTGCGGGAGGCGGTCCGCCAGGGCGGCGGTGCCCCCGACACGGTCGAGGTCGTCGCCGTGCCCTTCGAGGACCAGCTCGCGGCGCTGCGGCAGGGCCGGGTGGACGCGGTCAGCACCATCGAGCCGTTCGGCGGGCAGCTGCTGACCGACGGGTTCCGCACCATCGGCAACCCGGCGACCGCCGCGCTCGGCGCCCGCAGCAGCGCGAGCGTGCTGATGGCGTCGCGGCCGTTCGTGACGGAGAACGAGGACGTCATGCGGCGCTTCCTCGACGCGTGGGACGAGGCGACCGCCTACGCCAACGACCACCCGGACGAGGTCAGGGAGACGATCGTGGCGACGACGGGCGCGCGGCCGGAGGCGGTGGCCGACCTGCCGCTGCCCTGGTACGTCAGCGGCATCGACCGCCGCTCCGCCGCGCTCGTCACCAGCCTGATGGTCGAGTACGGCCGGCTGGATTCGGCGCCGCCACTGGAGGAGTACGCCTGGTCACAGGCGCCGGAGGCCACCGATCTCACGACGCCGCCCCGCGGTCTTGAGGTCTCGGAGTGAGGCCCGCACGACTCGCGCCCCTGCTTCCCACTCTCACGACCGCGGCGCTGCTCGCGGTCTGGGAGGTGCTGTCGGCCTCCGGCGTCCTCCCGGTCGAGATCCCCCCGGTGTCCGAGGTCGGCGCGTGGCTGGTGGACAACCTCGGCGCCGGCGATCTGTGGACGGCCGTCGGGCAGACGCTGGGCCACTGGGCGCTCGCGCTGCTCGCCGGGGTGGCGATCGGCGCGGCCCTCGGCGGCGCGATGGCGGCGATCCCCGTCGTCAACGAACTGCTGACGGGCGTGGTCGAGTTCCTCCGGCCCATTCCTGTCGTGGTCCCACTGCCGATCATGCTCCTGCTGCTGGGCGCCACCTCCGAGGTGGTCGTCTCGCTCGCCGCGGTGGCCGCGACATGGCCGATGCTGTCGCAGACGTTCTACGGCGTCCGCGCCGTCGACCCGGTCGCCCGTGACACCGCGCGCGTCTTCGGGCTGACGGCGGGACAGCGGCTGGTGTGGGTGACCGCGCCCGGCGTGCTGCCCTATCTCTGCACCGGCGTGCGGATCGCGTCCACGATCACCCTCCTGGCCGCGATCGCGATGGAGCTCATCGGAGCGGTCCCCGGCCTGGGCGCCACCTTGGGCACCTATGCCACCAACGGCGTCTACGACGCGATGTACGGCGTCATCGTCCTCACCGGGCTGCTCGGTGCCGTGCTCAACGCCGCCTTCGAGGGGCTCGAACGGCGGGCGTTGCGCTGGCACCCGTCCCACCGGGCGCGGATCGCGTGAGGAGCGGACCCATGACGAGAATCGGACTCCGGCTGCTGGTCCCCGCGCTGCTCCTGCTGCTGTGGTGGACGACCTCGGCCCGGAGCGCATCCCCGTTCTACCCGCCGCTGAGCGAGGTGCTGGTCTCCTTCCGGGAGACCTGGCTGTTCGCGCGGCTGGGCTCGGATGTGGTGCCCAGCCTCGGTCGGCTGCTCGCCGGCCTGCTGATCGCCTCGGTCGTCGGCGTCGCCGCCGGCGTGGCGCTGGGCCGGAACAGGCCACTCGCCCGGGCGCTGAATCCGGCCGTCCAGTTCTGCCGGGCCGTGCCGGGGACCGCGCTGGTTCCGGTCAGCGTCGTGCTGCTCGGCATCGGCGACGGCGCGAAGATCGGCGTCATCGCCTTCGTCTGCGCTTTCCCCGTGCTGCTGAACACCGTCGACGCGGTGCGCGGGATCGATCCACAGCTGGAGGACGTGGCGCGTTCCTACCGGCTCACCCGTGCCCAGCGGCTGACGTCGGTGCTGCTGCCCGCCGCGGCGCCGCAGATCTTCGCCGGGATCCGCACGGCCCTGGGCATGGCTTTCATCATGATGGTCGTCACCGAGCTGTACGCGGCGACCAACGGCATCGGATTCGTCACCGTCAGCGCGCGGAACGCGTTCGACGTGCCGCGGATGTGGGCGGGCACCGTGCTGCTCGGCCTGCTCGGCGCGGTTCTCACCGCGGCCTTCCTCGCGCTGCAACGGCGGGTCCTGCGTTGGCACATCGGCATGACCGGGAGGAACTGAGATGTTGTCGGTCACCCATCTGGGGAAGACCTATGGCTCGGGCGATCAGGCCGTCGAGGCCATCCGCGACCTGACGTTGACGGTCGGCAAGGGCGAGTTCGTCTGCATCGTCGGCCCGTCGGGCGCCGGCAAGACGACGCTGCTGCGCTGCCTGTGCGGCCTGCTCCCCCCTTCGGCTGGCTCCGTGGTCCTCGACGGCGAGCCCGTGACCGGGCCGCCGAGGGCGATGGCGTCGGTGTTCCAGGACTACAGCAGGTCGCTGATGCCCTGGTTCTCGGTCGAGCGCAATGTCGGCCTGCCGCTGCGGAACAAGCACCGGTCGGCGGCCGACCGCGCGGCTCGGATCGCCGAGGCGCTGACCGCCGTCGGCCTCGACTCGTTCGGCTCGCGGTACCCGTGGGAGCTGTCCGGCGGCATGCAGCAGCGGGTGGCCATCGCCCGCGGCCTCGCCTACGAGCCGGAGATCCTGCTGCTCGACGAGCCGTTCGCCTCGGTGGACGCGCAGACACGAGCCGATCTGGAGGACCTGATCCTGCGGGTCAGGGAGACGACGGGCGTCACCATGCTGCTCGTCACACACGACATCGACGAGGCCGTCTACCTCGCCGACCGCGTCGTGGTCATGTCCGCCCGGCCGAGCGTCGTGGTCGAGACGGTGGCGGTCGACCTGCCGCGGCCCCGTGACCAGGTCACCACCAAGAGCCTCGCCCGGTTCGCCGAACTGCGCGCGCGGGTGCTCGGGCTGATCCGGCGCCCCGACGACCGGGCCACCCAGGCGCCGGAGGCGTTCGGCTCCCGGCCGGGAGCCGAATCCTGATGGGCCGGGAGCGAGGGACGTTCCATCCGAACCTGAACGACGGAGGACGAGGGATGAGCACGGACAGCGGGAACACGGCGGCAACCCGGGACGGTGACCCGGACGCCACCGGCACCGAACTGACCACCGTCGACCAGGCGACGGGCGAGGAGTTGGCCCGCTACCGCGTCGCCGGGCCCGAGCGGGTCGCGGCTGCGGTCGCGACCGCAGCCGCGACCGCCGGCGCGTGGTGGGATCTCGGGTTCGACGGCCGCGCGGAGCGGCTGCGGGCCTGGCGCCTGGACATCGCGCGCGGTGGGGAGGAGTTGGCGGCGCTCGTCCACGCCGAGAACGGCAAGCCCGTCGAGGACGGCCGTGCGGAGGTGCTCGCCCTGCTCGGGCACCTGACGTTCGCGATCGATAACGCGGAACGCGTGCTCGGCCCCCGGGACGTCGGCGTGCCGCCCACGATGACGCACCAGCGGGCCCGGGTCGAACATCTCCCGTACGGCGTCGTCGGCGTCATCGGGCCGTGGAACTTCCCGCTCGGCACGCCGGGCGCGATCGTGGTCCACGCCCTGGCGGCGGGCAACGCCGTCGTCCTGAAACCGAGTGAGCTCACCCCGGGCGTGGGCGAGTGGCTGGCGCGCTCCTGGGCGCGGGCGGTGCCGGACCTGCCCGAGGTCTTCCAGAACCTCGTCGGGTACGCCGCCACGGGCCGGGCCCTCACCGCCGCCGGGGTGGACAAGATCGCCTTCACCGGAAGCGTCCGTTCCGGCCGCGCCGTCGCCGCCGACTGCGCCCGGCGCCTGACGCCGCTCCTGCTTGAGCTGGGGGGCAATG
Source organism: Streptomyces profundus (assembly GCF_020740535.1). NCBI lineage: Bacteria > Bacillati > Actinomycetota > Actinomycetes > Kitasatosporales > Streptomycetaceae > Streptomyces > Streptomyces profundus. The sequence continues at coordinate 1,728,884 of NZ_CP082362.1, forward strand.
ACGGCGTCATCGTCGCCGAGGACGCCGACCTGGACCTGGCCGCCGCCCACATCACCTGGGGAGCGCTACAGAACGCGGGGCTCGGCTGCATCAGCCTTGAGGTCGCCTATGTCGTCGACTCGGTGCACGACGCCCTGGTGGCGCGGATCGCCCGGCTCGCCGGACGGGTGCGGGCCGGCGGCGACGACGGCGACCTGATCGGGCCGATCCCGCTGCCCGCGCAGATCCCGGTGGTCCGCCGCCATGTCGAGGACGCCGTCGCCCGTGGCGCCACCCCCCTCGTGGGCGGCCCGCCGGCCACCGACGACCGCTATGTGCAACCCACCGTCCTGGTGGACGTCCCGCCGGACGCGCTCGCCACGACCGAGGAGACCTTCGGCCCCGTGCTGTCGGTCGTGCGCGTCCGCGACGCCGAGGAGGCGATCTCCCTGATCAACACCGGTCGTTACGGCCTCGGCAGCGCCGTGTTCAGCGAGGAACGCGGCGAGGAGATCGCCCGTCGGCTCCGGGTCGGCATGACCAGCGTGAACGACGCCCTCGCCTTCTCCTCGGTCAGCGGCCTGCCGTTCGGCGGGCGCGGCGACAGCGGCTACGGCCGCAAGCACGGGGACGAGGGGTTGCTCGAATTCGCCTATCCGCACGCCATCACCGTCCGCACCGGCCCGCCGGCCGTGCCCACCACGACCTTCGACCGCCCGCCCGGAGCCATGGCCCTCGCCCTCGGCGCGCTCCGCGACCGCCTCCGGACCGAGGACACCGCGCGGTGACCCACAGCGGCCCCCTTCACCGCCCGAACGCCGTCGGCCACGGACCACGAACAGAACCACGGACAGAGAGGAAACACATGGCCACGCCCCCTGTGCACGAGGCACCCACACCGAACGAGGAGCGGGTCCTACGGCTGCTCGACCAGGTCGCCGACGCGTTCAGCCACCAGGCGCGCTCCCCCGTGCTGCGCTCGCCGGCCGAACACGGCCTGGACTTCGAGAACGTCACCTTCCCCTCCCGCGACGGGACGCTCCTGGAAGGGTGGTTCATCCCCGCGCCCGGCTCCGACAAGCTGGTCATCGCGAACCACCCGATGGGCTTCACCCGCGCCGGCCTGCCCGCGCACCTCGAACCGTGGCGCTCGATCTGGGCGCCGAGCGGCAACGGGTTCGAGGTCGACTTCGTCCCCGACTACGCGATCCTCCACCGGGCCGGCTACCACGTCCTCGCCTACGACCTGCGCAACCACGGCCTGAGCGGCGCCGCCAACGGAGGCGTCAGCTCCAGCGGGATCTTCGAGGCCCGCGACATCGTCGGCGCCCTCGCCTACGCGCGCGAGCGGCCTGACACCCGCGATCTGGCGATCGGCCTGTTCAGCCGCTGCCTCGGGTGCAGTTCGACGTTCGCAGCGATGACCCAGTTCCCCGAGGCGTTCGACGGCGTGCGGTGCCTCGTCGGCCCGCAGCCGGTCACCGCGCGGACCATCATGGAACGGCGGCTGGCGGCCCTCGGCGTCGCCGACCGGATCGACGACCTGGAGCGGCGGATCGTGCTGCGCACCGGCTTCGACTTCGACTCCCGCAGCCCCAGGGAGTGGGCACGGAACGTCACCGTCCCGACCCTCCTCTATCAGGTGCGCGACGACGTCCTCACTCATCCGGGCGATGTCCAGGCGATGTTCGACAACATCCCGGTCGCCGAGAAGAGACTCCAGTGGATCGAGGGGAGCACGGCCCGCTTCGACGGCTACCTGGAGTTCCAGCGCAGGCCGGGGCCGATGCTCGACTGGTTCGCCGCGCACATGTGCTGACGCACGGCTGGCGGCTGGCAGGATGGACGACGCGGTGAGCCCGCGCGGGCGCGCTGGGCACCCCTCGTGGCCGTCGTGAAGAACGTCCTGGCAACTCTCACGGGGGACACAGGTGGAACTCGTAACTGATCGTGGCGGCGAGACGAACGGCCGCGCGCCGGGGATCGGTCCCCGCACCGGCGCCGTCCTCGTCTTCGGATCCTCGGCGGCGGTGCTGGTCGTCGAGTTGGTCGCGCTGCGTCTGCTGGCGCCCCATGTCGGGCTCACCCTCGAAATGAACACCATGGTGATCGGCATAGCCCTTTCGGCGATCGCCCTGGGCGCGTGGGCCGGCGGGCGGGCCGCCGACGCCATGGCGCCGCGACGGGCGCTCGGTCCCTTGCTGGCCCTGTCGGGGGTGGCCGTGGCGATGACGCCGACGCTGGTGCGCCTCGCCGGCGCGGCCGGCGGCACGGTGACGCTGCTCGTCGGCGGTGTCTGCCTGTTCGTGCCGGCCGCGCTGCTCACGGCGGTGACCCCCATGGTCACCAAGCTGCTGCTGGTCGATCTGGAGGCGACCGGCACGGTGGTGGGGCGGCTCTCGGGGATCGGCACGGCGGGCGGCATCGCCGGCACCGTGCTGACCGGCTTCGTGCTGATCTCGGTCGTCCCGGTCAGCGTCATCCTGCTCACCCTCGGGGTGATCCTGCTGGTGGCCGGCGTGTTCGTGGATGTCTCGACGCGGGACTGGCGGCGTGGTCAGCGGATGCTGTTGGCGGGGGTGGCCGTGGGCGGCAGCGTCGCCGGCGGGGTGGCGGTCCCCAGCGGATGCGATGTGGAGACGCGCTACCACTGCGCGACGATCGAGGAGGACCCCGACCGGGCGAGCGGTCGGACCCTCGTCCTCGACGGCCTGCGGCACTCCTATGTCGACCTCGACGACCCCGAACACCTGGAGTTCGCCTACATCAGGGCGATCGCCTCCCTCATCGACACCGCCTACCCGGCGGGCGAGGCGCTGGACGCCTATCACCTCGGCGCCGGCGGGCTCTCGATCCCGACCTACCTGGAGTCGGTGCGCCCCGGCTCGGCCAGCGTGGTGTCCGAGATCGACGCGGGCGTGGTCGAGGTCGACCGGGAGTGGTTGGGCGTGGAGACCGGTGAGCACCTCCAGGTGCGGGTGGAGGACGCCCGGTTGGGGCTGCGGAGGATCGCCACCGACTCCCGTGACCTGGTCGTCGGCGACGCGTTCGGGGGCGTCAGCGTGCCGTGGCATCTCACCACCCGCGAGGCGGTCGCCGACGTCGGACGGGTGCTGCGTCCGGGCGGGCTCTACACCGTCAACATGATCGACCACGACGAACTCGCCTTCGTCCGGGCCGCGGTCGGCACGCTGCTGGCGGAGTTCGAGCATGTCGCGGTGGCGGCGGAGCCGGGCGCCTTCGACGGCACCGGTGGCGGCAACTTCGTGGCAGCGGCGTCCGACACCGCCTTCGACCCGGTGGCGTGGGGTGCGCGGTCCGCCGAGCGCGGCAGCGACTGGCGGGTCGTCGACGGCGCCGAGCTCCGGGAGTGGGTCGGCGACGCGCGGGTGCTGACCGACGACTTCGCGCCGGTCGACCAGCTGCTCACGGCCAGCCCCCGGCGGAACTGAACTCCCCCGCGCCGGGCCGGCGCCCGTTCGGCGGCGACGTCGGCCAACAGCCGGGCCGGGCGGGCCGGCTTGGGCGCGGTGGCGGTGCCGCTAGGTGTCCTGCCGGGACAGGGCCTGACGGGGGGCGATCCCGTGGAAGAGGCGGTCCAGACCTCGACGGAAGAGGAGGTCGGGGTGGGCGTCCGCCGGGTCCGTTCGCAGGAGCGCGGCCATGGCGCCGGCGAGGTGGGGGCGGCTCTCGTCGGCGGCGATGCTCCCCATGTGCTGCGCCTTCGCCGCCGCCGCGGCGCCGTCCGCCGGCTCGACCTCGTGCTGGGCGAAGTTGGCGATCCAGTTGTTGAGCAGGGCGATGAAGTCCACCCGCCCGGGGATGTCGAGCCCGGTCGGTTCGAGGGCGACCAGCAGGAACTCCATGTAGTCCTGCACCCACGGCCCCCAGGACGCGCCCGCGCTCAGCTGCCCGGCCCAGGGGTGCCGACGGAAGGCGGCCCGGCCGCGCTCGGCGACCAGGGTCAGATCGGCGGCCCAGTCCCCGGAGGGCTCGGCCGGCAGGTCGTACTCGGCGGCGACCCGGTCGACCATCAGGTCGTAGAGGTCGTCCTTGCTCGCGATATACCGGTAGAGCGACGCCGCGCCCGCGCCCAACTCCGCCGCGACGGCGCGGATCGACACGGCGGCCAGCCCCTTGGCGTCGGCGAGGGCGACGGCCTCCCGGGCGATGTCGTCGAGGCTGTGCGCCGGCTGCGGCCCCTTCCTGCCGGCCCTGGCCCGCGTCCAGATCACCTCGGTGGCCACAGCGCCTCTCCGTCTCCGCGTCGACGATCAGCCCCCGCGGCACACTGCGTCCACTGTTCGCAGTAAGCTGGGCTCGTACTGCGAACAGCGATCGCTGAAGGAGTGGCCATGTCACGAGCCATGTCACGAGCCATGTCACGACCATCCGCGCCAGCAATCCACACGGAGGAGTTGACCAAAGTCTACGGTCGGGGCCGCAAGGCCGTGACCGCGCTGGACGGCGTCGACCTCGCCGTCCCCACCGGAACGGTCTTCGGGCTGCTGGGGCACAATGGCGCCGGCAAGTCCACGCTGATCCGTCTGCTGTCGACCCTCGCGGCCCCGACCTCGGGGCGCGCCCTGGTCGGCGGCCACGACGTCGCCACCCGACCCGCCGAGGTCAGGGCCGCGATCGGCGTCACCGCCCAGCAGACCACGCTCGACCAGCGCCTCAGCGGGCGGGAGAACCTCTTCGTCTTCGGCCGGCTGCACGGACTCTCCCCGGCCACGGCCCGCCGCACCGCCGTGGAACTCCTGGCGCGCTACGGACTCGCGGAAGCGGGCGACCGGCTGGTCGGCGCCTACTCCGGCGGCATGCGCCGCCGGCTGGACATCGCCTCCAGCCTGCTGCTGAATCCCGCCGTCCTCTTCCTCGACGAACCCACCACGGGGCTCGATCCACACAGCCGCACCGCCATCTGGACGGCCGTGCGGGAGCTGGCCGACGAGGGCACGACCATCCTCCTCACCACCCAGTACCTGGAGGAGGCCGACCACCTCGCCGAGCGCGTGGCGGTGCTGGAGTCGGGCCGGATCATCGCCGACGACACACCGGGCGCCCTCAAGCGGCGGATCGGGCTGCGCCTCTCGGTCACCCTCGCCTCGGACGACTCGCAGGCGGCGGCGCGCTCCCTGCTCGGCGGCCTGGGGGTCACCGGCCTCCCCGAGCCCACCCCGGGGGCGACCACCCTCACCGGCGCGGTGCCGGCCGGGACCCTCACCCTGCCCTCCGTCCTCACCGCGCTCAACGACGCCGGGATCGGCGTCGCCGACCTCGGCCTGCACGAACCCACCCTCGACGAGGCCTACCTGGCCCTGACCGGAGGACCGGCGTGAACGACCCGACCGACACGGCGCGGCCCCGCCCGCGAGCGGCGACCACCGCGCGGAGGCGCTGGTGGCTGGCCGACGGCGCGACCATCGTCCACCGCGACCTCCTCGCCCTCAGGCGGAATCCCTCGGCCGTCGCGGCGAGCCTGGCCGCACCGCTCGGCATGGTCCTCATGTTCGGCTATGTCTTCGGCGGCGCCCTGAGCGACGGCTCCGCCACGGACTACCGCATGGAGCTGATCCCCGCGGTCTTCGTGCTCGTCGCCGCGACCGGCGCCGTCATGACCGCGGGATCGACGGCCCTGGACGCGCGGAACGGCGTCACCGAGCGGCTGAGGTCGCTCCCGATGCGGCGGGTCGCCGTCCCGTTCGGCCTGGCGGGGAGCCAGCTCCTCCTCTCCGTGATCTCGCTCGCCGCCATGGCGTCGCTCGGCCTCGTCGTCGGCTGGCGCGTCGAGGACGGCGCCGCGTCCGCGCTGGCGGGCTTCGCCCTGCTGCTGCTCTTCGGCTACGGCCTGACCTGGGTCGGGGTCTTTCTCGGGCTGGCGATCCGCAGCATGGAGACGATCCAGCAACTCGCGCCGCTGGTCTTCGCGTTCGTGATGCTCTCCAACGCCTTCGTACCGACCGAAGGGATGCCGTCCGGGCTGCGGACGCTGGCGGAGTGGAACCCGTTCAGCGCCGCGATCGGCGCGGCGCGGTCGCTCTTCGGCAACGCGCCCGTGCCCGAGGGGCCGCTCCCGCTGGCCCATCCCGTGCTCACCACGCTGCTCTGGTCACTGGCCCTGATCGCGCTGTTCGCGCCGCTGACGGCCCGACGGTTCGCGCGAGCCGAGTAACCGGGGGAGCACGTCCGCTGGTTGGGGCCCGCTGACCTGCCGGTTCGAGACCTCGACCGGGGACCAATAGCATCAACTAATGATCTTCAGACGATGGTTGGCGATACTCCTCAGCGGGCTGGTCGCCATCCTCACCATGAGCGGCCTGGCGCCCAACGCCATGGCCGACCAGCCCGAACAGGACGACCCCCCACCCCGCGTGGATCTGGTACTCGACGTCAGCGGCTCCATGCGAGAACGCGACATGGGAGGCGGCGAATCCCGTATCGCCGCCGCGCAGCGTGCGTTCAACGAGGTGATCGACGCCGTCCCGGACGAGGTGCATCTCGGCATCCGCACCCTGGGGGCGACCTATCCCGGCGACGATCTGGAGATCGGCTGCCAGGACAGCGAGCAGCTCTTCCCCGTCGGGCCGATCGACCGCACCGAGGCCAAGACGGCCGTCGCCACCCTGCGCCCCACCGGCTGGACGCCGATCGGCCTCGCCCTGCGCGGCGCCAACGAGGACCTCGGCGACGGGGAGGGCACCCGCCGGATCGTGCTGATCACCGACGGCGAGGACTCCTGCGGCGACCCCGACCCCTGCCTGGTGGCCCACGAACTCGCCGCCAGCGGAACGGACCTGGTCGTCGACACGCTCGGCCTGACATTGGACGACGCGGTGCGGGACCAGCTGAGCTGCATCGCCGAGGCCACCGGCGGCACCTACACCGCCGTCCAGGACGCCGAGCAACTCGCCGACCGCATCAACCAGCTGGTCCGACGCGCCGACCTGCCCGTCGAGACCCCCGCGACGGTGGCCGGCGGCGAGGAGTGCCGGGAGGCGCCCTGGCTGGGCATCGGCGTGTACGAGGACAGGGAGGAGTTCGACGAGCACCGCTGGTACCGGGTGCCCGTCCTGCCCGGGCAGGAGCTGCGCGTCTCGGCCAGCGTGGCCGCCGACCGGGCCGTCAACCCCGACTACGGCGTGCTGCTTCGCGTGCTGGACGAGGACGGACGTGAGCTGACGCGCGGCACGGGGGCCGGCACCGGGCACACCGATGTGCTCTCCACCGGGCTCCGCTATCCGATGCCCGAACCGGACGAGGACGGGGCGGATTCGGACGCGCCGCGCGCCGTCTGCCTGGTGCTCAGCAACTCCTTCTCCGCGCCCGACTCCGTCGTCCGCACGCCGGGACTGCCGGTCGAGCTGACCGTGGATCTGGTGTCAGCGCCGGACGCCTCCCCCGACGCCGCGGCGTTCGGCCTCGCGCGAGGGTGGGCGCCCGTGCTGCTCCTGGGCGGTGTCGGCCTGGTCGCCGGCCTGGCCGCCGGTCTGTTGATCCGGGTGATCTCGGCGATGAGGAAGGCGATATGACCCACCTGACACGGCGCGCCCCACGCTGGCTCGCCATCGCCCTGCTGACAGCGGCTGCCTGCCTGACCGGCACGGGGCCGGCCCACGCCGACGACGAGTCGATCCCGACGGAGGCCGGCACCTCCTTCCGCACCGCCACCGTCGTCGAGCAGGACCAGAACGCCAGCGCGGCGGCCTCGACCGGCGACTACCTCTACTGGGTCTTCCCCGCCGGCGCCGGGCAGATCCCCACCGCCGAGGCCACCGTGCGGCTGCCGGAGACCCGCACGGGCCCGGTGACCTGGCGGCTCGATCTCTACGACGGGCTGCGGCGCTACCAGTCGTGCACATCCGGCCAACAGGCCGCCACCGCTGAGCAGGACGAGGCCAACGTCACCCTGAGCTGCACCCTGCGCCCCGTGCACTCCTATGCCGACCCGTGGGCCAACACCCCGCTCCCCGGGGCCTATTACCTGCGGCTGTCGGTCGCCGACCTGCCCGAGCGGGACCTGGGCCTGCCGGTGGCCGTCGAGGTGACGGTGACGGCCGACGGGGCCAACGGCTCCACGGCGGTCGGCGGAGACCTGACCGAACCGCTGCTGCCGGTGGGCGCGGCGGGCACCGTGCGCACCGAGGGCGAGGCGGAGGCCATCGACCACGAGGAGGCCCCCAGCCCCTATCTCGCCACCGTCCCCGAGCCGTCGGACGGCTGGAACGGCGGCTGGTGGAGCGACCGTTGGCTGTGGACAGCGGCCGGTGGCGTCCTCGGCGCGGTGGCCGCGCTCGGCGGCTACCGACTCGTCCGACCCTCCGGAGGCACCACCCCCCACACCTCCTGACCACGGCCGCGCCGGCCCCCACCCCCAAACACCGGCGCGGCCCGACCAACCACCCACCGCGCCCGACGTCACACGCGAGACACTCACAAACGCTCTCCGTCATCATCATGGTCCCAAGCTACCCGGGACCACTGACAACGCCCGGTGGGTGGTAGGTGGTCGGGGGGAGGGTCAGGCTTGGGGGGTGATCAGGCCGGATTCGTAGGCGATGACGACGGCTTGGGCGCGGCTGTCGAGGTGGAGTTTGCTCATGGTGCGGTTGAGGTGGGTCTTCACCGTGGCGGTGCTGATGTGCAGGCGGCTCGCGATCTCGGAGTTGGAGAGGCCGAGGCCGGTGAAGCGGAGGACCTCGCGCTCGCGTGATGTCAACACCTCAAGGCCCCGGCGTGGTGCGGGGCCGGCCGGGGCGGTGGTGGGCCCCGGACCCTGGCGGGCGTAGGCCGCGACCAGGCGGCGGGTCACGCTGGGGGCGAAGAGCGAGTCGCCGCCGCTGACCGCGGCCACCGCCGCGAGCAGCCGGTCCGGGCCCGAGTCCTTGAGCAGGAACCCCGAGGCGCCGGCGCGCAGCGCGCCATAGACGTACTCGTCGAGGTCGAAGGTGGTCAACACGAGGATGCGCGGCAGGGGTTCGCGGTCGGTCGTCGCCAGGATGCGCTCGGTGGCCTGGATGCCGTTGGTGCCGGGCATCCGGATGTCCATCAGGATGATGTCGGGCGAGGTCTCGGCGGCGAGCCGGATCGCCTCCTCACCGTCGGCCGCCTCGCCGACGACCTCGAAGCCGGGGGCCGCGTCAAGCACCCCGACGAGTCCGGCCCGGATCAGGAACTGGTCGTCGACGATCAACACCCTGGTCATTCCCGGCGGTCGTCCTCCCCTCCACGGGCCGTCGCCGAGGTGGGAAGGGTCAGCCGAACGGCGAACCCTCCCGCGCTCCGCGGACCGATGGCGATCGTCCCGCCGTAGAGCTTTGCCCGCTCCCGCATGCCGATCAACCCGTGGCCGCCGCCCGGCGCGACTCTGTCCGAATCCACCCCCTCTCCGTCGTCGGTGACGCCGACCTCCACATGGCGCGGCCGGTAGCGGATCTCGACGGTCGTCGCGGCGCCAGGGGCGTGTTTGATGACGTTGGTCAGGGCCTCCTGGACCACGCGGTAGGCGCAGAGGTCGACGCCGGGGGCCAGGGGGCGCGGGGCGCCCTCGACCCGCAGCGCGACGGGCAGCCCGCCGGCGCGGATCCTGGCCACCAGCTCGTCGACCCTGGCCAGCCCCGGCATGGGCGCGGCGGACTCCCCCGCGCCGCCCCCGTCCCCGTCGCCGCCGTCCGGCCCCTCGTCCTCCCTGAGCACCTCAAGCATGCGGCGCAGTTCGTCCAGGGCCTCGCGGCTGGTCTCGGCGATGGTGCCGAGGGCGGCGCGCGCGGTCGGCGGGTCCGAGTCGAAGACGAAGCTGGCCAGCCCGGTCTGGACCGAGACCACGGACATGTGGTGCGCGACGATGTCGTGCAACTCCCTGGCTATGCGGCGGCGTTCGTCGGCGACGGCACGGCGCGCCCGGGCCGCCTGCTCGGCCCTGAGCTGGCGGGTCAGCTCGGCCGAGCGGCGCGCCAGGGCGCCGAACCACACCAGCACGACGGAGAACAGCAGCGCCTGCGCCAGCACGGAGAGCGGCGACTGGCTCTCGCTGACCGCACCCGCGTAGAGCCAGAGCCCGGTGAGCGCCGCCGCGCAGGCGACGGCCACCCGCACCGGGCGGGCCGACGCCACCGTGTAGAGCGCGAGCAGCGGCCCGAAGGTGCACACCACGGGCCAGAAGCCGAGGCTGACGTACCAGACTCCGGCGACCTGGGTCGCGGCGAACACCAGCACGGGGGCCCGGTTGCGCAGGGCGACCGGCAGTTGGGCGAGCGCCGCCAACGCCTGTGCGCCGGCGTCGAGTTCGGGCCATCCCTGGGCCTCGGACTCCGCGCCGAGCAGCAGCGCCACGCACACCATGGCGAGGGCGATCAGCGTGTCGACCGCATAGGCCCTGCCGGAGGGGCGCCGGCGGCGCCGACCGTCCCGGCGGGACGTCTGTCTCGGGCGCATCACCGCAGCGTAGCGCCGCAGGACCCGGCCGAAGTCAACCCAGCGCGGTACTACGGGAGTCGTAGCGACCTGGCCGGCTGCCACCTGGGGTGACCCCGGGATTCAACCCGCCGCCCGACGCGAGGACGGGGGCGCGCGCCGTAGGTTCTTCGGCGTGGCGGCGCGAGGCGCGGTCCTCCTCGGGAGGGGGGAGCAGGAACGCCCGGCGCCGCCACGGGAGTTCGGGGGAACGGCCGGTCCGCCGCGCGCCTCGCTGCCACAATGCGGTGGGGTTCGCGTAACGGATGGGGAGGGCGCGTGGTCGCGGAGGCAGCGGCGTTTCGGCTGGGGACGAAGGTGGCGAGCGCGGCGGGCCGGTGGTGGCTGGGGGTGCGGCGGCAGGACCAGGAACGGCACCTGCCGATGGAGGAGTTGATCCGGCTACGGGTGCGGGGGCTGCGCTACCAGCGCGAAGTGAGGCAGCAGTTCGACCAGATCACCAACGCGGTGTTCGACCGCCTGGAGCCGTTCCTGCGGCACGCGTTCGGCCGGCTCGACGAGGGCGGCCGGCAGGCCGTGCTCGACGCCGTGGCCGACACCTTCGACCGGGCGGACCTCAGCGACGAGGCGCTGTTCGCGGCGAACGTCCGCCCGGCCGAGCTGAGCCGCGCCATCACCGGGTCGGTGCGGGGGCCCACGGGGTTGAGCGAGGCGGAGACCCGGCTCTACGAGATCCTGTTCGCCGAATGCGTCGAGTACTACGTGCACATCGTCCTCAGCCTGCCGGTCTTCGAGGAGCGCGCGTCCGGCGAACTGCTGGTAAGGACCGCCTCGTTGGGCAACGGAGTGACGCGCATCCTGGAACGCCTCCCGGACCGTTCGCTGTTCGCGCCGGACGGCACCGACCAGGACACCGACTTCCGCCGCGACTACCTGCATCTGGTCAGCCGGGACCTGGACGAGGTGGACCTGTTCCGCCGGCCGTCCGACCAGGCGACCGGGCTCCGCATGCGGCTCTCCGTCGCCTATGTGAGTCTGCGGGCGACCGGGGGCGAAGGCCGGCGCCGCCGGGGCGCGATCCGGGAACTGCCCGTGCCTCGACCGGACATGAGCAACTGGGAGAAGGGCGGCGACGACAGCTCCGGCATGCGGGTCGAGGCCGCGTTGCGCGACGCGAACCGGGTACTGCTGCGCGGGGAGGCCGGCTCGGGCAAGACGACGCTGCTGCGCTGGCTGGCGGTGATGGCCGCACGAGGCACATTCCAGGGCGAGTTGGTCGACTGGAACGGGCTGACGCCGGTTCTCGTCAAGCTGCGCGAGTACAGCGGGCGGGCGATGCCCGACCCGAGCGCCATGCTGGACGGCGTCGCCGGCCCGATCACCGGCGTCATGCCCCGGGGCTGGGTGGAACGCCAACTGCGCGACAAGCGCGCGCTGTTGCTGATCGACGGCGTGGACGAGCTGCTGGATCGGGACCGGCGGGCGGTGCGCGACTGGCTGCGCAAGCTGCTGGGCCAGTACCCCGAGACACGGGTGGTCGTCACCTCGCGGCCGGCCGCTGCCAGCGCGCGCTGGCTGCACGGGGAGGGCTTTGCCGCCCTGCATCTGGACCGGATGACCCCGCCGGACCTGGCCGCCTTTGTCCGCCAGTGGCACCAGGCGGTACGCGACCTGGGCGGCGAACTTCCGTGCGGCGTCGACGAGTTACCGCAGTACGAACAGTCCCTGCTGGCCAGCCTCAAGGACCGCGCACATCTCCAGTCGCTGGCCGGCACCCCGCTGCTGGCCGCCATGCTCTGCGCGATGCATCTGAACCGTGGCCGACAACTACCGAGAGACCGGATGGAGTTGTACCGCAACGCCCTGCACACCCTGGTGCACGACCGGGACGCGGACCGCAATGTGCCCAGCGCGATGGACAGCCGGTTGAGCCTCGGCGACAAGCTGGTCGTGCTGCGCGATCTGGCCTGGCGGCTGTCGGACAACAGCCGCAGCGAGATCGCCGTGGATCGCGCGGCCGGCTATGTCGCGACCAAGCTGCGGGCGATGCGCCACCTGGACGCGTTGGACGGTCCGGCGGTGCTGGAGCAACTGCGCCATCGGTCGGGGGTGTTGCGCTCCTCGGCCGAGGGCCGGATCGACTTTGTCCACCGCACCTTCCAGGAGTATCTGGCCGCCGAGGAGGCGGCCGAGGAGGACCGCATCGGCAACCTGGTCGGCCGCGCGCATCTGGACCTGTGGCGGGAGACCATCATCATGACGGCCGGCCATGCCAACGCCCCCCAACGCGAGGAGTTGCTCGACGGCATCCTCGACCGCGCGGACACGGAACCCCGCCACGCCCGCACCCTGCGCCTGCTGGCGGCGGCCTGCCAGGAGACGCTCCCCCAGGTGCCCGACGGGGTCGGCGAACGGTTGGACCAGGCCGTGACAAGACTGCTGCCGGCGCGGCGAGAGACGGACCCGCCCGCGCTGGCGGCGGTGGGGACCAACCTGCTGCGGCAGCTGCCCAGTTCGCTGGGCCAACTGTCGGAGAAGTCGGCGATCCAGACGGTCCGCACCGTGGCACTGATCGGCGGCGAGGAGTCCCTGCGGCTGCTGGCAGGCTGGGTGGGCGACGAGCGGTGGGCCGTGGTCCACGAACTCAGCGCCGCCTGGGACTACTTCGACGCGGAAGCCTTTGCCGACGAGGTGCTGTCCCGGCTGCCCCTGGCGGACCACGAGGTCCGACTGACCCACTCCGGGCAAGTCCGGGCGGCAAGCCGGTTGCGAGGGCTGACCAATGTACTCATCACCTGCCCGGTGCGGAACCTCGATTTCCTCGCCGACTTCCCACCCCTGAGGCACCTATGGGTGGAGCAACTCAACGGGGAGGCCAACCTGTCCGTGCTCTGCAGCCATCCGCAGTTGGAACTTCTAGGTTTGTCCGGCCTCGGCTCGGTGCGGGGCACTGCGGTGCTCGCAGGCCTGACCCGGCTGAAAAGTCTCACTATCCCCCTCGACAGCGATCTAGCCTCCAACACCTTGCATTTGCTCCCTGAGCTGACTGGCCTCGCCGTAGGCGGCGACACGATGGAGACAGCTGACCTCAGCGTACTGACCACCCTGCCAGAACTGGAGAGCGTGAACCTGACGGGCGATGGCACGGACACACCGCCGGGTTTGGAGGAACTGGCCGAGATGACGAGCCTCACCTCCCTCTGGCTCCAGGATTGCGATGTGGCCGCCTGGCTCTCCTCCCTTCGCAGTGCCCCGCCGGCCCTCTCCCAGCTGTTCTGCTACTTCAGCACCGTGCCCACCGACCCCCGTGCGTTCGCCCGACTGGGAACCCTCGAAGATGTGCTCATTTACCACTGCCGCACCCCCGACGGCGCCCCCGTCACCACCTACGACATCCCCGGGGCACGCACCCTGGTGAGCGGCTGACCCCCCGCCCCGGCAGCAGCCGAGTCGTGGTCAGCAGCCCCGCCGTGGCGGAGAGCGCCGCTCGGGCCGCTCTGGCGGCCGGGGCGATGGCAGGGGTGGCAGGGGTCGAACCTGCGGCATCCGGGTTTGGAATCCGGCGCTCTGGCCTCTGAGCTACACCCCTTCGGCAGCCTCAAGTGTGCCGTGCCCGCATCGGGCCCTCCACCGGTTTTCGGGCGGCGGAGCAGCGCGAGCAAGCCGTCATGTCCCTTGTTCCGGTGCGGAGTTGGCCGGGCGGGCCGTTGACGGCCCACCCGGGGCGTGCGAGCATCGGCGCGCAGCGAGAGCGCTCTCAGACCTTCTCCTCCACCGGGACGAACGATGCAGGGAAGCCGAATCCGCAGCTGGGTGACGGCGGTCGCCGCCACGTTGTTGGCCCTCCTCCCCCAGCTCTCCCCGACGGACGCCGCCACGGCCGCGAGTGAGCGGAAGGGGGTGAACCTCAACCCGGGTGCCGGTGTCTCGGAGGCGCTGGCCGATGTCGGCGCGGCCTGGTACTACAACTGGGCCTCGGGAACGGGGGAGGTCACCGCGCCGGACGGGGTGGAGTTCGTGCCGATGATCTGGGGCGCGGAGTCGGTCACCGACGCGGAGTTGGCGCGGGCCGTCGAGGAGGGCAGCCAGCTGCTGGGCTTCAACGAGCCCGACCTCGGGGAGCAGGCCGATCTCACCGTGGAGCAGGCGCTGGATCTGTGGCCGCGCCTGGAGGCCACGGGGCTGCGGCTCGGCGCGCCGGCCGTGGCGTTCGGCGGTGACACGCCCGGCGGTTGGCTCGACCGGTTCATGGCCGGCGCCGAGGAGCGTGGCCTGCGCGTGGACTTCATCCCGCTGCACTGGTACGGCTCCGACTTCGGCCCCGACGCGAGTGAGCATCTGCGCGGCTATCTCCAGGCGGTGGCCGACCGCTACGGCAAGCCGGTGTGGCTGACGGAGTACGCGCTGATCGACTTCACGGGGCCGAGCCCGCGCTACCCGAGCTCGGCGGAGCAGGCGGCGTTCGTCCGCGCGTCCACCGCGATGCTGGAGGGGCTGCCGTTCCTGGAGCGCTACGCGTGGTTCACGCTGTCGACCGGGACCCATGCCACCGGGCTCTATGACGGTGCCACGCCCAACGAGAGCGGTCTTGCCTACCGCGCGGCTGGCACCGCCGGGGGGTGAGCCCGGCGGCGCCACGCCCGGTGATCAGTTCTCCACGACGCGCTTGCCGTCGGCGCCGCGGTGGACGGTGAACGCGTCGACGACGGTGCCGTCCTGGGTCTTGGCGCGGTAGGTCAGGGTGTCGGCGGTGACGTCGACGACCTGGTAGGTCTGGGTGTCCCCGAGTTGGGTGCGGACCTCGGCGCCCGCGAGGCGCCAGTCGGTGGTCGACGGCGTGTACATCTTGGGTCCCGCGACGGAGACCACATAGACGGGCCCGGTGGTGACGGCCGGGTCGTCGGTGCGGTTGGCCGTGAGGTTGCCCCGGCCGTAGGAGTGGTCGTGGCCCTGGAGGACGAGGTCCACGTCGTGGTCCTCCAGCACGTCCAGCCAGGCCGCGCGGACCAGCGCGCCGGTGCGGCCCTCGCTGTTGGAGATCACGGGCTGGTGGAAGGTGACCACGGTCCACCGGTTGGGGTTGTCGGCCAACACGCCGTCCAGCCAGGTCTCCTGGTCCTCCAGCCAGTCCACGACGTCGAACCAGGGCGCGTTGGTGTAGTTGCTGTTGAGGGAGACGAACCGAACGCCCTGGTAGTCGGTGTACCAGGCGGTGCCGTCGAGGTCGTCGTCGTCCGGGCCGTTGCCCGCGCCGGGGAACTGGCGGGTCCAGTGGTCGGAGAGGTTCCAGCCGTCGTACTCGTGGTTGCCCGGGGTGGCGATCTGGTGGGTGGTGGAGGTGTGGGCCACGTCGACGGCGGCGAACCACTCGGCCCATTCGTCGTCGGCGTCGGCGTTGTTGATCAGATCCCCGGCGTGCACGGTGAGTTCGGCGTCGGAGGCGTCGGCCTGGGCGGCGCGGACCAGGGGTGCGGCGCCCTCGGTGATGTCGTTCTGGATGTCGCCGAGGTAGAGGAAGGTGAACGGGTCGCCGGCCGCCCCCGCGGTGCGGAAGTCGATCCAATCGCTCCACTCCGTGCCGTCGCCGATGCGGTAGCGGTAGGCCGTGTCGGGGGTGAGCGCGTCGAGGTCGGCGCGGTGGTAGTGGCCGCCGCCGGCCTGTCCGGTGGGCGTCGCGGTCACGGTGGTCACGGGGCCGCCGTCGGCCGGCTGGAGTTCGACGCCGGGGGACGCGGCGGCGGTGGCGGTGCGCCAGGTGACGATCGCCGAGGTGGCCGGGGTGGCCGTCGGGGAGAGCACGATCCGGTCAAAGGTCGGCGTCGCGGCGACGGCCTGGCCGGGGACGGCGACGGCCGTGGCGCCGACCAGCAGCGCGGCGGCGAGCAGGGCACGGGGGACGGGGCTGGTCCTGGCGGGGCTGGTCATGGCGGGCTCCTCGGGTGCGGCGGGGAACGGGCGCGGTACCCGCACCCCGGAGCATCGCCCGCGCGCCCGACGTCCGCGTGAACATGACGCGTCGGACGGTCGGCGGGGTACCGGCGATCCCGCCGGCCGACAGGGCCGACGGACAGGACCGGCCGACAAGGCCGACAGGGCCGACGAAGAGGCCGGCGGACGTCCGGATCGCGTACCCGATTCCCGGAAACCTGGATCTGTCACCCGTTGGAGTGATAGCCAAGGAGGTGGTGACCTCACGCCGACACCCGGCGCCGACTGTCCGCCTGACCATGGACGGTGAGGGACGTGCCCTGGGTCGCCTCGGGTGAACTCCCCGGCGGTGGTCGGACATCGCCGGTCGGTTCGGAACCGGACGGGTGTCAGCGACGACGGCGGCGGAGCCGCCGGCACGTGCCGTGGCGCCGGTTCGGGCGCGGGGGACGGAACTCTGGAACGGAGAGCGAGAACGTGGGGACAGCAGAGCGTATCGACGGTGAGGACGGGGCCGGGGACGGGACGGGGGACAGCGGTGGCACCGCGCGGCGGCTGGCCGAACTGGCCAGCCGCCGCGCGGCCTTGGCCGCACAGTCGAGCCCCGAGCGGACGGCGCGGCAGCACGCCAGGGGGAAGTTGACCGCACGCGAACGGATCGACCTGCTGCTCGATCCCGGCTCCTTCGTCGAGTTGGACGAACTGGCCAGGCACCGCTGCACCAGCTTCGGCATGGAGCGGCAACGTCCCTACGGGGACGGCGTGGTGACGGGCTACGGCACGGTGGACGGGCGCCAGGTGTGCCTCTACGCGCAGGACTTCACGGTGTTGGGCGGCAGCCTCGGCGAGGTGTTCGGGGAGAAGATCCTCAAGGTGATGGATCTGGCGCTGCGCACCGGCTGCCCGGTCATCAGCATCAACGACTCGGGGGGCGCCCGGATCCAGGAGGGGGTGGTGGCGCTCGCCTACTACGCGGAGTTGGTGAAGCGCCATGTGGCGGCCTCCGGGGTGATCCCGCAGATCTCGCTGATGGTGGGGCCCTGCGCGGGCGGCGCGGTCTACTCGCCGGCGATCACCGATCTGGTGGTGATGGTGGAGGACATCTCGCACATGTTCGTCACCGGTCCCGACGTGTTGCGCGCCGTGACCGGCGAGGCGGTGGACCGGGACGACCTCGGCGGCGCCCAGCTGCACAACGCGAGGAGCGGCGCGGCGCACTATCTGGCGCCGGACGAGAAGGACGCGTTCGACTACGTGCGGGCGGTGTTGGGCCATCTGCCGTCGAACAACATGTCCGAGGCGCCGGTCTACCAGGCGCCGCCCGGCCGTTCGCGCGAGCAGGTCACGGAGGCGGACCGGGCGCTTGACACGCTGATCCCCGACCGGCGCAACCAGCCGTACGACATGACGCGGGTGGTGAACGCGGTGGTGGACGACGGCGAGATCGTCGAGGTCCACCCGCTGTTCGCGCCCAACATCATCTGTGGTTTCGCGCGGGTCGAGGGCCGGAGCGTCGGGGTGGTGGCCAACCAGCCGACGCACGGGGCGGGTGCGCTGGACATCGACGCGAGCGAGAAGGCGGCGCGCTTCATCCGGCTCTGTGACGCGTTCGACCTGCCGGTGCTCACCTTCGTCGATGTGCCGGGTTTCCTCACGTCGTTGGAGCAGGAGCGGGACGGCATCATCCGGCGGGGCGCGAAGCTGCTGTACGCCTACTGCGAGGCGACGGTGCCGATGGTGACGGTGATCACCCGCAAGGCGTACGGCGGTGGTTACGGGGTGATGGGGTCCAAGCATCTCGGGGTCGACGTCAACCTGGCCTGGCCGACGGCGGAGATCGCGGTGATGGGGGGCGAGGGCGCGGTCAGTGTGATCCACCGCAGGGAGATCGAGCGGGCCGACGATCCGGCGGCCGAACGGGCGCGGCTCAGGATGGCGTACGAGGAGGAGTTGTGCACGCCCTACGGCGCCGCCGAGCGGGGCTATGTGGACGCGGTGATCATGCCCCACGAGACCAGGGCGCGGGTGGCGTCGGCGCTGGAGGCGCTGCGGACGAAGCGCGTGGACCGGCTGCCCCGCAAGCACGGGAACATACCGCTGTGAGCGGGCCGAAGCCGCTCGGGGCGGCCGGCGGGGACAGCGGGATCCGGGTGGTGCGGGGCAATCCGGCGGACGACGAACTGGCCGCCGCCATCACGGCGGTGCTGGCGGTGGTGGCCGCTTCCGGCGGCGGCGCGGCGGCGCCGGCCGGCCGGGGGCAGGGCCGGTGGGCGGCGCCCGCCGCCCGGATGACGCGCCGTCCCGCCCGCGACGGCTGGGGCTGACCGGCCCCCGTTCCACGACCACGGGTGGGCCTCGCTCCGGCGGGGCCCACAGGTCCTTCCGGCGCGCCCCCGCGTACCCCTTGAACCGTGCGGAGCCGTGCGCTTAGGGTCGATCGTGTTTGAAAGCGTTTGTGTCAGGTGCTTTGTGATGCCACTCCAGCAACACCAGAACCATGTGAGGAATGGTCCATGCCCTTCTCCATAGGCGTCGTCGGCGCCGGTCAGTTCGCCGGTCAGTTCAGCAAGTTGTTCCATCTGCACCCGGGCGTGAGCGAGGTCTACGCCACCGACCTCATCGCCGAGCGGGCCGACTCCCTCGTCCAGGAGCAGGGGCTGGCCGGGACGTTCCCCTCCTTCGAGGCGATGCTGGCGGACGCGCGGGTGGACGCGATCGCGATCTTCACGCAGCGCTGGACGCACGGGCCGCTGGCCGTGGCCGCGCTGCGCGCCGGGAAGCACGTCTACTCGGCGGTGCCGATGGCCGTCACCGAGGAGGAGATCGCCGCGATCATCGAGGCGGTCAAGGAGACCGGGCTCACCTACATGATGGGCGAGACCAGCCACTACAACCCGGCGACCGTCTACGCCAGGAACCAGCTCGCCGAGAACGCGTTCGGCCGGCTCTTCTACGCCGAGGGCGACTACGTCCACGACATGGATCTCGGCTTCTACGCCGCCTACCAGTACAGCGGCGGGGAGAACTGGAAGGCCACCGCCAGCTATCCGCCGCTGCTCTACCCCACGCACTCGGTGGGCGGGGTGCTGGGCGCCTGGCGGACGCACGCGGTGAGCGTCTCGGCGATCGGCGTCACCGACGACCGGGACGACGGCGTCTTCGACCGGGAGGTCAGCCAGTTCGACAACGACGTCTCCAACGCGACGGCGCTCTTCGAGGTCGCCGGCGGCGGCTCGTTCCGGACCAACGAGTTCCGGCGGGTCGGCTACCCGTCGCACATCAGGGAGTCACGCTTCCGCTTCTTTGGCACCGAGGGCAGCTTCGAGCAGTTGGCGACCTTCAGCGTCTGGCAGGACAAGGAGGGCGTCCACGACATCAGCGAACAGCTCCGGCCCGCACCGTCGTTGCCGGCCGACGACCCCTCGTTGGAGCACATCGACCCGGCGTTGCGCGACGCGTTCGTCTCCGGCACCGCGCCGGTGCACGACCGGTCGAGGCTGCCAGCGGAGTTCGCCCATGTCCGGAACGGGCACGAGGGCAGCCACCACTTCCTCGCCGACGACTTCGTGACGGCGGTCAACTCCGGCTCGGTGCCGCCGGTCAACGCCTGGCTCTCGGCCCGCTACACGCTGCCCGGCATCGTCGCCCACCGGTCGGCGCGGCGCGACGGCGAGCGGCTGGCCATCCCGGACTTCGGCGACGCACCCTCGGCGTGAGCACACCGCCGGCCCGCCCCCCGAACGTTCGAGGGGCGGGCCTGTGCCGTGTTCAGCGGGCTCGGACCGGGTCCTTCACCAGCACGGCCTCGGGCGCCGGGGCCGGCTCGGCCGGGCCGCCCTCGCTGAGGCCGACCCGTCCGTGCAGCCGGCGCAGCGCGGCGGGCGCGTACCAGGCGGAGCGGCCCAGCAGCCGCATCGCGGCGGGGACGAGCACGCCGCGGATGGCGACGGCGTCGATCAGGATGGCCAGCCCGGTGCCCACGCCGAACATCTGCATGAAGCTGATCTGGGAGGTGACGAAGGCGAAGAAGCTCACCGCCAGCAGGCAGGCCGCCGCGCTGACCACCCGCCCGGTGTGCCCCAGGCCGCGCGTCACCGCGGTCTCGTTGTCCGCGCCCAGATCGTGGAGTTCCTTGATCCGGCTGGTGACGAAGACCTCGTAGTCCATCGAGAGGCCGAAGGCGATGCAGAACATCAGCACCACCATCGTGCTGTCCATGGGCTGCGGGGTGAACCCGAGCAGCGAGGCCAGGTTGCCGTCCTGGTAGATCCAGGTCACCACGCCGAGCGCGGCGCCCAGGCTGATCAGGTTGAGGACGAGGGCCCGCAGCGGCTGGACGACGCTGCCGGTGAAGAGGAAGAGCAGGACGAAGGTGCTGACCACGACCAGCGCGGCGGCGAGCGGCAGCCAACCGCCGATGCTGGCGTTGGAGTCGATCAGCTCGGCGTCGGTGCCGCCCACCAGCGGCTCGGAGTCGGCGGGCGCGGCGAGCGTCCGCACCTCGTGGACCAGGTCCTGGGCGGCGTCGGACTTCGGCGTCAGCGTGGTCACCACGTTGATCCGCTGCGCCTCCGGCAGGCCGAGGGCCTCGTTGCCAGGGGCGCTCGGAGCGGCTTGGCCGTCGACATAGGTGCCGGCGCTGGTCTCCACCCGGACGACGCCGGTCAGCCCGGCGAGTTCCCCGGCGTAGGCGTCCAACGCGGCCTCGTCCACCGGCTGGTCGATGACGATGTGCAGCGCGGCGTCGTCGTTGCCGGCGAAGTTCTCCTGGAGGGCGGTGGAGACCTGCCGGCTGTCGGCGTCCTCGGGCAGCACCCGCTCGTCGGCGGTGCCGAAGGTGATGCCGAGCAGCGGGCTCGCCGCCAGCAGCAGCACCGCGAGCACGGGCAGCGCGGTCAGCGCCGGCCGGCGCATCACGGTGCGGGCCAGCCGTCCCCACATCGGCGCCCTGGACTCGGCGCGCCCCGGCTTCAGCCACGGCAGCCGGCCCTTGTTGATCCGGTGGCCCAGCAGGACGAACAGCGCCGGCATCACGAGGAGCGTGCTGATCGCGGCGACGGCCACCACCCCGATGCCGGAGTAGCCGAAGGAGCGGAGGAAGGACTGCGGGAACACCAGCAGGGCGGCCAGCGCGGCGGCGACCGTCGCCGCGGAGAACGCGACGGTACGGCCCGCGGTCCGCACGGTGTTGCGGACCGCGACGTGCACGTCGAGCCCGGCGGCGAGCTGTTCGCGGAAGCGGCTGATCATCAGCAGCGCGTAGTCGACGCCGAGTCCCAGGCCCAGGGCGGTGGTCAGGTTGATCGCGAAGACAGAGACATCGGTGACGCCGCCGAGGACGGCGAGCCCGGCGAAGGTGCCGATGATGGCGATCAGCCCGATGGCCAGCGGCAGCAGGGCCGCGACCACGGTGCCGAAGACGAGCAGCAGCAGGACGAGGATCAGCGGCACGGCGATGCCCTCGGCCAGCAGCAGGTCCTTGTTCAGCTGCGCCTGCATGTCGTGGTTCACCCCGCCGCCACCGCCGGCCTGGACGACGAGCCCGTCCTCGCGGTCGCCGGTGTACGTGGAGATGACCTTCTTGGCGTGCTCCGCCTGGTCCGTGTCCTCGCCGACGACATGAGCGAACACCAGGGCCTGGCGGCCGTCCTCGGAGCGGAGGTCGGGGCTGCCCGTGTCCCAGTACGAGAACACCTGCTCAAGGGTCGGTTCCGCCCTGAGGTCGGCCAACAGGGCCTGGGCGTCCGCTGCGACGCCCTGGTCGTCGATGGAGCCCTCGGCGGCGCCGACCAGCAGGATCAGGTTGCTCTCCCCGCCGAACCTCTCCTCGATGACCGTGGCGGCCCGGCTGGACTCGGAGGACGGATCGTCGAAGCCGCCCCCCACCAGCTTGCCGAACGCGCCGGCTCCCACGACGCCCATGAGGACCACGGCCACGGAGGCGACGATCAGTACCAGCCGGGTCCGGCGGATCGCCAGTTCGGCTATGCGATCGAACACGCTCGATCTCCTTTGCAACATCACGGTGTGCGAATGAACGGTGAAGGCGACGCCAGACAGGCCGAGTTGGCAGGGCACGCCATCGCCGGCGGGTGCGCGGTCCGCGCCCTTCGTCGCTGCGCACGACGGTAGTGAGGGCACGGAGGTTTTGGCAGTGTGAGATTTTTCGAACGGCTGGCGTAGGGTCGCGGTCATGCCAGCAGACGAACGGATACCGGCCAGGCCCTCGCTGCGCGAGCGGCGCCGGGCCACCGCCACCCGGGAGATCGTGGAGGCCGCCGAGCGGCAGATCACCGAACACGGTCCCGCCGCGCTCTCGCTGCGCGCGGTGGCCCGCGAGCTCGATATGACGGTGCAGGCGCTCTACCACTACTTCCCCAGCAGGGACGCCCTGGTGACCGAGCTGATCACCAGGGCGTACGACGATCTGGCGGACGCGGTGCGGACGGCCGTCGAGACGCCGTCCGACGAGGAGCCGCCGCCCGGCGTGGTGTTGGCCGCCGAGGGCTACCGCCGCTGGGCCATCGACCACCCCGAGCGGTTCCAACTCATCTACGGCACCCCGCTGCGCCACTACGAGGCCCCCGTGGACGGCCCCACCACGCGGGCGGTCCAGCGGATGGCCGCGATCTTCGAACGGGAGCTGTTCGCCGGCTGCACCGCCGAGCAGTTGGCCCGGGCGGACGTGCCGCCGCTCTCCCCCGCGTTCCGGGCGTATCTGGAGGCGCCGGGGGCGCTGCCCGCCCCGGCGGGGGCCCTCTTTCTGAACGCGTGGGGCCATCTGCACGGCCTGGTCGTCCTGGAGGTGTTCGGGCACACCGACTTCCTGGGCGACCACCAGGCCGAGATCTTCCGGCTGTCGATCCACACCCTGTACCAGGATCTGCGCCGCCGTATCCCGGCCGAGGAGTGAGTCACCCGGGGGAACGGGCGCCGCTGGCCGTGGCCAGCGCGAGGGGCGCGGCGATCAGGCAGGCGGCGGCCAGGGCGATCCACACCAGGTCGTAGCCGCCGAGCAGCTCGCGGGCCGTGGCGGCGAGGAACGCGCTGGCTCCCGCGCCGAGTTGGTGGGCCGTGCTCACCCAGCCGAAGGCGATCGGCCCGTCGACGCCGAAGCACCGGTTGGCCAGCACGATCACCGGGGGCACCGTCGCCACGTCGACCAGCCCGTAGACCACGGTGAAGAGGATCATCGAGGGCCCGGCGCCCGCCTCCAGGGCCATCGGCAGGGCGAGCAGGGTCAGGGCACGGACCGCGAAGAAGACGGCCAGCAGGCGCCGGGGGTCGAAGCGGTCGGTGAGCCAGCCGGCGGCGATGGCGCCGAGCGCGGAGAAGATCCCGATGAGCGAGAGCATGGAGGAGGCGACGGTCGCGCCCATCCCGTGGTCGTGCGCGGCCGGCACCCAGTTGGACCACATGATGCCGTTGGTCGACGCGCCGCAGATCGCGTACATGCCGGCGAGCAGCCAGAACGGGCCGCTGCGCAGGGCCCCGCGCAGCACCCGCAGGGTCCGCCTCGCCGAGCCGCTGGCCGGGGCGGGCCGAGGCACCGGACGCGGAGCGCCGTAGGGCGCCACCCCGACGTCCGCCGGGTGGTCGCGCAGCAGCAGCGCGGCGAGCCCGGCGACCGTCAACGCCACCAGGGCCAGGGTCACCACCGGCGGCTGCCAGCCGAAGCGGTCCATGGACCAGGCGAGCAGCGGGAGAAAGAGGAGCTGCCCCAGATGGCTGGAGGCGCTCAGCCCACCGGTGACCAGGCCCCTGCGGCGGACGAACCAGTGGGCGGTGACGCTCGCGGCGAAGGTCATGGTGAGGCAGCCGGTGCCCAGGCCGATCAACAGGCCCCAGTAGAGCGTCAGTTGCCAGGGTTCGGTCATCACGCTGGTGAGCAGGGCGCCGACGCCGACCAGCGAGAGCGCCGCCAGGACGACCCGGCGTATCCCGTAGCGGTCCATGGCGGCGGCGGCGAACGGGGCGGTCAGGCCGAACAGCACCATGTTGACGGCCGAGGCCAGGGCGATCTGTCCCCGTTCCCAGCCCTGGCCCTCGTGCAGCGGGGTGGCCAGCAGCCCCGGCACGGTGGTGAACGCGCCGGCGGTGACGATGGCGACGCCGGCGACGGCGGCGATGCCCCAGGCCCGGTGGGGTCGGCGGCTGCGGACGGCACGGGGGGCGGGGGCGGTCTGCTGATCCATGGCCTCAGCCTGCCGTCGCAGGTCAGCGGCCCCCAGTGGCCTGATGGACGAGATGCGCAATAATATGGCCATGAGCCCGATCGAGTCCGTCTTCCGCCAGCGGGGCCGCCACCGCGTGGCCGTCCTCGTCCGCCCGCGTCTGCTCTCCATCGAGCTGGGCATCGCGCACCAGATCTTCGGCCAGGCCAGAACGGGCGGTTCGGTGGCAGGCGAGCCGCTCTACGAGGTGGTCACCTGCACCCCCGAGCCGGGCGAGCTGCGCGGCGACGGGGACTTCGGCGTCGTGGTGCGCCACGGCCCCGAGGCGCTGGCCGAGGCCGACACGGTGCTGGTGCTCTCCTCCCCCGACGACTACACGCAGTCGAGTCCCGAGCCGCCACCGCCGCTGCGGGAGGCGCTCGCGCGGATCAGGCCGGGGGCGCGGATCGCCTCGATCTGCACCGGGGCCTTCGTGCTGGCCTCGGCCGGGCTGCTGGACGGGCGCACGGCCACCACCCACTGGCGCCACACCCAGCGCTTCGCCGCGCTCTTCCCCGCCGTCGGCCTCGACCCCGATGTGCTCTACACCGACGGCGGCTCGGTGTTGACGTCCGCCGGCTGCGCGTCCGGGATCGATCTCTGCCTGCACATGGTCAGGCACGACCACGGCATGGCGGTGGCCAACGATGTGGCGCGGCGCGCCGTCGTCCCGCCGCATCGGGAGGGCGGCCAGGCGCAGTACATCCCCGAGCCGGTCCCGCAGCCCGCGTCGCCCTCCACGGCGACCGCGCGGGACTGGTCGCTGCGCCGCCTGGGCGAGCCGATCACGCTGCGCGAGATGGCCGCCCAGGAGGCGATGAGCGTGCGGAACTTCACCCGCAGGTTCAGGGCCGAGGTCGGCACCACACCGATCAGCTGGCTGACGGGACAGCGGGTGCGGCGCGCCAGGGAGCTGCTGGAGGAGTCGGACCTCTCCGTCGACCAGGTCGCCGAGCGCACCGGGCTCGGCACCGCCGCCAACCTGCGGCAGCACTTCCACGCCGCGCTCGGCACCTCCCCCAGCGCCTACCGCACCACCTTCCGGGGCCCCGGCCCCACCCCGGCCTAGGACTCCAGCACGGGCAGCCAGACGCGCATCGCGCCCTGCTCCCGGTGGCCCCACAGGTGGTAGGGGATCAGCTGGAACTCCCTGGTCTCCGCGCCCGGTTCGCGGCCGGTACCCGCCGGTGGGTAGGCCCACCAGCCGTCCGTCTCCGGCGGCTCCGCCGAGCCGGTGGCCCGCACCGCGATCACCACGCCGGGCGCCGTGGTGGCGGCGTCGTCGCTCAGCGGGCGGGTGATGTCGAGACGCAGGTCGTCCAGCGCGGTGCCGTCCGGGTGGTCGGCCGCCTCGGTGCAGTAGACCAGCGGGCCGCGTTCCACGGCGACGCAGCCGCGCAGCGCGTCGGCGCGGGACGGCGGGGCGGTCAGCCGGGGCGCCAGCGTCAGCTCAAGCGCCACCGTGTCGCCCGGCCGCCAGGCGCGGGTCAGCCGCAACCAGCCGTCGTCCACCGCCGCGCCGGGGCCGCCGTCCTCGACCGGCTCCCCGTTGACCGTCGCCCGCCAGCCCTCGGCGCCGACCCAGTGCGGCAGCCGCAGCGTCAACGTGGCCTCGGCGGCTTCCAGGACCCTGACGTGGACGTCGCCCTGCCACGGGTACTCCGTCGCCACCTCGACGGCGAGCGCGCCGGCGGCGAAGCGGCCCGGCGTGTACTGGTGCAGCACCAGGCCGCCCGCCGCGTCGCCGGCGGCCACCGCGTGCGGCAGCGAGGCGAGCAGCCGCATCACGTTGGGCGGGCAGCAGGCGCAGACGAACCAGCGGACGCGGTAGGCGCCGTGGTCCCCGGTGTGCGCCCCGGGCCGGTGGCCGTCGCGCACCTGGAGCGGGTTGACATAGCTGTAGTGCTCGCCGTCCAGCGCGACGCCGGAGAGGAACCCGTTGTAGAGCACCCGCTCCAGATGGTCGGCGTAGCGGGCGCGGCCCGTGGCCAGCAGCAGCCGCCAGCTGAGGTGGACGGCGGCGATGGCGGCGCAGGTCTCGGTGTAGGCGCGCTCCGACGGGAACTCGAACGGGTCGCCGAACGACTCGTCGGTGTGGTGGGCGCCCAGGCCGCCGGTCAGATAGGACCTGGCGGCGACCATCTCCTCCCAGAGCCGCTCACTGGCGGCGAGCAACTCGGTGTCGCCCGACTCCGCGTAGACGTCCACGGCACCGGCCAGCAGATAGAGCTGGCGCACCGCGTGTCCGGTCACCCGGTCCGCCTCGCGCACGGGGGCGTGGTCCTGCCAGTACTCGACGCCGAACCGGCCGGCGGGCAGCAGGCCGTGGCCCCTGCGGTCGACGAAGTAGCGGGCCAGGTCGAGATAGCGCCGCTCGTCGGTGACCCGGTACAGCTCGACCAGGGCGGTCTCGATCTCCGGATGGCCGCAGATCCCGTCGAGCTTGCCCTCGCCGACGCCGAAGACCTCGTCGACATGGTCGGCGAACCGGCGGGCGATGGCGAGGAGTTCGGTGCGTCCCGTGGCGCGGACATGGGCGACGGCGGCCTGGATCAGATGGCCGGCGCAGTACAGCTCGTGGCCCCACGCCAGCTCGGCCCAGCGCCGGTCCGGCCGGACCACCTGGTAGTGGGACTGGAGATAGCCGTTCTCCTCCTGGGCGTCTTCGAGCAGGTGGACGACCTCGGCGACGCGTTCTTCGAGCGCGGCGGCCTCGTCGGGTCCGGTGGCCGGATCGCCGAGCTGCCAGGCGACGGCCTCCAGCCATTTGTAGACGTCCGAGTCGATGAACGGCACGAGGCTGAGCGGTTCGCCGGTCCCGGTGCCGGCGGCGAGGCGCAGCTGGTGGAAGTTGCCCGCCTCCGCCAAGCGGTCGTAGCCCCTGGGGACGCTGACCTCGGCGTTCACGGCACGGCGTGCGCCCCACAGCCCGCCGCTGATCAGCGCCTCCCGGGCCGGGCGCAGCACGCCACGGGCGGCGGCGGTGGGCAGCAGCGGGCCGAGACGTTCGGGCATCGGTGACTCCCTGGTCGCGCGCGGAGAAAAACAACCAACCAAACAAAGGGAAACGGTTTTCCCCAGCCGCCCACGAATCTAAGGACCGCCGCCCGGACCGGTCAAGGGTCGTATCAACGCCGGTTGTCAACGCCGGTTGTCAGCGCCGGTTGTCAGCGCCGGTTGTCAAAAAAAGCCAGCACCGCAAGCACCCGGCGGTGGCCGCCGTCCTCGACCGGCAGGCCCAACTTCTGGAAGATGTTGCCGATGTGCTTCTGCACCGCGTTGTCGCTGATCAGCAGGCGCTGCCCGATCTCGGCGTTGGCCAGGCCCTGGGCCATCAGCGTCAGCACCTCGCCCTCCCTGGGGGTGAGCGCGTCCAGCGGGTTCTTCCGGGCGCCGGCCATCAGTTGGCCGATGACCTCCGGGTCCATCGCGGTGCCGCCGGCGGCGACCCGGCGCAGCGCGTCGACAAAGGCGCCGACCCGGCTGACCCGGTCCTTGAGCAGATACCCGACGCCGCCCGCGCCGTCGGAGAGCAGCTCCCTGGCGTAGACCTTCTCGACATACTGCGAGAGCACCAGCACCGGGAACCCCGGGCGTTCGCGGCGCAGTGCCAGCGCCGCGCGCACGCCCTCGTCGCGGAAGGCGGGGGGCAGCCGCACATCGGCGATCACCGCGTCGGGGCGGACCCTGGCGGCGGCGTCGAGGAGCCCAGGGCCGTCGGTGACGGTCTCGGCCACCTCGATGCCCTTGGCCTCCAGGACGAGTCGGAGCCCCGCCGCCAGCAGCACGTTGTCCTCGGCGATCAGGATCCGCACGGCAGCTCCGCGCCGACCACCGTGGGCCCGCCGGTCGGGCTGGTCACCGTGACGGTGCCGTCCAGCGCGGCCACCCGGCGGCGGATGCCGATCACCCCTGAGCCGAGGCTCTCGTCGACGCCGCCGCGTCCGTCGTCCCACACCTCGACGGTCAGCCGGGGTCCGCTCCTGGCCAGCGTCACCCGGGCCTGGCCGGCGCCGCTGTGCTTGGCGACATTGGTCAGCGTCTCGGTGACCACGAAGTAGGCCGCCGCCTCGACGGCCGCCGGCAGCCGGCGGTCGGGGCCCTCGTCCCGCAGGCCGGTGAGGTCCAGCTCGGTGGGCACCGCCGATCCGGCGACCATGGAGGTGAGGGCGCCGGCGAGGCCCCGGTCGGCCAGGATCGGCGGATACATCGAGCGGATCACCCCCCGCAACTCCGTCATCGCCTCCTCGGTGCCCTCCTGTGCCTCCCGCAGCAGGGTGGCCAACGCCCCCGTGTCGTCGGGGAGTTCGTCCCTGGCGACGCCGAGCCGCATGGCGATGGAGACCAGCCTCGCCTGGGTGCCGTCGTGCAGATCCCGTTCGATGCGGCGCAGTTCGGCGCCGTGCGCGTCCAGCACATCGGCCCTGGTCTCCGTCAACTCGCCGACGCGCTCGGCGAGTCGCTCCTCGGCCGACGGCTCAAGCGCGGCCAGGGTGTCGCGCGCCTGCCAGCGCGCGAAGCCGGGCAGCACGCCCCAGGTGAGGAGGGCGAGCAGGGCGAACTGGGCGAGGCCAAGGCCCAGGGCGGCGAGCCAGTGGTCGACCGGCACGCCCAACATCGTGCGCTCGTCGTCCGGGAGCAGCGGCCAGCCGGCCACCACGGCGACGGTGCCCAACAGGCCGCCGGCGCAGAGCAGTCCGAAGAGGCCGAGGAGCAGCCCGGTGCCGACGAAGCGCGGTATCCAGCGCAGGTCACGGCGGAGGCCGGGATCGTCGAGCAGCCAACGCCACTGCGCACGCAGCCCGGTGGGCAGGGCCGCCGGGCGGGCCGTGACGGTCTCGTCCCTCTCCTGGGCGGCGCTCCGCCGGTGGGCCTCGGTCCACCAGCGGAGCGCCAGCGCCATCCGGGGCACCAGCGGCAGCCCGAGCCCGCCCACGGCGACGCTGAGCAGGCCCACCACCGCCAGCGGCAGCAGCAGCATCGAGGCGAGTGCCGAGGGCAGGGTGAGGAGCGCATAGCCCACATGTCGGCTGATCTTGTTCCATCTCACCCGCATATTCTCCGCGCCCCGGAGATGCGGGCGCACTACGGCAGGCTGTACCGGGGCCGGGCCGTGTCCGTCGGGAAACGGCCCGGCGCGCCGGGTCATTCGAAGAGCTGGTTGATCTCCTCGTTGACATCGCTGAGCGACTCGACCGGGGCCTGGCCCGACATCACGGCCTCAAGCGCCGGTTGCATCAGGGCGGTGATCTCGGCCGCGTTGTCGCTGATCGGGAAGAGCACCGTCGAGCCGTCCGCCACATGCCGGGTGAACGCCGAGACGTCGATCCCGTCCTCGGCGAACCTCTGCTGCGCGATCTCCCACGCCTCGGTGATCGCGGGGAAGACGACATGGTGCTCGCCGACGATCCGCTGGCACTCGGGCGAGGCAAGGTACTTGACCCACTCCCAGGCCGCCTCCGGGTTGTCGGTGCCCCGGTAGATGGAGTCGGCCAGGCCGTTGAACATGGTGGCGCGTTCGCCGGTGGGCCCGATCGGCGTGGGGGCCAGGCCGACGTCGAGCCCCTCGTAGCCGAAGAAGGTGCCGGTCATCCAGCTGCCATGGGTGACCATCGCCGTGTTGCCGGCGGCGAGTTGGTCGCTGGACTGGACACCGCGCTGGGCGGCGAACCGCGGCATGTAGCCCTTCTCGATCAGCCCCTGCCACCAGCTGATCGTCTCCTGGAACCTCGGGTCGTCGAAGTTGAAGCGGCTGCCCCAGGGGTTGGTGTCGGTGGTCTCCCAGCCGTTGGCGTAGGCGTACATGGAGTACTGGGTCTGCCCGTGGTTGAAGCCGTCGCTCATCTCCAGCCAGAGCCCGTAGACCTCCACCTTGCTCTTGTCGAAGCCGGGTTCGTCGCCGCGCACGCCGTTGGCGTCGACGGTGAGCCGGGCGATCAGCTCCTCGTAGCTGCCGCCGTCGTCCGGGTTCCAGTCGAGTTCGTCGAGGTCCGCCTCCTCGACGCCGGCCTCGGCCAGCATCTCGCGGTCGTAGAAGAGCGCGACGGTGTCCCAGTCCTTGGGCAGCCCGTAGCGCTGCTCGTCCTCGCCGACCCAGAGGTCGGTCAGGCCGTCCTCGTAGATGTCGAGCGGCAGATCGTCGCGCTCCACATACGCGTCGAGCGGCAGCAGCAGATCCCGGGTGACGTACTCCGGGTACTTGGAGAGGTGGTTGGTGAAGACGTCGGGGGCCGACTCGGCGACGAACCCGAGGGCGAGCCCGTTCCAGTAGTCGTCGTAGCCGCGCTGCTCGATCCGGACGGTCAGCTCGGGGTTCAGCTCCTCGAAGTCGTCCGCGCACTGCTGGTACGCGGGCTGCTGACTCGCGTCCCAGAGCCAGTAGTTGACGGTGTTCGGGTCCTTGCCCAACGCCTGGCCGCAGGCCGACAGCAGGGCACCGAGGGACAGACAGGTGAGAACGGACAGCGTCCGCCGTGTCGTCTTTCGCATCGTGCGCCTCACTTCACGCCGGTGAACTGGATGGAGTTGACGATCTTCCGGCCGAAGGCGAGGAAGAGCAGCATGGTGGGAACGGCGGCCACCAGGGTCGCCGCCATCAGCCCGGCCCAGTCGGGGCCGGTCTGCGGCGTCGAGGAGTGGAACGCGCTCAACGCGACCGTCAGCACCCTGACGCTCTCCTCCTGCCCGACGAGCTGCGGCCAGAAGTACTCGTTCCAGGCGTTGATGAAGGTGAGCACGGAGAGCGTGGCGATCGGCGCCGAACTCATCGGCAGGATGATCCGGAAGAAGATCCGGAAGTACCCGGCGCCGTCGATCATCGCCGCCTCCTCGACCTCCCTGCTGATGCCGAGGAAGAACTGCCGCAGGAAGAACACCGCGAACGGCGTCATGAAGAAGAACGGCGCGATGATCCCCGGGTAGGTGTTGAGCAGGCCCAGGTTCTTGATCAGCACGAAGTTCGGCAGCATGGTGAAGACCGGCGGCACCATCAGCGCGGTGATGAAGGCGAAGAACACGACGTTCCGCCCCGGCCAGCGCAGTCGGGCGAAGGCGTAGGCGGCCATCGCGCTGAAGAGCACCTGGCCGAGGGTGATCGCCGTGGAGACGATCACCGAGTTCCGCAGATAGGTCCAGAACCGCATGGAGGCGCCCGAGCCGCCCTCGGCCTGGGCGTCCTCGGTGCTGGCCGAGCCGAGCACCCGCTCGAAAGGGCCCGTGGTGAAGTCGACCGGCAGCCAGGACCCGGGTTCGGTGAAGAGGACCCGGTTGTTGGAGAGCGCGGTGCGCAGCATCCACAGGAAGGGCGCCAGGGTGATCACGATCATCAGGAACAGCGCCACCCAGGCGAGCAGGCGGCCGACGCTGAACGGGCGCCGCGGGCCGCGGGGGCGCCGCTCCGGGGCGGGGGGCGAGGGTTGGGCGGCCGATGGCCGCGCTACGGCTTGCATCGTCGCTTCTCCTTAGGACTGGTCGGACTCGCCGGCCCGCAGCATCTTGAGTTGGACCAGCGCCACGCCGGCCAGGATCAGGAACAGGACCACCGAGATCGCCGACGCGTAGCCGAAGTCGAAGCGGTTGAACGCCTGGTCGAAGATGTAGTACTGGACGACGCGGGTGGCGTCCACGGGCCCGCCCTGGGTGGTGACGGCCACGGTGTCGAAGATCTGCCAGGAGCCGATCACGGTGAGCACCAGCACCAGCGCCATCACCGGGCGCAGCAGCGGCAGGGTGATCCGGAAGAAGATCCGCACCTCGCCGGCGCCGTCCACGGCCGCCGCCTCGTAGACGTCACGGTTGATCGTCTGGAGCCCCGCGAAGATCAACAGCGCGGTGTAGCCGAGGTGTCGCCAGACGTTGACCATCGCGATGGTGGGGATGGCCCAGTCCTCGTCGCCGAAGAACGCCACCGGGTCGAAGCCGACCCAGCTCAGCATCTCGTTGATGATGCCGAGGTTGTAGTCCGCCATCCAGTACCAGAGGAGGGCGACCACGACGTTGGATATCAGGTACGGCAGCAGGATGATGCCGCGGATCACCACCGAGCGGGTCAGCCGGTGGATCAGCACCGCCAGCAGCAGCGCGGCGAAGGTCTGCACGCCGATGTTGATGAAGACGTACTGGAGCGTCACCCAGAGGGAGTTCCAGAAGACCTCGTCCTTGACCAGCCGCGTGTAGTTGTCGAGGCCGCTGAAACTCGCCGGCGTCAGCAGGTCGTAGTCCGTGAAGCTCAGATAGAGGCCCCGCAGCGTGGGCCAGGCGAAGAAGACCAGGAAGCCGAGCATCGCCGGCGCCACGAAGATCAGCGCCGCACGGGTCTCCTTGGCCTGCCGACGTGGCGCGCGCTCACGGGCCGCGGCCTTCTCGGCACGGGCAGCGGATGCCATCGCTCACTCCTTCGTGAGGTGGAGCAGCACAAGCTGTTCCGGATGCAGGAACGGGATCTGGAGGCCGGTCCGCTCCAGGACCGCCCCCGGTACTCCTCGGGCTCCTTCCTCGGTGCACCAGGTGGGCCGGCTGCGCCCGAGGCCCGGCGCCTCGACGCCGGGCGGCAGCACCTCCAGCCGGTAACGGGCCGCCGGGTCCAGCCCGGGCAGCCGGAAACGGCCGTGCGGGGTGGTCTCCGGGGTGCGCGTGGCGACCAGCGCGAAGAGCGCCTCCGAACGGTCGTGGGCGACCACGCCGTGCACCCACAGCGCCGGGTCGGGGTGGTCGGCGCGCACGGTCCTGCCGCCGTGCAGCAGGCCGCGCAGCCGCTTGTAGTGGGCGACCCAGCGGGCCAGGTCGAGGCGTTCCAACTCGCTGGCCCTGGTGAGGTCCCACTCGATGCCGAAGTGCGCGAAGAGCGCGGTCCCGGCGCGGAACGCCAGGTCGTGGGTGCGGCTGGTGGTGTGCGAACGGGCGGCCCCGACATGGGATCCGACCAGCTCGGGCGGCAGCAGCGCCTGCGTCCAACGGTTGATCTGCTGCCGCTCCAGGGCGTCGATGCAGTCGCTGCCCCAGACCCGGTCGGTGTGCTCCAGGATGCCGAGGTCGACGCGGGCGCCGCCGCCGCAGCAGGACTCGATCTCCAACCCGGGATGCGCGGCGCGGAGTTCGTCCATCAGCCGGTAGACGGCGAGGGTCTGGCCCCGCACCGCCGCCTGCCCGTGCGGTGCGTGGCCGGCGTCGGCCAGCTCGCGGTTGTGGTCCCACTTGAGGTAGCCGATGTCGTAGGTGTCGAGCAGCGCGAGCAGCCGGTCCCTGATGTAGGCGTACGCCTCGGGGTGGGTGAGGTCCAGCACCTGCTGGCCCCTGAGCTCGCCCGGCAGCCGGCCGCCGGTGGCGAGGATCCACTCGGGGTGGGCGCGCGCCAGATCGGAGTTCGGGTTGACCATCTCGGGCTCGACCCAGAGGCCGAACTCCAGGCCGAGACCGCGCACATGGTCGACCAGCGGATGCAGCCCGTCCGGCCAGACCGTCTCGTCCACGTACCAGTCGCCGAGCCCCGCGCTGTCGTCGCGCCGCCCCCGGAACCAGCCGTCGTCCAGCACATACCGCTCGACGCCGACCTCGGCCCCCAGGTCGGCGAGGGTCGTCAGCTTGGCGAGGTCGTGGTCGAAGTACACCGCCTCCCAGGTGTTGAGCACCACCGGCCTCGGCTTGGCCGGATGGTGCGGCCTGGCGCGCAGGTGGTCGTGGAACCTGGCGGTGAGCGAGTCGAGTCCCGTCGCGCCGTAGGCGGCGTAGAGCCA
The DNA here is from genome assembly GCF_020740535.1 of Streptomyces profundus. Taxonomy (NCBI): domain Bacteria; kingdom Bacillati; phylum Actinomycetota; class Actinomycetes; order Kitasatosporales; family Streptomycetaceae; genus Streptomyces; species Streptomyces profundus. The sequence goes on from NZ_CP082362.1 coordinate 1,763,148, forward strand.
GGGCGCGGTGTACTCGTCGCCGGGGGACATCGTCGTCTCCCCTGGCATGGGCAGGTCGCCGCCGCCGAGCACGGCCTGCCCAGTCGGCAGCCGGTCGGCCCAGATCCGGTGGTTGCCGCTCCACGCCAGATGCAGCGCCCACACCTCGCCGTGCCGGAAGCCGAAGCCAGGCGTGCCGGCGGCCAGCAGCAGCGGGGCGTCGTGCCCGGGCCGGCCGCGCCTGGTCTCCCGCACCCAGGAGCCGACGTTGAACGGCTGCCGCTGCGGGGAGCGTTCGTGGATCCAGCGCCCGGTGAGGTCGAACAGCTCGGCGGCCTCGGCCGGCACGGGGAGGGCCAGGCCGAGGGCGTCGAGGGTGTAGTCGCGCTCGGGGTCCTCGTTGCGGACGCCCGCGCGGGTGCGGACCAGGCCCTCGGGGGTCAGCTCCAACTCGACGGTGAGCCGCAGCGCGGCGGTGCGGTCGACGGCGACGACGCGGACCGCGGAGCCCTCCGTGACCTCGACGCTCTCGGTGGTGAAGAGGGGCGACCAGTCCGTTCCCCCGGCGCGGTGGCCGAGCAGTCCCGGATAGCCCTGCCAGCCGGCGCCGTGCTCGGCGAGCAGCCCGACGGCGGGCGGTATGTTCCAGTTCCCCGGCCGCCTGGGGTCGTCCGGATCGCCCGGCGACTCGGGCAGCGCGCCGTGCTCGGCGAGCGCGGCCAACGCGTCGTCGTCCAGCGGACCCAGATCGGCCCCCCAGTGCAGGACGCGCGGCAGGCGCGGACCTCGCAGGTCGAGCACCACGCTGACGCCGGCTGCTCGCAGATGCGCTATGGACTTGGGCACGACTGGCGCCACTGGGGCGCACCTCCTTGTGCTGGGTTCACCTTCCGCCCGCGAGCCGACCTCACCGTTGAACGCGTTCGACTGTTTGGACGTGAGCGGAAATGTTGTCGCTAGATCGGAACCTGTCAACCGTTCACCCCAGGGCGTTACCGTGCGGTGATCTGACGGTCCGTCAATTTGCCGACGATGTAACTACCGGACGGAAAGCGCTGGTCACGGCGGGCGAACGGCCGCGGAACCCGCCCCAGGGCCCCCGTGGCAGGATCGTGCGATGACCGTGGAACGCATCGGCCCGCCCCTGGTCGCCGACGAACGAACGACCCTGCGCGGCTTTCTCGACTACCACCGGGCGACCCTGGCGCTGAAGTGCGAAGGGCTCGACGACGAGGAGCTGCGCCGCCAGGCGTCGCCGCCCTCCACGCTCTCCCTGCTCGGCCTGGTCCGTCACATGGCCGAGGTCGAACGCGCCTGGTTCCGGCGCACGATCAACCGTGAGGACATCCCTCTGGTCTGGTCGGACCACGGCGACTTCCAGGCCGCCTACGACGTGCGCACCGCCTCCCGCGCCGAGGCGTTCGCCGCGTGGGAGGCGGAGGTGGCCGTCGCCCGCCGCGTCGAGGAGGCCGCGCCGTCCCTCGACCTCACCGCCCCGCACGCCAAGACCGGCGAACCGGTCTCGCTCCGGCTGGTGATGCTCCACCTCATCCACGAGTACGCCCGCCACAACGGCCACGCGGACCTGATCCGCGAGGCCGTCGACGGCGCGGTCGGCGCCTGACCGGCGGTCGATCCGGTTCGGCCATGGTTCGACCGTCCCACCGGGCGTGCGGATCGGCCACGGCGCGATCATCGGCGCCGGCTCCGTGGTCACCGGCGATGTGCCCGACCACGGCATCGCCGGCGGCGATCCGGCCCGCCTCATCCGCGGACGCCTCGACGACGAGTCGCCCCCTGGCCGGCTCCCGTCAGTCGGACGGCCAGCTCCGCAGGGCCAGGTCCGCGACCTGCTGGAGTTCGTCGCGGGTGGCGCCGCCGGCGGCCTGGACGGCGATGCCGTTGGCCACGGTCATCACATAGCGGGCGAGCGCCGCGGGATCGACGTCCGCGGGCAGATCGCCCTCGTCGGCGGCGCGCCGGAAGCGGTCACGGAGGCCCGAAAGGCCCTCGTCGCGCCAGGCGTTCAGCGCGTCACGGGCGTCGCGCCCCTGGGCGCCGGCGGCGAGGGAGCCCTGGACGCCGAGGCATCCGGCGGGGTAGCCGGGGCGGGTGGTGGTCCGGACGGAGCCGTTGAGGAAGGCCGTGGCCACCCCGCGCGCGGTCGGCTCCCGCAGGGCCCGGGGGCCATAGGCGGCCGGGCCCTCCGAGTAGCGCTCCAGGGCCTTGCGGAACAGCTCGTCCTTGTTGCCGAAGGCCGCGTACACGCTGGTGCGGGTGATGCCCATGGCCTTGGTCAGATCGGCGAGGCCGGCGCCCTCGTAGCCCTGCTCCCAGAAGACCCGCATGGCGCGTTCGAGGGCCTCGTCGGCGTCGAATCCCCTGGGCCGCCCGATCGGCGCCTTCCGCTGGCTCTCCATGCGGCCCATCATACGCCTTCTGTACCGATCGGTGCGTAAGCTGCTACGGTCTACTTCCGTACCGACCGATACCGAAATCCGAAGAGGTCATCCGCATGGGACAGTTCGAAGGCAAGACGGCCGTCGTCACCGGGGGCAGCGAGGGGATCGGCCTGGCCACCGCCGTCCGGCTGGCCGCCGACGGCGCGCACGTGTTCCTCACCGGCCGGCGCGAGACCGCCCTCGACGCGGCCGTCGAGCGCATCGGCCCGGCGTCCGCGACGGCCGTGCGGGGCGACATCGCCGAACTGGCCGACCTCGACCGGCTCTATGACGCGGTCCGCGCCCACGGCCGGGGCCTGGACGTGCTGTTCGCCAACGCCGCCGCCGCGTCGTTCGCGACGCTGGAGGAGGTCACCGAGGAGCACTTCGACGGGATCTTCGGCGCCAACGTCCGAGGCACCCTCTTCACCGTGCAGAAGGCGCTGCCGCTGCTCAACGACGGCGCCTCGGTGATCCTCAACGCCTCGGTGCGCGCCGACGACGGAGTCGCGGCCTTCGGCACCTACGCCGCCTCCAAGGCCGCGCTCCGCTCCTTCGGCCGCACCTGGGCCAACGAACTCAAGGACCGGGGCATCCGCGTCAACACCGTCTCCCCCGGCACCATCGGCACCTCCGCCCTCGACCGCGTGACCGCCGGCGCGCCCGAGGCCAGGGAACGGTTCGTCTCGAACGTCCCGCTCGGCCGGCTCGGCCGCCCCGAGGAGATCGCCGACGCGGTGGCGTTCCTCGCCTCCGACCAGAGCAGCTTCATCCTCGGCGCCAACCTCTATGTCGACGGCGGCGAGAACCAGCTCTGAGCGCCGCACCGGCGAGCGGGCCGGCCGGAACGGCGCGGCGAACCGGCGCCCGGCCACGGGGCCGTGTGCTTCACTTGGGGGCCCCACGGGAAGTCGTCGATATGCCGGCGGCCGGAACGATGGAGAAGAACGGTGTCGAGCTATGTTGTCCTCGATCTGGAATTCACGACATGGCAGGGGGCACTCGAACAGGACTGGTCCGCACCCGGGCAGTTGCGGGAGATCGTGCAGATCGGCGCGCTGCGGGTGAGCGACGCACACGAAGTGGTCGAATCCTACGAGGCATTCGTCAGACCGGTCGTCAATCCACGACTGTCGGAGTACTTCACCCGACTCACCGGTATCACCCAGGAGACGGTGGAACGCGAGGGTCTTCGTCCGGCCGAAGCGCTCGGTGATCTCCTGGACTTCTGCCGGGGACAGACGGTCCTCTCCTATGGCAACGACATGGTCGTCATCGGCGAGAACGTGGGATGGGCCCGGCTCAGGGGCGAACAGCTCAAGACCGGATTCCTCGATCCCGGATTCCTCAGTATCCGCCCCTGGGTGAACGCCCTCGCCCCGGCGACGGAGCCGGTCAACGTGGGACGCCTGTGGCAGGTGCTCGGCCTGCCCAGGCCCGCGGCCGGGGAGGAGCATTCGGCGCTCTTCGACTGCTACTCGCTGGTGGCGGCCATCAGGCATCTCCACGCCGCCGGGGCGCGCCTGCCCGAAGGCACCCTCAGGAGCCGAACCGACGCACCCTGGGCACCCCCTGGCACAATCCCCGGGTGACCACGTTGTTCCTGATGGTCGGCCTGCCCGGGGCCGGCAAGACCACCAAGGCCCGGCAACTCGCCGAGGAGCACCGCGCGTTGCGGCTGACCCCGGACGAGTGGATGATCCCGCTCTTCGGCGAGCCGGAGGCCGACGGCAAACGCGACGTGCTGGAGGGCCGGCTGCTCCGGCTCGCCCTGGAGGCGCTGCGGCTCGGCACCAGCGTGGTCCTGGACTTCGGCTGTTGGTCCCGCGACGAGCGCCACGCCATCCGCCAGCTGACGGAGTCAACGGGCGCCGGCTGCCGCCTCGTCCACACCCCCGTGGACCCCGCGACCCAACGCGCCCGCATCGCCGAACGCCAAGCCACCGCCCCCGACCGGACGTTCCCCGTCACCGAGGCGGATCTCCTGCGCTGGCGCACGCTCTTCGAGGAGCCCGACGCGGCGGAGCTCGCCGGCGCCGAGACGAGGGAGCCGCCCGCCGGCTGGTCGACCTGGCCCGACTGGGCCGCCGACCGCTGGCCCTCCCTGGCCTAGGGTGCGTCTGCGCACATCAGGTCAACGCCACGCCGGCCCGGGCCCGGGGGCGGGTTTCCGACCGGCGGCCGGTGCCGGGCGTGGGGGACCAACGATTTCCGCTCGCCCGGCCCACACCGCGGAAGGCAAGGCCGGCGGAGAACCCGTTCGACACGGTCACCCGGGAGGCCGTCGGAGGGACCGGCCACCGCGCGCTGGTCGAACGTTTTCCGGACGCGGATTCACGAGGGAATTCCGCCGATATCACTCCCATCCCGGTAGACGGCCTGGTCCGGCGCCGAATTGCCACTCGCCCGTCCGACCGCGCGGGGCCCTGTCCGAAAACTCGCGGCATCTCGCACCCCATGCGCCGCGAGGGTTACGCCCAAGTCGCACGCTGCTACCTTCTCCGTTGCGGCCGTGTTTCCCGTGTTTCCCCCAGCCGAATTCGGCGTCGGATCAGAGATCCCCCTGCCCGGCACGTCCGCATTCCCCCCCACATATGGAAAGGAGGAGGGAGCCGGGACTCCGCGAGGGCGCCCGCTCCTGACCACCTATGAGCTTGAGGAAGTTATCGGCGGTCGCCGCCACGATCGGTCTGGCGTTGACCCTGGCCGCCGGCACCTCGTCCACGGCCGCCTCCCCTTCGCCGGAGGCGTCCCAGCAGGTCCAGGTGGCCCTGACCGAGGTCGCCACCGCCGCTTCGCCGACCGCCGGCACCGCGGGCCCGGACGGCTCGGTCTGGATCGGCGAACGCGCCGGCACCATACGGGTGCTCGAAGAAGAGGGGCTGAGCGAGCCGGTCATCGACATCACCGGCGAGACCACCACCGACGGTGAGCGCGGGGTCGCCGACATCACGTTCAACCCCGACTTCACCCGTTTCTACCTCTCCTATACCGACATCGACGGCCACAGCACGATCGACGAGTTCGAGGTGGTCGACGGCGAGGTGCGGGTGGACACCCGGCGCACCGTCTTCTTCCAGGAGCAGCCGGGCCCCGCCCACAACTCAGGACATATCGCGTTCGGCCCGGACGGGCTGTTCTACATCTCCCTCGGGGACGGCGACTTCTCGCCCGAGGGCGACCCCTACGACAACGCGCAGGATCTCGGCAGCCTGCTGGGCAAGATCCTGCGGATCGACCTGAACGCCGGCGACCCGTACGGGATTCCGGCCGACAACCCGTTCGTCGACGAGCCGGGTGCCCGGGGCGAGATCTGGGCCTACGGACTGCGCAATCCCTGGCAGTTCTCCTTCGACGCCGAGACCGGCGACCTGTGGATCGGCGACGTCGGCCAACTCACGCGCGAGGAGATCAACTTCGCGCCCGTCGGGGTCGGTGGCCAGAACTACGGCTGGCCCAACATGGAGGGAACCCTGCCGCACCGGGGCACGGAGCCGCCGGACCACGCCCCGCCGGTGTACGAGTGGGAGCACGGGGTCACCGGCTTCTGCGACTCGGTCACCGCCGGTTTCGCCTACCGGGGCAACGCCATCCCGGACCTGCGGGGCGCCTTCGTCTTCTCCGACTACTGCACCGGCGACCTACAGGCCCTCCAGGTGCAGAACGGTCAGGTGACCGGCGTGCTCGACCTCGGCGCCAACGCCGGCTGGGTGACCACGTTCGTGCAGGGTGCCGACAACGAGCTGTATGTGATCGACATGGGCGGCTTCAGCAGTGACCCCATCCCCGCGCCCGTCTACCGCATCGACCCCGCCTAGGCGTGTTGTCCGCTCTCCGGCGGTACCTGACCGGAGAGATCGATAACGGTGACCACGGTTGAGGGATCGTGAACGGAGTGGGGGCCCTTCTGACCCGGTGCGGACGGCGACGTCGACCGCCGACGGCCAGCGGGGCCCTCACGCCCGCCGCCGCGCGCCCTTCCCGGAACCGGCCGTCGGATCAGTGCAGCAGCACGATCTTGCCGCGGGCGTGGCCGCCCGCGCTCAACTCGTGGGCGGCGGCGACGTCGGCGAGCGGGAAGACCCCCGCGATGGGGATCCGCAACCGGCCCTGTTCGGCCAGTTCGACCGCGATCGCCAGGCCATGAGCCGCGGGCGGATCAGGAGGGCCCAACGTCGTGCCCGGCGAGGTGTGGGACATGTGCACGCCCTGCGCGGCGGCGGTGATGTCCGCGACCGTCACCACCCGGGCCGGCTCGCCGGCGATGGCGACCAGGTCGGGCAGCACCCCACCCGCACAGTCGAACACGGCGTCCACCCCCGAGGGCGCGAGTGCGCGGACCCGGTCGACCAGCCCCGGCCCATACGTCGTCGGCTCGGCACCGAGCGAACGCAGGTAGTCGTGGTTGTTCGCGCTCGCGGTGCCGATCACCCTCGCGCCCCGCACAGCCGCGAGTTGGACGGCCACGGAACCGGTCCCGCCCGCCGCGCCATGCACCAGCACGGTGTCCCCCTCGGCCACCGCGAGCCGGTCGAGAACGCGGAACGAGGTCTCGACGGCGCCCGTCGCGCCCGCCGCCTCCTCCCACGTCCACCTCGTCGGCTTCGGGGCCCACAGGACGAGGGTCGCGTGGTCGGCGTTGGTGCCACGGCCGGTGGGCGCGGTCGCGCCGAACACCTCGTCCCCCACCCGGGTTCCGGTCACCCCCTCGCCCACCTCGTCCACCACGCCGGCGGCGTCGTGGCCCGGCCGGCAGGGGAAGACCGTCGGCAACACCTCCCGCATCGCTCCGGAACGCCGGTGCACCTCCCCCGGCGACACACTCGACGCACGCACGGCGACGCGGATCTCCCCGGGCCCAGCGTGCGGTTCCGGTCCCTCGATGACGCGGAGGACACTGGGCGGGCCGTACTCGGAGTACTGAACTGTTCTCATGTCCCCGAACGTAGGTCGGCCCCATCGACCGCCTGGCTAAAGTGAGAGCGTGCCGACCGAAGTGAGTCAGTTGCGTTCGGACGCGGACGACAACCGCGACCGCATCCTGGCGGCGGCCCGCCTCGCCTGCACCGCCGAAGGTCTCTCCGTGCCGATCCGTGAGATCGCCCGCCGCGCCCAGGTCGGCACCGCCACCGTCTACCGTCGCTTCCCCACCAAGCAGGCGCTGTTCACCGCCGCCTTCGCCGAGGAGATGTCCCTGTGCTCGACGGTCGTCGATGAGGGGCTCGCGGCGAGCGACCCCTGGCGTGGGCTGTCCCTGACGATCGAGAAGCTGCTGACCGCCTACGGCGGCGACGCACGGGTGCGCGCCATCCTGGCGCGGCTCTCCCGAGGCGCCGAGTCCACCGCCGTCCACGACCGGACGGTGCGCGGGCTGCTGGAGCTGATCCGACGGGCCAAGGCGAGCGGCCAACTGCGGTCGGACGTCGTCCTGGAGGACATCGTCCTCGCCATGCAGGCGAGCCACGGCGTCCGCGCGACCTCCCCCACCGCCCAGGCCGCGGCGACCCGCCGCCTCGCCGCCCTGATCATCGACTCCTTCCGAGCCACCCCCGACGCCACTCCCCTCCCCCCACCCGGCCGCCTCCCGCTGCGCGCGTGAGGCGTTGTCCCGAGCTCGGAGGCCCCGGGCGACGAGCGGAACCCCGCTCAGGAAAGTCGCGTGATAGGGGGAAGTGCTGTGCTGCCGACGACACACCGCGCACAGCGCTTCAGCGCAGGAGGAACAACCGTGGCAGATTCGCCCGCCATACCCCCCGGCCCGCCCGGCCCGGCCGCGTACGGGTATCCGCAGCCACCACGGCCGGGATACGACCAGCCCTGGGCCGGCCACCAGGCGCCCGCCGCGTACGGACAGCCGTACGCCCCACCTGGGGTTCCACCGCAGCAGTTCCAGGCACAGCCGTACCCGCCGCCCCAGCAGGCGTACGGGCACCCCCAGCACGCCCAACCTCCGTACGGGCAGCCTCCCTACGGACAACCTCCGTACGGACAACCTCCGTACGGGCAACGGCACTGGGGCGGCGGGGAGCCGCCGGCGGAGCGGCCCTCGCCGGCCGCGCTGGTCGGGGTGACCTGCTGGCGGCTGGTGATCGTGTTCGCCGCCTACACCGGTTACAACGCCTTCGCCGAGGACACCGGGCGACCGATCGAATGCCTCAAGGAACTGAGCCCGCTGTCCAGCTTCGTCGCGATGTTCGTCTATCTCGCCCTGACCGCCTATCCGTTCGTCACCGGTCTGCGCCGCCACGAGCCGCGTTCCGGCTGGCTGCGCGGCTCCACCGCCATCGTGCTCCTGCTGGTGGCCATCGTCTGGGCGACCATGATGTCCGGCGACTACGAGGGCACCGCCTCGATGTACACCCACCTGGTGACGCCGCTGCTGGTGCTCGCCGACTGGGTGTTCGTCGGCCGTAGCCAGTCCACCGCACGCTGGTGGTACCCACTGACCTGGACGCTGCCGCTGCTCGCCTACCTCGTCTTCATGTTGCAGGCGGACGTCACCTCCTACAGCAGCTTCCTGGACCCCGACTCCAGCGACTTCCTCCCGATGTGCCTCGGTATGACCGCCGGCGTCATCGCCATGGGCTACGCCCTCCTCGCCATCGGCCGCCTCAAGACCACGGTGTCCACCACCACAACGGGAGGCCCCTGACCCGGGGGCTGGAACCGTCCCGAGCGGGGCGGCGTGCCGGAGGTTCGACGCCCTTGACCTCCCAGCACGGGCGGGCAACGCTCGAACAGGCTGCTGCGGTCGAGTAACTCAAGGAGCGATCATGGGCTTACGGTTTCTGGGGATCATCCCGAACACCGCCAAGGACGACTCGCCCACCATCTGGCTGGACGAGGAGAGCGGAGACCTGCTGATCCAGTCCTATCGGGCCACGGAAGAAGAGGTGAAGGCGTGCCAGGAGATCGGATCGACACCCGGTCATGGCACGGACGTTCCGGACCACGAGGCGATCATTCGTCTGCCGAAGGCCATGATCCAGTACATTCCTCGCTCCGATGGAGGCGCCTCCGATGAAGCCACCGGCGCGTGAGCCCTTGTCCCGGGCTCGGCGAACCGCGATCCATCTGGAGGTTCGTGATCAATATGCGAGCACGGACCCCGATTTCCTCGCTTGGCGCGAGGGCCGTCGCACGTTCACTCCGGAGAACCGCGCTGAATGGTGGGAGGGCTGGCATGACGTGGTGGAAACCGCCGTTTCGCGGGGGGTCTCAGTTCGTCGTGCCCGCGTGGTGTCCGAACCTCTCACCACGTACGTGCGGTGGGAGTACGACTACGCGACGACCAACGCCGCTGCCGGTGAGATCGTGCGCTGGCTTCCCCGACGCCATGCCAAAAACCTTGCGGTGCCTGCGGTGGACTTCTGGGTTTTCGACGGTGAGTTGGTGCTGTTCCACCATTTCAGTGGCGATGGCACTCTGATGGAACGCGAGTACGTCACGGACCCCGCTCTGGCTGCCTGGTGCACCGATGCGTTCGACGCGGTCTGGGAGCGGGCTACACCTCACGAGGAGTACAAACCGGTCTAGTGCGATCAGCATCATCCAGCGCCCAGGAGACCCGACAGGCCCTGGCCAACCGACTGCGCGAGCTGGTCAAGGATGCCGGGTTGGACGGAAAGAGTCTCGCCGCACTATGCGGCTGGCACCCTTCCAAAGTTTCGCGCATCTCGACAGCGAAAACGCAGCCGAGCGAAGACGACATTCGGAGATGGTGCGGAGCCTGTGGCGCCGAGGACCAGACAGCCGACCTGATTGCCTCTCTACGAGCTGTGGAAGGCGCATGGCTGACCTGGCGTCGACTGGAGCGCGCGGGGCTCAAACGGTCACAGGAGGAACGACTACCGCTGTACCAGCGCACGCGACGATTCCGCTCGTACAGCGTTTGGGCCCTCCCCGGGCTCCTTCAGACCCACCAGTACACCGAGGACGTACTTCGGACGATCCAGCAACAACGGGTGCCGATGAACGATGTGGCCGACGCTGTGGCCGCCCGCATGGAGCGGCAGCGCGTACTACGGGAGGGGCAACGCGTGTTCGCCTTTCTGATCGAGGAGCCCGCACTTCGAAACACGCTCAGCACCGGGGCGACACAGAAAGAGCAGTTGGAACACCTACTTACGGTGAGCGACCTGCCCCATGTCAGCCTTGGTGTTGTCCCGGTTGCCCAGCGACGTCCCCAACTTCCGGTTGAGAACTTCTGGATCTACGACAACGCGCAAGTCAATGTCGAACTGGTATCCGGATACTTGACGCTGACACAGCCCACCGAGGTGAAGGCATACGCGGACACGTTCGCCAAGCTCGCCGCCTTGGCGGTCTACGGCGCACAGGCCCGCGCCTTGATCTACCGAGCACGCGACTCGCTGGTCTGACTCATCTGCAATCGCGCGCAATCGGCTGTGAGTTCACGCTTCGCGACTCCTAGGCTGGCCCTTGTTTCCGCATCACGAAAAGGGCCGGAACCCGTGAAGGGCTACGCCGTCAATGCGAAGAGTTTCCGCACACCATCGTGCGGGAGGTGGAGGAAAAGGGATGGAAGGTTTCGCAATCCCACCGAAGCGTGCCCGGAACTTCGAGAAACTGTTCATCACCACAGCGCAGCGGCGGGTGCAGTCGCCAGCTGAGACCCACGAGTACAAGAAGAACTCGGGTTCGTCCGACGGCGCCAAGACATACGACACCACCGCCACCTGAACCGTTCGGCAGCAACGCCCGAGGGGACGAAACCGCCGTACCCTCGGGCCCCCCGAAGGGAGCGCGCACATGATCAAGTTACGCCTCACTCCGTATGCCAGCACGGAATGGACGTGGAACGGGCGCGGGTACGTCACCGCCGACCGGACGAGCGAGATCATTCCTTATGTTCACCCCTTGGTGGAGCACATCGCTGTCACGGACGGCGCCCGCACACTTCTCGTTGTGCGTGAGTGCGTCAGTGGCCGGGGGCGGCATGATCCGGTGCCCCGCCATGTCACCCCCGGTGAGTTCGAAGAGGCTCGCACGCTGACCGAACAGTGGCCCACGGACTACATGGTCGTAGAAACTTCCCCCGGTGACCCGTGCCGTGTCACCGCTGGCCCCGGAGGTGTAGCGCCACTCTACGTCGCGCACGACCGTACAAGCCTCCACGGGTCGTGGGACATGGCTGACCTTGCCGAGTACGCCGCCGGCCTTAGTCCACGTGAGGTCGCGCGGCTGCTGATCTACCGGCCCCGGTACAGCGCCGAGACGGTGTTCCAGGGCATCTACCGCGTGACGGAGCGCGCGACCGCCATCTACGGTGGCCACCTCTACCTGCACTACCCCGAACCGGTGCTGCACGGCGGGCCGCGCGAACTGGCCCCCAACGCCGACGTTCTCGGGGCGTTCGTGGAAGCGATGGACGATGCCCTCGACCTCCGGCCGATCGGTCGGGTGGAAACGGCGCTGCACCTCACGGGCGGGTTCGACTCCGGCACCGTGGGAACCCGCCTCGCCGAGCGGTACCCGGACCGCTTCCCCACCGCCGCTCTCCTGATCGCCGGCCCCGGGCGCGCGCACCAGAGTCGCCGACGCTCGGAGATCCTCAGGACGCTGCCGTTCGCGGAGCCGGATTTTCTGATCGACGCACTGGAGCACACGCCGTTGTCGCACGAGTGCGCCCGGGTCAGGGGCGAGAAGATCAGCCCATACGAAGAACCTCTGCACCGGCCGTTCACTGTGCTGACCGAGGTCCTGGCGCACCATGGTGCCCGCGTGGTGGTGACCGGGCTCGGCGGAGACGAGATGGTCGCTCTGTCGCAGGCCGAGTATCCACACAAGTCCATGGGCGAGATCAGCGACGGCCTGCCCTGGATCGGGGACCGAGCGCGCGCCGCGCTGGAGTTCGCCGACGACGGCATCGCCCCGCCCGCCGCTGTCAACTCGATGACCTTGCTGTCACTGGAGACCACCGCCCCCATACTCATGCGTGCGGGTATGTGGCCCGTCCACCCCTTCGCCAATCCCGGCATGGTCCAACTCGGCGAATGGCTGCCCATGCACTGGCGTGAACTCAAGCAGCTTCAACGCCGAAGGCTTGCCGCTCTCGGGCTGAGCACGGACGTCACCGAATCCCGAGAGCGTGAATCATTCGCGGAAGTCGTCCAGCACGCGCTCACCACAATCGCGCGCCCCCTATTCGCCAAGATGTTGCGCGACGGGTCACCGCTCTTCGACGAGAAGCTGGTGGACCCCGACGGCCTTCGGGCGGCCGTCCGCCGACTGGCCGAAGGGCCGTACCGCGAGGACGGAGACGCGCAGTTGCTCGAAGTCCTGGACCTTCACCTCGCCGCTCGATCATTCCTATAGCCCCTTCCCACCATCAGGAGGCAGCGTGTTCGCCATGCGTCCGGCCACGGCCGATGACATCCCCGCCGTTGAGAAGGTGATCCTGGCCCGTTCCGGTTGGCTGGAGGAGCGCGGGCTTCCGAGTTGGCGGGAGAACGCGGCCGAGCTCGCGCGCCAGGCGGAGAACCCTGATGGCGACGTGTGGGTCCTCGCCGAGGATGGCGGGCGCGTCATCGGGTGCACCACCGTTCAGGAACAGACACCCCCGTGGGGTTGGACGGTGGCTGAACTGAACGAGCCGGCCCACTACCTGTACTCGACCGTCACCGACCCCGCCTACCGCGCCATGAGGCCGGGAACCGTGATGGCGCTGTGGGCGGTGAACCGGGCGGCGCGGCAAGCGCGCACCTGGGTTCGCCGTGGCTGCCACTTCCCCGGGCTGGTGAGGTACTACGAGTCCCAGGGATTCAAGCTGGTGCACGAAGTGCGGCGCACGCGCACCAAGGTCTATCTCATGGGCCGCCGAGCCGAGCACATCACGGATATGGAAGAACGCTACGGGGCGCTGTCGAAGCCCGGGCCCCTCGCGAGCACGTGATCTCCGCGCGTTCCCCCAGAGGGGATGCCTGCGTCACCCCGTCGGGGTGGGCTTGCGGCCGAAGGCGAGCAAGTGGGAGTTGGCGGCGAGGAGTTCCGGGTACGGCTCGGCCATCCGCGCGGCCGTCAGGGCGGCCTCGAAGAGCGGGGTGTCGGCGACGCCCGCGCCGGTGTGCAGCTCGGTGGCCTTGAGCATGCCCCAGGCAGGCCCCTCCACCCCGAAGACCTCCGCATCGCGGAACCCGGCCTCCGCGATCTCCTGCGCGAGATCCCGCCCTGTGTGGAAGTAGGCGGTGGTGAACGCCCGCTTCCCGTCATGCACCTGGGTCGCCAGCACATCGGCGACGCTCCTCCGCACCCCGTCCCGATGCAGATGCGCCAACGCCGTGTGCTCGAAAAGCGACGCGTAGCGATTGATCCCGGCCGCAGCGAGAAGCCCACCGGGCCGCAGCACCCGCAACGCCTCGGACAGAGCCCGGCGCCGATCTTCGGCCTCGGGCAGGTGGTAGAGCGGGCCAAGCAACAACACCACGTCATAGGAGCCGTCGGCGACATCGAGTCGACATGCGTCGCCAAGCCCCGCCTCACAGCCGGGGATGCGGCCGGCCTGCTCAACATGACGCGGCACCGGATCGATCAGCCGCACCTCGTACCCGTCCGCCAGCAGCCACCGCGCATGCGTCCCCGGCCCACCCCCGACGTCCAACACCCGCACCGGCGCCGCCGGTAGAAACCGCCGCAGCAGTTCCTGCGTCCGCAACAGCTCCAGCATCCCGTCCGCCGACGACGTCAGCCGCTCAGCCTCACTGATCGTCGACTGGTAGAACCGGATCACTTCGGGCGCAACACGGGAAACAGCCATGGCAGAAGTCTGACCTGCCCAGCTGGGGGCGTACAAAAACGGTAGGCCGTGAACGCCCCCGCCGCCTGACGAGGGGTCGGCGGTGGGGGCGGTTGGGGTCAACTGGCCCTATGGGCGGGTGAACCCGTCGAGGAACGCGGTCCATTGGGCGGGGGCAACGGCCAACACCGGACTGTCCGAGCGCTTGCTGTCACGCAGACCCACCACATGATCGAGACGCGCCACCTCAACGCACTCGCCCTGGCCATTGCTGTAGCTGGACTTCAGCCACTCCGCAACGTGCAGATCAACCTTGTACATAACTCCCTGCCACTTCAGCGAGCAGGCGTCGGGACCCCTGCTCGTCAAGAGCTGCCTCCCAGATCCCCCGGTAGGCGGTCTCGAACTGTTCCACTTCCGCCGGCTTGTCCAGGTACAGACCGCCGGTGAGGCCCTCCGAGTACACGGTGGGGGGCTCGCTATCGCCGCCGTCCGCTGTCTTCGGGAAGCGCAGGACGAGGAACGGTCCGCTGACCACACCATAGTGCGCGCCCGTCTCGAAGGGCGCCACGCGCAGTGTCACATTGGCCAGTTCGGAGACATAGACCAAGTGCGCGAGCTGCCGAGACATGACTCCGACCCCGCCGATGGGCCGTCGCAGCACAGACTCGGCCACGACGACCCGGAGTTGGAGCGGATTGGTGTCTCGGGAGATCCGGTTCTGTCGCACCATCCGCAAGTCCAGCCGGTCTTCGAGATCCCCGTCGCTCAGGTCGGGCTCATGGATCCTGATGATCTCCCTGGCGTAGTCATCGGTCTGGAGAAGCCCAGGAACCAGTTCGCTCTGGTAGGCGGACATGCTCACGGCCGCCTCTTCCAGGCCGACGTACAGGTTGAACCACTCCGGGATGCCGTCCCCGTACGAATGCCACCAGCCGCGCGACTTGGTCTCCTTGGCCAGGGCCATCAGGACCTCGGTCAGGTCGGCCGGGGCGCCGTAGATCATGCACATCGCTTGGACGTCGAGGCTGCGCATCGACGTCTGACCGGTCTCAATGCGCCAGATCTTCGGCTCCGACCACTCCAGTTGTCGCGCTGCCGCGCGCACCGTGATGCCCGCGCGTCCGCGAAGATCTCGCAGGTAGCGGCCGAGTTGCCTTCGGGGGACCGTCGATCCCGTCGTCTTTTCCACCATGGCCAAATCCCCTCCCCTGGCCTCGTTTTGAGTCACCCACAGCGGCTCGAAGCTAAGACGTGAATGACTCAATATGCAAGACCAGTCATTTGTTCGACATGAAAAACCGGAGATTCCCTCTTGTAACCTTGCACGCCCTCTCGGGGCTGTGCAGGCTTGGGTCACCGGTCGCTCCATGCACCAGCTCGAACACTCTACGTCGAACCTGATGGGTCCGAGTTGCCGGGTTGCGACTGATTCACGGAGACCCTTGATCCTCCTCGGAAGTCGGGTGACACCCCCCATGACCACCGAACCCCAGCCTCAGAGCCAACCGCCTGACGGAGAAGTCCCGTTGGGCGATAGCACCACCGAGCCGGAGCCCGACCCGCACGCGGAGTTGCTCGCGCGGTTGCGGGAGCGGAATGCCGCCAGCGAGATCAACTATCGGATCAAGAGCGGGGAGTTGCCGTGAGGTTGGCGGAGCTCGTTCTCGATTCGGATCAGCCGACGTTGTTCGTCATGGAATGCGTGGCCTGCGGGTTCTTCGGACCGAAGGGGCAGGACGTGGCGGACGGGGCGGAGTGGGCCGGGCAGCACCTGGCCCTGCATCCGGAGCACCTCGCCTATCGCGAACACATCACGCGGGCCTACCGGTTCGAGGCTGGTGCGGCGTCGTGAGCGGCGAGCCGATCATCAAAGGTGCGGACTGGGTGCTCACCGACGAGCACGGACCCGGGGCTCCCGACGGCATCTACGCAGTGGAGTGCATGGCCTGCACGGCCCGCTCGCCGCTCTTCGACAACGACGCGCACCCGGTTGCCGTGTGGGCGATCAACCACACCCAGGAGAACCCGGACCACGGTCTGTTCCTCGCGCGGGCCGAGAAGCACTGGCGGGTGGTACGCCGTCGGCACGAGGACGAGAGCCCGGGGCCGGCGCCGCAGAAGCCGGTGGTCGCGTTCCTGGACCGGGCCTTCGGACCCGCCTTCGTCGGGTTGATGTGCCTGTGCACCGCCCTGACCGGCTATCTCATCGCCCTCAACTGACCAACAAGGACAACCCCCTTTCGTGAACATCACTTTCCTGGTGCTGGCCACCACCCGGGACGGCCACCTCCTCATGGTCCAGGGCACGGACGGCTGGACGCTGCCCAACGGCACGGTTCCGCACGGCAGTTGTCCCGTCCTCACCGCCCGGCAGACGTTGATGGACACCACCGGCTACGACCGGGGGGTGACCGACGCCTACGCCATCAGCGTCAGCACCGAACCCACCGTCTCCCTCACCTATGTGCTCGACGGCGGGCACACCCCCACCATCCCCGCCGGCGCGCACAAGCACCTCCCGGCCAACGCCGGCTGGCTCCCGCTACGCGAGCTGCACGAACCGCCCCCGATCGTCCGATACGCCCTCACCGCCGCCGCGCAGCGGCGACGTATCCCCGTCCTCGTCAACGGCGAACGCCCCGACGCCGCCTACACCTGAACGACAACAGAAGGAACCGAACATGTCCCAGCAGGTCATCGTCCTCGTCATCACCCGCAACGGATACGTCCTCCTCCACCGCGACCATCTGCCGCAGGCCACCGTCCCCGCCCACGGCGACCTCGCCCTCACCGGCAGGCTCACCCTCGCCCGCCAGACCGGGCACCTCGCCGACATCACCCACGCCTGGACCGTCCGCTCCATCGGCCCCGACAACGACGGCGAACTCTGGGTGCTCGACGGCGGCGTCCACGACACCGTCCCCGACGCCACCGAGGACACCCACCCCCACACCCGCTGGGCCCCCATCACCTCCCTCACAGAGAACCAAGCCATCCAGGAAGCCCTGGAAGCCGCCGACGCCGACATCAGCATTCAACTCCCCACCCCATGAACCTGATGTAAACAGGTCCGGTCGCGGATCATCCGCGACCGGATGGTTTCGTCCTACCCTGGGGGTATGACAGCCAGCGGCAGCCCTCCGGACCTCTCCTATCTCCTGGACCACACCAGCCATGTGCTACGCACCAAGATGGCGGCGGCGTTGGCCGAGTTGGGGCTGACCGCGCGGATGCACTGCGTTCTGGTGCACGCCAAGCAGGAGGAGCGGACCCAGATCCAGTTGGCGGAGATCGGCGGCATGGACAAGACGACCATGGTCGTCACGGTGGACGCCCTGGAGAAGGCGGGGCTCGCCGAGCGGCGGCCGTCGAGTGTGGACCGGCGGGCGCGGATCATCGCGGTGACCGAGGAGGGCGCGCGGCTCGCTGAGCGGAGTCAGCGGGTCGCCGACCGGGTGCACCGGGAGGCCCTGGCGGCGCTGCCGGCCGACCAGCGGGGGGCCTTCGTCAAGGCCCTCACCGCCCTGGCCGAGGGGTCGCTGGGGACGCCGGTCGCGACGCCCCAGCCGACCCGTCGGGCCCGGCAGCGGGCCCACTGACCTCAGCGTCAGCGGCCGGCGACGAGCCGGTAGACGGAGACATGGGAGCGGGACTCGGCGGTGAACTCCGCGCCGGTCCAGTCCGCGTGCCGGGATTGGAGGTCGAACCCGGCCAGTTGGGCCATGAGATCCAGCTCGGCCGGCCAGACATAGCGGTGCGGGCTGCGGAACAGCCGCGCGGTGCCGCCGTTCTCGGCGGCGTTGTCGTAGCGGAAGTGGTGGGAGACGACGTGCTGGCGCAGCACGTCGTAGGTGTCCAGGCCCACGTAGCCGGCGTCGGACTCGAAGACGACGGCCGACTGTCCGGGCGGCAGCTTGCGCAGTTCTGGGACCCACAGCTCGATCACGAACCGGCCGCCGGGGGCCAGATGGCGGGCGGCGTTGCGGAAGCAGGCGACCTGTTCGGCCTGGTCGAGCAGGTTGGAGATGGTGTTGAAGACCAGGTAGACCAGCTGGAACTCGCCGGGGGCGCGGGCGGTCGCCATATCGCCGACGACGACGGGGATCGTGGCCTCGTCCGCCTTGGTGCGCAGCTGGTCGATCATCGGTGGGGAGAGCTCGATGCCGGTGACCGGCACCCCGCGTTCCACCAGGGGGACGGCGACCCGGCCGGTGCCGATGGCGAACTCAAGTGCCCCGCCGCCGTCGGCCAGTTCGGTGAGACGGTCCACGGTCGGTGCCAGTACCTCGGGGGCGAACATGCCGGTGCCGGGGGTGTCATAGCTCCGGGCGGCAGCGGTGTTCCAGATCTCGTCCTGTCGCATGCCGGCCACGATCCCCGAGCGCGGGCGGCGCCGTCGACGGGTTAATCCCCGCCATCGACGGGTTAGTCCCCGTCGTCGACGGGCTGGTCCCCGTCGTCGTCGCGTCGGGAGGGGTTCGGCGGTTCCGGGGCGAAGCGGCGGAGATCGGCCCAGCGGGGCGACCGCGCGCGTTCGGTGGCCTGTCGGATGGTGACATGGTTGGCGACGGCGGTGGCCAGCTGGCCGGTGCCCAGGTCCCGTGCCTTGAGGGACAGGATGCCGTTGGGGTCGAGGACGGCGGTCACCTCGATCTCGGGCGTTCCGGCCGGGGCGGGTGGCAGCGGCAGTTCGAGGATCGCGAGGGTCCGGTTGGCGTCGGCCTCCCTCCGCTCGCCCTCCACGAAGCGCAGCACCAGGGCCGGTTGGTCGTCGACGTGCGTGGAGAAGTACTCGCTCCGCGAGGTGGGAATGGTCGTGTTCCTCTCGATCAGCTTCACCATCGCGCCCCCGCGCACCTCGACGCCGATCGACAGGGAACAGACGTCCAGGAGGAGTACGTCCTTGACGGAACCGGAGAGCACGCCGGCATGGAGCGCGGCGCCCGTGACGACACCTTCGGGGATCAGGCCGCGATAGGGCTCCCGGTCGCCGGTCAGCCGGCGGACCAGCTCGCCCACGGCGGGCGTCCGGGCCGCGCCGCCGGTGAGGATCACCCGGTCGATGTCGGCGAGCGCGAGACCGGCGTCGGCGACGGCGTGCTCGACGGGCCGGCGGCAGCGTGCCAGCAGGTCCCGGGTGATCGTCTCGAACTCCTCGCGGGTCAGGGTCTCTTCGAGGTGCAGCGGTCCCCGGGGGCCGGCGGCGAGACAGGGCAGCCGGAGGGCCGTGGTGTGGGCCGCCGACAGTTCGATCTTCGCCGTCTCGGCCGCCTCCCGTAGCCGCCGCATCGCCGCGATGTCGTCGGCGAGATCGATGCCGTGCCTGGCCCGGACGCGCGCGACGAGGTGGTCGACGATCCGCTGGTCCCAGTCGTCGCCGCCGAGGTGGCTGTCGCCCGCCGTGGCCCTGACCTCCACCACGTTGTCGCCCACCTCAAGGAGGGAGACGTCGAGCGTGCCGCCGCCGAGGTCGAAGACCAGCACCGAGCTGTCCTCCCGGTCCAGGCCGTAGGTGATCGCGGCGGCCGTGGGCTCGTTGACCATCCGGACGACGCTGAGCCCGGCTTCCTCCCCGGCCCGGACCAGGGCGGCCCGCTGGTCCAGGCCGTAGGTGGCCGGCACCGTCAGCACCGCGCCGCCGACCGGCCCGCCGAGGTGGGCCTCGGCGTCCGCCCGCAGGCGGGCGAGGATGAGCCGGGCGACGTCCCCCGCCGTCAGCCGGACGCCGCCCCGGGTGATGCTCCAGTCCGTGCCCAGTCTCAGCTTCGCCGAGCGCACGGTGTGGTCGGGGTTGGTGAGGGCCTGCCGTTTGGCGGGGGTGCCGACGAGGAGGCTTCCGTCGGCGGCGATGGCCACCAGGCTGGGGGTGGTGAGCGCGCCCTCGGCGTTGGGGATCAGCCGGACGTCGTCGCCGTCGAAGACGCCGATCGCCGAGTTGGTGGTGCCGAAGTCGATGCCCACGATCCGCGCGCCGGGCGCGTCCGGTCGCCCGCCCGCCGGCTCGGCGGGGCCGGGGGCCGTCGGGATGGGCCCGAGGCCGCGCAGGTGCCACAACTTCCGTGCCCGCCGGGCGACTTCGGGGTCGTTGTCGCCGACGAGGTCGAGTAGCGCCGAGCGGGCGACTTCGCGGGTCGCCTCGCGCACGCTGCCGAGGAGCCGCTCGACGAGATGGAGGGAGCCGATGCGCTGCCAGGCTTGTGGGGCGCGCACGGCGGCCCGCGCCTCGGCCAGCAGGTCGATGTCCCCGTGGAGCGGGTTGCGGGCGAGATGGATGGTGCCCCGGGCGCTGTCCACGCTGAGCGTCGGCGTCTGGTCGGCGACCCGCCGCCGCACCTGCTCGTGCACGTAGTCGTAGAGCTCGTGGACGGAGACGAGCCCGTCGCCGTCCAGATCGGCGGCGCCGTCGCGCAGCCCGCGCACGACCGCCGAGGTGAAGACGGACGGTTCGGCGGGCGAGCGGCTGTAGTGGACGTCCGCCTCGCTCTCGTACGCGTACTGGAGCGCCGTGGACGCGGTGAGCACGACCCGGCCGTGGCCGCCGAGGGGCGCGGCGACGTCGACGGTGGGGGGCCCGCCGCCGCGGCGTCGCCCGTTGATCCGGAACGCCCCGCTGTAGCAGCAGTCGAGCAGGACGACGATGCGGCGGGAGCGGCTCGCGCTCATCCAGTCGCCGACCTGCTGGCCGGCGACGGCCGTGGCGCCGGGGAGTTCGCGCTCGGTGTCCCGCATGACGAAGGACAGCTGGTTGCGCAGGTCCTTCCAGCCGTGCAGGGACAGATGGAGGAGGAGCAGGTCGTCGGGGTGCGCCCGGGTGAGGAACGACTCCAGGGCGCGGAGCGCGGGGCGCTGTTCGACGTCGGTGAGGGTGTCGACGTCGAAGCCGCCGATGTCGGGGGCGCCGAGGACCTCGGCCAGGGCCGTCGCGTCCGCGGTGGCCGCGGGGAGGGCGGCGAAGTGGTCGTCGTCGTACCGGCTGTTCGCGATGATCAGGGCGCGCTTCGCCACGGGTCACTCCTGGTGGCGGCGGAGGAACTCCTCCAGGGCGCGTTGCCGCATCTCGTCGGAGGAGGCGGTGAGTTCGATCTCGTCGTCGCCGATCCTGATGCGGATGGTGCCGGTTCGGCGGCGGGCCAGCCAGTCCTGGACGAGGCCGACGAGCACGGGGAGCAGGGCGCCGCTGCCGCCGAGGCCGATCACCAGCGCGCTCAGCTCAAGGGCTCCCGGGCCGCGCGCGCCCGAAGGCGGCGCCGGCGCGGTGGGACGCTCGATGCTCGCCACGTCCAGCTGGCTCAACTCGTCGATGAGGTACTGGAGTTGTTCTTCGGCGTGGGCACGGTCGCCGACTCCCGTGTCCAGCACCAGGTGGATCGGAATGCCCGCCGTTGTCACCGCGCCTCCCCCGTTCGCGCCCCAAGGGTCAACTTTACCGACCCGGGTGCCGGTTCGGGCACCGAAGGTAGGACCCAGAGAGATAGTCTGCAACAGAACCATCTGTTACGGTCTTTCCAGTTGCCGTCTTCGTGGCTCATCGCCTCGCGACAGGAGAGTCCCCATGCCGTCGTCCACCACCACGACCGAAGCCACTCCCCCTCGTCAACCCCCGGTGGAGCGCCCCACGTTGGCGCTGGCGGTGCTGGCCGCCGGGATGCTGATGATCACGCTGGACGGCAGCATCGTGACCGTGGCGATGCCCGCCATCCAGCAGGATCTGAACTTCACGCCGGCCGGGCTGAGTTGGGTGGTGAACGCCTATCTGATCGCGTTCGGCGGGCTGCTGCTGCTCACCGGGCGGCTCGGTGATCTGCTGGGCCGGAGGCGGCTGTTGCTGACCGGGACCAGCGTCTTCACCGTCGCCTCGGTGTTGGCCGGCGCGGCCGGCAGCTCGGGGCTGCTGATCGGGGCCCGGTTCCTCCAGGGGGTGGGCGCCGCGATGACCTCGGCGGTCAGCCTGGGCATTCTGGTCACGCTCTTCACCGAGCGCACCGCCCGCTCCAGGGCCATCGCCGTCTTCGCCTTCACCGGCGCGGCGGGGGCCTCCATCGGCCAGGTGCTGGGCGGGGTGCTGACCGATGTGCTCAGCTGGCACTGGATCTTCCTGATCAACCTCCCCATCGGCCTGGCCACCCTCTGGCTCGCCGTCCGCGTGCTGCCGGCCGACCGTGGTCTCGGGCTGCGCCAGGGCGCGGACCTGTGGGGCGCGGCGCTGGTGACCTCGGGTCTGGTGCTGGGGATCTACGCCGTCGTCGGGGTGGAGGAGCACGGGTGGACGGCCGGTTCGACGTTGGGGCTCGGCGCGCTGGCCGTGGCGTTGCTGGTCGGCTTCGTGGTGCGGCAGGCGCGGGCCGCGATCCCGTTGATGCCGCTGCGGGTGGTGCGTTCCCGGAGCGTGGTGGGGGCGAACCTGGTGCAGATGCTGATGGTCGCGGCGCTGTTCTCCTTCCAGATCGTCCTGGCGCTCTACCTGCAACAGGTGCTGGACTACAGCGCGTTGGCGACCGGGCTGGCGATGCTGCCGGCGGCCGTGGCGATCGGCACCGTCTCGTTGGGGGTCTCGGCGCGGCTCAACGCCCGCTTCGGTGAGCGGCGGGTGCTGCTCGCCGGGCTCGCGTCGCTGATCACGCTGCTCGCCCTCCTCTCCCGGGTGCCGACCGACGCGGACTATGTGACCGATCTGCTGCCGCTGATGTTCCTGGCGGGCGGCTTCGGTCTCGCGCTGCCGGCGCTCACCTCGCTGGGCATGTCGCAGGCGGGGGAACGGGACGCGGGGTTGGTCTCCGGGCTCTTCAACACGACGCAGCAGGTGGGCATGGCGCTGGGGGTGGCGGTGCTCTCCACGCTGGCCGCCGAGCGGACCCGCGACGCGCTGGCCCGGGGGGAGGCGCTGCCGGAGGCGCTGACCGACGGCTACCAGCTGGCGTTCCGGGTCGGTGCCGGGCTGCTGACCGCGGCGTTCCTGGTGGCGTTCACCGTGCTGCGGAGCGGTCCGGCGCGGGCCGAGAAGGCGGCCGAGAAGGCGGCCGAGGGGGCGGCCCGTTGACGGCTGCCAGGGGAGGGGCCGCTCGCGCCGCCGTTTAATGCGGGGCGCGGGCGGCCCCCGCGCCGTAGGGTGCGGGGCACCATTGACGAAGTACAGCTGAGGAGTCAGCCGGCGTGATCGAGCGTGTCCCCGTTCCGGGTGGCCTGTTGGAAGTCGAGACGGAAGGGGAGGGGCCGCCCGTGGTGCTGGTGCACGCGGGCGTGGCGGATCGCCGGATGTGGGACGGGGTGGTGCCGGCGCTCGCCGCCGAGCACCGGGTGATCCGTCCGGACCTGCGCGGTTTCGGCGGGTCGCCGCCGCCCGGCGAGCCGTATACCGGCGCCGGCGATCTGCTGCGGGTGCTGGACGCGGCCGGCCTGGAGCGGGTGGCGATGGTGGGCGCGTCCAACGGGGGCCGGGTGGCGTGCGAGTTCGCCGCCGTGCACGGTGCGCGGCTGACCTCGCTGGCGCTGTTGAACCCGCCGCTGCTGAGCTGGGACTGGTCCGCGGAGATGGGCGCCTACGGCGACGCCGAGGAGGCGGCGCTGGAACGGGGCGACGTGGCGGCGGCGGTGGAGCTGAACCTCGACATGTGGGTGCGCGGCCCGGCGCGGCCGTGGGACGCGACGCTGCGGGCGCACGGAGAGACGCTGCGCGAGGCGATGCGGGTCGCCCTCGTCAACCAGTCGCTGACCGACGAGTTCGAGGAGAGCGCCAAGCCGGATCTCGCGGACGACCTCGGGGCGGTGCGGACGCCGACGCTGGTGGCGGTGGGCGAGGCGGATGTGCCGGACTTCCGGCGGATCGCGGAGCGGCTGGCCGCCGAGCTGCCCGACGGGCGGCTGAGTCGGCTCGGGGGCGTCGGGCATCTGCCGGCGGTGGAGCAACCGGACGTCACCGCCCGGCTGTTGCTCTCCTTCCTGCGGGAGTTCCCCGCCTGAGCGGCACGCTCAGGGGCGGGGCCAGGGGCGGCCCTCCAGGCGTTCGATGTCCCCGTTGAAGCGCTTGAGGAAGCCGGCGAACTGGGCGATCTCATCCGGCGTCCAGTCGGCCATGACCCGCCCCAGCGATCGGACGCTGCGGGCGCGGTCCGCTTCGAGCCGGCGTTCGCCCTCGACGGTGATGCTGAACTTGCGGGCGACGCCGCCCTCGGGGTCCGGGATGCGTTCGACGACGCCGCTCCTGAGCATGGCCGCGGTCTGCCGGTTGAGCGTGGAGACGTCGAGGCCGAAGGCCTGGCTGAGCTGGCTGATGGAGAGCGGCCCGTCGATCTGGATGCGGCTCAGCAGCACATAGGCGCTGCGGTCCAACTCCCGGTCGGCGCCCCATTTGCGGGCGTTGAACGGGATCGTGTGCCGTGTGAACAGCATGGCCTCGAACTCGATGAGATGGGTGGGCTTCTCCACGCCGCGCGTCCTCCTTCTGCTGGCCCACCGGGTAGAGCCGCCGCCGGCCCGCCGGGTGGGGCCGGATTGACGAGCAGGTATACCACAGGCGATATGCACCATACATGCCACATGCATGATACATGCAATGTGTATGATGCACACCGCATGGCAGACCCAGCACAAGGGAGAACAGTGGACGGCCCCAACACCGAAGCGCGCTCCGGCCGCATCGTCGGAATCCTCGCCCTCGCCGGCATCGTGGCCGCGCTCACGCAGACCCTGGTGGTCCCGCTGATCGGGGAACTGCCGAACATCCTCGGCACCAGCTCGTCGAACGCGTCCTGGGTGATCACCGCCACCCTGCTGGCCGCCGCCGTGATCACCCCCGTCTCCGGGCGGCTCGGCGACATGTACGGCAAGCGGAGAATCCTGCTGGCCTCCACCGTCCCCATGGTCGCTGGCTCCGTGCTCTGCGCGCTCACCTCTTCGGTCGGTCCGATGATCGTCGGACGTGGTCTCCAGGGGCTGGGCATGGGCGTGATCCCGCTGGGCATCAGCCTGCTGCGCGACGTGCTGCCGGTGGAGAGGCTGGGCACCTCCATCGCGCTGATGAGCGCCTCCATGGGCGTCGGCGGCGCCCTCGGCCTGCCGTTCGCGGCGGCGGTCGCCGAACACGCCAGCTGGCGGGCGCTGTTCTGGGTGACCGCCGGGTTCAGCCTGCTGGTGGGAACGCTGATCTGGCTCTTCGTCCCGTCCGGCCGGGTGTCGACCACCCGGGCGCCGTTCGACGTGCTGGGCGCGGTCGGCCTCGGCAGCGCCCTGGTCTGCCTGCTGCTGGCCGTCTCCAAGGGGGCCGACTGGGGATGGTCCAGCGCCACCACGCTCGGCCTGTTCGCCGCCGCGCTGATCCTGCTGCCGCTGTGGGCGCGTTGGGAGCTGCGCGTCAAGGACCCGCTGGTCGACCTGCGGGTGAACGGACGGCCGCAGATCCTGCTGACCAACGCGGCCTCGGTGCTCGTCGGCTTCTCGATGTACGCGCAGTCGCTGGTCATCCCCCAGCTGCTCCAACTGCCCGAGGCCACCGGCTACGGCCTCGGCCAGTCGATGATCGCCATGGGCCTGTGGATGGCGCCCGCCGGGCTGATGATGATGGCCATGGCGCCGTTCGGCGCGCGGCTCTCGGCCGCCAGGGGGCCCAAGGTCACGCTGGCCGTTGGCAGTCTGGCGATCGCGGCCGGCTATCTCTCCGCGCTGGTGCTGCTCGGCTCGACCTGGGGCCTGTTGGCCGTGACGCTGATCTGCAACAGCGGCGTTGGCCTCGCCTACGGCGCGATGCCCGCGCTGATCATGAGCGGCGTCCCGCAGTCGGAGACCGGCTCGGCCAACAGCTTCAACGCGCTGATGCGCTCCATCGGCTCGTCCGTCGCCGCCGCCGTGATGGGCGTCGTACTGGCCCAGCTGACCACGGAGTTCGGCGGGTTCGCGCTGCCGTCCGAGAACGGGTTCCGGGTGGCGCTGCTGATCGGCGCCGGCGTGGCGCTGGCCGCGGCGGCCGTCGCCGCCACCATCCCGGTCCGGCCGCTCGCCGCGCCCGAGTCCGCATCCGAATCCGCCGACGGGACGCCGCCCCGCGAGGCCACCCGCGCGGAGGTGTGACACCCGCCTCCGGGGGCGGCGGCGGGGCGGGGCTACGGTGAGCCGCAGTATGAACGGCCTACCGCGGGACCCCGAATGCCGCCTCGATGTGGCCGCGACGCCGACGGCCGCCGCGCTCGTCCTCCGTCCCTGGAGCGTGGCGGACGCGCCCGAACTGGTCGAGATCCACCGGGATCCGGCGATGCGGCACTGGATCGTCGATCCGCTGACGAGCGCGGACGACGCGCTGCGCTGGGTGCGCGCCCAGGAGCGGGGCTGGGCCACGGGCGAGCGCTTCGCCTTCGCCGTCCTGGCGGCGGACCGGGACGGGGCGGCGCCCCGGCTGGCGGGCCATGTGGTACTCAAAACGGTCGCGGCCGGCAAGCCGTCGGCCGATGTCGGCTACTGGACGGCGGCGTGGACGCGCGGCCGGGGCGTGGCCCCCCGCGCGTTGGAGACGCTCACCACCTGGGCGTTCGACACGTTCCGCGCCGAGGGGCTGACCCGCATCGACCTGTTCCACCAGGTGGACAACGGGGCCTCCTGCCGGGTCGCGGAGAAGTGCGGCTACACCTTCGACCGGCTGCTCCCGTCGCTGCCACCCGCCTTCCCCCGCGAAGGCCACCTGCACACCCGGCACGCGGCTGCCTGAACGCTGGACGCCGACCCGCGCGGAGGTGAGGCGCGGGTGAGCGTCAGGTGAACGGACGCGCGGGTCCGGGGGAACGGCCGGCGGTGGCATCGTGACACGCTCGTGACAACTGGGGGGCAACCCGGCGCCGGGACGATCCGTCGAACGAGACGACACTGGCCACGGGCCGCCTGACGAGGAGTTCGTATGAACCGTCCCTTCCACCGCCGTACCGCCGCAGCAGTGGCGGTGGGCGCCGTCTCCCTGCCCGCGCTGCTGCTCGCCGCCTCGCCGGCCCACGCCGCCAGCGCCTCGATCGAGCCGCCGACGAGCGAGATGCCCTGGTGCGACGAGGTCGAGCGCGCGGAGGACATCAGCGTCTTCCTGGAGGGCGTCCCCGAGGAGGTGACGGCGCCCGAGGAGTGGCAGGAGTACACCTACCAGGTGCACAACGGCACCGACGAGCCGATCGGCCCGATCTACACCAGGACCACCGCCTGGTACAACAGCAACGACGGTGTCGACGAGCCGTACCCGTTCAACCTCCAGTGGTGGGTGGACGACGAGTGGCGCGAGGTGCCGTGGGAGAGCGACTCCTACGACGGGCACTTCGGGGAGATCGCGGAGCTGGCGCCGGGCGAGACCGGCGAGGCGCAGATCCGCACCCGCGGCCACCTGAACCGGCCGGGCTGGGTGGATGTCACCGTCAGCGCCCGCTTCCACGGCGCCGAGGGCAGCGAGGACCACTACACCTGCTACACCGCGGAGCGCGCGGAGCAGTGGGCGCTGATCGTGGCCGACGAGGAGCCGGAGCCGACCGACCCGGAGCCGTCGGAGCCAGGGGAGCCCAGCCCCGAGCCCAACGCCCCCCAGCCGCAGACCGGTTCGGACGGCGACGCGGACGACGACCGCGAACTGGCCGCGACCGGCGGCTCGTCGGCGCTGCCCGTGGCCGCGGCCGTGGGCGGCGTCGTCCTGGTCGCCGGCGTCGGCGCCGTCGTCCTCGCCCGCAGGAGCCGCACGACCGCCTGACCGACACACCGCCGAGGGGCCACGTTCCCGCCCGAACGGACGTGGGCCCTCGGCGTCGCGCCCTATGCTGGCGGCGAGCCGGCGGTGACAGGGGGTGGCCGGATGTGTGTCGGGCCGCCAACCCGCCTGGCCAGCCTGGTCGTTGTGCTGGTGAGCCTGGCCCCGCCGCTGGTGCTGGCCTGGGCGCAGCACGGGTTGCGGGCCGATGGCCAGCTGATGCGACTGAGCCTGTTCGGGCTGGACCTGGGTCCGTTCACGGTGATCGAGAGCGGCGCGCCGGAGCACTGGCTGCCCCGGCTGGTCTTTCTCGTGGTCTTCGGCGCGCTGGCCTACGGCGTGCTGCGGTCCTCGCCCCGGCCGGGGCCCACCGGGCGCGGGCTGCTGCTGACGCTGGCCGCCGCGCTCTTCGCCGGCGCCGTCGCCGATCTGCTGAGCGATCTGCTGTGGCTGGCCGATCTGTCCGGCGGAGTGGACGCCGACCTGGTGGCCTCGGCGCTGGCCGTCGGCGCCAGCGAGGCGGCCGGCGCCTCGTTCTCCGTGCTGGCGGCGCTGCTGCTGGTGGTCTTCTGGCTGGAGTGGCGGCTGTTCGTCGCCTGGCTGTGGCTGCTGAGGCGGTGGACCCGGCCGCCGAGGCGCTCGTTCGGGTTCCTCTGCCGGGCGATGCACCGGGTGGCGTTCGGCCGGGCGCCGCGCGCCGGCGCGCCGAGGGGGCGTGCGCGCCGGGACGCGGCGCTGGCCGCGCTCTGCCCGGTGCTGCTGCTCGCCGTGGCCGGCGGGCGCGCGATGGAGCACGGCGTGGTGGAGCCGTACCGGCGCGATGAGTTGTTCGTCGATCCCGAGGTCTACGCGCCGCCCCCGCCCTCGCTGGTCGAACGGTGGTCGGGCGCGCTCTATCCGGCGCTGCGGCTGCGCCCGCTGGAACGGGAGCCGGTGGCCGCCTGGTTGGCGACGCTGGCCGTCGCGGTGGCGCTGCTGGTGGTGCTGGGCTGGCTGCTCGACCGGCTGCGGTGGGCGCCAGGGCCGGCTGGCCCGGTGGCGCTGGTGGCGCTCGGCTGGGCCGCCACCCTGCTGGCCGGCGCGGCGGCGGCGGTGCTTGAGCGGTGGCTGTTCGCCGATATCGCGACCGAGGTCAGCCCCGAACTGTTCTTTGTGCAGCCGCTGTTGGAGGCGACGCGGTTCGGTGTGCTCTGGGGGTGGCTGCCGGGCGTGGCGCTGCTCTGGTGGGAGCGGGCGCGGCACGGTCGCCCCGGGGCCGGGGCGCCGCGCCCGGCGGAAGGAGCGATGGCCCATGCCGGGTGACGGTCGAGTGGGTGGCGGGCGCGGCGTGCGGGGACGGCGCGTGCGGCCCGGTGGCGCGCTCACCCGCAGCAGCGTGCGCCGGGGTGCGTCCGGTCGGGCACGCCGCGAGGACGAGGAGGCGCCGAACGGATCGCGGCTCGGCCGGCTCTGGCGGAGTCCGGCGGGCTGGATCGTGGGCGTGCTGCTGGTGGTCGCCACCACCACGTTCCAGGATGTGCTGGGCGCCACCATCGGGGCGATTCTGCCGCTCGACCGGGTGCCGGACCGGGTCTCCCCGGCCGAGGCCATCGACGTGATCACCGTCCGCCCGGTGCGCGAGGCCGGCACCTGGCTGGTGCGGGACGCCAACGCCACGGAGATCGACGGCGCGTTGGCGGACGGCTCCTGGACGGACGCCCTGGATCTGGTCGACGTGGGCGCGGGGCAGTGGGTGGTCACCATCGAGGGGCGGGCCCAACAGCGGGTCAGGATCACCGACATCGTGCCCGAGCTGGTCGGCGGCGGCTGCGCGGAGCCGCTGTCGGGGCCGCTGGTGCTGACCCAGGGCGAGGGCGGCGGCCCGGTGATCCAGCTGACCGTGACCATCGACGACCCGCTCCCCCGGCTGCACGGCACCACCGAGGCCGGCGAGGACACCGGGCCCTACTTCACCGGCCCGAGCGCCCAGCATGTGACGCTCGACCACAACGAGACGGTGGCGTTCCTGCTCGGCGCCGACGCCGAGCGCGGGCACTGCCGTTGGACCTACCGCGTGCACTACGAGGTGGCGGGCGAGGGCCACACCATGACGCTCGCCGGGCCCGGCGGCCAGCCGTTCGAGATCACCGCCGCCCAGGCGGACCCGGCGGACTACCCCGTCGTCTACTTCTCGCCCCAGGGCTGCGCGCGGGACGGCGGATTCTCCGAACGCCGGCTCCGGGGCACCGGCGAGGACTACGCCCGCGCGTTGACCGAGCGGGACGGGGCGCCGTCAGGCACCCCCGTGGGCTGCCCCGAGCATCTGCGGGAGTGACTCAGCTCGCGCTGTCGCGCAGCCGCTCGGCGACCCCCGCGCGCCAGTCGCTGACGACCCGCTCGACGTCGAAGGGGACGAGGTTGAGCGGCGGCCCGTCCATCGGCTGCCGAACGCCCGCCTCGATCCGCTCGTTGATCTCCGCCACGATCCGGCGCGCCGCCCGCTCGGTGGGCGCGGCCAGCGCGGCGGCCAACGCGTCCTCGGCCTCCTTGCGCAGCACCAGGGTGGGCGGCAGGGAGGAGAGGTTCTCCTTGACCATCTTCTCCCTGATCCACCACAGCTCGTCATAGGGCTCGGAGAGCCCGGGCAGCGGCTTGCCCCGGCCCGGCAGATCGGCGAAGTCGCCGCGCTCCTCGGCCTCCCTGATCTGCTTGTCCACCCAGGACTCGAAGGTGACCCCTGGTGGCTTGCGCTCGGTCATCGCTGACGGCCTCCTCGCCTCACACCTCCGCTGGGCCTTCCAGGTTAGGGCAGGTCGTCCTGGCGCCGCGTGGCGCGCAGTTCGTCGAGGCGGCCCAGCTCGTCGGCGAGCGACGCGCGGTCCGCCGCGTCGAGGGGCACCTCCTCGGCCCGCGCCAGCCAGCCGGCCGCCGCCTCGTCCTGGTCGAGCGCGACGGCCAACTCGGCGCGCAGCACCAGCAACCGCAGCAGCAGCAGGGCGGGCGGGGCGCCGTCGGCGGCCAGCGCGTGGTCGATGATCCGGGCGCCGGCCGTGTGGTCGCCCTTGGAGACGCCCAGCAGCAGGGCCTGGTGCAGGGCGCGGGCGTAGCGCTCGCTGGGGATCGCGCGGAGGGTGAAGTCGTCGGAGATCGGCTGGCCGAACCGCAGGGTGTTGCCGCCGGGGTCGGTCATCAGGAACTGCCGCACGCCGTAGCTCATGTCGCGCGGGGTGCCGAGGCGCGGCAGCCCCCGGGTGGGGACCCGTCCGGTGGCCCGCTTGAGGCCGGCGCGGAAGGCGGCGTGGAGCGTGTCCACGTCGTCGGTGTTGACGTAGGCGCCGCCGTAGCCCCGCGCGGGGTCGTAGCCCCGCATCCCGAAGAACTGCAACTGGATGCCGCCTCGGCGGACCGCGCCGAAGGGGTAGGGCTTGGGCTGGTGGAAGGTGACCTCGAAGTCGAGCGCGCGGTAGAAGTCGAGGGTCTCGTCCAGGGACAGGCAGGGCAGCAGGGGGATCACGGACTCCGTCACGTTCTGGCCTCTCGCCGGGGCGCCGCGCCGGGGGACGGCGTCGGTTCGCCGCTCACGACACCACCCCCCGACCCCGTTAGTCAAACTTGATTAGCGGCTGTCCCGGGGGTGACGTGAGATGGACAACCCGGGGGTCCCCCTCGCGAGCCGGGACATTTAGGATGGCGCGCATGTTCGCACCCGGCCGTTCTCTGTGTCTCGCGCTCTTCGCGGGCTCGGCCTGCCGCGTCGACGACGGCCTCTGTCGCCGCTGACCCGTCCCGGACCGTCCGGCGCACCGTCGCGCCCGCTCCGCTCCGCGCTCCCCGGTAGCGCCCGCTCACCCCCCACGCACGTCCGCCGCTGGAGTCCCCATGACCACCGTGTCCCCGCCGCCCTCGTCGCCCCCCGCCGTCGCCTGGCTCTCCCACTCCCCCACCCGCGTGCCGCCGCCCACGCCGCCGGAGGCGCCGCCGGTGCGGCGCGGCCCGCTGGCCGTCGCCGGGCTGCTCGCCGCCGGGCTCGACGCCTACGTGTTCGCCCGGCACGGCGCCAAGCCCGGCGTGCTGCTGCTCCTCGGGCTCGGCCTCGGCTTCGCGCTCTTCCACTCCCGGTTCGGCTTCACCTCCGCCTGGCGCCAGCTGATAGCCGTCGGCAACGGCGCCGGGCTGCGCGCCCACACGCTGCTGCTGGGCACCACGGCGACCCTCTTCGCGCTGATCATCGGCACCGGCACCGGGCTCTTCGGCTCCGAGCCCGCGCCCTCCGCTGGACCGATCGGGATCGGCCTGCTGCTGGGCGCGTTCGTCTTCGCCATCGGCATGCAGCTGGGCGGCGCCTGCGCCTCGGGCACGCTCTTCGCCGTGGGCTCGGGACAGACCTCGATCGTGCTCACCCTCGGCGGCTTCATCGCCGGATCGACCATCGCCGCCTGGCAGTTCGACCTCTGGAACGATCTGCCGGCGCTCGACCCGTTCGTGCTCTCCGACCATGTCGGCTGGTTCGGCTCCTGGGGCGTCACCATCCTGGCGCTGCTCGGCATCTACGCCCTGACCCGCCTCGTCCAGCGCCGCCGCACGCCGCCGCCGGTCGGCGCGGTGCCCACCGCCAGGGGTGCGGCGCTGCGCGCGGTGCGCGGCTCCTGGCCGCTGGCGGCCGGCGCCGTGGCGCTGGCGGTGCTGGGCGCGGGGGTGCTGCTGGTCTCCGGTGGCGCCTGGGGCGTGACCAGTGCCTTCGCCCTCTGGGGCAGCGAGCTGGTGGGCGCGCTCGGTGGACACCCGGAGAGCTGGACGTTCTGGCAACAGCCGGGCAACGCCGACATGTTGGCCGGTCCCGTGCTCGCCGACAAGAACAGCCTGACCGATATCGGGATCATGATCGGCGCCGCCGTCGCCGCCTCGCTCGGCGGCACCTGGGCGCTGCACCGGGGCGTGCCGTGGCGCACCGCCGTGGCCGCGGTGCTCGGCGGCGTGCTGATGGGCATCGGCGCCCGGCTGGCCGGCGGCTGCAACATCGGCGCCTACCTCGCCGGGATCGCCTCGGGCAGCCTGCACGGCTGGATCTGGGGCCTCACCGCGCTGGCCGGCACCTGGTTCGGCCTCCGGCTGCGCCCCCTGTTCCGGCTGGCCAACCCCAAGCCGACCGACGGCGTCTGCTGAGGAGGCCCCCGTCAACGTCGGCGGAAGGGCGCGGCCAGCTCCCTGACCATCCTGGCCGCGCCCCAGGTGTCGGCGTCGTGCGCGACCACGCTCATCAGCTCCCGCAGGTACATCAGCGGCATCCGCTCCCGCCAGCCGTCGAGCAGCGGCGCCGACTCGGCGTAGGCGGCGAAGAAGGCGTCGGCCGCCGGCGGGCGCGGCGAGCACCAGAACATGCCGAGGTCGACCTCGGGCCAGGTGGAGGAGACGGCCGGGTCGATCAGCACCGGCTCGCCCTCGGCGGTCGCCACCACGTTCCCGCGCCACAGATCCCCGTGGGTGAGCGACGGCGGCTGCGCCGGAACCAGTTCGGGCAGCGCGGCGCAGAGCGCCTCGATGGCGTGGCGGTCGGCCGCGTCGAAGGCGGCGTCCGCGGCCGGCTCGGTGAGCCAGCGCAGCACGCGCCGCTCGGCGAAGAAGCGGTGGCCGTCGGTGTCCCACGTGTTGTCCTGCCGCAGGCGCCCCAGCCAGCCGTCGCGGTGCCAGCCGAAGCGGTCGGCGACGGTGCGGGTGTGCAGCGCGGCGATCCGGTGGCCGAGGGCGGCCCAGAACGCGGGCTCGTCGGGCGCCGGTTGGTGCGCCGCCAGGACCAGCAGCGTCGGCGAGACATGGTGGACGTCGGGGACGGCCTGGCCGCCCTCGTCGCGCAGCGCGGCCAGCCCTTCGGCCTCCACCGCGAAGAGGCCGGGGAGGTCCCCCGTCACGGTCTTGGCGAACACCCGTCGTCCGTCGCCGAGTCGGGCGATGCCGGCGTCCGCGATCACCCCGCCGGCGGCCGGTCCGACGGAGATCGCGTCGAAACCGGCCGCGTCGAGCAGCGTGTGCAGTGTCATGCTCCCGATGACATCACGGAAGCCCGCCGACCCGGTGGGGGTCAGCTCTCGGTGAAGTGGGCCTCCAGGGTGGTGGGGGCGGTGACGGGGAGCGTCAACGTCGGTTCGGTGGACAGGGGTTCGCCGTCGGACTCCCAGTGGTCGAAGCGGAAGCCGTCGGCCGGCTCGGCGGTGACGGTGATCTCGCTGCCCTCCTCGTAGGCGCCCGGCTCGGTCATGTTGCCCCGGACGGTGACCGTGCCGCCGTCCTCGGGGGCGGCCTCGGCGGTGACCGGGTGGTTGACCATGTAGAGCGCCATCACATTGAGCAGGGTCACCGGGCCCGTGCTGGTGGTGCCGTTGTAGCGCATCACATTGACGGCGGTGACCTCGGCGTCCTCGCCGGCGTGGACGGTGTAGCCCTCCTCGTGCAGGTTGTCGGAGCCCAGGTTGAACGCGGTGACCTCGCCCGATTCGACCACCAGCGCGCTGTGGTAGCCGTAGCCGAAGACGTTCAGCGTCTGGAGGTCCCTCGCCCCCGCCACCGTGACCAGATCGGACTGGGCGCGGGTGTAGGTGTCGATGACCTGCGGGAAGATCTGGTTCTCCAGGCCCCAGTCCGGCAGCGCGTAGCCGACACGGGCGGTGGCGTTGCCGTTGGAGAGCACGCCCTCGATCCGGCCGCCCGCGCTGTCGCCGACGGTGATGCCGCCGGCCAGGAACGCGCCGGAGAGCTTGCGGATCACAAAGCCGTCGTTGCGGTGGGTGGCCATGTCCACGCCGTTCCAGGCGTTGGGCATGCCGACGTTGACCACATAGGTGCCGGTGCCGTTGCCCCGGACGGTGAACGGGTAGGGCGCCAGGCCCTCCTCGTCGCCCGGGTTGTTCTCCGGATAGAACACCCGCAGCCCGTGCACGCCGGCCCGGTCGCCGTCCAGGGTGATCAGCGCGGTCGCGCCCTCGGGGTCGTCCGTGCCCCGGCCCTCGCGGGCGAAGAGGACGGTGCCGCCGCTGGCGCCCAGCAGATCGCGGTGGGCGATCGGCGAGGAGCCGCGCAACTCCACGTCGGCCGGCACCCTGAGGTGGCCGTCGACGCGGTACCAGCCGGCCGGCAGGTAGACGATGCCGCCGCCGTCGGCCGAGGCCGCGTCCAGCGTCGCTTGGAGGGCGTCGGTCGCGTCCGTCTCGGGCAGCACGCCCACGCCGCGCGGGGCGTCCGTCACCTGGAGCACGCCGCGCTCGGCCCTGGGGGTGGTGGCGGGCTCGTAGGCGGGGGCCTCGCCCGGGAGTTCGTAGACGGTGCCGCTGGTGGGGCCGACCAGTTCGGTGTCGGTGAGCTTCACATACAGCTCGCCCCGGTTCTGGACGGACGCCTCGCTGCCCTCCAACACGCTGTCGACCAGGCCGAAGCCCCAGCGGGAGGTGAAGTCGGCGGTGCGCACGGCGATATCGGTGTCGCGGACCTCCGTCCGCACGAGGGAGCCGGCGAAGTTGATCCGCTGGCCCTCCACCACGTCGATGCCGATCCGGTAGTCGGCGACGCCGATGTCGATGAACTCGTCCCACTCCAGGTCGCCCAGGACGAGCCCGGTGCCGTTGGCGCGGGTCCAGGCGTCGAGCGCGGCGCGCTCCGGCGGGTCGTAGGCGGTGGGCGCCTCGGCCCAGAAGCGGTTGTTGAGGTGCACGTTCTGCCAGGTGCCGACGTCGGCGCCGTTGTAGGCGCGGACGCCCTCGAAGAGCGCGGTGCCCTGGATGTCGCGCAGCGTGGTGGACTCGTGGGTCTGGCCGCCGGACGGGGCCTCGCCCTGGTCGCTTGGCATGGTGGAGATCCCGATGCCCCGGTAGGAGTTGAGCAGGGTCACCTCGGCGACGGTGGCCATCATGTAGTTCTCGTTGCCGATCCAGGCCCGGCCCGGGATCTCGAAGGTGTGGTTGTAGGGGACGGGCTCCGCCGCGCTCTGGTTCGGGTAGTAGGTGCTCACGCCGATGACGCCGGCGCTGCCGCCGATCCGGAAGAGGCTGGGCCCGTCGTCGCCCGGCGCGAGATCGGCCAGCAGGACGGTGCCCAACTCGGCGTCCGCCTGGCCCAGGTAGTCGGGGTTGCGGTCGCCGCGCACCGTGCAGAAGGCGTGCACCTCGATGGTGTCGGTGACCAGATAGCTCCCCGACGGCAGCCAGACGGTGCCGCCGCCGGCGTCCACGCAGGCGTGGACGGCCCGCTGGATGGCGTCCGTCGAGTCCCGTTCACCGGTGGGGTCGGCGCCGAAGTCGGTGGCGTCGAAGTCGGCCACGATCCAGTCGTCGGTGGGGAACTCCGTCTCCACCAGCCGGGGTTCGGGGGTGACCACGCGCTCCTCGCGGATCTCGAACTCGGTGACGGTCTGCCGGGTGGCGCCCTCGCCGTAGCCGTGCAGGGCGACCCGGACATGGCGGGCGTCGACGGTGTCGAACCGCACCCGGACGCCCCGGTCGGGCCCGGTGCCGCCGCCCTCCCTGACGTCGGTGAACTCCTCGCCGTCGAGGGAGGTCTGGACGGTGAACGCGGACGGGTAGCGGTCGGCGAAGGAGAGCCGCACGTCGTTGACTGGCGTCGCCTCGCCCAGGTCGACGGTGAGCCACTCGCCCTGCCCGGCCTCGGAGCTGTGCCACGCCGTGTCGAGCGAGCCGTCGACGGCCGCCTCCGGCGCCGCACCGCTGCTCGCGG
The DNA here is from genome assembly GCF_020740535.1 of Streptomyces profundus. Lineage (NCBI taxonomy): Bacteria > Bacillati > Actinomycetota > Actinomycetes > Kitasatosporales > Streptomycetaceae > Streptomyces > Streptomyces profundus. The sequence continues at coordinate 1,799,722 of NZ_CP082362.1, forward strand.
TGATCGCGGCGCCACGGGCCAGGTTGGTGCTGTGGGCGGTGGCCTGGGCGGCGGTCAACTCCTGGTGCAGGGTGCGCAGCGCGTCCTTGGCCCGCTCCTCCGTGGTCGCGGGGTCGTCGGCGACGGCGCGGGCCGTGTCGATGACGGCGCGCAGCGCGTCGCGGGTGCCCGGCGGGTACTGGCCGTCCCGGTCGCCCTCGCGGACGGTGCCGAGCACCCGTTCGGCGTGGTCGAGGTGGCGGAGAAGTCCCGCGGTGGGCTCCAGGCCGTCGGCGAGCACCGCGATCCGGACGGCGGCCACGGTGAGTTGGACGTCGTCCCCGCCGCCGGGGGCGAGGCGGAAGTCGTTGTTGTTGGCGCGGTTGGTGAGCTGTGCGTCGTCCAGCGCGAAGGTGTGGGTGAGCCACTCGCCGGTGCCGCCCTGCCGGGCCGGGTCCGCCGCCTTGAACGCGGCCTCGGGGGAGTCGTACTGCAACTCGACGCTGCCGGGGCCGTCGTCCAGGTAGTCCACGCTGACCAGCGTCTGCCCGGTCACCGCGTAGGCGTGGGTGTCGGCGACATTGGCGTAGAAGTAGGTGGTGCCGGCGGCGCGGTCGGTGCGCCAGTAGGTGCGGCCCTCGTGGTCGCCGGTGACCAGGCCCGCCGCGTTGTCGCCGGCGGTGAAGACCACCCGGTCCCCGCTGGGCGCCGGGCCCAGCGTGGCGTTGGCGCCCGCGATGCCCATCCGGACGGCGGCGACGGTGATATCGGCCGGTTCGCCGCCGTCCTCGCCGGAGAGCCGGAACGAGCCGTCCGCCTCGGGTGGCAGCTCAAGGGCCGCGGTGCGCCAGCCGTCCTCGCCCGCGACCGGCAGCCGCAGTTCGGCGTCGCCGCTGTTCAGCAGCAGCTCGTCGGCCCCGGTGTCCCGGTAGGTGACGCTGACCACCCGGGACGCCGCCTGGGGCAGCGCGGCCAGCCACTCGTCGTCGGCGGTCAGCGCCAGGTGGTCGGTGCCGGCGGCCAGGTCGGTCGCCCAGTAGCCCCGGCCGTCGAACTCGCCGGTGACCAGCCCCTCCTCGTTCTCCCCCGCCGTGGCGGCCAGGCCCAGGGTGGTGGCCTCGGGGCCGAGGTCGGCGCCGACGCCCTCCGGGTACATCAGCAGGCCGACGGGGTCCGCCTCCGCCGGTGTCGAGCCGGCCGGCTGGGCGTGGGCGGCCGGCAGCGGGCCGACCAGGGCAAGGCCCAGCAGCGCCACGGGGACGGTGCGGCGGAGCCTGGCCCTCGATCTCCTAGGGAAACTCACTGACAGGGGCACGGACTTCCTCCCGGTTCCTGGGGGACGGAGTGAGCCGAACAGTGCGGATCTCGAACGGCCGGAGCCGCAACGGGATCGCGGGGTGGTGCGGGTGGATCGGGTGGTGACCTTCCGGGTTCTCCAACAGATCGCAGTCGGCGGCCCGGGCGAGGGGGAAGGCGGGGGTGAGGGTGGCGCGGGCGGCGCCGCCATGGGCCTCGTAGAGGCGCACGACCAGATCGCCCGAGCGGTCGTCGGCGAGCTTGACCGCCTCGATCACCACCTGGTCGTTGTCGACCGCGACCAGCGGCGCGACGTCCACCGCGCCGGGGCGGGCGCGCGGCGGGAGGTTGAGGTCGTAGCCGCCGGCGAGCGCGGCGGCCAGATCGGCGCCGGGCTCGATGGCGTAGGCGAAGCTGTGCCGCCCCCGGTCGGCCTGGGGGTCGGGGCTGTGCGGGGCGCGCAGCAGGCTGAGCCGGACGGTGGTCGTGGTGCCGCCGTCCTCGGGCCTGGTGTCGCGGGCGATGTCATGGCCGTAGGTGGAGTCGTTGAGGACGGCGGCGCCCCAGCCGTGCTCCCCGACATGCAGCCAGCGGTGCTGCCACAGCTCGTAACGGGCCGCGTCCCAGCTGGTGTTGGTGTGGGTGGGGCGGCGCACATGGCCGAACTGGATCTCGGCGCTCTCGTGCTCGGCGTGGATGTCCAGCGGCCAGGCGGCCTTGAGCACGGTGTCCCGCTGCTGCCAGTCGATATCGGTGCGCACCGTCAACCTGCGGCTGCCGGCGACCAGTTCGAGGTGCTGCGTCAGCCGGGAGGCGCCGAAGGCGCGCGCCACCCGGACGACGGCCAGCCGCGGTCCCGCGTCGACGAGGGTGACCGACTCGGCCAGGTCGAGGTCCTCGACGACCTCGCGGTAGGAGCGGTCGATGTTCCAGGCGCTCCACCTGGTGGGGTGGTCCGGGTGGATCTGGAGCAGGTTGCCGGCCGCGCCGGGGGCGATGGTCTCCCGGTCGGCGGCCGGATCGTAGAGCGAGGTGACCAGGCCCCTGGCGTCGATCCGCACCCGCACCAGCCCGTTGTCCAGCAGCACTTCGCCGTCCGCGTCGGTGACCGTGACCGGCGCGGGTGCCGGGGCGGGCGCCGATGCGCCGGCGCCGAGCGCCGGCGCGCGGGCGGGGAGCGCGATCCGGCCGTCGGCGAGCCGCTGCGCCCCTGCGGGCGCGGGGGAGCCGGCCGGGAGCACGGCGACGCCGGTGCGGTCGAACGGGCCGGCGTTGAACACGGTGACCGCGTCGCCGGCGTCCTGGTCGGGGACCAGCGCGGCGAGCGCCTGGCCGATGATCCGCTCCAGCTCGGCGTGGATCTCGCCGTAGAGCTGCTCGGCCTCGCGGTGCACCCAGGCGATGGAGGTGCCCGGCAGGATGTCGTGGAACTGGTTGAGCAGCACCCGCCGCCACAGCTCGCTGAGCCGCTCGTACGGATAGGCGAAGCCGGCCGTCAACGCGGCCGTGGCGGACCAGAGTTCGGCCTCGCGCAGCAGCGACTCGGCGCGCCGGTTGCCGCGTTTGGTGCGGGCCTGGCTGGTGTAGGTGCCCCGGTGCGTCTCCAGATACAGCTCGCCGCGCCAGACGGGGAGCCGTTCGTCCCGCTCCTCGTACTCGGCCCTGGCCTCGGCGAAGAAGGCGCCCGGGTCGGAGAGGCGCACCCGGGGCGAGCCCTCCAGATCGCGCAGCCTGGCGGCGCGCTCCAGCATCTCCCGGGTCGGGCCGCCGCCGCCGTCGCCGAAGCCGAACGGGGCCAACGAGTGTCCCGCCGTCGCCTTGTCGGCGAAGTTCCGCTCGGCGTGGGCGAGTTCGGCGCCCGTCAGCTCGGCGTTGTAGCTGTCGATGGGCGGGAAGTGGGTGAAGATCCGGGTGCCGTCGATGCCCTCCCAGTCGAAGGTGTGGTGCGGCAGCCGGTTGGTCTCGTTCCACGACAGCTTCTGGGTGAGGAACCAGCGGGCGCCCGCGAGGGTCGCCAGCTGGGGGTAGGCGGCGGTGTAGCCGAAGGAGTCGGGCAGCCAGACGCCGTCCGTCGTGACGCCCAGCTCCTCGGCGAAGAAGCGCCGCCCGTACACGAGTTGACGGGCCAGCGCCTCACCGCCCGGGAGATTGCCGTCGGCCTCCACCCACATGCCACCGACCGGCACCCAACCGCCGTCGGCCACCGCCCGCTTGATCCGTTCGAAGATCTCCGGGTAGCGCTCCTGGATCCACGCGTACTGCTGGGCGGACGAGCAGGCGAAGACCAGCCCCGGGTACTCCTCGGCCAGCGTGGTCATGTTGGCGAAGGTGCGGGCGCACTTGCGGACGGTCTCGCGGACGGGCCACAGCCAGGCCGAGTCGATGTGCGCGTGCCCGACGGCGTGCACGGTGTGCGCCGAGGCGTGCGCGGGGCTGGCCAGCGCGGGGGCCAACGCGCGGCGGCCCAGCGCCGCCGTCCCGGCGACATCCGTCGGATCCACGGCGTCCATGGCGCGTTCCAGGGCGCGCAGGACGCGGTGGCGGCGGGGTGTCTCGGGCGGGAGCTGGCGCATCAGCTGGTCCAACACCTCGATGTCGTGCAGCAGATGCCAGACGTCGTCCTCGCGGACGGCGATCTCGGCGACTTCGAGGCGGTAGAGCGGCTCGTCCCCCGCGGTGGCCCGGTCGCCGTAGTGGGTGTTCCGGCCCGCGCTGCCGACGATCGGCGGGTTGGCGGCCAGCTCGACCAGCAGCTCGACGGGCTCGCCGCCGGCGGCGGACCCGGCGAGCAACACGGTGCGGTGATAGGGGTGCAGGCCCTGGAGCGGGGTGCCGGACGCGGTGTGCACCAGGCCCTCGGCCTGCCCGCCTGGCCCCTTGGCGTAGTCGAAGCCGAGGTCGAACACGGCCTCGACGCGGCGCCCGGCCCAGTCGGCCGGGACGGTGGCCGCGGCCCGCAGCCAGGTGGTGGCCCAGGGGCCGCCCCAGGACTCGCCGTGCCGGAACGGCTCGTAGGGGGCCGTCAACGCCTCCCGCACCGGCACCGGTTCGCCCGGCGCCCGCCAGACCGTCAGCGCGAACGGCACCCTCGGCCCGTGGAGGGCCGGGCGCAGCCGCTCGGCGAGGAAGACGGCGACACGTTCCTCGATCAGCCGTCGGTTGTCATGCACGATCAGTGGCTCTCCGTTGGATTGACCGACGAACTGGCCGTCGGACCGGCCGGCGTCCGCGATACGGATGGCAGCCGGACGACGTCATGGGCGCCGTCCGGCCAGTCGAGGGTGACTATGTCGGTGCCAGGGCCGGTGGCGATGCCGCCCTCCGAGGCGAGGGACAGCGCCGGCAGGGCGGCGAGGTCGAGCCGCTCGTCGCCCAGGTGTGCCGCCGCCGCGTAGATCTCGCCCAGGCGCACCGGGCCGCCGCTGGTCAGCACGGGGGTGGCGGAGCGCGGCCCCAGCGGGTTGCTGTCGGCGTGCCGCCGCACCAGCGGGTGGCCGAGGCCGCGCAGCGCGACCAGGCTGGACACCAGCCCGTTCGACCCGGTCACCCGCGCCCTGGCGCCGACGGTGTCCCGGCGGGTCCAGCCGCTGCCCGCGTCCGTCACCGGCAGCGCCCAGCCGCCGAACCGCAGCGTCAACGGGCGGTCCGGGTCGGTGGGTTCGGCCGGGTCGACGCGGGCGATCCGGACCTCGACCGCGCCGCGCAGCGCGGAGGCCACGGTGATCCAGGGGCCGAGCCGGTACGCCGTCTCGGGCCCGCCGAACGGGTCCCACTCCTCGTCGGCCGGCCAGTGCGCGCGGCTGCGGGAGACGCCGACGCCGTTTCTGACGCTGATCCGGGTGAGCGGTCTGCGGTGGGCCGCGAACCCCTCCTCGTCCAGCAGCGTGACGGTGGAGTCCAGCGGGCCGCCGGACGGGTCGGCCGGCATCTCGGGCGCGGTGTGGGTGGAGTACCCGAGCCGGGCGTAGGCCGGGTCGTCGGAGGCGAACCGGGCCGGATCGGCGTGGTCGCTGCCGTGGTTGACCACCCGCACCACGCCGTCCCGCGCGGTGCCGGACACCAGCCAGCCGGGGGCGGCGAGGGTGCGGGCGAAGTCGCCGCGCTCCACCGGGAGCGGCTCGTCGGGGGCCGTCCACACCGGGTGGTCGGCGGGCAGCAGCAGCCCGGCGAAGCCCTTGCTCGCCCAGTACGGCGAGGCGGGCCCCGAGTACACCTGCCGGATGCGGGGGAAGGGGTGGTGCCAGCCCAGGGTGAGCAGGCCCTCGCCGTCGACCGCGCCATGGCCGAGGAAGTGCCGCAGCGCTCCGCCGGTGAGCCGTCGGGTCAGCCCCGGCGGGTAGGGCGTGGCGTCGAACAACTCCCCGGCCCAGACGGGCGCCAGGGTGGCGAAGCGGTAGGTGAGCGAGCGCCCCTGGATCAGCGGGGACCCGTTGGCGCCGACCAGACGCGCGTGGTCGTCGAGGAACCGCCGCAGCCGCTCCCGGTAGTGGTCGAGGCGCCCGGGTGGCGCCGCTTCGCCGAGGATCCGGCAGAACCACAGCGGGTAGAAGTGCATCGCCCAGCCGTTGTAGTGGTCGTAGTTGCGGTGGGCGCCGCCGGTCAGCCCGTCGCTGTACCAGCCGTCGCCGGTGTACCACTGGTCGGTGAGCGCGATGGTGCGCTCCAGGTCCTCGGCGCGCCAGGGGCCGCCGGCCGCCCGGCTGAACGCCTCGGTGACCGCCTGGAACCAGATCCAGTTGTTGCCCGGCATCGGGTCGCCGACCATCTCGCCCAGCCAGGCGAGGAGTCGGGCCCGAGCGGGGTCGGTCAGCCGGTCCCAGATCCAGGGGCGGGTCTCGTGCAGGGCGATGGCGATGGAGGCGGCCTCCACCTTGGCCTGGTTCCGTTCGGCGAAGGTGGGCCAGCGCTCGGGGCCTTGTGGATCGACCCCGGCGGTGAGCCCCTCCGCGTACCACTCGGCGAGGCCGAGCGGGTCCGCGCCGCGCGCGCCGGCCAGCCGGAAGGCGGCGAGCAGGAAGGTGCGGGCGAAGCCTTCGAGCCCGTCGCTCCAGCGGCCGTTGGCGCTGGGCGGCCCCGGCAGGTGGATCTGGGCGCGCCGCTCGGTGGCGTGGGGCCGAACGGCGAGCAGCAGCCGGTCGGCCGTCTCCTCCCAGACGGCACGGGAGGACGTCTCCCGGTCGTCGAGTGTGCTCATGGGTTCCCCCTTCGTGTGCCGAGACGGGGCTATGTAAATTCAATGGATTGTCTAAGTCAATGCTCCGCGCCCGGAAATCTCGCCGACTCCCCCACGCCTCCGGGGTCGGCGCCCCCAAGGAGGCGGGCAAAGCGGGCAGTTGTCCCTTCCGCCCCGGCGGGAGGTGGTCAATTAGTACTTTTACAGGGGGTGGTGGAAGGTGTTGGATGGACCCATGCATGACCTTCCGGAACTCCCGCTCTCCGAGACGGCGCGGCAGGCGCTCCTCAACTGGGCGGCCGGGCGCGAGGATCGCGAGGTGCGCGCCCGCATCATCCTGGACGCCGCCGACGGCGTCTCGATCTCGGACAGCGCCCGCGCCCTGGGCATCTCCCGGCCCACCGTCACGTCCTGGCGCGCCCGCTACACGGCCCAGGGACTTGAGGGCCTTGAGCACCGGCCCCGCAGCGGCCGACCACCCCGCATAGACGAGGCGGATGTGATCGCCGCGACGCTGGCGGGCCCGCCGGCCCCCCGTCGCTCCTGGTCCGCGCGCGCCCTCGCCGACCATCTGGGCATCTCGCACACGGCGTTGAGCGCGGTGTGGCGGCGCTGGGGCGTCGACGGCGAGACGTTCTCGCCGGTCACCGTGCCCACCGACCCGCCGCTGCGCTGGGAGCAGCCGCTGCTGCTCGGCATCTGGCGGGACGCGGAGGCCGCCGTCCTGGTGGTGGCCGAGCGCGCGCCCGAGGCGCGCCGGGCGGGCGCCCCCGCGCCGGCCGCCGAGCGCACGGCGCGCGGCGCGGCGCTCGCGGCGGAGCTCTCGCTGCCGCGCGCCAGCCGGCTACGGGTGTCGGCGGAGGGCCGCGCCGAGCTGGCCGCCCTGCTGCACACCGTCGCCGACGGCGCCTCTCGCGTCGGCCCCTCCCGGCTGCTGGTCTGGGATCCGGGCGGCGACCTGGCCGGGTCGGGGCCCAGGGTCGGCGACGAGACCTGGCATCTGGCCGCCGACTCCATGAGCTGGTCCGCGACCCTGAGCGCGATCTGCTCCCTGGAGCTGCTGCACTCCCCCACGACCGCGCGCCCGATGCTGGACTCCCTGCTGGACGCGCTCCGTTCGGACCGCTCGGTGTGGCGCCGGCCCGACGAGGGCGCGGCGCCAGGGCCCCCGCCGCGCACCCCGCGCGCCTTCGACCAGCTGGCCCTCGGCTCGTTCAACGAGAAGCTGGTGATCGGGAGCATCAGGGAGGCCGGCGCGCTCAGCCGGGTGGAGATCGCCCAGCGCACCGGGCTCACCCCGCAGGCGGTTTCGCGCATCACGCGCAACCTGCTGACCTCCGAGTTCCTCGTGGAGGACGTCCATCGGCCGGCGGGCAAGGGGAAGCCCAGGGTGCCGCTGCGGCTGCGCGCCGACGCCGCGCACGCCATCGGCATCCATCTGGACCCCGAGATGATCACCCAGGTCGTGGTGGACCTGTGCGGCGGCGTGGTGGCCAGGCGGCAGCTCTCGCTGCACGAGCGGCGCGATCCGGAGTGGGTGATCGCGCAGGTGACGCGGATGGCCCAGGAGGCCATCGCGGAAGCCCGTCCGGCCTCCGATCCGCTGCTCGGCGTCGGGGTCGCGGTGCCGGGCCCGCTGGACGCCGAGGCCGGCGTGATCAGGAACCCCCCGCTCTTCGACGGATGGCACGACGTCCCGCTGCGGGAGGAGTTGGCCGAGCGGCTGGGCATTCCGGTGGTCCTGGAGAAGGACGTCACGGCGGCGGCCATCGGCGAACGCTGGATCGGCGCCGTCGAGCGGGCGGGCGACTTCGTCTACCTCTATCTGGGCGCCGGCGCCGGCTGTGGTGCCTTTCTCAACGGCGATGTCTACCGGGGACGCACCGGCAATGCCGGGGAGTTCGGCGAGCTGTGCGCGCTGAGCGTGGGCCGGCTGACCGACGAGGGCGGCCCGGCGATGGTGGCCGAGTGCGCGCCGATCCCCACGGTGGTGGCGCGGGCGGCGGCGGCCGGGATCGTCGGCGCCGACGATCCGGCGGCCTACGAGCGGGCCTGCGCCGCCGCCCTCGCCGGGGACGAGAGCGCGCTCTCGATCTTCCGCTCGGTGGCCCGGGTGGTGGCCAGGGGCGCGGTCGGCGTGACGGATCTGCTGGACACCGCGCTGCTGATCGTGGGCGGCCCGGCCGTCCGGCCCGAGGTGACGGAGCTGTTCCTCGCGGAGATCGACACGGCGGTCAACCGCTTCCCGGTGGCCAGCGACATCCGCCGGGTGCGGGTGGCGCACTCGCTGCTCAACGAGTCGGCGGCGGCGGTGGGCGCGGCGTCCAGCGTGTTCCACGCCGTCTTCGCGCCCCGGTTGCGCACCCACATCACCCCCCTGGGGGGTCAGGACATTCCCCTTGACGGCAACTAAGTAGCTTGTCGCCGCAGGGCGGGGCGAACGGGCTTGCGCCGCATCGCACTTCGTTACCTGCCCTGCGGCGGCCAGACCCGAGCGGGCCGGCCGGGCGACCGTCCGGCGTTGACTTACTACATCCATTGGCTTTTCATAACGGTCATGCACCGTGACCCCGCCCTTATCGAACGACGCCTCCACCGCGTGCTCACCCAGCGTCTGATCCCCGCCGTACACGCGCACGGCATCCCGCTCGACATCGGGGTGTGGCCCGTGTCCGGCGAACCCGTGCCCGTCGCCGAAGGGCTCGGGGCGAGCTACCGCCCCGTCTCCGTCGGCCACCGCTGGGGCCCCGCCTGGTCCACCTGCTGGTTCCGCGTCAGCGGCACCGTGCCGCCCGAGTGGGCCGGGCGGCGCGTCGAGGCGGTCCTCGACCTCGGCTTCGACGCCACCAAGGCCGGCTTCGCCGCCGAGGGGCTCGCCTACCGCGCCGACGGCTCGCCCGTCAAAGCGCTCAACCCGCGCAACGCCTATCTCACCGTGGCCGAGGAGGCCGTCGGCGGCGAGGAGTTCGTCTTCTACGTGGAGGCCGCGGCCAACCCGCTGATCCTGGACGACGGCCCCGGCGGCGTGCCCTTCCTGCCCACCCGCTCCGGCGACCGCGCCCCCTGGCTGGGCGAGGGCTCCGAGGGCGGCGACGGCGAGGCCGGTGAGGCGGGTGAACCGATCTATCGGCTGGCCAGGGCCGAGCTGGCCGCCTTCGACCCGGACGTCTGGGAGTTGACCCAGGACCTCGACGTGCTGGGCGGCCTGCTGGCCGAGCTGCCCGCGGAGGACACCCGCCGCTGGCAGCTGCTGCGCGCCGTGGAGAGCGCCCTCGACGCCGTCGACCTGCACGACATCGCCGGCACGGCCGCCGAGGCCAGGCGGCGCCTCGCCCCCGCGCTGGCCGTCCCCGCCGTCGAGGGCGCGCACCGGATCTCCGCCGTCGGCCACGCGCATATCGACACCGCCTGGCTCTGGCCGCTGCGCGAGACCGTCCGCAAGGTGGCGCGCACCGTCGCCAACGTCACGTCGCTGATGGACGAACACCCCGAGTTCCGCTTTGTGATGTCCCAGGCGCAGCAGCTCGCCTGGCTCAAGGAGCACCGCCCCGAGGTCTTCGCGCGGGCCGTGGAGAAGGTGCGCACCGGGCAGTTCCTGCCCGCCGGCAGCCTCTGGGTGGAGCCGGACACCAACATCACCGGCGGCGAGTCGCTGGCCCGCCAGTTCGTGCACGGAAAGCGCTTCTATCTCGACGAGTTCGGGATCGAGACCGAGGAGATGTGGCTGCCCGACACCTTCGGCTACAACGCGGCGCTGCCGCAGCTGATGAAGCTGGCCGGGGTGCGCTGGTTCCTCACCCAGAAGATCTCGTGGAACACCACCAACGACTTCCCGCACCACACCTTCTGGTGGGAGGGCATCGACGGCACCCGGATCTTCAGCCACTTCCCGCCCGTCGACAGCTACAACGCCGAGCTGTCGGGGCGCGAGATCGCCCACAGCGAGCGGAACTTCCGGGACAAGGGCCTGGCCAACCGCTCCCTGGTGCCCTTCGGCTACGGCGACGGCGGCGGCGGGCCGACCCGCGAGATGCTGGGCCGGGCCGCCCGGCTCGGCGACCTCGCCGGCTCGGCCCGGGTCGACATCGAGGGCCCGGCCGAGTTCTTCGCCAAGGCGCACGAGGAGTACGGGGAGAGAGCGCCCGTCTGGGTGGGCGAGCTGTATCTGGAGCTCCACCGAGGCACCCTCACCAGCCAGTTGGCCACCAAGCAGGGCAACCGCCGCGGCGAACACCTGCTCCGCGAGGCCGAGCTGTGGTGCGCCACGGCCACCCTGCGCACCGGCGCCGACTACCCCTACGAGCGGCTCGACCGGCTCTGGAAGACCGTCCTCACCCACCAGTTCCACGACATCCTGCCGGGCTCCTCCATCGCCTGGGTCCACCAGGAGGCCGAGGAGACCTACGCCGAGGTCGCCGCCGATCTCGGCGAGCTGATCGACGGAGCGCAGCGCGCCCTCGCGGGCCCCGCCGACACCGGCGGCACCCTGGTCTTCAACGCCGCGCCCCACGCGCGCGGCGGCGTCCCCGCGCTGGGCGCGGGCCCCGCGCCCGCGCCCGCGGCGCCCCGGCCGCTCGCCGACGGCGCCCCGTTCGTCCTGGACAACGGGCTGCTGCGGGTCACCGTGGACGAGCGCGGCCTGGTCACCTCGATCCACGACATCGCGGCGGACCGCGAGGCGGTCGCCCCGGGATCCGCCGCCAACCTGCTCCAGCTGCACCAGGACTTCCCCAACCAGTGGGACGCCTGGGACGTCGACAGCTTCTACCGCAACGCGGTCACCGACCTCACCGAGGCGGACGAGGTGACGCCGACGCCCGACGGCGGCGTGCGGGTGGTCCGCACGGTGGGAGCGTCCCGGATCGAGCAGACGCTCACGCTGCCGGCGGGCGTCCGCCGCCTGGACATCGACACATCCGTGGACTGGCGGGAGCGCGAGCGGCTGCTCAAGGTGGCGTTCCCGCTCGACCTGCGCGCCGAACTCTCGCGCGGCGAGATCCCGTTCGGCCACACCCCGCGTCCCACGCACAGCAACACCAGCTGGGAGGCGGCCAAGTTCGAGTTCTGCGCCCACCGCTACCTCCAGGTCGAGGAGCCGGGCTTCGGCGCCGCGCTGGTCAACGACTCCACCTACGGGCACGAGGTGACCAGGGACGTCCGGGCGGACGGCGGCTCCACCACCACGCTGCGGCTCTCGCTGCTGCGCGGCGCCCGCTTCCCCGATCCGGAGGCGGACCTGGGGCACCACCGGCTGCGGTACGCCCTGGTGGTGGGCGCCTCGCTCGGCGACGCCATCCGCGAGGGCTACCACTTCAACCTGCCGGAGCGCCGGATCCCCGGCGACCGGCCGGTGGCGCCGCTGGTGTCGCTGGACAACGACGCCGTGGTGATCGAGGCGATCAAGCTGGCCGACGACGGCTCGGGCGATCTGGTGATCCGGCTCTTCGAGTCCCTCGGCGGTCGCGCCACCGCGCGGCTCACCACGGACTTCGCCGTCGCAGGCGCCGCCGTGACCGACCTGCTGGAGCGGCCGTCGGCCGACGAGCCGACGCCGGACCTGGCCCGTCTCTCGCTGCGGCCGTTCGAGATCCGCACGCTGCGGCTGACCCCGGCGGCGCGCGGCTGACCCGGGGCGCGGGCCGGTCGCGCGGTGCGCCGGCCCGCGCGCCCCCGGGGGGGCGCGCTATCGCAGGAGCAGGGACTGGGGGCGCGCCGAGAGCGTGCGGTCCAGCACCAGGCAGGCGGCCCCCACCGCGCCCACGTCCTCGCCCACCCCGGTGCTGGTCACCTTCGTGGGGTGGATCTTCTTCACGAACGGCGACTGTTCCACCATGTCCGGGATGATCCGCAGGAAGCGCTCCCGGAGATGGGTCCAGATCGGTCCGCCGAAGACGATCAGCTCCGCGTCCACCAGCGTCGCGGCGGCGGCCACCCCCCGGCCCACCCGCACCGCCCAGCGGTCGATGATGTCGCCGGCCGTGGCGTTCTCCTCGGCCAGCCGGCTCAGCTCGGCCAGCCCGCGCTCGGCGTCCCGGGGGCCGAGCGGGGTGAACTCATGGCCCAGCACGCCCAGTTGGATGCCCTCGTCGACCATGGCCCGGGTGGTGCAGGCCGCCCCGAGCCCGCCGACCTCGCCGGCGTTGCCCGACACGCCGCGCAGCACCGTGTCCTCGACGACCAGGCCCATGCCCGACCCGGTGCCCAGATAGAAGAAGAGAAAGTTGCCGGTGTCGGTGGCCGCGCCGGCCCAGTGCTCCGCCGTCGCCGCGGCGATCACGTCCTTGTCCAGCAGCACGGGCAGGCCGGTCTCCGCGCTGAGGAAGTCCCGCAGCGGCACCCGGCCCCAGCCCTCCAACTCCGGCGGATCGACCACCAGACCAGCGGACATGTCCACCGGCCCAGGGGCGGCGATCCCCACGCCCAGGATCCGCTCCCTGGGCACCCCGGACTCCTCGATCAGCGTCTGGAGCGAGGCGCTGATGCCGGCCAACGTGTGATCCGGGTCGGCGACGCGCGGCGTGGGGGTGCGCAGCCGGGTCACCACCCGCCCCAGCAGGTCGAGCACCACATAGGTGATCACCGCTGGATCCAGATGCACCCCGACGGCGAACCTGGCCTCCGGGCTGACCTGGAGCAGGGTCCGCGGCTTGCCGGTGCCGCTGCTCTTCTTGCCCGTCTCCCGCGCCAGTCCGTGGTCGAGCAGCCGGCGGCAGATGTTGGAGACGGTCTGCGCCGACAGGCCGGTGGCCCCGGCCAACTCCACCCGGCTCAGCCCCTCGGGCACCCGACGGATCGCGTCCAGCACCACGGACTCGTTGAAGTCGCCCATACGTGGCAGGTTGGTGCCGCGCCGGATCGTCAACTGCTGCCTGCCCATCGCCTATGTCCTCCAGGAGGAAACGTCGGGGAGCGCGTCGAACGCCCGGGCCCCGGGGGCCGATCGACACACCTGGGTCGCGTCCCCGGCACCCCGACGGCGTCCCCGCTCCGGCTCCGGCCTCGGCCGCTGGCCAGAACGGCCGTCGTGGCCGCCTGACCGCCCCAATCTACTCCCGGCCGCCGGAGGACTCTGTTCCCGGCCGCCAGAACCACATTGTAAATCAATACGATGGAGCCGGTGGGGCCTCCCGGTCCCGGAACTCCCGGGGGAGCCCCACCGACCGGGTGCCGTTCGAGGACGACAGGGCGGTCGGCTGCCCGGTGGGCGACATCAGGGACGGCGACTTCGTCGCCTCCGCCCTGCTCGGGCCCGGGGGGCCGGTCGCCGGCGTCGCGCATCTGGCGGCGATCCCGGCTCCTGGGCAGGTCTCCGAGGAGGAGACGCTCGACCAGAACGTGCTGGGCAGCTATGTGGTGCTCCACCAGGCGGGCCGGCTCGGGGTGCGGCGGGCGGTGGCCGCCTCCAGCATCTCGGCCTTCGGCCTGGCCTGGGCGGACCGCGACCTCTCCCCGCGCTATGTGCCGGTGGACGAGGACCACCCCACGATGGCGGTGGACTGCTACGGGCTGTCGAAGGTCCTCGCCGAGGAGGTGGCCGCCTTCAGCACCAGGCGCTGGGGGCTGGGGACCGTCTGCCTGCGCTTCCCCTTCGTGGGCACCGGCGACCGTCTGGCGCGGCAACTGGCCCGCGTCCACGAGGACTCGGGCGGCCACCGCCGGGACCTCTGGGCCTGGCTCGACACCAGGGACGCGGCGCGCGCCGTCCTGGCCGGCCTCACCGCACCGCTGGGCGGGCATCACGTGATCTCGGTGAGCGCGGACGACACCTCGGCCCTCGAACCCACCGAGGAACTGCTGCGCGCGCACCATCCCGACAGCCCGTTGACCCGCCGGCTTCCCGCGCACAGCGCGGTCTACGACAACACCAGGGCCCGGGAGATCCTCGGGTTCCGCCCGCACCATCCATGGCGCGGCGAGCAGCCACCCCACGTCGGCTGACGGCGCCCATGGCCCATCCCTCTCTCCGTCCCCCCAGGAAGGACCCCCCACCATGGCAGTCTCGCGCCGCACCTTCGTCACCACGGCGCTCGCCGTGCCGGCGGCGGGCGCCGTGTTCGGCACGGCCTACGCCCAGGCGACCTCGACCGACGAGGCCGAGCCCCGGAACGTCAGGGCGCGCGCCAGCGAACCTGGCGACGTCGTCGGCAAGATCACCACCGGCTACCAGGGCTGGTTCGCCGCCGCGGGCGACGGCTCCCCCATCGACGCCTGGTGGCACTGGGCGCCGGACATGGGGCAGACGCCGTCGCCCAGCAACAACGGCATCATCAGCTGGCCCGACATGCGGGACTACGAGACCGGATACCAGACGGACTTCCCCGCGCTGGGCAACGGCCAGCCGGCGACGCTCTTCTCCAGCCACGACGACCAGACGGTGGACACCCACTTCCGTTGGATGGCGGAGAACTCCATCCACACGGCCGCGCTGCAACGCTTCAACCCCAACGGGCACGAGGGCCCCACCCGCGACGCGATGACGGAGAAGGTCCGCGCCGCGGCCGAGGCCCACGGCGTGCGGTTCTACGTCATGTACGACATCACGGACTGGTTGGCGATGCGGGAGGAGATCACCGTCGACTGGACGGAGAAGATGTCCGCCCACACCGAATCCCCCGAGTACGCCCGGCAGAACGGCAAGCCGGTGGTGGGGATCTGGGGCCCTGGCTTCGCCGACGAGAAGCGGCCCTTCACCCCGGACGAGTGCCTGGAGGTCATCCGGTGGTTCCAGGACCAGGGCTGCTATGTGATGGGCGGGGTGCCCACGCACTGGCGCAGCGGGGACCGTGACTCCCGGCCCGGCTTCGAAGAGGTCTACCTGGCCTTCGACATGCTCTCGCCGTGGATGGTCGGCCGGCTGGGCACCGTCGAGGAGCTGGACGCGTTCTACGAGTCCAACCTCCTGCCGGACCAGCGGGAGTGCGACGCCGCCGGCATCGACTACCAGCCGTGTGTGATGCCGGGGAACCTCCAGGAGGGGCACCGGGCGCATGGCGACTTCATGTGGCGCATGTTCTACAACACCGTCCGAGCGGGGGCCCAGGGCCTCTACATATCGATGTTCGACGAGTACAACGAGGGGAACCAGATCGCCAAGACCGCCGAGACCAGCGCGGACGTGCCGGCCGGGGAGGACTTCCTGGCCCTGGACGAGGACGGCACGCCCTGCTCGGCCGACTACTACCTGCGGCTGACCGGCGACGGCGGGCGGATGCTCGCCGGCGAGATCGAACTCACCGAGACCAGGCCGACCCCACCGGTCGTCTGACGGGCGGCCAACCGCCCCACCCGGCACCCCGGGTGGCCCTTCACCTGCCGGAAGGGCCGCCCGGGGCCTCAGCCGAATCCGCTCGGCCGAATCCGCTCGGCGGGGTGCGCCAACGGGGTTCGCCCAGCGGGGTTCCCTCAGCGGGGTTGCCTCAGGGCAGATACGGCCCTGGCGAGCCCACCCGACCGGGGGCCGTGGTGAGATCGGTGTCAAGGACATAGACCGCGAGGCCGCCCTTGCCCGGCGCGGCCACCGAGAGCGTGCCGTCGGTGACGGCCACCCGCTCCCCGCTCACGGCGTCGGTGTAGGAGCCGTCGGGGATGCCGGTGAAGCGCGCGCCATGGGTGATGGTGACCAGCGCGAAGCTGTCCGTCTCGGCGTCGGTGTAGCGACGCTTGAACGCCATCTCCCCGTCGATGCCCTCGGTGGAGTACTGCCCCTTCTGGAGGGCCGGGATGGCCCGGCGTATCTCGTTGAGCCGCTGGACGTGCCGCACCAGGGGCTGTTCGAGGGTCTCCGCTATCGGCCCGCTGGCGCTCTCCACCCGGGAGTAGTCGGAGACCGTCAACTCGCCCTCCAGATGGTCCCCGTAGTAGGCCCGCCCGGTGGTGGCCAGGGGACAGCTGGGACCGCAGTCGATCCGCTGCCCCGCCTGGAACTCGATCTCGGAGCCGTAGTAGAGCGTGGGGATGCCGCGGAACGTCCACATCAGGGCCATGTTCTCGGCCCAGGCGTCGGTGCCCTCGGCGTAGCGTTGCTCGCTCTTGTTGGGTCCGTAGTCGTGGCTGTCCACATAGACGGTGTTGTAGGTGGCGTCGTGGGTGGAGTCGTCGGAGTCCCGCCCGTTGTGGAACGCGTTCCGCGCCGAACCGAAGTTCATGTGCATCCGCATGTCGATGATGTTCATGCCGGAGAACTGGCTGTGGTCCGGCTGGTGGTAGGAGTTGCCGTCGAGGAAGGCGTTGTCGGAGACGGGCTGTCCCTCGGGGCCGAGACCGTTCTCGTGCTCGTACTCCTCCAGGACCGCCTCGGCGTCGTCGGCGCTGTACTCCTGGCGTGGCTGCCAGGTGAAGAACTGCGCCGAGTGGTTGACCGAGCCACGGTTCCACTTGTCGTTGACGAACGCGGCCACCTCGCCGAAGACGTAGAAGTCCTGGGCCTTCTCCTCGCCGTACTTCTCCACCAGTTTGGCCTCGATGGCCGGCAGGAAGTGGCGCGTCCAGATGACCCTCGGGATGTGGACCGCGGTGTCCACCCGGAAGCCGTCGACCCCCATGTCGATGAAGCGGTCGTAGGCGTCGATCAGATAGTCCTGGACCTCGGCGTCCTCGGTGTTGAGGTCGGCCAGGTCGTCATGGAGCCAGCAGCTGCGGGAGTCCTCGCCCTCCCAGTTGCCTATCCAGCACTGGTGGTAGTAGTTCGCCGGGAAGAGGCCGGTGGTGGGGTTGGGCCACTGGCACTCGTAGACGCGATAGCCCTCGGGGCTGGTGTGGTCCGTCGGTTGTCCCCACCTCGGGCACGCGTTGTCCGCCGGCTCCTCGTGGGACCAGACGTCCCCGTTGTAGGGGTGCCCGTTCTCGTCCTCGACCAGCGGGTCGTAGACGCGTCCCTCCTCGGGCGTGTCGTAGAACCAGTCCCACTGCTCGTCCTGGACCCCGAACACCGTGGGTTCGTAGAGCCCCCGCGCGCCCCAGCGTGAGCTGTGGTTGTAGACGACGTCCTGGTAGATCTTCAGGCCCTTGTCGTGCGCGGTGTCGATCAGCTCCTGATAGGACGTGCCGTCGGACTCCAGACGCGGGTCGACCTCGTAGAAGTCGTAGCCGTGGTAGCCGTGGAAGTCGTAGTCGGAGCGGTTGAGCACGACGGGCGTGATCCAGACGGCCGAGAAGCCGAGGCCCTTGATGTAGTCGAGCTTGTCGGCCAGCCCCTGGAAGTCGCCCCGGAACATGGGGTCGTCGTACTCGGCGTTGCCCGATCTCTCGTGCTGGCTGCCGCCCCGGTTGTTCGAGCTGTCGCCGTCGTAGAACCGGGCGGTCATCACGAAGTAGATCGCGTCTTCTCTGGGGTCGCCGCCCAACATGCTGGCCGGCTCAGCCGCGGCCGGCCGGGCCGCGGCCGGGCTCGGGGCCTGCGGGGTGGCTCCGCTGCCGTGGGCGGGAAGCAACGCGGCGAGCAGGGCGGCGACCACCAGGCCCAGCGCGGCCGACCACCACCGCCTGTGCCGTCTTCTCCGGGGGGTGTTCAACTCAACTCCTGGATGAGGTTGGTGGAGACCCGACGCGCCTGCGGCTCTCCAGGAGGTCACAAGAAGCTGCAACTTCTTGCGGAAGTTCTTGCCGAACTCCTCGCAAGTTACAGAATCGCCACCAGGCGGCACAGAGGAGCGACGGTGCGCCTCTTGTGGAGATTGCGAAGACCGCGTGACGTGGCGACGCACGCCTCGGTGGTCGGTGGCGTGTTCCGACGGTCCGTGGCCGCAGGGGGCGTTCAGCGGTTGACGGACTCGCCCTGGTGGACGAAGGAGTGCAGCGCCCGGTCGAGACCGGGGCGGTCGGGGAGCCCGTCGGTGTCGTTGGCGCACTGCACCACGAGGGCGGCGACGGCGGCGCCCTGGGCGAGAGCCCGCTGGGGCGGCAAGGCGCTCAGCCGGCCGGCGAGAAAGCCCACGGCGAAGGCGTCCCCCGCGCCGACCGGGTCCACCACCGGCACGGTGAACGCCTCCTGCCGCCAGGCCCCGTCGGCCGTGTGGCAACTGGCCGCCTTGTCCCGGTGTTTGACGACCACGGTCTTGGGGCGGGCGGCGAGCAGCCCGTCCACGGCGGCCCGCGACGGCCGTCCGGGAAGCAGGAGTTCCAGCTCGTCCGCACCCGCCAGCACCAGATCCACGCGTTCCAGCAGCGGACCGACGACCTCGCGCCAGCGATCCGCCGAGCCGATCTTGAACCGCACGTTGGGGTCGAGCGAGACCGGCACGCCCTGTTCCCCGGCCAGCTCCAGCAGTCGCTCGGTGGCCCGGTGTGCGGAGGCCGACAGCATGGGCGTGATGCCGGTCAGATGCAGCAGCCGGGCGCCGCCCAGCGCCTCGGGGCGCAGCTCGGCCGCCTCCAGCCGGGAGGCGGCGGAGCCCGCCCGGTAGTACTGCACGTCGATGGCCCGCGACGGGTGGCTGTCGCGCACCAGCATCCCGGTGTAGCCCGAGGGATCGACGACCGCGTAGGAGGTGTCGATGCCGTCGGAGCGCAGGGCGGACAACACGGCCCGCCCCGCGGGGTCGTCGCCCACCCGGCCCAGCCAGCGGCTGGCGTAGCCCAGCCTGGCCAGGCCGGCGGCGACATTGCTCTCGGCGCCGGCGATCGACCGCCGGAAGGTGGTGGCGTGCGCCAGGGGCACGCCCGGCTCGGCCAGCAGCAGGGTCATCGCCTCGCCGCAGACCACCACGTCAGGTGTCACACTCATGCCGCCCGCCCCTTCGCGACGCGTAGATAGGTTCTGGCCCGTTCGCGCAGTGCGTCCAGGTCCCCTCCGTCGGCGGCGTCGCCCACCAGCGGGGAGCCCACCCCCACCGCCGTGGCGCCGCCCGCCAGATAGCCGTCGGCCGCCTCGGCGTCCACGCCGCCCACCGGCACCAGCGGCACGTCGGGGAACGGGCCGCGCAGCGCCCTCAGATAGCGCGGCCCGCCCATCGAGTCGGCGGGGAAGACCTTGACGGCCGTGGCCCCGGCGGCCAGGGCGGCGATGATCTCGCTGGGGGTCAACGCCCCGGCCAGCGTGGGCAGTCCCAGGCGGCGCGCCTCCGTCAGCCCCGCGCCGAGCCCGGGTGTCACGACGAAGGCGGCTCCGGCGTCCCGCGCCGCCCTCGCGTCCTCGGCGGTCAGCACGGTGCCGGCGCCCAGGGGCGCTTCGGGCCCCAGCTCGGCGCTGGCCTCGCGGATCACCTCCAGGGCGTCCCGCCCGGTGAGGGAGACCTCCACCAGGCCCACGCCCTCCTCGGCCAGCGTGCGCACCGCACGGATGGCGGCGTCCCGGTCGGTGCCCCTGACGATGGCCAGCAGCCGCCGGCCGCGCAGGAGTTCCAGCAGGTTCATCGTGGGGCCTTCCTTCGGGGTGACGGGCCGCTGTCGCCCGGCCTAGTGCCGCGTCAGCCAAGGTTTGCCCCGCTCGCCGCCCTGGCACGCACACTCGCTGCGTTAGCCGAGAGCCCAGGTAGGACAACTACATGCGGCTCCCGGCTGCCTGGCGATCGCACGCACCAGGACACCTCGCTACCGGGCAAACCCCGACTGACACGGCACTAGCCTCGCAGATCGGCTCGGCCGCCGCCGCGCCGCTCACCATTCGGCGAAGCCGCCGTCGGGATGCCGCCAGACGGGGTTGCGCCAGGAGTGGCCCACCCGGTCGGCGGCGCGCACCGCGGCCTCGTCCACGGTGACGCCGAGTCCCGGCAGTTCGGTGCGGTGGGCATGGCCGTCGACGAAGCGGAACGGCTCGGGATCCAGCACATAGGAGAGCAGGTCGGCCTCCCGGTTGTAGTGGATGCCCAGACTCTGCTCCTGGATCAGGAAGTTCGGGGTGGCGAACACCACCTGGAGGCTGGCGGCCAGGGAGATCGGGCCCAGGGGGCAGTGCGGTGCCAGATGCGCGCCGAAGGTCTCCGCCAGCGAGGCGACGCGCCGCACCTCGGAGATCCCGCCGGCGTGCGAGAGGTCGGGCTGCACCACGGCCACCCCGGCCTGGAGCACCTGGAGGAAGCCCGCGCGGTCGTAGATCCGCTCGCCCGTCGCGATGGGCACCGGACCGGCCTCGACCAGTCCCCGCAGGATGTGGTTCTGCTCGGGAGGCAGCGGCTCCTCCACGAACAGCGGGTGGAGCGGGGCGAGTTCGTCGAGCAGCCGGCGGGAGTTGGCGGCGGTGAAGCGGCCGTGGCAGTCCACCGCTATGTCCCGTTCGTCGCCGAGCACCTCCCTGGCGGTGGCCACCCGGGCGACCACGGCCCCGATCTCGGCCACGCTGGCGTGCGGTCGGACGCGGCCGGCCGCGTTCATCTTGACGGCGGTGAAGCCGGCCTCCACCTGGGCCGAGATCTGGTCGGCGAGCTCGTCGGGATCGTCTCCGCCGACCCAGGCGTAGACGCGTGCCCGGTCCCGCACCGGCCCGCCGAGCAGGCGGTGCACGGGCACGCCGTGGCGCTTGCCCACGATGTCCCACAGCGCCTGGTCGATGCCGGCCACGGCGCTGGAGAGCACGGGGCCGCCACGGTAGAAACCCCCCTTGGTGAGGACCTGCCAGTGGTCCTCGACGCGCGTGGGGTCCCGGCCGACGAGGTACTCGGCCAGCACCTCGACGGCGGCGCGGACCACCTCGGCGCGCCCCTCCACGACGGGCTCACCCCACCCGACGATGCCGATGTCCGTCTCCACCCGACAGAAGAGCCAACGGGGCGGAACCATGAACGTCTCGATCCGGGTGATTCTCATTCCGCTGTGCCCCTTTGGTGCTCTGTGCTCTGTGCGTTGTGCCTGCTGTGCGCGCTATGCCTGGTCTGGACGCTCCGGACCCCCTCCGGGTTCCGCGCGCCGCCGGCGGCCGGCGAGTCCGCCCCCGTCTGTTGACGCTCGGCGCCCTCGGACTGTTGCCTCCGGGCCTGCCCCATCTCCCCGGCGGGTCGGGCTCCCGTTCCGCGTGGCGCCCCCGCCCGCCCCAAAGGTGTATGACATGTTGACGATAAACAGGGAGGTCGGACGCGTCAACGACCCGATGCCGCCATGCGGAAGAACACCACAGCGGCTGGGTGGGCGGGGAACCTGACTGATAGGTTCGCCCGGTGAGTGAGGAACCGACTCCCCCCGGCAGTGCCCCGACCACGCTGGAAGCGGCCGTGTCCGGGATCGAGGTGCTGATCTTCGACGAGCTCGATCCCGGCATGTCGCTGCCCTCCGAAGGCGAGTTGGCGACCGCCCTCGGCGTCAGTCGCCTCACCGTGCGCGAGGCGCTCAAGGTGCTCGCCGCGCGCGGCCTGGTCGCGCTGAGCAAGGGCCGCAGGCCCCGGGTGCTTGAGCCCGACAGCTCCGTGTTCTCCGGGCACTTCACCGCCACCATGCGGCGGGACCCCGGCGCCCTGCTGGAGTTCCTCGACGTGCGCGAGGCGCTGGAGGTCCAGGCCGTCACGCTCGCCGCCAGGCACGCGTCGCGCTCGGCCCTCCAGGCCGCCCAGTCGGCGCTGGACGGCATGGCCGACGCGGCGGCGGATCTGTCGACCCCGGCCGAGGTCGCCCGCTACCACCGGTGCGATGTGGCCTTTCACGAGGCCCTCGCGCTCGCCAGCGGCAACCGCGTGCTGGTCTTTCTGCTGGAGGGCCTGCGGGAGTCGCTGCGGCACAGCTTCGAGCGCGGCCTGGAGGGCAACGTGCTGCGCGGACGGTCCGTTCAGGATGTGCTCGCGACGCATCGCGCCGTTCTCGCCAAGGTGCGGGCGCGGGACGCGAGGGGCGCGGCCGACGCCATGCGGGAGTGCCTCAGGGACGCGCGCAACGACCTGCGCGCCGCGCTGGACCCGACGAACCGGGCCCGCCGCTGAGGGGTCGCCCTCGCGGGATGGTCGCGTTCAGGCCCGCGCGGGCCGGGAGTTGTCCAGGGCCAGGTGTACCGCCAGGCCGCCCAGCACCGTGCCCATCACATACCGCTGGGCGCGCAGCCAGCCGGGCCGCCGCCCGAGGAACACCGCGATCGCCCCCGCCGCCAGCACGAACGACCCGTTCACGGCGACCCCGATGACCACCTGGACGCTGCCCAGCAGGAAGCCCTGCACCATCACGTTGCCCGCCTGCGGATCCACGAACTGGGGGATGAGCGAGAGGTACATGAGGGCGATCTTCGGGTTGAGCAGGCAGGTCATCAGCCCCATGGTGAAGAGCCGGCGGGAGGACTCGGCCGGCAGGTCCTGGCGCGCGAAGGCCGACACCCCGCCGGGGCGCAGCGTCTTCCAGGCCAGCCAGGCCAGATAGCCGGCGCCGGCCAGTTTCACCGCGAGATAGAGGCCGGGCACGACGGTGAAGACCACCGACAGGCCGAGGTTCGCCGCCGTCAGATAGGTCAGGAAGCCGAGCGCCACGCCGCAGAGCGACACCAGACCCGCGGTCCGCCCCTGGGTGATGCTGCGCGACACCAGATAGATCATGTTGGGGCCCGGGGTCAGCACCATCCCGAGGGCCACCGCCGCGACACCGACTACCGCACCTGCTGTGATCATCAGACCAGGATCCCCGACGCGCACCGTGCAGCACCAGTGAAATCCTCTACCGTCGACACTGAAGCGTCACTGAAGTGTCACGGCCCCCGCCCGGCGGGAAAAAGCGGTTGCCGCAAGCGAGTTGGCTGCCCCAGCATCGTCCGACATGGAGCCAACGCTGACCTCGCAGGGCGTCCGGGAGTTCGTCGAGCGGGGCTTTGTGCGCGTGGACGGCGCGTTCTCCTGCGAGGTGGCGGAGGCGGGGCAGGCCGAGCTGTGGCCGTTGGCCGGGGTCGATCCGGCGGATCCCTCGACCTGGGCCGGCCCGGTGGTCCGGATCGAGGGGTCGGCGGCCGAGCCGTTCCGGCAGGCGGCCAACACCGAGCGGCTCAGGAGCGCCTTCGACCAACTGGTCGGCGCCGGCCGCTGGTTGCCCCGGCTGGGCCTCGGCACCTTTCCGATCAGGTTTCCGCACCCCGAGGAGCCGGGCGACGACGGCTGGCATCTGGACGCCGGCTTCCTCGGCGAGGGCGGCGAGGGCGGCGCGTACCGCGTCAACCTGCGCTCGCGCGGCCGGGCCCTGCTGATGCTCTTCCTCTTCACCGATGTCGGGGAGGACGACGCCCCGACCCGGATCAAGGTCGGTTCGCATCTGGACGTGCCCCCGTTCCTGCGGGACGCCGGGGAGGAGGGGCGGGGCTTCTTCGAGCTGTGCGAGGCGTTGGACGCGGCGGGCCGGTTGGACGCGCCCGACCGCCCCGTCGCCAGCGCGACGGGGCGGGCCGGTGATGTGTACCTGTGTCATCCCTTCCTGATCCATGGCGCGCAGCCGCATCGGGGCGTTCGGCCCCGGATCATCGCCCAGCCGCCGTTGGAGCCGGTGGCGCCGCTCCAGTTGGCGCGGGCCGACGGGGCCTACTCCCCGGTCGAGGAGGCCGTCCGCCGTGGCCTCGGCCAGGCAGGTTGAGCGCCGGGACCCG
This sequence comes from Streptomyces profundus, assembly GCF_020740535.1. NCBI lineage: Bacteria > Bacillati > Actinomycetota > Actinomycetes > Kitasatosporales > Streptomycetaceae > Streptomyces > Streptomyces profundus. Next base: position 1,823,640 of record NZ_CP082362.1, read on the forward strand.
GCCGGGGCGCTATCTCCGGTGCAGATAGGCGCGTTCCACGGTCTGGCTGACCTGGTTGCCCGCCGCGTCGGTCGCCGTGACCCGCAGGGTGACGCGGGCGTCCGAGCGGATGTCGCTGGGCCGCTTCAGCGTGACCTCGAACGCGTTGTCACGGCGCTCGCGGATTCGTTGGGCGTCGACAAAGGTCTCGCCGTCGTCCCAGGACGCCTCGACGTCGAGGGAGACCCGCCGGGGCGCGGCCAGCCCGTCCTGGTGCCGGACGGCGATGTCGACGGTGTGCTGGCGTCCGCGCCCGACGGCGTTGTCGGTGTTCACCCCCAGGTCGTAGTCGAGTTGCAGCAGCGGCAGCGGCGTGCCCTCCTCGGTGCCGGTGTCCGAGCGGAAGCGCCAGCTGGTCGCGGTCGCGGTGGCGAACGTCCAGGCGTCCCCGCCCCTGGCCGTGGTGAGGTCGAGGCGGTAGTCCCCCGCCCCGGCCGGCACCGCGAAGTCGGCGCTGCCGGAGCCGGCCTCGCCGACCAGCTCCCCGTCGGCGTGCAGCGTCGCGGCGATCTGGTCGCCGCCGATGGCGGGCCCGTGGTGCCCGTGGGCGTCGGTGAACTCGGGGATGCGCACGGAGAGCGTGTCGCCGACGCGGACGCTGGGACGGGCGTGGCCGACCGGGATGGCGGGGCGGACGGGCCCGGCGAACCAGGACTCGGTCTCCCGTTCCCTCGCCTGGTAGGCGCGCTGCTCACCGCGGAGCGCGATGGCGGTCACCGGGAAGTCGTACTGCCAGGGCAGCACATAGTGCACGAAGTGCTGCCAGACGGTGTCGCCGCCGGTGATGTACTCGGTGCGCTCCTCGCCGGTGGCGACGTCGCGCGGCGAGTCGAGCAGGGCGACGGTCTGGTGGGGGCGCCAGCTGATCCGTTGCGCCGACGCCCAGTCGGGGTCGCCGGTGTCGGTGTACCGGCTCTGGACGCGGGCCCCCTCGTGTTCCCTGACGGTGTGCACCACCCGGTCGGGGATGTGCCCGGCGGACACCTGCATCACGTCGTAGAGGTAGGGGCTCGCCGGGGTGGACCTGAAGGTGACCTGGGTGCGGCGGGACTCGGCGCGGTCGCGCAGCGCCTCGCCCTCCTCGTGGCTGATCCTGATCAGCGGCACCGCGGTTCTGGTGGTGCCGTTGGGGCGCCAGCGGGTCCAGGCCGTCTGGTCCTGGGCGGCGACCATCACGACGCCGCGTGCCCCCGCCTCCTGGGCGCGTTCGGTGAAGGCGAGGTAGTCGCCCGGGTCTCCCTGGACGATCGCCAGCTTGCCGCGCGCCCGGGAGAAGTCGGGGTCGCGGGCCGGGCCCGCGTCGGCCACCTCAAGGCGGTCGCGGTCCTCGAAGAGCGAGGACATCGGCAGATAGTAGGGCCGCAGGTCGATCCGGGTGCCGGGGACGTCGGCGGTGAGCAGCGGGGCGAGCAGCTGCCAGCGGGAGGCGAACTCGAAGCTCCCCTCGTCGACCGGCTCGGTGGGCGAGACCAGCAGATGTGACTGCCCGACCGGGTAGGTCACCGAGTGGGTCCAGCGGTGCCCGTCGTACTCGCGGTGGCTCTGGTAGCTGAACCAGTTGCGCTGCTCGGCCGGCCGCGGGGTGCGGATCTCCACCGGGGTGACCTCCCGCAGGTCGAGGGTGACCTCGGTGTCCTCGGTGATCTCCACCTCGGGCCGGTAGACGGCGCGCAGTTGGGGCAGCCCGTCCTCGGGGTCCCTGGTCGAGGAGGAGGTCTGGACGAAGGCGTAGCTGCCCTCCTCCACCTCGGCGGTCGCCGGGCCGTTGGTATCGGGGACGACGAAGCCCTCGGGGCTCCAGATCATCGGCCAGTGCCGGGTGCTGATCTCGCCGTCGGGCAGGATCACGGTCGGCGTGAGCGTGTGGGTCGGCCCGTTGACGACCAGGCTGACGGTGGTGCGGACGGTGTGCGTCCCGTCCTCCGTGGTGGCCGCCAGGCTGCCGTAGTAGCGACCGCGCTCGGCCGCCTCCGGATCGGGGGTGAGGGTGACCGAGCTGGTCTCCCCGGGGGCGACCGTCACGGATTCGGCGCTCAACGCGACGGCCCCGGCGGGGAGTTCCCGGCCGCCCGTGGTGGCCAACGTCAGGTCGAGGGCGAGGGTGACGGGCTCGTCCGTGGTGTTGGTGTGGTGGACGGTGACCGGTTCCGCCGGGTTCTCCTGGCCGGTGGTGAAGGGGCCGACGGCCACGGTCCCGGTGGCGGTCAGGCCGCCGGTGGCCGTGGCCAGGTCGATGCGGCCACCGCCCTGTTCGGTGATCGCGAGCCCCTCGGCCGGCAGCGCGGTGGAGATCAGCGCGTCCTTCAGCCGGGGCGCGCTCCACTCCGGGTGTGCCTGCGCCAACAGCGCGGCGGCGCCGGCCACATGGGGGCTGGCCATGGAGGTGCCGGAGGCGGCGGTGTGCCGCGCGTCCACCGGGCTGCCCATCGTGGTGCCGGAGGCGCGGGCCGCGACGATGCCCACGCCGGGGGCGGTGACATCGGGTTTGACGGCGCCGTCGCCGAACCGCGGGCCCCTGCTGGAGAACGGTGCGAGGAGCTCGTCCCGGTCCACGGCGCCCACGGTGAGGGCGGCGTCGGCGACGCCGGGCGAGCCCACGGTGCGGGGGCCGCTCTCGCCCCGGTTGCCGGCCGAGACCACGAAGAGGGTGTCGGTCTCGGCGGAGAGCGCGTTGAGCGCCAGGCTCATCGAGTCGGTGCCGTCGCTGACGATGTCCGCGCCCAGGCTCATGTTGACCACGTCGGCGCCCTGTTCGGCGGCCCACTCCATGCCGGCGATCACCTGCGACTCGGAGCCGGTCCCGCTGTCGCCCAGCACCTTGCCGACCAGGAGGTCCGCCTCGGGTGCCACGCCCTGGCGGGCGCCGTCCGAGGCGGCGCCGCTGCCGCCGACGGTCGCGGCGACATGGGTGCCGTGGCCGTGCGCGTCATGGGTGCCGCCGCTGCCGGAGAAGTCCTCGGCGGCCGTGATCCGGCCGGCCAGATCGGGGTGTTCGGCGTCCGCGCCGGTGTCCAGCACGGCGACGCTGACGCCGGCGCCGCGCAGCCCCGAGTCCCAGGCGGCGCCGGTGTTGATCTGGTCGACGCTGCGGTCCAGATCCGCCGTGACCAGGCCGTCCAGCAGGACCCGGGGCAGGGCGCCGGCCTCGGCGATGGAGGGCTGTTCGTCCTCGGGGAGGAGCTCGGCCCAGAAGTCGCCCAGTCGTTCCTGGGGGATGCGCACCGACTGGGCGTCGATGCTCTCCAGGGTGAACGAGGGGGCCGAGTCCTCATGGAGGGTGGTCAGTTCGGCGGCGGCCGAGGCGGAGACGCCCTCGGGGCGGATCACCAGCAGCGGCAGCGTCTCGGTCCGCGCCGTGTCGAGACCCTGCTCGATCAGCGAGCCGACCTGGAACAGCCGCTGGTCCAGGGTGCCGGCGGCGACCAGCGGCCAGGCGTCGGCCGGGAGTACGGTCAGCTCGCCGTCCAACTCCATGGTGTGGAAGGCGATGTCGTCCCGGCCGGGCGCGGGTTCGATCTGGGCGACCTGCCGGCCGCCCTCGACATCTGTCACGGTCACCGCGTCGCCGGTGACCAGCCGCACCGTGTGGCCGCCGGCCGGCGGCCCGGCTCCCCCGGCGCCGGACAGCGGGCCGCCCGGGTCGGCGGGTTCGGCGGCGGCGGGTCCCGCCGTGCCCGCGGCGAGCAGAAGTCCCATGGCTAGCGCCGCCGTTCGGCGGATCGACCATCTCATCAGCGTTATGCCCTCTCTCTTCGTGCGACCCCCTGCTCGTACGCGCGTCCCGCTCCAGAATCAGGCCGCTCAGGCGGCGTGTCACCCAATCCATCTGTCGCGATGGCGACATGTCAGCACTGCGCCAACGCGGGCGAAATTCGGCCACATGGGATGATGGCCAGGACGGCGGGCGGGGGCGCGCGGTGGCTCGACTCCGCCGGGTGGGAGGCACGAATGCTGGACGCGGCGGGACTCTCGGTGGACGAGGAGGCCGTCTACCGCCTGTTGGTGACGGTGTGGTCGGCCACCGCGGACGAGGTCGCCGGGCGCGTCGGACGCCCGGTCGGCGAGGCGGCCGAGGTGTTGGCCCTGCTGGAGCGCCGGGGGTTGGCGCACCGCGTCGAGCATCCCGCCGGGGCCTACTCGGCCAGCCCGCCCGATGTCGCCCTGCTGCCGGAACTCCAGCGCAGGTCCGTCGCGTTGGACCGGGCGCGGGCCGCCGTCACGGATCTGCTGGACACCTACCGCGACACGCTGCGCCGGCACGACCCGGGCCAGCTGATCGAGGTGGTGACGGGCGCCGAGGCGCTGCGGAGGCGCATCCACCAGGTGCAGAGCGACGCGCGCCACGAGATGCTCTGGTTCTGCAAGGCGCAGTATGTGGCGATGTCGTCGGAGAGCAACACGACGGAGTTCGAGGCGCTGGCGCGCGGGGTGCGGTACCGGGTGCTCTACGAGCGGGCGTACTTCGACGGCGCAGGCGCGGTGGACAGCCTGGTCGCGGGGGTACGCGCGGGCGAGGAGGCGCGTTCGGTGCCGGCGCTGCCGCTGCGGATGGCCATCGCCGACCGGGAGTTGGCGATCTGCCCGCTGGTGCCCGGCGGCCCGCAGGGCAGCCCCGAGCAGCCGACGGCCGCGGTGGTCAGGGGCAGCAGCCTGCTTGAGGCGCTGCTCGCGCTCTTCGAACGCTCCTGGGAGCACGGTGTCCCGCTGCGGGTCGACGCCTCGGGCGCGCTCCGCGGGACCACGGACGACGCGGACGGGGAGCGTCTTTCGGCCAGTGACCGGCATCTGCTGTCGCTACTGGTCGCCGGGGTCACGGACAAGGCCATCGCCAGCCAGCTGCGGCTCAGCCAGCGGACGGTGCAGCGGCGGGTACAGGGCCTGATGGTGGTGACGGGGGCCGCGACGAGGATGCAACTGGCCTGGCTGGCGGCCCGCAAGGGCCTGATCTGAGCACCGGCCTCAGGCGCCGGCCAGCCCGTGGCGGATGGCGAAGATCGCCAGTCGGACCCGGGTGGGGCTGGCGGTCTTCCGCATCAGGCTGCCGATATGGGTCTTCACCGTGGTCAGCCCCACATGCATCCGGGCGGCGATCTCCGCGTTGCTCAACCCGGCGCCCACACAGGCCAGCACCTGCCGCTCCCGCTCGGTCAGCGCCGGTGGCCTCGCGGGCGGGCGCTCGGCGCGCCACGCGGTGGTGGCCTGGGCCACCACCCGGGCCAGCACGGCGCCGCTGAACGGGCTGCCGCCGGCCGCCGCCTGGCGGATCGCGTCGAGCAGCTCGTTGGGGGCGGCGTCCTTGGCCAGGAAGCCGCAGACGCCGGCGTCCAGCGCCGGGTAGAGGTGCTCGTCGTCGTCGAAGGTCGTCAGCACCACCACGCGGGTGGCGGGGCGCTCGGCGAGGATGCGTCGGGTGGCGCCGGTGCCGTCCATACCGGGCATTCTGAGGTCCATCAACACGACATCGGGCGTGACCTCGGCGGCCAGTCGCACGGCATCCGCGCCATGGGCGGCCTCGCCGACGACCGCGATGTCGTCCGTGGACTCGCAGAGCATCCGCAGTCCGGCCCGCACCAGTTGCTGGTCGTCCACCAACAGCGTGTGGATCATGGCCGCTTCCCCATCCCGCATCCCCGACTCAGGTGTTCTCCCGGCTCAGCACTCCCGGCGCTCGACCGCGCCCGCCATCGGGGCCGGGGCGGGCATGGAGGCCCGCAGCAGCCAGCCGTCGCCCTCGGGGCCCGCGGTGACCGTGCCGCCGAACAGCGCGACGCGTTCCCGCAACCCCTCAAGACCATAGCCGGGGGGCAGCGAGAGCGCGTCGGCGGCCGGGGCGCCGTCGCCCCGGTCGTGGATCTCGACCTCGGCCGCCCCCGCGTCGAACGTCACCGAGATCCGGGCGTGGGTGCCGGCGCCCGCGTGTTTGGCGACGTTGGTCAGGCCCTCCTGGACGACGCGCAGCACGGCGAGGCCGCGCAGCGCGTCAAGCCCCGCGATGCCGGGGTCGACATGGGTCCGCAGCACCAGGCCGCTGCGGGCGCAGCGGTCCGCCACGCCCTCGACCGCGGCCGGGAGTTCGGCCGGCTCGACCAGCAGCGAACGCGTCGGATCGGTGACGGAGGCCGGATCGCGCAGCACGCCGACCAGCCGCCGCAGGTCGGCCAGCGCCGTGGTGGCGGAGCCGTGCACATCGTCCAGCACGGTGCGCACCTCGGGGCGCAGATCGGGCAGCACCTCCCTGGCCACCCCGACGCGCAGCGCCATGGAGGCCACATGGTGCGCCACCAGATCGTGCAGCTCGCGGGCCAGCTCGGTGCGCTCCGCGAGTCGGGCGCCGAGCGCCGCCAGCTCGCGGCGCTCCTCGGCCTCCCGGGCGCGCGCCTGGGCCTGGGCCAGATGCTGGTTGGCCGAACGCAGCCAGCAGCCGAGCAGCAGCGGGGCGGCGACCAGCACCACCAGCCGGTAGGCGATGGCGGCCGGATCGGTGTGGTTCTCGTGGCCCGCCTGCACCAGCACATAGGCGCAGACCAGCGGCAACGCCCCGGGCAGCGCCAGCTTCGGCGGGCGGCGGGCGGCGAGTTCGATCAGCGCGACGGTGGCCGTCACCTTGGCGGCGACCGGCATGGCGTCGGCCAGCGGGTGCGCGAGGACCACCAGCAGCGATTCGACGGCCAGCACCGGCAGCGGCCAGATCCCGCCGGGCAGGAAGGCCAGACCGGCGGCCAGGGTGAACGCCCAGTCGGCGAGCGTGGGTTGGTCCGGTTGTACGAACAGCAGATAGCCCGGGCCGATCAGCAGCGGCAGCAGCCGTACCGGTCCCGTCCGGTGGCCCGCCGCGTGCGTCAGCCAGTTCATCCGCATGCCCCCGAAGGTAGCCCGCCGCCGCCCCGCGCGGCTCCTGCCCGGGGACGACGCCGGTCTCCTCCCGAGGGCCGGTGGGTCCGGCCGGCGCGCCGATGCGCCGGGGCCGGGGAAGCGGGCAGAGTGGCCGGTGCCGACCCCAACACGGCCCGTCCGATCAGCTCAGGGCGCCGTCAGGCCCCGTCCGATCGCCGCCGGCCCCGTCCGATCAGGGAACGAACGCCATGCCCTCCACCGCGACCGCCGCTCGCCCCTCGAACCGTGCCCTCTTCGCGCGGGAGTTCCTGCGGAGCCCGCTGCGCACCGCCTCGCTGGTGCCGAGTTCGCGGGCGCTCGGCGCGCGCATGGTGGCCGGGCTGCCGGCCAGGGGCAACCCGGTGGTCGTCGAGCTCGGCCCCGGCACCGGGGCGTTCACCGGCGCGATCAGCGCCAGCCTGGGCGGTCGGGGGCGGCAGTTGGCGGTGGAGGTGAACGAGCGTCTCGCGGCCGATCTGCGTCCGCGCCATCCGGGCGTCGAGGTGATCACGGGGAGCGCGGGCCTCCTTCCCGAGCTGCTCGCCGAGCGCGGCGTCGGCGCGGTGGACGCGATCGTCAGCGGGCTGCCCTGGACGGTGTACTTCGACGGGCCGCGCCCGCTGGCCCAGGCGCTGGCCGAGGTGTTGGCGCCGACCGGGGTGCTGACGCAGTTCAGCTATCCCTGGACCGCCTGGGCCCCGCCGGCGCGGCGTCAACGGGCCGAGCTGCGCGCGGCGTTCGAGGAGCTGCTGGTGACGAGGACGGTGTGGCGGAACGTGCCGCCGGCGCTGGTCTACGTGGCCAGGCGGCCCCGGTCCTCGGCGTCGCCAGCGGAGCCGTCGCCGCCCTCCGCTTCGGTGCCGGTGCCGGCGGTGGCGTCGGTGGCGTCGGTTCGCTGACGGCGGCGCGCGCGCTCCATCGCGCGCCACTCGGGGCGCACCCAGATGACCGGCCCTGGCAGCAGGTAGAGCACCGCGCAGGCCACCAGCACCGGGCCCACGCCCACGCCGGCGACGGCCAGCCCGCCGAGCACGCCGCCCAGCGGGATGCCGGCCCAGGCCAGCGAGCCGAACAGCGCGGTCACCCGCCCCAACAGCGGGCGCGGCACCAGCTCGATGGCCAGCGCGCCGATGATCGGGTTGAGGAAGCCGGCGCCGAACCCGCACACCGCGAAGACGGCGGCCACCCCCCAGAGCGGGAGCTGACCGGTCAGCGCCCAGGCCAGCGCGAGATAGCGGGGGAGGCCGGTCGCGATAATGCCGATGACCAGCACCGGCCGTCGGCGCAGCCGGTGGGCGAAGGAAGCCGCGATCACGCTGCCGAGGATGGCGGTCGTCCCCATCGCCGCGCCCAGCAGCCCGATCGCCGAGGGCCCGAACCCGGTCTCGTTGGCCCAGACCGGCAGGAGCACGGCCACCAGGGCGGCGTCCAGCAGGTTGGTGAGGGTGATCGCCCCGGCGAGGGTCAACAGCAGCGGCGTGCGGCGCAGATGGTGGAAGCCCACGGCCAACTGGCCCCAGTAGCCCCGCTCCTCGCCCTCCGAGCCCGGCTCCGCCGGCACCGCGCGCCCCATGCCCCGGGGCAGCGTCAGCCCGATGATCACCGAACCGAGCACGAAGCAGGCCGCGTTGAAGCCGAGCCCGGCGAGCGGGCCGATCAGCGCCACCAGACCGCCGCCGGCCAGGGCGCCGGCCGTGCTGGCCAGCCGCTCCATCGCGCCGGAGATCCCGGTGGCCCGCTCCAGCGGCACCGCGGAGCGCTCGGCGGCCTCGGGGATCAGGACCTGCTTGGCCAGATCGCCCGGCCCCCTGGTGGCGCCGACGAGGGCGACCAGCGCCAGCAGCATCGGGAACGGCAGCGCGCCGGCGGCGTCCAGCAGCGGGACGAGACCGATGGACAGCGCGCTGACCAGGTCCGTCGTCCAGGACACCACCCGGGGCCCGATGCGGTCCACCACCGGCCCGCTGAGCGCCTTGGCCAGCACATAGGGCGCCATCTCGCAGAACGCGACCAGCCCGGTCTGGGCGGCGCTGCCGGTGGAGACCAGGACGAACCAGGGCAGCGCGATGGCCGCGATCCTGCTGCCCAGCTGGGCTATGCCAAAGCCGGCCAACACCCCGACCAGCGGCCGGAGTCGTTGGCTCCGGGACACCTCGACGGGGACGCTCACGACGGCTCGTCCGAATCGGCCCCGTCCAACCCGGGGAGCACATGCAGCACCAGGGAGACCCGCTCGGCGTCTTCCGGGGCGTTCTCGTCGGCCAGATCGTATCGGCGGTACCGGCCGATCACCTCGGAGATCTCCCCGCGCAGCGCCTTGGCCTCGCCCGGGGTGAGCCGCAGCAGCGCGTCATTGAACGACACGACAGCGCTCCACGGCTCGGGCATGGTCTCCAGTTCGTTGAGCGCCTTCTGGGCGAGCAGGGTGTGCGAGGCGACGATGGAGCGCAGATAGCCGAGGGTGGCGTCCATCTCGCGGGCGGCCAGCTCCCGGTCGTGGAAGGAGGTGGCCTGGTAGACCGAACGCCACCAGCGGTCGCGTCCGTTGCCCCGCTCGGTGTCCTCCTCGACGAAGCCGGCGGCGGCGAGTTGGCGCAGGTGGTAGCTCGTCGCGCCGGAGGTCAGCTCCAGGCGCTGCGCCAAACGGGTGGCGGTGGCGGGGCCGTGTATCCGGAGCAGGCCCACCAGCCGCACCCGCACCGGATGCGCCAGGGCGCGCAGCCCCTTCGCGTCCAACTCAACGTACTTGAGGGGGATTTCGGGACCTCGGGGAGAGGCGGCCACTTCGTCGTCCGAGTCGCTCATGGCACCACCCTAGATTGCCAACACTTCTTTGCAAAGAGTTGTTGGCAATCTCCCTGACGTCCGCCTTTACCTCTTCCAGGGTCCGCTTTGCCAGGTTTTTTGTTGACTCGGGCAACGTCCTGGGGATCTCTTTGTCCTTATGCTCAGCACGAATTCCCGCCTGCGGAGGGCACGTTCATGGTGACGCGGCGCACCCCACTGCCGGGCGTCGGCACCCAGTACGACCTCGCCACCCGGGACGGCCGCCACATCTCGGTGGTGGCCCACGACGACGGACGCCGCTTCGTCGGCTTCTACGCGTCGGACGACCCCGACGCCTGCCAGGGCACCGTCCCCCTGGACGCGCAGGAGGCCGCCCGACTGGCCTCGATCATCGCGCCCGACCACGCCGACCACGCCCTGCCCGGCGGGGAACTCGGCCTGGACCTGGTGACCGAACGCGTCCCGATCGGCCCCGACTCCCCCTACCGGGGACGGCCGTTGGGCGACACCAGGGCCCGCACCCGCACCGGGGCCTCCATCGTCGCCGTGCTGCGCAGGACCAGCACCCACCCCTCGCCCAGCCCGGACTTCCGGCTGGAGGCGGGCGACACGCTGCTGGTCGTCGGCACCCGCGAGGGCGTGGACGACCTCTCCGACATCATCGCCGGCGCGTGACCGGCGGGCCGCCGACGGCCCGCCTCAGCGCCGCGCCCGGCGCCGAACCCGCCCACCGCGCGGGCGGCCACGCGCCGGAGCCGACCACCGACGACACATGCGGCGCCCAGCGCGGCAGGGCGAACTGAAAGTGCGGTGACTCTTGCACGACACCACAACCATGCTGATCGAGCTGGGGGCGGTCGTCCTGGGCCTCGGCCTGGTGGGGCGACTCGCGGGGCGGCTCGGCCTCTCCCCCATCCCGCTCTACCTGCTCGCCGGACTCGCCTTCGGCCACGGCGGGCTGCTCCCGCTGGACACCACCGAGGGCTTCATCGAGGTGGGCGCCGAGATCGGCGTCATCCTGCTGCTGCTGATGCTGGGCCTTGAGTACACCGCGCCCGAGCTGGTGGACAGCCTCAAGACGCAGTACCCCTCCGGCATCGTCGACCTCGCCCTGAACGCGACGCCCGGCGCGCTGCTCGGCCTCCTGCTGGGCTGGGGCCCGGTGGGGGCGCTGGCGCTGGCCGGCGTCACCTACATCTCCTCGTCCGGGGTGATCGCCAAGGTGCTCACCGACCTCAACCGGCTGGGCAACCGGGAGACCCCGGTGATCCTGGGCATCCTGGTGATCGAGGACCTGACCATGGCGGTCTATCTCCCGGTCCTGTCCACGGTGTTGGCCGGCGTCGGGCTCGCCAGCGGGAGCGTCACCCTGGCCATCGCCCTCGGCACCGCAAGCGTCGCGCTCTTTGTCGCGCTGCGACACGGCCGGTGGATCAGCAAGGCGGTCTCCTCCGACAACGCGGAGATGCTGCTGCTGGTCGTGCTCGGGCTGACGCTGCTCGTCGCCGGGATCGCGCAGCGCCTCCAGGTGTCGGCCGCGGTGGGCGCGTTCCTCGTCGGCATCGCCCTCTCCGGCGAGGTGGCACACACCACCCGCCGGCTGTTCATGCCGCTGCGCGACCTCTTCGCGGCGGTGTTCTTCGTGTTCTTCGGGCTCTCCACCACGCCAAGCGACATACCGCCGGTGCTGGTGCCGGCGCTCGTCCTCGCCGTGGTGACCGCGCTCACCAAGATCGCGACGGGCTGGTACGCGGCCCGCCGCGCGGGCATCGGGCCGCGCGGCAGGCTGCGGGCCGGCGGCGCGCTGGTGGCACGGGGCGAGTTCTCCATCGTGATCGCCGGCCTCGCCACGGCCAGCGAGCCCAGGGTCGCGCCCGTGGCCACCGCCTATGTGCTGATCCTGGTCATCGTCGGCCCGCTGGCCGCCCGTTGGACGGAGCCGGTGGCCCGCCACCTGATGGAGCGGCGCGCGGCGCGGCAGGCGCAGGTGGCGCTGGTCAACGAGGCGCGCCCGGCGACCGGGGCCGGCTCCTGACGCGACCGCGGCACGGCCGGGCCGTCGCGGCCCGGCCGACCGCCGTCAGCCCTCGGCGAGCGGCAGCGTCTCCCCCGTCTCCAGCAGCGTCTTGAGGTTGGAGATGATCACCGGCCAGCCCTGGCTGACCGAATCGCGCATCTCGCTGTCCGGGCCGAACCCGTCGTGTGTCACGGTCAGCTTGACGGCCTCGCCCAGCGGCTCGATCTCGAAGGTGACCCGCGAGACCGGCTCCCGCTGCAACTCGGCGAGGCGCTCCTCGCTCCAGCCGAACATCTCGGCCATCTCAGGGCGGTAGCCGTGCCAGCCGTAGCTCAGCAGCCGCCCCGGCTCGGCGGCCAACACCCGCTGCCCCCAGTCCTCGTAGGGCCGCGCCGGATCCATCCGCCAGCGCACCGGCGCCCCCGGCCGCCAGTCGGACTCGGGCCCGGTGTCCTCGAAGTAGCGTCGAATGAAGTCGGGTTCCGTCAACGCCTGCCACAGACGTTCAGGGGTGGTGCGGATCACGGTCACATAGACAAAGGCGGGGTGGGGCATCTCGCTCTCCAGGGTGTCGCGCATCTCGGCCAGCGCCCGTAGCCGCGGGCGTTGGTAACGGCCGATCCAGCGTTCGGCGATGTCGTTGACGGGGACCGCGTTGAGGTAGTGCAACTTCTCCCGCCCGCGCCGCACCGTCGTGACCAACAGCGCCGCCTCCAGCACCGCCAGATGCTTCGCCACGGCCTGCCGCGTCATCCCCAGCCCCGCGCACAGCTCCCGCAGGGTCTGGCCGTCGCGGGCGCGCAACCGGTCGAGCAGCTGCCGACGGCTGCGGTCGGCGAGCGCCTTGAACACCTCGTCCATGGCCTCCATCCTGACCCCCGACAATAGGCAACCAAACAGTTGCCTGTCCAGTCGGCGGGGCCCTCCCACGTGCCCGCTTCGAGCTGTGCCGGGGAGATGCCTCGTTAGGCCGAAGGGATGAGGCATGATTCGGAATCGTGACCCCACCCACGCGTGAACGCGCGGGCTTCCTGTGTCGGTGGCCAGGCCGCCGCGCGGAGGACCAGCCCGGCCCCGTTGCGGACGTTCGTCGCCCCGACGTGGTCCGCGTTCGCGGCGAACCCGCGGGCCGTGCACGGGAACCTGTCCTGGGTGACGCGGTTCCCCTGCGCGGCAGCGCCGTTCGGCGGGAAGCCGCCGGGCGGCTTGGGGAGGTGAAGCCCTTGAACCGGTTGGCCACGTACGGGGCCGACGACTTCGGGTCGTGCCTCACGAACAGGTGGACGTGGTCGGGCATGACGTCGAGTGCCACGATCTCCCATCCCCGTTCGTCGGCGTTCTGCCGGATCAGTTCGTCCAGTCGTTCCGCGACCCGGCCGTCGAGGGCCGGACGGCCGTACTTCGGGCACCGCACCACGTGGAGCCCGAGGTCATACACTCCGCCGGAGAACCGGCGAACCTCCCTGGTCACGGCCACGCGATCGCTATACACACGCCGCAGGTCCAGCGCGGCAGAGAGATGGGCTCAGGTGAACAGCGCAGATCCGCACACACAGCAAAGGCCGGAACAGCCCGGAGAAGCCGTTCCCCACCCCGCTGAAGCGGGACGTCCCCTGGACAGGTCCTGATGGGAATCGTCGCCGGCCTCGACAGCTCGTCCGCCTACACCCGCATCGTCGTCTGTGACGCGACCACGGGGCAGATCCTGCGCCACGGCCACGCCGAGCATCCGACCGGCGAGTCCGCCCCCGAGTCCTGGCTGCTCTCCCTCGGCGAGGCCGCCGACGGCGGCATGCTGGAGGACGTCTCCGCGATCGGCGTCTCCGCCCAACCGCACAGCGTCGTCCCGCTGGACGCCGACGGCGCCCCGGTGCGGCCCGCGCTGGCCGGCGCCGACGACCGGGCGCGGTCCGCCGCGTTCAGCCTGGTCGACGCGCTCGGCGGCAAGGCCGCCTGGGCCGAGGCCGTCGGCTCCGTCCCCCAGCCGACCCACCCGGTGGCCCAACTCCGCTGGCTGGCCCGCGAGGAGCCGGACGCCGCCCGGCGCACCACCACCGTGCTCCAGCCGCAGGACTGGCTCGTCTGGCAACTGCTCGGCCGCCCGGGCCGCTGGACCACCGACCGGGGCGGCGCCTCCGGCACCGGCTACTGGTCGGCCGTCTCCGGCAACTGGCGCCACGAGCTGGCCGAACTCGCCATCGGCCACCCCGTCAGCCTCCCCGAGGTGCTCGGCCCGGCCGAGGCCGCCGGCCGCACCCCCGAGGGCCTGCTGATCTCCGCCGGCACCGGCGAGACCATGTCCGCCGCGTTCGGCCTGGGCGTCGGCAAGGGCGACGCCGTCGTCTCGCTCGGTGCCTCAGGATCCGTCTGCGCCGTCCACCACGAGGCGCTGACCGACCCCTCGGGCACCATCACCGGCTACGCCGACGCCACCGGCCACCACCTGCCCGTGGTGCGCACCCTCAACGGCACCCGGGTGCTGCGGGGAGCCGCCGAGATGCTCGGCCGGGACCTCACCGAGCTCTCCGAGCTCGCCCTCACCTCCACCCCCGGCGCCCACGGCCTCGTCCTCCTCCCCTACCTCGCGGGCGAACGCACCCCCGACCTCCCCCACACCGCCGGCACCCTGGCCGGCCTGCGGCGGGAGAGCATGAAGCCGGAGCACCTGGCCAGGGCGGCCTTCGAGGGCATGCTCTGCGGCCTCGCCGACGCGGCGGAGGTTCTGCGCCGGCGCGGCGTGGTCATCGACCGGGTCTTCCTGCTGGGCCAGACCGCGACCCTGCCGGCCGTCAAACAGCTGGCCGCCGGGCTGCTCGGCGCCCGCGTGGTGATCCCCGAGCCGGCCGACTACACCGCGCTCGGCGCGGCCCGCCAGGCCGCGTGGGCCCAGGGCGTGGCGGACGGCGGCCTCACGGCGGACGAACCACCGGCCTGGCCCGAGGCCAGGGGCGAGATCTTCGAGCCCGACGACGAGGAAACCGCGGTCGGCTCCGCCGTCCGCCAACAGTTCGTCGCCGTGCGGGAGGAGACCCACCCCCAGGCGATGCCCTAGCGATGCCCTGGCCGGCCCGGCCGGACGGTCCGGCCGGCGGCCGTCGCGCCGGCGGACGAACCCCGGCCCGCGGCGGCCCGCAAGGGCACCTCGCCGTCGAGCGGTCGCCGTGGGGGCCGGCCCGGGTTCGGGGTCGGTTCGGGTTATTCGAGGTAGCCGCGGAGTTGGTCGGCGTAGGTGTGGTCGCGCAGTTTGCCCAGGGTCTTGTGTTCGATCTGGCGGATGCGTTCCCTGGTCACGCCGAAGAGGCCGCCGATCTCCTCCAGGGTGCGGGGGCGGCCGTCCAGCAGGCCGTAGCGGAGTTCGACGACGCGGCGTTCGCGGTCGCCCAGGGTGGAGAGGACGGCCTCCAACTGCTCGCGGAGCAGCATGAAGGCGGCGGACTCCGCCGGGGACGGGATGTCGACGTCCTCGATCAGATCGCCGAGCGCGACATCGTCCTCGTCGCCGATCGGGGTCTGGAGGGAGACCGGGTCCTGGGCCAGTCGCAGGATCTCGCTGACCCGGGCCGAGGTCAGCCCCAACAGGGCGCCGACCTCCTCCGGTTTGGGTTCGTAGCCGCGCTCCTGGAGGACCCGGCGCTGGACGCGGACCACGCGGTTGATCTGTTCGACGACGTGCACGGGCACCCGGATGGTGCGGGCCTGGTCGGCGATGGCGCGCGACATGGCCTGCCGGATCCACCAGGTCGCGTAGGTCGAGAACTTGAAGCCGCGGGTGTAGTCGAACTTCTCGACGGCCCTGATCAGGCCCAGGTTTCCCTCCTGGACCAGGTCCAGCATGGTCAGGCCCCGGCCGATGTAGCGCTTGGCGACCGAGACGACCAGCCGCAGGTTGGCCTCGATCAGGCGCCGCTTGGCCAGCCGGCCACGGACCACCAGGCGGTCCAGGTCGAGGGCGAGCCGCTCGTCCAGATCGGTGGCCGTGCCCAGCCGGTCCTCGGCGAAGAGACCCGCCTCGATGCGTCGGGCCAGCTCCACCTCGTCGGCGGCGGTGAGCAGCGGTATCCGGCCAATCTCCCGCAGGTACTGGCGGAACAGGTCGCTGGCCGCACCGCCCTGGCTCTCGGCCCGCGTGGCGGACGCGGCCGGCGGGGGCGGGTCCGCCTCGTCCGGGGTGGGGGCGGCTGGCGCCGCACGCTTGAGTGTGGGGGACTGCACGTGGACGACCTCCAGGGGGTCGCGGCGGGAGCGGAGCGGCACCGCCCCCAGTGTGAGGTACACCTGAGTCCGGCCACGAGATGCGTGCGACCACTATTTTCGCCGGCTTGGCGCGCGGTGCGCCCAGGCCCGGTGAGATGGCCCGAAGGGCCGGCGTTCAGGCGGAGTAGAGCGCCTCGACGCCGCGCTCCCTGAGGGCCGTGCGGTACTGCTCCAGCGTCCACAGCTCGTGGCGCGCCTCGGCGGCCCTGGTGTTGCCCGACTGGGCCTCCGCGCGGCGCGCGTCCGACTCAAGCTGCTGGATGCGGCGGTTGACGGCGGCCAGCCGCACCTCGACGAGGCGCAGCCCCGCGTAGCCGTCGACCTCGCGCTGCCGGCGGCGGGAGACCTGGAGCGGCTCGACGGACAGCTCGTTGATCAGCACCCGCAGCGTGTCGTCCGGGGCGGCCTCGCGGACCCGGGCCAGATAGTCGTCATCGGCCGAGACGACGCCGCCGGCGTCCAGGATGACGCGGCGGACCAGCGCGTACGGCGGGGCGGTGAACTCGTCCTCGCCATAGGCGTCGAAGGCGGGGGCGACCAGCTCGGGGAACTGGAGCGCGAGCTTGAGCAGTTCGCGCTCCCCGGCGTGCGCCGGGTTGCGGAGGTTCAGCGCCGGCCCGGGGGCGGCGGGGCGGGTGGGCTCGGGGGACGAAGCGAACGGCGCGGCCGTCCTGGAGGCGGGGCGTTGCTGCGCGCGGCCCCGGTTCCAGCGGGCCAGCTGGCCGATGCGGCGCACCACGAAGCCGGTGTCCTGGATGCCGACCAGGCCGGCGAGCCGGACCGCGTACTCGTGTTGGATCGCGGAGTCCTTGATCTGGGCGACGATGGGCGCCGCGTGTTCCAGCGCGGCGGACCTGCCCTCGGCGGTGTCCATGTTGTGGCTGGCGACGATCGACTGGATGGCGAACTCGAAGAGCGGGGCGCGGGTTTCGATCAGTTCCTTGACCGCCTGGTCGCCCTGGGCGATGCGCAGCTCGCAGGGGTCCATGCCGCCGGGCGAGACGGCGATGAAGGTGTGCGCGGCGAACTTCTGGTCGTCCTCGAAGGCGCGCAGCGCGGCCTTCTGGCCGGCCGCGTCCCCGTCGAAGGTGAACACCACCTCGCCGGCGCTGTGCGCGGTGGAGCTGTCCAGCAGCAGCCGGCGCAGGATCTTGACATGCTCGCCGCCGAAGGCGGTGCCGCAGGTGGCGATGGCGGTGGTGATGCCGGCGAGGTGGCAGGCCATCACGTCGGTGTAGCCCTCGACGACCACCGCGCGGTTGCTGTTGGCGATGTCCCGTTTGGCGAGGTCGATGCCGTAGAGCACCTGGGACTTCTTGTAGATCGGGGTTTCCGGGGTGTTGAGGTACTTGGGGCCGTTGTCGTCGTCGCGGAGCTTGCGGGCGCCGAAGCCGACGACCTCCCCCGTGATGTCCCTGATGGGCCAGATCAACCGGCCCCGGAAGCGGTCGATCGGGCCGCGCCGGCCGTCCTGGGCGAGGCCGGCGAGCAACAGCTCGCGGTCGGTGAAGCCGGAGCCGCGCAGATAGCGGACCAGATGATCCCAGCCGACGGGG
Source organism: Streptomyces profundus (assembly GCF_020740535.1). Taxonomy (NCBI): domain Bacteria; kingdom Bacillati; phylum Actinomycetota; class Actinomycetes; order Kitasatosporales; family Streptomycetaceae; genus Streptomyces; species Streptomyces profundus. Next base: position 1,841,166 of record NZ_CP082362.1, read on the forward strand.
GCGTAGCCCACGCCGAAGTGCTCGGCGGCGGCCTGGTCGAAGCCGCGCTCGGCGAGGAACGCGCGGCCGATCTCGGCCTCGGGCGAGCCGAGACGCTCGGCGTAGAAGCGGGCGGCGGCGCGGTGCGCCTCGATCAGCCGGGTGCGCTCGCCCTGCTGCCGGCCCGGGTTGTATCCGCCCTGCTCGTAGCGGAGGGTGACGCCGGCCTGGGCGGCCAGCCGCTCCACCGCCTCGGAGAAGGAGAGATGCTCCATCTTCATCACGAAGGCGAGGGTGTCCCCGCCCTCCTGGCAGCCGAAGCAGTGGAAGAGGCCCTTGCTCGGACTGACGTGGAAGGAGGGCGACTTCTCGTCGTGGAAGGGGCAGAGGCCCTTGAGGTTGCCGCCGCCGCCGGGACGCAGCTGGAGGTACTCCGAGACGACGGCGTCGATCGGGACCGCGTCCCGCACCGTCTTCACGTCGTCATCGTTGATCCTGCCCGCCACGACCGCAGTCTACGGCGCACCACCGACACTCCGACGGGCCCCCGACGGCTGCCGGGGCCGACCGGCGGTCCACGGCATGCGCCACCGCTGCGAATAATCAGGGGCAATACGGGATAAGTTGCCCACTGGTCGGCAGGGACGTCCGAGAGGTGGTTGGTGGCCATGGCCAAGCAGACGGTGGCGCAGCAGTTCGTGGAGATCCTGCTGCGGTCGGGCGTGAGACGGCTGTACGGGGTGGTCGGCGACAGCCTCAACCCGGTGGTGGACGCGGTGCGGCGCACCAAGGGCATCGACTGGGTGCAGGTGCGGCACGAGGAGACCGCCGCGTTCGCCGCCGGCGCCGAGGCGCAGCTCACCGGCACGCTGGCCGCCTGCGCCGGCTCCTGCGGCCCGGGCAACCTCCATCTGATCAACGGCCTCTTCGACGCGCACCGCTCCATGGCCCCGGTGCTGGCGCTGGCCTCCCACATCCCCAGCGCGGAGATCGGCACCAGCTACTTCCAGGAGACCCATCCGGAGCGGCTCTTCCTGGAGTGCAGCCACTACTGCGAGCTGATCTCGAACCCGGAGCAGATGCCCAGGGTGCTCCAGACCGCCATCCAGCACGCGATCGGCCGGGGCGGGGTCAGCGTGGTGGCGCTGCCGGGGGACATCGCCGACCAGCAGGTTCCCGAGCGGGCCGAGGAGCACGCGCTGGTCACCAGCAGGCCCACCGTGCGCCCCTCGGACGAGCAGATCGACCAGCTGGTGGAGATGGTGGACCAGGCCAGGCGGGTCACGCTGTTCTGCGGTGGCGGCGTCGCCGGCTCGCACCGGGAGGTGATGGAGTTCGCCCAGCGGGTCAAGTCCCCGGTGGGGCACGCGCTGCGCGGCAAGGAGTTCATCCAGTACGACAACCCGTTCGATGTGGGGATGAGCGGGCTGCTGGGCTATGGCGCCGCCTATGAGGCCACCCACGAGTGCGATCTGCTGATGCTGCTGGGCACCGACTTCCCGTACAACGCGTTCCTGCCTGACGATGTGCGGATCGTCCAGGTCGATGTCCGCCCCGAGCACCTGGGGCGGCGCTCCAAGCTGGACCTCGGGGTGTGGGGCGACGTCGGGGAGACCCTGCGCTGTCTGACGCCCCGGGTGAAGGAGAAGAAGAACCGCCGCTTCCTGGACCGGATGCTGAAGAAGCACGTCGACGCCCTGGAGGGCGTGGTGCACGCCTACACCCGCAAGGTGGAGAAGCACGTCCCGATCCATCCGGAGTATGTCGCCTCGGTGCTGGACGAGGAGGCCGCCGACGACGCGGTGTTCACCGTGGACACCGGGATGTGCAACGTCTGGGCCGCCCGTTATCTCACCCCCAACGGCAAGCGCAGGGTGATCGGTTCCTTCCGGCACGGTTCGATGGCCAACGCGCTGCCGCAGGCCATCGGCGCCCAGTTCCTGGACCGGCGGCGCCAGGTGGTGTCCATGTCGGGGGACGGCGGGTTCACCATGCTGATGGGCGACTTCCTCACCCTGGTCCAGTACGACCTGCCGGTGAAGGTGGTGCTCTTCAACAACTCGTCGCTCGGCATGGTCGAGCTGGAGATGATGGTCGGCGGCCTGCCGGCCTACGGCACCAGCTACCGCAACCCGGACTTCGCCGCGATGGCCGAGGCCGTGGGGGTGCGGGCCAGCCGCGTGGAGAAGCCCAAGGACCTGCGGCACGCCCTGCGCGACGCGCTGCGCCACAAGGGCCCCGCGCTGGTGGATGTGGTGACCGACCCCAACGCGCTCTCCATCCCGCCCAAGATCAAGGCCGAGATGGTGACGGGCTTCGCGCTCTCCGCCGGCCGGATGGTGCTGGACGGCGGGGTCGGCCGGATGGCCCAACTCGCCCGCTCCAACCTGCGGAACGTGCCCCGGCCCTGAGCCGTCAGCGCCAGCTGGGCTCGTCGGTGCCGAGGCGGCCCGACGGGCTGGCCCAGTCGCGGGGCGCGCCCGCGTAGTCGAGCGGCGTCCTGGCGTGGTCGAGGAGCCCGTGCGGGGACGCGGTCCTGGTCAGCCAGGGCTCGGCGGCGTAGGGGGCGCCGTCCAACGGCTGCGGGGCGATGCCGCCCAGCAGCCAGGAGGCGGTGCCGGCGAGCGAGAGCCGCAGCTGGCGCCCGGCGCCGTCCGTTCCGCGCTCGGTCAGCGCCCGCAGCACGGCGGCGGCCAGCAGATAGCCGGTGCCGTGGTCCAGCGCCTGCGCGGGCAGCACGCCGGGCGTCCCGTCGTCGGCGGCCTCGACGGCCGCGATGCCGCTCGCCGCCTGGACCAGGCTGTCGAAGCCACGGCGCCCGGCCCAGGGGCCGCTCCAGCCCCAGGCGTTGAGCTGGGCGACGACCAGCCCGGGACGCCGCGCCAGCAGCGCCTCGGGCGCCAGGCCATGGCGGTCCAACGCGCCCGGACGGTAGCCGGTGACCACCACGTCGGCCGAGGCGAGCAGCTCGTCGAAGCGCCGCAGATCCCCGGGCGCCGCCAGATCGAGCAACGTGGAACGTTTGCCCATCCCGGTGTCGGCGTGCGCGTCCTCGTCCTCCCGCAGCCGGGGCGAGTCAACGCGCAGCACGTCGGCGCCGAGCAGCGCCAGGCTCCTGGTGGCGACGGGGCCGGCGATCACCCGGGTCAGGTCCAGCACCCGCACCCCGCTGGCGGGCAGCCCCCCGTCCCTGGGCACCGGCGCCGCCCCGGACCCGACGCGCCACGACTCGACCAGCGGCAGATCGGCGGGACGGGCCTCGGGAGCCACCACGACGGCAAGGCCGCCCTCGGCGTGCACGGCCTCCCGCACCGCCGCCGCCGGGCGGCCCGCCAGCTCGCTCCGCAACCGCTCGACCAGCCCGCGCTCGTCCCCGCTGTCCGGGATGCCCAGCGCGCTCAGCAACCGGGCACGGTGGTGCGGATAGTTGGCATGCGTCCGCACCCAGCCGTCCGCCGCCCGCCAGAACCCGGAGAGCGGCGCGAACGAGGTCGGCACCCGCCCGTCGACGCGCAGCCACCGCTCGCTGACGAACGCCGTCGCCACCGCGGCCTCCCGCACCCGCACGGCCGGCACCTCGCCGCCCCGACGGTGCCACAGCAGTTCGGCGGCGGCCAGCGAGCAGGCCCCGACCGTCGCCCTGGCCAGCTCCCGCACCGGCAGCCGGGCCGGCAACACGCCGTCGGCGCCCTCGAAGGACACCCCCCGCACGAGTTCGGCCGGCCCGCCCAGGGCGGCCCAGACATCGGCGGTCGCGCGGTCCACGGTGTTCGTCATCCGGCCAGCCTCGCATCCACCCGGCCGGCCCCGTCAGCGCGGGAACCGCCATTGACCTGGCATCCTCCGCCACGCCCGGCGGCTCAGCGGATGTCCAACACCTGATGGACCGGCAGCCTCGACGTCGCCGGGGCCTCGGCGCCATAGCCGAGCCGCAGCACCGCGTGCGGCTGGCCGGCCGGCAGCAGCGGATCGCGGGCGATCCAGCCCAGGTCGATCCAGGCCGGCGAGGCGGAGCTGACCGCGGCCGACAGCCCGTGCGCCGTGCCCACCAGCAGCGCCCGCTCCAGCGCCTGCCCCGCGCGCACCCAGTCCGCCGGCCGGTCCTCGGCCGTGGACAGCAGCGCCAGCTGCGGCGGCGGCCCTTCGGCGCCACCCGGCGGAGCCTCGGCCGGCGCCTGCCGGCCGGCGAAGTCCCGCACCCGCACCGGCTGGTGCGCCGGCGCGTCGGCCGGCTCGCGCGGATCCTCGACCTCCGTCCAGCCGGCCAGCTCCGACACCCGGCCCGGGTCGGCGAAGTCCCGGCCCTCCGCGTCCCGCACCAGTTCGAGCACGCCCCTGGCGTGCCAGGGCGAGGCGAACAGCAGCTGGCCGCCCTCCCGTTCCGCCGCCCGCCGCAGCTCGCCCCTGACCGGGTCCGGCACCCGTTCCTCGCCGTAGGGCTCGCGGCTGGTGTGCCGGCGGTCGATCTGCGCCGCCAGCTCCGCCAGGGCGGCCAGCTCCGCCGCCCCGTGCGGATCGTCGTCCGCCGGCGGCCTGGCCAGCCGCACCGTCGCCAGCAGGCGCGGATCGTAGGGATCGGGCAGCACCCGGTGGTCCGCGCGCCAGCCCGCCGCGGCGGCGGCCACCCGCAGGTTGAGCAGCGCGGCGCCGCAGCCCATGTGCAGCGCCCGGCCGTCCGGGTCGGAGTGCGGCAGCACCCGCTCCATCGCCGCGCGCAGCTGGAGCGTCCCGCTGTCGACCCGGTAGCGGAACCGCCACGGCTGCGCGTTGTGCAGCGAGGGCGCGGCCGTGGCGGCCTCGACCAGCGAGGTCAGGGTCCGCTCCGAGGGGATCTCCGTCCGCACTCCCACCGCACCTCCACCCGCGCGCCCCGGCGACGCCGCCTCTCGTCACGGCCCGCCATAGGGCCTTCTAGTGCCGCGTCAGCCAGGGTTTGCCCCGCTCGCCGCCCTGGCACGCACACTCGCTGCGTTAGCCGAGAGCCCAGGTAGGACAACTACATGCGGCTCCCGGCTGCCTTACGATCGCACGCACCAGGACACCTCGCTACCGGACAAACCCCGACTGACGCGGCACTAGCTCCCCCGCGCCGATCGCGCCTCCTCGGCCGGCAGGTCGTCGAGCAGCGAGGTGAGCGGCACCCCGGGATCGGCCAGCGCCACCGGGTCCACCTGGCGGTCGCTGCGCACCAGCCGCTGGATGGCGTCCGTCACCTCCCAGACGTTCATGTTCAGGCCGGCCAGCACCCGGTTCTCCCGCAGCCAGAACGCGACGAACGCCCGCTGTTCGACGTCCCCCCGCCACACCACCCGGTCGTAGTCGCCGGCCGGCGCCCAGCCCGAGTACTCCAGGCCCATGTCGTACTGGTCGGAGAAGAAGTACGGCACCCGGTCGAAGACCACCTCGCGCCCCAGCATGGCGCGCGCCGCCGCCGAACCGGCGTGCAGCGCGTTGGCCCAGTGCTCCACCCGGCGCAGGTCCCGGCCCGCGCCCAGCTCCTGCGCGGCCACGTCCCCGGCGGCGAAGATCGAGGGATCGCTGGTGCGCAGCGAGGCGTCGACCGCGATCCCGCCCACGCCCTCGGCGGCGAGCTCCAGGCCGGCCGAAGCGGCCAGCGCGGTGCGCGGCCCGGCGCCGATCGCCGCCAGCACCGCGCGGGCCGGCAGCCGCTCGCCCGCCTCCGTGCGCACCCCGGAGACGATGCCGTTCCTGCCCTCGACGGCGGCCAGCCGATCGCCGAACAGGAACCGCACCCCGTGCGCCACATGCAGCTCCGTCAACACCGCGCCGACCTCGGGGCCCAACACCCGGTGCAGCGGCCCAGGCGCCGGCTCCACCACCGTGACCGGCACGCCCAGCTCCCTGGCCGCCGCCGCCACCTCAAGGCCGATCCAGCCGGCGCCGGCGATCACCAGCGGATCGTCGTCCCGACCGCCGCCGGTGAGCACGCCCCGCAGATGGTCGGCGTGGGAGAGCCGACGCAGATGGTGCACGCCGGCCAGCTCGGTCCCCGGGACGCCGAGCCGCCGGGGCTCGGCGCCCGTGGTCAACAGCAGCGCGTCATACGGCAGCCGGGTGCCGTCCCCGAGACGCACCTCGCGCCGCTCCCGGTCGATCGCCACGGCCGGCTGCCCCAGGTGCAGCTCGACGCGGTTCTGCGCGTACCAGCCCGCCGGATGCACGAAGACGCTCTCCCGCACCGCCCGGCCGGCCAGGTAGCCCTTGGACAACGGCGGTCGCTCATACGGTTGTTCGTGCTCGTCGCCGATCAGTATGACCCGCCCGGTAAAGCCCTCGGCCCGCAGCGTCTCCGCCGCCTTGGCACCCGCGAGCCCACCGCCGATGATGACAAATGTTCGGTGTGTCCCGTCCACCCACTGCCTCCCTGACCGGCTCGAATCCCCCTTGGGAGCCTGCCCCACCGGGCGCGGCACCGGAAGAGGGCGGTGCCGCTCGAACCCGCCGCGCGCCCCCGCCGCGCGCCCCCGCCGCCCGACGCGCCGTCAGCCGGTGAGCCGCGCGTGCCGGGCCCGCGCGGCGCCGTCCGTCAACGCCGCTATCTGATCGACGATCACCCGCAGCCGCTCCTCGTCCCCCCGCGCGCCGGCGAACAGCGCCCGGTACTGCGGATCGAGCCCCTCGGGCGCGCGCCGCACCAGCGCGGCGCTCAACTCGGCCAGCAGCGCGCGCTGTTCACCGCGCGCCCGCGCCTGCTCCGGACGCTGCATCACATGCACATCCGCCACCGCCTTCAGCACGGCGCACTCAAGGCGGGTGCCCGGGGGCACCACCACATCCGCCGCGTAGCGCCGCAGCCGGCCAGGACCGTACCGCTCCCGGGTCGCGCCCTCGGCCGCCAGGCAGAACCGGCCGATCAGCTGACTCGTCGCCCCCTTCAACCTGGCCTGCGCCAACGCGCCACCGTCGTAGTCATGCGGCCACCACTCCTGCGCCAGCAGCCGGTCCAACGCCTCGGCCAACGCCTCCCGCGCGGTCCCCGCCGGGGCGTAGCGCCGCGCCGCCACCGCGAAGACCGCCTCCCGCTCGGGGCCGGCCACCAGCGCCTTCGGGGCCAGATGCCCGGCGTGCAGACCGTCCTCGACATCGTGCACCGAGTACGCCACATCGTCCGCCCAGTCCATCACCTGCGCCTCGAAACACCGCCGGCCGGCCGGCGCCGAGGCCCGCAGCCAGCGGAAGACCGGCAGATCGTCGTCGTACACCCCGTACTTCGGCGACCCGGGATCCGCCTCGTTCCCGCCACGCGGCCACGGGTACTTGGTGGCCGCGTCCAGGGTGGCCCTGGTCAGGTTCAGCCCGAAGAAACGCGGTCCGGCGCCGTCCCGGTCGCCGCCCTGGTCGCCGCCCGCGCCGGTCAGGTGCTTGGGCTCCAACCGCGTCAACAGCCGCAACGACTGCGCGTTGCCCTCGAAGCCGCCACAGGCGGCGGCCACCTCGTCCAGCACCCGCTCACCGTTGTGACCGAACGGCGGATGCCCCAGATCGTGCGCCAGACACGCCGCCTCCACGATGTCCGGATCGCAGCCGAACGCGGCGCCCAGATCGCGGCCGATCTGCGCGCACTCCAACGAGTGCGTCAACCTGGTCCGCGGCGCCGCGTCCCAGTCCGGCCGGACGGTGCTCTCGTCCAACGTGACCACCTGCGTCTTGCCGGCGAGCCGGCGCAGCGCGGACGAGTGCTGCACCCGCGCGCGATCCCGCTGGAACGCGGTGCGACCTGGCCGCTTGTCCGGCTCCGCGTCGAACCGCTGGGCCGCTTCCGGCTCATATCCGCTCATGTCTCCGACGGTAGCCCCTGCGGGGGGCTCAGCCGCCCGCCGCCCGCCGCCTGCCGGCGGGGGGTCTCTCCCCCACCCGCCCGCCCCTTTGCCTGCGGCGGGGTGCTGCCGGCGGGCGCGCCGGCGCTCCGCGCCTGGTTTTTGTCCCCGCCCACCCGCCCTTTCGCCTGCCGGCGGGTGCTGCGGGTGGCGCGCCGGCGCTCCGCGCTAGGTTCTTTTCCCCACCCGCCCGCCCTTTCGCCTGCCGGCGGGGTGCTGCGGGTGGGCGCGCTGGCGCTCCACGCCAGGTTCTTGTCCCCACCCGCCCGCCCTTTCGCCTGCCGGCGGGGTGCTGCGGGTGGGCGCGCTGGCGCGCCGGGCTTTTTCCCCGCCCGCCCGCCCCTTTTGCCTGCGGCGGGGTGCTGTGGGTGGGCGCTGCCGCGCGGGGGTCTTCAGTCCCGCCAACCCGCCCCATTTGCCCGCCGGCAGGGCGCTGCCGGCGGGCGCTGCACCCCGGCTGGTGCCCCACCCCGTTTACCTACCGCCGGGGCGCCCCGGCACTCCGGTGTCAGCCCACCGCCCCTCTTGCCTGCGGCGAGGTGCTGCCGGACGCCACCGCGGCTGGCCGGTCGACGAGAACCGCCGGCACCGCCGCAGGCGGGAGAGCGGGCGAAGCCCACGGCGCACAGCGCCGCGCCGCGGACGAACCCGAGGCCGCCGGCGAAAGCCCGGCGCGCAACGCCGGCAGCCGGCCCACCCACAGCACCCCGCCGCAGGCAAAGGGGGCGGGTGGGCGGGGGCAAAACCCCGCCGGCGGGGGCCCGCGTGGCAGCGCCGGTCCGCACCCCGCCGCAGGCAAAAAGGGCGGGTGGGTGGGAGAAAAAAGGGCCGGTCGGGTCAGCCCGCCGTCGTCGCCAGGGCCGGCGCGGCCAGAGCGCTTCGCGCTTGGTCGTAGCGGTGCAGCAGCAGCCGCGCGAGCGCCGGGTGGTTGCCGAGGGGGGCCGCCGCCACGCCGGGGGCCTGCTCGGCGCAGCGGGTGGCGAACCGGCCGGGGGCGGTGAAGCAGGAGGCGAGGGCGATCTCCCGGTGGCCCTGTGCGCGCAGCGCCGCGACGGCGTCGGGGACGGTCGGGGTGGCGGCGGAGGCGTAGGCGGGGAGCACCGGCACGCCGCCGAGGCGGGTGGCGAGCATGGCCGCGGTGTAGGCGGTGCCGGCCGCCGACTCGGGGTCGCGCGATCCGGCGGCGGCCAGGACGACGGCGGTGCCGGGCCGGTAGCCGGCTTCGACGAGTCGGCTGTGGAGTGCCTCGGCGAGCAGCGGGTGGGGGCCGAGGCTGCCGGCGACGGTGGCGCGCAGCCGGTGGGAGACGGCCGCGACGGCGCCGGGGATGTCGTGTTTGACGTGGTAGCCGCGGCTGAAGAGCAGCGGCACCAGGACGGCGGTGCCGCCCAGCCGGGCGAGCGTGTCGCCGAGAAGGGGGCGGTCCACGTCCAGGTGGCCGAGTTCGACGCGGACGGCGGGGCGGAGGGCGCGGACCAGTCGCAGCAGCGCGCGGACCGACGGCTCGGCGCGCGGGTCGGGGGACCCGTGGGCGACGGCGACCAGGGTGGGCAGGCTGCGGTCGGTCATGGGCCAAGCTTCGGGCCGGGGCGTTGCGTGCGTGTTGCCGAGGTGTCACGACCGTTCGTGCGGTTGCTCACTTTCGCGTGGCGGGGGGACTGAGCCGTGCGCACCCGGCGGGTAACGCGCCGCGCGCGGGGACGAAACACGCGCGCCGCACCATGAGCGCCATGACGCACGCCACGGCACGGCCGGCCATCGACACGCACTGCCCGTACTGCGCGCTCCAGTGCGGCATGCGGCTGGCGCCCGGCGGCGGGGTCGGGGTGGAGGTGCGGGAGCGTCCGGAGTTCCCGGTGAACCGTGGCGCGCTCTGCGGGAAGGGGCGGACCGCGCCCGAGGTGCTGTCGTCGGCGGTGCGGTTGACGGAGCCGCTGGTGCGGGACGAGGCGTCGGGCGCGTTGCTGCCGGCCTCGTGGGAGACGGCGTTGGACCGGGTGGCGGCGGGGCTCGCCGGGGTGCGGGCGCTCCATGGCGCGGACGCCGTCGGGGTGTTCGGGGGTGGTGGGCTGACCAACGAGAAGGCGTACGCGTTGGGCAAGTTCACCCGGCTGGTGCTGGGCAGTTCGCAGATCGACTACAACGGCAGGTTCTGCATGTCATCGGCGGCGGCGGCCGGCACCAGGGCGTTCGGCGTGGACCGGGGGCTGCCGTTCCCGTTGGCCGATGTGCCGCGCACGGGCTGTGTGCTGTTGGTGGGGTCCAATCCGGCGGAGACGATGCCGCCGGCGCTGCGGTACTTCACGGAGCTGCGGGAGAACGGCGGCACGTTGATCGTGGTCGATCCGCGGCGCACGCGGACGGCCGAGCAGGCGGATCTCCATCTGGCGCCGCGTCCCGGCACGGATCTGGCGTTGGCGCTCGGGATGCTGCACCTGGTGGTGGCCGAGGGCCGGGTGGACGAGGCGTTCGTCGCGGAGCGCACCTCGGGGTGGCCCGCGGCGCGGGCCGCCGCGATGGCGCACTGGCCGGAGTGGGTCGAGCGGATCACGGGGGTGTCCGTGCCCCAACTCAGGGCGGCCGTCGAGATGTTCTGCGCGCCCGAGGCGGCGATGGTGCTGACGGCGCGCGGCCCCGAGCAGCAGGCGAAGGGCACGGACACGGTGGGGGCCTGGATCAATCTGTGCCTGGCGACGGGCCGGGCGGGGCGCCCGTTCTCCGGCTACGGGTGTCTGACGGGGCAGGGCAACGGGCAGGGGGGCCGGGAGCACGGGCAGAAGGCGGACCAGCTGCCCGGCTACCGGCTGCTGGCCGATCCGGCGGCGCGGGCGCATGTCGCTGGGGTGTGGGGGGTGGCGCCCGAGTCGCTGCCGGGGCCTGGGCGCAGCGCCTACGAGTTGCTGGACGCGTTGGGGCGGGACACCCCGGACGGGGTGCGGGCGCTGTTGTTGTTGGCGTCCAACCCGGTGGTCTCGGCGCCTCGGGCGGCGCATGTGGAGGAGCGGATGCGGGCGCTTGACCTCCTGGTGGTCTGCGATGTGGTGCTCTCGGAGAGCGCGCGGCTGGCGGATGTGGTGTTGCCGGTGACGCAGTGGGCCGAGGAGACGGGCACCCTGACCAATCTGGAGGGGCGGGTGCTGTTGCGGCGCCGGGCGGTGGATCCGCCGCCCGGGTGCCGCAGCGATCTGGAGGTGCTGCACGCGCTGGCGGCCAGGTTGGGGTGGGAGAAGGGATTTCCCAGCGATCCGGCGGAGGTCTTCGAGGAGCTGCGGCGCGCCTCGGCCGGCGGCAGGGCGGACTACTCGGGTATCACCTACGCGCGGATCGAGGCGGAGGACGGCGTGTTCTGGCCGTGTCCCGAAGGGGACGGCGGGCCGCCGCATCCGGGGACGCCCAGGATGTTCCTGGACCGGTTCGCCACCGAGGACGGCCGGGCCAGGTTCGCGCCGGTCAGCCACCGCCCCTCGGCCGAGGAGCCGGACGAGGAGTACCCGGTGTTGTTGACGACGGGGCGGGTGCTGGCGCAGTACCAGTCGGGGGCGCAGACCCGGCGGGTCGCCGAGTTGAACGCGGCGGCGCCCGGGCCCTTCGTGCAGCTGCATCCCCGGTTGGCGGGGCGGTTGGGCGCGGTCGAGGGGGACGCGCTGGCGGTGGTGTCGCGGCGCGGGCGGGCGGTGGCGCCGGCGCGGATCAGTCCGGACATCCGGCCTGACACGGTGTTCATGCCGTTCCACTGGCCGGGTGAGGGGCGGGCCAACTCGTTGACGAACCCGGCGCTGGATCCGACGTCGCGGATGCCGGAGTTCAAGGTGTGCGCGGTGCGGGTGGAGCTGGTCGGCGGGGACTGACGGGTGGACGGGCGTCGGGTTGCGGGCCGCTGGGCGGCGGGCAGCATGGAGGGCATGGACGACCTCACCCGGCTCGCCGACGAACATCTGGCGCAGGCTCTCACGGCCGATCACGGGCGCAGCGCGCATCTCTTCCTGCGGGACGGCCCGTTGCGGCAGAGCGTCATCGCGCTGGCCGGCGGTGCGCGTCTTGACGAGCACGAGGCGCCGCCAGCGGCGAGCGTCCAGGTGCTGCGGGGCGAGGTGGTGATCAGCTGGGGCGCGGACGAGGTCACGCTGCGCGCCGGCCAGCTGGCCCGGGTGCCGCGGGAGCGGCACGATCTGACGGCGGTGAGCGACGCGGTGGTGCTGCTCACCTCGGTGACGGCCAACCCCGAGCCGGTGGTCGTATACGACACCCGGCGCTGAAGGTGACTCCGCGTAGCGGTTGAGGGCCCGTCTCCCCCGGACGGCTCCCGGGGCCCTCCTGCCCTCTGTTCGGGGCGACTTCGTCCGGTGTGCCGTTGTCAGAGGGGCGCTATAAGGTGACCGCGAGCGACGAGCCGGGGGGCCCAGCATGAACGAACCGACGGGGAGCGAGGAAACGAGTTCGCTTCCGCCATGGCCGCCGCCGCTCCCGGCGCGCGCGGTGTCCCGGCCGCCGGAGGTGCCGCCCGAGGTGCGGGCGGCGGTCGCTGAGCGGCTGGGCGCCCTGCTGTCGCCGCTGCGGCTGCTCGGCCATCTGGCGCTGCTCTCGCTGCTCTGCCTGGACGCGGCGTTCCTGGTGGCGGCGCTGGAGATGAGCGCCGAAGGGGAGGACGGGCAGGCGCTGACGGCGCTGGCCATCGGCATCCCGCTGCTGGCCGCGCTGACGGCCTGGTTGACGGTGCTGGTGCGCCGGAGCCGTGGTTCGGACGCCTGGTTGGCCGCGCGGCTGCGGGAGGCCCCGGGGGCGGCGCCGAGGCTGGCGGGGCGCCGGCTGCTGTGGGGGCTGGTCTCCGTCGCCCTGCTGCTGATGGGGCTGGTCTGCGGCGGTACGGCCCTGCGCGAGGTGGTGTTCGAGGGCCCGCGGACGGGCGACACCTATGTGGCGGCCGGGCTGGCTTCCTGGGGGGTGCTCCTCGTGGTCGCCGGGGTGGTGGTGCTGGTGCGTTCCCTGCGCCATCGGTCGCGCCCCGCCCCGGGCGGCGAGATCGCCGGGCTGCCCGGCCAGCGGCGGGCGGGCTCCTCGCCCGCCGTCGAGCCTCCTCGGCACCCCCCGCACAGCTATCGGGGCCGCATGGCGCAGCTCTACTCCGGCTACAAGGTGGACACCGAGCCGATAGCCGCGCATCGGCTCAGCCGGCGGCTGAGCCGATGGATCCCGGCGCTGTCCCGCTGGCAGGTGCTCGCGCTCACCTGCCTGGGGTGCCTGCTGGCCTGTGCGCTGGCGGCGGCGACGGCGGTGCTGCCGCCGCGCGTCGGGGATCTGGCGATCTGGCCGCTGCTGCTGCTCACCATCGGCTCGCTGCTGGCGCTGCTCCTGGAGTTGGTGCACTACGGCAGCCGCACGGGCTATCTCGTGGTGGTGGTGTTGGGCGGGGTGGCGCTGGTCATCATGGCCTGGCAGGGGTATCGGGATCTGGCCCTGCGGGACCGGGGCGAGTGGATCTCGGCCGAGGTGGTGGACAGGCGCAACCCGCCGCGCGGCGGGGTCACGTGCGGGGTGCGCCCCGAGGGGGAGCGCGATCCGCTCTCCCAGCGGCTCTCGGGCTGTCGTGATCTCCCGGTCGGCGCCTGGATCGAGGTGTTCCACGATCCGGAGGATCGGGTGCCGCCGGCCCGTTCGGTGCCGGATCTGGCGCTGCCCCTGTGGTTCGGCGGGATAGGCGCGACGCTGCTGCTGGGGTCGGCGCTGCTCTCGGCCAACCGGGGCCACAGCAGACGGCGCGAGCTCGACCTGGTGGGCCCGCCCCCGGAGGGCGAACGCGGCTGAGGGCCGAGGGGCCGACGGGGTTGCCCGGGGCCGTTGCGGAGTTGATCGGAGAGGTTCGGGTACGTTCGCACGCAGTGACGCCGGTCGGCGGAAGGAGCGTGGCTGCGGATGGGTGCCCTGGGGCGGTTGGACCGACGGATCTTCGCGCGGGTGGCGGCGGCCGAGCCGCCGGGAGTGCAGGCGGTGTTGCCCCGGCTGAGCCGGGCGGCCAACCACAGCCGGCTCTGGTTGGCGTCGGCGGGCGCGATCGCCGCGCTCGGCGGCCGGCCGGGGCGGCGGGCCGCCGCCCGCGGCATCGCCGCGCTCGCGCTGGCGTCGCTGACCAGCAATGTCTTCGTCAAGTACGCCGCCCGCAGGGAGCGTCCGCTGATCGACGGGGTGCCGCTGGCGCGGAGGTTGGCGACGCCGCCGCGCAGCAGTTCGTTCCCCTCGGGCCATGCCGCCTCGGCCGCCGCCTTCGCCACGGGTGTCGCCCTTGAGTCGGGCCGGATCGGCGCGGCCGTGGCGCCGGTCGCCGGGGCGGTGGCCGTCTCCCGGGTCTATGTCGGGGTGCACTATCCGGCGGATGTGCTGGTCGGTTGCGCGCTGGGCGTGGGCGCCGCGCTGATCACCCACCGCTGGTGGCCGCGCCGCGCCGCCGAGACGGGCCTGCGGCACCACTCGGCCGCCGCGCCCGCGCTGCCAGGCGGCGCGGGCCTGGTGATCGTGGTCAACGAGAGCGCGGGGCAGGGCGGTTCGGACGCCACCCGGCTGCGCGAGCTGCTGCCGGAGGCCGAGGTCAGGGAACGCGCCGAGGACGGCGATCTGTTGGCGCTGCTCGACGAGGCGGTCGAGCTGGCGGCCGAACGCGGCGGCGCGCTCGGGATCTGCGGCGGCGACGGCAGCGTCAACGCGGCGGCGGCCAGGGCCGTCGACCGGGGGGTGCCGCTGGCCGTCTTCCCCGGCGGCACGCTCAACCACTTCGCGCTGGACACCGGGATAGACACCTTCGAGAGCACGGTCGAGGCCGTGGCGGAGGGCCGTGCCATAGCGGTCGACCTCGCCCGGGTCCGCCCGGTGGGGCGCGCGAAGGGCCCCACCACCCACTTCGTCAACACCTTCAGCATCGGCCTCTACCCCGAACTGGTCCGCGCCCGGGAGGCGTTGGAGGGCAGGATCGGCAAGTGGCCGTCGGCCGTGGTGTCGCTGGCGCGGGTGCTGCGCACCGGGCGGCCGATCGAGGTGGAGATCAACGGCCGGGCCCAGCGCCTCTGGCTGCTGTTCGCGGGCAACGGCCTGTACTCCCCCGAGGGCTTCGCCCCGGCGCACCGCACCCAGCTCGACGACGGCCTGCTGGACGTCCGCACGGTGCGGGCGGACCGGCGGCTGGCCCGCACGCGGGTGGTGCTGGCGGCGCTCACCGGCACCCTGGGGCAGTCGGGCGTCTACGCCGCCGCACGGCTGCCCAGGCTGCGTCTCTCCGGCCTGGGCGAGGGAAACGCGCTGGCCTACGACGGGGAGGCGGGCCCGGCCCCCGACGATCTGCTGATCGACAAGCACCCCCGCCCGCTCACCGTCTACCGCCGGCGCTGACGGTCGAGCGGGCGCGCCGCGCCCACCGGCCTCAGAGGGTGACCAGCATGGTGTCCGAGTCGCCGTCACGCCCCACCGTGACAGAGCCGCGCGAGCGGTAGAGGGAGACGGCCGCGTTGCCGTCCTCCACGCCCAGGCTGAGCCGGCGGACGCCCCGCCGCGCCGTCCTCGGCGATCACGCCGAAGTCGCCGCCCCCGGGTCGGCCAGCGCCCGCTCCCTGGAGAACCGCGCCTGGCCCCGCCAGTTGAACGCCTCCAGCAGCATGTCGGTGAGGAACGGCGCCTCGGACGTCAGGGTCTCCCGTTGTCGCTGGCCACCAGGCCCCGGTGGCCGCTCGGTGTGACGCCGCGCTCCCGTTTGAACGCGGTGCTCAGCGCGAACGCGCTGCCGTAGCCGGCGCGGCGGGCGACGCCCTCGACCGTGAGGTCGGGGTTGCCCAGCAGCTCGGCCGCCAGGTCGAGGCGGCGGTCCGTGAGATAGGCCATCGGCGGTCGGCCGACCAGCTCGCTGAAGCGGCGCGCCAGCGCGGCCCTGGAGACACCGACCTTCGCCGCCACCGAGGCGACCGTCCAGGGGTGCGCGGGGTGTTCGTGCAGCAGCCGGAGCGCCGGGCCGACCACGGGGTCGACATGCGCGCGGTACCAGCCGGGCGGCTCGCTGTGCGGCCGTTCGAACCAGGCGCGCAGCACCGAGATCAGCAGCAGGTCGAGGACGCGGGCGAGGACCACGTCCTGCGCGGCGGCCTCCCTGGCGATCTCCTTGCTCAGCAGCGGCATCAGCGTGGAGTCCCAGTCGCGCTCGCGCAGGGTCAGCAGCGGGGGCAGCGCCTTGAGGAGCCCGCCCGAGACCCCGCTGGCCATCGGGTAGGTGCCGATCAGCAGCTCGTGGCTGCCGTCCTCGTCGGTGCCCCAGGTGCGGGTGCCGAGGGTGAGCGTCGCGCACATGTCGGTGCCGTCAGGGGCCACACAGCAGCCGCCGGGACGGATGTCGGCCTGCGGTTCGGTGAGCGGATCGTCCGCCACCACATAGTGCGAGAGGCCGCTCAGCACGGCGACCCCGCCGGCGGTCAACTGCCGTGGCTCGCCCTCGGCCGGCACCACCCAGGTGGTGCCGCGCACCACGCACACCAGGGTCAACGGCGCCTCGTCCCGCACCGTCACCGCCCAGGGCGGGCTCATCAGGGCGCGCAGCAGGAAGGCGCCCCGGGCCCTGGGGCCCTCCAACAGGCTGGTCAGCGGGTCCATGGCCGACAGCTTAGACGCTCGCTTATGGCGGCGAGCCGATGAGCCATGTCCCCGGGCGCGCACCGCTGTTGAACTGGCCACATGACAACGAACAGCGCCCACCCCCGGCAAGAGATCGCCCCGCACGAGATCCTGGTCGTCGGCGGCACCGGCAAGAGCGGACGCCGCGTCGCCGCCCTGCTGCCCGGCGCCCGGATCGGCTCCCGTTCCGGCACGCCGCCGTTCGACTGGCGGACGCCGAGCGGCTGGGCGCCCGTCCTCGACGGCGTCCGGGCCGTCTACCTCAGCTATCCGACGGACGTGGCCGCGCCGGGCGCGGCCGACGACCTCGCGGCGTTCGCCGGCCTGGCCCGCGAACACGGCGTGCGGCGCCTGGTGTTGCTCTCCGGGCGCGGCATGCCGTGGGCCGCCGACTCGGAGCGGGCGATCACCGCCTCAGGGCTGGACTGGACGGTGCTGCGCGGCAGTTGGTTCAGCCAGAACTTCAGCGAGGAGTTCCTGCGCGACGAGGTGCGCGCCGGCTCGTTCACGCTGCCGGTGCCGGCCTCGACGGCCGAGCCGTTCGTGGACCTCGACGATCTGGCGGAGGTGGCGGTCGCCGCCCTGACCCGGCCCGGACACGCGGGCCGCGTCCACGAGTTGACCGGGCCGAGGGCGCTCACCATGACCGAGACCGCCCGGGTCCTGTCGGCGGCCGTCGGCCGCCCCGTCGCCTTCCGTTCGGTGGCTGCCGACGACTACCGGGCGGCGCTCGTCGCCCAGGGCGTCCCGGGCGAGGAGGCGGATCTGCTGGTCCACCTCTTCACGGAGATCTTCGACGGCAGGAACACCCCGGTCACCGCCGATGTGCCCACCCTGCTGGGCCGCCCGGCCAGGGACTTCGCCGACTACGCCACCCGGGCCGCCGCCACCGGCGCCTGGGCCCCGGAGTGACGGGAACGCGGCCCGGCGGGCGTCACCAGACGTCGCCGTCGCGCCAGTCGCAGACCAGCTCGGCCGTGAGATCGATCGGAACCCCGGAGAGCGGGAGGACGAAGACACCGTCGTCGTCCTCCTCGGTGCGGGCGATGCCCAGCGGGGTGAGCGCCCAGGTGAGCCCCTGCCAACGGCGCCAGCCCCGGTCGGCGTAGAAGCCGAGGGCCTCCTCCGTGGCGGAGAGGGCGCCCAGTTCGAAGCCGCCCCGGATCACCCGCTCCAACGCGGCCATCAGCGCGGCGCCATGGCCCCGGCGGCGGCGGTCGGCGCGGACCACCACGCCCTCCACATAGCCGGTGCGCAGCGCCCGGCCGCCGTGCAGGACCCGCCGTTGCACGACCGAGGCGTGCCCGATCAGCTCGTCGTCCTCCCACAGCAGGGCGTGGACGCCGCCGAGCGCGTGTTCCCAGTCCTGGTCGGTCATATCGCCGCCGAAGACCGTGTCGAGGAGGGCTCTCGCGGCGGACAGCGTGGGGACGTCCAGGTCAGCGGTGTGCGCGGTACGCAGCTCGGTCATGTGTGCCATCCTCGCAGCCACCACCGACACCAGGCGGCGGGCCGCCGGTGTCGGCGTGCGCCGGACGGCCTTTGCCTGTGCGGTGACGGCGCCGTGTTGGGTCGGACCCGACGGTGCACGGTGGGGTCTGGTGGGTCCGCTGGGGGCCAGTGGGGGCCGGTGAGGCCATTGAGAAAATAGTGGATCATCATGCGAGCCGGGTGAAGAGCGCCTTCGCGCCCGAGCACGCGGGGGCGCGCCCCGGCACGCCCCCGATCTCACCACGGCGTCCGCCGCGTCGTTCACCTGCTCACAACGGGCCCCTCGGGCCGGGGAGCGCAGCGTTGCGCCCGGGAAACGGACGCGATGCGGTCGGGAAACAGCCGCCGCGCACGCTCACCCCATGAGGTCGAGATCCCGGGTCGTGATCGTCGGCGGCGGCATGGCCGGCGCCCGGCTCGCCCGTGCCCTGGGCGCTGGCGGTCCTGAGGCTCCGGAGGTGACGGTGGTCGCCGAGGAGCGGCATCCGGCGTACAACCGGGTGCTGCTGGCCGAGGTGCTCGCCGGGCGCTACCCGGCGGAGGTGATCGAACTGCCCGCCGCCGGGCCCGCCATCGACTGGCGGGGCGGCACCCGGGTGGTGGGCATCGACCGTGGCCGCCGGCTGGTCCGCTGCGACGACGGCGCCGAACTTCCCTACGACGCACTGGTGTTGGCCACCGGAAGCAACCCGGTGCTGCCGCCGCTGCGCGGCCTGACCCCGCCCGCCGGCGGCGAACTCCCGGACGGGGTGCACGCGTTCCGCACCCTGGACGACGCGCTGGCGCTGGCCGACGAGGCCGGGCACGGCCGCCAGGCCGTGGTCGTCGGCGGCGGGCTGCTGGGCGTCTCGGCCGCCAGGGCGCTGGCGGCCAGGGGCGCGCGGGTGGTGCTGGCGCAGCAGGGCGGATCACTGATGGAGCGTCAACTGGACGCCTCGGCGGCCACGTTGCTCGCCGAACATCTGACCGCGCGCGGTGTCGAGATCCACACCGAGTGCCGGGTGCGGGCGCTGCGCGTCGAACGGGACGGCGCGCGCCGCCGGGTGCGGGGCGTTGAGCTGGCCGACGGTTTCGTATTGGACGCCGACCTCGTGGTGCTGGCCTGCGGGGTGCGGCCCCGCGTCGGCCTGGCCCGGTCCTCGGGTCTGACGCTGGGCGCGCGCGGCGGGATCGCCGTCGACGACCGGCTCGCGACCAGCGATCCCGCCGTCCACGCGGTGGGCGACTGCGCCGAGCACGCCGGCCGGCTCTACGGGCTCGCGGGGCCGGCGCAGGACCAGGCCGACGTGCTGGCCTCGGTGCTGACCGGCGGGCCCGCCCGTTACGCCGGGACCAGGGCGCTGACCAGGCTGACGCTGCCGGCCGCCGCCGGTGGGCCGCTCGATCTGGCCGCCTTCGGCGCCACCTCGGCGGAGCCGGGCGACGACGAGGTGCGGCTCACGGACGCCACCCGGGGTGCCTACCGCAAGCTCGTGGTCCGTGGCGACCGGCTGCGCGGCGGGATCCTCGTCGGGGATCTCGCGAGCGTCGGCACGCTGGCCCGCGCCTGGGAGGGCGACGAGCCGCTGCCCGACACCTCCCTGCTCCATCTGCTCACCCACGACGGAGGGTTGTGACCCATGTCCCACACGTCCGCGAGCACGTCCGCGCGCACGTCCGCGAGTCGTTCGCAGCCGGGCGAGACCATCGTGGTGATCGGCCACGGCATGGTCGGCCAGCGTTTCCTTGAGGAGTTGGTCGACCGTGGGGTGACCGGGCGCGCCCGGGTGGTGGTGCTCGCCGAGGAGGTGCGGCCGGCCTACGACCGGGTGCGTCTCACCTCCTGGTTCACCGGGACCAGCGCCGAGGAACTCTCCCTGACGCCCGAGGGCTTCATGGCGCGGCACGGCATCGAGCTGTGCCTGGGCGATCCGGCGGTGGCCGTGGACCGGGCGGCCCGCACGGTGGCCACGCGCTCCGGGCGGGTGGTCGGGTACGACACGCTGGTGCTGGCCACCGGCTCCTACCCGTTCGTGCCGCCGGTGCCGGGATCGGACGCCGCCGGCTGCTTCGTCTACCGCACCATCGAGGATCTGGAGGCGATCAGGGCCGGCGCCCGGTCGGCGCGCGGCGGTGTGGTGGTGGGCGGCGGGCTGCTCGGCCTCGAAGCGGCCGGCGCGCTGCGCGGCCTGGGCCTCGACACCCATGTGGTGGAGTTCAACGCCCGGTTGATGGCGCTCCAGGTGGACGAGGGCGGCGGCAGCGCGCTGCGCCGCACCGTTGAGGGAATGGGCCTCACCGTGCACACCGGCGTGGGCGCACAGGAGATCGTCACCGACGCCTCGGGCGCCGTCGAGGGGATGGCGCTCTCGGACGGTTCCACGGTGGCCACGGATCTGGTGGTCTTCTCCGCCGGGGTCCGCCCGCGCGATCAGCTGGCCAGGGAGGCCGGGTTGACGGTCGGCCAGCGCGGCGGCATCGCCGTCGACGACCGCTGCCGCACCTCCGACCCCCGGGTGTTCGCCATCGGTGAGTGCGCGCTGGCCAGCGACGGTACGGTCTACGGCCTGGTGGCGCCCGGCTACGAGATGGCCGCTGCCGCCGCCGACGCCGTGGCGGGGCGGGACGGCGCGACGTTCACCGGCGCCGACACCTCGACCAAGCTCAAGCTGCTGGGCGTGGACGTGGCCAGCTTCGGCGACGCGCACGGCCGCACCGACGGCTGTCTCGACGTGGTCTACGCGGACTCCCGCGCCGGCGTCTACAAGAAGCTGGTGGTGGGCCGGGACGGGACGCTGCTGGGCGGGGTGCTGGTCGGCGACGCGGACTCCTACGGCCTGCTGCGCCCGTTGACGGGGAGCGTGCCGCCGGCGGCGCCCGAACAGCTGGTGCTCCCCGCAGGGCTTGCCCCGGCCGCCGCGCTCGGCCCGGCCTCGCTGCCGGACTCGGCGGTGGTCTGCAACTGCCACAACGTCACCAAGGGCGCCATCGGATCGGCCGTCACCGACCACGGCTGCGGCTCGGTCGCCGCCGTGAAGTCCTGCACCAAGGCCGGTACCGGCTGCGGGAGTTGCGTCAAGGTGCTGGGTCAGCTCGTGGACGCGGAGCTGGCGGCGAACGGGGTCAGCGTCGACCGCGGCCTCTGCGGCTGCTTCGCGCACACCAGGCAGGAGCTGTTCGAGATCGTGGCCAGCCTGCGGATCACCTCCTACCAGGCGCTGTTGGACGGGCACGGGCGCGAGGAGGCGCGCGGCGGCGAGGGCTGCGAGGTCTGCAAGCCGACGGTCGGCTCGATCCTGGCGTCGCTGGCGCCCAGCATCGGCGCCGACGACCATGTGCTCGCCGGCGAACAGGCCGCGCTCCAGGACACAAACGACCACTTCCTCGCCAATCTCCAACGCAACGGGTCCTATTCGATCGTGCCCCGGGTGCCGGGTGGTGAGATCTCCCCGGAGAAGCTGATCGTGATCGGCGAGGTGGCGCGGGACTTCCACCTCTACACCAAGATCACCGGTGGCCAGCGGATCGACATGTTCGGCGCCAGCGTCGACCAACTGCCGGCGATCTGGGCGCGGTTGGTCGAGGCCGGCTTCGAGTCCGGGCACGCCTACGGCAAGGCGCTGCGCACGGTGAAGAGCTGTGTGGGCTCCACCTGGTGCCGGTACGGGGTGCAGGACAGCGTGCGGATGGCGATCGACCTGGAGCTGCGCTACCGGGGGCTGCGCGCCCCGCACAAGCTGAAGTCCGCCGTCTCGGGCTGCGCCAGGGAGTGCGCCGAGGCGATGGGCAAGGACTTCGGGGTGATCGCCACGGCCGGCGGCTGGAACCTCTATGTCGGCGGCAACGGCGGCGCGACCCCGCGCCACGCCGACCTGCTGGCGCAGGACCTCACGGACACCGGACTCGTCCGGCTGATCGACCGCTTCCTGATGTTCTACATCCGCACCGCCGACCGGCTGGAGCGGACCTCGGTGTGGCTGGAGCGCATCGGCGGCGGTCTCGACCATGTGCGGGACGTGGTGGTGGACGACGCACTGGGCATCTGCGACGAGTTGGAGGCCCAGATGGCCACCCATGTGGCCAGCTACCGCGACGAGTGGGCTCAGACGTTGAGCGATCCGGAGAAGCTGGCACGCTTTGTCTCCTTTGTGAACGCGCCGGGCACGCCCGATCCCTCGGTGCGCTTTGTCGAGGAGCGCGAGCAGCACAAGCCCGATCTGACCGTTCTGGCCGGGCCCACGCTCCCGGTCCGCACCCTGGAAGGAAGCACCTCCCGATGACCGTCACCGCCCTGCCGCCCCGCCCCGCCGCCACAGCCACCCCGGACTCCCCCGTGGAGACCGCCGTCCAGATCGCCGTGGACGGCGCCTGGGTGCCGGTCTGCGAACTGGCCGCCCTGACCCCGGGCCGGGGCGTCGCCGTGCTGCTCCCGGACGGCCGGCAGGCCGCCGTCTTCCTCGACCGGCGCGGCGCGGTCCACGCCGTCGGCAACCGCGACCCGTTCACCGGCGCCTTCGTGCTCTCCCGTGGGCTGCTGGGCTCGACGGGCAACGACGGCCGTCCCTTCGTCGCCTCCCCGCTGCTCAAGCAGCGGTTCGACCTGACCGACGGCAGCTGCCTCGACGCCCCCGACGATCCCGCCAGGGCGCTGCCGACCTTCCCCGTCCGGCTTCGGTAGCCGCGCGCGCGATCCCCGATGCCCCGTGCGCCCCGCCCGGCTCGCCCCTGTCGACAAACCGCGTCACAGTGGGTGCGAAGGTCACTACTGCCGGAACAGAGGGATGGCCCATGACTCGCCCTGTCGTCGTCGGCGTGGACGGCTCCCCGCAGAGCCGCGCCGCCGCTGAGTGGGGGGCCCGCGAGGCGGCTCGTCGCGGACTGCCCCTGCACCTGGTGCACGCCTGGATCAACGAGCCGCTGTACGCGCCGCCGGTGCCGGACGAACCGGCCTCCCGTCAGCTGTTGGAGGACCACGAGGGCGAGGTCGCCGACCGGCACCCGGGACTCACCATCACCACCGCGCTGCTGCCCGAGATGGCCACCGCCGGGCTGGTCGAACAGGCCGCGGGCGCCGAGCTGCTGGTGCTCGGCACCCGGGGCCACGGACCGGTGATGGGCTTCCTGCTCGGCTCGGTCGGCCTGCCCGTGATCACCCACAGCTCCCGCCCCGTGGTGCTGGTGCGGACGAGCGGCACCGACCAGGAGCCGGCCGACCAGGTGCCGGGGAACGGCGGCGAGGGGGACGAGATCGTGGTCGGCCTCAAGGATCTGGGCCAACCGGCGGCCACCCTCCTGGAGTTCGCGTTCACCAGCGCGTCGGCGCGCGGCGCGGCGGTGCGCGCCGTGCGGGCCTGGGGCGCGCCCTCGCTGTTCGGCGCCAACCCGCCGGAGAACCTGGAGGGCGATGAGCGCGACCGCCACCTCGATCTGGAGACCCGCCACGCCGAGGAGCTGGTCACCGTGCTGGCGCCCTGGCGGCAGCGCTATCCGGGCGTCCCCGTGATCGAGCACCTGCGCTACGGCAACGCCGCCGAGGTGCTGCTGGACGCGACGGCAGGACAGGCCGCCCTGGTGGTGACGGGGCGCCGCGTCCGGCGTCCGCTGCTGGCCATGCGCGCGGGACCCGTCACCCACGCCGCGGTGCACCACGCCCGCCCGCCGGTGGCCGTGGTCCCCCACGAGGACTGAAAGCGCCTGAAAGCGCCTGAACGCGCCAGGCCCCGCGTCACCTCTCGGGCAGGGCCAGCAGGGTGTCCTCGCCGGGGGCGATCTCCACCGTCCGGTCGGCCAGCACCACCCGCACCGAGCCCTCCTCCCAGGGCGGCACCCCGATCCACAGCTGGCCCGGCTTCATCCGCAGCCGCAGGCCCACCCCGAGATGCCGCAACGAGAAGCCGAACTCCTGGAGTTGGGGCAGCGGCGACGGATCGAGCCAGAGCGCCCCCTCGCGGGAGCGGAGCCCCGTGAGCCCGCGCTGCACCAGATCCAGCGTGCCGGCCATCGCGCCCAGATGGATGCCCTCGGCCGTGGTGCCGCCCTGCACATCGGCGACATCGCTGGCCAGTGCCTCCTTCACATGGTCCCAGGCGTCCGCGTGCCGTGCCTGGGCCAGCACCCAGGCGTGCACCACCCCGCTGAGCGTCGAACCATGGCTGGTGCGCCGCAGGTAGTAATCAACGGTGCACCGCCACTGCTCCTCCGTCAGCTCGTACCCCATCCTGGCGAACTGCTCGGTGAGTTCGCCAGGCGGCAGCAGATAGCCGAGCATCAGCACATCGGCCTGCTTGGACGCCTGGTAGCGGTTGACGGAGTCCCCCTCGGACTCCAGCAGCCGATCCAGCCGGCGGATGTCGCCATAGCGGCGCCGGTAGCACTCCCAGTCCAGCTCCTCCAGCTCGCCATAGCCGTCGAACTGGCTGATCACCCCCTCGTGGAACGGGACCCGCAGCCGTCGGGAGACCTCCTCCCAGCGCTCCGGCTCGCCGTCCACCATGCCGATCGCGTCGGCCAACTCCCGGCGGCGCGAGGCCGGCAGGGTACGCGTCAGCTCGGCGGCCCTGGCCAACGTCCAGGAGGCCATCACATTGGTGTACGCGTTGTCGTCGAGGCCGGCGCGCTCCGCGTCCGGATAGCCCTCGTGGTACTCGTCGGGGCCCACCACGCCCCGGATGCGGTAACGCCCCTCGGACTGGTCGAACTCGGCCAGCGCCGCCCAGAAACGGGCGATCTGGGTGAGCATCTCGGCGCCCTTGGTGTGGGTGAACTCCGTGTCCCCCGTGGCCTGTCCATAGCGCCACACGTTGTAGGCGACGGCGGAGCCCACATGGTGCTGCAACCGCGAGTTGTCCGGCAGCCAACGGCCCGAACGCGGGTTGAGATGCACCTCGGGCGTCTCCTCACGACCGTCGCTGCCCGACTGCCACGGGTACATCGCGCCCTCCCGGCCGGCCGCGACGGCCGCCCGCAGGGCGGCGGGCAGCCGCCGGTGGCGGTAGCCCATCAGGGCGCGGGACAACTCGGGGAAGTGCAGGTTGAGATAGGGCAGCACGAACAGCTCGTCCCAGAAGACATGCCCCCGGTACGCCTCCCCGTGCAGCCCACGCGCCGGCACCCCCACATCCAGATCCGCGCTGTGCGGGGACAGCGTCTGCAACACATGGAACATGTGCACCCGCAGCACATGGCCCGGCTCCCCGGGCACCTCAAGATCGGCGCGCCGCCACAGCCGCGCCCAGGCGGCGGCGTGCCCGGTCAGCAGCCCATCGAAGTCAGGGGCGGTGCGCACCGCGTCGAGAGCGGCCGGCAGCGGGCCCGAGATGGCCCGGTCCCTCGACGTGTACAGCGCCACCACCTTCTCCACCGCGACCGGTTCCTCCGGCGTCAACGGCAGGGTCACCCGCTGTCCGACCTGGTAGTCGGCGAGCCGGGTGTGCACGGACTCGGGCGGCTGCTCCGGCCAGGTGCGGGTCCTGGCGGCCAGCACGATCCGCACGTCCGACGTGCCGGTGCGGCAGCGCAGCCACACCACGTCGGGGTCCTCGCCGCCGGTGCCCATCCGGGTCAGATGGTGGCTGGCCAGATCCCGGTAACGGGCCACCCCCGTGTTGCCGACCAGGCCGTCGATCATCGACTCGACCTCGATGCCGCCCGACCAGTCCTCCGCGCTGAACTCCGTGCGCAGCGCGGCCAGATGGGGATCGGCCATGCTCACAAGACGGGACTGGGTGATGCCCAGATGACGGCCGTGCGGATCGCGGTAGCGCACCCAGCGGGTGAGCACCCCGCGTTTGAGGTCCAACACCTGCCGGTAGCGCAGCAGCCCCTCGGGATGCTGGTCGGGGTTGAACCACTCGCCGGCCGGCCCCTCGTCGGGGTGGATGCGGAACCGCAGCGGCAGCCAGTTCGGCAGGTTGACGATCTCCTCGTGCGGCAGCCGCCGGCCGGCGAGCGACGACGTCAGCCGGTTGTAGAGACCGGCGGCATAGGTGCCCGGGTAGTGCGCCGGGCTGGCACTGGCCTCGGGGGCCGCGCCCCGGGTGGCGAAGTAGCCGTTGCTCAACGTGCACAGCGCCTCGCGCAGCCGCTCCTCACGTGGGTCGTACCCCTCGTACTCCCATTCCCAGCCGTCGAGTTGACGGGTCCGCTCCGCCCACTCGTCCCAGGTGTCCACCGGATCGCCCGCGCTCGACCGCGCCTTGGGGGCCGCCCGCTTCCGCCACCTCATCGGGGCGTCACCTCCGCACGAGTTCGCCGAGATCCCCCACGACCATGTCCGCGCCGTGCTCGGACAGGTCTTCCGCACCCTCGTCCGTCGCCGACCGGTTCACGCCGACCACCAGTCCGAACCCGCCCCGGTGCCCGGCCTCGACCCCGGCCAGCGCGTCCTCGACGACGGCGGCCCCCGCCGGCTCGCAGCCCAACCGGCGCACGCCCTCAAGGAAGAGCGCCGGATCGGGCTTGCCCGGCAGATCGAGCCTGGCCATGTCGTTGCCGTCCACCACCGTCCCCAGCAGGGACCGCACCCCGGCCCTGGCCAGCAGGTCCCTGGCATGCCGCGACGAGGAGACGGCCGCGCACGGCACCCCCGCCTCGTGCAGCTTGTTCAACAGCCGGACGGTTCCGGCGAACACCTCCACGCCGCGCTCGTGGAGGCGGCGCATGAACGCCTCCTCCTTGCGGGCCGCGACCTGGCAGACGGTCTCGACGCCGGCGCTGTCCTCCACGTCACCGACCGGGAGGTCGATCCCCCGCGCGGCCAGGAACGCGGCGGCGCCGTCGAGGCGGGACTTGCCGTCCACGTGGCGCCGGTAGTCCTCCCCCGCGTCGAAGGGCGGATCGACGCCGGGCACCTCGTCGAACGCCTCCTTCCACGCGGAGGCGTGCACCGAGGCCGAGTCGGTGATCACCCCGTCGGTGTCGAAGACCACCGCGTCGCACGCCCAGAGATCCGGCACGCTCACCGACCACCACCGCCTCCCATGACGGCCACGGAACCGAACCCCGAGGCCCTCCCTCCATGGGACCCCGCCCACCACAACCCCGCAAACGGTGCCGGAACCCGGCTGCCCCGAGCCGCCCCCCACCCCCGGCGGAGCGCCTCCGGAACGGCCCAAGACCCTCGCGGCGCAACACCCCACGGCTTGGCCCACCCCCTGCGGGGGCGTGCCGGGGCGTGTTGAGCCCCCTGCGGGGTCGGGCCGAGCGAGCCGCAGAGCGGACAGCGGACGCCGGAGCCCCTGCGGGGCGGCGCCCGACGGGCGGGGGCGGGGGCCAGGAGGCCCGGACCTGCGGCAGCAACGTGACGTGCCCCCTGCGGTGGCGGGCCGGGGCGTGTTGTGCCCCCTGCGGGGGCGGGCCGAGCGAGCCGCAGAGCGAACGGCGGGCGTCGGGCCGGGGCCCCTCCGGGGCGGCGCCCTGCGGGCGGTGTCGCGGCTACGAAGCCCGGACCCGCGGAGCTACGTGGTGTGCCCCTGCGGGGCGGCGCCGGCCCTGCGGCAGGGGGGACGGGCGTGGTGTACCCCCCTGCGGGGGCGGACCAGCGGACGCCGAGCCGGGGCCTGCGGGGCGAAGCCCTGCGAGCCGTCCACCGACACCGCCCCTGCGGCGGGGTCGGACGGCGTGATGTGCCCCCTGCGGAGGCAGGCCCGGCCGCAGAGCGGACAGCGGGCGTCGGGCCGGGGCCTGCGGGGCGGCGCCCGACGGGCGATATCGCGGCTACGAAGCCCGGACCTGCGGAGCAACGTGGTGTACCCCCCTGCGGGGGCAGGCGAGCAGCAGACGCCGAGCCGGGTCCTGCGGGGCGGCGCCGGCCCTGCGGCAGGGGCGGACGGGCGTGGTGTACCCCCACTGCGGGGGCGGACCAGCAGACGCCGGGCCGGGTCCTGCGGGGCGGAGCCCTGCGGGCCGTCCACCGACACCGGCCCTGTGGCGGGGTCGGACGGCGTGATGTGCCCCCTGCGGAGGCGGGCCGAGCCGCAGGGCGGACGGCGGGCATCGGGCCGGGGCCCCTCCGAGGCGGCGCCCGACGAGCGATATCGCGGCTACGAAGCCCGGACCTGCGGAGCAACGTGACGTGCCCCCTGCGGGGCGGCGTCGGCCCTGCGGCAGGGGCGGGCGGGCGTGGTGTGCCCCCTGCGGGGGCGGCGGGCCGGGGGCCTGCGGGGTGGCACCGGACGGGGTATGTCGGAGCCACGACCAGGCTGGGCGGCCCCCAAGACCCTGGAAGCACGGCCGGGGCAGGCCGCAGGGCGGGCACCGGGCGCCGGAGCCCTTGCTGGGCAACACCGGGCTGCGAAGCGCGGACCTGCGAAGTGGCACCGGGCGCCGGACCTGGTGGCCGTTCACGAGCATGGGGCCCGCACCCATCGGGGGCAGACCCAGCCGCAGGGCGGGCACCGGGCGCCGGACCTGGTGGCCGTTCACGAGCGTGGGCCCCGCACCCGGGCGGGTCTTCGGGGCCGCTCAAGCCTGGTCGGGGCTCCGACATCGCCCCGTAGGGGGCCGGGCCGGCAGGCAGGAGGGGGCAGCGGTCCGGTGCCGTTCAGGTCAGCGTCACCCGACGCCCCGTGACGCGGTCGGGGGTGAGGCGGACCCAGACGTCGCGGTGGCCGTCCGCCCAGGGCTCCTCGGGGGCCGGGTGGCGTTCGGTGAGCGCCGCCAGCTCCGCCGGTTCGGTGACTCGCCGGGCGCGGCCCACCACCAGCACGCTCCAGCCGAGCCGCTGCGCCTCGTCCAGGTGGTCGACCTCGAAGGCCAGGTCGTCGGCCTCGGGGAGGAAGGAGGGCGACGCCTTTGGCGCCGTGCGGTAGACCACGGTGTGGTCGTCCAGCGTGTAGGTGACGGGGACGATCGCCGGCCCGCCCGGGGTGGCCACGGCCACCCGTCCGACGCTGTGCCCGGCCAGCAGCTCCCAGCAGGTGGCCTCGTCCAGCACCCGCAGCCCCTCCTTGTGGCTCAGCTCGGGCGGCGCGCCGCCGGCCGGCCGGGGGGCGCCGCTCAGCTCGGCGACCGTGGTGTCGAGGGCGCGCGCCACGCGGGTCAGCGAGGCGTGGGAGGGCGA
This sequence comes from Streptomyces profundus, assembly GCF_020740535.1. NCBI lineage: Bacteria > Bacillati > Actinomycetota > Actinomycetes > Kitasatosporales > Streptomycetaceae > Streptomyces > Streptomyces profundus. The sequence continues at coordinate 1,870,152 of NZ_CP082362.1, forward strand.
CGCGGGCCGCTCCTCCAGATAGCGGAGGTACTCGGGGGCGACACCGGCGCGCTCGGCGACGGTGGCCCGGTCGAGGCCCAGCTGTTCCCTCCGCAGCGCGACCCTGCGGCCCACGTCGGTGCGATGGTTCTCCACCCTTCCAGCCTCTCCGCTGGACCCGCGCCGCGCTCGTTGATCTCCCCCGGCACCCCCGGAGACTGTGACGCGGATCACAGTCCACCCATCGCACGTATGGCAACTGTTTCGCACAGAGAAACCACCTCTTTCCGTCAACATCTCTCTAGGCGAGGAGAGTTCCGTGCGTTTCCGCTTGTCGAGCCGTGCCGCGCCACGGCGGTCCCGGCGTCCCCTGTGGCGTGCCGGGATGGCCACCCTGCTGGCCGTCGCGCTCAGCTGGCTGCTCTGGCAGCCGACCGCCGCCGCCTATCCCGCGCCGGGCCTGGTCACCGGCGCTGTCGGCATTCACGATCCGTCGATGATCAGAACCGATCAGGGCTATGTGGTCTATGGATCCAACGACCTGCTGGAGGCGCGGATCTCCACCGACCGGACCGCGTTCACCGACGCGGGGTCGGCGTTCACCGCGCCCGAGTCCTGGTGGGCCGAGATCTCCCCCGACCAGAACCCGTGGGCGCCGGATGTCTCGTTCCACAACGGTCGGTACTACCTCTACTACGCGATCTCCAACTTCGGTCAGAACACGTCCGCCATCGGCCTGGCCACCAGCGCGACCGGCCTGCCGGGGAGTTGGGACGACCAGGGCGAGGTGCACCGCACCACGTCCGGTTCTGACTACAACGCGATCGACCCGAGTCTGTTGGTGGACGACGACGGGCGTTGGTGGCTTGCCTTTGGCTCCTGGTGGACCGGTATCAAGCTGATCGAGATCGACCCGGCGACCGGAAAGCGCCACCCCGGGAACGCGCAGCTCTACGACCTGGCCTCGGCCGGCGGCGGCATCGAGGGCCCGGCGCTGATCAAGCGCGACGGGTACTACTACCTGTTCAACTCCTATGGCACCTGCTGCGCCGGCACCGACAGCACCTACCGCATCAGGGTCGGCCGGGCCACCGGCCCCACGGGCCCCTTCCTCGACCAGAACGGCGTGGACCTGCGGAACAACGGCGGCACCCCCGTCCTGGAGAGCCATGGCCGATGGATCGGACCCGGCGGCCAGAGCGTACTGAACGACGTGGACGGCGATCTGCTCGTCTACCACTACTACGACGGCGAGGACAACGGGGCGCCCAAGCTGGGCGTCAACCTGCTGGACTGGAGCAGCGGCTGGCCCGTCGCCTACTGAGGGCACGCCCAACCGCCTGGGGCGCCCCGGCCTCGAAGGGTCGGGGCGCCCCAGGCGCTGAACGGCCTCCCGTCAGCCGTTGTCGGAACCCTGCCCGGACGAGGCCCGTCGTTTGCCGCCACCGGGCCGGGTGGCCCGGAAGATCAGGAAGCCGATCAGCCCCAGCACCACGAGCACCAGGACGCCCTTGGAGTAGACGCTGACGAAGTCGGTGACCTCCTCCCAGTTCTCGCCGAGGTGGTAACCGGCCAGCACGAAGATCGTGTTCCAGATGGCGCTGCCCAACGTGGTCAGCAGCAGGAACGTGCGCTGCGGCATCCTCTCCACACCGGCGGGTACGGAGATCAGACTTCGGAAGATGGGGATCATCCGGCCGAAGAAGACCGCCTTGTTGCCGTGCTTGGCGAACCAGGCCTCGGTCTTCTCGATGTCCGAGATCTTCACCAGCGGCAGCTTCGCCGCGATGGCGATCAGCCGGTCGCGCCCCAGCAGCGCGCCCACCCAGTAGAGGGCCATCGCTCCCACCACGGAACCGATCGTGGTCCACAGCAGGGCCGCCCACAGCTCCATCTCGCCCCGGCTGGCGGTGAAGCCGGCCAGCGGCAGGATCACCTCGCTCGGCAGCGGCGGAAAGAGGTTCTCCAGGGCGATGGCCAGGCCAGCGCCCGGCGCTCCCATCGCCTCCATCAGGTCGGTGGCCCACCCGGCGATGCCGCCGGGGTCCTCGGCCGAAGCGAGTTGGTGAGGTGCGGAGGATACGATCACACCTGAGACGCTACAAGTCCCCGGCCACGCGGCGCCACGCGGTCCGCCCCCGGGCGCATACCGCGGGTTTCGGCGGTACGCGACAACTCCCCAATAGAACAAATGAGTACGTTTATCCAGTCCGGGCCCCTTGATATCGACATGAGTCGAAACGACGTGCCCACCCCCGAAGTCGTGGCCGAGGAAGCCTCCCGGACCTCGACGACCCGGCCCGGACTGTCCCGGGTGAACCTCACCGTCTGACCGAGCGCGTTGGCCCGGGCGGTCAACCGTCCCGCTCGCCTCGCCCACTCCCCGGATCGTCGATCGGCGGACGACCGGGAAATAGGTCCATATGCCTACCAAACACTCGCGTGGCAGGCCGAGTCGGCGATGGACTCCCACGGGGCGGCGTGCGAGCGTGACTGTTCGTGGCGCCGGTGAGCCCACGGGCTCCCTGGGGTCGACGGGACACCCCGTAGCGCGAACCACAGGACGGAGTGAGCGGCATGGCGGACAGGGACGACAACGAAAGCAGCCGGGAGGAGGTGATCTCGCGGATCGACCGTAGCGTTCCCCACTCGGCTCGGGTGTGGAACTACATGGTGGGCGGCGAGGACTGGTACGAGGTGGACAAGGAGCTGGTCGACCGGCTGATGCGGGACTATCCGCAGGCCGCGGGGCTGGCCCTCGCCTCCCGGGCGTTCCAGGTCAGGGCGGTGCGGCATCTGGTGCGGGAGGAGGGCGTCCTCCAGTTCCTCGACATCGGCTCGGGGCTGCCCACCGCGGACAACACCCATCAGGTGGCCCAGCGGTACGCCACCAACGCGCGCATCGTCTATGTGGACAACGACCCGCTGGTGCTGCTGCACTCCCGTGCGCTGCTGACGTCGACGCCCGACGGCTCGGCCGCCTATGTGGAGGCGGACGTGCGGGATCCGGAGAGCGTGCTGGCGGCGGCGGCCGAGACGCTCGACCTGGACCAACCGGTCGGGCTGATGCTGCTGTCCATGCTCGGCCATATCCGTCCCGGCCCGGCGGCCGAGCTGGTGCACGAGTACACCAGCCGGCTGGCGTCCGGGAGTTACCTGGTCACCTGCGACAGCATCGACGACCCGACCATGATGGAGCTCAACGAGCACTACGCCGCGAGCGGGGCCGTCCCCTACTATCCGCGCAGCGAGGCCGAGTTGGCGGCGACCGCCGAGGGCCTGGAGCTGGTGGACCCCGGGCTGCTGCCGATCCCGCTCTGGCGCCCCGACACGGCGGGGGACCCGCCCCACGACCAGATGCTCCAGTGGGGCCTGGTGGCGCGCAAGCCGTGACGCGTGGGCCGGCCGGGCCCCGAAGGCCCGGCCGGCGCGCCGTCTCAGTGGGCGGCGATGCGGAAGACGCCGATGTCGTCCCCGTAGACCCCCTCGCTGGGGACCGTCTGGTTGAGGGACGCCTCGACGCCGACCCAGCCGTGGAAGGTGCCCTCGTCGTCGATGATCTGGATCATCGGCTTGACATGCGAGTTGCCGGTGTAGCAGTGCTCGCCGCGGCCGTCCGCGAGCGAGGTGCGCCAGTGCCAGAGGGTGTCGCGGCGGTGGTTGGTCGCGGTGTTGGCCGGGGTGACGTAGTAGTCGGTGGCGCTGGCCGTCCGGCCGGCGAGGCACCGGCCGGAGCCGCAGACCGACCAGTCCCGCATCCAGAACGGGCTGCCGGAGCCGGTGTCGATGTGCGGGCTGGTGTTCTCGGCGCTCACCTTCCACAGGAAGTAGTCGTGGTCGAAGGCGGCGTGGTCGGCGGCGGCGACCGTGGCGGCCGAGGCCCGCGCGCTCCAGGCGGCGTTGCTGCCGTAACCGAAGCCGTGGGTGGCGCCGAAGCTGGAGCGCTCGAAGTCGAGGGTGGCCAGCGCCCCGTCGGCGGCCTCGGCGACGCGCCACTCCTCCCAGCCCTGGCCGCCGTCCCAGGTGATCCGCAGCAGGCCGGCGTCAAGGGTGTAGCTCCCGCTGAGCGACTGGGGCGCGCCGGTCGACTGGTAGCCGTGGGCGGTGCGGACCACACAGGAGCGGGTGGGGCAGCCGGCGGCCTCGACGCCGGTGGAGGAACGGGTCTCGCGGCGGCGCTGGGTCCAGTGCCAGTGGTCCTCGGTGACGGTGCCGTCGGCGGCGAGTTCGTAGGTGCCCAGGCGCACCCAGTTGGTGGTGGAGCCGGCGGCGAGACCGCCGACGGCGACGGCGAACCGTTCCTTGCCGCCGGGAAGTTCGGCGGTCGCCGGGTTCGCGGTGGCGGCCGGTGCGCCGAGGAGCCCGGCGAGGAGCAGGGCGACGGTGGCCAGGATCAGTTGGGCTGCCGGCAGGGGGCGGCGGCGGGGCATGCGTCCTCCGTCAGGCGTTTCGGGTGGCGTGGACCGTGCGTCGGGGTTCCGGGGTTCCGGGCAGGTTAGGTCCCCGCCGCCGTTCGCGGAGGCGAACGGACGGCGAACTCCGGGCGGAGATACGGCGGATGGGGGGCACGAGCTACATCGTCGGGCGGCGATACCTTCCGCCCAAAGTGGTGAGCATGTCAAAATCTTTCACCATCGCCGTACCCATCGCCGTACCCATCGCCATACACCAGCGGCGAGGGAAAGCTCCCCACCCCCACCCCCACCCCTCAGGGAGACTCCGTGCCACTCCCCCACCGCCGCCGCACCGGCCGGGCCAGGGCGCTCGTCCTGGCCGCGCTCGCCGGACTGACAGCCACCAGCCTGGGCGTCGCGCCCGCCACCGCCCTCGCCGAGAGCGACGGCGGCCATGTCCAACAGACCGTCACCTACCGGGGCTACCAGGTCGAGGTGCCCGCCGACTGGCGGGTGGTGAACCTCGACACCGACCCGTCCGCCTGCCTCCGCTTCGACGAACCGGCCGTCTACGTCGGCACCCCGGGCGACCAACAGGACTGCCCCGCGCGGGTCGTCGGTCGCACGGCGGGGCTGGTCGTCGAGCCGCTGGCCGAGGTCGCCGGCGAGCGGATCACCGCCCGCACCGCCGTCGGCCTCGCGAACGCGGCCGAGCGGGCCGTGTCCGAGGACGGCACCATCGAGATCGCCGTCGAGGAGGCCGGCGTTCTGGTGACGGCCGCCCACGCGCCGTCCGCCGAGCGGACCGTCAGGGACATCATCGGCCGGGCCACCCTCACCGGTGACGCCGAACCGGCCGCCGTGCCGGCGCCCGCCGAGGAGCGGGTCGGCGCCACCGCGGCCGGACCGCAGCCGGGCGACTTCCTCGGCCTCGGCTTCGACGCCTGCACGGCGCCCTCGCAGTCGGCCATGAACGCCTGGCGCGCCAGCTCCCCGTTCCAGGCGATCGGCGTCTACATCAGCGGCGCGACCCGTGGTTGCGCGCAGCCCAACCTCACCGCGAGCTGGGTGGACGCCCAGACGTCCGCCGGCTGGCACCTGATCCCGATCGACGTCGGGCGGCAGGCGCCGTGCACCAGTTACGCCAACCGCATCTCCACCGACCCGGCCACCGCCCACCAGCAGGGCGTGACCGCCGCGGGCGGATCGATCTCGGCCGCCGCCGCGCTCGGCATCCCGGCGGGCAGCGTGCTCTACAGCGATATCGAGGCGTACACCCCGGGCGGCAGCTGCACCACCAGCGTGCTCCACTACCTCTCCGGCTGGACGGAGGGGCTGCACGCGGGTGGCTATCTCTCCGGCGTCTACTCCAGCGCCGCCTCCGGCATCAGGGACGTGGCCAACGCCTACGACAACACCGCCTACACCCGGGTCGACCACATCTGGTTCGCCTGGTGGAACGGGCGCGCCGACACCGACACGGGACAGTACGCGCCGAACGAGTACTGGGCCGACCACCAGCGCATCCACCAGTACGTCGGCGAGGTGACGGAGACCCACGGCGGGGTCACCATCAACATCGACCGCAACTACCTGGACGTGGGCGCCGGCACCCCGCCGCCGGCCAGCTGCGGCGGGATCAACCTCAACTTCTCCGCCTACCCCGAGCTGGCCACGGGCGCCTCGGGCGCGGAGGTCTCGGCGGCGCAGTGCCTGCTGCGCTCGGCCGGCGTAGGGATGCCGGACGACACCCCGACCGGCGAGTTCGACGCCGCGACGGCCGCCGGCGTGGAGGCGTTCCAGAGCACGGTCGGGCTGCCGGTCGACGGCGTCGTGGACCGTGGCACCTGGACGGCGCTGCTGTCCGCCGGTTCGACGCCGCAGCTCCAGAACGGCTCCAGCGGCGAGGCGGTCAGCCGACTGCAACGCGCGCTGACCGCCGCGCTGGGCGACGCCCTGGCCATCGACGGCCAGTTCGGCCCCAACACCCTGGCGGCGGTGCGTAGTTACCAGGGCTCCCGGGATCTGGCCGCCGACGGCATCGTCGGCCCCCTCACCTGGGGCGCCCTCCAGTCCGGCCGCTAGCGCCGCGAACTCCCCCGCCGTCCCACCCCTCGCGGGACGGCGGGGTCCTCGTGTTCCGGTCAGGTCTTGTCGAGGCCGGCGAGGTGGAGGAGGAGGGCCTTGACGTCGGTGGCGGGGACCTCGTCGCCGGTGAGGGCCTCGGGGTCGGAGCAGATCAGGACGGGCTGGTCGCGGCGGTCGGTGGGGAGGCGGCCGTGGCTGCCGCGCACCTGGGCGCCGTCCAGGGGGATGACGTTCATGCGGTAGCGCAGGCCGACCTTCTTGCGGACCAGGGCGGCGCCGGCGCGGGCCTTGACCAGGCGGTCCTCCGGGTTGAAGAAGAGTTCGGCCGGGTCGTAGCCGGGTTTGCGGTGGATCTCCACGGTGGGCGCGAAGTCGGGGGCCACCGCGTCGTCCAGCCAGTAGTAGTAGGTGAACCACGCGTCGGGTTCGGCGACGGCGACCAGGTCGCCGGCGCGGGGGTGGTCGAGCCCCTGGGCGGCCTTGCCCTCGTCGTCGAGGAGTTCGGCGATGCCGGGCAGGCCGGTCAGCGCCTCGCGGGCGGGGGCCAGATCCTCGGGGCGGCGGACGTAGACATGCGCGATCTGGTGGTCGGCGACGGCGAAGGCACGGGAGACCCAGGGGTCGAGGTACTCCATGCCGGCCTGGGTGTGGACCTCGAGCAGGCCCGCCTCGCGCAGCCTGCGGTTGATGTGGACCTGGCGGCTGACGGGGGTGATGCCGTACTCGGAGAGGGCCAGCACCGTGGCGTCCTTCTCGCGCGCGGCGTCGAGCAACGGGCCGAGTTCCGCGTCGAGTTCGGCGGCGGCGGCGCGGGCCTGGGGGGAGTCGGGGCCGTAGCGCTGGAGGTCGTAGTCCAGATGCGGGAGGTAGACCAGGGTGAGGTCCGGCTCGCGGGTGGTGAGCACCCGGCGCGCGGCGTGCGCGATCCAGCGGGAGGAGTCGATGGCCGCGGTCGGCCCCCAGTAGGTGAAGAGGGGGAACTCGCCGAGCCGCGAGGTGAGTTCGTCGTGCAGCTCGGGGGGCCTCGTGTAGCAGTCGGGTTCCTTCTTGCCGTCGGCGTGGTAGATCGGCCGGGGCGTCACCGTGTAGTCGGTGTCGGCGCCCATGGCGTACCACCAGCAGATGTTGGCCACGGTGTAGTCCGGGTCGACCTTGCGGGCCGCGTCCCAGACCTTCTCACCGCCGACCAGCGCGTTGTGCTGGCGCCACAGCAGCACGTCGCCCAGCTCGCGGAAGTACCAGCCGTTGCCGACGATGCCGTGCCCCGACGGCGGTTCGCCGGTGAGGAAGGTGGCCTGGGCCGAGCAGGTGACGGCGGGCAGCACGGTGCCGAGGGGGGCCTGGGAGCCCCGGGCGGCGAGGGATCTCAGGGTCGGCATGTGGTCGAGCAGGGCCGGGGTGAGGCCGACGACGTCGATGACCACCAGGCGGCGGGTCATGGCAGCGGCTCCTTTCGTTTCACGGCAGCTCTGTGAGGCCGAGGGCGGTCAACATGTCCCGTGCCAGGGCCAGTTCGGCGGCGATGCCGTCGGCGAGCTGGTCGGCGTCGGTGGGGCGCAGGGCGGGCGGGAGCACCTGCCAGGTGTAGGTCTCCACCTCCAGGTGGTGGGTCAGCGGCCGGTCGCCGCCGACCAGCCGGGCAAGCGTCCGTTCCAGCACGGGAAGCGTGGTGGCCAGCGGTTCGGCCGGGGTGGCGTGCAGCGGGATGTGGTGGTGGACGCGCCAGGGGCCCGCCGCCGGGAGCGGGTGGACGCCGGCCAGCGCCTCGTCCAGGTCGTCGCGGGCGTCGACGGTGCCGTCCGCGCCGCGTTCCCTGGTCTGGTGGAGGAAGCGGTCCTCGACGAACTCGGCGAGGGCGGCGCGCACTTCGGGCCGCTCGGGGTGTTCGGCGTGCAGGGCGGCGGACAGCTGCGCCTTGACGACGGGCACCCGCTGCCCGGTGAGGCGGTCAAGGGCCTCGTCCGGGTCCTCGAAGGCGGTGGCCAGATGGCAGGTGTCGAGGCAGACGCCGACCCGGTGCGCGGGGGGCGCGTCGGGGCCGGTGAGGACGCGGGCCGCCTGCGCGGTGGTCTCGACGACGCAGCCGGGCTCGGGCTCAAGAGCGAGCCGCACGGAGCGCCCGGTGCGCTCGGCCAGCTCGTCCAACTCCCCGGCCAGCCGGTTGAGTTGGCTCATGGCGCGGGCGGCGTCGGTGGCGTCGTAGGGGGTGCGCCAGGCCAGCGGCAGGGTGGAGATGGTGCCGTCGGCGATGTCGTCGGGGAGCAGCCAGGCGAGCAGGGTGGCCAGTTGGCGGGTGTGTTCGCGGCGCTGGTCGGTGGTCCAGTCCGGCTGGTAGACGCGGTACTTGACCTTGGCGCCGCCGAAGCCCCGGTAGGGGAAGCCGTTGAGGGTGACAACCTCAAGGCCCTCGCGGCGGAGGGCGTCGGCGAGGGTGCGGCGGGCCGGCAGGTCGTCGCTGAGCGCGGCGACCACGTCGGCGGCCAGCCACAGGCCGATGCCGAGGCGTTCGCGGCCGAGCCGGCGGCGCACCGGGGCGCAGTGCGCGGAGAGTTGGGCGACGACCCCGTCGAGCGTCTCGGCGGGGTGCACGTTGGTGCAGTAGGCGAGGTGGACCAGTTCGCCGCTGGGGTGGCGGAAGCGCACCGGGTGTCCTCTCAGCCGTCGATCGGGGTGCCGCGCCGCAGCACGTTGCCGGCGTAGTCGTCGGCCTCGGGGCGTTCGCCGAGGTCGAGCCGCCCGGAGAGGGAGTAGAAGGCGACCGGGTTGCGCCACAGGACGAGGTCGACGTCGTCCTCGTCGAAGCCGTCGGCGAGCATGGCGTCGGCGACCTTGCGGGTCTTCAGCGGGTCGCTGTTGCCCCAGTCGGCCGCCGAGTTGACGAGCACCTTCTCGGGGCCGTACTCGCGCAGCAGCCGGACCATCCTCTCCTCGTCCATCTTGGTGTCCGGGTAGACGGAGAAGCCGAGCCAGCAGCCGCTGTCCTTGGCGGCCTTGACCGTGGTCTCGTTGAGGTGGTCGAGCAGCACCCGCTCGGTGGGCAGCGCCGAGGCGCGGACCGCGTCCACGGTGCGGGTGACGCCGGCGACCTTGTCGCGGTGCGGGGTGTGCACCAGGGCCGGTAGCTCGTGGTCGACGGCGAGTTGCAGCTGCGCGGCGAGCGCCTCGTCCTCGGCCGGCGTCATCGAGTCGTAGCCGATCTCGCCGACGGCGACCACGCTGTCCTTGCGGAGGTAGCGGTCCAGCTCGGCCAGGACGGGGACGCAGCGCGGGTCGTTGGCCTCCTTGGGGTTGAGGGCCAGCGCGCAGTGGTGGGCGATGCCGTACTGGGAGGCGCGGTAGGGCTCCCAGCCGAGGAGCGCGTCGAAGTAGTCGAGGAAGCTGCCGACGGAGGTGCGGGGCTGGCCGAGCCAGAACGACGGCTCGACCAGGGCCTGGACGCCCGAGTCCCGCATGGCGCGGTAGTCGTCGGTGGTGCGGGAGGTCATGTGGATATGCGGGTCGAAGATGCGCATCAGGACTCCTGGGGGTGCGGCGTCAGCGCGAGGGCGCGCGCGACGTCGTCGGGTACGGGGCGGCCGGCGGCTCGGCGTTCGGCGGCGAAGTCCTCAAGCATCCGGGCGAGTTCGGCGTCGGCGCGGTCGGTGAGGCCGGCGACGGCGGTGAGCGGGACCCCGGTGAAGACGCATTTGAGGACGGCGTGCCGCCACTGGTGCGCGTCGAGGTGGCGGGCGGCGTAGCGGCCGACGGCGGCGGCGATCAGCCGGTTGTCGTTGGCGCGCAGCGCGTCCTCGACGAGGGGGACGGCGTCGGCGCCGACCGGCAGCTGGGGCAGGGCGTGCAGCACGGCGCGGCGTTCGGCGGCGTCGCCCTGCTGGTAGAGGCGGGTGACGGTGGCGGCGTCGGGGGCGGCGGCGGTCAGCAGCAGGATCCGGGCGGCGTCGGCGGCCGGCAGCCCGGTGCCGGGCAGCGGCTCACGGCCGACGCGGCGGGCCGCGACGGCGAACGCGGCCTCCCGGTCGGCGCCCTCGTCGAGCGCGGCCTCCAGCCACTCGCCCGCCGCCGGCGCGAGGTGGTCGAGGAGCGCGGCACGCAACGCCTCGCCTGCCGGCGGGGCGACGCCATCGACGAGGCCGGCACGGGGGGAGTCGGGAGTGCTGGGGAACGGCATCAGACGACCTCCTGACGGGCGGTACCAGAAACGGCCTCCGGGCCGGAGGCGGACGCCCGGCCGGCGGCGGACGCCCGGCCGGCGGCTTCGCGGAGGGCGGCTTCTGGACCGGTGGCATCCGGGGCGGCGACCGGGGCGCCGGCCTCCGGGCCGGAGGCCGGGACGGAGGCCGGGACGGAGGCCGGGACGGCCGATTGACCCGCAAACGACGCCGAGCCGGCGGCGGACGCCGGCGCCTGGCCGGCGGCTGCGCGGACGGCGGACGCCTGGCCGGTGACCGGAGAGGCGGACGCCTGGCCGGCGGCCGGAGAGGCGGACGCCTGGCCGGCGGCCGGGGAGGCGGATTGTCCGCCAACGGACGCCGAGCCAACGGCCTCCGGGCCGGCGACCGGGCCAACGGACGCCGTGCCGGCGGCGTCCGGAACGCCACCCCCCGAACCGGCGGACGCCTGGGCGGCGGCGGCCAGCGTCGGGGCGAGGAACGCGTGGGATTCGGTGGCCAGTTGGGGGCCGGCGTGGGAGTGGCGTGGGAGCTCGACCGAGACCAGGCCCGCGTAGCCGGTGGCGACCAGCGCGGCGAGCACCGGGGGGAAGTCGATCTCGCCTTCGCCGAACGGGAGATGCTCGTGCACACCGCGCCGCATGTCCTCGATCTGCACATGGGCCAGCCAGGGCCCGGCGGCGGTGACGGCGTCGGTCACCGGCAGGGGTTCCAGGCACTGGCAGTGGCCGATGTCCAGGGTGAGCCGCAGCGCCTCGGGGCCGCCGAGCGCCCGGCGCAGCCGGTGGAAGCCCGCGATGTCCTGGAGCAGGTGGCCGGGTTCGGGTTCGACGGCGAGCGGGACGCCGGCCAGGTCGGCGGCCTCGATCAGCGGGGTGAAGGCGTCGGCCAGCCGCGCCCAGGCCACGTCGTCGGGGGTTCGCGGCGGTTGGTGGCCGCTGAAGCAGTGCAGCGCGGTGGCGCCGAGGTCGGCGGCGACCCGGGTGGCGTCGGTGAGCAGCCCGATCCGGCGGGCGCGGGCGGCCGGGTCGGGGTCGAGCAGGCTGGGCCCGTGCTTGGCGCGCGGGTCGAGGACGTAGCGGGCGCCGGTCTCCACCGCGACGGCCAGGCCGTGGCGGTCCAGCAGCTTCGCGACCTCGGCGGTGCGGCGGGCCAACTCGGGGGCGAGCGGGTCGAGATGCATATGGTCGAGGGTGAGCGCCACGCCCTGGTAGCCGAGGTCGGCGAGGAGGGCGAGGGCGTCGGCCAGTCGCAGGTCGGTGAGGCCGTTGGTGCCGTAGGCGAGCAGGGGCCCTGGCGGCGGGCTCATGTGGGGGTCACCTTCCTCGACAGCCGGCGGGTGGCGGCCAGCAGGGTGAGCAGCACGGGGACGGAGCGGCGGGCGCCGGCCCTGGCGGCGAGCCCGGCCTGGAGCGGCACCAGGGCCGCCAGGCCGTTGACCACGCCCTGCTTGGTGTGTTCGCCGGTGGGCTGCCGCGCGGCGCGGGCCAACGCGGGGGCGGCGGTGAGGAGATAGCTGGCGGCGCAGCCCTGCGCGGTGCCGGCGTCAGGACCGCCGGGGCGGGCCACGGCGGCGGCCACGCCGGCCGTGGTGGCGAGCGCGGCGAGCGGCGCGGCGCGCGAGCCGCCGTCCACCTCGTGCCGGGAGACATGGGTGACGGCGGTGGTGTGGGCGGCGAGCAGCGCGGCGGGGGGCAGCGCGGCGCGCGGCACCCGGCCGCTGGCGGCCGAGCCCATCAGCAGGTCGAGGCCCCGGGCGGCGCCCATGGCGACGGGGCCCGCCGGGGTGTGCTTGAGCCCCAGGTCATAGGCCCAGACGGTGGCGGCCAGGGCGGTGGCGGTGGCGAGTTGGGCCCGGTTGGCGGCGCCGGCCAGGGCGATCCCGGCGGCGGTGAGCCCCGCGGCGGCGCCGAAGGCGGCGGCGGGGTGGATCCGTCCCGAGGGGAGCGGGCGGTGCGGGCGGTCGCGCGCGTCCTCGGCCCGGTCGGCCCAGTCGTTGAGCGCCATGCCGGCCCAGTAGAGGCAGACCGAACTGCCCAGGGCGAGCGCCGCTTCGCGGTGTGGCACCCCGCCGGCGGAGGCGGCGCCGGCCAGGGTGTCCCCCGGCACGGTCAGCGCGGCCGGCCCGCGCACCAGCTCAAGCCAGGCGCGGGCGCTGCCGCCGGTCACGAGCGGCCGGCCAGCCGCTCGGCGAGCCCGAGCAGTTCGCGGTACTGCTCGGCCAGTCCTGGCGGTGGGGTGTCGGGGTCCTTGAAGAAGAAGCCGAGCCCCGGCACGGGGCCCGCCATCCCCGACGCGTGGGCGCGGGAGACGAGTCGGGCGAGGTCGAGGACGAGGGGTGCGGCGAGCGCCGAGTCGCAGCCCTGCCAGATGGTCTGGAGCACCATCCGGGTGCCGAGGAACCCGTCGAAGGCGATGTGGTCCCAGGCGGTCTTCCAGTCGCCGAGCGCCGGCACATGGTCGATATGGGTGGTGCCCTCGGGCGTTTCGCCGAGGTTGTCGGCCAACGCCCTGGCCTTGCCGGCGTTCTTGGCCGCCGCGGCCTGCGGGTCGGCGAGCGTGGCGCCGTCGCCGCCGCCGAGCAGGTTGCTGCCCGACCAGGCCCGCACGGCGAGCGCGCGCTGCGCGAACATCGGGGCGAGCACGGCGCGCAGCAGGGTCTGCCCGGTCTTGCCGTCGCGCCCGGCGTGCGGCAGGCCGGCGCGCGCGGCGCGTTCGGCGAGGCCGGGGGCGTGCATGCCGCTGGCGGGGGTGAAGTTGACATAGGAGCAGCCGGCCTCGATGGCCGCCGCCGCGTAGAGCGAGCTGGCCGGGGCGCGGGGTTCGTCGGCCGCCGGCACCGGTTCGGTGCTGGCCAGGTGGACGACGACGGTGCGGGCGAGGTCGTTGCGGCGTTGGAAGGTGCTGATGTCGGCGGCGAAGGCCGCGATCAGCTCCTGGTCGTCGCGGGGATCGTCCGCCTGGGGGCCGCCGGGGCGGATCTCGGCCTCGGCGCGGGTGAGGTCGTCGGCGACGGCGGCGGGCAGCCCGGGGGGCAACACCCCCGCCTCGGCGAGCTGTTCGGCGCGTTTCGGGAGAGGGGTGGGTGCGGTGTCGTGGCCACCGAACACCAGCCCGTCCAGCGGGGGCAGTACCGCCCCGGCGAACTCAGGGCCTGCGGTGACGAGTCCGGTGAAGGGGTGGAGGCCGGCGGCGATGGCGGCGTGGCCGGCCACCGTGGTGGTGGCGACCGAGCCACGGGCGCCGATCAGCCAGACTCCGACGCGCTCCTGGGGTGCTGTTGTCATGTCGCGGCTTTCTGTGCAGCTGCGGAAGGGAAGGGCGCGGGGCCCGGCCACGTGTGCGGCGTGGCCGGGCTCCGCGCGGGCGGGGGCCCCGGGGGGGGGGGGGGGGGGGCCCCCCGGGGGGCGCCCGGCGGCCCCGGGGGGGGGGGGGGCGGGGGCGGGGGGGGGGGGGCGGGGGGGGGGGGGGGGGGCGGGGTGGGGGGGGGGGGGGGGGGGGGGGGGGGGGGGGGGGGTGGGGGTCAGCTCCTGCACTCGGACGTCGCGGAACTGCACGGTGTCGGCGTCGCCGTGGTTCTGGAGTCCGATGTGTCCCGCAAGGCTACGGCCCTCGTAGGTGTTGGTGAAGTCGTTGATCAGCACCTCGTTGAGGAAGATCTGGAGACGGTCGCCCTCGACCCGCAGCTCGTAGGTGTTCCACTCGCCGTTGGGGTTCAGCGCGGCGTCCCTGGCCTCGATGTCGGCCGACTGGAAGGTGTAGACGGCACCCGTCGTCCGCTCCGGCGCGTCGGTGTCGTCGATCTGGATCTCGAAGCCCTGGTTCACGGCGTCCCAGGGGTCGTCGCTGACGGGGGCGCCCACGAAGATCCCGGAGTTGGAGTCGCCCTCCTGGCGCCAGTCAAGCACCAGCGAGTAGTCCGTGTACGCCTTCGCCTCGTAGTAGAAGAGGCCCATCCCGCCGACGCTGGTGAGGGTGCCCTCCTCCTCGTCGAGCACGAACTCACCGGGCCCTGCCTGCGTCCAGCCCTCGGTGCCCGAGCCGTCGAAGATCGGGGTGTAGTCGGCCGCGGGGGCCAGTTCCTGGACGCTGATGTCGCGGAACTGGACGGTGTCCTCGTTGCCGTGGTTCTGGATCCCGATGTGGCCGGCGAGGGTGCGGGCCTCGTCGGTGTTGGTGAAGTCGTTGATCAGGGTGTCGTTGAGGAAGATCTGGAGACGGTCGCCCTCGACCCGCAGCTCGTAGGTGTTCCACTCGCCGTTGGGGTTCAGCGCGGCGTCCCTGGCCTCGATGTCGGCCGACTGGAAGCCGTAGACGGCGCCCGTCGTCCGGTCGGGCTCGTCGGTGTCGTCGATCTGGATCTCGTAGCCCTGGTTGACGGCGTCCATCGGGTCGTCGCTGACGGGGGCGCCCACGAAGATCCCGGAGTTGGAGTCGCCCTCCTGGCGCCAGTCAAGCACCAGCGAGAAGTCGGTGTACTCCTGGGCCTCGTAGTAGAAGAGGCCCATCCCGCCGACGCTGGTGAGGGTGCCCTCCTCCTCGTCGAGCACGAACTCACCGGGCCCTGCCTGCGTCCAGCCCTCGGTGCCCGAGCCGTCGAAGATCGGGGTGCGGCCCGGGTCCGGGTCCTCGCCGCCGTCGACGGAGCAGTCCGCGTCGGTCTGGCCGGCGGCGTACTGGATGCCGCCCAGCAGGTGCTGCCGGAAGTCCGGCTCGGCGAAGGACTCGATGGTGTGGCCGCCGCCGGTGTAGAACGCGAGGCCGCCGTCGTACTCCTTGCACCAGGCGATCGGGTGGTCGCCCTCCATGTTGCCGCCCTCGTAGCTGGACTCGTCGAGCGAGGCCAGTACGCGGGAGGTCTCCCGGGGGTTGGTGCGGTAGTTGTACCACTCGTCGGTCCGGTCCCAGGTGTCGCCCAGGTGGGCGGTCGCCGGGTGGTCGTGGTCCTCGACGTTGATCGTGGCTTCCTGGATGTGCGGGTGCGAGTCGAAGAGCGCGCCGGCCAGGCCGTCGTACCACGCCCAGTCGTACTCGGTGTCGGCCGCGGCGTGGACGCCGACGTAGCCGCCGCCGCTCTGGATGTAGCCCTCGAACGCGGCCTGTTGGGTGTCGTCGAGGACATCGCCCGTGGTGGAGAGGAAGATCACCGCCTCGTACTGGGCGAGGTTCTCCTCGGTGAACTCGGCCGAGTCCTCGGTGGCGGTCACCGAGAAGTCGTTCTCGGCACCGAGTTGGGTGATGGTCTCGATGCCGGTCTCGATCGAGTCGTGCCGGAATCCCGCGGTCTTGGAGAAGACCAGCACGTCGAAGGGGTCGGCCGCGATCGCGGTGCCGCCGTCGGCCGTCGCGCCGGCGTCGGTCGACGCGCTGGCGGCGACCGCGGGCAGCGCCGCGGCGGCGAGCAGGCCGCCGGCCGCGAGATAGCCGATCCGTCTCATCCGGGTTGTGGGGGTGGTGCGGGTGGTCACTTCACGCATGGTGATCACTCCTCACTGCTGGTGCTGAAGGTGAAGTCGTCCAGGTGGAACGGGCCTCCGCTGAACACGAGATGGAGGGTCACGGTCCCGGCCGGCTGGCCGGACAGCGCGGTGCTGACGTCCTCGTAGCTGTCGAGGCCGCCGGTGTCGCCCACCTCGACGGTGCCGAGGAGTTCGCCGTCCGGCGCGTCCGCGCGGACCTCGATGGTGCCGCTGCCGCCCTCGGAGGCGACGCGTGCGGTGAAGTCCTGGGCGTTGCTGAGCAGATAGGGCTCGAAGGAGATCCAGCCGCCGTCCGTCACCGCGGCGACGCTGCCGCCGTGGGCCCCCGGCGCGGTCGCCGACTGGACGCCCTCGGCGTCGCCGAAGTGCTCGGCCTGCCGCTGCTTGGTCTGGGAGACGACCTGGTCGCTCCCGGTCAGCGGCGGGGCGTCACCGGCGCCCGAGTCGACGTACTCGGCGTTCCAGACCCCGAAGATGTTGGCGTTGGGGTCGTGTTCGCCGTCGGCGAGGGTCTGGAGGGTGCCGGAGCAGCCGGTGGTCGAGGTCTGCGGGTGGCCGTGCGAGTCGTGGCCCAGGATGAAGGTCACGGTGACGTTGTCGCAGTTGATCTCGGCGTCCTCGGCGTCGGTGACCTCCACCTCGAAGGGCACGGCTTCGCCGAAGTCGACCAGGGCGCCGTCACCCGGCAGCACGATGTTGACCTCGGGGGCGCTGTTGCCGACGGCGATCCGCACGGAGGCGCCACCGGTGGCTCCCGACGGGTTGGTCACCGTCAGTTCGGCGGTGAAGGTGCCGGTGTCCGTGTAGGTGTGGGTCGGGTTCGCCTCGTCCGATGTGGCGCCGTCGCCGAAGTCCCAGGCGTAGCTGAGTTCGGCGCCGCCCGGGTCGCGGCTGCCCTCGGAGCTGAAGCCGACCTCCAGCGGGGCCGGTCCCGAGCTCACGTCGGCCGATGCCTCGGCGATGGGCGACTGGACGCCGCTGGTGTACTCGATGCGGTAGAGGGCGCTGTTCTCGTCGCCCGAGAACCAGCCGAGCCCGTAGTCGAGGACGTAGAGCGCGCCGTCGGGGCCGAAGGCGCTGTCCATGACCTGGGTGCCTTCCCAGAGGAAGTCGTGGATGCCGTCGACGCCGCCGCCGGCGTCCAGCTCGATGGCCTTGATCCACTGGCGGCCGAACTCGGTGGCGAAGAACGTGCCGTCCATGGACTCGGGGAACTTGACGGCCGAGTCGAGGTCCGGGTCGTAGTTGTAGACCGGGCCCGCCATGGGCGATTCGGAGCCGCCGCCGAACTCGGGGACGGAGGTGCCGTCGTAGGGTATCCACGCGGGCTGGGCCGGCGGCACCTCGGCGAGGCCCGTGTTGTTGCGCGAGTCGTTGACCGGCGCCGAGCAGTCGAAGGTGCTGCCCGAGGTGCCGCTGCCGAAGTCGTAGTCGACATAGGGCTCGTTGTCGCCCACGCAGTAGGGCCAGCCGAAGTTGCCCGGCTCGGTGATGCGGTTGAACTCCACCAGGCCGCCGGGGCCGCGGCCCGGGTCGGCGGAGCCGGCGTCGGGTCCGTAGTCGCCGACGTAGACGACGCCGGTGGCCTTGTCCACGCTCATCCGGAACGGGTTGCGGAAGCCCATCGCGTAGATCTCGTCGCGGGCGCCCTCGGTGCCGGGCGCGAAGAGGTTGCCCGACGGGATGGTGTAGCTGCCGTCGTCCTCGACATGGATGCGCAGGACCTTGCCCCGCAGGTCGTTGGTGTTGCCCGAGGAGCGCCTGGCGTCGAACGCCGGGTTGCGGTTGTCCCGGTCGTCGATCGGCGTGTAGCCGTCGGACGCGAACGGGTTGGTGTCGTCGCCCGTGGAGAGATAGAGGTTGCCCTCGGCGTCGAAGTCGATGTCACCGCCGACGTGGCAGCACTGGCCCCGGCTGGCGGCGACGTCGAGGATCTCGACCTCGCTGCCGCTGTCGAGGGTGCCGTCCTCGTTCAACACGAAACGGGAGAGCCGGTTGACGCCGTCGTAGGGCGCGAAGTCCTCCGGGGTGCCCTCGGCCGGCGAGTCGCCGCCCGGGGTGTCCAACGGCGGTGCGTAGTACAGGTAGACGAAACGGTTGTCCTCGAAGTCCGGGTCGACCCCGATGCCTTGGAGGCCCTCCTCGTCATGGCTGTAGACCGGCACCTGACCGGCCACCTTGGTGGAGCCGTTCGCGTCGGTGAGCCGGACGGTGCCGTCCCTCGACGTGTGCAGCACCGAGGTGTCCGGCAGCACGGCGAGCGTCATGGGCTCGCCCATCTCGGCCTCGCCCTTGGCGAGCGTGACCTGCTGGAACTCCTCCAGCGGTGGGGGGGCGGCCGTGGCCGCCTGCTGGCTGACGACCGTACCCACGGCGGCGAGCGAGAGGCCCGCCACTGCCGCGAGTGCGGCTCTGAATCTCCTGTGCACGAGCGTTCCTCCGTAAGAGCGCACGGGGGTGGGGGTGAAGCTGTCGCACAGGCGCGCGCCGTCGCGCCATGGTGAACGGAGTGGACGTCAGATGAGGGGGACGCCCGCTCTGTTCGGACTGTTCGGAATTGACTGGTACACCACAGGGAAGGTAACGACTTTCCCCCGAACTGGAAACCCCTTTGAAACAAGCTGTGCCAACTTCATCCTCCAACCGGACAAAGTGAGCGCGCCGAACTACGCACGCCGTCCCGCCCAGCGGTGTGCGTCGGCCATGGCCCCCTCGCGGTGCCGATCCCGGGTGCCGCTCACTCCTCGGGCGGCAGCGGCACCCCGATCAGGGCGGTGATCACCCGGTCGGTGGCCCGGGCCATGTCCACGGTGCTTTGGTCGAGCAGCCACTGCACCTGGAGGCCGTCCATCACCGCGATGATCGCGCTGGCCAGCTCGGGCAGCTCCCGCGTCGGCGGCAACTCGCCGACCTCGGCCGCCTCTTCGAGCGCCGTGATCACCATCGCGCGCAGCCCCTCGTAGCGGCTGCGGAAGTACTCCTGCGCCGGATGCCCCTCGGTGACGCTCTCCGCCGAAAGCACCGTGTAGAGCCGGACGATGCCCTCCCGCTCGGCGTTCCGGCGCGCCGTGGCCACCAGGTGCCGCAGCAGGCCGAGGCCGTGCGGGCGGCCGTCGCCGAGCGCGTCGATATCGGACTTGTCCCGCAGCTCCAACACCCCGGTCAGCAGTCCCGCCTTGGTGCGGAAGTGGTGCAGGACGCCGGCCTGGGTGAGCCCGGACCGCTCGGCGATCTCGGCGAGCGAGGCGTTGTGGTAGCCACGGGTCGCGAAGGTCTCCATGGCGATGCGCAGAATCTCGTCACGCCGCCGGGCACCTACCGGACGTGGCGGCGCTGCTTCGGGCATGACCGCTCCTACCTTCGGCTTCGTCGGGTGGCAGTGTACGGCCGACCACGCGGGGGTCCGCCAGGTTCCGGAACCACGGGCCTCGGTTCCGGAACCGCGACCCGGCCCTTACTAAGTACTCAGTCAGTCTGCTTTCATCCTTCCGTACCGCCCGCTCGAAAGGAACCCCATGCCCACTCCGCCCGCGTCCGCCGCCGACGACGCCGGCCAGGACCGACGGCCCAGGGACCGGGATGACGCCGAGCTGGTGGCCCGGGTCCGCGCGCTGGACGTCGCCGCCAAGGTCCGCCTGCTCACCGGCGCCGCGCTCTGGTCGACCGGCGCCGAACCCCGTCTCGGCCTGCTGCCCGTGGTGCTCTCGGACGGCCCGCAGGGGGTGCGCGGCATCGGCGACGTGCCGGACGCCACCGGGCTGCTGGCGCCGGCGCCCAGTGCGGTCGCGGCGAGCTGGGATCCCGAACTCGCCGAGCGCCTCGGCGAGTTGTTCGCCGCCGAGGCCAGGCGCAAGGGCGTGGACGTGCTGCTCGCCCCGGCGGTCAACCTCCAGCGCACCCCCGTCGCCGGCCGGCACTTCGAGTACTTCGCCGAGGACCCGCTGCTCACCGCCGCCGTCGCCGGCGGTCTGGTCAGGGGCCTCCAGCGGCACGGCGTCGCCGGCTGCCTCAAGCACTATGTGGCCAACGACTCCGAGACCGAGCGCACCGCCTACCGCGCCCAGGTCGACCAGCGGACCCTGCGCGAGGTGTATCTGGCGCCGTTCGAGGCGGTGTTGGCCGAGTCCGACGCCTGGAGCGTGATGTCCGCCTACTCGGGCGTGGACGACGGCGAACTGTCGGCGCCCATGGGCGAGCACACCGGGCTCCTCCGGGGGGTGCTCAAGGACGAATGGGGCTTCGACGGCCCGGTGATCAGCGACTGGGCCGCCACGCGCAGCACCGTGCCCAGCGCGCTGGGCGGCCTCGACCTGGTGATGCCGGGGCCCGGCGGCCCCTGGGGCGACGCGCTGGTCGCCGCCGTCGAGGCGGGCGAGGTCCCCGAGTCGGTGGTGGACGACAAGGTGCTTCGCCTGCTGTGGCTGGCCGGCCGGGTGGGCCGGCTGGTCGCGCCCTGGGACCCGGACGAGGAGGCCCCCGAACCGCGTCCGGCGACCGGCGGCGCGCCCACCGAGCGGGAGTTCGCGCTGCTGCGCTCCGTGGCCGCCCGGGGCACGGTGCTGCTGCGCGACACCGAGGGGCTGCTTCCCCTCGACGGCGCGAGCCTCTCCCGGGTGGCGCTGATCGGGCCGAACGCGGTGCGGCCCTACTTCCAGGGCGGCGGCAGCGCCTTCGTGCCGCCCAACCGGCTGGTGGGCTATGCCGAGGGGCTGCGCGCCGCGCTGCCCGAAGCGCGGGTCACCGTGGCGCGTGGCGGCGACGCGCGCCGCCACGCGCCGTTTGTCGACCCGGAGTCGCTCGTCCTGCGCGCCGAGTTCCTGGACACGGAGGGCCACTTCCTCGGCGCCGAGGAACTCGACACGGGCGATCTGACCGACTACCGCTCCTTCCCCGCCGAAACCCACCGGGTGCTGCTGCGCGGCACGGTGACGCTCACCGAGCCCGGCCGCCACCAGCTGGAGATCGGCACCATGGGCCGGTTCGCCGTCCGGGTGGCGGACGACGAGGTCGCCACCGGGGACGACGACCGGGGCGTGGGCCTGGTGTTGGACTCCAGCCACAGCCATCCCCCGGGCCACACCGTGGAGTTGACGGTGGGCGAGAGCCCGCGCGCGGTGCCGCTGGAGATCGACCTGACGGTGGTGGACGCCGGCGGCTACGGCCGGATCGTCACCTGCCATCTGCGCCATCTGCGGCCCGGGGCCGGCGCCGACGAGGAGATCGCCGAGGCGGTCGCCGCCGCCCGGGCCGCCGAGGTGGCGGTGGTCGTGGTGGGCACCAACGAGGAGGTCGAGTCCGAGGGTTGGGACCGGTCCACGCTGGCGCTGCCGGGCCGGCAGGACGAGTTGGTGCGCCGGGTCGCGGCGGCCAACCCGAGGACGGTGGTGGTGGTCAACGCGGGCGCCCCCGTGCTGCTGCCCTGGGCCGACGAGGTGGGGGCCCTGCTCTGGGGCTGGCTGCCGGGGCAGGAGGCGGGCCACGCGCTGGCCGATGTGCTGCTCGGCCGGGCGGAGCCCACCGGACGGCTGCCCTTCACGCTGCCGGCGCGCGCCGACGACGTCCCGGTGCCGCACGCCGTCCCCGAGGCCGGCCTGGTCCGCTACGCCGAGGGCCGGGACGTGGGCTACCGGGGCTGGGACCGCGCCGGGCGCGAGCCGGCGTTCCCCTTCGGCCACGGCCTCGGCTTCGGCGCCTGGTCCTACGAGTCCGTCGAGGTCGACACCGACGACCTCCCGGAGGGCCGCGACCTCACGGTCAAGGTCGCGGTGCGCAACACGTCGGGCCGCGACGCCAGGGAGGTGGTCCAGGTGTATCTGGCCCCGCCGCCCGGCGAGGACGGCCGGCCGCTGCGGGCGCTGGCCGGCTCGGCCGTGCTCGCGGTGGCCGCTGGCGGCGGCGGCACGGCCACGGTGACCGTGCCGGCGCGGGCGTTCCAGGTGTGGAGCCGGCGGAAGGCCGACTGGCGTACCCCGCCCGGACGTTGCCAGCTGCTCGTCGGCCGCTCCAGCCGGGACATCCGGCTGACCCGGGAGGTGCGTGTGGGCACCACCGGCTGACCCCACGGCGTCCGTGCCGCGCGCGCCCGCTCGCGCGCGGCACGGCGGATCGACCCCGCCCGCGGGATGTCATGGGCATGCCTACAACGGCCAGGCCCGGCGCTCCCCGCGGCCGGGCCCGGAACTCCCCTTCTCGACGAAGAGAAACCCCCCACTCAAGGGAGCCGCAGCATGAGAGAACGCACCGCACTCCGCACCGCCCTGCTGGGCGTCAGCGCCGCCGCGCTGGTCGCCGGCGGGCTCGGCCTGACCGCCGGCACCTCGCAGGCCGCGCCCACCAGCGCCGAGGTGTGGCTGACCACATCCGACGGCCAGTCCCGGCTGGCCGCCCAGGGCGAGGTCGCCTTCGACGGGCAGCCGCAGTCCACCGACATCCAGGTGGACACGGGCCAGCGCCACCAGTCGTTCAGCGGCGCCGGCGCCTCCGTCACCGAGGCGTCCGCCCATCTGATCCAGGGCCTCCCCCAGGGCGAGCGCGACGCGCTGCTCGACGCCCTCTTCACCACCGAGGGCGACGGCATCGGGCTCAGCTATCTGCGCCAGCCGCTGGGCAGCACCGACTTCAACTCCGGCGGCTTCTACACCTACGAGGACACCCCGGGGCAGTTCTCCATCGACCGGGACCGGCAGGAGATCATCCCGGTGGTGCGGGACGCGCTGAACCGCAACCCGGACATCCGGCTGATGGGCAGCCCCTGGTCACCCCCGGCCTGGATGAAGTCGGGCAACTCCCTCAACGGCGGCGGCCTGCTGCCCGAGCACTACGGGACCTACGCCGACTACCTGGTGAACGCCGTCCAGGCGTACGCGGCCGAGGGCATCGAGCTGCATGACCTCACCGCGCAGAACGAGCCGCTGTTCGCGACGAGTTACCCGTCCACCTCCATGAGCGCGTCCGAACAGGCCGCGTTCTTCCGGGTGTTGGACGAGGCCCTCACCGAGGCGGGGCTGCCGACCAGCCTCTTCGCCTACGACCACAACTGGGACGAGCCGGGCTACCCCCTTCAGGTCCTCGCCGCCACCTCCGACATCGACCGGGTGGCGGGCGCCGCGTTCCACTGCTACGGCGGGCAGCCCGAGGCCCAGGGCCAGCTGGTCGACGCGGGTGAGCGGGTGTACTTCACCGAGTGCTCGGGGACCGACAGCGACAACCAGGCCAACACCTTCTCCGACACCCTGCGCTGGCAGGCCGAGAACCTGGTGGTGCGGAACATGCGCCACGGCGGCGAGACCGTGATCACCTGGAACCTCGCCCTGGACCAGAACGGCGGCCCGCACCAGGGCCACTGCGACGACCGCTGCAACGGCGTCGTCGAGATCGCCGGCGACCAGGTGAACAGGGGCGCCGAGTTCTATGTGCTGGGCCACCTCACCAAGTTCACCGACCCGGGCGCCCAGCGGGTCTCCTCGTCGAGCGAGGGCCCCGGCGGGCTCCAGAACGTGGTCTTCGAGAACGGCGACGGCACCCGGGTCGCCTATGTGGTGAACGCCTCCGGCGGTGAGCGGACCTTCTCCATCACGGAGGACGGTGGCTCGCTGAACTACACCCTGCCGGCCGGCGCGGTCGCCACCTTCACCTGGACGGCGTAGGCCCACCAGGCCCCACCACCCGGGTCACCTCCTGGTTCGCCCCGCCCTGCGTTTCGCCTCCCCCCGGAGGGGTACTCGCGGCGGGCCCGAACCAGGAGGTGACCCCATGCCGGGAGACGCCGGGAGCCAACGAACCGCCAGCGACGCCGGCCGGGTCCCGTTGACCCCCCGGGAGGGCGCCGCCCGGGAGGGCACCGCGCACCAGCCCGTCTCCGCGCTGGACGACAAGACGGTAGCGGCGCTGGACGCCCAGTGGCGGGCCGCCAACTACCTCGCCGTCGGCCAGATCCATCTGCTGGCCAACCCGCTGCTGGCGACGCCGCTGCGTCCCGAGCACATCAAGCCGAGGCTGCTCGGCCACTGGGGCACCACGCCGGGGCTCAACCTGGTGCACGTCCATCTCAACCGCGCCATCGTCGCCCGCGACCTGGACGCGCTCTGCGTCTGGGGCCCGGGACACGGCGGGCCCGCGCCGCTGGCCAACTCCTGGCTGGACGGCAGCTACACCGAGACATACCCGGACGTGCCCAGGGACGCCGAGGGGATGGCGCGGCTCTTCCGGCAGTTCTCCTTCCCCGGCGGGGTGCCCAGCCATGTCGCGCCCGACACTCCGGGGTCCATCCACGAGGGCGGCGAGCTGGGCTACTCGCTGGCCCACGCCTACGGCGCCGCCAGCGACAACCCGGGGCTGCTGGTGGCCTGTGTGATCGGCGACGGGGAGGCGGAGACCGGGCCGCTGGCCGCGTCCTGGCACGGCAACAAGTTCCTCGACCCGGTGCGGGACGGGGCGGTGCTGCCGATCCTCCATCTCAACGGCTACAAGATCGCGGGCCCGACGGTGCTGGCCCGCATCCCCGAAGCGGAGCTCGACCAGCTGCTGCGCGGCCTCGGCCATGACCCGATCTATGTGACCGGCGACGAACCCGCCCATGTGCACCGGGAGTTGGCGGCGGCCCTGGACACCGCGCTCAACCGGATCGCCGACTTCCAGTGGGCCGCGCGGGAACAGGGCGTCCGGGCCCGCCCCCGCTGGCCGGTGATCGTGCTGCGCACCCCGAAGGGCTGGACGGGGCCCGCCGAGGTGGATGGCAAACCCGTCGAGGGCACCTGGCGGGCGCACCAGATCCCGCTCTCCGATCCCAGGAACAACCCCGACCACCTGCGGCAGCTGGCCGCGTGGCTGCGCTCCTACCGGCCCGATGAGCTCTTCGACCCGGCGGGCTTCCCCACCGAGCCGGTGCGTTCCTGGCTGCCCACCGGTGAACGGCGGCTCGGCGCCAACCCGCACGCCAACGGCGGGCTGCTGCTGCGCGCGTTGCCGCTGCCGCCGCTTGAGGAGTGCGCCGTGCCCGTGCCCTCCCCGGGAGCGAGCAGCCACGAGCCGACCAGGGCGCTGGGCGAACTGCTGGCCCGGGTGATGGAGGCGACGGCGGAGCGCAGGGACTTCCGCCTCGTCGGCCCGGACGAGACCGAGTCCAACCGGCTCCAGGACGTCTACCAGGCCACCGACAAGGTGTGGCAGACGGCGATCCTCCCGGTGGACGAACACCTCTCGCACGAGGGCCGGGTGCTGGAGGTGCTCTCCGAGCACCTGTGCCAGGGCTGGCTTGAGGGCTATCTGCTGACCGGCCGCCACGGCCTCTTCTCCAGCTACGAGGCGTTCGCCCATATCGTCGGCTCGATGGCCGACCAGCACGTCAAGTGGCTGCGCACCGCCCGCCGGCTGCCCTGGCGGCGGCCCGTCGCCTCCCTCAACTACCTGCTGACCTCGCATGTCTGGCGGCAGGACCACAACGGCTTCTCGCACCAGGACCCCGGCTTCGTCGACCAGGTGCTCAACAAGGCGCCCGAGGTGGTGCGGGTCTATCTGCCGCCCGACACCAACACCCTGCTGGCCGTCGCCGAACACGTGCTGCACAGCCGGGACTACGTCAACGTGGTGGTCGCCGGCAAGCAGCCCTGCTTCGACTGGCTGGACCTGGAGTCCGCGCGGGCGCACTGCGCGGCCGGGGCCGGGATCTGGGAGTGGGCCGGCTCCGAGAGCGGCCTGGACGAACCGGACGTGGTGCTCGCCTGCGCCGGCGACGTGCCCACCCAGGAGGTGCTGGCGGCGGCCGACCTGCTCGGCCGTCACCTCCCCGAGCTGACCGTACGGGTGGTCAACGTGGTCGATATCGCCCGCTTGATGTCCGAGGAGGACCATCCGCATGGCCTCTCCGACCGCGACTACCACGCCCTGTTCACCCGCGACCGGCCGGTGATCTTCGCCTACCACGGCTATCCGTGGCTGATCCACCGTCTCACCTACCACCGCGACAACCATCCGCAGCTGCATGTCCACGGCTATCTGGAGGAGGGCTCCACCACCACGCCGTTCGACATGGTGGTCCGCAACGACCTGGACCGCTACCGCCTGGTGATGGACGTGATCGACCGGGTGCCCGGGCTCGCGGTGCGCGCCGCGCGGCTGCGGCAGCGGATGGTCCAGACCCGCTACCGGCACCGGCGCCATGTCACCGAACACGGCACCGATCTGCCCGAGGTCGCCGACTGGCACTGGCGAGCCGCCCGTTGACCCGGTCGGGGGACGGCCCGCCGGCGTCCGGCGCATCCTCCCGCCGGACCGCTCGTTGATGAGAGCGCTGGACCGTACCCGCAGCGCCCGACGGCACCGCGACCGCGGGGAGTGACCAGCGTCACCCGGTCACCGGAAACCGAAGTCGCAGTCCTGGAGGTCAAACCGGCATGAGGATCTCGTTCCTGTTGCACAACGCCTATGGGATCGGGGGCACGATCAAGACCACGTTCAACCTTGCTCAGGCCCTCGCCCCCCGGCATGAGGTGGAGATCATCTCCATCCTCAGGCACCGCACCGACCCCGTGTTCTCCCTCGACCCACGGGTGCGTGTCCGCCCCCTGATCGACCTGCGCACGGAACGCGACGACCCCCGCCACAAGAGACCGCCCAAGATCTTCCCCGCCGCCGAGTACCGCTTCGACCAGTACAGCGCGCTGAGCGACGAGCGGATCTCGCACTGCCTGGCCTCCCTGGAGGCCGATGTGGTGATCGGCACCCGCCCCGGGCTCAACGTCCATCTGGCGCTCCAGGGCCCGAAGAACGCCGTGCTGGTCGGGCAGGAACACCTCACCCTGGACAACCACCCGCCCGGGCTGCGCAACGAACTGCGCCGCGTCTACCCGAGGTTGGACGCCCTCACCACCGTCACCCAGGCCGACGCCGACGCCTACCGGCGGCGGATGCGGCTGCCGGGGGTCCGCGTCGAGGCGCTCCCCAACAGCGTGCCGCCGCCCGCCCTGCCGCCCGCCGACAGCGGCGCCAAGATCGTGATCGCCGCGGGCCGGCTGGTCCGCGTCAAGCGCTACGACCTGCTGATCCGCGCCTTCGCCCGAGTCGCCGCCGAGCGCCCCGACTGGCAGTTGCGCATCTACGGCAGGGGCGAGGAGCGCGACCGGCTGCGCGCCCTGATCGACGATCTTGGCCTCTACAACAACGTCTTCCTGATGGGCACCGCCTCCGCGATGGAGGCCGAGTGGGTCAAGGGCTCCATCGGCGCCTCCACCTCCAGCTTCGAACCGTTCGGCATGACCCTGGTCGAGGCCATGCGCTGCGGCCTGCCCGTCGTCAGCACGGACTGCCCGCACGGCCCGGCCGAGATCATCACCCCCGGCAAGGACGGCAGGCTCGTCCCGGTGGGCGACCAACACGCCCTCAGCGAGGCGCTGTTGGATCTCATCCAGGACGACGGCCTGCGCCGCACCATGAGCGAGGCAGCGCTCGCCAACTCCCGCCGCTACGACCCGGTGCCCATCATCGAGCAGGCCGAGGCGCTCTTCACCGAGCTCCACGAGGTCAAGTCCAGCGGACGCCGGGTCCGGATCCCGCTGCACGTCAGGGTCGGCGCACGGATGGCCAACCGGGGCCATGTGGTCCGTGACGCCGCGTTCGCCGCCGCCGTCTCCACCATGCGCACCATGCGAAGGGGCAACCGTTGAGCCCGACCGTCCTTGAGAACGCCCCCCGTGCCGACTGCGCCGTGACGGCCGACGGGCGCGTCACCTTCGAGATCAGCCTGCCCGACGCCACCGCGCCGCAACTCCTGCTGCGGCTGCGGCCCAAGAAGGGCGAGCAGGAGACCACGGGGCACGCCGTCGAGCTGGTCGAGCTGCCCGGGACGCCGGGCCGCTGGCGCGCCGAGCTGGGCGACAACCCCCGGCTCGACGAAGGCCGTTGGGACGCCTATCTGCTGCCGGCCGCCGACCAGCCGAGGGAGCGGCTCCGCCCCGGGCTGCGCGATCTGCGGCTGCTGGCCCCCGCCGCGCCCGACCCCCGCCTCGCCGACGACGGCACCCTGCGGGTCCGGCTGCCGTACCCCACCAAGGACGGCGCCCTCGCGGTGCGCGCCTGGCGCCGCGTCGGCCACGCCGAGGCGCACCGCGTCGAACCGGGCGAGCACGGGCTCACCGTCACCGGCCGGCTGTACGGCGTCGATCCCGGCGACGGCGCGGCGGCGGTGCTGCGCCGCCGGGGCAAGGAGGGCCCCGAGCGCGAGGCGCCGATGACCCTGGACGAGGCCGGCGGGTTCTCCTTCACCGCCGACTACCGCGAACTCCCGGTGGAGGCGGGCGCCCAGGCGGTGTGGAACGTCTTCGTCCGCCCCCGCGCGGACGCCCGCCCGGTGCGGGTCGCCAGGCTGCTGGACGATGTGGCCGACCGCAAGGCGGTCTTCGTCTACCCGACGGCCACCGTGCGGGGCGCCGCCTTCTGGCCGTACTACACGGTGGACAACGACCTCTCGATCCAGGTGACCTCGGAGGGCTGACGGAGCTGACACCCTGGTACCCCGGGGACTGACGCCCCGGGAGCCGGGCAGGCTTCCCCCGCGAGGGGCGGGCCGCAGAAGGAGTTGAGCGGATGGACGGGGTCGGGGACGGGGACGGGGCCCGGCGGGGCGGCGGCGCGTTCCCCGGGGGCACGCACAACCACTTCGACGGCATGGCCAGGAACGTGATCCAGGCCAACCGGATCGACACCGTCGAGCTGCGCGGCCCCGCGCGGGCCCCGACGCCCTACGAACTCCCGGTCGTCCGGCCTGGGTTCGTCAACCGCTCCAGTGAACTCGCCTGGTTGGACGCCGAGTGGGCGCGCTGGGCCGGCGGCGCCGACGGGTTGACGCTGGTGGTGCTGCCGGGCGCCGGCGGCATGGGCAAGACCGAGCTGGCCGCGCACTGGGGCGACCGCTCCCGGGAGCGCTTTCCCGACGGACAGCTCCATGTCGACCTGGCCGCCGAACGTCAGGGCGGCGGCGGGGTGGATCTGGGCGCGGTGCTGGCCCGCTTCGCCCGCTCGCTCGGCGTGGACGCCTCGTTCATCGGCCCGACGCCGGCCGAGCGCGCCGCGATCTACCGCTCCGCCACCACCGGGCGGCGCGGCCTGCTGCTCCTGATCGACAACGCCGAACACGCGTCCGAGGTGCGGGCGTTGCTGCCGCGTCACGGGATGGTGCTGGTCACCAGCCGCCGGCCGCTGCCGGCGCTGCGGATGGACGGCGCCAGGGAGCTGGTCGTCGGCGAGCTCGGCGCGGCGGCGGGCCGGGCCCTGGTCGCCTCCTGGTGGGAGGACGGCGAGGTCGACACCGCGACGCTGGACGAGTTGGTGCGGCTCTGCGGCGGGCGCCCGCTGGCGCTGCGGGCCGTCGGCGAACGGCTGCTGGCGGGGCCCGACGACGATCTCCCCCGCGTGGTCGCCGAGTTGGCCGCCGAACGGGACGGCCGGCACCGGCGGGCGGTGACCGGCGACGGAGGGGACACCCGGATGACGGACGCGCTGCGGCTGGTCCACGACGGCTTCCCGCCCGCCACCCGCCGGCTCTGCCGGCTGCTGGGCGCGCTCCCGGGCCCCACGTTCACCGTCGAGCTGGCGCTGGCCACCGGCGCCGACGAGCCGGCGGCGGGCCTCGCCGAGCTGCTGCGCGCCGGGCTGGTGCGCGAACTGGCGCCGGGCCACTACGCGTTCCACGACGAGGCCAGGGCGCTGGTCTCCACACTGGCCATGAGGGGCGCGGACCGCGAGAGCGCGCTGCGCGGCGCGGTCGCCTTCGCGCTGGCCGTCTGCGAGCTGGTGGACCGGGCGGTGCTGGGCAACCGGCTGCGCCTTGCGGGCGGCGAGGGCTGGGACGGCCCGCCGGCGCTGCCCGAACTGGCCGGTCCCGCCGCCGCGTTGGACTGGCTGGAGCGGGAGCACGGCACGGTGCTGGCGCTGCTGCGGGCCGCGGCCGAACGCGGCTGGCACGAGCCGGTGTGGCGGATGTGCCAGGCGCTGTGGGCCTTCTACCACAGCCGTAAGCGCTATGCGGGCTGGATCGACTCCCACCAGCTGGGCATCACGGCGGCCGGCTGGGCGGGCCGGCCCGATGCCGAGCTGCGCATCCGCAACCAACTGGCCCGCGCCTACCTGGAGTCGCGGGACTTCACAGCCGCCCAGACGGCGCTCACGCCGGCCGAGGCGCTGCTGGAGCGGGTCGGCTCGGCGCAGCTGCGCGGGGTGATCGAGGAGACCAGGGGCCTGCTGGCGCTGGCGAGCGGCCGGGCGGCGGACGCGGTGGCCCACCTCACCGAGGCGAAGGCGGCCAACGCGGGCGATCCGCGCGGCGAGGCGATGCAGGGCTACCAACTCGCCAGGGCCCTGCTGGCGCTCGGCCGACCACGGGACGCCCTCGCCGAGCTGGCGACGGCCGAGGCCCTGGTCCCGGGCCCGGCCCACGCGGCCCTGCACGCCAGGATCGGCCTCACCCGAGGCACGGCCCTCCTCGACTCCGGCGAGCCGGAACGCGCCAGGACCGTCCTCACGGAGGCGGCGCGGCTGGCCGAGAGCCTCGGCCAGTGGGCCAAGGCGGACGGCGCCCTCACGATCCTGGAACACCTGGCCCAACAGGCCGGCGACACGGCCACGGCCCACCAACTGACCACCCACCGCACCCACCTCCGCCAACGCGCGGGCCTCCCCCCGACGGACGAGGATTGACCCTGGCCGCTCAGCGATCCCCGCAACCCCCGGACCCGGTCGGTGTCCGGGTCGTTGCTGAGGCCGACCACGCCGGCGTCGTCGAGCTCACCCGTGAGTTGGTGCGCATTCCCAGCCGTGCCGGCATCGATTCCTACGAGCCGGTCATCGACCACCTCACCGCCTGGCTGAGTCGCCATCGGCTGACCCCGGCGGTACTGCGTGACGACACCGGCGCGCCCGTGGCCGTGACCGCCGAGGTCTCCGGGGAACGGCCGGGGCCGCACTGGGTGTTAGACGCCTGCCTGGACACCGCGCCGTTCGGCGACGAGGACCGCTGGACCCACCCACCGGCGTCAGGGCATCTGGCGGACGGCTGGCTGTGGGGCCGGGGCTCAAGCGACTCCAAGGCCGCGGTGGCGATCTTCAGCCATCTCGCCGCCCGCCTCGCAACGGCCGCCGGCCGTCTGCACGGACGGCTGACCCTGCTGTTCGACCTTGACGAACACACCGGCGGCTTCGCCGGCGCGAAGACCTTCTTCGAAGGTCCCGACGCACCAGGCGACGTGGCCGGCGTCATGATCGGCTACCCCGGCAACGACCATCTCGTCACCGGCGGCCGAGGCGTCCACCGCGCCCAACTCCACGTCCACGGCGTCGCCTCCCACTCCGGCGGCAGCAGGACCACCCCCGGCGCCATCGCCAAGGCCGCCCACCTCGTTCGGGAACTCACCGGCCGTCCGCTGCCGGCGGAGACGACGGAGCACTTCCCACTCCCCCCGAAACTCACCGTCACCGCCATCTCCGGCGGCGAGGGCTACAGCGTCACCCCGGACCTGTGCACCCTCAGCATCGACATCCGCACCACCCCCACCTTCGACGCCACCGCCGCGACCGAACTCCTCGCCCAGTCGGCCAGCGACATCGACAAGGAATGGCCCGGCACCCCACCCACCCTGCTCCAACACCACCAGACCTGGCCCCCCTACGCCCTCCCGCCCACCTCCCCGCTGCGCACGGCCCTCATCGACGCGGCGGGCGCCCACGGCCTCCGGGTGCGCCCCAAGGTCGCCGGCCCCTCCAACATCGGCAACTACCTCGCCGGCCTCGCCATCCCCGCCACCGCCGGCTTCGGCGTCACCTACCAAGGACTCCACGCCACCGACGAACGCATCCAGACCGACACCATCCCCGCCGTCCAAGCCACCTACCACACGGCGTTGGAACACCTCCTAGGCACCCCGTCGGGCGCCGACACCGCTTGAGAGGCGGGCGAGTCGCGGATGTCCTTGGGCGGACAGCGGGCCGCCGGCGCATGCCGACATCCCCCCGGGCGTGGGCCCGGGGGGATGGTGGTCGGCTTGGCTCAGTGGGCCGTGGTGTGGTCGGCGACGTCGGTGAGGAACGTTTGCCAGGAGGCCGATCCGAAGGTCAGGATCGGGCCGTCCGCGCTCTTGGAGTCGCGGACCGGGACCACGCCGCGCGTGGCGGCGAGGTTGGCGGCGGCCTCCAGGCAGACGCCACCGTTGTTGCTGTAGGAGGACGTGAACCAACGCGGGGCTTCGGAAGTCACGGGGTGCCCTTTCGTAGCTGCTGAATCACGGCGACGGGCCTCGACCGGAACGGCGCTGCCCGGGGGTGGTCGCCCCGCCGCGTCGGGCGGCGGGGCGACGTTCGGGGCCGGGTGCGGTCGGGGACCGACGGTCAACTGGCGGTGTTCTCGCCGGACTTGACGCCGGACACAAACGAGGAGAACGCGGCGGTCGAGAACGTCAGTATCGGACCCTCGACGCTCTTGGAGTCACGGACCGGAACCACGCCGCGCGTCGCGGCGAGATTGGCGGCGGCCTCCAGGCAGACGCCACCGTTGTCGCTGTAGGAGGACTTGAACCAACGCGGGGCTTCGGATGTCACGGGGTGCCCTTTCATAGCTGCCGGATCGCGGCGACAGACGCCGCTTGGGAGAGCGCCTCCGCCTGTAGTTGATGGTAGGCCGCCAGCAGGGGCACCACGGAACCGTTATCGCGCTCGACGTTTCCGCGCAGGGCGGATTCCGCGTAGGACATCAGCGAGCGGTCCGCCATGGTCAGTATGTAAAGCGGCAGGTTGAGGGTGCGGCGGACGCCCATCTCGAAGGGGGCGACCTGGAGCACGGTGTGGGGCCGCTGGGCGAACTCCACCAGATAGGCGAGCTGGGCGGCCATCACCGCCGGCTCCCCGATGGGCCGCCGGATGCAACTCTCGTCCAGCACCACGGAGATCAGCGGCGCCGGCGTCCGCTCCAGCGCCGCTCGCCGCTCGGCGACCAGCGACACCCGCTCCTCCGCCTGTTCGGCGCCGATCGCCCCCCGGTTGACGGCGCTCCTGGCCAACTCCCTCGCGTACTCAGGGGTCTGGAGCAGCCCGGGGATGATGCCGATCTCGAACAGCCTGATCTCCGAGGCGCGCCTCTCGCAGTCGATGTACTCCGGGGACCCCTCCAGCAGGCTGCCATGGCGCACCTCGCGCCACTCGCGCTCGAACGAGTCCGCGGTGTGTTCCGTGCCCAGCACCCGATCCGCACTTCGCGAGAAACGCAAAGTTGACAGCTTCCGACCAGTTTCCACTGACGAAATATGCGTGCTGGAATATCCCATCCGGTCCCCCAGCTCCTCCTGCGTCCACTGCCGACTCTCGCGCAATCCGCGCAAACGCGCGCCATACGCCGCCTGTGGAGAGCTCTCGGGGACCAAGTCCTTGCGGTTCAAAAGCCGTGCACCAGCCTTCCGTTCAGATCCGGCACGTTGAATGCTCGCGGACCGTGGGGCAGCCTGTCCACCCCGGGTAGTGGCGACACTACGGAGAGGAGACGGCTGTGCCTGGCGCGAGCGGCCCCGACCTGCGGGCCACCGAGACGGCGGAACGGCCCCATCCCAACCCGCCGACGCTTCCTGACCGGGCCCACAACTCACCCGGATGGGTGATGGCCCTGGCTGGAGGAACCATGACCGCTCCTGATGGTCCCGTCGACGCTCCGCACGATCTCAGCTGGTTCTTAACCGTCAGCGCGCACGAGATCGAGGAGTGGCGGCGCACGGTCGCCGCCGCGTTGGTCGACTGGCGGGTCTCGGGGGAGGCCGTCGAGTTGGCGCGGCTGGGGGTC
The DNA here is from genome assembly GCF_020740535.1 of Streptomyces profundus. NCBI lineage: Bacteria > Bacillati > Actinomycetota > Actinomycetes > Kitasatosporales > Streptomycetaceae > Streptomyces > Streptomyces profundus. The sequence continues at coordinate 1,904,071 of NZ_CP082362.1, forward strand.
ACGGAGCTCCTGGCGAATGTCGCGCGGCACACCGCGAGTCGGCGGTGCGGTCTGCGGATGGTGCGGGTGGAGGAGGACCTGCTGGTGCAGGTCTTCGACGAGTCCCGGCAGTTGCCCGTGCTGCGCAGGCCGGACTGGTGCGCGGAGGGCGGCCGTGGCCTGTGGCTGCTGCGGGAGATGGCCGACGGGTTCGGCTATATGCCGATGCCGTTCGTGGCCGGCACGTCCTGTCGGCTGGGCAAGGTCGTCTGGTTCTCGTGCTGGGGCGCGGTACCCGAGGCGGGCGACGGGTGAGCGCCGGCGAGTGGGAGTTCCAGGCACCCATGCCTGGGCTGGTGGGGCAGGAGCAACGGGCCCTGGGGCCCTGCTGGTTCTTCTGCGGACATCGGATCGCGCCGGTGGTGTGGATCGGCTGGCTGACCTCGGCTGGGGTGGCGGCCCCGCTGTACGCGTGTGACGGCTGCCTGGGGCAACTGCACGCGATGGCCTGGGACTTCAGCGAGGCGTCGCGGGACGCGCCCGTCGACGGGACGGGGCGGCTGGTCCCGCTCTACCGGCCGCTGGGCGCGGGCGGCCCGCCCGAACCGCTCCGTTACCGATGCCGGGACCCGCTGCCCCGCACCCCGTTCGGCGGCCGACTGGCCCAGCTCGTCACGGCCGAGCCGTGGCCCCGACCGACCAACCGACCAACCGAGCAAGGGAGATCGACGCGATGAGTGAGCGGAACCAGCCGTCGCCGGGCGGGAGCGAGGCGGCTGAGCCGGTCTCGATCGTCCGGGGCGCGGACTGGATGCTGTGTGAGGAGCGGGGCGTGGGTGCGCCGGAGGCGATCTACGGGGCGGAGTGCTTCCACTGTGGGCAGCTCTCGCCGCTCTTCGACGACGACGCGTTGCCCGTCGCGGTCTGGTGCCTCCAACACTCACAGCAGGAACCGACGCACACCCGGTACCTCTCCAGGACGGAGCGGCACTGGCGGGTCGAGCGCCGCCCCGAGGAGAACGGCGCGCACGGGCGGGCGAGTCCGGTCGGGGCGTTCCTGGACCGGACGGCCGGGCCGGCGTTCGTCGGCGCGATGTGCCTGCTGACCGCCGCCGCCGGGCTGTTGCCCGCCCTCACCCACTGACAGCTGACGATCCGAGGAGACCTACCGATGTCCCTGCCCCTTCCGGGACCGAGCGGACTGCCCGTCACCTTCCACATCCTGGCCACCACCGGCGACAACCACGCGCTGATGGTGCGCGGGGAGAAGACCCCGGGCGACGAGGGCTGGGTCCTGCCACACGGCACCGTGCTCCCCGGGCACTGCCCCATCCTCACCGCGCGCAAGGCCCTAAGGGAGACCACCGGCTACGACCGCGCCCTCACCGAGGTCCTCGCCTTCACCCTCACCACCGACGACCAGGGCCTGCCCAACGGGGTGACCTACGTCCTGGACGGCGAAGAGCTGCCCGAGGTGCCGTCGATGAAGCCCAACGCCCACGTCGGATGGGTGCCGTTGCGGGAGCTGCACGAGCCCCCGGGCCTCTACCAGTACGCCATCATCGCCGCCGGACGCCGCCGCGCCCTGCCCCTCCTCGTCGACGGCGACCGTCCCGAGGCCGCCTTCCGCTGAACACGGCGCGTGCGGAACCGGGGTCGCCGCGTGGTCATCGGGGGCGGAAGTGGACGGTGGTGCGGGTGTGGCCGGTGTGGAGGGGGAGTCCTTCGGCGGGGAGGCGTCCCCCCGGCTGGCCCTCGATGAGCCAGAGGTACACGGCCGCGCCCAACACCACGGGGTCGAGGACCTGTTCGGGGGTGGCCCAGTCCTCGGGGACCCACGCCTCCCACAGCGCGCCGTCCCGCAGCCGCAGCAGATGCCGCCGCTCCCCCAGCGCCGCCACCGCGACGGAGAGCCACGGCTGGTCGGCGAACCGCCGGTCGAGCCAGGCGCGGGGCGGCAGTTCGCCGTGCGGCTGCCGGCGCGCGGCCACCTCGGCGGTCTGGGCGAGGGCGGACCAGGTGCCCTCCTCGGCGGTCACGGCGAGAAAGCCACGGGCGCCGGCGCGCCGCTGGTCCAGCGGGTAGCGGCACAGCTCGACGCGCCCCGCGCGGACCCGCCCGACCACGTCGAAGGCGGTCGGCCCGTGGCCGGTCGCGGGCGACGGGTCCGGGTAGCGGGTGGGGCGCGGGTGCGGGGCCGGCGGCTGGACCCGGTCGCCCAGCAGCTCGTGGAAGACGCCCTGGAGTACCCGTGCCGACTCGCCCGGCAGGCCCAGCGCGTCCTCGGTGACCGCGCGCAACTCGCCCGGCCGGTGGTCGCGTTCGGCGGCGCGCAGCTGGGCCAGCAGATCGCCCTCGGGGTCGAGCCGTGGGGCGGTGCGGCCGAAGGCGTGCATGGGCGAGCCCGGGTCCAACTCGGCCTCGCCGCTGGCCGCCAGCATCGTGGCCCGCTCCAGGCCGGCGCCGTAGAAGCTGACCGAGCCGGTGTCCCCGACGACCAGGTCGGCGGCGATCAGCGCGGCCTGCCAGCCGTTGTCGGGGCTGACCACCCGCAGCCCGGCGTCCCGCGCGGCGCGCAGCCGCTGACTGACGTTGAACGGCGTGTCGTCCGACCAGATGTTGGGATGCAGCACGACCACGACCACGTACTCGTCCACCGGCAGCGCGTTGACCAGCCGCAGCGGCAGGTCGGGGTGACGGCGGATCAACGAGTGCGGGCCCCAGGTGGAGTTGAGCACCACCAGCCGGCGGCCCCCGACGGCGCCGAACGGCGCGCGGAAGTGGTCGCGCCAGTCGAGGTTCTCCCGCATCCGGTCGAAGCAGGGGTCGCCGACGACGCGGGCGCGCGGCAGCGCGGCGGGGCAGCTGGCGGCCAGCCGGCCGAGCTGCTCCTCGTGGGAGAGGCCGATGACATCGGGCACCACCCGCCCCCGGTACAGGAGTTCACGCCGGGAGAGGCCGGCGGACGAGCTGACGTCGCCCGTGGACCGGCTGACCAGCCGGTTGTAGCCGGCGCCGTGCGGCAGCACCACCAGCGGCCGACTCAGCCGCCGCATCGAACGGTTGATGGCGCAGGCGACGACCAGGTCGAAGCGGCGGCGGGTGGCCTCCCGCCAGGGCAGCACGGTGGCCCGCTGCCCGGCGAGGTACTCGGTGAGGCCGCCGTCGAAGGCGGAGCCCGGGTTGACCGTGAAGGACACGGCGACGCCGTCCTCGGCGCGCAGCAGCGGCAGCACGTCGAGCAGCCTGGTGGCCGAGGTCAGGTTGCGGGCGACGCCCAACACCTCGACCGCGCCGTCCCGTTCCGGCGCGCGGGCGCGGCGGCGGAGCGGGCTGCGGAAGAGCGGCACGGGGACTCCGTTGGGAGACGGCGGCGGGTGTCCTGCGCCGAGCGTAGCCGCCCGGCACCGTGCGCGGACCCGGTCCCCCGGACCGGTGTGGAAGCCGCCGGGCGGCGCTAGCTTGGAGGGGTGACAGATCAGGGGTACCAGGGGAACGACGCGTTGGCCGAGATGGGGACGGTGCTCGTACGGGGGCGCCGGGTCCCGGTGTTGGACTCGGGGGGTGACGCCGCGCTGCCCGTGGTGCTGGCGCTGCACGGGACGTTCGGTCGCGGGGCGGTCTTCGAGCGGCTGGCCCGGGATCTCGCCGGCCGGGCCCGGCTGATCGCGCCCGACCAGCGCGGCCACGGCTGGCGCGAGCCGGCCACCGGCGGCTACGGCAGGGACGCGTTCGTCGAGGACGCCGCCGCGCTGGTCGACGCCCTGGAGCTCGGCTCGCTGGTGGTGCTCGGGCATTCGCTCGGCGGCATCACGGCCTACCAACTGGCCGCCCGACACCCGGAGTTGGTGGCGGCGTTGATCATTGAGGACGTGGGCCCCGTGATGCGGCGGCCCGAGGTGGAGCATCCGACGCTCGATGTGCGGGGTTGGCCGTCGCGGGCCGAGACGCGGGCCGCGCTGGGCGCGCTGATCGAGGCCAGGGGGGTGCCGGACGCGGCCTACTTCCTGCGCAGCGCGGTCCCGGCGGAGGACGGTTGGCGGCTGCTCTTCGACTGGGACGTGATGATGGCGGTCCAGGAGGGCGGCGTCGGCGACTGGTGGGGCGACTGGCTGGGCTCGGACTGCCCGGCACTGCTGCTGCGCGGCACGGAGAGCACCCTGCTGCCGGCGGAGCTGGCCGACGCGATGGTCGCGCGCCGTCCCGGAACGGAACGTGTGGACTTCCCCGGCGCGGGGCACTGGGTGCACGATGACGCGCCGGAGGAGCTGGCGACGGCGGTCGCCGACTTCGTGCACCGGTTGCCGCGCCCCTGACGGAAGCCCGTCGTACGCCCGGGTGCGGGAGTCCGACGCGCGCCGCCGGCCGCGACGCGGTTCGATGGACCCAGCACTCCGACAGGTCGTGACGGGGCGGTGCGCGCCGGGACGTGACCAGGAAGGTGGCCGACGATGCGGTTCGCGGATCGGCGGGAGGCCGGGCAGCGGCTGGCCCACGCGTTGACGTCACTGCGTGGGCGCGATGTGGTGGTGCTCGGGCTGCCCAGGGGCGGGGTCCCGGTGGCCGCCGAGGTGGCCACGGCGCTGCGCGCCCCGCTGGACGTGGCCGTGGTGCGCAAGCTGGGGCTGCCGGCGCAGCCGGAGTTGGCGATGGGCGCCATCGCCGAGGACGGCGCCCGGGTGCTCAACGACCAGGTCGTCGGCGGCGCCGGGGTGCCCGGGGACCGGCTCGCCGAGGTCGAGTCCAGGGAGCGCGCGGAGCTGGACCGCCGCGCCGTCGCCTACCGGGGCGAGCGGCCCCGGATCTCGGTGGCCGGCCGCACGGTGGTGCTGGTGGACGACGGCATCGCGACCGGTGCCACCGCGCGGGCGGCCTGCCGCTCCGCGCGGGAGCGCGGCGCGGCCCTGGTGGTGCTGGCGGTGCCGGTCGCCCCGGCCGACTGGGAGCGCCGGATCGGGGACGCGGCCGACGAGCTGGTCTGTCCCCATGTGGAGGACGACTTCCTGGCCGTCGGCCAGTTCTACGACGACTTCGCGCAGACCACCGACGAGCAGGTGGTGGAGTTTCTGCGCCGGGGTGTCGCCCGCGAGGTGACCGTCCCGGCGGGCGTGGTGGAGCTGGCCGGCACGCTGACCCTGCCGGCCAGGGCGCGCGGCGTGGTGGTCTTCGCGCATGGCAGCGGCAGCGGCCGGCACAGCCCGCGCAATGTGTTCGTCGCCGAGGCCCTGGCCCAGGCCGGCCTCGGCACGCTCCTCTTCGACCTGCTGACCGAGGAGGAGGCGGACGACCGGGCCAACGTCTTCGACATCGGCCTGCTGGCCGAGCGGCTGACCCGGGCGACGGAGTGGCTGCTGACGGGCGGGGTGACGCCCCATGACGGCCTGCGCGTCGGCTACTTCGGGGCCAGCACGGGCGCCGCCGCCGCGCTGTGGGCGGCGGCCGACCCCGGCTCGCCCGTGGGCGCCGTGGTGTCCAGGGGCGGCCGTCCCGACCTGGCCGACCGGCGGCTCTCCGAGGTGCGCTGCCCCACGCTGCTGATCGTGGGCGGCCACGACGAGCGGGTGTTGGAGCTGAACCGGGCCGCCGAACTGTCGCTGCACTGCCCCCACGAGCTCACCGTGGTGCCCGGCGCCACCCACCTCTTCGAGGAGCCGGGCACCCTCTCCGAGGTCACCGCCCAGGCCAGGGACTTCTTCCTCCACCACCTCGGCGAAGCACCGTAGCCCTTACCGGGCGGAACACCGAACGCCGGCCGGCGAAGCGCCGCAGCCCCTACCGGGCGAAACACCGCACGCCGGCCGGCAAGGCACCGCAGCCCCTACCGGGCGGAACGCCGCACGCCGGCCGGCGAAGCACCGTAACCCTTACCGGGCGAGGCGCCGCACGCCAGCCGACGAGGCACCGCAGCCCCTACCGGGCGAAACACCGCACGCCAGCCGGCGAGCCACCGCAGCCCCTACCGGGCGGAACGCCGCACGCCAGCCGGCGGAACACCGAACGCCGCACGCAGGCCGGCGAGGCACCGTAACGCCTGTCGGGCGAGGCACCGCAGCCCCTACCGGGCGAAACACCGAACACCGGCCGGCGAGGCACCGCAGCCCCTACCGGGCGAAACACCGCACGCCAGCCGGCAAGGCACCGCAGCCCCTACCGGGCGAAACGCCACACGCCGGCCGGCGAGGCACCGCAGCCCTTACCGGGCGGAACGCCGCACGCAGGTCGGCGAGGCACCGTAACCCCTGTCGGGCGAGGCGCCGGGACGTCTGTGGGGGGGAGTCTCGGCGGTGCTCCCCCGGACTTCGTCCGAGGGGATCGCGGGGGCGGCTCCCAGCCGCCAGGCTGGGGAAGCCGCTCGCCGGACGCGGAGATCCGCCGGCAGGGCACCGGCTCCCCTGGCCGGCGGCCACTACCGTTTCTTGAGGAAGCGGCGCAGCCGGGTGAGGGTCCAGGTGTTGATGACCTCGTCCTTGGTGAGCCAGCCGCGCTGCGCCTGGGCGACCCCGAAGCGCACATGGCCCAGATGGGTGGGGGCGTGGGCGTCGGAGTCGATGGCGAACCGCACGCCATGGGTGCGGGCGCGCAGGATCTGCTCGTCGTTGAGGTCCAGCCGGTTGGGGTGGCTGTTGATCTCCAGCGCGGTGCCGGTCCTCGCACAGGCGGCGAAGACCGCGTCCAGGTCGATGTCGACAGCGGTGCGGCGGCCCAGCTTCCGCGTGGTGGGATGGCCGATGATGTGCACATGGGGGTTCTCGCAGGCCCTGATCAACCGCCGCGTCTGCGCGTCCCGCCCCAGCTCGAAGTGCGAGTGGATGGACGCGACACAGAGGTCGAACTCGGCCAGGACCTCCGCCGGCCAGTCCACGTCGCCCCGTTCGTCGATGTTCAGCTCTGTGCCGTGCAGCAGCCTCAGCCGGCCGTAACGCCCCGCCAACTCCCTCAGTCGGGCGCGCTGCGCCAGCGCCTTCTCCGTGGTCATCCGCTGCATCCGCAGCTTCGGGGCGTGGTCGGTGACGGCGTAGTAGTGGTAGCCGCGCGCCGAGGCGGCGGCGACCATCTCCGTCAACGGCGCGACGCCGTCCGTCAGATCGGTATGGCTGTGCAGATCGCCCCGCAGATCCCGCTCGGTCACCAGCGTGGGCAGCTCCCGGCGTTGGGCCGCCGCGATCTCGCCCCGGTCCTCGCGGAGCGTCGGCGGAATCCAGGGCAGGCCGAGACGGCGGTAGACCTGCTCCTCGGTGCGGGCGGCCCGCTTCCGGCCGCTCTCGGCGTCGAACAGGCCGTACTCGGAGAGCTTGAGCTTCTTGCGGACCGCGATCTCGCGGATGCGGATGTTGTGAGCCTTGGAGCCGGTGAAGTAGAGCATTCCGGCGCCCCATGAGTCGGCCGACAGCACCCGCAGGTCGATTTGCAGGCCGTCCACCGTGCGCACCGTGGTCTTCTTCCGGCCCCGGGAGACCACCTCGTCCACCAACGGGAGGGCGCAGAACGCCGCCATCAGCGGCTCCGGATCGTCGGCGGCGGCCAGGATGTCGATGTCGCCGATGGTCTCCCGCATCCGCCGCACCGACCCGGCCCAGGCGCAGCGCGCACAGCCAGGCACCTCGGCGAGCCGCGCCACGGCCTCCTCCGCCACCCCCAGCGCCACGTCCAGCCGGATGCGACCGCCGGACTGGCGCAGCACCGCGACCCCGTGCTCGATGTTCTCCCGTGCCTTGGGCCCGAAGCCCTTCAGCCCGGCGACCCGGTCGTCGCGCAGCGCCGCCATCAGCTCGTCCACGGACGAGACGCCCAACTCGCGGTAGAGCGTCATCGCCTTCTTCGGCCCCAGGGTGGGGATGTCGAGCAGCGCCCGCACCCCCGGCGGGATCGAGGAGCGCGTCTCCTCGACGGCCGCCACCCGGCCCGTGCGCAGAAACTCGGCGACCTTGTCGGCGATCGACCGGCCGACGCCCGGGATCTCCCGCAGCCGCTCGGCGTCCAGCGTGGCGACATCGGCGGGGTGCCCACCGATGGCGCGCGCCGCGCGCTCGTAGGCGCGCTGCTTGAACGCGCCCTCGCCGGTGATGGAGAGCAGGTCGGCGTACTCACGGAGCAGCGCCTCGACCTCGTCGTTCGGCCGGGCCATGTCCCCAGTCTAGGGAGCGCGGCCGGATCCGGCATGGCGAGCGACTTCGCGGGTACTCGGCGTCCTGACCTGCGACGTTCCACGGTGAACGCCGCCGTTGACGCCAGAAGGAAACCTTGACTCCAGACCGAAACCCATCGAGGCAGGTGAGCGAAGTGCGGGCGACCTTTACGCTGGGACGGATCGCCGGCGTCCGGATCGGGGTGCACTGGAGCGTCGCGGTGATCTTCGCCGTGATCGCGATCGGTCTGGGCACCGGACGGCTGCCGGAGGCCTACCCGGATCGGAGTGCGCTGAGCTACACACTGCTCGCGCTGCTCGCCGGGGTGCTGTTTCTGGCCTCGCTGCTGACCCATGAGATGGCCCACGCGCTGCTCGCCCGTCGATCGGGGGTGCCCGTCCACGACATCGTGCTGTGGCTGCTCGGCGGCGCCACCCGCACCAGGACCGAAGCCCCCGACCCCAAGGCCGAGTTCAGGATCGCCGGCGCCGGCCCGGCGGCCAGCTTCGCGCTCGGCGTGCTCTTCACGGTGCTGACCTGGATCCTGGTCGCCGCCGACGCGGGCCCCGTGGTCGAGGTGTTCGCCTGGCTCGCGGTGATCAACTTCCTGTTGGCGCTCTTCAACGGGTTCCCCGCCGCGCCACTCGACGGCGGCCGGCTGCTGCGCGCCGCGCTCTGGCGCCGCTCGGGAAACCGCCCCAGGGCCACCGCCCAGTCCAGCGCGGCCGGGCAGGCGTTCGGCTGGGTCCTGGTCGTCGCCGGACTGGTGGTCTTCCTCTTCACGGGCGCCTTCGGTGCCCTGTGGCTGGCCCTGGTGGGATGGTTTGTGGCCGGCGCGGCATCCCTGGAGGGGGAGCAGGCGCGGATGCGTCAACTGCTCGCCGGCGTCCCCGTCCGCGAGACCATGACGGCGGGGCCCGCCACCGTGCCCGCCGACGAGACCGTCGGCGCCCTGCTCTCCGAACCGTCCCACGGCCTCACCCACCCCGCGCTGCCGGTGGTCTCGTCCAGCGGCGCGCCGATCGGCCTGGTCACCCAGGACCAGCTCAACGAGGTGCCCCTGGAGAAGCACCGGGTGCTGACCGTCGCCGAGATCATGCTGCCCCTGGACCAGGTCCGCACCACCCAGCCCGAGACGGACCTCGCCGACCTGCTGCCGCAGCTCGAACCCGGCCCCGAGCACCGGGTGCTGGTGATCGAAGCCCACGACGGACCCCACGGCGAACAGACCGCTGGACGGGCCGGGGAACGCGAGCGCGCCGGGCGGCCGAGGCTGCTGGGGATCGTCTCCCCTTCCGACGTCAACCGCACCATCAGGCGGCTGACCGCCGAGGCCCGCCAGCCGGCCGGCTCGGTGGGCGGCGGCCGGGTGCACTGAGCGTGGCGCGGAACCCGGACGGGAACGGGGCCGCCCCCCGGAACTCCAAGGGGCGGCCCCGCCGCACACAACTCCCGGCCGCAGGGCCTCAGTTGTAGATCGTCGCCTCCTCAGAGGTCTCGGCGACACCGTTCGCGCCGTGGAAGAACCGCTCGCCCCACTCGGTCAGCTGGTTGGGGTCGAAGTTCACCGTCATGTCCAGATACTCGACACCACCGCCGTTGCCGCTCCAGGACCAGCCGAGGTAGCCGAGCCCCAGCTGCTCCGTGACGGCCATGATGGCGTCCTCGTCCGGGTCACCGTCCGAGTGGTTGTGCCCGAACTCGCCGACCAGGATGGGCAGTCCGGCGTCCACAAAGGACGTGAGGTAGTCCTCGACGGCGCTCGCCGTGTTGTACACGCCGTACATGTGGATGGAGAAGATGGTGTTCCCGGTCGGGTCCGCGTTGTACACCGACTGGGCATTGGCACGCATGGTGCCGGTCCAGTCCTGGCCCCAGTTCGGCGCGTCCACCATGATGGTGTGCTCGAAGCCGGCGTTCCGCAGCTTCCCGATGGCCGCCTGGGTGTCGGCCGTCCACGCCTCGTAACCGCTGTTGCCGAACGGCTCGTTGCCGATGTTGACGATGACGTAGTCCTCTTCGCCCGCCAACTGGTCCTGGACGCTGATCCAGTAGTCGGCGGCCTGGTCCAACGAGACCGCCGCGCCCTCCTCGCCGTAGCCGGTGGTGTCGTGCACCTCCAGCACGCAGATCAGGCGGTTCGCCTTGCACTCCGAGACGATCTGGGACACCTGCTGCGGGGAGGTCTGCTCCCACTGGTGGCCGCTGCTCAGCACCACGCGCACGGTGTTCCCGCCCAGCGACTTGATGTCGCCGAGCGCGCCCAACTGGCTGGTGTACCAGGCGTGCGGGTGGTTGGCCCCCCGCATCACGAAGTCGTTGCCGTTGCTCTCGACCAACCGGCCGTCCTCGATGCTCAGTCCGACGGCGCTGGCGCCCGGCTCGTCGGCGGTCGCGGGCTGCACCGCGAGCGCCGTACCCAGCGTGCCAGCGAGGCCCGCCGCGACCAGGACACCGAAAGTTCTCCTGCTTTTCACGGTCGTCTCCTCAAGGGCCCGTCCCGTGGGCCCACTCGGGTGGGGGTGACGCATGCGCGACCCAGGAATCTGGGAGCGCTCCCATGTAGTCGCCCACCCATCAGGCCACCGCCGCTCGCGACTGTCAAGGCAACGGACAGAGCGCGAGGGATTCGACAGGGGATCAAAGGTGCCTAACAGTCGGTGTGTTGCGATACCGGACACCACTTAACCGAGTAACTCGCGACTTTGCGTGCGAAGTTGCTCTCTTTACGTGACGGCCGGAGCGGGGCGGGCCGCCACGCGCGCCGGCGGCCCCGTGCCCTCTCACGGCCCGGGCGGATGCCTGCGGTAGTCGCCGGGCGGCATGCCCAGGACGCGTTTGAAGGCGACGCTGAGGGCGCTCTCGGAGCCGTATCCCACGGAGTGGGCTATGGAGGCGAGCGTTCCGCTCCCCTCGCGCAGCTGTCTGGCGGCCAGCTCGACGCGCCACCTGGTGAGGTACTCCAGGGGGCCGAGACCGACCGTGGCCTTGAAGCGGGCGGCCAGCGTCGACCGGGAGACGGCGGCGGCGCCGGCCAGCTCGGCCACCGTCCAGGCGTGCGCCGGATCGCGGTGCAGCGACGTCAACGCCGTGGCGACCACGGGATCCCCGAGGCCGGCCAGCCATCCGGTCACCGCGCGCGGCTCGCGCGCGAGGTGCAGCCGCAGCACATGGACGAGCATGACGACGGCGAGGTGCTCGGCGACCAGGGTCGCGGCCATCGGCCGGCGCGTCAGCTCCTCGTCGATCGCGGTCAGCGCCCACCGCACCGTCTCCGCGTGCCGGGTGCCGGCCGGCACATGGACGACCGGGGGCAGCCGGTCGAGCAGCAGCTCCTGGGCGCGGGTCCCGAAGGAGAAGCCGCCGCCGACGAGGAACACGTCCTCGCCCTGACCCACCCTGGCGACACCGTCCGCGGCCCCCGCGAACACGGGCCCGGCGGCGACGGGGACGGCCCCCGGATCGCCGCGGAGCGTGAAGGCGCGTGGCCGGGTGAGGAGACAGCAGTCGCCCTCGGCCAGCTCGATCGGCCCGTCGACGCCGTCGACCTCCAGCAGGCAGGAGCCGCGCCTGACGGCGTTGAACTTGACCGCGTGGGGGGCGTCGAACCGCAGAGCCCAACGCCCGCCCGCCGACAGGCTCGCGGACAGCCGGCCGCGCGTCTCCAGCAGGGTCAGCACATCCTCAAGAGGATCCATCACCACCACCAGTTCGGACAGCCTGGACGGCTGGACAGCTTGGACGATTGCTAAAGAATCAGGGACTCTCAATCATAAGGTGTCCAGCTCACGCGTCGTAGCGTGGAGCCATGGCAACGAATCCCCAGGCCGACGGGCCATCGCGAGACGACTCCGCTCCGCTGACCACTCCCTTCTCCGCCCAGGCCACCGCGCGGGAGGTGATCGACGGCGTGAACCTCAGCGGCCGACGCGCGGTGGTCACGGGCGGCGCCTCCGGCCTGGGCGCCGAGACCGTCCGGGCGCTGGCGGGCGCGGGGGCGCAGGTCACCATCGCCACGCGGCGCCCGGGGTCCGCGCAGCCGCTGATCCAGGAGCTGGCCGCCGTCGACGGCGCGGGCCCGGTGCACGCCGAACCCCTCGATCTGTCCGATCTGACGTCGGTCGACGCCTTCACCCGGGCCTGGCACGGACGGCTCGACATCCTCGTCGCCAACGCGGGGATCATGGCCCTGCCCACCCGCACCCTCACGGCCGGCGGCTGGGAGACGCAGCTGGCCACCAACTACCTGGGCCACTTCGCGCTGGCCGTCGGCCTGCACGGGGCCCTGCGGGAGGCCGGCTCCGCCCGCGTCGTGGTGGTCAGCTCCGGCGCCCACCGGGGCGACCCGTTCGACTTCGCGGACCCGCACTTCGAGGATCGGCCGTACGACCCGTGGGCGGCCTACGGCCAGTCCAAGTCCGCCGACATCCTCTTCGCCGTGGGCGCCCGCCGCTGGGCGGCCGACGGGATCACGGCCAACGCGCTCAACCCCGGCTATATCCTCACCGGCCTGCAACGGCACGTCGACGACGACACGATGCGGGCGTTCGGCGTGATGGACGGCGAGGGCAGGGTACGGCCGCTGTCGTACTACAAGACCCCCGAGCAGGGGGCCGCCACCTCCGTGCTGCTGGCCGCCTCGCCACTGCTGGCTGGCGTCACCGGCCGCTACTTCGAGGACAACCAGCAAGCGCCGACCGTCCGAGGCGACGAGGACACCCCCACCGGCGTCGCCGCCCACGCACTCGACCCGGCGGCGGCCGACCAACTCTGGGACTACGGCCTCTCAGCGCTGTGACCTTCCCGGTCCGAACGGGCGGGCGGGCGCGCGCACGCTGCGCGGGCTCGCTGCGCGGCGGCGGGGCGGTAGAGCCGGCGCGCTGCGCGGCGGCCGGGCGGGGCGGGCACGGGCACGCTGCGCGGCGGCCGGACGGGGCGGGCGCGCGGGCACGCTGCGCGGCGGCCGGGCGGGGCGGGCACGGGCACGCTGCGCGGCGGCCGGACGGGGCGGGCGCGCGGGCACGCTGCGCGGCGGCCGGACGGGGCGGGCACGGGCACGCTGCGCGGCGGCGGACAAGGCGGGCGGGCGCGGGCACGGGCACGCTGCGCGGCGGCGGGCGGGGCGGGCGCGGGCACGCTGCGTGGCAGCTGGGCGGTCGGGCTTCGCGGCGGCGGACAGGCGGGCGGTAGAGCCGGCACGCTGCGCGGCGGCGGCCGGGCGGGCGGTAAGCCGGCGCGGCGGCGGCGGGGCGGGTGGTGGAGCGGTGGGCGGGGTCGCCTGCATGGGGATGGGCGGTCGTTTCGGCCAGCGGGCGGGGCACGGGGCGGCTGCCGCCGGCGAGCCATGGCTCCCCCACGTGCACGCGGGTCTGCCACGCCCGATGGGACGAAGGGCCAACCCGGCCAGCGGCCGGCTGCCGCCGCCCGGCCACGCGTGGCTTCCGTACAGGCGAAGCCCGCGCCGCAGGCCGGCTGCCGCCGGTCGGCCACGCACGGACCGGTGTCGTGACACATCCACCAGACCGACGGCCCGGGTTGCTCAAGACGGCCGGGGCGGCGGCCGACCAGCTCTCGGACTACGACCCGGCAGCGCCATGACGCGGGCACGGGCACGCTGCGCGCCGGCCGGGCGAGCGTGGCGCGGGCGCACTGCGCGGCGGACGGGAAAGCGGTGGGCGGCGTCGCCTGCTCGGGCACGGGCGGTCGTTTCGGCCAGCGGCCGGGGCACGGGGCGGCTGCCGCCGGCGAGCCATAGCTCCCCCACGTGCACGCGGGCCTGCCGCACCCGATGGGACGAAGGGCCAACCCGGCCAGCGGCCGGCTACCGCCGCCCGGCCACGCACGGACCGGCGTCGTGACAACATCCACCAGACCAACGGCCCGGGTTGCTCAAGACGGCCGGGGCAGCGGCCGACCAGCTCTCGGACTACGACCCGGCAGCGCCATGACGCGGGCACGGGCACGCTGCGCGCCGGCCGGGCGAGCGTGGCGCGGGCGCACTGCGCGGCGGACGGGAAAGCGGTGGGCGGCGTCGCCTGCTCGGGCACGGGCGGTCGTTTCGGCCAGCGGCCGGGGCACGGGGCGGCTGCCGCCGGCGAGCCATAGCTCCCCCACGTGCACGCGGGTCTGCCACGCCCGATGGGACGAAGGGCCAACCCGGCCAGCAGCCGGCTACCGCCGCCCGGCCACGCGTCGCTTCCGTACAGGCGAAGCCCGCGCCGCAGGCCGGCTGCCGGCGCCCGGCCACGCGTGGACGACGAGCGGCCAACCCGGCCAACGGCCGGGCACGTGAACCGGCCACGACCGGGTCCGCGTCGTGGCACACCCGACCAGACCGGCATCCAACCAAACGGACAGGGCCCGCGCCGCAGGCCGGCTGCCGGCGCCCGGCCACGCGTGGACGCGGCCGGGCCGCGCCCGTCGAGAGAGGCCGTCAATCCGGCCGCGGCCGGGTCCCGGTGGGGCATCCAACCAACCCCACAGACCACCGGACGGTGTCCGGCCACGGGCCGGGGGTGGCTGCTCAAGGCAGCCGGGCTTCCGGCAGGGCGTCGGCTACCCGGGCTCGTGCCGTCGACGCGTCCGGGGCGGTGCGGGCCGCTTCGGCCAGGGCCTGGCAGTCGGCGAGGGTGTGGGCCGCCAGCGCGGCCCTGACCTCGGGGAGTGCCGCCGGGGCGGCCGAGAGGCTGGTGACGCCGAGGCCGGTCAGCACCAGGGCCATCGCCGGATCGGCCGCCGCCTCGCCGCAGACGCCGACGGGTCGGCCGCCGCGTGTTCCGGCGGCGGCGGTGAGCTGGACGAGGTCGAGGAGCGCGGGCTGCCAGGGGTCGAGCAGGCCGGCCAGCGAGGCGAGCGTGCGGTCGGCGGCGAAGGCGTACTGGGACAGGTCGTTGGTGCCGATGCTGAGGAAGTCGCAGGCTTCGGCCAGCTCCCCGGCGCGCAGCGCCGCCGCCGGCACCTCGACCATGGCGCCGGCGGTGGCCAGGCCGTGGGCGCGGACGCGGTCGGCGAAGGTGGCGGCCTCGCCCGGCAGGGAGACCATGGGCGCCATCACCCACACCTCGGCTGACGCGCCATCGGCGGCCAGGGCGAGGGCGTGGAGCTGGTCCTCCAGCAGTTCGGGGTCACGGGTGGCGGTGCGCAGGCCCCGGACGCCGAGGGCGGGGTTCTGCTCGTCGGTCGCGGTGGCGAACGGCAGCGGTTTGTCCGCGCCGGCGTCCAGGGTGCGGACGACGACGCGGCGGCCGGCGAAGGCGGCGAAGACCCGCGCGTAGGCGTCGGTCTGTTCGGCGACGGAGGGCGCTTCGGTCCGCTCCAGGAAGAGGAACTCGGTGCGGAACAGCCCGACTCCCTCGCTGTCGGCCGCTGCCGCCGCCGAAAGCTCGTGTGGCGCGCCGAGGTTGACGAGGAGCTTGACGGGGTGGCCGTCGGCGGTGCGCCCCGGTCCGGTCAGCTCGGCCGCGCGCCGCCGGCGGCGCGCGGCGCGCTCCGCCGCCTCGGTGACGGCCTCGGGCGTCGGATCGGCCTCGACGGTGCCGGCGTCGGCGTCCACCAGGACGAGTCGGCCGTCCGTCAACGCCTCGGCGCCCGCGCAGCCGACCACGGCGGGGATGCCGAGGCCGCGCGCCAGGATGGCGGTGTGTCCGGTGGGCCCGCCCTGCTCGGTGACCAGGGCGATGACCGATGCCGGGTCGAGCAGCGCGGTGTCGGCCGGGGCCAGGTCGGCGGCGACCAGGACATGGGGGTGGCCGGGTTCCGGCAGGCCCGGCATGGGGAGGCCGAGCAGCACGGCGACGGCGCGGTCGCGCAGGTCGTCCAGGTCGGCGACACGTTCGGCGAAGAGGCCGCCGGCCGCCGCCAGCGCCGAGCGGAACTCGCCGAACGCGGCGTCGATCGCGCGTGGGCCGTCGTCGCCGCCGCGCACCAGGGCCTCGGCCCGGTCCGCGAGCGCCGGGTCGGCGACCATCATGACCTGGGCGAACAGCACCTCGGCCGCCGGCCCAGACGCCGCGTCGGCGCGCCGCTGAAGCGCTTCGGCCACGTCGGTGAACGCGGCGCGGACCGCGTCCACCTCGGCCGGCAGCTGATCGGCGGGAACGGTGCGCGGCGCCGGCGGCACGGGTGGGCGGGCCATCCTGGCCACCGGGCCCGAGACGGTGCCGCCGCCGATGCCGATGCCCCGCTGGACGGTGGCCATGGCTACTCCCCCGCGCCCGCGGCGGGCTCCGGGGCGTCCAGGTCGTCGGCGACCAGCGCGGCGAGTTCGGCGATGGCCGCCTCGGCGCCCTCGCCCTCGGCGGCGAGCACCACGGGCTCGCCGGCGGCGGCGCCGAGCGCCAGCACGGAGAGCAGGCTGCGGGCGTCGACGGGCGGCCGGCCCTGGCGGGCGATGGTGACGGCGACCGGCTGACGCGCCGCGGCCCGCACCAACAGCGAGGCGGGACGGGCGTGCAGGCCGCTGCGCGAGCCGATGACCACGGTGCGCTGAGGCATGGTTTCTCACTCCTGACGAGACGGTGGGCGGATGACTGGGTTACCTGGTTACCGGGTTACCGGCTCGGCGGTGGCCGGCGCCGCGTCCGGACTCGGCAGCCTCCGGCGGGACTTGAGCAACACCACCAGCGCGGCGCTGAGCAGCGTGCCGGCGGCCACGGCCAGCAGGTAGAGGAAGGGGGAGCCGATCAGCGGGACGACGAAGATCCCGCCGTGCGGGGCGCGCAGGGTGGCCTCGAAGCCCATGCTGAGCGCGCCGGTGAGGGCGCCGCCCGCCATCGCCGAGGGGATCACCCGCAGCGGGTCGGCCGCCGCGAAGGGGATGGCGCCCTCGGTGATGAAGGAGGCGCCGAGCACCCAGGCGGCCTTGCCGTTCTCCCGTTCGGCCTTGGTGAAGAGCCGGGCGCGCACGGTGGTGGCCAGGGCCATCGCCAGCGGCGGGACCATGCCGGCGGCCATCACGGCCGCCATCACCCTCAGGTTGCCGTCGCCGGCCTCGGCGAGGCCGCCGACCGCGAAGGCGTAGGCGACCTTGTTGAGCGGTCCGCCCAGGTCGAAGCACATCATCGCGCCGAGCACGGCGCCCAGCAGGATCGCGTTGGATCCGGAGAGCCCGTCCAGCCAGTCGGTGAGCGACCGTTGCAGGGCGGCGAGCGGCTCGCCGACCACCACGAACATCAGGAAGCCGACGAGCGCCGAGCCGATGAGGGGGATGACCAGCACGGGCATCACGCCGCGCAGCGCGGGCGGGACCTGGGCCCGTTGCAGGCCCATCACCACGGCGCCGGAGAGCAGCCCCGCGACCAGGCCGCCGAGGAAGCCGGCCTCGATGGTCACCGCGATGGAGCCGCCGACGAAGCCGGGCACAAGCCCTGGTCGGTCGGCCATTCCGAAGGCGATATAGCCGGCCAGCACGGGCACCAGGAAGGCGAAGGCGGCGCCGCCGATCTGGTGGAAGAGGGCGGCCCAGCTGTCGCCCTCCGTCCACAGGAAGTGGTCGGCGACGGAGGGCGCGTCGGCGATCCCATGGCCGCCGATGGCGAACGAGAGGGCGATCAGCAACCCGCCGGCCGCCACGAACGGGACCATGTAGCTGACGCCGCTCATCAGATAGCGGCGCAGCCGGGAGCCGAAGCCCTCGCCGCCGGCGGCCTGGGGGCCGGCGTCGTCCTCGGCTGCGGGGGCGGCGGCGCTCGTCTCGCCGCGTTCGGCCCTGGCCCTGGCCTCGTCGATCAGCTCGGCCGGCCGGTTGATGGCGGCCTTCACGCCGACGTCGACGGTGGGCTTGCCGGCGAACCTGGCGCGTTCCCGCACCTCGACGTCGTGCGCGAAGATCACCGCGTCGGCGGCGGCGATCACCGCCGGGTCGAGCCGGCTGAAGCCCGCCGACCCCTGGGTCTCGACGGTCACCTCGACGCCGGCCTCGCCGCCGGCGCGCGCCAGGGATTCGGCGGCCATATAGGTGTGCGCGATGCCGGTGGGGCAGGAGGTGACGGCCACGATCCGGAACGGGGCCGCCGGCTCGACCGTCGGCTCGGCCGCCGGCTCCCGCTGCTCGGGCGCCTGGTCGCCGCGCACCAGCGCCACGAGCGTCGCCGGGTCGTTCTCGGCGCGCAGCGCCTCGGTGAACGCCGGGTCCATCAGGCGGCGGGCGAGCGCCGAGAGGATGCCGAGGTGGTCGGCGTCGCCGCCGGCCGGGGCGGCGATCAGGAAGACCAGATCGGCCGGGCCGTCGGGAGCGCCGAAGTCGATGCCGACGGCGCTGCGGCCGAAGGCCAACGTCGGCTCGGTCACATGGGCGCTGCGGCAGTGGGGTATGCCGATGCCGCCCTCAAGCCCGGTGGGCATCTGGGACTCGCGGGCGGCGACATCGGCGAGGAACCCGTCCAGGTCCGTCACCCGGCCGGTGGCGACCAGGCGCTCGGCCAGGGTTCGGACGGCCTCGTCCTTGGTGGTGGCGGAGAGCGCCGGTACCACCAGTTCGGGAACGATCAACTCGGCCATCACGCGGCTCCTTTGCTCGCGGCCCGCCCCAAGGGCGGCAACGGGGGTGGTACGGGGAGGTGGACGACGGGGCTCGGGCTCATCACCGCTCACCCGGCCAGGTCAGCGGGCGGTCGACGGGGACGTCGGCCGTGGTCACGACGGCTGCGGCGTCGAGATCGCCGGCGGCCGGCATCGCGCTGCCGGGCAGCCCGACGGCCGCCGCGCCGTGCGCCACGGCGGCGGCGAGCGCCTCCTGGCCCTGGCCGCCGGCGGCCAGGAAGCCGGCGAGCGAGGCGTCGCCGGCGCCGACATCGCTGCGGACGCACGCCACCGGGGCGTGGCCCCAGTAGGTGCCGGCGGCCGAGACCAGCAGCTGGCCTTCGGGCCCCAGGCTGGCCAGCACAGCGCCCGCGCCTCGGGCGCGCAGCTCCTCGGCGGCCTTGACGGCGTCCCCCACGGTGGCCAGCGGACGGCCCACCGCCTCCGTCAACTCCTGTGCGTTGGGCTTCACCACATCGGGGCGTTCGGCGAGGGCGGCGAGCAGCGCCGCGCCCGAGGTGTCCAGTGCGACGCGGGCGCCGGCGCGGTGGGCGTGGGCGACCAACTCGGCGTACCAGTCGGGTTCCAGGCCGCGCGGCAGGCTGCCGCAGCAGGCGATCCAGCCGGCGTCGGCCGCGCGGGCGCGGACCGTGGCCAGCAGGGCGGCGGCCTCCTCGGGGGTGAGCGCCGGGCCCGCCGCGTTGACCTTGGTGAGGGTGCCGTCCGGCTCGACCAGCGTGATGTTGACCCGCGTCGAGCCGGCGAGCGGCACGCCGGCGACCTCGACGCCCCGGCCGTCGAGGAGCCGGGCGAGCAGCGCGCCCTCGGGGCCGCCGAGCGGCAGCACGGCGGTGGTGCGCCCGCCGGCGGCGGCGACGGCGCGGGAGACGTTGACGCCCTTGCCGCCCGGCTCGACGCGGTCCGTCTCGGCGCGCAGCACGGCTCCCCTGCGCAGCGCCGGCACCTCGTAGGTGCGGTCCAGGCTGGGGTTGGGGGTGACGGTGAGGATCATGCGCGCACCACCTCGGTACCGCGCCGCTCGATGGCGGCGGCGTCCTCGTCACCGAGCCCGGTGTCCGTGACGAACAGGTCGACGTCGGAGAAGTCGCCGAAGCGGGCGAAGTACTGCTGGCGGAGCTTGGTGGAGTCGGCGAGCAGCACGGTGCGGCGGGCGGCGGCGACCATGGCGCGTTTGACGGCGGCCTCGGCCAGGTCGGGGGTGGTGAGGCCGTCGTCGAGGGAGAAGCCGTTGGTGGCGAGGAGCAGCAGGTCGGCGTTGATCTCGCCGTAGGCGCGCAGCGCCCAGGCGTCGACGGCGGCGCTGGTGCGGTGCCGCACCCGGCCGCCGACCAGGTGGAGCGAGATCCCCGGGTGGTCGACGAGCCGGGCGGCGACGGGCAGCGCGTGGGTGACGACGGTCAGGGCGCAGTCCGCCGGGAGGGCGGCGGCCAGCCGGGCCGTGGTGGTGCCGGCGTCGATGATCACGCTGCCGTCGGCGGGCAGTTCGCTGAGCGCGGCGCGCACGATGCGGTTCTTCTCGTCGGCCGAGACGCCCTCGCGTTCGGCGACATTGGGCTCGAAGTCGAGCCGTCCGGCCGGGATGGCCCCGCCGTGCACCCGGCGGACCAGCCCGGCCCGGTCGAGCACCTTGAGATCGCGCCGCACCGTCTCGGCTGTGACCTGGAACGTCTCGGCCAACGACAGCACGTCGACCCGCCCGCCCTCATGGGCAAGGCGCAGGATCTCCTGCTGACGCTCTGCTGCGTACATGTTGTTTTGCGCCCGCTTCCTCGCCCGAGTCTGTTGACACTGGCGAGATTACGTCGCAATCTCCCGGAAGTAAACAGACTCGGGCATGCGGGCGGACATTGACGGGCGCCGTGGGTCAGGCGGTGTGCTGGTAGGCCGGGTAGGTCAGATAGCCCTCGTCACCGCCCTGGTAGTAGGCGGCGTCGTCGACCGGGGCGATCGGCAGGCCCAGGCGCAGCCGCTCGACCAGGTCGGGGTTGGCGATGAAGGCGCGCCCGAAGCTGATCAGCTCGGCGCCGAGCCCGAGCCAGTGGTCGGCGTCGGCCCGCTCCACCTGCTTGGGCCCCATGGGCAGCGTGGGGTTCATGATCAGCGTGCCGGGCCACCCGCGCCGCAGGCCGAGCAGCACCTCCTCGTCCGCGGTGGCCTCCACATGGACATAGGCGAGATCGAGCCGGGCCAACTCGGCCAGCAGCGCGGCGTAGAGCTGGGGAACCTCGGTCTCCCGCACGCCCCAGAACGTGGCGCCCGGGGAGAGCCGGATGCCGGTCCTGGCCGCGCCGACGGCCTCGACCGTCGCCGACACCGCCTCGACGGCGAACCGGATGCGGTTGGCCACCGAGCCCCCGTAGCGGTCGGTGCGCGCGTTGGCGTTGCTGGAGAGGAACTGCGAGATCAGATAGCCGTTGGCGCCGTGCAGCTCCACCCCGTCGAACCCGGCGTCGACGGCGCGGCGCGCCGCCAGCGCGTAGGACTGAGCCTGCTCTGGCACCTCGTCCGTGGTCAGGGCGCGCGGGATCGGCGCGGGCCGGGGCCCGTTCGGCGTGAACACGTCGCCGACGGCGGGCAGCGCCGACGGGCCGACGGGCTGCTCGCCCGTGGTGCTGGGGTGGGAGACCCGGCCGCCGTGCATCAGCTGGGCGAAGATCCGGCCGCCGTTGGTGTGCACGGCCGCGGTCACCTGCCGCCAGGAGGCGACCTGCTCGTCGGTGTGCAGCCCCGGGGTCCCCGGGTTGGACTGACCGACCAGGTTCGGCTGCACCCCCTCGCTCACGATCAGGCCCGCGGTCGCCCGCTGGGCGTAGTAGGTCGCCATGGACGGCGTCGCCAAGCCGCCGGCGGCGGCCCTGACCCGGGTCATCGGGGCCATCACCACCCGGTTGGGCAGGGCCAGGTCACCAAGCGGAAAACCGTCGAACAGGGCAGTCACGTCAAGGACTCCTCGAAAGGCTCACGTCAGGTGTGGCGCCCGGATCTCGGGCACGGGCGCTACGCTAAGACCTGACATTGACGTCAGAGGCAAGTTCCGTGTCCCACCTCACACCCGGGAGACCCCATGCGCATCGGCGAACTGGCCACCCGCGCCGGAGTCAGCGTCCGGTCGCTGCGCTACTACGAGGAGCGCGGACTGCTCACCAGCACCCGCAGCGCCAGCGGGCAGCGGCACTACACGGACCACGACGTCGACCGGGTCCGCTTCCTCCAACGGCTCTTCGCGGCCGGGCTGTCCAGCCGCACCATCACCGAGCTGCTGCCCTGCGTCGACAAGCCGAGCGCGGAGAACTCCGATATCGCGCTGGAGCGGATGGCGGAGGAGCGCGACCGGCTCTCCACCCATATCGAGGAGCTGATCCGCACCCGCGACGCCCTCGACGGGCTGATGGCCGTCTCCCGCAGCTACCGCGAGGCACAGCGGGGGGCGGAGAAAGACCCAGTCTCGGAGCGGGTAGCTGAGATAATTCCACGAGGCGACTGCGCTGGCCGCAATCCGCAACGAGTGGACATGGCAAACCAATAATCAGCGGAGGCGCCTATCCATCACGCACTCCGCAGCCCACCCTGATAGCGATTCCGACACACATCGCCGGCCACGCCGTAATGTCACACATGCTATGCGGATACAAGAATTCCAAATATAGATACATAGACACGTAAACAATACCGCGACCGCATCAGATTCGGCACATTACATCAAGCGCAGGATAGCCGCCTCGAAAAGTATTGTCACCACTAGCAAAGTTGACTGACTCCAGAATTCGCCCGCCGTGTACACATCAGTTACACCATGGAGTCGCTGACACCCCCTAATCTGCTGAGCCCCTAGAGACGGATACTCGACCTACCTACTTGCACTCTACTCACGAACTGGCGGCAACGCCGCCATTATTCACTCTTTCGACTGATCCTCTCAGCTAGCGGCTCCCCGAGAACCACATATCCCTGTATGCTAGATCTGGCATTTTTCGTGTTGGGCGCTTGAGTGAAGCGGCGGAGAATAAGGTGAGAGAGAAATTCAACACGTCACCCACAAGCCTGACGAAAAGACAGGAAGTGACAGCAGTCCGTCTCCACTCTGCCGGTGAAACCGATCGCCTGCCTGGCGGGTGCGCACAGGCGACTCACGCCGGAGAAATTCAGATCGGAAACACGCGAATTGTTTGCGCGGTACTAGACGGAGGAATCCGCGTAATCAACCAGGGGACGATGCTAACGGCTCTTGGCCGCAACAGTCGAGCCAAGGGCGGGTCTGCGGGTTCGAGTATTCTGGCTGCAAATCTCCGCCCGTTCGCCTCAGACACGCTCAACGACGTACTCAATGAACTTATCCGCTACCGTACACCCTCTGGAACGCGCGCCCTTGGTTATCCGGCGAGCGTACTTCCGGATATGTGTGAAGTTTATCTTGAGGCTCGGAAGAACGGCGTACTCCTCAAGAGTCAAGAACGTGCAGTCGACGCTGCAGAGACTCTTGTGAGAGGGCTCGCACGCGTAGGCATTATTGCACTAGTCGATGAAGCGACAGGCTACCAGGAGGTTCGAGCTCGCCGAGAGCTACAGAAGGTACTGGAAGCCTACGTGGCGACGGAATATCGCCCCTGGATCAAGACGTTTCCTGACGAATTCTTCGAGCAAATTTACCGACTTCAAGGATGGGAATACAAGCCCGGAACGTCGAAGAGAAGTCCGTATGTAGGAACCCTGGTCAATAGATACATTTATGAGCAACTCCCGCACGGCGTCCTGGAAGAGCTGCAGAAGGTTAACCCGCGCCAAGCGAATGGGCGCCGGCGATACAAACATCACCAACGACTCAGCGCCGATACGGGAAATAGTCACCTTGACAAGCAGATCTCGCATGTCATCATGCTGATGAGAATCTCGAAGGACAGGGCGGAATTCGAGGACCTGTTCGCTCGGGCGTTCCCGGAACCACAGCTGAGACTGCCCCTGGTCCTCGAATGAGCAGATGTCAACGGTCATCCACCGTCGTACAGGTGAGGCCATTCTGACGAATGAACGTCTGAATATTGGACTACAGGTAGGATGGGCCCCACTAAGTTCCCTGACTGCCTCTCGGACAGTGCGCGACTGAGGATCCCCCGGTCCACCAAAAGGCTGAAGACCGTGGGCTCTGGCTCCATCGCTCATGTGATGGAGCCAGACTTGGTCTTGCAGGGAGGATGGTATGCGCTGGTGAGCCGCGATCCGGACGGACGCTTAGGAGGCTCGCCAAGGCTCGGCTCCTGCGCGAAGTGTGTTCGCGTCCCCCGACCGGGCACCGCAGCGGATTGCTCCCGATTGTGGTGCATCACGAACACGTGTCGACCCGCGAACCGCCATCCCAGCAACACCACCTCATAGCCACTTGTAAGCGGCGTAGTTGGCCACATCAAACACACTTCAAAATGGGTGTGAACTCCGTGACGCGGTGGCGATGGCACAGGAGTCGATCACTTTGTCTGTAAGGACTTCCAGTGGGGCGAACAAGGTGGCAGCACCGGCGCGAAAATAGCTGCGTACGCGTCGCTCGGGAATGCCGGGATTCGTCAACAGGACCGGCTGAGAACGGGTTCCGGGACTGGACCTCCGACTTCTCATCCATGCACGTAGCTAGGACTCTCTCCGGGCGGATCGAGATAGGGGACTACGACGTCGACGGCTTTGCCGACGATAAACGGGTCGGCAACATGAAATGCCTGCGGATGGGCGGGGAAAGGGCCAACGCCTGCCAGGTCCGGGAGGTCGCGAACTGCGACAATGTCTGTGCCACGGCCACCGCCCTAGTGGCCAGTGAGTAACATTTTCCGGCTGTCTCTTCCAGCGTCTTGATAGTCACTCGTTCCACGACGACCTCGGTGATCTTCCTTGGCGCGCCAAGCCAGGCTCGTCGGACAAGCTGTCGGGACCACACTTCAGGAAACGCCGCCAGGTGCGGACCACTTTCGCGGCAATGTCGAGCCGACGGGATGTCTCCAGAATTGAGCCCCTCGGTGCAAGCCAGCACGATCCGCGACCGCAACGCCAACGCCAACGCCAACGCCAACGCCCGAACTGTTGAGCAACGCCCCAAACGAGCGGGATACCGCCACGCAATGGGCCTCGGCCCCGGAGTGGGCCGCGCCTGGGGCTACGCCGCCGGGCCGTAGGCGAGGAGGAACGTGGCCACCGCCGCCGTCGCGACCTCCCGCAACTCCTCGTCGGGGACGTCCCGGGTGCCCATCCGGGAGCGGGCCTCCATCGGGCCGTTGAGCAGCGCCATCAGATGCTCGGCGGCGCGCGCCGGGTCCCGCGCGCCCAGGCGACCGGCCAGCGTGAGGCGGCCGAGCGGATCGGCCAACGCGTGGACCACGCGGTGCGGCCCCGACGCGCTGACCAGGTCGAGGGCCTCGGGGAAGCGGGTCACCTCGGCGTAGAGCAGCCTCCGCAGCGCGCAGGACCTGGAGTCACCATGGGCGCGCAGCAGTTGGTGGCCAACGCTCTCCAGCGTGCCGAGGAGGTCGTCGCCCGGGTCGTAGAGCGGCTCGATGGTGGCGACGCGTTCGGCGAGCTTGGCCTGGGCGGTGGCCTCAAGGGCGCCCCGGAAGAGCGCGGCCTTGTCGGCGAAGTGGTTGTAGACCGTCGGCTTGGCGACGCCGGCCTCGGTGGCGATGTCCCGCACGGAGGCGTCGGCGTAGCCCTTGCGCGCGAAGACGGTGAACGCGCCGTCGAGGATGGCCTGCCGCCTGTCCTGTCGCCTGTCGATCCGTCCATGGGCCGTCGGGGTCGCTGCCATGAACCGAGTGTACCCGTCGGTTCATTTTTATGGTCGGCCCGGGGTTGCGTGCGAACCAGCGGGATCACTAACTTGAACCCATGAGTTCACTCTCGCCGGATGGCGATCGTCTGGACCCCCGCCTGCTCGCGCTCATCGGCGTTGTCCTGCTGGGCGGACTGCTGGGGATCCTCAACAGCACCATGGCCGCGGTGGCGACGGACACCCTGGCGGTCTCGTTCGACACCTCGCTCAGCACGGCGGGTTGGACCTCCACCGGCTTCCTGCTGGCGGTCACGGCGACCATCCCTTTCACCACCTGGGCCGTGGACCGCTACGGCGGGAAACGACTGTGGCTGATCGGACTCGGCCTGTTCGTGACCGGTTCGCTGGCCTCAGGTCTGGCCTGGAACGTCGGCAGCCTGATCGCCTTCCGTACCTTCCAGGGCATAGGCGCAGGCGTGCTGGACCCGCTGGTGCTGATCCTGCTGGCCCGAGCCGCCGGACCTCGGCGGGCCGGGCGGGTGATGGGGCTGATGGGCGTGGTCCTGGCGCTGGGCCCGGCGCTCGGCCCCGTCTCCGGCGGAGCGGTCCTTGAGGTGTTCTCCTGGCGCTGGATGTTCCTGCTGAGCGTCCCCCTCGGCCTGGTCGCCCTGCTGCTCGCGCACCGGGCCCTGCCCGCCGACCCGCCCGCCGGGGAGCGGCGCGGCCATGTCCGGCTGGACGTCCTGGGGCTGGCGCTGCTCGCCCCCGGCTTCGCCGCGCTGGTGCTCGCCCTCTCCCAGACGGCCGAACAGGGCGGCCTCTCCGCCTGGCAGGCGCTGCTGCCACTGCTCCTGGGCGCCACGCTGATGCTCGGTTACACCACCCACGCGCTGCGCACGAGCGCCGCACACCCCCTGATCGACCTGCGGCTCTTCGGCAGCAGGGGCTTCACGGCCAGCGTCACCATCATGGGCCTGAGTGGGCTGATCAACTTCGCGGCCTTCTTCGCCCTGCCGCTCTACTTCCAACAGGCGCACGGACACGGCGTGTTGGCCGCCGGACTGCTGATGGCCCCGGTGGGCATCGGCGGTTCCCTGTCGATGCCGATCGCCGGCCGCCTCTCCGACCGCGTCGGCTCCCGCCAACTGGCCACCGGCGGCACCCTGCTCGCCGCCCTCTGCACGCTCGGCTTCACCCGCGTCGACGCCGGCACCCACGAACTCCAGCTCTCCGCGACGGCCCTGCTCCTCGGCGTGGCCCTCGGCTTCCTCGCCGCCCCCACCATGGGCTCCCCCTACCGCACCCTGCCCGAACACCAGGTGGCCCAGGGCAGCTCCGTGCTCTACATGCTCAACCAACTGGGCGCGGCCCTCGGCGTCGCCGTGGTGACCCTGATCTTCCAAACCTCGAACGGGGTGCTCGACGGCTTCCGCCACACCTTCTGGTTCACCACAGCCACCTTCCTCGTCATCCTCCTCACCATCCCCCTCCTCCCGGGACCCCCCACCACGCCATCTACTGGTCGGGAGACGGCTCGGGTGGGGGCTGGTTGAAGGAGCCCATCGTGGCTCTCGATGTGGAGGCGTCCTGAAAGATCAGATCCCACGGGCCCGTGTTGACGTCGAACTCCTTCCCGAATCCGATCCACTTGCCGGCCATCCTGCGCCCCGTCGGATCGACCAGAAGCTGTATGGCGCCGTGGTATCGGGCCCCGGAGTAGTAGCTCTCGGGGGACGTCTGCTCCGACCAGGTGCCGGTGACGACCCCGCCGTCCAACTGGAGATCGATCGACAGCGCGGAGTCCGAGGAGCCCGGAAGGCTGCGGACCGTCAACGCGTCCCCGTGCTGGAGCAGGACAACGTAGTGCTGACCGACATACCGCCCGTCGCGGCCGGAACTGAAGTACTCGTAACGGGACAGCCAGATCCCTGAGAAGGCACCCCGCGCCTGTGCCGTGGAGGGCTCGGGAACGGACCTCGGCAGGATCGCCTGGGACCGCGCCTCCGGGCTCTCCACATCGTGTCCGCCCCGCCCGTCGTCGCTGATGCGCGCCAGGGGAACGGGCGTTGCGAACCCCAGGGCCTCGATGGGCGCGCCGGTCACCTTCTCCAGCGCTCGGGCGTGCAGGGGGCGGGGCGTCTGGATATCGCCGGCCTCCCACCGCTGAACCAGGCGCTTGGACGCCCCGGGAGCCCCCGCGTCCCGCAGAGCCCGCGCCAGATCGTCCTGACTCATCAGCAGGCCCATCCGGACCGCCTTCAGCGCTGCGTTGGGTGCGCTCATGCGAAAACGATAGCCAGAACGGGCCCTCAATGACACCTAAATGACGCCCCTAGCCGTGGCCCTCCACTGACAGCACCGGCCGTCGGCACGCACCCCGCGTCGGCGGCCGGCTCGGTCGAAAGAACGCCATGTGGTGCCGCGTCGCCGGTCCGGAGGTGCGTGGGTCACCGTCCCACTCGCTCCTCCGGACCAGAGCACCGCAGGCAGTCGTGAACGCTCCATCGACGCGGCCGGGAGGCCCCGATCCGGCTGTGGTCCATCGTCGGGGCGAGTTCGCTCCCCGCGCCGGCGCGCTCCTTCTACTCTGGCTGTGTCCTGCCCTTCAAGGAGAGGCGTGCGGCATGTCCATGGAACCCGGTTCGATTCCCGGCACCGATCCGCTCTCGTTCGGTCAGCGCATGCAACTGCTGCGCACGCGGCGGGGCATGAGCCGCCCTCTGCTGGCCGGACTTGTCGGCATGTCTCCCTCCTGGGTCAAACAGGTGGAGGCGGGCAGACTCCACACCCCGCGACTCCCCATGATCCTGCGCATCGCCGAGGCGCTACGGGTCCGCGACCTGTCCGAGCTGGTCGGCGAACATCCCACGCACGCCGCCCTCTTCATCGGCCCCGGCCACAAGCGGCTCGGCGCCGTCGCCGACGCGGTGAACACCTTCCCCATGGAGAGCGGGCAGCCCCCACCGAAGGCCCACCTCAAGGCCCGGCTGATGCGGGCCTGGTCGGCTCGGCACTCGTCCTCGCACCACCGCGAGGTCATCGGGAGCATGCTGCCCGGGCTGATGCACGATGCCCAACTGCTCGTACGCCATGCCGAAACCAGTGCGGACCGCAGGGGTGCCCAGGTGCTCCTCGCGGAGACCTACCAGCTGGCGCAGTTCTTTCTCGCGTACCAACCGGAGTCGGCCCTGGTGTGGCGGGTGTCCGAACGAGGGATGGTGGCGGCACAGGAGTCCGAGGACCCGCACGCGATCGGGGTGGCGGCCTGGCTGATGGCCCAGGCGCACCGCGACACCGGCCCCTCGCACTACGAGGCGGCGGACCGACTCACCCGTGACACCCTTCGCTTTCTCGAACCACGCCTTGCTGACGCGTCGAACGACGTCCGGGCCATCGCGGGCGCGCTCAGCTTCGAAACCGGCTACACGGCGGCCCGGCGGGGCGACGCCGGCTCCGCCTGGCGCCACTGGGACCTCGCCCGTGGGATCGCCGACCGGCTTCCCTCTCAGTACTTCCACCCCATCACCTCCTTCTCCCAGGCCATCATGGGGGCGCACGCGGTGACGATCGCCGTCGAACTCCACGCCGGCGGCGAGGCGGTACGCCAGGCCACAGGAGCCGATGGGACGGCCATCCCCTCCAGGCCCCGCCGCGCACGCCATCGCATCGAGGAGGCCAGGGGCTACCAACTCGACGGACAGCCGGAGGCGGCGCTGGCCACGCTGGAGAAGGCATACGAAGCCGCTCCGGAGACCATCCGGTGGAACGGCTACGCACGACGCATCGTGCTGGAGGAAGCCGAGGCCAGGTCCCCCTCCCGACGCGAACGAGCCGCCACGCTGGCGGTGAAGATCGGCCTACTCACCACCTGAACACCTGTTCCAGGGGCACATTCCCTGCCTCTTCCCCACCTTGGGGCGCCTTACGTTCGGTGAGCCATTGATCACCGAACCTGGGGCAGTTGATGACGAATCCACCCAACGAACAACCGACCGAAGCTCCGCCTGAGGAGCCCGAGCGCACCTCGGAGCCCGACCCGCACGCCGCGCTGCTCGCCCGGCTGCGGGCGCGGAACGCGGCCAGTGAGGTCAACTACCGCGTCAAGAGCGGGGAGTTGCCGTGACGTTGCGCGGCTGCGACTCGCCGGACCTCAGGCTCGTGCCGGACGACGGCGAAGCAACTTCGTTTGTCATGGAGTGCGTAGCGTGCGGGTTCTTTGGGCCGAAGGGGCAGGACGCGGAGGACGGGGCGGAGTGGGCCGGGCAACATCTGGCCCTGCATCCGGAGCACCTCGCCTATCGCGAACACCTCACGCGGGCCTACCGGTTCGAGGCTGGTGCGGCGACATGACCGGCAACCCGATCATCAGGGGTGCGGACTGGGTGCTCACCGATGAGCTGGGGCCCGGGGCGCCGGATGGGATCTACGGCGTGGAGTGCATGTCCTGCCCGGCGCGCTCGCCGCTCTTCGACAACGACGCGCACCCCGTTGCCGTGTGGGCGATCCAGCACACCGCCCAGGAGCCGGACCATGACCTGTTCCTGGCTCGCGCCGAGAAGCACTGGCGCGTGGTGCGCCGTCGGCACGAGGACGAGAGCCCGGGGCCGGCGCCGCAGAAGCCGGTGGTCGCGTTTCTGGACCGCGCCTTCGGACCCGCGTTCGTCGGGCTGATGTGCCTCTGCACCGCCCTGACCGGCTACCTCATCGCCCTCAACTGACCAACAAGGACAACCCCTTTCGTGCACATCACTTTTATGACGCTGTCCACCACCCGGGACGGCCACCTCCTCATGGTCCAGGGCACGGACGGCTGGACGCTCCCCAACGGCACCGTTCCATCCGGCAGTTGTCCGGTCCTGACCGCCCGGCAGACGTTGATGGACACCACCGGCTACGACCGGGGAGTGACCGACGCCTACGCCATCAGCGTCACCCACACCGATCCGGTGTCCCTCACCTACGTGCTCGACGGCGGACACACCCCCACCGTCCCCGACGCCACCGAGGACACCCACCCCCACACCCGCTGGGCACCGATCACCTCCCTCACAGAGAACCAAGCCATCCAGGAAGCCCTGGACGCCGCCGACGCCGACATCAGCATTCAACTCCCCGCCACATGAACCTGATGTAAATCAGATGCCGAAGGGCACCGGGTAGTGGATGGTGCCGGTGGGGGTGGGGCGGTCGGGGTGGAGGGCGAGGGACATCAGGGCCTCGTCGGGGACGTCGAAGGTGGCCCTGATGCCCTGTTGGGATGCCCGGCCGAAGCCGAAGCGCGGATAGTACGCGGGGTGTCCCAGGACCACGACGAGATTCTCGTCGCGGGTCCTGGCCGCGCCCAGCGCCGCCTCGATGGCGGCGGAACCCGCGCCCTGGCCCTGGTGTTCGGGGAGGACCGCCACCGGGGCCAGGGCCAGGGCCGGTCCTTCCCCCACCCGGCAGCGGGTGAGCAGCGCATGGCCGACCGGCGTGCCGTCCGTCGCCACCGCGAGCAGCGACAGGCCCGGGATCCACGCGGGGTCGGCGCGCAGCGCGTCGACCAGGTCGGCCTCCTCGGCGGTGGGGAACGCCGCCAGATTGATCCGACGGACGGCCGCCACATCCGCGTCGGTCTCGGGCCTGGTGGTCCACTTGGTGCCGCTCATGCTGCTCCGCTCGTGGTGCGCGCGTCAGGTCCGGGCGACCTGGCGGTAGCCCAGGTACTCGAACTCGGTGAACACCGCGACCACCAGGGCGCCGACGAGCATAAAGGCGACGCCGAGGCCCGTCAGGTCGATAACCCCGCTCACCGCCAGCGCCACCATCCCGATGGCGCACACCCCGTTGCCGACCGTCACGGTCAGGGCCAGGCCCGGGCTGACGCTCGGGCGGGCGGCGATCCACAGCAGCAGCGCGGCACCCGCCAGCATCCCGATACCCAGCGGCAGCGACCACCGAACCGGCAGGCCCAGTGGATCGCTCAGCAACGAGCCGCCGGCCACCAACAGCACCCCGAAGAGCATGGTGCTCACTCCGTCGACGCGCAGAACCGTGCGCAGTGAACTCCCGGACGTGGCGTGAACTGCCGTGTAGGTACTCATCGCTGGACCTCCCTGTTCCCTGCCGACCGCACCGGATCGCAGCCCGCGTCGTCTGACACGAAGGTCGCATCGAACCGGCGGCCGACTCAATGACCTCCCAGGTCATGGCGCCCGCCGGCGCCCGTGACGCGATCGGGATCCCCTCTCCTCGGGAGGGGGTGGGGCCGGTCGACGGCCGAGGCGTCCAACGAACGGGCGGCCACCCGGGCGAGGTGGTGCTGGAAGACCTCCTCGGCCCGGTCGCTGACCGTGGCCAGCGCGACCATGGCCGTGAGGATCACATCGCACAGCTCCTTCTCGACATCCGCCCAGTCATGGCTCGCGCCCTTGCGCGGGTTGGAGCCCATCACCCCGTGGAGCGCCTCGGCGACCTCGCCCGCCTCCTCCTGGATCTTGAGGACCCGCAGCAGACGGGTGACCTCGGGCGTGGTCGCGGCGCTGTGCTCGTCGAGCCAGGCGACGAGCTGCCCGGCGGTCTCCCAACTGGCGGTGTTCACGGTCCCGTTCTACATCCCCGCGCCCCCCGTCCACGCCCTCCATACGCGCCACCGTCCGCGCCACCCGTCCGTGCCGCCCGTCCGCGTCTGCTGTCCGCGTCAGCTGTCCGTGCCGCCCGTGGCGCGGCCCGTTTCGGAAAAGTCGGGTGCGCGGGATTGACGGTCTTGTTGACGCGGAGTCTCATAAGAGCATGGGTATCACCGGTGAAGTGGCGGATCTGACGACGCCGCGGGACTCGCTGGGTGCGCTCAAGGACCGGGAGCAGGTGGCGGAACGCCTGCTCGCCGCGTCGGCGCTGCACTCGTTCGATCCCGATCGGGAGCTGGACTGGGACCAGCCCTGGGATCCCGATCTCTGGTACTGGCCACCGGAGTTGGTGTCGCTCTACGACACGCCGCTCTGGTACGGGATGTCCCCCGAGCAGCGGATCGCGCTCTCCCGCCACGAGGCGGCGGCGCTGGCCTCGTTGGGCATCTGGTTCGAGCTGATCCTGATGCAGCTGCTGGTGCGACACATCTACGACAAACCCGCCACCAGCGCGCATGTCCGCTATGCGCTGACCGAGATCGCCGACGAGTGCCGGCACTCGATGATGTTCGCACGTGTGATCAAAAAGGGTGGGACGCCCAACTATCCACCGGCCGCCCCGCACCACCAGCTGGCGCGGGTGTTCAAGACCTTCTCGACGACGCCTGGGTCGTTTGTCGCGACCCTGCTCGGCGAGGAGATCCTCGACTGGATGCAGCGGCTCACCTTCCCCGACGAGCGGGTGCAGCCGCTGATCCGGGGCGTCACCCGGATCCATGTGGTGGAGGAGGCGCGGCATGTCAGATACGCCAGGGAGGAGTTGCGCCGCCAGATGCTCACCGCGCCGCGCTGGGAGCGGGAGTTGACGCGGCTGACCAGCGGCGAGTTCGCGCGGATCTTCTCCGTCGCCTTTGTGAACCCTCAGGTGTACACCGACGTGGGTCTTGACCGGCGCGAGGCGGTGGCCCAGGCGCGGGAGAGCGCACACCGGCGTGAGGTGATGCGGGAGGGGGCGCGACGGTTGACGGACTTCCTCGACGACATCGGGGTGTTGCGCGGTCCGGCCCGCCATATGTGGCGGCGCTCGGGCCTGTTGGCCTGAACCATCGGCGGCCCATCGCGGCCGTCCGCCGCTCGGTCGCCCCCTCGCGTGACGTGCCCGGGCGACTACGCTGCATCCCATGACCGGCCACCCCGAACCACGCGTCCCGGCCTACCGCCGCCTGACCGTGGACGAGCGGCGCGCTCAGCTGATCACCACGGCGCAACACCTGTTCGCGCGGAGCGTTCCCGAGGAGGTGTCGCTGGACGAGGTGGCCCGGCGGGCCGGGGTCTCCCGTCCGCTGGTCTACCGCTACTTCCCCGGCGGGAAGCAGCAACTCTACGAGGCCGCCCTGCGCAACGCCGCCGACCAGCTGGAACACTGCTTCGACGTACCGGCCGACGGGCCGTTGAGCGACCGGTTGGGCCGTGCGCTCGACCGCTATCTCTCCTTCGTGGCCGAACACGGCGAGGGTTTCACCGCCCTGCTGCGCGGCGGCAGCGTGGTGGAGACGGCGCACACCACGGCGATCGTTGACGGGGTACGGCGCGCGGCAGCGCAACAGGTGTTGCGTCATATGAGCGTGCGCCGCCCCGGGCCCTGGCTGCGCACCTCCGTGCGCACCTGGATCACCTCGGTCGAGGCGATGTCGCTGCTCTCCCTGGACGAGGGCGAGTTGACCCTCGCCGAGCTGCGGGACTACCTGGTCGAGCTGTTTGTCGCACAGCTGACCGTGACGGCCACCCACGACCGGCAGACCGCGCGGATGCTGCGTGCGGCATCCGCGCTGGAGCCGCCGGACGGCCGGGTGGCGTCCCTGTTGGAGCGCGCGATAGGGGCGCTCGCGCCAGCGCCCGTGGACAGCTGAGCGCCGGCGCCCGTGGACGCCCGAACGCCGGCGCGGCCGGGCCGGCGGACGCCGGCGCGCGCGACCTAGACTGCGGCGGATGAGATCCCTGGAGACCCTCTTCGTCGGCGGCCCGCTCGACGGTGAGACGCTGCCCGTGCTGGTGGGCGCCACCGGCAAGCCGTCCAAGGTCTACGAGGTGCCGGTGCCGGGGGACGACGGCACCATCGAGGCCGTGCACGTCTACCACCTGGAGCCGGCCGGCTACACCCGGCGGCTCGCGCTGCCCAAGGGCTGGCGCTACGTCCACGCCCCGGACGCGACCCCGAGCCGCGCCTACCGGAAGCGGCTGCGGCCGAAGCCGGCCGCCCAGGACGGCCGCCCTGAACAGCGCGAACAGCGCGAGCGACACGAACAGCCCGAGCAGCCGGAGCAGCGCGGGCAGCCGGAGCAGGGCGAATAGCGCGGTCACCCGTTCGCGCCTCCCAGCGCGCGCCCGGCGCGAAGCCGTGCGCACCATCGCTGCGTCGCTCGCGCCCGCGGGGGGCACGACGACGGAGAGGTCATCTGATGCGCCGAGGCACCGTGGCCCTGGCCGGGCTGCTGTTCGCCACCACCGCTTCGGTCAGCGGCCCGGCGGCGGCCGAGAGCGGCCGGCCGCCCGGCGAACCGGGCGACGTCGGCGCCCTGTTGACCGAGCTGCGCGCCCTCCACCAACAGACAGGCGCGGCCACCGAGGCGTTCAACGAGACCGAGGAGCGGCTCGTGGAGCAGCGCGCCGAGGTGGACCGGCTCACCGCGCGACTGGCCGACACCAGGAGCGGCCTGGCCGACGCCCGGCGCACGGCGGGGGCGCTGGCCGCCGCGCAGTACCGCCACGGCGGGGCCGCCGACCTCCCGCCGGTGCTGCGGCTGCTGCTGACCGGCGACGACCCGGCTCGGGCGCTGCACGACGGGACGGTGGCCCGCCGCGCGGCCAGCGCCCAGCTGGCCGAGATCAGCAGGCTCACCGAGGCCGAGAGCCAAGCGGCCGGCCTCGCCGGCGAGGCCACGGCGGCCCTGGACGAACAGCGGACGCTCGTCGAGCGACAGCGCGCACAGCGGGACGAGGCGCACCGGCGGCTGGACGAGGTGGCGGGCCTGCTGGCCGGGCTCGACGAGGAGCGGCTGACCGAGCTGGCCACGCTGGAGGAGCGCACCACAGCGGAGGCGCAGCGGGAGTTCCTCGCCGAGCACCCCCCGACGGACGACCGTCCGGGATCCGCCGCCGGGCAGCGCGCGCTGGACTGGGCCCTCGCGCAGCGCGGCAAGCCGTACGAGGTGGGCGCCGAGGGACCCGACGCCTTCGATCCGGCGGGCCTGGCGATGCGCGCCTGGGAGCACGCCGGCGCGACCGTGCCGCGCACCAGCGCGCGGGCGTGGGAGCGACTGCCTCGGGTGCCGCTCGACCAACTCCAGCCCGGCGACCTGGTGATCTACCACGACGACGCGAGCCATATCGCCGTCTACGCGGGCGAGGGCTCGGTGGTGCACCCGCCGGCCCCCGGCGAGCCGGTGGCCGTCACCCCGCTGGCGGTCCTCCCCGTCCAGGGCGCGGTGCGGCCGACGACCCGGGCGTGAACCCGGGGCCCGCGCGCCGGCGTGCGGTCAGCGCATCGGGCTGGTCGCCTGCCGCAGCTCCGCCCGCAGCTCCGGGGTGAGGAGGTGGCCGGCGCGGCCGACCAGGAGGGCCATCTGGTAGGTGACCACGCTGATATCGGCGTCCGGCTCGGTGTAGACGCCGAGCAGGGAGCCGTCGCTGATCGCCATCACCAGCAGGTTGCCCGTCTCCATCGCCACCATGGTCTGCTTCACCGAGCCGCCGTCCATCAGCGAGGCGGCCCCGTTGGTGAGGCTGCCGAGGCCCGAGACCACCGTGGCCAGGTCGGCCGCGGCGCCGCTCGGCGTCCCGCCTGGCCAGCGCGGGGTGGGCGGCCCGGTGAAGCCCCCCGGCCCCGGCTGCCCGTCCTGGCCGGTCTCCGAGGAGAGCAGCGGCAGACCGTCGGTCGAGACCACGGCGACCGAGATCACCCCGGGCACCTCGTCCACCAGCTTGGCCAGCAGCCAGCGCAGGTTCCGCCCGCCGTGGCTCTGTGCCTGCTGCCGCGTTCCAGTCCCCGAGGTCATGAAGGCTGTTCCTCTCCATATGGGCCGGGCCGCTCGCCGGGGTGACCGCCGATCTCCCCGCCGAGTTGCCCGTCCGCCGCCCGTGCGGCGTCCCGGTGCCCTTCCCTGGCCCCCCGTTGGAAGCCGCCGAGCCGGCGGCGGAGCTCCTCGGCGTCCACCGTGCGGTTGCGTCCCGTGTCCTGCCCCGACGACGAGGCGGAGGCCACCCTGGTCCTGAGCGGCAGGCCGCTGTGCGTGACCGCCGGCGCGCTGTCGGGCGCCCTGGAGTGCTCTTGGGCGTGCGGGTGTCGCTCACGCGACGGCAGCTCGCCGCCGGGCACCGGGGCGCCGGGGGCGCCCGAAAGTCCGCTGTGCGCCGGCGGGCTGGCGTGCCGCCCGGGGCGCGGCGCCTCGTCGGGCGCCACCGGCATCGCGTCGTGCCCGCCGTAGCCGGGCCCCGGGTGCGGCTGGACGATCGGCATCGCGCCCGTGCGGGCGGCGGGGACGGTGGGGTAGCCACCGGTGCCGGGGCCCGCCATCGTCTCGCCGGCGAGGCCGGGATCGGCCGCGCCGCCCTGGTCCACCAGCGTGGCCGGCACCAGCACCTCGGCCGTGGTGCCGCCCGCTGGGCGGGCGACCAGCCGGCAGCGCAACCCGTGCCGGGCGGCCAGCCTGGCCACCGTGTACAGGCCCATTCCGATGCCGTGCCCGTTGCCCGCGTCCGATCCTGGCGGCGGGGTGACCGGGTCGGCGAGCCGCGCGTTCAATGCGGCGAGGCGGCCCTCCGACAGGCCGCGGCCCTCGTCCTCCACGGTCAGCATCAGCTCGCTGGCCCGCCAGGCCCCCGACAGCCGCACCCGGGCGCCCGGCGGGGTGAACACCGCCGCGTTGTCGAGGAGTTCGGCCAGCAGGTGGCTGATGTCCCGGGCCGCCCTCGCGACGATCCGCACCGGCGGCGGAGGCACCGTCTCCACCAGGTCGTAGCGCTCTATCTCGCTGACGGCGGCACGCGCCACGTCGATCAGCGGCATGGGCGCGTCCAGCAGCCGCACCGGCTCGGCACCGGCGAGCAGCAGCACGTTCTCGCTGTGCCGGCGCATCCGCGCGGCGAGGTGGTCGACGGAGAACAGCACCGCCAGCTGGTCGGGATCGGTCTCGTGCTCCTCCAGGCCCTCGATCACCGAGAGCTGTTCCTCCACCAGATCCAACAGCCGCTGTGCGTGGTGGGCGAACATGCCGTGCACGGCGCCG
This sequence comes from Streptomyces profundus, assembly GCF_020740535.1. NCBI lineage: Bacteria > Bacillati > Actinomycetota > Actinomycetes > Kitasatosporales > Streptomycetaceae > Streptomyces > Streptomyces profundus. The sequence goes on from NZ_CP082362.1 coordinate 1,941,353, forward strand.
TGCAAGGCGGCCAGCCTGGCCGTCAGTTCGCGCTGCTCGGCGAGGAGTCGATCCCGCTCGGCGCGCAGCCCGCCGCTGTCCTGCTCGGCCTCGGCGGCATAGCGCTGGAGCTCCTCGGCCCGCGACCGCAGGGCGTTGACGGAGGCGACCACCTCGGCGAACTCGTCGTTGCGGCCGACGTATCTGACCGGCTCCTGACCCACCGGGTCGGAGGCGACCCGACGGGTGCCGAGACGGACGGCGGCCAGCGGCCTGGTCAACGAACGGGCCGTCTGCACGCTGACCGCCAGGGCCAGCAACAGGGCCACGATGATCACCGCGACGGTGATCATCAGCTCCGTCAACTCCTCATCGCTGAGCGCCTCGACGTCCTCGGTGTACTCGGTGGCCAACGAGGCCAGCACACCGCGCTGGAGCCCCGTCCTGGCCTCCAGCGCCTCGGCGACCTCGGCCATGCCGCCGTCGACACCGGCCGCGTCCTGGGCCAGCGGGTCGGTGAGGGCGAGGAGGAACTCCTCGGCCGCCTCCGCGTCGCCGCCGGTGACCGTCCGCTGGTAGGCGTCCCTGCCCGCCTGGTCGGCGATGGCGTGGAAGTCGGCCAGGGCCGCCGCCTCGCGCATCGCCTCCCGCCGCGCCAGGGCGGTGAGCTCCGCGTCCGGACCGCCCTCGCCGGCCTGGGCGGCGGCGAACAGGCCCCGGGTGGCCGACGAGGCGTGCACCGCGCGGGCCAGATCGGGCAGCGCGTCGCTGGTGGCGCTGGTGGCGTCCCCCGACGTGCGCCGGCTGACGGCGCGCAACACGCCGTCCAACTCCTCGACCAGCGCGGTGTAGCCGTCGTGGATCTCGACCGGCGAGCTCTCCCCCGCGAGCGCCCGCTCGCGCGTCTCGGGCAGCGTCTCCAGCAGCTCCCTGAGCTGGGCGTCCACGCCCTCGCGCAGTTCGGCGGTGCGCCGGTCGGCGCGGGCCACCGCGTCGTCCGTGAGCGCCGTCTCCAGCGCGGCGCCCCCGGTGGCCGCCGCGACCACCAGCGCGTCCCGCTCGTCGGCCAGGATATGGGACAGGGAGACGGCACGCTGCCCCAACGCCGCCTCGTCCAGCAGCGCTTGGGTGTCGCTGAGATCCCGATAACGATCGACCGCCGCCGGCACCCCCGCCGTCAGCACGGCGATGCCGGTCAACAGCAGGGCGATCAACAGCCGGGTACGGACCCGGGCCCTCCGTCGGCGTGCCGCGTGAGACCGGGAACCCGACGGTGTGGAAGGAGAAGGAACGTCGTCGTCCCGCGATGTCGTCTTCCGCACCTGTGCTCGCATTCTCGTCACTTCGGCTCCGACCTTGCCAGCGCCGACCAGGCGGGAGGCGGTCTGGCCGACCTCGCCACCCGAAGGAGTGAACAACACCCCGGAGTTGGCGGACAAGCTCAGGGCAGCCGGTCGGGGTGGTGACTCCATGAGTTCGGCTGGTTTTCGCTGGTGTTCCGTCCCAGCTCCTGGCAAGATCAGCTCCGGCCCAGCACCTATCGGCTCTTTCCGCAGCGAACGCCAACAAATGCCACCCTACGGCAGACTGTTGGACATGCGCATCCAGTCGGCCACCGAGCCCGGAGCAACCGGGCACCCCAACGAGGACTTCGCGGCGTTCGCCACCCCGACCGAGGCCGGCGGCGGCGCCTTGGTCGTGCTTGACGGAGTCACCGCTCCGGCGGGCGATTCCGGTTGTGAACACGGGGTGGCGTGGTTCTCGGCCCGGCTCGGCGGGGCGCTGCTGACGGCGATCGGCGCGACACCCAGCGTGCCCCTGACGGAGTGTCTGGCCCACTCCATCACACGCACCGCGGACGCCCACCGGGCCAGCTGTGACCTTTCTCACCGACGCACTCCCCAGGCCACGGTGGTGTGCGTTCGTTGGAACGCCCAGTCAGTGGAATATCTGGTGCTCTCCGACTCTATTCTGCTCATTCGGGAGTCAACGGGCGTGGTGCGCGCGGTGCTTGACGACCGGTTGGACCAACTGCGGCCGGCCGCCCGCCGGCTGCCGCCCGATCAGCGGGTCGCCTTCGTGGAGGGCGCGCGCAACGCGCCCGGGGGATTCTTCACCGCGGCGGCCGACCCGTCGGTCGCCACCCTCGCCGTCACCGGCTCGCTGCCGAGGGAACGGGTGCACACGGTGGCGGCCCTGACCGACGGGCTCGGCCGCTGGGTGGAGACGTTCACTCTCGGCGACTGGCCGGAGCTGCTCACCGCACTGGCCGAGCGGGGCCCGGCCGCGATGATCGCCGAGGTCAGGGCCGCCGAGTCCGCCGACCCCGAAGGCGAGGCGCACCCGCGGGGCAAGACCCATGACGACGCCACCGGGGTGATCGTGGGCCTGGCCGGCTGACGCCCGCCCTCAAGGGGGCGCGCCGGGAACATGCTTTCCCACTCCCGGCGCGCGCCCCGTCCCCTTTCGCTGGCCCGCGCGCCCCGACCGAGAGCGGACATACATGCCCCACCCGGGCAGCCCCGGACACGCCCGCCCGATCCCGGCCGCCGCCCCCATATGCGCGGCAGAGGCCGGGAGTTCGCCTTCCTACGTTCCGCCGACACCGCGTCACCGAACCGCCCCGAGCAGACCTCGGCCCGAGCAGGGCCCCAGCCGGCCACCCGAGGCACCCAACTCCAGGCCCCGCCCCACCGGAACGCCGTCCCAGCACCCCACCGCCACACTCCCCCACCCGATCAGGCCACCCGACTCCCCGGCACCCACCCCGCCGATCCACGCCCCAACCAGCCACCGCCCCCCAGAAACACACCCGCCGCTTCCCCTCCGCCCGAGCAGGGCCCCGCCGCCCGGGAGCAACCCGCCCCCCGCCGCCGTCCGTTCGCCGCCGAGCGGCACCCCGTCGCGGCACCGCTCCGCCCGAGCAGGGCCCCGCTTTCACGTCGTTCAGCGGACCGGGCCCGAGGCAACTGCGCACCCCCATGTCCCGGGCTGTCTACCCGCGTTACCGTCGAAGAAGACGCATCGGCTACGGCCACCCCACGGCCGCCGGCGCGCACCATCTCGTCCCCCCACACCACGGTCCCGGAAGGCAGTCCCATGCCCGTTCCCGGCTCGGTCGCGCACGGCGGTCCACTCCGCCGCCGCACCCGAAGCTTCCCCCACACCCCCCACACACCCCGCACCCTGCTCACCCTCGTCGGCGCGCTCTGCGCGGCCCTCGCGCTGCTCCTCACCGCCCCCAGCGCGGCGAGCGCCGAGGACGGCGGCCCCCCGGAGAACCCCGAGCACCACCCGGACTTCGGCTCCGCCCACCTGGGCTCCACCGTCCTCGAACACGAGGGCGGCAACACCAGCTACGTCCCGCCCGGCGACATCGACCCGCTGGCCTCGGTCGAGGGCGTGGACGTCTCCAGCCACCAGGGCAACGTCGCCTGGTCCACGCTCTGGAACAGCGGCGTCAAGTTCGCCTATGTGAAGGCGACGGAGGGCACCAGCTACAAGAACCCCTACTTCACCCAGCAGTACAACGGCTCGTACGACGTCGGGATGATTCGGGGCGCCTACCATTTCGCGCTGCCCAACGCGTCGAGCGGCGCCGCCCAGGCCACCTACTTCGCCACCAACGGCGGCGGTTGGTCGGCCGACGGCAAGACGCTGCCGGGGGTGATGGATCTGGAGTACAACCCGTACGGCTCCACCTGCTACGGCCTGAGCCAGTCGGCGATGGTCAACTGGATCCGCGACTTCAGCGACACCTACCGGGCGCACACCGGACGTGACGTGGTGATCTACACCACCACCGACTGGTGGACCCAGTGCACGGGCAACAACGCGAGCTTCGGGAACACCAACCCGCTCTGGATCGCCCGCTACGCGTCGACCCCGGGGACGCTGCCGGCCGGTTGGGGCTTCCACACCTTCTGGCAGTACACCTCGACCGGGCCCACCGTCGGCGACCACAACCTCTTCAACGGGGCCTACGACCGACTCCAGGCGTTGGCCAACGGCTGACCGCCCGCCCGGGGGAGGGCAGCGCCATGCGGAAGGATGTCCCCATGGCCTCCTCCCCCGGGCACCCCGCACCTCCAGAAGATCCAGCGCACCCCCCACACCCCCCACACCCCCCCGACGAGCGCACGGCTCCCGACGACGGCCGCCCCCTCGTGCTGGACCGCCGCACCGGCCCCTTCGGCGAGGTGGTGCTGCGCCGGCACGGGGAGCTGTTGCAGATCATCGCCAACGGCTGCTTCCTGATGGACACCTCGGACGGCCGCTCCGAGCGCCTGCTGGTGCGGTCCGCGCTCGGCGCGCTCGCCGCCCGGGCCCCGAGGCTGCTGATCGGCGGCCTCGGCGTGGGCTTCTCGCTGGCCGAGGCCGCGGCCGAACCGCGTTGGGGACGGATCACCGTGCTGGAACGGGAGCCCGCCATCATCGAATGGCACCGTTCCGGACCGCTTTCGGACATCTCCGGCGCCGCGTTGAGCGATCCCCGGGTGGAGTTGGTCGAGAACGACCTACTGGCCCATCTGCGCGAAGCCGAGACCCGTGCCCGCTATGACGCTCTCTGTCTCGATATCGACAACGGCCCCGACTGGACGGTGACCGAGGACAACGAGAGCCTCTACTCCCCGACGGGGCTGGCGGCGTGCCGTGCGGCACTCGCCCCCGGTGGGGCGCTCGTTGTGTGGTCCGCACAACCGTCAGCGACATTCCCTGACATGTTGCGAGATGCCGGCTTCGATCGCGTTCGCACCGAAGAGGTGCCCGTTGTCCGAGGCGTTCCCGACGTGCTGTTTCTCGCCAGCCATCATCTCGCCAGCCGGAGCGCGTAGCCGAGCCCTGAGTTTCCGCCTTACGCTGCTGTGCAGTGCTCATCAGGGCATTGACCGCCAGCACCAGCCGTCTGGCATGACGACCTTCCCGGGGGCGGGATAGATGACTCAAACAGAAATCAGGACAACGCCAATGGATCGAGAGCACCAGGAGAAGCCGTCGCCCACGGGCGGCCTGTCCGAGCCGGAGGCGGCGGAGCGGGCTGGCCACCACAACGCGACCGTGGCGACCCCCGGGGCTCAGCGGCGTGTCCTGGTTGTCGAGGATGACCCCACCATCGTCGAGGCCATCGCCGCCCGGCTGCGCGCCGAGGGCTTCCTGGTGCAGACCGCCGCGGACGGCCCCGCCGCCGTGGAGACCGCCAGCTCCTGGCACCCCGACCTGCTCATCCTCGACGTGATGTTGCCGGGCTTCGACGGCCTGGAGGTGTGCCGCCGCGTTCAGTCGCAACGCCCGGTGCCCGTCCTGATGTTGACCGCGCGGGACGACGAGACCGACATGCTGGTCGGCCTCGGCGTGGGCGCCGACGACTACATGACCAAGCCGTTCTCCATGCGGGAGCTGGTCGCCAGATCACATGTGCTGCTCCGCAGGATCGAGCGGGCCGCCGTCGCGGCCACCACGCCGCGCCCCGGCAGCGTCCGGCTCGGTGACCTGGAGATCGACAGGACCCAGCGCCGGGTGCGCGCCGCCGGCAAGGACATCCACCTCACCCCCACCGAGTTCGACCTGCTGATGTGCCTGGCCCGCTCGCCCCGCGCGGTGCTCACCAGGGAGCAGCTGCTGGCCGAGGTCTGGGACTGGGCCGACGCCTCGGGCACCAGAACGGTGGACAGCCATGTGAAGGCGCTGCGCCGGAAGATCGGCGCCGAGCGGATCAGGACCGTGCACGGAGTGGGTTACGCCCTGGAGACGCCGCCCGGGTTCGCCGGGGAGAACGGCGCCACGGGCCAGGCCACCGCCGAGGGCTGACCGGCAGGTGCTTCGGGAGTCGACCGCGCGACGCTACGGCCACACGCTGTGGCGGGTGCTGCGCCCCCTCGACCCGTTCCGTTCGGTGAAGGCGGCGCTCGGCTGGTTGGTGATCATCTCCGTCGGGATCACCACGGTCCTGCTGCTGCTCGCCTATCGCTCCGACATCGGCCTCCAGGTGATCGCCATCATCGCGATCATCGCCTCGCTGCTGGTCACGCAGTTCGTGGCGCAGGGCCTCGCGTCGCCCGTGCTGGAGATGACGTCGGCGGCGCGGGCGATGGCGCGCGGCCACTACGGGCGCCGGGTGCGGGTCACCCGCAGGGACGAGCTGGGGGATCTCGCGCACGCCTTCAACCGGATGGCCGCCGACCTCCAGGCCGCCGACCGGCAGCGCAAGGAGCTGGTGGCGAACGTCTCGCACGAGCTGCGCACCCCGATCGCCGGGCTGCGCGCGGTCCTGGAGAACGTGGTGGACGGGGTCTCGGAGGCCGATCCGGAGACCATGTCCACGGCGCTGCGGCAGACCGAGCGTCTCGGTCGGCTGGTCGAGCAGCTGCTCGACCTGTCGCGGCTGGAGAACGGCGTGGTGCCGCTCCAGTCGCGCGACTTCCGCGTCGAGTCCTATCTGAGCACCGTGCTGGGCGACGCCCGGATGGCGTTCGGGCGCGGCCATGCCAGGACGGACGTCAAGCTGCGGCTCGACGTGGTGCCCGGCGGGCTGCGGGCCACGGCCGATCCCGAGCGTCTTGACCAGGTGGTCACCAACCTGGTGGACAACGCGGTCAAGCACAGCCCGCGCAACGGCCTGGTCACCGTGGTGGCGCGCCCCGGGCAGGCGCCGGGCGCGTTGGTGATCGAGGTGCGGGACGAGGGCCCCGGCATCCCCCAGGAGCAGCGGGAGCTGGTCTTCGAGCGCTTCGGCCGGGGCACCATCGACGGCGTGCAGGCGCGCGACGGGGGCACCGGGCTCGGCCTGGCGATCGCCCGCTGGGCGGTCGATCTGCACGGCGGGACGATCGGGGTCGCGGAGTCCAGGAAGGGCTGCCGGATCAGGATCACCCTGCCGGGTAACGCACAGGCAAATAATTGACGTAGGGTCGCGGCTACGCCTCTGCTGGGCGCCCGTCGACCTCGGGCGCCTCGGGGCGTGGTTCACCACGCGCGACGGAGCGCGTGCCCCACCGGCCGGCATCGCCGCAGTTGAACGTGGGGGTGCTCGCGGTCACGTTCGACCGCAATCCTTTCGTTGCCATTTTGTTGCCAGTTCACACCGAACTTGATGCAATTCCCGTCCTTTCTTGCCTCGAAACACGGACTTCGGTGTGGTGTAGGCCACGTATGGCGGGTGCGGACTGCGCCGGGGGCGCCCAGGGGCGTAGCCTTGATTTCCGCTGTCCATGACCTTGCGAAGCGGAAGAGGGCGGTTGCCGCCGTGTCGCCACAGTCCCCGAACACCTCAAGCGTTGACGCCGATCGAGAAGCGCAGAAGAACTCTGCCGCCGGCTTCGGAGCCAACGAATGGCTTGTTGACGAGATCTATCAGCAGTACCTCCAGGACCCGAACTCGGTAGACCGGGCCTGGTGGGACTTCTTCGCCGACTACCAGCCGGGAGGCGACTCGGCCCAGACCAAGCCGGCCGCCGACGGGCAGGCCGCCGCCGAGCCGCGGTCGAGCGCGCCCGCGGCTGCGCCGGCCCAACCGGCCGCGCCGAGCGGGCCGGCCACGCCGGCGCCGAGCCAGGCAGCGCGGCCCGCCGCGCCGGCCAAGGCCCCCGAGCCCAAGCCACAGGCACAGGCACAGGCCCCCAAGGCCGAGGCGAAGCCGGCTCCCCAGGCCGCCCCCAAGGCGGAGGCCAAGGAGGCGCCGGCCGGTCCCGAGCTGGTGACGCTGCGCGGCCCGGCCGCCGCCGTCGTCAAGAACATGAACGCCTCCCGGGACGTGCCCACCGCCACCTCGGTGCGCGCGGTCCCGGTGAAGCTGCTCTTCGACAACCGCGTCGTGATCAACAACCACCTCAAGCGGGCCAGGGGCGGGAAGGTCTCCTTCACGCACCTGATCGGCTACGCGATGGTGCAGGCGTTGAAGGCGATGCCGGCGATGAACCACTCGTTCGTCGAGAAGGACGGCAAGCCCACCCTGGTCAAGCCGGAGCATGTCAAGCTCGGCCTGGCGATCGACCTGGTGAACAAGAACGGCGACCGCCAGCTGGTGGTGGCCGGGATCGAGCGCGCCGAGACGCTCTCCTTCTTCGAGTTCTGGCAGGCGTACGAGGACATCGTCCGCCGCGCCCGCACCGGCAAGCTGACGATGGCGGACTTCTCCGGCGTCACCGCCTCGCTGACCAACCCGGGCGGCATCGGCACGGTGCACTCGGTGCCCCGCCTGATGCCGGCGCAGAGCGTCATCCTGGGCGTCGGCGCCATGGAGTACCCGGCGGAGTTCCAGGGCACCTCGCAGGTGACCCTCAACCGCCTGGGCATCTCCAAGGTCATGACGCTGACCAGCACCTACGACCACCGGGTGATCCAGGGCGCGGCGTCGGGCGAGTTCCTGCGGCAGCTCAGCCAGCTGCTGCTGGGCGAGCACGACTTCTACGACGACATCTTCGCCGCGCTGCGCATCCCGTACGAGCCGATCCGCTGGCACCGGGACATCGACGTCAACCACGACGACGAGGTCACCAAGGCGGCCCGGGTCTTCGACCTGATCCACTCCTACCGGGTGCGCGGCCATCTGATGGCCGACACGGACCCGCTGGAGTACAAGCAGCGGCGCCACCCCGACCTGGACATCACGGAGCACGGGCTCACCCTGTGGGACCTGGAGCGGGAGTTCGCGGTCGGCGGCTTCGCCGGCAAGTCGATGCTCACGCTGCGGGACATCCTGGGCGTGCTGCGGGACTCGTACTGCCGCACCACCGGCATCGAGTACATGCACATCCAGGACCCCAAGGAGCGCACCTGGATCCAGGACCGGGTGGAGCGTTCGCACAGCGCGCCCGAGCGCGAGGAGCAGCTGCGCATCCTGCGCCGGCTGAACGCCTCGGAGGCGTTCGAGACGTTCCTCCAGACCAAGTACGTGGGCCAGAAGCGCTTCTCGCTCGAAGGCGGGGAAACGGTTATCCCGCTGCTGGACACGGTCCTGGACGAGGCCGCCGCCGACAAGCTGGACGAGGCCGTCATCGGGATGGCGCACCGCGGCCGGCTCAACGTGCTGGCCAACGTGGTGGGCAAGTCCTACGCGCAGATCTTCCGCGAGTTCGAGGGCAACCTCGACCCCAAGTCGATGCACGGCTCGGGCGACGTGAAGTACCACCTGGGCACCGAGGGCACGTTCACCGGCCTGTCGGGGGAGCAGATCAAGGTCTCGCTGACCGCCAACCCCTCGCATCTGGAGGCCGTCGACCCGGTGGTCGAGGGCGTCGCCAGGGCCAAGCAGGACATCATCGGCCGGGGCGGCAAGGACTTCACGGTGCTGCCGATCCTGCTGCACGGTGACGCGGCCTTCGCCGGTCAGGGGGTGGTCGCCGAGACGCTCAACATGTCGCAGCTGCGCGGCTACCGCACGGGCGGCACCATCCACATCGTGATCAACAACCAGGTGGGCTACACCGCGACGGCCGCCGCCGCCAGGTCCTCCACCTACTGCACCGATGTGGCCCGGATGATCGAGGCCCCGATCTTCCACGTCAACGGGGACGACCCGGAGGCGGTGTGTCGGGTCGCGAGGCTGGCCTTCGAGTACCGGCAGGCGTTCAACAAGGACGTCGTGATCGACCTCGTCTGCTACCGGCGCCGTGGCCACAACGAGACGGACAACCCGTCCTTCACGCAGCCGCTGATGTACGACCTGATCGACAAGAAGCGCTCGGTGCGCAAGCTGTACACCGAGTCGCTGATCGGCCGGGGCGACATCACGCTGGAGGAGGCCGAGCAGGCCCTTCAGGACTTCCAGGGCCAGTTGGAGAAGGTCTTCAAGGAGGTCAGGGACGCCACGGTCACCCCGGCCCCCGCCGAGGTCCAGCTGCCGCGCCCCGACTTCCCCGTCACGGTGGAGACCGGCGTCTCCGGCGAGGTGGTCAAGCGGATCGCGGAGTCGCAGGTCAACATCCCCGAGCGGATCACCGTGCACCCGCGGCTGCTGCCGCAGTTGCAGCGGCGCGCGGCGATGGTCGAGGAAGGCACCATCGACTGGGCGATGGGCGAGCTGCTGGCCGTCGGTTCCCTGCTGATCGAGGGCACCCCGGTCCGGCTGGCCGGCCAGGACTCCAGGCGCGGCACCTTCGGGCAGCGGCACTCGGTGCTGATCGACCGCAAGACCGGCGAGGACTACACCCCGCTGCTCTACCTGTCGAACGACCAGGCCAGGTTCAACGTCTACGACTCGCTGCTGAGCGAGTACGCGGCGATGGGCTTCGAGTACGGCTACTCGCTGGCCAGGCCCGAGGCGCTGGTCATGTGGGAGGCGCAGTTCGGTGACTTCGCCAACGGCGCGGCCACCGTGATCGACGAGTTCATCTCGTCGGCCGAGCAGAAGTGGGGCCAGACCTCCGGCGTCACGCTGCTGCTGCCGCACGGCTACGAGGGCCAGGGGCCCGACCACTCCTCGGCGAGGATCGAGCGCTTCCTCGCGCTGTGCGCGCAGAACAACATGACGGTGGCGGCGCCGACCCTGCCGTCGAACTACTTCCATCTGCTGCGCTGGCAGGTGCACAACCCGCACCACAAGCCGCTGGTGGTCTTCACCCCCAAGTCGATGCTGCGGCTGAAGGCCGCCTCGTCGCGGGCCGAGGAGTTCACCTCCGGCGGGTTCCGGCCGCTGATCGGGGACGCCGAGGCCGACCCGCAGCAGGTGCGCAAGGTGGTGCTGAGCAGCGGCAAGGTCTACTACGACCTCGCGGCCGAGCGGGAGAAGCGCGGCGCCCACGATGTGGCGCTGGTGCGTCTTGAGCGGCTCTACCCGCTGCCCAGCGAGGAGCTGCGCGCCGAGCTGGCCAGGTTCCCGCACGCCGAGCGCGTGGTCTGGGCCCAGGAGGAGCCGGCCAACCAGGGCGCCTGGCCGTTTGTTGCGCTCAACCTGCCGCAGGCGGTGGAGATCCCCGGCCAGCTGATCCCGGTGACCCGCCCCGCTTCCTCCTCGCCGGCCGTCGGCTCGGCGAAGCGGCACCAGGCGGAGCAGCAGGCCCTGTTGGACGAGGTGTTCGGGCTGTGACAGGCCCTGAGGCGCCGCTGACGCGCTGAGGGATACGGAACGGGGCCACCGCACACGCGGTGGCCCCGTTTCTGTGCTTCCTTGCTTCTGTGCCTCTTCGATACCGGGCCGGGTCAGGTGAGCAGCGGCTCGAAGTCCCAGAAGGGGCGCACCCGGGCGCGGGCGCTGACGGTGTGGGCGTGCTGCGAGCCCAGGGTGGCGATCAGGCCGGAGATCGCCTCGGTCTCCGCCCGGTCCGCCTCCGCGCGCTGCCGGAGGTTCCGCAGATCGGTGGCGTGCGCGACCTTGGCGGAGAGCGCCAACGGATGCTTCCCGCCGAGGAATCGGCCGGCCCTGCGCACCGTGTCCCGGCTCAGCTGGGCCGCGCTCTCCACATCGCCGTCCAGATTGCGGTCGGCGCTGAGGTTGAGCGCGGTACCCAACGTCCAGGGATGGTCGGGGCCCAGCGCCTCCGTCATCCGCGTCAGGCATGTCTCGTTGATGGACCGCGCCTCCGCCCGCTCGCCGGCGGCGCGCAGCAACAGGGCATGGTTCGCCGTGGTGCCGATGGTGTACGGGTGGTGCGGGCCCAGCGCCTCGCGGTAGCGCAGCATGGTGCGTTCGCCGATCTTCCGGGCCAGATCCAGCTGGCCATGGGCGCGCAGCACGAAGGAGTAGCAGGCGGCGATGCGTTGGGTGAGCGGGGAGCGATCCCCCAGGACCCGCTCGGCGCGCTCCAGCAGGGCGGCCAGCCGCTCGTTGGCGGCCGTGCGGTCGCCCGAACGCAGCAGGCAGAGCGCCAGGTTGAGCTCGCCGTGGAGGGTCTGGGGGTTGTCGGGCCCCATCACCGCGTGGTGTACCTCCACGCTCTGTTCCTGGACGGACTGGGCCTCGGAGTAGCGGCCCAGCAGGCGCAGATCCAGCGCGTAGGCGATCTCGGAGGAGAGGGAGGCGTTGTTGCGCGCGCGCAGCAGCTCCCTGCGGGCCCTGAGGGTGTGGCGGTCCTCGGCGAGCGCGTCCTGGTAGCGGCCGAGCAGCCGCAGGGTGACGGCCAGGTTGTTGTGGGCGTTGAGGGTGCGGAAGTCCTCCTCGTCGATGAGCCGCCGGCAGCCGGCGAGCACCTGCTCGCTCACCTGGAGGGCCTCGGAGTAGCGCCCGAGCCCACGCAGGTCGGCGCCGAGGCCCTCCAACACCCGCAGGGCGTCGAGCCCCTGCGTCTGCCCCTCGGCCTCCAGGCGGGCCAGCAGCCCGCGGTTGATCCGCTCGGTGCGGGCGTACTCGCCGGTGGCGCGGAGCAGCGTGGCGTGCAGCGAGGCCAGGCCGGCCATCAGCGGGTGTTCCTCGCCGAACACCTCGCGCCAGGCGCGTTCGGTGCGTTCGGCGAGCTGGATGCCCGCCGAGTACTCGCCGGCGAGGTAGAGGTACTGGAGGCAGTTGTAGATCAGCCGGTGCATCGAGGCGTGCCGGCTGCGCAGCGCGCCCGAGGGGTCCAGATGCGGCACGATGCGGGCGAACCTGGCCCAGCGGCGGGTGTCCGTGGCGACCGCCGGATCGGCGGCGACGAGCCCGCGCCGCGCGGCGCGGGAGAACAGCTCCCGATCCGCCTCGGACATACCGGACCGTACCGTCTGGTGCACCATGCGGTGCAGGTGGATGGTGCCGGCGGCCTCCGGATCGTCCTCGTCGTTGGAGGGGTCGAACTGGATCACCGAGTACTGCGCCAGCTTCTTGATCGCGGTGTTCCAGCGCAGCGGATCGGACATCAGGCCGGTGAGCTGCTCGGGCAGCTGCTCGGCCGGGATGTCCCGCAGCAGTTGCACGGGGAGCGCGCCGGGCGCGAAGAAGGCGCAGAGCCGCAGCAGTTCCACCGCCTCCGGCACCGTCTCCCGCAGCCGGTTGAGCAGGATGGAGAACGTCATCGGATAGGACTTGCGGAAATCGCCGGCGACGCGCAGGCCGACCTCGATGTCCCCGTCGTCGTGGAGGAGTTCCACATACTCGGCGACCGTCATCGTGGAGTCGTTGAGCCAGCCGGCCGTCTGGTCGAGCGCCAACGGGAGATCGCCCAGCGCCTCGGCGAGCCGGTCGGCGTCCGCGGCGGGGATTCGGGGAGCGCGGCGGCGGACGAAGGCGACCGACTCCTCGCGTTCGTAGACCGGGACGGGGAGCGGGCTGCTGTTGTAGGCGCTCCACTCCTGGTTCTGTGAGGTGATCAGCACATGGCCGGGGCCCGAGGGCAGCAGATCGGCGATGGCGTCCGGCTGGTCCGCGTCGTCCAGCACCACGAGCCAGCGGCGATACGGGGCGCCCCGGCGCAGCGCGTCGCCGACGGCCCGCAGCCGCTCGCCGTACTCGGGGCCGGTGTTGAGGTCGAGCGCGGGGGCCAGCTCGGCCAACCGCTGGCGCAGCGTGCCGCGTTGGTCGGCCGGCACCCACCAGACCAGGTCGTAGGAGGAGGCGAACCGGTGCGCGTACTCGGCGGCGACCTGGGTCTTGCCCACGCCGGAGAGGCCGTGCAGGGCGACCACGCCCGCGCCCGGCTCGGCGCTCTGCAACTGGTCGTGGATCTCCTGGAGGGTGCGCTCCCGGCCGGTGAACCGGGTGTTGCGGCGCGGCACCCCGCCCCAGACATGGGGCAGGTCCATCGGGAAGCGCGGCCGGTGGGCGCCGCCGAGCGTGTCGAAGGAGGGATCGCGGTCCCGGACGCCGCCGAAGAGCTGGATCAGCCGCCGCTCGGCCTCCCGCGCGCCGAGGCCCCACAGCTCGGTGGTGCCCCCGAAGGCGGCCGACGCGGTGGGCATCGGGCTGGTGGAGACGGAAACGGCGGTGAACCGGCGGGTGTTGGGGGCGACGACGGCGCGCAGCGCCTCGTTCCACTCCTGGTCGGTGCGCGGGCCCAGCTTGAAGTACCAGTCGCTCAGGATCACCAGGATCCGGCCCTCGACCAGCAGCAGATCGCTGAGCGCCTCGGCCAGCGGCGCCTCGATCGGCGGGTCCCAGCGCTGGAACGCGACCTGCCAGCCGTAGCGCTCCAGCCGGTCGGCGATCCATACCGCCCAGGGCCTGTTGTACCCGGCGAAGCTGACGGTGATCTGCTCGCCCTCGGCGGCCGGAACCACGGTGTAAGCCGAACCCTGCACGGAGCCCTCCCTCAGCGGCCACGCGACCGACTTCATCGACTGCGGCGATCGGCGTCGACCGCTCGATCGGATGCGGAGCGGAGCCGACGCCCCGTCAGCTACCCCCTTGGGAAACATACACCTCAGCTCTGTCAGGTAACCGTGCCGCGGGCGTGCTGTCGCAGCCAGACGGTCCGCGCTGTGTCCACATACGCCCGGGCGCGCACCAGGTGGCCCTCGGGGGGCGCGGGCGAGCCCAACTCCTCGTGCCGCTCGGCCAGGGCGCGCACGAACACCCGGCCGTCGTCGGTGAGCCGCCGGGCGGCGCGCAGGGCGGGCAGCACGGCGCCCACCTGCAAATGACAACGGCTGTGCGCCGCCCACGCCGTCTCGCGCGCCCCCGGATCGCGCAACCCCAGCGCGAGTTGCTGCCAGAAGCCGGCGAGCGCCAGATGGGCGTAGGCGCCGTGCAACAGCCCGTCGAAGGGGCGGGGGTCGGGGCGCCAGGGGGCCCAGTGCCGGGCCTTCGGCCCCTCGTGGTGCAGCGGGTTCAGCGTGCCGACGGCGGCCAGCTTGGCGTGTTGCAGCTCATGGGTGAGCCCGGCGGCCAGCAGGGCGGCGTTGGGCGGGGCGCTGGCCAGCACCGCGCCGAAGGCCCCGGGGCTGGTGGAGCTGATGTGCCCCTGGTGCTCATCGGCCGGCAGCAGCAGCGGGACGATGCAGTCGAGCAGGGCGAGTTCGGCGGCTCGGGCGGCGCCGCCCAGCCTCAGCAGCGGCAGCGCCGCGCGCCAGAGCCCTGACCATCTGGCGCGTTCGGCGGGGCGCAGCGCGTGCGCGTGCCCGGTGTCCCGGGGGGCGGGCCGGCCGGGGTGGAGATCGTCGAGCAGCACGGGGTGCGGGCCGCCGTCCAGGGCGTGCAGCCCGACCCAGCGCGGGTCCCCGGAGCGCCAGTGCCCCGCCGGGTCGGGACGCAGCGAGACGGGGGCCTCGTCCGGCAGGCGCAGCGTCAACCGGCCGGCATGGGCGGCGAGTTCCACCGGGCCGCCGTCGGGGGACGCGGTGGTGAGCGCGCCGAGCGTGGGCAGCGCGACCCGGCCGGCGGTGACGGTGGTGCGGATGCGGAAGTCGAGCCCGGCGCGGATCGCGGCGGCGGCGGCGAGCCCGCCGAGATGCGCCAGATCGCGGGCCGCCGCGTCGCCGGCGCCGGTGGCGAGGCGGTGGGCGCAGCGTTCGGCCCAGGTGCCGGTGAGGGGGTAGAACAGCACCCGGCGGGCGGCCTCCGGCGCGGCCCGCTCGGCGCTCTCCAGGAGCGCGGTGTGCTCGGCGGCGCGGGCGGCGGCCTCGGGCGGCGCGGCCGGGATGGCGTCGAGGAGCACCCGCAACAGCAGCAGCCTGCGGGTGTGTTGGCCGGCGCTGAGCGCGGCGAGGGTGGATGGGGCCCCCTCGGTGCGGCCCAGCTCGGCGAGCTGGGCGGCGCTCAGCGCGCCGGCCGGCCGCCCGGTCATGACGGAACCGCCTGCCGCAGCGCCGCGGCGAGATGCCGGATCAGCCTGGTGAGGTCGGCGCAGTAGACGGAGGGGTTGCGGAAGCCGGCTCCGGCGCGGTAGCGGTGCGCGTAGTGCCCGCCGCCGCAGACGGCGAGCAGCGGACAGCGGCGGCAGGCGTCGGCCAGCGCGGCGGCGCCGGCCTGGCGGGCGGCGACTCCCGGATGCCGCAGCGCCTGGTCCAACGTGTGGTGCGCGATGGAGAGTCCGGTGGCGGCGGCGCCCGGGTAGGCCGTCTTGAGCGAGTCGATCTGCTCGATGTCCCCGTTGGTCTCGATCACCACGGCGGTGAACGGGCGCAGCCCGAACAGCCCGCCGGCGGTGGGCAGCCGCAGCAGCGCGGCCAGGCACTCCTCGAAGATCCTGATCTTCACCCGGCGTCGGTCGTCGTGCCACCAGCGGTCGAAGATCGCGCAGAGCCAGTCGGCATAGGGGGTCGCCCGGTCGGTGTCCTCGGCCGCCCCGTCGAGTCCGGGGGGCGGATGGGTCCAGTTGCCGTGCGGCAGCAGGAAGTCGACGGCGGGCGGATCGAGTTCCAGGAGGGACTGATAGACCTCGATCGGATCGCTTGCGGGATCGATCACACAGAGCACGCCCGCATAGGCGTCGCGGTGGCGGGGTTGGGCGAGCATCCTGGCCGCCCGGCTGGCTCCCGGCCAGGCGGCGCGGCCGGCGTGGTCGACCCGCCGCCGGTTGTGGTGTGCCAGGCCACCGTCCAGGCTCAGCCCCACCCGCACCCGGTGCTCGGCGAGGACGCCGAGGATCGACTCGGTGAGCAGGGTGCCGTTGGTTTGCAGGCTGACATGCACCCGGCATCCGGCCGGCGCCTCGGCCCGCACCCGCTCGGCGAAGCCGCCGAGCACCGCCGGATCGGTGAGCAGCGGCTCCCCGCCGTGCAACACCAGGGAGACGGCGGGCAGTCGATGGGCGGCGGCGTGCTCGCCGATCCGCCGCGCGATCCATCGCAGCGTCTCGGGGGAGGCGCTGACGGGCTGTTCGCGCCAGCCGTCGTCGGCGGCGAAGTACATGTAGCAGTAGCGACAGGCGAGGTTGCAACGGCTGTTCACCTTGACGACGAACTGCCGGAACGGCACCGGGGCGACCCGCCCGGCGCCCGCTCCCTCTCCCCTGCTCTCCACCGCGCGTCCGTCCCCTCCGAACCAGGTCCCATGCCGGATCGTCGGAAGGGGACGATTCCGATCCGGCCGAATACCGAAACTCAACCGGTCTTTTCCGGTCGGGTAATTACCGCAACCGGGCTGAAAGTTACCCGGGGCAAGCGGTCAGCTAGAGGGGCGGGGTCTCGGTGAAGTCCCACATCGTCTCCAACGGACGCGCGACCCGCTCGCGCAGCTCGGCCAGCACGGTGTTCAGCACCGGATGGTCGATCTCCCGCAGCTCCGCCAGGCTCAGCCCCAACACATCGGGCAGCTCCGACAGAGCCCCAGCCGAAACTGTTTCCTGCGAACGAATGAACATGACCCCTCCCCACCGATCCCGCACAGTGAGCCTCACCGGAGATTCCCCTCCCACTCCCCTCAGAAACGCGCACCGCCCCTCCCGAGGGCCCCGGCCGGGCGCGCGCCGGCGCCCGGGCGCTCACCCGAGGGCGTCGATCGCGGCCCGCCCCGGGCCGAGCAGCCCGAGGAAATCCGTGCTGTCCGACCACTGGTCCACCCCGCCCGACAGCGGCAGCCCCCGCAGCACCGGATCGGTGACCTTCGCGGCCAACGCCCGCGCGAACCGGTCGGCTCCCAGCACCAGGAACGGCCGTCCGTGGAAACCCCGACGCGACGGATCCACCCACTCGGCCAGCCCCGCCTCGTTCTGTAGCCCGGCCACCGCCTCGTAGGCGTCACACAGATGCGCCTCCCGCTCCCGGTACTCCGTCGCGCCCAGCGCGCCCAGCAGCGAGGGCGTGAGCCGCTCCGCCACGGGCAGCCGCCCGAACGCGCTCCCCAACCACTTGCTGTAGGGCGCGTACCGCCGCCCCAGCAGCAGACAGAGCCGCATCAGATCCCGCACCAACCGGCCGGCGACCACGGCCGAACCGAGCTGGTCACCGACCTCGGCGCACCGCCCGACAAACGCCTCCTCCTGCCCGATCCGCTGCCACTGACAGGCCAGCAGATACCGCCACACCTCGTCCGGATACCACGCCAGACGACGCCGCGCCTCGGTCAGCGTGCCGAGGCCGTCGTGGAACACCGCCCCGCCGGTGACCTCGGCGAGCCGCTGCTGCGGCATCGCCAACCAGTCGCGCGGCCCCGCGCCGACCAGGGCCCCGGCGCCGCTCCCGAGCCACTCCGTCAACCACCCGTGGACGTCCCCCACCGAGACCCGGTGGTTGACGGGGCCGTCCGTGGGCCGCATCAGTCCGACCGGATCGTCCGGATCCTCGTGGTGGAAGTGCGTCGGCCAGCCCCGCACCTCCTTGGGCAGCCGCTCCCGGAAGAGCCGCCGCAGCTCGGCGCCGTGCTCGGCGGCCTCCTCCGGCGTCAGGAACAGCTCCAGCCGAGGCCCCCACTCGTGGTCGGGGGAGCGCGCGGTGTCGAACCCGAGCACCTCCGACCCCGCGCCCACCCGCGCGGCGGCGTACCGCAGCCCCTGATACTCCTTGTCGAGCAGCGGGCGCACCGCCTCCTCGTAGAGGATCCGGGAGAGCCGCAGGCCGGGCAGGAACTCCGGAGTCATCGCCGTCATACCCACCACTCTGCTCCGCTCCCCACCGGACCGGCCAGCGAGTTCCCGGGAAACGACCACGCGCCGCCCCACGATCGCCCGACACCGCGCACGGCCTCCCGGCGGACCACCACCAGCCTCACGGGCGGGCAAGCCGCGCACCGACGACCCGCGATCGGCCAACTGCCCACCCGACGAGCCACGCGCGCTCCGCGCCCCGCGCCCCGCGCCCCAACCATCGTGACCAGCAACCTCCCACCAGCCGACGGGCGGCAAGCGGACCGCTCCCGGCGGAGGACCGCCACACACCCGACACCGGGACCCGACGAGCGGCCACCAACTCCCCGTCCCCCACCCGAGCACCAGCACCTCGCCGGACGGCGGCGAGCCGCGTGCACCCCGCCGCAGTCGCCCCGACCGCCGTCAGCGGCCCCCGTCCGCCGCGCGGGCTTCAGCGGGAGCGCAGCAGCGCCTCCAGGCGGGTGACCGTCTCCGCGCCGGCCTTCTCGCCATCGGGAAGTCGGCGCCACTGCTGGAGCGCGGAGCGATACGCCTCACCCGCCGCCAGCGGACGCCTGGCCGACTCGAAGGCCAGGCCGCGCCGGTGGAGCGCCGTCGCGGCCAGCCGCACCGGCTCCTTCGGGTCGATCGCGTCCGCCTCGGCGGCCCGAGCGGCCGTCGCGGCACGGCGATACGCCTCGGCCCCCTGGTCGAGCCGCTCGACGCTCCGGGTGTGCCCGAACGACCGGCGATGGGTGTCGCCCAGCTCCAGATAGGCGGTGGCCTCGGTGAACGGCTCCGCCGCGTGCCGGGCGGCGCGTTGGAAGAGGTACTCGGCCTCCCGCAGATCCACCATGTCGACGGTGTCCCGGTAGCGGGCGGTCAGCGCCTGCCCCAGCAGCAACAGCCTTCTCGGCAACCTGACGTCGTCCGCCGCCGTCTCCATGCGGCAGTCCCGCAGCACCCGGACCGCGCGGGACACGAACGGCCCGCCGTCCTCGCGGCTGGCCCGGCGCAGCAGGGCCTCGCCCCACTCCTCGATCAGCGCGCTGTACTCCGGGCGGTCACGGGAGACCGTGCGGCTCGCCTGCTCGAACCGTGCCGCCGCCGCCTCCAGGGCCGACGCCTCGCCCTCGGCCCCGAACCGACGCATCTCGATGCGGCCCGCCCTGGTCAGGCAGGCGGCGTGCTGCCCAGGATCCTCCGCCAACCGGGAGGCGGACTCGACCACTTCGGCGGCGCGCTGCCACTCGTGCTCGGTGCGGAGCAGCGCGTCGACCAGATCGAGCAGGGCGCGCACCCGGGCGTGCGCCGGCGCGTTCTCGCTCTCCAGCGCCCAACAGCCCTGGCGGAGCGAGTCCGCGGCCTGACCCGCGTGCACCCGGGCCCGTTCCGCCTCGACCGCCGCGTCGGCCAGCCGCAGCAGCGCCCGGCCGTGCGCCAGCCACAGCCCGCTGGGCTGGCGCTCGTCCGCCGGCCAGGCGTCCGCCACGGCCTCGACCATGCCCACGCTCTCCTGTAGGAGGGCGGTGTCGCCGCCGAGGCGCCACCGCGCGGTGAGCACCTCGACGCGGTCCAGGGTGATCCCGAGGGCGGCCTCCCGGTCGAGTCCTGGCG
Source organism: Streptomyces profundus (assembly GCF_020740535.1). Classification (NCBI taxonomy): domain Bacteria; kingdom Bacillati; phylum Actinomycetota; class Actinomycetes; order Kitasatosporales; family Streptomycetaceae; genus Streptomyces; species Streptomyces profundus. The sequence goes on from NZ_CP082362.1 coordinate 1,961,296, forward strand.
TGGCGTGCGCGGCGGCGAACTCGCGGTCCGCCTGCCGCCACAGCTCCAGCGCGCCCCTGATATCGCCGGCGGCCTGGCGTTCCCCGGCCGCCGCGTGCAACACCCGGGCCAGCACCGTCCGACCGCGCGGCGGGCCGAGATGCGCGGCGGCCGTCGCCGCCGCGACCCTGGCCTCGTCGAGCAACTCCCCGTCGCGCTGCACCCGCCAGAGCCGCAGCAGCTGCTCGGCCAGCTCGCTCCACAGCTCCGGGTCGGTGCGGTGGCCTTCGGCCGGGCGTCGGCCGGTGGCCTGCCGCAGCAGCCGGACGGCGTCGAGCAGATGCCGCACCTGGCCGTCAGCGGCGTACGCCGCGGCCAGCGCCCTGGCCCGGCCCACCGTGCGGGAGGGCGGCGGCGTGGTGGCGCCCGGCGGGCTGCCGGCGGGCAGCGGGGCCTCGGGCAGGAACCGGCGCAGCACCTTCGCGGCCACCTCGGCGAACGGCCTGGGCAGCGGGCGACCGTCCTCGTCGGCCTCGCCTTCGGCGTTCCGCGCGGGGCCCCCCGATTCCTCGCCGGCGAGCTGGGCCAGCGCCAGGGCGGGGAAGTTCGGGCCGCTGCCGCCGAATCGCCTGGTCACATAGCCGGAACAGTGCTTGAGCACCAACAGGGCCTCGTCATGGCCGAGTTCGGCGAGCAGTTCGTCGTGCACCCCGTCGACGAAGGCGTACCAGAGGCCGTCGGAGAGGGCGCCGTCCAGCCGGCGCAGCAGGCCGCTGAGCAGCACCTCGGACAGCTCGGCAGGGCCTGAGTCGGGCAGCATGGTGCGCTGGATCAGCTGCATCACCGGCAGGAAGAGCGGCGCGGCGGCCAGACAGACCGCGAGCCGCACCGCGCCGGGCGAGGCGGTGGCGCGGAACCTGGCCAGCAGCGCCGCCGCCGAACGGCCGCCCCCGGCCGGGGCGCGGCGGCGCGCGGCTGACGGCTGGTCGGCCAGCACCCAGCCCACGGCGGCTGGCGCCGAGCCCACGCCGGTGCCGGCGAGCAGGCTCGCCCAGGCCCCCAGAGCGACGGCGGTCGGCGGCAGCACGGGCACCGCGACGGCGGCCGGGTCGACCGGCGGCGCGGCGGCCATCCCGTCGACGGTGAACCGCAGCCGCACCGAGGCGGCCGGGCCCTCCTCGCGCAGCAGGGTGCCGTAGCTGGCGGGGAGCCGGGTGCGCGCCCACAGCCGCTGGGGCAGCGGCTGCACCACGGCGACGGGGGCGTGCCGGGCCAGCGCGTGCAGCAGGCGGTGCGCCGTGCCCTCCCGCCAGAGGGGTCCCGTGCAGTCGCTGACCACCACCGTGAGCCGGCGGCCCGTGGGGTCGCGCAGCTGACGGGCGGGGCGGAGCGCGGCGTCCCCCGGGGCGAACCGGCGGCTCACCGCCGGGCTGCCGTCGGGCGAGCGGTGCAGATAGTGGACCTGGATGTCCCGAAAGGCGCCCAACCGGCCGAAGACCTCGGCCAGTTCGCCCAGCATCCGCTGCCAGACCCGCATCGCGGGGGCCGCGTCCATCAGCAGTTGGAGATCCGTGTGACCGCGTGGCTCGGCACGGAAGACCGGCGTGAGAAGCCCGCCGGCGCGCGCCGTCTGGTGCACGGTGGCCTGCTCGTCGAGACTCAGGCCACGGCCGGTGTTCGAGGGCCTGGAGGGTGGGGTGTAGCGGCGCAGCGGGCGGAGCGCGCGCTCCATTCCCAGCAGCCCGGGGAGCGCCCTGGCCTCGGGCACGCCGACCGGCAGCGCCTCGCCCGGCGGCCCGTCGACCGGCTGTCCCGAGCCGCTCGGATCGGCGTAGAGCAGCACCGAGGCGTCCTCGGGGCGCGGCAGCCTGCCGGCGCCGGCGCGGGGGCGCTTCTGGTCCTTCCCCTGGCGCGCGTCCTCGTCGGTGCGCCTCTCCCGGGCGGCGCGCGCCGGGGCGTCCGGCGCGCCGCCGGGCGCCCCCGAAGGACCCGCGCCGGCCCGGTGGCCGGCGTCGGGCGCCGAAGCGCCGGTGTACTGCGCCAGCCACAGGGCGTCGGACAGCTCGGCCCAGGTGGGATCGAACCCCGCACCGCGCAGGGCCCCGATGAGGGACGCCAGTTGGTCTCGGCCGGCCGCTTGGGACATCGGAGCCTACCTGGGTTGATCGAGGCGCTGGATGAGCATGTCGGCCAGCCGGTCGCGGGTCGGAAGCTCGGCGTGGTGGGTGAGGTAGATGGCGTTCAACAGCTGGTCGGTGGCGAGTTGCTCGGTGCGCGAGCGCTCCAGGAAACGGTTGATCAGATCCTCCCCGACCCGGGTCAGCTCGTCGCCGAGATGTGCCCTGACCACCGTGGCCAGCCGCTCGTGGTCGGGGCGGCCCAGCTCCAGCGGGATGCAGCGGCGCAACAGCGGGGCGGGGAAGTCGCGTTCGCCGTTGCTGGTGAGCACCACGAAGGGGAAGGAGTGGCAACGGATCCGGCCGTCCCTGACGGTGACCCGGGTGCCGTCGTCCGTGAGCACCTCGACCTCGGGCTCGCGCTCCGCGATCCGTTGGAGCTCGGGGATGGTGAACTCGCCCTCCTCCAACACGTTCAACAGATCGTTGGGGAGGTCTATGTCGCTCTTGTCCAACTCGTCGATCAGCAGCACCCTCGGCTTCGCCGTGGGCAGCAAGGCCGTGCCCAGCGGTCCGAGCCGCAGATAGCTGCCGATCCCGCCGGGCACCAGGGGCGCCGGCACCCCGGCGGCCCGGCCGCTGGCGGCGATCTGGGTGTCCTGGAGGCGGGCGATGGCGTCGTAGTGGTAAAGGCCGTCCTCCAGCCGACTGCGGCTGACGACGGGCCAGTGCAACACCCGGCCGAGGCCGAGCTCGAAGGCGACCGAGTGGGCCAGGGTGCTCTTGCCGGTGCCTGGGCTTCCGGTGACCAGCAGGGGGCGGCGCAGATAGAGCGCCGCGTTTATGATCTCCAGCTCCTCGGCGCTGGGCCGATGCATCTCCGCGAGATGCCGGAACGCGCCCAGCCGACGCGCCGACGCGCTGTCCGTGTCCGGGCCCGGCGCGACCAGCGGCTGACCGTCGAAGTCCCGCCAGGGCGGCGGCTTGGGCAGCGCGTGGATGCCCTCGTGCCGCTCCCCCGTGCCGCGGTAGATCAACCACTCGCCGCCGGCCGACTCGTGGGCGGCGGTACCTTCCTGACCATTGGTTTCAGAGACTGCCACCGCATACTCCTCATCGGTTGTCCGCCATGCAGGCGACCGCCCGGCCTCGACGCTCCCGACCGTAGCCGGGGAGAAGGACCACGCCCAGAGGAAGGGCGGGGCGGATCGGGTCAACCTGGCCGGGCCGCGCTCGCTCACGGCGCCTCCAGAAAGTCGTCCTCGCCGAGCAACGGCCCCCGGGGGTCGGCGTAGAGCAGCGCCAGCTGCCTGGACCAGCCGGCCTCGGCGGCGCTGCCAGCCGCGGCCTCGCGCAGCCGCCACAGCGCCGCGGGCAGCCGCCCCGCCTGCCCGGCGCCGCCGACCGCGCCCGCCACCCCCTGGTGGAAGTCGCCGCACTCCGGATCGCGCTCCGCGATCTCCCGTCGCCACAGGATCACGTTGTACCCGCTGGCCATCACCCGATGCAGCGCGGCCGGCTCACCACCGCTGGCCGGCGTGTGGCAGAGCACCGGAACGGTGGCCGGATCGCGAGCGATCAGCGGAACCGTCCTGGGCAGCGAACCCGTGGACTCGGCGTGGCAGTCGAGTATGTCGGGAACCATCCGCCCCTGATGCTGACTGGTCCAGCGGTTGAGCCGCAGCGTGCGCATCTCCTCGCTGTCCTCGGCGCCCGCCACCGGGTTCGTGCACCGCACCACCACCGGGCGGCGCTCGCCCAGCGTGGGCCCGTCCTGCGCCAGCCGCCACCGCTCCACGGGGAAGCCGAGCAGGGAGTAGGGCACGGCGACATGCAGCGGCACCGGGCTGCGCGGCTCGTCACCGCGCCGGAACGCCTCGGCCAGCGCCGCCCGCAGCGGTCCTGGCGGATCGCCCGGGCCGACCGCCCTGAACTCCTCCGCGATGGAGGTGAGCTGGCCGTCGCCCCTGACGGCACAGACCCGCCAGTCGTAACGGCCCTGCTCCCAGCCGTGCGGCGTGATCTCCAGCAGCACATGGGAATCCACCTCGCCGGCCCGCTCCTCCGGGAGGTCGAGCAGCTCCCACTCCGTCTCCAGGAGCGGGTCGAACCTGGCGGATCGGCGCTGCTGGTCGGCGCGGCGCCGCAGCTGCTCCTCCTCCTCAAGGCCCAGCTGGTTGCGCACCCGGCGCGGCAGGCCCGGCAGTACCGCGGCCAGCCGGTGCACCCACTCCCGCAGGGCCTTCTCGGCCTGAGCCGACGCCGGGAAGGGCCGCTCCTCGGTGGCCACGAAGATCGCGTAGCGCAGCACCGCCTCCAGCTCGGTGACGCCCTGTCTGAGGTCGTAGAGCAGGCCGAGGCCGTCCCGCCAGGCGCGGGGGGCGGGCAGCGTGCCCCCGTAGGGGCGACCACGCACGCGGGTGATCACCTCGGCCAGCTGCTTGGTCGAGACCGGCGGGGGCAGATCGGCGAACAGGCCCAGCAACTCGACGCGTTGGCCTGGGGTGAGGGCGCCAGGCGCGCCGGCGGTCAGCTCGCTCTGCGCGTCCGTCCAGGTGGTCTCGTCCGAGGCCCCGTCCCGGTGGCGCTCGACGTGGAACGTGTCATGGGCGTGCAGCACGCGCTGATAGCCGTCGTCGGCGAGCGCGGTGACCGGGCCGACCGGGTCCGGGAGGCTCCGTAACTGGACGACCGAGGTGGCGAGCCCGCCGTCACTGCCGTCCCTGCGGGCCTTGATCACACCGATCACCTCGCCGCGCGCCAGATCGACCAGCGGCCCGCCGGAGACGCCGGCGAGCATCTCGTCCTCGTTGCCGAGCCGGAGCAGCCCGTCCCCGCCCATCTGGCCCTTGATGGTGCAGCGCCCGCTGATGTCCTCGAAGGCGCCGGCCACCTCGGTGAAGCCGAAGAAGGCGACCTCATCGCGGGTGAACACGCGGGCGGTGCGCTCCGTGAGCCAGACGCAGCCCGGGCCGAGAGGGCCTGGCGGCGGCGGTTCGAGCAGCCGGACCAGCGCCAGATCGGGGGCCGGCCAGAAGCCGCCGCCGGGCGGCGGCTCCTCGGGCTCGGCCCACTCCACCCGGCCGGCGACCGGGCGGTCCACGCCTTTGAAGGTCAGCCCCACCTCGCGCCTCCCCTCCCGACCGCCACCCCCGCCCAGGGCCACGTGAGCGCAGGTGAGCACCCACTCGGGAGCGACGAAGAACCCGCTGCCGCGCGGTGGCGGCGGCGGCTCGCCCTCGGCATACCCGGTCGGCGGCGGATGGATGCGCACGGTGGCGGCGGCGATGAGCGGCGCCAGGGTCTCGAAGGGGTCCTCACCCACCGGCCGTGCGCCCCCGATGTCCCCCCATGTCACGTGGCGTCCCCGGTGGGCCCGACGCCCGGCGTGCCCCGCCAGGTGAGCGTGACCGTGATGGCGCCCTTGGCCTCGCCGTCGGCGAGCAGGCCAACGACCTTGCCCGCCTTGGCCGTCAGCTCGATGCCGAAGCTCACGCTGACCTCGTCGGGGCGGGCGTCCCGCACGCCGTCGGCGACCGAGGCGGCGACGCCGCTGATGAGGTCACGGAAGCTGTCCAGCTGGGCCGCCGCGCGTTGGGCGATGCCCGTGTCCGTGTAGCCGGAGCCCGAAAAGCCGGAGCGCGGCTGCTGTTCGGGCACCTGGACCTGTTCGGCATCCGAGATCCTGGCCCAGACCGGGGTGCCGTCCGGCAGGCTGACCCGGGTGACTTCGCTGCTCATGAGACCCCCGTCGCTCCTCGTGTGCAGGCAGGTTACCGGCCGCCACCGACAGTTGCCTATCCTGAGCTTTCTTTACGCCGCCACCCCGTCATCACGTCCGTAACCGCGTCCCCCTAGTGGAGCTTGGAGCACGCCGTGTACTTCACCGACCGAGGCATCGAGGAACTCGCCCAGCGACGTGGCGAGGAGGAGGTCAGCTTCGACTGGCTCGCCGAGCAGCTGCGCACTTTCGTGGATCTCAACCCGGACTTCGAGGTGCCGATCGAGCGACTCGCCACCTGGCTGGCCAGGTTGGACGACGAGGACGACGGAGACGACTGAGGGTCTGAGACGCGGGAGACGAGGAAGACCGGAGCGTAGCTGGGGGCGCGTCGGAGGACGACAGGCTTGCGCGCCGGTGCGCGCCGGCGCGCACGGTATGAACGCGCAACTGCCCGAACGTCGAGAGCGGTCCCGACCCTTGACGCGAGCCACACGCGATATATCGTGTTCCTTGTCGGAAGCGACAGGGACGTGTGTGGCCGGCCGGTGGGCCGTGATCCAAGGGAGGCGCGATGGCGCGGAACGACGAGTGGTCCATCGCCGAGCCCAGCGAGCTCTCCTTCTCGGAGGACCCGGTCCAGGTGCTGGAGGTCCGGGTGATGGGCGGCACGGTCAACGTGGTGGGCACGGATGAGCCGGTCGCCCGTCTGGAGGTCTCGGCGGTCAGCGGCCCACCGCTGCTGGTCAGCCTGTCGGGCGAGCGCCTGGTCGTGGGCTATCGCGATCTGCCGTGGCAGGGCTTCCTGCCCTGGCTCTCCCGCCGACGCGCCCCTCGGGAGGCGGTGATCTCCCTCTCAGTGCCGCGCGGTTGCCGGATCGCGCTCGCCGCGGTCGGCGCCGAGATGATGATCAGCGGCGCCTCGGGCCCCTGCGAGGTCAACACGATCACCGGGGACATCACCCTGGTGGGGCTCAGCGGCCGGGTCTCCGTCGAGTCGGTCTCCGGGGCCGTCGCGGCCCAGTCGATCACGGGGCCGCTGCGCTTCCACTCCGTCTCCGGGGATCTGACGGCCCTGGAGAGCGGCGGCCCCAGCCTCAAGGCCGAGTCCGTGAGCGGGAGCCTGGTGGTCGATATCGCCGACGCCGCTCCCCCGCCCGATGTGCGACTCGGCACGATCTCGGGCGAGTTGGCGGTACGCGTCCCCGAGCAGACGAACGCCGCGATCAGCGGGCAGACGATCACGGGCGCCATCTCCTGCGCGATTCCCGGGATGCGGGTCGGTGGCTGGCGCCCCAGGCATCTCTCCGCCAGGCTCGGTTCCGGGGCCGGCACGATCAGCTGCTCCTCCGTGTCGGGCCCCGTGGTGCTGCTGCCAGGCCCGGCGGTGGAGGCGTCCTCGCCCCCCGCCGACGAGGCGCGAGACGACCGCCCCACCACCGCCCGTAAGGATATGTGAGATGCCTCCTGTCTTCGGCCACGGCCGGCTCCGCCTCTACCTGCTCAAGCTGCTGGCGGAGGCCCCGAGGCACGGCTATGAGGTGATCCGCCTGCTTGAGGAGCGCTTCCAGGGCCTCTACGCGCCCTCCGCCGGGACGGTCTACCCCCGGCTGGCGAAGCTGGCCTCCGAGGGCCTGGTCAGCCACACGGAGGAGGGCGGCCGAAAGGTCTACTCGCTGACTCCCGACGGCCAGCGGGAGTTGGCCAACCGCCAGCACGAACTGGCCGCGCTGGAACGCGAGTTGGGGGAGTCGCTGGCCGCGCTGGCCGCCGGCATCCGCGAGGATGTCAGCGGCTCGGCCGAGGAGCTCAGGGAGGAGATCCTCCGCGCCAGGGCCGGCGGCGGCCCCGGGGCGGAGGGCCAGGGCCCCGAGGGCCACCAGGACTGGCGGCGGCACGCCCGATGGGCCAGGCAGGGGGCCAGGCGGGCGCGCTCCACGGCGCCTCCGGCGTCGGAGGGGCCTGAGGGTCCTGAGGGCGGCCCCGACGGGGTCGGCCGGGAGCAGTTCGAGCAGGCCGCCCGCCGCATCCAGGAGCAGGTGCGCTCCCGCGCGAGCGCGGGAGACTGGCCCGGCGCGGTCCGCGCCGGGTTCGACGGCCTCAGCGGCGAGTTGGGCGGCTGGAGCCGCTGGGTCGAACCGCACGCGCCCTGGCCGGGGGGCTGGTCCCAGCCGCCGGAGGACGAGGCGCCGCCCACGGCCGAGGACGCCGCCACGGCCCGGGAGGGTGGCGAGCCCCCGGCGGATCCGGCGCGGGCCCTGGAACAGTTGTTGGACAGATTCCGCGACGATGTGCGCGACGCCGCCCGCGACCACGGCGTCAGCCAGGAGCAGTTGCGGGAGGCCCGCCGCCATCTCTCGGTGGCCTCGGCCCATCTGGTGGCCATGCTGCGCTCACCCCGGCCCTGACGCCGGCCCCCGCCGCCGTCGGCCCCGCGTGATCGGCCCCGCGCCGGCGGGCCGGCGGGTCAGGGAGTCAGCACGATCTTCCCGAAGAGGTCACCGCGCTCCATCCGGCCCAGCGCCTCGCCGGCCCGGTCCAGCGGGAGCGTCGAGTCGATCAGCGGGCGCACCCCCTTGGCCTGGCAGAAGGAGAGCAGCGAGGCCAGCTCCTCCTTGCTGCCCATGGTGCACCCCACCACCCGCAGCTCCAGGAAGAAGACGCGGTTCAGTTCGGCCTCCGGCAGGCTCTGCCCCGAGGTGGCGCCCGAGATCACCAGGGTGCCACCGGGCCGCAGCGAGCGCACCGAATGCCGCCAGGTGGCGGAGCCCACCGTCTCCAGCACCGCGTCCACCCGCCGGGGCAGTCGGGCCCCCGGCTCGTAGGCCCCCTCGGCGCCCAGGGCCAACGCCCGTGCCCGCTTGCCCTCGTCCCGGCTGGTGACCAGCATCCGCAACCCGGCCGCCGCGCCCAGGATCACCGCCGCCGTGGCCACCCCGCCGCCCGCGCCCTGCACCAACACGCTGTCCCCCGGCCGCACATCGGCCCGGCTGAAGAGCATCCGGTAGGCCGTCAACCACGCCGTCGGCAGGCAGGCGGCCTCCTCGAAGGACAGCTCGCGCGGCTTGGGCAGCAGATTCCACCGAGGTACCGTCACATACTCGGCGAACGTCCCCTGGTACCTCTCGGTGAGCAGCGTCCTGCGCTCGTCCGGGCCCACCCCGTGGCCGGTGTCACCGATCACCGAGTGCAGCACCACCTCGTTCCCCTCCTCGTCCACCCCGGCGGCGTCGCAGCCCAGGATCATCGGCAGCGCGCTCTCGCCCAGGCCGACCCCGCGCAACGACCACAGGTCGTGGTGGTTGACCGAGGCCGCCCGCACCCGCACCCGTGCCCAGTTCGGTGCCACCTCGGGAACGGGCCGGTCGCCGAGACGTAGTCCGCTGAGCGGCTGGTCCTGGTCAAAATGGCTCACATATGCGGCGAACATGCCGCGCACGCTAGCCGGGTCACCGCCCAGGGGCCACCCCACCCACCGCATGTTCCATACAGAACCGCACGGTCCCATTCCCGAAGCGGTCCTGAGGTGGAAAGATGAATCTTTTCGGGGAGGTTGACATGGGGACGTTGTTCATTCGCCGGCTCAGCAGATGGCAGGCCGAGACGGAGCGCGAGCAGCTCGGTGATCTGTATGCCGCCGCCTCGCGTGACGACATCCCGGGCGCGCCGCCGGATCGGGCGGCCTTTCTGCGCCGCTTCGTCGACTTCGAGGTGCAGCAGCCGGATTTCGATCTGGTGCTGGCGGGCGATCCACAGCCGGCCGGCTATGCCTATGGCTTCGTCGCCGAGCAGTACGGCTCATGGTGGCCGGGATTCCGCGAGGAGGCGCGGGATCTGCCTCAACTGGCCGACTCCCGCCGCGTGTTCGTGGTCTCCGGGCTGCTGGTGCACCCGCGGCGGCGGCGCCAGGGGCTGGCCGGACGGCTGCTGCGCGAGCTGCTCTCCCGGGGCACGGCCTCCGTGGCGCTGGCGCTGATCGAGCCGGACAACGTCGCGGGGCAGACCACGGCACAGTCCCAGGGGTGGAGCAAGTCGGGCCAGCTGACCCCGGTGGACGGCACCCCCCTGGGCGCCTGGACCATCCCGCTGACCGGCGGCTGACCCCAGACGGCCGATCCCGGGCCCGCCCGGCGACGGCCGCCGTTACGACGGCCCGCGCCGCGACGGCGCGGGCCGGCCACGGCACGGCGGCGGCTCGCCGGAACGTCCAAACGCCGGAACGTCCAAACGTCCGAACGTCGCGGCGTCGCCGCCTCAGCGCACCCCGGGGTTCAGAGGACCTTGGACAGGAACGCGCGGGTGCGTTCCTCGCGGGGATCGCCCAGCACATCGCGCGGGGCGCCCGTCTCCACGACCGCGCCCTCGTCCATGAAGACCAGGCTGTCGCCCACCTCACGGGCGAAGCCCATCTCATGGGTGACCACGATCATGGTCATGCCGGACTCGGCGAGCTTGCGCATCACGTCCAGCACCTCGCCGACCAGCTCGGGGTCGAGCGCCGACGTCGGCTCGTCGAAGAGCATCAGCTTCGGCTCCATCGCCAACGCGCGGGCGATGGCGACCCGTTGCTGCTGCCCGCCGGAGAGCTGCGCCGGGTAGTTCAGCATCCGGTCGGACAGGCCCACGCTGGTCAGCAGCAGCGCGGCGCGTTCCCTGGCCTCCGCCTTGGGCACCCGCTTGACCTGGACCGGCGCCTCCATCACGTTCTCCAGGGCGGTCATGTGCGGGAAGAGGTTGAAGCGCTGGAAGACCATGCCGATATCGCGGCGCTGCTGGGCGACCTCGCGTTCCCGCATCTCGTAGAGCTTGTCCCCGCGCTGCCGGTACCCAACCAACTCGCCGTCCACCCAGAGCCGGCCGGCGTTGATCTTCTCCAGGTGGTTGACGCAGCGCAGCAGGGTCGACTTGCCGGACCCCGAGGGGCCCACCACGCAGGAGACCTCGCCGAAGGCGACTTCCAGATCGATGCCCTTGAGGACCTCGACCACGCCGAAGCGCTTGTGCACCCGCTCGGCCTTGACCATCGGATGGTCGGACGCCGGCTCGCCGGGCTTCGCGAGGTCGACCACCGTGGCGTCGACGGTCGGTCGCTCGGCCAGGGCCGGGTCGGATGCCGGCCGCTCGGACGCCGCTTCGTCGGACATCGCGTTCACCCTCCACTCGCGTCAGAGCCGCCGGAGCCGCCGGAGCCACCGGAATCGCCCGAGCCGCCGGCCGGGCCGGTGGGACTCTTGGTGCGGAAGCTGGTCAGCTGGGTGCGCACCCGGTGCCAGGCGGTGGGCGACCGCTCCTGCTGGCTGCCCTTGGCGAAGTGCCGTTCCAGGTAGTACTGACCGATGCTGAACACCGTGGTGAGCACCAAGTACCAGGCGGTGACCACCAGCAGCATTTCCATGACCGCGAGGTTTCGGGAACTGATGGTATTGCCGGCGCGGAACAGTTCGTTGTACTGGATCGCGTAGACCAGCGACGAGGTCTTCAGCATGTTGATGAACTCGTTGCCGGTGGGCGGGATGATCACCCGCATCGCCTGCGGGAGCACGATCCGGCGCAACGTCTTGCCGTTGTTCATCCCGAGCGCGTGCGCCGCCTCGGTCTGCCCACGGTCGACTGACTGGATGCCGGCCCTGGCGATCTCCGCCATATAGGCGGCCTCGTTGAGCCCAAGGCCCAGCAGCGCGGCGAGGAACGGCGTCATGACGTCGTTCATCTCGTCCTTGTAGAACCCGAGGTTCACCGTGTCGAAGATGTACGACAGGTTGTACCAGAGGAACAGCTGCACCAGCACCGGAGTGCCCCGGAAGAACCAGATATAGCCCCAGGCCACGCTGGAGAGCACCGGGTTGGCGGAGAGCCGCATCACGGCCAGGATCACGCCGAGGACCACGCCCAGGAGCATGGCGAGCAGCGTGATCCAGAGCGTCTTGCCGGCGCCCTCGACGATGGTGTCGTAGGTGAGGTACTCCCCCACCACATCCCAGTTGATCTTGGCCTGGACGAAGGCCCACACCACCGCGCCGAGCAGCGCCAGCACGATGACGGCGCCGATCCACCGTCCCCAGTGCCGCACCGGGATGGCGACGATGTCCTCGGGCGGCACCTCGGCCGCCGACTCATCGACGGCCGGGGGCTCGTCCTTCGAGGCGGGGGACGGTGGCTCGCGGAAGTCTGACACGAAGATCGCCCTCGCTGACTGTCGCTGCTGACGGGTGCCGCTGGATCACTCGCCGGCGTTGACGGTCGCCTCGTCGATCGCGCCGGCCTCCGCGTTCCACTCGGCCAGGATCTCGGCATAGGTGCCGTTGTCGATGATCTCCTGGACGGCGGCCTGGAGCGCGTCGCGCAGTTCGGTGTTGTCCTTGGCGACCGCGATGCCGTAGGGCGCGGCGTCGATCTGCTCGCCGACTACCTTGAACAGCTCGCCGTCGCCCGCGGTCAGCTCGTTGTAGAGCGCCACCGGGTAGTCCGTGATGACCACGTCGGCGCGGCCGTTCTGGAGCGCGGCGATGGAGTCGCTGTCCACCTGGTTGATCACCGGGCTGATCGCCTCGTCGCAGGACTCCTGCGCCGCCTCGACGACCGCCTCGTTGGCGGTGCCCTGCTGGGCCGCGACGTTGAGGCCGCAGAGGTCGGCCACGGACTCGACGCCGTGCGGGTTGTCGACGGGGACCAGGATCGCGGAGCCGGCCTGGAAGTAGTTGACGAAGTCCGCGCCGCCCTCGGCGTCCTCGCTGATGCCCTGCTGGCGCTCCGCCGTGTCCGTCATCGCGGACATGATCACGTCGTGGCGGCCGTTGTTCAGGCCCAGGATCAGACCGTCGAAGGTGCCGTTCTCGAAGACGAAGTCAACCCCGAGGGCCTCGCCGAGCGCGGCGCCGATGTCCGGGTCGATGCCGGCGATCTCGTCGTTCTCGTCGATGAACTCGATGGGCGCGTAGGCGATGTCCGAGCCGACCTTGATCTCGCCGGCGTCCTGGATGCTCTGCGGCAACAGCTCGAACAGCTCGCCGCGCTCCTCCGTGCCCTCGCCGGTGTCGGAGGACTCCGAACCGCCGGAGCCGCCGGAGTCGTCCCCGGCGTCGTCGGTCTGGTCACCACAGGCACCGAGCAGCAGAACGCCTGCGGCGGCGAGCGCACCTGCCGCGGCCAGACGGGAGCGGCGAGTGAGGCTGGCGGTCATGGCGTGATCCTCCTGGGGCGAAAAACCGAGGGGGGCCGGGCACGCGTCTTCGAGTGTCGCGACGGGGTTCAACGGTCGATGAGAGGACATCCTGCCATCCGAAAGCGGAACTTCACCGGCCAGTAGATCAAGATCGGATAACGGACAACCGACACCGGAGAGCGGAGGTGGACAACTCGTGGGCGCGGGTTGTTCCTTGCGCGTTCCTGAGAGATGCGTCACGCACCCCCGCCACCGCAGGTCAGCGGAGGCCGAGCACGCCCCGTGGCCCGGCGCGGCGCGCGTCCGCCGGCCGGGCCGGCGCGGTTCGCCCGGACGCCGAACCCATTCGTGTCCCGGCCCCTCCATCCGGTAGAACCGACCCTTACACCCCTCACCCGGGGACCTGGGCGTCTGTGCGAAGCGCCCGGCGTCCGCACCCTCCCCGTGCCGGCAGCCACGTGCCGGACGGGCGGCGGACGTGGTGCCGCCCGTGCTCCGACCGGAGAGCGGCCACCCGCGAACAGTCACGGTGCGGCGCGTTGTGCCTCGGAGCACCGACACCGCGCCGACCCGCATGAGATTGCATGAGACAAAGGGGTTCTCAGCCAGTGGCATCGGAGATCATCAACCCACGCGGTGAACTCACCCGCGAACAGCCCACCCATGCCCCGTCGGCCGGGCTGGTCGACGCCGGCATCGACCCGGTGTTCGCCCTGCACCGGGGCGGCAAGATGGCCGTGCGCGGCACCGTCCCGCTGCGCGACGCGGACGACCTCTCGCTCGCCTACACCCCCGGCGTCGCCCGGGTCTGCGAGGCGATCGCGGAACGGCCCGAGCTGGTCCACGACTACACCTGGAAGTCGGGGACGGTCGCGGTGGTCACCGACGGCAGCGCGGTGCTCGGCCTGGGCGACATCGGGCCCGAGGCGTCGCTTCCGGTGATGGAGGGCAAGGCCATCCTGTTCAAGCAGTTCGGCGGCGTGGACGCGGTCCCGGTGGCGCTCGACTGCCGCGAGCCCGACGAACTCGTCGAGACCGTCGTCCGGTTGGCGCCGTCCTTCGGCGGCATCAACCTGGAGGACATCTCGGCCCCGCGGTGCTTCGAGATCGAGCGGCGGCTCCAGGAGCGCCTGGACATCCCGGTCTTCCACGACGACCAGCACGGCACCGCCGTGGTCACGCTGGCCGCGCTGCGGAACGCGGCCAGGCTCACCGGGCGTGACCTGGCCGATCTGCGGGTGGTCATCTCGGGCGCCGGCGCGGCCGGCGTCGCCATCAGCCGCATCCTGATGGGCGCCGGCGTCGGCGACGTCGTGGTCTGCGACCGGCGCGGCGTGGTCTCGGCGGACCGCACGGATCTGACGGACGTCAAACGGGAGTTGGCCGAGCTGACCAACCGGACGGGACTGACCGGTTCGCTGGCGGACGCGCTGGCCGGCGCCGACGTGTTCGTCGGGGTCAGCGGGGGCACCGTTCCCGAGTCGGCGGTGGCGAGCATGGCCCCGGGCGCGTTCGTCTTCGCCATGGCCAACCCGGACCCCGAGGTCCACCCCGAGGTGGCCGCCCGGCACGCGGCGGTGGTGGCCACCGGGCGCAGCGACTTCCCCAACCAGATCAACAACGTGCTGGCCTTCCCCGGGATCTTCGCCGGCGCCCTGCGGGTGCGGGCCACCCGGATCACCGAGGGCATGAAGCTGGCCGCCGCCGAGGCCCTGGCCTCGGTGGTCGCTGACGAGCTGAGCCCCACCCGGGTGATCCCCTCCCCGTTCGACGAGCGGGTGGCGCCGGCCGTGGCCGCCGCCGTCGCCGAGGCGGCGCGCGCCGAGGGCGTCGCGCGGATCTGACCCGCCGCGCCCGCCGTCCGGCCCGTGCGGGCCGGGCGGCGGGGGTGCGGGTTCAGCGCAGGGCCAGCACGGTGGCGTCGTTCGGGGAGGCCCAGACCGGCCTGGCCTCGGCGAAGCCGGCCTCGCGCAGGGCGTCGACATGCCAGTCGATGGAGAACATCTGCCCGTCGGAGTGATCGCCCTCGCTGGGGTCGCCGAAGATCCGGAACCGCTCCGCCGTGGGGGCGGCCAACTCGGGCGCCTCGGCGGCCGACCGCCACCACTCCGCCCAGTCGGCGCGGCCCCGCTCCTTCTCCCGGCGCTGCCTGGCCTCGTCGAAGGCCCTGATCGCCGCGTTGATCCGGGGCGCCCGCTCGTGCGGCATATGGTCGGCGTTGAGGAAGACGCCGCCGGGCCGCACCAGTTGGGCCAGCCGGCCGTAGAGCGCGCGCAGCGACTCCTCGCGCAGCCAGTGCAGTGCGGTCGCGGTCAGCACCGCGTCATAGGAGGGGTGCGGGAGCGCGGCCGTCCAGTCGGGGTCGGTGAGATCGGCGGCGACGAACGAGGCCCTGGGGTGGTCGGCGAAGCTGCCCCTGGCGATGGTCAGCAGCGCGGGGTCGAGGTCGACGCCCGTGCTGACCGCGTCGGGGAACCTGCGCAGCGCCCTGGCACTGATGCTGCCGGTGCCACAGGCGAGATCGAGCACGCGGGGACGGTCCCCGACGACGGCCTCGACCGCGTCGAGCATCACCCGGAACCGCTCCTCCCGATCCGGCAGGTACCACTCCTGCTGATCGTCCCAACTCTGCTGCCAAACAGACCAGTCCGTCATATCCGCTCCCCTGGGCTCGGTGTCGGTCGAGAAGACGCGAGAGCCGTCAGTAAGGGCCGATATCCGGATCGGCCCATTACTATGGCCCGGGCCGACTATAAACCGCGCCGGTAAGGAATCACAATGGAGTTGACCTATTACGCGGACTTCGCCGTACGCCTGGTGAACACGGAGCAGCCGCAGCGCGGCACCGACTCCCTCACCTCGGTGGACGCCGTCCGCGCGCTCTTCGGCGAGGCCCAGCACGCGGCCCGCCGGGCGGGCGAGGGCGATGTGACCCGACTGCGCGGCGTCCGCGGCCGGCTGCGCGCCGTCTTCACCGCCGCGCACGAGGGCGAGGAGGTGCGCGCCGTCGACCTGCTGAACGCCCTGCTGCTCGAATACCCGGCGAGCCCCCAGATCTCGGGGCACGACTACCTCGACGAGGCCGGTCGGCCCCGCTGGCACCTGCACCTCGCCGAGCATCCGTCGAACGCCACCGCCGGCTATGCCGCCATCGCCTGCATGGGGCTCGCCTTCCAGCTCACCGATCTGGGCGTCAACCGGCTCGGCATCTGCGAAGCGGCCCCCTGCCGCAACGCCTATATCGACACATCGACCAATCGTTCCAAGCGCTACTGCACCGACCGCTGTGCCACCCGCGCCAACGTCGCCGCCTACCGGGCGCGCAAGCGCCGGGAGCGCGCGGAGAGCGGGCGCACGGTGGACGGCAGCCGGCCCAGCGCCCCCACCAGGGAGCCGACCCGGCCCGGGGAGCCGGCGGGCGCCGGCGCCTCGACCAGCCCGGAGACGCCGGGCGACCCGACGGCGTCAGCCGGGGAACGCTGACCCAACGGCGAGCGCAGCCGCACCAGCGCCCTCGCCACCAGCAGCCCGTCCGGCACCACGCCGAACTCCCGACTGTCGTTGGTGACCGCGCCGTTGTCGCCCAGCACCCACCAGCCCTCGTCCCGCCGCTCCACCGCGCGCTTCACGATCAGCAGATCGTGCTGGAACGGGTGGCGCAGCACCACCACATGCCCGGGACGCACCCTGGCACCATAGGCGAGCAGCAACTGGTCACCCGGACGCAGGGTGGGCAGCATCGAGGGGTTGTAGACCTCGGCCAACCCAAACCTCATCGCACCCTCACTTGTCGTCCATGAGCCATCGTGCCCGGAACGCCCGTTGATCGCATGCGGGCGCCTCGGACCGGCCCGTACCCCGGGCCCGAACCATCCTCGCGCCCCCACCCGCCAGGCTCCGCCTCAGGGCCCGCCACGGCATGGGACTTTCGATCCAAGACCCCGCCGAGCCCCCGGGTCGACGGAGAAAACCGGCCCTGTACGGAGTAACCTCGCCGGTGAGAAGACGATCACGAGGAAGGACAGCTCTATGCTCTCCCGCCTGTTCGCCCCGAAGGTCAAGGTCAGCGCGCACTGCGACCTTCCGTGTGGCGTGTACGACCCGGCCCAGGCCCGCATCGAGGCCGAGTCCGTCAAGGCCGTCCAGGAGAAGTACCAAGCCAACGACGACCCGCACTTCCGTGCCAGGGCCACCGTCATCAAGGAGGAGCGCGCCGAGCTGGCGAAGCATCACGTCTCGGTGCTGTGGAGCGACTACTTCAAGCCGCCGCACTTCGAGAAGTACCCCGAGCTGCACCAGCTGGTCAACGAGACCCTCAAGGCCCTGAGCGCCGCCAAGGGTTCGACCGACCCGGCGACCGGCCAGAAGGCCCTGGACTACATCGCCCAGATCGACAAGATCTTCTGGGAGACCAAGAAGGGCTGACGCCCCCTCAGGGCGTCCATCCCCTCCGCACCCGGATCGCGGCCCGCCCAACCCGGCGGCCATGGCGGTCCGGGTGCGCTCTTGTGCACCGGCCGCCCGCCGCCCCTCTTGGCCGGCCGGGGGCCGGTGACGGAGGATTCCCCTGTCCGCCAGGCGCCCGGTCAGCGGGCGCCCGAACCAGGGGAGATGGACGTGAACAGGAGCGCGGGAAAGCGGTTCGCCGAAGAGATCCTGATCGTCGGCGCCGGCGTGGTGGGGGCCTCGGTCGCCTACCACCTCACCCGGCTGGGGCACGAGCGGGTGACGGTGCTCGACGCCCGTGACCGCGCCCGGCTGCCCGGCTCGACCGGTCTGGCGCCCGGCTTCGTCGGCCAGCTCAGCGCCACCCCCGAGCTGACCGTGCTGGCCCGGGACAGCGTCGCCACCTACCGCGCGCTCGCCAAGACCACGCCCGAGCCGGTCTTCTTGCAGGTCGGCTGCCTTGAGGTCGCCACCACACCCGCCCGCCTTGAGCAGGCCCACCACGACGTGGAGCAGGGCGAACGGGCCGGACTGCCGGCCCGGGTGCTCGACCCCACCGAGGCCGCAGCGCTGGCCCCCGCGCTGATCGACGCCGAGCGCGCCCTGGGCGCGCTGCACCTGCCCACCGACGGCGCCGCCGACCCGGCCGCGCTCACCCACGCCCTCGTCCAGGCCGCCACGAACGGCGGAGCGCGCTTCCGCTTCGACGCGCCGGTGCGCGCGCTGGAGATCGAGGACGGCCGGGTGGTGGGCGTGCGCGCCGGGGCGGACGGCGAGCTGCTGCGCGCCGGCCGGACCGTGCTGGCCACCGGGATCTGGGGCCCCGTGCTGGCGGCGACGGCCAGCGTGCGCCTGCCCATGGCCGCCGTCCAACACCCCTACCTCTACACCGCCGAACTGCCGGAACTCGACGACACCCCCATCGACGGACCGATCGTCCGCTACCCCGACCACGCCGTCTACACCCGCCGCCACGGCCGCCGCTACGGGCTCGGCTCCTACGCCCACCCACCGCTTCCGCTGACTCCCTCAGCCGCCCTCACCTCAGCGGAACTCCCCTTCAGGGAAGAGGACTTCGGCACCGCCCCGGCCGCGGCCACCGCCCTGGTGCCGGTCTTCCGCACGGCCCCAGTGGGCCGCCGCCTCAACGGGGTGTTCGCCCTGACGCCCGACGAACTCCCACTGGTCGGGCCAGCCGCCGGGGTGGCGGGGCTGTGGTGCGCCGAGGCGTCCTGGGTCACCCACGCCGGCGGCGTCGGCCGCCAGCTGGCCAGCCAGCTCCTGGAGACCGGCGACCCGCTGGTCGACCCCGAGCGGCTGGCCCCCGACCGCTTCGCCTCCTGGAGCGACGAACGGATCAGCGCCACCGCCCTCGGCCACTACCAGGGCATCTACGACGCGCACTGACCCGTGCCCCGCTCGCACCCCAGCGGCCCGACCAGGCCCGCCAGCCCCACCGGCGGCGCTGACCCCGGGTGGAGCACGCCAAGACGCCTGGTCGGGCGGGTCAGCGCGACATAGAGGTCGCCGAGTCCACGCGGCCCATCGGCGACCATCCGCTCCGGGTCGACGACCACCACCGCGTCGAACTCAAGCCCCTTGGCGGTGCCCGGGTCCAACGCGACGATCCGCTCGCCGCGCCCCAGGGCCGCGACCGCCGCCCCGGCCGCGCCCCGCAGCGCCCGGGGCACCAGCACGGCGACCCGTCCCGCCGGCAGCGCCTCGCACTCCAGCGCGGCGAGCCGCGCCGCCTCGGCGGCCAGCCCGGCGGGCGAGGCGTCCGCCGCGCGGCGCCACCAGGGGCGCACACCGCTCTCCCGCACGGCGCGCGGCGCCCGCCGCGACGGGTCGATCCGGCCGAGCACCTCGGCCGCGACCTCGGCGATCTCCGTCGGCAGCCGGTAGTTGACGGTCAGCTCGGCCAGCCGCCAGCGGTCGCCCACATGGGGCCGCAGCACGTCGTCCCAGGACGGCGCGCCCCCCGGGTCACCGGTCTGCGCGATATCGCCGACCAGCGTCATCGACCGGGCGGGAGCGCGGCGCATCAGCAGCCGCCAGGCCATCGGGGACAGCTCCTGCGCCTCGTCCACCACCACATGGCCGAAGGCCCAGGTGCGGTCGGCCGCGGCGCGCCGCGCCGGGGTGCGGTGATCCACGGCGGCCTGCCGCTCGGCGAGCGCCTCGGCGTCCAACAGGTCCCAGCCGGCGAGCTGTTCCGACTCCTCGCCGTCGTCGACGTCGACCGTCCGGGAGCCGTAGCCGACGGCCAGCGCCTCCCCGGCCAGCCGCAGCGCGTGGGCCCGTTCCTCGTCCTCGGGGCCGGGGCCCGCCTCGGGCAGCGGGCCGAGGAGCTCGGCCGCCTCGTCCAGCAGGGGCACATCCGCCGCCGTCCAGCCGTCGGGCGCCTCGGGGCGGTGCAGGGCGGCGCGTTCCGCCTCGGTCAGCCCGGGCGCGGCCACGGCCAGCCGGTCGAGCGAGCCGAGGAGGCCGGCGAGCAGCGTCGTCGGGCTGAGCGTGGGCCACAGCTCGTCGAGGGTCGCCCGCACCGCGGGCTCGGCGACGAGGTCGGCGCGGACGGTGGCGATCTCCTCCTCGCCCAACAGCGGGCCGCCGTCCAGCACATCCGTGCCGAACTCCGCCACCGACAGCTCGGTCAGGGCGTCGACCAGCAGCTTCGCGAAGACGTCTCTGGCCTGGTTGTGCGGCAGTCCGCTCGCCCTGGCCGCCCGCCTGAGCGCGGCGCAGGTGGTCGGCGCCAGCCGGAGCCGCTGGCGGTCGACCTCGACGACACAGCCGTCGTCCGGGGCCAGTTGACGGTCGGCGACGGCCCGTTCCAGCACCTCGACCATGGCGCGCCGCCCCTTGAGCGTCGCGCCCGCCGCATGCTCCGCGCCCTGGGGGCGCACGCCGGGGTAGAGCTGGTCGACGGTGGCAAGAAGCACGCCGGTCTCGCCCAGCGAGGGCAGCACGTCGCCGATGTAGCGCAGGAACGTCGGGTTGGGGCCGACCACCAGCACCACGCTCCTGGCCAGTTGTTCACGCCGGGTGTAGAGGAGGTAGGCGGCGCGGTGGAGCGCGACGGCGGTCTTTCCCGTGCCTGGGCCGCCCTGCACCACCAGCACCCCACGGTGGTGGGCACGGATGACCTCGTCCTGCTCGGCCTGGATGGTGGCCACGATGTCGCCCATCCGGTCCGTCCTGGCCGCGTTCAGCGCGTCCAGCAGCGCCGAGTCCCCGCTCACCTCGGCGGTGCCGGCGAACTCCTCGTCCCACACTCCGACGACGACGCGCCCCTGTGACTGGATATGCCGACGCCGACGCACCTCCAACGGATTGAGCGCGGTGGCCACATAGAAGGGACGAGCGGCGGGCGCCCGCCAGTCGATGAGCAACGGGTTGTACGTTCCGTCCGTGTCCCGCAGCCCCAGCCGGCCGATATAGCGGCGCTCCTCGTCCCGCATATCGAGTCGGCCGAAGCACAGCCCGTTCTCCACACCGTCGAGCAGCGCCAGCCGGCTGGCCAACTCCTGTGCCGTGACATCGCGTTCGGCCAGCCCCTGATGGCCGAGCCCGGTGCTCGCCAGGGTGGCGTCCAGCTGCCGCGCCACCTGCTCGCGCAGGGCGTCGAGCCGCTCGTACAGGCCATTCACATAGCGGCGTTCGGCATCGAGGTCCCCGTTTTCCTGGCGACTTGACATCGCTTTCCTCTACTCGCCAGAAATTCGCTAGAATTAGCTTGTGAGTTGACTCGCCGATCCTTTTCAGGCGCATCAAACCCAGCAATATAGCGAAGAATTCGCCGCCCTTTCAAGGGGCGGTTTTCCTTTTTCCGGACCGCTGCCGCCCACCCCGCGCGTGCAACGCCTTGGCAACAAGCCCCGCCCCGTCGCTTCCCCCCGCCCGACGGCCCCTGACATGGTCGAAGCGCCGTTTCGGCGGAGGCGGCCAGCCGCTTCCGCTTCCGAGGCGTCGCTCATCGCAGCACGGGGGGACTCATGACCACTTCGGACCCGATCCCGCAGGGCCCACCGACACCGCCCCAGGGACCGCCGCCCCACGCACCGCCCCCGTCCGGCCCCAGGCCGCCGGCCGTCCACGGCCGCGCGCCGGCCGAACACGCCCCGCGCTACCTGATCGCCGGCGTCCTGCTGCTGCTCTTCGCCGGCGGCGTGAGCGCCTGGGTGATCACCGGCGTCAACGACTCCTGGAGCAGCCCGGGCGACCTGTTCCAGGCGCTCCTGTTCGATCCGCTGCGGCAGGTGCACCCCCTGGCCCTCACCCCGTACGAGTGGGTGTTCGCCGCCGCGCTCCTCACCGTGGGCGTCCTCGCGCTCTGCCAGCGCCAGGTGGCCAGGGGCGGCGCGCTGGTGCTGGCGTTCCTCCTGCTGGGGCTCTGCCTGCGGCAGGCGGTCGGCGCGCTGGACGACCGGTACCGCGCGGGCTTCGAGGTGCCGGACTACGGTGCCTGGACGCTGGTCACCTACGCCTCGGGGCTGGCCATCGCCATCGCCCTGCTGCTGCTGTTGCTGCCCGCCGGCGAACGGGGCCGGGCCGCGACGGCGCCGGGGCCGTCCCCCACCGGCCGACGCCTCCTCGGCATCGGCGGCGGGCTGATGATCGTCCTGGCGCTGGTGGACCTGGCCTGGGTCCTGGACAACCAGCGACTGGCGGCCGAATACGGCTGGAAGAGCTGGACCGACTACTTCAGAGACCTCGTCGACCCCGCGCTCTTCCACTCGCCCACCTCGTTGACCAGCGGCATCGGCTTCTACGAAGCCGCGCTGCCGATCTCCCTGCTGGCGGTCGGCGCGCTGGCCGTCGCCGGTCGTCCCGTGGCACGCGGCGGCGGGCTCGCCCTGGCCGGCATGCTGTTCTATCTGGAGCTGCGCCAACTGATCGGCGTCATCAGGGAGGACAGCTGGGACCACCTCCTGGAGACCACCCGCGGCACCCTGCTGCTGACGACCGTTCTCGTCTCCGTCGCCGCGCTGCTGGCCACGGTCGGCGCCCTGGCCGCGGCCGGCTCCCGCGGGCACGCCGGCGGCGCGCCCAGCCCGCACCCCTGGCCGCACCCGGGGCCGCGCGGCTGGTGACCGGCGGAGAAACCCGCTGCCGCGCGGCCCGCCTCGCTGGCTACGCTGCCGGCATGTCCTCAGCGCTGCCCCCGGCCGTCCAGTCCATGACCATGCTCGCCGCCGCCGTGCTGGTGCACGACCCGGCGACGCACCGCGTGCTGCTGCTGCGCCGCGGCCCGGCCGCCAAGTTCGCGCCCGGGCAGTGGGATCTGCCGGTCGGCAAGAGCGATCCGGGCGAGCCGGTGACCACCACCGCCGTACGGGAGTTGCGCGAGGAGACGGGGCTGGTCGTGAAGGAGTCGGCGCTCCGGCTGGCCCATGTGCTGCATGTGGCGCGCGGCGTCGAGGCGCCCAACGGCTTCGTCACGGTGGTGTTCAGGACCGAGGACTGGAGCGGCGAGCCGCGCAACGTCGAACCGGCCAAGCACTCCGAGGTGCGCTGGGTGGACGTCGACGCGCTGCCCGCGTACTCGGCGACCATGGTCTTCGGCGGCGACCGCCTGGTGGAGCGCTGCCTGAGCGACGAGGTCGACCTGACCCTCCTCGGCTGGCCGTGACGCGTGGGGCCCCTGGGGCAGTACGATCAACGACCATCGCGGTGATCACGCACAACATCTGTCGTGGACACGGGATTTGACGCCACCCCACCGGGCACAGTAAGCACTGAGTGCATTACGATGAGTAATACCGCTGAGGTGGTCGGGTCGGTCGGCCACATCCCGGGTCAGGCGACAGCGCGCTGTGGATCGCGGTAGCGTCGCAGGGCGGCCAGGGCACCTCGGTGGTGCCCTGGAGCGCTTACGAACTGTGAGTCTCTGTGGAGGTGAGGGTGTCCCAATTCCCAGGTGAGCCCGGATCGCAGGACTTCGTCGAAGTCCGGCTACCGGCCGCGGGTGCGTATCTGTCGGTGCTGCGGACGGCCACGGCCGGGCTCGCGGCCCGACTGGACTTCACCCTCGACGAGATCGAGGATCTGCGCATCGCGGTGGACGAGGCGTGCGCCATTCTGCTCCAGCAGGCCATCCACGGCAGTGTGCTCGACTGCGTCTTCACGCTGGTCGGCGACGCGCTGCGGGTCACGGTCTCCGCCCCGACCACGGAGGGGCACGCGCCGGAGCGTGACACCTTCGCCTGGACAGTGCTCACCGCGCTCGCCGGCGAAGTCGAATCGACCGTCGCCGAGGACAAGACGGTCAGCATCAGCCTGCACAAGAAGCGCGGCGCCGCCCCCGGAGCGCCGTGACCGGCGCCCAGGGGCCGCCACGGGACGAGGGGGCCGAGGTGAACGAGGTGGACCAGACAGCGCGCACGGCGGCACACCAACAGCCGGCCGGCGCGGCCATTCCCGGGCAGTCCGACCCGCCGATCCGGCGGTTCGGAGCCGACCAACCACAGACGCGACGCCGTCTGTCGGCCGATCCGCAGGACCGCAGCGCGGCCAGGGCCCTCTTCGTCCGGCTGCGCGAGCTGCCCGAAGGCTCAGCGGCGAAGGCGGAGTTGCGCGACACCCTGGTGCGCATGCATCTGCCGCTGGTGGAGCATCTCGCGCGCCGCTTCCGCAATCGGGGCGAGCCGCTGGACGACCTCACCCAGGTCGCCACCATCGGGTTGATCAAGTCCGTCGACCGCTTCGACCCCGAGCGCGGCGTGGAGTTCTCCACCTACGCCACGCCCACCGTGGTCGGCGAGATCAAACGGCACTTCCGGGACAAGGGCTGGGCCGTGCGGGTCCCCCGGCGGCTCCAGGAGCTGCGCCTCTCGCTGAGCCAGGCCACCGCTGAGCTGTCCCAACAGCACGGCAGGGCCCCCACGGTGCACGAGCTGGCCCAGCGGCTGAACATCTCCGAAGAGGATGTACTGGAGGGCCTGGAGTCGGCCAACGCGTACAGCACGCTCTCCCTGGACGTCCCCGACACCGACGACGAGTCGCCGGCCGTCGCCGACACGCTGGGCGCCGAGGACGACGCGCTGGAGGGCGTGGAGTACCGCGAGTCGCTCAAGCCCCTGCTGGAGCAACTGCCGCCCAGGGAGAAGAAGATCCTGCTGCTGCGCTTCTTCGGCAACATGACCCAGTCGCAGATCGCCCAGGAGGTCGGCATCTCGCAGATGCATGTCTCCCGGCTGTTGGCCCGCACCCTGGCCCAACTCCGGGAGAAGCTGCTCGTCGAGGAGTGAGGGCCCGACCGTCCTTCGCCACCGGACGGTCGCCCGCCCGGATCAGGCCCGCTCAGGACCCACGCCGAGCGCCTCGGTGGCGGTGGGGCTGAGCAGGGAGCCGAGCACCACGGCCACCGAGCCCGCCAGGGCCAGCGCGGCCACCACCCAGGCGCCTCCGCTGCCCAGCAGCGTGAAGGAGATCGGCAGCCCGAGCAACTGCGCCATCACGGCCGGGCCCCGGCTCCAGCGCCGCAGCCGCCACAGCCCGTGCCCCGCCATCAGCGGTATGCCGGCGAGCGCCAGCAGGGTGAGACCGCCGGCCACCGCCTGGCCGAGATCATCCGAATCCCCACCGACGGCGAACACCAGGAGCAGCGCGCCGACCCCGGCCAACACCGCTCCCTGCGCGCCGCACAGCACGGCGGCCAACGCGATCCGACGCGGCCGACGGGCCTCCATCCGCTCCGCTTCCCGCGGGCTCTTCTCGCTCACCCGGCCAGGGTATAAGGCACCGCCCCCACGCCGAGGCGCCTGACCTGGGTACCCTGCCACCATGCGCGCACTTCTCGTGGTCAACCCCGTAGCCACCACCACCAGTGCGCGGACCCGTGACGTGCTCAGCCACGCGCTGGCCAGCGACCTCAAGCTCGATGTCGCCGCCACCGAGTACCGGGGCCACGCCCGGCGTCTCGCCCGCCAGGCGGCGGAGTCGGGCACCACGGATGTGGTGATCGCGCTCGGCGGGGACGGCACGGTCAACGAGGTCGTCAACGGGCTGCTGCACAACGGGCCCGACCCCGGCGGCGAGCTGCCCCGGCTGGCGGTGGTGCCCGGCGGCTCGACCAATGTCTTCGCCCGGGCGCTCGGGCTCCCCAACGACGCCGTGGAGGCCACCGGCGCGCTGCTCGACGCCCTGCACGCCCGCTCCGAGCGCACCGTCGGCCTGGGCCTGGCCACGGGCACCCCCGGCACCCCGGACGCGGAGGTGCCGAGCCGTTGGTTCACGTTCTGCGCCGGCTACGGCTTCGACGCGGGAGTGATCGGCCGGGTGGAGGGGCAGCGGGAGCGGGGCAAACGTTCCACCCACGCGCTGTATGTGCGGCAGGCGATGCGGCATTTCCTCGGCGACCGGCAGCGGACGCACGGCACCATCTCGTTGACCCGCCCCGGCGAAGAGCCCGTCGAGGGGCTGGTGTTGTCGATAATCTGCAATACGGCACCCTGGACCTTCCTGGGGAACCGGCCGGTGTACGCCGCGCCGCGCGCCTCGTTCGACACGGGGCTCGATCTGCTCGGCCTCTCCCGCCTCTCCTCGGCCGCCGTCACGCGCTACGGAACCCAACTGCTGCGCTCCAGCCCGGACCGAGGGCCACATGGCCGACATGTCGTGTCGTTGCATGACGAAACGGAGTTCACCTTGCAATCGCAGGCGCCACTGCCGTTTCAGCTTGATGGTGACCACCTGGGACTGCGAAACAGCGTCTCCTTCACAGGCGTGCGCCGTGCACTGCGTGTGATTGTGTGAGCAGAACCGCGAAAACTCCTTCTAGTCGAACGTTTAGCGCAGACTCCACCCAAGGGAATTAGGGTTGTGAGCTAGGCGACACCAAGGATTCAAAAAAAACTTGTCGGAAGGGGTTGTATCCGTCGCCGAGGTTTGCGAACCTCTTCATGGCGATCGGGACGGCCAAGCCCTTGGCCCCCTTGAGAGCCCGAATCCTTCCCTCCCATCCTGCGGGATCGCATGAGGGGCTTCACTCTGAGCGACGTCCAACCGACGGCTCGTTCCCTGTGAGGGGATTCGTGAAAGCGTTCACATTCACAAGCAATGTAACTGCAACGTGCAGGAGATGGAGCAGACATGGACTGGCGTCACAGCGCCGTTTGCCGCGAGGAAGACCCCGAGCTGTTCTTCCCCATCGGCAACACCGGTCCCGCGCTGCTGCAGATCGAGGAAGCCAAGGCCGTCTGCCGCCGCTGCCCCGTGATGGAGCAGTGCCTGCAGTGGGCTCTGGAGTCCGGCCAGGACTCCGGCGTCTGGGGCGGCATGAGCGAGGACGAGCGCCGCGCCATGAAGCGCCGCGCCGCCCGCAACCGAGCGCGCAAGGCCACCGCCTGACACAGGCCGGCGCCGCCGCCCCTTCGCTGCCCCGAGCCGCAGCACCCGCACCGACCGAGGTGCACATCGCGTAGAACGTGATGAGCCCCGGCACCAGGCCGAAAGGCCAGGGCGCCGGGGCTCAGTGCTGTCCACCGGCCTTCCCGGTGCGCGCCTTCCCCGTAGGGGAATTGACGGCTCGTCAACTCCCTTACAGATCTTCCCTCCTCAGCGCTTCTCGGGTTCGAGAGGCAGGTCGAGGACCACCCGGGTGCCACCGCCCTCGGCGGGGAACATGTCGAACCGGCCGCCCAACTCCCCCTCGACCAGGGTGCGGACGATCTGTAGCCCGAGATTCCCGCCGCCCCGCGGATCGAAGCCCGCCGGCAGGCCCCGCCCGTCGTCCTGCACCGTGACCAGCAGCCGGTGCGCCGAGCGCGTCGCCTCGGCGCGTGTCGCCGCCACGTCGATCGTGCCCCGCTCCCCCGGGCCGAAGGCGTGCTCAAGGGCGTTCTGCAACACCTCGGTGAGCACCATGGAGAGCGGCGTCGCCGTCTCCGCCTCCAGAATCCCGAACCGGCCGGTACGCCGGCCCACCACCCGGCCGTCCGGGGAGAGTTCGGCGACCATCGCGATCACCCGGTCGGCGATCTCGTCGAACTCCACCCGCTCGTCGAGGTTCTGCGAGAGGGTCTCGTGCACGATGGCGATCGAACCGACCCGGCGAACGGCCTCCTCCAGCGCCGCCCTAGCGTTGGAGTCACCGGCGGCGCCGATCCGTCGCGCCTGTAGGCGGAGCAGCGCGGCCACGGTTTGTAGATTGTTCTTCACGCGATGGTGGATCTCGCGGATTGTCGCGTCCTTGGTAATCAACTCGCGCTCTCTGCGCCGCAATTCCGTCACATCGCGGAGCAGTATCAACGAACCGATGCGTTCGCCCTTGGGTTTGAGGGGAATGGCGCGCAGTTGGATCACGCAGTCGGCGCCCTCGATCTCCGCCTCCCGAGGCGCCCAGCCGCTGGCCAGCTTGACCAGGGACTCGTCGACAGGGCCACGGGTCGGGGCCAGTTCGGCCGTGGTGGGGCCCAGCGGAAGGCCGACCAGATCGGTGGCCAGGCCCAGCCGGTGGTAGGCGGAGAGCGCGTTGGGGCTGGCGTACTGCACCACGCCGTCGGCGTCCAGGCGGATGAAACCGTCCCCCACCCGGGGCGCCCGGTCCATCCCCACCTGCTGGCCGGGGAACGGGAAGGCGCCGCCGGCGATCATCTGCGCCAGGTCGGAGGCGCTCTGCAGATAGGTGAGCTCCAACCGGCTCGGCGTGCGCACGGTCAGCAGGTTGGTGTTGCGCGCGATCACGCCGAGCACCTGGCCCTCCCGGCGCACCGGGATGGACTCCACCCGCACCGGGACCTCCTCACGCCACTCGGGATCGCCCTCGCGCACGATCCGCCCCTCGTCCAGGGCGACGTCGAGCAACGGCCGGCGGCCCCGGGGCACCAGATGGCCGACCATGTCGTCCTGGTAGGAGGTGGGCCCGGTGTTGGGCCGCATCTGCGCCACGGAGACGAAGCGGGTGCCGTCCTCGGTGGGGAGCCACAGGACCAGGTCGGCGAAGGAGAGGTCGGAGAGCAGCTGCCATTCGGAGACCAGGAGATGGAGCCATTCCAGGTCCCCGGTTCCCAGGGCGGTGTGCTGACGTACGAGGTCGTTCATGGAGGGCACACTCGGAGCTTACCGGCGAGCGTCTTGCGACGGTCCGGATGCTCCTTGTGATCAAGTTGTGACGGGGAACGACGAAACCACGCAGGAAGTCCGTTCAGAGCATGGACACATGAGACGGGCCCGGTCCAGAATGGAAGGGACCAGCACAGTCTTCTGCTCTCCCCGCACAGGAGAGCAGAGCGGGGCCCGGCGCTTTCTGCCCTGACGGCGCCCCGGGCCCGAAATCGCTCCGGGCTGCGGTGCCAAGAGGGTTGAGGGTCCCTCTTCGGTGCCGCGGCCCGTGGGTGTTTCTTGGGGCTTCTCCCTCGGCCCCCCTTTAGCCCTCGCCCCCCTTGCTCCCTCGGCCCTCTTCGGCCCTTGGGTGGGCAGGCCGCCCAGCTCAGGGGATCTCGATCACCGGGCCGTCGAACTCCTCGGGCCAGGCGCGCAGCGCGGCCTCGGCCACCACCGCCAGCTCGGCCGCCGTGGCGCCGTCCCTGGCCTGCTGGTTCATCCCCTGGATCACCGCGCCGGTGAACCGGGCCAGGCCCTCGGCGTCGACCGTCGCCGGCAGCACGCCGGCGGCGATGTCCATCCGGACCCGATCGCGCACGGCCCCGAAGTTGCCCAGCCGGCGGACCCGCAGCTCCTCGGCGACCTCCCGGGCCGACTCCGCGTAGTTGGTGACCGCCGAGGCCACGAGACAGCCGGCGGGCCGCCCCGGCCTGGTGTACTCGACGGCGGCCTCGCGCAGCACCCGGGCCACGCCGCTGCGGGCGGTGGGCTCCTCCGCCAGCGCCCGGCCGATGAAGGAGCCGTAGCGCTCGACATAGAAGGCCACCACCTCCTCGAAGAGGCTGCGCTTGTCACCGAAGGCGGCATAGAGGCTGGGCGCCCCGATGCCCATCGCCGCCGTGAGATCGGCGATCGACGTGGCCTCGTAGCCGTGCTCCCAGAAGGCGTGGGTGGCCTGCTCCAGGGCCGTCTCGCGGTCAAAGGAACGGGGGCGTCCACGCGAACGAGTGACCATGACCCTCATTCTATAGCGCTCGCTTCAGAAAGGCTGCTACGGTTCTTCTGTAGCGATCACTAGATAATTCTCTGGGGAAGGCCGTACGACACATGAGCACGCTGAAGAACAAGACGGCCCTGGTCACGGGCGGCAGCCGGGGCATCGGGCGGGCGGTCGCCGAGCGGTTGGCGGCGGACGGCGCGCGCGTCGTTGTCCACTACGGGGAGCGGGCGGACGCCGCCAAGGAGACGGTCGCGGCCATCGAGCAGGCGGGCGGCAGCGCCTTCGCCCTGCGCGCCAGGCTGGGCGAGCCGGGGGATGCCGAGGCGCTCTGGGCGGCCTTCGACGAGCAGGCCGACGGCCTGGACATCCTGGTGAACAACGCGGGCGTCGGCACCGCGGTCGACTTCGTCGGCACCTCGCCCGAGGAGTTCGACCGGCTTCAGGCGATCAACGTCAGAGCGCCGTTCTTCATCACCCAGCTGGGGCTCAGCCGGTTGCGTGACGGGGGCCGGATCATCAATCTCTCCTCCGGCCTCTCCCAGCGGCCGGGGGCGATGCCGGCCATCCTCGCCTACTCGATGACGAAGGCCGCGGTGGACGCGTTCACTTCGGCCCTCGCCAAGGAGCTGGGGCCGCGCGGGATCACGGTCAACGCGGTGGCCCCCGGCATCGTGGACACGGAGATGAACACCGGGCTCGGGCTGTCGGATCCGGAGCGCAGGGCCGCCATCGCCTCGATGTCCCCGCTGGGCCAGGTCGGGGAGCCCGCACACATAGCGGACATCGCCGGCTTCCTGGCCTCCGCCGACTCCCGCTGGGTCACGGGGCAGTGGCTGGACGCCACCGGCGGCGCGCTGCTCTGAGCTGGGCGCTCAGCGGGTCTCGGTGACCTTGGCCAGTGCCCGAGGAGCGTCGGGGTCCTGGCCCCGGGCGCGGGTCACCTCATAGGCCAGCAGTTGCAGGGGGATGATCTCCAGGATCGGCTGGAGTTCCTCGGCCAGTTGGTCGGTGGGCAGCGCGAAGCCGGCCGATGCCCCGGCGACGGCGCTCTCCGGCCCCACCACCATCAGATCGGCGCCCCGGTCCTGGAGCCGGTCCAGCACGGGGCGCAGGGCCTCACCACCCCGCCCTCCCGTCACGATGGCGATCACCGGGGAGACGTTGTCCACCATCGCCAGCGGGCCATGGAGGAGGTCGGCTCCCGAGTAGGCGAGCGCGGGGATATAGCTGGTCTCCATCAGCTTGAGGGCGGCTTCCCTCGCCGTCGGATAGCCATAGCCGCGCGAGGTGAGGACCATGCGCTCGGCGAAGCGGTACCGCCCGGCGAGCTGACGCACCTCGCCCTGGCGGGCCAGCACCCGCTCGGCCAGCTCGGGCAGGGCCCTGGCGGCGGCGACGCCGTCCTCGCCCCGCAGGCTGGCGACAAAGAGATAAAGCGCCAGCAGCTCGGCGGTGTAGGTCTTGGTGGCGGGCAGCGCCTTCTCGGGCCCCGCCATCACATCGATGGCGAACTCGCAGGCCCTGGCCAGTGGGGAGTCCGGGTTGTTGGTCACCGCCAGGGTGAGGGCGCCGCCCTCGCGGGCGGCGGTGGTGGAGGCCACCAGGTCGGGTGAGCCGCCGGACTGGCTCACGGCGATCACCAGGCAGTCCGTCAGGTCCGGCTTGGCCCCGTAGGCGGTCGTCGTGGACATGGAGGTGAGACCACAGGGCAGACCCAGCTGGATCTCCAGCAGGTACTTGGCGTAGAGCGCCGCGTTGTCGGAGGTGCCGCGGCCGGTCAGCAGGACGAAGCGCGGGCGGCGGGCCGCGATGCGCTCGGCCACCTCCGCGATGCGGGGCGCGCCCTCCTCCAGCAGGCGGCGCAGCACGGAGGGCTGCTCGGTCATCTCGGCGAACATCAGCCGGCCTGGCTGTGTGGCGGACATCAGGAATCTCCCAGCCGGAAGCGGAACGGACGGTCGTGCGGGAAGGCGTGACGGGGCGCCCCCGCCTGGCTCGGGCCGGGCGGCTCAGCCGGGGTGGTGGCCGGCGATGATCTCCGCCGCGGCCTGGCCGCAGACCCGGGCCGCGCCATAGGTGGCGATATGGGTGGCGCCCACCGGCGCGGCGTGTGGAACGCCCATCTCCACCACGATGGTGTCCGGCCGGGCGGCGAGCAGGGCGGTCAGCGTCGCGGCCATCCAGGGGTGGCGATGGCTGTCCCGGACCACGGCCACCAGGGGTCGCTCCCCCGCCGTGGCCAACACCTCGGCGGCCAGCTCGGCCGGGCCCAGGCGTTCGGCGTCGGAGCGGGAGTGGTCGCCGGTCGTCGTGCCGGGAAGCAGCCGGGTCAGTTCGGTGCCGGGCCCCCAGGGGGTCTGGTCGCCCACGGCGATGTTGGCGCCGGGGGTGAACGCGGCGACATGCGGGGGCCGGGCCACCGGCTGGAAGGCGTCGGCGTCCGCCGATCGTGTCAGGCGCACCGCGCGCCGAGCGGCGAGCAGCCCGATCTCCGCGCCGACGGGCCCCGCGTTCGGTCGGCGGGCGATCCGCTGCCGCTCGGCGGTGGTCCAACGCCCCAGGGCGCGCACCCGTTCGGCCGCCTCGTGCAGCCGCTCCTCCGGGAGTTCACCCGTCCGCACGGCGGTGACCAGCGCGTCGCGCAGCCGGAGCACCTCGGCCTCGTCGGACGGGGTGCCGCCGATGCAGAGCGCGTCGGCGCCGGCCGCGATGGCCAGGACACAGCCCTGGTCGAGGCCATAGGTCCCGGCGACCGCCCGCATCTCGATGGCGTCGGTGTAGATCAGGCCGTCGAAGCCGAGCCCGCCCTCGGCGACGGGGGTGCGCAGCAGTCCGGTGAGGACGGCGGGGCTCAGCGTTCCCGGCCGCTCAGGGTCCAGCGCGGGCACCAGGATGTGCGCGCTCATCACGCAGCGGGTGCCGGCGGCTATCGCGGCCTGGAAGGGAGCCAGCTCCCTGCTGCGCAGGGTGTCCAGGTCGATGTCGATCCGCGGCATCGCGTGGTGCGAGTCCACGTTGGTGTTGCCGTGCCCGGGGAAGTGCTTGACGCAGGCGGCGACACCGGCGGACTGGAGCCCCTCGACATAGGCCACGGTGTGCCGGGAGACCAGCCCTGGCTCCTCGCCGAAGGAGCGCACCCCGATCACCGGGTTCTCCGGGTCGGAGTTGATGTCGGCGGATGGCGCCCAGTTGACGTTGACGCCGCCGGCGGCGAGGCGGCGGCCGATCTCGGCCGCGACCGCCCGGGTGAGCTCCGGATCGTCCACGCTGCCCAGCGCGTGGTTGCCCGGCACCGAGGAGCCCCCGTGCACATCGAGCCGGGTGACGTCGCCGCCCTCCTCGTCGATGGCGACCAGCACATCGGGTCTGGCCTCGCGCAGCTGCTCCGTCAGCTCGGCCAGCTGCTCCGTCGAGACGACGTTCCTGCCGAACAGCCCCACGCCGGTCATGCCGTTGTCCAGCTGCGCCAGCAGCCAGTCCGGCGCCCGGTTGGTGCCGACGAAGGTGGGTTGCAGAACGGCCAGCGCGTCCCTGGTGAGGGTGTCCGAGTCCGGAACCACGGTGGTCATGCGCGTTATCCCTTCACGGCCCCGGCGGAGAGGCCGCCGGTGACCCGTCGCTGGAGAAGGAGGAAGACGATCAGCACGGGGATGGTGAACATCGAGGAGGCGGCCATGGTGGCGCCCCAGTCGTTGCCGAAGTTGGTCTGGAACTGCGTCAGCCAGAGCGGCAGGGTGGCGGCGTCCGGCGACTTGTTGAGCACCAGCACCATCGCGTACTCGTTCCAGGCGGCGATGAAGCCGAACAGCGAGGTGGCCATCAGGCCGGGGGCGAGCAGCGGGAAGATCACCCGGATGAACGCCTGCACCCGGTTGCAGCCGTCGATCATCGCGGACTCCTCCAGCTCCTTGGGCACGGCGGCGATGAAGCCGCGCAGCGTCCAGATGGTGAAGGGGAGCGCCATCACGAAGTAGATCAGCGTCAGCGTCACCAGGCTGTTGAGCATCTCGGCGTCGCGGGCGTTGAGGTAGACGACGATGATCAGGATCTCCCAGGGCGCCATCTGGGCCATCATCACCGCGATGACCACGCCCCGACGTCCCTTGAACTCCATCCGGGCGATGGCGAAGCTGGCGGCGAGCGCCACGACCAGCGCCAGCAGCACCGCCGCGATGGTGACCACGAGGCTGTTGGTCACGAAGGTCCAGAACAGATCGACCCCGGTGGCCGTCGAGTAGTGGTCGAAGGTGGGGGTGAAGAAGAAGACCGGGTCCTTGGTGAGCACCTGGGAGTTGCTCTTGAAGGAGGTGCTGAACATCCAGTAGACCGGGAAGATGAACAGCACGGACAGCACCAGAGCCGTGCCGTTGAGCCAGAGCTTCCTCATGAGTTCTCCTTCTCCTGCTTGAGGATCAGCCGGAAGTAGAAGGACATGGCGATCAGCAGGATGAGCAGCGTCAGCACGGAGATCGCCGCGGCCACGCCGTACTGGTTCTGCCCCATGCCCTCGACGTACGCCATGACCGGAAGGGTCTCGGACTCCCGGTCGGGCCCGCCGCCGTTCATGGCGTAGACCTGCACGAACGCTTTGAAGACCCAGATGATCTCCAGGAATGTGGTGATCATGAAGAAGGGTCGCATGATCGGCAGCAGGATCGACCAGAAGATCCGCCAGGAGGAGGCGCCGTCCATCCGGGCCGCTTCCCTGATCTCCCCGCTGACCGTGGTCAGGCCGGCGTAGAGGTTGATCGCGACGAAGGGCACGGAGGTCCAGACGATCAGCAGGGTGACGATGGCCAGCGTCGAGAGGCCGCTGCTGAACCAGTTGTGCTGGTCGTAGCCGGAGAAGCCCAGGGTGCGCATCATCCAGTTGGCGACGCCGAACTGGGTGTCGAAGAGCCAGCGGAAGACGGTGGTGGTGGCGACCACCGGCATGGCCCAGGCGGCGACCAGCGAGATCGCGAGCACCAGCCGCATCTTCTTGCCGAGCGCGTTGAGCAGCAGCCCGAGCAGCGTGCCGATGATCATGATCAGCACGACGTTGGCCGCCATGAAGAGGAAGGTGCGGACCACCGAGTCCCAGAAACGCTCGTTCTGCAGGACGGTCCGGTAGTTCTCGACGCCGATCCACTCGGTGGTCCTGGAGATCAGCTGCTTCCGGCCGAACTCCTGGAACGAGATCAGCAGGTTCCGGAAGAGGGCGTAGCCCAGAACCGACAGGATCGCGATGATCGCCGGGGCGATCAGCAGGTAGGGCACCCAGTTTGAGGGCAGCCACCGGCGTGGCGGGCGCCGGTCCTCGCCGTGGCCCGGGGTGCCACGGACCGGGGGCGGTGGTGCCGGCGCTTCCTCGATGTGCACGGTCATGCGGTGTCTTCCCTCGGGTGGCGAAGAAGGACGGGGGCGCCGCCGGGCTGCGGCGCCCCCGAGCACGGGCTATTCGCGGTTGATGCGGCTGGTGATCTCCGAGTCCGCGGCCTCGGCGGCGGACTGGTAGTCATCCCCGTTGAGGGCCTTGGTCATCAGTTCCTTGATCGGGTTGGGGTCGGTCTCGACGTTCGCCCATCCGGTGGTCAGCGGCGGCAGGTAGCCCACGTCGCGGGCGGCCACCATCGCCTCGGCGAAGCTGCCCTCCTCGGGCGATGCCGTGACGTCGGTGCGGTTGGGGACGACACCGCCGCCGTTGGCGTCCACGAACTTCTGGGCCCACTCCTGCGAGGTGGCCAGGGCCAGCCACTCGTTGGCGAGCTCCGAGTCGCCGGCGCGCCCCGAGACCGCCAGGTTGGAGCCGCCGAGGAAGACATGGCCCAGCTGGTCGGCCGTCGGTCCCGGCACCGGGAAGTAGCCGAAGTCGGCCTCGCCGCCCTGCTCCTCGATGGCCGCGATGGCGCCGGCGGCCTCCCAGCCGAGGCCGATCCAGGAGGCGACGTTCCCGTTGGGGACGATCTCCGTGGACTGCTGCGGCTCGGCCTCGTCGTTGTCGGTCGGGGAGTCGGAGAAGGACTGGAGTTCGGCGTAGAACTCCATGCCGGCCTGCACCTCGGGCGAGGCCAGGGAGCCGGCCCAGCCGTCGCCCTCCTCGACGGCGAAGGCGCCGCCCTCGTCCGCCGCGAACCCGCCCATCACGTAGTAGCTCTGCCCTGGCAGATAGATCGGTTCGGCATCGGTGTTCTCCTGGATGGTCTCCAGCGCGGTGATCCACTCGTCCCGCGTGGTGGGCACCTCGGCGCCGGCTTCCTCCCAGATGCCCTTGTCATAGACCACCACGCGGTTGGCGCCGTACCACGGCACCGCGTAGAGCGTGTCGTCCACCTCGGCCGACTCCAGCATCGCCTCGTTCCACGGCTCGCCCGCGAGGTCGCCGAGGTCGGCGAGGCCGCCGGTGTTGGCGTAGCCGACGGTCTGGGTGTTGCCGATCTCCAGGACGTCGACGGTGCCGTCCTCGGAGAGCGCGGTGGTGACGCGTTCCTGGATGCCGTCCCACTGCTGGATCTCGACGTTCACCGAGACGCCGTGCTCCGCCTCGAACGCCTCGTTCAGCTCGCTCAGCCAGTCATCGGGAGCGGACCCGTCCATCAGCCAGACGGTGATGGCGTCGGAGCTGCCGCCGCCGCCACCCCCACCGTCGTCGCCGGAGCCGCAGGCGGCGACGGTGGCCGCCATGGTGGCCACGCCGATAGCAGCGATCAGCTTGCGCTTCACGTCACCCTCCTTCAAAAGCCGGGCCCGGTCCACATCGTGGTGCGCCGGGACGGCCGTTACGTTAGTGGTGTAGACAAGAGGTGTAGACCAGTTGCACGGGAGCCTGGACCAGACCAGGAAAGGTGTCAAGGGCCCACGGGCCGCCTGACAGGTCCGTTACAGGACCGACATCTGTCCCGGGGCGGCGCCCCGGCGTGGCCCGTGTCACCATGTCAACCGCGATCTTTCGGAGGAGCCGGTGACGGCAGAACACAAGGAGTCGGAGGGGTGGGACATGGCCAACGAATCAGGTGCCGCCGACGCCGCCGACCGGGTCCGCACCGCACGTGTGCCGAAGTACTACCGTCTCAAGCGCCATCTTCAGCAGATGACGGAGACCCTGCCGCCCGGCACGCCGGTGCCGCCGGAACGTTCGCTGGCGAGCGAGTTCGACACCTCCAGAACCACCGTGCGCCAGGCGCTCCAGGAGTTGGTGGTGGAGGGCCGGCTGGAACGCATCCAGGGCAAGGGCACCTTCGTGGCCAAACCCAAGGTCTCACAGACCCTGCAACTCACCTCCTACACCGAGGATATGCGCGCCCAGGGTCTGGAGCCCACCTCTCAGTTGCTGGAGATCGGCTATATCAACGCCGACGAGCGGCTGAGCCGGCTGCTCGACCTGCCGGAGGGCGGCCGGGTGCTCCGCATCGAGCGGCTGCGGCTGGCCAGCGGGGAGCCGATGGCCATAGAGACCACCCACCTCTCCCAGGAGCGCTTCCCCGCGCTGCGCCGCAGCCTGGTGCGCTACACCTCGCTCTACACCGCGCTGGCCGAGGTCTATGACGTGCATCTGGCGCGGGCCGAGGAGACCATCGAGACCTCGCTGGCCAACCCGCGCGAGGCCGGGCTGCTGGGCACGGACGTGGGCCTGCCGATGCTGATGCTCTCCCGCCACTCCCGGGACACCCAGGGTGAGCCGGTGGAGTGGGTCCGCTCCGTCTACCGGGGGGATCGCTACAAGTTCGTCGCCAACCTGGAGCGGCCCCGACCCACCTGAGCCATCCGGGTCGACCGCGTCGGCGGAGGGGTCGGATTCGCGTCGTGGGCGCGTCGTGGCCGCCACGGATTCGCGTCGTGGGCGCGATGGATTCGTGTCGGAGTCGTGTCGGGTTCGTACGCACGGCTCGTCCCACCGGGCCCGGGCGTCTCCTGCCGCGCCTCCGTCGCGCGGGCCCCATGGTCAAGGAGGTTCGGGTGCTCTAGATTCCCCGCGTCAGTCAAAGACGACGGCGGGAGGAATCGTGCAACTCCTAGGCCAGACACGTCAGGTACGTCCACGGTCCATCATCATCTGGTCCCTTGTCGCCCTCGTTGGGGCTATCGGCTGGGCCATGCTGGCCCTGTCGAGAGGTGAGGACGTCTCCGCCGCCTGGATGGTGGCCGCCGCCCTCGGCTCCTACGCCATCGGATACCGGTTCTACTCCCGGTTCATCCTCAGACGGGTGCTCCGCGCCGACCACACCCGGGCCACCCCGGCCGAGCGGCTGGAGGACGGGCTCGACTACCAGCCCACCGACCGGCGGGTCCTGCTGGGCCACCACTTCGCCGGCATCTCAGGCGCCGGGCCGCTGGTCGGCCCGGTGCTGGCGGCGCAGATGGGCTATCTGCCGGGAACGATCTGGATCATCGTCGGCGTGATCTTCGCCGGCGCGGTCCAGGACATGGTGGTGCTGTTCTTCTCCACCCGCAGGGACGGCAAGAGCCTGGGGCAGATCGCCCGCGAGGAGATCGGCCCGGTCGGCGGGGTCGCCGGCGTCATCGCCATCTTCACCATCATGATCATCCTGCTGGCCGTGCTGGCGCTGGTGGTGGTCAACGCGCTCGCCGAGTCGCCCTGGGGCACGTTCTCCGTCGGGATGACCATCCCCATCGCCCTCTTCATGGGCGTCTACCTGCGCTATATCCGGCCAGGGCGGGTCGCGGAGGTCACCGGGATCGGGGTGGCGCTGCTGCTCTTCGTGATCGTCGCCGGCCGCTGGGTGGCCAACTCCCGCTGGGCGGACACCTTCACGCTGGAGCCGCGCACCCTGGTCATCTGCCTGGTGCTCTACGGCTTCGCCGCCTCCGTGGTCCCGGTCTGGCTGCTGCTGGTGCCGCGCGACTACCTTTCGACGTTCATGAAGATCGGCACCATCGGGCTGCTCGCCCTCGCCCTGGTGATCACCCTGCCGACCCTCCAGATGGAGGCGATCACGGACTTCGCCAGCAACGGCGAGGGCCCGGTGTTCGCGGGGTCGCTCTTCCCGTTCGTCTTCATCACCATCGCCTGTGGCGCGCTCTCCGGCTTCCACGCGCTGATCTCGTCGGGCACCACGCCCAAGATGATCCAGAAGGAGACCCAGGTCCGCAGCATCGGCTACGGCGGGATGCTGATGGAGTCCTCGGTGGCCGTCATGGCGATCACCGCGGCCTGTGTGCTGGACCCGGGCGTCTACTTCGCGATGAACGCGCCGCCCGCGGTGATCGGGGACACCGTGCAGGCCGCCTCGGAGACGATCTCGTCCTGGGGCTTTGTGATCACCCCCGAGCAGCTCACCGAGGCCGCCGCCTCGGTCGAGGAGGGCTCACTGCTCTCCAGGACCGGTGGCGCGCCCACACTGGCGC
Organism: Streptomyces profundus; assembly: GCF_020740535.1. Taxonomy (NCBI): domain Bacteria; kingdom Bacillati; phylum Actinomycetota; class Actinomycetes; order Kitasatosporales; family Streptomycetaceae; genus Streptomyces; species Streptomyces profundus. Next base: position 2,000,112 of record NZ_CP082362.1, read on the forward strand.
TGGGATTGGCCGCGATCTTCTCGGACATCCTCGGCGGCGACGCGATGATGAGCTTCTGGTACCACTTCGCGATCATGTTTGAGGCGCTCTTCATTCTGACCGCGATCGACGCCGGGACCCGGGTCGGCCGCTTCATCCTCCAGGACGCGCTGGCCAGCGCGCACCCCCGGCTCGGCCGGTTCCGCTCCAGCGCCTGGCTGCCGGGCATCCTGCTGACCAGCGCGGTGGTGGTGGGGCTCTGGGGCTGGTTGCTGTGGGTCGGGGTGAACGATCCGCTCGGCGGCATCAACACGCTCTATCCGATCTTCGGCATCGCCAACCAGCTGCTCGGCGCGGTGGCGCTCGCGGTCTGCACGGTGCTGCTGGTCAAGTCCGGGCGGCTGCGCTACGCCTGGGTCACAGCGGTGCCGATGACCTGGGTCGCCCTGGTCACCTTCACCGCCAGCTGGCAGAAGGTGTTCTCCGGCGACCCGGCGGTCGGCTTCCTGGCGCGGCGCGACCAGTACCAGGAGGGCATCGACCGGGGCGAACTCCTGCCCGGCGCGGCCGACATGAGCGAGATGCGCACCATCGTCAACAACGCGACGCTGGACGCCGCGCTGACGGCGGTGCTGGCGCTGCTGGTGCTGGTGATCTTCGTGGACGCCGCCCGGGTGACGCTCAGGGCGGCCCGGGCCCCCGGTTCGGTCCGGCTGCACGAGGCGCCCTACACCGAGTCCCGGCTGATCGCGCCGGCCGAGCTGATCGCCACCAAGGCGGAGAAGGCCGAACTCGCCCGCGCCGGTCTTGGCCCCGGCGGTGGCGTCCCCGAGCAGCGGGCGCCCCGGGAGCGGGAGAGCTCGACGGAGGAGGAGTCCCACTGATGCGTCTGATCGCGGCGCCACGCCGGGCAGCCGCCTGGCTGCGCTGGTATGTCACCGAGCTGACCGGGGAGAACGCCTACCAGCGCTACCGGGAGCGCGCCCACGGCGACGATCCGTCGGCGCCCGTGCTGGGCCGTCGGGAGTTCGAACGGCTGCGCCAGGACCACAAGTACGCCGACCCCACCTCCCACCACGGCTGCTGCTGACGGGCCGTGCCGAGCGGGCGGGCCCGGGTGACGGACACAACTCCCGGGCCCGCCGGGCGAACCAAGCGCCCGCGCCACGCGTTGTGGCTGGGGAGTGCTGTTGTGGTGGGGCGCCCCGAGCCGGGCCGCCCCGGTTCGGGGGAGGACGGATGGCGACCATCGAACGGCGGGTGGCGGGCCGGTGGACGGCCGCGCCGCCGGCCTCCGCCCGGACGGGGGGCGGCCGGCCGGGCGTGCGGGACCCGTATCTCCTCGCGGCCGGGTTCTTCGTCGTCTACACGGTGATCTCCGTGGGGCGCTACCGCGATCTGCGCACCCGCTCCTGGGATCTGGGCATATTCGAGCAGGCGGTGCGCTCCTACGCTCATCTGCGGACGCCCGTATCCGATCTCAAGGGGCCCGGCTTCCCCATCCTGGGCGACCACTTCAGCCCCGTCACCGCGCTGCTGGCGCCCGCCTACCGGGTCTTCCCCACCCCCGTCACCCTGCTGGTCGCCCAGGCCGCGCTCTTCGCGCTGGCCGTGATCCCGGTGGCGCGGGTCAGCGGTTCGCTGCTGGGCCGGGCCACCGGGCTGACCCTGGGGACGGTCTTCGGGCTTTCCTGGGGAATCCAGCAGGCGGTGGACTTCGACTTCCACGAGATCTGCTTCGCCGTGCCGTTGATCGCCTTCGCCCTGGAGGCGGTGCTGCGCCAGCGCTGGCGCGCCGCGCTCGGCTGGGCGCTGCCGCTGGTGCTCGTCAAGGAGGACCTGGGGCTGACCCTGGCGGCCATCGCGCTGGTGGTCGCGGTGCGGGCACGGCACCGCGCGCCCCAACTGCTGCGGACCGCCGGCCTGGTGGCGCTCTTCGGGGTGCTGGCCTGCGTGCTCACCCTGACCGTGCTGATCCCGTTCTTCAACAGCGCGGGCGACTACGACTACTGGAACAAGCTGAACGAGGAGAGCGGCGGCGGCGGCCCGTGGGGGGCGCTGCTGGCCGGCGGCGGGGAGAAGCTGCGCACCGTGCTGTGGCTGCTGCTGCCGACGGGCGCGCTGTTGGCGCTGCGCTCGCCGCTGCTGCTCGTCGCGCTGCCGACGCTGGGCTGGCGCTTCGTCTCCCATGAGCCGCACTACTGGGGCACCGACTGGCACTACAGCGCGGTGCTGATGCCGGTGGTCGCGCTGGCGCTGACGGACGCGCTGGCGCACTCCAGGAGCTCCCCGAGGGTCTGGCTGCGGCAGGGGGCCCGCTTCGTCCCCGCGGGGCTGCTGGGCGCCGCGCTGGCGCTCGCGCCCACGCTGCCGGTGGCGGCGCTCGCCGAGTCCGAGACGTACCGTCCCGGGGCCGTGGCGGTCGCGGGGCGGGAGGTGCTGGCCACCGTCCCCGACGGCGCCGAGGTGGCGGCCAACGTCCGGCCCATCGCCCAACTCACCGGCCGCTGCCGGGTGTTCTGGATCGGGGACCCCTCGGTCCCGGCGCCGGAGTACCTGGCCTACTACGGCCAGGGGATGAGCGGGGACGCGATGCTGCGCAGGGCGGCGGGGCTGTATCCGGAGACGGTCTACTCGGTGGTGGCCGACGACTCCGGCTACTTCGTGCTGCGGCGGAAGTGACGGCGATCGCCCGCCGGCCCGACTGTCAGTGGTGGGACGCAGACTGGTGCCATGAACGTGTTGGTGAGAACGGCCGAGCCGGCCGACTTCGCCGCCGTGGCCTCGCTGACCACGGCGGTCTATCTGGCGGACGGGCTGGTCAGCGGCCCCGAGGACGCCTATCTGGCGGTGCTCGGGGATGTGCGTCGGCGCGCCGAGGTGGCCGAGCTGCTGGTCGCCGAGGATCCGTCCCGGCCGGGCGGGCTGTGGGGGGCCGTCAGCCTGTCGGTGGCGGGCGGGGAGTTGGCCGAGGTGGCCGGGGAGGGCGAGGCCGAGTTCCGGATGCTGGCGGTGGCGCCCGAGCGTCGCGGCCACGGGGTGGGTGAGGCGCTGGTGCGGGAGTGCCTCCGCCGAGCCTCGTCGGCGGGTCGTCGGCGTGTCGTGATTTCCTGTCAGTCGCACCTGCACACGGCGATGCGTCTCTACCGCCGCCTGGGCTTCGTTCGGGCGCCGGAGCGGGACTGGGAGCCCGTGCCGGGAGTGAAGCTCTGGGTGTTCGCAGGTGAACTCCCCGCGCAACGAGACGGAGAACACAACATATAGGGCTGCTCGTGGGCAGCGGCACAAGATGTATGCTCGTGCTCGCTGTCGCCGCAGGGGAATCCGGTGCGAGTCCGGAACTGTCCCGCAACGGTGTGTCATGGCCGGTTTTCGCCGTGCCCTGACGAGTCCGAGTGCCTGCCGACGGCTGATCACGTCCAAGCCTCGCGGGCTGGGCCGAAGGACGCGGTGCGGCTGAACTGCCTTGGGGCACAGCCATGCCCGCATCCGTCGCGCCCCGCTCGTGGAGCGCACCGCGACACGAGGGAGAGCACCGAGTGACCATCGCACCCGCCGCCCCCGCAGAGCCGGTCACAGCGGCGCTGACGCGCACGTTGGCCGATCTCACCGCCGATCTGCCGGCCACCGACCCCGCGCGGGTCGCCGCCGCGGTCGAACGGGGCCGCCATCCCGGTTCGGACCAGGCCGAGTTGCGTGAGTTGGCCATCGAGGCGGCGGCCGGTCTGATCGCCGAGGAGCCCGAGTACTCCCGGCTGGCCGCCCGGTTGCTCACCCTGGCGATCCGTGAGGAGGCCGCGGGGCAGGGCGCGGTCTCGTTCGTCGACTCCATCGCCGTCGGCCACCGCGAGGGCCTGATCGGGGACGGCACCGCGGCCTTCGTACGCCGGCACGCGAACGCGCTGGACGCGCTGCTCGCCCGCACCGTGGACGAGGGCGCCGACGACCGTTTCGAGTACTTCGGGCTGCGCACCGTGCAGTCCCGCTATCTGCTGCGCCACCCCATCAGCCGGCGGGTGATCGAGACCCCGCAGCACTTCCTGCTGCGGGTGGCCTGCGGCCTGGCCCCGGACGAGACCGAGCAGGCCCTGGAGCAGGTCGCCGAGCTGTACCGGCTGACCAGCACCCTCTCCTATCTGCCGTCGTCCCCCACGCTGTTCAACTCCGGCACCAGGCACCCGCAGATGTCGTCCTGCTATCTGCTGGACTCCCCGCTGGACGAGCTGGACTCGATCTACGAGCGCTACCACCAGATCGCCCGGCTCTCCAAGCACGCCGGTGGCATCGGCCTCTCCTACACGCGGGTGCGCGCGCGGGGCTCGTTGATCCGGGGCACCAACGGCAAGTCCAACGGCATCGTGCCCTTCCTCCGCACGCTGGACTCCTCGGTGGCCGCCGTCAACCAGGGCGGCCGGCGCAAGGGCGCCGCCTGTATCTACCTGGAGACCTGGCACGCGGACATCGAGGAGTTCCTCGAACTGCGGGACAACACCGGCGAGGAGGCCAGGCGCACCCACAACCTGAACCTCGCGCACTGGATCCCGGACGAGTTCATGCGCCGGGTCGACGCGGACGCCCCGTGGTCCCTCTTCTCCCCCGCCGACGTTCCCGAGCTGACCGACCTGTGGGGCGAGGCGTTCGACGCGGCCTACCGCGAGGCCGAGGCCAGGGGCCTCGCCCAGCGCCAGGTGCCGGCCAGGCAGCTCTACGCCCGGATGATGCGCACGCTGGCGCAGACCGGCAACGGCTGGATGACCTTCAAGGACGCGGCCAACCGCACCGCCAACCAGACGGCGCGGCCCGGCAACGTGGTGCACTCCTCCAACCTCTGCACCGAGATCCTGGAGGTCACCGACGACGGCCAGACCGCCGTGTGCAACCTGGGCTCGGTCAACCTGGCCGCGCATCTGGGCCCGGACGGCGCGATGGACTGGGCCCGGCTGGACGCGACCGTGCGTACCGCCGTGCTCTTCCTCGACCGCGTGGTGGACATCAACTTCTACCCGACCGAGCAGGCGGAGAACTCCAACTCCCGCTGGCGTCCCGTGGGTCTCGGCGTGATGGGCCTCCAGGACGTGTTCTTCCGTCTCGGCCTCCCCTTCGACTCGCCCCAGGCCCGCGCGCTCTCCACCCGGATCGCCGAGCGCGTGATGCTCACCGCCTACGAGACCTCGGCGGAGCTGGCCGAGCGCCACGGGCCGCACGACGGCTGGGCCGACACCCGCACGGCCGACGGCGTGCTCCACCCGGACCACTACCACGGCGTCGAGCACACCTGGCCCGAGCGCTGGCAGGCGCTGCGCGAGCGGATCACGCACACCGGAATGCGGAACTCGCTGCTGCTGGCGATCGCCCCGACCGCCACCATCGCCTCGATCGCCGGCGTCTACGAGTGCATCGAGCCGCAGGTCTCCAACCTCTTCAAGCGGGAGACACTCAGCGGGGAGTTCCTCCAGGTGAACACCTACCTGGTGGCCGAGTTGAAGCGCCTTGGCCGCTGGGACGAGGCGACCAGGCAGGAGCTGCGCTCCGCCAACGGCTCGGTGCAGGAGCTGTCCGGGCTGCCCGAGGAGGTGCGCGCGCTCTACCGCACCGCCTGGGAGATCCCGCAGCGCGCGCTGATCGACATGGCCGCCGACCGCACCCCGTATCTGGACCAGAGCCAGTCGCTCAACCTCTTCATGGCGTCGCCCACCATCGGCAAGCTCAGCTCGATGTACGCGTACGCCTGGAAGCGCGGTCTCAAGACCACCTACTACCTGCGGTCCCGCCCGGCGACCCGGATCGCGCAGTCCGCCCGTTCGAGCGCGACCGCCGCCTCCGTTCCCGAGCCGGCCGCGCCCCCCGTCGGCGTGGCCGTCGTCGACGAGATCCCCGTCCCCGAGCAGGCCGTCGCCTGCTCCCTGGAGAACCCCGAGTCCTGCGAGGCATGCCAGTGAGCGCCCCCACCCAGAGCCAGCCCGAACAGACGGCGCCGACCACCCCGTCGGCCACCCCATCGGCCACGAAGAACCTGCTCGACCCCGGCTTCGAGCTGACCCTGCGCCCGATGCGCTACCCGGAGTTCTACGAGCGCTACCGGGACGCGATCAAGAACACCTGGACGGTCGAGGAGGTCGACCTCCACTCCGATGTCGCCGATCTGGCGAAGCTCTCGCCCGGGGAGCAACATCTGATCGGCCGGCTGGTCGCGTTCTTCGCCACCGGCGACTCGATCGTCGCCAACAACCTGGTGCTGACGCTCTACAAGCACATCAACTCGCCCGAGGCGCGCCTCTATCTCTCCCGGCAGCTGTTCGAGGAGGCCGTGCACGTCCAGTTCTATCTGACGCTGCTCGACACCTACCTGCCCGACCCGGACGAGCGGACCGCTGCCTTCGCCGCCGTGGAGAACATCCCGTCCATCCGGGAGAAGGCACAGTTCTGCTTCCGCTGGATGGACTCGGTCGAGGACATGAGGCAGCTCGACAGCAAGGCGGACCGGCGGCGGTTCCTGCTCAACCTGATCTGCTTCGCCGCCTGCATCGAGGGGCTGTTCTTCTACGGCGCCTTCGCCTATGTCTACTGGTTCCGCTCCCGCGGTCTGCTGCACGGCCTCGCCACCGGCACCAACTGGGTGTTCAGGGACGAGAGCATGCACATGGAGTTCGCGTTCTCGGTGGTGGACACGGTCCGCCGGGAGGAGCCCGAGCTGTTCGACGAGGAGCTGGCCGAGCAGGTCACCGAGATGCTGCGGGAGGCCGTGGAGGCCGAGTTGCAGTTCGCGCGTGACCTGTGCGGCGACGGGCTGGCCGGGATGAACACCGACTCGATGCGCGAGTACCTGGAGTGCGTGGCGGACCAGCGGCTGGCGCGGCTCGGCCTCAAGCCGATCTACGGCTCGCAGAACCCGTTCGGTTTCATGGAGTTGCAGGACGTCCAGGAGCTGACGAACTTCTTCGAGCGCCGCCCGTCGGCCTACCAGGTCGCGGTGGAGGGCAACGTCTCCTTCGACGACGACTTCTAGGCAGCGCCCCCTTCCGGGGAGCCCCCTCGAACATACCCGTGCGGCCGGCGCCTTCGCGCCGGCCGCACGGCCGTTGCCAGCGGTGTTCGGTCACTCGGTTCGATCAGTGGACCAGCCGCTCAGATACCGCAGCTGGGGGCCGACCAGAAACGGCTGCTCATGCTGCCGAGGTGCGCGTGGTCGTTGTGCCCCGGGTAGCCCGGGCCCAGGATCTCGTTGAAGCCGTGGTTCCTGGCCTGCGTGACGATCTGGCAGAAGGTCGGCGAGCCGACCAGGTCGATGCCACGCCCGTACAGGTGGTTGCTGTTGGCCGCGCCGCCCGCCGCGCTGTTGCACGCGTAGGAACGGAAGCCGCTGCTGGTGTTGAGCGGCCGGTCACCGAGCGCGTGCCGGAGGGCCTCCAGCTTCCACATCTGCTGGAGCGCGTTCGCCCGTGCTGTGGCCGCGTTGACCGCACCACCCGACCAGTCCGAGTTACAGCGGTTCATCTCGGCGTAGGTGAAGTGGATCGGCGTGCAGTCGTTGTCCTGCAGATCGTAGATCTTGCCGAACGTCTGCGGGCCGGCGACCCCGTCCGCCGACAGGCCGTAGGCCTGCTGGAAGCGGGTGACGGCGGCGGCGGTCGCGGGACCGTACTGGCCGTCGATGGCCAACACGGAGCCGTAGCCCGGGTATCCGGCCACCCGGATCTGCAACTGCCGCACGTCCTCGCCGGAGCTGCCCTGGTTCAGCGTGCGGTTCCAGGTGTAGCAGCCGTCCGCCTGGGCGGTGCCCGCGGTGGCGACGGTACCGACCACGGCGGCTGATGCGACCATGACAATCGTGAGTAACACTCTGACGAGACGTCTCAACATGCTTACCTCCGAGGGGGAAGAGGAAGTTCGCAATGAGAGTGCCCGAGGTTGTCAACGCGCGTCAACCTTCTGCGGGACGCCAGTGGACCAGGCCACTGGCGTCCCGCCGGAAGTGTCCCGGATCACTCCGCGTTGGGAACCGTCTCGTAACGCGGCGTTCCCTCGTCCATCATCCGCAGCGCCCGCTTGCGCTCCCGCTTGGTGAGCCGATCCAGATAGAGGCGGCCGTAGAGATGGTCCGTCTCATGCTGGAGGCACCGCGCGAAGTATCCCGTGCCGCGCACCACGATCGGCTTGCCGGAAACGTCCTGACCACGCACGACGGCGTAGTCGGGGCGCGCCAACTCGGCGTGCGCGGTGGGCACGGAGAGGCAGCCCTCGTTGCTGTCGTCCAGCACCCGGCGCTCAGGCGGAAGTTCGTCCAGCACCGGATTGCAGACCACGCCGACGTGCCGCACATCGTCGTCGTCCTCGCAGTCGTATACGAAGACCTTGAGGTCGACGCCGATCTGGTTGGCCGCCAGGCCGACGCCCGCCGCCGCGCGCTGGCTGGCGAACATGTCGTCGACCAGCGCGGCCAGTTCCTCGTCGAACTCCGCGACGTCCTGGCACTCCCGGTGCAGCATCGGATGCCCCACCACCGTGATGGGCCGGACCGTGCCGCGCTCCCGGTGCTCCCGCTCACGCTGAGCGGCGTCCTGCGTGTCGTCGATGAACTCGCCGCCGCGCTCATCGGTGTCTTGCTGCGCCATGGTCCGACGTTCGCCTTTCGGGTCATGCTCGCGGGACATGGCCCGCACTGCCGCCCCCAGCTTAAGGCGCGCCGCCGACTGCTCCCTCCCGTGGGCCGGACCGGCCGGCGCCCCGGGCCTGCGTCAGCAGACCTCTTCCAGATCCCGCCAGTCCCTGGCGTCCGGCCGGTCGGCGACCCAGCCGTCCAGCAGCCCCCGGACGAGCCCGCTCGGCGCGGCGATGCCGCACTCCCGCTCCGGCGACCAGAGCGCCCCGGCACCGGTGTGCCCCAGCGGCCCCGGCCGGCCGGGCACGCTGTGGTCATGGGGATCGTGCTGCGCCAGCCCGTCCCCCTCCTCGCTCGGCATCCGGCTCTCCGAACAGGCGCGACACAGCAGCCGCACGGAGGAGGACCAGTCCTCCGCCGCGTAGCCGGCGTCGGACGCCAGCCGCTCCAGGGCGTCCCTGTCCTCCTCCGTCGCCGCCTCGATCAGCACCACCCAGGTCGGGACGGCGGACGGCGCCCACAGCTCGATCTCGTCGAAGACCGGGAACACGGCCGAGCCGCCGGCGACCGCCGTGGTCCGCTCGCCCCTGGGCGCGCCGTCGTGCAGCACCACCTCACCCCAGCGGCGGCCGGACGAGGGCAGCGGGATGTTGCGGACCTCGATCCTGGCCGGGTCGAGCCGCCGGCCCCAGACCACCTCGGCCTCCCCCTCCGGCGAGAGCCGGACGGCGGCCCCGCCCAGCCGCATGCCCAGCGGCTCGTCGGCGACCGAAGGACCGCCGGCCACCGGCAGCCCGTACGCCTGCCAGGCGCGGCGGGCCAGCGGCCAGTCCTGGAGCGCGGTCGCCGCGATGCCGACGTTCCACCAGTCCGGTGCGCCGGTGTCCTTCTCCAGCAGGGCCACCGCGCGCAGGCCGGCGGACCTGGCCTGCTCCCAGTCGTGGCGGAACTTGTGCAGCAGCGCCAGGTTGAACCAGGACTCGGAGAGCCATGGCTCCAGATCGGCGGCACGGGTGAGCAGCGCGTCCGCGTCCTCGTAGCGACCGTCGTCGATGAGGGTGAACGCCCGGTTGGTGGCCAGCCGCCAGTCCGTGGACGGGCGCTGCCGGACCCTGCCGAAGATCCTCACGGTGTCCTGCCTGATTCCCGCCTTGTAGCGTGCACTTCACAGTTCTCCTGTCCGTCCCGGACCGCATCCAACCATGGGGCGACAGGTGCCTGCTCACAGCATGGGTCAGTCCGCCGTCGCGCGCGAGACGACGGAAGACCAGCGGGTGAAAAAGAGACCGCCCGGCGCGCGGTGGGCGCTCCGGGCGGCAGGTGGCGAGGGGGGTATGCGGACGGGCTCCCCGCGCGGGCTCAGCGGTCGGCTTCGCGGACCTCGGAAACGGCCTCGCGGTCCCCGGGGGCGGCCTGGGACGCGGCCCTGGCCTCGTCCCTGATGGTGTCGATCCGCTCCAGGACCTTGGCCCGCAGATCCGACGGCACGTCGTCCTGGCCGCAGCAGCGCTTGACCAGCTTCTTCACCGCCTGCTCCAGTCCGTACTTCTCCAGACACGGAGAGCACTCGTCGATGTGCTCCTGCATCTTCGCGCTGTCCCCGTCGGGCATCTCGTGGTCGAGATACTCGTAGAGGTGGTCCAGGACCTCCGAGCAGTCGGGGGGGTTGGGCTGGTCACCGCTCATGATCCTGAACCCTCCTGCGCTCCGGCGGGTACGAGGCCGCGCTCCCGCGCGTAGTCCTCAAGCATGTCGCGCAGTTGACGCCGACCGCGGTGCAACCGGGACATCACCGTACCGATGGGGGTACCCATGATGTCGGCGATCTCCTTGTAGGCAAAGCCCTCGACGTCCGCGAGGTATACCGCTATGCGGAACTCCTCCGGGATCGCCTGGAGCGCCTGCTTCACATCGGAGTCCGGCAGGTGGTCGAGCGCCTGGGACTCGGCCGAGCGCAGCCCCGTGGACATGTGGGACTCGGCCCTGGCGAGCTGCCAGTCCTCGATGTCCTCGGCGGCACTCCGCTGCGGCTCCCGCTGCTTCTTGCGGTAGGAGTTGATGAAGGTGTTGGTGAGGATGCGGTACATCCACGCCTTGAGGTTGGTACCCCGGCGGAACTGGTGGAACGAGCCGTACGCCTTGGCGTAGGTCTCCTGCACCAGGTCCTCGGCGTCGGCCGGGTTGCGGGTCATCCGCAGGGCCGCGGAGTACATCTGATCCAGGTAGCCGAGGGCGTCCCGCTCGAATCTGGCGTTGCGCTCGGCGTCGGTCTCCTCGTGCGCGTCATCGTCGGTCGCGGTGACGTGACCCACCTCCCTTCCGTACCTGCCGAGCCCCAGCGTGGGCTCGCTCGATTCGGAGGATAGACGAACCCGACGTTCCGCCGGTGCGGACAGGCCCTCGGCGGCCAACCGCAACGTCGCCCAGTCCACCTCGCTGGCCCTGGGACGGGTCTGCTGGGTCGGGCGTGACGGGCAGGCGATGGAACCCATCTGGCGGTCTCCCTCTCTCGCGTCGCGAGTGTCGGGTCGGCGAAGGCACGGTCACCGCTCACAACACCGGGCCCCGGCACGCTATTCCGCGACCGTCCGGCGAGGCGGCCGGCCCGCCGGGTAGGGGCCTTCGCCGCGCGCCACGGGCGATCGGGACCCACCCCTAAACCCCGAGGACGTCCCGGCGCCCGGACCCCCTACCGGAGCCGACGGCGTCGGACCGGCGCGGCGCCCCCGGACCGTCGCACGGGCCGCGCGACGCGGCCGGCCGGCGCCGATCCATGGCGCTGCTTTACTCCCCCATTGCCTCGTTCATCACGTAGGGTTCGAACCGCATTTGCCCATTTTTTACCCTAAGACAAGAGAAAGACAATGTTGCCCGCTGTTATCCGACTTGACCGAACGCAACCATGCGGACAGGTTTGTTCAACGCTGAACCGTCAACCCCTAATCATTGATCGCCGCCGCGTCATAGGCGCCCTACACAGAGGTGCCGTCCACCCTCCCGTTCGGCAGTCGCAATATGCTCGAAAGCGATCCGCACCCCCTCCCCCTGTAAGCTGTCTGCCGTTGAACAGCAGTCCCACGACTGCCCCGGTGTGCGACCCTGCCACATCAGGGGTGTTCGTCGAAGTCCTCCCAACACACTCGCCGATCCGGTCGCACGCACCACACGACACCGTCGCAAAGAGCTCTCCCGCGCTCCACGTCCCACGGGTGGCTCGACGGACGTGAGGCGCGACCCGAGCAAGTGCCCCGGCGGATTTCGTCGAAGCCGCGAGGACTGACGGGCTACAGCGCGGAGGTGATCTCCATGAGTCTCGACCGAGCACGGGACGCCTTGACCATCCGGCGAACGGACGCGGTCAACTCGGACCATCGGTGCCCCTGAGGCCCCGATTACCCCGATTCACCCCGGTCACCCCGGTCTGCCCGTCGTGGAGCGGATCGGGAACCAGCGGGGCCGGATTACCAGTCTCCAAACAGAACATCGGACGGATTCCCGCTCTTTCCGTCCCGTTCACTCCAAATGACCTTTGTCTACATATGAGACAGCGTTGACACAGGACGGCAACTGACCATTGCCACCCACCGTCACCTGCCTCTCGCATTCCAAATGAGGTGCCCCGGGGCGCGTCCGGCTGATCCACATCCGTGTCCACAGGGCAGGTCGTGTCGGTGAATGCAGCTGTCCATCGGCTCGGCGTCGTCGCGTGCAAGGGGGAAAAACGCGAGTGGTTCTGATGCAAAGAGAAGCGCAGTTGACGCATCTGCGTTCCGTACTCGAAAACTGTACCGCTCAACAAGGTGGCCGGGTCTGCCTTGTCACCGGAGCTGTCGGCAGCGGCAAGACCACCCTGCTGGAGGCATTCGGCGACTACGCGACACGGCGCTCAAGCACCGTGGTGAGCGCCGTCGGGTCACGGGCGGAACGGGATCTTCCCTTTGGAGTGATGGGCCAGCTGATCTCCAGCGCCGGCCTGGACTTCGAATCGGCGTGGCAGATCATCGACGTGCTGCGGCAGGCCCTCGGGGCCAACCCGGACGGGCAGGGCGCGGCGAACGAGCACCGGCCGCCACGGGACGCCGACCGCGAGTTCACCTCGGCGGTCAACCGCTTCCTCGGCCCGCTGGAGGAGGCGGCACGGACCAGCCCGCTCGTGCTCACCGTCGATGACGTCCACCACGCGGACATCCCGTCGCTGAACTGTCTGCTGTACGTCATCCGCCGGCTGCGGCCCTACCGGATCATGGTGGTGCTCACCGAGTCGGAGACGCCCCGCTCGCGCTACCCGCTGTTCTGGGCCGAGTTGATGAGTCAACCGCACCTGACCGGCCTCACCCTGCCGGCGCTGGACGCCACCGCCATCGGCCAGCTCGTCGGCTCCCGCCCCACCACCGACCTCTTCCGCAAGGTCACCAAGGAGACGCTGGCCGCCACCGGCGGCAACCCGCTGCTGGTGCGGGGCCTGCTCGACGACGAACGGCTCTGGCGCCGGGACGGCTCGGACGTCAACCCGACCACCGGCACCTTCGCCCAGGCCATCCTGCGCTGCTTCTACCGGCACGAGCCCGAGGTGCGCGCCACCGCGCGGGCGATGGCCGTGCTGGCCAGGCCCACGTCCCTCCAGATACTCGCCCGGCTCCTCGACCACACGCCGGAGTTCACGGACCAGGCCGTGCGGCTGCTGCGCGCCTCCGGGCTCGCCGAGGCCAACGGGCTGCGGCATCCGCACATCACCGGGACCATCCTGACCGACCTCCCCGCCGACGAACGCCGGCGCCTGCACCGCAGGGCCGCCGAGATCCTGCACGAGCACGGCACCGAGCCGGGGATCGTCGCCGAACACCTGGTCAGCTCGGACTGGGCGGAGCCGGCCTGGGCCGCCCAGGTGCTCCGCGAGGCGGCCGAGCAGGCCATGGCGCGCGGACGCCCCGACATCACCGGCGCCTGCCTCCGGCTGGTCCACCCCTGCGATGTCGGCACCCCCCGCTGGTCCGAGGAGAACGCGCTGCTGCTGCACTCCCGCTGGCAGATCAACCCGCTCTCCATCACCACCGACCTCAACCAGCTGGAGCAGACGGCCTGTTCGGGCGGCGAGCTGGGCCCGGCCGCGCTGTCGGCCGTGCCGTTCCTGCTGTGGCGCGGGCCGGCCGACTCGGCGCTGGAGATCGTGGCGCGGCTCGGCGCCCAGGGCGGGCACACCCCGGAGACCAAGGATCGGCTGGAGGCCGCCCGGCTGCTGATCTCGCTGTCCCGCCCCGACTACCTGCCCGAGGCGCGCTCCAGGGAACGCCTCGCCTCGCTCACCGAACCGGAGTCCGGCACCTCGGCCGGCGGCCAGCAACTGGCGGCCCTCACGCTGCTCGCCGACGCCCTGTCCCAGGACGCCGCCCCGTCCGATGTGGTCGCGTCCGCCGGGCGGTTGATGCAGCGCCACCTCGCCGAGGAGGGGCCGACCGAGCCCCTGGGGCTGACGCTGCTGGCGTCCCTGTACGCGGGCCGGCCCGATCTGGTGACCCGCTGGACCCGGGCGCTGTTCGAGCGCGCCACCGCGCACCACTCCCCCACCTGGAAGGCCAAGCTGCGCACCCTGCGCGCCGAGGCGGCGCTGCGGCTCGGTCAGCTCCAGGAGGCGGAGGAGCAGGGCCGCCTGGCCCTGGAGGAGCTGACCCCGCAGGCCGCTTGGGGTGTCTGCGCGGTCGGCCCGCTCTCCACCCTGATCTCGCTGGCGACCGAGGCCCGCAGGATGGACGAGGCCAGCCACTGGCTGGCCAGGCCCGTCCCCGCCGAGGCGTTCCAGACCACGGTCGGGCTGCACTATCTCGCCGCCCGGGCCCGCTACCGCCTGGCCGCCGGCCGCCGGCACGCCGCGGCCAACGACCTGCGTCAGTGCGGCGAGACCATGCGCAGGTGGCAGATGGACACGGCGACCCTCGTCCCCTGGCGCCTGGAACTCGCCCGGGTGCAGATCGGTCTCGACGACCGGGAGGAGGCCGTCCGGCTGCTCACCTCGCAGCTCTCCCGAGAGACCGGCCTGGACGACCGCACCCGGGGTGCGACCATGCGGCTGCTGGCCACCCTGGAGCCGGCGGCGAGCGCGCGTTCGCTGCTGTCGGCGGCGGTGGAGATCCTGGAGTCCTGCGGGGACCAGGTCGAGTTGGCCCGCGCCCTGGCCAACATGGCCCAGATGAAGCGTGGTTCGGGTGACACCGAGGCCGCCCACCAGCTCTTCCAACGCGCCCACCGGGTGGCCAAGAACGCCGGCGCCTCCGTGCTCGCCCAGAACGTGCTGGCCGCTGTCGGCGCCCCGCCCCCGCCGCTCCGGACGACCAGGTCACGGGAGACCGAGCACCGCCTGAGCCAGGCGGAGCGACGGGTGGCCGCCCTCGCCGCCCAGGGCCACACCAACCGGCAGATCTCCAGCACGCTCTTCATCACGGTCAGCACGGTGGAGCAGCATCTGACCCGGATCTACCGCAAGCTCCAGGTGAAACACCGCACCGACCTGGCCAACCGGCTGACCACGGCCGGAGCGGGCATGCCCCCACTCGACGCCTGAACCCGGCGCGGCGTCCTTCGGGCGCCGGGCCCGGCGGCCGGGTCAGCGCGACTCGGCGGAGTCGGCCGCTCTCCTGCGGGCCCGGTACGCCGCGGCCTTCACGCGGTTGCCGCAGGCGTCCATGCCGCACCAGGCGCGGCGTGCCCCACGGGAGCGGTCGAGATAGAGGCGGGTGCAGTCCGGACGTCCGCACTCCTTCAGCGACGCGTGGCGGTCGGCGAGTACGGTGATCCCGCCACGCGCCACCTGCGCCAGCACGGCGGGCGCGTCGCCCGACAGCCGCAGGCCCACGTCGCTCAGCCCGACCACCAGCGCCGGCCCGGCGGCGGCCTCGTTGACGATCTCCAGGCCGGCCGGCGAGAAGCGATGCCCCCGCAGGCGGTCGAGCGCCAGCCCGTAGAACGCCTCGCGGAGCCGCAGCGCCGCGGTGAAGCTCGCGGCGTCGACGCTCACCCCGTCGGGCAGCTCGTCGCACGCGCCGATCCACCGTTCGAGATCCCCCGGGGCGGCCAGTCGGTCGACGGCCGCGCCTCGGCGGGACTCGACGGTCCCGACCAGATCCAGAGCCGGATCGCCACTCACGAACGCGAATTCCACGTCACCATCTTGACAGGTGACGCAGCCCGGAACAAGACTCGTCACCCGTTGAACAGGTGACGCGAACGCGAAGAGGAGACCGGATGCCCGAGGTACCCGACATCGAGGTCATCGTCTTCGACGTCCTCGGCACGATGGTCGACGAACCGGGTGGGCTGCGAGCGGCCATCCACGAAGCGGCGCCCGGGTCCGACGCCGCCGCCGTCGACCGACTGCTCACCGTGTGGCGGGAGCATGTCCAGCACGAACAGCTACGCGTCGAGAGGCGCGATCGGGCCTACGCCGACTCCGAGGCCATCGACCGCGAGGCGGCCGAGAAGGTGGCCGAACACGCCGGGCTCACCGGCCGGACGGCCATCGAGCGACTGGCCACCGCGAGCCAACGGCTCAGGCCCTGGCACGACGCCCCGGCCGGACTCACGCGCCTGGCGGCGCGGTTCCCCGTGCTGGCGCTCTCCCACGCCAGCCGCTCGACCCTGCTCCGGCTCAACGCGCACGCCGGACTGCGCTGGCACCAGACCCTCTCCGCCGAGGACGCCAGGGCCTACAAGCCCGCCCCCGAGGTCTACCGCCTCGCGATCGACGCCGCGGGCTGCCCGCCCGAGCGCGTCCTGATGGTCGCCGCCCACGCCTGGGACCTCCGCGGCGCCCAGGCCACGGGCCTGCGCACCGCCTACGTCCACCGCCCCGGCGGAGACGCCCCCAGGGACTCCGACGCCTTCGACTGGCACACGACCACCCTGACCGACCTGGCCACCGCCCTGACCGCCGACAGCTGACGGCAGACCCCGCGCATCAAAGAGGGGTCGTGCGCCCACGTGCGGCGGGCGCGGCGGATCTGGTCAGGATCGAAGAAGCGTCGATCCTCCCGAGGCACATAGCGTGACGGGCACCAGCGCGTCGACAGAGCCTCAGGAGCACCAGCCATGAATGCCGTGCCGAAGCCCAGCGGGAAGGGCCGGAAGAACACGCCGTCCGAGGAGGCGAACCTCGACGACGACAGCGGCCTGTGGCCGACCTCCTACGCCGTGAGCACGTTGACCGAAGCGGGCGAGGAGACGATCCGCGAACTGGTCGAGAAGGCCGTCAGCTGACCCCCACCGCTCAAGGAGTCGACCATGAACCTGTCCCTCGACACCGTCGCCCTCGCGGCCCCGGACGTGCACAGGGCGCGCGCGTTCTACACCGCCGCGCTCTCCCTCGACGTCGCCGACCAGGAGGACCCAGCCGGTTCGGAGACGCGCGAAACCGCACCGTTCGCCCTGTCAGCGAACGATGCGCTCGCCGCGGAGGCGGGAGTGGGGTCCACCACATCGGGCTTCCGTGGCTACGTCCTGACCTGCGGCGTTGATCAGCCCACTGAGGTCAGGACGCTGATGGACGCCGCCGCCCGCAGCGGAGCGGAGACCCTCAAGCCGGCGAAGAGGGCGCTGTTCGGCTCCTTCTCCGGATCGTTCCGGGCGCCGGACGGAGCCGTCTGGAAGCTGGCCGCCGGCACCAACAAGGACACCGGCCCCCCGGCAGCCGCACCGCGCCCCGTCGAGACCACCGCCATCCTTGGCGTCGCGGCGCCGAAGAAGTCCAAGGTCTTCTACGAGGCCCTGGGGATGACGGTCGACCGGGACTACGGCAACAAGTACATCGACTTCCGGCCCACGGCCGATGCCGCCCGGCTCTGCCTGATGGGCCGCGCCGTACTCGCGAAGGACGCCGGCACCAGCCACGACGGCAGCGGTTTCCCCGGGCTGGTCCTCACCCACCGGGCCGCGTCCCGCGGCGACGTCGAGACGCTGCTGGAGGCCGCCGCCACGGCCGGCGGCCGGATCACCGCCGCGGCCGGGGAGACCGGCCACGGCTACTCCGGGTGCTTCGCCGACCCGGACGGCTTCCTGTGGAGGGTGGCACACTGAGCCGCCGGGCCAGAGCGGCCCTTGTGGTGACCTGCGACCACGGACGTTCGAGGGGCGACACACCCGCATGTGCGGGTCGGTCGGTTGTCGAACGTCGGAGGCCGTGGCGGGAATCGAACCCGCGTAACTCGCTTTGCAGGCGAGTCCCTGAACCACTCGGGCACACGGCCGTTGGTGTTGCCGCTGTTGAGACTGCCCTGGTCAGGTGGGGTGGTCAAGGGGACCGGTCGGGATGGCACGGGATTGGCACCGGGCGTCATACGCCGTTCATGAAAGGGGCGGGGGCGAGTTCGATCGGGACGCGGTGGCCGGTGCGTTGGGCCTCGACGCCGGCGGCGCAGATCGCGGCGACCGCGTAGCCGTCCCAGCTGTCGGCGCCCATCGTCTCGCCCCGGCGGGTCGCCGCCACCCAGGCGCGGAGCTCGCGGTCATAGGCGTCGGCGAACCTGACGAGGTAGTCCTGGGCTATCTCGCCGCCCCAGCGGCCCGCGGTGTTGGTCAGCAGGCCGTGGGCCTCGCCGATGCGGGCGGTGCCGCGTTCGCAGACCGCCTCGGTCCCCACCTGGTAGCCGAAGCCGCCGTTGGCCAGGATCTCCACGTCGACGACCACGCCGCCGTCCGTTTCGAGGATCACCAGCTGCGGGTCGGGGATCCCCGTCCGGCCCGGGAGGTGGGCGGTCGGCCGGAAGACCTGCACCGCGGTGATCTCCTGGCCGAGCAGCCAGCGCGCGGCGTCCACCTCGTGCGCCACCGAGTCGGTGATCAGCATCGCCTCGGTGAAGTACGGGTGCACCGCGAGATTGCGGTGGCGGCAGTGCAGCAGTCGGGGGGCGCCCAGTTCGCCGGCGTCCAACAGGGCCTTGAGCCGCTGGTGTTCGGCGTCGTAGCGGCGCATGAAGCCGACCGAGATCCTGCGGTGGCCCAGCCGCGCCTCGGCGTCCACCACCCGCAGCGCCGCCTCGGCGTCGGGGACCATGGGCTTCTCGCAGAGCACCGGCAGATCCCGTTCGAGCGCGGCCAGCAGCGCCGCCTCGTGCGCCGGTCCTGGGGACGCGATCAACACCGCGTCCACGCCCGGGGTTTCGAGGGCGGCGAGCGGGTCGGTGAGGGCGACACAGCCCTCGATGTCGGCGGTCAGCGACTTGGCGCGGGCCTCGTCCGGATCGGCGACGGCGGCGACGCGGGCGCCGCTGATGACGGTGTCCAGGCGGCGGATGTGGTCGGCGCCCATCTTCCCCGCGCCGAGCACGGCGACGCCGAGCGGTGCGGCCGACGGCAAGGACGGCGGCAAGGACGACGACACGAGCG
This sequence comes from Streptomyces profundus, assembly GCF_020740535.1. NCBI lineage: Bacteria > Bacillati > Actinomycetota > Actinomycetes > Kitasatosporales > Streptomycetaceae > Streptomyces > Streptomyces profundus. The sequence goes on from NZ_CP082362.1 coordinate 2,019,061, forward strand.
GTGGCATAAGCGGCACTCCCCTGACTCTCTCGACCGGCACTCTCTCTCGACCGGCCCTCTCCCGATCGCCGCAACGACCGCTCCAGCCTGCACCAGGCCCGTTGCCGGCATGGGCGCGGGGCCCCCGGGGCTCAGCCGTCGGCCGGGCAGGAGCGCGGCGGCCGGCCGGTGTGCTCAGGGGTGCGGGAGGTGCCACTGAGCAGGTGGGCGACGCCGGCGACCAGCAGCGAGACCGCGGTGCCGATCACCAGACCGCTCCAGGCCCCGTCGAACGCGGCGCCGCCCCAGTAGCCGAGGGCCACGCTGTAGGAGGCCCAGACGGCCTCGGCGATGCCGGCGCCCAGCAGGAACCGGCGGAGGGGGAAGCCGACCAGGGCGGCGGTGAGGCCGCCGATCAGCCGGCCGCTCGGCAGGAAGCGCATCCCGACCACGAAGGGCACCCCGTGCCGGTTCATCCGCGCGGCCATCCAGTCCAGCGCTGACCTGCGGCGCCGGGTGCCGCGCAGCCAGCGGTGGGCGCGTGGCCCGGCGAGCCGGCCAAGACCGTAGACCGCCGCGTCGCCGGCGAGCGCGCTGCCGCCGACCACCGCGAGCACCAGCCAGAGGTTGAGGTCACCGGACTGCGCGAGCATGCCGGCGGAGGCGATCAGGGCGGCGTTGGGCACCAGGGGTGGCGCTGTGCTGAGGGCCAGCAGAACGTAGATCCAGAGCCCGCCGTCCATGCCCCACCCGTCTCCGATCCACGTTGTGGCCGCCCTCGGGGAGGTCAACCTGTCAAATAAACCTGACACGTTGGGGAGGTGAAGCAAAGGCTGCCCGGGGGATCTTGGGGACGGTGCCGGGTGGCCCTTAGGGGAACGCGCCGACGCCCCCGACCTCGCGGTATACCCCCGCAGGGTAGGACCCAATCCCACGCATACCCTGTGGGGGTACACGTTCGGGCCGTCGGTCCACCGCCGCACACGACCGGGGAGCGCGCCATGAGCAGCACCCACCTACCGGGTTTCCGGGATGAGCGCGGTCACCGCGAGGGCGCGGTCAGCGCCGAGTTGAAGACCCCGCCGGGGGCACCGAGGTCTCGGCCACGGCCGCCTCGGGGCTGGTGACCGTGGTGGCCCGGGCACCGCTGGACGACGAGGCGGTGCGTACGGCGGTGGACGAGGCGGGCTACGAGCTGGTCGACCGGGCCTGACCCCCGCGCGCCGGGCGGTGGCCCCGGACGGTCGCCTCGGCGGACCTGGAGAACATGGAGAACATGGAGAAACCGGGGACCCTGAAGAACATGGAGACCTCGGAGAACATGGAAACGCCCCGCCGGCGGGTCCCCCCACAGGGCCCGGCGCGGGGCGTTTCCTGCCGTCCGCTCAGAGCGTCCCCCCACGGGACCCCGGCCGGACGACCGTTGGCGTGAATCCAGCCGAATCCGCGCCAACTCTGACCGGTAAGACCCACAGCTCCGTCAAAGGTTGCACACGTTATGATGTGACCTGCGTCACACTGCTCAGCGCTGCTCGACGGAGCGGTAGTCCCGCTCCACCACGCCGGTGTAGATCTGCCGGGGACGGCCGATCCTGGTGCTCGGGTCGGTGATCATCTCGTGCCACTGGGCGATCCAGCCGGGCAGCCGGCCCAGCGCGAACAGCACGGTGAACATGCTGGTCGGGAAGCCCATGGCCCGGTAGATCAGCCCGGTGTAGAAGTCCACGTTCGGGTAGAGGTTGCGGGAGACGAAGTAGTCGTCGCTGAGCGCCCGCTCCTCCAGGCGGAGGGCGATGTCCAGCAACTCGTCCGACTTGCCGAGCGCCGAGAGCACATCGTGCGCGGCGGCCTTGATGATCTTGGCGCGCGGGTCGAAGCTCTTGTAGACCCGGTGCCCGAAGCCCATCAGGCGGACGCCCTGCTCCTTGTTCTTGACCTTGCGGATGAACGTGTCGACGTCCCCGCCCTGGGCCTGGATGCTCTCCAGCATGTCGAGCACCGCCGCGTTGGCGCCGCCGTGCAGGGGGCCCCAGAGCGCGTTGATGCCGGCCGAGATGGAGACGAACAGGTTGGCCTGGGAGGAGCCGACCATCCGGACCGTGGAGGCCGAACAGTTCTGCTCGTGGTCCGCGTGCAGGATCAGCAGCTTGTCCAGCGCGTTGACCACGACCGGGTCCAGCGCGTACTCCTCGGCCGGGACCGAGAAGGTCATGCGCAGGAAGTTCTCCACATAGCCCAGGTCGTTGCGCGGGTAGACCACCGGATGCCCGGACGCCTTCTTGAAGGCGTAGGCGGCGATGGTGGGCAGCTTCGCCAGCAGGCGGATGGTGGAGATATGACGCTGCTGCTCGTCGAACGGGTTGTGGCTGTCCTGGTAGAACGTGGACAGCGCGCTGACCACCGAGGAGAGCATCGCCATCGGATGCGCGTCCCGGGGGAAGCCGTCGTAGAAGCGTTTGACGTCCTCGTGCAGCAGCGTGTGCTGCGTGATCTCGCCACGGAAACCGGCGAGCTGGTCCACGGTGGGAAGCTCGCCGTTGATCAGGAGATACGCGGTCTCGATGAACGAGCCGTGCTCGGCGAGCTGTTCGATCGGATAGCCCCGGTAGCGCAGGATGCCCCGCTCGCCGTCCAGGTAGGTGATCGAGGACTCGCAGGCCGCCGTGTTGCCGAAACCGGAGTCCAGGGTCACCAGACCGGTCTGCGCACGCAGCTTGCCGATGTCGAAGCCGCGGTCCCCGACCGCGCTCTCCACCAACGGGTAGCTGTACTCCCCGTCGCCGTAGCGCACTACTACTGCACTGTCTGCATTGTCGCCGTAGCGGTTTTCGCTCACGTCATCCCTCACCGACGTAGTGCCTCTTCTTCGAGGTGCCCTGACTCTCTCCTACTGTCCCCCATCTGGCGTCAAGATGTGCACTCGGGGTCGGCCAATAGGCCACTTTCTGGCACGGCGTGCCGCACCAAGTAGGACCTTAGGGATGTACCACCCCGGTGAGGCGCGCGTCCAGTGCCGTGCACCGACGACCCGCGGACACGCTGCGCACGGCCTGGGCCAGCGCGCGCCGGGAGCCGACGAGCACGACCAGCCGCTTGGCCCGGGTCACCGCCGTGTACAACAGGTTGCGCTGCAACATCATCCAGGCGCTGGTGGTGACCGGAATGACCACACAGGGATACTCGCTGCCCTGCGAGCGGTGGATCGTCACCGCGTAGGCGTGCGCCAGCTCGTCCAGCTCGGCGAAGTCGTAGCCGACCTCCTCGTCCTCGTCGGTGAGCACCGTGAGCCGCTGCTCGTCGAGATCGAGCCCGGTGACCACGCCGACCGTGCCGTTGAAGACGCCGTTCTCCCCCTTCTCGTAGTTGTTCCTGATCTGGGTGACCTTGTCGCCGACGCGGAAGACCCGCCCGCCGAAGCGCTTCTCGGCGAGCCCGGGACGCGGCGGGGTGATCGACTCCTGGAGCAGCCCGTTGAGCGCGCCGGCGCCGGCCGGGCCGCGGTGCATCGGGGTCAACACCTGGACGTCGCGCCGGGGGTTGAGGCCGAACTTCGCCGGCACCCGGCGGGCCGCCACATCCACCGCGAGCCGGCCGGCCTGCTCGGTGTCCTCCTCGACGAAGAGGAAGAAGTCGGCCAGCCCCGAAGTGACCGGCGGCAGGCCCTCGTTGATCCGGTGCGCGTTGGTGACCACGCCGGACTCCTGGGCCTGCCGGAAGATCCGCGTCAGCCGCACCGCGGGCACCGGGCTGCCGGGCGCCAGCAGATCGCGGAGCACCTCGCCGGCGCCGACCGACGGCAGCTGGTCGACATCGCCGACCAGCAGCAGATGCGCGCCGGGGGCGACGGCCTTGACCAGCTTGTTGGCCAGCAGCAGATCCAGCATCGACGCCTCGTCGACCACCACCAGATCCGCGTCCAGCGGCCGATCCCGGTCGAAGGCGGCATCCCCGCCGGGACGCAGCTCAAGGAGCCGGTGGACCGTGGACGCCTCGGCGCCGGTCAGCTCGGCGAGCCGCTTGGCCGCCCGGCCGGTCGGCGCGGCGAGCAGCACCTTGGCGCCCTTGGCCCTGGCCAGCTCCACCACGGAGCGCACCGTGAACGACTTGCCGCAGCCGGGGCCGCCGGTGAGCACGGCGACCCGCTCGGTCAGCGCCAGCCGCACCGCCTGCTCCTGCTCCTCGGCGAGCTCCGTGCCCGTGCGGCCGGCGAGCCAGCCCAACGCCTTGGCCCAGTCGACGCCCTGGAACGCGGGCAGCCGGTCCTCGCGCGACTCCAGCAGCCGCCGCAGCTGGCCCGAGAGGGACAGCTCGGCGCGGTGGAAGGGCAGCAGATAGACCGCCGTCACCCTCGCGTCGGTGCCCGGCTCGCCCTGGGGGTCCGGCACCGGCTCCCGCACCACGCCCTCGGGATCGTCGGCCAACTCGCCCAGGCAGTCGATCACCAGGCCCGTGTCCACCTGCAACAGCTTGACCGCGTCCGCGATCAGCCGCTCCTCGGGGAGGTAGCAGTGCCCCTGGTCGGTGGCCTGGGAGAGCGCGTACTGGAGGCCGGCCTTCACCCGCTCCGGGCTGTCCTCCGGGATGCCGACCGCGCGGGCGATGCGGTCCGCCGTCAGGAACCCGATGCCCCAGACATCCGTGGCGAGGCGATATGGCTGGTTCTTCACCACCGAGATGGAGGCGTCGCCGTACTTCTTGTAGATGCGGACGGCGATCGATGTGGAGACCTCGACGCTCTGGAGGAAGACCATCACCTCCTTGATCGCCTTCTGCTCCTCCCACGCCTCGGCGATCAGCGCGGTGCGCTTGGGGCCGAGCCCGGGGACGGCGATCAGCGCCTTGGGATCCTCCTCGATCACCTCGAGCGTCTCCGTCCCGAAGTGGTCCACGATCCGCTCGGCCGTCCTGGGGCCGATGCCCTTGATCAGCCCCGAGCCCAGATAGCGGCGGATGCCCTGGACCGTCGCCGGCAGCACCGTCGTGTAGTTGTCCACATGGAACTGCTTGCCGTACTGCGGATGCGAGCCCCAACGCCCCGTCATCCGGAGCGACTCCCCGACCTGGGCCCCCAACAGCGCGCCGACGACCGTCAACAGCTCGCCACCGCCACGGCCGGTGTCGACCCGCGCGACCGTGTAGCCGTTCTCGTCGTTGGCGTAGGTGATGCGCTCCAGCACACCTTCCAGCACGGCACCTTGCGACATACCCCGACGTTAGCGCCAGCCACCGACAGTCGCCCCGGCGGGCCGAAGGGCCCGACGCCCTTGGCGGGCCCCTCGGCTCCCCTCCTGTCCCCACGCCCGAACGGGCGCCCCAGGTCACCACGGACTGAGACTCGACGCGGCGACGAACGGTTGCGGTGACGGGGCCCCGCCCTCGCCCGGCGCGTACCGCGGCTCGCACGCCGGAGTTCACGCCCCCAGGCCCGCGCGCCGGAGCGCGAACGGCTTGCGCAGGGTAAAGATCGCGTCACCTTCTGCCGGCTGTCAGGTGTCCGCCCCCGGTACGCGTCCTTCCTCCGAGGGGTCGGCCGTGTGGCTTTTGAGGAGGCGGACGATGAAGGGTAAGGATTTCGTGACGGGCGAGCGCATATCCCGTCCCCAGCTGACCGGTGTCGCCGTCGAGTTGACCGATCCGCGCGCCGCGCGCGCGGAGCTCACCGGCGGGAAGGCCGCGGCGCTGGCCCGGGCCTCGGCCGCCGGGCTGCCCGTGCTGCCCGGCTTCGTGGTGCTCCCGGCCGGGGCCAACCAGCGGGGCGCCGACCCCGAGCAGCTGTGGCGGCGGCTGAGCGACGAGGGGCGCCGCCCGCTGGCGGTGCGCTCCTCCTCGTCCGCCGAGGACACCGCGGACTCCGCGATGGCGGGCCGGTTCGTCTCCGTCCTCGACGTGCGCGGCCTCGACGCCTTCCGCGCCGCGCTGCGCGCCGTCCGGGAGTCGGCGGCGGCCGTCGAGGGGCCGCCGGCGCCGATGGCGGTGCTGGTCCAGCCGATGCTCGAATGCCGCGTCGGCGGCGTGCTGTTCGGCGCCGACCCGGTCGCGGGCCGCACCGACCGGCTGCTGCTCAGCGCGCTGCCCGGCGGCCCCGACCGCCTGGTGAGCGGCGCCGCGCAGGGCGAGAGCGCCCGGCTCACCCCGCGCGGCCGGCCGCTGGACGACACGGTGTCCGGCCTCCTCGCCCGCGCCGAGCTGCGTCGACTCGCGGCGCTGGCCCGCCGGACCCGGCGGATCTTCGGCTCCCCGCAGGACATCGAGTTCGGCTTCGCCGCCGACACCGGCCGCCTCCACGTCTTCCAGTCCCGCCCGATCACCGCCATGGGCCCGCGCCCCCGGCGCGGCGCCCGGCTGCTCGGCCCCGGCCCTGTCGCCGAGACGCTCCCCGAGCCGCTGCTGCCGCTGGAGGAGGATCTCTGGGTCACCCCGCTCTCCCACGGCCTGGCCACCGCGCTCGACCTCGGCGGCGCCGCCGCCCGCCACCGGCTGCGCGCGCTGCCCGTGGTGCGCACCGTGCAGGGGCGCGCGGTGGCCGATCTCGGGCTGCTCGGCCTGGTCCCGCCGCGCAGCCGGCTGCTCTCCCTGCTCAACCCGCTGCCGCCGGCCCGCCGGCTGGCCGCCGCCTGGCGGATGGGCCGGCTGCGGGGCGCGCTCCCCGGGCTCGCCCTCGCTCTCCAGGCCGACGTGGACCGGGAGTTGGCCACCACGCCGCCGCTGGCCGAGCTGACCCCGGCCGATCTGGTGGCCGCGCTGCGCTGGTCGCGCGGCGTCCTGCTGGCGCTGCACGCCCAGGAGGCGCTGGCCGGAGCGCTGCTCACGGACAGCGAGGAGGCCGGCGGCGGCGCCGCCGCGGCGCTGGCCGCGCTGCGCCACGGGCGGGCCGAGGGGCTGTCGGACGCGGCGCTGGCCGCGTCCCGCCCCGAGGTGCTGGCGCTGGTCCCGCCCAGCCTGACCCGCCCGCTGCGGCTGCCGGCGCACGCCACGGACGGCGGCCCCGCCCCCGGCACGCTCACCCCGCGCGAGGGGCTGCGGCTGCGGGTGCGCTGGGTGCAGGAGTTCCAGACGCGGCTGGTGCGCGAGGTCGCGGCGCGCACGGTGGCGATCGACCGGATCGCGCTGCTGCGCTGGCCTGAACTGCTCGATGTGGCACGCGGCCAGCCGCTCCCCACCGACCTCGCCTGGCGCCGCCCGAGACAGCCGGGGGCACCGCTGCCGGACGCGTTCCGGCTGGCCGGGGACGAGGCGGTGGTGGCCAGCGACCGGCGCGGCGGCGAGGGCGCGGTCGGTGTCTCGGCCGGCCGGGTCTGGGGCGTGGCCTGGGACGGCGGCGGCGAGCCGCCGGCGGACGCGGTGCTGGTGGTCCGCCATCTCGACCCGGCGTTGGCCCCGACGCTGCCCTCGCTGGTCGGCCTGATCGCGCAGACCGGCAGCCCGCTGTCCCATCTCGCGGTGCTCGCACGGGAGTTGAGGCTGCCCATGGTGACGGGAGCGGCGGCGGCCGTGGAGCGCTTCCCGCCCGGCACCCCGCTGGTCGTGGACGGCGGCAGCGGCGAGATCGCGGTGCGCGAGCTGACCTGCGAGATACGCGGTTGAGCGCGAGGACGAGAGGACCGAGGAGATCTGGGGTGCGGGTATGAGATCGGTCAGGATCGCGGTCTACCTGTTCGGCGGCGTCGCCGCGTTCGGCGCCGCCGTCTATCTGGTGATCTACCTCTACCGCTGGCAGTGGCAACGCACCCTGCTGTGCGGGGTGTTGCTGCTGGTGATCGAGGTGCTGCTGCTGGGCTTCGCCATGCTGGACCGGCTGGGCCGGCTGGAGCGCAGGGTCCGCGAGAACGACCGCAGACACGAGGAGATCCTCGCCCTGCTGCGCGCCGGCGAACGCCAGGGGGGCTCCCGGGGCGAGCCGGGCGGGCCGGACGCGCGCGCCCGGTTCTCCTGGCTGGAGGAGAGCGGCCGGACCTATGTGTTCGTGCCCGTGCTGATGGCGACGGGCGCCGCGCTGTCCGGGCTGGCCTGGCTGGTGGAACGCTTGGCCAGGACCACGGCCGGCCCCGTCGGACGCCGCCGGCTTGCCGGTCGTCTGGTGCCCCTCACGGCACCGGCCGGCGGCCTGCGCGACGGGCTGACGACGGATCTGCCGAAGGAGCCGCCGCTCGGCCCGCCCCGCTGGCGCACCCCGGCGGCGGTGGCGATCGCGCTGCTGCTGTGCGCGGGCCTGATCGCGGTGCTCTCCGAGCTGACGGAGACCAAGCCGCCCGCACGCGGCCAGGCCACGGCGACCTCGGTGCTGTTCACGGTGACCACGAGGAACGTGCCCGACGCCCGCGCCAACCTCGCCGCGCACCAGCTCTGGGAACGCTGCCGGGACGCCACCGCGATACCGCTGGCCCAGGCCGGCATGACCACCCTGGACGGCCAGCTCTACGCGGCGACCATCCACCCCTCGCTCAGCGACCACGACCGGCACCGCCTCGTCGGCTGCCTCCAGGACGCCGGCATCGACCGCGTCCAGCTCACGGTCCTGGGCACCGGCGGCATATCGCCCGCCGACGACTGACCCCGGCCGGCTCAGCCGGTGGGCGCCTTCGGCGTCGGGCCGCCGAAGGCGAGGTGCAGGACGCGGTGCGCCAACAGCCAGCGCCCCGACTCGCGGTCGAAGCTGAAGGTGTCTGTGTAGTGCCCCACCTGCACGGGCGGGCCGGCCGACACCAGCTCACCCCGGTGCCCGTCCACCCGGAAGGTGGTGAGGTAACTGGTGGCGCCCGCCGTCTCGGCCGAACGCACGGTGACCCGCACGTTGCTGGAGACGCGGCGGGAGAGCCGCGACTCGGGCCGGCCGCCGAAGTAACGCCGCAGCGCCGCCCGCCCCTCGACGCGCCGCTCCCCCGCCGGCCACTCCCACACCCCGTCGACGGTGAACAACTCGGCGGCGGAGGCGGGCTCCCCCAGGTCCAGGCAGTGGACCACGTCGAGGATCACCCGCTCACACGCCCGCTCGGCGACCAGCCGCCCCAACGGATCCAACCCATCATCCCGCGCTGGCGATCTCTCACTCATCACCCTGGTCTACCCGCCAACTCCCCACCCCCACAACACGTTTCCCTCCGGGGGCAACCACGCCAGGGCCCGGGGGCCCTGGCCGAGCGGGCCACGGCGCCTGGTCGGGACCCAAGGGGCCGCCCAGGCCGCCCCGGCGGAGCCGGCGGAGCCGGTCGGGCGACGGGAGGTCCGGTCCGGACGCCACACAGCCCCGGCCGAGCGGCCAACCGGGGAACCAGCAAGAGCCAAGCCCCGAACCGGGCAGGACCGAGCCCAGCACCCGCCCAAAGACCGCCCCGGCCGAGCCGGTCGGGCGACGGGAGGTCCAGCGGGGGCGAGGGCCTCACGGCCTGGCAGGGGAGCCGGACAAACGCCCCGGTGGGGCGCCCATGGCCCCGGCCGGGGCGGGCGGACGGGCTCCGGGCGGGCGGCCAGCAGGGACCAGAGACGGCACACCCCAGTGCCAGGACGTCACGCGCCCATGAGCGAGCGGCGAACCGGGGAACGAGCAAGGGCCAAGCCCCGAACCGGGCAGGGCCGAGCCAAGTACCCGGCCAAAGGCTGGCCCGGCCGAGCCGGTCGGACGCCCCAGCGGGGTGCCGTGCGGGGCCGGTCAGGGCGAGGTGACAGCTCCGGGGGCAGGGGGCCGGCGGCCGAGCGGGACTCAGGCCGGGCCCGGGCTGCCGCCGGCTGGGGCTGGCCGGCCTCGGCAGGTAGGCGGTTCAGAGGATGGGGGCGGTGATCGTAAAGCGGGCGTTGACCCGCGCGTAGACGGTTTGGCGACGGGGCTCCAGGTCCAGTGCGGGTGGTTGGCCCGACGCGGCTCCCGGCGCTGCGGCGCCGCGCGTTCCGCCGAAGCTCGCGGGGGCCATCTCCGGCAGGGCCTCGGCCCCCGGGTCGGCCAGGTCGATCAGGCCGACCAGCTCGGCACCCAGCGCCTCCGCGTACTCCCGGGCCCGTTCGACGGCCTGCCGTACCGCCTGCTGCCGGGTCCGCCGGTGCACGGGCGAGTCCGGCCGCAGCCCCCACCAGGGTCCTGAGACGCTGGTCAACTCCAGGTCCGCGAGGCGGGTGGTGAGTTCGCCCAGCGCGGTGAAGTCCGCGACGACGGCCTGGAGATGGACCTTGCCGTAGTAGGCGCGCACCCGCTCGGTGCGGCCGGACCTCAGCTCGGGGGTGATCGCGAACGCCCCGGTCTCGATCTTCTCGACCGCCTCGCCGTAGGACTTCAGCAGCTCCAGGGCGGCGTTGTTGCGGCGGGTCAGATCGTTCAACGCGGCCCGCCGGTCGCTGCCCCGCGCGCCCACGGTGATCCCGATCCGCGCCGTCTCGGGATCGACCTCAAGGCGCGCCTCGCCCCGCACCGCGACCTGCGGCGACGTGGACCTGGCCGCCGCCTTCGACGACGTGCTGGGCTCCGTCACGCGCTCCTCCTCAAGAAGAGAGACCGCAGCTCCCGGGGGAGCCGCGAGGGGCGTTCATGCTACAAGCGCCAACTACGGCCCCGTGGCCGCTCCGACGAGCCCCGCCCGGGCCCGCACGGCCGGAAGCGTTGCCCGGCCGACGGAACCCCGCGTCTCGACCGACATGGGGAGCCGCGCACCGCGCATCGGTGCCCCGGGGGCACCTGACCGCGCCTCACCACCCCGAGGCGCCGGCCGCTCACCTGACACGAGCCCCGGGCCAAGAAGCGACACACACGCCCCCGCACCGGACAAGCACAACGACACCCAACACCCGCCGCCCAGGCCCGAGACCGCCCACGCCAACCAGCCCACCCCCCACCGAGAAATCCCGCCCCCAACGTCCAAGCCCCCCAGAACCACACCGATCAGACGCACCACCCCACACCCCACACCGGGCCCGTGCCCCCTCCCACGCCGGTCAGGCGCACAGCGCACCGCGCCGGTCAGTGCTCCCAACAACCCCGCCGCCGTTCAACCACCCCGCACCACGCCGGCCAAGCACGCCACCCCACACCCCGCACCGGCCAAGCGCCCCCAACAACCCCGGCCGCCGTTCAACCACCCCACCCTGCGCCGGCCAGGTGCCCTACAACACCCCGCGCCGTGCAAACCCACCCCACCCCGAGACTCACCCCGCGCCGTTCAAACTCCCCCCACCGGCCCGTGGTTCAGCCCGCGCCGGTCGGGCGCACCGCGCCGGCCGGGCGCGGCGGTCGAGCCGCGGAGCATCAGTTCGCCCGGGCAGGTGATCGGGGCGCCGGGGGGCGCCTCCTCGCGCCCCAGCGCCAGACGTCCGGCCCGCGCGCCGGCCTCGTGCAACGGGAGCCGGACGGTGGTCAGCCCCGGCGTCGCGTCGACCGCGAAGGGGAGGTCGTCGAAGCCGGCCACCGACACATCGTCGGGAATCCGTACGCCCTTGTCCCGCAGCGCCGCGCAGGCGCCCAGCGCGACCGTGTCGTTGGCGGCGACGATGGCCGTCAACTCCGGCTCCCTGCGGAGCAGTTCGAGCGCGCCCTCATAGCCGGCGGCCCGGTCGTAGCTGCCCCGGACGGTGAGCCGCTCGGCGTCCTGGTCGAGGCCGGCGGCGGCCAGCGCCGCCCGGTGGCCCTCCAGGCGGTGCCGGGTGGTGGTGCGGGCGGCGGGGCCCGCGAGGTAGCCGAGGCGCCGATGGCCCAACGTCAGCAGATGTTCCGTCAGCAGCCGGGCCCCGGCGCGGTTGTCGAAGGTGATGGCCGGGAAGTCGGTGCCCTCCAGCGGGGGGCGTCCGCAGAGCACCACCTGCGCGCCCGCCGCCTCCAGGCGGTTGAGCCGGGTGGTCAGCGCGGCGCGGTGGTCGCCGCCCTCCAGGGCGCCGCCGGTGAGGACGACGGCCGCGGCGCGCTGTCGTTGCAGCAGGGTGAGGAAGTGCAGTTCGCGCTCGGGCGAGCCGCCGGTGTTGCAGACGACGGCCAGCTTGGGGCCGCCCCGGTCCGCGGCCGGTTCGCCGATCTCGGACTGGACGGCGCCGGCCATGATGCCGAAGAACGGGTCGGCGATGTCGTTGACCAGAACGCCGACCAGGTCGGACGTGGCGGCGGCCAGCGCGCTGGCCGGCCCGTTGACCACGTATTCCAGCTCTTCGACGGCCCGCAGCACCCGGTTCCTGGTGGCGCCGGCCACCGGGTAGTTCCCGTTCAGCACCCGCGAGACGGTCGCCGCGGACACCCCCGCGCGGACCGCAACGTCCGCCAGCGTCACTGCCATCGTCTGCTCCCACTTGCCTAGCCCGCTGCGAAGAGGTTAGCTTCTCCCCAGATAGAAAGCGCTTACCGTCCTGGGAGGGCAAGGACTATGACGACGCAGTCGGTCGCCGAACGCAGAACGGTCAAGATCGCCATGAACGGCGTGACGGGTCGCATGGGGTACCGCCAGCACCTGGTGCGATCGATCCTCGCCATCCGGGAACAGGGCGGGGTGCCCCTGGGCGACGGCACGGTGATCTGGCCCGAGCCGCTGCTGGTGGGCCGCCGGGAGGGCGCGCTGCGCGAGATGGCGGCCCGCCACGGCCTGGACCAGGACGTGGTCAGCACCGATCTGGACGCGGTGCTCTCCGACCCCGAGGTGGACGTCTACTTCGACGCCCAGGTGACCCTCGCCCGCGAGGAGGCCATCGGCAAGGCGATCGCGGCCGGCAAGCACATCTACACCGAGAAGCCGACCGCCACCGGGCTCGACGGGGCGCTCGCGCTGGCCCGGCAGGCCAGGGACGCCGGCATCAAGCACGGCGTGGTGCAGGACAAGCTGTTCCTGCCGGGCCTGCTCAAGCTCAAGCGCCTGATCGACGGCGGCTTCTTCGGCGAGATCCTGTCGGTGCGCGGCGAGTTCGGCTACTGGGTCTTCGAGGGCGACTGGCAGGAGGCGCAGCGCCCCTCCTGGAACTACCGCGCCCAGGACGGCGGTGGCATCGTGGTGGACATGTTCCCGCACTGGGAGTACGTGCTGCACGAGCTGTTCGGCCGGGTGGAGAGCGTGCAGGCGCTGGCCACCACCCATATCCCGCGCCGCTGGGACGAGGCGGGCGCGGCCTACGAGGCGACCGCGGACGACTCGGCGTACGGCGTCTTCCAGCTGGCCGGCGGGGCCGTGGCGCAGATCAACTCCTCCTGGGCGGTGCGGGTCAACCGCGACGAGCTGGTCGAGTTCCAGGTGGACGGCACGGAGGGCTCGGCCGTGGCCGGGCTGCGCGGCTGCCGGGCGCAGCACAGGTCGGCGACGCCCAAGCCGGTCTGGAACCCGGACCTGCCCGCCACCGAGCGGTTCCGCGAGCAGTGGCAGGAGGTGCCGGACAACGGCGAGTTCGACAACGGGTTCAAGGCCCAGTGGGAGCTGTTCCTGCGCCATGTGGTGGCGGACGAGCCCTACGGCTGGGATCTGTTGGCCGGCGCCCGCGGGGTGCAGCTGGCCGAGCTCGGGCTGCGGTCGTCGGCCGAGGGCCGTCGGCTGCCGGTGCCCGAGCTGTCCCTGTGACCGTGCCCCCGTCCGCCCCGAGAGCGACCAGAGCGACCAAGGAGACCGCCCCCGTGATCCGACTGCCCGACGCCACCGGCGCGTTGCGCGAGTATCGGCCGCGCGCCGAGCCCGCCGTGTTCGCGCCGGCGGACGCGCCCCTCGCCTCGCGCGTCGTCTACTCGGCCGCCCATGTGGTGGCCGACCCGTTCGCCGATGTCACGCCCGAAGAGCCGGCCGCCGTCGACTGGGAGCGCACCCTCGCCTTCCGTCGGCATCTGTGGCGGCAGGGGCTTGGCGTCGCCGAGGCGATGGACACCGCCCAGCGCGGCATGGGTCTCGACTGGGCCGGGGCGGCGGAGCTGATCCGCCGCTCCGGGGCGGAGGCGAAGGCCGAGGGCGGGCTGATCGCCTGCGGCGTGGGCACCGACCAGCTCACCGGGCCCGCCACGACGGCCGAGGTGCGGGCCGCCTACGAGGAGCAGTTGGCGGTGGTCGAGGAGACGGGCGCGCGGCCGATCCTGATGGCCTCGCGCGCGTTGGCCCAGGCCGCCTCTGGCCCCGAGGACTATCCGGCGGTCTACGGCGAGCTGCTGCGGCAGGCCGCCCAGCCGGTGATCCTGCACTGGCTCGGCCCGATGTTCGACCCGGCGCTCACCGGCTACTGGGGCAGCACGGACCTGGACGCGGCCACCGAGACCTTCCTGGAGATCATCGCCGCGCATCCGGAGAAGGTCGACGGGGTGAAGGTCTCGCTCCTTGACGCGGGGCGCGAGGTCGCGCTGCGCCGGCGCCTGCCGGCTGGCGTGCGCTGCTACACGGGCGACGACTTCCACTATCCCGAGCTGATCGCGGGCGACGAACAGGGTTACAGCGACGCCCTGTTGGGGATCTTCGACCCGCTCGGTCCGCTGGCGGCGCACGCGGTGCGCAGGCTGGACGCCGGCGATCCGGCCGGCTTCCGCGCGGTGCTCGACCCGACGGTCGCGCTCTCCCGGCATCTGTTCCGGGCGCCGACCCGCTACTACAAGACGGGTGTGGTCTTCCTGGCGTGGCTGGCCGGCCACCAGGAGCACTTCACCATGGTCGGCGGCCTCCAGTCGGCCCGTTCGCTGCCGCATCTGGCCCGCGCCTACGAGCTGGCCGACGGCCTGGGCCTCTTCCCCGATCCGGAGCTGGCGCGCGGCCGGATGTCCCAACTGCTCGCCCTGCACGGAGTGCCCCAGTGACCGACACCACGGCGGCCGACGATCTGGCCGGCTTCTCGATCAACCAGATGACCGTCAAGCAGCTGTCCCTGCCCGAGTTGGTCAAGGGCCTGACCGGGTTGGGCGTGCCAGGCGTGGGGCTGTGGCGGGAGCCGGTGGCCTCCTACGGGCTGACGGCCGCCGCCAGGCTGGTGCGGGACGCCGGGCTCACGGTGACCTCGCTCTGTCGGGGCGGCTTCCTCACCGCCGAGCGCCCGGCCGAGCGGGCCGCCGCGCTGGACGACAACCGGGCCGCGATCGACGAGGCGGCCACGCTGGGCACGGACACCCTGGTGCTGGTCTCGGGCGGGCTGCCCGCCGGCAGCCGGGATCTGCACGGCGCCAGGGAACGGATCGCCGACGCGCTGGCCGAGCTCGGCCCCTACGCGGCCCAGCGCGGGGTGCGGCTGGCGATCGAGCCGCTGCACCCGATGTACGCGGCCGACCGCTGTGTGGTCTCCACGCTGGACCAGGCCCTCGACCTGGCGGAGCGCTTCCCCGCCGAGCAGGTGGGGATCGTCGTGGACACCTACCACCTGTGGTGGGACGACCGGCTGGCCGCCGGCATCGCCAGGGCCGGGGCCTCGGGGCGGATCCACTGCTACCAGCTGGCGGACTGGACCACCCCGCTGCCGGCCGGCGTCCTCAACGGGCGCGGCCAGCTGGGCGACGGGGCGGTGGACTTCCCCTGGTTCGACCAGGCGGTCCGCGCCGCCGGCTACACAGGGCCGGTGGAGGTCGAGCTGTTCAACGACGGCCTCTGGGCCCGCGAGGGGCTCGCCGTGCTCGCCGAGACGGTCGCGCGCTACCGCGCCATCCCCCGCTGAACCCCGGACGCCCCGCCCGGGGGACGGGAGGACATCCCCTCCCGTCCCCCGGGCGGACGTGAGCCGTCGCCGCCCCGACGAAGCGCGGTTACGGTGGACCGCAGGGCACGGAACGTCACGGGCCCCTTGTGACCGGGCCGGGAGGTACGCGGGTGGCTTCCCTCCGACGCGGTGGGCAGAGCGGCCTCTTCGTCCTGCTGCTGCTGTCCGTCCTGCTGATCGGCGCCTACCAGAACTGGGCCGGCCAGCCGGAGGCCACGATCCGCTACGCCAGCCTCTCGCTGCTGCCGCCGCTGGTCGCCAGCGCGCTGCTGCCGCTGCTGCCGACCGCCGTGCTCGGCCTCGCCTCGATCGTCTCCGTGGTGCTCAACTTCGGCTTCCTGCTCCCGGTGGAGCGGACCGGCGCCCGGATCGTGGTGATCGTCACCATCGTCCTGGCGGTCGTCATCAGCCTGCTGAGCTGCTGGGTGCGGGCCAACCGGGAGGCCAAGCTGCGCCGGGTGATGATCGCCCGCGACCGGCTGACGCTGCTCAGCGTGGCCACCACCCATATCGGCAACACGTTGGACGTCGACACCACCGCGCGTGAGCTGGCCGAGGCCGCCGTGCCGAGGTTCGCCGACCTGGCCACCGTCGACCTGGCCGATCCGGTGCTGCGCGGCAAGGATCCGAGCGCCGGCTGGCTGGACGGCAAGGCTCCCTTCGCGCTGCGCCGGGTCGCCCAGCGGTCCGTGCTGGACGGCGCGCCGGAGGCCGTGCTGGAGACGGGCGACACCACGCACTCCCTGGCCGACTCGGTGCCGGCCCAGGTGCTGGCCTCCGGCAAGGCGCGGTGCTCGCCCCTGCTGGACGGGCTTGAGGAGTTGGCAGGCTGGCTGGGCGTCTCCCCCGAGCGGGCCGACGCGGTCTGGCGCGAGTACGGCTTCCACTCGGGCATCGCCATCCCGCTGCGCGCCAGGGGCGCCACGCTGGGGGTCGCCGTCTTCCTGCGGCACCGGCGTCAGGAGTCCTTCGACGCGGACGACCTGCTGCTGGCCGAGGAGATCGTGGCGCGCGCCGCCGTCTGTGTGGACAACGCGCGCCGCTTCACCCATGAGCACCGCACCTCGCTGGCGTTGCAGCGCAGCCTGCTGCCCCGCCGGCTGCCCCGGCTGGCCGCCGTCGACGTGGCCAGCCGCTATCTGCCCGCCGACTCGGCGATGGGCGTCGGCGGCGACTGGTTCGACGTGATCCCGCTCTCCGGCGCCCGGGTCGCGCTGGTGGTGGGCGACGTGGTCGGGCACGGCGTGCACGCGTCGGCCACCATGGGCCGGCTACGCTCCACGGTGCGCACGCTGGCCGATATCGACCTCCCCCCGGACGAGCTGCTCACCCATCTGGACGATGTGGTGATCCGACTGCGGTTCGAGACCGAGCCCGCGGACAGCGAACGGAACGGGAGCGAGGACACCACGGGCGAGTTCGGCGCCACCTGCCTGTACGTGGTCTACGACCCGGTGTCCCGACACTGCTCCTTCGCCAGGGCCGGCCATCCGGCGCCGGTGCTGGTGCGCCCCGACGGCGGCGCCGAGTTCCTCGAACTGTCCGCGGGGCCACCGCTCGGCCTGGGCGGACTGCCCTTCGAGGCCACCGAGTTGGACCTGCCGGAGAACAGCCTGCTGGCGCTCTACACCAACGGCCTGATCGAGTCGAGGGGCCGGGACCCGAGCCGGGCCTACGACGATCTGCGGCAGGTGCTGTCCCGGCCGACGCCCTCCCTCGACCAGCTCTGCGACGAGGTGGTCAAGACCGTCCTGGTCCAGCAACCCACGGACGACGTCGCGCTGTTGCTCGCCAGGACCCACGCGCTGGACGCCTCGCACGTGGCCACCTGGGAGATCCCGGACGATCCCACGGCGGTGGCCAGCGCCCGCGATCTGGTCACCAGCCAACTGGACGGCTGGGGCATGGCGGAGTCGGCGTTCACAACCGAACTGGTGGTCAGCGAGCTGGTGACCAACGCGATCCGGCACGCGGACGGCCCCATCCAGCTGCGGCTGATCCGGGAGCGCGGCCTGATCTGCGAGGTCTCCGACAGCACCAGCACCTCCCCCCACCTGCGCCGGGCCCGTGCCTTCGACGAGAGCGGACGCGGCCTGTTCATCGTCGCCCGGCTCACCGAACGCTGGGGCACCCGGCACCGCGCCGGCGGCAAGACCATCTGGGCCGAACTGGCGCCCTAGGTCTGACTACGCTGTTGAGATGACTGCAGACGAACACGGGGGCCCCGACGACGTCCTGGCCAGTGGTCCGCTGGGGATGCGGCTGCTCTCGTTCGACCGCGCCCCCGAGAACAGCGTGTTCGCGACCGCGCCGGTCGGCTACGCGCTGGTGGCGCTCTGGCACGGGGAACGGCTGCTGCTGGTGCTGGAGCGGGGGCGGAACTGCTGGGAGTTGCCCGGTGGCGGGATCGAGCCAGGCGAGACGTCGAGGGAGGCGGCCGTGCGCGAGCTGTGGGAGGAGGCCGGCCAACGGCTGGCGCCCGAGCGGCTGCGCTTCGCCGGCCACGCGCGCACCCTGCTCCCGAACAAGAAGGAGCTGCGCGGCGCGCTGTACAGCGCGGAGATCGACGAGCCGGCGCCCTGGCGGGAGAACGAGGAGATCGCGGCCCTGCACTGGTGGGACCTGAACGGCCAGCCGCCCGGCGGCCAACTCCAGACCGTCGACGCCTACCTGGCCCGCCTGGCCCGGCCGTAGGCTGCTCCCATGGGGAACAGACCAGGCGGATTCGCCTACACGACGCGTCCGGACGGCACGGTGACCATCACCCATCAGGGCCGGGCGGCCGGGGTGCTGCGCGGCGGGCGCGCCGCCCGCTTTCTCAACGAGGTCGAGGCGGGCGACGCCCAGCTGGTGATGGCCCGCTGGACGGGCAACTACAAGCACGGCAACGAGCGCGTCGCCCGCTCGCACCCCCGCAACGCGCGCTGATCAGCCACGATCAGCCGACGATCGGGGCGGCCGGCTCGCCGACGTAGGCCCGCCACAGCGCGGCGTAACGTCCGTCGGCGGCGAGGAGTCCGGCGTGGTCGCCGTCCTCCACCACCCGCCCCTGGTCCAGCACAACCACCCGGTCGGCGCGGGCGGCCGTGGTCAGCCGGTGGGCGACCACCAGCGTGGTGCGGCTGCCGGCCAGCCGGTCCGTGGCGTCGTTGACCAGCGCCTCGGTGGCCAGGTCGAGCGCGGCGGTGGCCTCGTCCAGGAGCAGGATGTCGGGGTCCACCAGCTCGGCCCTGGCCAGAGCGATCAACTGGCGCTGTCCGGCGGACAGATTGCGTCCCTTCTCGGCCACCCGATGGCGGTAGCCGCCGGCCAGCGCCACGATCATCCGATGGGCGCCGACCGCCCTGGCCGCCGCCTCCACCCGGGCGTCGTCGACGTCGGGGTCGCCGTAGGCGATGGCGTCCCGCACGGTGCCGGCGAAGAGATACGGCTCCTGGGGCACCACGCCCAGCCGGTGCCGGTACTCCGTCAGGTCCAGCTCCCGCAGATCGACGCCGCCGAGCCGCACCGCGCCGCCCGTCGGGTCGTAGTACCGCGCCACCAGCTTCACCAGGGTGGACTTGCCCGCTCCCGTCTCCCCGACGAAGGCCACCGTCTGGCCGGCGGGGATCCGCAGGTCGATCCCGTCGAGCGCGTCCTCGTCCGCCCCACGGTAGGCGAACCGCACCTGGTCGAACGCCAGCTCCTCGGCCGCGCTCTCCACCGGCCGTGGCCGCCGGGCCGCCGGCGTCGTGGTGCGCTCGGCCAGCAACTCGCGCACCCGGCCCAGCGAGACCACCGCCTGCTGGTAGCCGTCGAAGACCTGCGAGAGCTGCTGCACCGGGGCGAAGAACAGCTCGATGTACAGGAGGTAGGCGACCAGCGCGCCCGCCGTCAGCGTGCCGTCGCTCACCCGTCCCGCGCCCACCACCAGCACGCCGGCGGTCGCCACCGTGGCCAGCAGCTGGACGAACGGGAAGTAGACCGAGATCAGCCACTGGCCCCGCACCCGCGCCTGCCGGTAGCCGTCCGAACGGGCCACGAACCGCTCATAGCCGTCCCGCTCCCGCCGGAACGCCTGCACCATCCGCAGGCCGGCCACCGACTCCTGGAGGTCGGCGTTGACGCCGCCGACCCGCTCCCTGGCCAACTCGTAGGCGCGGGTGCTCAGTCGGCGGAAGAAGAAGGTGCCGACGACCAGCGGCACCAGCGTCGCCAGCACCACCAGCGCCAGCTGGACGTCCAGCGCGAACAGCACCACCAGGATGCCGAGGAAGGTCAGCACCGAGACCAGTGCCTGCACCAGCCCGGTCTGTAGGAAGGTGGTGAGCGCGTCCACATCCGTGGTCATCCGGGTCATCACCCGGCCGGCCAGCTCCCGCTCGTAGAAGTCCAGGCCGAGACGTTGGAGATGGGCGAAGATCTTCACCCGCAGCGTGTAGAGCGCCCGCTCCCCCGTGCGGCCCATGGCGCGCGTCGCGCCGTACTGCGCGGCCCACTGCGCCAACACCACCACCAGGGCGAGCCCGGCCGCGGCCCACACCGCGCCCAGCGCGGTCTGCCGCACGCCCTCGTCGATGCCGTGCCGGATCAGCACCGGCAGCAGCAGCGAGGCCAGCGCGTCGGCCACCACCAGCAGCAGCGCCCCGGCCAGCGGAACGCCGAGCCCGGACAGCAGCCGGCGCAGCCCGTAGGTGTGCTCACCGCGTTCGGCCCGCCGCTCGTCGACGGCCGGCAGATCGTCGGCCGGCGGCAGCGCCGCCAGCTGCGCCAGCAGCTCGGGGGTGGGCGGCGGGTTCCCGTCGTCGACAGCGTCGCCGGTGTCCGGGCGCTGCCATGCCTCGGCCGTCACCTGGCCGGGCGTCCAGGCGGCCTCGCGCTCGGCCGCCGCCATCCCGGCCGGGTCGCGGTCCACGCCGCCCAGCTCGCCCGGGTCGGCCAGCAGCCGCCGGTACAGCTCGCAGCGGCCGAGCAGCTGCTGGTGGGTGCCGGTGTCGACGAGCCGTCCGCCGTCCAACACGGCTACCCGGTCGGCCAGTTGCAGGGTCGACTCGCGGTGCGCGATCAGCAGCGTGGTGCGCCCGCGCATCACCGAGCGCAGCGCGTCATGGATCTCGTGCTCCACCCGCGCGTCCACGGCCGAGGTGGCGTCGTCCAGGATCAGCAGCCGGGGGTCCGTGAGGATCGCGCGGGCCAGCGCGATCCGCTGGCGCTGACCGCCGGAGAGCGTCAGCCCCTGCTCGCCGATCACGGTGTCGTAGCCGTCCGGCAGCTCCTCGATGAAGCCCTCGGCCTGCGCCGCCCTGGCCGCGGCCCTGATCTGCTCCTCGGTCGCCTCGGGGTGCCCATAGGCGAGGTTGCCCCTGATGGTGTCCGAGAAGAGGAAGCTGTCCTCGGGCACCAGACCGATCGCGCCGCGCAACGAGTCGGCCGTCAACGTCCGCACGTCCAGGCCGCCGACCCGCACGCTGCCGCTGTCCGGATCGTAGAAGCGCGGCAACAGCAGCGAGACGGTGGACTTGCCGCTGCCGGACGGGCCGACCACGGCCAGCGTCTCGCCCTCGTGCACCCGCAGCGACAGCCCGCTGAGCACCGGCCGGTCCGTGCCGTAGCCGAAGGTGACCCGGTCGATCTCGACGGTGGCCGGCACATCCGCCGGCAGCGGCGTGGCGTCGGGGGCCTCCCGGATCACGGGCTCGGTGTCGATCAGTTCGAGCACCCGCTCCACGCCGGCCCTGGCCTGCTGCCCCACGGTGATGATCACGGTCAGCATCCGGACCGGGCCGACCAGCTGCGCCAGATAGGTGGAGAACGCCACAAAGGTGCCCAGGGTGATCTCGCCCCTGGTGGCCATCCAGCCGCCGAGGGCCAACATCGCGACCTGCCCCAGCGAGGGCACCGCCTGGAGGGCCGGGGTGTAGCGGGCGGCCAGCCGCACGCTCCGCATCCGGGCGGCGAAGAGCCGCTCGCTCACCCCCCGCAGCCGCCCCATCTCCTGGTGCTCCTGGCCGAAGCCCTTGACCACCCGGACGCCGCCGACCGCGCCGTCCACCACCCCGGCCACCTCGGCGGCCTGGGCCTGCGCGTGCCAGGTCGCGGGGAAGAGCCGGGTCCTGGAACGCCGGGCGATCGCCCACAGCGCGGGCGCGACGGCCAGCGCCACCAGGGTCAGCAGCGGCGAGAGGGTGAGCATCACCACCAGGGAGACGGCGAAGAGCATCACGTTGCCGACGGTCATCGGCATCATGAAGAGCAGCCCCTGGATCAGCTGGAGGTCGCTGGTGGCCCGCCCGACCACCTGCCCGGTGCTCAGCCGGTCCTGCCGGCGGCCGTCAAGACGGGTGATGCTGGCGAACATCTCGGTCCGCAGGTCGTGTTGCACATCGATGCCGAGCCGGCCACCGAAGTAGCGGCGGACGAACGTCAGCGCGTAGACCACGACGGCGGCGCCCAGCAGCAGGCCGACCCACAGGCCGAGGCCGCCCTCCTCGCCGAGCACCACGTCGTCGATGACCACCTTGATGATCAACGGCATCAGGGCCATCACGCCCATGCCCACCAGGGAGGCGGTCAGCGAGAGCAGAAGATTGCGCCGATGCCGCCAGCAGTAGCCGACCAGCCGCCGTATCCAACCGGCCTCACGTTCCGCCACCGCTGTGCCTCCCGGGCCCGAGCTTCCGCCGTTGTTCCGATGAGTGATCTTCGAATCCGCCGTAGGCCCAACACCGCTGGCCGGCCATTTCATCCCATCGCAACAATATGAACGTCACACTCGGCGTGCCATGGCGCGCGGCCGGCGCTCAGCTCCGCGCCCCCGCGCGGACGCGCCGGCCGGCCAGCCCCGGCACCAGGACGGCCGCGACCGCCAGATGCGTCCAGGCCAGCGCCATCCGCGTGGAGCCGCTCATCCCCGAGCCGGTCAGCGGCAGGAACGACAGCGCGAGCACGACGCCGGCCACGGCGAGCCAGATCCCACGCGCCCGCCGCGTGCACCGCTCCAACACGGCGAGCAGGCCCCACCCGGCGAGACCGGCGGCCAGGGACCCCGCGACCACCGCGACCGGGCCGATCTCCAGGACGCGTTCGTCCGCCCCCTGCCCCTCGCTGATCCGCGGCTCCCGCCCCAGGAGCGGATCGGCCACCAGCCAGACGAGCGGCGCGGCGGCCGTCGCCGCGAGCACGGCCCCGCCCCGCCGCGGACGCCGGTCCGTCATGACGACTCCCCGGGGCCGCCGAGCGCGCCATGCAGGAAGACCTCCACCACGGTGTGGACGGCCAGCCCCGGCTCCTCCTCGCGCAGCTGGGTGAAGAGCAGCCCGAGGAACACCCCGGCGATCTGCTCGGGGGGCAGCCGCAGGGACTCCCGGTCGGGTTCCAGGAGTTCGCCCACCGCGCTCCTGATGCTGGCCAGGGACTCCGCCCGGCCCATCCCGCGCACCTGCTGGTCGGGGGAGCCGGCCCGGCGGCGGTGACCCGAGGCGTGCAGCGCCGTCGCCACGCTCCCCATGCGTTCCAGATGGGCCCGCAGGGCCTCGGCGGCCTCGACCAGCCGGTCGGGCAGCGGCTGGTCGAGAGGGATGGAGGCCAACTCGCGGACGGCGTGGTCGGGACGGAGGGCCTCGGCCATGCAGGCGTCCAGCAGCTCCTCCTTGTCCGTGAAGACGCGGAAGATCGTGGCCTCGCCGATGCCGGCGGCCCGCGCGATCCTGCTGGTGGTCACGGCCGCGCCGTACTCGCCGAGCAGCGGCAACGCCGCCTTGACGATCATCTCGCGGCGCTCTTCCGGGCTCATGCCCGGCGCACGGCGCCGGTTCCGTCCGGTGCTGGTCATGCCCGGAGATTACGGAGTGAGTGCTCACTCCGTCAAGTGTGAGTGAGTACTCACTCCGGACCGCGCGCGAACCCACCGGAACCGGATTGACCGCCCAGGAAGCGAACCCTAGGATCGCCGCCATGGGAGCCTTCACGTTGATCAACGGACGTCGCGCCGGCGCGCGGACGTTCGTTGCGAGCACCCCGTCTCGACGTCCCCGCCCCCGGCGCCAGGCCCTGGTCCGCTAAGCCGCCGGGCACCGACACCCGAGCGCCGTACGTCGCGCTCCGTTCGTGTCCCGCCTCTCCCACCAGGGCCGTCCGTGTCCCCCGTCGACCGGACAGGCCGCCTGGCTCCACGCCCCCCTTCGGGAACCTCCCGCTCAGGGAAGCTCCCCTCCGGCCTGTCCTCGCAGTTTCGAGGACTCACGTGGCCCGCCACCGCAAGACCCTTTCGCAGAACTTCCTGCACAACACCGCCGTGCTGCGCGGCATCGTCCGCGCCGCCGAGCTGACCCCCGCCGACCTGGTGCTCGAACCCGGCGCGGGCGAGGGCACCGTCACCCGCGCCCTGGCCCGCGAGGTGCGCGAGGTGATCGCCTATGAGATCGACCCCGGGCTCGCCGCCGCACTGCCCCGCCGACTGGCGCGCGAGGGCAACGTCCGGGTGGTGCCGGGCGACTTCCTGCGCGCTAGGCCACCCCGGCGCCCGTTCGCCGTGGTCGGCAACATCCCCTACTCCCGCACCACCGACATCGTCCGCTGGTGCCTCGCCGCACCGGCGCTGACCTCGGCGACCCTGGTCACCCAGCGTGAGTACGCCCGCAAGCGCACCGGGGACTTCGGCAGCTGGCCGCTGCTGACGGTGAGCAGCTGGCCGGAGTTCGACTGGCGGCTGGGGCCGCGCGTCGCGCGCCACCACTTCACCCCGGTGCCGCGCACCGACTCCGCGCTGCTCCGGCTGGTCCGCCGCCCGGCGCCGCTGCTGCCGCACCGCGAGCTGGCGGCGTACCGGGCGCTGGTCGCCGAGGGGTTCACCGGGATCGGCGGCTCGCTGGGCGCCACCCTGCGCCGCACCCGCCGCGCCGACCGCGTCCGCGCCGCCCTGGCCGCCGCCGGGATCGACCCCGACGCGACGGTGGGCCGGATCACCCCGCCCCAGTGGCTGCGGGTGCACCGCGCCCTCCGCCGGGAGGGCTGAGTCCTCGGGGCGGGTTTCCATCGTCGGCGCGGGGTTACCCGAGCGCTTCGGAAGCGAGCCCGAATCCGGAATCCAGAACGAGGAAGCGAACCATGAGCGATTCACTGAGCAGCGACCTGTGGACCGGCGAGCGGGACGCCCCCGCGGCCAAGGCCAGGGCCGCCGCCCGCCAGGTGCGCGAACGCGCCGGCGACCAGGCCGAGGGCCAGACCCACCGGGCGGCGGACCAGGTCCGTCGGATAGCCGACGAGCTGGCCGAGCTCGCCCGGCAGGCGCCCGAGGACTCACCGACCCGCGGCCTGGTCTCCCAGGCGGCGAACGGGGGCCACCGGGCCGCGAGCTATCTCGACGAGCACGGCGTCGACGGGCTGCTGGAGAACACCCAGCGGTTCGCCAGGCAGCGCCCCACCGCCTTCGTCGGCGCCACGGCGCTGGCCGGCTTCGCCGTGGGCCGCCTGGCCAAGGCCGGCCTGGCGGCCGGCGGCGCCACCAGCCGCGACGGCGAGAACGAGGGCGCGGACGAACCGGCCCCGGTCGACAGGATCACCGAACGCGGCCCGTTCGACACCGCTGACCACCCCGAGCGGACCGGCTACCCGGAGGCGTGACATGGCCCAGCACACCGACGAACGCACCGCGCCGACCACCGGGGCAGGCGCCGCCGAACGCACCGACGACCACTCGGGCGGCTCGGTCGGCGACCTGTTCGCCGAGGTGACGGCGGACATCCAGCGGCTCTTCCGCCAGGAGGCCGAGCTGGCCAGGACCGAGGTGCGGGAGGAGTTCGGCAAGGCGGGCAAGGCCGCCGGCATGATGGCCGCCGCCGGCGTCGCCGGAGCCCTGGTCGTGCTCTTCCTCTCCCTGTCCCTGATGTTCGCGCTCGGCAACGTGCTCGACCTGGGCTGGGCCGCGCTGATCGTCACCGGCGCCTGGGCGCTGATCGGCGGGGCCCTGTTCCTGCTGGGCCGAGGCCGGCTGCGCGCCTTCTCGCCCAAACCCACCAAGACCCTGGACAGCCTGAAGGAGGACGCCTCATGGGCACGTCATCCAAGGACATAAAGAGCGATATCGAGAACACCCGATCGCAACTGGCCAGCGACCTCGACCAGTTGGCCCACCGGGTCAGCCCGATGGACGCGGTCCGCCGTGGCGGCGGACAGCTGCGCGGCGGGATGAGCGAGCGACGCGAGCGGGCCAGGGAGCGCGGCCAGGACACCGGCCAGGCGCTGCGCGACGGCACGGGTCAGGCCACCGCGGCCCTGGGCCGCACCAGGGACCGGGCCTCGACCGGCACCCGGAACAACCCGCTGGCCGGCGGCGCCATCGGCTTCGCCATGGGCGTGCTGGCCGCCGCCGTGCTCCCCGGCAGCGCGCCGGAACGGCGGGCCGCCGACCGCGTCGCCGAGCGCGCCGCCCCCCGCGTCGACCCGCTCACGGACGCGGCGGCCCGTTCCGCCCGCGACTTCGGGGAGGACGCCAAGGGCACCGTGCGCCAGGCGGCCGAGGAGCTGCGGGAGTCGGCGAGCCAGGCGGCGCGCGAGACCAGAGCGCGCGCCGGTGGCTCCCCCTCCTGACGCCCGCGCCGCCGTCCCACCCCCGTGCCCCTCGGCCCCACCGGTCGGGGGGCACGCGTGCCACGCACGCCCCCCGACCAGCGGCCAGGGGCCGTCCGGCGGAGATCACAGCTCGGCGACGCCCGCACCGGAATGGACCCGTCCGGGCGATACTGGGCGTATGCCGACCATCGCCGCCCCCTCGCGTGGAGAACTGATCGAACACCTGATACGCACCCGGATCGCCGGCGAGGTCGCCACCCCCAGGGAGAACAACCTGGCGCACTACCGGGAGTTGGCCAACGGCAACCGCTACTACTGGCTCGGCCTGGAGTTGGGCGACCGCTGGTCCGACGAGCAGGACGTGCTGGCCGTGATGGCCGAGCGCTGCGGCGTCGACGGGGATCCGGAGCACCGCCAGGGCCAGGACACCATCGACCCCGAACTGACCGTGGAGGGCCTGGACCGCGCGGCCACCCTGCTGCGCAAGGCCGCGCAGGACCGACAGCGGGTGCTGGTGGCCACCGGCCACCCCGGCGGCCTGCTGGACGTGCACGCGCAGACGGCGGCGGCGCTGCGCGCGGCCGGCTGCGAGCTGGTCGGGGTCCCGCTGGGGCTGACCGCCGACGAGGGGGTCGTCGCCCAGATGGCGGGGGTCGCGATGTACGAGCGTGGCGCCACGCTCTGGCACACGCACTCGCCGCAGCCGATGGCGGAGATCCTCGGCGCCCTGCCCCAGGAGGGCGAGCCGCTCCCCGACCTGGTGGTGGCCGACCACGGCTGGGCCGGCTGCGCGGCCCAGTTCGGCATCGAGACCATCGGCTACGCGGACTGCAACGATCCGGCGCTCTTCCTCGGCGAGCAGGAGGGCACGCTCAGCGTCTGCGTGCCGCTGGACGACCATGTGATCAATCCGCGGTTCTACGAGCCGATGACCGACTATCTGCTGGAGGCGGCCGGCCTCGCCGGCGCCGGCTCGCGGCTCTGACCCGTCTCAGCCGCGCGGCACCCGCATCAGCCCCTCCTGGATCACCGAGACGGCCAACCGGCCGTCGCTGGTGAAGATGCGGCCTCGCGCGAGCCCCCGGCCGCCCTGGGCGGTCGGCGAGTCGGTGTCGTAGAGCAGCCATTCGTCGGCCCGGAACGGGCGGTGGAACCACATGGCGTGGTCGAGGCTCGCCCCCACGATGTCCCCCACCATCCAGCCGCCCCGGCCGTGCGCGAGCAGCACCGAGTCCAGCAGCGTCATGTCCGAGACGTAGGTGGCCAGGCAGAGATGGGAGACGGGGGTGTCGTACTCCCCGTCCAGCTTCCCGTTGACCCGGAACCACACCTGCGAGCGCGGCTCGCGCGGCGTTCCCGGGGTCGCGAACGGCGGCTCGTTCACATACCGCAGGTCGACGGCCCTCCTGGCGTCCAGCAGCAGCTCCACCACGGAGGGGTCGACGAACCGGTCGGCGAAGCGCGGGAGCATCTCGTCCGCCGTCGGCAGCGTCTCCGGGTCCGGCACCGCCGGCATCTCCTCCTGGTGCTCAAGGCCCTCCTCCAACTCCTGGAAGGAGGCCGAGAGATGGAAGATCGGCTGGCCGTGCTGCACCGCGACGACCCGGCGGGTGGTGAAGGAACGCCCGTCCCTGATCCGGTCCACGGTGTAGACGATGGGCGCCCCCGGATCCCCGGGACGCAGGAAGTAGGAGTGCAGGGAGTGGGCCAGCCGCCCCTCCGGCACGGTCCGACAGCCGGCGACCAGGGCCTGCGCGGCCACCTGCCCGCCGAAGACCCGGGGGATCACCGACTGATGACTGTCGCCCCTGAAGATGTCGCGCTCGATGCGCTCCAGGTCGAGCAGACCGAGAAGATACTGGAGAGTAGCGTCCATGGGTCGATTGTCCATGGTCGCCGAGAACGCGGTCGTCCGGAGTGCGCCCCCCAGGCCCGGGGCAACACGAAGGCCCGGCCCCTCACAGAGGGCCGGGCCTTCGGTACTGGTAGCGGGGACAGGATTTGA
Organism: Streptomyces profundus; assembly: GCF_020740535.1. NCBI lineage: Bacteria > Bacillati > Actinomycetota > Actinomycetes > Kitasatosporales > Streptomycetaceae > Streptomyces > Streptomyces profundus. The sequence goes on from NZ_CP082362.1 coordinate 2,047,193, forward strand.
ACCTGCGACCTCTGGGTTATGAGCCCAGCGAGCTACCGAGCTGCTCCACCCCGCGTCGTGTTCTCCACTCTAGACCCCCCGCGCCTGGCCAGGCAAATCAGCCGCCGGCGACGCACGCGGGACAGCGCCCGTAGTAGGTGACGGCCACCTCGGAGACGGTGAAGCCGAACCGCTCCGCCGCCGGCAGCGCCGCCAACGGATCCTCGGTCAGCCGCACATCGCGCATCGCGCCGCAGCCGGAGCAGACCAGGTGCTGGTGCGGATGGTGGGCGTTGGGGTCGTAGCGCCGCGCGCGGCCGTCCGTGGCCACCTCGACGACCTCGCCGATCGCCACCAGCTCGCCCAGCGTGTTGTAGACGGAGGCCCGGGAGATCTCGGGCAGCCGCTCGACCGCCCTGGCGTGCACCTCGTCGGCGGTGAAGTGCACATGCTCACCGTCCAGCACCTCGGCGATGACCCGCCGCTGGGCGGTCAGCCGCCAGCCGCGGTCGCGCAGTCGCTGAAGCAGGTCGCTCATGGCTCCACCCTAGCCCGGCCGGGCACGGCTCTGGGACCCGTCCGACTCCGGCAGCCGTCTCGATCAAGGGTCCGTCTTGACTTGGACATAGTCCAATATAGGATCGAGTCATCAGAAGGCCAAGTGCCCCGGCGGCACCCGGACCGTTTTCCACCGTCTCCACCGTTTCCACCAGCTGAAGGGCGTGACCGGTAAATGACCGACCAGATCGCTGCGGGCCCCCTCACCACCGAGTCGGGCGCCCCTGTCGCGGACAACCAGAACAGCCAGGTAGCGGGCGTCGGGGGCCCCGTTCTGATCCAGGACCAGCACCTCATCGAGAAGCTCGCGCACTTCAACCGCGAGCGGATCCCCGAGCGCGTGGTGCACGCCAGGGGCGCCGGCGCCTACGGCACGTTCACCGTGACGGCCGACGTCACCCCGTACACCAAGGCCGCGTTCCTCTCCGGGATCGGCAAGGAGACCGAGGTCTTCCTCCGCTTCTCCACCGTCGCCGGCAACCTCGGCGCGGCGGACGCGGTGCGTGACCCCAGGGGCTTCTCGCTGAAGTTCTACACCGAGGAGGGCAACTACGACCTGGTGGGGAACAACACCCCGGTCTTCTTCGTCAGGGACGCCATCAAGTTCCCCGACTTCATCCACACCCAGAAGCGCGACCCGTACACCGGCTCGCAGGAGGCGGACAACGTCTGGGACTTCTGGGGCCTGTCCCCCGAGTCCACCCACCAGGTCACCTGGCTCTTCGGCGACCGGGGCATCCCGGCCTCCTACCGCCACATGAACGGCTACGGCTCGCACACCTTCCAGTGGACGAACGAGGCCGGCGAGGCGTTCTGGGTCAAGTACCACTTCAAGACCGACCAGGGCATCAGGAACCTGACCGCGGCGGAGGCCGCGGCGCTGGCCGGCCAGGACCCGGACAGCCACCAGCGCGACCTTCGGGTCTCGATCGAGAACGGCGACTTCCCCAGCTGGACCGTCCAGGTGCAGATCATGCCCGTCGCCGAGGCCGCCGGCTACCGGTTCAACCCGTTCGACCTGACCAAGGTCTGGCCGCACGAGGACTACCCGCCGGTCGAGATCGGCAAGCTGGAGCTGAACCGCAACCCGCGGAACGTCTTCGCCGAGGTCGAGCAGTCGATCTTCTCCCCGCACCACTTCGTGCCCGGCATCGGCCCCTCCCCGGACAAGATGCTCCAGGGCCGGCTGTTCGCCTACGGTGACGCGCACCGCTACCGGGTCGGCGTCAACGCCGACCACCTGCCGGTCAACCGTCCGCACGCCACCGTCGCCAACAGCCACGGCCGGGACGGCCTCGGCTACGACGGCCGGCACGGCGGCGCGAAGAACTACGAGCCCAACAGCTTCGGCGGCCCGGCCCAGACCGACCAGCCGCTGTGGCAGTCCACCGCGGTCTCCGGGCCCACCGGCGACCACGCGGCGCCCACGCACGCCGAGGACAACGACTTCGTCCAGGCCGGGAACCTCTACCGGCTGCTGTCCGAGGACGAGAAGGAGCGGCTGATCGGCAACCTGGCCGCCGACATCGCGCAGGTCTCCCGCGACGACATCGCCGAGCGGGCGATCGACAACTTCCGCGCCGCGGACGACGACTTCGGCAAGCGGCTCCAGGCCGCGGTCCAGGCCCTCCGCGCCTGATCCTCCTCGCGGGAGACACCGCTTGCCGATGCCCCGGAGCGGCCGGCTGCCTCAAGGCGCCGGCCGCTCCGGTCCGTTCGGCCGAAGGCGTTCGGTCGACAAGGGCGCCTCAGGGCCGCAGATACCCGAGCAGCTCCTCGTGGAGCAGCCCGTTGGAGGCCGCGGCGTCCACCCCGTGCGGGCCGGAGACGCCGTCGAGCCCCGTGAAGACGCCGCCGGCCTCCCGCACCACGATCGAGGGGGCCGCCATGTCCCAGAGCGACAGCTCCGGCTCGGCGCAGACGTCCACCGCGCCCTCGGCCACCATCATGTAGGACCAGAAGTCCCCGTAGGCGCGGGTGCGCCAGCACGACTGCGTCAGATCGAGGAAGCCACCGAGCATCCCCCGGTCCGCCCAGCCGCCGAGCGACGAGTAGGAGAACGAGGCGTCCGCCAGGCTCCGCACCCCGGAGACCCGCAGCCGGCTCGCCGAGGTCAGGCTGCGGCCCGTCCAGGCCCCGCCGCCGAGCACCGCCCACCAACGCCGTTGGAGGGCCGGCGCCGAGACCACCCCGACCACCGCCTCGTCGCCCCCCTCACCCCGCTCCAGCAACGCGATCAACGTGGCCCAGACCGGGACGCCGCGGACATAGTTCTTGGTGCCGTCGATCGGATCGATCACCCAACGGCGCGGCCCGTGGCCCTCGCTGCCGTACTCCTCGCCCGACACCGCGTCACGCGGTCTGGCCCGCCGCAGCGACGAGCGGATCAACTCCTCGGCGGCCCGGTCCGCATCGCTCACCGGCGTCATATCCGGCTTGGTCTCGACCTTCAGGTCGAGTGCCTTGAACCGGCCCATGGTCGTGGCGTCGGCGGCGTCGGCCAGCACATGCGCGAGGCGCAGATCATCGTGGTAGTCGGGCATGTCCCCAGTATCCGGGACCAGGCCCCCGCCCCGACGGGCGGGAGGTCCCCCACCCTTGACACCGGGCGCGAGCACGTCAATTCTGTCCCCGGACCAGGGCTGTGCCGCACCTGGAAGCGAGGAGGCGACGATGCCCACCACGCGAGAGTCCCTGTTGGAGGCCGCCACCAGCGCCATCGAGCGACGCCCGTGGCCGGTGGTCAGGATGGTCGAGGTGGCCGCCAGGGCCGGAGTCTCCCGGCAGACGCTCTACAACGAGTTCGGCGACAAGGCCGGGCTCGGCCAGGCCCTCACCGACCACCGGGTGACGGTCTTCCTGGACGGCTTCCGGGCGTTCTGCGCGGAGCGCGGAGCCGACGCGGGGAGCGAGGCGCTGGCCGAGGCCACCGACTGGATCGTGCGCAGCGCCCGGGCGGACCGCCTGGTGCGCGCCTCGCTCACCGGCTGCCGCTGCGCCGAACTCCCGCCGCCCGTCCGACCGCCGGGCCGGCTCGTCGCCGAGCTGCGGGAGAGCGCCCTGCGCGCCCTGGCACCGCGCGCCCGGCCGGCGGCCTTCCCCGACGCCTGCGAGACGGCGGTCAGGCTCGCCCTCTCGCATCTGATCGCGCCCCCGGAACCGGCGCCGCCGAAGGACCCGGCGGGCGCCCCGCCGGGGAGAAGCGGCTGATCAGTCCCCCTCGTGCCGCTCCCTGGTGGCCAGCAGGCGACGCAGCGAGTACAGCCGCTGCGGGTCCGCGTGGCCCTCGGCGACCCAGGCGTCCAACGCGCAGTCCGGCTCGTCATGACTACAGGCGCGCGGGCAGTTGACGGCGCCGGGCGCCAGATCGGGAAAGGCGTGGATCACCCGCGAGGGGTCCACATGGTGCAGCCCGAAGGAACGCACCCCCGGGGTGTCGATGACCCAGCCCGAGGCGTCGGGCAGCGGCAGCGCCAGCGCCGAGACGGTGGTGTGCCGGCCGCGCCCGGTGACGGCGTTGACATGTCCCGTGGCCCGCTGCCGCTCGGGCACCAGCGCGTTCACCAGCGTGGTCTTGCCCACCCCGCTGTGCCCGACGAAGGCGGTGATCCGGCCGGCCAGCAGCTGGAGCACCGCCCCGACCGACGCCTCGTCGAAGCGTTCGGCGCTGGTCACCACATGGCTCACGCCCAGCGGGGCGTAGGTGTCCAACAGCGGTTTCGGCGAGGCGAGATCGGCCTTGGTGAGGATCAGCAGCGGTTCGAGGCCCGCGTCGAAGGCCGCCACCAGGCAGCGGTCGATCAGCCGGGGCCTGGGCTCGGGGTCGGCCAGCGCCGTGACGATGGCCAGCTGGTCGGCGTTGGCGACCACCACCCGCTCGAAGGGGTCGTCGTCGTCCGCCGTGCGCCGCAGCGTGGAGCTGCGCTCCTCGACGCGCACCACCCGGGCCAGGGTGTCCCGGGTGCCGGAGAGATCGCCCACCACCGCGACCCGGTCCCCGACCACCACGCTCTTCCGGCCCAGCTCCCGCGCCTTCATGGCCACCACGCGGCGCTCGTGGACCAGGCAGGTGATCCGACCGCGGTCCACGGTCAGCACGAAGCCCTCGGCCGCGTCCTCGTGCGCCGGCCGGCGGTGGGTGCGCGGCCTGGTGTTCCGGCGGCTGGGGCGAAAGGGGACGTCGTCCTCGTCCGTGTGCTTGCCGTAGCGACGCATCGCCGCCCGCCCCGCGCCTAGTCCCTCGCCCCTGCCGCCCCTGGCCCCTCGGGGGCCAGCATGCCGTGCCACAGCTCGGGGAAGTCCGGCATGGTCTTGCCCGTGGTGGCGATGTTCTCCACCTCGATGTCCTTCACCACCAGGCCGAGCAGCGCGCCCGCCGTGGCCAGCCGGTGGTCCTCGTAGGTGCGGAAGACGCCGCCGTGCAGCGGGCGCGGGCGGATGCGCAGCCCGTCCTCCGTCTCGGTGACATCGCCGCCCAGCGCGTTGATCTCCTCGGTGAGCGCGGCCAGCCGGTCCGTCTCGTGCAGCCGCAGATGGCCGACGCCACGCAGGGTGGACTCCCCCTCGGCCAGCGCCGCGACGGCGGCGATGCCGGGGGTCAGCTCCCCCACCTCGCTCAGATCCGCGTCGATGCCCAGCACCCGACCGCTGCCCGTGAAGGTCAGCCCCCGCTCGTCCAGCTCGCAGACGCCGCCCATCTCCGTGAAGAGGCGACGCAGCGCGTCCCCCGGCTGCGTGGTGCGGGCCGGCCAGTCGGGGATGGTGACCCGGCCGCCCGTGATCAGCGCGGCGGCCAGGAACGGCTGGGCGTTGGAGAGATCGGGCTCGATCACCAGATCGCGGCCGAGCAGCGCGCCCGCCGTGACCCGCCACACGTTGGGCTCGCCCCCCGAATCCGGGGTGTCCACCTGGGCGCCGGCCCGGCGCAGCATGTCGACGGTCATCCGGATATGCGGCAGCGAGGGCAGCCGCTCGCCCACATGCCGGACCTCGACGCCCTGGTTGAAGCGCGGCGCCGACAACAGCAGCGCGCTGATGAACTGCGAGGACGACGAGGCGTCGAGGGACACCCGGCCGCCGTCCAGCGATCCCGCGCCCAGCACCGTCATCGGCAGCGAGCCGCGCCCCTCGTCGTCGATCCGCGCGCCCAGCACCCGCAGCGCGTCGATCACCCCGTGCAACGGGCGCTCGTACGACCGGGCGTCGCCGTCGAAGCGGACGGGCCCCTCGGCGAGCGCGGCCAGCGGAGGCAGAAAGCGCATCACCGTGCCCGCGTTGCCCACGTCCACCCGGGCCGGGGCCTGCGGACTGGCCGGGAACACCCGCCACGCCTCGCCCCGCCCCTCGGGCAGCCCGGAGACGGCGGAGCTGGAGGAGACCGTCTCCTCGATGGCGATGCCGAGGGAGCGGAGCGCCTCGGCCATCAGCAGGGTGTCCCGGGAGCGCAGCGGGCGGCGCAGCCAGCCGGGGTCGGCGGCCAGCGCCGCCAGGATCAGGGCGCGGTTGGTGACCGACTTGGAGCCGGGCACCGTCACGGTCGCGTCCACCGCGCCTGAGGCGAAAGGCGCGGGCCAGTGGGCCAGGGTCTCACTGCGATCGGTCATGGCCCTCACTCTAGTGCGTGACAGACCGTGATCGTCGGTGTTCAACGGTCAAGCAGCCACCCCGCGCCACCGATCAACGAGGCGAACGTGACCGCGTGAAAGAGGATCAGCCAGGCGAGGGCCGGCACATTGGTCAGCCGGGCGAGCTGGTCGGCGTCCGAATCGCGCGCCGCGCCCCTGCGCCGCTTCGTCTGTAGCTCGAAGACCGGGCGCACCCCGCCCAACAGCAGGAACCACACGACCAGATAGGCGAAGGCGGCCTGCACCTCCGGCTCGGTGAGCCAGGAGACCAGCAGGAACAGCGCACAGGTGAGCAGCACGGTCAGCAGGCCGTAGGCGTTGCGCACCATCACCAGCAGGGCGAGCAGCAGCGCCGTGGCCCCCCACAGCAGCGCCGTGATCCGCCCCTCGCCGAGCAGCGCGGCGCCGCCGAGACCCAGCAGCGAGGGGGCCGTGTAGCCGGCCGCCGCGGTGAGGACCATGCCGATCCCGGTGGGTTTGCCCCGGGAAACGGTCAGCCCTGAAGTGTCCGAATGCAGCCGGATCCCCTCAAGGCGCCGCCCGCTGAGCAACGCCACCAGGCCGTGCCCGCCCTCGTGCGCGATGGTGATGGTGTTCCGGGCCAACCGCCACGCGCCGAACGGCACGACCGCCGCCAACGCGACGACGGCCGTCCCGACTATGAGCCACAACTCGGGGGTGGGCTGGGTCCCGGTGACCCGATCCCACAGCTCCTCGAAATCCGCGATGTCCATGACTGCCCAACCCTAGCCCCGCCCCACCCGGCGGAGAACGAGGCGTCCTAACGACTCCGGAGGACGGAAGAAACGGTTCGGTCAAGGGGGCGCACGTTGGGCCACCCGCAGGACGCCATTCACCCCAATGCCTCACATCCCGGAGGGGCCAGCCTCGTTGGCGGGATGTGACCGCACTGCCACGCGAGGGCGAGGACCGCGACCGATGATGCACGACTCCCGAAGCGCGACCTGGTCGCCCGGCACGGAGGACACGGGCGTCTTCCTGCCCCCCGATCTCCATCCGGTCGCCGGCGGCTGGGGCTTCGCCGACGAGACGGCGCGGCTCACCGACCTGCTGAAGCAGGACGAGCTGCCGACGCAGCCGCCGCCCCGCCACCGCCGGGCCAGGACCCGGGTGCCCGCCGCCCGGGAGCCCGCCAAGGTGCGGTGGCTGCGCTGGGCGAGCCTGTTCCTGGCCGCGCTGGCCGCCGTGCTGGTGGCGATGCTCAGCGTTCTCGGCGGGCTGGTGAGCTACCAGCCGCTGCGCGAGGCGGCGGCCCCGGGACAGTCGCATCTGCTGAACGCCTACTGGCCGCTGCTGGTCTACGGGCCCTGGCTGGTCGCCTCGCTCTGCATCCTGCGCGGCGCCCTGCACCAGCGCACCACCCGGCACTCCTGGGTCGTGGTGGTGCTCTTCTCCGGCCTCGCCGTCTGCCTCTGTGTGGCCCAGGCGCCGCTGACCGCGGTGGACATCGCGGTGGCCGCCGTGCCCCCGATCTCCGCGCTGGTCGCCTTCCACCAGATCGTCCGGCAGTTGACGCTGACCAACCCGCCCCGGCACGCCCTGCCCCGGCAGCGCACGGGCCACCACCGGGCCTGACCGCCGCCGGCGGCGGGTGCGGCGGGCCGGAGCACCCTTACCCCTCTGCGGGCAACTCACCGGCCCCGCCGCGCCGTTGCCCGCACCCCGCCACACGAACAAAGAGGACGAAAGCCCGCGCGCCGCCGTGGATCCCGATGCCAGGGCCCGGCGCGCCGGCCGCCCGCTCACGTTCCGTATATCCCCGGACACCCGCGACCCGGCCCCGACCGGCATCCGTCGGCGCCGCGCCGGACGGGGCGCCCTCCGCGCCGCGCCCCCTCGCCCGGCGCGCCAACCGACCAGGCCGGGCCCGGAAGTTGTCGCCAGGGAACGGATAACTGGCCGGAGAACGCCGAAGGCCCGACCGCGTCGCCGCGAGCCGGGCCTTGGTTCCTGGGGTGAGTGACGGGACTTGAACCCGCGGCCACCTGGACCACAACCAGGTGCTCTACCAACTGAGCTACACCCACCACGACCAGCTTGGGCAGTGTGCACCGGTGGCCCACTAGGGGCTCCACCTGCTGCGCACCGCCGCCAACCGCTCCACAAGTGTACAGGCTCGGGGAGGGTGCTCGCGCCCGCCATTAGCCGGGGGGCACCTGCTGGGCGGCGATCCGCCGGGCCGTCTCGGAGTCCGGCCCCGGCTGCGGAACGAAGATCGCCTCGCGGTAGTAGCGCAGCTCGGCGATGGACTCCCTGATGTCCGCCAGCGCGCGGTGGTTGCCGCTCTTCTGCGGGCTGTTGAAGTACGCCCTGGGATACCAGCGCCTGGCCAGCTCCTTGACCGAGGACACATCGATCACGCGGTAGTGGAGATGCCCTTCGAGCGCGGGCATGTCCCTGGCGAGGAAGCCCCGGTCGGTGCCGATGGTGTTCCCGCAGAGCGGGCTCTTGCCCGCCTCGGGGGCCTCCGAGCGGACGTACTCAAGGACCAGCTCCTCGGCCTCGGCGAGCGTGCGCCCGCCCGGCAGCTCGTCGAGCAGCCCCGAGGCCGTATGCATGGCGCGCACCACCTCGGGCATCGAGTCCAGCGCCGCGTCCGGCGGACGGATCACCACGTCCACCCCCTCGCCCAGCACATTCAGCTCGGAGTCGGTCACCAGGGCGGCGACCTCCACGAGCGCGTCGTCGGCCAGCGAGAGACCGGTCATCTCGCAGTCGATCCACACCATGCGATCGTTCATGCGAACAACCTTACGTCGCGCACCGCGACGGGCCCGTCGCGGTCCATCCGCTCCGGGCCCGTGTTGGCACGTACTCGCCGCTCCCCCCTCAGCGCTCCGGGCGTGGACGCTGCCCCGGCACCCGGGGCGTGTAGCCGTCCGTGAGCGGCTTGTTACGGCTGGAGCCGTCCTGCTGCCGCGCCCGGTAGGCGGCGCGGTACGCCGCCGGGGAGGCGCCCAACTGCCGCCGGAAGTGGCCGCGCAGAGCCACCGGACTGCGGAAGCCGCAGCGCCCCGCGACCTCGTCGACCGAGTAGTCCGACACCTCCAGCAGCCGCTGCGCCTGGAGCACCCGTTGGGTGATCAGCCACTGCAACGGCGCGCTGCCGGTGAGCGAACGGAATCTCCGGTCGAAGGTGCGCCGACTCATGTACGCGCGAGCCGCCAGCGTCTCCACGTCGAACTGCTCGTGGAGGTGCTCCAGGGCCCAGGCCACCACCTCGGCCAGCGGATCGGCTCCGATGTCCTCTGGTAAAGACCGGTCCAGATGGCGGTGCGCGCCACCGTCCGTGCCGTTGCCCCTGCGGGGCGGCAGCACCAGGCGGCGGGCGAGCGCCGCCGCGGCCTCGGGACCGTGGTCCTGGCGGACTATGTGGAGACAGAGATCGATCCCGGCCGCGGTGCCGGCCGAGGTCAGGATGTCCCCGTCGTCGACGAACAGCTCCCTGGGGTCCACATGGACCGACGGGTAGCGCTTCGCGAGCGTCGGGGCGTACATCCAGTGCGTGGTGGCCGGTCGGCCGTCCAGCAGACCGGCCGCGCCCAGGGCGAATGCCCCGGTACACAGGCCGACGATCCTGGCTCCCTCGCTGTGCGCCCTGCGCAGGGCGGTGAGCGCCGCCACCGGCGGCGGTCCGGTGATGGACCGCCACGCTGGCACGATCACCGTTCCGGCCCGTGCCACGGCGCCGAGCCCATAGGGCGCGCGCAGCTCGAGCCCCGCGGTGGTACGCAGGGGTCCGTCCTCGCCGGCACAGGCCAGCAGACGGTAACGCGGCACCCCGGCATCCTGGCGGTCGACGCCGAAGACGGACAACGGGATGGAGCTTTCGAACATCGGACTGCCGCTGAACAGCAGCACCGCGACGACTTCGCGGCGGCGTCGGGCAGCCAGCTTGACAGCGGGCTCGGGGCCGTGCGTTGGGTCCTGGCTCATGCTCCTCAGTTCCCTCGGTCGTCGCATCCTCTCGGTCCTGCACGTTTCCCCCGACGTGATTGCCAAGATCGAATCTACTGTGTCGGGTGAGGTCGGCGGGACAAGTTCATCACTCGGCGCTAAATCGACATGACAACGTGGCGCGAAGCATTCGATCAGGAAGCGTTTCACGTAGCGGCAGTTGGGGGAAGTACGCCTCTCCGCTCGGGCACCCGCTTCTGAAGGCAGCAGGCCAGGGGCGGCTTATCCGGCCGGTATACCCGAGGTGTTGGAGTGTCTCGCGAGCAAGGCGAGGCGTCCACATGGAAGTTGGCTGAAAATAAAACCCGTCAGCACGACCTTCAGACCGCACGCCGGGCGTACGCCGGGGGCGCTCGACGCCCGCCCGCGCCGCATCCCCTCGGGCACGGAGTGTGATCATGTCCAGAACAGGAGCACCCATGCGCCCCTCCCCCCGGACCTCGGCGCCCCCGACCGAAGCCGATCACCCTGGGGCAGCACGGGTATCCGAAAGTGTCCGAAACCGTTGCATCGGCCGTCCCCGATGCGGCATCCTGCACGGTCACGGTCACCGGGCCGGTTTGCAGGGTTGTACACACCATCTCTGGGAACTAGGTACCTGAACGCCGTACTCTGGAGGTGGAACCTGTGAGGAGATGGAGTATCCTCCTCCCCCTTCACCCGCTCCGCCCCCAGCTTGTACACATTCACGAGGTTTTCTCACCGACCCACCGCTGAGGCTCCGATGGCTGGATACGAGTTCCCCGAACCAGCGGATCGCAGGCGCGTCGCCGAACCCTCCGACACGCCCGACCCGGCGCCCGAGGACCACGCCGCGCGTGATCCCGCGTTCCAGCACGGCGTGGTCGTCGGCTTCGACGGCTCCACGTCCAGTGAACGCGCGCTCGCGTACGCCGCAGGGCTGGCCCAGCGCTCCCAGGCGGGCCTGATCATCGTGCATGTGGCCAACCGGCTGCCGACGACGGTCTGGGCCGGCTGCGAGCCGCCCGCCCTGGTCGATGTGCCCGATCACCGCACGGAGGTGCTCGGCCTGGAGCTGTCCTGCGCCGAGCACCTCTCGGAGCTCCCCTGGGTGCTGCTGGAGCGTGGCGGCGACATCTGCCACGAGCTGGAGGAGGTGGGCCGCGAGTACGCGGCCAACGCCATCGTCGTCGGCACCACCCAGGGCCTGCTGAGCCGCGTCTTCGGCTCGGTCTCGGGCCGCCTGGCCCGCCGCGCCCAGCGCCCGGTGATCGTCATCCCCTGACCCGGCCCGCCCGCGTCCGTGCCATCGGCGCCCTCGGCGCCATCCGCGCCGTCCGCGCCGTCACAGGGGCCCCTCGCGACCTCCGGGTGCTCACCGGCCCCTCGGGGCCGGTCTCCCGGCCGCACTCACCGACCATTCACCAAATTCACCGACTCCCGGACGTGGATTGTGCGTTTGTGATGGGCATAAAGGTGAGACCAGCTCCGCATATCCGCTCTCAGCGGGGCGGATCTGACGGCTCAGGCCGCCGGCCGGGAGGTGACGGACCCGGTCGCGGCTCTCCCCTGCCGGCGTAATGGGCGACGCCGGCAACCTGGGGCGGCCCCCGGGGATGCGTATGGTGGCACGCACTCCCCCGGGGGCCGCCGCCTTTCGTCGCGGTCCGGCTGTCGACCAGCAGACCTCAGCCGTCGGCGGGGAGGCTCACTCCACGGTCACCGACTTGGCGAGGTTCCGCGGCTTGTCGATGTCCCGGCCCAGGGCCAACGCCGTGTGGTACGCCAGCAGTTGCAGGGGGATGCCCATCAGCACCGGGTCCAGCTCCGGCTCGTTGCGCGGCACCACAATGGTGTCGTCCGCCTTGGCCTGCTCCTCGTGGGCCACCGCCAGGATGCGCCCGCTGCGGGCCTTGATCTCCTCCAGGGTGGCCCGGTTCTTCTCCAGCAGCTCGTCGTTGGGGATGATCGCCACGGTGGGCACCGCCGGCTCGATCAGCGCCAGCGGTCCGTGCTTCAGCTCGGAGGCGGGGTACGCCTCGGCGTGGATGTAGGAGACCTCCTTGAGCTTGAGGGAGGCCTCCTTGGCCACCGGGAACCCACGCACCCGGCCGACGAACATCATGCTCTTGGAACCGGCGATGTCGCGGGCCAGTTCGGCGATCCGCGCCTCCTCCTTCAGCACCTCGCCGATCTGCTCGGGCAGCTTGCGCAGGCCCTCGATGATCCGTCGGCCGTCGGCGACCGACAGGTCGCGGATCCGGCCGAGGTGGAGCGCCAGCAGGGCGAAGGCGACGGCGGTGTTGGTGAAGCACTTGGTGGAGACCACGCACACCTCGGGCCCGGCGTGCACATAGACCCCGCCGTCGGTCTCCCTGGCGATGGCGGAGCCCACCACGTTGACCACACCGAGGACCATGGCGCCCTTGCGCTTCAGCTCCTGGACGGCCGCCAGGGTGTCGTAGGTCTCGCCCGACTGGCTGGTCGCGATGTAGAGGGTGTCGGGGTCCACCACCGCGTTGCGGTAGCGGAACTCACTGGCCGGTTCGGCGTCGGCCGGGATGCGGGCCAGCTCCTCGATCAGCTGGGCGCCGATCAGGCCGGCGTGGTAGGCCGAGCCGCAGCCGAGGATCTTCACCCGGCGCACCCCCCGGGCGGCGCGGGCGTCCAGGTTGAGCCCACCCAGCCGGACGGTGGCGAAGCGGTCGTCGATCCGGCCGCGCAGCACCCGGTCGACGGCGTCGGGCTGCTCGGCGATCTCCTTGTGCATATAGGTGTCGTGGCCACCCATGTCATAGCTCTCCGCCTCCCACTCCACGGTGGTGGGCGCGGCGGCGGTGCGGCTGCCGTCGGTGGTGTAGGTGCGGTAGTCGTCGGCCTTGAGGGTGGCCATCTCGCCGTCGTCCAGGGTGATCACCTGGCGGGTGTGGCTGACCAGCGCCGCCACGTCGGAGGCGACGAACATCTCCTTCTCACCGATGCCGAGCACCACGGGGGAGCCGTTGCGGGCCACCACGATCCGGTCGGGGAACTCGGCGTGCAGCACCGCGATGCCGTAGGTGCCCTCGACATAGCGCAGCGCCTCGCGGACCTTCTCCTCCAGGGTGGCGGCCTGGGCGCGGGCGATCAGATGGGCCAGCACCTCGGTGTCGGTGTCGGAGGCCAGCGGGATGCCGTCGGCGGCGAGCTTGGCGCGCAGCTCGGCCGAGTTGTCGATGATGCCGTTGTGTACGACGGCGACCTGGCCGGCGCCGTCCAGGTGCGGGTGGGCGTTGGTGTCGTTGGGCGCCCCATGGGTGGCCCAGCGGGTGTGCGCGATGCCGGCGGTGCCGGCGAACCTGGCCGGCAGCCGCTGCTCCAGCTCGCGCACCCGGCCCGCGGCCTTCGTCGTCTTCAGCCCGCCGCCCTTGCCACTGCTGTGGATGGCGATACCGGCGGAGTCATAGCCTCGGTACTCAAGGCGTTGGAGGCCCTCCAGCAGGAGCGGGGCGACATCCCTTTTGCCGATATATCCAACGATTCCGCACATGGGGTTTCCTCCTGCTGGTTGTTCTCCTGGCTGCCTGCCCATCCGTCCGCGCCCTCCGGACGGCCCCGCTATCCGTAGACGATCCGCCGCAACTGCCGCAGGGACAGCGTCGGCGGGGCCACCGCGCGGTGGGGCAGCTCGTCCGCGATCCGCTCGAAGATCCCCTCGTTGGTCAGCCCGTGGGCGCGCAGCTCACGGTGCCGACGACGAACGAACTCCTCGGTGGTCTCGTCGAAATACGCCAACACATCGAGGACCACCCGTGCTGCTTCGCCACGCGTGAGCGTGCTGCTGCGCACCAGGTGGTCCACGAGGTCATCATGAGGCGTACGACGTTCGGGCACTCCTCGATAGTGCGGATCGTCGCCGACTTTCGCAACAATCCTGCCCGATATCGGGCAGGGACGTGTCGCAAACGCTGGAGAACGGCTAGAGCCGATCGATCATCGCCTTCTTGGCCGCGGTGAACTCCTCGTCCGTCAGCACCCCCGAACGGTGCAGCTCGCTCAACTCGCGCAGCCGGCGCAGGACGGTGTCGTGGTCGCCGGCCGGCGCCTCCCTCGTCTCGGCCGGGGCCTTCTCCAACTCGCGCAGCGTGGACGCCAGCGGATGCGGCAGCCGTGCCATCACCGCGGCGGCCAGCAGGGCGGACTCGGCGATGTCCTTGGCCATCTTCAGCCCCCAGAGCACCACGCTGTTGGGGTCGTGCGCCGGCTTCACGGCGGCGTGCGCCGCGCCCTTGGGCAGAAAGCGCACCGAACCGTTCTCCCAGCCGACGGGCGGGGTCCACTGCACGGCGGCCAGGTCGTCGAGGGCCAGGGTGCGCGGGCCTGCGCTCTTCTTGCTCTCCTCGGCGCCCCAGTTCCAGGAGATCCGCACCTCGTCCCCGTCGAAGACCACCTCGCCGTCGGAGGCGTGCAGGGTCAGCGGGACGCTCGGGCCCGGCAGCAGATAGCGGTCGCACGGACCGTTCTGCACCTGCTCGATCAGCAGGGCGTCCCGCACCGCCTCCACCAGGTACTCGGCGACCCCCGAGCGGTCCCCCCGCACCTCAAGCTGGTAGGGGTCGGCCGCGTCGGGGAGCTGGCCGCCGGTGGCCTGCACCAGGGGATCGGCGCCGCCGCGCAGCCGCAGCCGGAGCCGGCCGCTCTTGCGTCCCGACTCGTGGGAGATCGACGCCACGGCGGTGAGCGGCACCACCAGCTCGCCGAGCGAGGCACGCAACAGATGCACGCCCTTGCCGTGTCCGGGCACGATGCGCAGCACATCGCCCTCGAAGTACCAAGCGCCGGACGGTTGACTGATCTCTGCCATGGCGACCATGGTCCGATTCTCGCAGCCGCCCCCGGGCGGGATGCCAGAGAGTGTCCGTTCATCGGCCGGCTTTCCGACAGATCCGCCGACCAAATGGGATGCGCGGGTGGCGCGTTGGTATCGAGAATGCCCCATGCTGATCGATCACTGGCCGCTTCTGGGGCTTCGCCTCGACACGCCCCGCCTGCGGCTACGGCTGCCCGGGCCCGAGGAGCTGGCCGAGTTGGCCGACCTCGCCGCCGCCGGGCTGCACGATCCGGAGCTGATGCCGTTCAGCGTGCCCTGGAGCGACCTCCCACCGGCCGAACGTGCCCGTTCGGTGGTCCAACACCACTGGCGCAGGTTGGGAAACTGGACCCCGGACAACTGGCAGCTGAACCTCACGGTCTTCGAGGACGGACGGGCGGTGGGTCGCCAGTCCCTGTGGGCACGCGACTTCCGCAGCCTGCGGGAGGTGGCCACCGCCTCCTGGGTCGGCCGGGCACACCAGGGCCGGGGCATCGGCACCGAGATGCGCGCCGCCGTGCTCACGCTGGCCTTCGACGGGCTCGGCGCCGGGGACGCGGTCTCCGGCGCCTTCCAGGACAACCCGGCCTCGCACCGCGTCTCGACCAAGCTCGGCTATGTCGCGGACGGCGTGGAGCGCCAGCTGGTCCGCGGCCGGCCAGCCGTCATGCGGCGGGTCCGCCTGACCGCCGACCGCTGGCGCACCGTCGAGCACCACCGGGCCACCCTCACCGGACTCGCCCCCTGCCTCCCCCTCTTCGGCCTCCCCGCCCCTCAGCGCACGGAGCCGCCCGCCGGCTGATCCAGCAGCCGCACCACCCGGAAGCGTTCGACGACCACTTCGGTGGCGTCCGTCACCGCGAAGTCCGGCTGCCCCAGCTCGGCCCGCAGCTCCGCGCCCTGCCAGAACGCCTCGTGATCGGCCCGCCACTCGCCGACGGTGCGGTGCCCCTCCCCCTCGTCCCTGGCGTGGGCGAGGTCGATCTCGCCGAGCGGCACCACCCGGACCCCGGTGATCTCCAGCTCGGCCACCGCCCGACCGTCCGAGTCGATCAGCAGCTGCCGCTCACCGACCCGGGCGAGCGGCTCGTCGTCCCGCTGGTACTCCGCCAGCAGGCCGGTGGTGGCGACCTTCGACCCGCTGAGGACGGCGGCCACCAGCCGGTCCCGCAACGGGCCAGGGAAGCCCAGCAGAAAGTGCCTCACTTGTTCGCCTTGAGGTGGCGTGCGATCAGCATGCGCTGGACCTCGCTGGTGCCCTCGCCGATTTCGAGGATCTTGGCGTCGCGCCACATCCGGGCCACCGGGTACTCGTTCATGAAGCCGTAGCCGCCGTGGATCTGGGTGGCCTCGCGGGCGTTGGTCACCGCGATGTCCGAGGCGTGCAGCTTGGCCATCGCCGCCTCCGTCTTGAACGGCTCGCCGGCCAGCAGCCGGGAGGCCGCGTCGCGCCAGGCGATCCGCGCGGTGTACGCCCGGGTCGCCATGTCGGCCAGCTTGAACTCGATCACCTGGTTGTCGCCGATCGGCCGGCCGAAGGCCGTGCGGCTGGCGGCGTAGGAGAGGGACTCGTCCAGGCAGCCCTGCGCCAGGCCGGTGGCCAGGGCCGCGATCGCGATCCGGCCCTCGTCCAGGATGCTGAGGAACTGGGCATAGCCGCGGCCCTCCTCGCCCAGCAGATGCGACGCGGGGACGCGTACGTCGACGAAGGACAGCTCCCTGGTGTCCGAGGCGTTCCAGCCCACCTTGGAGTAGCCGGGCGCCACGGTGAGCCCGGGGGTGCCCGAGGGCACGACGATGGTGGAGATCAGCGGCGCCCCGTCCGGCTTGCGGCCCGTCACGGCGGTGACCGTGATCAGCCCGGTGATGTCGGTGCCGGAGTTGGTGATGAAGCTCTTGGTGCCGTTGATCACCCATTCCCCGTCGTCTCCGCCGTCCCGCCTGGCCGTGGTGCGGGTACCGCCCGCGTCCGAGCCGCAGTCCGGCTCGGTGAGGCCGAAGGCGCCCAGCGCCTCCCCCGAGCAGAGCCCGGGCAGCCAGCGCCGGCGCTGCTCCTCGGTGCCGAACCGGAAGATCGGCATGGCGCCGAGCGAGACGCCGGCCTCCAGCGTGATCGCCACCGAGGAGTCCACCCGGGCCAACTCCTCGATCGCCAGGCACAGCGCCAGGTAGTCGCCCCCCATCCCCCCGTACTCCTCGGGGAACGGCAGCCCGAAGAGGCCCATGCGGCCCATCTCGCGGACGATGTCGTAGGGGAACTCGTGGCGCTCGTAGAACTCGCCGATCTTGGGAGCCACCACATCGTGGGCGAACGCCTCGACGGTGCGGCGGAGTTCCTCGTGCTCGGGGGTGAGGCGGTGGTCGAGGGACATGGGTGACTCCTTTGTCAGAGGCTCAGGGCCGTCAGGGCTCCTTGTGGGAGAGCGCGGTGACCGTGCGCGAGGGGCTCGGCCGGCCGAGCCGGTCGGCGAGCCAGCGGCTGGTGGCGACGAGCCGGTCGAGATCGACGCCGGTCTCGATGCCGAGGCCCCGCAGCATCCACAGCAGGTCCTCGGTGGCGAGGTTGCCGGTGGCGCTGCGGGCGAACGGGCAGCCGCCGAGACCGCCGGCCGAGGCGTCGACGACGGTGACGCCGTGTTGGAGGGCGGCCAGGGTGTTGGCCAACGCCTGGCCGTAGGTGTCGTGGAAGTGGACGGCGAGACCGTCCGTCGGGAGCCCCGCGGCGTTCAGCGCGGTCAGCAGCTCGACGACGCGTCCCGGCGTCGCCACCCCGATGGTGTCGCCCAGGCTCAGCTCGCCACAGCCGAGCTCGCGCAGCCGCACCGCGACCTCGACCACCTGGGCGAGGGGGACCTCGCCCTCCCAGGGGTCGCCGAAGCACATCGACAGATAGCCGCGCACCGCGAGCCCCTCCGCGTTGGCGCGGGCCACCACGGGCGCGAACATGGCGAGCGACTCGGCCACCGTGCGGTTGAGGTTGGCCCGCGCGAAGGACTCGGTGACGGAGGCGAAGACGGCGACCCGCCGAGCGCCGAGCTCCAGCGCCCGCGCCAGCCCCCGTTCGTTGGGCACCAGCACCGGCAGCTGCGCGGGCAGCTCCCGCACCAGCGGGAACAGCTCCTCGGCGTCCGCCAGTTGGGGGACCCACTTCGGGTGGACGAAGCTGGTCGCCTCGACGGTGTCGAGGCCGGCGTCGACCAGCCGGCGGATGAACTCCGCCTTGACCTCGACCGGGATCACCCTCGACTCGTTCTGCAACCCGTCCCGGGGACCCACCTCGTGGATCCTGACCCGGGCGGGCAGGGTCGGTGCCGTCATGCCTTCTCCTTCGCCGCGTGCGGAGTGACCCGGGCCAGCGGTTGGTCCATCGCCACGGTGTCCCCGACGGACACCTCGCAGGCGGAGACCGTACCGTCGTGCGGGGCGACGATCGGGTGTTCCATCTTCATGGCCTCCACCACCAGCAGGCTCTGACCGGCCACCACCTCGTCGCCCACGGCGGCCTTGACCACCGTGACCGTGCCGGGCATGGGCGCGGTCAGGGACTCGGCGCCCGGCTCGCCCGCCGAGGCGCGGGAGAGCACCGGATCGTGCTCCCGCACCTGCCAGGCCGTGCCGTCGAGACCGAGCCAACGGCCGCCGGCGCCAGGGGCGTGCGTGAGACGTGACACGCGCCCCCCGTAGTCCAGGCGCGCGCTCCCCTCCTCCGCCGAGAGGAGCCGCGCCGGCACCTCGGGGCCCTCCCCGACGCGCGCCCGCCCCTCGCGCAGCCACACCGTCACCGGCTCGCCGCCCTGGGCCCGCAGCCGATGCGGGACCTCGGCCGGCGCGCCGCCGAGACGCCAGCCGGAGGGCGCGGAGAACGGATCGGTCCAGCCGTCGGCGCGCGGCGCGGGGGCCAGCTCCCGCTGCCGCAGCAGGGCGGCGGCGACATACACCTCGTCGGGCACCTCGTCGCCCACCAGATCGCCGGCGCAGGCGTCGACCAGACCGGTGTCCAACGCCCCGGAGACCACCCTCGGGTGGTCCAACAGGGCCCGCAGGAAACCGGTGTTGGTGTCCACGCCCAGCACGGTGGTGTCGGCCAGCGCGGCGCGCAGCCGGCGCAGCGCGGTGGGCCGGTCGGGGCCGTGCGCGACGACCTTGGCGAGCAGCGGATCGTAGTGCGCGCTGACCTCGGTGCCCTCGGCGATCCCCGAGTCCACCCTGATCCCCTCGCCGGCCGGCTCCCGCAGCAGCAGCACGGGCCCGGACGAGGGCAGGAAGTCCACCCGGCGCGCCCCGTCCACCTCCGTGACCCGGGCGCTCTCGGCGCAGATCCTGGCCTCCACGGCATGGCCGGCGAACGTGATCTCGTCCTGCCGGAACGGCAGTTCCTCACCGGCCGCGATCCGCAGCTGCCACTCCACCAGATCGAGCCCGGTGATCAGCTCGGTGACCGGATGCTCGACCTGGAGCCGGGTGTTCATCTCCATGAAGTAGTGCTCGGCGCCCACCCCGTGGCCGGCGACGATGAACTCCACGGTGCCCGCGCCCCGGTAGCCGCAGGCCTCGGCGGCCCGCGCCGCCGCCCGGCCCATCGCCGCCCGCGTCTCCGCGTCCAGCAGCGGGCTGGGCGCCTCCTCGACGATCTTCTGGTGCCGGCGCTGCAACGAACACTCGCGCTCCCCCAGATGGAGGACGCGCCCCCGGTCGTCCGCCAGAATCTGGATCTCGATATGGCGCGGCCGGTCGATCCAGCGCTCCACCAGCAACGTGTCGTCGCCGAAGGCGGCCAGCGCGGCCCGCTGGGCGGCGGCGATCTCGTCGGGCAGCAGCGCGGCGTCCCTGACCAGCCGCATCCCCTTGCCGCCGCCGCCAGCCGAGGGCTTGAGCAGCACCGGCATCCCCAACGCGACGGCGGCCGACGCCAGGTCGGCGCCGTGCCCGCCGGGCACCACGGGGACGCCGGCGGCGCGGACGGCGTCCTTGGCGCGGATCTTGTCGCCCATCACCTCGATCGCCTCGGCCGGCGGGCCGACGAAGACAAGACCGGCCTCGGTGACCGCGCGGGCGAAGGCCGCGTTCTCGGCGAGGAAGCCGTAGCCGGGGTGCACGGCCTGGGCGCCGCCGCGCTCGGCCGCCGCGAGCAGCCGGGCCACGTCGAGATAGCTCTCGGCCGCCGGCGCCGGGCCGAGGCGCACCGCGCTGTCCGCCTCGGCCACATGGCGCGCGTCGGCGTCCGCGTCGCTGTACACGGCGACGGAGGTCAGGCCGAGGCGGCGCAGCGTGCGGATGATCCGCACGGCGATCTCACCCCGGTTGGCCACCAGCACCGTGTCGAATGCCGTCCCTCGGGTCATGGCCCGCCCCCTACATCCTGAAGACGCCGTACCCGGCGTCGGCCAGTGGCGCGTTGGCGCAGGTGGTGAGCGCCAACCCGAGCACCGTCCTGGTCTCGGTCGGATCGATCACGCCGTCGTCCCAGAGCCGCGCGGTGGCGTAGTAGGCGTCGCCCTGGGCCTCGTAGCGCTCCCTGATCGGCGCCCTGAACGCCTCCTCGTCGTCCGTCGGCCACTCCTGGCCGGCCGCGGCCAGCTGGTCGCGTTTGACGGTGGCCAGCACCGCCGCCGCCTGCTCGCCGCCCATCACGGAGATCTTGGCGCCCGGCCACATCCACAGGAAGCGGGGGGAGTAGGCCCGGCCGCACATCGAGTAGTTGCCCGCGCCGTAGGAGCCGCCGATGACCACCGTCAGCTTGGGCACCCGGGCGCAGGCCACGGCGGTGACCATCTTGGCGCCGTGCTTGGCGATGCCGCCCGCCTCGTAGGCCCGGCCCACCATGAACCCGGAGATGTTCTGGAGGAAGAGCAGCGGGATGCCCCGCTGGTCGCAGAGCTGGATGAAGTGGGCGCCCTTCTGCGCCGACTCGGAGAACAGGATGCCGTTGTTGGCCACGATGCCGACGGGATGGCCGTGCAGCCGGGCGAACCCCGTCACCAGCGTGCCGCCGAACTCGGCCTTGAACTCCTGGAACCGCGAGCCGTCGACCAGCCGCGCGATGACCTCGCGCACGTCGTAGGGGGTGCGGGGATCGGCCGGCACCACCCCGTAGAGGCCCGCCGGGTCCACCGCGGGCTCCTCGACCGGCGCGACCTGCCAGGGCAGCGGCCCGCGCGCGGGCAGGGTGGCGACGATGGTGCGCACGATGCGGAGCGCGTGGGCGTCGTCCTCGGCCAGATGGTCGGTCACGCCGGAGGCGCGCGCGTGCACCTCGCCGCCGCCCAGCTCCTCGGCCGTGACCACCTCGCCGGTGGCCGCCTTCACCAGCGGAGGGCCGCCCAGGAAGATCGTGCCCTGACCGCGCACGATGACCGCCTCGTCGCTCATCGCGGGAACATAGGCGCCGCCCGCCGTACAGGAACCGAGCACGGCGGCGATCTGCGGAATGCCCTCGGCGGACATGCGGGCCTGGTGGTAGAAGATGCGCCCGAAGTGGTCGCGGTCGGGGAAGACCTCGTCCTGCATCGGCAGGAAGGCGCCGCCCGAGTCCACCAGATAGAGGCAGGGCAGGCGGTTCTCCAGCGCGACCTCCTGGGCGCGCAGATGCTTCTTGACCGTCATCGGGTAGTACGTGCCGCCCTTGACCGTCGCGTCGTTGGCGACGATCATCACCTCCCGCCCGCTGACCCGGCCCACCCCGGCGATCACCCCGGCGGCGGGGGCCTGCCCGTCGTAGAGGCCTTCGGCCGCCAGGGGGGCCAGTTCGAGGAAGGGGGAGCCGGGGTCGAGCAGGGCGTCCACCCGGTCCCGTGGGAGCAGCTTGCCGCGCGCCAGATGGCGTGCGCGGGCGCGCTCCCCGCCGCCCAGGCGGGCCGTGGCCAGCCTCTCGCGCAGTCGGGCGGCGCGTTCTCGATGGACCGCCTCGTTGGCGGAGAACGCGTCGGAGGTCGGATCGGAGGTGCTGCTCAGCGTCGGTGCCTGCCGCATAGCCGCCAGGTTAACGTCCGCTAACCACCGTGTCTACAATACCTTTATGGGCATGCACGCTACGTCCAGTTCGTCAGCCTCCCCTGGCGCTTCGGGATCGCCGGCCCCCTCGCGCCGTGAGCAGATCCTCCAGGAGGCGTCACGGCTGTTCGCCGCGCACGGCTTCCACGGCGTGGGGGTGGACGAGATAGGCGCCGCCGTGGGCATCAGCGGCCCCGCGCTCTACCGCCACTTCGCCGGCAAGGACGCGATGCTCACCGAACTGCTGGTGGGCATCAGCACCCGGCTCCGCGACGGCGGCCGGCACCGCGTCGCCGAGGCCAGGGCGGCGGGGCAGCCGCCCTCGGCGGCCCTGGAGTCGCTGATCGCGGGCCATATCGACTTCGCCCTCGACGACCGGGCGCTGATCACCCTGCACGACCGCGAGCTGGACCGACTGCCGGAGGCGGACCGCAAACGGGTGCGGCAGCTGCAACGGCAGTACGTGGAGCTGTGGGTCGAGGTGCTGCGCGAGGTGCGGCCCGAGCTGGCTCCGGAGCGGGCCCTGGCCTCCGTGCACGCCGTCTTCGGCCTGCTCAACTCCACCCGACACCTCTCCCGCCCCAGCGCGCTGCCCAGCCGGGCCGAGACCGCGGAACTACTCCGCCGCCTCGCCCTCGCCGCCTTCACCGCCGCCTGACCGGACCACCGCCGACGCCTGACCGGACCACCGCCGGCGGCGCGCAGCGCGACCGGAAGAGGGCTCTCAGCGCCGTGAGAGTGCCGCTCGCGCCGCCCTCCTCGCCGCCGGGCAGGTTCCCGGGGGCGGACGGTGATCTGCCCTTCCTGCGGCACATACGCGTCGGTCAGCGAGTTGAACAGGGACGTCTTGCCGGCCCCGCAGGGTCCGCCGGCGCGCGGGACCGGACCACCGCCAGCGGCGCGCAGCGCGACCGCTTGTCCCGAGCGCTTGCCCGGCCCGGGAGCCCCCGAGCCTCGGCAGCCGCCAGCGCCGGCCGAACACCCGCCCGGCAGGGGCTCCGCCGGGCCGGGGCCAGGCGAACCCGACCGTTCAGCGCACCAGAGCACGCACCTGGCCCGAGCCACCACCCGCCCGGCCCCCCAGGCTCCGCCGGGCGGACCACCGCCGGCGGCGCGCAGCGCGACCGGAAGAGGGCTCTCAGCGCCGTGAGAGTGCCGCTCGCGCCGCCCTCCTCGCCGCCGGGCAGGTTCCCGCGGGGGCGGACGGTGATCTTCCCTTCCTGCGGCACATACGCGTCGGTCAGCGAGTTGAACAGGGACGTCTTGCCGGCCCCGCAGGGTCCGCCGGCGCGGGACCGGGCCACCGCCGGCGGCGCGCAGCGCGACCGCTTGTCCCGAGCGCTTGCCCGGCCCGGGTGCCCCCGAGCCTCGGCAGCCGCCAACACCGGCCGAACACCCGCCCGGCAGGGGCTCCGCCGGGCCGGGGCCAGGCGAACCCGACCGTTCAGCGCACCAGAGCACGCACCTGGCCCGAGCCACCACCCGCCCGGCAGGGGCTCCGCCGGGCGGGTTAACGTCGCCAAGCCCCGGCCGGTCAGGCCGTCAGCTCCTGGACCAGGGCGTCACGGAGGCGAGCCGCGCGGCCGGCCACCTCCTCGGGACCGAGCTCGATCGCCCGCGTGCACCAGGCGCCGCCCTCGGCGAGATCCCCGCGCCGCGAGGCCAGCAGCGCCAGCCGCAGCGCGGCGCGGCCGTGCCCGGCCTCCGCCGCCCGCCGCCACCAGAGCGCGGCCTCCGGCTCGCTGCCCTCGCGGGCCAGCAGCAACCCGAGGTTGAACGCCCCGTTGGGGCTGCCGGCCTCGGCCGCCTCCCGATACCAGTGCGCGGCGGTGGTCACGTCGTCGCGACTCGCCGCGCACATGCCCAGCCGCACCTGCGCCCTGCGATGCCCCTGCTCGGCCGCCGCGGCGTACCAGCGCTCGTACTCGGGCGGCTCACCGCCCGGCTCGGGCGCCGCCGCGTCCCGCTCCAGCAACACCGCCATCCGGAACGCGCCCTCGACGCTGCCCCCCTCGGCGGCCTGCCGCAGCCACTTCTCCGCCAGCCCCTGCTCCTCCTCCGTCGTGCCGGACCGCAGCAGCCCGACGGCCAGTTGCAGCGCGGCCTCCGCGTGCCCCGCCTCGGCGGCCCGCCGGTACCAGCGCTCGGCGGCCTCCGGCTGATCCCGCCCCGCGTGCAGGATGCCCAGGTTGAACGCGGCGTCCACGCTGCCGGCCTCGGCCGCCTTGGAGAACCACGGCTCCGCGCCGTCCGCGTCGCCACGCTGCAACAGCAGCACGGCCAACGCGTTGGCCGCCTCCCGATGCCCCGCGTAGGCGGCGCGGCGGTACCACTGCTCGGCCTGCGCGCTGCGGCCCTGACCCGAGCTCAGCAGCGCGAGGTTGAAGGCGCCGTTGATATCGCCGGCCTCGACCGCGGCGCGGTACCAGCGCTGCGCCTCCTGCCGCTCGCCACGCTCCGCGTAGAGCGCGCCCAGCGCGTTGGCCGCGGGGCCGTCGCCGTCCTGGGCCGCGCTCAGCCACCACTGCTCGGCGCTGGTCTCGTCGCCCGAGTCCCGGAGCAGGAAGCCCAGCGCGCTGGCCGCCCGCACCTCGCCCGCCTCGGCGGCCTCCAGATACCAGCGGCCGGCCTCCGCCGCCGCACCGCGCCGCTCCAGCAGCGCCCCGAGCCGCAGCGCGGCCCTGCGGTGGCCGCGCGCGGCCGACTGCCGGAACCAGGGCTCGGCCGCCGTCTCGTCCTGACGGGCCAGCAGGCAGGCGTGGCGGTAGGCGCCCTCGCGGTGGCCGCGCTCGGCCGCCTTCAGGAACCAGGCGGGCGCGTCCTCGTGCCCCCGGTGGTCGAGCAGGTCGGCCAGCGCGTAGGCGCCGGACGCGTGCCCGGACTCGGCCGCGTGGCGCAGCCAGAACTCGGCAGCCGCCTCGTCGCCGCGCTCCCGGCAGAACCGGCCGAGCGCGTGCGCCGCCGGCGCGGAGCCGCCGACCGCCGCGATCCGCCACCACTCGGCGGCCTCGCCGGAACGCCCGGACTGATGCAGCAACACCCCCAGATTGTTGGCGGCCGACCGCTCGCCGTCCGCCGCCGCTTCGCGCAGCGGCCCCTCGGCACCGTCCAGGTCGCCGAGAAGCAGCAGCCGCGCGCCCTCCTGAGCGGCGGCTCGACTGCTCCCGAACCTGGCCTTGTCCCCCATAAGGTCCATAGTCGCACCACCTGAAACCTGCGTACACCTGGTATACCGCAGCCAGTGAAGTCACTTCAGCGGTTTATCGACTTCCCGATATGGAAACACCCAAACGCCGTTGGCCAGGGCGAGTTATCGAGAATCGTGTCGCAGTATGGCCCCTCCCACTGACAGTGCCGGCCAGCGCCATCCGGGCCAACGGCCGAACACACGCCCAGGGTTGACGTCCCGTCCGCTCCGTAGCGGACCGGACGGGCGGCGGCGGACCGTCAGGGAACGGCCGAGGGCCCGGCGCCGTCCCCGGCGTCGGGCCCTCGGATGTCGAACCTCCTGGGACGCTGTGAACGTCCCCCTGATGGCTAGGAGTTGGCGTCAGCCGGCTCCTCGTCCGGCGGCGTCTCCTCCTCCTCGTTGCGCGCGGCGTCCTCCTGCTGCATCCGCTCCAGCGCCTCCTCAAGGCGGCCCTGCGCGTCGCCGAACGCCTCCCAGTCGCCGTTCTGTAGCGCCTCCTGGCTGTCGTCCCAGGCCTCCTGGGCCTCGGCGATGGCCTCCTCGACGGTCTGCTCGCCGTCCGGCGGCGGCTCCTCCTCGCCCTCGCCAGGCGGCGGGGACTCCGGTGGTTCCTCACCGGATTCGGTGACCCCGAAGACGACGTCCAAGGCCTCGTCAAGGGTGTCCTCGAAGGCCGTTCTCTCGCCGTAGGTCACCAGCACCCTGCGCAACAGCGGGTAGTTGGTGCCGGCGCCGCGGACGAAGACGGGCTCCGCGTAGAGCAGGCCGCCTTCCAGTGGCACGGTGAGCAGGTTGCCGTACTCGACCTCGGAGTCGCCTCTGGAGAGCAGGTTGATGCTCTCGGCGATCGTCGGATCGGAGTTGAATCTGCTCTGCACCTGCTGTGGACCCCAGACCGTCGTGTTGGACGGCAGGGTCAGGATTCTCATCGTTCCGTATCCGTCGCTTCTCGCGTCCGCCTCGACGGCCATATAGGCCGCCAGGGTGTCGCGGTTGAGCGGCGTGAACGTGGTGGTGAGCGAGAAGACCTGCTCGTCCTGGTCGGGCATCTTCATGCTCAGGTAGTACGGCGGCACCGACTGGTCGCCGTGCGTCGGGTCGTCGGGCACCGCCCAGCGCTCCGAACCGCTGTAGAACTGCCCGGCGTTGTCCACGTGGTAGCGCTGGAGCAGATCGCGCTGCACCTTGAAGAGGTCCTGCGGGTACCGCAGGTGGTCGAGCAGCTCGTCGCTGATCTCCTCACGGTCCACCACGGTGCCGGGGAAGGCACTGCGCCAGGTCTTCAGCACCGGGTCCTCGGTGTCCCACTCGTAGAGCACGACATCACCCGAATAGGCGTCAACCGTCGCCTTGACCGAGTTCCTGATGTAGTTGACGTTGTTCTCCTGGGCGATCACCTCGCCCTGGTTCTCCGTCAACGACGTCTCGGTGGCGTCACCCAACGTGGTGCGCGAGGAGTACGGGTAGCCGTTGGTCGTGGTGTACGTGTCCACGATCCACTGGACGCGCCCGTCCACCACCGCCGGATACGGGTCCCCGTCGATCGTCAGCCAGGGGGCCACCGCCTCGACCCGCTCCTTGGGCGTGCGGTTGTAGAGGATGCGGGAGCCCTCGCCGATGGCGCCGGAGTACAGGATCTGCGGCTCGCCCAGGGTCAGCGCGTACGCCGCCCGGTTGAAGTAGTTGTCCAGGTTGATCCCGGCGTCGCCCGAGTAGCTGTACTCGACCTCGCCGTCCTCGCCCGCGTAGTCGATCTCCTGCTGGGGACCGCCCACGATCGAGTACTGGGTGGTGTACTCACCGAAGTAGATCCGGGGCTCGTAGTCGCCCAGATCGCCCTCCGGCGGCAGGTCGCGCTCCAGGAAGTCCGGCTGGCCGTTGGACTGGATCTCGGTGCCGCTGGCGGCCACCATGCCGAAGCCGTGGGTGTACCGGAAGTGGTCGTTGATCCAGTTCCGCTCGGGCACGTTGTTGACGTTCATCTCGCGAACGCCGATCACGGTGTCCCGTTCGTCCCCCTCGATGGCGTACCGGTCCACGTCCAGCGTCGGAGAGAACTGGTAGTAGCCACGGACCTGCTGGATCTGCTGGAACGCCGGCGAGACCACGCTCGGGTCCAGCAGACGGATGCTCGCCGTCTCGGAGACCGAGTTCCTCAGCTCCTCCGGCTCCGCGTCGCTGGTACCCGTGTAGTCCTCGAACTGCGCGTCGTCGATGTCGTACGCCTGGGTGGTGGACTCCATGTGCTTCTGGATGTACGGAGTCTCCTTGGCCACCTCGTTGGGCTTCACCTGGAACTGCTGGACCAGCGCCGGGTACACCCCGCCGATCAGCACGGCGGAGAGCACCATCAGGCCGAGGCCGATCACCGGCAGCTGCCAGACCCGCCGCCAGAGGGTGGCGAAGAACAGCACCGCGCAGATCGCGGCGATGATGGCCAGGATCGTCTTGGCCGGCAGATAGGCGTTGGCGTCCACGTAGCGCAGACCCGTCCAGCCCTCGTTGTCCCGGAAGTCGCCGCTCTTGAGCGCCAACCCGTAGCGGTCCAGCCAGTAGGCGACCGCCTTCAGCGCGACGAAGAGGCCGACCAGGACCGACAGATGCCCGGTGGCCGCGGTGGTGATCCGGCTGCCGGGGGTGGTGAGCCTGACCCCGCCGTAGAGGTAGTGGGTGAGCGCGGCGGCCAGCGTGGAGAGCACCACGACGGCGAAGCCGAAGCCCAGCAGGAACCGGTAGAAGGGGTAGTCGAAGGCGAAGAAGCCCACATCCATGTTGAACTGCGGATCGGTGACCCCGAAGGACTCGCCGTTGAGCCACTGCAGCCAGGTGCGCCACTGGCTGGAGGCCGAACCGCCGGCGATGAGGCCGATCACCACCGAGACCGCCAGCACCACCCACTTCTTGAAGGGGGCGATGCTCATCCGGTACCGGTCGAGGTTCTGTTGCTCCATCGACATCGCGCTGAGCGGCGGTCGGAGCCGATGCGCCAGCCAGATGTTGAATCCGACCGCGAGGGTCATCAGCACACCGAAGACCACGAACATCACGGCCCTGGTCAGCATCTGGGTGCGGTACACGCTGGTGTAATCCACCGAGCGATACCACAACCAATCCGTCCAGAACCCCGCGAACATCGCGAACAGGATCGCCAACGCGGCCAGGATGGCCGCCGTGATCAGCAGGGTCTTCGCGCCTCGGGACGGGCGCCCGACGCTGAACCTAGGCCCGCCAGGGCCTCTTGGTCCTCTGGGTCCGTTCGGACCGTTGGGGCGGCCCGAGCCCGAGCCCCGGTCCGGCATCTGGAAAGCCAAGGTGCGCACCTCAAAGATTCGCGGGATCTGAATCCGGGCCAATCCTGGGAACGGCCCACTGAACTAACTTACTCAACCTTTACTCGGTTCCCGTTTTCGGGGTATGAGACGGCACGATATGCCCATGGACAACACTCCCCCCGACGTACCCACCTCTGCTCACCTGGCCGTGCAACCCCTCACCAGAACCGTTCTGGAGATCGACTCCTACGTCGCCGGCCTCGGCTGGGACCGCCCCGCCCAACTGTTCGCCCTGGTGGACACGGCACGACTGCGGGTGGAGGAGCCAGGTCTGGCCGAGCGTCTGGACCTCGACGAGACCGCCGACGAGGGCCTCACCCCCGTCGAGCAGGACGAGCTGCCGCCGGGCGTGCCGCTTGACGAGTTCCTCGCCACCATCGCCTGGCCCGACGCCGTGGCCGGCTGCGCGCTCACCCTGGAGCGGCTGATGCTGCCGCCGTCCGTCGAGGGCGCGGTCCCCGAGGGGCTGGACGAGAGCGAGCTGACCCGCTGGGTCTCCGAACACCCCCAGCGGCAGGAGGTCCGACTCACCGTGGCCGTACTGCGCGACGGTACGCGGGAGTCGGCGGTGCGCCGGCGGGAGAAGGACTCCGACACCGAGGTGCTCACCGGCCCTGATCTCGTGCCGGGACTGGCCAGGGCGCTGGCGGCGACCTTCGAGGAGTAACTCCGGGCGCTCACCGGGGACCTGCCGAGGACCTGCCGGTGACAACGGCCCGGAAGAACGCCGCCGGCCTAGCCGGCGGCGTCACACGTGGTCAGCCGGTCGGTGTCGTCGTCGCGTATCAGCCGCAGCGCGTCGAGGGCGTCGTCCAGCGTGGCGACCTCGACCAGGGTGAGGCCGTCGGGCACGTGCTCGGCGGCCGTCGCGCAGTTCTCCTCGGGCGTCAGGAAGTACTCGGCACCCGCCTGCCTGGCCGCGATGGTCTTCATCGACACCCCGCCGATCGGGCCGACCGCCCCCGCGTTGTCGATGGTCCCGGTGCCGGCGACGAACGCGCCACCCGTGAGGTCCTCCTCGGTCAGCCGGTCCATCAGGCCGAGCGCGAACATCAGGCCGGCGCTTGGGCCGCCGACATCGGCCAGCTTGATCTCCACCTCGAAGGGCAGCGCGTAGGCGAGCCCGGCCTGGATGCCCACGATCGCCCGCTGGTCGTCCTCGGCCGCGGCCGTGGTGACCGTGACGTCCGTGGTCTCGTCGGGGAGTTCGCCGGCGCCGCTCAACGCGGCCTCGGCCTCCTCGGCCGGCACCACAGTGAACACCACGTCCTCGCCCGGCTGGTGTCTGGTCACCAGCTCGGCGACCTGGCCCGGATCGGTGACCGGGGTGCCGTCCACCGCCATGACGGCGTCGCCCGCGTGCAGCACGTCCTGCGCCGGGCTGCCCTCCACGACCGCCGCCACCACCGTCTGCTCCGGCACCTCGTACCCCAGCTCGCGGAGCGCCACGACCTTGGCGCTCTCCTGCGACTGGGTGAACTCCTCGGCGTTCCGCTCCTCCACCTGGTCGGCCGAGACGTCCTCCGGATAGAGCGTCTCGTGCGGGACCACGGCGCGGTCGTCCGCCAGCCAGCCGTGCATCGCCTCCAGCAGGTTCATCCGGTAGTTGATCCCGGTGACCCTGACGGTCGTCATGTTGAGATGCCCGGCCGCCTCGTATGTCTCCTCGCCCTCGACCGACAGCACCGGCTCGCCCTCGTGCTCGCCCAGCGTGTTCACCGTGGGGCCGGGAGACATCTCGGCGTAGGGCACCTGGATCAGCACTCCGGCGCAGAGGATGCCGATCAGCAACAGGATCGACGTCAGCAGTGTCGCGGTGCGGCGTGGCATGTCTTGACATTACGTGACGGCACTGTCAGCCGTCCGCCGGGGCTCGTTCCATCGCCGCCCGGAAGCGCTCGTATCCGCGCACCCCCACGCTGTCCCGCACGTTCCGCCCCGCGCTGTTGCCACGTCGGGTGGCCCAGGCGCTCCATATGCCGGCCACCACGCCCCCGGCGACCGGGATCAACAACCACACGAGAACAGCCATGTCCTACCTCCCACCTGCGCCCACCACGGCGTTGTCACTCCAACGCTCAGCCGCGCGTACGAGTTACGCAACCGGAGTAGTGCCCGCCGAACGGCCCGCGCCCGCGCCCACCCATTCGTGGCTTCCGTCGGCGAAGCCCTGGTGCTTCCAGATCGGGACCTGCCGCTTGAGCTGGTCGATCAGGCGGCGGGAGGCGTGGTACGCCTCGCCCCTGTGGCCCGCTGAGACCGCGACCACCACCGCGAGATCGCCGACCACCAGCTCGCCCACCCGATGCGTGGCCGCGACCGCGCACCCGGGGAACTCGGCCACGACCTCCTCGGCGACCCGCCGCAGCTCCGCCTCCGCCGTCGGATGGGCCGAGTACTCCAGGGAGGTGACGGCGGCTCCCTGGGCGTGCCCGTCGTGGTCCCGCACCGTGCCGACGAAGAGCACGGTGGCGCCGGCCGCCGCGTCGCCCACCGCCAGGCGGACCTCGTCCACCGACAGGGGCGTGTCACGGATGGCAAGCAGCCGAACCGGGTCGCCGATCGTCATGACCCCATGATCCCCCATGGCCTCCGGCTCATCGGCGGCGGGCCCGCCGAGCGCGTCGCACCAGCGCCGCGGTGCCGACCAGCGCGACCGTGGCGCCCGCCGCGCCCAGGGTGGTCGCCGCGTCCTTGCGACCCAACCGGCGTCCGGCGACGGTGTGCCGGCCGGCCACCTCGGCCAGCAGCTCGGCCAGCACCTCCTCGTTGCTCCAACTCGGCCGCCAGCCCGCCTCGTAGAGCTTGCTGCCACTGACGACCCAGGGGTGCATGGTGAAGGCGAGATCGCCGGCGGGCGAGGGGGTGAGGCCCAGCCGGTGCAGGCGGGTGGCGGCGCCGAGCGCCACCGAGGACGGCAGCTCCATCCGCCGGATCCCGGACAGCTCCTCCACCTCCTCCTGCTCCAGCCAGCCGTCGCAGCCGACCGCGAGCTCGCCGTCGACCTTCTCGTGCACCGCGAACTCCAGCGCGCTGACCAGGTCCTCCGCATGGCAGAACTGCCACCTCGGCCGCGATCCCGCGACCACGAGCAGCCGGGGCGACTCGAAGTAGCGGGTCAGCGCGGTGTCGACGCCGCCCACCAACACCGCGGGGCGCAGCACGGTGACGTTGAGCCCGGGGTGTGCGCGGGGCGCGCGCTGGGCGAGCCGCTCGATCTCCAGCAGGTCGCCGACGCAGGTGGCGTCCTCGGTGGCGCGCAGCTCCGCGTCCTCGGCCAACGGCACATCGTTGTCCGGCAGCGCGCCGTAGACCATGGCCGAGGTGCACAGCACCACCCGGCGCACCCCGGCGGCTGCCGCGGCGGTGAGCACGGTCTGGGTGCCGCGCACGTTCAGCGCGGTGCGGGCCGCGGGGTCGGACTCGACATCGAGGTCGAGTGCCAGGTGCACCAACACGTCGACCGGGCCATGGGTCGGCTCGGTCTCCCTGGTGCCGTCGGCCTCGGCGTCCCTGGCGGCCCCCGAGGTGCGCAGCAGATCGGCGATGGCGGGGTCGCGGATGTCCAGGGTGTGCCACTCGGCACCCCTGGCCTCGCCCAGCCGTTCGTCCAGGGCGAGCACCCGCCTGATCCCGGCGGAGTCCAGCAGCCGTTCGGTGAGCAGCGCTCCGAGGCCGCTCGCCGCACCGGTCACCGCGACGGTCAGTGGGGTGGTTGGTCCGTTTCGCGTTGCGCGAACGGCTGGTTCCGGGGAACTCACAGGACCTCTCCAGCGGTTGTTTCAGTACGACGTGCGCAGGCCCATCCTGCCTGAGAGGTGTCTAGGCTTGGGGCCAAGACCAGCGAACGACCGGCGCGTCCGCTCCGTTCCACCAGCGTCCGAGGACGTCCGATGACAAGACCCGAGGATTCCCGTGAGTGACTTCCCATTCGGATTCGGCCTCCCGCAGGAGCCGGAGGACGGCGAATCCGGCAAGAGCTCCCGCAACGACAGGGGCGGCGGCCAGGGCCCGGCCGACAACCCGCTGGCCGCCCTGTTCGGGGGCGGCGGCGGCATGAACTCCCAGGATCTGGGCGCGGCCTTCCAGCAGCTCGGGCAGCTGCTGTCGAACGACAGCGGCCCGGTGAACTGGGATCTGGCGCAGAACGTGGCCCGGCAGACGGTGGCCCAGGGCGCGCCCGACGGCTCCCGCGACCGCTCGGTGGACAGCCAGGAGAGGTCCCAGGTCGCGGAGGCCATGCGGCTGGCCGATCTCTGGCTGGACTCCGTCACCTCGTTCCCGTCCGGTGCCGGGTCCGCCGTCGCCTGGAGCCGTGCGGAGTGGGTCGAGGCGACGCTGCCGGTCTGGCGTGAACTGGTCGATCCGGTGGCCGAACGGGTGGGTGCCGCCATGGGTCAGGTGCTGCCCGAGGAGATGCGGGCCATGGCGGGCCCGCTGATGGGCATGATGCGTTCCATGGGCGGTGCCATGTTCGGCACCCAGATCGGCCAGGCGGTCGGCACGCTGGCCGGGGAGGTCGTCGGCTCCACGGATATCGGGCTGCCGCTGGGCCCGGCGGGCAAGGCCGCGCTGCTGCCGCAGAACGTCGCGGCCCTGGGCGAGGGCCTGGGCGTCCCCCAGGACGAGGTCCGGCTGTACCTGGCCCTTCGGGAGGCCGCGCACCAGCGGCTGTTCGCGCATGTCCCGTGGCTGCGCTCGCATCTGTTCGGCGCGGTCGACGGCTACGCGCGGGGCATCCAGGTGGACACCAGCAAGCTGGAGGGCCTGGTCGGGCAGATCGATCCCGGCCGCCCCGAGGAGTTGCAGGAGAAGTTGCAGCAGGGCCTCTTCGAGCCGGAGGACACCCCGGAGCAGAAGGCCGCGCTGGCCCGTCTGGAGACGGCCCTGGCGCTGGTCGAGGGCTGGGTGGACGCGGTGGTGCACGCGGCGGCCCAGCCGCATCTGCCGTCCGCGTCCGCGCTGCGGGAGACGCTGCGCCGGCGCCGTGCCTCCGGTGGCCCGGCCGAGCAGACGTTCGCGACGCTGATCGGTCTCGAACTGCGCCCGCGACGGCTGCGGGACGCGGCCCGGCTCTGGGCCTCGCTCACGGACGCGCGGGGCTCGCAGGGCCGCGATGCCCTGTGGACGCACCCCGACATGCTGCCCACGGCCCAGGATCTGGACGATCCGGACGGCTTCGTGCACCGTGAGCAGCTGGACTTCTCCGAGCTGGATCAACTGCTGGGCGACGCGGCCGGCGGCGGCTCCTCGCCCCGCCTCGACAAGGAGCGCGGCTCGGAGGACGAGCGTGGCGAGGGCGACGAGCGTGGCCCCGAGGGCGGCGGCGGGCGCGGCGCGTGAGTCTGCATGAGGACGCCGCTCGGGTGCTGCGCGACTGGCCGGCGCCCGACGAGCGGCAGGAGGAGCTGCGGGCCGCCTACACCGCGCATCTGTCCGCGCACCCCGACGGGGTGTGGAAGCGCTGCGCCGCCGGCCACATCACCGCCAGCGCGCTGGTGGTCGACGTGGCGGCCGGCCGGGTGCTGCTCACGCTGCACGCCAAGCTCGGCCGCTGGCTCCAGACCGGCGGGCACTGCGAGTCCTCGGACGCGTCGCTGGCCGACGCGGCGCTGCGGGAGGCGAGCGAGGAGTCCGGCATCGCCGGGCTGCGGCTGCTGGCGACGCCGGTCCGCCTCGACCGGCACGAGACCCCCTGCGCCACCCACCTCGACGTGCAGTACGCCGCGCTGGCGCCGGCCGACGCCGACCCGGTGATCAGCGAGGAGTCCCTCGCCCTGCGGTGGTTCGACTTCGACGAGGCGGAGCGGCTGCCGGACGCGTCGGTGCGCGCCCTGGTGATCGGGGCCCGCGCGGTGCTCTGAGGCGCACCGCGCGGCCCGCCGCGTGGGCTCGCTAGCGCGGCCCCCAGGCCCCGCCCTGCCCGAGCCCGGGGCCGGCCCCCTGCTGGAACTGCAACCGCTGGCCGAAGGACGTCTGTTGGGGCGGCAGCAGCTCGCTCGGCTGCACCACCACATGGCCGTCGCCCATGAAGTTCAGCTCCCAGCCCTCGCCAGTGCCGCCGCGGCGGCGCCAGATCGACTTGCTGCTCGTCTGCGCCTGCATCTGCACCCGGAGCGAGGAGGACCAGGCCACCACGGCATCGGCGTCGACGCTGCACAGCTGCTGCGGCGTCACCCGCAGGACGAGCGGGCTGCCCGAGGTGGTGATGGCGACCTTCCCCTGACCGCTGATGAGGATGTTGTACGCGCCCACCCCCGGTATGCCGTGCTGGCTCTCCACGGAGACGACGTCCCAGTGCAGATGGGCGTCCATGGCCAGCACATAGGAGCTGTCGACGGTGAGCCCCTCGTGGTCGACGTCCAGCACATGGACGTGCTGGGCGAGGTTGGCGAGGTAGACCGTGCCCTGCCCGAAGCAGCGCATCAGCGGCAGCACCTCGCCTGTCATCAGCTGGCTGTGGTGCTGTCGCTGCGACTGGTACTCACCGTCGAACTCGACGATGCCCTCGAAGGCGACCATGCTGCCCGCCCTGGCCACCACGTCGTCCCCGTCCTGGAGGCCGACCCGCAGCATATGGGCGCCCTGGGTGGTGAACCGCTCGGCGGTCTGCTGGGACGCGTTGTTGAAGATCAGGCTCTGCATCTGGCCACTCCCCCGTCAGTTCTGCTTGCCGCTGAGGCGCTCGACGCTGTCCTCGCTGGGCTGCACGATCACGAACCCCTGGCCGGAGAAGCCGAGTTGGTAGGCCTCACCGCTGCCGCGTCCGATGAGCGAGCTGGCCTTGAAACTGCGCTTCCCCCGCACCTCAAGGCCGGTGGACCAGGCCACGAGCGCGTCCGGGTCCACATAGGTCTCCCCCTGCGTCCGGGAGCAGTCCACGACGACGGGGGTGCCCCGGCTGGTGATCGCGACCCAGCCGGTGCCGGTGATGCCGATGTTGAACAGCCCCTGCCCGGCGAACTTGGCCATGCCCTTGACCCGCTGCACACCCCACTCCAGATGCGCGTCGAAGGCGAGCACATTGGTGGCGTTGACCGAGATGTTCTCCCCGTTGAGCGGGAGACACAGCACATGGGCGCCGTAGTCCGCGAGATAGAGCAGACCGTCGCCGTGACACCGCATCAGGGGCACGCTCTCCCCCGACAGCCGGCCCGCGACGGCGCGCCCGAGGGCGGAGGGGTTGGACTCGTACTGGACGAATCCCTCGTACGCCACCATGGAGCCGCTCCTGGCGAGCACGTCCTGCCCGCTCGCCATGGCCACCTTGGCCATGGTGGGGCCGTGGTTCTCCATCCGCGCCGCGGGGGCGGTCGGGGCGTAGCCCGCGGTCATCCGCTGGTCCATCACGGGCTCCTGTCAGATCTCGTAGGGCTGGACGATGACGAAGTTCCCCGGGGCACCGCGGAACTGGAGCTGGGTGGTCTCCCCCGTGTGGCCGGGGTAGGCCTGTCGGCGCAGCCTGACCTGGTTGGCCACCAACACCTGCGCGGCGGCCGACCAGGCGACCAGGGCGCTGGCGTCCGCGAAGGTCATCGCCGTGACCGGCATGACCAGCGGCTCGCCGTGCGCGGTGAGCACCAGAGTGCCGTGGCCCGAGAACTGCAGAGCGAAGAGGCTGCCGCCCGGCAGGCCATGGCCGTCGATCCGCCGCACGTCGTACTCAAGCGACTCGTCGAAGGCCAGCACGTGTTGGGAGGAGACGCAGATGGCGTCGCCCTGCAACTCCACGGGGAACAGCCGGGTGGCCTCCTCCGCGAGATAGACGCGGCCGTTGCCCGTGCACCGCATCAGCGAGGGGAAGCCCTCGCCCGTGGCCCCCGCGACCATCCGTCGCTTGAAGCCGGCTCCCTTGAAGCCGAACTCCACCTCGCCCTCGTAGAGCACCATGGACCCGAGCCTGGCCATCACCGGCTGACCGTCCGTGCCGAGATCGGCGCGGACGAGCTGCGGGTTCTGCATGCTCCAGCGCTGGCCCTCGACGGCCGCCCCATAGGCGCCGAGGACGCTGCCGAGGTCACCGACCGACTGGGGGACGGGAGGCGGGGCGGAGCCGCTCGGCTGCGGCGGGGCGGCCCCCGGCGGCGGGACGGGGTAGCCGTGCTGCTGCGGAGGCACGGCTGTCTGACCGTACGGCGGAGCCTGCGGAGCGGCGGCCGGCTGCCCGAACGGCTGTGGCGGCTGGCCGTACGGCTCCGGGGGATGCCCGAACTGCCCGGGGGCCTGCGGCACCGCGGGAGGAACCGGCGCGGGCGGCGGGGTTGGCACGGGCTCGGGGAGGGGGGCGACGGGCGACGGTGCGGGAGTGGGCGCGGGTGCGGGTGCGACGGGAGCGGGCGGCGGAGGCGGTGCGCCGCCGGGGGCCGCGAACGCCGGGGGCGCCGGGGGCGCGCCGCCCGGCGGGGCGAAGCCCGGCGCCGCGGCGGCCGGCGCGGCCGGAGCCTCCTCCTCCTCCTCCTCGACCTCACCGCCGAAGTGACGGAGCAACGCCTCAAGACCCCCGTCGAAGCCCTGCCCCACGGCGGCGAATCGCCAACCGTCCTTCCGATAGAAGTCGCCTATCATCAGCGCGCGTTCGGAGGAGAACTCCGATCCGTCGAACGCGTACCGGGCGACCTCCTCACCCCCGGCGACGATCCGCAGATACCCGGGCGAGGCCTGCGACATCGTGCCAGCGCCGTCGATGGTCGCGGTGAAGGCGAGCCGGTCTATGCTCGCCGGCACCTGGTCGAGAGTGACCCGG
Organism: Streptomyces profundus; assembly: GCF_020740535.1. NCBI lineage: Bacteria > Bacillati > Actinomycetota > Actinomycetes > Kitasatosporales > Streptomycetaceae > Streptomyces > Streptomyces profundus. The sequence continues at coordinate 2,084,397 of NZ_CP082362.1, forward strand.
AAGGACTCCGTGTCCCCCGCCTGAGCGCCCAGCAGTTGAAGCGACTCCTCGGGGGACTTCGGCTGGTTGTAGAAGATGAAGTACCGGTCGTCGGAGAGCTGTTCGGCCGCGTCGAGCCCGAAGCAGCTGATGTCGAAGACCATCCCGGGCCCGGAGACCTGCACACCCACATACAGATCCGTGCCCAGGGTCAGATCGCTGAGCCGAGACTTCTGCCCCTTTTTGAAGTGCGTCACCATTGGTAACGACCGCCCCCCATCAACTAGCCGCACATTCTGCTGCGCCAGACTAGCCAATGCCACCGACAGCGACAGCTCTGCCGTCAGTCTCCCTGGGGGCAGCGACTGTGCGGGAGGCGCTCAGCTGCGACGACGCCTTCGAGGAAGCCCCGCGCGCGCTCCGTGCGCGGATAGCGCTCCAACAGGGCCCAGAAGCCCGGGCCATGTCCTGGCACCAGCAGATGCGCCAGCTCATGCAACAGTACGTAGTCGATCACGTACTCCGGCATGCCCTGGAGGCGGTGCGAGAGCCGGATGGTGCCCAGAGCAGGCGTGCAGGAACCCCAGCGGGCGTTCTGATTCGTCACCCAGCGCACGCTGTCCGGCCGCGCGCCCCCGTCGAAGTAGCGCGCGGAGAGCTCCTCGGCCCGCCGGGCGAGATCCTCGTCGTCCAGGACGCGGCGTTCCTCCTGGGCGGCCAGCTTCTCCAGCATCACCGTCACCCAGCGTCGCTCCTCCTCCGCCGTCATCCGCGCGGGGATCAGCACCACGGTGCGGTCGGCCTCGCGGTAGGCGGAGACCGTGCGACGCCGGCGGGAGCTGCGGCGGACCTCGACGCGCTCGGAACGGTCTCCGCTCAGCACCGAGCGTCCCGCCGAGGAACTGCGCTGCGACGGGCCGGCGCTGTTCAGCGGTTCGGCGGGCACATGTCGACGTTACCCGGTACGGGCCTGATATGTCCCGCCTGTCGTTCAGCGGATGGGGGGCGTGAAAAGTCAACCACCCCGAGGAATGCACCATTAATATTATTTTCTCCGCTTCCTGTGGATAACATCACACACGCCCGCTCCGTTCCCGTCATGATGAGCCCCGACAGTTCACCGAAGGCCCGCACGGGCCAAGGGGGGTTCTCCCATGCATCCGATGATCAAGCCGTCGCTCCGCCGCGGATGGCGGGACCGCGAGACCGTGCGGTACGGAGTGACACCGGCACACTCGGTGCTCTTCGGTCCGCTGGACAACGCCACGGAGAATTTCCTCTCCCTCCTCGACGGCACGCGCGGCCTGCCGGCGCTGCGGGACGCGGCGGCTGCCCTCGGCCTCGGCGCCGAGGCGGCGGACCGGGTGACGCGGCGCCTGGAGGAGGCGGGCGTGCTGGAGGACGCGACGGCCGAGCGGGAGGCCGCCAGCCAGATCACGGAGGCGATGCGCCCCGATCTCGCCTCGCTCTCCCTGCTGTACTCCAAGCCGGGCGGCGGACTGCGCGCCCTGCTGGCTCGCCGCTCGGCGCGGGTCCTGGTGCGAGGCGCCGGCCGGGTCGGCACGGCCATCGCCGGCGCCCTGGCCCAGGCCGGGGTGGGCCGGGTCGAGGTGGCGGACGGTGGCCGGGTCTCCCGGGTGGACACCGCCCACGGCGGCATCCGGCCCGAGGGGGTGGGCGAACGCCGGGCCCAGGCCGCCCGGGCGGTGGTGCGCGCGGTCACGCCCTGGCGCCGAGCGCCGGGCCGGGAGGAGACGACGGGCCCGAGGCTGGTGATCCTCGCGCCGCGCGAGGGGCTGGCCGCCTATGTGCCCGATCCGGTGCGCGCGGAAGAGCTGATGGCCGAGCGCACGCCACATCTGTACGCCGGTGTGGTCGAGGCCACGGGATTCGTCGGCCCGCTGGTCCTCCCCGGCATCACCACCTGCGCCAACTGCCTTCTGAGGACGCTCACGGACCGCGAGCCCGCATGGCCGCTGCTCGTCGCCCAGTGGCGCAACGGCCGCGCTCCCGGCATCCCCGCCTGCGACAGCGCCCTGGCCACGGCGGTGGCTGGGCTGACGGCCTGTAGCGCGCTCGCCTTCATCGACGGCCACGGACCGCAGAGCCCGCACACCCGGACGGAGCTGGTGCTGCCAGGCCCCACCATGACGAGCCACACCTTCGACGCCCACCCGGACTGCCCCTGCGGCGCCGCGCGATCGCACGCCCCCGACCCCACACGCCCCGCCCGAACGGGTCCACAATGAGAGGAGTACCGAGGGCTTTCGCCTTGCGTTCGCCGGGAGTTGGAGGGGACATGTCTGACCTACCCCGCAAGGCGGTGACCAGAACGGCCAAGCTGGCCACTCTGCCGCTGAGCTTCGCCGGCCGCGCCACCTGGGGCCTGGGCAAGAGAATCGGCGGGCGCTCGGCCGAGCGCGTCGCCCAGGAGCTGCGCCAGCGCACGGCCGAGCAGCTGTTCTCCGTCCTCGGAGAGCTGAAGGGCGGCGCCATGAAGGTGGGCCAGGCGCTCTCGGTCTTCGAGTCGGCCCTGCCGGAGTCGCTCGCCGGCCCCTACCGCACCGCGCTGACCAAGCTCCAGGAAGCCGCGCCCCCGATGCCGGCCGCCTCGGTCCACAAGACGCTGGCCGAACGCCTGGGCCCGGACTGGCGCGAGCTGTTCCTGGAGTTCGACGAACGGCCGGCCGCCGCTGCCTCGATCGGCCAGGTGCACCGCGCGGTCTGGGGCGACGGGCGGGAGGTGGCCGTCAAGATCCAGTATCCGGGAGCGGGCGAGGCCCTGCTCTCCGACTTCACCCAGCTCGGCCGCCTCGCGAGAGTGGTGGGGACCTGGGCGCCCGGCCTGGAGATCAAGCCACTGGTCGAGGAGTTGCGGGATCGGGTCGCCGAGGAGCTGGACTACGAGCTGGAGGCGGCGTCCCAGCGGATCTGCGCCGCCGAGTTCCGGGACGACCCCGATGTGGTGGTTCCCGATGTGGTCCTCCAGCGGGAGGGTGTGCTGATCACCGACTGGCTCTCCGGCATACCGCTCTCCGAGGTGATCGCGGATGGCGACCAGCCGCAGCGGGATCGCGCGGGACAGCTGTTGGCACGGTTCCTCTTCTCCGGCACGAGCAGGACGGGGCTGCTCCACGCGGACGCCCACCCGGGCAACTTCCGGCTGGTGCCGGCCCCGGACGAGCCGGTGGAGCGCTGGCGGCTCGGCGTGCTCGACTTCGGCGCGGTCAGCAGGCTTCCCGAAGGACTGCCGCCGGCCATCGGCCAGGCCCTCCGGCTGTCGCTGCACGACTCGGCGGAGGAGGTGTACGCCCGGCTGCGCGCCGAGGGGTTCGTCACCGAGTCCAGGGAGCTGGATCCGGAGGAGGTGCTGAGGTATCTCGCGCCGGTCATCGAGCCGGCCCGGGTGGAGGCGTTCACGTTCAGCCGGGAGTGGCTGCGCGGCCAGGCCGCCCGGATAGCCGATCCCCGTTCCGAGGCACACCAGTTGGGCCGGCAGCTCAATCTGCCGCCGGCGTATCTCCTGATCCACCGCGTCACGATGAGCACCGTCGGGGTGCTCTGTCAGCTCGGTGCGACGGTGCGGATCCGCGAGGAGATGGCCGCTGGCCTCCCCGGCTTCGCGGAGCCGACCGCGCCCACCGCGCCCACCGCGCCGGCAGCCGAGGCGGAGGGCGCCGAGGCCGAGGACGCGGAGGCCGGAACGGCCAAGCGCCCGGCACCGGCGAAGAAGGTGGCCAAGACAGCCAAAAAAGCCCCCAAGAAGGCCCCCGGGAAGACGTCCAAGAAGACGGCCAAGACGGCCGAGCGGACGCGCAAGGGCTCGGCGTCGGCGGAGGGCGGCGTCGGGGAAGGCGGAGGCGATGCTCGGCCACGCATATGAGAGCCGCCGGTCGGCCCGAGCCGCCTGAGGCGACCCGGCCGACCGGCGGCGGGATATCGGGGAAGGGGTCAAGCGGTCAGTGCATGACCGCCCGGGCCAACGCCCGGCGGGCGCGCTGGGAGGCGCGCTCCGCCCGCCGCTGGAACCGGTCGGACCGGCGAGCGTGTCGCTGAGCGTCAGCGACACGGCCGGCGACCCGTTGGGACTCGGCTTCCCGAGCGCGTTCCGCCATATGGGAACGCGCCATGGCTTCTGGGATGAGTTGCAACTTCCTGGTCCTGTTCTGTTCCTGCCGGGACTTGCGTACATCGGCAGGTCGGCGGCGAGTGGCCGCTTCCGTGCTGGAATCGTTCTTGATCAGTTGGCTGTGCCGTCTCGGCCCGTAGGGAGCCGGCCGGCCGATGGTTCCGTGGGTGCTCATGCCGAGACCGGGTTCTTGCGGGGACGGCCACGAGGCCGCTTCCTCGGCACCACCACGCCCTGGACGAACAGCTCGCCGCCCCACACCCCCCAGGGCTCGCGGCGGTCCTTGGCGCCGGCCAGACACGCCTCGCGCAACGGACAGGTCTGACAGAGCGACTTGGCGTACTCGACGTCCGCGGGGGACTCGGCGAAGAACACCTCGGGGTCGTACGAACGGCAGGGCACGCCTTCGCCGAGACGCTCGATGGCCTCATCGAGCTCGTTCAGCGTGAACAGCGGGGTCACAGAAGTCTCCGGATCGGGTGGCGGGTTCAGGTCAGGTCGGGCGTACGGCGCGAGTGGCACGGTGTTGTCCTCGTGTCGTGTCGAGCCGCTCGACGGTTGTCGGGCGGCGGAAAGCAAAAGGGCCGCGAAACCCGGTGTGGGTTCCGCGGCCCTGGAAGGTGCCGACCTGATCTCGCCGATCAGGTGGGATCACTCCAGGGTTCGAGCCCGCGGAGGGCCCACATCGAGTGAGACTTGCTCTGCTGTCCGAAAATCTGGTGCCCGGCGCCGACGAGATTCGGGGTGGTCGCATATGCGTCCACTCCCACGGCTGCTGCCGCTACGGCCATCTCGCGCGCCGACATCGTTCGCTCGCCACGGGAGAGATCCCTGGCTGCGGACTCGGGGCGCACGGACGGGACGGGCAGCATGGCCACGGCAAACGGGCGCGCCGCACCGAGAGCGTTAGGGCAGGCGAAAGCCGGGCCGGACAGTTTGATCTGCTTCAACGTGACCACAGGGATCGCCTCCTTCAGCGTCTCGGGGGCAGGCACTCCTACCCGGGATGTTCTCTCAGTACAACATGGGTTTGAGGGAAGGGAAACCCTCCCTCAGCGCCACGTGCAGCACGCTATGCGGATGTCTCGCGCGCACGCAATCTATTTTTCGGGGTCCTCTTCGGAAAATTCCCCATCGCCCGCCGGGAGTTGCTCGTCGTCCTGCGGGAAGAAGGGATCGGCGCCCTCAGCCGAAGCCTCTTCCGAGTGCTCCCCGGGCTCCTCGGGCTCCCCCAGCAGCTCCTCGCCCGCGCACAGCGCCAGGATCTCGGGGCCGAACTGGCGCAGCTTGTGGGGGCCCACGCCGGAGATCTTGGCCAGCTCGCGCTCGCTGCCCGGCACCTGCTCGGCGATGGCCATCAGGGTGGCGTCGGTGAACACCGCGTATGCGGGGCGGCCCAGTTCCTGGGCCTGCCCGAGCCGCCACTCCCGCAGCCGCTCGTACAGCGCCTCGTCCATGTCCGAGGGGCAGTCCGCGCATCGGCGGAGCTTCAGCTCGGTGGCCTCTGTGAGGGTGCGCCCGCAGACGCGGCAGGGCACGGGGCCACGCGGCTTGCGCCCCTTGGCGCCGCCGCGCTCCACTCCGCCGGCCCCGCCCCGCGAGCGGGCCGCGTCCGAGGCGGAGCCGGGGCGCAGCCCGTCCAGGAAGCGGCTGGGCCGGCGGCTGGCCCGCCCGCCGGGCGAGCGGGCGAGCGCCCAGGAGAGCGAGAGATGCGCCCGCGCCCTGGTGACCCCCACATAGAGCAGCCGACGCTCCTCCTCGATCTGCTCCGGCGTCTTGGCATGGGTGATGGGCAGCATCCCGTCGGTGAGGCCGACGAGGAACACGGCGTCCCACTCCAGGCCCTTGGCCGTGTGGAGCGAGGCCAGGGTGACGCCCTCGACGGTGGGCGCGTGTTGGGCGGCGGCGCGCTCGTCCACCTCGGCGACGAAGTCGGCGAGGACGGCGTCCGGGCGGGCGCGCTGGAAGTCCTCCGCGAGGCGGACCAGCGCCCGCAGCGACTCCCACCGATCCCGCACCGCTCCCGAGCCGGCGGGCGGCTGATGCGTCCACCCGAGGGTGGCCAGCACCGCGCCGACCTCGTCGGCCAGCCCCTGCGCGCCGTCCAGGGCGGCGTCGTTGCCGCCGGCACGAGCGGCACCGCGCAGCGCCAGGCCGGCCTGGCGGATCTCCTGCCGGTCGAAGAAGCGCTCGGCACCGCGCAGTTGGTAGGGCACGCCGGCGTCGGCGAGCGCCTGCTCGTAGATCTCGGACTGGGCGTTGACCCGGTAGAGGACGGCGATCTCGCTGGCCGGGACCCCCGAGCCGCCCTGGGCGACGGGGGTGAGCAGCTGCTTGATGCGCTTGGCCGTGGCCTCCGCCTCGGCCGGCTCGTCCGCGTGCTCGGAGAAGTGCGGCTCTGGGCCTGACGGGCGCTGGGAGATCAGCTCAAGACGGTGCTCGGCGGCCCGCCCCCTGGCCTGGGCCAGCAGCCCGTTGGCCAGATGCACCACCTCGGGCGAGGAGCGGTAGTCGCGCACCAGCTTCACCAGGGTGGCGTCCGGGTGCTGGGTGCGGAAGTTGAGGAGGTGGTCCGGGGTGGCGCCGGTGAAGGAGTAGATCGTCTGGCTGGCGTCCCCGACCACGCAGACGCTGTCCCGCTCGCCCAGCCAGAGCTGGAGCAGGCGCTGCTGCAACGGGCTGACGTCCTGGTACTCGTCGACGGTGAAGTGCTGGTACTGGCCGCGGACGGTGTCGGCGATGTCCGGGCGGTCGCTGAGGATGCCGACCATCAGCAGCAGCACATCGTCGAAGTCGATGACGCCGCGATCTTGTTTGAGCTGCTCGTAGGTGGCGTAGACGCGGGCGGTCTCGGCCGGGTCGCGCGGGGCGTCCCGGCCGGCCTTGACCACGGTGGCCGGATAGTCCTCGGGCGTGACCTGGGTGACCTTGGCCCATTCGATCTCGCCCATCACATCGCGCAGCTCCAGCCGCTCCAGCCGGATCCGGCAGCGGGCGCCCGCCTCGGCGACCAGCTGGACCTTGCGCTCCAGCAGCCTAGGCGGCTCCCCGCCGACGGCCTTGGGCCAGAAGAACTGGAGTTGCCGCAGCGCGGCGGCGTGGAAGGTGCGGGTCTGCACGCCGCCGGCGCCGAGCTGCCGGAGCCGGCCGCGCATCTCGCCCGCGGCCCTGGCCGTGAACGTGACCGCGAGCACGGTGTTGGGCTGGTAGACGCCGGCGCGCACCCCGTAGGCGATGCGGTGGGTGATGGCACGGGTCTTGCCCGTGCCGGCGCCGGCCAGGACGCAGACCGGGCCACGCAGGGTGGTGGCGACCGTGCGCTGCTCCGGATCGAGGCCGTCGAGCACGGCGTCCGCCGTGCTGGGCGGCTCGGGGAAGGCGCCATGCGGTAGCGTCCCGTGCTGGCCGCCGCCCGCTCGACTCTCCGGCGGGAGGCTCTCGGGCGCGAAGCCCTCCGGCGGGTTGGCTGAGGCGTGCGGTGCTGATGTCACCCCGCCATGCTGCCAGGTTCTCAGGGGCGGGTGGGGCGTGCCGTCCACAGCCCGTGGAATTACTCATACCGCGCCCGGCGTTCTGTGGACACCAGGCGCGGGGCACCGGGCACCGTTGTAGTAGCGGAACACCGTTCTGAAGTTCTGAAGTCGTGAATCTGAAGTCGTGAAGTCGTGAAGTCGTGAAGTCGTGAAGTCGTGAAGGAGTCATCCCATGCAGGGCACCGTGACGATGTACAGCACCCCGTGGTGCGGCTACTGCCGTCGGCTGAAGAGCCAGTTGAACCGCGAGGGCATCGCCTTCACGGAGATCGACATCGAGCAGGACCCCGCGGCCGTGAAGCTCGTCGAGGCCGCCAACAACGGCAACCAGACCGTGCCCACGGTGGTGGTCACCGGCGGGGGCGGCGCCGAGACCACCATGACCAACCCCTCGCTGGCCGACGTCAAGAAGGCGCTGGCCGCCTGAGCCCAGGGGCGGTGGGCCCCCGGCCGGTCACCAGATCGAGGTGGTCAGCGGTTCGCCGTACCAGCGTTCGACCAGGCGGGAGGCGATGGAGACGCCGGACGGGGCCAGCACCTCGCCCGACGCCATGGCCTCCCGCAGCTCGTCCCTGGTGAACCAGCGGGCCTCGTCGATCTCGTCGCCGTCCACGGTGACCTCGGTCGAGGTCGCGCGCGCCACGAAGCCCAGCATCAGGCTGGAGGGGAACGGCCACGGCTGGCTGGCCACGTACTCGACGTCGCCGATCGTCACGCCGACCTCCTCGGCGACCTCCCTGACCACCGCCCGCTCGATGGACTCCCCCGGCTCGACGAAGCCGGCCAGGGTGGAGAAGCGGCCCTCGGGCCAGTGCAGCTGGCGGCCGAGCAGGGCGCGGTCGTGGTCGTCGAGGACGAGCATGATCACGGCCGGGTCGGTGCGCGGGTAGTGCTCGGCGCCGCACGCCTGGCAGCGGCGGATATGGCCGGCCGCGGCGATCACGGTGCGCTCGCCGCAGCGGGAGCAGAACCGGTGCAGCCGCTGCCAGTTCTCGAGGGCGACCGCGTGCACCAGCAGCTCGTTGTCCCGGTCGGACAGCAGGGACGCGGCCTCCCGGAGGCTGGCCGGGCGGGCCACGGCGTCCATCCGTCCGGGGAGGGCGTCCTTCTGGAGGGCGAAGTAGCGCACGCCGTCCGCGTCGGTGCCCAGGAAGTAGCGGTGTGCCTCGGTGAGCGGGGCGTCGAAGGACGGCATCATCACCAGCTCGGTGCGGCCGTCCGGCGTCTCCTCGATCAGTGCCTGGCCGCCCGAGACCACGAAGACCCGGGTGCTGGGGTGGCTCCAGGCCGCCCCCAGCCACGCCTCGTCCATCCGGTGGCCGGCGTCCCGGTCGATTCCGCCGGAGGTGGTGAGGGGGATCGGCTGGACGACGCTGTCCTTGATGGCCGGGGTGGTACTCATACCAAGAGCCTAACCGGGATCGTTGGGCTCCCAGGAGTCCTCCCCCATCAGCAGCCGCTCCAGACCCCGGCGCCCGGGCAGCACGCTGGGGCGCACCAGCTCGCCGCTGCGCACATAGAGGAAGGCAGCGGTGACCTCGCTCAGCGGCAGTTGGTGGCGCTCGGCCCAGGCGAGGCGGTAGATCGCCAGTTGCAGCGGGTCGGCGTCCTGGCGGCGCGCGGTCTTCCAGTCGATGATCTCCCAGCGCTCGCTGTCCGATCCCCGGCGGGGCGGCAGGCGGTAGACGGCGTCGATCCGCCCCCTGATCACCCGCCCGGCGAGGGTGAGCTGGAACGGGGCCTCGATCCGGTAGGGGCGCCGGTCGGCGTACGGCGTGCGCTGGAACGCCTGCTTGAGCGCCGCCAGTTCACGTTCGTCGCGGATCTCCGCGTCCTCGTCGGGATCGCCCCCGGGCAACTCCTCGGGGCCGAGCATGGGCAGCGGCACCGAGTCGAAGCGGGACTCCACCCAGGCGTGGAAACGGGTGCCCCGGCGGGCGGCCGGCTGGGGCGGGCGGGGCATGGGGCGGGCCAGCTCGCGGGCGAAGCCGTCCGGGTCGGTGGCCAGCCGCTGGAGCTGGGTCGCCGAGAGCGAGACGGGCAGCGGCACCTCCCGCACCCCCGCCCTGGCCTGCCGCAGCTCGCTCGCCAGCACCGTCAGGTCCCGGTCCCAGGAGGCCATGGTGCGGCGCTCCTCCGGGGTCAGCTCGTCGGACGAAAGCCCGTCCGGCGAGGGCTCGTCCGGCGGGAACTCGTCCGGCGGGGGCTCATCGGGCGGGAACTCGTCCGGCGGCGGCTCGTCGTCCGGAGGCGTACCGTCCGGCTCGTCGGGGCGTGGGGACGGCATCCGGTGCAGGCGGGACAGGACCGCCAGGGCCGCCTCGCGGCGGCGGGCCAGTGCCTCGCTGTCCAGGGGCAGCGGCCAGGCCAGCTCCTCCTCGTCCCTGGCGAGCGCCGGGTTCTCCGCCTCCTCGGGCGGCGGCTCGGCCCAGTGCTCGACCTCGCCGTGCCCCGGATCGCGCTCGCAGTGCTCGCGCAGCGCGGTCAGGAAGTCGGAGGGGCCGCGCCGCTTCTTCTGGCTGGGCCCCCACCAGTGTCCGGAGCCGAGCAGCAGCCGGCGTGGCCGGGTGACCGCGACATAGCCGAGGCGGAGCTCCTCAAGCTCCAACTCGCCGGCGGTCTCGGCCAGATACCGCTTGTAGCCGGCGGCGGTCCACTCGGGGGTGGGCGGCAGCGTCTCGGCGTCGCCGCGCAGCGGGTGCGGGAGCGTTCTGGCCTGCCGCAGCCAGGAGTCCCGGGAGCGGACGGCGGGGAAGAGGCCGGCGCACAGGCCCGGCACCGCGACCACGTCCCACTCCAGACCCTTGGCCTTGTGCGCGGTCAGCACCTGCACCGCGTTGCCGCCGCTGGGCAGCGAGCCGTCCAGGCCGCGGTCGAAGCTCTCGGCCGCGCGCAGGAAGCCGAGAAAGGCCGAGAGGGTGGCGTCGCCGTGCACGGCGGTGCCGGCACGGCCCGCGGCGAAGCTCGCCGCCACGTCGAGGAACGCGCCGAGCGTCTCCCGGCGGCGGGCGGCCAGGGCCATCGGCGAGGCGGACAGCTCGACGTCGAGCCCCGTGTGGGTGAGCACCCGGTGCAGCACGTCCATCAGCGGATCGCCCAGCGAGCGGCGCAGATCGCGCAGCTCGGCGGCGAGGTGGGCGAACCGGACGCGGGCCTCGGGCGAGAACGGCAGCCGGTCGTCGGGCTCGGCCGAGCCGGGATCGGCGCCGGAGCCCCCGCCGCTGCCGACGAAGGTGTCGAGCGCGTCGGCCAGCGAGACCACCTCGGCCGGGTCGGTGCCGGCGACCGCGTCGGCCAGCCGGGCCAGCGCGGCGGCCTCGCCGCCAGGAGCGTCCGCCTCCCCGGCGCGCACCCGGCGGACCAGCAGCCGGGCCCGCCGGCCCAGCAGCGCCAGATCGCGCGGCCCGATCCGCCAGCGCGGCCCGGTGAGCAGCCGGACCAGGGCCGCGTTGGCCGTGGGATCGGCCAACACCTCGCAGACCGCGACCAGATCGGCGACCTCGGGAAGGTGCAGCAGCCCGGAGAGGCCGACCACCTCGACCGGCACGTCCCGCGCGACCAGCGCGCTCTGGATCAGCGGGAAGTCGCTCGCGGTGCGGCAGAGCACGGCGATCTCGCCGGGCTCCGTGCCGGTGCGGACCTGATGGGCCACGGCGTCGGCCAGCCAGGCCAACTCCTCGGCGTGGGTGGGCAGCAGCGCGCAGCGGACCAGACCGGCGCCCTCCGCGTCCTCGGCCGGGCGCAGCGGGGCGACGGACGGGTGTCGCTCGCGGAGCGGCGCGGCCAGGGCGTTGGCGAGGGTGAGCAGCCGGCCGCCGCTGCGGCGGTTCTGGCTGAGCCGCAGCACCCGGGCTGGGACCCCTTCGGCGGCGGCGAAGTGCTCGGGGAAGTCGTCCAGGTTGGCGACCGAGGCGCCGCGCCAGCCGTAGATCCCCTGGCAGGGGTCCCCGACGGCGGTGACCGGATGGCCCGTGCCGTCGCCGAAGAGCCCTGCGAGCAGCACGCGTTGGGCGACGGAGGTGTCCTGGTACTCGTCCAGCAGGACCACGCCGAACTGTTCGCGCAGCGCCTGGCCGACCTCGGGCCGCTCCCGGGCCAGGGCCGCGGCCAGCGCGATCTGGTCGCCGAAGTCCAGCAGGTCGCGGGCGCGTTTGCGGGCGCGGTACTCCTCGACCAGGCCGAGCAGCGCCAAGCGCCCCTCGGCTGCCCGCGGCACCTGCCGCAGGGCGGCGTTGGTGAGCCGGGCCTCGGCCAGCTCGGCGAGCAGCTCCCCGTCGAAGGAGCGCAGCCGCTCGGGGGGGACCAGATGTTCGGACAGCTCGCCGTCCAGCGCCACCAGGTCGGTGACGAGGGTGGTGAAGCTGGGGCTCGGCGGCTCGAAGTCGGCGGGGGCGCCGCGCAGCACCTCGGCCGCCAGCTGGAACCTGCCGGCGTCGGCGAGCAGCCGGGAGGCGGGCTCGATGCCGAGCCGCAGCCCGTGCTCGGTGAGCAGCCGGCCGGCGAAGGCGTGGTAGGTGGAGATGGTGGGCTCGCCCGTCTCGGAGGTGTCGATCCGGGCCTTGGCGAGCGCGGTGCGGACGCGTTCGGCCAGCTCGCCGGCGGCCTTGTTGGTGAACGTGAGGCCGAGCACCCGGTCGGGGGCGATCCGTCCGGTGCCGGTGAGCCAGACGACGCGGGCCGCCATCACCGTGGTCTTCCCCGAGCCGGCGCCGGCGACGATGGCCTGCGGCGCCGCCGGCGCGGTGGCGCAGGCCAGCTGCTCCGGGGTGAACGGGATCCCCAATAGCTCGCTGAGCTGCCGGGGATCGCTGAGTGGCGCTGGCACCCGAGTGAGGGTAGTCGCCGGCACCGACAGTCCGGGCGGCGCGTTCACTCCACGGTGTGCCGGCCCTCCGGGCGCGCGGCGCAGGAGCCCTTGAACGCGCAGGCGCCGCAGTGGTTTCCGGTGCTCGGCGTGAAGCGTTCGTCGAGGACCCGGCCGGCGGCCTCGGCCAGCAGTTCGCCGACCCAGTCGCCGGTGACGCCGTCGGTCAGCGGCTCCTGGCGTTGGACGACGGGCAGCGCCTCGCCGCCGTCCTTCTTGGCCGCGCCCTGGCGCAGTTGGACGAGGGCGGCCCCCGACAGCTCCGCGTCGGGCCCGGCGACCGTCTCGTCGTGCCGGACGGCGAGTTGGTAGACGGCGAGCTGCGGGTGGTGGGCCACGGCTTCGGCCGTGGGGCGGGTGCGGCCGGTCTTGAAGTCGACCACATAGGCGCGGCCCTCGGCGTCCCGATCGACCCGGTCCAGCACGCCTCGGACCCGCACCTGATGCGGCCCCGCCGGCAGCGTGACCTCGAACTCCCGCTCGCTGACGAGCGGTTCGCCGCCCGCTTCGGAGCGCAGCACATGCCAGCGCAGAAAGCGCTCCAGGGCGGCCCTGGCCTCGGCCTGTTCGCGGCGGGACTGCCAGGGCGCCTCGAAGGCGAGGGCGTCCCAGACGGTGTCGAGGCGGGCCATCAGCACGGAGAGGTCCGCGGGGGTGGTGCCGGAGGCGACCTCGTCGGCCAGCACATGGAGCACGTTGCCAAAGCCCTGCGCGGTGCTCGGCGGCCCCTCGGCGTGCACCTCGCGGCCCAGGAACCACTGGAGGGAGCAGGTGTTGACGAGCTGGTCGAGGGCGCTTCCGGTGAGCGCGACCGGGCGTTCGGGGTCGCGCAGCGGCACCTGCGAACGGGTCGGCTCGCGCAGCCCCCACCAGCGCTCCGGGTGCGCGGCGGGGGCCAGCGGGTGGCCCTCGTCGTCGCGCAGCGCGGCCAGCCGGGCCAGCCGCTCGGCGGCGGCGGCGCGCAGCGCGGGCGAGGCCGCCGGGTCGACGGTGGTGGCGCGCAGCTCGGCGACCAGCGCGGAGAGCGAGAGCGGCCGGTGCGGGCGGCTGCTGATCTCAACCGGGTCCACGCCCAACTCGGAGAGGAAGCGGGACGGTTGGTCGCCGTCGTCGGTGCCACGCACGGCCGTCACCACCAGCCGGTCCCTGGCCCGGGTGGCGGCCACATAGAACAGGCGGCGTTCCTCGGCGAGCAGCGCGCCCGGGGTGAGCGGCTCGGCCAGGCCCTCCCTGCCGATGCGGTCGGCCTCCAACAGCGAGCCCCGGCGGCGCAGATCCGGCCAGACGCCCTCCTGCACACCGGCGACCACGACCAGGGACCATTCGAGGCCCTTGGCTCGGTGGGCCGTCATCAGCCGCACGGCGTCCGGGCGGGTGGGGCGCGCGGCCAGGGTGTCGGCGACGATGTCGTGCGCCTCCAGCTCGGACAGGAAGTTGAGCGCCCCCCGGCCGCCGATTCGCTCCTCGGCCCTGGCCGCCGCGTCGAACAGGGCGCAGACGGCGTCCAGATCGCGGTCGGCGTTGCGCCCGGCCCCGCCGCCGCGCCGGGCCGCGCGCTCCAGCCGCTGCGGCCAGCCGGTGCCGTCCCACAGCAGCCAGAGCGCCTCCTCGGCGGTGCCGCCGCCGGCCAGCGCCTCGCGCGCCTTGCGCAGCAGCTGCCCGAGCCGCTGGGCGCCGGCGGCATAGCTCGGCTCATGGGTGACCAGCCGCTCGGGCTCGGCCAGCGCCCTGGCGATCAGCAGATCGGACGCGGGGGGCGGGCCGCCGCCAGCGGCGCGCTCCTCGTTGCGCAGCGCGCGGCCGAGGCGCCGCAGATCGGCCGCGTCCATGCCGCCGAGCGGGGAGGTGAGCAGCCGGGCGGCCGTCTCCGGGTCGAGGGGCTCGTCGTCGGCGCGCGGCTCGGCGACCACGCGCAGCGCGGTGAGCAGCGGCGCGACGGCCGGCTCGCGGCGCAGCGGCAGATCGTCGCCGTCGACCTCAAGCGGCACGCCGGCGGAGGTCAGGGCGCGGCGGACGGCCGGGATGCTGTGCGCTCCCGCGCGGACCAGCACCGCCATCTCGCCCCAGGGCAGGCCGTCCTCCAGATGGGCGCGGCGCAGCAGGTCGGCGATGTTGGCCAGTTCGGCGCCGGCCGACGGGTAGGTGAACACGTCGACCCGGCCGCCCTCGCGGGTGGCGGTCGGTGCCCGGTGCCGGCGCACCGCCTCGGCCGGCAGCCTGGCCAGCGGCATCCGGCCGGCCAGCGTCCGGGTCGCGGCGAGCAGCGCGGCTCCCGAGCGGCGGGCCACGCCGAGCGCGACCACGGGCGCCGGCTCGCCCGACGCGGTGGGGAACGCGTCGCGGAAGCCGAGGATGCCGTTCAGGTCGGCGCCCCTGAAGGCGTAGATCGACTGGTCGGGGTCGCCGAAGACGACCAGGTCACGGGCGTCCCCCGCGAGCGCGCGCAGCAGCGCGACCTGCGCCGGGTCGGTGTCCTGGTACTCGTCGACGAAGACCGCGTCATAGCGCGCCCTGATCCTGGACGCGTGTTCGGGCAGCTCCGTCAGCCGGACCGCGTCGCGCAGCAGTTCGGTGTAGTCCAGGACGCCCTGCGCCTGGGTGACGTCCAGATACTCGGCCATGAAGCGCGCCGCCGCCTCCCAGTCCGGGCGTCCGGTGCGGCGGGCGAAGGCGGCGAGGGTGTCGGGGCCCAGGCCCAGTTCGCGGCTGCGTGCCAGCACGGCGCGCAACTCGTCGGCGAACCCCCGGGTGGTCAGGCAGGCGCGCAGCTCGTCCGGCCAGCGCACGCCGCGCCCCGAGCGCTCCAGATCCTGGTGGCCGGCGAGCAGCTCCCTGAGATAGAGGTCCTGTTCGGGGCCCGAGAGCAGGCGCAGCGGTTCGGCGAACAGCTCGCGGTCCTGGTGCGCGCGGACCAGCGCGTAGGCGAAGGAGTGGAAGGTGGTGGCGCGCGGCGCGCGGCCACCGAGCGCGCCCGTCAGCCGGTCGCGCAGCTCGGTCGCCGCCTTGCGGCTGAAGGTCAGCACCAGCAGCCGCTCGGGGTCGGCTCCGGCACGCACCCGACGGGCGACGGCGGCGACCAGGGTGGTCGTTTTGCCCGTTCCCGGGCCGGCCAGCACGAGCAGCGGACCGCCGGGGTGATCAACCACAGCGCGCTGGCTCGCGTCCACAGCGGTGTCGCGCGCGTCGGCGATCGGGGTGCGCACCAGTCGGTACGCTCCCGGGGCGGACGGCGGCCGGTCGGTTGACGGGACGGAGAGGCTCACGTGCATCGCGGATTCTCGTGGAGGTTGGGGAAGACGGTACGCCAGTGGGCGGTCGGGGCGGGGCGTTTCGTCGGATCCTTCCGGGCCGTCCGACCGGCGGCGCCGCCCGGTGGGCGGCGAGGCTCAGGACGCGGTGTCCCAGCGGGCCAGACGCAGGTCGAGCCGGACGGTGCCGGTGTCCCAGCCGGGGCGCAACGGGGTGCCCTCCGCGCGGTAGTGCTCCAGCGCGCGCCGCTCGTGCCCGGGTGCGGGCCGCCCGTCCGCGCGCACCACACGCCACCAGGGCACCGCCGCGCCGTACCGCGCCAGCACGGTGCCGACCTGTCGGGGCCCGCCGCTGCCGACCAGCCCCGCGATGTCCCCGTAGGTCAGCGCGCTGCCCTCGGGGATGCGTTCCACCAGGCCGAGCACCGTGTCGGCGTAGTCGGTCAGCCGATGCGCGGACCGGGCGGGCGACGCCTGGCCCGGCGGCCGGCGCGGCTCGGACGGTGGCTTCGGGGCGGGTTCCTGGGTGGCGGGGACCATGCCGACCATGGTGCCGTATCTCACGGAGGGCACCGCGTTGTCGGTGTCTCATGCAAGTATCGTCCCCGTACGGGGGAGAGCTGGTTGGTGGCAGTCGCTCCAGCGCGAGATCGTTTCCAGGGATGCGGCCAGTGATACGGGGCGAGGAAGACCGGACCCAGCGTTCGGAGGAGGAACAGCCGGAGGCGGCGCCGCCTCCGCTCGAAGCGCTGGAACGCGCCGACCCGACCAGGAGCGAACTGGTCGAGGTGGACGACCCGATCCTCACCGCGCGGGTGCACCGGCCGGCCGATCTGCTGCGCACCCTGCTCGGGCTGCTGGCCATCGGCGCCCTGCTGGCGGTGGCCACGTTCGCCATCGGCACCACCGAGGGCATCGAGCGGGATGTCCACAAGGGCTCCGAGCAGGCGCCATCGCTGCTGATCGACTTCGCCGGCTTCGCCTCCGCCGTCGCCGTCCTGATCGTGCCCATGGCCTTCGCCATCGAACGGCTGATCCGCCGGGACGGGCTGCGCATCGCGGACGGGGTGCTGGCCGCCGTGCTGGCGCACGGCGTCTCGCTGTCGTTCA
The DNA here is from genome assembly GCF_020740535.1 of Streptomyces profundus. Lineage (NCBI taxonomy): Bacteria > Bacillati > Actinomycetota > Actinomycetes > Kitasatosporales > Streptomycetaceae > Streptomyces > Streptomyces profundus. The sequence goes on from NZ_CP082362.1 coordinate 2,101,260, forward strand.
GCCTCTGGGTCGCCCGGATGGCGCCCGAGGCCGTGCGGGACGCGCTGATCAGGGACGCGCCGGGCGGCGGCCTCACGGAGCCGGTGCACGGCTATCTGGCGCCTGTGATCGCCTACGCCACGGCCGTCGGCATGACGCACCGGCCCGGCTGGCGACTGGTCATGTGGTCCGTGGTGGCGCTGGACGCGCTGGCGGTGCTGGTCGCCGGCTACACCACGCCGTTCGCCATCGTGGTCACGGTGCTGATCGGCTGGACCATCGCCTACGCCACGCTCTACGCCGTCGGCTCCCCCAACGTCCGCGCCACCGGCCAACAGCTGCTCGCCGGCCTGCGGCACGTCGGCTTCCGCCCGGTCACGGCGCTGCGCGCCGAGGAGCCGCCCGGATCAGACGAGGGCGAACGGGAGCGCGGCAACGAGCCGACCCGCCGCTATCTGGTGACGCTTGAGTCGGGCCCGCCGCTGGATGTCACGGTGGTCGACCGGGCCCAGCAGGCCAGGGGCTTCTTCTACCGCGCCTGGCGCCGGCTCGCGCTGCGCGGCATCACCCAGCGGCGCAGTCTGCCGTCGCTGCGCCAGGCCCTTGAGCAGGAGGCCCTGCTCGCCTACGCGGCGATCGCGGCCGGCGCCAACGCGCCGAAGCTGATCGCCACTTCGGAGCTGGGCCCGGACGCGGTGATGCTGGTCTACGAGCACATCCCCGGCCGCGATCTGGATTCGCTGCCCGACGACGAGGTCAGCGACGCGCTGATGGAGGCCGCCTGGCGGCAGGTCACCGCGCTCCAGTCGCGCCGGATCGCGCACCGCAGGCTGGACGGCCGGGCGCTGCTGGTCGACAGGTCGGGCACGGTGTACCTCACCAGCCTGCGCGGCGGCGAGATCGCGGCGGGGGATCTGCTGCTGCGGATGGACGTGGCGCAGCTGCTGACCACCTTCGGGCTGCGGGTCGGCGCCGAACGCGCGGTGGCCGCCGCCGTCACGGTGCTCGGCCCCGACGCGGTGGCCGACAGCCTGCCGCTGCTCCAGCCGATCGCCCTCAGCCGCACCACCAGGGCCACCCTGCGGCAGCTCTCCAAGGAGCGCTCCCAGCGGGAGCGGGAGGCGGTGCTCGACGCCACCCGCACCTACCGGGAGGCACGCGGCAGCCTGCCGGAGAACGCGGACCGCAAGACCGTCAAGGCCGCCAAGCAGGCCGAGAAGCAGGTCATGGAGGTGGCCCTGGAGAACGCCAGGGAGCTGGATCTGCTGGCGCTCATCCGACAACAGGTGCTGCTGATCAGGCCGCAGGCGCCGATAGAGCCCGCCCGCATCGAACGGATCAGACCGCGCACGCTGGTCAGCCTGATCGCGGCGGTGTTCGCCGGATACTTCCTGATCAGCCAGCTGATCAACCCCGAGTTCCAGCGGGTGTGGGACGACGCCAACTGGGGCTGGGTGCTCGTGGCCGCCGGCTTCTCCGCCCTCACCTACTTCGCGGCGGCGCTCAGCCTGCTGGGCTTCGTGCCCGAGAAGGTCAACTACCTGCGCACGGTGATGGCGCAGGTGGCGGGCTCCTTCGTCAAGCTGGTCGCGCCGGCGGCGATCGGCGGCGCCGCGCTCAACGCCCGCTATCTGCAACGGCAGGGGCTGCGCCCAGGACACGCGGTGGCCAGCGTCGGCGCCTCCCAGCTGTTCGGCCTGGGCAGCCATGTGGTGCTGCTGCTCACCTTCGGCTACCTCACCGGCACCGAGCACACGCCCAACCTCTCCCCCTCCCGCACGGTGATCGCCGGCCTGTTGACGGTGGCCGTCGCCGCGCTGATCGTCACCGCGGTGCCCAGCCTGCGGAAGGCCATCCTGGAGCGGGTGCGCACCCTGTTCGCTGGGGTGGTGCCCCGGATGCTGGACGTCGTGCAGCGGCCGAAGAAACTGCTCGCCGGCATCGGCGGGATGCTGCTGATGACGCTCGCCTTCGTGATGTGTCTTGACGCCTCGCTGCGCGCGTTCGGCTGGGAGCTGAGCTATCCGACGATCGCCGTGGTCTTCCTCGCCGGCAACGCGCTGGGCTCGGCCGCGCCGACCCCGGGCGGTATCGGCGCCATCGAACTGACCCTGAGCGCGGGGCTCACCGCCTTCCAGGTCCCCCCTCAGGTGGCCCTGGGCGCGGTGCTGCTGTTCCGGCTGATGACCTTCTGGCTGCCGGTCCTCCCCGGCTGGCTGGCCTTCACCCAACTCACCCGCAAGGAACAGATCTGACCCGGAGAGCAGCCCGACGGCAGCAGATGCCCGGCGAATAGCAGGAGTTCGCTTGCGGATGCGGCTCGAATAGCCGTACGGTCCCGCATATGCGGTTCTACAGCATGGGGCGCGCGGCGCGGCTGCTCGGGGTGAGCGCGGACACGGTGCGGCGTTGGGCCGACGCCGGTCGGCTGCCCACCCGGCGGGACGACGCCGGCAAACGGCAGGTCGCCGGCGACGATCTGGCCGCGTTCGCCGTCGAGTTGGCCGCCGAGGCGCCGCCGGGTGGCGAGCCCGGCGATCCCTACACCAGCGCTCGCAACGCCTTTCCCGGCATCATCACCAAGGTCACCGTCGGCGATGTCGCCGCCCAGGTGGAGATCCAGGCCGGCCCGCACCGACTGGTCTCGCTGCTCACCCGCGAGGCCGTCGAGGAGTTGGGGCTGGCCGTGGGGCACGAGGCCATCGCCCGGGTCAAGGCCACCAGCGTGCATATCGATCGGATGTGAGACACACGATGTCCCCCTCGTCCCGCCCAGGAACACGCTCAGGACCCCGGCGCCGCGCGCTGTCCGCCGCGCTGCTGCTGCCCTTGCTGCTCGGCCTGGCCGGCTGCGGCTCCGACGACGACTCGGACGCCCCCGACGGCGCGGGCGGCGGCGGGGGCGGCGGCGACGAGCCCGAGGTCACGCTCACCGTGCTCGCCGCCGCCTCGTTGAGCGATGTCTTCGAGGCGGCGGGCGAGGAGTACGAGGCGGCCAACCCCGGGACGACCGTGCGGTTCTCGTTCGCCGGCTCCCAGGAGCTGGTGGCCCAGCTGAACGGGGGCGCCCCCGGCGATGTGCTGGTCACCGCCGACACCCGGACGATGGCGGATGTCGCCGAGCTGACGGGGGAGCCGGCGGTGATCGCCCGCAACGAGCTGACCATCGTCACGCCCCCCGACAACCCCGCCGGGGTGACCGGGCTCGCGGATCTGGGCGATCCGGAGCTGCGGCTGGTGCTGGCGGCGCCCGAGGTGCCGGCCGGCCGGTACGGCCAGGAGATCCTGGCGGCGGAGAACATCGAGGCCGAGCCGGACTCGCTGGAGGTCAACGTCCGTTCGGTGCTGGGCAAGGTGCAGCTGGGCGAGGCGGACGCCGGCCTGGTGTACGTCACGGACGCGACCGTCGCCGGCGACGACGTCGCGGTGGTGCCCATCCCCGAGGAGCAGAACGTGACGGCCTCCTATCCGGCGGCCACGTTGAACGACGCGGGCGACCCGGCGGCGGCCGAGGACTTCGTCGCCTGGCTGACCGGGGAGACGGCCCAGGAGCTGCTCGGCGCCGCCGGCTTCCTGGCGCCGTGAGGCGGCGGCGCCCGCCGTTGACGCTGGCGTTGCCGGCTCTGCTGGCGGTGGCGTTCCTGCTGGTCCCGCTGCTCGGCGTGCTGGTCGACGCGCCGTGGGGCGAGTTGGGCGAACGGTTGACGGCGCCCGCCGTCACCGAGGCGCTGCGGCTGTCGCTGCTGGTCTCCGGCTGGGCGCTGTTGATCTCGCTGCTGCTGGGGGTGCCGCTGGCGTGGCTGCTGGCGCGCACCGAGTTCCCCGGTCGCACGCTGGTGCGGTGCCTGGTGATCCTGCCGCTGGTGCTGCCGCCGACGGTGGCCGGCGTGGCGCTCGCCCAGGGCTTCGGCCGGCGCGGTGTGCTGGGCGAGCACCTCGAACGGTTCGGCGTGCAGCTGTCGTTCACGACGGCGGGCGCCGTGGTGGCGGCGGTCTTCGTGGCGATGCCGTTCCTGGTGATCAGCCTGGAGGGCGCGCTCAGCGGTCTCGACCCGCATTTCGAGGAGGCCGCGGCGACCATGGGCGCCGGCGCGCTGCGCACCCTCTGGCTGGTGACGCTGCCGATGCTGCGGCCCGCGCTGACCGCGGGGGCGGCGCTCTGCTGGGCCAGGGCGTTGGGCGAGTTCGGCGCGACCATCACCTTCGCCGGGAACCTGCCCGGGGTGACGCAGACGCTGCCGCTCAAGGTGTATCTGCTGCTCCAGGGCGATCCGGCCGGCGCGACGGCGGTCTCGTTGCTGCTGCTGGTCATCGCCGCGGCCGTGCTGATCGCCCTCCGCGGCCGATGGGTCGGCGCCCTCCACCCCCGAGGCTGAGCCGTACCGAAGGCCCGGCCTGGCCGGGGGCCCGGCTGGCCAAGGCGCCCCCTCGTCGGGCGATGGCCGGCGACCGACCAGCCCGAGGGGCCGGGGCACCGAGTCGGCCGTTGGGGACGGTCCTGGCCGGCCGGGACGAAGCCCAGCGCCAGCCGGCGAACAGACGCCGGTCAGCCGAGTGGCGGCCGACGGGTTGCCAGTTGGGTGAGGGTGCGGGAGCGGTACGCGTGGTCGGCCCGGCCATCGGGCCGTTGACATCGCTGACGCCACACGGCCCACCCCGGCAGGCCCCACGCCCGGCACCGGACAGCCCACCAGGCCATCGCCGCCGGCCGCGCCGGGAGGCGTCCCGCTTCGGTGGCGCTCACCCGGTTGACCGGTGCCCGGGTGCGCCCGACCGGCGAGGGGACCAGCGTGGGAGCCGTCGGAAGCGTGCGATGGGAGCCGTCACCATGATCCGAGCCCGCCTGCTCGTTCCCGCGGCCGTGGTCGCCGGCGCCCTGTTGGTCGGCTGTGCCGGCGGCAGCGCCGAGGCCGAGGACGACGGGGACGGTGGGGCCGTCGACACCGACGACCTACCGGCGTCGTTCACCGACCAGCGGCTGCGGTGGGCGCCCTGCCCGCCGCCGGACGCCTCGCAGGGCGACGACGCGGCGACGCCCACCCCGCTGCCGGACGGCGGCGCGTGGGAGTGCGCCACGATGACCGCGCCGCTGGACTACACGGAGCCGGCGGCCGAGACCATCGACCTGGCCCTGGTCCGGGCGCGCGGCGAGGCCGACGACGAGGACCGGATCGGCTCGCTGCTGTTCAACTTCGGCGGCCCCGGCGGCTCCGGCGTGGTCACCCTGCCGGCCTTCGGCGACGACTACGCCGAACTGCGGGAACGCTTCGACCTGGTGAGCTTCGACCCCAGGGGCGTCGGGGACAGCGAGGGCGTGCGCTGCCTGGACGACGCCGAGTTGGACGAGTACTTCGCCGCCGAGCTGGCCCCGCGGGACCGGGCCGCCGAGCGCGCGTACACCGATCGGCTGCGCCAGTTCGCCGACGGCTGCGAGGAGCGCTCGGGAGAGCTGTTGCCGCATCTGACGACCACGGCCACCGCCCGCGATCTGGACCTGATGCGCGCGGTGCTCGGCGACGACCGGCTGTACTACTTCGGCATCTCCTACGGCACCGAGCTGGGCGGGGTCTACGCGCACCTCTTCCCCCACCGGGTGGGCCGGGCGGTGTTCGACGCCGTGGTCGACCCGTCGGGCAGCACCGAGGAGGGGGCCAGAGGACAGGCCGAGGGCTTCCAACTGGCGTTGGAGAGCTTCCTCGACAGCTGCGCCGAATCGGACGACTGCCCGCTCGGCGGCGATCAGGACGAGGCCGAGGACCGGCTGACGGAGCTGCTCGCCGAGCTGCGCGAACGCCCGTTGGCCACCCGGGACCCCGAAGGCCGGGAGCTCACCGAGGCGTTGGCCTGGGGCGGCATCGCCCAGGCGCTCTACTCCGAGGACTTCTGGCCCTATCTCAGCCAGGGCCTCGACGACGCGCTCGCCGACGACGAGCCGGACGGCACGGTGCTGCTGGCCCTGGGCGACGCGATGAACGGACGTAACCCGGACGGGAGTTACACCACGCTCCAGTCCTCGCTCACCGCGATCGGCTGCGCCGACTCCAACCGCCGCCACACCGAGCGGGATGTGCGGGACGCGCTGGAGGAGTTCGAGGACTCGTCGCGGGTGTTCGGCCCGCCGATGGCCTGGGGGCTGCTCCACTGCACCTACTGGCCGGTGGACGGCGCCGCCGCGCACCCGGACGTCTCGGCGGACGGCGCGGATCCCATCCTGCTGATCGGCACCACGGGCGACCCGGCCACCCCCTACGCGGGCACCGCGCGGATGGCGGAGGCGCTGGGCGACGACGTGGCGGTCGAGCTGACCTACGAGGGCGAGGGCCACGGCGCCTACAACAGCGGCAACGGCTGCGTCCGGGACGCCACCAACGCCTATCTGCTGGACGGCGAGGTGCCGGACGACGACACCACCTGCGACTGACCGCCCCCCGACCGCCCGTGCCCGGCCGGCGGTCGGGCGGGTAGCCTCCAAGGAGGTCAAAACTGGTGGTAACCGACAGGGAGTTGGCATATGCCCGGGGGTGGGATACGTACGGTCGTCACCCTGGCCGTGGCCGCGCTGCTGGTCGCGGGCTGTTCCGGCTCGCCGCCCCCGCAGGACCCGGGGGACCCGACCCCCCAGGACGCGGCGCCGGCCAGCCCCGAGCCCCGCGACGAGGTCCTGCCGCCGCTCCCCGAGCGGTTGACCGAGCAGACCGTGGACTGGGGCGCGTGCCCGGCCCCCTCGCCGCTTCAGGGCTCGGGCGACCCGCCGGGCGACCCCTGGCGGTGCGGCACCCTGACCGTGCCGGTCGACTACGCCGAACCCGAGGGCGACACCGTCGAGTTGGCGTTGATCATGGCGCCCGCCACCGATCCGCGCAGCCGGATCGGCTCGCTGGTCTTCAACTTCGGCGGCCCCGGCGGCTCAGGCGTCGCCTCCCTGCCGCGCTCGGCGGACCGGTACGAGACGCTCGGCGCCGCCTACGACCTGGTCAGTCTCGATCCGCGCGGGGTCGGCGAGAGCGCGGGCGTGGTCTGCCGGGACGACGACGAGCTCGACCGCGCCGCCCAGGAGTACCCCGGTCCGCCGCGCACCCAGGACGAGGAGCGCGAGCTGCTGGCGGCGAACCGGGACTACGCCGCCGACTGCGCCGAACGCAACGGTGAGCTGCTGGCGCATGTCGGCACCGTCGACGCCGCCCGTGACCTGGACCTGCTGCGCCGGGCGCTGGGCGACGAGCAGTTGCACTACTTCGGCGTCTCCTACGGCACCCGGCTGGGCGCGGCCTACGCCCACCTCTTCCCCCGCCGGGCGGGCCGTACCGTGCTGGACGCGGTGGTCGACCCCACCAGGGGCCATGCCGAGCGGCTGCTGCTCCAGGCCGAGGGCTTCCAACTCGCCCTGGACAACTATCTGGACCACTGCGCCATCGTCGTCTCCGACTGCCCGACCGGCGAGGGCGGCGCCGCCGGCCACGCGACGCTGACCGCGCTCTTCGACCAGCTGCGGGCGACACCGCTGCCCACCGAGTCGGGGCGGCACCTCACCCAGGACCTGGCGATCACCGGCGTGTTGTCGGCGCTCTACTCGCAGGGCTCCTGGTCCTATCTCACCGACGCCATCAGACAGGCGCGGGAGGACGGCAGGGGCGATCTGCTGCTCCGCGCCGCCGAACGGTACAACGGGCGGGACAGCGAGGGCCGCTACCGCAATCTGAGCTCCGCCAACACCGCCGTGAACTGCGCCGACTTCGCGTCCCGCCCCACCGTGGCGACGGTCGACGAACAGCGCGACGCGTTTCTCGCCGCCTCGCCCGTCTTCGGCGAACGGCTGCTGTGGGGGCTGTTGTCGTGCGCCGACTGGCCGGTCGTCGGGGATCGGGAGCAGCCCCCGGTGGCGGCCGACGGCGCGGGCCCCATCCTGCTGCTGGCCACCACGGGCGATCCGGCCACTCCGTATGCCGGCGCCGAACGGATGCGGGAGGAGCTGGGCGCGGGGGTCGGCGTGCTGCTGACCTACGAGGGCGAGGGCCATGGCGCGTTCGGCGGCGGCGACTCCTGCGTGACGGACGCGGTGCTCGCCTATCTGCTCGCCGGCACCGCGCCGGCCGACGGTACCGTGTGTTGACGATGATGATTTCGCGGAAGTCCATATCCGTCGGCGTGGCCGCGACCACACTGATCGCGCTCACCGCCGCCTGTAGCTCGGACGACTCGGGCCGGCCGCCGGAGCGTGCGGGCGCCGACCAGCCGGGGAGCTATCCCGAACTGCCGGACGCCCTGGGCACCCAGACGCTCGACTGGTCCGACTGCCCCACCCCGTCCGCGGCGCAGGATCCGATGGCCACCGCGCCGCCCGACGACCTCCCGGACGGCACCGGCTGGGAGTGCGCCGACCTCACCGTCCCGCTGGACTACGCGGAGCCCGAGGGCGACACCATCGACCTGGCCCTGAACCGGGTCGTCTCGCCGGCCGGCGGCGAGGACCGGATCGGCTCGCTGCTCTTCAACTTCGGCGGCCCCGGCGGCTCAGGCGTCGCCACCCTGCCGCTCGCCGCCGAGGACTACGAGGAGCTGCGCGTCGGCGGCTTCGACCTGGTGAGCTTCGATCCGCGCGGGGTCGGCGAGAGCGAGGGCATCGAATGCCAGGACGGCCCCACGAGGGACGCCGCCTCCCAGGAGCTGACCGGGCTCCCCGACACCGAGGCCGAACAGGCCGTCGCCGACCGCCAGGACCTGGAGTACGTCGAGGGGTGCGTCGCCGACTCGGGGCCCCTGCTGCCCCATGTCACCACGGCCAACACCGCCCGTGACCTGGACCTGATGCGCCATGTGCTGGGCGACGAACGGCTGAACTACGTGGGGATCTCCTACGGCAGCCAGCTGGGCGCCGCCTACGCGAACCTCTTCCCCGAACGGGTCGGCCGCACCGTGCTGGACGCGGTGGTCGACCCCGACCCCGATCCGTTGCACCAGAGCCTGCTGGACGCCGGTGGCTTCCAACTGGCGCTCGATCACTACCTGGAGGACTGCGTCCAGCGGGCGAGCTGCCCGGTGGGCGACGATGTCGCCGCCGGCACACGCTGGCTCAGCCAGCTGCTCGACGATCTGGAGGAGGAGCCGCTCCCCACGGACGACCCCGACGGCCGGCTGTTGACCTCGCTGCTCGCCTACACCGGCATCGTCTCCGCGCTCTACTCCGAGGAGACCTGGGAGTACCTCACGCTGGGGCTGACCGAGGTGCGGGAGCAGGGTGCCGGCTCGCTGCTGCTCTTCCTCGCCGACTTCTACAACGGCCGCGACCCGGCGACCGGCGCGTACTCCTCGCAGAACGACTCGTTCACCGCGATCCGCTGCGCCGACCAGCCAGGCGGCATGTCGACGGAGGAACTGCTCGCGCACGAGGAGGAGTTCATCGAGACCTCGGAGGTCTTCGGCCGCTACATGGTGTGGGGGCTGGCCGGCTGCGGCGAGCACTGGCCGGTGACCGAGGTGGCCGAGCCGCAGGACTACGACGCGACCGGCGCTGCCGAGCCGATCCTGCTGGTGGCCACCACGGGCGACCCGGCGACCCCGCACTCGGGAGCGGAACGGATGCGGGACGCCATGGGCGGCCCCGAGGTCGCGCCGCTGCTCACCTATGACGGTGAGGGCCACGGCGCCTACACCGGCGGCGACGCCTGCGTGGTGGAGGCCGTCAACGCGCACCTGCTGACGGGCGCCGTCCCCGAGGACGGCCTGGTCTGCCAGGGCTGAGCCCGCGCCGGGAACGCGCCACGGCCCGGGACCTCGCACGAGGTCCCGGGCCGGCGCCGTGGTGGACGAGCGTCCCTAGTAGACGGGCTTCTCCGGCTCGATCTGGTTCACCCAGCCGATGACTCCGCCGCCGACGTGCACCGCGTCCGCGAAGCCCGCGTCCTTGAGCACCGCGAGCACCTCGGCCGACCTGACGCCGGTCTTGCAGTGCAGCACGATCCGCCGGTCCTGCGGCAGATCGCTGAGCGCGGTGCCCATCAGGAACTCGTTCTTGGGGATCAGCCGCGCCCCCGGGATCGAAACGATCTCGTACTCGTTGGGCTCCCTGACATCGATGATGTCGATCTTCTCGTCGCCGTCGATCCACTCCTTGAGCTGCCCGGGAGTGATCGTGGAGTCCCTGGCGGCGGCCTGGGCCTCGTCCGAGACCACGCCGCAGAACGCCTCGTAGTCGATCAGCTCGGTGACCGTCGGGTTCTCCCCGCAGACCGCGCAGTCCGGGTCCTTGCGGACCTTGACCTGGCGGTAGTTCATCTCCAGGGCGTCGTAGATCATCAGCCGCCCGACCAGCGGGTCACCCACGCCGGCCAGCAGCTTGATCGCCTCGGTGACCTGGATCGAGCCGACCGAGGCGCACAGCACACCGAGCACGCCGCCCTCGGCGCAGGAGGGGACCATGCCGGGCGGCGGCGGCTCCGGGTAGAGGCAGCGGTAGCAGGGGCCGTGCTCGGACCAGAACACGGACGCCTGACCGTCGAAGCGGTAGATCGAACCCCAGACGTAGGGCTTGTTCAGCAACACACAGGCGTCGTTGACCAGATAGCGGGTGGCGAAGTTGTCCGTGCCGTCCACGATCAGGTCGTACTGGGCGAAGATCTCCATCACGTTGGAGGAGTCGAGACGCTCCTGGTGCAGGTTGACCCGCACATACGGGTTGATGCCCAGCACGGAGTCCTTCGCCGACTCCGCCTTGGAGCGGCCGATGTCCGACTGGCTGTGGATGATCTGCCGTTGCAGATTGGACTCGTCCACCTCGTCGAACTCGACGATGCCCAGCGTGCCGACGCCGGCGGCGGCCAGATACATCAGGGCGGGCGAACCGAGCCCGCCGGCTCCCACGGCGAGCACCCTGGCGTTCTTCAGCCGCTTCTGCCCCGCCATCCCCACATCGGGAATGATCAGGTGGCGGGAGTACCTGCGGACCTCATCGACGGTTAGCTCGGCGGCCGGCTCTACCAGCGGGGGCAGCGACACGGGGACTCCGTATGGTCATAGGGAAACACTCGTTCTGTCGTCAACACTGCCACGAACGGTCTCATTCCAAGACACCGGTCCCAGCCCGCGAGACGGGCCCGGCCACCGGGTGAGCACCGGCGGCCGGGACCCCGCGGCCGGGCCTGGGGCCCTCACATCCGGCAGGCGGCCTCCATCCAGATGTCGGCGAGCGACTCCTCGAAGCCGATCCTGGCCCGCCACCCGAGCCGGTCCCGCGCGGTGCGCACATCCGCCTGCTGCCAGCCGCCGCAGCCGTCCGGATAGGGCGAGGCCGGCGAGGACAGGCCGGCGGCGTCGGCAACCGGCTGCTGCCGGGGCACCGGCGGGCCCTCCAACTCCAGCAGCGTGCCGCCGTAGCCGGAGATACGGGCCAGCGCCGCCGCCGCCTCCCGCAGCCGCACCGCGTGCCCGGTGCCGATGTTGACCACGCCCTGGGCGGCGGAGAGCGTCGCCGCGTGCACCGCCCTGGCGACATCCCGCACATCGACGAAGTCCCGCTGGACGCCGAGGCCGCCCAGCTTCAGCTCGCTGTCGCCGTGCTGCATCGCCCGGCGCAGCGAGTCGGCCAGCCGGCCGAGCGGCGAACCGGCCGGCGTGCCGGGGCCGGTGGGCGAGAACACCCGCAGCACGATCGCGTCGAGCCCTGACCCGAGCACCAGCTCCGTGGCGGCCAACTTGCTCACCCCGTAGGGGCCGCCGGGGCGGGCCACCGCGTCCTCGGCGATCGAGGAGCCCACCTGCGAGGGCCCGTACTCGGCGGCGCAGCCCACATGCACGAGGCGCGCGCGGCAGCCGCTGCGGCGCAGCGACTCGCAGAGCGTCGCGGTGGCCACCGTGTTGTGCCTGGCCAGCTCGCTGGCCGTCCCCCGGATCGCGCCGGCGCAGTTGATCACCACCCCCGGGTGCACCGCGTCGAGAAAACGGGTGAGCGCCCCCGGGCTCCCGGTGGACAGGTCGAAACGGACATCCGCGTCGTCGCCGCGCCCCAGCGCGGTCAGCTGCACGGCGGGATCGGCCAGCAGCCGGTCGGCCACGAAACGGCCCAGATACCCACCGGCGCCCAGCAACAGCACTCTCATCGGCCGACCTCCCGAAAACCCACAGGGGTCGGGACGGCGGTGGGGGGTGGTGCGGTCATCGCTTGTCGTGCTCCTCGCGTGTGAACGGTTCGGCCGTAGCCGTGGGAAGGGAAAGCTCGAACGGGCGCGGCGCCGGCGCCCTTGGCAGCCGCGCGCGGTGCACGCTGGCCCGGGGCAGCACCACGGCGGCGCGGGCCAGCAGCCAGCAGCAGCCGGCCAGGCAGGAGAGCAGCGGAACGGCGGCGGGGCCACCGGCCTCGACCAGCCGGGCCACGGGGTCGGCCAACGAGCCGAGCCCGGGCACCCAGGAGGCGCTGACCAGCGCCAACGCCAGCGCCTCCGCCCCGCAGGCCAACGCGAGACCACCGGCGGCCACCCGCCGCTGGCCGTACCCGACCAGCAGCGCGGCGAGGCCGAGCAGCAGCCCGAGGGCCAGGCAGGCCAGCGCGGTCACGCCCGGCTGGGCCCCGCCGGTGAGCGAGGCCGGCGCGCACCGCACCACCGCGAGCGCCAGCAGCAGACCGGCGACCAGCAGCAGCGTCGTACGGGCCAACAGCGCCCTGACGCCGGCCCGGAACTCCCGCAGCCGGCGCCGTTCCAGCAGCGGTCCCGCCCGCCGGCCGAAGCCGTCCCGGCACCAGACGACCGGCGCCACGGCCAGCGCCAGCAGCAGCGCGACGGCCGCGGCTGGGCCCGTCTCCTGCTGGCGCCCGGGGAGCAGCTCGTCCAACAGCCCGTCGCCGGCCAGGGCGTAGGCCACCGGCGGCAGCGCCAGCAGGCCGACGAGCCCAGGCGGGGACCGGCGCGCCAGCAGCGCCAGCACGACGAGCAGCGTCAGCGCCCCGGTGGCCAGCGCCAGCGCGGTGCGCCCTGGCGCCGCCTCCGCCGGCAGCCTGGCCAGCAGCGCGAGCCCCGCCGCGGTGAGCGCGCCGGGCAGCAGCGGCAGCAGCAGCGCGGCGGCACCCGGCCGGCGCGCGACCGGACGCGAGGCCGGGGGGCGCGACCACGGCGCCCGCGCGTGCAGCTCCTCGGCGAGCGAGAACACATCCCGGTGCCGGCAGCGGGCGACCGTCGCCTCGTCGACGCCGCGCGCCTCAAGCCCCGCCGCGATCTCCAGCGGATCGACGGCCTGGGCGCAGAGCTCGTCGTGCTCGCGCAGCAGCGCGCGCACCGGATCGGCCGGGGCGTTCATGCCCGCTCCTGGGCGAAGGGCACCGCGCCGCGCGCGGCCTCGGCGTAGCCGGCGTCCACGGCGGCGATGCCGCGTTCGACCGTGAAGAGCTCCAGCGCCCTGGCCCTCGCCCTGGCACCCAACAGCTCGCGCCGGCCCGGATCGCGCAGCAGCGCGAGGCAGGCGGCGGCCAGCGCCGCGGGATCGCCCGCCGGCACCAGGATCCCGGCCCGGCCCAGCGTCTCGGCGGCGCGCCCCCGCTCGGGCGCCACCACGGCGAGGCCGCAGAACATCGCCTCGACCAGCGCCAGCGGGAACCCGTCGGGGGGCGCGACGCAGACCGCGAGGGTGGCGCCGGCCCAGGAGTCGGCCCGGCCGCCGTCCCTGGCCCGCGCCCCCGCCAGCACGGAGCCAGGTGGGCACCAGCGGACGGCGGGCGTGGCGCCCGGCAGCCCCCCGGAGTCGGCGGGCCCGCCGACCACCAGCAGCCGGGCCGCCGGCTCGGCCGCGTGCACCAGCGCGAACGCCCGGAGCAGCCCGTCGGCGTCCCGCTCCTCGTCCACCGGACCTGCCGTGACCAGCAGCGGCAGGGGTGGCGGTGCGGCCCGTTCGGCGGCGGCCAGCAGCGGGCGCGGATCGATGCCCTGCCGGACCTGGCGCTGGCGCGCCGGGTCGGCGCCGCAGCGCCGCTGCCAGCGGCCGGCCCGCGCGTCGCCCGGGGTGATCAGCTCGGCGGCGGCGTAGACGGCCCGGGCCAGGCGGAGTTGGAAGGCCGCCAGCAGCGCGCGCACCGGCGCCCGCGCAGCGGACGGCGAGACGACATGCCCGGCCCCGGCACCGGCCAGCGCGGTCAGATGGTGTTCGCGCAGCCGCACCCGGAACTCGGTGACCAGCAGCGGGGTGCCGTGCAGATGCCGGGCGAGCAGCCCGGGCAACGCGGCGGGGCCGCCGCCCACCGCGTGGCAGAGGTCGACCGCGTCAAGCCCCGGCGCGAGACCTGGGCCGCCGTACCAGTCGAGCGAGAGCGGGCGGAGCGCGCGCTCCAGCCGTTCGGCGACGGTCAGCAGATCCCCGATGCCGGCGCCCACGGCGGCGCGCGGCGCGCCGGGCAGCCGACAGCCGCTCTCCAGCACGGCGATCGCCTGGTCGGAGGCGAGCCAGCGCGGCAGACCGCCGTGCTCGGCCGCGAGTTCGGCGAGCCCGAGCAGGCCGTTGGTGAAACGGTCCCTCAGGATGCCGGGACCGCTGGGCTCGTCCTCGGTGAGGCCGATCGCTAACTCCTCGAAGGCCGCCGCATAGCCCCTGGCCACGGCCCGGCCCGGCCGGCCGCCTGGCGGCGGGCCCCAGAGCGGAGCGGTGCGCACCAGCCTGACCTGCGGCGGCGTCGGGCAGCGCGGGCCCCGGGCCTGCTGTCGGCCTCGGCTGAGCGCGCGGACCTCGAAGTCGTGCCAGGGCAGACCGCGCACCAGCCGGTCGGTCCAACCGACCAACTCGCCCTGGGCATACGGATAGCCACCCTCGGTGAGCAGTGCCACACGCACCGGCGCACCCCCTGACGTCGTCTCTGGAGGAAGGATCTCGACGGGCCTTGATCACCTCGCGAGAAGAGGACCTCGGCGACTGAGACGCTATGTCCGGGACAGCGAGGCTCGCCGGACGGTTGTCCGCCACGCCATCAGAAGGGGTGAATAATCGTGACTTCGTAGGGGTTCACTCGTTTGCACGAATCGGACCAACGGGGCCGACGCCTGCTCAGTTGTTCGGATGCGGCCAGGCGTTGGGCGCGCAGGTGACGCCGTCGATGCTGAGGAACTTCGTCTGCTGCATCATCACCGGCGCCAACGCGCCCTCGCCGGGGCACACCGCGTGCCCGTAGCCCAGCCGGTGGCCCACCTCGTGGTTGACGAGCATCCTGCGGTAGTCGGCGATCTCGTCGCCATAGGTCTCCGACCCCTGCGCGAACCGCCAGGCGTTGATCATCACCCGTTCGGTGCTCGACGAGTTGCAGGAGACGTTGTCCTCGGTGGTGTCGAGGCCCGAGCGGGCACACCAGTCGGCCGTGGTGCCCGGGCTGGCCAGGGTGACCACGAAGTCGTAGTCGCCCTCGGAGACCCGGGCGAAGCCGCGCTCCCCCGCGTTGCCCCAGCTGCGCTCGTCGCTCAGCGTGCGGTGCACCACCTCGGCGAAGAACTCCGCGTCGATGCCCAGCCCTTCCTCCACGTCCACCCGGTAGCGCAGCAGGGTGCGGGCGTCGGGATCGGCCGCCGGCTCGGAGCCGGCCACCGGGACCAGCTCACCCGATCCGGTGAGATCGGGATCGAGCGGGAAGGTCGTCTCCATCAACTCGTCGTGGCCGGGCTCGACCACCGGCTCGTCGACCTGCTCGGAACCACCGCCGCCGGCCTCGCCGCTGTTCTCGGCCCCGTCCGGTGGCATCGGCCGCGCGTCCGCACCGCCGTCCGGCTCCAGCGCGAAGCGCTCCGCCCGGCCGGGGGCGTCCTCCTCGTCCGGTCGGGCCAGCTGCCCGGCCAGCAGCACCACCAGGACCGTGACCAGCGCGGCCGATGTCACCCCGAGCAGCGAACGCGCCCACCCCTGCCGGGATTTGCGGTGCCCAGCGCCCTTGCCGGACGCGGCCGGGCTCATCGGGCGCGCCCGACGGCCGCCGGAACGCTGCGCCGGAACGGAGGGCGCCCGCTGGACGCCGTCCGCCTGCTCGCCGGTTCTCCGCAGCGGGTCGTAGGTGTCGTGGGCCCCGAAGACATCGAAGGCGTCCAGATAGTCCTGACGCGGGCCGGGGTCACCGGCGCGGCCTTCGGCGGGGCCAGGCCCGCCCCGATGCCGATCGGGTGCGGGTACTCGGCCGTCACGACGTTCCATCCGGTGCCCTCAGCCCCCCGGCGCGGTGGCCGCGCGGAACTCGCGGAACGCGTCGGCCACCAGATCGGGGAACTCCATCATGGCGACATGCCCCGCCTCGGGCAGCACCACCAGACGCGAGGCGCCGAACGCCCGGCTGGCGCGCCTGGCCATCCGGTAGGAGACCAGGCGGTCCCGCACGCCGTACACCAGGAGCGTGGGCACCATGACCCGTTCGGCCTGGCGCCACAGGGACTGTTGACCGCCCAGCGTGTAGGCGTTGACCAGGCCCCGGGCGGAGCGGGTGAGCGAGTCCCAGAAGTAGGGCAGGGACTGGCGGCGCTCCAGCTCGGCCTTGGCCGCCGAGAATTCCTCGGGCGTGATCCGCGATGGGTCTCCGTAGCACAGATGTAGGACATCACGGGCACGCTGCTCAGGCGACAAGGCGCGCGTCATACGCCGCAAGAGCCGTCCCATGCCAGGACCGCCGAGCAGCGCGGTGGGCAACGCGGTGCGCTGCGGCGGCAGCTCGGGCAGCGCCGGCGAGACCAGCGTCAGCGTGCGCACCAGATCGGGCCTGAGGGCGGCGACCCGGGTGACCACGGAGCCGCCGAGCGAGTTGCCGAAGAGATGCACGGGGCCGCGCCCGGAGGCCTCCAACTCGCGCAGCACCGCCCTGGCGTGGCCGATCACCGAGTAGTCGCCGCTGTCCGGCGGCGGGGAGGCGCCGAACCCCGGCAGGTCGAGGGCCTCGCACTCCAGATCGCCGGCCAGCAGCTCCATCAGCGACGACCAGTTGCGCGACGAACCGCCGAGGCCGTGCACCAGGAGCGCCGGCTCAAGACCGTCAGCGGTGGCCGCACGACGCCGCACCGCCAGCGTCATCCCCGGCAGCGTCACGGTTCTGATGGTCTCCCCGGCGCGCACCCCGGGCCAACCCTCTGCTGCGGCGAGTGCCGCCTCGACGCGCTGCTCCTCGGTGGATGGCATGGACGCCATAGTACGAGCCCTCATCCCCCATGACACGCGTCGGTGTTGGGCCGCCGGGCGCGTCGGCCCCCTCGGGTCTCCCCGTTCGCCCCTCGGCCCGCACGCGCCTAGGCTGGAGTTACCCGTCGGTCATCCGGAGGTGACGAACCATGACCCAGGAGCCAACCGACCCCGAGTCCCTCGACGAGTTCCTCGACGAGACAGCGGACCCGGACACCTACGAAGCCGGCTCGGAGGAGGTCTCCGACGAGGCGCCCCCAGAGGACGCCGCCGAGCAGCGCCTTGAGCTGCTGCGACTGCGCGACACCCCGCTCACCGAGCGTGGTCTCGCCGAGAGCGATCCGGCCGACGCGGCCGAGCAGTCCCGTGTCGTGGACCCGGGAGATGACGAGTACCGCTGAGCCGCGGTGTCCACAGAGTGAAATCATCCCCACACGATGCACGCTGTGCGACGACTCGAACGTACGATGACCGCACGGGGTACCACACGAACGGCGCCACAGCGCGCAACCAGAGAAGCAGCCCGGGAGGCGGCGTGACAGCCACTGAGCAGACCGAGGCGCGCCCACGTGGCACCCGCCTGCCGCGCCGAGCCCGCCGCAACCAGCTGTTGGGCGCGGCCCAGGAAGTGTTCGTCGCGCAGGGTTACCACGCGGCGGCCATGGACGACATCGCCGAGCGCGCCGGGGTGAGCAAGCCGGTCCTCTACCAGCACTTCCCCGGGAAGCAGGAGCTGTATCTGGCGCTGCTCGACCAGCACTGCGAGGCGCTGGTCGCCGCGGTGCGCCAGGCGCTGGCGTCGACCAACGACAACAAGCTGCGGGTCGCCGCCGCCATGGACGCCTACTTCGCCTTCGTCGAGCACGAGGGCGGCGCCTTCCGGCTGGTCTTCGAGTCGGATCTGACCAACGAGCCCTCGGTGCGCGAGCGGGTGGACCAGGTCTCCCTGGACTGCGCCGAGCTGGTCTGCGCGGTGATCGCCGAGGACACCGACCTGCCGCACGAGCAGGCCATGCTGCTGGCGGTCAGCCTCTGCGGAATGGCGCAGGTCACGGCCAGACACTGGCTGAGCACCGGGCAGAAGGTGCCACGCGAGGTGGCCCACGGGCTGATCGCGTCACTCGCCTGGCGCGGCATCGCCGGCTTCCCGATCCAGCACTGAGGCACGGGCCGGCGGCGGCGCCCAACTGTTCGCTCAGGGCGTGGCAGATCCGCGACGGCCATCGGGTTCACGCGGCTAACCTGTGCTGCAGTACGGCGCGGACCATCGCGCACGTGGATGACCAGCGGAGGGACAAGCCGTGGAGATCAAGATCGGCGTACAGCACACGCCGCGCGAGATCGTTCTTGACAGCGGACAGTCTGCCGAGGAGGTGGAGAGCGCGGTCGCTGACGCCCTCTCCGGCACCGGCAAGTTGCTCACCCTGGTCGATGTGCAGGGCCGCAAGGTAGTGGTCCCCGGGGATCGTCTCGCCTATGTGGAGATCGGTCGGCCGACCAGCCGCCGTCTGGTGTGTCAGTGCCCCCGCCTACGCTGGGTACCGGTCGTCACAGCCGCGTGGAGGAGGTTCGGGTGCGTGCCATCGCCGCCGAGGCGCCCGCGGGACGCCACACCCTGGACGGGCTGCTGCTGGCCACGGCGATCGTCGGGATCTCCCTCTCGGGGCCGCTGATCGCCACGGTGGCGGCGCCGGCGCTGGCCATAGCCCTCTGGCGGAACGCGCTCGCGGTCGCCTCGCTGACGCCGGCGCTGCTGCGCCGCTCGGTCCGGCGGGAGCTGGGCCGCCTCAGCCGGCGCACGGTGCTGCTCTCGATCGCCGCCGGCGGCGCGCTGGCGGCGCACTTCGCGCTCTGGCTGCCCAGCCTGCGGCTCACCTCCGTGGCCTCTTCGGTCGCGCTGGTCACCACCACCCCGATCTGGACCACGGTGCTGCTGCGGCTGCTCGGCCACCGGCCGCCCCGCCTCGTGTGGTGGGGCACGCTGCTCTCCTTCTCCGGGGTGCTGCTGCTCACCGGCGTCGATCTGGCGATATCGGGCCGGGCGCTCGCCGGGGACGCGCTGGCGCTGGGCGGCGGGTTGGCCGGCGCCGTCTATGTGCTGATCGGCGCCGAGGTGCGCCGCACCACGAGCACCACCAGCTACACGCTGCTCTGCTACACCGCCGCGGCGGTGCCCCTGCTGGGCGCCGCCCTGGCCACCGGCGCCGAGCTCACCGGCTACTCCGCCGAGACATGGGGCAAGCTGCTGCTGTTGACGGTCGCCTCCCAGTTGCTCGGCCACTCCCTGCTCAACCGGGTGGTCCGTGGCCTCGGCCCCTCGATCACCTCCACCGCGATCCTGTTGGAGACGCCGGGGGCCGCGGTGATCGCCGCCGTCTGGCTGGGGCAGCTGCCGCCGCCCGCCGCCTATCCCGCGCTGGCCGTGATCCTGCTCGGCCTGGTCCTGGTCATCAGGGCCGAGCGCGCCGGCACCGCTCCGCCCGCCCCACCCGCCCCGTCGAGAGAGCCGCCCCGTGCCCACACCACCCCCCGCGCCCCCGCTTGACCTGGTCGCCGCGCGGCTGCGTTCGGCGCTCGGCGAGCCGGACGCCAGCGCCTCGGTCACCTTCCTCGGCACCGAGCGGATCGAGGTGCTGCGCTTCGCCGACGCGTCCGCGGGGCTGGTCCGCTATGCCACGCTCGGCATGTCGGCCGCGCCGATGGCCGATCCGACGTCGACACTCGCCGATCCCGAGCGCGGCCCGCGCGCCGAGCTGCTGCTGACCCTGCGCGGCGGGCTCGCCCCCACCGACCAGGCGCTGCGCGCGCTGGCCACGTTCGCCGCCACGCCCCAGGTGGAGGGGCTGGTGGTGGCGCCGGGCGGCTCGCTCGACCTGGGCCAACCGCTGTGGCCCGACGCCCCGTTCCACTCGGTGCTGGTCGGCGAGGGCGGCGGCCTGGTGCCCGACCTCGAACTGCCGGAGCCGCTCTCCCCGGTGCGGTTCCTGCCGCTGCTGCCGATGACGCCCAACGAGGCGGCCTGGAAACGCGCGCGCGGAGCCGAGGCGCTTCAGGAGCGTTGGCTGTCCCAGGGCACAGATCTCAGAGATCCCACCCGAATGGCGGTTTCGCTCGCTGAGTGAACCAGCTTGACGGGGGCGCGCGGCGGCGCGACTGTAGGTGCCCATGAGGGGCGAACCGAGTTGCCCGAAGTGCGGTGGCCGGGTACGGGCGCCGGGGCTCTTCGCGGACTCGTGGCGGTGCGCCTCCCACGGCGCCGTCCACCCGTTGCAACCCGTGGTACCACCCAGCGCGCCCTCCCTCGGGGCGGTGGCCAACCGGAGCCGGGTCCCGGTCTGGATGCCCTGGCCGCTGCCCGTCGGCTGGCTCTTCACCGGGGTCACCAGCGCCGGCTCGGACGGCGCCGGCGCCCGGGCCACGGTGCTGGCCTGCCGCGGCCCCGGGCCGCTCGGCGGCTCGGGTGAGCTGCTGCTGGTCGCCGAGGAGTCAGGCGTCGGCCTCGGCGCCCGCTTCGCCGGCGTGCCGGAGCCGGACCCCGACGCGGACCGAACCGACGAGTCCGTCAGCGAGGTCAGGGTGGTGGCCGCCGGCCGCCCCACCTCCCTGCGCCAGCCGCGCGGCGCCCCGGACGACCGGACGGTCTTCGTCGGCGAGTCCCTGGGCGTCCGGCTCTGGGCGGTGATCTGGCCCGAGCGCTCCGGGCTGACCGTCGACGAGGAGCTCGTCCTGGCCGACCTGCGCGAGGCGGGCTCCGATCTCGACCTGGTCCCCTGCGGGGCGCTCTCCCCCCGGCTGCTGGAGTGACCGCACCCGTCCGGCGGCTATCCTGGGCCACGTGCGCATCGACCTGCACACCCATTCCACCGCGTCCGACGGCACCGACTCGCCCGCCGAGCTCGTGCTGGCGGCTGCCGCCGCCGGGCTCGACATCGTGGCGCTCACCGACCACGACACCGTCGCCGGCCACCGCGAGGCCGCCGAGGCGCTGCCCCCCGGGCTGACCCTGGTGCCGGGCGCCGAGCTGTCCTGCCGCCTCGACGGCGTCAGCCTCCACATGCTGGCCTACCTCTTCGACCCCGACGAGCCCCGACTCGCCGCCGAACGCGCCCTGTTGCGCGACGACCGGGTGCCCCGCGCCCAGGCCATCGTCCGCCGCCTCCAGGAGCGCGGCGTCCCGATCAGCTGGGAGCGGGTCCGCGAGCTGGCCCAGGGCACGGTCGGCCGGCCGCATATCGCGGCGGCGATGGTGGAGGCCGGCGTCATCGAGGACGTGTCCGCCGCGTTCACCCTGGAGTGGATCGGGGACGGGGGCCGCGCCCACGTCGGCAAGCACGAACTGGACGCGTTCGAGGCGATACGGCTGATCCACCAGGCCGGCGGCGTCGCCGTCTTCGCGCACCCGCTCGCCGTCAAACGGGGCAGATGCGTGCCGGAGAGCGCCATCCTGCGCCTGGCCGAGGGCGGCCTGGACGGCGTCGAGGCCGACCACCACGACCACGACCAGCCGACCCGCGACCGGCTCCACGGGATGGCGGCCGACGTCGGCATGCTGGCCACCGGCTCAAGCGACTACCACGGCACGCGCAAGCCCTGCCCGCTCGGCCTCAACACCACGGCGCCCGACGCCTACGCCGCCCTGCTGGAACGCGCCTCGGGCAGCGCCCCGATCACCCGCTGACCGACCCCCAGAACGCCGCCAGCGCGGCGGCCGTGGCGGCCGGGCGCTCCGCGTTGGGCGAGTGCTCGGCACCCTCGATCACGGTGCGGCGCGCCCGCAGCCGCTCCGCCATCAGATCCAGCTCGGACACCGGCCACGCGGCGTCCCGCTCCCCGGACAGCACATGGACCGGCAGCCCCGTCGCCGCCAGCGCCGCCACCCGGTCCGGCTCGTGCCGCAGGGTGCGCCCCGTGTTCCGCAGCTGCCCCGGCGAAGTGGCCAACCACCGGCGGCGCAGGAACTCCCAGGACGCCGAGGTGTCCGCCTTCGGCTGGAGCATCCACCACAGCCGCCGCTGCCCCAGCAGCGGCAGCCCCACCGACAGCGCCCGCGCCCGCCACCGCTGGCCGGCGGCCACCCGGCCGGCCCCCGAGGCCATCAGG
Organism: Streptomyces profundus; assembly: GCF_020740535.1. Taxonomy (NCBI): domain Bacteria; kingdom Bacillati; phylum Actinomycetota; class Actinomycetes; order Kitasatosporales; family Streptomycetaceae; genus Streptomyces; species Streptomyces profundus. Next base: position 2,123,451 of record NZ_CP082362.1, read on the forward strand.
GTCAACGACGCGAACGGCACCGGCCCGGCCGCCGCCGACCGCAGCACGGCACCCCGCGCGATCAGACCACCGAGCGAATGCCCCACCAGATGCGGCGCCGACCCAGCCCCCGGGCCAGACCCCGACCCCGACAACGACCCCGACAACGAGTCGGCCTGTGCCAACACGTCCTCGGCCAGCGCGCCAAGTCCATAGGACCGGCGGGCCAGATCGCCCGCCGACTCGTACTGACCGCGCCCGTCCACCGCCACCGCCCGGTAGCCGGCCGCGGCGATCGGCTCCAGGAGCGCGATGAAGTCCTCCTTGCTGCCGGTGAACCCCGGCACCAACAGCACGGTCCCGGCCGGCGGGCCGCCGGGCTCGATGTCCAACACGGCGAACTCACCCCGCCGGGTGGCCAACGGGTACGCCCGCACGCCCGGCGGCGGCACCAGAAACGGCGGTCTGCTCACGCGCAGAACAGTACCGCCCGCCGACCCCCCGGCCGCGCCCAGCCGCCCCTCGGGCCGGAGGGCCGGAGGCTTCACCGAGGGGACAACGGGCGGCGGTCGGTGGCGGGGCCGGCCGCCGAGGCGTCCGCTTCCGTGGGGCCGGAAACGGCGCTGTCCGGTCTCCGGGCCTTGGGGCCGGGGACCGGACAGGTCATGCCTGGTGTGCCTTGGTCGGTCGGGCGAACCGTTCGGGCCGGTGCCCGGTCAGCTGCCCGCCGGGGTGCCGGCGCCGCCTCGGGTGCGGCGGCGACGTCGCCGGGGCGCGCGGGGGGCATCGCCCTCCGCCGCCGCGCCGTCCGCCGCCGCGCCATCCGCCGGGGCGGCGGCCGGGGCAGCCGTCGCGCCGTCGGCGAGGGGCTCGCCGGCCCGGGTGCGGCGACGCTGCCGCTTGGGCCTGGCCGGCCGCTTCGCCGGCGCCTCGGCCGCCGCGCTCTGGCCTCGTCGGCCACCCCGCTTGGCCTGGGGGCCGCCGAGGTCCTCGACCTCCTCGGCGTCAAGCCCCGCCCTGGTGCGCTCGGCGCGCGGCAGGGTGCCTCGGGTGCCCTCGGGGATGCCGAGTTCGGCGAAGAGGTGCGGCGACGTGGAGTACGTCTCCGGCGGGTCGGGGAACGCCAGCACCAGCGCCTTGTTGATCAGCTGCCAGCGCGGGATGTCGTCCCAGTCCACCAGGGTGACGGCGATGCCGGCCGCGCCCGCGCGGCCGGTGCGGCCGATGCGGTGCAGGTAGGTCTTCTCGTCCTCCGGCGTCTGGTAGTTGATCACGTGGGTGACGCCGTCCACATCGATGCCGCGAGCGGCGACATCGGTGCAGACCAGCACGTCGACCTTGCCGTTGCGGAAGGCGCGCAGCGCCTGCTCCCTGGCGCCCTGGCCGAGGTCGCCGTGCACCGCGCCGGCGGCGAAGCCGCGGCGGGCGAGCTGGTCGGCCACATCGGCGGCCGTCCGCTTGGTGCGGCAGAAGACCATGGCCAGGCCCCGGCCGTCGGCCTGGAGGATCCGGGCCACCAGCTCGGGCTTGTCCATCGAATGGGCCCGGTAGACGTGCTGGGTGGTGTTCGCCACAGTGGCGCCCTCGTCATCCGGCGCGGTGGCCGTGATGTGGGTGGGCTGGTTCATGTAGCGGCGGGCGAGGCCGATGACCTGGCCCGGCATGGTGGCGGAGAAGAGCATGGTCTGCCGCTTGGCCGGCAGGTGCTCGATGATCTTCTCGACGTCCGGCAGGAAGCCGAGGTCGAGCATCTCGTCGGCCTCGTCCAGCACCAGACTGCGCACGTGGGAGAGGCGCAGCTTGCGCTGTCCCGCCAGGTCGAGCAGCCGGCCCGGGGTGCCGACGACCACGTCGACGCCCTTGTTCAGGGCGTCGACCTGCGGCTCGTAGGCCCGGCCGCCGTAGATGGAGAGCACGCGGACGTTGCGCGCCTTGCCGGCGGTGAGCAGGTCGTTGGTGACCTGCTGACAGAGCTCACGGGTGGGGACGACGACCAACGCCTGGGGGGCGTCCGTGAGCTGGTCGGCCGTGGCGCGGCCGGCCTCGACGTCGGCGGGGACGGTGACGGCCTCCAGCAGCGGCAGGCCGAAGCCGAGGGTCTTGCCCGTGCCGGTCTTGGCCTGCCCGATGACGTCCTTGCCCGCCAGGGCGACGGGAAGCGTCATCTCCTGGATGGGGAACGGGCTGACGATGCCGACGGCCTCAAGGGCCTCGGCGGTCTCGGCGAGGATGCCGAGATCTCGAAATGTCGTGGTAGCGGACAGCGTGGTTGCCTCTTCTGTGTGACGCGGCACACGGCGGCGAGGCGGGTCTGCGTACCGCGTCGTTGCCTGGGCGGCCTTGGAGGGCCGGCCAGTCGGCGCGGGACCCGGTCGTCTCGCTCAAGCGCACGCACCGCGCGAGCGGGTCCCTCGGGCCGCGGTCCGTGCGGGGCGCACGATCCGCGTGAGGGCTGGTCAAGTCGGAGCCGATCGGGCCACCGACCGGACATCCGCAGGGGCCCTGGGGCTCCGCATTACCCGGGCCCAGGAGACTCCAGCTTGGAATGGGACCCACCGCATCCGGGCGAGCCTCTATAGCACTGTACCTCGGAACCACGCACATATGTCAGGCCCCGTTTCGGAGGCGGACTTCCGAGGGTCCCCGGTTCCCTGCCCTGGGACTATTCTCCTTGGCCATGGAGACGCCGCAGAACCCCGACTCAGCCGCAGAACCCGCGGATCCGACCGACGACGCAGCGGAACAGGTCGATACCGCGCAGGCGCCCCCGAGCGGGATCGCCGCGACCGACTGGGCCGAGGCGTCCGCCGACCCCCGGTATCGGGCGGCCGTCGTGGATCTGCTGGGCGCGCTCGCCTACGGGGAGCTGGCCGCCTTCGAGCGGCTGGCCGAGGACGCCAAGCTGGCTCCCGGGCTGACCGACAAGGCGGCCCTGGCCCGGATGGCGACGGCCGAGTTCCAGCACTTCGAGCAGTTGACCGAGCGGCTGCGGGAGATCGACGAGGACCCGACGGACGCGATGCGCCCGTTCGCCGCCCCGCTCGACGAGTTCCACCGGCTGACCGCGCCTTCGGACTGGCTGGAGGGCCTGGTCAAGGCGTATGTGGGGGACGCCATCGCGGCCGACTTCTACCGCGAGGTGGCCTCCCGCCTCGACTCGGACACCCGTCGGCTGGTGCTGGGGGTGCTGGACGACACCGGGCACGCCTCGTTCGCCGTGGAGCGGGTGCGCTCGGCGATCGAGGCCGAGCCCCGGGTGGGTGGCCGGCTGGCGCTGTGGGCGCGGCGGCTGATGGGCGAGGCGCTCTCCCAGGCCCAGCGCGTGGTGGCGGACCGGGACGCGCTCTCCACCATGCTGGTCGGCGGCGTCGCCGACGGCTTCGATCTGGCCGAGATCGGCCGGATGTTCTCCCGGATCACCGAGGCGCACACCAAGCGGATGGCCGCTCTCGGCCTGTCGGCGTAGCGGCTGACGCCGCTAGGCTCGCGCCATGGCGACAGCGGCTGAACCCGGCTTCGACCGGGCCCTGATCGAGGAGTCGGCGAAGAAGTCCGCACTGGTGTGGGTGCGCGGCCCCGAGGGGCCGCCCCGCGCCCTGTGGCATGTCTGGCACGAGGGCGCCGTCTGGCTGGTGGGCGGCCCGGGCGAGCAGCCGCTGGACGGCCTCGGCCTGGCCGACGGGGCGCGGGCCACGGTGAGCTGCCGCAGCAAGGACAAGGGTGGCCGGCTGGTGGTCTGGCCGGCCGAGGTGGCGGAGCCCGCCCCGGACGATCAGGTGAGGGCGGCGGCGGTGGTCGAGCTGGCCACCAAGCGGCTCAACGCGCCGGACACCGCCGCCCTGGCCGAGCGGTGGAACGCGGAGTGCCGGGTGCTGCGGTTCACGCCGGCCGGCGGGACCAGCCAGGGCCCCGGCACGATGCCGGACGACGGCGGCGCGGCGCCGCCCCTGCCGACACCCGCCAGCACCCGGGTGCCGACGCCGACCGGCCTGCCCACCCGCCGCCGGCGCCGGAAGCGCGGCTGACCTCCTCGATCGGGCCGTCACTCGCGCGGCAGCAGCGCGTCCCCGTAGTCGACGATCTCGTCGTCGGCCGGCGGGTGCAGGGTGAAGTCCTCGCCCCAGTCGGTCAGCTTGAGGTCGCCGGCGTCGCCGCCCCTGCGCAGCCGCAGCGGATAGGGCGTGCCGTCCAGGGAGACGTCCAGGGTGCCGCCCGCGCCCTCGGCCGCGTCGAGCTGGATGGTGCGGACCCCGTCCACCTCGCCCTCCTCGCCGGCGGTCCTGGTGCCCTCCATCGTGAGCACCGCCTCCAGCAGCGCGTCCTTCTCGGTGAAGCCGCTCAGCTCGGCGTAGGCCGGGTCGTCCGTGACGACCAGCACGTACTTGCCGTCGAGCTTCTGCGTGGGGTCGGACTCCAGCTCCTCGGGGATGCCCTCGGTCTCCCAGAACGCGGCGTCGGCCCGCATGTACATCTCGTCGCCGACCCGCAGCAGTTCGAAGGTGGCGCCCTCGGCCGAGACCTCGCCCACGGCGCCGTCGGGGCCGAGCCGCATGTCCAGCCGGTAGGAGGCGCCGTCGGCGACCACGGTGCCGGACAGCCGCACGCTGGTGGCCTCGGCCGCCGCCGTCCTGGCGGTCTCCTCGATCTCGTCGGGCGACAGCTCGTCCACGCCGTTGGTCTCCTCCGGCGGCTCCTCGGACGAGCCGCACGCGGATGAGCCGACGAGCAGCGTGACCCCGGACACCACGCCCGCCAGAACCCTGCGCCACCGGGGGTGTGTTGCGGACGCGCGAGCGATCACGGTGGCTGCCTCTCGTCCCGTGGGGCTGATGTGGCGGCAGCGTACCGGGCTCCCCGCGACGCGGGGAAAGGGGCGGTCCCTGTGCCGATCCCGTGCGCCGTACCATCGGGGGCATGGCTACCGATATTCCCCCAGCGCCCGGCGCCACCGGCACCCTGCCCACCGAGGACGATGTGCGGGCCGCGCTGGGGCGGGTGAACGATCCGGAGATCCACCGTCCCATCACGGACCTCGGCATGGTGAAGTCGATCGCCATCGACGCGGACGGCGTCGTCACGGTGGCGATCTATCTCACGATCCAGGGCTGCCCGATGCGCGAGTCCATCACCGCCGAGGTGACGGAGGCCGTGCGGGGCGTCGCCGGCGTGCGGGACGCGCGGGTCGAGCTGGACGTGATGAGCGACGAGCAGCGCAAGGAGCTGGCCAACACGCTCAGGGGCGGCCAGGCCGAACGCGAGGTCCCGTTCGCCCAGCCGGGTTCGTTGACCCGGGTCTACGCGGTCGCCTCGGGCAAGGGCGGCGTCGGCAAGTCGTCGGTCACGGTCAACCTGGCGGCGGCGCTGGCGGCGGACGGGCTGAAGGTCGGCGTGGTGGACGCCGACATCTACGGCCACTCGGTGCCCCGGATGCTGGGCACGGAGGCGCGGCCCACCCAGGTGGAGAACATGATCATGCCGCCCACCGCGCACGGCGTGAAGGTGATCTCCATCGGGATGTTCACGCCGGGCAACGCGCCGGTGGTCTGGCGCGGCCCGATGCTGCACCGGGCGCTTCAGCAGTTCCTCGCCGACGTCTTCTGGGGCGATCTGGATGTGCTGCTGCTCGACCTGCCGCCCGGCACGGGCGATATCGCCATCTCGGTGGCCCAGCTGGTGCCGGGCGCCGAGATCCTGGTGGTGACCACGCCCCAGCAGGCGGCGGCCGAGGTCGCCGAGCGGGCCGGCTCCATCGCGGTGCAGACCCACCAGAAGATCGTCGGGGTGGTGGAGAACATGGCGGGCCTGCCGTGCCCGCACTGCGGCGAGCTGGTGGACGTCTTCGGCACCGGCGGCGGCGAGCGCGTCGCCGAGGGCCTGACGCGGACGACGGGCGCCAAGGTGCCGGTCCTGGGCAGCATCCCGATCGATGTGCGGCTGCGGGAGGGCGGCGACGACGGCCGCCCCGTGGTGCTCTCCGACCCGGACTCGCCGGCGGGCGTCGCGCTGCGCTCGATCGCCTCGGCGCTGGGGGCGCGGCAGCGCGGCCTGGCCGGCATGTCCCTGGGGATCACTCCGCGCGCGAAGTTCTGAGGGGTCTCGGGGGTCTCGGGGGTCCGACGGTTCCGGGGATCCGCCTGGGCCGGGCCTCGGCCCGGCCCAGCTGCGCGGCTAGCCGCGCACCGAGTAGCTCTCGATGTCCTTGATCACGGCGAAGCCGAGGCCATAGGCGCTCATGCCCCGGCCGTAGGCGCCGATGTGCACGCCGTGCGGCGCGGCCCCGGCGAGCACCCAGCCGTACTCCGACTCGCGGTAGTGGAACGAGGTGGGCACCCCGTCCACCGGGAGGGACAGCTCGCTCCAGCCGCTGCTCTCCAGGTCGTCGGCCAACTCCCAGGCGATGGACGTCTGTTGTTCCAGCCAGTCCTGTCGGAGCGCCCGCTCCATCTGGGCCGGCCAGGTGCAGGCCAGCAGCCCGGAGCCGGCCAGCCAGGCCGCTGAGGCCGGCGAGGTGGCCTCCAGCACGCCATGGCCGTCGGGGCTGCGCCGCACCGGCCGCCCCGCGACGGTGACCACGCTGGTGAACCGCTGGTCCTCGTGGCCGAGCTCGGCGCGCAGCGTCGGCTCCTGGCCGTGTCCCGTGGCGCCGTGCTCGACCGAGCCGTCGGCCGCCATGCCGACCTGGGTCAGCCAACGGGGCCCGGTGAACGCGTCGTCCAGCCCGTACCAGGGAAAGTCGGCGGCGAGATAGCCCGCGAGCACCGGGCGGGCCCCCGGCACACCCCGGACCTTGCCCCCACTACCGGAATCGTCACCTGTCGCGTCGTGCGGCTCCGCCCGACTCGTCGTCTCCATGTGCCGACGCCTCCTCATTGCCCTTGTCCTGGGCACACCCCGGACATAGGGAGGATAGCCATCCCGCTACGCGCTGTCGGGCGCGGCCGGTGAGCGGGGGCCGGCATATGCCCCAAAGGGGCTCGATCCAGTCAGGTGGCGTCGAGGTCGAAGGCCGGGGCCTCGGCGGGCGCCGCCTCGGCGGCGGGGGCCGCGGCCCGCGGTGCGTCCGAAGGGGTGGTGTCCTTGGCGAGCCGGTCGGCGCCCTTGCCGAGCTTGACCGTGCCCGCCGGCTCCTGGCCGTCCTTGGCGAGGCTGGTGGTGGGCTTGGCCGCCTCGGCGGTCTGGGCGCCCTGGGCGCTGGACGGCTTGCGCTGCTTGGCGAGGCTGGTGCCGGGGCGGGCCCCGCCCGGCTTGTTGCGCTCGACGGAGGTGCGGCCGTTGATGGCGTCCGTGACCTCCGTCAGCTCCTTGCGCACATCGAGGTCGTTCGCCAGCTCGCGGAGGCCGAGGTCGTCGTTGTCCATCAGGTGCTTCTTGGCGAAGGTCTTCGGGTTGAGGTCCTCGAACTCGAAGTCCTTGAACTCCGGTCCCAACTCCGAGCGGATGTCCTGCTTGGCGTTGTCGGAGAACGCGCGGATCTTCCGAACGAACTGCACCACCTCGCGGATCATGTTGGGCAGCTTTTCCGGACCGAAGACCAGAATGGCCAGGATGATCAGCGTGATGAACTCTAGGGACCCTATATCGAAGAACACCGGACAGCTCCCTCACGCAAACGAGTAGATGGCCACGGTACCCCGGGGTGCCTGGCGGAGGGGAGACCATCGGAACGAGCAACGGGTAAAGGGATGGTTCGGGCACCTCGGGATGCGCGGGACACCGCCTCCGTCAGCCGGCGGACTCGCCGAGCACCACATCCAGCGTCAGCTCCTGATCGCCGCGCTCGATGGTCAGCGTCAGCTGATCCCCGGGGCGGTGGCTGCGGATCTTGATGATCAACTCGTCGGCGCCCAGCACCCGCTGACCGTCGACCGCCGTGATCACATCGCCGTCCCGGACGCCGGCCAGGTCGGCCGGGCTGTCCGGCACCACCGACGGATCGTCCGTGGAGCTGCCGACCCGGGCGCCCTCGCCCGCGTAGCGGGTGTCCAGGGTGACCCCTATCACCGGGTGGGTGGCCCGCCCGGTGTTGATGAGCTGCTCGGCGACATCCTTCGCCTGGTTGATGGGGATGGCGAAGCCGAGGCCGACGCTGCCCGCCTCGGAGCCGCCGTTGTCCACGCTGCGGATCGCGCTGTTGACGCCGATCACCCGACCGTCGGCGTCGGCCAGCGGGCCACCGGAGTTGCCCGGGTTGATCGGCGCGTCCGTCTGGAGGGCGTTCACATAGCTGATGTCGGAGCCGTCCGCCTGCTCGCCGCCGGCGGTGATCGGACGCTCGGTGGCGCTGATGATCCCGGAGGTGACCGTGCCGGCGAGGCCGAACGGGGAGCCGATGGCCACCACCGGATCGCCCACCCGCACCAGATCCGAATCGCCCAGCTCCAGCGGGGTGAGCCCGGAGACACCCGAGACCTTGACGACGGCCAGGTCGTAGCCACCGTGCCCGCCGACCACCTGACCGCTGACCGTGTCCCCGCTGCTGAAGGTGACGTCGACCAGCCGGCTGGCCCCCGAAGCGCCCGTGACGACATGGGAGTTGGTGAGGATATGGCCGCGGTCGTCCAGCACGAAGCCGGTGCCCGACTGGCCGCCGGCGGCGTGCAGCGTGACCACGCCGGGGAGCAGCGCGTTGGCGATGGCGGCGATGCTGCCATCGGGCGCTGCGACGACCTCGCCCGAGGTCTGCGGCAACCGCACCTCGCTGAAGGCGCCGCCCCGCTCCAACTGGACCCCGACCACACCGCCCAGCACCCCGGCCACCAGGGCCAACAGCGCCGCGCCGGCCACCAGCCTGAACGACCTGCCCCGGGAGCGCGGCGGCCTCTCCTGCGACGCGGTCGCGGTCGCGGCCAGCGGCACCGGGGCGGGCACGGGGGCGGAAGCGGCCCAGGGGTTGTAACGGCCGGACGGCCCGTCCGGCGGCGCTGCCGCACCGGACGACGCGGCCAGCGGGGCCGCGCCGCCGAGGCTGCCGCCGTCCGCCGGGGGCGGCAGGCGGACGCCGGCCGGCGGCGTCGGATCGGGGCGCTGCACGGGCGGCGCCGGCGCCCAGGGGCCGGGCTGGCCGTAGGGCGGCGTGCTGTACGGGTCCTCGCTGCCGCTGGCGGCGCCCGAGGCGGCGCCGGCCGGCTCGGCCGGGGAGGCCGCGCCGCGATCGGCGCGGTCGGGCGAGCCCCAGGGATGACCTGGGCCATCCCGCCGCTCGACACCGTTCCCCTTGTCCATGGCCGCCGTCCCCATCGTGTCCGCGCCGTCCTCTTCCCCGGGCTGCATTCAACCAGGTCGATCAGGCGATCTCAGCGCGGACTCACAGCGCCGAGAGCGCTCGGCGTGGTGTGCTCGGGGCGCAGCGGGCCTATGAGCGGCGATGCCGTGGTGACCGGCGGCGTGGCCTCGGGCACCGGAGAGGGGCCGTGGTCCGCCGGAAGACTGCTGCCCAGCAGGGTGAAGTGCCGCACAGGGGAGGCCGAGGGCGCCGCCGGGCCGCCGTCGGCGACCGGCTGGGCGCGCAGCGCCCCGGCCGCCTGGCCCTCGTCGTCGGCGCGCGCCGTCATCGGGCGCGGCCCGCCGCCGGGGGCGACGCCGCTGCCGGCGGTGATGGTGCTCGGGGCGGAGGCGGTGACCGCCGGGCCACCGGCGCCCGCGTTGCTGACCGCGCCGCCGATGGCGAAGGCCGCGAGCGACACCGCGCCCGCGGCGGCGAACGCGATCCGATGGCCGCGGTTCGCCCGGCCGAGCACCGGCGACTCATGTATCCGAAAGCCACGATCCCCGCCGAGGGAGGCGGGGGGCAACAGGGAGGAGCGGCCCCGGCCGCCGGGCAGCATGTCCAGCCGGAACGCGCTCGAACGTTTGGGAGGGGTGCCGGCGGACGGCGGGCCGTCCTCGCCGGGCGGCGGAGGCCCTTCGCCGATGGACCGCGTCGGCTCGACGCTCTCGGCCGGCACGTTCTGCAGCCTGGCCAGCAGGCCGGCGGAAGGCCCGGGGAGCGGACTCGCGGCGAAGGCGCTCTTCAGCCGACGCTGGGCCTCCGCCTCGGTCTTGCAGTGCGCGCAGGTGGCGAGATGGGCCAGCACCCGGTCTCTTCGGTCATGGGACAGCTCGCCGTCCACCAGGGCGGCGAGGCTCTCTCCCAGATGACGGTCCGCGGGGCCGGACTCGGGGACAGCGGTCACTCCATCGCGCCTTCCGCTGCTCCGCAGGCGGCTGGGGCCGCGGCGAGAACCGGATCGGGCGTGGCGTCGCGGGCGGCGCGCTCCCCCGGCGAGCGGTGGCGCAGCGCCTTGCGCAGATGGGAGCGGCCCCGGTGGATACGGCTGCGGACCGTGCCCAGCTTGACGCCGAGGGTGGTGGCGATCTCCTCGTAGCTCAGCCCCTCGATGTCGCAGAGCACCACGGCGGCGCGGAAGTCGGGGGCGAGCGTGTCCAGTGCCTGCTGCACATCGGCGTCGAAGTGGGTGTCGTTGAAGTGCTGTTGGGGCGTGGGCTCCTTGCTGGGCAGCCGGTCGGCCGCGTCGTCGCCGAGGGCGTCGAACCTGATGCGCTGCTTGCGGCGCACCGAGTCCAGGAAGAGGTTGGTGGTGATGCGGTGCAGCCAGCCCTCGAACGTGCCGGGGGTGTAGGTGGACAGCGAGCGGAAGACCCGGACGAAGACCTCCTGGGTGAGGTCCTCCGCGTCGTGCTGGTTGCCCGTGAGCCGGTAGGCCAGGCGGTAGACGCGAGCGCTGTGGGTGCTGACGATCTCCTCCCAGCTGGGGGGAGCCCACCCCTGGCTGTCAGCGCCCGTGCTGAAGGTGGCCACGGCTTTGGTGGTGCCGTCGGCGGTCTCGGTGGTGCCCTGCGCTCGGTCGCTGTCAGCGTTGTCTGTCACGGAATTCGGCCCGCCGAAGGACCACCGGAAGCGCGCGAACACTCCCTGGCCGGTGGACGCGGCCGCACCTCCCCTGTCGGCTCTGGTGGTGTCCAGTGGAGCCCCTACCATAGCCACCTCGCCCGTTAGCTCCGGATAAGCATTTTTGGCCTGCTTTTCCGTGGAGCCCCCGGGCGAGCGCCCGAAGGACCCCCGGAACACCCTGGGGACACAGACCAACTGCCCTGACCAACGTCAGAGGCGGGCATCCTGTTCCCCACCGAAGTCGATACAGTCAAGGCGCGTGACAGACGGGGACAGGAGAGGGCCATTACCGGCAACCGGCTGACGAGCTGGGCGTTCGCCGAGGCGTATGGCGCACCGGACGCCGAAAGCGCCGAGGGCACGGCGTTGGCCTGGGCCCGTGAGCGGGCGCTTGAGGCCGGGGTGCGCGCGGTCTCCCCCGGCACGGGCGACGCGCTGCGGCTGCTGGCCACGGTCTCGGGCGCGCGGGCGGTGGTCGAGATCGGCACCGGCACCGGCGTCTCCGGCATCCACCTGCTGACGGGGATGCGTCCGGAGGCGGTGCTCACCACCGTGGACACCGAGCCCGACCGGCAGCAGTTCGCGCGGCAGGCGTTCCGGTTGGCCGGCTTCCCCGCCAACCGCACCAGGATCATCCCGGGCCACGCCCTCGACGTGCTGCCCCGGCTCACCGACGGCGGCTACGACCTGGTGTTCTGCGACGGCGACCGCCTTGAGTACCTGGACTATCTCGCAGAATCGTTGCGGCTGCTGCGCCCCGGCGGGCTGGTCTGTCTCGCCGGGGTCTTCGCCGGCGGACGCACCGTGGACTCGGCCGCGCAGCCCACTGAGGTGCGCCGGCTGCGGGAGTTGCTGCGCGCCGTCCGGGAGAGCGACCGGCTGGCCCCCGCGCTGCTGCCGGTCGGCGACGGGCTGCTGTGTGCGGCGCATCACTGATCCCCGCACCGGCGGCGACACGACAAACGACGCCGCCCCGGAGGAATTCTCCGGGGCGGCGCCACAGGATCAACGCGGAACGGCGCGGCGTCAGCCGGTTACCTTCTTCAGCTCCTCGTCGAGTGCGACCGCCTCGTCCGGGGTCAGCTCGACAACGAGTCGGCCACCGCCTTCGAGCGGAACGCGCATGATGATGCCCCGCCCCTCCTTGGTCACCTCAAGCGGACCATCGCCCGTCCGCGGCTTCATGGCCGCCATGCTCGTTCCCCTTCCTGAACCAGCTCGTCGCAGCCGATGACGCGAGCGCCGTCGGCGTCGAACACATTGCTTGACTTCATTATCCCGCATGAATGGGTCCCATGACCAACATTGGGCGGTCTCCCTTCGGCAACGCACACACGCAAAACCACTCAATTCGGCGATCGCCCGCTCCTGCGGGGTTCTCCCGACGTGTTCCGCGCGTCATGCTGAGCGGCATGACGGAGACGGTGCTCTACGAGGTGACCGAGAGTCTGGCGACTGTCACACTGAATCGCCCCGAGGCGATGAATGCCCTCAATCACGAGACCAAGGAGGCGCTCCGCGACCGGCTCGCCGAGGCGGCGGCGGATTCGCGAGTGCGGGCGGTTCTGCTCGCCGCAAACGGGCGCGCCTTCTGCGTCGGACAGGACCTCAGGGAACACGCGGCGGCGCTCGAAGGGGACGGCGACCCGCTGGCCACCGTCCGCGCGCACTACTCGCCGATCGCGCGGACGCTGAGCGAAATGCGGAAACCGGTGGTGGCCGCCGTCAACGGAGTGGCGGCGGGCGCGGGTTTCGGTTTCGCTCTGGCCGCCGACTACCGGGTGGTGGCCCGCGGCGCCTCTTTTCACACCGCTTTCGCGGGAATCGGTCTGGCCGCCGACTCCGGCCTCTCCTGGACGCTGCCGCGCACGGTGGGGCGGGCCAGGGCGGCGGAGTTGCTGCTGTTTCCCCGAGCGGTGGAGGCGGCCGAGGCCGAACAGCTCGGACTGGCGCAGCGCGTGGTGCCCGACGAGGAGCTGGCGGCGAGCGCGCGGGCCGTCGCGGTGGAGCTGTCCCGGGGCCCGACGCTCGCCTACGCGGCCCTCAGGGACGCGCTGGACTTCGCGACCGAACACGGTCTGGCGGCGAGCCTGGAGAAGGAGGCGGAGCTCCAGTCCGCGCTCGGCGCCACCCGGGACCACCGCGGCGCCGTCGCCGCCTTCCTCGCCAAGCGGCGGCCCGACTTCGACGGCGCCTGACCGCGCGCCGGCCGGCGCGGCGGGCCCCGCCGACCCACCCGGACGAGGGCGCGACCGCTCGGCCGGCGCGGCGAGCCCGTTCGGGCAGACCCGGTCAGGCCGGAACCCGATCCGGACCGCCCGCCGGCACCGGCGGTCATCGACCGAGCCAGGGCGGTGGGGCAGGGCGCCCCGCTCGGGGCCGGCGCGCCGGGGTGCGCCGGGGTGGGCCGGTCAGGGGTGGGGGTCGGAGGTGGGGGGTGGCGCCTGGGTGGACTGGGCCTGGCCGAGCGCGTGTTGGAGGTCGGCGATGCGGGCGTCGCGTTCGGCCAGCTCGGCGGCGAGCCGATCGAGCACGTCGTCCACCTCGGCCATGCGGTAGCCGCGCGGGGCGACCGGGAGGCGGACGCGCACCACGTCGGCCGGCGCCAGCGGCCGGTCCAGCGGCAGCGGATCGGCCGGCCGGTCGGGCTCGACGTCCCGCAGCCCGCCGGTGGCCGGCGCGCCCGTGCCGTCGCCGCTGCTGAGCACCGCCAGCGTCACCGCCGCGATCACCACGACCATCGCGACCATCAAGAACCAGAACACCGTGATCTCCCCTGTGTGTGCCTCCTCGGAGTCTCCCATGGGGCACCGACACCGCTGGGCAGGTAGGTTCGGAGGTCGGGCACCCCCGAAGACCCGTGGGGCGCCGGGCCGGGAGAGGGAGAGCTGAGCAGCGTGTTGCGCCTGGGGACGCGGGAGTTCGCCGCCGACGAGCCGGTGATCATGGCGATCGTCAACCGGACGCCCGACTCCTTCTACGACCAGGGCGCCACCTTCCAGGAGCGGGCCGCGCTGGAGCGGGTGGACCGCGCGGTGGACGAGGGCGCGGCGATCATCGACATCGGCGGGGTCAAGGCGGGTCCTGGCGCCGAGGTGGACGCGGCGGAGGAGATCCGCCGCACCGCGGGCTTCGTCGCCGAGGTGCGGTCCCGGCACCCCGAGGTGGTGATCAGCGTGGACACCTGGCGGCACGAGGTGGCGGACGCGGCCTGCGCCGAGGGTGCCGATCTGCTCAACGACGCCTGGGGCGGCGTCGATCCGAAGCTGGCCGAGGTGGCCGCCCGGCACGGCGTCGGGCTGGTCTGCACGCACGCGGGCGGCGCCAGGCCGCGCACCCGTCCGCACCGGGTGCGGTACGACGATGTGATGGCGGACATCCTGCGGGTCACCGTCGGCCTCGCGGAGCGCGCGGTGGCGCTCGGGGTGCGCGGGGACGCGGTGTTGATCGATCCCGGGCACGACTTCGGGAAGTCGACGCGGCACTCCCTGGAGGCCACCAGGCGGCTGGGCGAGATGGCGGCCCAGGGCTGGCCGGTGCTGGTCTCGCTCTCCAACAAGGACTTCGTCGGGGAGACGCTCGACCGGCCGGTCAAGGAGCGGCTGATCGGCACGCTGGCGACCACCGCGATCTCGGCCTGGCTGGGTGCCCGGGTCTACCGGGTGCACGAGGTGGCCGAGACCCGGCAGGTGTTGGAGATGGTGGCCTCGATCGCGGGGCACCGCCCGCCGGCGGTGGCCAGGCGGGGCCTGGCCTGACCGCCGGCCGGGTGGTCAGGGCTTGGTGACCAGGCGGATGGCCTCCTCCACGTCGTCCGTGATCCGGAACAGCTCCTCGTCGCGCGGGGACGCCTTGCCCTGCGCGATCACGGTGTCCCGGAGCCAGTCGGCGAGGCCGCCCCAGTAGGCCGAGCCGAAGAGGACGATCGGGAAGCGGGTCACCTTCTGGGTCTGGACCAGGGTGAGCGCCTCGAACAGCTCGTCCATGGTGCCGAGGCCGCCGGGCAGCACCAGGAAGCCCTGGGCGTACTTGACGAACATCGTCTTGCGGACGAAGAAGTAGCGGAAGTTGATCCCGACGTCCACATAGGGGTTGAGGCCCTGCTCGAAGGGCAGCTCGATGCCCAGCCCGACGGAGACCCCGCCGGCCTCGCTGGCGCCGAGGTTGGCCGCCTCCATGGCGCCGGGGCCGCCGCCGGTGATCACCGCGAAGCCCTCCTCGGCCAGGCCCTGGCCGATCTGCCGCGCGGTCTCGTACTCGGGCGCGCCCGGCCTGGTCCTGGCGGAGCCGAAGACGCAGACGGCCGGGCCGAGTTCGGCGAGCGCGCCGAAGCCCTCGACGAACTCGGACTGGATGCGCAGCACCCGCCAGGGGTCCTGGTGGACCCAGTCCGAAGGCCCTCGTGAGTCCAGCAGACGTTGGTCGGCCGTGCCGACCGTCACCTGGGCCCGGCGGCGCACCACCGGGCCGAGCCGCTGCTCGCGCGGCTCGTCGACGGCCGATCGCCGCTGGTCTCCCGGGTCCCCACCCGTGGGCTGTGCGCTGCTCATGGCGCGCTCCTCACCTAATCGTCGCTGTTCCATAGGTCACATGGGCTTGCTGGGCTCTTGCTGGAGTAGTTGGCGGCCCGCCGAGGGTCAGCCGCCGGTCAGCCAGGCGCGCAGTCGTTCCTCGCAGGCCAGCACGGCCTCGGTGGCGACGCGTTCGTCCTGGCGGTGGGCGAGGTTCGGGTCGCCCGGGCCGTAGTTGACGGCCGGCACGCCCAGGGCGCTGAACCGGGAGACGTCCGTCCAGCCGAACTTGGGCATCGGCTGCCCGCCGACCGCGTCCACGAAGGCGCGGGCGGCGGGATGCGAGAGGCCGGGCAGCGCGCCGGGCGAGTGGTCGTCGACCACGAACTCCGTGACGCCGCAGCCGTCGAAGACCTCCCGCACATGGGCGAGCGCCCGCTCCTCGTCCAGGTCGGGGGCATAGCGGTAGTTGACGGTGACCACGCAGGAGTCCGGGATCACGTTGCCGGCGACGCCGCCCTCGATCCGGACGGCGTTGAGGCCCTCGCGGTATTCGAGGCCGTCGATGTCCACCCGGCGCGGGGCGTAGGCGGCGAGCCTGGTCAGCACCGGGGCCGCGGCGTGGATGGCGTTGACGCCCATCCAGGAGCGCGCCGAGTGGGAACGCTGCCCCGGCAGCCGCAGCAGCACCCGCAGGGTGCCCTGACAGCCGCCCTCGACCTGCCCGTTGGAGGGTTCGAGCAGCACCGCGAAGTCGCCTTCGAGCCAGTCGGGATGGGCGGCGGCGAGCCGGCCCAGGCCGTTGCGTTCCGCCTCGACCTCCTCGTTGTCGTAGAAGACGAAGGTCAGATCGCGGTTGGGCCGGGGCAGGGTGGCGGCGAGGCGCAGCTGGACCGCGACGCCCGACTTCATGTCGCAGGTGCCCAGGCCCCACAGCACGCCGTCGGCGTCGAGCCGGGAGGGCAGGTTGTCGGCGACCGGCACGGTGTCCAGATGGCCGGCGAGCACGACCCGCTCGGCCAGGCCCAGTTCGGTGCGGGCCACCACGTTGTCCCCGAACCGGTCGACGCGCAGCCAGGGCAGCGCGCCGAGCGCGTCGGCCACCGCGTCGGCCAGCGGGCCCTCGGCGCCGCTCACCGACGGGATGTCCACCAGCCGCGCGGTGAGCTCGGCGGCGTCGAGCCGCAGGTCAAGGCGCGGGGCGGGGCCCTTCTCCGGCCGGCGGGCGAGGTCGCTGGGTGTGGATGCCGCTCGTTCCATGGGGGTCACGGTACCCGCGCGGCCAGCGGGACTCGACGCAGCCGTTACCCTCGTCGGGTGCCCGAACGGACGACCGCCCCACGGCGAAGACGGCGCCTGGTGCGTGGCGCCGGGGCCACCCTGGTGCTGCTCGGCGTGGGCGCCTACGCCGCCATCCAGTACGAGGCGGGTTCCCGCAGTGAGCCGCACTGCGTGGCGCGTGGCGCCGACGGCGAGGGAAGCCATGAGCTCACCCCGGCCCAGGCGGCCAACGCGGCGACCATCGCCGCCGTCGGCGCCACCCGCGAGCTGCCGGAGCGGGCGGTGACGATAGCGATCGCCACCGCGATGCAGGAGTCCAGCCTGCGCAACCTCGACTACGGGGACCGGGACTCCCTCGGCCTCTTCCAGCAGCGCCCCTCGATGGGGTGGGGCACTCCCGAGGAGGTCACCGACCCGGTGTACGCCTCGGACGCGTTCTACGACGAGCTGCTCGACGTCCCCGACTACCTGACGCTGCCGCTGACGGTGGCGGCGCAGGAGGTGCAGCGCAGCGCGCACCCCGACGAGTACGCCAAGCACGAGACCAACGCGGCGCTGCTCTCCGGAGCGCTGACCGGGCGGGTGGCGGCCGGTCTCCACTGCACCACGGGCAACGACCGGGTCGCCGGGGACACGGCCGCGCTGGAGCGGCTGCTCACCCGCGACTTCGGCGCCGAACTGACCGTCTCGCCGGTCGGCGACGGCGACGTGTGGGTGCCGATGCCCGCCGGTGCCACGGCCGAGTCGGGGTGGCGGGTGGCGCACTGGTCGATGACCCGGGCGGCCGAGTTGGGCATCGAACGCGTCGTCTGGGACGGTCGGGTCTGGGAGTCCGCGCGGTCCGACGAGGGCTGGCGTGCGATACCCGAGGATTCAGCGGAGGCCGGGGATTCCGACGCCAATTCCACGGCTTCCCCGGCGATCGTGCGGATTTCGCTTTTCGCGGCCACATAGCGCCGCCAAAGCGCACCCCCGTACCGCCGCCGCGCGGCGCGACTCCGAAGCCCGGAATCGCTCGCCGAACGGGACACGTCAAAAGAGACCACGGCATCCCGTTCTTCGGCATCGCTCCGTCAACTCCGGACATCGGCACGCGTTTTTCCAGCACCCACACGGAACTCTTCGCGAATCTCCCCGCGTTGCCCTTGCCAGGACGTCGTTCTTCCCCGACGCCGGAAACAGCCTGTTGACATGATGTCAAATAACCTGCGCGGGTGCGGGGTTGGGGGTTTCGCCGACGAACGGCCGCTGGGCCGTGCGGCGCATTACGCATTCTTTACCCGCCGCCACCGCAACCGATCGCCCCGACGGACGATAGGCACGGCGTCCACGAGGGGCGTTCACGCCCCCTTCCAGGCCCGCGGCCGTCGCACGTCCGCGGCCGGCAAAGGAGATTCCCCATGTCGCATCCCGCACGTCACACCCTGGCCAGGGCCGCCATGTGCTGTGTCGCCGGCGCCGCCGGCCTGCTGGGCACGGCGGCCGTGGCCCAGGCCGCCGACACCCGGCCGGCCGCGAGCAGCGGCGACGCCGACGTGCTCACCGAAACGGTGAACGGCGTCGGCCGGGCCGCCGTCGACGTGGTGAACGAGGCGGGCGTCGATGTGGCGCCCCGGCTCTCCGCCGGCGGGCGAGCCCTCACCGCCCTGGCCACCGGCTGACCCCGGCGCCGGGCACGGCCGACGGCCGTGCCCGGCCGGCACGGTCGCGGATACCCCGGGAACCCCGGGGAGGCTCAGGAGAGGCGGGCCACCGCGGCGGCGACGCGTTCGTCGGTGGCGGTGAAGGCGACGCGCACGAAACGCTCGCCCGTCGGGCCGTAGAAGTCCCCAGGGGCGACCAGGACGCCCAGCTTGCTCAGCTCGGCCACCGTGTCCCAGCACGGCTCCTGCCGGGTCGCCCACAGATAGAGCGACGCCTCGCTGTGTTCGACGGTGAAGCCCCGGGCGAGCAGGACCTCGCGGAGCGCGGCGCGCCTGGCCGCGTAGCGGGCCCGCTGCTCGACGACGTGCTCGTCGTCGCCCAACGCCACCACCATCGCCGCCTGCACGGGGGCCGGGAGCATCATCCCGGCGTGCTTCCGCACGGCCAGCAGCTCGCCCAGCACGGCCGGGTCGCCGGCCAGGAAGGCCGCCCGATAGCCGGCCAGGTTGGACCGCTTGGAGAGCGAGTGCACGGCGACCAGGCCCTGATGGCTGTCGCCACACACCTCGGGGTGCAGCACCGAGACGGGCTCAGCCTCCCAACCCAGCTCCAGATAGCACTCGTCGCTGACCACCAGCACCCCGTGCGCCCGCGCCCAGGACACGACGGCGCGCAGCTCGGCGACGCCCAGCACGCGCCCGGTGGGGTTGGCGGGGGAGTTGAGCCAGAGCAGCCGCAGCCCGTTCGGATCGAGCGCGGTGGGCGACGCGCGGTAGGGAACGGGCTCGCTCCGGGCCAGCAGCGCACCGACCTCGTACGTCGGATACGCGGGCTCCGGGTACGCCACCCGATCCCCCGGGCCGAGGCCGAGTTGCGCGGGCAACGACGCCACCAGCTCCTTGGAGCCGATGACCGGCAGCACCCCGTGGTGGTCCAGGCCGGCCGCGCCGGTGCGGCGGGCGGTCCAGTCGACCAGCGCGTCCCGCAGCCGGGGCGTCCCCCAGACGGTGGGGTAGCCGGGGCTGTCGGCGGCTTCCGTCAACGCTCGCCTGACCAGCTCGGGGACGGGATCGACCGGGGTGCCGACCGACAGATCCACGATCCCGTCCGGGTGCGCCGCGGCGGTCGCCTTGTAGGGCTCAAGGCGGTCCCAGGGGAAGACCGGCAGGCGGGGGGAGACGGCGGGCGACACGGATGGATCTCCTCGATTGTGCGAGACCGGGTGCTCAGGGTGGCACACGCCTCGGGCGGCGGCCCGAGGCAGCGCCTCACTCGTCGTGGCTCTGCGGCGGCAACGCGCCGACCAGCGGATGGTCCCGCTCGATCAGGCCCAACTTGCTGGCGCCGCCGGGGGAACCCAGCTCGTCGAAGAACTCGACGTTGGCCTTGTAGTAGTCCTTCCACTCGTCCGGGACATCGTCCTCGTAGAAGATGGCCTCGACCGGGCAGACGGGCTCACAGGCACCGCAGTCCACACACTCGTCGGGATGGATATAGAGAGCGCGCTGCCCCTCGTAGATGCAATCGACGGGGCATTCCTCGATGCATGCCTTGTCCTTGAGATCGACACAAGGCTCGGCGATCACGTAGGTCACGCTGTCAGTCCTCCTCGTTGGGGCGGCGATCCGCCTGGGCGCACGTGGCGCGGTGTCGCTGATGCTCCGACCTAGTATCGCCGGTTGAGGCCCATGCGCACACCTGAGGGGTTGGCTCACACGATGGAATTCACGTTCCGGGCTCGGCTCGAAGTCCGTATCACCCCCGCTGACGTGGGGAAACGCGTCTCGATTCGGACGCTTGCGGAGCCGGACGGCCGTTCCGGGCGATTCACGGACACCCTGGGCGTGCTCACCTCGTGGACGAATGGTGTGCTCTATGTCACACAACGCACGGGGCGGTCCGTGAGGCTGTCGGAGTCCGCTCTGGTCGCCGGCAAGGTGGTGCCCCAGGCGCCGGCCAGGCGCCGGGGGATACCGGCCGCCGGAGTCCGCGAGTTGGTCGCCGTCGCCGCCAGGAGCTGGCCGGCGCCCGAGGCCGAACGGCGCGGCGACCTGCTGCTCAGGGCAGGGGCCGGCTGGACCAGGCGGGCCAACTCGGCGGTGCCGCTGGGCCCGGACATGCCCGACCTCGACCAGCTCTGCCGCTGGTACCAAGAGCGCGGGCTGCCGCCCCGCGTCCAACTGGCCACGGGCGCCGCGGACGCGGACGAGGCGCTGGTGGCACTGCTGGCGGAACGGGGCTGGCCGGGCGACGCCTTCACCGCGCTGCTGGTCGGCGCGCTGGCGCCGCTGGCGGACCGGGAGCCGGACCCCCGGGTGCGGATCGGCCGGGAGCTGACCGACGAGTGGCTGGCCGCGAACCCGTCGGCGCTGCGTGATCCGGCCACGGCCCGCCGGGTGTTGAGCGCGGGCCCCTCGGTCTGGTTCGCGCTGGTGCCGGCCGGTCCCGGCGAACCGCCGGCGGCCGTGGGGCGCTGTGTGGTGGACGGGCGCTGGGCCGGCTTCGCCTCGATCGAGGTCGCGCCCGGGCACCGCCGCCGGGGGCTGGCCACCGCGCTGATGGCGGAACTCGCCCGCACCGCCCTGGCCGAGGGCGCGTCGGCGGCCTACCTCCAGGTGACGCTGGAGAACCAGGCGGCCGGCGCGCTCTACGACCGGCTCGGCTTCGCCGCGCACCACCACTACCACTACCGCACCGCCCCAGCCGAAGACGCCTGACGCACGAGGCGGCGCCCACCCGGGGAAGGGTGGACGCCGCCTCGTGGGGAGAACGGGGCCTCGTCAGCCGAAGGTGGCGCCCTCGACCTCGGCGACCCGGCGGTCAGGACCGTCGTCGGCCACGGCGGCCTCGCGCAGCGCCGGGATCAGCGCCGCAGCCGCGTGCTCGGGGGTCATCTCCACCAGGCCGCTGCCCGCGTCGATCAGCACCCCGTCGAAGGTGGAGCCGTACACCTCGGCCAGCGCGTCCGGGTCGATCACCGGCTGGAGGTTGCCCTGGTCGCTGGGCTCCATGCTGAGCACCCGGGTCAACGTGTCGGGGCTCATGGGCAGTTCGACGCCGGCGGCGGAGAGCCAGACCCAGCCGGACATCGCCGGCTCGCCGAACTCCGCGAGCGCCTGCGCCACCTGCTCCTCGCCGACCAGCGGCTCCTGCGTGGTGACGGGCAGTTCGACGACGGAGTCGCCGTCGCCCGCCGCCCGCTCCCTGAACGCCGCCTCCACGGCGTCGGCCGCGCCCTGCGGGTCGATGGCCGAACCGGCCTGCCCCGCACGGCCGATGGCCTGGCCGCCCTCGAAGACGACGGTGCCGTCGACCGGGCCGTTGCCGCCGGCACCCGCGGTGACGTCGGCCAGCGCCACGGTCAGCTTCTCGCGGTCGACGGAGAACACGGCGTCGACCTCGCGGGCGGAGCCGAAGAGCGAGCCGATGACGGCGACCGGGCTGTAGTCCGTGCCAGAGGCGGCGCGCGCGGTGGCCTCCGTGTCCACGGCGAGACCGGCCACGCTGGGCTTCAACTCGACCTCCTGCCCGTCGATCAGCAGGATCAGCGGCTCGTTGTTGGCCGCGTCGAGGCGCGACTCCAGGTGGCTCTGGGCCTCCTGGGTGCTCATCCCGCCGATCTCGGCGCCCAGGACGGTGGTGCCCTTGGACACGTCCTCGGGGTTGAGGAAGAGACCCGCGCCATAGGCGATCACGCCCAGGCCGACCACGGCGACGACCAGCAGCTTCACCTTGGACCTGCCGCGCGGGGCGGCCTTGGCCGCCTTGGGCTCGGCCGGGGGCCGCTCGCCGTCGGAGCCCGGCTCGGGGCGCGGCCCGGGCGGCGGGACCGCGGGCCCCGACCCGGAGGAGGCCGGGTCGTCGGAGGCGAACGGGCTCGGCAGCGCGCCCGTGGCGGTGAGATCGCTCTCGGCGCCGAGCCCCTTGGGCGGCGCGGGCGGGAAGGGACCGCCGAGGTCCATCGTGGTGCCCACGGGGTCGTCGACGGGCGGCGGATGCCCCACGGCCTGCGGGGGAATGCCGCCGGGCCGGGGCGCCGGGTCGTCCGGCGGGAATCCCGCCGGCGCGCCCGAGTGGGGGGCGACCGTCTGCCCCGGGACGGGCGGCACCGCCATGGTGCCGGCGGCCGGCCCCGTGGTCGGGCCGACGGGCCTGGGCGGCAACGGACCCTGCGGAGTGACCGCCGGCGGCCCGTCGGACGAGCCGCCGAACCAGGCGGGGGTGCCCGGCGGTTGATCCACTCCCGGCACGCCCTCCGGCGGCGTGTCGGAGAACTGCGGGTGTCCTCCCGGCGGGGTGGGGGGGCCGTCATCCGACGGCGCCTCCTGGCGGCCCTGCGCGTCGACCTGGGGCATGGCCCCCGTCGCCGGCGGCTTGCGCGGCTCGAACCAGGAACTCGTCTTCTTGCCCGGGTCACCGGCGGCGGACGCCGGGGCGCCCTGGGCGGGGCGGCCGGCCGACTCGGCGCGGGGGCCGGAGCCCGGCTTGTTCCGGGTCGGCAGGGGCGGGGGCGGCGCGGCGCGCACCGCCTCGTCGTCCACGGTCTCCCGCACCACGATCGGGGGAATAGGCCGGGAACCTGGGATGTTGATCCGCGCGCGGGTCGTCATCGTGGTCTCGGTCTTCTTCTCCTCCGCCGGCGGGGGCCCGGGGCGGGCCTCTCCGTCCCCCTCGTTGCGGTGGGGGTCACCCCATCCCCGGGGGTTGGGCGGATTGTCAGTTTCACGACTCAAGGCAGGATCTCCCGGTTGGGCTTCACCAGCCGGCCCGGACACTACCGGGGACGGCGGCTGGCCCCACGATACTGGGGTCGGACAGTCGCCACGCCCTCACCACAGGATTGGCACATCCGTACCCGTGCCCGACATCCGTCGCCGACGCGCCCGTTACCTGGGGGAACGCGTCTCGGGCACGGCGAACATGGGGCGTTCGGTGGGGGCCAGGGTGGCACAGAGCACGGCGACGGTCATACCGCCCAGCAGAAAGAGGTAACTGCTCGCGCCCGCGGCGTAGACGAAGTCGCCCTGGGGGCGGCTGACGGTGAGCAGCAGCACCGCCAGCATCCAGCCGCCGGCGGGGGCGGCGGCGCCGACCCGGGTGCGGGTGAGCAGGGCGCCGCCCCAGAAGAGGCCGCCGCAGCCGGCCAGGGCGAGGAGCGCGCCGAGCGGGAACCATCCGCCCTGCACCAGCGAGCCGGCGACGCCGGCGAGCAGGCCCAGCACACCCAGGCCCAGATAGGCGGCGATCCTCATCGTGACGCTCCCCCGGTCAGGCCGGCGAAGATGTCGTCCCGGGCGCCCGGCGGCGGGGGTTGGCCGGCGCCCAGCCGGAAGTACTCCGTCTCCCAGAGGGGTTGGGCCAGCCCGTTGGAGAGCGCGAAGGTCTCCCCCGCGACCTCGATCTGGGTGGCGTGGGCCGCCATCGCGGCCTGCTTGGCGGCGTAGGCGGCGGCCGTGCCGCGCACCGAGACGGCCACGGACGCCTCGTCGGTCACGCCGGGGAGGTCGCCGACCTCGGCGACGTCGGGGAACCGTCCGGGCCCGTCGGCGCGCAGCCGCTCGAGCCGGGCCTCGGCCTCGGCGGCCGGCAGGCAGTTCCACAGCACGCGGGCCACCCGGTGGCGGTCGCCCGCGCGTTGGACCGCGCGCATGGCGACGCGGTGGGCCTGGATGTGGTCCGGGTGGCCGTAGCCGCCCTCGGGGTCGTAGGTGATCAACACGTCGGGGCGGGTCTCGACGACGATCTCGGCGAGGGTGTCGGCCGCCTCGTCGAGGTCGGCCCGCCAGAAGGATTCGGGGCGGTCGTTGCCGGCCAGCCCCATCATGCCGGAGTCCCGGTAGCGGCCGGGGCCGCCGAGCAGCCGGTGGTCGGTGACGCCGAGGGCGGCCATCGCGGTCGCCAACTCCTCGGCCCGGTAGCCGCCGAGGGCGTCCTCGCGGTCCGCGGCGAGATGCCCGAGCGAGTCGGGGATGATCTCCCCCTCCTCGCCCAGGGTGCAGGTGACCAGCGTGACCCTGGCCCCTGCCGCGACACAGGCGGCCATGGTCACACCGTTGGTGATCGTCTCGTCGTCGGGGTGCGCGTGCACGAGCAGCACGCCGGGCTGACCGGAACTCATGGGGGGCAGCCTACGTTCCCCCTACACGGGCGGGGGTCGCTCAGAAGCTGAGTGAGCTGATCATGTCGGCTACTCCGCTGCTGAAGTTGTCGATGGTCGGGGCCATGTTGGAGCTGGCGAGGTAGAAGCCGAGCAGCACGCAGACCACCGCGTGCAACGTGTTCAGCCCCGCTCGCCTGACCAGCAGAACGACAATGACCAGAAGCAGCAACACCGCTGAGACGGAGAGCGCCACCCGAGATCACCTCCATGGAATCGTGCCTGGTTCAGGGCACGGTGAGACGGCGCGTCCGACGCCGCAGGAGGGACACGCCTTCTCGCCATGCGCCACGGATCATAACGTTCCGTGGCCCTCGCATGGCGCGGAGCACAGGAGCAGACCAGGGGCGCACGCCCCCCGCTCACTCCACCAGGACAGTGCCCTCCTCGGGGAAGTGGCAGGCGGTCAGATGCCCTTCGGCGTCGCCGCCCAGCCGGACCAGAGGCGGCTCCTCGCTGGCACAGCGGGCCTGGGCCTTCCAGCAGCGGGTGCGGAAGCGGCAGCCGGAGGGCGGGTTCATGGGCGAGGGCACGTCCCCCTCCAGGCGGATGCGCTCCCTCCTCCCACGCGCCCCCCTGGCCCCCGAACTCTGGGGTTGCGCCGAGCCGTCCGCCTCGGTCGGGGGCGCGGGATCGGCCAGCACCGACTCGGCCTCCGGCACCGCGGAGAGCAGCGCGTGGGTGTAGGGGTGGCGGGGGCGTTCGTAGATCGCCTCGCGATCCCCTATCTCCACGATCCTGCCGAGGTACATCACCGCGATCCGCTGGGAGAAGTGCCGGACGACGGCGAGGTCGTGGGCGATGAAGAGGAACGCGATGCCGTGCTCGCGCTGCACCCGCCGCAGCAGGTTGATCACCTGGGCCTGGATCGAGACGTCCAGGGCGGAGACCGGCTCGTCGGCGACGATCAGCTTGGGCTCCAGGGCCAGCGCCCTGGCCACGCCGATCCGCTGCCGCTGGCCGCCGGAGAACTCGTGCGGGAAACGGTTGTAGTGCTCGGGGTTGAGGCCGACCGTCTCCAGCAGCTCGCGCACCCTGGCCTCCCGACCGCCGGGCGGGTGCACTCCGTTGATCTCCAGCGGGGCGCCCACGATGGAGCCCACGGTCTGCCGGGGGTTGAGCGAGGAGTAGGGGTCCTGGAAGATCATCTGGATCTCGGACCTGACGGGGGCCAGCTCGCGCCGCGTGGCGCGGGTGATGTCCCGGTCCCGGTAGGTGATCCGGCCGGCGGTCGGCTCCAGCAGCCGGGCCAGCAGCCGTCCGGTGGTGGACTTCCCGCAGCCGGACTCCCCGACGAGGCCGAAGCTCTCCCCGGCGTGCACGGTGAAGTCGAGGCCGTCGACGGCCTTGACGGCGCCGACCGTCCGTTTGAAGGGGAAGCCGCCCTTGACCGGGAAGTGCTTGGTCAGCCCCTCGA
This sequence comes from Streptomyces profundus, assembly GCF_020740535.1. Taxonomy (NCBI): domain Bacteria; kingdom Bacillati; phylum Actinomycetota; class Actinomycetes; order Kitasatosporales; family Streptomycetaceae; genus Streptomyces; species Streptomyces profundus. The sequence continues at coordinate 2,149,331 of NZ_CP082362.1, forward strand.
CGGTCATCAGGGGGTCCCCCGCGGGCGCCTCCCGCTCTTTCTCGGACGTGCTGACGGTGCTCATGGTTGAAGTCCTCACGCTGGCTCGGGCCCGGCCGCTGCCGCCGGGGTGGTGCGGTGCCGGGCCTCAGGCGAGCCTGGGCCTGATCCGTTCGCCGTAGAACGTCTGCTGCTGCGCGTCGGTGAGGTGGCAGGCGGCGCCGCGCCCCTCGGGCAGCGTGGGACGCTCGCCGGCGCAGCGCCCGTCGGCCACCTCGTCCACGAAGCGGCAGCGCGGCTCGAACGGGCAGCCGGGCGGCGGGGAGAGCAGGCTGGGCGGGGTGCCCGCGATGGGCACCAGCTCCTTCTCCACATCGGCGGTCAGCCGGGGCATGGAGGTGAGAAGGCCCCAGGTGTAGGGGTGGCGGGGGGCGGCCAGCACCTCGTGCACCGTGCCGCGCTCCACGGCCCGGCCGGCGTACATCACCAGCACGTCGTCGGCGACGCCCGCGATCACGCCCAGGTCGTGGGTGATCATGATGATCGCCGAGCCGAACTCCTGCTGGAGGTCCATCAGCAGGTCCAGGATCTGGGCCTGCACGGTGACGTCCAGCGCGGTGGTCGGCTCGTCGGCGATCAACAGGTCGGGGTCGCAGATCAGCGCCATGGCGATCATCACGCGCTGGCGCATCCCGCCGGAGAACTGGTGGGGGTAGTCGTCCACCCGCCTGGCCGGGTTGGGGATGCCCACCTTGGCCAGCATCTCGATGGCCCGCTCCCTGGCCGCCCTGCGGGAGGCGCCCCGGTGCTTGCGGTACGGCTCCCCGATCTGGCGGCCGACGGTGTAGTAGGGCGAGAGCGCGGTGAGCGGGTCCTGGAAGATCATGGCCGCGGTGTTGCCGCGCAGCCGTTCGAGGCGCCGCTCGGGCGCGGTCGTCAGCTCCTCGCCCTCCAGCTTGATCTCGCCGGAGATGGTGGTGGTGGACTGGCCGTGCAGGCCCAGGATGGTCTGGGTGGCCACGGACTTGCCGGAACCCGACTCGCCGACGATGCCGAGGGTCCGGCCGCGCTCGACCTCGAAGGACAGCCCGTCCACGGCCTTGACCACGCCGTCCTCGGTCGAGAAGTGCACCCGCAGATCGGACACGGTCAGAAAGGGGTCGGTGTTCGGGCCGGTTTCCGGGCTGGTAACGGTCATTCTCAAACGCTCCTAGGCCAGCCGCACACGCGGGTCGATCAGCGCATAACAGGCATCCACCAGGATGTTGAAGAGCACGATCATCAGCGCGGCGAAGAGCATCACGCCCATCAGCATGGGCAGGTTGGACTCGATCACGGAGTTCACGGCGAGTCTGCCGAGCCCCGGCAGGTTGAAGGTGATCTCGGTGATCATCGCGCCGCCGAACAGCGAGCCGAGGTCGATGCCGAAGATGGTGACGATCGGGATCAGCGAGCCGCGCCAGGCGTAGCGGAAGAACACCGTCGGCCGGGACATGCCCTTGGCCTTGGCCGCGCGCACATGGTCCTCGCGCAGCTGCTCGATCAGCGTCGCCCTGGCCATCCTGGTGTAGTTGGCGGTGAAGATGGTGGCGAGCACCAGCCAGGGCAGCAGCAGCCCGTTGAACCAGCCCATCGGATCGTCGGTGAACGGCACGTACTTGGGTTGACTGAGGATCTGGGTGTTGTGCACCAGCAGCGCGAGGGCCAGCGGGCCGATGAAGTAGATCTGCGCCGAGCTGAGCACCAGGGAGGCGGAGCTGACCGTCTTGTCCAGCAGGGTGCCGCGCTGCCAGGCGGCCAGCATGCCGAGGCCGAGGCCGACGATCAGGAAGACCACGGCGCCGCCGCTGGCCAGCGAGAGGGTGGTGGGCAGCCGGTCCAGGATGGTGTCGAGCACCGGCCGGTTGTCGGTGAAGGAGAAGCCGAGGCAGGGCGCGGGACAGGAGCCGGCCGGGAAGTCCCGGCCCGCGAACAGCCCCACCATGTACTCCCAGTACTGCACGGGCACCGGCTTGTCGATGCCCAGGTTCCGCTCCACGATCGCCAACTGGTCGGGCGTGCAGGTCTTTCCGCAGGCCAGCAGCGCTGGGTTGCGCGGGATCGCGTAGAACAGGAAGAACGTGACGGCGCTGATGATCAGCAGGATGGCGATGGCGCCCAGCGATCGCCGCAGCAGGAATCGGAGCATCGGGTAGCAGCCCTTTTACGATCGGTCGGCCGGGGTCCGGGCGGGGCGCCCACCGCGCTGGGTGGACGCCCCTCAGGTCAGCGACCGTCAGCTCTCGTCCTGGATCACATGGATACGTTGCATGTCCACGGTGCCCAGGCCGGCGTTGAACTCGGCGCCGCCGATCAGGGAGCCGTGCAGGATGTTCATCTTGTAGTAGTAGAGCGGTATCTGGGCCACCACGTCCTCGACGAGGTACTTGTTCAGCCCGAACCACTCGGCAGCCGCCTCGGCGGGGTCGGTGATCTCCCTGATGCGGTCGATCTCCGCGTTGACGTGCTCGTCGTTGAGATGGGTGTAGTTGCTGGCCTGGTCCTGGATCTGCCGGCCGTCGAACTGCGGCGGGATCACCGTGGCGCTGGAGAGCCAGTCATGGCCCCAGTTGCTGCGGTACAGGTCGTAGCCGTTGTCCACCACGCCGATCGTGTCGTAGTAGGAGGTCTGCGGCACATCGCTGCGGTTGACCACGAAGCCGGCCTCCTCCAGCGCGTCCTCCACGGCCACGGCGGCCCTGGCGTCCTCGTTGTTGGTGTGGTGCACGTAGTTCAGCTCGTAGCCGACCGCGTCCGCCTCCTCCAGCAGCTCCCTGGCCCGCTCGATGTCGCCCTGCGGGTTGGCCAGCTTGCCGTAGGGGTCGTAGCCCTCCTCGTAGCCGGGCAGCAGCGGGCTGATCAGGCCACCGGCGTACTCGCCGGAGAACGCGCCCCCGTAGGCGTTGAGCACGCCGTTCAACGGGAGGGCGTAGGCGATGGCCTGGCGCACCTTGACGTCGGTGACCCGGTCCATGTTGATCGCCAGGGCGGCCACATACTGCTGGTAGCCCTGGACCAGGCGCTCCTGGTACTCCGGGTTGGAGGCGACCTCGGGGGCGTTGCCCGGGTCCACGCTGCTGTTGAAGCTGAGGGCGTAGCGGTCGTCCCCGTTGTCGGCCATCAGTCGCGTGGTGGAGTCGTCCGCGCTGTGGCCGAAGGTGATCTCGAACCGGTCCGGGTAGGCGTTGCGCGCCGGATCGGTCGCCGGGTCCCAGTGCTCGTTGCGCACCAACGTCATCGAGCGGTCGGGCCGGAAGTCCTCGATGGCGTAGGGGCCGGTGGTCAACGGCTCCTGGTCGTAGGTCTCCTGGGTGTCCCCCGCCTCGGAGACCAGCGCGTAGCCGACCATCGAGAGCGCGTAGGGGAGGTCGGTCTGCGGCTGTTCGAAGTGGAAGACCACCGTCTTCTCGTCCGGGGTCTCCAGCACCGTGTCCGGCAGGTGGTCGCCCTCGTAGGGCCCCTCGGGCAGCAGCTCGCGGTACTCGGCGCCCTCGGCGTCGGCCAGCCACTGCTGGACGAAGGTCGGGCCGTTGGTGACGAAGGGGGCGAAGGTGCGCTCGAAGGTGTGGCGGACGTCGGCCGAGGTGATCGGCGTGCCGTCGTTGAAGTGGATGCCGTCCTTGAGGGTGTACGTCCAGGTGCGGCCGTCCTCGGAGACGGTGCCGGCGTCGGTGGCCAGGTCGCCGACCACGGTGTAGTTGCCCTCGTTGTCCAACCGGACGGCGGTCAGGCCCCGGTGGATCAGGGACGCGATGGTGGACTCGGCCGCCACATAGATCTGCCCCGGGTCCAGGTGGTTGGGGGAGACCTCCTGAAGCACGTAGACCGTGCCGCCCGGGGTGGCGCCGGGCACCTCCTCGGCCGGTCCCGTGGACGCCTCGACGTCGCCGAAGGATATCTCCTCGGGTGCCTCGGCGGCCGGCCCCCCGTTCTCCTGGCCCCCGCCGCCGTCGCCCCCGCCACCTCCGCCGCTGCTACACGCGCTGAGGATCAGCGCGCCGGTCAGGGCGATGGCCGCCCCCGTCAGGCGCACCTGGCGCAGTGATCTCTTGCTCATGGGTTCTTACGCACCTGCCCGTTTCGTTGTGTCAGCGGATGGTCTTGGGGTCGAACGCGTCGCGCACCGAGTCCCCGAGCAGGTTGAAGGCGACCACGAAGACCACCAACGACACTCCGGGGAAGAACATGTAGGTGATGTCGGCGCGGTAGACCTCGGCACCGATGGCGAACATCCGCCCCCAGTCGGGGGTGGGCTCCACCAGGCCCACGCCGAGGTAGGAGAGCGCGGCGGCCGTGGTCACGAAGTTGGGCAACATGTACGTCGCCTGCACCAGCATCGGGGAGACCACGTTGGGCAGCAGCTCCTTGCGGATGATCCGCCAGGGCGAGGCCCCGCTCACCTTGGCCGCCTCGACGAACTCCCGTTCCCGCAGGGCCAGCGTCGCGCCGCGCAGGATGCGGCCCAGCGTCATCCAGCCCAGCACCCAGAGCACCACGACGATCGAAACCACCCGCACATAGGTGGGCGTCTCCTCTCTCGGGTCCACGAAGAGCGTCGCCACGATCGGCAGGAAGGCCACGAAGAACAGCTGGTTGGGGAAGGCCATCAGCAGGTCGATGAACCGGCTGATCAGGAAGTCGGTCTTGCCGCCCAGATAGCCGGCGGCGATGCCCAGCACGATCGCGGTGAGGGTGGCCAGCACGGTCACCGCGAGCGCGATCAGCAGCGAGGTGCGGATCCCGTACACCAGCTGGGTCAACACGTCCCGCCCCATGCCGGGTTCGAGACCGAACCAGAACTCCCCGTCGATTCCGCCGTTGGGCTTGACCGGATAGCCGAACTCGTTCAGCAGATCCGGTTCTATCTGGCCGTAACGGGTGTAGGGGTCCTTTCCGTACAGCCAGGAGATGACGGGCGCCAGCAGTCCCACCAGGAAGAAGGAGAGCACGATACAGGCGGATATGACCCCGATCCGGTCGCGGCGGAATCGGCGCCACATCAGCTGCCCAGGGGACCGGCCCACCAGTTCGGCGGCGACGACCTGGGTATCGCTGGACATCAGATGGCCCCCCGATGGCGCTCTCGCGTGCGATGCGTGTAGAGCGCGACTTTGGCAAGGGGTGGAGTTTCCCGTCAAGGGATAACAAAGGTATAAACCTCTGAAGGTGCCCGAGCAGGCCAATACGAAGGCGAACTGACGCCATATCGCGCTTGACCGGACCAGAGTCAATCAGAAATGTACGGATAAGGCGGGAGGCGGCCTGTTAACAAGGCGGCAACGCCCCCGACCCGGCACCGATATCCGAACGTCCCAGACTGTGGCGGTACGGCCGTGCGGGTGCCGTAGACCGAGGCGGTGCGGCCATGGGACCGCACCGCCTCGGTACCTCCAACTCCGCTGCCTCCGCTGCCCGTTGGGCTGCCTCAGCCCGTTCAGTCCGCCGTGACCTCGGGTTTGGTGGCCGCGAAGTGACAGGCCGACGGATGCGCGACGGGCGGCCCCTCGGCCCGCAGATGCCCGGGAACGACCAGGTCCGGGTCCACGTCGGCGCACTTCTGCTGGGCCTTCCAACACCGGGTACGAAAATGGCATCCGGAGGGCGGATTGGCCGGAGAAGGCACATCTCCGGCGAGAATGATCCGTTCCCGCCGGCTGCTCGCCACCGGATCGGGCACCGGCACGGCGGAGAGCAGCGCCTGGGTGTACGGATGGGTCGGAAACCGGTAGATCTCCTCGTCGCTGCCGATCTCCACGACCCGCCCCAAATACATCACGCCGACACGGTCGGAGATATGGCGAACAATCGAAAGATCGTGGGCGATAAACATATACGACAGGCCAAACTCATTCTGTAGCCGCTCCATCAGGTTGATCACCTGGGCCTGCACGGAGACGTCCAGCGCGGAGACCGGCTCGTCGGCCACGATGATCTCCGGATTGAGGGCCAGACCTCTGGCGATGCCGATACGCTGGCGCTGGCCGCCGGAGAACTGGTGCGGATAGCGGTTGATGTACTCGGGGTTGAGCCCGACCACGTCCAACAGCTCGCGCACCCTGGTCCTTCGGTCCCCCTTCGGCGCCACCTCGGGGTGGATCTCGAACGGCTCCCCGATGATGTCGCCCACCGTCATCCTGGGGTTGAGCGAGGTGTACGGGTCCTGGAACACCATCTGGATGTTCCGCCGCACCGCCTTCAGCGCCCGCCCGGACAGCCGGGAGATGTCCTCGCCCTTGTAGCGGATGGTGCCCGAGGTCGGCGACTCCAGGTTCATCAGGAGCTTCGCCACCGTCGACTTTCCGCACCCCGACTCGCCCACGATGCCCAGCGTCTCGCCGGGGTAGAGGGAGAGCGACACCCCGTCCACCGCCTTGACCGCGCCGATCTGCCGCCTGAACAGGATGCCCCGGGTCAGCGGGAAGTGCTTGACCAGATCGACGACCTCCAGGATCGGCTCGCCGCGTGGGTCACTCACCGACGGTCTCCTTCCAGAAGTGGCAGGCGCTCGACCGCAGGGGCGCGACCTCGTAGAGCGGGGGGCGGGGATCGACCCGGCAGACGTCCCGCGCCAGCGGGCAGCGCGGGTGATAGGGGCAACCCGCGGGAATACGCGCCAGGTTGGGCGGCAGGCCCTTGATCGCGCGCAGCTCGCCCCCCTTGTGGTCGAGGCGCGGGATCGACTCCAGCAGGCCCTTGGTGTACGGATGCGCCGGCCGGCTGTACAGCTCGTGCACCGGGGCGTTCTCCACGATCCGGCCCGCGTACATCACCGCGATCCGGTCCGCCACTCCGGCGACCACGCCCAGATCGTGGGTGATCAGGATCAGTCCCATCCGGAACTCGCGTTGCAACTCCCCCAGCAGGTCCATCACCTGGGCCTGCACGGTGACGTCCAGCGCGGTGGTCGGCTCGTCCGCGATGATCAGCTCGGGCTCCAGGGCCAGCGCCATCGCGATCATGATCCGCTGCCGCATACCGCCGGAGAACTGGTGCGGATAGTCGTTGACCCGCTCCCTGGCGGCCGGGATGCGCACCCGCTCCATCAGCTCGATGGCCCTGGCCTTCGCCTCCTTGCGGCCCGCGCCCCGGTGCACCCGGAACATCTCGCCCAGCTGGTAGCCCACGCTCAGCACCGGGTTGAGCGAGGAGAGCGCGTCCTGGAAGATCATCGCGATCTTCTCGCCCCTGATCCGGCGGCGCTCCTCGGCGCGGAGGGTGAGCAGGTCCCGGCCCTGGAAGCGCACCTCGCCCCCGGCGATCCGGCCGGGTGGCGAGTCCAGGATGCCCATGACCGCCTGCGCGGTGACGGACTTGCCCGAGCCCGACTCCCCCAGCACGGCGAGCGTCTCGCCGGCGTCCACCGAGTAGCTGACCCCGTTGACCGCCTGGATCAGCCCGTCCCTGGTCTGGAACTCCACGCGCAGATCGCGGACTTCGAGCAGCATCGCGTCTCCTTCCCTTCGCCCCTCAGCGCAGCCTGGGATCGAGGGCATCGCGTACCGCGTCGCCCAGCATGATGAAGGCCAGCACCGTGATGCTCAGCGCGGCGGCCGGATAGAGCAGGATGTGGGGCGCGTTGCGGAACTGCATGCCGTCCGAAGCGGCCGAGATGTCCACGCCCCAGGACACGGTGGGCGGCCGGAGGCCCACGCCCAGATAGCTGAGCGTGGCCTCAAGCGCGATGAAGGTGCCCAGCATGATGGTGGCCATCACGATCACCGGGGCGATGGCGTTGGGCATGATGTGCCGCAGCAGCATCCTGGTGTTGCTGGCGCCGAGGGCGCGGGCCGCCTGCACGTAGTCGTTCTGCTTGGCGGTGATCACCGCTCCCCTGGCGATGCGGGCGATCTGCGGCCAGCCAAGCGCGGCGATCACCAGCACCACCGGCCAGATCCCGCTGAGCGTGATCATGCTCAGGAAGACGATGGCGCCCAGCACCATGGGGATGCCGAAGAACACGTCGGTCAGCCGGGAGAGCAGGGTGTCCCAGAACCCGCCGTAGAAGCCGGCCAGGCTGCCGACCACCGCGCCGACCAGGGCGACGCCGAGTGTGGCGCAGACGCCGACCGCGATCGAGGCCCGGGCGCCGTAGACGGTGCGGGTGTAGACGTCGCAGCCCTGGGTGTCGAAGCCGAACCAGTGCCCCGCGCTGGGCCCTTCCAGGGAGCGGCCCAGCTGGCAGTGGACGGGGCTGCGCGAGGCGATCAGGGACGGCCACAGGGAGATCAGCACCAGAAAGAGAATGAGCAGCGCCGAGATCACAAAGATCGGGTTGCGACGCAGATCGTGCCAGGCGTCCGACCAGAGGCTGCGCGCCTCCTCCGGCACCGGCTCGACGCCGGTCACCCCCAACGCCTTGGCGCCCGCGTCCTCCTGGCCCCCGAACGGCGGTTGCGACGTGGGTTCAGGCATAGCGAATCCTCGGGTCGAGCACGGCGTAGAGGAGGTCGACCAGCAGGTTGGCCAGCAGGAAGATCAGCACCAGCACCACGACGAAGCCGACGACGGTCGGGGAGTTCTGCCGGAGGATGCCCTGGAAGAGCTGGTAGCCGACGCCCTGGATGTTGAAGATCCGCTCGGTGACGATGGCGCCGGCCATCAGGTTGCCGATGTCGGCGCCGAGGTAGGTCACCACCGGGATCAGGGAGTTGCGCAGCAGGTGCCGCACGGTCACCCGCCGCCTGGGCAGCCCCTTGGCCACGGCCGTGCGGATGTAGTCGGCGCGGATGTTCTCCGCCACCGAGGTCCTGGTCAGCCTGGTGACATAGGCGAGCGAGACCAGCGCGAGGATCATCCCCGGCACGATCAGCTCGTCGATCCGGCCCTCGGGCCCGACCGCGGGATCGATCCAGCCGAACTCGACCCCGAGGAAGTACTGGAGCGTGGTGCCCAGCACGAAGGTCGGGATCGCGATCACCACCAGGGTCAGCACCAGCACCGAGGTGTCCAGCGAACGGCCGCGCCGCAGGCCGGTGATGACGCCCAGGGTGATGCCGATGATCACTTCGAAGATGAGCGCGACCAACATCAGTCGCGCGCTGATCGGGAAGGCCCGTCCCATCAGGTCGATCACCGGCTCGCCGTTGAAGGCCGTACCGAAGTCGCCGGTGAAGATCTTGCCCATGTAGAGCACGTACTGCTGCCACACCGGCTTGTCGAGGTTGAACTCGGCCCGCAGCGCGGCGGCGGTCGCCGGGTCGGGACCGCGGTCCCCGAAGAGGGCGGCCACCGGATCGCCCAGCGCGTAGACCATCAGGAAGATCAGGAAGGTGGCGCCGATGAAGACCGGGATCATCTGGAGCAGGCGCCGGATGACGTAGCGTCCCATGGGGCCTCCGATGGGGAGCGAGGCGGGGTCAGCCGACGGTGATGTCGGTGAAGACCGGCACCGAGAACGGGTTCAGCCGCACGTCCCGCAGGCGTTCCGAGTAGCCGGCGGTGCCGTTCTGGTACCACAGCGGGATGGCCGGCAGATCGTCCACGAGCACCTGCTCGGCGTCCTGGAAGAGGCTCACCGAATCGTCCTCGTTGTCCGCCGAGTTGGCCTCGTCGACCAGCGCGTCGAACTCCTCGCTGCTGTAGCCGCCGTCGTTGGAGGAGGCGTCCGTGTAGTAGAGCGGCTGGAGGAAGTTCTGGATCAGCGGGTAGTCCATCTGCCAGCCGGTGCGGAACATCCCGGTCATCTCGCGGTTGGAGATCTGGTTGCGGAAGTCGGCGAACGTCGGCACCGGGTTGACGGTGCAGGCGTTCTCGCTCTCCAGGGCGTTGTTGACGCTGTTGCAGACCGCGTCGAGCCACTGCCGGTGCGAGCCGGTGTCCACGTTGGACGAGAGGGTGACCCGGCCGCCGGGCAGGCCGCCGGCCTCGTCGATCAACTCCTTGGCGCGGTCCGGGTGGTACTCGCAGACCTCGCCGCAGAGCCCCTCCTGGAAGCCGCCGGCGTCGCCGAGCACCGGCGAGGTGAAGTCGCTGGCCGGGGTGCGGGTGTCCTGGAAGATCCGCTGGGTGATCTCCTCGCGGTTGATGGCCATCGACAGGCCCTGGCGCAGCTTGACGCCGTCGTCGCCCGACCAGGCGTCGTCGTACAGCGGGAAGCTGACGGTCTGGATGATCCCCGCCGGCTGGTTGATGTAGCGGTCGCCGAGATCGGACCGCGCGTTCTTCAGCTGCGAGGCCGGCACATCGTCGATCAGGTCGAGGTTGCCGGCCTGGAGGTCGGTGTAGGCGGTGTTGTTGTCGGTGTAGACCCGCAGTTCGACTCCGTCGTTCCGCGCGTCGTCCGGGCCGCTGTAGTCGTCGTAGCGGACCAGGTTCATCCGCTGGCTGCGCTGGTAGGAGTCGATCTGGTACGGGCCGTTGCCGACCGGCTTGGCCAGCCAGGCGTCATGGTCCTCGAAGAACGCCTGCGGCAGCGGGGCGTAGGCGGCGTAGCCCAGGGTCTCGGGCCAGAGCGCGAAGGGTTCGGAGAGCCGGACCTCGAAGGTGTGCTCGCCGGTCACCTCAAGGCCGCTGAGGGTGTCGGCGGTGGCCTCGGCCCCCTCCTCCTCCGGGTGGACCTCGTCATAGCCCTCGATGAACTGGAAGAAGTAGCTGGCCACCTGCGCGTTGTCCAGATGCGCGCCGTAGTTCCAGGCGTCCACGTAGGAGTCGGCGGTGACGGGCGTCCCGTCCTGGAACTGCCAGCCGTCCTTGATGGTGACGGTGAAGTTCCGCTGGTCCTCGGTCTCGATGGACTCGGCCATCATGTCCTCGGCCTCGCCGGTCTCCGGGTTGTACCGCTTGAGCCCCCGGAAGATCATGTCGAGCACCTTGCCGCCCTGCACCTCGTTGGTGTTGGCCGGCTCCAACGGATGCTGGGGATCGCCCCAGGAGGCCCGGATCACCCCGGAGCCGCCCCCGTCGCCTCCCGAGTCGCCGCCGCCGCAGCCCGTGGCGACCAGGGCGACGGCCGTCGCCCCGACGAGGACTGAGCGCAGACGGATGCTGCCGGGCATGGGCGCCTCCTGCGAGGGGAGTGGATGCGGTTATCCGGCGATGGGGGAAATATCCCGGGTTCACGCCGCGTCCGTCCCTTGTATCCCTATTTACAGCCAATCAGACGCGCATCATCCCGGAGTGTTGCCCGAAAACCCCCATATGCCGGACCGCCCCGCTGGGTTATCGTCCGGCCATGGCACGCAGGTCCCCCCTCCCGCAGGTGCTGCTGCTGGCCACGCTGGCCCTGTTGAGCTGCACCGCTACCGAACAGACCACCGACGACCCGGCCGCGTCCGAGGCGCCGACCCCGACGCCGCGCGCCGTTCCCTCGATCGCCCCACCGCCGATCCCCTCGGCCCCTGAGCTTTCCGGCCAGGTGACACAGCTGAGCCTCGCCGGTCCTGACCACGCCGCCGCGCTGCTGATCGGCTGCTCCCCGGCGGACGGCACGGACGACTGCCCCTACCACGTCGCCGTCCTCGAATCCGACCAGTGGCAGGTCAGGGAGACCCCGCTGCCCCCCACCCCGCGCGGCGGCAGCCTCTACACCGTGGAGGCGGTGGGCACCGAGGCGCTGCGGATCTCAAGCGGCGAACAGGACTGGGTCTCCAGCGACGGCGGCCGGCACTGGACCCCCGCCGAGCCCACCGCGACGGAGTCCGTCCCCGAGATCCCCCCGGGGGCCGTGCCGAGGCCGGCCGGCCAGAACGCCGACGACCGGGCCATCGAGGTGCTGCTGCCGGAGACCGCCGAGGCGCGCCGGCTCGCCGAGCAGCCGCCGCTGACCGAGCTCGGCCGCCCGGGGCCACTGCCGGACGGCGGCTGGTGGGTGGCCGGGCTCGACCCGGAGACGGAACAGCCGGACATCGCCGTCACCAGGGACGCCGGGCGCGGCTGGCAGCGGCTCGGGCTGCTCGACGCGATCCCGACGCCGCACCCGCACGAGGTCAACTCCCTGGTGCTGGCCGCAGGACCCACCGACTGGTACGTGCTGGCCAGCGGCAACGGGGCGGTGGGCACCGGCGGCGCGGCGCTGACCACCAGCCTGCTCACCGTCTACCGCAGCTCCGACGAGGGCGCCAGCTGGCGGCCCACCTGGTCACCCGGCTCGGGCCCCGGGCCGCAGTCGCTGGTGGGCACGCCGATCGCCGGCGCCGACGGCAGCCTCACGGTCTACTCGTTCGACGCCATCTACACCAGCACCGACCGGGCCCTGAGCTTCGCCGTCACCCGCCAGGGCGCGCCCCCCGAGCTGCCCGAGCTGACACCGGCCGGTCATCTCCTCACCGACCTGGGCCAGCCCGGGCACTACCGGCTCTCGGCCGACGGGTTCAGCTGGCGCACCGTGATCCTCGGCGGACGGGACCGCGCGGGCGCCGGCTGAGCGCACGTCTCAGACGTGCACCACGTCCCGCTCCTCGGCGAAGTGGCAGGCCGACAAGTGCGCGGCCCCCGCGGACTCGGCACCGCCGGCGGCGGGGCCCTCAGGGCTTTCGGAACCCTCGGAGCCCTCAACGGGCTTCGGCTGGAACCGTTCGGGCACCGCCAGCAGCGGCACCTCCTCGGCGCAGCGGTCCTGCGCCTTCCAGCAGCGGGTGCGGAAGCGGCAGCCGGACGGCGGGTTGGCCGGGGACGGCACGTCGCCGACCAGGATGATCCGCTCGCGCGCCTCCCGCACCTCCGGGTCCGGCTGCGGCACGGCGGAGAGCAGCGCCTGGGTGTACGGATGGGTCGGGTGGTCGTAGATCTCGGTGTCGGTACCGACCTCGGCCAGCTTCCCCAGGTACATCACGCCGACCCGGTCGGAGATGTGCCGCACGATCGACAGGTCGTGGGCGATGAACACATAGGAGAGGTTGAACTCGTTCTGTAGCCGCTCCATCAGGTTGATCACCTGGGCCTGCACGGAGACGTCCAGCGCGGAGACCGGCTCGTCACAGATGATGATCTCCGGGTTGAGCGCGAGCCCACGGGCGATGCCGATGCGCTGGCGCTGGCCGCCGGAGAACTGGTGCGGATAGCGGTTGATGTACTCGGGGTTGAGCCCGACCACGTCCAACAGCTCGCGCACCTTGGTCCGCCGGTCCCCCTTCGGCGCCACCTCGGGGTGGATCTCGAACGGCTCCCCGATGATGTCGCCCACCGTCATCCGGGGGTTGAGCGAGGTGTACGGGTCCTGGAACACCATCTGGATGTTCCGCCGCACCGCCTTCAGCGCCCGCCCGGACAGCCGGGAGATGTCCTCGCCCTTGTAGCGGATGGTGCCCGAGGTCGGCGACTCCAGGCTCATCAGGAGCCTCGCCACCGTCGACTTTCCGCACCCCGACTCGCCCACGATGCCCAGCGTCTCGCCCTGGTACAGCTCGAAGGAGACATCGTCCACGGCCTTGACCGCGCCGATCTTCCGCTTGAACAGGATGCCCTGGGTCAGCGGGAAGTGCTTGACCAGGTTGGTCACTTCCAGGATGGGCTCGCCCCGGTCAGCCATGGATCGTCTCCTTCCAGAAGTGGCACGCGCTCCGCCGGCCGCCGATGGGGCCGCCGTCCTGCTCCAGGACGTCGGCCAGCGGCGGCGCCTCCTCGCGGCAGATGTCCTGCGCCAGCGGGCAGCGCGGGTTGAACGCGCAGCCCTGTGGGATCGCGGTGAGGCTGGGCGGCATCCCCTGGATCGCGTAGAGGTCCTTGCCCTTGTGGTCCAGGCGCGGGATCGACTCCAGCAGACCCTTGGTGTACGGATGCGCGGGCCGCTTGTACAGCTCGTGCACCGGGGCGGTCTCCACGATCCGGCCCGCGTACATCACCGCGATCTTGTCGGCGACGTCCGCCACCACGCCCAGGTCGTGGGTGATCAGGATCAGGCCCATCTGGAAGTCCCGCTGCAACTCGGCCAGCAGGTCCATCACCTGGGCCTGCACCGTGACGTCCAGCGCGGTGGTCGGCTCGTCCGCGATGATCACGTCCGGCTCCAGGGCCAGCGCCATCGCGATCATGATCCGCTGCCGCATACCGCCGGAGAACTGGTGTGGATAGTCGTTGACCCGCTCCTTGGCGGCCGGGATGCGGACCCGGTCCATCAGCTCGATGGCCTTGGCCTTCGCCACCTTGCGGCTGTCGCCCCGGTGCACCCGGAACATCTCGCCCAGCTGGTAGCCCACGCTCAGCACCGGGTTGAGCGAGGAGAGCGCGTCCTGGAAGATCATCGCGATCTTGTCGCCGCGCAGCGACTGCCGCTCGTCCTCGGACATCTTGAGCATGTCCTGGCCGCGGTAGAGGATCTCGCCACCGGTGATCCTCCCGGGCGGGATGTCCAGGATGCCCATGATGGTCTGCGCGGTCACCGACTTGCCGGAGCCGGACTCGCCGAGCACCGCGAGGGTCTCCCCCGCGTCCACCGTGTAGCTGACGCCGTTGACCGCCTTGGCCGCGCCCTCTCTGGTGCGGAACTCGACATGCAGGTCCCGGACTTCGAGCAGCGGAACGCCGGGGATATCCGCCTTGGTCATTTCAATCGACACGCGCGTATCTCCAACTCAGCGCAGCTTGGGGTCGAGGGCGTCACGCACGGCGTCCCCCAGCATCAGGAAGGACAGGATGGTGATGCTCAGCAGGATCGACGGGTAGAGCAGCACATGGGGCGCCACCCGGATCTGCTGCCGCGCCCGGTTGATGTCGCCGCCCCAGGAGATCGCCGGGTCGGAGAGCCCGATGCCCAGGAAGGAGAGCACCGCCTCGGCCGTGATGTAGCCGCCGAGCGCGATCATCGCCACCACGATCACCGGCGCCGCCGCGTTGGGCAGCACATGCCGCAACAGGATGCGCCAGGTGCCCGCGCCCAGCGAACGGGCCGCCGTCACGTAGTCCGACTGTTTGATGGAGATCACCGAACCGCGCATCACCCTGGCGATCGTGGTCCAGCCCAGGAAGGCCAGGGCGAACGTCACCGTCCAGATGGTCCTGGTGTCGAACGACACCAGGATCACCATGCCGCCCAGCAGGAACGGGATGCCCATGAAGGTGTCGGTGATCCGGGAGAGCACCGCGTCCACCCAGCCGCCGAAGTAGCCGGCGATCATGCCGATCAGACCGCCGAAGATCAGCACCAGGCCGGTCACACAGATGCCGATGATGATCGACGCCCTGGCCCCGTAGATCATCCGCGCGTAGATGCTCTGACCCTGCTGGTTGTAGCCGAGCCACTCGGGCTGGAAGAAGTGGGTCAGCTCCGGCTTCTCCAGGTACTTGTTCTGGAGGTCGGCGGCGCGCGGGCTGACGCTGGTGAACCAGCCGGGGAAGGCGGCCATCACCAGCAGGAAGAGGATGATCACCGCCGCGATCAGGAAGGTCGGCTTGCGGACCAGGTCGTGGAGCGCGTCGGACAGGAGGCTCCGCGGCCTGCCGGGCACCGGCCCCGACTCGGCCATCACCGGCGGCTCGCCGTCGGCGGTGACCCCGACGTCGGCCTGCTTCGGCACCCCGGCCTTCAGGGACTTGCTTACCTCCGCGGCTTCGAACTCAGGCATAGCGAATCCTTGGGTCGAGGACCGCGTACAGCAGGTCGACGATCAACGTGACGACGAGGTAGACGAGGATGATGAAGGAGACGACTCCCACCACCGTCGCTCCCTCACGCGAGTTGAGGGCTTGGTAGACGGCCTGTCCGATGCCGTGGATGTTGAAGATGCCCTCGGTGACGATGGCGCCGGCGAAGAGGCTGCCGAGGTCCACGCCGAGGAAGGTGATCACGGGGATGAGGGAGTTGCGGAGCAGGTGCACCCGCACCGCGCGGGTCTTGGACAGGCCCTTGGCGCGAGCGGTCCGCATGTAGTCGGCGCGCTTGTTCTCCGCGATGGACGTGCGGGTCAACCGGGCCACATAGGCCAGCGACACGGACGCCAACACCACGGCTGGAAGCAGGAGTTGCGACCAGCTCTCGGAGTCCTGCACGTTCGGCTTGACCAGGCCCCAGCGGACCCCGAAGTAGGTCTGGTAGAGGTAACCGATCACGAAGACCGGCACCGAGATGAGCAGCAGGGTGCCGAAGAGGATGACCCGGTCGGTCTTGCCACCGGCCCGCAGCCCGGCGATCAGGCCCATGGAGACGCCCACGACCGCGGTGATCACGAAGGCGAGGACCGTGAGTCTGACGGTCGCGGGCAACGCGTCCGTGATCACGTCCCACACCGGGCGGCGGCTGGCTATCTGGGTGCCGAAGTCGCCCTGGACCAATCCGGTGAGGTAGTCCCAGTACTGCTTGAGAATGGGCTGATCGAGCCCGAGGCTCTCCTTCATCGCGGCCATCTGGGCCTCGTCCGGGGCGCGTTCGCCCCACAGAGCCCGAATCGGGTCACCGGGCAGGCTGTACATCATCATGAAGATGATGAACGTCGCACCGATGAACACCGGAATCATCTGGAGCAGTCGCCGCACGACATAGCGCCCCATGGTTCCTCCATGTAAGTCGGCGGAGCCGACGGGCCGCTCCGGTGACGGAGTGGCCCGTCGGCCCCCTTGCGCTGCTGGTCCGTACTGGCCTTACTTGACCGTGACTTCGGTCAGCAACGGCATGCCGGCGGTGTCGAAGGCGACGTTCTCCACGTTGTTGGAGTAGCCACCGTTGACGTTCTGGAACCACAGCGGGATGGCCGGCATCTCCTCCCAGAGGACCTGCTCGGCGTCCTGGTAGGCGGCGACGGTCTCCTCAAGCGAGGCGGCCTGGTCACCCTGCTCGAACAGCTCGTCCACCTCGGGGTTGTCGAAGCGACCGTAGTTGGTGGACGCCCGCGAGTGGTACAGCTCGCTCATGAAGTTGGCGTTCAGCGGGTAGTCGGCGAGCCAGCCACCGCGGTAGAAGGACTGCACCTCGTTGGCGGCACGCGCCTCCAGGTCGGTGTCGAAGTCCGGCTTGATGTCGAGCGTGCACTCGATGTCAAGGGCGTCGATGATGCTGTTGCAGACGGCCTCGGCCCACTCCTGGTGGCCACCGTCACCGTTGATCTGGAGCACCATCTCGTTGTTCGGGACGCCGCCACCGGCCTCGACCAGGTCGCGCGCGGCCTCCGGGTCGTACTCCGCGATGCCGCCGTCGGCACCCTCCTGGTAGCCCAGCACGCCGGGGGGCGCGAAGCTGTCGGCCGGGGTACGCGAACCGTTGAGCACGGTCTGCGTGATGGTGTCCCGGTCGATGGCCTTGGAGATGCCCTGGAGCACCTGCGGGTCAACGCCCTCCCAGTCGCCGTAGCTGACCGGGACGATCGTCTGGATGCCGTTGTACGCCTGGGTGATGGCGCGGTCGCCGAGGTCCTGCTCGTAGACCGGCAGGTCCTTCGGGTCCACCTGGCGGATGACGTCCAGGTTGTCCGAGATCAGGTCCTGGTAGGCCGCGTCGAGACCGGTGTAGGCGATGATCTCGATGCCGTCGTTCTTCGGGGCGTTGTCGCCCGCGTAGTCCGCGTACGTGCTCAGCTTGATGGACGTGTTGTGGTTCCACTCGTCCAGCTGGTACGGGCCGTTGCCGACCGGGGCCTCGCCGAAGCCCTCGGGGTCGTCGTAGAAGCTGTCGGGCAGCGGGGTGAACGGCGTGTAGCCGAGCTTGTAGTCGTAGTACGAGACCGGGTGCGAGAGAGCGATCTCGAAGGTCAGGTCGTCCACGACGGTCAGACCCGACATCTCCTCGCCGGTGGGCGAGCCCTCCTCCGGGTGCACGTCCTCGTAGCCGGCGATGTCGGCGAACCAGAAGCTCGACGACTGGTTGTTGTCGATGTTCGCGGCCCAGTTCCACGCGTTGACGTAGTGCTGGGCGGTGACGTCGGTGCCGTCGTGGAAGGTCCAACCGCTCTTCAGCGTGACCGTCCACGCCGTGGCGTCCTCGTTGGGCTCGATCGACTCGGCGGCGAGCATGTAGATCTCACCGTTCTCGTCGAACTCAAGGAGCTTCGAGAAGATGTTGTCCATCACCAGGCCGCCGTAGGCCTCGGTGGTGTCGGAGGGGATCAACGGGTTCTGCGGCTCACCACCGTCGACCCGGACGATGCCGCCCCCCGAGTTCCCGTCGGAAGCGCCATCGCTCGTCGAGTCGTCGTCGTCACTGCCACCACAGGCGGTCGCGGCAAGAGCCACGACTATCGCACTGGCGACCCATTTGGCGCTACGCGCACCACGCATGGGCTTTGCCTCCTTGGGAGTTCAATGTCACTACTTGAGAACCCCGGATCACGGAGACGTTCTACCCGCGTCACGCGCGTCCGGTTCGCAATGCCCACAACTATTGGGCATAAACCTCGCGCTAACCACCGCCCCCCCATTTCATTTTGATGAAGATGACAGGGGGATAGGGGTCAAAATCGGACAAAGCGCCCGACTGCCCTCTCCGTTATCCGGACCGATGTGACGTAAATCGCGCCCCATGGTCCGGATAACGGACGAGCCACCTCATAGCGGGCCAGAAAGTCGCTTGACATGACCGGCCCAATGTCGGCGATGCCCGCAATGTTCGGGCTCACTGACGCCTTCTCACCACCCCAACCTCACGGGCTCGGTGTCACTGCCGCTTGGCCCGCGCCGTCGCCCGGCCGCGCGCCCGCTGGTCCAGCGTCACCTTACGGATGCGCACCTCGGTCGGCGTCACCTCGACGCACTCGTCCTCGCGACAGAACTCCAGGGACTGCTCCAGCGAAAGCCGGCGCGGCGGCACCAGGTTCTCCGTGGTGTCGGAGGCCGCGGCGCGCATATTCGTGAGCTTCTTCTCCTTCGTGATGTTGACGTCCATGTCGTCGGAGCGGGAATTCTCCCCCACGATCATGCCCTCGTAGACCTCCGTGCCGGGCTCGACGAAGATCACGCCGCGCTCCTGGAGGTTCATCATCGCGTAGGGGGTGGTGACGCCGGGCCGGTCGGCCACCAGCGAACCGCTCTTGCGCGTGCGCAGCTCGCCCACCCAGGGCTCGTGCTTCTCGAAGATGCTGTGCGCGATGCCGGTGCCCCGCGTCTCCGTGAGGAACTCCGTGCGGAAGCCGATCAGCCCACGCGACGGCACCAGGAACTCCATGCGCACCCAGCCGGAGCCGTGGTTCGTCATCGTCTCCATATGGCCCTTGCGCGAGGCCATCAGCTGGGTGATGGCCCCCAGGTGCTCCTCGGGCGCGTCGATGGTCATCCGCTCGACCGGCTCGTGCACCTTCCCGTCGATCTCCCGGGTGACCACCTCGGGCTTGCCCACGGTCAGCTCGAAGCCCTCCCGGCGCATCGTCTCCACCAGGATGGCCAGCGCCAACTCACCGCGGCCCTGCACCTCCCAGGCGTCGGGCCGCTCCGTCGGCAGCACCCGCAGCGAGACGTTGCCGACCAGCTCACGGTCCAGCCGGTCCCTGACCAGGCGCGCCGTGACCTTGTGCCCCTTGCCGCCCCGGCCGACCAGCGGCGAGGTGTTGGTGCCGATGGTCATGGAGATCGCCGGCTCGTCGACGGTGATCAACGGCAGCGCCTCGGGCCGCTCCGGGTCGGCCAGGGTCTCGCCGATCATGATGTCCGGAATGCCGGCGACGGCACAGATGTCGCCCGGCTCGGCGACCTCGGCCGGCTTGCGGGTGAGCGCCTCCGTCATCATCAGCTCGGTGACCCGCACCAGGGACGAGGAGCCGTCCCGCTTCAGCCAGGCCACCGTCTGCCCCTTGCGGAGGCTGCCCTGCCGCACCCGGCAGAGCGCGATCCGGCCCAGGAAGTTGTCCGCGTCCAGGT
Organism: Streptomyces profundus; assembly: GCF_020740535.1. NCBI lineage: Bacteria > Bacillati > Actinomycetota > Actinomycetes > Kitasatosporales > Streptomycetaceae > Streptomyces > Streptomyces profundus. Next base: position 2,169,059 of record NZ_CP082362.1, read on the forward strand.
TGGTGACATGCGCCTGAAGCGGCGCGTCCTCCTCGTACACCGGCGCCGGCACCGACTCCAGCAGCGTGCTGAAGAACGGCTCCAGGCTGTCGCTGTCGTCCGGCACGGTGCCGTCGGCCGGCTGGGTCAGCGAGGCGACGCCGTCCCTGGCGCAGGCGTAGACGATCGGGAACTCGATCTGCTCCTCGTCCGCGTCCAGATCGAGGAAGAGGTCGTACGTCTCGTTCACCACGGCGGAGATCCGGGCGTCGGAGCGGTCCGTCTTGTTGATGCACAGGATCACCGGCAGCCGCGCCTGGAGCGCCTTGCGCAGCACGAACCGGGTCTGCGGCAGCGGCCCTTCGGAGGCGTCGACCAGCAGCACCACCGCGTCCACCATCGAGAGCCCTCGTTCCACCTCGCCACCGAAGTCGGCGTGGCCGGGCGTGTCGATGATGTTGATCACCACGGGGTCGCCACCGCCCTTGGGGTGGTAACGGACGGCGGTGTTCTTGGCGAGGATGGTGATGCCCTTCTCCCGCTCAAGATCCCCGGAGTCCATCATCCGGTCGTCCATGTGCTGGTGTGCGGCGAACGCCCCCGCCTGCCGGAGCATGGCGTCCACCAGCGTGGTCTTGCCGTGGTCGACGTGGGCGACGATGGCGACATTGCGAATGTCGTGGCGCGTAGGCATGGCTGGGCAGTTCTCCCGAGTTCGTGGCTGAGACGGCTCGGCAGACAAGGGCCATGCCCGGCGAACCGCTGGGCCCCCCAGCCCCGCACCAGACAGGCCGTGGCTCCGGCCTCGACAGCCATGGTACGGGGCGCGGTGCGCTTGCCGCGCGGGGCCGGGGGCGGGGCGGGGCAGCCCGGGGCGGGGCGGAGCGCTTGCCGCGCGGGCCGGGGCGGGGCGGCGAACGCAGGTACGGCCTCGGCCCGGCGCCGAACGGGACCGCTCCGGCGCGGAGCGCCGGGCGGCGGCGGTGGCCGGGCCACACAGGGCGGGCCCAGGCCACGCGGTACCGGCACGCTGCGCCGGGCGGCGGCACCGCCGGCCTAAGCCAAGCACTGCCCGCGCGAGGCCGCCAGGGGCACCCGCCAAGCGCCCGAGACCGTGACGGAACGCCCCGGGGCCCCGGCCACGCGAGCCGGGGCAGCGAACGCAGGCGAGCCGTCGGCCCGGCGCCGAACGGGACCTGGCTCCGGCGCGGGGCGCCGGGCGGCGGCGCCGCTGGCCTAGACCAAGCGCTGCCCGCGCGAGGCCGGCAGGGGCACCCGCCAAGCGCCCGAGGCCGTGGCGGAACGCCGCAGGGCCCCGGCCACGCGGGGCGGGGCGGAGCGGGGTGCGCTGCCCGCGAAGCGCTGCCCGCGCGGGGCGGGGCAGCGCGGGGCGGGGCGGAGCGCTTGCCGCGCGGACCCCGGCGGAGCGGGGCGGCGAACGCAGGCGCGGCCTCGGCCCGACGCCGAACAGGACCCGACCCCGGCGCGGAGCGCCGGGCCACACAGGGCGGGCCCAAGTCACGCGGTACCGGCACGCTGCGCCAGGCGGCGGCACCGCCGGCCTAGACCAAGCGCTGCCCGCGCGGGCCGGCAGGGGCACCCGCCAAGCGCCCGAGGCCGTGGCGGAACGCCCCGGGGCCCCGGCCACGCGGGCCGGGGGCGGGGCGGCGAGCCCCGACGCGGGGCGCCGGGCGGCGGCGGTGGCCGGGTCACACAGGCCGGCGCCACCGCAGGCTCGCCCGAAGCCCCCGCCGCGCGGGGCGGGGCGGGGCCGCGAACGCAGGCGAGCCGTCGGCCCGGCGCCGGACAGGACCTGGCTCCGGCGCGGGGCGGCGAACGCAGGTGCGGCCTCGGCCCGGCGCCGAACAGGACCGCTCCGGCGCGGAGCGGCGCCGTGCTGAGGGGGTGTGGCCTTGGCCGTCGCGCTGGGGCTACCCCCGGCGCGGGGCGCCGATCAGCTCCTCGGACACCCGCCAGACGCGCCGGGCCTCCTCCGTGGAGCGGAGCCGGCTGTACGGCTTCTGTTCTCCCGGCGGGCCGCCCATGTGCCCGGGCCCGCGGGGCCCGTAGAAGCCGCCGCGTTCGGCGTCGGGCGAGGTGGCGGCGTGGAGAGCGGGCAGCTGCGCGGTCCCCACGGTCCCGACGAGGACGCCCCGGGCCGAGAGGGCGCGGATCACCCGCACGCCCAGGGTGTCCCGGTCGCGGCTGATCTCCGAACGGGCGGCGAGCAGGCTCGTCGGAGCGATCCCCGGATGGGACAGGTTGCTGGTGATGCCCCAGCCGCCCGCCTCGCTGCGTCGATCCAGCTCAAGGCCGAAGAGCCCGAGCGCGATCTTCGACTGGCTGTAGGCGCGCATGCCCTGGTAGGAACGCTCCCAGTTCAGATCGTCCCAGTTGATGGCGTTGCGGTTGGCCGCGACGCTGATCTGCGAGGTCACCCGTGCGTGGCCGGCGCGCAGGAGGGGCAACAGGTGGGCGACGAGGGCGAAGTGGCCGAGATGGTTGGTGCCGAACTGTAGCTCGAACCCGTCCTCGGTCGTCTGGCGCTCGGGCGGTGTCATGACGCCGGCGTTGTTGACGAGGATATGGATGGGCCGGTCCTCCTCCAGCAGCGTCCGGCCCAGCGCCGCCACGGAGGCGAGCGAGGAGAGATCGAGCGCGCGCAGCGACACGTCCGCCGCCGGCGTGCGCCGCCGGATCTCGGCGAGAGCCGCCTCCCCCTTGCCCGCGTTGCGGACCGGCATGAGCACCTCGGCCCCCGCGGCGGCGAGCCGTGCCGCGATGCCGAGCCCGATGCCGTCGCTGGCCCCCGTGACGACGGCGCGCTTTCCGGAGAGGTCGGGCACGGTGATGTCGATGGTTCCACGTGACATGGATGCACTCCCTGAGAACGTCGTTGACTCCACGGTGGCGGGGATCGCCGGTGTTGTTCAGGGACTCTCGATCCGCTGATGGGCGAGCCGAGGCCACGTCGGACCGGGGCGGGATCCGGTGCACGGCCCAGGCAGTGTCAGCCGTCGTCGCCGGAAGGGGGGATCGGCGATCCGTGGTTGCCCCGGTGCGCGGGCGGTACAAAGGAGGGACCCCGAGTGAGGAGACCCGTGGAGATCGACCGGACCGGCCTGGCCGCGTTCCTCAGGCGCCGCCGAGAACTGCTCCAGCCGGAGGACGTCGGCCTCCCGCGCGGCCGGCGCCGCAGGACCAGCGGGTTGCGCCGCGAGGAGATCGCCGCGCTCTGCCATATGTCGACCGACTACTACGCGCGGCTCGAACGGGAACGCGGCCCCCAGCCGTCCGAGCAGATGATCGCCTCGATCGCCCAGGGCCTACGCCTCTCCCTCGACGAGCGGGACCACCTCTTCCGGCTCGCCGGCCAGGCCCCGCCCGTCCGGGGGACGGTCAGCGAGCACATCACCCCGGGGCTGCTCCGCATCCTCGACCGCCTGGACGACACCCCCGCCGAGATCGTCACCGAACTGGGCGAGACGCTGCGCCAGAGCCCGCTCGGCGTCGCACTCACCGGCGACACGACCCGGTACACCGGGCCGGCGCGCAGCGTCGGCTACCGCTGGTACACCGACCCGGCGACCCGCGCGCTCTACGCGCCGGCGGATCACCCGTTGCTCTCGCGGGTGTTCGCCTCCGGCCTGCGGGAGATCGCCACGCTGCGGGGGCCGGACTCGCGGGCGGCCCGCTATGTCGACCTGCTGCTGGAGAGGAGCGACGAGTTCCGGAGGCGCTGGGAGGAGCACGAGATCGGGGTCCGTCCGCACCACACCAAACGCTTCATCCACCCCGAGGTCGGCGAGCTGGAGCTGAACTGCCAGTCGCTGCTGGACCCGGACCAGTCGCACCGCCTCCTCGTCTACACGGCCGCCCCGGACACCGAGAGCCACGAGCGGCTGCGACTTCTCTCCGTCATCGGCCCGCGGACCCCGCACTGACCTTTCCGCTCTCAGGCGCGGAAGCCGATGTCCTGGAAGCGTGGGGTGGCGAGACCGAACGCGCCCACCCCGGCCAGGTCGCCGTTGACGGCGACCAGTTGGGGCCGCTGGTACAGCGGCAACGAGCCGGCCGCCGCCCAGATCCGGGCGTCCGCCTGATCCAGCAGCCGGTGGTACTCGCTCTCGTCCAACTCGCCCTTCGCCCGGTCCAACAGCTGGTCGATGTGGTCGGTGCCCATCCGGGCGTAGTTCTGCTCGATCAGCAGCTGTCCGCCGGGGAGGGACTGCGGCTTGCTGAACACCGGTGTCGCGTCGGTCGCGGGGAACGCGGACGCCGGCCAGGAGTAGAGCGCCAGATCGAAGGCGCCGGGGACGACGTATCCGTCGAAGAACTCCGCCGCTGGCGCCTCGATGAACTCCGTGCCGATCCCGACGGCCGACAGCATCGCCGCGATCCGCCGGGCCACCTGCCGCAGCGGCTCGGCGTCGGTGCCGTCCGGCACCACGAACCGGAGGCTGAGCGCCTCCCCGTCCTTCCCCCGCACCGGCGCCTCCGCCGCCACCGCCATCCGCGCGGCCTCCCGCGACGCCTCCTCGGCGGCGTCCTGGGCGGACGACCCGGAGACGGCGGTGGCCGCGCCAACCGTGCCGGCCATGGCCACGCCGCCACCGGCGGCAAGGGCCGCGCCCCGGGCGGACGGCCCCGACGGAGACGTGGCCGCGCCGGCCGCGCCGGAGGCCGTCGCGGCCGAACCGCCGGAGGCGACCGCGTCGGGGGCGGGCGAGGTGAGGAAGGAGGCCGCCTGGTGGAGGAGGGCGGCGCGTTGGTGGGCGGCGGGGAGGCGGGGGCTGAGAGGTTGGGCCGCCGTGGTGGGGGACGCGGCCGACTTGCCGTCGGTGGTCGGGTCCTCGGGGCCGGGGGCCTGGTGGCGCCAGCCGGCCTCGTCGAGCAGGTCGGCCGGCTGGCGGGCGCCCGCGCCGCCGATCGCCTCGCTGTTGTCCTGGTACTCGTGTTGGCCCAGCACTCGCACATGGCTGCCGAGTGGCCGTACCGGCAGGCTCGCCGGACCATGCACGTCCTTGGCCAGTTTCTCGCGGTCGAGTGCGCGGGCGACGGCCCAGCGGACCTGCTCGTCCGCCAGCAGTTCCGAGCTGCCGTTCAGGGTGAGTTGGGTGTAGCTGGGGTGGTAGGCGCGATGCGTGGTGAAGCCGCTCAGCTGTTCCCTGAGTGCCTCCTCGCGGGTCGCGAAGGTGCGTTCCCTCGTCTGCTCGGCACGAGCCACGGCCGCCGCGTAGCGTTGGTCGGCCGCCTCGCTGTCGGGGGTGCCGCTGAGTCGGGCGGTGGCCATCTCGTGGAGCGCGTCCAGCGCCGTCGAGGGGCCCTGGGCGGCGGCCAGGTCGTTCTCCCCCAGGCCCTCGCCCTTGCCGTCGTCGCCCTTGCCGTCGTCGCCCTGGTCGGTGCGGGCCGCGTCGATGCGGTCGGCGTCGGCGGGGGTGACCTCGGCGATGTCCACCGTTCCGTCCAGCAGCGCGGCCCCGCGCTGCGCGCGAGGGACGGTGGTGAGGACGAGTTCGTCCAGCAGGGCGGGGTCTCCCCACCAGGCGTCGTCGCGGGCCAGGGTGACGGTGCCGGCGTCCTGGTCCATCGACTCGATCAGGAACGGGCCGGCGGAGGTGGGGAGTTCGGTGCGCAGGCCCTCGTTGAAGCGTTCGGGGTCGCCGGTCACCTCGGCGGGGTAGAGCGGGCTGAAGAGGGAGCGCCACTCGGCGTAGGGCTGGGCGAAGGTGACCACCACCTGGTGGGGTTCGGGGCCCTGGGCGATCTTCTCGACGCGGTCGTAGCCCTGGGCGCGGGCGGACCAGTAGGCGTGGTCGTCGCCTTTGAGTGCCTCCCACTGGGCGATGAAGTCGTCCACCGTGAGGGGTTCGCCGCTGTTCCAGGTGGCATCGGGGTGCAGTGTGTAGACCACCTGCTGCTTGGGTTCCCTGGTGGTGATCTCCGCGGAGCGCAGATAGTCGGGGTTGCGCTGGGGCTGGCCCTGGGCGTCGATGGTGAAGAGGGTCGGCAGGGTGGCGGCGGCGATCTGTTCGGTGATCTCGTCGGCCTCGTACTGGAAGGCGTTGAGGGTGGTGGGGAGCCGGTCGATGGCCCAGCCGGCGGTGCCGCCCTGGCGGAGCGCGCCGCGTTGGGCGGTGGCCACCGACTGGGCGGCGTCGTCGGCGAGCGCGTCGGGGGTGGAGCCGCCGCCGCAGCCGGCCAGCGCGGGGACGAGGAGCGCGCCGGTGGTGAGCGCCGCGATCCATGGTGCGGCGCGTGGGCGCGGGGCGCGCCCCGTCGGGTGGTCGCCCCATCCGGTCCCGTGCTCGGTTCCCGCGCAGACGCCTGCCATCGATTGTCCCTCCGACCCACCGGGCGTGATCCGCTTACCCGTTCATCACACGTATCTGCCACTCAAGGCGACCGCACCCGAAGGACCACGACGACACGGCGTCAAACCGCGTCGAACCGTGCCGAGACCACCCGCCCGGCCCACCGCTGAGCACGCGGTGACGGGCCGTCCGATCAACGCCTCACGCCCCCTTCCCAATCCGCTGTGGCACGCGTCACACTCGAAACCGGCGATGCACCACCAACGGAGGTGGCACGTGAGGTTGCCGCATGAGGACATGCGCGCCGCACAGCGCTGTATTGACCAGCTGTCCCACCACATCGGCCGGCTGGAACGGCGGTTCGGCCGCGGTCTGGAGACGCGCAGGCTGCGCACGGACGCGGATCACCTGCGGGAGGGGCTGGCCCTGCTGGCCATGGCCACCGCCGGGAAGCCCCCCGTACCACCCGCGCCCGAGCCGATCGAGATCCCCGAGGCGCCGTACGACCGGCGGCTCTGGCACGACGCCGACGACGAAGGGCTTGGCACCAGGCACGGCCCTGGCCGCCCCTGACCCGCACGCCGCCGAGGGCACGGCGCCGCACCGTACCCGCCCCGACGAGCTTTACGGAGAGTTCTCGTGGCCACCGAAACCGAACCCAGCGCTCCCCCGAGCCGGGCCGCCATCGGCCGTCGCCATCTGCGCACGGACCGGTGGTGGCTGGCGCCGGCGGCGACCGCGCTCGGACTGCTGACCTTTGTCGTCTACGCGACCTGGCGCGCCTTCTCGGACGCCGACTACTACGCGGCACCCTATGTCTCCCCCTTCTACTCCCCGTGCCTCGCCGAACGCTGCGAGCCGATGCGCGACGGTCCCAACTGGGCGCTGTTCGGGGACTGGTGGCCGCTCTCCCCCGCGCTGATCTTCCTGGCCCTGCCCCTGGGGTTCCGGATCACCTGCTACTACTACCGCAAGGCGTACTACCGCTCGGTCTGGGCCTCGCCGCCCGCCTGCGGGGTGGCCGAGCCGCACCGCTCCTACTCGGGGGAGCGCCGGTTCCCGCTGATCGTCAACAACGCGCACCGGTACTTCTTCTACGCCTCGGCCGGGATCGCGCTGCTGCTCACCTATGACACCGTGCTCGGCTTCCGGGACGCCGACTACGCGTGGGGTCATATGGGCCTCGGCACGGTGTTGTTCCTGGTCAACATCGTGCTGGTGTGGGGCTACACGCTCTCCTGCCACTCCTGCCGGCACATCATGGGCGGCCGGCTGCGGAGCTTCTCCCGCCATCCGGTGCGCTACCGGCTGTGGGACTGGATCAGCCGGCTGAACGGGCACCACATGCTGCTGGCCTGGGCCTCGCTGACCAGTCTCGGGCTGACCGACCTCTATGTGTATCTGCTGGCCACGGACGTGTTCACCGATCCGCAGCTGTTCTAGCCGACCGGCTCAGGCGCCGGTCCGGATCCGACGAGGAGAGGGTGACGAGGGTGAGCACCGTGGCACGAGAGTCCTGGGACGTGGTGGTGGTCGGCGCCGGGGGCGCCGGACTGCGGGCGGCGATCGAGGCGCGGGAGCAGGGCCTGCGCACGGCGGTGATCTGCAAGTCGCTGTTCGGCAAGGCGCACACCGTGATGGCCGAGGGCGGCATCGCGGCCAGCATGGGCAACGTCAACGCCCGCGACAGCTGGGCGACGCACTTCCGCGACACCATGCGGGGCGGCAAGTTCCTCAACCACTGGCGGATGGCCGAGCTGCACGCCAGGGAAGCCCCCGACCGCGTCTGGGAGTTGGAGACCTGGGGCGCGCTCTTCGACCGCACGGCGGACGGGCGGATCTCGCAGCGCAACTTCGGCGGCCACGAGTACCCGAGGCTGGCGCATGTCGGGGACCGCACCGGCCTTGAGCTGATCCGCACGCTCCAACAGCGGGTGGTGGCCCTGCAACAGGAGGACTTCCGGGAGACAGGGGACCACGAGGCCCGACTGCGGATCTTCCAGGAGTGCACGGTGACCCGGGTGCTGACCGAGCACGGCGGTCCGGGCGAGCGGGTCGCCGGGGTCTTCGGCTACCAGCGCGAGTCCGGCACGTTCCTGGTGCTCGACGCCCCGTCGGTGGTGCTGGCCACCGGGGGCATCGGCAAGTCGTTCAAGGTGACCTCCAACTCCTGGGAGTACACGGGGGACGGGCACGCGCTGGCGCTGCTGGCCGGGGCGCCGCTGGTGAACATGGAGTTCGTCCAGTTCCACCCGACCGGGATGGTCTGGCCGCCGTCGGTGAAGGGCATCCTGGTCACCGAGTCGGTGCGCGGCGACGGCGGGGTGCTGCGGAACAGCGACGGCCGGCGCTTCATGTTCGACTACGTCCCCGAGGTGTTCCGCGCCCAGTACGCGCGGGACGAGGCCGAGGCGGACGGCTGGTACGACGATCCGGAGCGCAATCGCCGCCCGCCCGAGCTGCTCCCGCGCGACGAGGTGGCGCGGGCGATCAACGCCGAGGTGAAGGCGGGCCGGGGCAGCCCGCACGGCGGGGTGTTCCTCGACGTCTCCTCGCGACTGCCGGCGGCCGAGATCATCCGCCGACTGCCGTCCATGCACCACCAGTTCAAGCAGCTCGCCGACGTGGACATCACCCGGGAGCCGATGGAGGTCGGCCCCACCTGCCACTACGTGATGGGCGGCGTCGACGTCGACCCGGACACCACGGCCGCCACGGGGGTGCCGGGGCTCTTCGCGGCCGGCGAGGTGGCCGGCGGCATGCACGGCTCCAACCGGCTGGGCGGCAACTCCCTCTCCGACCTGCTGGTGTTCGGCCGCCGCGCCGGGCTGCACGCGGCGCTGCACGCCGCTGGCCTCGCCGCCGAGCGCCGGCCGCTGGCGGCGCGGGCCCAGCTGGACGCCGCCGCGGCCGAGGCGCTGCGCCCGTTCGGCGCGACGGACGACACGGCGGACGGGGCCCACGCGGCGGAGAACCCGTACGCCATCCACCAGGAGTTGCAACAGACCATGAACGACCTGGTCGGCATCATCCGCAGGGAGGCGGAGATGACCGACGCGCTGGAGCGCCTCAGCGCCCTCAGCGAACGCGCCGGACGAGTCGTCGTCGAGGGCCACCGGCAGTACAATCCGGGCTGGCATCTGGCCCTCGACCTGCGGAACATGCTGCTGGTCAGCGAGTGCGTGGCGCTGGCCGCCCGGGAGCGCACCGAGTCCAGGGGCGGGCACACCAGGGACGACCACCCGGCGATGGACCCGGACTGGCGCCGCGTCAACCTGCTGTGCCAACTGCCGGCCGCCGGGGCCGGCGTCCGCCTCTCCCGCCGCGCGCTGCCGCCCATCCGAGCCGATCTGCTCGCCCTGTTCGAGGAGGACGAGCTGTCCAAGTACCTGACGGACGAGGAGCTGAGGACGCCGTGAGCGAAGGGCCGAACGACGAGGCGGGCGAGATGGCGGGCGAAGAAGCGGGCGAGAGGCAGGCCGATGGCGGCGCCGGCCGGCCCGCCCGGCTGCGGATCTGGCGTGGGGACGGGCCGTCCGGCGAGCTGGTGGACTTCACCGTGGCGGCGTACGAGGGCGAGGTGGTGCTCGACCTGATCCACCGGCTACAGGCCACCCAGGCGCCCGACCTGGCGGTGCGCTGGAACTGCAAGGCGGGCAAGTGCGGCTCGTGCTCCGCCGAGATCAACGGCCGCCCCAGGCTGCTGTGCATGACACGGATGTCGCTCTTCGACCCCGGGGAGACGTTGACCGTCACCCCGATGCGGACCTTCCCCGTGGTGCGGGATCTGGTCACGGATGTGAGCTTCAACTACACCAAGGCCAGGGAGATCCCGGCCTTCGTCCCCCCGGCCGACCTCGGGCCCGGTGAGTACCGGATGCGACAGGAGGACGTGGCCCGTTCGCAGGAGTTCCGCAAGTGCATCGAGTGCTTCCTGTGTCAGGACGTCTGCCATGTGGTGCGCGACCACGAGGAGAACAAGGAGGCGTTCGCCGGCCCTCGTTTCCTGATGCGCGCGGCCGAACTGGAGATGCATCCGCTGGACGAGGCGGAACGTCAGGGTCTGGACCGCGCCGATTCGGCGGCGGAGGAGCACGGCCTCGGCTTCTGCAACATCACCAGGTGCTGCACCGATGTCTGCCCCGAGTCCATCAGGATCACCGACAACGCCCTGATCCCGCTGAAGGAGCGGGTGGTGGACCGCCGCTACGACCCGCTGGTCTGGCTCGGCTCGCGGATTCGGCGCCGGAAGAGGAACGACTGAACCGGCTCACCGAAACGGCGCACAGGGGGTGCATATTGTGTGCGCCGGCGCATAACACCAACGCTATGGCCTGATCCGTGTGCGCTGGGTAAGGCGCTGGCGTAAGGTCTGGCATATGCGGAGGTGGGGTGAGTGATGAACGGCAGCAACCTGCACCCCTGGCAGGTGATCCGTCAGGACAAGAACGGCAGCCGCTACCGAATAGGCCACTGCGCCACCAGGGCGGAGGCCCAGCGGCTCATCAAACGACTACGCCCGGAGGGCACGGCCATCGAGGCCGAGCCGATCCCGGCCGAGATGGAAGCGCGCTATCTCGTGGAGCGGGTCGAGCGAGCCGCGCGCGTCGAGGCCGGAGGGCGCGGGCGCCGCTGACCCCATGCACAATCGGGTATAAGGGATATTCAGCCCTGCTTCGCCGGACCCGGCCGGTGAAGGCACCCGACGGGGGACATGGAGCCTTGCGCACAGAACCTGCCCGCCCGGGAGGCCGGCTCAGGGCCTCCCCAGGCGGGGCGAGTCAACACTCACTGCTGGACGTGCTGCGGGTCGGTTTCCTGATGCTGGACTCCGCGGACCGGATCGTGCTGTGGAGCCCGTCGCTCGACGATATCCTCGGCCGCTCCCAGCGGGAGACCGTCGGCACCCGGCTGGCCGAACTCCTGGCCCCCGACGGGGAGTCGGGGTCCTTGCTCACCCATCGCGGCGTGCTGGCCGAGGGCGGCTGGCGCGGCGTGCTGCCGCTGCGCCACCGGGACGGCCGGACCGTCGCGCTCGACTGCCGGGCCAGCCCGCTGAGGGATGCCGACGACACCCCGCTCATTCTGGCCAATCTCGTCGAAGTCGACCGGCTCAGGGGCGTCGAGCAGGACCTGGCCGCCCTCGACGGGCTGTTCACCGCCTCCCCGCTCGGCGTCGCCATCTTCGACACGTCGCTGCGCTATGTCCGGGTCAACGACGCGCTGCTCCGGCTGCACTCCGTCGGCGACCAGGACCTGCGGGGCAGGACCGTGCTCGACGTGCTGCCCAAGCCCGCCTCCCAGGAGCTGTATCGCCTCCAGCAGGAGGTGCTGGACACCGGCCAGTCCGTGATCGACCTGGTCACCTCGTCCCCCAGCGGCGACGGCGCGCTCTCCGTCTCGCTCGGCCGCCTGACGGACCGGACGGGCGAGCCGCTGGGCATCGGCTGCACCGTGATGGACATCAGCGACCGCCGGGAGGCGCTGGCCAAGATCGAGCGGGCCCGGCAGCGGCTGGCCCTGCTCAACGACGTCGGCAACGCCCTCGGCGACCTGCTGGACGTGCGCAGGATCGCGGAGACGCTGGCCCGTCAGCTGGTCCCCAGGTTCGGCGACTTCTCCAGCGTGCTGCTGCTCGCCTCCCTCGTCGAGGGCGGCGAGCCCGAGCCCGTCGAGGATCTCGACGCGGTGCGGCTGGTCCAGCTGGGCGTCGCCGCCAAACGCCACACCCCGGACGTCGACAGGCTGCTGGGGGTCGGCTACACCATGGCCTTCGTGCCCAGCCCGATCCTCGCCTCGGTACTGGCCCACGGCTCCCCCCATCTCGCCGAGAACCAGGACACCCTGACCGAGGGCCAGCCCGACGACTCGCCGATGGCCGAGTCCGTCCGCGGCCTCGGCATCCACTCCATGCTGACCGTGCCGCTGCGCGCCCGGGGCACCACCCTCGGCCTGCTGCTGATCAGCCGCGCCGAGCGACGCAACGCGTTCGACCGCGAGGATCTGGCGCTGGCCACCGAGACGGGCACCCGCGCGGCGATCTCCCTGGACAACGCCCGCCTCTACGCCAGGGAACGCGAGGGCGCGCTGATGCTCCAGCGCAGCCTCCTGCCCCAGTGGCTGCCGGAGCTCCCCGGTGTCACGGTGAGCCACCGCTATGTGCCCAGCGCCAGCGGCGCCGAGATCGGCGGGGACTGGTTCGACGTGATCCCGCTGGCCGGCGGGCGGATGGCCTTTGTGATCGGCGATGTCACCGGGCACGGGCTGCGCGCCGCGGCCACCATGGGCCAACTGCGGACCGCCGTGCGCACCCTGGCCACCCTCGATCTGGCGCCGGCCGAGCTGCTGCGCCGCATCAACGACCTGGGCAAGGAGATCGCCCAGCACCCGGACGACCCGATGATGGCCACCTGCGCCTACGCCGTCTACGACCCCGCGACCCAGGTCTGCACCATCGCCAAGGCGGGCCATCTGCCGCCCGTGCTGGTCAGCCGCGACCCGGACACGGAACGCTGGCGCGCCGAGCCGCTTGAGCTGCCGTCCGGCATGCCGCTCGGGGTCGGCGCCCTGCCCTTCGAGGAGGCGCGCGTCGAGGTCCCCGAGGACACCCTGCTGGTGCTCTACACCGACGGCCTGATCGAGACCAGGGACGAGGACCTCGGCGTCGGGGTCGGCCGGCTGTGCGAGCTGCTGGAACGCATCTCAGGATCGGACGCCCCGCTCGGCCTGATCTGCGACCACCTGATCGGGGCGCTGCGCCCCAACGTCAAGGACCACGACTCGGACGACATCGCGCTGCTGATCGCCCGGCTCGGCGGCCTGCCGCCCGACCGGCTGGCCTCCTGGACGTTCCCCGCCGAGCGTCGGGTGGTGCGCGAGGCGCGCGGGGTGGTCGTCGAAACCCTGCGCGGCTGGGGCCTGGACGCGCTGATCGACCAGGCTGAACTGCTGGTCAGCGAGCTGGTCACCAACGCGGTGCGGCATGCGCACGGCCCGGTGGAGCTGCGGGTGGTGCGTGGCTCCACGCTGCTGATCGAGGTCACCGACCCGGTGCTCGACCCGCCACGCGAACGCGCGACCACCCCCGACGACGAGGGTGGTCGGGGGCTCTCGCTGGTCTCCCGGGAGGCCCGCCGCTGGGGCACCAGGCGCGGCTCCGCAGGGAAGACCGTCTGGTTCGAGCTGACCACGGCGCCCTGAGCCATGGCCGGCGCTCGCCCCCGGCTCAGGCGGCCAACACCGCCTCCACCGCCGAGGAGCGACGGATCATCCGCCGCGCCGTGCCCACGCTGGCGACCAGCGTGACCAGTACGGCGAACCCCACCACCGCTCCGTGGATGCCCCAGACCACGCCGTCCGAAGGGAACCAGACGCCGGCCCGCGCATGGCTGAAGGGCACCAGCGCCGTCAGCGAGGCCAGCAGCCCGAAGAACACCCCCGCGCCCGCGACCAGCACGGCCTCGGCCCCCACCATCCGCAGCACCTGCCCCGGCGTGGCGCCGGCCAGCCGCTGCTGGCCGAACTCCCGGCGGCGGAAGGCCGTCGCGGCGACCAGGGTGTTGACCAGCATGATGCAGCAGAAGGCGGCGATGATGCCGACCACCACGTAGTTCATGGTCTCCATCGTCTGGCTGTCCTCAAGCACCGCCGCGCCCTCGGCCTTGAGCTGGGCGTTCTCCACCCGCTGCATGGAGAGCGTGCCCGCCGTGACCGCGGTGAACAGCGTCACCGGCATCACCGCCCTGGCCAACTCCCCCGTGCGCCGGCGGACGTTGCTCACCGCCAGCTGGCCGCTGACGCCGGCCAGCAGCCGCACCACCCAGCCCAGCAGCAGCGTCGTCATCCGCAGCAGCACCGGCGAGAGCAGCGCCACCGTGATCGCGGCACCCACCACCCCGGGGCCGGCCGACATCATGACGTCCGTGCCCTCGCCGTCCATCACGGTCAGCGTGATCACGGCGGCCGTGGCCGTGGCGGCCAGCCCCAGCAGGGCGCCGATCCAGCGCCACCGCCCCATCAACGGGCCCGCGTCCCCGGCGCCGGCCGCGTCGACCATGGCCTCGACGGCCCGCATCCTGGTGGCCCGACGGGCCGTCAACAGGGCGCCGACCAGCGCCGCGATCATTCCGTTGGCCACTCCCATGGACACGGCGGCCGGGCCGAAGACGTACTCGATGCCGCCGTCGATCTGGTTGGTCTCCCGCAGGGCCGCGAAGAGCAGCCGCCCCAGCGGCATCGCCGCTGGGATCGCGAGCGCCACGGCGGCCAGCGCCAGCAGCAGCGTCTCCCCCACGATCAGCCGCCGCACCTGCCCCGGGGTGGCCCCCACACTCTTCAGCAGCGCCATCTCCCTGCCCCGCTGCCGGACCGTCAGCGACATGGTGGACACCACGGCGAAGATCACCAGCGCCAGGCCGTAGCCACCGACCACGAAGGCCATCGTCTCCAGCGTCTCGACGCTGGTGTCCGGCACTCCCGGCTCGCCCGCCGTGTCCAGCAGGGAGCCGAAGGCCATCACCATGGCCGCGCCGAAGAACACGGCGAGGAACCCCGCCACGAAGCCGCCTGGCCGCTTGGCCAGCGAACGCATCGCCATCAGCAACATCTCAGGCCCCCGCCGCGATCGTGTCGGCCACCTCGGCGGCGTCCCACGCGCCGAGCCTGGTCATCCGCTCGGCCACCGCCTCGGCGGTGGGCCGCGCCAGCGTGCCGACCAGGCGGCCGTCGGCGAGGAAGAGCACCTGGTCCGCGTAGGCGGCGGCCACCGGATCGTGCGTGACCATCACCACCGTGCGGCCATGGACCCGCACGACCTCGCCGAGCAGGCCCAGCACCTCGCGGGCGCTGCGGGTGTCCAGCGCCCCGGTGGGCTCGTCGGCGAAGATCACATCCGGCTCCGTCACCAACGCCCGCGCGATGGCGACGCGTTGCTGCTGGCCGCCGGAGAGCTGCGCGGGCAGATGCCGCAGCCGCTGGCCGAGGCCCAGCTGCTCCAGCGTGCGCACCGCCCGCTGGCGGTTGACCTTGCGGCCCGCCAGCCGCAGCGGGAGCGTGACGTTCTGTAGCACGGTGAGCGTGGGCAGCAGGTTGAACTGCTGGAAGATGAAGCCGATGCGCTGCCGGCGCAGCTTGGTCAGCTCCGCCTCGCCGCTGCCGACCAGCTCGGCGCCGGCCACCACGACCCGGCCGCTCGACGGCTGGTCGAGCCCGGCCGCGCACTGCAACAGCGTGCTCTTGCCGGAGCCGGACGGGCCCATCACCGCCGTGAAACTTCCGGTGGGCAGCGACAGCGTGACCCCGTCCAGCGCCTTGACCGCCGTGCCCTCGGCGCCGTGGCCGCCGTACACCCGGTGCACGGAGACCATCCGCAGCGCCTCGGCCGAACCGACCGCCCCCACGTCCGTTCCTCGGAACATCGCCCACTCCTCTGCTCAGACAACGCCCGTCCGCGCCGTCACCCCTGACGCTACGGAGCCGCGGGCGCCGCGACGATGGGGACGGACACCGGACCGGGGTGGCACTGACACCACCCCGCCGGGGACCGGCCGGGCACACCCCCCTCAGCGCACCGGCAGGTGATACGCGACGCGGAACCGATCGGCCGGCACCACCACATCCGCCGTCTCGACCGGCAGACAGCCGGCCCGGTAGGTGCGGCGGACGACCAGCACCGGATGCCCCGGCAGGCCGCCCAGCACCCTGGCCTCGGCGGCCAGCGCCGGCCTGGCCTCGACCTCCTCGGCGACGTTGTCGACGATCACATCGATCGCCGCCATCCGCTCCACCACCCCGCGCCCGGCCAGCGGCCCCTGCTCGGGCAGCACCACGGGCGTGCGCCCGGTGAGCCCCAGCGGCTCCCAGGAGGTGGAGACCATCGACGGCTCCGTGCCCACCCGGAACACATAGCGGGTGCACATCACCGGATCGCCGGGCTCAACCCGCAGCCGCTCGGCGATCCCCGGCGCTGCCTCGCCCCGCTCGCTCTGGGCCTCCCAGGTGCCGCGCACCCGCTCGTCGGCCTGCTCCTGCCGGAAGGGCGAGCACTCCCCCAGCGTGCGATATCCGCTGCGCGCGATGGTGCGCGGCACCGGGCGCTCCCGCACATAGGTGCCGGAGCCGGACCTCCCCTCGACCAGGCCCTCGGCCATGAGCACCTTCCTCGCCTCCAGCGCCACCGTGTCGGAGACCCCGTAGGAGGCCCGAATGCTGGCCTGCGAGGGGAGCCGGGTGTGTGGTGGCAGGCTGCCGTCGGTGATCTGCTGCCGAAGGTCGTCCGCGACCCGGAGATACGCGGGCTGTTCACCGAATGACACAGGCCCCTCCCACAGTTGCTTCCGCTTTATGCTGACAAACAGCAACAGCTTGACAACAGAAAGTTGCCAACCGCAAGAGACGGCCAGAGTTTCACCCGAAGTGATGACCGCCTCTCCGGCCGCCTCTCCGACCACGTCTCCAACCGCCTCTCCGGCCGCCCGCGAGATCGTGCGTGACGTCGAGGCCCGTGCGGACATCACAGAGGTGTGGACCCAACGATGCACGCACGCGTGCGCGCCGGCGATCCGGAGGCGTTCCGGGAACTGTTCCGCGCTCACGCACGGCTGATCCACCGCTATGCCCTGCGGGCGACCGGTGACACGACCCTGGCCGAGGACGTCGTCTCCCTGACGTTCCTGGAGGCCTGGCGCCTCCGCGACCGGTTCAGGGACGAGGGCCACGGCCCCCGGCCCTGGCTGATGGGGATCGCCCTCAACACCCTGCGCAACACCGCGCGTTCCAGGCGCCGCTATCAACACGTCCTGACCCGGCTGCCGAGCGATGAGGCCATGCCCGACATCGCCGACGAGGTGGTCGGGCGGATCACCGACGCCTCCCGGGTCGCCGCGGCCCGTCGCGCCCTGGACCGGCTGCGGCCCAAGGACCGCGAGGTCTTCATGCTCTGCGTCTGGTCCGGCCTCTCCCACGCCGAGGCCGCCGTGGCACTCGGCGTGCGCGAAGGCGCCGTCCGCACCCGGCTGTTCCGGGCCAGGGAACGGCTGCGGGCGCTCACCGACGAGGAGCTGACCACCGGGGCCCCGCGCGAGACCGCCGTGAAACGCCGCCCCGGAAGCGGACAAGGAACAGTTGACCGCCGGCTGACGGCGGTCCGGTCCGAGGAGGGAACATCCCGTGAAGCGTGACAAGGCGACACCCCGTCGCGAGGAGCTGGAGCGACTGCTCCCGGCGCCCGAGGTGGCGGCCCTCACGGAGGACCGCGCCCGAGTGCTGGAGGAGTTCGTGATGCGCGAGACGACCGAGACGACCGACGGGGCCGGCGCCGAACCGGCGACGGCCCGGCTCAGGGGGCGGCGGGCCCTGTGGGTGGCCATCCCGGTCGCGGCGGCCCTGGTGGGCGGCGCCGTGACCGCCGGTTCGCTGGCCGGGAACGGCGGCTCCGAGGCCCCCGCCCAGGCCGCGCCGGCCTCCCCGGCCCAACTGCTCGACCGGGTGGCGACCACGGCGGGCGAGCGGGGCACTCCGGTGCCGGACGCCGACCAGTACATCTACTCACGGGTGCTGCGGACCGTCTTCGAGTGGGAGGAGGAGCGCGCCCCCCTGGCCATGCCCGAGCAGCCGGACCCGGGCGGCCTCCCGTCGACCCCGGAGGTCCACGCCGAGGTGGTGGTCCCGACGGGGCCCACGGCGGTCGGCACGGCGGAGGTGGAGATCTGGATGTCCCCGGACGGCACCAGGGGCTGGTCGCACCACCTTGAGGGCGGCGTCCCCGGAGAAGGTCAGTCCCTCGACTCGGAGCCCTGGGAGCCGTATCTGGAGTCACCCACCTATGACTTCCTCACCACGCTGCCCACCGACGCCGACGGGCTGTTGGACCGGGTGTACGGGGAGTTCGGGGAGGGGGACGGGCTGACCGGGGAAGCCCTGGAACAGCGGGTGTTCGAAGGGCTCGGCGCCCTGGCGTTCTCCGATCTGCTGCCGCCAGGGCTCAAGGACGGCGTCTACGAGGCGCTGGGGCGGGTGCCGGGCATCGAACTGCTGGAGAACACCGAGGACATCGCGGGCCGCGCCGCGCTGGGCATGGCCCGCACCGACACCGGGACCGGCGCGCGGTCCGCCTACCTCTTCGCCCCGGAGACCTTCCACTACCTCGGATTCCAGAAGGTCCAGGTCGAGGAGCGCGACGGCGTCGAGGCCGGCACCGTCCTGGACGAGTACGCCCTGCTCGAACTGGGCGTGGTCGACGAACGGAAGCAGCGCCCCGGCCAGGGCGACGGCACGGCCTGACCCGTCCACCGCTCACAGCGGCCAGGCGGCCAGCAGATCGCCGGGGCCGTAGGCGGCGTCGAGCCCCGGGCAGTCGACTCCACCGCGCGAGACCGCCACGACGGGAACGGGTTGGTCGGTGAGGGCCGCCCGGTGCCGATGGAGGGCGGCCAGGTCGTGCCGGTCGAAGGGCGACCGCTCCAGCCACTTGACGGAGCCGACGAAGAGCAACTCCCTGGCGACGGGGGCGCGATCCGCACCGACGATGTCGATCTCGACGTCGTTGGTGCGGGTCCAGTAGCCACCGACGGCGGGCGCCGCGGGGAGTCGGTCGTCGGGCAGCGTCCGGGCGAGCGCCTCCCGGACGAGCGGCTCGATCGCCCGGCCGCGCCAGCTGGTCCAGCTCTCCCGGATCCGCGCCAGGGTCAGATCGCCCCGCCCCCGCTCGATCTCCTCCATGGACGGGCCGAGCAGGTACAGCCAGAACCTGAGGTACGGATCGGCCACCCGGTAGCGGCGATCCTTCGACGGACGCGGCGACACGGGCAGCTCCGCCGCGACGATCCGCTTGTCCGTGAGCAGTTCCAGCGCTCGCTGCAACGGCGTGGCGCCGATACCGCCGGCCGCGCGGGCGATGTTGGTGAAGGTCCGCTCGCCGCTTCCGATGGCCGCCAGCACCGTACGCGCCTGAGCCCGCGGGGGGAACTCGGCGGCCAGCGAGCGCTCGGCCGACACCAGCAGCGCCGAGACGGGATCGCTCAGCGCCTCGGCGAGGAAGTCCCACAGGCCCGCGCCTCGCGGCCACTCCGCGCAGATCAGCGGCAGGCCGCCGGTGACCAGCGCGGCGTCGAAGGCCGCCGCCGGTTCGAGACCGAGCATCCGCCCCACCTCGGCGGGGTTCAGCGGCCCCAGCACCATCTCCCGGCCGCGCTGGTGGAAGGGGCGTCCATAGCCGTTCAGAGCCTCCATCATCGACAGGTCGGAGCCGATGAGGACCAGCAGCACCGGCCTGGTCTCCAGCACCCGGTCCCAGGCCCGCTGAAGGGTCCCCTCGAAGGCGCCGCCGGCATCCATCAGATACGGCACCTCGTCGATGACCAGCACGCTCGCCCGGTCCGCCGGCAGCGCCGCGGCCAGCACGTCGAACGCGGCGTCCCAGCTCTCCGGCCGCGCGGCGGCCACCAGCCCCGCCAACGGCAGCGTCGACGCCTGGGCGTCCCTGGCCAGCCGCGCCAGATCGTCCCGGGGGGAGGCACCGGTCGCCGCGTAGAACAGGAACGGGGCGCCCGAGCGCTCAGCGAACCGCTCGACCAGCCGCGACTTGCCCACCCTGCGCCGCCCGCGCAACATCAGGCACCGCCCGGGCCGCTCCCCGCCGACCCCCGCCGCCACCTTCCGCAGCTCCCGCCCCAACGTCGCCAGCTCCTGCCGACGGCCCACGAAGTCCACCATGCCCGTCGACCTCCAGCCGCGACACTAACGACGATGTTACTAACATAGACGTTAGCGGAACGCCTCCGCCAGCCCTCACACGTTGAAGCGGAACTCCACCACGTCGCCGTCGCGCATCACGTAGTCCTTGCCCTCCATCCGGGCCCGGCCGCGGGCGCGGGCGTCGGTGACGGAGCCGGCTTCGACGAGGTCGTCGAACGAGATGACCTCCGCCTTGATGAAGCCCTTCTGGAAGTCGGTGTGGATCACGCCGGCGGCCTCGGGGGCGGTGGCGCCCTGCTTGATCGTCCAGGCCCTGGCCTCCTTGGGGCCGGCCGTGAGGTAGGTCTGGAGGCCGAGCGTGGCGAAGCCGACCCGGGCCAGGGTGGCGAGGCCCGGCTCGTCCTGACCGACGGTCTGGAGGAGTTCGAGCGCCTCGTCGTCCTCCAGCTCGGCGAGGTCCGCCTCCAGCTTGGCGTTGAGGAAGATCGCCTCGGCGGGCGCGACCAGCGCCCGCTGCTCCTCCTTGAACGCCTCGTCGGTCAGCTCGTCCTCGTCCACGTTGAAGAGGTAGAGGAACGGCTTGACCGTCAGCAGATGCAGCTCGCGGAGCGGCTCGGCGCGCTCGCCGCCCTGGGCGATGCCGGCCGCGAAGAGGGTGCGCCCCTCCTCCAGGATCGCCTGGGCCTCCTCCACCGCGCGGACCAGCGGCTGCTTGTCCTTCTTGACCCTGGCCTCCTTCTGGAGCCGGGGCAGCACCTTCTCGATGGTCTGGAGGTCGGCCAGGATCAGCTCGGTGTCGATCGTCTCGATATCGCTCTTGGGCGAGACCTTGCCATCCACATGGACCACGTTCTCGTCACGGAAGGCCCGGATCACCTGGCAAATCGCGTCGGACTCGCGGATGTTGGCGAGGAACTTGTTCCCCAGGCCCTCACCCTCGCTTGCGCCCCGCACGATCCCGGCGATGTCGACGAAGTCCACCGTGGCCGGGAGCACCCGCTGGGAGGAGAACACCTCGGCCAGCTTCTCAAGGCGGGGGTCGGGGACGCCGACCACGCCGATGTTGGGCTCGATGGTGGCGAACGGATAGTTGGCCGCGAGCACGTCGTTCTTGGTCAGGGCGTTGAACAGCGTGGACTTGCCGACGTTGGGCAGGCCGACGATTCCGATCGTGAGCGACACGTGAGACTTCCCGGAACGAGTGAGGGGTGGACGCGGCTCACCAGTCTACGGGCGCCCTCGGGACCACCCGCCGGGCGCGGTCATATCGACCGTTAAGCGTGTCCCGCCCGGCGTGGCCCCACCAGCGGCTTACGTTGGACCGGTGGAACACAGCACGCACACAACTCGGCACCCTCGGCAACATTCCGCCGTGGCGCGCCGGCGGGTGCCTCGACCCGCAGGAGCGACGCCGGCCTCGGCCCGGGCCAGAACCGGCGGGCCGCGCCGGGCACCGCTCCTGGTCGCCCTCGGCCGACTCCCACGCCCCCGGCTCACCGGCCTCGGCTGCGGGGTGCTGGCCACCTCGGCCATGGTGGTGGCCGCCTGGTTCTGCGAGCTGCTCGGCGGGGCGCCCACCCTCTACGGGGTGCTGTTCGTGCTGGCGTCGGTCGCGGCGGCCGGCTGGGTCAGGCCGGCCGAGCTGATCTGTGGGCCGATCGCCGCGCCCCTCGCCTTCGCGGTGGGGCTGCTGGCCACCACGGGGCCCATGAACACCGTCACCGAGCTGGCGCTCCGCGCCCCCTGGCTCTTCGTGGGCACCGGCGTCGCCCTCTGGATCGCCCTGGTGCGCAAGGGCCTTCAGCTGCTCCGCCGCCGGCTGCGCCGGGGCCGCTGAGGCCCTGCCAGGGGCGGCTCTCAGCCGCTCAGCTCTTGACCTTGGCCGCGGCCTCGGCGCGCAGATCCCTGCGCAGCTCCTTGGGCAGCGAGAACTGGATGTGCTCGTCCATCGGCTGAACGATCTCCACATCGGCGAAGCCGCGCTCGGTCAGCCACTCCAGCACGCCCTCCACCAGGACCTCGGGCACCGAGGCTCCCGAGGAGAGGCCAACCGTGCGCACCCCGTCCAGCCAGGACTCGTCAATCTCCGAGGCGTTGTCCACCAGATAGGCGGCGCGCGCGCCGGCGCCGAGCGCCACCTCCACCATGCGGACCGAGTTCGAGGAGTTCTTGGAGCCGACCACCAGCACCAGCTCGGCGTCGGCGGCGACCTGCTTGATGGCGGTCTGACGGTTCTGGGTGGCGTAGCAGATGTCGTCGCTCGGCGGGCTGACCAGCTGCGGGAACCGGCCCTTGAGCGCGTCGACGGTCTCCATGGTCTCGTCGACCGAGAGCGTGGTCTGGGAGAGCCAGACGACCCGCTCCGGGTCCCTGACCTGGACGTTCGCCACATCCTCCGGACCGTCGACCAGGGTGATGTGCTCCGGCGCCTCCCCGCTGGTGCCGATGACCTCCTCGTGTCCTTCGTGACCGATCAGCAGGATGTCGAAGTCGTCCTTGGCGAACCGGACGGCCTCCTTGTGCACCTTGGTGACCAACGGGCAGGTGGCGTCGACGGTGGCCAACTTCCCGCGCTCCGCCTCCCGATGGACCTCGGGCGACACCCCATGCGCGGAGAAGATCACGATTTCGCCCTCGGGGACCTCCGCGGTCTCCTCGACGAAGATGGCGCCCTTCTGTTCCAGGGTGCGCACCACGTACTTGTTGTGCACGATCTCGTGCCGCACGTAGACGGGTGCGCCGTACTGCTTGAGTGCCTGCTCAACGGCTATGACGGCGCGGTCCACGCCCGCGCAGTAGCCCCGAGGGGCGGCCAGTAGGACGCGACGACGCTCGGTGTCTTCAGCCATGTGCCCCATCGTAGATGCGGGGGCGGGAGAAGGAAGAGGCTCGCTGTCAGTGGTCGGCGTTAGCGTGAGACCCATGACAGCGACGCAGACTTCGGCGGAGGCGCCGATCCCGGTCGGCGAGGTCTCCCGCCTCATCGGCGGCTGGATCGACCGGTTGGGCGCGGTGTGGGTGGAGGGGCAGATCACTCAGCTCTCCCGCCGGCCCGGCTTCGGGGTGGTCTTCCTCACCCTCCGCGATCCGGCGCGGGACGTCTCGCTCCGGGTCACCTGCTTCCGTGGCGTCTTCGACCGGGTCGCCGACGTGATAGGCGAGGGCGCCCGGGTGGTGGTCCTGGGCAAGCCCGAGTGGTACGCGCCGCGCGGCGAGTTGTCGCTGCGGGCCTCGGAGATCCGCGCGGTCGGCGTGGGTGAGCTGCTGCTCCGGCTGGAGCGCCTGCGGGTGGCGCTGGCCGGGGAGGGTCTCTTCGCCGCCGAGCGCAAACGGCCGCTGCCCTTCCTGCCGGGGAACATCGGCCTGGTGACGGGCCGGGCGTCGGCCGCCGAACGCGACGTGCTGGAGAACGCCAGGCTCCGCTGGCCGGCCGTGCGGTTCACGGTGCGCAATGTCGCGGTGCAGGGCGTGCAGGCGGTGTCCCAGGTGATCGAGGCCGTCCGGGAGTTGGACGCCGATCCCGGGGTCGAGGTGATCATCGTGGCCAGGGGCGGGGGCAGCGTGGAGGATCTGCTGCCCTTCTCGGACGAGCGGTTGGTGCGCGCGGTCGCCGACTGCCGCACGCCGGTGGTCTCCGCGATCGGCCATGAGCCGGACACCCCGCTGCTGGATCTGGTCGCCGATCTCCGCGCCTCGACGCCCACCGACGCGGCCAAGCGCACGGTGCCGGACGTGGGCGAGGAGCTGTCCCGGATCGGGGAGTTGCGCCGGCGGGCGCGCTGGTCGGTGGAGGCGCTGCTGGGTCGGGAGGAGAGGGGGCTGGCCGGCGTCTGCTCCCGGCCGGTGCTGGCCGAGCCGCGCCGGATGGTGGATGAGCGCGCGGCGGAGCTGACATCCCTGGTCGAGCGCTCCCGGCGGACGCTGGGGCATCGGCTGGAGGCGGCGAGCGCCGATCTGGCGCACACCCGCGCCCGGGTGGTGGCCCTCTCCCCCGCCGCCACCCTGCGCCGGGGGTACGCGGTGCTGCGCCGCGCGGACGGCGGCGTGGTCCGGGCGGCGGACGAGGTCGCCCCGGGTGAGCCGCTGCGGGCGCGGGTCGCCGACGGGGAGTTCGGAGTGCGGGTCCTGGACGCGGGCGAGGGCCATGAGGACGGCGTCGGCCGTTCGGAGGGCGTGCCTGGCGGCACATCGGGAGGCATAGGGTGATGGCCATGACGGAGCCGGACGAGGGTGCGACGCTCAGCTACGAGCAGGCGCGGGACGAGCTGGTCGACGTCGTCCGCAGGTTGGAGACGGGCGGGGCGACGCTGGAGGAGTCGCTGGCGCTGTGGGAGCGCGGCGAGGAGTTGGCGCGGATCTGTGGCCGCTGGCTGGAGGGCGCCAGGGCCAGGCTGGACGCGGCGCTGGCGGAGCGCGACGAGACGGAGGACACCTCCGAGGAGGCGGCGGCGGAGGAATAGCCGGCGGGGGCCTTCTCGTTCCCGTTGAGTTCGGCTGTTCGTCACCGCCCAGGAAGGCCCGCCCGCTCATGTCGCTCGCTCTTGACCCCGCCAGCCAGGATCTCCTCTTCCGGGAGGCGCACACCGCCCGCTCGTTCACCGACGAGCCCGTGTCCGACAAGACGGTCGAGACCATCTACGACCTGGTCAAGCTGGCCCCCACGGCGTACAACACCTCGCCCCTGCGGGTCACGGTGCTGCGCACCGGGCCGGCCAGGGAACGCCTGCTGCCGCTGGTCTCCCGGAGCAACCGGCCGCGGGTCGCCGCCGCCCCGCTCACCGCGATCCTCTCCGCCGACCTGCACTTCCACGAGAAGCTCCCAACGCTGATGCCGGCCCTGCCCACCCTCAAGGACGACGTGTACGGCGACGCCGAGGTGCGGGAGAGCCAGGCCCTGCTCAACACCGGCCTACAGATGGGGTACTTCCTGCTGGGCGTGCGGGCGGCCGGGCTGGCCGTCGGGCCCATGTCGGGCTTCGACGCCAAGGCGGTGGACAAGGAGTTCTTCGGCGACGGGCGGCAGCGTTCGCTGGTGCTGGCGAACATCGGGCACCCGGCCCCCGACGCCTACGGCCCCAGGGCGCCGAGGCTGGCCGCTGACGAGGCGATCACCACCCTGTGAGCGGCGCCGGCGGCGCGGCGAGCGCGCGACGGCGGCTCGTTCAGGCGCCGGCGTCCTGGGGCTCCAGGGCGCCGGCCATCCTGGCCAGTTGATCCATCGGCGCGGTGCCCATCACCACGGTGGTCACATCGGCCTCGGAGAGCACCAGCGCGTCGTACTTCTCGCCCTCCCAGCGCGCCCAGTCCCGGCCGTCCACCCGCTCGGTGGCGCCGGTGTCCTCTGCCTGCTGGGTGACGGAGCGGACGAAGTCGTCCGCCGCTCCGTCCGCCTGCGCCAACGCGACATAGTCCTCGTCCGGGTTGACGAAGCCGAGCCGCCAGGTCGCCCCGTGCGCCCCCTGGGGTTCGAACCGCACCGAGGTGGCCCGCCAGTCCGCGGAGAGCCCCTCGGGCACCAGCACCGGGTAGGGCGCCGCCCGCGCCGCGGTCGCGGACGCCACCTCGTACTCCACCGTCCGCACCGGGTCCTGGCCGCCGCCGTCGTTGAACATCAGGAAGTAGGCGACGAAGGTGGCGGCGCAGATCAGGGCCAGGGAGAGCACCATGTTCTGGATGGTCTGGAGACGCAGCCGCTTCATCCGGCGGGCCGACGCGTCGTCGCCCCCGGGCGCCGGGGTCGGGCTCGCCCCGTCCGTCGGCTCGTCGTTCGTCTGAGCCGCGGGCGCGGCCTCCGTCACGTCTTCGTTCGCCACCCCGCCATGGTCCCGCACGGCGCGGCTCGCGCCACAGCCGCCCCCTGGTTCGCTCATCAGATAGGCACTCTGCTCATCTGTGGCTTGGCGGGCTAGAGTCGGAGCACCCTCGCCTCAGCACGGCGCGCTCCCGGCGCGCGGAAAGGTGCGTCCCGATGACCGACCAGCATCTGCCCTCCCCCCTACGGGTGGCTCCCGAAGCCCCGGACCGCAACCTGGCGTTGGAGCTGGTCAGGGTGACCGAGGCCGGCGCGATGGCGTCCGGGCGATGGGTCGGCAGGGGGGACAAGAACGGCGCCGACGACGCGGCCGTGCGGGCCATGCGCGCGCTGATCTCCACCGTCTCGATGAACGGCGTGGTGGTCATCGGCGAAGGTGAGAAAGACCACGCCCCGATGCTCTACAACGGCGAGCGGGTCGGCGACGGCACGGGGCCCGAGTGCGATGTCGCCGTGGATCCGGTGGACGGCACCACCCTCACCGCCAAGGGGATGGACAACGCCGTCTCCGTGTTGGCGGTCGCCGAGCGCGGGGCGATGTTCGACCCCAGCGCCGTCTTCTACATGGACAAGCTGGCCACGGGCCCCGAGGCCGCCGAGTATGTCGACATCGACGCGCCGCCCGAGGTCAATGTGCGCCGGGTGGCCAAGGCCAAGGGCGGCTCGCCGGCGGATGTGACGGTGGTCATCCTGGACCGGCCGCGCCACCACGACCTGGTGCGCCGGGTGCGGGAGAGCGGCGCCCGGATCAAGTTCATCCAGGACGGCGACGTGGCCGGCGCCATCATGAGTGTGCGCGAGGACACCGGGGTCGATCTGCTGCTGGGCGTCGGCGGCACCCCGGAGGGCATCATCGCGGCCTGCGCCATCAAGTGCCTGGGCGGCACCATCCAGGGCAAGCTCTGGCCCAAGGACGAGGAGGAGCGCCGCGCGGCGTTGGACGCGGGCCACGACCTGGACCGGGTCCTGCACACCGACGATCTGGTGCACGGCGAGAACGCGTTCTTCGTCGCCACCGGCGTCACCGACGGCGAGCTCCTGCGCGGCGTGCGCTACCGCGCCGAGACCGCCAGCACGCAGTCCCTGGTGGTCCGTTCACGCTCGGGCACCATCCGGCAGATCGACTCCACCCACCGGCTGTCCAAGCTGCGCGCCTACAGCGCCATCGACTTCGACAGCCCGAGCGGGCGTTAGGACCCTCCCGGCCCCCCGCCGGCCGCGTCGTGCCGGGCGCGCGCCTCGGCCACCTCGGGGCCGTGCGCCAACGCCCAGTGGGCCAGCGCCGACAGCGGATCGAGCAGGGTGCGGCCCAGCGGGCTGAGATCGTACTCGACGGTGGCCGGCACGGTCGCGAAGACCGTGCGGGTCACCAGGCCGTCGCGCTCCAGGGCGCGGAGCGTCCTGGTGAGCATCCGCTGACTGATCTCCTCGATGCCCCGGTGGAGTTGGTGGAACCGGAGCGGCCCGTCGCCCAGGCAGACCAGGACCAGCACGCTCCATTTGTCGCCGACCCGGCGCAGCACGTCCGTCGCCGGACAGGCCTGATGCTCCGCCGCCCGCACCGGCAGCGCCAGCCGCGCCTCCGGGGGCATCCGTACGGCATTGTCCGCTGTGGACATCAATGTGCCTCCTTCCGTCATTCCTCCGGATCAGCTGATAATCCGTCGCGAACCCAGCGTAGTCAGACGGACAGTCAGGAGACGGCATGAGCAACGAGATCACTCCACCCCGCACGATCGTGGTCTCCGGCGGCACGGACGGAATCGGACGCACCCTGGTCCTCGACCGGCTGCGCCGGGGCGACCGGGCGGTCGCCATCGGCAGCGACCAGGGCAAGGGCGAGGCGCTCCTCGCCGAGGCCGAACGGTCGGACGCCGCCGAGCGCCTCACCTTCCTGCGCGCCGACCTGAGCCTGGTCGCCGAGGTCGAGCGGGTGGTGGCGCGGATCACCGAGGACCATCGGCGGGTCGACGCCCTGGTGCTCTGCGCCAACCGCGTACTGACCCGCCGCCAGGAGACGGCGGAGGGGCTGGAGTCCACCTTCGCCCTGTACTACCTCAGCCGGTACCTGCTCGGGCACGGACTGCGCGACGTGCTGGCAGCCGCCCCGGAGCCGATGATCGTCAACGTCAGCGCGCCGGGCATGAAGGCGGGCCGGGTGCACTGGGACGATCTCCAACTGACCCGCGGCTACCGCACGGTGCGCGCGCAGGCGCAGAGCGGCCGGGCCAACGACCTGCTGGGCGTGGACTTCGCGGCCCGGCCGTCCAGCCCGGCCCGCTATGTGCTGTACCACCCCGGCTTCACCAGGACGCCCGGCGGGGTGGCCCATCTCCCCTGGCCCATCGCGGCGTCGATCCGGCTGCTGGCCCGCATCGCCGCGCGCTCCCCCGAGGAGGCGGCCGACCCGGTGAGCCGACTGATCGACGCGCCACCCACCGATCCGCTCACCGCCATCGACCGGGGCCGCTCCGTCGACCTGGGACTGCCCACCTTCGATCCCGGGGACGCGGCACGGCTGGCCAAGGAGACCCGGCGACTGATACACGCCACGGTGCACACGAGCCAGCTGTTGCCGGACGAGGCCCCGAACGGGAACTAGCGGAGAGCGGCGGAGACCAGCGGGAGTTCGGTCGGCTGAGGCCGAGAGCGCCGGTGGCGCGGAGACGGCTCGCGGCCCGGGGGCGGCCCGAGAGGTCGGGGGCGCCTGGGCCCGAGGCCACGGCCCGGGGCCCCGGTGACGTGGCTGGGGGCGGCGGCGTGACCGGTGTGGATGCCGCCGCCCCCTGGAACCGGAAGACGACCGTGGCGGGTGTGGGGGTGTGTCCTGATCAATGCGCGTTTCGGGGTGGGAGGCCGAAAAGCGCGCTGGGTCAGGCGATCCGGGTGACGTCCGCCTGTCGCCCGCCGGAGGTGGCCTCGCGGCGCCGCCGGCGGCTGAGCACCACCCGGCGCTCGGCGGCGGTCAGACCGCCCCAGACGCCATAGGGCTCGGGCTGGCGAAGCGCGTGCTCACGGCATTCGAGCAGCACGGGACAGCGGGCACAGACCGACTTGGCCGCCTGCTCGCGGGAGAGGCGAGCGGCGGTGGGCTCCTGCGACGGGGCGAAGAAGAGCCCCGCCTCATCACGTCGGCAGGCGGCCTCCGAGTGCCAGGGGCCCGCCAGATCTCTTTGACTGGGCTGGGCGGGGCCGGCTGGGGACCACGGGGACTCGTGTGGCGGTGACGGTTGCAGCACGGTCAACTCCTGACGACGGCTACGGGGGGTCGCTCCTGGCTGGTGGACCCTCACCCGTCGTGGGAGCCCCACGGTTCTTTCCCACCATGCTCGGCCATACGAGTGACGGTCCCCGGAGCCCTACCCGCTGTGCGCACGCTTATGCACGGAGCGACCGCGTCACCCGCCGTATCACCCGAACCAGCCGCCCATGGCGGCACTCGGTGCCCGCTCGGCGGGGCCTCGGGCGGCCGGGGGAGATCAGTCGGCGCCGAGGTCCCGCAGCCGCTTGCCCGGGACCGCCTTGGCCTCAAGGCCGCCCATGACGGCCGCGCCCTGCACCGTGATCACGGGCGCACGCGGGTCGGGGGACTCCGTGTCGTGCACGTCGAAGCCCCCCATGATGCCGCTGCCACTGCCGCGCAGGGTGACGTTCTCGGGGACCTTGATATCCACGCCGCCCCAGAAGGCCGCGATGTTGAGCACCACATGCTGCTGGTCGAAGATCGCCTCCGTGAAGTCCAGATCCACTCCCCCGCAGACGGCCACCACGTTGATCTTCGCGGCGACCCGCCAGGTGCCCTTGCGGGTCGCGCCGCCGAACACCGCCACGATGTTCTTCACACCGGGCTGAGCGGGGCCCGGGCCGCGCTGGCCCACGCCGGCTGGGCCCGGATGGGGCGGCGCCACGGACGGGCCGGCCGACGGCCGCTGGCCCGCCGGCAGATCGCTGATCAGCGGCTCCAGCTCGCCTATCGTCTTGGAGCGGTAGAGCGCGTCGAGCCGCTCGGCGTGCTCCTCGGGCTCAAGCCGGCCCTCCGCGAGCGCCTCGCGCAGGATGTCGGCGATGCGGTCCCGGTCCGCGTCCGAGGCGCGCACGGCCTTCGGGCCGCTCGCCTCGGGCACGGCGGCCGACGCGGCCGGCGCCGCCTCGGCGGGCGCGGACGGTACCGAAGGGACGGGCGAGACGGCGGCGGGCGGGCCGGACTGCTTCTCCAGGGACACGGCCGGCGGATTCTCAGCGTTCACCCCGCCAGAGTAGCGACTCGCGATACATCGCGACCAGTGCCCGGCCGCGATCGGACGGATCCCGCCGCCGTTCCCCTGACCGCCCGAGCCGTCCAGCGACGTCGCCTTCACGCCGTCAACTTCCGTGAAAACCACTCGAAGTGGGTATTTCCCCGAATGGGGCGCCGGGCGCGAAGGTCCCCGTATGTCACGGTTGGCTCACCCCCCTTTCCAACGATCAGGAAGCAGCCAACGTGCTCACCATCGGTGACAAGTTCCCCACCTATGAGCTGACCGGCGTCGTCGGCCCGTCCGACAAGCTGCGGTTCGAGACCTTCAGCAGCAAGGATCGCGAGCGCGGCTGGTCGGTGATCTTCTTCTGGCCCAAGGACTTCACGTTCGTCTGCCCCACGGAGATCGCGGCGTTCGGGCGGCTGGCCGGCGAGTTCGTCGAACGCGACGCGCAGGTGCTCGGCGTCTCGGGCGACTCCGAGTTCGTGCACCACGCCTGGCGGCG
Organism: Streptomyces profundus; assembly: GCF_020740535.1. NCBI lineage: Bacteria > Bacillati > Actinomycetota > Actinomycetes > Kitasatosporales > Streptomycetaceae > Streptomyces > Streptomyces profundus. The sequence goes on from NZ_CP082362.1 coordinate 2,199,599, forward strand.
CGACCACGCGGATCTGCGGGAGCTGCCGTTCCCCATGCTGGCGGACCCCAAGCACGAGCTGATGAGCGCCTGCGGCGTACGCGGCGAGGACGGCTTCGCGCAGCGGGCGGTCTTCCTGGTGGATCCGGACAACGAGATCCAGTTCGCCATGGTCACCGCCGGCTCCGTCGGCCGTAACCCGACCGAGGTGCTGCGGGTGCTCGACGCCCTCCAGACCGACGAGCTGTGCCCGTGCAACTGGTCCAAGGGCGAGCCCACGCTGGACGCCGACAAGCTGCTGGCGGGTGTGTGACCCCGATGGCCCTCGACGAGCTCCGGGCGGCGATGCCGCCCTACGCCAAGGATCTGCGGCTCAACCTCGGCTCGTTGACCACCCACACGCAGCTGACGGAGCAGCAGCTCTGGGGGACGCTGCTGGCCTGCGCGGTGGCCTGCCGCAGCGCGCCGCTGCTGCGTGAGGTCGAGCCCGAGGCCCGCAAGCATCTCTCCGAGGACGCCTACGGCGCCGCGCGGACGGCGGCGGCGCTGATGGCGATGACCAACGTGTTCTACCGCACCCGTCACCTCCTCGCCGACCCGGCGTACGACGCGCTCCCCGCCGGGCTGCGGATGAACGCGCTGCGCGATCCCGGCGTGCCACGGGTGGACTTCGAGCTGTGGTCGCTCGCGGTCTCGGCCGTCGGCGGCTGCGGTCGCTGCCTCGAAGCCCACGAGCGCACGCTCCGCGAGGCGGGACTGCCACGGGAGGCCATCCAGGAGGCCTTCCGCGTGGCGGCCGTGCTCAACGCCACGGCCAGCACGCTGGACGCCGAGACGGCGCTGCACGGCCCGGCGGACTGACCCGACCGGCCCGACCGGCCGGCCGGGCCGCGCTCAGCCGGCGGCGGGCGGGGCCACCTCGAACCAGACCAGCTTTCCGGTGCTCAGCCGGGTCGCGCCCCACTGCCGGGCCAACCGCTGGACCAGGTAAAGGCCCCGCCCGCCCTCGTCCGCTGGCCCCGCCTGCCGCAGCCTGGGCAGCTGCGGCACGTCGTCGCCCACCTCGCAGCGCAGCACATCGGTGCGCAGCAGCCGCAGGGTGACGGGGCGTTCGGCATAGCGGACGGCGTTGGTGACGACCTCGCTGACCAGCAACTCCACCGAGTCCTCAAGCTCCTGGAGATCCCAGCGGGCGAGGTTCTCCCGAACCATCCGGCGCGCCTCGCGCACCGACTCGGCACGCGGGTCCAGCCGACAGAACGCCACATCGTCGGGCGCGATGCCCTCGAACCTGGCCGCCAACAGCGCGATGTCGTCGTCCCGGTCGCCAGGACCGACGATGTCCAACACCTCGTCGCACAGCGGCTCCAGCGGAGCAGCCGCGTCCGGCCTGGTCAGCTGCGAGATGCTGGCCAGCTTCTCCCGCAGGTGCTCGACTCCCGTCCAGACGTCGCGGGTGCGCGACTCCACCAGTCCATCGGTGTAGAGCAGCAGCGTGGCGCCCGCCGGCGCGTCCACCTCGACCATCTCGAAGTCCACGCCGCCGACGCCGATGGGCGCGTTGGGCGGCAGGTTCACCAGCTCCGTCGAGCCGTCCACATGCAGCATCACGGGCGGCGGGTGACCGGCGTTGGCCGCCGTGATGCGGTGCGCGACCGGATCGTAGACGGCGTAGAGGCAGGTCGCCATGCGGTCCTGCCCCAGCCGCTGCGCCTGCTCGTCCAGATGGTGCAGCACTTCGAGGGGCGGCAGATCGAGCCCGGCCAGCGTCTGCACCGTGGTGCGCAGCTGCCCCATGATCGCCGCCGAGGTCGTCGAGTGCCCCATCACATCGCCCACCACCAGCGCCACCCGGCTGCCCGGCAGCGGGATCGCGTCGTACCAGTCGCCGCCGACCCGCGCGGACTGGGCGGCCGGCAGATAGCGGCTCGCCAGCCGGACGCCCGTCGGCTGCGGCAGGTCGTCGGGGAGCATGGTGCGCTGCAACTCGTCCGCGATCGACGCCTCCCGGCCGTAGAGCACGGCCTTGTCCACGCCCAGCGCGGAGTGGGTGGCGAGCTGCTGCGCCACCTGGAGGTCCTCGGCGGCGAACACCTCGCGGTCCGGGCGGCGCAGGAAGATGGCCGCGCCGATCACCCTGCGCCGGCCACGCAGCGGGGTGAGGATCGCCCGCCGGCCCTCGGGCAGCGACACGGCGCCGGTGAGCTCGCGCATGGCGGCCTTCGGGACCTGGCTCTCGATGAACACCGGGCGGACCCCGCGCAGCACCTCGGCCAGCGGCCCGTTCCCGCGCACCTCGACCAGCGGGGTGGCGCCGGACAGCAGTGGCAGCTCGGCGCTGTCGGGGAGCGGGTCGCCGAGCGCCTCCAGCGTGAGCGCCTCGGGAATGCGGTCGGTGCGCCGCAACTTGAGGACCCAGGGGTTGACCGGCTGCTCGTCGCCGACCGGCAGCGGGTGGCGCAGATAGACCAGGATGGCGTCCGAGAACGTCGGCACGGACGCGCGGCACAGGCCGAGCACGATCTCGTCCAGGTCCATGCCGCGCGCGATGCGTCGAGTGGCGGAGCCCACAAACCGCAGCCGCTCCAACTCCCGCATGCCGCCGGTGGGGGCCTCGTCGGTCGTCGGACGGACGAGGGGCGCTTCGGTGGTGTCCGGCTCGGATCGGGCGTGCGGCAGCGCTGGGCTCTCGGCGCGCGGTGCGTCCGCCGTGCGAGCCATGGGCTGCGGAGGGGTCGGGTCCGTCACGAGGGGCTGTCCATCCAGGCGGGAACTAGCGTGCGGGGTGGGGGTGTTGGGTTGTGTGGTCGTGGAGGCTGATCCTACGTTTGGCGCCCCGGGGCGTATCAAGAGGCTCTGGGGTGATCGGGCAGCCGGTCGGGCTGCGCGGAAGTGGTCAAAGAGGACGTCAGGCGGTCCCAGCGGGACGGCAGTCGGGGCCGGCGCCAGCGCGGATCGGGCCGCCAGGAAGGCCAGTTCTCGGCGAACGGCGGGCCCCACTCGCGGATCAGCCGTACCGCTTCCCGGCCCGCGTCGCGGACCCGCGCCACCTGATCGGCGTCGAGCAGCCCCGCCATTTCTGCCTGGGCGAATTCGTCTTCGTCCCGCCACTCCCAGCTGCGGTCAGCGTAGACCACGATATCGAGAAAGTGATCCTCGGAATCCACCCCGCCGGACCACCGGCTCCGGGGCTCTTCAAGATTGACGTACCAGTTCTTGAAGCGCCAGTCCCGATCCCAGAAAAGCCAGATTGACCAGGGGTCGCCGGGGCGTGCGAGCTTGAGCAGGCCGTTGCCCAACCACCGGCAACGGGCCAGCACACGCGGCTTGGTGTACCGCGTGGCCAGCGGTTCGAGGTGGGGCGGTGTGCCGTCGGCGAGCTCCGGCCGGACACACTCGGTGCCCGGCGCCAACCACACCGCGAGCAGATCGGGCGTGTCCCTGACGACCGTGACGGGCCGGCAGATATGGAAATGTCGGGCTCCATTGGCCCGATAACGCCACAGAATGTGGTCACCCGGTCGCCAAGGACGCGCCCCGCCCGTTCCCTCGTTTCCCAGCTCCATCGACACATGGTATTCGGGTCGCGGCACGGGGTGGGCGCATCATGACTGACGGCACATCAGGAGAACGTCAGGGACGGGTCATCCGCAGCACGTCCAGGGCCTCGTCGAGCTGCTCCAGGGTCAGTTCACCCCGCTCGACATATCCGCCGTCCAGGACGGTCTCCCGAATGGTCTTCCGCTCGGCCAGGGCCCGCTTGGCGACCTTGGCGGCCTCCTCGTAGCCGATGTACCGGTTGAGCGGGGTGACCACGGACGGGGAGGACTCGGCGAACTCCAGTGCCCGCTCGACGTTGGCCGTGATGCCGTCCACCGTGCGGTCGGCCAGCAGCCGGGAGGCGTTGGACAGCAGCCGGACGGACTCCAGCAGGTTCTTCGCCATCACCGGGAGCATGACGTTCAGCTCGAAGTTGCCGGCGGCCCCGGCCGTGGTGACCGTGACGTCGTTGCCGATGACCTGCGCGGTCACCATCAGCACCGCCTCGGGGATGACCGGGTTGACCTTGCCGGGCATGATCGAGGAGCCCGGCTGGAGGTCGGGCAGCGCGATCTCGGCGAGGCCGGTGCGCGGGCCGGAGGCCATCCACCGCAGGTCGTTGCAGATCTTGGTGAGCGAGACCGCGATGGTGCGGAGCTGGCCCGAGGTCTCGACCAGACCGTCCCTGGCGCCCTGGGCCTCGAAGTGGTCGCGCGCCTCGGTGAGCGGCAGCCCGGTGGCCCGCGCGACCTCGGCGATCACTGCGGCGGAGAAGCCGGGCGGGGTGTTGATGCCCGTGCCCACGGCGGTGCCGCCCAGCGGCAGCTCGGCCAGCCGGGGCAGCGAGGCGTTCAACCGCTCGACGCCGTACCGCACCTGCGCGGCGTAGCCGTCGAACTCCTGGCCCAGGGTGACGGGCGTGGCGTCCATCAGGTGCGTCCGGCCGGACTTGACGACGCCGGCGAACTCCTGGCCCTTGCGCTCCAGGGACTCGGCGAGGTGGGTCAGGGCCGGGATCAGCACCTCGATCACCGCGCCGGTGGCGGCGATGTGGATGGAGGAGGGGAACACGTCGTTGGAGGACTGGCTCGCGTTGACGTGGTCGTTGGGGTGCACGGGCCGGCCGAGGCGCTCGGTCGCCAGGGTGGCCAGCACCTCGTTGGTGTTCATGTTGGACGAGGTACCGGAACCGGTCTGGAAGACATCGATCGGGAAGTGCTCGTCCCAGCGGCCCTCGGCGACCTCGTCGGCGGCGGCGGCGATGGCCTCGGCCATGTCCTTCTCCACCACCCCCAGCTCGGCGTTGACCAGGGCGGCGGCGGCCTTGACGCGCGCCAGCGCGGCGATATGGGCGCGCTCCAGGCGCTGCCCGGAGATCGGGAAGTTCTCCACCGCCCGCTGGGTCTGGGCCCGCCACCTGGCGTCGGCCGGAACCCGCACCTCGCCCATCGAGTCGTGCTCGACGCGGTATTCGTTCGTACCAGTCATGGGGACGAATCTACCCGGCGGGCACAAGCCCCCGGGCCGGGGGCGAACGCGGGGGCCGAACGCGGAGGCCGGACGGCAACCGCGCCGCGCGGAGCGCCGGTTGCCGCAGGGCGCGCGGGGGCGTGGGCAGGCGCCCGGAGGCCCCCCGCGCCGTGGGCGTGCGCCGACCCGACCGTGATCCTGCCCACAGCGCCTCATGGACACCCCCGCGCCCTCCCGCTCGCCGCGCCCCTACTCGACGCGCAGACCGTCCGGCCGCATCAGCCGCCAGAGCATCGGCATGCTGCCCAGAGTGACCACACCGATGATCCCGGCCCCCACTCCGGCCATCGGCAGGAAGGCCAGCCAGCTCCCGAGCGGAAGGCTCACCACCGACATCAGCAGCGCGCCCAGCAGGACACCGACCACCGAGGCCAGCACCAGCCCGACCATCACCGGCACGGCTGTCTGCCACAGCACCGAGGCGCCCAGCGTGGCGCGCGGCGTGCCCAGGGCGACCAGCGCGGACAACAGCTGCTTGCGCTCACGGAGTTGTTCGAGCGTGGTGACCAGCATGCTGGCCGCTATCAGCGCCATCACGCCCGAGGCGCCGATCAGCATCCCCGCCTGGACCCGCGCCAGGTCCTCGGAGACCTGCGCCGACTCGATCTCCCAGACATCACCCCCGCCCGAGGGCGCCCACACCTCGTTGCGGACGTGCTCCACCGTGTCCCGATCGGAGAGATCGGCGGTCAGCAGCAGCCGGGCGTAGTCGTCGTCGAGCGACTCCCCGCCCAGCGCCTGGGGCGTCACCAGCAGGCCGTAGTGCGTCCAGCCGTTGGCGGCGGCGACGGGCTCGACCTCGTGCACCGTGTCCGGCACCGTCCACGAGCGGGCACCCTCCTCGTCGGCGACGAGATCCACCGTCTCCCCCGGGGCGGGCGTCGGCTCCCCCCACTCCTGCGGGGGCGGCACATGGAACACCGCGCCGTCCTCGCAGTCCGTCACGGCCGTGATCTCGGCCAGCACGGAGCACTCGGCCACCACCATGCTCACGACCGACTGCTCGGCGTAGGGAGCGTCCCCCGGGTAGCCGACGATGCCTTCCTTGTAGAAGAGCGAGGACTCCACCCCGGCCAGGTCGTCCACCCGCTCCACCACCTGTGCGGTGGTGGCCTCGTCGCCCTGGCTCAGGGTGACCTGCAACTGGGCCCGACTCAGATCGGCGCCGGTCTGCTCCGTCTCGTCGACCCTGACCCCGTCGAAGAGCATGTACAGCGCGGTGGCGCCGGCCACCGCGACCGTGATGCCACTGATCGCGCGGACCGCCGGGCCGTTGCTCAGCTGAAGCCGGCGCACCGCCAACTGCCAGGAGACGGGGCCGCCATGGAGCCAGCCGGTCACCCGCTCCACCAGCCAGGGCAGCAGCGCGGTGGCCCCCGTCAACAGCAGGGCCACGCCGGCGACGGCCTGCGTCGCGGCCAAATCGCTGGTGCCGGAGAAGCCGCCCAACAGCGGGAGCAGCAGCGCCAGCCCGAGCAGCGCCGGCACCAGCCGCCAGACCAGCCGGCGCGGGCGAGGCCGCGACTGCCGCACCACACCCAACGGCTCCACCACGATGGACCGCATCGCGAAGAGCGTGGCCCCGACGGCCAGCACGGGGACGGCCAAGAGCACCAGCACGGCCAGCACCGGGCTCGGGACGATATCGCCGATGAAGGTGCTGGTGTTGGCGGCCGAGACCCGCGCCAGGGGCGGTCGGAGCGCCAGGAACACCAGAACGCCGAGCACCAGCCCCAGCGCCGCGCCGACGACGGCCTCCCCCGCCGCGATCCGGCGGGCCATCATCGTGTCCGCGCCGACCAGGCGCAGCGCGGCCAACCGGCGGTCGCGCCGCTCGCCACCGAAGCGCACCGCCGTCGTGATGAAGATCGGCACCGGCATCAGCAACACCACGCAGATCACCAGGATCAGCAGCACCACAGCAGGGGATATCTCCTCCTGCGAGGACGGCGGACTGCCGAACTGGTCGATCCGGACACCCCGATCCTCCGAGACCAGATCGTCGGCTCCGAGATAGAAGTACAGCTCCTGGGAGCCGAGGAGCCCCTCATCGCCGATGGTGTCCGCTCGGGGCTGCCCCAGCCGCTCGACCAGCAGCGCGCCGTCGGGCGAGTCCAGCAGCCGCTCCAGCGCCGGGGACAACGCGATCTCACCTGGCCGGGGGAAGGCGCTCAGCCCGGGCGGCGGCGTGGCCGTGGTGTCCTCGCCGGCCTCCGGCTGGATCTCCCGGCCCCCGATCTGCTCGCCGTGGTACTCCGTCCAGACGTCGTTGACCCGGAGGGTGTCGGCAGCCGGCTCGGTCACCTCGTTCCCTATGGTCGCCCTGGCGTCCGAGCGCTCCGAACGGCCGTTCATCACCTGGGGGATGGAGGTGGCCAGCAGGAGCACGGCCACCCCGAGGGCGATGCCGACCGTGGAGAGCGCGGTGCGCATCCAGCCGGACGGGCCCCCGGCGAGTGCCAGCCGGACGCCGAGCCCGAGATCCCTCGCCCAGACCCGGGGGGATGTGCGGCTCATACCGCCCCCGCCAGATCACGGGCGCGCCCGTCACGGACCACGACCTCGCGGTCGGAGTAGGCCGCCACCCGGGTCTCGTGGGTGACGAGGACCACCGCCGTGCCGGTGTCACGGGCCGCGCTGACCAACAGGCCCATCACGCGCTCGCCGTTGAGCGAATCCAGCGCGCCCGTCGGCTCGTCGGCGAAGAGCACCCTGGGGTCGTTCACCAGGGCGCGGGCGACGGCGACGCGCTGCCCCTGGCCGCCGGAGACCTGGCCCGGTCGCTTGGCCGCGACTTCCGCCACCTCCAGCCTGGCCAGCCACTCCTGGGCTCTGGCCTCGGCCCGCTTGCGCGGCACCCCGCCCAGCCGGAGCGGGAGGGCGACGTTCTCCTCGCAGGTCAACTCGGGGACCAGCTGGCCGAACTGGAAGACGAAGCCGAACTCCTCGCGGCGCAGCGCGCTGCGCTCGGCGTCGGAGAGGGCGGGCAGCTCACGCCCCCGATAGGTCACCCGCCCGCTGTCCGGCGCGACGATGCCGGCGAGGCAGTGGAGCAGGGTGGACTTGCCGGATCCCGACGGACCCATCACGGCCACCACCTCCCCCGCGTTGATACCGAAGTCGGCGCCGGCGAGCGCGGGCGTTGAGCCGTACTGCTTGTGCAGATCGCTCGCGGTGAGCAGGGCGGGGGTGGAAGCGGGGGTGGGGGTGGGGGTGGCGTCGTTCATGAGCGAACTTCCGATGCGAGCTGGTCGAGCCTGGCCGCCGTCAACTCCAGCCAGCGGAGGTCGGCTTCCAGATGGAACAGGGCGTGGTCGCATATCAGCTGGTCGGCCAGGTCGCCTTCGAGCTTGCGGCGGGTCAGCTCACGCATCAGGCGCAGATGTTCGGCGCGCTGGGTGTCCAGCAGATCCTGGGCCTCGCGGCCGGTGAGCAGCGCGAGCACCACCTTGGTGTAGAGCGTGCTCTGCAGATAGGGCTCGGGCTTCTCCGGGCTGGACAGCCAGCGCTCGACGTCGGTGACCCCCGACGAGGTGATCGCGTAGCGCTTCCGCTCGGGGCCGCCGCCCGTCTCGACGCCCTCCACCTCGACCATGCCGTTCTTCAGCAGCCGGGACATGGTGGCGTAGACCTGCCCGTAGTGGAGCGGCCGATCCTGGCCGAAGTAGACATCGAAGGTGCGCTTGAGGTCGTAACCGTGGCGCGGGCCGGCCTCCAGGAGGCCGAGCAAGGTGTGACTGATGGACATGCCGAGGACTATACACACCATGTATACCCCTCGCGTATAGTCCTTTCGGGGGAATGCCCCGGGTGGCTCGGCGGTTCGACGGGCCGGCCGGGCGTCACCCTCGCGGCACGGAAAGGCAGCGAGGAGGCAACGCCGCGTGCCGGCGCGGCGTCTGATCCCCTAACGTGAGGAAACAGCGTGTACAACGCGGGCCAACGGGTCGGCGGGTCGGACGGGTCGGAGAGAAGTCGATGTCGCAGAGCGCCAGCGGGCGATCCCGGTCCGTCCCTCCTCGCGGGGGCCGCCGGTGACCGAACAGGCCCCGTCGGGCGCCGAGTCCGAAGGCGCCGACGCCCCGAAGAACACGTCCGCCTCCGGCCGGGGGCCGGCGGCCGGCGCCCGCCCCTCCTCGGGCCAGGAGCGCGCGGCCGACGCCTCCACCACCACCACGGAGGAGCCCCTGGCCGCGCCGCCCGACGCGGCGCGCACGGCCGCCGACGAGGCCCGGGGAGCCCGGCCGGCGCTCCACCGCGCCACCGCTGCGGCCTGGGGGGGCGTGCTGGCCGTCGCCCGCAGGCCCTACTGGGAGCGTCCGCACGAGAGTTGGCTGGTGCGGCGGTGGCCGGACCTCACCGCCAGCCTGGTCGCCACCTTCTTCTTCTGGCTCTCGCTCACCCCGTCGCTCGTGCCCAGGCCCTGGTACTACCAGGGGGCGATCGGTGGCATCACCGCCGCCATCGGCTACGGCCTCGGGGCCCTGCTGAGCTGGCTGTTCCGGTTGGTCTTCCGGAAGCGGCTGCCAGGGGAGACGGTGCGCGCGCGGGCCTGGCTTGCCTATCTGCTGCTGGTGCCCTGGGCGGTGGCCGTGATGTTGGGGCAGAGCGCCGACATGCAGCGGGAGTTGCGTGAGCTCCAGGGGTTGCCGCCCACGCTCACCTGGCACTCGCTGATGATCGCGCTGATGGCCCTGGCCATGCTGGCGTTGCTGCTGGTGGTGGCGCGCACCATCCGCCTCGGCACCGGGCTGCTCACCCGCCTGCTGAACCGTTTCGTCCCCTGGCCGGTCGCGGTCGCCCTGGGGTTGGTCATGAGCACGGGGATCGTGGTGATCGGCACCCGGGACGTGGTGTGGGACCGCGGCATCCTGGGCATCGCCGACCGGATCGCCGCCGCCAAGGACCGCAGCACCGACGCCGGGGTGATGCGGCCCTACTCACCGCAGATCTCGGGCAGCCCCGACTCGCTGATCCACTGGGACGATCTGGGCAACAAGGGCAGGACCTTCGCCGGCTCCACGCTCTCAAGCGACGAGATCTCGGAGTTCACCGGCGAGCCCGCGTTGCCCCCCGCGCGGGTCTATGTGGGGCGCGCGGCCTACGACGACTACGCGGACGGCGCCGAGTTGGCGGTGCGGGAGCTGGAGCGGGTGGGCGCCTTCGAACGGGAGGTCCTGGCCATCACCGGGACCACCGGCACCGGCTGGGTCAACCCGACCACCGTCGAGGCCCTGGAGTACATGCACGGCGGCGACACCGCCGTGGTCACCATGCAGTATTCCTACCTGCCCAGTTGGGCCTCCTTCATGGTGGACAGGAACGAGGCGGGCACCGCCACCGAGGCGCTGGTCGACGCGGTGTACGCGCGCTGGCAGCAGGAGCCCGAGGACGACCGCCCGAAGCTGCTGGTGTTCGGCGAGAGCCTGGCGGTCTCCGCGATCGAGTCGGCCTTCGACGGCCTGGACGATCTGCTGGAGCGCACCGACGGCGCGCTGTTGATCGGGCCGCCCGACTTCAGTCCGCTGCACACCGAGCTGACGGAGCGGCGCGACCCCGGCAGCCCGATCTGGCGGCCGGTCTACGACTCCGGCCGGCATGTGCGCTTCGCGCAGTTCCCGGAGGTGGATCTGGCGGAGCCCGAGGGGCAGCCCTGGCAGTACCCCCGGGTGATCTATCTCCAGAACGCCTCGGACCCGGTGGTCTGGTGGTCGCCGAGCCTGCTCTTCGAGCGGCCCGAGTGGCTCAGCGAGCCGCTGGGCCCCGACGTGACCACGGCGATCGACTGGTTCCCGTTCGTCACCTTCTGGCAGACCACGGTGGACATGGCCGTCTCCTACGGCTCACCCGCGCCGCACGGCCATCGCTACGGCTCCAACCCGGTGAACGCCTGGGCGGCCATCGCGCCGCCCGACGACTGGTCGGAGACCGACACGGAGCGCCTCAGCTGGCTGTTGGAGATCCGCCACCCACCCCGGCACGGCTGGGCGGGGTGAGGGGCGCGCTCCCTCCCGGGAGGGAGCGCGCCCCGGACGGCCGGCTCAGCGGGGCTCGCGCCCCTCGGGGTCGGCCGGGGACTCCAGCGCCGATTCGGGCACCGGGGGCTGCACCGGCGCCAGCTCGGCGACGGTCGCGCCGCTGCCGTCGAATCCGGCGCGGCGATCCGCCTCCTCCTGATAGGCGCGGAGATAGCCCACCACCGTGTTGACCACGGCGATCAGCGGCACGGCGACCACGGCCCCCGGGATACCGGCGAGCATGGTGCCGGCACCGACCGCCAGCACCACCGCCAGCGGATGCACCCGCACCATCCGCCCCAGGATGAACGGCTGCAACACGTTGCCCTCGATCTGCTGGACCAGCAGCACCACGCCCAGCACCAGCAGCGCGTCGACCACACCGTTGGTGACCAGCGCCACCATCACGGCCAACGCTCCCGAGGCGATCGCTCCCACCAGGGGGACGAAGGCGGAGAGGAAGACGATCACCGCCAGTGGCACGGCCATCGGCACATCGATGATGAAGAGCCCGATGCCGATGCCGATCGCGTCGATCAGAGCCACTATCACCGTGCCCCGGACATAGCCCGTGAGCGTGATCCAGGCCCGGGGCCCGGCCCCGGCGACGCTGTCCCTGGCCGCCCTGGGCACCAGCCGCAGGAACCACTGCCAGACCCCGCCGCCGTCATAGAGCAGGAACAGCACCACGAAGAGCGTCAGACCGGCGCCCGTGAAGAACTGCACCGCGTAGTTGACGCCTTCGAGGCCGGCCGAGGTCAGCTCGTCGCTGTGGTTCCTTATCCACTCGTTGAGGTCGGTGACCCACTGGTCGAGGTTCTCCTCGGTGATGTCGAAGGGCAGTTCGAGGACCCAGTCGCGCAGTTCCTCGATGCCCTCCTGCACCTGGTCCACCAGCCGGTCGGAGTTGTCCACGACCTGCCAGACCACGAACCAGCCGATCAGGCCCATCACGCCGAAGCCACCGAAGGCGGTGACCGCCGTGGCGGCGCCGCCGCTGAAGCCCATCCGCTTGAGCCAGCCGACGAACGGCTGGAGCAGCGCCGTGATCAGCAGCCCGGCGGCGAACGAGATCACCAACAGGCTGACGGCGCTCACCACCTGGATCAGCACCCAGATGACCGCGGCCAGCACCAGGGTCCGCCAGCCGGCCTCGGCCGCCACCCGGACCCCCCACGGGATGGCCGCCGCCGGCTCGGGCCGCTCGGGCCCCGCCATCGACCCGCGCCCGCCAGGCGGCTCGCCGCCCCCCGGCGGATGGAGCTTCGGGCTGCCGGCCAACACCGCCTTGCGGGCCTTGGCCTCCAACCGCTCCCCAGGGGCGTCGGCCGCCGCGGGATCGGAGCCCTCACCCCTGGCGCCGTAGTCCCTCGCCGCGTAGCCCACGGCGGCCGATCCCTGATCGCCCGCCTCCCGCTCCCTGCGCTCCTGTTCGCGTTCGGCGGCTGCCCGGAAACCGGACACCCGCGACACCGCACGCGAGATCCCGGTTCGCAGCCGACCCAGACGTGACATCACTCTCCTCCGCCCCCCTGTTTTCACCGCAGTGCGGGGAATGACGTTACCGCGCGCCGCCGACACTCGGGGGGCAGCCCGGGCATCCGGATCGCCGGCCGTCACCTCCCCGCGCCGGGGCGGGGAGGCCACGGGGCCACGACGCGCGAGGTCCCCATGCCCTCTTCGGCATGGGGACCTCGCGAAGTCGCGCGCTGGCGCGCCTGGTGACGGCTCAGTACCAGTGGTTGGCCTGCCAGAACTCCCAGGCACCACACGGGCTGCCGTAGCGGCTCTCCATGTAGTTCACGCCCCAGCGGATCTGGGTGGCCGGGTTGGTCTGCCAGTCGGAGCCGGCGGACGACATCTTGGAGCCCGGCAGCGCCTGCATCAGGCCGTAGGCGCCGGAGGAGGGGTTGGTGGCGGTGTGGTTCCAGCCGCTCTCGCGCTCGACGATGTCGGAGAAGCACTGGAACTGGTCCGCCGCCACGATCTGCCGCGCCATGGCCTGAATCTCGGCCTTGGTATACGAAGACTGCACGGGGATGTCAGCCGAGGCACTGGCGCTCTGCGCCTCCTGGGCGGCGCGCTCCGCGGCGGCCTCCCGCTCGGCCTGCTCGGCGGCCTCCCGCTCACGCTCCCGCTCCGCGGCGTCGTGACGCTCCTGGGCGTCCTCCGCTGCCGCGACCCGGGCCGCCTCCTGGGCGGCACGGCGAACCTCCGCCTCCGCCGCGGTGGACTGCGACTCCGCCTGCTGGGTCAACGAGACGGTGTGCAGCTGGGCGTTCGTGCCAGCGGGTATCTCAGCGAGCAGTGTCGCGTCTGCCGCGACAACCCCGATGTCGTCAACGGAGGCCTGCTGGTCTCCCGAAGCGACACCGACGGCAGCGCCGACGCTGGTCACCGCGGTGGCGGACGCCACCGCGAATCCCCGGACCGAAATCCCGGTCACACGGTTTCCTTCCGACATCGTCCACGCGAACGACCACGTGGGCGCAATCGTGCCCCTGACACGGGCCTCCCCTGTTGCTTCCAACCAGGAGGCGCTGGCCCGGTCGGAGCCCACCGTCTGACGACGGGGGCCCACATGGTGCTTCGGGCGGCATACGGCTCGCGACTGTTCAGTTGTTCAGGACTGAAAGGTAGAACGTAAAACACTGTCCCTGCGGGGCCCTTGGGGGGCTCCACCGCCGTATGCGGGGCCTGACAGAGGCACACACTGCCGGAGACCGACACCGGGAAGCAATTCAGCCCTCTGTGGGAAAGGTCACACGCGGTTGCCCCTTGCCAGCTGCGGAATTCCGCGAAACAGCGCCCCGCCTGCGGTTAAGCATCACAAAGTGATCACGACGCGGAGGGATCGTCGCCCTATCGCCCCATTCGCCGGGGCGCGCCCAACTCGTCCGCATTGGGCGGCGCACCCGCCGGATATCGACGGGTGCGCCAGGGGTTGCGCCAACTGTCCCTTGGAGAGGCGTTCGTGACGGAGGCGGTGCCCGGCCGTCCTCACGCGGTCAGACGCGGCCGTCCTCCAGCATCTCGGTGACCAGGGCGGCGATCGGGGAGCGCTCCGAACGGGTCAGCGTCACATGGGCGAAGAGCGGATGCCCCTTGAGCTTCTCCACCACGGCGACCACTCCGTCGTAGCGCCCCACCCGGAGGTTGTCCCGCTGGGCCACATCGTGCGTGAGCACCACCCGGGAGCCCTGTCCGATGCGGGAGAGCACCGTCAGCAGGACATTGCGCTCCAGGGACTGTGCCTCGTCCACGATGACAAAGGCGTCGTGCAGGGAACGCCCGCGGATATGGGTGAGCGGCAGGACTTCCAACATGCCGCGCGCCACCACTTCCTCGATGACCTCCCGGGTGGTCACGGCGGAGAGCGTGTCGAAGACAGCCTGAGCCCAGGGGTTCATCTTCTCTGCCTCGGTGCCCGGCAGATAGCCCAGATCCTGGCCGCCCACCGCGTACAGCGGACGGAACACCATCACCTTGCTGTGCTGCCTGCGCTCCAAGACCGCCTCAAGACCGGCGCACAGCGCCAGCGCCGACTTGCCGGTGCCGGCCCGGCCGCCCATCGAGACGATGCCCACATCCGGATCGAGCAGCAGATCGAGCGCGATGCGCTGCTCGGCACTGCGGCCGTGGATGCCGAACGCCTCCCGATCCCCGCGCACCAGCCGGACGCTGCCGTCCGGCGCCACCCGGCCCAGGGCCCGCCCCCGCTCGGAGGAGATCACCAGCCCGGTGTGGACCGGGAGATCGGCCACCCCCGGGTCGTGGACGGACTCGTTGGCGAAGAGCTCGTCCACCGCCTCGCCGCCCAGCGTGACCTCTTCGAGGCCGGTCCAGCCGTCGGCGTCGGTGATGGCGAGCTCCGCGCGGTACTCCTCGGCGGCGAGGCCAACCGAGGATGCCTTGATGCGCAGCGGGAGGTCCTTGGAGACCACCGTGACATCGTGCCCCTCGGCCTGCAGGTTGCGGGCCACGGCCAGAATGCGGGAGTCGTTGTCAGCCAGCCGACCCCGCTCGTTGAGCATCGCGGGCGGCAGGATCGCCGGGTCCGAGTGGTTCAGCTCGACCCGCAGGGTGCCGCCGAGGTCGCCGATCGGCAGTGGGGTGTCGAGCCGGCCGTACCGCACCCGGTAGTCGTCCAGGCGCCTGAGCACCTGACGGGCGAAATAGCCCAGCTCCGGGTGGTGTCGCTTCGCCTCCAACTCGGAGATGACGACGACGGGCAGGACCACCTCGTGTTCGTCGAACCGGGTGAGTGCCGCGGGGTCGGCGAGCAGGACACTGGTGTCGAGGACGTACATGCGCCGGTCATGAGCGCGCTTCTTGCTGATGGCCACGTGTGGACGAACCCCCTCGGAAGAGGTGCGGGAATCGAGGCGCCCAGGGCGCCGGGGGTCTGACGGCCGGCCCCGGCCCGCGTGCACGCACGGGCCCGGCGCCGGGCCTGGTCCATGTCCGTGGTGCGCAAACGGGCCTCCCGGCGGACCGTACGTCGGCACGGTCCGCCGTGAATATGCCCGCACACCGCACATCTCATGCGACCGTCCGCTCGGACGGACGCTCGAAACGCTCTCCCTCGGGACCCGCGGCCCGGCCCCGCCACCGACCGTCCCCGGCACACGTCCACGTATGCCGCCCGGGGCCACCCCGGGCATGGCGACGTTCCTCGACGTGGCTCAGACGCCGTACCTGCGGTGCCTGGCGGCATAGTCACGCAGCGCCCGCAGGAAGTCCACCTTGCGGAAGGCGGGCCAGTACACCTCGCAGAAGTAGTACTCGGAGTGCGCGCTCTGCCAGAGCATGAACCCGGACAGCCGCTGCTCGCCGCTGGTCCTGATCACCAGGTCGGGGTCCGGCTGGCCCCGGGTATAGAGGTGCTCCGAGATGTCCTCGACGCTGAGCCCCTCCGCCACCTCGGCCAGCGACTGGCCCTCCACCGCCCGCTTGGCCAGCAGCGAGCGGACCGCGTCGGTGATCTCCTGCCGACCGCCGTAGCCCACGGCGACGTTGACCAGTATCCCGTCGCGGTCCCCCGCCAGGTCCTCCGCCTCCCGCAGCACCTTGCGCGTCCGCTCCGGCAGCGCCTCGGCCGCGCCCACGTGGTGGACGCGCCAGCGGCCGTCCTCGGCCAGGTCGCGGACCGCGCCCTCGACGACGGAGAGCAGCACCTCAAGCTGTGCGGGCTCCCGGTTGAGGTTGTCCGTGGACAGCAGCCACAGGGTGACCACCTCCACATCCGTCTCGGCGCACCACCCCAGCAGTTCCCTGATCTTGGCGGCGCCCGCCTCGTATCCCTGCTGCGTCCTGCCGCCGGACGCCTTGGCCCACCGGCGGTTGCCGTCCAGGATCACCCCGATGTGCTTGGGGGCTCCGGCGGTGTCGAGCCGTCCCTCCACGCGTCGCGCGTACAGCCTGACGGCCAGTCGCCGCAGCGTCTCGTACAGCCTGTTCCTCATCGCCTCTGATCCAACCCCTCTTGCCCGCTCCCGGTGCCCGGAACTCTACTGCCGCCCGGCCACCCCGAGCGCCGACACCGGGGGATCCAGCCAGCCGCCGGGCGGGGGACGGCGGGACACGGCACGGCAGGAGAGAGGGAGAGAGTAAAGGGGAAGAACGACACGGGGCGCTCGGCGGGAACGAGGGGCACCGCCGGGAGACAGAAAGCGGGCCGGTCCGTGGGGGGGGTTACGGACCGGCCCGAGGGGGGGTTTCCACCGTAACGCATCGGGCCGTGGGTCGCGCCCACGGCGACGGCTGAATTAACCGGCGAGTCCCGCCACCACCAACGAGCCCAGCGCGCCCAGCGCCATGAAGGGGCCGAAGGGCACCGGCGTCCTGCGAGACGCCCGACCGGTCAGCACCAGGGAGAGGCCGTAGCCGGCCGCCAGCAGGAAGCCGACGAACGTGCCGAAGAACACGTGGTCCCATCCGTACCAACCGAGGACGAGACCGATCGAGGCCGCCAGCTTCACATCCCCGAACCCCATGCCCCTGGGGTTGATCAGGAAGAGCAGGAAGTACACCCCGGTGAGCACCCCGCCGCCGGCCAGGGCGCGCGGCCAACTGCCGTCCGCCCCCGGCAGCAGCGCGCACACCCCCAGGGCGACGGCGAGGGCCCCGGCCAGGGGGAGCGTGAGCACGTCCGGGAGCCGCTGCACCGACAGATCCACGGCGGCGAGCAGCACCAGCGGTGGCACGGCCAGCAGCCACACGGCCACCTCCGGCCGCCCCCCGACCGCGGCGGCCAGCACCCCGCAGCAGCCGGCGGTCACCGCGGCCAGCCGGACGGCCGACCCGCCATAGCGCGGGCCGTCCTGTGCCACGCAGCCGGGGCAGCGGCCGGAGCCCACCCAGCCGGCCGCGCCCCGCTCCAGGGGGTGGCCGGCCGGACAGTCCGAACGCCAGGACCGCTCGGGCTCGACGGACAAGCGGTAGCCGGGGCGCACCAGCAGCGGTCCGGCCAGCGCGCCGAAGCAGCTGGCGACGGCGATCAGCAGGTAGGGCACGGCCCGAGCGTACGGCCTGGTCCCGGCCCTCGGGCGGGGCGGCTGTGGACAGGCGCACGGAAGAGATGACAAAAACGCCAAGCGGGCCGGTCCGCGCCATTGGGGGAGAGGGGCGGACCGACCCGTCGAGTGGTCGGATCGGAGCAGGGGGGGTAGCTCACGATCCGCCCGGCCAGCCGTCGCCGGGGTGGGTGTGGCGACGCTGGCATCCACGGTGTCGACCAGGGCCAACACGACGGAACCATACCGCACACCACCAGCGTCGCCGCTCCGGGAACGGGCGCCTTCGCCGCAGCTCGGACGGGGTGACGACGCGGAACGACCACCGTGGACGCGCGGGGCGTCACCCGGCGCTGAGCCGGCGCAGCACACGACCGTAGCGGCGGCCCACAAAGCCCCGCGCCAGCCGCCCCAGCGGGCCGGCCAACCGCATGTACCAGGCGGCGGGCCGGCTGATCGCGGTCACCGCGAGCCACACCGAACCGTCCGGCTCCCGCTCAAGGACGAACGACTCCTCACCGGACTCCGGATGGCCGCGCAGCGTGCCGTAGGCGAACCCCACCCGGTCCGGCTCGGCCACGCACCACACCACCCGGCAGGGCGCGCGGAGCAGCCGCAGCGGGCCGACGCCCAACGTGATCACGGCCGTCACCCCGGGGGCGGCGCGGGGCGTCCCGGCCGCGACGGGCACCCAGGCGGCCCGGTGCACACGCCAGTCGAACAACGCCTCCTCGGCCGCCCGCCACACCTCAGGACCCCGACCCAGCCGGGTGCGGGAGCGCAGCCGGTGCCAACCGGCGGGCGGGACGGCGCCGGCGCGGGTCACGCCCGGTTCGCGATAGTTGAAAGTCGATGCGGACAGTTGAACTCGTCACCCCTCGTTGCCGGTTGATACCGGACACCTCATAGCATGCACCGTACCGTCACCGGTTCTCAGGGGGATCGACTCATGGCAGCGCAGCACGAACCGTCACAGTTCAGTCCGCTGGGCCCAGCCGATCCCCAACAGGTCGCCGGATACCGCCTGGTCGCCCGGCTCGGGGCCGGCGGGATGGGCAGCGTGTACCTCTCCTTCACGCCCGGCGGGCAGCCGATCGCCGTCAAGGTGGTGCGCGGGGAGCTCGCCGACGACCCGGCGTTCCGGCGCAGGTTCGAACACGAGGTGCGGGCCGCGCGCGAGGTCCAGGGCATCTACACCGTGCCGGTGCTGGACAGCAACACGGAGGGCGCCGCGCCCTGGTTGGCCACCGCGTTCGTGCCCGGGCTCTCCCTCCACGAGGTGCTCGCCGCGCACGGCCCGCTGCCGGCACAGACCGTGCTGCTGCTGGTGGGCGGCATAGCCGAGGCGCTCCAGTCGATCCACTCCAGCGGCATCGTGCACCGGGACCTCAAGCCCGGCAACGTGCTGCTGAGCGCGGACGGCCCCAAGGTGATCGACTTCGGGATCGCCAGGGCCGCCGACGTGACCGCGCTGACCGGCACCGACGTCCGCGTCGGCACCCCGGCCTACATGGCGCCCGAGCAGATCGTCGGCACCTCCCTCACCCCGGCGGCCGACGTGTTCGCGCTGGGCATCGTGGCCTACTTCGCCGCCACCGGCGGCCATCCGTTCGGCGAGGGCGCCGCGCACGCGATGATGTACCGCATGGTGCAGGAGGCGCCGGACCTGTCGGCGGCGCCGGAGGCGTTGCACGGGCTGATCGCGGCCTGTCTGGCCAAGGAGCCGACCGCGCGGCCGACGCCCGCGCAGATCATCGAGGGCTGCCGGGCGCTGTCCCCCGGGCAGACGTTGCAGCGTGACGAGAGCTGGCTGCCGGCCGGGGTCGGGGCGGCCGTCGCCGCGCGCCGCAACGCGGTGCTGCCGGTGCCGGAGGCGCCCCAGACCCCGCCGGCCACCCCGCCGCCGCCGTCGACCCCACCGCCCGGCGCCTTCGGGCCGCCGGCGACGCCGCCGGCCGTGGGCCAGGCGTCGGGGTCGGGAACGCCGCCGCCGAACGGTCCTGACAGGCGGACCAGGAACGTCGTCCTGCTGGTGGTGGCGACCGCCGTGGTCGCCACGCTCGTGGGCGCCGCGCTGGCCACCAAGTTCGCCGGCACCGAGGCGGAGTCCACCAACCCCTCGGCCGGCGCCACCGACAACGCGGGCGGCCCCGACGACACGGCCACCCCCGACGACGACGAGCCGGCGGACGACAACGCCGACGGCACCGACCCCGAGGACTCCCCACCGGCCGACCCCCCGACCACCCCACCGGGCCGGGAACCCGACCCTGACTCGAACTACACACTGACCGAGGCAGGCGTCGATCTGGACATCGTGGCGCCGATCTTCCATCGGGACACCACGTCCAACTCGGACGGCCGGTGTGTCGGCGGCAACGCCACCGAGGTGGATCTCGACGGTCTGTCAGTGGACACCGGCTTCGGTGCCGTCGGTCTGTCACCGGCGACCGGCGACGAGATGGTCTACATCTACTGCGACGAGGCGGGACTGACGGACCAGGGCATCGAGTTCCACCCGCAGACTTTCGTCGGGCTGATCGACAATCCCGATCTCACCGCGGAGGAGTGTTACGAGGCGGCCCACACCCCCAACGTCCCCCACCTGATTCCGATCGACGACATCTGGGAGGACCGCACGCTCAGGGAGAACACCGGCCTGTGCTTCGAGACGCCCGAGGACAACGTTGTCCTGTTGTGGATCAACCGGGTCACGCCTAATCCACACAACAAGGATCTGCGAACCTATCTGACGACGGCGACACAGTGGAGCCGCAGCTAGGGCGAGCCAGGCGTTGACCAGGAGGAGGGCCCCAGGTCACTCTCCGGTGGGCCAGGAGATCTCCACTCGGCGGTTCTGCTGTCGCCCCTCCTCGGTGTTGTTGTCGTAGAGCGGGTAGTCCTCGCTGTAGCCACGGACGTTGAAGTCGATGGTGTCGGCGTTGGTGAGCAGTTCCAGGAGCACCAGATGGGTGTTCCTGGCGCGGTTCTCGGAGAGGGTCACGCCGCTCTCGTAGGAGCCGATGTCGTCCGTGAAGCCGAAGATGTTCACCTGGGACGGCTGGTACTCCTCGATCGCGGCGGCCACATCGGCGAGCGCTTCCTCGGCCTCTCCCGAGATCTCGTCGCTGCCCCGCTCGAAGAGGACATCGGTCTGCAGGGTGAACTTGTGCTGACCGCTGGTGCGTTCCTCACGCTGCTCCCCGCCGCCGTTGGGCCCCTGCCCGTCCTCTTCCGGCGGACGCGTGGGCTGCTCGGTGGCCCCTTCGGTCGGCTCTTCCACCTCGGGGTCGGTTTCCTGAGGCTGAGCGCCTCCGATGTCCTGCACGACGAACTTCACGTCGAGCACCCTCGGATCCGCCAGCGCCGCACCGTCGGTCAGCATCAGCCCCGCGGCATCGGGATCGACCTCGGGCGGTGCCGGCGCCTCGTACCCGGGCGGCTGTTCCACGGGCTCGTCGGACTCGTCGGCCGCGGCCAGGGGAACACCGAACGCCCACACCGCCGCGGCGGTCGAGGCGACCACGGCGATCCGGGCCTGATGGCGAATCGTGTGCATTACTGGCCTCTCAGCGAATCTCGATGGTGGCGGGGGGCATCTGGCCGATCTGGAAGTCCACCTGCGTGGTGGCGGCGTCCGGTTCCGGGAACTGGGCGAACCAGGTCACGGTGTCCGCGGCCTCCAGATGGAGTGCGAAGTTGGTGCACAGGCAACGACCCTCGGTGTCACGCAGGATCAGGTAGCGCTTCCCCTCCTCCATGGCGGTCAGCGTCGCCCCGGCCATGGAGAAGTCGTTGCCCGCCAACTCGTTCTCCTGGCCTGCCCAGGCTCGTGAACGCCAGTCGGCGCCACTGCCGTTGTGCAGCGTGCCCTCGACCGTCAGGAACCCTCCGGTCTCCCGCTCCGCGCGGGTGACGGTCAGGGTGATGTCCTCCTCGCCGGTGACCGTGGCGAGAATCGCCGGCTCCTCGCTCTCATCGCCGTTCTGCTCTTCCCCGTCGCCCCCGGCGCCGTCGTCCTCCGGCTCCTCCTCGGGGGTGCCGGTGTCGCCGCTGGGCGTCGCCGCCGGCTCGCCACCGTCATCATCCCCGCCACCGCTGCAACTGGCCACAGCGATGACCAATGCGGCTCCCAGGGCAATAACGATCAAGATGAGACGCGATTTGCTATCACGGAGGTCCATCGGGCGCTATTCCTTTGCCTGTCAACTCGTCTGCGATGGTCAATCTTCCAAAAAAACGCGGAACATATCCCGGGCCTCCGGCAAGGCGTCCTCGTCTCCGGGGTCGAAGGACCAGTCCCGATCTTCCTCACAGCTGAACTCGACGCGGTCGTCCTCGTCCGAGGTGAGAACACAGAGGCCTCGAATCACGGCGGTCGCGCTCGCTTCGGCATGCTCGTTCTCGGTGGCGGGAATGAGGGAGTCGCCGACCGGTTCGAGGGTTCTTACGCGCACCGTGTAGCTCAGCTCCATGTCGCCCGCTTCACACGACACCACCTCGGCCCCGTTGCGCTCCGCCAATCGCGGCGCGGCCTGCCGACATGGCGCGTCCGTACGTGGGCCGTCGCCGTCGAGAATGTCTCCCAAGTCGACGTCCTCGTCGTCCAGGCCATCGAGAAACTCGTCGAAGAGCTGGTCTCTCGACTCTCCCGCTGCCGCCAACGCCGCCGCGTCAGCGGCAGATTGGGCGCTACTGCGCGTTACCGCAGCCTGCGCGAAGACGAAGAAGAGCAGGGCCAACGTCAACAGGCCAGTGATCATCCAGAGATAGAGGGGAAAGACGGCCCCGCGCGAACCTCTCGGGATCAGCCGAGAATATTGCCGACCGCGTTCGCGACCGCGTCCGCGATGGCGTCCTGAATGTTCAACGACACCACCGCGACCACCACCGTCGCGATCAGGAGCAGCAGGCCCGCGTACTCCACGAAGCCCGCGCCGCGGTCGGTGGTGTGGGGGCGGAGTCGTGTGTTGATGGTGTGTCTGATGTACGACAGCAGCCTGCTCATGGTGTCCCTCTCCTCCGGCCGACGCCGGCTCAGCCGGGCCTTTGTCGGCCCTGCCCCTCCACCTCCCACGGTAGCGCGGGAGGGGGGGTGCGGGTATCCGGAGCAGCGGGCAACGGCGCCTCGTGGGGCTCCCGTTGATGGCGGGACGCACCATGCCCGACCCCCTCCCGCAGGCCAACCCCTACACCTTCCGCACTGACTGTGCCACATTCGGTGCCGATAGGTCAGCAAGTCCCCGGCCCCCGAGCATGGTTGGCCGGATGGCGGGCTTCCGGGGCGGCACACGCTCCACACCGGGCACGGAAGGACGTGCCCAGCGAGGCGGGCCGTGAAACGGGTCGGACGGGACGAGTGCGTCAGACGGCCTGCTGCTCGCCGCCACCGCCGCCCTCGCCGCCGCTGTCCTGGAGGGTGCGCGCCAGCTCGTCCTCGTAGTCGGTGACGGTGGTGATCACGGTGTCCGTCATGTCGGCCAGGCCGGTGAGCTGCTCGCTGATGTCGCTGCGGCCGTCCTTCCAGCCGCTGACGAAGCTGTCCAGCGCGTCGACCACCCGGTCGTCGCCGAAGGAGTCGTTGTACTGGTCGAAGGTGTCCCCCGTCCGGTTCATGTACTCCTTTACGGAACGCAACTGCGGTGCGAACTCCTGTAGTTCGGCGAGCGGGATCGCCATCCTCTCTTCACTGCCGGACATGCGCCGCCCTCCCCTCCGGTAGGTAGTTCAACTGATCAACGGGTGAAGCGAGTGAAGCGGGTGAAGCGGGTGGAACGAGTGTGCACGTGGGACGGCCGGGGTCCGCTAGAGGAAGCGGAACGTGGAGGTGATGGCGTCGAACACGTCGAAGAAGGAGTCCGCGAGGTCCAGCACCTGGCTGGAGCCCGAGACGAGCGCCACCGCCTGCTGGTCCCCCGGGACGGGGATGAACGTCTGCATCAGCACCGCGCGGACGGTGCGGCTGTCGTTGGGGACCTTGATGTCCTCCACGCCCTTGGTGCGCGCGGCGGTGCCGACGTCCTTGATGTCGACGACCGTGACGTCCCGCCAGGCGTCTCCCGGCTTCTTGGCCTCCCGCGCGCCGAGTTGGCCGACAATGGCCGATGGCTCGGTGGGAAGGATCTCGCCGGTCGACGTGCGGGCTCCGATCATGGAGACCGTCACGGACGCGGTGATCGGGGGTCCGTCGCCGAAGCTCTGCGCCATGCAGCCGCAGTAGACGGACCCGTTGTCCCAGGCGTGTTTGGCCTGCTTGCGCAGGAAGCCGCCGATGAGGTCGCGGTGTTCGGCCATCTCGGGGTTGGCCCGCACCCGCTCGTCGACCATGCGCCGGATGCTGTTGTCCCGGGTCTCGGGCCGGAGGTCGAACTCCCACCAGGAGTCGGGGACGTTGATCCGGAAGCCCTCACGCTTGACGGTGACGGCATCGACCCATTTGTCGGTCATGGCGTTCGCTCCCCTCAGTGCCCAGGACCCACGCGGTCACCCGCCGGCGAGGGCCGTCAGCAGCCTACCCGCGGCTATTCGCGGAGCCCTTCCTCCAGCTGTCGGTCCAGGTCGGCATAGCCGTCGGCGGCGCCGTCGAGGAAGTCGGCCATGCCCTGGAGCGCCTCGATGGCGTCTCTGGCACCGGAGTTGAACTCGTCGTAGGACTGGTCGAACGCCACCGATGAGGCGGAGGTGACATATCCGTCCCGAACCAGGTCCTGGATGTACGTTCGCAGGGTTTGCAGCTTGGTGTGGATCTCGTCCTTGGACTCCAGCAGGTGGTCAGCCGCGTCGTGCATGTCCTGGTATGTGACGTCGATGTCGCCTTCGGCCATAGTGACACCCCCTCCCTGATGAGCCTACGCGGAGGCGCGTCGCCGCGCTTCCACGACTTCGTAACAGCCGCCGCACAGAAGGCGCAACCACGCGGTGGGCGGCCGGCGTTCAGCGGTCTCCGAGAAGCTCGCGGAAGTCGGTGCCCGACCCGAGAAGCATGCCTGTGACAATAATGATCATAGTGGCGGGAACCATGAAGACCAAGGTCGCCAGAGTCGCCTTGGGGATGGCCTTCGCGGCCCTTCGGCGGGCGTTCTGCGCGTCCGTCCGGCGCATGTCCTTGGCTATCTGGACGAGGGTGTCGGCGATCGGCGCGCCCAGCTCCTCGCCCTGCTGCAACGCGGTGACGAACTGGTTGACCGGCTCGGAGTCGTTGCGCCGGCGCAGCTCGTCGAACGCCTGCCGGCGGGGAACGCCCATGTCCATCTGACGCAGGGTGATCCGTATCTCGTCCGCCCAGGGCCCCTCGTAGCGTGCGGAGACCCGGTCCAGGGCCTGGCGGAAGCTGAGCCCGGCCGAGACGACGACGGCCAGGACGTCGAGGAAGTCGGGGAGCGTGCGGTCGATCACCTCGCGCCGCTGGCGCACGCCCTCCCAGATCGCCGCGTCGGCGGCGAACAGCCCGAAGGCGAGGCCGAAGAGGGCGAACAGCGGCCAGCCGGCCACGGTGAACAGCGTGGCGGTGGCCAGGCCGAAGGCGCCGTAGACGGCGCGCCTGGCGGCGTAACGGTCTATGGTCAGGCCGCCGGGATGGCCCGCCAGGTCGATCTTGCGCCGTTTGCGATCGACGGCGGCCGGCCCCATCAGCCGCAGCACCAGGGGCGCGAAGCGCATCCCGAGCCGGTCGACGGCGGAGCCGGTGGCCGTCACCCGGGTGGAGCCGATCTCCAGGGCGAGCGCCAGATCGGCGGGCAGCGGAGTGCCGGACCGCAGCATGCGGATCGCCGCGACCACGCCGAAGACGGCGACTCCCATCAACAGACCAAGCAGCAGCGCCATCACCGACCCAGCCTCTCACCGAAGGACAGCGGCATCCGGACCGGCGGCGAGCCTCGTTCAGACATCGATACGCCCGAACCTGCGCACCACCACGAAACCCACCACATACAGCGCGAGCGACACCAGCATGGCGATCTGGCCGCCGGCGCTCGACGTGACGCGGCCCAGCGCGCCGGGCGACATCGAGTTGATCATCAGCAGCGCGCCCAGGCCGAGCAGCGGGATGGTCACCGCCGTCGCGTTGATCTCGGCGAGCATGGTGCGCACCTCCCGCCTGGTCTCCTTGCGCTCCTCCAGCGTCGTGGTGAGGTTGCGCAGCGAGGCGACGATGGTGCCGCCCGCGCGGTTGGCCAGGACCAGCGTGGAGACGAGGACGGTCAGCTCGCGGGACGGCAGCCGCTCGCCCAGCTCGCCCAGGGCCTCCTCCAGGGACCGGCCGACGGCCAGCTGGTTGGCCACGATGGTGAGCTCGGCGCCCGCCGGCTCCTCCATCTCCTCGGCCGCCATGGAGAGCGCCGTGCGCATGGCCAGGCCGGCCGCCGTGCCGTTGGCGATCAGCCGGGCCAGCTCGGGGAGTTGGCCGATGAACCGCTCGGTGCGCTTGGTGCGCTGCCAGTTGAGGAAGGTGTTGGAGCCCCAGATCGCCACCAGGCCGAAGACCGGGCCGAAGAACGGCGCCAGCACCACGGAGCCGATCAGCCAGAGCCCGGCGACCGCGCCCAGCACATAGCCGGCATACTCGCCGACGCTGAGGTCGAGCCCCGTGGACTGGAGCTTGAGCCGCAGCCGCCGGCCGAACTCGGTGCCCCGCAGCCGGCGGTCGAGCCCGGCGAACGGACGCCGGCGGCCACCGGGGGCCGGGTCCGTCGGGGCGGCGGACGGCTCCCCCGCGTCGCTGAGCCGGCTCAGCAGCTCGCGGTGGCCGGCCCGGCCCGAGGAGTAGAGCCGCAGACCGGCGACGCCGCAGGTCAGGGCGAGCACGGTGAGGCCGATGGCCAACAGCGAGAGATCGCTCATGGTCAGTTCGCCTCCCGCAACGCGAGGTGGGAGTCGTCGAGTTGGACCCCGAAGGCGGGCGGCACCTGCTGGCCCGCCAGATACAGCCGGTTGGCCACCGCCCGCGGCAGCGGGTAGTGCCGGAAGTGGCCGTTGACCCGGCCGTCCCGGGTCATCGGCTCGGCGTGGAACGCGCTGACGGTGGCGATCTGGAACGGCTGACGGCCGTGCGAGGCGAGGATCGCGACCTCGGACACCCGCCGCGATCCGTCCGGATGCCGCGCCAGCTGCACCAGCACGTCGACGGCGCTGTTGATCTGGTCCCGCAACGCCTCGAACGGGACGCGGAGTTCGGACATGGAGGCGAGCGTCTGGAGGCGCAGCAACGCGTCCTCGGCGCTGTTGGAGTGCACGGTGGCGAGCGAGCCGTCGTGCCCGGTGGACATGGCCTGGAGCATGTCGAGGGTCTCGCCGCCACGCACCTCGCCGACGATGATCCGGTCGGGCCGCATCCGGAGCGAGTTGCGGACCAGGTCGCGGATGGTGACCTCGCCCTTCCCCTCGATGTTGGGCGGCCTGGACTCCAGGCGGATCACATGGCTCTGCTGGAGCTGGAGCTCCGCCGCGTCCTCGACCGTGACGATGCGCTCGCCCTCGGGGATCAGCCCGCTGAGCGCGTTGAGCAGCGTCGTCTTCCCCGACCCCGTGCCGCCCGAGACGATCACGTTGCACTTGGCCCGGACCAACCCGGCGAGCAGCGTGAGGAGTTGCTCGTCCAGGGTGCCGAAGCCGATCAGCTCGGCGAGGGTGTAGGCGCGGGGGAAGCGGCGGATGGTGAGGGTGGCGCCGGAGAGCGCCAGCGGCGGGATGATCACGTTGACCCGCTCGCCGGTGGGCAGCCGGGCGTCCACCATGGGGTTGGACTCGTCCACGCGCCGGTTGACGGCGGAGACGATCCGCTCGATGGTCTGCATCAGCTGTTCCTCGGAGGCGAAGCCCAGCGGAAGCCGCTCCACCCGGCCCGAGCGCTCCACATAGATCTGGTCGGGCCCGTTGACCATGATCTCGGTGATCGAGGGGTCCTCAAGCAGCGGCTCCAGGATGCCGAGGCCCAGCGCCTCGTCCACCACCCGGCGGATCAGCAGGGCGCGTTGCTGGGTGGAGAACACGGGGCCCTCGCGGCTGAGGATATGGCCGAGCACCCGCTCCAGCCGGTCCCTGCGCTCGGCGAGGTCGAGCGAGGACATCTCGGCGAGGTCGATCTCCTCCAGCAGCTTGGCCCGGTAGACGGCGACCTGCCGGCCGTCGCTCAGGCCGGGGCCCGCCGGCTGGTCGGGGGTGTGCACGCGGGAGCGCAGGCCCATCGAACGGTCCTTCACCTGGATCGCACCTCCATCGGATCCGTCGAACGGCCGGCACGTGCCCGGCGTCGGGGGCTGGCCGCCGCGCCTGGGCGGCGCGGCACCGCACGTTCAGTCACAGGGCATCGTCACCGTTCTGGAGGCACGGCCGAGGCCGTTGAAGAACGGCAGCACCGTGGGGATCTCCACGCTGGCGGTCACCGTGGCCTCCTCGCCGCAGCCGTCGAGTTCGAAGGTGGCGCCGGCCGCCGCCCAGGAGCTGAGCGACGCGCGCCCGCTGGCCGCGTACTGGTCGGCTATCTCGTCCTGAGCGGCCGTGCGGGCCGCCGCCCTGGCGGCCGAACCGGCCTGGAGGGCGGCATACCCGACCAGGCCCAGCTGAAGCGCGGCCAGCGCCACCGCGACCAGCAGCGGCAGCCAGCCGGCGAACTCAACGGCGGTGACGCCGCGATCGCGCCGCTCGGCCGCCCGAAACCGGCCGGGAAACCGGCCGCGGGGCCGACGGCTGGGCTGACGGGGCATCGGCTCAGCCCTCCTCGGCCGCGCCGGCGGTGGCCGTCACGGTCATCGGCAGGTTGAAGGCGCCGGGGAAGAGCACCGGCACCTTCAACTCGACCCGCGCGGTGCGGACCTCGCCGACCAGCGGGCAGGAGACGGATGTCTCCCAGGCGCCCGGCACATGCTCCCGCGCGGCCCCCGAGCAGGCCGACTCGGCATCGCCGCGCGCCGCCGCACCGGCCCTCGCCCCCTCGTCGGCGGCGTTGCCGGCGAGCGAGAAGGTGTAGCCGATCAGGACGCACTGCCAGATGACCGCCATCATCAGCAGGACCAGCGGGAAGAGGCCGGCGAACTCCACCACCACCGCGCCCCGGTCCCGGCCCGGCCACCGCCCACCGCTCATGCCCGCCGGCCCCTGCGGCGGCGCGAGCGAGCGGGGGCGGAGCGCGGCGCGGCCAGGCCGAGCTCGGCGGCCACCTCCGTCATGGCGCCACGGACCTGGCCGCGCGCGTCCAGATCCTGCACCCGGCCGGCGTCGAGGGCCTCCCGCAGCTCCTTGAAGGCGGCCGGGATGACGCTCTTGGCGACCTGGGTGCCGGTGATCCTGGCGACGAGTTGGGGCTGGATATGGCTGGTTCTGGAGTGTCGGTTGATCACCGTGAGGGTGTCCTGCGCCTTGCGGATGCGCAGCCGGTCCCACATGCGCACCATCCGGTTGACGGCCCGGACCGCGATGACGTCCGGCGTGGTGACCAGGACGGCGGTGTCGGCCATCTCGACGGCGGCGGCGTTGGCGGCGTTCATCTGGGAGCCGCAGTCCACCACGACGACGTCGAACCGGGCGCGGACCGCCGTCAGCAGATGGCGGGCGGTGGCGTCGGTGACGTCCTCGCCGCGCTCGCCCTCGGCGGGCGCGATCAGCATGGAGAGGCCGGTCTCATGGGTGAACACGGCCTCGGCGAGCACCTGCGGGGTGATGTCGGCGATGCCGGCCAGGTCGGCGACCGAGCGGCGGAACTGGACGTCGAAGAAGGAGCCGACGTCCCCGCAGAGCAGGTCGAGGTCGACCAGCACCGCGCCGCGTTCGAAGGCGCCCGAGCGCTGGGCGGCCAGGGCGAGTTGGGTGGCGAGCAGGGTGCCGCCGACGCCGCCCTTGGCGCCGCAGACGGCGACGATCCGCCCGCCGGGGCCGGCCGGGACGCCCTCCCCGGCCCCCAGGTGGCGGCGCATGCCCTCGGCCCACTGGCCCGCCGCCGCGACCCTGGCGGCGATCTCCTCATAGGACGGGGGCAGCCCGGCGAGCCCCCGGGCACCGGCGTCCATCGCCGCGGAGTAGAGCGCGGGGGTGGGCTCGGCGGAGGCCAGCACCACGCCGACCGCCGGGAAGCGCAGGGCGACCTCGCGGACCAGCTCCAGCGCGGGCAGCGGCCCCACCGCCTCGTGGATCACCACCACCTCCGGCAGCCCGGTGAGGGACTCCCGCACCAGCGAGGCCAGCGTGTCCAACAGGGTGGTGGAGTCGGGCACCGCGCGCATGGGCTCGCTGTCGGGCAGCTGGCTCAGCAGCGTTATCAGGGAGCGCGCGGTGTCCGGATCGCCCACCACGGGGAGAATGCGCGTCGTCATCGGTGCCACCTGCATTCCTTACGGGAACAACTCGTCGAGACCGGCGTGCGGGTTGCCGACGATGTCACCCATGATGGTGTAAGTGCGTTCCTCTGGTGGAATTTCCGTCTCCTCGCCGGGGGCCACCAGTGCCAGCCGCACCTGTTCGGCGAACGCCTCGGCGTAGGTGACGCGTTGGGCGTCGGTGTTGTCCAGGGCGAAGGTGATCGGCACCGCCTGCATGGTGCTGCGGTCCTCGCCGTCCACCTCGGTCAGCTCGCCGACCTCGATGACCTCGGCGTTGTTCACCATCAGCCGCACGATCTCGAACTCGTCCTCGTCCTCCCCGCCCTGCTGGCGGACCCGGAAGGCCGCGTACATGTTGATGCTGGCGCCCGGGTAGATCTTGCCGGCCACCCCGGTGGAGGCGTCGATCATCACCGCGATCTCCTGCTGGCCGGGCTGGAGTTCGGGCCGGTCGGCGAGCATGTCGCGCTGGAGCAGCGACCCCTCCCGCAGCGGGCCGACGGCGACCTTGTCCGCCAGCTGGTCGAGATCCGTTATCGCGGAGTCGGGGACGTAGCGCTCCGGCATGCTGACCTCGACGACCTGGTCGGCCGTCACCTCCTGGTAGGGGTCGACGTCCTCGGCGAGCTCGTAGGCCCTCGTCTCGGGGCCCACCTTGGACTCCACGTCGTTGATCACCGCTATCACCCCGGCGAAGGCGCCGAGGGCCAGCAGGAGGGAGAGCACCAGCAGGAGCAGGCCGCGCCGCTGACGTGCGTTCATAGGACGTGTCTACCTTCTCCGGCAGCCCCGGCTGCGGTGGGCGTGGAACGGGCCGCAGTGGGCCCTTCGGTGAGCATGGGACGATCGCCGCCGCTCATCCGACCGGGCCGGAGGCGAGCGCCTTGCGGTGGCTTGGCGTTATGGCGCGCGGTCGCTGCTCCAGGGGCACCAGCGGCGAGGCGCAGAAGGCGCAGCGATCCCCGATCAGGGTCAGACCGCACCAGTGGCACGCCTCCTGCCGCATCGAGCTGACCATCTGGTAGAGCAGCGAGACATCGGGGATGGCGGCGGCGAACTCCACCAGCTTGCCCGTGGCCCACCAGGACCCCGACTCCTCGGGGAGCGGCACCGGATACAGCGCCTGCACCTGCCAGCGACGGGCCAGCGTGCCGCTGACCCACTCGCTGCCGAGACCGCCGGCGGCGTAGGTGAGCGCGGTGGAGAACTGCGGGCCCGTGAGCGTGGCCCCGCCGTCGGGGCGCACCAACTGGGGTGTGGGG
The DNA here is from genome assembly GCF_020740535.1 of Streptomyces profundus. NCBI lineage: Bacteria > Bacillati > Actinomycetota > Actinomycetes > Kitasatosporales > Streptomycetaceae > Streptomyces > Streptomyces profundus. Next base: position 2,230,753 of record NZ_CP082362.1, read on the forward strand.
CCGGCGAGTACCGCGCAGGAGCGGCCGGCGGGGCGGGCGCCCTCCTGGGAGGCGGGCAGGGTGATGGGCACCCGGGACAGCTTGCCGCCGGAGGCCAGCAGCGCGCCGGCGTAGATGTAGTGGGCCAGCAGGCGGGTCGAGGCGCCCAGCACGCCGGGGCTGAAGTCGCAGACGGAGAGCTGCCGCAGCTGACGGACCAGCACGGCCGTGCCCAGCGGCGGCAGCGCGCTGGGGAGCAGGGCCATCCGGTCGGTCTCCAACATCGCCCTCACCGCGTGCAGCCGTTGGACGAACGGGAGCGGCGTGGCGGTCGGATAGACCACTATCAGGTAGCCGTGCTGGTTGATCAGACGCCCGATCTCGTCGAGCGCGTCGGGGAAGCCCTGCTGGTCGGGCGGGGTCAGGACATGGGCGCCCGGGGTGTGTTGGTCGGTGGGCGGCAGCACCAGGCCGGTACTGGTGACCGCGATCGCAATCGACATGCCGCTCCCCCTGGGCTGAGGACCCGTCTCTTGTTCAGCTGTGTCTGCCCGCCTGGCAGCTTATCGACTCCCACGGACAGGAGAACACCGTCATCGGACTCCGCTCTCCTCGAAGCGGCGCGGGAGACGAACTCCGGAGAGAACCCCGGACTCTGTCGGGACCATTGACACCGCCGCTGGTCTGGACCAATCTGCTGGTGCGACGGTGGCCACCGTTTCCCCACAGCACAACTGTCCGCGCCCTTCCGCCCGTTCCCCACCCGGGACAGCGGGGAGAGAGGTGCGGACGGCCCCCCACCCCCACACCTTGCTACGGAGACGAGCGTGGACGAGTTCACTTCGCATCGACCCAGCCCCACCCAGGAACGTCGCGCCGGCCGGCGGTCGCGTGTCGCGCTGCGGCTCGGCGTGGCCACCGCCGCCGGCGGGCTGCTGGCCGCCGGGCTGATCGGCGCGGCCGGCGCCGTGACCGCTGACGACGACCCCGCGCCAACGGCCGTGCCGGCCCACACCCTGACCGGCTACTGGCACAACTTCGACAACGGCTCCACCGTGCTCAAACTCGGTGAGGTCTCCCCCGAGTACGACATCCTCGCGGTCTCCTTCGCCTCCTCCACCAGCACCCCGGGCGAGATCGACTTCGAGCTCGACCCGGTGCTCGGGTACGCCTCGGAGCAGGAGTTCAAGGACGACATCGCGGCCAAGCAGGCCGACGGCGTCGCCGTGATCATCTCCGTGGGCGGCGAGTTGGGCAACGTCACGGTGAACGACGCCGCCTCGGCCGCCGCGTTCGCCGACAGCACCCTCGGGCTGATGGCGGAGTACGGCTTCGACGGGGTCGACATCGACCTCGAACACGGCATCAACGCCCAGTATCTGACGCAGGCCATGGAGGCCATCCACGCCTCGGCCGGCGACGATCTGGTGTACACCATGGCACCGCAGACGCTGGACATGCAGAACACCGGCAGCGAGTACTTCCAACTGGCGCTGAACACCAGCGACTTCCTCACCGCCGTGCAGACCCAGTACTACAACAGCGGCTCCATGCTGGGCTGCGACGGTCAGGTGTACTCGTCGGGCACCGTGGACTTCCTCACCGCGCTCGCCTGTATCCAGCTGGAGAGCGGACTCTCCGCCTCCCAGGTGTCCCTCGGCGTGCCGGCGACCCCGAACGCGGCCGGCTCGGGGTATGTCGACCCGCAGGTGGTCAACGACGCGCTGGACTGCCTGGCGCGGGGCACCAACTGCGGCTCGTTCGTGCCGGACCAGACCTACCCCGAGATCCGGGGCGCGATGACCTGGTCGGTGAACTGGGACGCGCACGCGGGCAACTCCTGGTCGAACACCGTCGGCCCGCACGTCCACGGCCTGCCGTGACGCTCGCCGCCTGAGACGCCGTCTCAGCCGCCCCACCTCGCGCCGGCCCGCCCCGCCCTGACCGGCGGGCCGGTGCGGGCCGGCGCCGTCGGCAACCGGCGCGGCAGGGCGGCCCCGGCTCAGAAGAAGGTGCGCAGGCAGTCGACGACCGTGCCGTCGGCCGTGACCACCGGAATCAGCGGCCACTTCTCGAAGATGGTGCACGGGTGCGACATCCCCAGCGCCAGCCACTCCCCCACTCCCGGGGCCGCCACCCCCTCCTCGGCGCGCACGAAGGCGTGTTGGTCAGCGAGCTTGACCACGGAGAGACCGGCCCCGGGCCGCCGGCCGCCGTCGGCCGAGCGGACCTCGACCACCTCGGGGAGCCCCAGGTCGTAGGCGATGTCGCGCTTCCCCGCGTTGAGCAGCGCCAGGCCCGGCTCGGGCTGGGACACCACCTGGGCCCAGAGCAGGAAGGCCGGGCGCAGCTCGCCCTCCGCCGGCACCCGCGCGAAGGGCGTGATCTCCCGGTAGCGGCCGTGGTCATGGCTGACATAGGCGCCGGCGCGCAGCACGCGCACCGTGGGCAGGGAGAGCGCGGGCAGCTCGGCGAACGCCTCGGCCAGCACGTCGAACCAGGCGCTGCCGCCGGCGCTGACCAGCACCTCGGTGAGGCCGTCGAACCTGCCGGCGGCGTCGAACTCGGCGGCCAGGGCGCCGAGCTGACCGAGCCACCGGCGCACGGACACGGCGTCGGCCCCGGGCAGCTCACCCTCGTACCCGGCGACCCCGACCAGCCGCAGCGTTCCCGCGCCGGCGACCGCGTCGGCCACGGCCGTCGCCTCGGCGACATCCCGCACGCCGGTGCGGCCACCGGGGGCGCCCCACTCCACGACCACCTCCAGCGGGCGACGGGCGCCGGCGGCGCCGAGCGCCTCGTCCATCAGCGCGACCCCGGCGACGGAGTCGACATAGACCACGCAGCGGAACTCGGGGTCGGCGTCCGACTCCGCCGCCAGCCACCGCAGCGCCGCGCCGTCCACCACCTCGTTGGCCAGGAAGATCCTCGACACCCCGAAGGCCCTGGCCACCCGCGCCTGATGGGGCACGGCGACCGTGATCCCCCAGGCGCCGAGGTCGAGTTGGCGGTGGAAGAGCGCGGGCGCCATGGATGTCTTGCCGTGTGGCGCCAGGGCCAGGCCGTGGCGCGCCGCGAAGTCCGCCAGGGTGCGGAGGTTGTGGTCCAGCGCCTCGGCGGAGGCCGTCAGCAGCGGGGTGGTGAAGCCGCCTCGCTGGAAGTTCCGCCGCTCGGCCGCCAACTCGCCCACGGTGCGGCCGGCCGCATCGGGCGGCAGCCCCTTGAATCGGCTGTCCAGGGTCTCGTTGGCGAGCTGGTCGAGCGGGCTGGCCATGGGGCTGCTCCCGGGTTCCGACGGGTCAGGGGACGAGCTGTTGCGACCCTATGTGGGCCTCGATGTCCCCACCACCCCGCCGAAACGGCTTCACCTGGGACAGCGCTTCGGCGGCGAGCGGCACGGCGTCGGCCATGGCGAGATCGACCGCCTGGTAGACCCCGTCCCCCGCCGCCGTGGAGACCCGCACCGTGGCCAGGCCGAGGCGCCGTTGCAGCGGCGACTGGCGGATGGACACCCCGCTCACCGCCGAGTGCCGCAGCACGGACGTGACCCGGCTGAGGGCCCCGGACCGAAAGACCAGGTAGTCGCCGCGCACGCTGTGCCCCAGGGCGCGGTAGCCGGCGCAGGCAAGACCCACGGACAGCGGCCCGAGGACCAACAGGACGGGCAGCCAGACGCGTTGCCCCAGCGGCGCCACCGCCGACACACAGCCCGCCGTGGTGAGCAGCGCCCAGGTCAACCGGCGCCGCAGCGCCGCCACCGGATGGCGGACCAACGGCTGGGCCAGCGGATCGGCGCGCAGCACCTCGGCCGCGACCCGGCGGGCCACCCGGCGCGGGCCGCGCGGCAGGATGGCCACCCCCTCGCTCCACCAGAACACCCCCGTCGTGATGAGGCTGGTGTCCGTGGTGCCGAGCCAGCGCCACAGCAGCGGCTCGGAGAGGCTGACGCCGCGCACCCGCGACTCGTCCCGCACCACCTCCCTGGTCCTGAAGAGACCGCGGGAGGTGCGCAGCACCTCGCCCTGCTCGCCCGGCTCCCTGGTGAGCCGGAAGTGCGCCTGGCCCGTGAGGAAGGCCCCGCCCATGCCGGCCGCGCCAACCAGCACCACGGCGGCCCAGGCCACCAGGGCCGTGCGCACCGGGCCCTGCGCGTCCCAGTCGGCGAGCGAACTCACCCAGCCGCCCACGTCCACCCCGAAGGCCCCCAGCGTGAAGAAGCCGCCCCAGAGCAGCCCGGCCGCGGTCAACAGGGCCCATACGCCGAAGAGGTTGTGGATGATCCAGCGCCAGTCGAACTCGGCCATGGCCGGCGGACGGGCCTCCTCCCGCTCCTCGGCCGGGACGCCGGTGAGCTCGGCGCGCAGCTGGTGGGCGGCCTTCTTGGAGACCGCGTCCAGCGTGAGCGCCGCCTCCGTCGTGGTGCTCGTCTGGCCGGCGCCGATGGTGAGACGACGGACGCCGGCCAGCCGGTGGATCAGCCGCGCGTCCGCGTCCACCGTGCGGATCCGCTCCCGGCTGATCGAGCGGTGGCTGCGGACCAGCACCCCGGATCTGCGCTCCACATGGCTCTCGGTGACGCGGTAACGGGTGGTCAGCCAGCGCACCAGATCCCCGAGCGCGCCCCAGACGCCCCAGGCGGCCAGGCCGACCAGCGGCATGATCGTCATCGAGCCCCGGGCGTCGAGGAAGAGGATGGCGAAGCCGCCGGGCAGCATGGACAGCACCACCCGCAGCCCGTCGGCCCAGATCAGCCTGGGGTCGAGGCGCCGCCAGGGAACGTCGCTCGGCTCGGTCATGTGGCGTCCCCTGGCGTGCGTCGGGTGATCTCGGTGAGCCGGTCGGCGGCGGCGCTCGCCGTGTCGGGGGCCAGGCCCCGGATCGAGATGGCTCCGCTGGACGAGGCCGTGGTGACCACCAGGGTGGTCAGGCCGAGCAGTTGGTCGAAGGGGCCGCGCACCGTGTCCACCGTCTGTATGCGGGATATCGGCGCTATCCGCCACTGCTGGACCAGCCAGCCCTCCCTGGCGAAGACCGCCTCCTCCGTGCTCTCCCAACGATGCACCCGATAGCGCCAGTTCGGCATGACGAGGACGTAGGCCGGGATCAGCACGGCGGCGGCGACCAGCAGCGGACCCGTCCAGGGCCGGGCCGACGACCACACCGCGTGCAGCAGCCCCAGGACGCCCGCCACCGGAAGCGACCAGGCCAGCGCGCGCGCCACCCAGAGGGCCACGGCGCGCCGCTCCACGCGGTGCTCCGGCTCGCGGAGCGGAACGGGATGATTCATCATGGGACACAGTGTCCCACAACTGGACGCGGTGTTCCAGCTTTTTCCGCCGACCGCCCGCCGACCCCCCGCCGGCCCCCGCCGGCCTCACCGCCCTCGCCGCGCCGCCCAACCGTCGCCCCGGGCTTCCCGAACCGGCGCCCCTGACCCGGGCGACCGCCGGTCTTACGATGGGGGCATGGCAGCACCGGTCTCCTCCTCGGGAACGCACTCGGGAACGATCGCCCGCACCCGCCGGGCCATCCTGGACGCGGCGGTGATGGTGCTCAGCCGGGATCGCTCCGCCCCGATGTCGGAGATCGCCAAGGCGGCCGAGGTCGGCCGCAGCACGCTGCACCGCTACTTCCCGGACCGGTCCGCGCTGGTCAAGGGCCTGTACGCGCAGTGCGCCGAGATCATCGAGCGCGCCGTCAGGGATCTCGACCTGGACCAGAGCGAGGTGCCCGACGCCTTCCGCCGCCTGGTCGCCGCCCTGTTCGAGCACGGGCGGTTGGTCGACTTCCTCTTCAACGAGCCCCAGCACACCGACGGCGCCTGGGATGACGACCAGTGGGAGCGCGCGCACGTCCCGATGGCCATGTTGTTCGTCCGTGGCCAGCGGGAGGGCTATTTCGCGGCCGAGTTCGACGCCGACTGGTTCATCCGGGCGCTCTGGTACATGCTGTCGGCCGGCTGGGAGGCGAACGCCGAGGGCCTGCCCCGGCATCTCGCGCTTGAGCGGGTGGTCAGGACCCTGACCGGCGGCGTGGTGGCGCAGCCCGAGCGCCCCGGGCCGGTCCACGACTGACCCGGCCGGATCACGACCGGCCGCCCGGGCCCGGCCCCCCTCTGGTGGGCGAAAACACAGGGCGGTCCTCGTAACACGGTCGTAAGGTGGCGAGCATGATGCAGGTGATCCAGTCAAGCAAGCTCGCAAATGTCTGCTACGAGATCCGGGGCCCGGTTCTTGAGGAGGCACAGCGGCTTGAGGCAGCAGGACACCGCATCCTCAAGCTCAACACCGGCAACCCGGCCGCCTTCGGTTTCGACTGCCCGCCCGAGATCCTGGAGGACGTGCTCCGCAACGTCGGCGAGGCCCACGGCTACGGCGACGCCAAGGGGCTGCTCTCCGCCAGGCGCGCGGTCATGCAGCACTACCAGACCAAGGGGATACAGCTCTCGGTCGAGGACATCTACCTGGGGAACGGCGTCTCCGAGCTGATCCAGATGGCGATGCAGGCGCTGCTGGACGACGGGGACGAGGTCCTGGTGCCGGCGCCCGACTATCCGCTGTGGACGGCCTCGGTGGCGCTGGCCGGCGGCACGGCCGTGCACTACCGCTGTGACGAGCAGTCGGACTGGATGCCGGACATCGCCGACATCGAGCGGAAGATCACCGACCGCACCAGGGCGCTGGTGGTGATCAACCCCAACAACCCGACGGGCGCGGTGTACGACGAGGAGATGCTGCGGCAGCTCACCGAGCTGGCCAGGCGGCACCGGCTGGTGGTCTGCTCGGACGAGATCTACGACCGCATCCTCTATGACGGCGCCACCCACACCTCCACCGCCGAGGTCGCGCCCGATCTGCTGACCCTCACCTTCAACGGCCTCTCCAAGAACTACCGGGTGGCCGGATTCCGCTCCGGCTGGCTCGCGGTCTGCGGTCCCAAGGAGAACGCGGGCAGCTATATGGAGGGCCTGACCATCCTGGCCAACATGCGCCTCTGCGCCAACATGCCGGCGCAGCACGCGGTGGCGGCGGCGCTCTTCGGCCGGCAGTCGATCGAGCAGCTGGTGTTGCCCGGCGGGCGGATCAAGGAGCAGCGGGACGTGGCGCACCGCCTGCTGACCGATATCCCCGGCGTCACCTGCGTCAAGCCCAAGGGGGCGCTCTACGCCTTCCCCCGGCTCGACCCCAAGGTCTACAAGATCAAGGACGACCGGCAGATGGTCCTCGACCTGTTGCGGGCCGAGAAGATCATGATCGTGCACGGCACGGGCTTCAACTGGCCCGAGCCCGACCACTTCCGGGTGGTCACACTGCCCCCGGTTGACGAGCTGGCGGACGCGGTGGGCCGGATCGGCCGCTTCCTCGACGGCTACGCGCAGTTCTGACAAACATGAGAAACACGATAAACATGACAAACATGGTGCATGGTGATGGCCCCTCCTCGGTGCGTCCGAGGAGGGGCCTTCGCCCGTTTTGATCAGCCTCGCCCTACAAACGGTCGATGGCCGTCAACAGGCGCTCATCAGCAGCTCATCGGCAACTGATCAACCGGCGGCCCGTTCGTGCCCCTCGGCCGCGTCGAGCCGCCGCACCAGCTCACGGTGCTCGACCCACAGGCCCTCGGGGGTGTGGTCGCCGTAGGTGCGCAGGTGTTCGGGGATCAGCTCGGCCTCGGCACGCCAGGCGTCCATGTCCACGTCCAGCAGCGTCGACAGCTGCTCCGGGGTGAGCCCGAGCCCCTCGATGTCCAGCTCTCCGGCCGCCGGCAGCAGCCCCACCGGCGTGGCCCGTCCGGTCGCCTCGCCGTTGAGCCGGTCGACGATCCACTTCAGCACCCGGATGTTCTCGCCGAACCCTGGCCAGACGAAGTCGCCCCGCTCGTCCTTGCGGAACCAGTTGACGTAGAAGATCCGCGGCAGCTTCGCCGGGTCGGCGGCGCGTTCGCCCATGGCCAGCCAGTGCGCGAAGTAGTCGCCCATGTGGTAGCCGCAGAACGGCAGCATGGCGAACGGGTCACGGCGCAGCTCGCCCACCGTGCCCTCCGCCGCCGCCGTCTTCTCCGAGGCCACGTTGGCGCCGAGGAAGACGCCGTGCCGCCAGGAGAGCGACTCGGTGACCAGCGGGACCGTGCTCGCCCGCCGGCCGCCGAAGAGAACGGCCGAGATCGGCACCCCCGCCGGGTCCTCCCACTCGGGCGCGATGGTGGGGCACTGCGCCGCCGGCACGGTGAACCGGGCGTTGGGGTGCGCCGCCGGGCGGCCGTCCGCCGGCGTCCAGGGCTGGCCGCGCCAGTCGGTGAGGTGGGCGGGGGCCCGTTCGGTCATGCCCTCCCACCAGACGTCGCCGCCGTCCTCGGTGAGCGCGACATTGGTGAAGACCGCGTTGCCCCAGAGGGTGCGCATCGCGTTGGCGTTGGTGTCCTCGCCGGTGCCGGGCGCCACCCCGAAGAAGCCGGCCTCGGGGTTGATGGCCCGCAGCTGTCCTTCCTCGTCGAAGCGCATCCAGGCGATGTCGTCGCCCACCGTCTCCACCCGCCAGCCGGGCAGCGCGGGCCGCAGCATGGCCAGGTTGGTCTTGCCGCAGGCGGACGGGAAGGCCGCCGCGACGTAGTGCGGCCGGCCGCAGTCGGGCGGGGTGAGCTTGAGGATCAGCATGTGCTCGGCGAGCCAGCCCTCGTCCCTGGCCATCACGGAGGCGATGCGCAGCGCGTAGCACTTCTTGCCGAGCAGCGCGTTGCCGCCGTAGCCGGAGCCGAACGACCAGATCTCGCGGGACTCGGGGAAGTGGGAGATGTACTTGGTCTGGTTGCACGGCCAGGCCACGTCCGCCTCCCCCGCCGCCAGGGGAGCGCCGACGGAGTGCACGGCCCGCACGAACGGGCCGTCCTCGCCCAGCTCGTCCAGCACGGCACGCCCCATCCGGGTCATGGTGCGCATGGCGGTGACCACGTACGCGGAGTCGGTGATCTCCACGCCGAGCGCGGAGAGCGGCGAGCCGAGCGGGCCCATGCAGAACGGGACCACATACATGGTCCGGCCGCGCATCGAGCCCCGGAACAGGCCGTCCTTCCCGGTGAAGACGCGCCGCATCTCGTCGGGGGCCATCCAGTTGTTGGTGGGCCCCGCGTCCTCCTCGCGTCGCGAGCAGATGAAGGTGCGGTCCTCGACGCGGGCGACGTCGGTGGGGTCGGAGGCGGCGTAGTAGGAGTTGGGGCGCCGGGTCGGGTCGAGGGCGCGGAAGGTGCCCCGGGCGACCAGCTCGGCGCACAGGCGGTCGTACTCCTCCTCGGAGCCGTCGCACCACACGACCTGGTCGGGTTGGGTCACCTCGGCGATCTCGGCCACCCAGGCCAGGAGATCCCGGTGTCGGGTGGGGGCGGTCGCGGCGACGGGAGCTGGGGTCAGCATCGCGTTCGCTCCTGAAGTGTTGAGGGTTTGAGGGTTGTGCGCGCGCAAGGCGGCCACCGGCGGGCCCGACGTCCGGGTCGTTTCTGCACATGTCTCCCCGGGCATCGCTTTTCAGCCGGCCGATCGCGCTCATCCGTAAGGATGGGCCGCTCATCTGATACTGAACCCACTTCTCTTCTGTGTCTAGAGCAGCTCAGATGAGCACAGGCCAAGCGTGGGCAAAACCCCCTTGCCGGGACGGGCCGAATCGGGGGTAAGTAACATTCGGTGATGCCTCCAGGAGGGAAGCCGACGCCCCCGCCGCAGGCCCCCCACCGCTGGTGGGCGCTGGCCGCGCTGGGCCTCGTCATGCTGACCCTGGGCTTCGATCTGACCATCCTCAATGTGGCGCTGCCCACACTCTCCGCCGAGCTGCGGATAGACACCGGTCAGCAGCAGTGGGTGGTGGACGCCTATCTGGTGACGTTCTCGGCCGCCGTGCTGCCCGCCGGGCTGCTGGGCGACCGGTTCGGCCGGCGCCGCACCCTGCTGGTCGGGCTGGTCTTCGTGCTGACCGGGTCCGCGTTGGGCGCGCTCGCCGACGGGGCCGCGCAGCTGATCGCCGCCCGAACGCTCATGGGGCTCGGCGCCGCGCTGGTCTCGCCGCTGGTGCTGGCGGTGCTGCCGACCATCTTCGCCCCGGCGGACCGGCCGAAGGCGGTGGCCCTGGTCGCCACCTCGTTCACGGCGGGGATGCCGCTCGGCCCGCTGGTCGGCGGCGCGCTACTGGACCGCTTCGGCTGGGCCGCGCTGTTCCTGACCAATCTGCCGGCGCTGGCGCTGGCGGCGATCGCCTGCCGGCTCCTGCTGCCGGAGACCAGCGATCCGGCCGCCCCCCGGGTCAACCCGTTGAGCACCGCGCTGATCGCCGCCGGCATCGGCGCCCTGGTCTTCGCCGTCATCGAGGGCACCGCGCGGGGCTGGACGAGCCCGCCGGTGCTGATCGCGATGGCCGCCTCGCCGCCGCTCACCGCGCTCGCGCTGGTCAGGGAGAGCCGGCGCCGGCGCCCCATGATCGATCTGCGGCTGCTGCGCGACCCCGGCTTCGGCTGGCCCACGCTGTTCAGCGCGGTGGCCGGATTCCTGCTCGCGGGACTGCTGTTCTTCCTGCCGCAGTACCTCCAGGACGTGCGCGGCTTCGGCCCGTTCGACGCCGGGCTGCGGCTGCTGCCGCTGCTCGCCGGGCTGCTGCTGCTGGTGCGGGGCGGCGGCCCGCTGGTGCGGCAGTTCGGCGTGGGCGCGGTGGTCGCCAGCGGCATGGTGCTGCTGTCCTTCGCCGGCTTCCTCGGCAGCTCGGCGCTGGCCGAGGCGGGCGACGGGCAGCTGGCGATCTGGCTGGCCATCACCGGCCTCGGCCTGGGTCTCGCCATGGTGCCCTCGGTGGACGCCGCGATGGGCGCGCTGCCACCGGACCGGTTCGGCGCCGGCTCCGGCATGCTGACCACGGTGCGGCTGCTGGGTTCGGCACTGGGCGTCGCGCTGCTCGGCAGCCTGCTGGCGCACACCTACCGCGGCCGGCTGGACACCAGCGGCCTCACTGAGGCCGCGGCCGAGGGCGCCGGACGCTCCGTCACCTCGGCGCACCAGTGGGCCGAGCGCCTGAACCGGCCCGAGCTGGCCGAGGCCGCTGACGCGGCGTTCACCCATGCCACCAACGTGGCGCTCTTCGTCAGCGCCTATCTGGCGCTGGCCGCCGCGCTGCTCGCCGGTTGGCTGCTGACCAGGGCACATCCCCTGAGCGCCCCGGTGCCGCCCCGCGCGCAGACCGGCGCGGGGGGCTGAACGCGCGCCGGGCGCTCAGCGCCGCGGGGACGGCGTCGCGGGGACGGCGTCGCGGGTACGGCGTCGCGGGGATGGATCACCCCAGCTGGGCGGCCAGTTCACCCGGGTCCGTGGTGGGCCGCCGGCAGACGAAGCCCCGGCAGACGTAGGCCGCCGGACGGCCGTCCAGCAGGGGCCGGTCGGCGAGCAGCGGCGGGGCGTCGGCGGCGCCCGGCTCGCCCCGGGCCACCACGGCCCCGGGGGCGATCGCCACCAGCGCGGTGTGGTGCAGCTCGGCGGTCGCCGGATCGTCGTCCGGGCCCACCACGGCCACCTCGCGCGGCCCGTCCAGCGCCGCCTCCGCGACCGCGAGCCCCCAGCCGATGAACCGGGGCGCGCCGGCCGCCAACGCGGTGACCACGCCCAACGCCCGTTCGGCCGCCCGACGGTGCCGGTCGCTCCCGGTGTAGGCGGCGTAGGACAGCAGGGCGCCGGTGGCCCCGGTCCAGCCGGCCGGAGTGGCTCCGTCGGTCGGGTCCTGGGGGCGCCGGATCAGGCGCTCCGCGTCGTCGGCGGTGTCGAAGAAGGCGCCGTCGTCGCCGGCGAACCGGGTCAGCACCACTTCGAGCAGCTCGCCGGCCGTGGCCAGCCAGGCGCTCTCGCCGGTCACCGCGTAGAGCGCCATCAGGCCCTCCGCCAGATCGGCGTAGTCGTCCAGCACCCCGGCGTTCGATCCGGCTTGGCCGTCCCTTGAGGTGCGGGTCAACCGGCCGGTGGCCGCGTCCAGATGGACCCTGACCAACAGTTCGGCGGCGGACTCGGCGGCGGCGACCAGATCGGGGCGGCCGAGGCAGCCGCCGATCTCGGCCAGCGCCGCGACGGCCAGACCGTTCCAGGCCGCGATCACCTTGTCGTCCCGCTCCGGCGCCGGGCGCAGCCGGCGCGCCGCCAGCAGCTCCGCCCTGACCGCCTCGGACGGCGCCGCGCCCGGCAGGCGCAGCACGGAGGCGCCGGCCTCGAACGTGCCGTCGGCCGTCACCCCGTACAGCTCGGCGGCCTCGGCGCCGGCCGCCTCGCCGAGGACGTCCCGGAGCTGCTCGGGCGTCCAGACATAGGCGGCGCCCTCGGCGTGGTCACCGTCCGCCGTCTCGCTGTCGGCGTCCAGCGCCGAGGCGAAGCCGCCCTCGGCCGTGCCGAGTTCCCGCACGATGAAGTCGGCCGTCTCCAGCGCGACCCGCCGGGCCAGCGGGGAGCCGGTGGCCCGCCACAGATGGAGATGGACCCGGGCGAGCAGCGCGTTGTCGTAGAGCATCTTCTCGAAGTGCGGCACGATCCACGCGGCGTCCACCGAGTAGCGCGCGAAGCCGCCCGCCAGCTGGTCGTAGATGCCGCCCCTGGCCATGGCCTCGCAGGTGCGCTCGACGATGCGCAGCGCCTGGGTGGAGCCGGTGCGGGCGTGGTGGCGCAGCAGGAACTCCAGCACCATCGCCGGCGGGAACTTGGGCGCGCCGCCGAAGCCGCCGTGCCGTTCGTCGAACTCCCCGGCCAGCGCGCCCAGGGCGAGGGCCAGCTCCTCCTCGCCCGGCGGCGCCGGCGCCCGGTACTCCATCCGCCGCCCGGCCAACTCGGTCGTGACCCGCCGGGCGACCTCGGCCACCTCACCCCTGCGCTCCTGCCAGGCGGCCGTCACGCCTTCCAACAGCTGGCGGAAGGACGGCAGTCGGCTCATGGGCTCGGGCGGGTAGTAGGTGCCGAAGTGGAACGGCTCGCCGTCGGCCGTCATCAGCACCGTCATGGGCCAACCGCCCTGCCCGGTGGCGGCCTGCACGGCCTCCATATAGACGGCGTCCACATCCGGCCGCTCCTCCCGGTCCACCTTCACCGGGACGAAGCGCGCGTTGAGATACTCGGCGAGCGCCGGATCCTCGAAGCTCTCACGGGCCATCACATGGCACCAGTGGCAGGACGCGTAGCCGACACTCAGCAGCACCGGGACGTCCCGCCGCCGCGCCTCGTCGAACGCCTCTTCTCCCCAGGGCCACCAATCCACCGGATTGGAGGCGTGCTGGAGCAGATAAGGCGACTGGGAGTCAGCCAGTCGATTCATACCGGCATCGTCGCACGGCCGGGAGCGGCGGGCCCAGCGGACTCCGCCGCGCGCACCAGGACACGGCCGGTCCGTCTTCTTACATATACGCAACATCGGCGAATCGGATTGGCATACACCGCATCTGGCAATATCTTCCTGTCGATCAGCCGTACGCACCCCACCCCCCTGAACCCGGGCGAACCCCACATTCCGTCCGGTCAGGCCGTATCCGACGACCGCGTATGGCGCCCCCCACGAGAGGAATTGTCATGGCCACGCCATTGCGAAGACTGGCCGGTGTGCTCGCCGCCTTCGCCATCCTCATGTTCTTCCCCACCGCGGCCAACGCCGGTGCGGTGGTCGACATCCACGACTCCGAACCCCACGCGACGCTCCTGGTGAGCGACCCGGAGGACGCGTACGAGACCGGCGAGACCGACGGCCACAGCGACCTGCCGCAGGTCCAGGAGGGCGTGGACACGGCCGCGCCGGTGGCCTGGAGCTACCACATAACCGCTTCGTGCAGCGGCTACGCGGGCTCCATCCGCAGCGGCGCCAACTTCTGGGGCGACGCCACCGAGACCTCGGGCAGCGGCACCCCGGTCGAGTGCGTCAGCGGCTACGTCCAGGGCTGCGGCAGCGCCACCAACGTGGTCGGCTGCAACTGGGGCCAGGGCCAGCGCATCGTGCTCTCCAGCCTGGTGAGCGACTTCGCGCTGCTGGCCGCCCACGAGTTCGGGCACAACTGGTACGGCCACTCGGCCGAGGGCTGCGCCAACTGGGGCAGCGAGTACGAGGTCATGCGCCCCTACATGTGCTGACGGCGCCCCGTACCACCCCGGGGGCGGGGCGGCCGACCGGCCGTCCCGCCCCCGGGACACCACCGGCTCTCACCCACACAGGAGCATGGCATGACAGGCACAGCAACGAACCTGGCGCCAGGGCCAGGCCGCCGCCGGGCGGCCCAGCGGACGCTGGTCGGCACCGTACTCGGCGCGCTGCTCATCGCCCTCGCGCTGGCCCTGGCCCCCACCGCCTCCGCCGCGCCGGCCACGCCGGCCACGGACACCGCCTCCGTCACCGCCGCCGACGCGATACGCGGCGGGGACCGCCTCCACAGCGCGGCCGGGCCGTGCACCGTCGCCTTCAACGCCACCGACGGCACCGACCGCTACGGGCTGATGGCCGGCCACTGCGGCGGCGTCGGCACCCAGTGGTACCGCGATCCCGCGCTGACCGTCCCGGTCGCGGTCACCACGATGGCGGTCTTCCCCGGCTCGTCCTGGTCGGTCGTCCGCTACACCAACCCCGACCTGGAGTACCCCAGCGAGCTCAACGGGGGCGGACAGCCGGTACGGATCACCGGCGCCGCGAGCCCCTCGGTGGGCCAGTCCGCCTGCCGCTACGGCTCCACCACCGGGATCCACTGCGGCACCGTGACCGGGGTGAACCAGACGATCGCCTTCCCCGACGGCACCGTCAACGGGCTCTTCACCACCAACATCTGCGCCGAGCCGGGCGACCAGGGCGGCCCGGTCCACGCCGCCAGCACGGCGCTGGGCATCCTCGTCGGCGGCAGCGGCAACTGCGCCTCCGGCGGCCAGACCTACTACCAGCCCGTGTCGCCCGTCCTCGCCGCCGCCGGTCTCAGCGTCGGCTACTGACCCCTCCCCGACGCCACGGGAACGCGGCGGCCCGGGCGTCGTCAGGCGGTGGCGGGCCGCTGTCGGGGGAGCGTGGCGCGTCCCATGGCGTGGTCCACCGCGATCTCGATCACCACCCGCTCCGGGTCGGGCGTCGGCCTGCGCCCGTAGCGTCGCGCGTAGCGGTCGACGGCGTCCGCCACGGCTGCCTCGTCGGTACGCACCGCCGCCGTTCCCTCAAGCGTCGCCCAGCGCCCTCCGTCGATCTGGCAGACGGCGACCCGGGCGGGGCCCGCACCGCTCAGGTTGGCGACCTTCCTGCTGGTCCGGCGGGTGATGACGCGCGCCATCCCCGCGTCCGCGTCGACCGTCACACCGACGGGCACCACATGCGGGGTTCCGTCCGGGCGCAGGGTCGTGAGGGTGCACAGATGTCTCTCGGTCCAGAAGGCCAGGTACTCGCTCCCCTGGCGGAGAAGTGCGTTGGGCATGGCGGAAGCGTACCCACGGGCCCACCACGGACGGGCGGCGGTGGGCTGGCCTCCGCCCGTCCGCGGTGGGGGTCAGACGCCGAGCAGGTCGCCCCGCAGATAGCTGATGGCGTTGCGGTCGATGATCCGGCCGCCGTGGGGGCCGGCCGCCGCGAGCCAGTTGTGCCAGGACTCCTCCAGCCTGGCGCGCGCCAGGCGCAGCCCGTCCACGGCGGCCAGCACGCCGAGGGCACGGGTCGTGCCCGAGACGGCGTAGCCGTACAACTCCAGCTGTGCCAGGGACTTCTGAAGCGTCTCCTGGGAGTCCAGCACCTCCCTGACCAGGCCGGCCGCAGCGCCGGTGAGAGGTGGCAGGCCCGGGTCGGCCCGTTCGAGGGAGCGCAGCAGACGGCCGGTCAGCTCCTCGTGCTCGATATGGCGTGCCACGTCGAGGGTGGCGTGGGCGTTCTCCAGCGGTTTGGTCACCGAGACCTGGGTGCCCTGGAAGGCGTCGAGCAGCGACCAGAGCGTCATCTCCGCGAGGTTGCCCGGGAGGATCTTCTGCCCGGTGTCGCGGTGGTCCTCGTCGAGGTAGACATAGGCGGTGCTGGTCTCGCTGTTCTGGGAGAACGAGTACAGCCGGGTGGCGCCCCGCACCGAGTCGACGCCGGCCCTGGTGTGCGACACCTCAAGCGGCAGCCGGCCCAGCGTGACGATGCCGTGCGCCCCGGCGGTCGCGACGCCGGCGGCGGTGTCGCGCAGCAGCGTGTAGGTGGCGGGGATGTCGAGGCGGTCGCCGTCGTCGCGCAGGCCCCAGCTGCCGTCGGGGTTGAGCGCGAGGGCGAAGGGGTCGACCGTGCAGCGGACGCCGGGCGGTGCCTCCCGCACCAGCCGGGCGATGGCCCGGATGTGCCGGTCGAGCCGCGCGGGCGTCGGGTGTTCGTCGGAGCCGGTGTCGCAGACGCGCAGCACGAACTCGCCGATGCCGAGGGCGTGGCCGTCCCGGACGCGTTCCACGGCGGCGGCGACGCCGTAGCTGTGCCAGCCGGGGATCGCGTCGACGGGCTCCCGGCGCTCCTCGTCGAGGCCGAGGTCGACGTCGACCGGCTGGGCCAGCCGATCGGGGGTGAGTTGGGTCTGTGAGGTGTCATGGAGTCGGCGTCGGGCGTCAGCGGGGAGCCTTCTTGGCGGCGTCATCGTTGGTTCCTCTGGGGTGGGGAGGGACGGAGGGTGCGTCCGTGCCGGTCAGCCGGTTCAACAGCAGCAGCACGAGGGTGGAGCCGACGCAGAAGGCGACGGCGATCCAGAAGAGGGCGGGGCGGTAGCCGGAGACGGTGAGGGGGGCGAGGATGCCCACCAGGGAGCCGAGTTGCATCACGCCGGCGAAGAGGCCGGCGCCGGCCGGCAGTCCGCCCCTGACCAGGCCGGCGAGGACCACCATCCCCAGCGACTGGAGCGCGGCGGCGAAGACGGCGAAGATCGTCTGCGAGGCCAGCAGGGAGCCGAGGGACGTCCAGACGGCGGTGAGGGTGAAGGACAGCGCGCCGGCGAGCGCCGCCAGGGCGAGCAGCCGCGCCGCCGGGTGACGCTCGCCCGCGCGGCCGAGCCAGGGCAGCACGGCGAGTTCGACGAGCGCGGTGAGCATGAAGAGGACGCTGTTGAGCCGTGGGTCCCAGCCGGAGTTGACGACGAACAGCGGCAGGTACACCAGGCGCAGGCTGTCCGCCGCCTTGAGGAGGACGATCGCCAGCACGCCGACGGCCAGGGCGGGGCCGACGCCCGACCGGCCGGCGCTCGCCGCCGGGGCGGGGGGCGCGGGCGCGGGGGCCGAGCGCCGGTCGAGGGTGGCGAGGACGGCAGCGCCGAGCAGGAGGAGAACGGCGGCGCCGACGGGGGGCCAGTCCGACCACCACTCGGTCAGGGAGCTGGAGCCGGCGAAGACGGCGACGCCGGCGACATAGCCGGCCACGGCGATCCACCGGGTGCGGGCGGCGAGCACCGCGTCGGAGAGCCCGGCGGCCCCCGGGGTGGTCTGCAACCGTCGGAGGATCAGCGGCAGCGAGACGGCGCCCGCCATGGAGAGCGCGCCGCCCAGGCACACCAGCGGCAGCGCGTGCCCCGTGCTGACCAGGGCCGTCCCGACGGCCCCGGCCAGCAGGGCGGGCGTGAGCAGCCGGGGCGCGTGCCGGAGCGCCACCGGGCGGCTGGAGGAGAGGGCGAGGGTGAACGCGATCAGCGAGTTGACGACGAAGAACAGGGCGATATCGCCCTTGGCGAAGCCGGCGGAGTCCAGCGCCAGGGGGTAGCCGACGCTGATCACGCCCGTCATCGCGGACACGAACAGCAGGCACAGGCCGAGCGGGGAACGCAGCAGGAGAGCCATCTTCCGTCCGTCCAGATTCCGTCAGGTTCTGTCAGATGCCGTCAGATTCGGCGTAGGTGCGGCCCGGATCTGGTCTGGGCCCGGCCTGGGCCCGGTCTGGGTCCGGTCTGGGTTCGATCCAGGTCCGGCCCAGATCCGGTCCGGGGCGCGAGGGGCCCGGTGCGTTCGCGCCAGGGGCGCGACGGGCGGCCCGTCAGCTCAGGAGCGTGTGGTACTCGATGTGGCGGAGGCCGTTGCGCTGTATCTCCAGATCGAGACCCGAGCCGTGGAGGCCGTCGACGATCCGCAGCGGCACGCCGTCGTGCAGCAGCGTCCTGGCGTGGTCGGCGTCGGCCGGGGAGAGGACCGTCAGGGTGCGGGCCGGCGGCGCGGGCGCCGGGACGCCGTCGATACGGCGCAGCTCGGCGTCGAGGCGGCGGAAGGAGTCCATCCACATCTGCCCCGGGGAGGACCCTTTGCCCGAGGGGTAGTTGTCGATGAGCCGGACGGCCTGGGCGTGCGGCTCGGGGTGGGCGGCCAGGAAACGGTCGCGGTTGGCCGCCCACTCGGCGACCCGGTCGGCGTCCGTGCGCACCGCGTGGTGCCGGTCCCACGTCCAGGCGAGAGGGTTGTGCACGGTGGGGACGCCGGCGGCCCAGGCCCGGTAGCCGAAGTCGTGGTCCTCGTAGCCCCAGCCGACGAACATATCGCTGTAGCCGCCGAGCTGACGGTAGACATCTGCCGGCACGGACAGGTTGCAGCTGAAGGGCAGATACCAGGCGGCGGCGATACGGGCGTAGTTCTGCGAGTACTCGGCGGTGACCCGGGTGCGCACCTCGGGCCGCCAGCGGCCGGCGTCGGACGCGTCGAGATGCCGCCGGTGGCCGGCGACCACGGCCCCGGGGAGCGCGCGTTGCCAGCGGAGGTGCTCGGCGACCCAGTGCGGCGGGGCCTCCTGGTCCGCGTCGAGGAAGGCGAGATGGCGCCCGCGCGCCTCGGCCGCGCCCTCGGCGCGGGCCGCCGCGCGGTTGCCCGCGCCCCTCCGGCGGATCAGCGCGAGCGGGACGCCGCCGGCCAACTCGGCGAGGTCGGCGCGGACGGGCGGCGTCGAGCCGTCGTCGACGGCGACGATCTCGTAGGCCCCTTCGGTGCGTTGGGCCGAGGCCCCGAGGGAGGCGACGAGCGCGCGCAGCGCTGGCTCGTCGTCCCGGACGATGACGACGACCGACAGCTCGGGCGCCGGCCCCCGCTCAGCCACGACGCCCTCGCGTCAGCGCCGAGAGGGAGGCGAACGCCAGGACGTGCGAGGCGAGTTCGGCGGCACCGTCGCGGCCGGCCAGCACCTCGCCGACCTCCCGCGCCCTGCGGGCCAGGCCCTGGTCGCCGAGGAGACGGGTGGCCGTGGGCACGAACTCGTCGGCGACCGCGTCGGCCGGGAGGATCTCGCCGGTGCCCAGGGAGACCGCGCGGGAGGCGTTCCACTCCTGCTCCGCGTGGCCCGGCAGCGCCAGCAGTGGTGTGCCCAGGCAGAGCGCCTCCATGGTGGAGGTGTGTCCGCCGTGGGTGACGACCAGATCGGCGGCCCGCGTCCACGCCATGCTGTCCTCGGTGTACGCCATCACCACGTCCGCGGTCCGCTCCCGGAGCCGCTCGGGCGGGATGTTGGGGCCCGTGACCAGCACGGTGTGCGCGGGGACCGCGCCGAGCCTGGCGGCGATGGTGGTGAGCGACCCGTAGCCCTGGGCCGTGCCGCCGAGGCTGACGTACACCAGCGGAACGTCCGCCGCGACGCCGAGCCGCTCGCGGGCCTCGGCGCGGGACGGCGCGCCGTCGGGGGCCTCCTTCAACACCGGGCCCACATGCCGGATCTCGGACAGCGTGCCCAGCGCCGTGGCCGACTCCCGGGCGGCGATACCGGAGAGCGGATCGAACCGCGACCAGTCCGGGATGTAGAGGACATCGCCCAGGACGCGCCGCGCGGTCTCCCGGGGCACGCCCAGCTCGACCAGTTGGGGCACCACATCGCGCAGCACCTGGGGGAAGGGGAACTCGAAGAACCCCGAGTTGACGATCCAGGCGGCCGGCACGCCCTCCAGGGCCGCCGACACCGCGCCCGTGACCCGGAAGTCGCTGACCACCATGTCGGGACGGAACTCCGCTATCGCGGCGCGCTCCTCGGCGAGGCAGGTGGTGAGGTAGTCGGGATCGGCCAGCCGGATCCGGCCCCCGGGGGCCGGCGGGGGCTCCTCGGCCGGCTCGCGCGGCGGGAACGGCGGCAGCTCCGTCAGCGGGAACGAGTCCAGACCTTGGGCCTTCATGATGTGCCGCGCCGGCTCCGCCGTGCCGACCAGCACCTCGGCGCCGGCGGCGACCAGGGCGGAGCCCACCCGCGCGGTCCGCACCACATGGCCGAGCCCGTGGAAGAACGTCAACAGCAGAACCCGCATCAGATCCCCCGACTCGCTTCCTGCGCACGGGACTTCGCCCGCTGCCTCAGGGGCCGCGACACCACGCGGTCACCGGGACGAACGAACCCGTCCCGGCGCGGAACACGCCCCCGTCGACCACAGTGGTCCTCGTCACGCTCTCACCATCCACCCCAGGTATCACAGACGTTTTTCCGCCACTTCCTGGCCGCCATCGACACGGGCCAGAGGCCGTTCCCCGCGCGGCCATCAGGACACCGACGGGATCTCCCGACCGGGGGATCGGACGGCTCGGCGCGGGCCCCCCGAGGGCCCGTCATGGCGCGGGGCTCCGGGGGCGCGGGGGGCGCGGGGGGCGCTTTCGACGGGGGCGAGGGCGGGGGCCAGTGCCGTAGGCGCGCCGCCAGGTGCTCAGGTGGCGCCGGTCCCCGAGACCGGCTCCGTTCAGCTCGATCAGGGTGTCCAGCCTGGCGCCGCCCAGCCAGGGGCCCAACAGGTCCCGGTGGACGAGGACGATGCCGTTGGCGCGGGCGAACTCAGCGGCCTGCGCGGTGTACCTGGTGTTGGTGACGCACAGCGCGATGTCCGCGGCGAAGTGTGTCCTGGTGCCCAGCAGCCGTTGCATCGCGGGCGCGGTGACGGCCCGGTGGGGCGCGTAACGCTTGCACTGGACGACCATGCCGCGGCCGTCGGGCAGCTTCCCGGCGATGTCCCGCCCCTGGTCCCCGCCGCCACCGACCCGTTCCACCTCCGTGCAGCCGTCCGCCCGCAGCCGGGCGGCGACCAGCTCCTCGAACCCCTCCCCGGACAGCGCGTCGACATCGGCGAGGGAGCGGTTGTTCGCCAGGACGGCGTCCTGGCGCCGCCACTCCCGGTCCCCGGCCCGCGCCCGGCGGTGCACCCGCCGCGCCCACCACAGCGAGACGGCCACCCCCGCGACGAGACCGACCACCAGCACGGCGGCCCAGCCCCAGCGGGCCAGGCCGAACACGAGCAGCAGCACCCCGCCGACCACCGGGCCCCGCCGGGGGGCGCGCCTGGAACGTCGGCCGGAACGTCGGTTGTTCACGGTGTGGACTCCTCGCGAGCTGACGTTCGGTCACCCCAGCGTGACGGCTCGACAGCCACGGGTAAAGAGGCCCAGGGGCGCCGACACCCGAAGCGGCCCCGGCCGGACGTGCGTCGACGCGACGCGTCGGCAGGTCAGACGGGGGCCGCCGGGATCGTGTTCACCCACGGGATTCTCGATGGCCGCCGGCGTCAGCGCGCTCGGCGGCTGGTGGAGCCGCTTCCCGGCGGCGGGCCTCGTTGAACCTCCGTGGAGGTCAGGGCCGTCGGTCCGCCGGGCTCGGCTCACTGGGACGGAAGGGGGAGGGCTCGGCGCTCGGCCGATCGGCCAGGTCCCCGCCCCGCGCCAGGATCAGGCCTGGTAGGGCTTGGCCTCCAGGACCTTGACCTTGGCGACGCTGCCGTTGGGCAGCTCGTACTCGGCGTCCTGCCCGACCTTCTTGCCCAACACCCCACCGCCCAGCGGCGACTGCGGCGAGTAGGTCTCGATGTCGGAGGTGGCGAACTCCCTGGACGCCAGGAGGAACACCATCGTGTCGTCCTCGTCGCCGTCGAAGGCGATGGTGACGACCATGCCGGGCGCCACCACGCCCGTGTCCGCCGGGGCCTCGCCGACCTGCGCCGTCTCCAACAGCTGCGTCAGCTGCCGGACCCGCGCCTCCATCTTCCCCTGCTCCTCCTTGGCTGCGTGATAGCCGGCGTTCTCCTTGAGATCGCCCTCTTCACGAGCCGCCTCGATCTTCTTCGCGATCTCGACGCGGGCAGGACCCGACAGTTGATCCAGCTCTGCCTTGAGCTGGTCATACGCCTCCTGGGTCAGCCAGGTGACAGTGTCGCTGGTCTGCGTCACAGGTGCTCCTCGGGTAGCAAGAGGGGATAAAAACAAGGCCCGTCCCAGACATGTGCGCTCCTGGGCGGGCGGATCGATCGATCGAAATATCGACTCTAACAACGAAACGGTCGATGTGCGGAAGCATTACCCTGCGCGCACCGGGACAAACCAGAGGGCGGTCCCGCCCTGGGCCCCCGCGCCGCCGCGCCGGGCCCGGTCAGTCCTCGTCGGCCGCCGAGCAGCCGGTCAGCTCGGCCGAGGTGGCGCGCTCCAGGGTGCGCAGGACGACGGACCCGTGCAGGCTGTCGTCCGGCTCGTCGAAGCGGATCTGTCCGCGCCCGACCTCAAGCCCGTCCTCCGCCTGGGCCCGCACCGTACAGACACCGACCACGTCGACCTGCTTGCGGACGGCGACCCGGACGTCGATCTCCTCGTCGGAGATCACCTCGAAGCCGGTCAGCTCGCCGGAGACCCGTTGCTCGCTGATGTACGAGACGCCGGCCCAGCCCACGAAGGCCAGCAACGCGACGCCCAGCACCAGGCCGATCACCTTGAGCCTACGGTCGGTCCGCGCGTCGTCGGAGGTGGAGCGACCGTAGCGCCCTTCGGGCAACTCCGTCGGCGTCTGCGCCATGCCCCCTCCTCGTCTCTCGCGGTTTCCCTCAGCCGCTCGCGGCTTCCTCGCGGCTTCGGTGCGGCTGTTCGCGGCTTCGGTGCGTCCGACGCCATGGTGTCACGGCCGCGAGCCCTCTCCGTCGGGGGCCCGGATCGACACCGAAGGCGAGGAATACCGGCGCGCACTCCATCCGTCACTATAGAAGGCGTCTCGGAGGCAGAGACGACCAGGATCGAGCGACGAGGACCAAGCCTTGACAGAGCAACTGCGACTCATGGCGGTGCACGCCCACCCGGACGACGAGTCCAGCAAGGGCGCCGCGATGATGGCCAAGTACGTGTCGGAGGGCGTCGAGGTGCTGGTCGCCACCTGCACAGGGGGCGAAAGGGGCTCCATTCTGAACCCCAAGCTCCAGGGCGACCCCTATATCGAGAAGCACATCCACGAGGTGCGGGCCAAGGAGATGGCGGAGGCCAGGGAGATCCTCGGCGTCCGGCAGGAGTGGCTCGGATTCGTCGACTCGGGCCTCCCCGAGGGCGACCCGCTGCCTCCGCTGCCCGAGGGGTGCTTCGCCCTCAAGGACGTGGACGAGGCGGCCGAGCCGCTGGTGCGGCTGATCCGCGCGTTCCGCCCCCAGGTGGTCACCACCTACGACGAGAACGGCGGCTATCCGCACCCCGACCACATCATGACCCACAAGATCTCGATGGTGGCGTTCGAGGCCGCCGGCGACGCCGACCGCTACCCGGACGCGGGCGAGCCCTGGCAGCCGCAGAAGCTGTACTACAACCAGGGGTTCAACCGGGCGCGGACGGTGGCGCTGCACGAGGGGCTGCTGGCGCGAGGGCTCGACTCCCCGTACGCGGAGTGGCTGGAGCGGTGGGAGGAGTCCTCCATGCCGGAGCGGCAGTTGACCACGCGGGTGCCCTGCGCGGAGTTCTTCCCCACCAGGGACAAGGCGCTGATCGCGCACGCCACCCAGATCGACCCGGACGGCGGCTGGTTCCGGGTCCCGATGGATGTCCAGCAGGAGATCTGGCCCACCGAGGACTTCGAACTGGCCCGCTCGCTCGTCGACACCTCACTACCCGAGTCCGACCTGTTCGCGGGCATCCGCGAGAATCGATGACATGACTGACGTACTGCCGCTTGCCAAGGAGCTGAACGAGTACACGGTGACTCCCGGCGTGCTGGGCTTCATCGTGTTCGCGGTGCTGGGCGTGGGCGTCTGGGTCCTGCTGAAGTCGATGAGCCGACACCTCGGCAAGATCGACTTCGAGGAGAACCAGGGCCGTAAGGACGGAGCGGACGAGGCGGCCACCGCCTCCTCCGCCAGCTCCTGACCACGGTGCGCCAAGCGGGCCGCGCGGCCTGAGCCGCGCGGAGCCGAGCGCTGCCCGCGCGGGGTGAGGCGGCGGGCCCGCCCGTGGGTGTGGCAGGCCCGATGGTCCTGCCACACCCACGGGCGGGCTGGGGCGCATGACACCGGGACGGCGCACGGGAACCTCGACCGGACGACCGCACCGGCGACAGCCGGACGGCACCGCACGCCCGGAGCGCAGGCCCCGGCCCGGGCGACAGCCGGAGGCGCGGTGAGGGCCCTCGGACGGGTGGGGCCGGGGCCGTGAGCGGGAGCTGAGACCGCACCGCCGCCGTGCCGGTGGCAGCCGGGCGGAACCGCACGCCCGGGCGACAGCCGGAGGCGCGGTGGGGGCCCTCGGACGGGTGGGGCCGGGGCCATGAGCGGGAGCTGAGACCGCACCGCCGCCGTGCCGGTGACAGCCGGGCGGAACCGCACACCCTGAAGCCCGGGCCAGGGCGACAGCCGAAGGCGCGGTGAGGGCCCTCGGACGGGTGGGGCCGGGGCCATGAGCGGGAGCTGAGACCGCAGCACCGCCGCGCCGGTGACAGCCGGGCGGAACCGCACACCCGAAGCGCAGGCCCCGGCCCGGGCGACAGCCGGAGGCGCGGTGAGGGCCCTCGGACGGGTGGGGCCGGGGCCATGAGCGGGAGCTGAGACCGCAGCACCGCCGCGCCGGTGACAGCCGGGCGGAACCGCACACCCGAAGCCCGGGCCCCGGCTCGGGCGACAGCCGGAGGCGCGGTGGGGGCTTTCGGTGGGTGGGGCCGGGGTGGCTGGGTCAGGAGGTGGGGGTGACTCCGATGATGTCTCTGGCCGCTCGTTGGGGGACCAGGCCCAGGCGCCAGGCCGGCCAGCCGTCCTCGGGGCCCTGGCCGCGTTCCAGCATCAGCGCGTAGGAGTGGGCCGCGTCCGCGAGCCGGAGGTCGCGCAGGGGGTGTTCCGCGCGGACCAGCTCGGCCAGCTCCTGTTGGGCGACGGCCTGGCCCACCTCTGAGCCGCCGGGCGAGGCCAGGGGGAGCAGCGTGCAGCGCAGGAACTGTGCCCAGTCCGCGCCGCGTTGGTCGGGGCCCTCGCCGCCGTAGCCGGCGGTGAAGAGCGCCAGCGCCTCGTCGGCGAGGCGCAGCGCCTCGCCCGTCCGTTCGTTCCCGGCCTCGATCACCGCCAGTTCGAGGGCCGACCAGGCCTCGCCCTGGGCGACTCCGATCCGCTCGAAGTCCCGGCGGGCGTCGGTGAGCAGCTGCCGGGCGAAGCCGCTGTTGCGCAGCGAGCCCGTGCTCTCCGCGCGCATGTCGCGGGTGACCCGGGCCGAGTGGTGTCGGGTGCAGGCCAGGCCGTAGACGTCGCGCATGCGGTTGAACATGGTGCGGGCCCGCTCCAGGGTGCGTACCGCGCCCGTGGCGTCGCCGGCCTCCTCCAGGGCCTGGCCCAGGTAGTAGAGGGTCCACGCCTCGCCGCGCGCGTCCTCCGTGTCCTGGTGTCTGGCCAGGGCCGCCCGCAGCTCGTCGACGGCGGCGGCGTCCTCGCCGTCGTGGACGCGGGCCAGGCCCAGCTCGCTCATCGCCCAGGCCACCCCGCGCACATCGCGGGACTGTTCATAGAGGTCCAGCGCGAGGCGCAGTTCGCGCTCACCGTCGCGCAGCTGGCCCTGCCAGAGCATGGTCTGGCCGAGCTGGAACCTCGTCCATGCCTCACCGTGCACGCTGCCGCTGTTCTGGTGCAGCGGCAGGGCCTCGGCGAGCAGTCGGCGGGCGGAGCGCACCCGGCCGCACTCCCGTTCGACCGCGGCCAGGGCGTGCAGGGTCCAGGCTCGGTCGCCGGCCAGGTTCTCGGCCTGCTGGAGCTCCAGCGCCTGGCGCAGCTTCTCGCCGGCCTCGTGGAGCTGTCCCTGGTGTTGCAGGGTGATGCCCAGATCGCGCAGGGCGCGGGCAGTGCCGGCGTCATGGTGGGCCTGCTGGTAAAGCGAGACGACCGAGGTGAGCGTGGACCGTGCCTTGTCCAGCTCACCCAGCTGCCGGGCCGCGACGCCCGTGCGCCAGCGCACGGAACGCGTCAGCAAGCCCTGGTCGACCGCCTCCGCCAGCTCGTTCAGCTCGCCCAGGCGGTAGAGGTCACCGCGCAGCAGGCAGTAGTCGCAGAGGGCGCCCAGCAGGTGTTGCACGGCCTGGCGGTCCACCCGCTCGTCGGCGTAACGCAGCGTGGAGGTGATGAAACTGGTCTCTTCGTCCAGCCAGCGCAGCGCCGCGTCCAGCGAGGTGAAGCCGTGGCCGCCGGCCGCTGCCGGCAGCAGATCGGCGCGGGTGGACGTCTTGCCGTCGACCAGGCGGATCACCGTGTCGGCCAGCTCGGCGTAGCTGCGGATCAGGCGTTCCTGGGCGGCGGAGACCTGCCGGTCGCTGTCCTCCTCGTACATTCTGGCGCGGGCGAACCTGCGCACCAGCTCGTGCAGGCGGTAGCGGTTGCCCCGCACCCGGCGGAGGAGCCCGGCCTGGGCCAGCGACTCCAGCTGGCCGGCGGCCTCCTGCTGGCCGACGTCCAGCAGAGCGGCGGCGGCGCGGGCGCCGAGGCTGGCGCGGCCGGCCAGCGCCAGCCGGCGCAGCAGCCGGCGCCCGGCCTCGGGCTGGTCCGCGTAGCGCAGGCCCAGGACGCGCTCGGCCGGGTCGGCCACGGCCTCGCCGGCCTCGCCGTCCGGGCCGGGGGCCGGGGTGTCGAAGGCCGCCAGGTCGTCGGCGAGCGCGCCGGGGGCCCGCGTGTCCAACGCGGAGCCGGCCAGCCGGAGCAGGATGGGGCGGCCGGCGCACAGCTCGTTGATCCGGCGCCAGCTGGTGTCGTCCCTGGGCCCGGGGCCGATGACGCCGCCGTCGGTGACGGAGGCCCGCAGCAGCTCCTCGGCCGCCTCGTCGTCCAGGGCG
The DNA here is from genome assembly GCF_020740535.1 of Streptomyces profundus. NCBI lineage: Bacteria > Bacillati > Actinomycetota > Actinomycetes > Kitasatosporales > Streptomycetaceae > Streptomyces > Streptomyces profundus. The sequence continues at coordinate 2,257,716 of NZ_CP082362.1, forward strand.
TCGATGGACAGGTGGTGGACCGAGGCGGGGGACGAGGGCCGGATGTCCATCGGCTCGGCCGAGGTGACCAGCACCAGGGAGGGGGAGCGGGCCGGGATCAACGTGCAGACCTGCTCGGCGTCGGTGGCGTCGTCCAGGATGAGCACCACCGGGAGGTCCGTGAGGTGCTGCTGGTAGCGCTCGACGAGCCGGCCGAGCTGCTGGACGCCGGCGGCCCGGCCGGCGCCGTCGCGGAAGAGCAGCTGGTCGCGGGGGGCACCCAGGCGGTTCATCAGGTGCAGGATGGCGTCCCTGGTGGGAAGCGGATCCTGGCTCTGACCCCGCAGGTCCACCAGGCAGGCGCCGCGGAACAGCTCGCGGGTCTCCTGGGCCGCCCAACTGGCCAGCGTGGTGCGGCCGGAGCCGGAGGCGCCGTGCAGCACGACCACGGTGGGGTGGGTGTCGCTGCTGGCGCGGTCGCGGTTGACCCACTGGACGATCTGGGTGAGCTGGCTGCGGCGGCCGATGAAGGGGCGCTCCAGATCGGCCAGGCGGTCGAAGGACTTGCCGACCACGGAGCGGCCCCGGGCCTCGGCCGCCCGGTCCCTGGGGCGCTGGCGGCTGGAGCCGCGTTCGGCGCGCAGCTGGCGGCGGCGCGGGGCGACCGCCCGCTGCTGCTCCAGGTAGGGGCGGATACCCCGCACCTCGACCGCGGTCAGCCAGGCCAGCCGCAGCTGTTCGACGCCGCCCGGCTGGTGGCGGCTGCCGGCCTGTCGCTCGGCGGACCAGAAGTGGGCGAGCAGGGCCTGGAGGACGAACCCGAGCACGGCGGCGGCGGCCACGATGGCGCCGTCGCCGAAGGCGACGCCGGCCGAGTCGTTGAGGGAGCCGACCAGCAGCACGGTGGCGATGGCGGCCGAGACGACGGCGGCGGCGAGGCCGCCCAGCACCCTCGGCGCGAAGCGGTCGGCGAGCCGGCTGGGCGCCGCCTCCTGCTCGGCCTCGACGAAGGCGGTGTACTCCTCACGCGCCGGGCGGATGATCTCGTCGATCGAGGAGCGGGCGCGTTGGAGGAGCTGGTCGGCCGAGGAGCTGCCCTCGGAGCGGCGCGCCTCCTCCTGGGCCGCCCGCTCCAGCAGTCGGTCAACCTCCGTCCGGTGTCGTTCGTTGAGTGTCGCCGTCTCCACCGCCATGCGCGTGCCCTCCCCGTTCCCCGTTGAATCTCCGGTGTTCCCCGGTGGTTCTCGTCCTGTCCGCTGGCCCTCCGCCGGCGTGCGGCGGTGGTGTTCCGCCCCTGGGCGAGGGGCAGTTGTCGGAGTGGTCCCCGAGTGTGTGGTCATGACCCGGAGAGATCGCCTGCCCCGTCCGACGGGGTGTCACGCCGAATTCGACCAACTCGTTACCGGTATGTCGCGGAACGAAGGGCGCTGCCCTCGGCCGAGCGGTGGCCGAGGGCGGCGAGAACACGGCCGGGGGCGTGCGCCGGCGGCTGGCTCAGGCCGAGGCCCGCTTGTACTTCCGGACGGCGAGCGTGCGGAACAGCAGGATGATCGCCAACGACCAGAGCACGGAGGCAAGCGCCGGGTGCTGCATCGGCCAGACGTCGGGGGCCTGGTAGTTGGGCGGCAGGTTGCCGAACAGCTCGCGGGTGGCCAGCACGGTGGCGCTGAACGGGTTCCACTCGGCGACGGGTTGCAGCAGCGAGGGCATGTTCTCCGAGGGGACGAAGGCAACGGAGACGAAGGTGAGCGGGAAGAGCCAGACCAGGCCGCCGGAGGTGGCTGCCTCGGGGGTGCGGACGGAGAGGCCGATCAGCGCGCCGATCCAGGTGAAGGCGTAGCCCAGGAGCAGCAACAGGCCGAAACCGGCCAGCGCGTTGAGGATCCCGTCGTGGATGCGCCAGCCGACCAGCAGGGCGACGATCGCCAGCACCAGCAGGATCACCGCTGTCTGCACCAGATCGGCGAAGGTGCGCCCTGTGAGCACCGCGCCACGGGCCATGGGCAGGGAGCGGAAGCGGTCGATGATGCCCTTCTGCATGTCCTCGGCGATGCCGGCGCTGGCACCGGCGGTGGCGAAGGTGACCGTCTGGGCGAAGATGCCGCCCATCAGGAACTCGCGGTAGGCGCCCGAGTCCGTGCCGGCGCCCGGCAGGGCGATGGAGCCGCCGAAGACATAGCTGAACAGCACCACGAACATGATGGGCTGGACCAGGCCGAAGATCACCACCTCGGGGATGCGCAGCATCCGCAGCAGGTTGCGTTTCGCGACCACCATGGAGTCCCGCCAGCTCTGCCGGAAGGAGACCCGATCCCCCGGCCGGGCCACGGGGCGCGGGCTGGGATCGTTCGCGGTGATACTCACTTCTCCTCCTTGCCGGCCGTGCCAGCCGTGCCGGCCGTGCCGGCCGTGCCGGAACGCTGGCCCGAACCCGCTTCCGTGCTCTCGGGCTTGGGCTTGATCCCCTCGGCCGCCTCGGCGTCGTCCGCGCCGTGGCCGGTCAGCGAGATGAAGACGTCGTCCAGCGTGGGGCGGCGCAGCCCGATGTCGTCGATCTCCACGCCCTCCGCGTCCAGCTCGCGGATCACCTCGGCGAGCAGCTTGGCGCCGCCGGCGGCCGGCACGCTGAGCTTGCGGGTGTGCTCCACGAGCGTGGTGTCGCCGTCGCCGAGCCGGCGGAGCACCCGCTCGGCCAGCTCGATATGCGCCCGGTCGTGGACCACGACCTCCACCACATCGCCGCCGCTCTGGCTCTTCAGCTCGTCCGAGGTGCCCCGGGCGATGACCCGGCCGTGGTCGACCACGGCGATGGTGTCGGCGAGGTGGTCGGCCTCCTCCAGATACTGGGTGGTGAGCAGCAGCGTGGTGCCGCCGGCGACCAGCTCCTCGATCACCGCCCACAGGCCCTGGCGGTTGCGCGGGTCGAGGCCGGTGGTCGGCTCGTCCATGAACATCACCGGCGGGCTGATCACCAGGGCCGCCGCGAGATCCAGCCGGCGCCGCATGCCGCCGGAGTATGTCTTGGCGGTGCGGTCGGCGGCGTCCGCGAGGTTGAACCGGTCGAGCAGCTCGACGGCTCGCCGCTTGGCGTCGCGGGCGGTCAGCTGGTAGAGCTGACCGACCATCTGGAGGTTCTCCCGGCCGGTCAGATACTCGTCGACGGCGGCGAACTGCCCGGAGAGCCCGATGGAGCGGCGCACCTCGCCCGGATGGGCGCACACGTCGATGCCCGCCACCTCCGCGCGCCCGCTGTCGGGCTGGATCAGCGTGGTGAGCACCCGCACGGCGGTGGTCTTCCCCGCGCCGTTCGGGCCGAGGAGGCCGAGCACCGACCCCTCGGGGACTTCGATGTCCACGCCGTCCAATGCGCGGACGTCACCGAAGGTCTTCACCAGACCCTCGGCGTAGATGGCGGCTGGCATGTGTCTTCTCCAAGGTGGGCTGAGGTTCAGGGTCTCCCCGTTGTGACGGCGCCGCCAGTCTAGAACTAACGCGATGTATCGCGATAGGGCTTTATGGGCACGAGCAGTTGACATGGGAGTGCGGAACAGCGCGCGCCACCAAACTCGCGCCCCCAGGCCACCGACAGGCCCCAGGCAGCCGATGAGCCCCGGCAGCCGAGGAAGCCCGGCAACCCCAAGCAGCCCCGGCAGCCCCGGCAGCCCCCGGCAACCCCCGAGCAACCGCGACGACAGGGGCCGGGGGAAACGGCACGCCCTAGGACAGCACGACGTAGCCCGCCTCGCGGAGGGCCACGATCACCTCGTCACAGTGGCGCGGCCCCTTGGTCTCCAGCCACAGTTCGACCTCCGCCTCGCTGACGCCCAGCCTCGGGTCGGTCCGCACATGGTGGACGGCCAGCACGTTGGCGTCCACCGCCGAGAGCACCCCGAGCAGCGCGGCCAACGCGCCCGGGTGGTCGGGGAGTCGGAGCCGCAGCGACAGATAGCGGCCGGCGGCTGCCATCCCGTGCCGGAGCGAGCGCTCCAGGACCACCGGGTCCACGTTCCCGCCGGAGAGCACGGCCACCAAGGGGCCCCGGAACGCGTCGGGTTCGGCGAGGAGCGCCGCGATCGGCGCGGCGCCCGCCGGCTCGACCACCAGCTTCGCCCGCTCCAGGCAGTGCAGCAGCGCCGCGGAGAGCGCGCTCTCCGACACCGTGCGCACCTCGTCCACCAGCTCGGCGACCAGGTCGAACGGCACATCACCCGGTCGGCCCACCCGGATGCCGTCCGCCATGGTGGCGGCGCCGGGCAGGGAGAGCGGGCGGCCGGCGGCCAGCGAAGGCGGGTAGGCCGCCGCGCCCTCGGCCTGGACGCCGACGATCCGCACATCGGGCCGCAGCGCCTTGATCGCCAGCGCGACGCCGGCGACCAGACCACCACCGCCGACGCTCATCACCACGGTCTCCACCTCGGGGCACTGCTCCAGCACCTCAAGGCCCAACGTGCCCTGCCCGGCCACCACATCGGGGTGGTCGAAGGGGTGGATGAAGACCGCCCCCGTCTCCCTGGCGTGGGCGGTGGCGGCGGCGAGCGTCTCGTCCACCAGCTGGCCCTCAAGCCGCACCCTGGCGCCGTAGTCGCGAGTGGCAGCGACCTTGGGCAGCGGGGCTCCCACCGGCATGAACACGGTGGACTCGACGTCGAGCAGCGAGGCGGCGAGGGCCACGCCCTGCGCGTGGTTGCCGGCGCTGGCCGCCACCACGCCGCGTTCCCGGTCGGCGGCGGAGAGCCCGGCGATCCGGTTGTAGGCGCCGCGCAGCTTGAACGAGCCGGTGCGCTGGAGGTTCTCACACTTCAACAGAACGGGATGGCCGATCAGACGGCTCAGATACCGGCTGCCTTCGAGAGCGGTCACCCGGGTGACCCCGGCGAGCGTCTTCCGGGCGGCGAGCACATCCTCCAGGGTGGGCCGGTGGTGCGTGGGCATGCCCCCAGTCTGTCAGGCATCGCGGGAGTCGGCCGCCCAGGGCGGCGGCTACGCTATGGCCCACATCAGGGCGCCGCACGGCCCGCCTCCCGCTACCTCAGACGGACATGACGCCTGAAGCCTCCCCTCCCCAGGACCCGCACCCCCTCCCCACCTCCCCGACCACTCCCCCGCCGACCCGCCAGAGCACGCCGACCGGCCAGAACTCCCCAGGCGGCCAGAGCTCCCCGACCGAGCGGGACCTGACGCTGTTGGACGCCTTCCAGCACGAGGTGGCCGTGTTCGCCCGCCGGGCCGAGCAGACCAGGCTCGGCGGCCTCGGCCCGGCGCGCAACTCCATGGACCGGGCGGCCTATCTGCTGCTCAGCCGGCTGGACCAGGGCGGCCCCGCCGGCGTCAAGGCGCTGGCAGCCGCGATGGGCATCGACTCGTCCACCGTCACCCGGCAGGTCGCCCCGCTCGTGGACGCCGGTCTGGTGCGCCGGGCACCCGATCCGGAGGACGGGCGCGCCGTGCTGCTGCGGCTGACGCCGCCGGGGCGCCAGCGCCTCGAAGAGGTCCGCGCCTCGCGCCGCGCCCTGGTGGCACTGCTCACCGAGGACTGGACGGGCCAGGAACGCGCCGACTTCCACGCGCTCCTGGCCCGTCTCAACGGAGCCATCTGCCGCCTCCACGGCCGCGACGGCGAGGCCGACCGCCGATAACGGTCCCGTTCAACGGGTCCGTTCAACGGGACCCGTTCAGGTCTGGGCGAGCGCCTGGCCGAGGTCGGCGAGCAGGTCGTCCACCGACTCGATGCCGACCGACAGCCGCACCAGATCGGCCGGCACCTCAAGCGCCGAACCGGCGACCGAAGCGTGCGTCATCCGGCCGGGGTGCTCGATCAGCGACTCCACGCCGCCCAACGACTCGCCCAGCGTGAAGAGTTCGGTCCGGTCGCAGACGGCGACCGCCGCCTCCTCGCCGGCGGCGACCCGGAAGGACACCATCCCGCCGAAGTCCCGCATCTGCTTGCCAGCGGTCTCGTGCCCCGGGTGCGAGGGCAGCCCCGGGTAGCGCACATCGGCCACCCTGGGGTGCGCGGCGAGCATCTCGGCGATCCGGCCGGCGTTGGCGCAGTGGCGGTCCATCCGGACCGCCAGCGTCTTGATGCCGCGCAGCACCAGCCAGGAGTCGAACGGCCCGGCGATCGCGCCCATCGCGTTCTGGTGGTACGCCAACTCCTCGCCGAGCGCCGCGTCCGAGGTGATCAGCGCGCCGCCGACCACGTCGGAGTGGCCGCCCATGTACTTGGTCGTGGAGTGCACCACCACATCCGCGCCCAGCGCCAGCGGCTGCTGGAGGTAGGGGCTGGCGAACGTGTTGTCCACCACCAGCCGGGCGCCGGCGGTGTGCGCCAGATCGGCGATCAGGGCGATGTCCGTGATGCCCAACAGCGGGTTGGACGGGGTCTCCACCCAGACGACCTTGGTCTCCGGACGCAGCGCCGCCTTGACCGACATCGGGTCCGAGGTGTCGGCCACCGACCAGGCGACGCCCCACCGTTCGACCACCTTGGCGACCAGGCGGAACGTACCGCCGTAGGCGTCGTTGGGGATCACCAGATGGTCGCCTGGCCGCAGCATGGTGCGGAGCGCGCAGTCCTCGGCGGCCAGCCCCGACGCGTAGGCGAGACCCCGGGCGCCGCCCTCCAGGGCGGCGAGGTTCTCCTCCAGCGCGGTGCGCGTGGGGTTGGCGGAGCGGCTGTACTCGTAGCCGCCGCGCAGCCCACCGACCCCGTCCTGCTTGTAGGTGGACACCTGGTGGATGGGCGGGACCACGGCCCCGGTCAGCGCGTCGGGCTCCTGCCCGGCGTGAATGGCCAACGTCTCGAAACGCTGCCCGAAGTGCTGCTCGTTCATGGGTCCACGGTAGTGGCCTTACGGTGGTGTGGGAGCCGGGTGTCGCCCTTGGGAGAGCCCCGGACCGTCGGCGACATAGGGTGTTCATCCGTCGTCACACTTCGGTCGTCCCGTGTCGAACCGACGCACGACGGTCGCGGGCGGCCTCCCGTCCGTCCGGCCGGAACGCGTCAGCCCGAGAACGTCGGACAACGTCCGAGAACGAACGACGACAACGAGAACGACCGACAACGTCCGACAACGGTCGGAGAACCAGGAACGAGCAAGGGGGAGCCTCGCCGCCATGGAAGCCGTGTTGCTGCTTATCGCTTTCACCGCGATCTTCGGCGTGCTGGTGCTGCCCGCGCTGCGCCGGCGTCGGGAACGGCAGGAGTTCGAGCGAGCCGCGGCCCAGGCGGACGCGCGGACCCGCTCGGGGCCGCCCGGGATCTCCCTGAGCAAGGGGGACGACGACCAGCCGGCGGCGAGCGCCGGCCTGGTCCCCGTCGACGAGCTGGACGTGCGCCTGCCGGGCCCGGACGACGCGCTGGTGCACGCGCTGGAGGAGGCCCGGGGCAGCCAGGACTGGCGGCCGGCCGGGCAGCTGCTCGCGCTGACCGACGACAGCGAGCAGCGCTGGCAGCGGGTGCAGTCGCTGGCCGGCGCGGCGGCGATGGAGCTGTCCGAATGGCGCGCCTCGGGCGCCGCCCCCGGCGAGGGGCAGCGGGACGCCGGTTGGCTGCGCCGCTGGCGCGCCGAGGAGCCGAGGGATCCGGGCGGCGCGCAGGTGTACGCGCAGTTCCTGGTCTGGCAGGCGATGGCGGACCCGGGCGCGGCCGAGTACCGGATCATCCTGGAGGAGGCCCGCACGGTCTGCGCCGAGGCCGCGGGGCTGGCCCCCGACGACCCGGTGCCGCACATCACCGAGCTGGTGATCGCCCGCGGCCTGGACTACTCGCGCGAGGAGTTCGCCGCCGTCTGGCAGCGGGTCACCGAGCGTGACAAGGCGCACATGGGCGCGCATCTGGCGGCACTGCCCTACTGGTCGGAGAAGTGGCACGGCTCCCGGGCCGACGCCGAGGGCTTCGCCCGCACCGCGGCCGGCGCGGCCGAGGCCGGCAGCCTGCTGCCGGCGCTGCCGCTCTTCGCCGTCTACGACCACCTGCCCGACATGCAGTACTCGCAGGGCATGTACCAGGGCGCGGTGGTGTCCGACGCCATCGAGGCGGCTCAGTTCGCGTTGCACAACGTCAGGGCCGATCACCCGATGGAGCCGCATGTGCGCCATCTGTTGCTGTGTTTCCTGGTGCGCGCGGAGCGGTACCCGGAGGCGGCGGAACAGGTGCGGGCGGTCGACGGTTATGTGGGTGCGATCCCCTGGGTCGACGGCGAGAACCCCGCCGGTGAGTACGCGACGTACCGGGCCATCGCCATCGCCCGCCGGTAGCCAGCCGACGGGCTCGCGGACCAAGGAGCGACGAGGAGAGAGACATGCTGTACGCGTTCAAGAGCCGACTGCCGTCCCCCGAGGAGGCCCTGCCGGGCCGGGCCGAGAGCCCGTTCCCGGTGCCGAGCACCCACACGGTGCTGGGCACGGAGCTCCAGGGGCCCTACCCGGAGGGCTTCGAGGTCGCCGACTTCGGCCTTGGCTGCTTCTGGGGCGCCGAGCGGCGCTACTGGCAGACCCCCGGGGTGTGGACCACGCTCGTCGGCTACCAGGGCGGCGTCACCGACTACCCCACCTACGAGGAGGTGTGCAGCGGCATGACCGGGCACACCGAGGCCGTGCGGGTGGTCTTCGACCCGTCCCAGGTCTCCTATGAGGACCTGCTCCGGGTCTTCTGGGAGTCCCACGACCCGACCCAGGGCTTCCGCCAGGGCAACGACGTCGGCACGCAGTACCGCTCGGCGATCTACACCCACAGCCCGGCCCAGCAGGAGACGGCCGAGCGATCCCGCGAGGCCTACCAGCGGGTGCTCACCGACTCCGGCTACGGCGAGATCACCACCGAACTGGCCCCGGCCACACCTCGCCCGTTCTACCCGGCCGAGGGCTACCACCAGCAGTACCTGGACAAGAACCCGGCCGGTTACTGCGGTCTCGGCGGCACGGGCCTGTCCTGCCCGGTGGGGGTGGCGCGGGCCTGAGGCTGCGCTCCGGCCGGCGGGGTCAGGCGGGCGTGACGGCCGCGTGCACGCCGGGGAGGTCGTCGAACGCCGCCTTGCCGTCGGTGGTCAGCAGCGTCCTGGCCGTGGCGGCGGCGGTCGCGGCGATGATCAGATCGTGGGCGCCGCGGGGCTTTCCCTCGCGGCGCACATGAGCCAACAGCCGTGCGTGCACAAGCGCCACATCGTCCGTGTAGTCCTCCACCGGGATCAGGGCGCGCACGCCGTCGACGAACTCCTGCCGCCGCACGCGACGTTGCCCCTCGGAGAGCTCCACCCCGAGTTGCAGCTCGGCGAGGCTCACGGCCGCGATGGTCACATCGTCATCCTCGTCGAGCACCCGCGCGAGACCGGCGTGGCCACGCTCGGCCCGGATGACGACGCCCGTGTCCAGGATCAGTCGTCGTGCCATGTCGCGCTCATCTCGTCGGTGACACTCTCCCGAGCAGCGGCCACATCGTCCGCGAAGCCCTCGTCCACCGGGTGCGACTCCAGGAACGCCTTGATCGCCGCACCGTTGCCGGAGGGCGCGGGAGCCAGCGTCGCCAGCCGTCGCCCGCCACGGGTGATCACAATCGTCTCTCCATGCTCGGCTCTGTCGAGCACGGAGGCGAAGTTGCGTGCGACCTCCGTCGCCGTCATCGTCCTCATGGGATCAGAGTATCTGATTTTCCCTGATGAGCACGAGTGGGATCAGGCTCACGTCAGCCTCCGGGAGGGGGAGGGATCTACCGCCTTTGAGGTACCGGTACCACCAGCAGTACCTGGACAAGAACCCGGCCGGTTCTTGCGGTCTCGGCGGCACGGGCCTGTCCTGCCCGGTGGGGGTGGCGCGGGCCTGAGGGCGGGGACGCGGGGGTGGGCGTCGAGCGTTTCGGCGCCACGAACTCCGGCCGAAATGCCGCTGGTGGGCCGGTACCGGGGTGGGTAGGGAGTTCCCGGAACGAACCAACGTCACCGAGGACTTGAGGACGCGCCGACGATGCTGACCGACTTCACCCACCGCCTGCCCACGTCCGAGGAGGTGTTACCCGGTCGCTCGGAGCCCATGTTCACGGTGCCCGAGAAGCACACCGTGCTGGGGACACGTCTGCTGGGGCCGTACCCGGCGGGGTTCGAGATCGCCGAGTTCGCGCTCGGCTGCTTCTGGGGCGCGGAGCGCCGCTTCTGGCGGACGGACGGCGTGTGGACCACGCTGACCGGCTTCCAGGGCGGCGGCACGGCGCACCCCATCTCCGAGGAGGTCGCCTCCGGGCGCACCGGTCACGCGGAGACCGTCCGCGCCGTCTTCGACCCCGCCAGGGTCACCTACCGCGCGCTGCTCAAGGTGTTCTGGGAGGGCCACGACCCGACCCAGGGCTTCCGGCAGGGCAACGACATCGGCACCCACTGCCGGTCCGCCGTCTTCCACCACTCCCCCGCGCAGCGCGACGCCGCCGAGGAGACCAGGGACAGCTACCAGAAGGTCCTCGGCGACAAGGGCTACGGGCAGATCACCACGGAGATCCTCCCGGCCCGGGAGTTCCCGTTCTACCCGGCGGAGACCCGTCACCAGCAGTACCTGGACAAGCACCCCCGGGGCTACTGCGGTCTCGGCGGCACAGGTCTGACCTGCGACGTGGACTGACCTCGCCCCGCCCCCGGCACCGCGACGGCCGCGTACCCACCCGACGGGTACGCGGCCGTCGCCGCGTCGGACGCGCCTCGGGCACTCTGCTGTTGGCTGATCTGCTCCGGGCCTAGAGGTGCCGGGATGTGGCGGTCGGCGGCGGATGGTGGTGGGGAGGGCGCGGCTTCGGTGTCGCGCCGATGCGAGGAGAAGGAGAAGGTGATGGTCATACCGGTCACCGCCGCCGAGGGCGACACCCCGACCACCAGGATCGACGACGAGTTGGCCGCCCGGCTGCTGACCCAGCGCATCGTGTTCCTGGGCACCCAGGTGGACGAGGTCTCGGCGAACCGGGTCTGCGCGCAGTTGCTGCTGCTGTCCGCCGAGGACCCGCGCGAGGACATCAGGCTCTGCGTCAACAGCCCCGGCGGCTCGGTCTCGGCCGGGCTGGCGATCTACGACACCATGCGGCTGATCCCCAACGACGTGGCCACCCTGGCCATGGGGTTCGCCGCCAGCATGGGCCAGTTCCTGCTCGCCACCGGCACCCCGGGCAAGCGGTACGCGCTGCCCAACGCGCGGATCATGATGCACCAGCCGTCCGCCGGGATCGGCGGCTCCACCTCGGACATCGCGATCCAGGCGGAGAACCTGGAGTTCACCAAGCGGACCGTGGAACGGATCACCGCCGAGCACACCGGCCAGACCGAGGAGACCATCGCCAGGGACGGCGACCGGGACCGCTGGTTCACGGCGGAACAGGCCAGGGAGTACGGGCTGATCGACCGGGTCGTCGTCTCCCTCGCCGACCTCGCCCCCACCTCCCCTCGCCGGACCGGCTTCTAGGAACAGGACGGTTCACCCCATGAGCCAGTACACGATCCCCACCGTGGTCGAGCGCACGTCGAGCGGTGAGCGCGCCTACGACATCTACAGCCGGCTGCTCTCCGACCGGGTGATCTTCCTCGGCACCGAGATCGACGACGGCGTGGCCAACGTCGTGATCGCCCAGCTGCTGCACCTGGAGTCGGCCAACCCGGAGCAGGAGATCTCGATCTACATCAACTCCCCCGGTGGCTCGCCGACCTCGCTGATGGCGATCTACGACACGATGTCGTTCGTGAACGCGCCGATCTCCACGTTCTGCGTGGGGCAGGCCGCGTCCACCGCGGCCGTGCTCCTCGCGGCCGGCGACCGGGGCCGCCGGGCGGTGCTCGGCCACGCGCGGGTGCTGATCGGGCAACCGGTGAGCGGCGGACACCGGGGCACGGTCTCGGACCTCTCCATCCAGGCGAAGGAGATGCTGCGCATCCGCTCCCAGGTGGAGGAGGTCCTCTCCGAGCACACCGGACACGAAGTGGCCACCCTGCGAGCGGAGATGGACCGCGACCGGGTCCTCACCGCACGCGAGGCGGTCGAATTCGGCCTCGCGGACCAGATCGTCACCCGGCGTACCCCGGTCGCCACCTGACGGCTCCCCGCCGGGGGGCGAACACCGGCGGACGGACGGACGGACGGTGGGCCGGGCGGTGGGGCGGTGGGGCGGGGGAACGGCCGGCCCGCCGGTGGGCGGAACATGCGGGTGGCGACCGCACCAGCGCCGTCCTTCCGCCCCACCCCGAACGGACACCGGGGCAGGCCCCGCCCGACCACGTCACGCGTCGGACCGCCGGCGCGCGCCCCCGACAGCCGGTCGTACGAGCCCCGCCGGCCCGGCCCCGGCCGCACGGCCCAGCTCGTCGGCGCCGCACCGACGGTTGCCGACAACGCCCCGCGCCCGCGCGGTGGGCGCGGGCCTCAGGCCGCCAGCAGCACCGTGTCGCCGGTGCGGGGACGGGCGCGGGCGCGGTGGGCGAGCAGGGATGTGGCCGACGGCTCCGGCCCCGGCCGGCTCGCGGGGCGGGCCGCCGGGTCCGCCGTCAACTGGTCCTGGGTCAGGGCCAGGAGGTCGGCGAGGCCGAGGCCGAGGGCCTGCGCCGCCGCGGCGAGCACCTCGGACGACGCCTCCTTCCGGCCGCGCTCCACCTCGGAGAGGTACGGCATGGAGATGCGCGCCTTCTCGGCCACCTCCTTGAGCGTGCGCCCGCGCGCCAGCCGCTCGCGGCGGAGCGCGGCGCCCACCACATGCCGCCAGAGCGGCTCCCTGACGGTCACCGGCGCCGGGGCTGGCTCGGGAGCGGCGCCCGGGGCCGGAACCGGCCGCAGGAAACCGATCCCGGGGCGGTGCTGGGCACGGCCCCGGACATCGACATCGTCGCCGGCGCGGTCAGGGGGACGATTCGAGGCATGGCTGCTACTCACCCCTTCAGGGTAGAAGCGCACCGCGCCGCCGTAACGGGTCAGGCGTTCCGCCCCCCGCGAAATCGTTCCGCCGGGTAGCCGGTAGCCGACCCACCCGGCGGAACGACGTTCCGGTCAGCCGAAGTTCACATCGCTACAGATGTAGTACGACTGGTCCGAGTGCGAGGCCTGCCAGATCGTGTACACGACGTGGTGTCCGCTGCGGCCCGGGGCCGAGACGTCCACGGTCATGTGCTCACTGGGCGCGAGGCGTCCCGTCTCGGCGAGCAACTCCAGGTCGCCCCAGCCGAGTTCGTCCGTGGTGGGGTCGAAGCCCTGCTCGGTGACATAGACCAGCATGTAGTCGGCGCCGTGGAGGGCCTGGTCCCAGAGGTCGACGGTGAAGTTCGCGTTCACGTCGGTGGTCTTCCAGGCGCCCGGGGTGTCCATCGCGGCGTAGCGGCCGTCGCCGGTCAGGCCGGCGCTGCACAGCTGGCCGTCGGGGATCGCGCCCTGGTGGTCGCCGGCGACGCCCTCGCGGTAGAGGCCGTTCCAGTTCCACATGGCGTTGGTGTCGTACTGCCACGCCTCCCAACACATGGGGTCTTCCTGCTCCATGGCCGGGTTCTGGAAGTCGTGACCCCAGCGGTCCCAACAGCCGTAGTTGCGGGACGACGGGTCGATGACCGAGCCGTGTGCGGACGCGGTGTTGGCGCCCGGCACCAGCACCACCAACAGCGCGACGGCCAACAACGCGATGGCGCGCGGCGACCAGCGAGCCGGTCGCACCTTTTCCTGTGCGGACATGCTGCGTTCTCCACCTTCCGGTCATGGGGGTATCGGAATGAGGGGAGCGCTCCCATAGTTCACGGTGGCGTTACCCGAGGACATCAACACGAAACCGGGCGCCGGAAGTTCGACACGTTCGCGAACAACTTCGACGGCCCACAAACGTTTTCCGCCCCTGAGACGCCAACAGGCCGTCCGCTCAGGCCCGTTGGGCGCCCGGCTGGCCGGCGGCGACATGGAAGGAGGCGACGGTCGTCAGGCCGGCGCCCGGGATGGTGACGAAGGGGGTGACGCGGTAGTCGGCGGTGAGGGCGTCCGGGGTGAGGTGGACGACGGTGTAGCCGCGCTGGGAGCTGTGCCAGCGCAGGTGGGGGTTGACGCCGGGGGCCATCCAGGCCGCGCCGACCTCGTCCGTCGGGGAGCCGTCCTTGCCGGAGGTGAGGGAGCTGCCGGCGAACTCGGTGGCGACCACGGGGGCGTGTTCGTCGGCGAAGTCGAGCGTGAGGTCGGCGACCACGGCGCGGTGGATGTCGCCGGTGACCACCACGGGGTTGTTGGCGCCGCGCTCCCACAGGCCGGTGAGCAGCCGGTCGCGGGCCGCCGTGTAGCCGTCCCACATGTCCAGGCCCGAGCTGTGGACCAGCGGGTCGGGGTCCTGGTCGACCTGGGCGATCAGCGTCTGGTTGGCCAGCACGTTCCAGGTGGCCCCCGACCGCCCGGCGCCGTCCAGCAGCCAACTCTCCTGTTCGGCCCCGAGGATGGTGCGGTCGGGCGCGGAACGCTCCACATCGCAGCCGGGTTTGGTGCCGTCGCCGCAGACCTGGTCGTCGCGGTGCGAGCGGGTGTCGAGCACATGCAGGTCGAGGAGTTGGCCGAAGCCCAGCCGGCGGAACATCCGGGCCTCGGCACCGTTGGGGCGCTGGGGCAGCCGCAGCGGGAGGTGTTCGTAGTACGTCTGGAAGGCGGCTGCCTTGCGGGCCCGCCATGCCTCCGGGTCCTGGTCGGGGAGGCCGTCGGTGTCCAACTGGGCGAAGTCCCCCGCCCAGTTGTTCTCCACCTCGTGGTCGTCCCAGGTAAGCACCCAGGGGAACGCCTGGTGGGCGGCCTGGAGGTCGACGTCGAGGCGGGTCAGGGCGTGGCGGTTGCGGTAGTCGATCAGGCTGTGGGTCTCGCGTTGGAACGAGGCGTCGAGGGCGACGTTGCGCACGCCGCCGGTCTCGCCGACGCCGTACTCGTAGAGGTAGTCGCCGAGGTGCACCACCAAGTCCAGGTCCTCGCCGGCCATATGGCGGTAGCCGGTGTAGAAGCCCTCGTACCAGCACTGGCAGGAGGCGAAGGCGAAGGAGAGCGCGCTGGTGCTGGTGGGTGCGGTGCGGGTGCGGCCCACCGGGCTGAGGTCGCGGCCGGCGCGGAAGCGGTAGAAGTAGTCGCGGCCCGGGGCGAGGCCGCTGACCTCCGCATGGACGGAGTGCGCCAGTTCGGGGGTGGCGCGCGTGCTGCCCCGCCGTACCCGGGTGGTGAACCGCTCGTCCTCGGCGACCTCCCACTGGACGTCCACCACCCGCTCGGGCATCCCGCCGCGTCCGTCCAGGGCCAGCGGGTCGGGGGCGAGCCTGGTCCAGAGGACGACGCCGTCGGGGACCGGGTCGCCGGAGGCGACGCCGAAGGCGAACGGGTCGCCGGCGAACCGGGGGGCGGCCCAGACCTTGCCGGTGCTGAAACCGGCGGCGTGCAGGGCGATTCCGGAGAGGGAGGCACCGGCCAGGCCGAGCAGGCGGCGTCGCGTGAGATCCATCGAGAGAGAGGCCCGTCTGTGCAGGAGTGCTGACGAGGCGCCACCTTCCAGGCAGCCGGCCGGATTTCGACGGAGGCTCGCCTGACACTCACCGCCCCGGCGGGATAACGGGCGGTGACGGGGGCGCGGAAGCGCCGCCGGGATCGACCCTCCGTGAACCCATGGCCGGGGCTCGGCGGCTCCGTCAGACTTCTGCGGGCACCCCCGACGGCTCAGGGGTGGCGGTGGCGGGGGAGCGGCTCGCCACAGACGACGGACCAGGGGGCGGGCGCCGCGCCGAGGTCCTCGCCTTCGGGAGCCAGGTGGTGGAGGTGGTCGCCTCGGCGCACAGCCGCAACCCCGGGCACGCGGTGGCCTTTCCCGGGGTCAGGGTCGAGCCGCCCGCTCAACAGCCGTTCACCGTGGCCGACTTGCCGGAGGACGAGACCCTCGCGCTCCAGTTGACGGTTCTGGGCGGCCCGCGCGTGTTCCTCGTGGGCGCCAGCGACTTCGTGGCCCGCGACCCGACGGGTCTCGCGCCCGATGGGGCGAGGGTGGCGATCCCGTCGAGCGAGGCGACCCGCGCCTGTGCCGAACGGCCGATGGCGGCGCTGGACGGGCCCTCCCCGCCGGTCAGGCCACCCGGCAGCGCAGTGGTTCGCCGGCCAGGGCGCGGGCGGCCTCCTCGGCGGCCAGGCGTTGCAGCGCGTCCAACGAGTCGGTCGAGTAGAAGGCGGCGTGCGGGGTGAGCAGCACCTGGGGCAGGGCGCGCAGCGGGGAGTCGGGCGGCAGCGGCTCCGGGTCGTGGACGTCCAGGGCGGCGCCGGCGAGCCGCCCGGCGCGCAGTGCCTCGGCGAGCGCGTCCGGGTCGACGAGGGCGCCGCGCGAGGTGTTGACCAACACGGCGCCCTGGCGCATCAGCGCCAGGCTGGATCGGCCGATCAGCCGATGGGTGGCCCGCGTCGCCGGGGCGTGCAGCGAGACGGCGTGCGAGCTGGCCAACAGCTCGGCCAACTCGACGTGCTCGATGCCCTGTCGGGCCAGCGCCGCCGGATCGGCGAAGGGGTCGCTGGCCAGCACGCGGCAGCCGAACGGGCGCAGCCGTTCCCGCACGGCGAGCCCGATCTGGCCGGTGCCGACCAGCCCCACCGTGGTCGCGGTGAGGCTGGGCAGCGGGCCGACGTCGGAGGGCGCCGCCCAGCCGTTCGCGCGGACGGCGCGGTCGTAGGCGGGCAGCCGGCGCAGCAGGGCGAGCAGGCAGGCGACGGCGTGGTCGGCGACGGTCCCGGTGCCGTAGTCGGGGACGTTGGCGACGCGGACGCCGAGCTCGCGGGCGGCGTCCACGTCGACGTTGTCGTAGCCGATGCCGTAGCGGATCACGGTGGCGCCCGGCGCGAGGGCGGCGAGCGCGGGGCGGGTCATCGGGGCGAAGTTGACGAAGGCGACGTCGGCGCCCCGGACGGCTTCGACGGTGCCCGGCTCGTCGGCGCAGCGGTGTTCGGCGAACGTGGCGGCGAACCGTTCGGCGGTGGCCCGCTCGTGGTGGACCTGGCCGAACGCCTGGTCGGTGACGACGACTCGGGGGCTCATCGGAGCAGCCCGCGCTGGGCTAGGTTGGCCATCAGGGCGCGGATGCCGAAGGTCCAGGGCGGGGCGTCCTCGGCGTGGGTGACGACGTTGGCGAGGGTGCCGAGGCGTGGCGTCGCGATCCGGACGACGTCGCCGAGGTGGTGGGTGAAGCCCTCGCCCGGCGCGCCCCGGTCCTGGGTGGGCGCGAACATGGTGCCGGTGAAGAGCAGTACGCCGTCCGGGTACTGGTGGAGTCGGCCCATGGTCTGGCGCACCAGGTCCAGCGGGTCGCGGCTGATCTCGGCGAGGGAGCTGACGGCCTCCAGCTGGAAGCCGTCGGGGCCGGTGATGTTCAGGGTGATGTCGAGCCGGCGGGCGTCGTCGAGGGTGAACGTCGCGTCGAAGAGGCGGACGAACGGGCCGATGGCGCAGGAGGCGTTGTTGTCCTTGGCCTTGCCGAGGAGGAGGGCGCTGCGGCCCTCGACATCGCGGAGGTTGACGTCGTTGCCGAGGGTGGCGCCGACGGCCTCGCCCCGGGAGTTGACGGCGAGGACGAGTTCGGGCTCGGGGTTGTTCCAGACGGAGCGGCTCCAGATGCCTATCTCGGCGCCGAGCCCGACGGCGGAGAGCACGGGGGCCTTGGTGAAGACCTCAGCGTCGGGGCCGATGCCGACCTCCAGATACTGCGACCAGAGGCCCTCGGCCGTCAGCACCTCCTTGACGCGGGCGGCCTCAGCCGAGCCGGGCACCAGGCTCTGCAACTGCCCGCCGAGCGCGTCGAGGACGCGGGCCCGGACGCCGGCGGCGCCGGCCCGGTCGCCACCGGCGCGCTCCTCGATCACCCGCTCGACCATGCTGCGGACAAAGGTGACGCCGCACGCCTTGAGCACCTGGAGGTCGGCGGGGGCCAGCAGACGGGGGCGGTCCCGGTGGCCGGCGAGGGTGGCGTCGAGCACCTCGGCGAGGTCGAAGTCACGTTCGGCCGGGGCCTGTTGGGCGAAGACGGCGGCGTCGGGGCGTTCCAGCAGGTCGGTCAGGGTGGGGGTGTGCGGGGTGAGGTCGACGAGCCGGTCGCCGCGCAGCGCGACCACGCAGGGCCCGCCGGCCGCCGGATCGTGCAGGCGGGCTATCAGGGTGGCGCGTTCCACGTCGTCGGGCAGCACGCGGGGCGCCAGCGCGGTGAGGTCCCTGGCCGGTTCGAACGCGGTGAAGGCGGTGGTGGTCACGGGGTGGGGTCTCCTCCTCAGTCCTGTCCCGCGTAGCGGCGGGCCAGTTCGCGGTAGTGCGCGGCGTTCAGCCGGATGCCGTCGGCCTCCTCGGCGGTCAGTTCGCGGCGCACCTTGCCCGGCACGCCGGCGACCAGGGAACCGGGCGGTACCACGGTGCCCTCCAGCAGCACGGTGCCGGCCGCGATCAGCGAACCGGCGCCCACCCGGCTGCCGTTGAGCAGTACGGCGCCCATGCCGATCAGCGAGTCGTCGCCGACGTGGCAGCCGTGCAGCACGGCCCGGTGGCCGACGGAGACGCCGGCGCCGACCCGGGTGGGGAAGCCGGGGTCGGCGTGCAGCACGCAGCCGTCCTGGATGTTGCTGCCGGCACCGATGCTGATGGTCTCCGCGTCGGCGCGGACCACGGCGGTGAACCAGACACCGGCCTCCTCGCCGACGGAGGCGTCGCCGATCACGGTGGCGTCGGGCGCCACCCAGGCGCTGTCGGCGATCTGCGGGACATGGCCGTCGAACTCGATCACTCTCATGCGCCCACTCCATACCATCGGGCGGCGGTTTGGCCACGGACCTGCGCCAACGACTCCTCGTCGAGGCCGGAGCGCACCAGCAGATCGCTGAGGTCGCTCAGCGTTCCGACATAGTCGCGGCGGAGCAGGGAGACCGGCCAGTTGCTGGCGAGCATCAGCCGTTCGGGGCCGAAGTACCGGACCGCCTCGGTGACATGGGGCAGCAGCGCGTCGGCGTCCCAGCGTTCCCAGGCGGTCAGCACATCGATGCCGACGGAGACCTTGAGCGCCACCGCCGGGTGGGCCGCGAGCGCGGCCAGCCGGTCGGCCCAGGCGCGGAGGTCGCCGCGTTCCACCGGCGGGCGCGCCAGATGGTCGACGACGATCCGCAGCCCCGGCACCGCGCCCGCCAACGCCGTGACGGCGCGCACCTGTTGGTCGGTGACGGGCACCACGTCCCAGGCGAGGCCGCGTTCCGCCAGCTCGTGGCAGAGGTCGACGGTGGCCGGTTCGGTGAGCCAGTCCAGCGGGTCGCGGGCGACCAGGGTCCGCACCCCGCACAGCGCGTCGGCCGTGAGCCGACCCAACTCGGCGCGGGCGGCCTCGGGTCGGGCGAGCGGCAGCCAGCCGACCAGCCCGGCGACGAACGAGGCGCGCCGGGCGTAGTCGACGATCCGGTCGTTCTCCTCGGCGCTGTCGACGGACTGCACCAGGATGGTGGCGTCCACGCCGGCGGCGGTGAGCTCGGGGCGCAGCTGCTCGGGCTCGAAGTCCCTGGCGATGCCGTGGTGTTGGTGGGTACGCCACGGCTGGTCCTGCCGGGAGACCTGCCAGAAGTGGTGGTGGGCGTCGATGACGCGGGCGGTGCCGGCGGGCATCTCAGCGGCCCTCCCATCGGGGGGTGCGGTGGTCGAGGAACGCGGCGACGCCCGCGCGGAAGTCTGCGCTGCCGTAGGCGCGGCGCAGCAGGTCGTCGGTGTCGACCCGGGCGGCGGCCGAACTGAGCCGACGTTCCGTCTCCTTGAGTGCGGCGAGGGTCAACGGCGCCTGGTTGACGAGGCGTTCGAGGAGCGCGTCAATCCTTTCCGGCAGTTCGTCGGGCTCGGCGATCCGGTGGACGAAGCCGGCGGTGTGCGCCGTCGCCGCGTCCAGGGGCTCGGCGGTGAGCAGCAGCGCCATGGTGCGGGCGGTGCCGAGCCGGTCGGCGAGCCGGGCGACGACGGGCGCCGGCAGGCAGTTGCCGAGGGTGCGGGCGATGGGCGCGCCGAAGGTGGCGTCCGGGGTGGCCAGCAGCAGATCGCAGGCGGCGGCCAGGGCGAGGCCGCCGCCGAAGGCCGGGCCCTCGACCACGCCGACCAGCGGCGCGCGCAGCGCCAGCAGCCGGGCCAGCACCCGGCCGACGCGGCGCTCGTAGGCGAGCCCCGCCTCGCCGGCGGCCTCGGGGTCGGTCGGGAAGTCGGCGAAGTGCCGGATGTCGGTGCCGGCGGCGAACGCCAGGCCGCCGGCACCGCGCAACACCACGGCGCGCACCCCTGGCTCGTCGGCGACCTCGCAACCGGCGGCGAGCTGCTCGTACATGGGGAACGTCAGGGCGTTGCGGCGGCGTTGGTTGTCCAGCAGCAGCTCCACCACGGGGCCACGGCGGGTGACCCGGACGCCGCCGTCGAGTTCCGGGCTCATGCGTCGTCCCCCCGCTCGCCGGCCTCCTGGGCCGCGCGGATCTCGGCGAGCACCTGCTCGGTGTGTTCGCCGATCAACGGCGGGTGGGCGCGGATGCTGGCCGGGCTGTCGCTGAGGTGCAGCGGCGAGGCGAGCACCCGCACCCGGCCGGCCACCGGATGGTCGATCTCGCGCACCAACTCCCGTGCGGCGACCTGGGGGTCCTGGTCGAGGACCTCGGCGTAGTCCTGGATCGGTCCGGCGGGGACGCCGGCGTCCAGCAGGGTGGTGACCCAGTTGGCGGTGGTGTCGCCGACCAGCCGTTCCTCAAGCAGCGCGGCGAGTTCGTCGCGGTTGCGCATCCTGTCCATGTTGCTCGCGAACCTGGGGTCGTCGGTGAGGGGCGTCAACTCCAGCGCGGCGCAGAGGCGTTGCCAGAGTCGTTGGTTGTTGGCGCCGACCGTGAGGTAGCCGTCGGCGGTGCGCAGCGCCTGGTAGGGCGCCGACATCCGGTTGGCGGAGCCGAGCGGCCTCGGCGGGCTGCCGGTGGCCCAGTACTCGGTGGACTCCCAGATGGACATGGCGAGCACCGCCTCGAAGAGCGAGGTCTCCACCCGCTGGCCGCGTCCCGTGCGCAGTCGGTGCACATAGGCGGCGAGTATGCCGCTGATCAGCAGCATTCCGGCGCCGAGATCGCCGACCGGCAGCCCGTTCTTGACGGGCCGGCCGCCCGGCTCGCCGGTGATGCTCATGGCGCCGGCCATGCCCTGCGCGATCAGGTCGTACCCCGGCCGGTCGGCATACGGTCCGCTGCCGCCGAATCCGGAGATATTGGCGTAGATCAGCCCGGGGTTGAGCGCGGCGAGGGTGTCGTAGTCGGCGCCGAGGCGTTCGGCGACGCCTGGCCGCCAGTTGTGCACCACCACATCGGCGGTGCGGGCCAGCGCGTGCAGGTCGGCGAGGCCCTGCTCGGTCTTGAGGTCGAGCAGCACGCTGCGCTTGTTGCGGTTGAGGGCGAAGAACGCGGTGCTGTCCCGGCCCTCGCCGCTGTCGCCCCAGGAGTGCCGGGTCTGGTCGCCGCCGCCCGGGTTCTCGACCTTGATCACATCGGCGCCGAGGTCGGCGAGAAGCATGGTGCAGAACGGTCCGGCCATCACCTGGGTGAGGTCCACCACCCGCATCCCGGCGAGGGCGGCGTGCGGCGAGTGGTCCTTCGCGTCGTCGGACATGGTGTCTCTCCTGGCTCGGTGCGCGTGGGGGTCGGGTGCCGGGGTCAGCGGGCGAGTCCGTCGTTGGCCTCGGCGAAGAAGGTGTCCACGGCCTCGGGCACGGTCTGGTGGCCGAAGGCGACGTCCTGGTAGGCCCGGGTGAACGCGGACTCGAAGACGGCCAGATAGCCCGGCGGATAGACCACGTTGGGCGGGTCGTCGGCCACGATCCGCTGGTAGAGGGCGAGTTCGCCCTTCTTCAGCTCGGGCAGTTCGGGATCGTCCAACTGCCGTTGTAGCAGGGTGGTGTTGGTGACTGCGCCGTTGTCCGACGCATAGGTGTCGCCGCTGCGCGGGTCGTTGGCCCAGAAGTCGATGAACGCGGCGGCGGTGGGCAGGTTGTCGCAGTTGCGCGGGATGGAGAGGCCGGAGGCGATCAGCACGTTGCCGGCGCCGGCGGGCCCGCTGGGCAGCGGCAGGCTGGTCATCCGCTGGTCCTGGCCCTGCCCGTCGAGGGTGCCCTGGATGGGGGTGAGCGCGTTGCCGGGCCGGTTGTCGGAGAGGACGTCGCCGCTGGCCACATAGCTGGCCTCGGGCGACGGCGGCTCCTCGGCGTTGGCTGTGGGGCTGTTGGCGAGCCCATCGGCGCGGATCTCCTCCCACAACTCCCAGTACTCGATGAGGAGTTCCTTGGTGAAGCCGAGCTCGTTGCCGGCGAACATCTCCTCGCCGAGGCCCTGCACATAGGCGATGAAGAAGTTGGGCAGTCCGCCGCGGAGGGAGGTGGCCGGGATGTCGTCCGGCAGCCCCTCGGCGGCCCGGCGCAGGAAGTCGACGTAGTCGTCCCAGTCGTAGCCGGGCTCCGGCAGCGCCGCGCCGGCCTGCTGGGCGAGGGTCTCGTTCACCATCAGCGCGTCATAGGCGGCGCCGGTCGGCAACATGTAGAGCTTGCCGTCCTCTCCCCTGCCGGTGTCCAGCACGGCGTCGGGGATGTCCTGGACGTCGATGGCGCCCGACTCGATCATCGGGTCCAGCGGCAGCAGCGCGTTCCGGGCGGTGAAGTCGCCCAGGGTGCGGGCCTGGAGCTGGGTGACGCAGGGCATGTTGCGGCCCGCGCCCTGGACGTTGAGCCGCTTGAAGTAGTTGCCGAAGTCGGCGGTCTCCCGACTGACGCTGACCCCGGGGTGGTCCTCCTCGAAGATGTCGGCGACGGCGTTGGTCTTCTCGTTCCTGGATCCCGAGCCCCACCAGGAGAGCCGGATCTCGCCGGTGATCTCGCCCTGGCCGCCCAGTTGTTCGGGGGTGTGGTCGGGCATCCCCTGGCCGCAGGCGGCGAGGGCGGTGACACAGAGCAGGGCGAGCGCGGCCGGGCCGCTTCGGTGATGTCTCATCAGGTTCCTCACTTCAGCCCGCTGGTGGCGATGCCCTCGACGAGCAGCTTCTGGGCGGCGATGAAGAACGCGAGCACCGGCACCAGCGAGAGCGTGGACATCGCGAACAGCGATCCGTAGGCCGACTGGCCGGTCGCGTCCAGGAACGTGGCCAGCCCCTGGGAGACCGTCCAGGCCTTGGGCTCGGTCAGATAGAGCATCGGGCCGAGGAAGTCGTTCCAGGTGTTGATGAAGGTGAACAGCGCGGTGGTGCCGAGCGCGGGCACGGACAGCGGCAGGACCACGCGCCAGAAGATGCCCCAGTGGCCACAGCCGTCGAGCCGGGCCGCGTCGTCCAGGCTGGGCGGCAGGGCGCGGATGAACTGCACCATCAGGAAGATGAAGAACGCGTCGGTGGCCATGAACTTGGGCACCACCAGCGGCAGGATGGTGCCGACCCAGTCCAGCTGGTTGAAGAGGATGTACTGCGGCACCAGCGTCACGTGGTACGGCAGCAGCAGGGTGCCGATCACCAATGCGAACAATGTCTTCTTGAAACGGAAATCAAGCCGCGCGAAGGCATAGGCGGTCAACGCGCAGGCGAACAGGTTCCCGACGATGCTCAGCACGGTGATGGTCAGCGAGTTGAAGAAGAACCGGGAGAAGTTCAACTGCCCGCCGCCGGCCCAGCCGTCGGTGTAGTTGTCCCAGGTGAAGTCGCCGGTCCACAGACCCAACGTGTTGAACACCTGGTTGTCGGGCCGGAGCGAGGCGCCGAACATCCACAGCAGCGGGTAGAGCATCAGCGTCAACGCGATGATCATGACGCTGTGCTTGGCCAGTCCACGCAGCAACGGGCTGCGGGTGGGACGGTTGCCGAACAACAGCCGCCGCGGGCGGTTCGGCGCGCTGGTGATGCTCATTGCGTTCCTCCGTGCATATCTCCGGCTTCAGCCGGGGGAGGAAGGAGAGCCCCTGCGGGGCAGGGCCGGGAAAGCCGAGATGGCGTCGGGACGATGCGATGTCTGCCGGCCACCCGTCGACGCCTCCGACCGGCATGGGACTTGGTAGGGTGCGAGGCACGATGCAGCAGGTCAGGCGGGCTTTCAGATACCGCTTCTACCCCACGGACGAGCAGGCGGCCGAGCTGTCGCGGACGTACGGCTGCGTGCGTTTCGTGTACAACAGGGCGCTGGAGGAGCGCACTCACGCGTGGCACAGCGAGCGGCGCCGGACCTCCTACGCGGAGTCGTCCGCCGCGCTGACGGGGTGGAAGAAGACCGAGGAACTGGCCTTCCTGACGGAGGTGTCCTCCGTTCCACTCCAGCAGGCACTCCGCCACTTGCAGACGGCTTTCGGAAATTTCTTCGCCAAGCGTTCCAGGTATCCCCGGTACAAGAGTCGGAAGAAGTCCCGTGCGTCGGCCGAGTACACCCGCAGCGCCTTCAGGTGGCGTGACGGGGAGCTGACGTTGGCCAAGATGGCGGAGCCGCTGGACATCCGCTGGTCGTGTCCTCTCCCGAAGGGGTCTGAGCCGACCACGGTGACCGTGTCCCGCGACGCGGCTGGTCGCTGGTACGCGTCCCTGCTGTGCGAGGACACGATCGCCCCGGCTCCGGGCACGAAGAGCGCGGTCGGCATCGACGCGGGCATCACCTCGCTGGTGACGCTCTCGACCGGTGAGAAAATCGCCAACCCGCAGCACGAGCGGCGTGACCGTGTACATCTGGCCAGGGCCCAGCGGGAACTGTCGCGGAAGGCCAAGGGATCCGCGAACCGGGAAAAGGCCCGCCGCGGAGTCGCCCGTGTGCACGCCCGGATCGCCGACCGGCGACGCGACTTCCTCCACAAGCTTTCGACTCGTCTCGTCCGTGAGAACCAAACGGTCGTGATCGAGGACCTCACCGTCCGCAACCTGTTGAAGAACCGGAAGCTCGCGCGCGCCATCTCCGACGCGTCCTGGACGACCCTGCGCTCCATGCTGGAGTACAAGTGCGCCTGGTACGGGCGCGAACTCGTCGTGGTCGACCGTCGGTTCCCCAGCAGCAGGCTCTGCGGAACCTGCGGCACGGTCCGCGAGAAACTGCCGTTGAACGTCCGCGAGTGGACGTGCGGCTGTGGAGCCAGGCACGACCGCGATGTGAACGCGGCACGCAACATCAAGGCGGCCGGGCTGGCCGCGTCTGCCTGTGGAGACGGTGTAAGACCTCAACGGGAGTCCTCCTGGACGGGGCGGTCGGCGATGAAGCAGGAAGCCCGGCGGGTAACCGCTGGAATCCCCCTCCGTAGGGATCGGGGAGGAAGTCAACGCTCGTCTCCGTAGTGGACCCAGTAACGCGCGCTGAGGAAGAGGGCGGCGGTGAAGAGCGCCAGGCCGAGGACCAGCACCCAGGCCATGGCCGCCGCATAGCCCATGTTCAGCTGGGCGAAGCCCTGGTCGTAGAGGTAGAGGGTGTAGAAGAGCGTCGAGTCCGAGGGACCGCCGCTGCCGTTGCTCACCACATAGGCGCTGGTGAACGCCTGGAACGCGTTGACCACGCTGAGCAGCAGGTTGAAGAAGATCAGCGGCGAGAGCATGGGCAGGGTGACGCCGCGGAAACGGCGCAGCGCGCCCGCGCCGTCCACCGAGGCCGCGTCGTACAGCTCCTGCGGGATCTGCCGCAGCCCGGCCAGGAAGATCACCATGGCCGAGCCGAACGTCCAGACCTGGAGGATCACGATGGTGTACAGCGCCGAGTCGGGGTCGCCGACCCAGCTGGTGTGCTCGATCCCGACCAGCGCCAACGCCTTGTTGACGATGCCTTCCTCGCCGAAGATCTGCCGCCACAGCGCGGCCACCGCCACGCTGCCCCCGATCAGCGAGGGCAGGTAGAACAGCGCCCGGTAGCCGGTGAGAAAGCGCAGCCCCCGGTTGAGCAGCATGGCCAGGCCGAGCGAGACCGCCAGCAGCAGCGGCACCGACCAGGCCACATAGGTGAGGGTGACGCGCACCGAGTCCAGATAGCGCGGATCGGTGGTGAACATCCGCTCGAAGTTGGCGAAGCCGACCCATTCGGGCGCGCTCGACAGGTCGTAGCGGGTGAACGCCAGATAGAGCGAGAACAGCATCGGGCCGATGGTGAACACCAGCATCCCGATCAGCCACGGCGTGAGAAAGGCGTAGGCCGCCCGGTTCTCCGAGCTGGCCCGGCGGGAGCGCGGGCGCCGCTCGACGGGGGGCTCCCCCGTTGGTCCCGGCTCCGGGTGGGAAAGGACCTGGGGTCTTCCCCCGGCCGGCCCCGGATCGTTGTCCTTCATCGCGAAACCTCCACTTCGGCGTGGGGTCGTGGGCAGCGCCCGCCTCAGCGCGGCGGGCGCTCCCTGGCCGCGCGCGCGTGGTGCTCCACGCGGTCGGCCATGATCTGGGCGAGGAGACCGGCCAGTGGGACGTCGACGCCGGCGGCGCGAGCCGCGGCCGTCACCTCCCACAGGTCCTTGCTCCAGGGACGTTCGCGCACCGGTGTGGACCCGGCGTCGTAGGCGTCGGCGACCCGGTCGAAGAAGCCCCAGTTGCGGGCCACCCAGGAGTCACCTGTGCCGCCGGCGACCACGGCCAACACCGCGTCCGCCGCGACGTCGTGCGCGGCGGCCAGGTCCAGCGCCTCATGGGCGCCGGCCAGCGCGGCGAACATCATCAGTTGGTTGGCGAGCTTGACGGCCGCGCCCGCCCCGGCGGGGCCGACATGACGGATGTCGTTCCCCACCGAGTCGAGCAGCGGACGGGCCTTCTCCAGCACGTCGGCGGGGCCGCCGACCATCACGGACAGCTCGCCCAGCGCGGCGCGTTCGGCGCCCCCGCTGACCGGCGCGTCCAGCAGGCCGACGCCGGCGCGTTCCGCCTCGGCCGCCAGCTGGCGAGCGGTCGCCGGCAGCACGGTGCTGTGCACCAGCACCACGGCGCCGGGCGAAAGCCGCGCCAGCAGTCCGCGTTCGCCGCTCAGCAGCCCCGTCACGGCGGCGTCGTCGGGGACCGCCAGGCAGAGCGCCTGACAGTCCGCCAACTCCGCCGGCTCGGCGACTCGTCGGGCGCCGGCCGGGATGCGCCGTGCCGCCGCCACATCGTGCACCGCCAGCCGCCAGCCGTCCGCGGCGAGGGCCCCGGCCATGGGCAGCCCCAGATTGCCGAGGCCGACAAAGCCGACGCGGGTGTGCTCACGGTGCGGTGACATGGCGTGCGAACTCCTGACGGGGGAACGGGTGACGGGCGGCGGTCAGACGGTGTCGTCCAGCGGGCGGCCGAGCTTCTCGTAGAGCCGCCGACGTCCGATCTTGTCGTTCTCCAGCTCCTGCCTGGCGTACTTGGCGACCGTCTCGGCGTGTTCCACCGGGACCGCCACCACGCCGTCGCCGTCGCCGACGACCACATCGCCCGGCCGGATCAGCACGCCGCCGATGTCCACCGGCACCTGGAGCGCGTCGAACTCGACGCGGCCCTGCACCATCGACTGCGCGCGGTAGCGGCAGAAGATCGGCACCCGCTGCATCACGCACTCGTCGGTGTCCCGCACCCCGCCGGTGGTGACGATGCCGGTGGCGCCGGCGGCGTGCCACTCAAGGGAGTTGTTGGAGCCGATCTCGCCCACCGGCAGCCCGGCGGACTGGATGACGACGATGTCGCCGTCCTCGATGGTCGGGGTGATCTTGTTGGGGTAGATGTTCCGGTACCAGTTGTTCGCCCAGCCCGTGTACTCCTCGGGGGTCAGCGGGGGCACGGCCTTCTCGGTGGGCTTGAACCGCATGGTGCGGGCGATGCCGGTGAACCGGGCGCCCTCGTACAGCGGGGTGATCTCCGGCGAGACGGTGCCCTTGGCGTGCAGCCCCGCCCAGTCGAGACCGTCCCGCACATCGGCCACGCGCAGACCGTCGAACAGGCGCAGCAGCTCAGCTTTCTCCATCGATCTCAGTCCTCAGTCGACTCGATTCCCGGTTGTCTGGCCTATTGTCTACAATAGTCATTGGCTGACGACAAGACCCTGGACGATGTCATCGCCACGACCCTGTGGTGTGCTGTCGCCCGACGCGCGCTTGTCGCCGCCGCGTCGGGCCCATGGTGCCGAACCGTCATGCGGACCGTCGCGAGGACTCCTGCGAGAACCGTTGCGAGAACCCGTCGTGAGAACCGCCCTGAGAACCGTCGTGAGATCCGCCAAGAAAGGCTGCTGATGGCTTCCAGCGCCCGCACCCCGGCGTCACCCCCGGAAGGACCAACGGGGGAAGGTCAGTTGGACCCGCCGAGCCTGGTGCAACTCGCCGCCGGCGCGATCCGCAAGATGATCCTCTCCGGTGAACTCGGCCCGGGCGACCGGCTGATCGAGCTCACGCTCACCGAGCGCCTGGGCATCAGCCGCCCCCCGCTGCGCGAGGCGATGCGGCTGCTCCAACAGGAGGGCCTGATCCTGGTCCAGCCTCGGCGCGGCGCCACCGTGGCCGCCCTGACCGACCAGGACGTCTATGAGATCCTCACGCTGCGCTCGGCGTTGGAGCGCACCGCGATCGAGCTGGGCGTGCCGGTGCGGCTGCCGGAGCGGCTCGCCGTCTGCCGGGAGGCGCTCGGCCGGATGGAGCACAGCGCGGCCACCGAGGACCGGGCGGCGCTGGTGGAGAGCGGCTACGCGTTCCACGCGGCCCTGGTGGGGCTGGCCGGGCACCGCAGGATCGAGGACATCTACTCCTCACTGCACCGGCAGTTGCTGCTCTGCATGGCCCGCAACCTCTACGCCAGGGAGCGCTACTACGAGGATCTGGACGTCCATGTGGCACGCCACCGCTACCTGTTGGAGCTGGTGGAGGCGGGCGATCCGGCGGCGGTGCTCGCCGAGTTGGCGGTGCACGGCGAGCGCTCGTTCTCCCAACTGGCCGACCGGGCGCCCAGGAACGGCTCCTGACGGGGCGTCAGCGACGCCTCCCGCGCATGGGTATGGCCCGGGACCAGGAGTCCCGGGCCATGCTCAGGCGTCCCCGCTCAGACCGCGCTGCCGGCGACCCACTCGTCCCAGCCCATGTTCCAGCCGTTGAGGCCGTTGTCCGGCGCGATCACCTCGTCCGGCGAGTTGACCACCACGACCAGGTCCCCGAGCAGCGACTCCTCGAAGAACCACGCGCCGTCCTGGTCCGGATCGTCCGCGCCCTGCTTGTCGTTCAGCCCCACACAGCCGTGGCTGGTGTTGGAGCTGCCGAAGATGCTGTCGGCTCCCCAGTAGTTGCCGTGGATGAAGGTGCCGGAGGTGGAGAGCCGCATGGCGTGCGGGACGTCCGGGATGTCGTACTCGCCCTCGCCGTCGTCGTCGGTGAACCCGACGGTGGCGCCGTCCATCCTGGTCTCCCGGTACTTCTCGGAGATCACCATCTGGCCGTTGTAGGTGGGCGTCTCGTCGCTGCCGGCCGAGATCGGCACGGTGCGCAGCGTCTCGCCGTCGCGGATGACCTCCATCTGCTTGGCCTCGACGTCCACCGTGCTGATCTGGGACCGGCCCACGGTGAAGGAGAAGTCGCGGTCCTGGACGCCGGTGATACCGGGCGAGCCCTCGACGCCGTCGAAGTCCAGGGAGACGTTGACCTCGGTGCCGGCGTCCCAGTAGGACTCGGGCCGGAAGTCGAGACGGCTGTTGTCGAACCAGTGGCCGACGATCTCCTGGCCGCTGCTCGCGGTGATCTCCACGGCCTGCTGCACGGCGGCGCGGTTGGTGATCTCCTGGTCGAAGTTGAGCGAGACCGGCATGCCCACCCCGACCTCGGAGCCGTCCTCCGGGGTGAAGTAGCCGATGAAGCTGTTCTCCGGCGCGACCGTGGTGAACGCCGCGGCCTGGTGCGCCGCGCGCCCCTCGGCGTCGACGGCCACCACCGTCAGCTCGTATCTGGTCGCCCGGTCGAGCTGCTCGTCCGGCTGCCACGACAGCTGGTCGTCGGATATGGAGCCGGGGACCTCGACGCCCGCGTCCGGCGCCGTGAGCACCACCTCGTCCAGTGTGCCGCTCTCGACCGCGACCCGCACGTCGTCGTTGATGCCGACGCCCGTGGCGGCGTCGTCCGGGGTGATCGATATCACCGCGGACGAGGTGTTCGCGTCCTCGGCCGCCTGGTCGGCGTCGCTCTGCTCCGTCTCCTCGGTGTCCGGGGTGTCGTCCCCGTCGTCTCCGCCGCTGCACCCGGCCAGCGTCAGCACTCCGCACAGCAGCGCGGTTGCGGTGGTCAGGCCCTTGCGCCGCATGACGTCCCTCATCCGAATCATTTCTCCGTCCGCTGCCGCGCTTCCCTGGAGGACTTATGGGAGAACGTGATATGGCGGCAGCCTGTTCCACCATAGGCGAAGCGGGCCGGCGGTTCTCCGGGGGGCGTGCGTGGGCGGCGCGCGGTGGATGGCCGTGCGCGGGTGGGTCCTCGGGGCCCGGCCGGGGTCAGCGGCGGCTCTCGCCCCCCTCGTCCCCCGCGTTCAACTCTCCGACGCCGCGCGGGGGTTCGATCGGGTCGCCGGCGAGGTCGGCCAGCTCCTCGTGGTCGAGGCCGTCCTCGAAGAGGTCGCGCTCATGGGCGCGCCCCTCGCCGCGTGGATCCTGGCCGTTCCGGTCGAAACCGTCCTCGTCGAGGCCCTCGTCGTCCAGCTCGTCCTCGTAGGTGTCGGGCCGATAGGCGCCGGGCCGACGGGGGTCGTCGTAGGTGTCGTCGCTCTCGTAGCCGTCGTCGAGCCCCTCGTCCGGCGCGTCGTCGTCCAGGCCGTCGTCGTCCAGCGCGTCGTCCGGCTCGTCCCAGGCGAGGTCCGGGTCGAAGGCGGCGCGTTCGCTGCTCCACGACGCCTGCGCGAGGACGACGCCGGGGACCTCGCCGACGAGGTCGACGGGGTCGATCAGATAGGCCACCGCCTCGGCCTCGTCGCGGGAGACGGCGCGGGCCGCCTGTTCGCGTTCCTCGGCCGGCATCAGCGTGTCGCCCTCGATGCGCGACCAGGCGGCGCTGATCAGCTCGTCCGGCTCCGCGATCTCCAACACCATCTCGACTCGAACCCGGACGTGACGTGCCCCGGGGGCCACCTCTTCGCTCATGACGGGGAGCGTAAGACGCGGGGCCGTCACCTCTTCCCCACGACCCGCACCGGCCCGTAACATCGCTTCCCACGCCGCCGATACGCAGCAATTCCGGAGCGCCCCGTGAACGGTTCCCCTCGTGCTCTCGACCGTCGATCGCTGATCAGCGGCATGGTGGCCGCCTGCGCCCTCTGTGTGGTCTGGCTCCTGCCCTCCGCCTACGGAGACGGCGGCGACGCCTCGTCGACCCCCTCGGTGATGCCCCTGGACCAGCCGCTGGAGTCCGGAACGCGCTAGCCGGGCGCCCGAGTTGTCGGATGATGCCCCGCTATCTCTTCCCGCCGTCTCCACGATTTTTTTACCTATGTTTTACCTCTTGCCGTACAACCCGGGCCGGCCATGCGCCGCTTCCATCCCCTTTCACCCCCCTTCGCGGTCATCCGGGGTGCCGGATGCCGGGAGCTCACGCCAGCGGACCGGTCACCCGTTCGGCGGCGCGCACCAGGCCGCCGGCACGCACCAGGGCCTCGGCGGCGGCCAGCTCGGGCGCCAGGAAGCGGTCGGCCCCCGGGCCGCCGAGCCCCGCCCCCCGCGCGGCGGCCAGCACGGCACGGGTCGCGGGGGCCGGCCGCAGCTCGGCCGTGGCACGCAGCTCGACGGCGCGCGCCGCCGCGTACAGCTCGATGCCGATCACCCGCGTCAGCAGGTCGAGCGCGGTGCGCAGCTTGCGCGCCGCGGACCAGCCCATGGACACGTGGTCCTCCTGCATCGCCGAGGACGGGATGGAATCCACCGAGGCCGGCACCGCGAGCCGCTTGAGGTCGCTGACCAGGGCGGCCTGGGTGTACTGGGCGATCATCAGACCGGAGTCGACCCCGGGGTCGTCGGCCAGGAACGGCGGCAGCCCGTGCGAACGGTGCCGGTCCAGCAGCCGATCGGTGCGGCGCTCCGCCATCGACGCCAGATCGGCGACGGCGATGGCCAGGAAGTCCAGCACATATCCGAGCGGCGCGCCGTGGAAGTTCCCGTTGGACGCCACCCGTCCGTTCACCACCACCGGATTGTCCACGGCGGCGGCCAGCTCGCGGTCGGCGACCGCGCGGGCGTGCGCCAACGTGTCACGGGCGGCGCCGGCGACCTGGGGCGCGCAGCGCACCGAGTAGGCGTCCTGCACCCGGGGCGCGGTGTCCTGATGGTGCCCGGTGAGGCCCGAACCGGCCAGCACCCGGAGCATGTTGTCGGCGCTGGCGGCCTGCCCGGGATGCGGGCGCACGGCGTGCAACTCGGCGTCGAGCACCCGGTCGGTGCCGAGCAGGGCCTCCAGGGTCAGCGCGGCGCTGATGTCGACGGAGGTGAGCAGCCGGCCCAGGTCCGAGCAGGCCATCAGCAGCATGCCGAGCATCCCGTCGGTGCCGTTGAGCAGCGCCAGCCCCTCCTTCTCCCGCAGCTCGACCGGCGCGATGCCGTGCTCGGCGAGCAACTCGGCGGCGGACCGCGTGCGGCCGTCGGGCCCCTCGGCCTCGCCCTCCCCCAGCAGCGTCAACGCGCAGTGCGCGAGCGGGGCGAGATCGCCGGAGCAGCCGAGGGAGCCGTGCTCGTGCACGACGGGCGTGATACCGGCGTTGAGCAGCGCGGCCATGGTGTGCGCCACCTCGGGACGGACGCCGGTGTGCCCGGAGGCCACGGTCTTGAGCCGCAGGAACATCAGCGCGCGCACCACCTCACGCTCCACCCGGGGGCCGAGCCCGGCGGCGTGCGAGCGGACGATGTTCCGTTGCAGGCGGGTGCGGAGGTCCGGCTCGATGGAACGAACGGCCAGCGCGCCGAAGCCGGTTGACACGCCGTACACCGGCTCCGCACGAGCCGCCAACCGCTCGATCACCCGCCGCGCGGACGCCATCGCGGCGAGCGCGTCATCCGCCAACTCGACGGCGGCACCCCCTCTGGCCACGGCGACCACCTCGGCGGCGGCGGGAGGCGTCGAGTGCACCACAACGCTTTGCATATCCATATTCATCAGCCTAGGTGAATGAATGAACCCCTGGCAGCACCAAGCCGAGCCCTGGCCGGGCGGGCTCGGGCAAAGGGCCCAGGACCGGGCACCGCCAGGCGGGGCCCCCGGCCAGCGAGCTCAGAAACGGGCAGACGTACCGGCCGCCAGGCAGAGACCACGGCAGACAAAGCCCTGGCCGGGCGGGCCTGGGCAAGGGCAAGGGCCCAGGGGCGCAAAGGCGCCCTGACCGGGCAAGGACCACCGACATCCAGCAAAGCCCTAGCCGGGCACCGGCAGGGGGCCCTGCGGGCGAACGGTGCCCCCCGGCCAGCGAGCTCAGAAACGGGCAGACGTACCGGCCGCCAGGCAGAGACCACCACAGACAAAGCCCTGCCCGGGCGGGCCTGGGCAAGAGCCCAGGAACGCAAAGGAGCCCTGACCGGGCGAGAACCACCGGCATCCAGCAAAGCCCTAGCCGGGCGGGCTTGCGGGGAAAGGCCCGGCGATGGGTGGAGGTACTGGCCGCCGGGCAAGAACCACCGCCATCGGGCGAAGCCCGAACCCGGCAGCTCAGCGACAGACGCACCCAGGGCACACCAGGCAAAGCCTCGGAAACGGACTACCGCAGACGAGCCGAGCCCCGGCCGGGCGGGCTTGGGCAAAGGGCCGGCGCCAGCGGTGCCCTGGCCGGGCGGTCGGACAGGGTCCCGGAACGGGCCGGTGTGCTGGCGAGGTGGGTAGGAACCGCCGCAGGCGAGCGGTGCCCTGGCCCGGGCGAGGCTCGGGGAAGGACGCGCCGAGGGCCGGCTCGGCAAGGTCCACACCACGGCAGCGGGGTCCTGGGCGGGTGGGGGCCGCCTGGGTGGCAGTGGATAGCCGGCCGGCATCCACGGGCCGATGTCCGACGGGCCATGACCGAGCTGGCCACTTGACCGACGTCAGTCACCCCGCTTCGCCGACGGCAGTCAGTCGGTGGGGGCTTCACCGGCGGCAGCCGGTGGCCGCTTGGCCGACGGCAGTCACTCCGCTGCACCGGCGACAACCGGAAGCCGGCAGCCGGTAACCGGCGCACGATGGCCAGGGTGGCCGCTTAGCCGACGCCAGTCACTCCGCTTCGCCGACGGCAGTCAGTCGGTGGGCGCTTCACCGGCGGCAGCCGGCAGCGGCAATCGGCCATCGGTCGGCAGGGGCTTCACCGGCGGCAGCCGGTGGCCGCTTGGCCGACGGCAGTCACTCCGCTGCACCGGCGACAACCGGAAGCCGGCAGCCGGTAACCGGCGCACGGTGGCCAAGGTGGCCGCTTGGCTGACGGCAGTCACTCCGCTTCACCGGCGGCAGCCGGTAGCCGGCGCACGGTGGCCAAGGTGGCCGCTTAGCCGACGCCAGTCAATCCGCTTCACCGGCGGCAGTCAGTCGGTGGGCGCTTCACCGGCGGCAGCCGGTAGCCGGTGGCCGCTTGGCTGACGGCAGTCACTCCGCTTCGCCGGCGGCAGCCGGTAGCCGGTAGTCGGCGCGCGGGGGTCGGGGTGGCTGCCTAGCCGACGGCAGTCACGCCGCTTGGGCGACGGCAGTCGGTCAGTGGGGGCGGAAGGTGCGGCGGCGGTGGGGGGTGGTGGGGAGGGAGGTCGCGCGGTCCCAGTCGGTACGGTCGGCCACCACGGGGGCGGGGGACCGTGCGGCCTTGGCGCGGTACTGGGCCGCGTCCGCGAGCCGGAGGAGTCGGCGGCTGGAGCGCAGCCGACCCGGCACCGCGACCGTCGAGGCGACTCCGCAGGCCACCCCCTCGCTCAGCTCCAACGCCGAGGCCCCCCGGCAGACCTCGCCGGCTATCCGCTCCACCTCGGCCACCTCGGCGCCCACCGCGAACAGGCAGAACTCGTCCCCGCCCAGCCGCGCGGCCAGCGCGCCCGGCAGGTCGGCGGCGGCGCCCGAGAGCACGCCCGCGAACCGGATCAGCAGCCGGTCCCCCGCCGCGTGCCCATAGGTGTCGTTGACCCGTTTCAGGCCGTTCACATCGCAGACCACCAGGCTCAGCTCAGCGCCCGAGGCGTGGTGGTGCCGCAGGCCCTCGGCCAGCGCGTGGTCGACGGCCCGCCGGTTGGCCAGGCCGGTCAACGCGTCGGTGAACGCCAACCGCCGTGCGTCGGCGAGCCGTTCGTACTGGGCCAGGCCGGCGGCCAACACCGCCGCGAGCGCCGGCGCGAACGCCAGATCGCGCGCGCCGAACACGGGATCCGAGCGCCCCCTGGCGACATAGAGCTCCCCCCAGACCGTCCCCCGCACCAGGATCGGCGCCATCAGCGCGCTGCCCCGGCCCCGCGCGCGCAGCGCGTCCGCTCGGGGACCCTGGCCGCCGGCCTCGGCCAGCAGTGCCGCGCCCTCGGACCCGACCGGCGGCCCACTCACCCACTCCTCGACGGGATGGAACTCGGCCTCGGGGAACGGCCGCTCGTCCGCCCCCAACTGCCCCACGTTGACCAGGACCCGCAGCCGGGGCCTGCTCGGCTCCCGTTCCCACTCGTGGACCGATATCGCCGCGAAGGAGCCGCCGAGCGCGTGCCGCGCCCGCTCCGCGCCGGCCCGGGCGGCCTCGGCGAGGCCGTGCTCGGCGGCCATCCCGCGCGCGACCTCGGCCAGCGACCACAGCCTCTGCTCAGCCATGGGCCCAGGCTATGACCGTTCCCACCGGTTTGTTACCTTCAGCTACTCCCTGCCCGTTTCTCCCGGCGGCCGAGGTCAGGGCCTGGCGTCAAGTCCTGGCCAGTTCGGCGGTCGCTTCTCGTTGAACGCGGCGATGCCCTCGACGCGGTCGGCGGAGAAGGCCACCGCGTGCCAGGCGGCGTCCTCCACCTCAAGGCCCGCCCGCAGGTCGAGCCCCCCGCCCAGCCGCAGCGCCCGTTTCGCCGCCCGCACCCCGACGGGCGAGTTGCCCGCGATCCGCCGGGCCACGGCGAGCGCCTCGGTCCGCTCCTCGCCGGCCGCCGCCAGCTGGTCGACCAGGCCCAGCGTGTGCGCCTCCGCCGCCGGCACCTTGCGGGCGGTGAAGATCAGTTCGGCGGCCCTGGCGGCGCCGACCCGGCGCGGCAACAGCTGCGTGCCGCCGCCACCGGGCAGCACCCCGACCGACACCTCGGGCAGGCCGACCACCGCGCTCTCGTCGGCCACGATCAGGTCGCAGCTGAGCGCCAACTCGTAGCCGCCGCCCAGCGCGAAGCCGCGCACCGCGGCGATCACCGGCATCGGCAGGTCGAGCACCCCGCCGAACGCGGCGCGCAGCACCGCGCGCTGCCGGCGCAGCCCGGCGTCGTCCAGCCGGTTCCGCTCCTTGAGGTCGGCGCCCACGCAGAACGCCCGCTCGTGCGTGGAGCCCAACACCACCGCGCGTACCGTCCGGTTGGCCGCGAGCGCGGCGCACGCCTCGGCGAGCGCGGCGGCCAGCCGGGACGACAGCGCGTTCATCGCCTCGGGCCGGTCCAGGAGCAGCTGGACCACCCCCGTCCCCTCGTCCCGCAGCACGGCGATCCCGTCCCCGTACCGCTGCTCCGCACCCTGTTCCGCTGTGTCGTCCCGCTCGCTCATGGGCGGCATTATCGACCGGCCACGCCCCCACGTCAGCCCTCGGGCGGCCTCGGGTCAGCCTCGGCGGGTGAGCAGCCAGGGCTCGACGATGCCGAGGCCACGGACCGGCCGCTGGTAGAGCGGTTGCAGCGCGAAGCGGTACGCCTCGCTGTGCTCGGCCGCCTTCTCCGACCTGGGCGCCAGGCCGGCGGCGGTCAGCTCCTCCCGCAGCGCGCCGTCAACCAGCACCATGTCCTTGGGCGCTATGGAGGTAAGCCGACTGGCCAGGTTGACGGTGTTGCCGAAGACGTCGCCCATCCGCGTGGTGACCGTGCCGAAGGCGATGCCAACGCGCAGCTCGGGCATCATCGGGTCGTCCCCGAGGGTCTCCACCAGCCGCAGCCCGATCTCGGCCGCCGTGCCGGCGTCGTCAGCGGCGAACAGCACCTCGTCGCCCAGCGTCTTGATCAACCGGCCGCCGTGCGCGGCGACCTGGTCGGCCGCCGTGGTCTCGAACGCCTCGACCAGCTCGCCCAGCTGCTCCTCCTCAAGGCGCCTGGTGAGCCGGGTGAAGCCGACCAGGTCGGCGAAGCCGACGGCCAGCCGGCGGTCCACCATCTCCGCGTCGTCCTGCGCCTGCACCACCCGCCCGGTGGCCGCCGCCAGCTGCCGCCGCCAGACGTAGACCAGGAACTCCTGAAGCTCCGGGAGCAGCAGCTCGACCAGCGGATACGCCACCTCCGTCCTGGTCATGCCGGGCTCGGGCGGCTCGGTGAGACCTTCGAGGAAGGAGTCGATCTGCCAGTCGGCCAGCCGCGCCGTGGTCTGCCCCGTCGACCGCGCCACCTGGATGGCCATCGACTCGCTCAGCAGCCCCGCCTCCACCATGCCGGCCAGCCGGCGCAGCGCCAGCACATCGGCCTCGGTGAGGGCACGGGCCTGGCCGATGTCGGGGAAGCCCATGGCCCGCCAGAACCGTGAGGCCAGATCCATCGGCACTCCGGCGGCCCGCGCCGCCTGGAAGGGCGTGTACTGCCGACCGGCGCCGAGGATCAGCTGTTCGATACGCAACGCGAGGGGGTCCTCGCCTTCCGTTGGCTCCGGCGGGCCTGGGTCAGCCTCCGCCACAGCCACCGCCCGCCCCTGACGGGAGAGTCCCTACGTCGCGCACTGTCCTACCGTTCCGCTCCGCCACGCCCCCACTGGCGCGGTCCTGGGGGCCCGCCGCCGCGCCGCGCCGGGCCCTGCGGACCTGGAATGATCCGCCACCCTGGCGCGACCGCGCCGTCACGAGTCCCCGAGCACCAACCCTACGGCAGGTGTGCCCCAAGTCACGTCGCCCGGAGGTGGACGATATCCGCGGCCCCCAGCGGGTGCCGCACGCCGTCGGCGTCCGCGATCACCAGCCGGCCGTCGCCGTCCAGCGCGATCGCCTCGCCCCGCACGTCCTCGCCGCCCGGCAGCTCGGCCCGCACCTGGCGGCCCAGCGTGGCGCAGCCGGCGACATAGGCGTCGCGCAGCCCGCCGACGGCCGGATCGCCGCCGGTCTCCGGGTCGCCGCCGGCCGCGACCCAGCCGGTGTACCAGGCGCCGAGGGCGCGCAGCACCGCCCGCAACAGCGGGTCGCGGTCCCGCACCGGGGCGCCGGCCAGCAGCAGCGAACCGGCGGCCGGCACCGGCAGCTCGTCGGCGCGCAGCGACACGTTGAGCCCCATCCCGAGGACCACGGCCCCGGACGGCGTCCGCTCGGCCAGGATGCCGCCGAGCTTGCGCTCCTTCCCGTCCACGGTGACCAGCACGTCGTTGGGCCACTTCAGCGCCGTGTCGACGCCGGCCGTCCGGCTGAGCGCGCTGGCCACGGCGACCCCGGCGAGCAGCGGAAGCCAGGGCAGCCGCTCGGTCGGCACGTCGGGCTCAAGCAGCACCGAGAAGAACAGCCCCGACCTGGGCGGCGCGCTCCAGCCGCGCCCCAACCTGCCGCGTCCGCTGGTCTGTTCCTCGGCGATCAGGATCTCCCCCGGCGCGGCGTCGCCCGCCTGGGCGGCGGCGGCCAGGTCCGCGTTGGTCGAGCCCGTCACCTCGACCACCCGCAGCCGCGTCCAGGGGCCGCCCGGCCTGATCAGCGCGGAGCGCAGGGCGGCGGCGCCGAGCGGGGGACGGTCGAGATCGGACCAGCGGCCACGGGAGTCACTCATGGCGCCAGCCTAGGAGCTACGTCCGACAGTCCGCTCCGTCACACCTCTTCCCAGACGGTCACCAGCGGCAGCCCGCGCGCGGTGCGCTCGGCGTCCACGCCGCGTTGGATGATCTCCGTCTTGCGCTTGGTGTAGGTGAACCCGTCGTCGGTCTCGGCCGCCACGCGCCGCTTCGTCGCCTCGTACTCGGCCGCCTTCTCCGGATGCGCCCGCAGATGGTCGCGGAACAGCCGCTCGTTGCGCGTCGGCCAGCTGTCGGCGGTGACGATGTGCAGGTGGTGGCTGCGCGGCCCCGACTCCTTCTCCCGGAAGTAGAACAGCCGGTTGGGCATCCCGACGTCCTCGA
Source organism: Streptomyces profundus (assembly GCF_020740535.1). Classification (NCBI taxonomy): domain Bacteria; kingdom Bacillati; phylum Actinomycetota; class Actinomycetes; order Kitasatosporales; family Streptomycetaceae; genus Streptomyces; species Streptomyces profundus. Next base: position 2,296,815 of record NZ_CP082362.1, read on the forward strand.
ACCGGTACCCCAACCGCTCCAGCGCGGATACGCGTTCCGCGGTCACGTCGTCGAGGGTGGCGACCGAGGCCATCAGATCGATCACCGGCTTGGCCGCCAGCCCTGGCACGGAGGTGCTGCCCACGTGCTCGATCTCCAGGAACACCCCGGGCAGCGCGTCGACCAACTCGACGCACGCCGAGGCCGCTTGATCGGGCCAGGAAGGATCGTACTCCGCTATGTCGATGGTCATCGGAGCATCTTAGAAGAGAGCGGCGGGACGACTACCGCCCGCCGCCGCGGCCCGCGCGGCGGTGCGGCGGTGCGGGGGCGCAGTGGCGCCGGGGGCGCCGGGCGCCGCGCCCTGGCGGGCGCGGGGGCACCCGGCCGAGGCCCTTTGGCCTCCGGCCGAAAGGGCAAGCCAACGAGCCGGCGGATTCGGCCTTCCGGCCGGAAGGCCGGAAGGCCGGAAGGCCGGAAGGCCGGAAGGCCGGAAGGCGGCTCTTGGGGCGTGGCCCCGGCGGGCTCGGGCAACGTCCCGGAACGGGTGGGCGTGCTCGCCGCCAGGCAGGCGGCGCCGAGCCCCGGCCCCGGCGGGCTCGGGCACGGCCCACACCACGACCGAACCCCCCACCCCGCCAGCGCGGCGCAAGCCGGGAGGCGCGGCACGCAAGCAGCCCGGCACGCCCGCATGGACCCGCCGCAGGCGGCACCGAGCCACAGCCCCGGCGGGCTCGGGGGCAACGCCCACGCCACGGCCGGAACCCCACCCCCCATGGGAACACCCGGCACCCGCCAGCGCGGAACAACCAAACGGCTCGGGCAACGCCCCGGAACGGGTGGGCATGCACGCCGCCAGGCAAGCAGCCCCACAGCCCGGCGGGCTCGGGCAACGTCCCGGAACGGGTGGGCGTGCTCGCCGCCAGGCAGGCGGCACCGAGCCCCCGCCCCGGCAGGCTCGGGGGCAACGCCCACACCGCAGCCGGAACCCCCCAACCCGCCAGCGCGGCGCAAGCCGGGAGGCGCGGCACGCAAGCAGCCCGGCACGCCCGCATGGACCCGCCGCAGGCGGCACCGAGCCACAGCCCCGGCAGGCTCGGGGGCAACGCCCACGCCACGGCCGGAACCCCACCCCCGGGCGCGGCGCAAGCCGGGAGGCGCGAGCCGAGCCGGGGCGGCTAACCCGTGGGTGGGGGGCCGGGGGTGAGGCCCTCCACCGCCAGGTGGAAGAGGCGGTTGGCCGCGGCGGCGGGGTCGTGGTGGTGTTCCGTCGCGAGGACGGTGCCGACCGCCAGGGCGATCAGGTCGGCGACGGTGACGCCCGGCGTCACCGCGCCTTCGTGCTGGGCGCGGCTCAGCAGCGGCTCTCCCGCCCTCTCCAGCGCGGCCGAGCAGGCGTTCTCGTGGATCGAGTCCGACGCGGGGCCCACATAGGCCAGCGCGACGGCCAGCCCTCGGGCGGTGACGCAGTACGCGACCACGTCCGTCAGCCACTCCAACAGCGCGCCCCGGCTGTCGCCCTCGGCGGCGGTGAGGTCGTGGGCACGGGCGGACAGGGCCTCGATCCGTTGCCGGGAGACCGCCTCCAACAGCGCGTGCCGGGTGGGGAAGTGGCGGCGCACGGTCGCGGAGCCGACCCCCGCGACGCGGGCGATCTGTTCCAGGGAGGCGCCCGCGCCGTGGGCGGCGACCTCCTCTTCGGCCACGGCGAGGATCCGCGCGTAGTTGCGTCGGGCGTCCGCGCGCTGGCGCTCGGGCACGGCGTTCACCTCCGGGTCCACGGGGCGGATTGCTAAATGGCGGGCCCCGCCATATCGTAGCCGAAACGTAAGTGGCGGGCCCCGCCACTTAAGCCACGCAGCCGCACCCCAAGGAGCGTCATGACCCCCCAGTCGTCCCCCAGGCCCCCGTCCGCCTCCGCGCCCGTGCTGGTCACCGGCGCCACCGGGCGCCAGGGCGGGGCCACCGCCCGCGCCCTGCGCGCGGCCGGCGTGCCCGTCCGCGCGCTGGTGCGCGACCCGGCGTCCGCTCCCGCCGAGGCCCTCGTGGCGCTCGGCGTCGAGCTGGTCACCGGCGATCTGCGCGACCGCGACTCCGTGATCCGGGCCGCCGAGGGCGCCGGCGCCGTCTTCTCCGTGCAGATGGCCGAGATCACGGCCGACGGCGGCTTCGACTTCGACGGCGAGGTCGCCCAGGGCGTCAACCTCATCGAGGGCGCGCTGGCCGCCGGCGTACCGCAGTTCGTGCACACGTCGGTGACGGGCGCCGGCCAGCACAGCGAGACGTCCGGCTGGTCCGCGAGCCGCTACCCCGGGATAGCGGCCAGCCTGGGCGCCAAGAGCGCGATCCAGGACCGGCTCCGCACGGCCGGCTTCCCGCACTGGACGCTGCTCAAGCCGGGGTTCTTCATGGAGAACTTCCTGCCCTCCATGGCGTTCCTGTTCCCGCGCGGCGTCGAGGGCGGCCTGGTCAGCGTGCTGAGGCCGGAGACCCGGCTGTCCCTGGTCGCGGTGGAGGACATCGGCCGGGCAGCGGCTGCGGCCATCGCCGCGCCGGAGCGGTTCGACGGGATCGAGCTGGAGCTGGCGAGCGACTATCTGTCGATGACGGAGATCGCCGAGGTCCTCTCCCGTGCGCTGGGGGTCCCCCTCGCCGCGCCACGGATGACGGAGGAGGAGGCGGTGGCCGCCGGGATGCCGCCCATGGGCGCATCGCACGCCTGGCTGAACGTGGGCGGCCAGCCGGGCCGCCCCGCGTACGCGCGGGATCTCGGCATCCGGCTCACCGCCTTCGACGCGTGGGCGCGCGAGCGGCTGGCGCCCAGCGCCTGAGGCGTCCCGGCCCGGAGTGACCGGGGTCGCACCCGCCGAACGGCGCGGGGGCGGCTAACCTACGGTGCGGTAGCCGAGGCCGCTGCCGTGTGACCTGGGACGAGGAGGAGCCTTCGCGTGGACGTTGACAGCCACGGCACCGCCGGCAAGATCGCCGAGTTCCGGCGGCGCACCGAGGAGGCGACCCACGGAGGGTCCGAGCGCGCCGTGGCGAAGCAGCACGCCAAGGGCAAGCTGACCGCCAGGGAGCGGATCGAACTCCTGCTGGACGAGGGCTCGTTCACCGAGCTGGACGAGTTCGCGCTCCACCGTTCCACGGCGTTCGGCCTGGACGCGAACCGTCCGCTCGGCGACGGCGTGGTCACCGGCTACGGCACGGTGGACGGGCGCCAGGTCTGTGTCTACTCGCAGGACTTCACGGTCTTCGGCGGCTCGTTGGGCGAGGTCTACGGCGAGAAGATCGTCAAGGTGATGGACTTCGCACTGAAGACCGGCTGTCCGGTGATCGGGATCAACGACGGCGGCGGGGCGCGGATCCAGGAGGGGGTCGCGGCGCTCGGCCTGTTCGCCGAGATCTTCCGGCGCAATGTGCACGCCTCCGGCGTGGTGCCGCAGATCTCCCTGATCATGGGCCCGTGCGCGGGTGGCGCGGTCTACTCCCCCGCGATCACGGACTTTACGGTGATGGTCGATCAGACCTCCCATATGTTCATCACCGGCCCCGATGTGATCAAGACGGTCACCGGCGAGGACGTCGGTTTCGAGGAGTTGGGCGGGGCCCGCACCCACAACACCCGGTCGGGTGTGGCCCATCAGATGGCCGGCGACGAACAGGAGGCCATCGACTTCGTCAAGGCGCTCCTCTCCTATCTGCCGTCCAACAACCTGAGCGATCCGCCCGCCTTCCCCGAGCAGGCGGATCTGGCGGCCAGCGCCACCGATCTCGAACTCGACGAGCTGATCCCGGACTCCGCCCAACAGCCCTATGACATGCACCGGGTCATCGAGGGGGTGCTGGACGAGGGCGAGTTCCTGGAGACCCAGCCGATGTTCGCGCCCAACATCGTGACCGGCTTCGGCCGGGTCGAGGGCCACTCGGTGGGTGTGGTGGCCAACCAGCCGCTCCAGTTCGCCGGTTGCCTGGACATCCACGCCTCGGAGAAGGCCGCGCGCTTCGTCCGCACCTGCGACGCGTTCAACATCCCGGTGCTCACCTTTGTCGACGTGCCGGGCTTCCTGCCGGGCACCGAGCAGGAGTTCCAGGGGATCATCCGGCGCGGCGCCAAGTTGATCTTCGCCTACGCCGAGGCGACGGTCCCGCTGATCACGGTGATCACCCGCAAGGCGTTCGGCGGCGCCTACGACGTGATGGGCTCCAAGCATCTCGGCGCCGACCTCAACCTGGCCTGGCCCACCGCGCAGATCGCGGTGATGGGCGCCCAGGGCGCGGTCAACATCGTGCACCGCAGGACGCTCGCCGCGATCGACGAGGGCCCCGAACGCGAGGCGGCGCGCGCCCAGTTGACGGCCGAGTACGAGGACGCGCTGCTCAACCCGTATGTCGCCGCCGAACGCGGCTATGTCGACGCGGTCGTCGCGCCCTCCGACACCCGCCGGCATATCGTCCGCGGCCTGCGCGCGCTGCGCGGCAAGCGGGCCCAGCTGCCGCCGAAGAAGCACGGCAACATCCCGCTGTAGCCCGGCGTGTCGAGGTTCGAGTCGAGGAGGTTGGAACGTTGATCAGCGTCATCAGGGGCAACCCGACACCCGAGGAACTGGCCGCCGCCATCGCCGCGACCCTGGCCGTCGCCAGAACCCACACCCAGCCGCCCCCCACCGGCCCCACCCCCGCGAACACCTGGTCAACCCCGACGCCCCCCACCGCCCTCCCGCCCCCAGGACCGCACGCCTGGCGCACCAGCTACTGGCCCAGATGAGGCGAGGCCGACTCTGCCCGGGTCGGGAGAATCATCACCGGCGAGATGTTGGTCCAGGGCGAAGCGGTGACCGATCCCGACGAGGTGGCGCAGCTCAGGAACGTCAAGAAGAGGGAGGGGTTCGTCGTCGTGCCGCGTGTGCTGCTGGCCGACTTCGCGCCCAGGGATGTCGAAAGGACGCCGACGCTGATCGACTACAGCGAGTTCGAGGACGTGTTCCGGTCCTGCGAACCCACCGCGTGGCGGCTGGAGAGCCGGCTGGGATCTGAACGACCCCTGGTGTGTCTCCCGGCAGGAGCAGTCCGCCCTGGGCAAGCGCTCCGAACGCGTGCGGCGGCGAGGCGGTGGTCCGTCCCCGGGTTCGGGAGGACGGAAGCGCGTCGGACCGCTTCGTCCGGTCCTCGGCGTTCATGCGGCTGCGGCAGCAACGTGCCCACCAGACGCATGTGCGGGAGTACTGGCGGGAGAGCCGTGGCCGGCCGACGGTCGCCGGTCGGTCACCGGCCGGCCGTCCCCGGTGGGGGACCGGGTGGTCAGCGGCCGGCGGCGGGCGGCGGGGCGGGGTAGGGGACCGCGAGGGTCGGGGCTCGCTACGGTCGTGGGTCGTCGCCGAAGATCCAGCCGGTGCCGGTTGTGCGTTCGGGGCGGCGGGGGGAGCGTTCGAGGTCGCGGTCCCTGGCGGCGCGGAGCGAGGCGAGCAGTTGGAGTCGCTCGGCGGCCGGGGTGTCGGGTTCGGCGGTGTAGACGAGCAGCACCGGCCCCGGGCTGCCCGGCAGCGGGTAGGTGTCCCACTCGACGGCGATCTCGCCGACGCGCGGATGCCGGAACACCTTCGTCCCGTGCACGGTCTCCCGCACGTCGTGCCGCGCCCAGTAGCGCCGGAAGTCCGCGCTGCGGATGCTGAGTTCACCGATGATCGCGGTGGCGCGCGGATGCGTCGGGTCGGTGGCGACGGCGGCGCGCATCATGCCGATGTACTGGAGCGCTGTGGGCTCCCAGTCGGGGCAGCGCAGCCGGGTCTCGGGGTCCTGGAAGAGGGAGACAAGCGCGTTGCGGTGGCCGGGCGGCATGGTGGTCGGGTCGCCGAACAGCTCCTCGGCGAGCGGGTTCCAGGCGAGCAGGTCGAGGTGCTGGCCGAGCACCACCGCCGGGGTGGTCATGGCGCGCAGCAGATGCCGGGTGCTGTTCGGCACCCGTTCCTGGGCGCGCCTGGTGGGCGCCGGCTTCGACCGGCGGGCCGCTCTGGCCAGGGTGAAGAGGTGCCGGCGCTCGTTGTCGTCGAGGCAGAGCGCGCCGGCGATCGCGTCGAGGACATCGTCGGAAGGCCGCACGTCGCGGCCCTGCTCCATGCGCTGGTAGTAGTCGGTGCTCAACCCCGCCAGCAGCGCGATCTCCTCGCGGCGCAGCCCGGTCACCTTGCGGCGCGGGCCGGGTTCGAGCCCGACGTCGGCGGGGCGTAACCGGCCGCGCCGGGCGCGGAGGAAGTCACCGAGTTCGCGGGCGAACGAGTGGTCCACAGCCATACGACCAGGATGCCGGTACCGGCGGTGCCGAGGGTAGGTCCCGTGATCCTAGGGAGACGGGTACGACCGGCCGCACCCGCTCCGGCCCTACCGTTCCCCTCATCCGGGCCGCGTCGACGGTCCCGACGAGCTCGACGCACCAGCCCCCGCCCCCCTGTCAGGAGGAACGGTTATGCCGGCACGGACAGCGCCCCCTTGGACAGCCGATCAGATCCCCGACCAGCGGGGCCGGGTCGCCGTCGTCACCGGCGCCAACTCGGGGCTCGGCCTGGTCACCACGACCGAGCTGGCCCGGCACGGAGCGCACGTCGTGATGGCGGTGCGCGATGTCGGGGCCGCCGAGCCGATCGTCCGGGAGATCCGCCGCACCATCCCCGAAGCGACCCTGGAACCAAGGGAGTTGGACCTGGCCTCGCTCGCCTCGGTGCGCGCCTTCGCGAAGGGGGTGACGGCCGACTTCCCGGCGCTCGACCTGCTGGTCAACAACGCCGGCGTGCTCCATCTCGGCCCGCCCCGCGCCACGGCCGACGGCTTCGAGGCGCACTTCGGAGTCAGCGTGCTGGGCCACTTCGCGCTCACCGCGCTGCTGCTCGACGGCCTCGGCCAGGCGGACGCCGCCCGCGTGGTCAGCCTCAGCTCGACGGCGCACCGGGGGGCCCGCCTCGACTTCGCGGATCTGATGCAGTGTCAGGACTTCAACCCGCGCCGCGCCTACGCCCGTTCCAAGCTCGCCACCACCGTCTTCGGCCTCGAACTCGACCGCAGGCTACGGCAGTCGGGGTCATCCGTGGCCAGCGTCGTCGCGCATCCCGGGATCTGCCGCACCAACCTCAGCGCGCGGGCGTTCCAGGACGCCGGCCGGGCCGCCCGGACGATCGACCGGTGGACGCAGCTGGCGTTCACCTCGGCCGCGCGGGGCGCCCTGCCCCAGCTCCACGCCGCCACCGCGCCCGGGGTGCGCGGCGGCCAGTTCTTCGGCCCCTCGGGGTTCCGCGAGATCAGGGGCCATGTCGTCGAGGTCAGGCCCAGCCCGGAGGCGGCCGATCCGGACGTCGGCTGGCGGCTCTGGAACGCGGCCGAGGAGCTGACCGGCATCACCTATCTCTGACCGGGGGCGGCACGGGCTCGGCGGTGCGGCGCGCGCGTTGCCGCATCTCCTCGTCCACGGCCCGGAAGTGCTCCAACACGTCACCGAGCGAGTCCACGGCGCGGTCGAAGACCTCGGCCAGCTTTCCCGTCTCCCGCTCCCAGTCCTCTCCCGCGTCGTTCAGCACGGACACCAGCTCGGCGACCCCCAGCTCGTCGCCCCTGACGTTCCGGACGGTCCGCCCCGCCGCCAGCAGCCGGCCGTGCAGCTCCCGCACCTTGTGCCGCCGCGCGATGACGGACTGGTACTCCACATACAGGTCACCCATGCTCAGGGCCCCTCCCGCTCGGTCTCGGTACTGGTCTCGGTACTGGTCTCGGTCTCGGTCTCGGCGAAGGAGAGGCTGCGCAGCAGTCGCGCCGGGATCTCCATGTAGCGGTCCCAGTGCCCCGGCGACGGGGAGCTGAAGTCGACGACCAGCAGCAGCTGTTCGCCAGAGGCTCGGCTGAGGGGCACCGGCACGAACGCCTGGAGCTTCGCGTAGGCCACCTCGGCGGCGTCCGGGCCCGCTTCCGGCGACCGGTGGACCACGGGGCCGGTCAGCACGCAGGCCGGCTGCCCGCACGGCAGTTCGTAGAGGCTGCCCGCCCACAGCGGCCCCCTGGCCGCCGACAGCGCCTGCGCCATGCCCTCCGTGGCGAGCCGTGGATCGTCGCCACAGGGGAACTCCACGACGTTCACCGTCAGTGTGGCCAGGGACGGTTCGGCGTCCACCGCGCCGAGGAACGAGCCGCAGTAGAGCGTGCCCGACTCCCTCAACCGCTGCGAGTGTGCCCGCACTTCGCTCAGCGTCTCCGCGCTCGGGGCGCGCGCCCCGTCGGCGCCCCCGCGCAGCCGGGCCGCGACGTGTTTCCGAACCTCCTCCTCGGTCATCCCGACCGGGGTCTCGGCAAAGTCCTCGGGCGCTTCGAAGGTGACCCGCACCATCCATGAACTCCCTTCGGGCTGCTACCGCTTCTTGCCGCCGGCCCGCCAGGCGTTCTCCCACGCCACCAGCATGTGGTTGCCGGTGAGCGCCGTGGCCCACTGCCCCTTGCCCTGTGGCTTGAGGTAGTGCGGCGCGGACGGGTCCTGGGCGGTGGTGACCACGCTGTCCGTGGTCCCGACGCGCCCCACCGCCGTGACGGTCGTGCTCACCGACCTGTACGTGCTGACCAGCGAACCAAGACCCGCAGCCCCCACGGCATCCTGGCCGAGGCTGCGCCAGCTCACGTCGGCGCCGGCGAGCTTCGCCGTGCCGTGGGTGACGAGCGCGCCGAGCCCGAGGACGGCTCCCCCGGCGCCGAGGGCCTTCTTGGCCGGCCCCGGCACAAAGGGCAGCTCGGCGGCCGTCCCCATCGCGGTGCTGTCGAGGGCGAGCACGTCGCCCACGTTCTTGATCCGGTCCGCGTTCCCGACGATCCAGCCCCGGACGGCGTCCAACCGCATGCCCACCGCCTGCTCCTGGGCGCGCCAGACGCGGCAGAGGAGCCCTCCCTCGGAGATGTCGTCCAGCCCGCTCCGCAGCCGCTCGGCGATGTCCTGGCCCCTGGCGATATAGGCCAGCGCGAGGGTCAGCGCCTGCTGGCGGATCTCCCGCAGCTGGCCGTCGAGCTGCTCGCGCCGCTCCTCGTCACGGCGTTCGGATTCGGTCATCCTCACTCTGACGAGCGCGCCCGTGATGCCCCCGCCGCCCGGCGGTGCCGGCAGCGCGTCGTGGGCGTCCTGGGCCGCGCGGGCGCGCTGTTCGAGCCCGCGCGCCTCGCTCTGTCGGCCCGGCATGTACCCGGCCCACTCCTGGAGGGTGTCGGCGGCGCGGTCCAGCGAGTGGTGGAGCGTCTCCAGCTTCGGCCGCAGCTGCCCCCAGCCCTCGCTGAACGCGTCCGCCGCCCCTCCCTCCCACCTCTGCTGGAAGGCCGAGCCGTTCATCTCGGCGAGGGTGTCGCCCAGCTTGGTGGCGACGGCCCTGACCTCGTTGGCCAGGCCATCGGCGGCGTCGGCGTCGCCGGGGCAGGGGACGAACCCGAGGGTGGGGAACTCGGCCGACCGCCGATCCCCCGTCAACAGGTCCAACGCCAGGTCCGGGTTCGCGCCCAGGGGGCCGGGTGACAGCGGGTAGGTCATGCTCCCGCCTCCCGGTCCCCCGTCGCGCCGCCCCAGCAGGTGTCGGCCATGGGTGGATCGCCTCCCGCGCGCGTCGTCGGGCCGTGCAGCCAGCGGAACCGGGGTTCCCCTGACACCCTCCCGGCTCGCGCCGGCGGCGCCCATAGCGGTGCACGCCAACGGCTTCGCACCGCGCGCCACGGACCGGGGCCCGCGCGCCGCCGAGCGACCCGGTCGGCGGCGGCTCAGGGGGTGAGCGGGCCGGCGAGGAAGGCGAGGGCGGCCGGGTGGTCGCCGGACCAGTGGAGGGCCGGGCTGTCGGCGGGTATGCGACCCCAGAGCAGGAGCAGGAGCTGTTCGGCGGGCGCCGAGAGCGTGGCCACCGGGCCGCCCGGTCCGTAGGCCCAGCTGGCGCCCGTGTCCGTGGCGGTGAGGCGCAGCGCCTGGCTCGGCGGCCGGACCCGGCCGCGAGCCACCTGCCGGGGGGCCATCGTGTCGAAGACCTCGGCCACGCCCTCGCCCGCGAGGAGGGGATCGAGCGGGCGGGCCACGCCCAGGGCGGATTCGGCGTCCCAGCGGTGCACCAGCGTCTCCAGGGCGCGGCGCCGCCGCCAGAAGCCCACCGTGTGGGGCGGGTGGAACGTCCAGGCGCTGGCGGCGGGGTCGGCGTCAAGCGCCGTGAGCAGCGTCGCCGACGTGTCGTCGAACCAGCGGGCCAGCGCGGCCCGTTCGCGGGGGGCCGGCGCGCCCCGGCCGTCGCCGTGCTGTTCGGTCACGGCGGTGGCGGCCCAGACGTTGCCGCCGCCGAGGTGTTCGGCCAGATCGCGCAGCGTCCAGTCGCCGCAGTGCGCGACGGGCGCGGAGGGATCGCCGTCGAGGCAGGCGCGGAAGGCGGTCAGCTCGGTGCGGAGGTGGTGGAGAAGCGAGGCCGAGTCCATGCTGGCGAACCTAGCCCAGGCCACTGACAGTCGAGCGTCCCGCTGCGCGGTCAACGGTTGGCGGCTGCGGCGGCCAGGCCCCGGCGGGCGGCGTCCACGGTGTCCGCCGGGCAGCTGTTGAAGCAGATGGTCGCCCGGGGGGCGTGGCGGTGGACGGTGTTGATGACGCGTTCGAACAGCAGGAGGTTCTCCGGTACCACCCGGGCCCCGGCGCAGATCAGCACGCAGTCGACGTCGCCACGGGACAGGGCGTCCCGCACCACGGACTCCGCCGCCGCGCCGCAGTCGATGACGCAGCGCTCCACCGTCAGCCCGAGCGCCCTCAGTTGGGCGTCGACCGCCGCGCGGGCGGCGCGCATCCGGACGCCGTCCGACTCCGGCAGCGTGTGGAGGTCGACCAACTTGGGGTCGACATCGACAAACAGCACATTTCGCCGGGTGCCGGGCGGGACGCCACACGCGTCGATGTCGCTGTCGAGGATCACGGGTTCACTGTTCGTGGCCATGGCAGAACGGTAGGTCGTTCCACAGGCCCGAGGTCAACGGCGCATACCCGCCCACAACGTCGCCGATCGCAGGGGGCGCGCGCCAGTTGGCCTCACGCCGGTCAGCGCGCCGGGCGCTGGCCGCCGAGCGGGCCGTCCCCGAGCGGCCCGCCGCCGAACGGGCTGTCGACCAGGTAGCGCCAGATGCCGTCGGGGCCGCGGCGGGCGATGTCGGTCGCGGTGCCGGCGACATCGACGCCGGACAGCTCCCAGTCCACGACCAGCAGCGCGGTGTCGTCCACCACCGTGACCGCGCGGGGGCGCACCACGATGGGGCGGCCCAGGGAGAGAAATCCCGCGTTGGCCACCGCGATGGCCCCGGCGCCGCGCGCCACCCGCCCCTCGGGGGTGACGAACGCCGCGTCGGGGGCGTACATCTCGTCGAGCGCCGCCGCGTCACCGCTGTTGAAGCGGGACGCGAAGACCTCGGGCACCCGCTCCGGCTCCCTCGCCAGGGGCAGGGGCCGCGGCGGGGTCGGACTATCGTGCGACTGCGATGCGTTCATGTCGGCGACCCTAGGAGGCCAGCACGTGACTCACCCAACGGTGCGCCACCAGGCGCACCCTCCGCCGCGCCCCGGGCTGCCGGACGATCCGCTCGCGCGGACGGCGCAGCCGCACCGCGACTGTCCGGTGGAGGTGACGCTGGCGGCGTTGCGCGGGCGCTGGACGACGCTGCTGGTACGGGAGTTGCTCCGGGCCCAGGCGCCGCTCGGCTACAGCGCGCTGGCCGCCGCGCTCCCTGAGCTGTCCGACAAGGTGCTCACCGACCGGCTGCGGCAGCTGGCGGCCTCGGGCGTGGTGCGCCGCGAGCGCCGCGCCGGCTGGCCGCCGACCGTCACCTACCGGCTGACCGAGCGCGGGCGGGCGCTCGGCCCCGTCCTCCAGGCGCTCTGGGACTGGGGCACCGCGCCCGACTCCCGTTAGGCCGCCGCCTTCTCCGCCGTCGGCACCCAGCGCAGGGTGAGCAGCCCCAGCGCGACGTGGAGAAGGCTCGCGGTGGCGGCGACGACCCGCAGGCCGGTGACAAAGGCGTCCCTCGCCTGGTCGATGACGGCGGGGGCGAGAGCGGGCAGGTCGACCGTCTCGCCGAAGGTGCCGGCGAGTTCGGGGCCCTGGAGGCGGAAGACGAGGACGGCCAGCGAGCCGAGCAGCGCGATGCCGAGGGCGTTGCCGATCTCGTTGCTGGTCTCGGCGATCGCGGCGGCGGATCCGGCGCGGTCCGCCGGCACGGCCGCGACGGCGGTCTCGGCGACGACGCTGAACGAGATGCCGTAGCCGACGCCGGCGAGCGCCGTGGAGGCGATGAACCAGCCGACCCCGCCCGACGAGGCGACGGGCAGCAGCAGCGACAGCCCGCCGGCGACGAGGAGATGGCAGCCGACCAGCGCCGCTCTTCTGCCGACCCGCGCGACGAACCGGGGCGTGACGACGCAGGTGACGGTGAGGATCAGCGCCCCGGGAACGGTGAGGAGCGCGGCGCGCGGCACGGAGATCCCCAGCACCGACTGGAGGTAGACGCCCGAGAGATAGGCCGTCGCCGACCACGCGGCGAGCGGCAACAGACCGGTGATGATCGCAATGGTAAAAACCCGGTCGCGGAACAGGCCGAAGTCAATAAGCGGTCGTTCAAGCCGCAGTTGCCGTCGAACAAACCATGTCAGGAGCAGTAGGCCGACGAGTCCGACGGCCACCGTGTCGGCCGCCGCGCCCCGCGCCGCCGTGTGCTTGACCGCGTAGATCGTCAGCAGCAGCCCCACCGCGGAGAGCGCCACGCTCGGGGCGTCGACCCGCCCCGGCCGGGTGGCCGCCACCTCGCGGAGCAGGACCGGGGCCAGCGCCAGGAAGAGGACGACGACCGGAAGGTTGACCAGGAAGACCGACCCCCACCAGAAGTGGCTCAGCAGCTGCCCGCCGACGGCGGGACCGATCGCGAACCCGGCGGCGAAGGCGGCGGCGAAGATCCCGATGGCCTGCGCCCGTTGCCGTGGATCGACGAACAGCTCGCTGAGCACCGCGAGCGCCGAGGGCAACAGCGTCGCCCCCGCCAGGCCCATCAGCGCCCGGAAGGCGATCAGCGCCTCCGGGGTCGAGGCGAACGACGCCCCCAGGGACGCGAGCCCGAACAGGGTCACGCCGATCATCAGCAGTCGCAGCCGGCCATAACGGTCGCCGATGGTGCCGAAGGTGATCAGCAGGGAGCCGACGACGAACCCGTAGATGTCCAGCGTCCACAGCGCCTGGTCGGCGGTCGGCGCCAGGGCCTCGGTGACCTTCGGCATCGCCAGGAACAGCACCGAGCCGTCCATCGCGACCAGCAGCACCGGGCCCAGGATCACCAGCAGGCCGAGCCAGGCGCGCAGGCCGGGACGGTGGGAGACAGCGGTTTCGTTCATGCCCACAAACGATCGGGGGCCGCGCGAAAGGCGACCAGCCCCGCGCCATGGGTACACCCCGCAGGGGTACCCGGGCACGACCGGAACCTCCCTATGCTCGGAACCATGGAGGCCACAGAACAGGCCACAGAACAGGCCACGGAGCGGGCCATGGGGGCGGAGAGCCTCGGGGCGTTCCTCAGAAGCCGTCGCGCCCGGGTCACCCCGGCCGCCGTCGGGCTCCGCACCTATGGCACGGCGCGCCGCGTTCCGGGCCTCAGGCGCGAGGAGCTCGCCCAACTCGCCGGCGTGAGCGCCGGCTACTACACCCGGCTGGAACAGGACCAGGCCAGAACGGCCTCCCGACAGGTCCTCGACGCGCTCGCCCGCACGCTGGGGCTCGACGCGACGGAGAGCGCCCACCTGCACAACCTGGCCCGCCGGCCGGCCGTGCCGCCGCTCGTCCACCACCGGGGCGAGCGGCCACACCCCCGGGTCCTCGCCCTTCTGGCGTCCCTCGACCGGCTGACGCCGGCCGTCGTCCTCGGGCGCCGGGGGGACGTGCTGGCGTGGAACCGCGCCGGACACGCCCTGGTCGCCGAACACATCGGCTTCGATGCGCCCCTGGACCCCGAGCGCAGGCCGTCGATCCCACGGATGTTCTTCCTCGACGCCCACTCCCGCGCACTCCACGCGAACTGGGACGAACTCGCCCGCGTCCACGTGGCCTACCTGCGGTTCACCGCCGGCCGGTACCCGACGGACCGCCGGCTCGCCGAGCTCATCGGTGAACTCGCCATCCGCAGCGACGACTTCGCCCGCCTCTGGGCGAGGGGCGAGGTCGCCGACTGCACCGTGGGCACTATGCGGCTGCGCCATCCGACCGTCGGCCGGGTCGATGTCGACTACCAGGTCTGGCTCCAACCCGACAGCGTCGACCACCGGTTGGAGATCTACACGCCGCATGACGGACCGTCAGCGGACGCGCTGCGCCTGCTCTCCGCCGAACTCCCGCCCACGGAAGCGCGGTCGAGGGCATGAACGACTGGCGTGCGCTCGGCGTGAGTTGGCGCGACGGCTCGGCCCGCTGGGAGTGGGCGGGCCCCGGCGGGGTGTCGCGCACCAGCCCGCTGCCGGTGGGCACCGAGCTGGCCCTCGCCGCCGGCGCCGACCGCCGCTGCGTCGGCGTCTGGCGGTCGGGCCGGCAACTGGCCTGTCCGACCGCCGCGTTGATCGACCCGGCGGCCCGTGGCGCGCGGTGCGCCTCCTGCCAGACGCTGGACCGCCTCCACTCGGTCGCCGCCGACACCAGCCTCGACGACCCGCGCCCGTTCACCGTCTATCTCGCGCACCACGGCACGGTGGTCAAGGTCGGCATCACGGCCGTCGAACGCGGCAGCGCCCGGCTGCTGGAGCAGGGCGCGCTCGCCTCCACCGTCCTGTCCACCGGCCCGCTCCCCGCCGCCCGCCGCTGCGAGCACCTGCTCGGGACGGCCCTCGGCCTGCCCGACCGGGTCACCGCCACCCGCAAGCGGGACGCCAGGGCCCGTCCCGCCGAGCCCGGCGAACGGGCCGCCGCGCTGCTCGCCACCGCCGAACGGGCCCACCGGCTGCCCGGCTGGCCGGAAGGGCAGGCCAGGCGCGACCCCCCGGCCGTCGTCGACCACACCGCCGCCTACCCGCTGCCGGCCGACGGGCTGCGCCCCGCCATGGCCGTGGCGCCGCTCGCCCCCGGGCAGGTGCTCAGGGGAACGGTGCGCTGCCGGATCGGCGGCGATCTCTATCTGGACGCGCCCAACGGGGACTCCGGGCGGTCCGTGCTGCTCGACACCCGGCTGCTCGCCGGCTGGGCGCTGGAGCGGGCCGCTGCCGACGCCCGCTCCAGCGCCGCGCTCACGCCGTTGGAACACCGGGAGGACCAGGCCCCGCTCTTCTGAGCCTGGCCCCTACTCCTCGCCGAGCTCCTTCCGGAGCTGGTCCTTGTTCATCCGGGACCTGCCAGGCAGCTTCCGCCGCTGGGCCTCCGCGTAGAGCTGGTCGTAGGTCGGGCCGCTGGCGCCCCGGTGGGAGCGTTCGCCGCCGCGCCTCGACGGCGCCATGTCGCGCGTCGAGATGCGGCTGGCCGTGCGGCTCTCACCGGTCCTGGCGCGCACCTTGTTGACCGTGCGCGCGGCGATCTCCTCCGCGCGGCGCTCGCTCTCGCCCCGCTTCCTGGCGCTCTTCCTGATGTCCTCGTACTGCCGTTCCCGCTTGGGAGATGAACCACTGGGCATGGTGACCGCCTCCTCGTCGACGCCGTGGGTGAACGTTCCGGGCCCGTCCCGGCTCCCCGCCGGCCGCGCACCGTCGTCCAGCCCTCGCAGCCACCCGACCGGCGAGGGGCTGCCGCCCCGAGTGACCGCTCGCCGGGATCTCAAACAGGCCGCCGGCCGGGGTCCCGGGCGGTGCGGCTAACCTCGGGCCCATGGGTGAGAGCGCGTGAGTGAGAGCGGGGCCGCCACGCGGCGGCTGGTGTTGGCGTCCCAGTCCCCGGCGCGGCTCGGGCTGCTGCGACAGGCCGGGTTGACGCCCGATGTGATCGTCAGCGGGGTGGACGAGGAGGCGCTGATCGCCGACTCACCCGAGGAGTTGGCCGGCCTGCTCGCCGAGGCCAAGGCCCTGGCGGTCGCCGAACGGCCGGCCGCGGCCGGCGCTTTGGTGCTGGGCTGCGACTCCGTGCTGGAGTTGGACGGCGCGGCGCTCGGCAAGCCGGCGGACGCCGAGGAGGCCACCGCCCGCTGGAAGGCGATGCGCGGCCGGGACGGCGTGCTCCGCACCGGGCACTGCCTGATCGACACGGCCGACGGACGCCGCCGCACGGCCGTCGCGTCAACCACCGTCCACTTCGGCGATCCCTCGGACGCGGAGATCGCCGCCTATGTCGCCAGCGGCGAACCGCTGCACGTCGCCGGCGCCTTCACCCTGGACGGGCGGTCCGCCCCGTTTGTCGACGGCGTCACCGGCGACCCCGGCACCGTCATCGGCCTCTCCCTGCCGCTGCTGCGGAAGCTGCTCGCCGGAGTCGGCGTCGCCATCACCGACCTGTGGACGCCTTGACGCCGCGCCCAGGCCCTCGGCAGGGTGGAGCACCAGGCAGAGCACCAACAGGCCGAAGACCACCATCACCACGGCGAAGGCCCACCAGCCGACCAGCCCGACGGACAGCGCGCCCAGGGCCAGTTGGAGCGCGGCGGCACCGCCGAGCGCCGCCCGCCCGAACCGTCCCGGCGCCACGTCCCGCACCGCCATCCAGGTCAACAGCCCGCCCACCCACCACAGGAACACGGCCAGCGCCGCGCCCGCCGCCCAGGCGGCCACACTGAGCGTGGTGGCCGGCACTCCGGCGATCGACATCTGCTGACGGTCGACCGCCAGCCCGAGCACCCCGTGCAGCAGCCCGAGGGCCGCTGCCCAACCGATGACCACTGCGGCGGTGAGCGCCGTCACGCTTCGTCTGCCTCGGTTCACGGCGCGCACGCTACTGCCGGGTAACGGGTCGGACAAGGCTTCTCGCAGCCGCAAAGAATTCCATGAACCATTGTGCGATCCCCACAACAACCGCCGCCGCGAGGCGCTGACCTCGGTGACCTCGCTCCCTCGGGAGCGCCGGTCAAGTGATCACCGTCAACAGGGCGCGTACCTTGGTATCGCAAGGCCGCAAGCGCTCAAAAGCGCTGCCTCCCACGCCAGGTGTGGGCGAGGTCACCCCTGTGGGCGACTCGTTGCGAGGTGTCGCCAGTGCCTAAAATCGCTATGTTCCAAGGAGGGAGCCATCGTGCGTAAGGTGCTCATCGCCAACCGTGGCGAAATCGCCGTGCGGGTAGCCCGGGCCTGCCGGGACGCCGGCATCGCCAGCGTGGCCGTCTACGCCGAGCCGGACCGGGACGCCCTGCATGTGCGGGCCACCGACGAGGCGTTCGCCCTGGGCGGCGACACACCGGCCAGCAGCTATCTGGACTTCGACAAGGTGCTCAACGCCGCGTCCGTCGCGGGGGCGGACGCGGTTCACCCGGGCTACGGATTCCTGTCCGAGAACGCCGACTTCGCCCAGGCCGTGCTCGACGCCGGCCTGACCTGGATCGGCCCGTCGCCCGACGCCATCCGCTCGCTCGGCGACAAGGTGGCCGCCCGACACATCGCACAGCGCGCCGGCGCACCCCTGGTCGCCGGCACCAAGGACCCCGTCGCCGGCTCCGACGAGGTCGTCGCCTTCGCCCGCGAACACGGGCTCCCCGTGGCCATCAAGGCGGCCTTCGGCGGCGGCGGTCGCGGCCTGAAGGTCGCCCGCACGCTGGAGGAGATCCCCGAGCTGTTCGACTCGGCGGTCCGCGAGGCGACCGTCTCCTTCGGCCGCGGCGAGTGCTTCGTCGAGCGCTACCTCGACCGCCCGCGCCACGTCGAGACGCAGTGCCTGGCCGACACCCACGGCAACGTGGTCGTGGTCTCCACCCGCGACTGCTCCCTCCAGCGGCGCCACCAGAAGCTGGTGGAGGAGGCCCCCGCGCCCTATCTGACGGACGCGCAGAACGCCGAGCTCTACGCCGCGTCCAAGGCGATCCTCCGCGAGGCCGGCTATGTCGGCGCGGGCACCTGCGAGTTCCTCGTCGGCCAGGACGGCACCATCTCCTTCCTTGAGGTCAACACCCGCCTCCAGGTGGAACATCCGGTGACGGAGGAGATCACCGGGCTCGACCTGGTGCGCGAGCAGCTGCGGATCGCCGAGGGCGAGGCCCTCGGCTACGACGACCCGCCGCTGCGCGGCCACTCCATCGAGTTCCGGATCAACGGCGAGGACCCGGGCCGCAACTTCCTGCCGGCGCCCGGCACGGTCACCACGTTCACGCCGCCACTCGGCCCCGGCGTGCGGGTCGACACCGGCGTCGAGTCGGGATCGGTCATCGGCCCCGCCTGGGACTCCATGCTCGCCAAGCTCATCGTCACGGGCTCCGACCGGCGGCAGGCCCTTCAGCGGGCGTCCCGCGCGCTGGCGGAGTTCCAGGTCGAGGGCATGGCCACCGTGCTGCCCTTCCACCGCGACGTGGTCACCGACCCGGCGTTCGCCCCCGAGGTGAACGGCCGCGTCGGGGAGCCGTTCGCCGTCCACACGCGGTGGATCGAGACCGAGTACGGCAACAGCCTGCCCGCCTTCGACTCGGTGCCGAGCGAGGCCGAGGAGAGCGGCATCAGGGAGACGGTCGTCGTCGAGGTCGCCGGCAAGCGGCTGGAGGTCTCGCTGCCCGCCACGCTGGCGATGCCGCTGGCCCGCGCGGCCGTCGCCGGCGGCGCGCGGCCGGCGCGCCGCAAGGCCGGCAAGCGGGCGGCGGCGGCGCCGACCGGCGACGCGCTGCCGTCGCCGATGCAGGGCACGGTGGTCAAGGTCGCGGTGGAGGAGGGCCAGCGCGTCGAGGAGGGCGAGCTGGTCATCGTCCTGGAGGCGATGAAGATGGAGCAGCCGATCAACGCCCACCGCGCCGGCACCGTCGGCGCCCTCAAGGCCGAGGTCGGCGCCTCCCTCTCCGCGGGCGCGGTCATCTGCGAGATCAAGGACTGATCCCCCGGCCCCGGCCGCCGGTCCGTACCCGCCACGCGACGGACCGCCGGCCGCGCCGGCTTTCCCTGCCGGCCGAGTCGGCGCGTGGGTGCGCGGACCAGTGGGAGGAACCATCGCCGAGGCGACCGAGGGGACCGAGGCGACAGGCGCGACCGGGGCGGAGCCCCGGCCGGATGGCACCGTGCCGGGGGTCGGCGAGGTGCTGCTGGTGACGGTCACCAGCCACCAGCCGTGGGGGATCACGGCGCGGGTGCGCGGTTACGAGCACCTCGGCGCGTCGTTGGACGTCATCCGTCGGGGGCACGAGCCGGGCGTGCGCCGGCTGGCGCGGGCGCTGCCCGCCGTGGGCAGCACGCTCGAGCTGACCGTCGGCAGGGTGCACCACCGGGACAGGGCGCCCCGGGTCTGGCTGGACCTCACCGCCCCGTGACCCGGCCGAACCTGCCGAACCCAGCCGGCACTTCCCCGCCCTCGCCTCGGCCCGGCGGGCCGGGGCGAGGGCGGGCGGCCACGGCCACGCGGCCGTGGAGCTGCCCGCGGCCGTGGAGCTACCGGCGGCGCGGCGCCAGGTCCGAGACCCGCTGGCCCATCGGCGGGGTGCCGGAGAGGCCCGGATGCCCCGTCGCCCTCGGCGCCGGCAGGGACAGATCGCGGCGGACCGCGTCGCCCCGGTCGGCCGGCTGCTTGACGTTCGGCGCCGGCGGCGCGCCGACCACCGAGATCCGCACCCCCTGGTCGGCGAGAGCCTCCAGCTCGGCTCCCGCCTTCTCCGCGTCCGGCGGCGGCTGGTCGGTGATCAGCTGGGTGATCAGGTCGGTTGGCACGGTCTGGAACGCCGTGTCGGCGCCCAGCTTGGTGTGGTCGGCCAGCACCACCACTTCGGCCGCCGCGCGCAGCAGCGCCCGGTCGACGCTGGCGGCGAGCATGTTGGACGTGGACAGGCCACGGTCCGCGGTCAGCCCGGAGCCGGACAGGAAGGCGCGGCTGACCCGCAGGCCCAGCAGCGACTGCTCGGCACCGCTGCCGACCAGCGCGTAGTTGGAGCCCCGCAGGGTGCCGCCGGTCATCACCACCTCCACGCGGTTGGCGTGCGCCAACGCCTGGGCGACCAGCAGCGAGTTGGTGACCACCGTGAGCCCGGGGACCCGGGCCAGCCGGCGGGCCAGCTCCTGCGTGGTGGTGCCGGCGCCGACCACGATGGCCTCGCCCTCCCGCACCAGCGAGGCCGCGTGCTCCGCGATGGCGGTCTTCTCCGCCGTCGCGGCCATGGCCCGCTGGGGAAATCCGGATTCCCGGGTGAAGCCACCCGGGAGGACCGCGCCTCCATGTCTGCGGTCCAGCAGTCCTTCTGCCTCCAGGGCGCGGACATCGCGCCGGACGGTCACTTCTGAGGTCTGGACGACGCGGGCCAGCTCGCGGAGCGACACGGCTCCGTTGGCGCGCACCATTTCGAGAATCATCTGACGACGTTCTGCAGCGAACACGGAACCGACAGTAACCCCAACGACCATCTGCTTTCAGCAGGTTGCGAGGATCTATCGAAGTTGTCTATACGCACGCCCCAGGCGTGCTATGCGCCGGGGGCGCATCCCAGTGCTTCCAGCGCCGTCCTGTGCCTACTGTTCTTCCAGCCCTTTTCGGGTATGCAACTGGCGTGCCGCCTCCGCGATCGAACCCGACAACGAGGGGTAAACGGTGAACGTTTTTGCGATCTGTTCCACCGTCAAACTGTTGTCCACGGCAATCGCTATCGGGTGAATCAACTCACTGGCCCGAGGCGAGACCACCACGCCGCCGACCACAATGCCCGTACCAGGACGGGCGAACAGCTTCACAAAGCCGTCCCGGACGCCCTGCATCTTGGCGCGCGGGTTCCGCAACAGGGGCAGCTTCACCACCCGGGCGTCGATTCGCCCCGCGTCCACGTCCTGCTGGCTGTAGCCGACGGTGGCGATCTCCGGGTCGGTGAAGATGTTCGCCGAGACCGTCTTCAGATCGAGCGGCGCCACCGCGTCCCCGAGGAAGTGGTACATCGCGATCCGCCCCTGCATCGCCGCCACCGAGGCCAGCGCGAAGACGCCGGTGCAGTCGCCGGCCGCGTAGACGCCGGACGCCGTGGTGCGGGACACCTTGTCCGTGTGGATATGGCCGGACTCGGTGAGCTTGACCCCGGCCTCCTCAAGACCCATGTCGGCCGTGTTGGGCACCGCCCCCACCGCCATCAGACAGTGCGTGCCCGAGACCGTCCGGCCGTCCGAGAGGGTGATCTCCACCCGGTCCCCGACCCGCTTGGCGGCGGCGGCCCGCGACCGGGAGAGCACGTTCATCCCCCGCCGCCGGAACACGTCCTCCAGGACGGCCGCCGCGTCCGGGTCCTCCCCGGGGAGCACCCTCTCCCGCGAGGAGACCAGCGTCACCCGGGAGCCCAGCGCCTGGTAGGCGCCGGCGAACTCGGCGCCCGTGACCCCCGAGCCGACCACGACCAGCTCCGCCGGCAGCTCCCCGAGGTCGTAGACCTGCGTCCAGTTGAGGATGCGCTCGCCGTCGGGGCGGGCGTCCGGGATCTCCCTGGGATGGCCGCCGGTGGTGACCAGCACCGCGTCCGCGACCAGCTCCCGCTCGGCGCCGCGCTCGTCCGTCACCGCGACCTTCCTGGTGCCGTCCGTGTCCTGCCCCGGCAGCAGCCGCCCGCGCCCGCGCAGCACGGTGACGCCGGCCCGCTTCACCGAGGCGGTGATGTCGTGGGACTGGGCCAGCGCCAGCCGCTTCACCCGCCGGTTGACCACGCCGAGATCCACGCCGATGCCACGCACCTCGTCCCCGACGCCGTCCCCGTCGTGGTCGATCTCGATGCCCAGCTCCACATGCGAGGAGTCGAAGCCGGTCATCACCTCGGCCGTCGCGATCAGGGTCTTGGACGGAACGCAGTCCGTGAGCACCGAGGCGCCGCCCAGGCCGTCCCGGTCGACGACGGTCACCTCCGCGCCCAGCTGCGCCGCCACCAGCGCCGCCTCGTACCCGCCTGGTCCGCCACCAATGATCACGATTCGAGTCACCATTCCAGTGTCCCGCACGACTCGTCCCCTTCCGCCCCCGACCCCCTGAGGCGCTCCCGGAGCCGCTTCCCCGGCGCCGCCGTCACTCGCGGGAGCGGTCTTCCGCCCCGAACCAGGGGGTGTCGGCGTGCCTCTCCCGTACGCTCTAGGGCCATGTCCCTCTACGCCGCGTACGCCGGAAACCTCGACCCCCGGCTGATGGCCCGGCGCGCACCGCACTCCCCGCTGCGCGGCACCGGCTGGATCTCCGGCTGGCGCCTCACCTTCGGCGGGGAGGAGATGGGTTGGGAGGGCGCCCTGGCCACCCTGGCCGAGGCCGGCGTCCCCCCGGCGCCCGACGTGTTCGTCGCCCTCTACGACATCGCGCCCATGGACGAGGAGCGGCTCGACCGCTGGGAGGGCGTCGGCCTGGACATCTACCGCAGGATGCGGGTCCGGGTCGACACCCTGGACGGCCAGGTCGGCGCGTGGGCGTATGTGCTCAACGGCTACGAGGGCGGGCTGCCGTCGGCCCGGTACCTGGGCGAGATCGCCGACGCCGCCGAGTCGGCGGGGGCACCGCACGACTATGTGATGGAAATCCGCAAACGCCCCTGTTGAGACGGGCCCCGGCCCACCCGCCGAACGCCGTCCGATGGCTGGTACCCGATCCCAGGCGCGCATTCCGTCTACGCGCGTAGGGACATTGCGGTTAGGCTCATCTTGTGAACGCATCTGACATGGCCCGCTCGGGCGACGCCGCAGCCGCTCGCCTACGCGAGTTGACCGGTGTGAACAGCCATGACGTCGCACTGGTCATGGGGTCCGGCTGGGCCCCCGCCACCGAGCGTCTCGGGACACCGACCCGGGAGCTGGACGTCACCGAACTTCCCGGTTTCCCGCCGCCGGCCGCCGAGGGGCACGCGGGCAAGATCCGCTCCTACCAGGTGGGCGACAAACGCGCGTTGGTCTTCGTCGGCCGCACCCACTTCTACGAGGGGCTCGGCGTCGGCGCGGTCACCCATGGCGTGCGCACGGCGGTCGCCGCCGGGTGCAAGACGGTGGTGCTCACCAACAGCTGCGGCGGTCTACGCGAGGGGATGCAGGTCGGCCAGCCGATACTGATCAGCGACCACATCAATCTGACCGCGACCTCACCGATCGTGGGCGCGAACTTCGTTGATCTGACCGATCTTTACTCGCCACGCTTGCGAGCCCTCTGTCAGGAGATCGACCCCAGCCTCGAAGAGGGCGTCTATGTGCAGTTCCCTGGGCCGCACTACGAGACGCCGGCCGAGATCCGGATGGTGCGCGCCATCGGCGGCGACCTGGTCGGCATGTCCACGGTGCTGGAGGCCATCGCGGCCCGCGAGGCGGGCGCCGAGGTGCTCGGCATCTCCCTGGTCACCAACCTCGCGGCGGGGATCACCGGGGCCCCGCTGAACCACGAGGAGGTCCTCAGGGCCGGCCAGGACTCGGCCGCCCGGATGGGCGACCTCCTCGCCCAGGTGCTGATCAAGTCCTGACGCGTCCCTCGGCGGGAAGCGCACAAGAGGCAACGCGGACGATCCGAGCGGCGGGAGTGGGAACGTGGCGGGCGACACAGGCGGCGACAGGGACGAGCTGATCGCGCGGGCCAGGCGCTGGCTCGCCGAGGATCCGGACCCGGACACCCGCGCCGAGCTGGCCGCGCTGCTGGACGCGGACGACCCCTCGGCGCTCGCCGAACGGTTCGCCGGCACGCTCCAGTTCGGCACCGCCGGGCTGCGCGGCGAGATGGGCGCGGGCCCGACGCGGATGAACCGCGCCGTGGTGATCCGCGCCGCCGCCGGGCTCGCCGCCTATCTCAGGGGCCGCTCCCCCGGTCTGGTCGTCGTCGGCTACGACGCGCGGCACAACAGCGAACGCTTCGCCCGGGACAGCGCCGCCGTGTTCACCGGCGCCGGGCTGCGTGCCGTGCTGCTGCCCAGGCCGCTGCCCACCCCCGTGCTGGCCTTCGCCATCAGGGAGTTGGGCGCGGTGGCCGGCGTCGCCGTGACGGCGAGCCACAACCCGCCCCGGGACAACGGCTACAAGGTGTACCTCGGCGACGGCAGCCAGATCGTGCCGCCCGCCGACGCGGAGATCGCCGCCCAGATCGCCGCCGTCGGCGCGCTGGCCGAGGTGCCGAGGCCGGCGGACGGCTGGGAGGTGCTGGACGAGGGAATCGTCGCCGCCTATCTCGACCGCACCGGCGCCGCCCTCACCGAGGGCGCACCGCGCACGCTGGGCACGGTGTACACGCCGCTGCACGGTGTGGGCCAGTCGGTGCTCACCGAGGCGTTCACCAGGAACGGTTTCGCCGCCCCCGTCGAGGTGCCCCAACAGTCGGCGCCCGACCCGGACTTCCCCACCGTCGCCTTCCCCAACCCGGAGGAGCCGGGCGCCATGGATCTGGCGCTCGACCTGGCCCGCGCCACCCCCGGCACGGACCTGGTGCTGGCCAACGACCCGGACGCGGACCGCTGCGCCGTCGGCGTCCGGGACGCGGCGGCCGACGGCGGCTGGCGGATGCTGCGCGGCGACGAGGTGGGCGCGCTGCTGGCCAGCCATCTGGTGCGGCGGGGCCGCCGAGGCACGTTCGCCACCTCGATCGTCTCGTCGTCGCTGGTCGGTCGCATCGCGGCGGACGCCGGGCTGCCCTACGCGGAGACGCTGACCGGCTTCAAGTGGCTCGCCCGGGTGCCCGAGTTGGGCTACGCCTTCGAGGAGGCGCTCGGCTACTGCGTGGACCCGGCCGGCGTGCGCGACAAGGACGGCATCACGGCCGCCCTGCTGATCGCCGAGCTGGCCGCCGAACTCCGCGCCGAGGGCCGGGCGTTGACGGATCTGCTGGCCGATCTCGCGGTGCGGCACGGGCTGCACGCCACGGACCAGCTCTCCGTCCGGGTGGCCGACCTCTCGCTGATCGCCGACGCGCTGGCCCGGCTGCGGGCCACCCCGCCCACCGCGCTGGCCGGGCTCGCGGTGGCCACGGCCGAGGACCTCGCCGAGGGCAGCGCCGAGCTGCCGCCGACGGACGGGCTGCGTTACCACCTGACCGGCGAGGGGGAGGTGGCGGCGGCCCGGGTGATCGTCCGCCCCTCCGGCACCGAGCCCAAGATCAAGTGCTATCTGGAGGTCGTGGTCCCGACGGCCGACCGAGCCGCCCTGCCCACCGCCCACGCCATCGCGTCCCGCACCCTGGACGCCCTGAAGAAGGACCTGGCGGCTCAGGCCGGCCTCCCGGCCTGAGCGGGCCAGAACGGCGCGCGGCACACGCCGAGCCGCCCCCGCCGCCCCCCGCCCCAGGCCGTCGTTCTCAGGCCGGCAGGGAGAAGCCCTCGGGTGGGGAGCCTTCGGCGAAGAGCATGCGGACGTGGGTCGCGTCCTCGCGCAGCTCCCTGGCGTGCCGGTATTCGGGGGATTCGTACCACCCGCGGATCCGGTCCAGGTCGGGGAACTCGATGACCAGCAGGCGGGCGAAGTCCCAGGCGCCCTCGACCGGTTCGGGCGTGGGGCCGGCGACCAGGTAACGGCCCCCGTGAGCGAGGACGGACGGCTGGGCCACGGCGGCGTAGGCGAGCGCGGCCTCCTCGTCGAGGACATCGACTCCGACGATGACATAGGCGGGCATGAGTCAGCGCTCCCTTTGGACACGGCGTGTACTAATGACACGCCGAAGAATAACGCACCCGGGTAACCTGCCCCATGTGAGCAGGGACGAGAGCGAGCCCGTGGTGCCGAGCCGCCGGGAGCGGCTACGCGCGGAGACCAGCCGGGAGATCAAGGCCATCGCGCTGCGGCAGTTGGCCGACGGGGGGCCAGGGGCGATCTCGTTGCGCGGCATCGCCCGCGAGATGCGGATGACGCCACGCGCGATCTACAGCTACTTCCCCACCCGGGACGATCTGATCACCGCGCTGATCAGCGGCATCGCCGACTCGCTCGCCGAGGCGCTGACGGGCGCCGGCCGCGCCGTGCCGGCGAGCGACCCCGCGGGCAGGCTGATGGCCTGGGGCGGGGCCCTGCGGGAGTGGGCGTTGGCGCATCCGGAGAGCTTCCGACTCTTCTACGGGCATCCCGTCCCCGGCTACCAGCCGCCCGAGGACGGCCCTGTGGAGATGACGGCCCGCCGGGTCTGCCGCGATCTGACCGGCCTGGTGGCCGCCGCCTGGCCCAAGGCGCGACACCTTCAGCCCGAGGACACCGACTGGTCCGATCTGCACCCGGACTACGTCGCCAAGATCCGGGCCGACCTCCCGGAGGTGCCCCCCGCCGCGGCGGCGCTCGCGCTGCGCGTCTGGGGGCGGATGCACGGGCTGGTGGCCCTGGAGATCGACGGTCATATCCACCCCGTCGCGGCCAACCCGGCGGCGCTGCACCGCGCCGAGATGCTTGACCTGGTCAGGTCGTTGGGCCTTACCTAGAGGCGCTGTCCCGGGTGCCCTCCGGGACGGACGCCGAGTCCCCGCCCGGTGCGAACGGGCGGGGACTCGGCCAACCCGGTCAGGGTGCCGGGTCAGTGGCCGTGCGGGTCAACGGCCGTGCGGGTCAAGGCGCCTGCCGGATCAGGGCAGCGTCACGCCGGAGACGGTCGCCGCCTCCGTGACGCGCTGGTAGAAGGTCGTGCCGCCGACGGAGCAGTTGCCGCTGCCGCCGGAGGTCAGACCGTAGCCGACGCTGCCGCCCCACAGCGGGCCGCCGCTGTCGCCGGGCTCGGCGCAGACGTTGGTCCTGATCATGTCGTACACGACCTCGCCGCCGCCGTAGTCCACGGTGTAGCCGAGCCCCGTGACGCTGCCGCAGTGCACGCCGGTGGTGCTGCCGCTACGGCAGACCGACGTACCGACCACGGGGTCGGCGAACGAGGTGATGGTGCCGCCGCCGAGCACCGTGCCGGGCACGGAGGCCGGCTGCGGGTCGTACTGCACCAGGCCGAAGTCGTCACCGGGGAAGTACGAGCTGACGGTGAAGCCGATCTGGCTGACCCCGTCGCTCCACAGCGGGTACGGCGGCGTGGGGCCGTAGGGGTCATCGGTACAGTGGCCGGCCGTCAGGAAGTAGAACGTGCTGCCCGAGCGGACGTTGAAGCCGAGGGAGCACCGCCAACCGAGGTCGGCGTAGATGGCGTCACCGCCCTGGAGGTACTGCTCGAACACGCCGGGGGTGTGCTCGATGTCGAGCGCGCCGGACAGTGCCCCCGCACTCTCCTCGATCGCCGCGACCTCCGCCGGGGTGACGGACTCGTCGACGAGGACGTGCACCGTGCCCGACGCCTCGTCCACGGCCCAGGCGGTGCCGCCCACGTCGGCGGTGTCGACGGCCTGGGCCACGGTGGCGAGTTGGGTCGCGCTGAACGTCTGGACGGAGTCGGCCTGGGCTGCCCCCGGCACCGCGAGTGCGGAGACGGCGATCAGGCCGGTTGCTACGGCAAGTGCCCTGAGCCCACGGGCCATTCGGCCACGGGGGGTGGTGCGCTTCGAACTCACTTGCTGCCTCCAAAGGGATTCATGGATCCGGTGGATGAGCTGACCGTGAGGTGCCTGTAGCGTGCGGGACATACGCGTAAAAGTCATGCCCACGACAATCGCTGCACAGAATCTTCCCATCGCGACGCGCGGTGACAAGAACGGGAACTGGCCACTTGGCCCGGGTTCGCGAGCGGCGTCGGAAGGCGTCGGCTGAGCGGCGTCGGCGCCGCCGCTCTGGGGCTCGTCCGCCTCGTCGAACCGGCCGCCGGTCCGCCCCCGAGGCGGCGAGCCGACGTCGCGGGGCAGGCGAGAACGGCCTGGCCGGCCCGCGCGTCGCCCCCTTCGTCCCCGCCTCGTCCCCGCCTCGTCCGCGCCTCGTCCGCGCCGGTACGACCGCCCGGGGGCGGGGGTCCGCCTCCTGGCCACGGGGGCCGAACCCCCTTGGGGACGTAGGGGCGTGGCCGACCTCCGTCAACGGCATGTCCCCGACCGGCGGAAGACGGGAACCGCGCTGCTGACCCCGGGTGCGGGAGGCGCGCCCGCCGGCCCCCTCGGTGGCCTACGGCCCCTCCTGGCGTCGGGTGGCGCGATCGCTCCCCCCTGAAGCGCCGCCCGGCGGGCGGCCGTTGTCAGACCCTCGTCCTAGGCTGCCGTCATGAGTGTTTCCCTCTACTACCGCGCCACCAGGGCCACTCCGCCCACCCCGGCGGAGGCGGCCGAGGTCGAGCGGGTGCTGGCCGCGCGCGAGGTGTCCTTCCCCCATGCCGACGAGGAGTCCCTCTTCCTCTACGACAGCCGGCGGCGCGCCCAGGAGGAGATACTCGCCGGAGCCACCAAGCTGCCGAGCGATCCCCACCGGCAACCACAGGTGATCGCCCATGTCCTCGCCTCCCTCACCCAACTGCGCCGCGCCCTCCCCGACTCCGGCTGGCATGTGCACATGGACGACCTCGACATCCCCTGGGAAGAGCCCCACGGCTACACCCTCCCGGGCATAGCCGACCCGCCACAGCGCCGTCTCGATCCCTAGGCCACGGCGGGGACGATGTAGGAGAAGACGTCCTCGATCACATGGCGCTCGTTGTAGTACTGGATGGTGTCGCCGAGCGTGTTGTTGAGGATCGCCGTGTCCAGGCCCGCGTGGTAGTCGGTCGGGCCGTTGGTGCCCCGGCCGATATGCACGCGCAACAGGCTGCCCGGCTGGATCCGGTAGCCGTCCTCGATGCGCACCTGGACGTTGCCGGCCTGGTCGCGCAGGTAGTGACCGCCGACATCGATGGCGCGGTCCGTGGTGTTGCGCAGCGCGACATACTCGGAGGCGTCCTCCCGCATGTCGTCGCCCGAGGGGTTGGGGTAGACGTGGTCGACCACCACGCCGGCGGCCCTGGGCAGCGGGTCACGGCCGGCGCGGACGCGCAGCGCGGTGTCGGTGAGGTTGGTGACCAGGTAGTCATAACCCTGGTCGAGCGCCATCTCGATCTGCTCGGGGCTGTCCACGGGGTCGCTGTAGACGAGCAGCCCGGCCTCCCGAGCCCGCTGGATGTCCCCGGCGTGGGTCTGCCTGGGGTCGGCGAAGACACCGACGGTCCAGTCGGCCAGCTCGGCGAGCTCCGCGTCCTCCAACATCGTCCCACCGGTGAGATAGGCGATCGGCACCTCGGGCAGCGCTTCGCTGAACTCGCGCAGCGCCTCCTGGTCCCGAGAGTGCACCATGATCCGGAAGGCGCCGTCGCGCGTCCTGGAACCGTCGTCCAGGCCGTACTCGTCGAGCAGCTCGGCCAGCCTGGTCGCCACCCCCGGGCTCTTCGCCGGCGCCTTCAACTCGAAGGTGAACGCCGCGCGGCCCCGGTTGAGCCGAAGGATCTCCTCGACGGTCGGCACCCGCTCGCCCGCGTACCGCGCGCGATGCCAGGAGCCGGCGTCCAACTGCCTGATCTCCTCCAGGGTGAACGCGCCCACGTCCTCGCCCGCCCGGTCGGGAAAGACCTCCGCGACATCGGTGGTCCGCGCCAGCGTGTCGTCGTGCAGCAGTATCAGCTCCCCGTCGGCCGTCAACTGGACGTCGCCCTCCAGGACTTCGGCGCCCTGCGCCAGCGCCTCGCGGTAGGCGGCGGCGGTCTCCTCGGGCGCGTGCCGGGGCGCGCCCCGGTGCGAGACCACCGGCACATCCCGGTGGTGCCCGCCACCGCCCCGGGCCTCGGGGGCCGCTTCGACGGTGGCGGGCGCCGGGCCGGCCTCGGTGCCGGCCAACGCGGTCAGGGCGACGGCCAGCGCCGCCGTCAGGGGGATCACCAGGGGACGTACGCGCATGGGTAACGCACCTCGATCGTCTCGGTGTTCGGTTCCTTGGGTTCCTGTGGCTTCGCAGACGCTACGAAACATCCGAGTACGGCCGGCGAACGTGACACAAAGCGCGATCGTCCAGTCGGCGGGCCGATCACCACGGGGTCGACGGGAACAAAGGGAACTATGGGGTAACGGTTGTCCGAAGCGGAGCGATGGTCCGGCAGAATCGTGTTTATGACGAGTGAGCCCGAGAAGTACGCCGACCGCATCTACCGCTCCGGTTCGGCGCTGGCCGCCGGCGTGCTGCTGCTCGGCCTGGTGGGCTGGCTCGCCGGCGACGCCCTGCTGCGCGGCGACGGCCGCACGCCGGTGACCGCCCTCGCCACGCTGTTCTTCGTGGCGCCCCTGGTGATCGCCTTCACCCTGCGCCCCGCGGTCTTCGCCTCCGACGAACGCCTTCGCGTGCGCAACCCCTTCCGCACCATCACCGCACCCTGGGGCACGGTGGAGAGCATCCGGGCCAGCTACTCGACGGAGCTGCTGGCCGGCGGCGCGAAGTACCAGCTGTGGGCGATCCCGGTCTCGCTGCGCGCCCGCTCCAAGGCCAACCGACGCAACGAACAGGCCGCCTCCGGCCGCACCCCGCGCTCCTTCCTCGGCCTGGGCGGCAACATCGGCGGCCCCGAGCCGGACGGAGACCGCGCGGCCCCCGGCGACATGGCGGTAGCCGAACTGCGCGAGCTCTCCGAACGCCATGGCGAGACGGAGGCCGCGAGCGGCGAGGTCACGATCCGCTGGAGCTACGAGATCCTCGCGCCACTGGGCCTCGGCGCGGTCGGCCTCCTGATCCTCTGGCTGACGTCCTGACCGGTTTCGACGACCTCTGCGGCAACCGCCGCCGACGACGAGGGCCGCCCCCCCTCCCCGGGAGGCCGCCTGTCGCCGTACCGGCACAAGCGAGCAGAGACCCCACCCCGGACAAGACCCCAGCTCACGCTCCTCTCGGCGCGTACGGGGAGGGTCTCCTGTCGTCACGATGCCGCACCCCCGCAGGGCCCTCGTCTCCACGGGGGAAGGGCGCGCGCGGCCAGGCCGGTGGTCGGGGTGCGGCTACGACGTCCGGCCTACGTGGCGCGTGGCCGCGCGGCTGCGAGTGGTGGCGAATGCCGCCGGGGCGGCTCCTGCGAGGTGGCGGGAGGCTCCCGGGCGGCCCGGCTCGCTGGCGCATAGGGGATCTGGTCTGACTACCGTGCCCCCCGGGCGCGCGGACCGGGACCCTCTGGGGACGACCGCCCGGCGGGGGTACGCGCGGCGCGCACCCGGCTCCGCCGGGCCTGCCGGCGGCGCCCACGCCCGTCTCGCCCGCTCGCCCTCGTTGGACGGCCCGCCGTGTGCGGGGATCCTGATGGCCGTGGGAACACCCGGACATGGGTGGCGGCTGTGGGGTCGGGCTCAACGTCGCGTTGGTCATCGGGGGCGCTGAGCCCGAAGGCATCCATTCGTCTTTTGAGGAAGATCGCCAAGGGGATGCACAGTGACGTCGAGGTCTGACTCTCCGTGGCGAAAGTCCTCCTTCGGCGGAACCCAGGGCGGGGCCTGGCTATCCGCTGGTCCGTGATGAACACGAGGTGTTACCCCCCGGACGCGTGTGGATGGTCCCCGGGGAGGAGCCGGTCGGGGGTGTCCAGCCAGAGCCGTGCCGTGCCGCCCGGTTGGTGGTCGATCCCGAACCGGTCCATGCCCGGGGCGCCCTCGCGCCGCCACCAGTGCCAGGCCGCGCCAACCTCATCCCAGAGGCGGCGCGCGCCGGCCTGCCGCACCGTCATCGTCCCGCTCGTGGCCACCTCCACCAGCGCCGTGCTGTCGCCGTCCTCCGCGTACAGCCACAGTTGGGCGTGCACGCCAGGTTCGTCGTCCGCCGTGTCCCAGGCGTGCCACACTCCGGCCGTCAGCAGACCCACCGCGAACTGGGCCTCGTAGTCCTCGCCGGCCACCGACCACGGAGACAGGCTGGTCGTCTCGGCGGGCACACGCGACAGGTCGGGCTCGGCCACCGCGGCATCGGAGGCGTGGCCCACGCGGCGCATCGGCATGTACGACCCGCCAGCGGCCCAGCGGCCCCGCAACGTCCCATCCGCGTCCAGGTCGGCGACCAGGGTGCCGTAGGCGCACCATGCGCTGTTCCACGGTGCGACGATCCGCCCGCCCGCTGCCAGTTGCCCCAGCCACTCCGTGGGTACGTCCCGCACCGAGCAGGTGGCGATGATCCGGTCATACGAGGCGCCCGCCGCCCAGCCCCTCGCGCCATCCCCCCGAACCACCAGAGGGCTCCGCCCCACAGCCTCCAACGACGCGCGGGCCCGTTCCACCAGGTCCCCGTCCAGCTCGACACTGACGACCTGGGCGTCACCCAGGTACGCGGACAGCAGCCCGGCGTGCCAACCCGTGCCCGTGCCGATCTCCAGCACCCTCCCCCCGGTCCTGACATCCGCCAACTCCAGCATGGCGATCACTGTGCCAGGCGCCGACGCCGACGACATCGGCCGCACCTCACCGCCCAGCCCGGCCTCGACCCGCACCACCACCGGAACATCCCCCCAGGCAGCCTCCTGCCACCGGGCAGGCTCCAACTCCCGTTCACAGACCTGGTAACCGCCCCGCCCGTCCCGTAGCCACACCCGCGACGGCAGGAACTGATCGCGGGGCACGGTACGCATCGCGGTCAGCCACTCCGGGGGCACGGGTCGACCCAGATGAGCGACGACCTGGCCGATGAGTCGCTCCTGCGGCGATGTGCCGGTGGTCGGGGTCACGACTCGCCCTCGGGCTGGTCGGCCGTATCGTCTCGCTGCGGCGGCGGGTCCTCGGGGAGCGGCGGGGGGACCGGCCGCCCCGGCTGGTGTCCATCGTCTCCGATCGGCGATCGGTGTTTCCGCTCCGGCACCCGCATTGTTCAGTCTCCCCGCACCTCGGTGTCCCTCGCCTCACGCACCGTAAGCGCATGCGGGGGGGCGCGTGAAAGGGCGCGCGTCCCCCGGCTCGACGCGATCGGCCCACGTTCACGTTGCTACGGGCACCCCCCAGGCGGGTCGGCAGGCCGCTGTGGGCCTTCATTCCCTTCGAGCCCTGGTGGGTCCCGTTTGCCCTTCAGGCCATTACCGCTCGCTTCCACCGTTCACCATGGGTAGCGCGTACCAGCCGGTCGTGGCCGGCCACGGCGCACAAGGCCCCCACCGGCCGGGGGTCCTGCCGAGCCTCCGGCAGGAATCCCTTGGGGGGATGACAGGCCACTACGCGCGTAGATATGCTCATCTGGTGACCATGCCATCCACCGCAACGGCGCTGGCGGACGTGACCGCGTCCGATGCCGCGCTGCGCCGCTTTCTGCACGGACTTCCCGGAGTCGACGCGGTGGGCCTTGAGGCCCGTGCCGCCGCTCTGGGGACACGTTCGATCAAGACAACGGCCAAGGCCCACGCCATCGATCTGGCCATCTCCATGATCGATCTGACCACGCTTGAGGGTGCCGACACACCCGGCAAGGTGCGCGCGCTCTGCGCCAAGGGCACCGCGCCCGATCCCACCGACCCGAGCACCCCACGGGTCGCGGCGATCTGCGTCTACTCGGATCTGGTCGCCGTCGCCAAGGACGCCCTGGCCGGCAGCGGTATCGCGGTGGCCTCGGTGGCCACCGCCTTCCCCGCCGGCCGGGCGGCCCGTTCGGTCAAGCTGGCCGACACCGCCGAGGCGGTGGCCGCCGGCGCGGACGAGGTCGACATGGTGATCGACCGGGGCGCGTTCCTGTCCGGCCGCTATCTCTCCGTCTTCGAGGAGATCGTCGCGGTCCGCGAGGCGTGTGGCGACGCGCATCTCAAAGTGATCCTGGAGAACGGCGAGTTGGTCACCTATGACAACATCCGCCGGGCCTCGTGGCTGGCGATGCTGGCCGGGGCCGACTTCATCAAGACCTCGACGGGCAAGGTCGGGGTGAACGCGACGCCGGCCAACACCCTGTTGATGCTCCAGGCCGTGCGGGACTTCCGGGCCGCCACGGGTCGGCAGATCGGGGTGAAGCCGGCGGGCGGCATCCGGACCACCAAGGACGCCGTGAAGTTCCTGGTGTTGGTGAACGAGACCGCCGGAGCGGACTGGTTGGATCCGGCCTGGTTCCGGTTCGGCGCCTCCAGCCTGCTGAACGATTTGCTGATGCAGCGTCAGAAGCTCAGTACCGGACGGTACTCGGGCCCCGACTACGTGACGGTGGACTGAGGAGCATGACGACCTTCACTTACGCGCCGGCCCCCGAGTCCAGGGCGATCGTGGACATCGCGCCGTCCCATGGCCTCTTCATCGACGGGGAGTTCAGGCCGGCGGCCGACGAGGCGGTCTTCAAGACGGTCTCCCCCGCCAGCGAGGAGGTGCTCTCCGAGGTGGCCCAGGCGGGCGCCGAGGACGTGGACGCCGCGGTGCGGGCCGCCAGGAAGGCGTTCCCCGGCTGGTCGGGGCTACCCGGGGCGGAGCGCGCCAAGTACCTGTTCCGTATCGCCCGGTTGATCCAGGAGCGCTCGCGCGAGTTGGCCGTGTTGGAGTCGTTGGACAACGGCAAGCCGATCCGCGAGTCACGGGACGTCGATCTGCCGTTGGTGGCCGCGCACTTCTTCTACTACGCCGGCTGGGCCGACAAGTTGCCGTACGCCGGATTTGGTCCCGGGCCCCGCCCGTTGGGGGTGGCCGGGCAGGTGATCCCGTGGAACTTCCCGCTGTTGATGCTGGCGTGGAAGGTGGCGCCCGCGCTGGCCACCGGCAACACCGTGGTGCTCAAGCCGGCCGAGACCACGCCGCTGACCGCGCTGCTGTTCGCCCGGATCTGCCAGCAGGCCGGGCTGCCGCGCGGGGTGGTCAACATCCTGACCGGGGACGGCTCCTCGGGTGCCGCACTGGTGGCGCACCCGGGCGTGGACAAGGTGGCGTTCACCGGTTCGACGGAGGTGGGCAAGGCCATCGCCCGCACCGTGGCCGGGAGCGACAAGCGGCTCACGCTTGAGCTCGGCGGCAAGGCCGCCAATATCGTCTTCGAGGACGCGGCGCTCGACCAGGCGGTCGAGGGCATCGTCCAGGGCATCTTCTTCAACCAGGGGCATGTGTGCTGCGCCGGTTCGCGGCTGCTGGTACAGGAGTCCGTCGCCGACGAGGTGTTGGCCGCGCTCAAGGCGCGGATGAGCACGCTGCGGGTGGGCGACCCGTTGGACAAGAACACCGACGTCGGAGCCATCAACTCGGCCGAACAGCTGGCGCGGATCAGGGAGTTGGCGGACGCCGGGGCGGCCGAGGGCGCGGAGCGCTGGTCGCCGGAGTGTGAACTGCCCTCCCAGGGCTACTGGTTCGCGCCGACCGTGTTCACCGGCGTGACCCAGGCGCATCGGATCGCTCGGGAGGAGATCTTCGGCCCGGTGCTCTCGGTGCTGACGTTCCGTACCCCGCAGGAGGCGGTGGAGAAGGCGAACAACACGCCGTACGGGCTCTCCGCCGGCATCTGGACGGAGAAGGGTTCGCGCATCCTGTGGATGGCCAACCGGCTGCGCGCGGGCGTGATCTGGTCCAACACGTTCAACAAGTTCGATCCGACCTCGCCGTTCGGCGGCTATCAGGAGTCGGGTTACGGCCGCGAGGGTGGCCGTCACGGTCTGGGGGCCTACCTTGATGTCTGAGTCGCAGCCGGGTCTCAAGCTGCCGGTTCTCAAGACCTACAAGCTGTTTGTCGGGGGCGCGTTCCCCCGGTCCGAGAGCGGGCGGGTGTACGAGGTGACCGACGCCAAGGGCCAGTGGTTGGCCAACGCCCCGCTGGCCTCGCGGAAGGACGCCAGGGACGCGGTGGTCGCCGCGCGCAAGGCGTTCCCGCGCTGGTCGGGGGCGACGGCCTACAACCGGGGCCAGGTGCTCTACCGGATCGCGGAGATGGTGCAGGGCCGCAGGGAGCAGTTCCGCGCCGAGGTGGCGCTGGGCGAGGGCCTGTCGAAGTCGAAGGCCGCCACGGCCGTGGACGCGGCGATCGACCGGCTGGTCTGGTACGCCGGCTGGTCGGACAAGGTGGCCCAGATCGCGGGCGGCGCCAACCCGGTGGCCGGCCCCTTCTTCAACCTGTCGACGCCCGAACCGACGGGCGTGGTCGCGGTGTTGGCGCCGCAGGACTCCTCGCTGCTCGGCCTGGTCTCGGTGCTGGCACCGGTGCTGACCACGGGCAGCGTGGCCGTCGTCGTCGCCTCGGAGCGCGCGCCGCTGCCGGCGCTGTCGTTCGCCGAGGCGCTGGCCACCTCGGATGTGCCCGGCGGGGTGGTCAATGTGCTCAGTGGGCGGACCGCCGAGCTGGGCCGCCCCCTGGCCGCGCACCAGGATGTCAACGCCATCGATCTGACGGGCGCGGACGCGGAGTTGGCGACGGAGCTGGAGGTGCTGGCGGCGGAGAACCTCAAGCGGGTGCGCCGCCCGGACCCGTCGGAGGACTTCGCGGCCGATCCCGGCACCGGCCGGCTGTTGGGCTTCCTGGAGACCAAGACGGTCTGGCACCCCACCGGAGTCTGAGCGGGTCGAACAACGCGCACGCCGAACGGCACGCGCGTCGAACAACGCGCACGCCGAACAACGCGCACGCCGAACAGCACGCGCGCCGAACGGCACGCGCATCGAACAACGCGCACGGAGGAAACGCGGCGGGGGCGCGGGGGCTGGCCAGACCCCCCGGCCGACCGAACCCCGCGCCCCCGCCTCCCCCGTGCTCCCCCCGGTTCCCCCCGAGGGATCCCCCCGTGGACCCCTCCAGGGGCGCCCCCGCACCCCCCTATCCCCGTTCCCCCCGTTTTCCCCCGGTCACCCCCCGTTCCCCCGTTTCCCCCGTTCCCCCCCAGCCTTCAGGCGACCAACTCGCCGAAGGACTCCTCCTGGTCCTGGCCGAGGCTGAGCGCCCGGTCCTCGCGCAGCCGACGCAGGGTGCGCCAGATGCTGCTCTTGACGGTGCCGACGCTGATGTTCAACGTGTCGGCGATCTCCGGGTCGGTCTGCCCCTCGTAGTACCGCAGCACCAGCATGGTGCGCTGCTGCTCCGGGAGCCGGGCCAGCGCCTGCCAGAGGACCGTGCGCAGCTCGGTGCCGCGCATGGTGTCCTGCTCGCCGGGCGACTCGGGCAGTTCCTCGGTCGGGTACTCGTTGAGCTTCCGGCGCCGCCAGGCGCTGATGTGCAGGTTTGTCATGGTCCGTCGCAGATATCCCCCGACGGCCGCCTTGTCGCTGATCCGGTCCCAGGCACGGTAAGTGGACAGCAGCGCACTCTGAAGCAGGTCCTCTGCCTCGTGCCGGTCGCCCGTCAGGTGGTAGGCGGTGGCGTACAGGGAGGCCCGGCGCTCTCGCACATAGGCGGTGAACTCCGCCTCCGTGCCCCCTTCGCGCCGCGCCTTCCCCGCACATCCCCCCGTAGCGCCCACCGCGGTGAGGTGCGAAGGACGCTGGTGCCCGATGCCGCGGCGACCCCCAAGCCGATACGCGGCACCGGACTTCTCCCCGTGCCGGACGGGAACCAACGAGGCGGTCGCGTGCGTGTCATTCACCATCGTGTCGATGGTGTCCTGCTTGACGCTCATCAGCTCCCCCATCGTGAAGGTCGTCCCTGTCCGTTGCGAAATACCTTGCCGGGCCAGTTTCATGACGGGGTCCCCCAACTGTCACAGCGGTGTCACAGGGGTAGCGGTGGTTCCCTTGTGTTATCGGGGAGTTCGGCGGAACCCGCCGTCCCCGGGCTGTGGGGGAAGCCTCAGCGCCGGACGGTCGAACTCCGCCCACTCCATGGGCCACAATGAGCCACGTGGCTTTCCTGTTGCTGATCGAGGACGACGAGGCGGTACGCACGGCCCTGGAAATGAGCCTGACCCGCCAGGGGCATCGTGTGGTGACCGCGCCGACGGGTGAGGACGGTCTGCGTTCCCTGCGGGAACAGCGTCCCGACCTGATCGTTTTGGACGTCATGCTGCCCGGAATCGACGGTTTCGAGGTGTGCCGACGCATCCGGCGCACCGATCAGCTGCCGATCATCCTGCTCACCGCGCGCAGTGACGACATCGACGTGGTGGTCGGCCTGGAGTCCGGCGCCGACGACTACGTGGTGAAGCCGGTGCAGGGCCGGGTGCTCGACGCGCGCATCCGTGCCGTGATGCGCCGGGGCGAGCGCGAGTCCAACGACTCGGTGTCCTTCGGCTCGTTGGTGATCGACCGCTCGGCGATGACCGTCACCAGGGACGGCGTCGATCTGCAACTCACGCCGACCGAGCTGCGGTTGCTGCTGGAGCTGAGCCGCCGCCCCGGGCAGGCGCTCTCCCGGCAGCAACTGCTGCGGCTGGTCTGGGAGCACGACTACCTGGGCGACTCCCGGCTGGTCGACGCCTGCGTCCAGCGGCTCCGCGCCAAGGTCGAGGACGTGCCGTCCTCCCCCAAGCTGATCCGCACCGTGCGGGGCGTGGGCTACCGACTGGACGCGCCCTGATGACGGGGACGGCGGAGATCTGCTGATGCGCGAGGCGGCTCCCCCACAGCCCGAGGAACGCGCCGACGAACGCCCCCCGGGGCGCGCCGAGGGGCGCGTGCGCGGCTGGCTGCGCACCCTGTTGCGCCTCACCAGCCTGCGGCTGCGGCTGGTCACGGTCTTCGCGCTGGTGGCGCTCGTCGCGGCCGTCTCCGTCTCCGGGATCGCCTACTGGCTCAACCGGGACGCCGTGCTCACCCGCGCCCAGGACTCGGCGCTCGGGGACTTCAGCCAGTCCCTCGGCGACCGCGCCGGCGCGCTCTCCGACGATCCCAGCTGCGACGAGCTGCGGAACATGGCGGCCGAGGTGGCCAACCACACCTTCAACTACCAGGTGGTGCTGGAGGACGACAGGGCGACGGACGACCGGGGCGGCGACGACAGCACGGAGTGCCTCGCCGAGTCCGACCCCACGGTGTTCCGGCTCGCCATGGTGCCGACATCGCTGCGGGAGGCCGTCCGCGAGCGCAGGGACGGCGCGTCGGACGAGGACGCCTACCACCTGTACTGGCAGCGGATCAACATCGACGGCGACCCCTACCTCGTCGGCGGCGCCCAGGTGATCGGCGGCGGCCCGATCGGCTATGTGCTGGCGTCGCTGGCCGCCGAGCGCGACGACCTCAAGTCGCTGGCGATGTCCCTCGGCGTGGCCACGGGACTCGCGGTGGTCGGCTCCGTGCTGCTCGCCCAGGGCGCCGCGACCATGGTGCTCCGCCCCGTGCAGCGGTTGAGCAACGCGGCCCGCCGGCTGGGCGAGGGCAAGCTGGACACCCGCCTCGAAGTGCGCGGAACGGACGAGCTCGCCGAGCTGAGCCGCACGTTCAACGGCGCCGCCGCCTCGCTTGAGGCCCAGGTCGACGATCTGAGCGAACGGGAGAACGCCAGCCGCAGGTTCGTCGCCGACATGTCGCACGAGCTGCGCACGCCGATGACCGCGATCACCGCGATGACGGAGCTGCTGGAGGACGAGGTCGAGACGCTCGACCCACGGATCGCGCCCGCGGTGCAGCTGGTGGTCAGCGAGACCAGGCGCCTCAACGACCTGGTGGAGAACCTGATGGAGGTGACCCGCTTCGACGCCGGCACCGCCAAGATGGTGCTCGA
This sequence comes from Streptomyces profundus, assembly GCF_020740535.1. Lineage (NCBI taxonomy): Bacteria > Bacillati > Actinomycetota > Actinomycetes > Kitasatosporales > Streptomycetaceae > Streptomyces > Streptomyces profundus. The sequence goes on from NZ_CP082362.1 coordinate 2,336,245, forward strand.
CGACGTCAACATAGCGGACCAGGTCACCTCCTGTATCGACGCCCGCGCCTGGCTGGACGCGGTGCATCTGGACGCGGACCGGGGCATCGTCGCCCGGCTCGACCCCCGCCGCCTGGACGTCATCCTGGCGAACCTGATCGGCAACGCCCTCAAGCACGGCGGCTCCCCGGTGCGGGTCACGGTGCGCGAGGGGATGACGGAGCGCGGCCGGCAGGTCACGGTCGAGGTGGCCGACGAGGGGCCCGGCATCCCCGAGGAGGTGCTGCCGCACGTCTTCGACCGCTTCTACAAGGCCAGCGCGTCCCGCCCCCGATCGGACGGCAGCGGTCTCGGCCTCTCCATCGCGCTGGAGAACGCACATCTGCACGGCGGGGACATCACCGTCCACAACGACCCGGCCGGCGGCGCCGTGTTCACCCTGCTGCTGCCCCGCGACTCGGGCCCGCCCCAGGACGGCGAGGACGACTTCGCCGACGGCGTCGGCAACACCCCTGCGACGCCGGGCACTTCGGAGGAGGGCAGGGAGTGACACGGATACGAGCCACGCGGCTGGCGCTGGCCGGTCTGCTGGCCGCGACGACCGCCGTCGGCTGCGGCATCAGGCCCACGGACGTGCCGGTCGACGCCGGCCCCGCGCCCACCCGCGCCTCCTGCGACGCGCCGGCGGGCGAGGCGGACCACGCCGAGATCTACCTGGTCTGCGCCCAGCGGCTGACGTCCGTCACCCGCTATCTGCCCAGCACGATGACCGGCGGCCTCAACCGGACGGAGGTGGCCGGCGCGCTGCTCCGCGAGATGCAGAACGAGCCGGCGCGCGCGGAGCGGACGGCCGGGTTCAGCAGCGCCGTCCCCGACGATCTTGAGATAGCCAGCCCCGCCGCCGAGGACCCCGAGGGCGTGGTCCGCCTCAGCGAACGCCCCAAGGAGCTGCCCGCGCTGGCGCTCGACCAGATCATCTGCACCTTCGCGAAGAGCGAGCTGGGCAACGGCCAGACGGTGACCCTCGGCGGCCCGCCGGGACCGCACTCCGAGAAGCCGCAGACATACTCCTGCGCCGCCGCCAAGCGGAGCCAGGAGTCGGCCCACGAGATCGGCTGACGCGGCGGACCGGCCCGGAGTCCCGGGTGGGGCCCAGCTCACAGTGCGGCGGGGGAACCGCCCCTGACGTGCTGGGCGTCCTGTTCTGCGTGCGGCAACATCCTGCGGGCTCAGCCGAGCCGACGCCACCCGCCGAGAGGGGCCCCACCGAGCCCCCCAGTTCGGCGCGGGACCGACGCGGAAGCGTTCCCCACGTCTCCCCCGCCGTGCGGGTGGCGGCGTCGCTGTCGCTGCTGGCCTATCTGGCGCTGGCCACCTGGCTGGCGCTGCGCCCGCTGACCATGATGTGGGTCTCCCCGGCCAACCTGGAGCCGCTCGCGACCATCAGGGTCGACGTGGAACGTGGCCCCGTCGAGGCGGCCAGGACGCTCGGCGCCGGGCTGGTCCGGCTGGCGCCGCTCGGCGCGCTGCTGCCGCTGCTCGGTGCCCACCTGGGCGGCGGGCGGCTGGGTTCGCTCTCCCGCACGGCCTTTGTGGGCGCGATGGTCTCGCTGGGGCTCGAATGCGGTCAGACGGTGGCGCCCAGCCGGGTGTTCGACATCGACACGGTGCTGCTGAACACCCTGGGCATCGCCCTGGTCCACCAGCTCTGCTACGGCCCGTTGCGGCGCTTCGCCACCACGAAGCCGCCGCAGGACCCGCCGCCCGCCTCCCCGCCGGAGCCGCCGGCGCGCCCGCCGGCGCACGCCTCCACGCCCGAGCCCCGGAGCGCGCCACGCTGCCCGCGTGTCCCGCCAACGCCCCAGGCGCCGCCGACGCCCCAGGCTCCGCCGACGCCGCCCGCACCGCCGGCGCCGCCGGTCCAGGCGCGGATGGCCAGCTGGTACTGACCGCCGGCCGCTCGTCGACCCGGGCAGCGCGAAGGGCCGTACTCCACGGGGGGCTTGGGAGTACGGCCCTGGTGCGGCGGCGGTGCGGTGGGTCAGCCCAGGGCGCCCAGCGCACCGGTCACGGCGCCGGCGGCGCCGTTGACGCCGGAGAGCCCGGCGGCGCCGGTCACCGCGCTCAGCGCTCCGGGGGCCAGCCCGCCCAGCAGCTCGCCGGGGGCCGGGTTGCTGGTGGTGTGGCTGAGGGTCTCGGTGGCGCTGCCCAGGGTGCCGGTCACGGCGTCGCTGGTGAGCAGTTCGGTGCCGCCCTTGACGACATCGCCCTCCACCTGGCTGACGGCGTCCTCGACGGGAACGGCGCTGGCGACCTGGCCGGTGGCGTGCGCCAGGCCCTCGTTGACGCTCATGGCGGAGGCGGAACCGGCGGCGGTGGCGGCGAAGGCGGCACCGAGCGCGGCCACACCGAGGGTCTTGGCAGTTGCGTGCTTCATCAGTAGGACTTCCTTGGGTGTGTGGTGAGCGGCGAGCCCGAAGGTAGTCAGGTGAAACCCACTGTCGCAATGAATCGAAAAGCGCGCCCCCGCTCGAAACTCACCCACCCGGGCGAGCGCGCGATCCCTCGCCGCCCGCCCCTCCCCTCATGCAACACCCCAGCTCAGAGGGGTGATTCGGGCTTCCCATGGAACAACCATGCGGAGCGCAGTGCCGCATATCCGGGCTTGATGACGTCATTGATCATGGCCAGACGTTCATCGAAAGGAATGAACGCGGATTTCATCGCATTGACCGTGAACCACTGGAGGTCGTCCAGCGTATAGCCGAACGCCTCTACCAGATGGGTGAATTCACGGCTCAGGCTGGTACCACTCATCAGCCGGTTGTCGGTGTTGACGGTGGCCCGGAAACTGAGCCTGCGGAGCAGACCGATGGGATGCTCGGCATACGAACTGGCCGCGCCCGTCTGGAGGTTGGAGGTCGGGCACAGCTCCAGCGGAACGCGCTTGTCCCGGACATACGCCGCCAGCCGTCCCAGCGAGACCCGGCCGTCCTCCGCCACCTCGATATCGTCGATGATCCGCACCCCGTGCCCGAGGCGGTCCGCGCCACACCACTGGAGCGCCTGCCAGATCGACGGCAGCCCGAACGCCTCGCCGGCGTGGATGGTGAAGTGGTTGTTCTCCCGCTTCAGGAACTCGAAGGCGTCCAGATGCCGGGTGGGCGGGAACCCGGCCTCGGCTCCCGCGATATCGAAGCCCACCACGCCCGACTCCCGGTAGGCGTTGGCGAGTTCGGCGATCTCCAACGAGCGGGCGGCGTGCCGCATGGCGGTCAACAGCGCGCCGACCCGGATCCGCGCACCGGTGGCGGCGGCGCGGCGCTCGCCCGCTCGGAACCCCTCGTTGACCGCCTCCACCACCTCGGTCAGGGAGAGTCCGGCCGTCAGATGCTGCTCGGGGGCGTAACGGATCTCGGCGTAGACCACCCCGTCGGCGGCGAGGTCCTCGACACATTCGGCGGCCACCCGGCGCAGCGCGGCGGCGTCCTGCATCACGGCGGTGGTGTGCGCGAACGTCTCCAGATACCGCTCCAGCGAACCGGAGTTCGCGGCCTCAAGGAACCACTCCCCCAGCGCCTCCGGGTCCTCCGTCGGCAGCCCGGAGTACCCCTGCGCATGGGCGAGTTCGACGACGGTGGCCGGCCGCAGCCCACCGTCGAGATGGTCGTGGAGCAGCGCCTTGGGCGCACGCAGGATCTGCTCTTCGGTCGGCGTCGGCGTCGTCTCATGCGATGTCACGCCTGCACTGTACTTCCTACGCGCGTAGACGGCCCTGCCGCAGAGTCACGCGGCGCCGCACCCCCTCTTACCACCGGGGGCTCCGCCCCCGGGCCCGTGGTCGGTGCGGGTGGGCTGCGAACCCCGCCCCCGGGGGGTTTCGGGGCTCCGCCCCGCACCCCGGGCGGGCCGGCCGGGACCCGGCCGGAGGCCCAGGGCCCGTGCCAGCACCGCCACACACACGCACGGCGAACGCGGGCTCCACCCCGAACCCCAGCCGGGGCCTGCGGAACACCCGGGCCCCGGGCCACCGGCCCGGGCGCCGATACCGACCTCCGCCGCGCACGCGGCAAGCCCCATCCCCGGGGCGCCGGCCCAGGAAACGAATCCGGGGCTCCGCCCCGCACCCCCGGGCGGGCCGGCCGGGACCGGGCCGGAGGCCCAGGGCCCGTGCCGGGCGCCGCCGCACACACGCACGGCGAACGCGGGCTCCACCCCGGACCCCAGCCGGGGCCTGCGGAGCACCCGAGCCCCGGGCCACCGGCCCGGGCTCCCATAACCGAAGCACCGCCCCAGGCCCCCGGCCCACGCGGCACGATCCGAAGCACCACTCCACCTGCCACCCCCGCCGCAGCCGCCACAACACCCCGCCCCCACTGACAGCCGATACCCACCCCGACCCAGGAAACGAATCCAGGGCTCCACCCCGAACCCCAGCCGGGACCTGCGGAGCAGCCGGGCCCCGGGCCACCGGCCCGGGCGCCGATACCTGCCTCCGCCGCGCACGCGGCAAGCCCCACCCCCGGGGCGCCCGCCCGCCGGACGGCGGCTGGCGGCTCGCGGCCCCCGCCGGGAAGGCCCCCGCCGGGAAGGCCCCCGCCGGGGAGGCCCCCGCCGGGGAGGCGCTAGGTGACCGGGCGTTTGGGGGTGGTGTCGGTGGTGAGGGTGAAGATGTCGGGGCGGGAGTAGTGGCCGACGGCGTCGAAGTCGAGGCTCTGGCGGATGATCTCCTCGCGGTCGACCTCGGCGTAGAGCAGGCCCTCCGCGTCGTAGAGCGGGCCGGCGACGAGTTCGCCGGTGGGCGAGATCACGGCCGAGCCGCCGCGCATCAGTATGTCGTCGGGATCGGTGCCGAACAGCGCCGCATAGTCGTCCGGATAGTCGGATCGACGCATCACCTGGCAGGTGGTCAGCACCCAGCAGCGTCCCTCCAGGGCGACATGGTGCATGGTGTGCAGCCAGCTCTCGCGGTCGTCGGCCGTCGGGGCGCAGTAGATCTCCACGCCCTGCCCGTACATCGCGGTGCGCAGCAGCGGCATGTAGTTCTCCCAGCAGATGACGCTGCCCAGCCTGCCGGCCGGGGAGTCGACGACGGGGAGGGTGGACCCGTCGCCGAGGCCCCAGATCAGCCGTTCGGAGCCGGTGGGCATCACCTTGCGGTGGTGGCCGGCGGGTGCGCCGTGCTGGTCGATCATGGCGACGGTGCAGTAGAGGGTGCGTCCGGCGCGTTCGACGATGCCCATGACGACGAATATCCCGTGTTCCCTGGCGGCGTCGGCGACGAGGGCCAGTTCGGGGCCTTCGAGTTCGACGGCGGCGTTCCAGGAGCGGAGGAAGTCGTCGCGACCTTCCTCGGTGCGGCGGCCCACCGGGCTGCCGAAGGAGAGGGCCTTCGGGTAGGTGCCGAGGAACGCCTCGGGGAAGACGATCAGCTCGGCCCCCTCGGCGGCTGCCTCGGCGATCACGGCGACCGCCTTCTCGACGGTGGCCGCGGTGTCGAAGGCGACGGCTCCGTACTGGGCGAGGGCGATCCTGGTCATGGTTGCGGCTCCAGTCGTTCAAAAAAGGGGGGTCAGGGGGCGGGTGGTGCGAGTCGGGTGGCCAGTGCGGTGAGCTGGCCCAGCAGCCACCGCACGCGGGGGTCCTCGGCGCTGCTGCGGTGCCAGAGCGCGGACACGGTGAACTGCGGCAGGTCGATCGGGGGTTCGCAGACCTCAAGGCCGAGTTGGGTGGCGAAGACCTCGGCGGCGTGGCGCGGCATGGTGGCGACGGCCGGGGTGCTGGCGAGGAGCAGCGGCACCATCGCGAAGTGGGCGGTGGAGGCGATGCGGTGGCGGGTCTGGTCGTCGGAGTCGAGGACGTCGTCGACGATGCCGCGGGTGCCGTCCGCGCTGATCATGACGTGCGGCAGGGAGACGTATTCGGCCCTGGTCAGCGGGCCCGTCCGGTCGAGGGCGCGCGGATCGTAGAGGACGGCGTAGCGGGAGGTGAGGAGGGTGCGGCTGTGGATCTCGGGGCCCCACGCGGCGGCGGCCGACACCCCGACCTCGACCTGGCCCGACTCCAGGAGTCCGCCGACGGTCATCCGGTTGGCCTGGAGGCAGAAGACCGAGGAGTCGGGCGAGGCGGCGGTGACCTGGCCGATGAGGCCGGGGAGGAGCAGCGCCTCCAGGTCGTCGGACATGCCGAGGCGGAAGACGGCGCCGCCCTGGGCCGGGTCGAAGCCGGGTTCGCCGGCGATGGCGATCTTGAGGCTGTCCAACCCTCGCCGGACGGGCACCTGGAGGCGCCGCGCCCTGGCGGTGGGCGTCATGCCGCCTGGCGCGCGGACGAACAGCGGGTCGGCGAAGAGCTTCCGCAGCCGGCCGAGGGCGGCCGAGACGGCGGCCTGGCTCATGTGCAGTTGCTCGGCGGTGCGGGTCACGTTGCGCTCGCGCATCAGCACGGCGAAGACGACCAGCAGGTTGAGGTCGTGTCCGCGCAGATCGACGACCGGATCGTCGGACGGTGCGCCGGGGCGGCCGGATGGTGTGGTCATCGGGTTGCCTCCGTTGGGACGCTGGTCGGGCTGGTCGGGCACGGCACGGAGACCCCCACGGCGCGGGCCGTGGGGGTCTCCCCTGGAGCTAGGTCACGGCCAGCAGGGTCGGGGCGTGGGACAGGATGCCCGTCGCCGGATGGCAGTTGACGTACTCGAAGGCGGCGGTGCGGGGCAGCACGAACACCTCGTGCCAGGTGACGACGGTGCGGGCCTCGCCGTACTGCCGGTTCCTGGCGATGGCGTGCTCGTAGATCGCGGCGTGGGTGGCGTGTTCCGCGGCCCAGCCCTCCAGGGCGGCGAGGCTGTGGAAGTGGCCGAGCACGGAGGTCTCGCGCAGCGGTTCCAGGGTGGTGCGGTCCAGGCTGGTCATGACGCGCAGCGCCAGGGTGCCCTCGGTGTCGGCGGCCTGGCGCAGGTGGTCCATGCCGGCCATCAGCTTGGGTCGGAGTTCCTGTTCGTAGTCGGCGAGTTGCTCGCCCTCGGCGCGCTGCCAGTACTGGCCGGAGCGGATGACGGCGGTGTTGTGGCCGCATTCGGCGCGCAGTCTGCGTCCCCCGGAGTCGGGGGGCGGGGTGCGGCGGCGGTGCGGCCCGGCCGGTTCCAGGGGGTCGATGGCGGAGACGGGCATCCGGTCGCGGGCGGCGCCGAAGTAGCCGTTGTGGGTCATCGACACCATCCGGGTGCCGGCGCAGGCCGCCATGCCGAAGTCGCGGCGCGGGTCGGAGTAGATGGTCTCGGCGCGGTCCGGGGGCACCTGGACGGTCTCGTGCCAGGCGCCGTGGTCGATCGTCGCCGCTTCGAGCCCGTGGTACCAGCCGGGGAGCGGGGCGGTGGCCAGCCAGCGGGCGTGGGCGGTCGAGTCCTTCCAGTAGGCGAGGTGCACCAGGTTGTGGGCACCGGCCTCGTCGGTGAAGCCGAGCAGCTCCCATGCCTCGGGGGCGTCCGCCGCCCCGCCGCCGCGGTGGGTGGCGCGGACGGCGGCGAGGAACCGTTCGACGGCGGGGTCGTGTTCGTCGTCGGTCTGGATGGCGAGGTAGTCGCTGGTGAGGAGCGAGGTGGGGGCGTCGAAGCCGAGCGTCCAGCGCGGGGCGCGGGGTCGGTGGCCCTCGGGGCGGCGTTCGGGGACGGTCCTGGGGTAGTCGGGGGTCCAGCTCACCTCGTGGTCACCTCCCGGTCGTCGCCGCTCGGGGCGGGGGCCGGCGCGCTGCCCGTGGTGCGCGCGGCGCGCGCCCGGTCGGTCCGGTCGCGGAACGGGGAGGTGACGGCGCCGAGGTCGATGCCCTTGGTCTCGCGGACGATCATGCCGCCGACGATGGCCATCGAGGAGAGCAGTCCGACCCAGATCCAGAACACCCAGGCGACGCCGTTGTCGTCGAACCAGGTCATCAGGTAGGGCGCCGTTCCGCCGAAGAGGGCGACGGAGACGGAGGTGGCGACGGCGACGCCGGCGGCGCGGGTGTGGGTGGGGAACAGCTCGGAGATGAACGCGGGGTACATGGCGGCGCCCATCGCCCACACGGACATGCCCACGGCCTGGGCGACGAAGAGCGTCCAGGGGGCGTCGCTGATCAGCAGGGAGAGCGGGTAGTAGAGGCCGATGGCGGCGATCCCCATCGCGATGATCATCGGCCGGCGTCCGACGCGGTCCGAGAGGTTGCCCCAGAGCACCAGCATGCCCAGGGCGACGGCCTGCGCGAGGAGGCTTGCGGTGAACGCGCTCTGCGGGTCCATGTCGCGCTGGGAGATGGCGAACGAGGAGGCGAAGGTGGCCCAGACGTAGTAGGCGCAGTTGTGGCCGCAGGCCAGCAGGATCACCAGCAGGCCGATCTTGACGGCCTGGCTCTTGGGCAGCCTGGGCTTGGCGGCCGAGGGGACGGCGGCGGCGCTGTCGTTCTCGTTGAAGTGGCTGGTCTCCTCGGCGGTGCGGCGCAGCCAGAGGACCAGCAGGCCGAGCAGGGCGCCGAAGATGAACGCGCCGCGCCAGCCGTACTCCTGGGTGCCGTCGTCGCCGAAGAAGGTGGTACAGAACCAGCCGAGCGCGGTGGCCAGCATCACGCCGAGGGTGACGGCGAAGAACACCGAGCTGGACCAGAGTCCGCGGCGCTTCGGCGGTGCGATCTCCGAGACATAGGTGTAGGAGACGCCGGACTCGCCGCCGTGGGCGAGGCCCTGGGCGAGCCGCGCGAGCAGCAGCACCACGGACGACCAGACGCCTATCTGCTCGTAGCCGGGGACCAGGGCGATGACCAGGCTGGAGACCGACATGATCGTGATGGTCACGACGAGGACGACCTTGCGGCCCCTGCGGTCGGCCAGGCGGCCGAAGACGAGGCCGCCCAGCGGCCGGGCGAGGAACCCGACGGCGAAGACGGCGAGCGTGGAGAGCAGCGCGGACGAGGGGTCGGACTTGTCGAAGAAGTGCGCGGCGATATAGGTGGAGAAGATCGAGTAGAGCGTCCAGTCGAACCACTCAAGGACGTTGCCGGCGACGGCCGCGCGCAGCGAGCGGAGCTGCCCCTGAAGGGCTCTCCCACCGCCGGCGGCGTCGGCTGCGGACGGGGGGTGGGCGACGACCGACGGCGGGGACGGGGATTCGGACACGCTGGCCTCCAGGACCGCCACCACCTGGGCGGTGACGGCACACTCACGGGCGTCACGAGGACACGGGGACACATGGGCCACGGTCGCTTCGGGGGAACGGTGCGACCGGTGAGGAACGAACGTACGTGTGTGTCCGTGTTCAGGAAAACAAATACTGAATATGATGAATATCCATGAAACGAATATCACACCAAAGGGGTGCTATCGGGACGGGTGGCGCGGATGGGCTGTCCCGACGGACTCACCCCGGGGTGAGCTGACCTCGGCGGCCGAGCAGAAACCGGCGGAAAGCGGTGACGGGGGCCGTCTCCGGGCGGCCGGCCATCCAGGCCACGCCGATCTCCCTGATGGCGCGCGGCGCGGTGACGGTCAGGTCGTGGACGCCCGGCCGGGGCAGGGTCGCGGGGGGCAGCAGCGCGACACCGAGCCCGGCGGCGACCAGACCGCGCAGCGTCTCCGGCTCCTCGCCCTCGAAGGCGATGCGCGGCCGGAAGCCGGCCTGTTCGCAGAGCGCGTCGGTGAGTCGACGCAGCCCGTAGCCGGGCTCCAGGGTGACGAAGGACTCCTCGGCCGTCTCGGCCAGCCGCACCCTGCGGCGGCCGGCGAGGCGGTGGTCGGCCGGCACGACGAGATAGAGCCGCTGCTCGTCGAGGCGGCGGGTCACCAGGTCGGGCGCGTCGGGCACGGGCGAGGTGAGGCAGAGGTCGAGCTCGCCGGCCCGCATCCGCTCGATCATGTCCTCGCCATAGCTCTGCACCAGCGCGAACCGCACCCGGGGATGGTCCTGGCGGAAGGCGCGGATCAGCGCGGGCATGGTCTCGGGGCCCATGGTGTGCAGAAAGCCGAAGGCGACCTTGCCGCCGGCCGGGTCGGCGTCGGAGCGGACCTCCTCGGCGGCCCGGCTCACCTCGGCGAGCGCGCGTTCCACGGAACGGGCGAAGGCGCGACCCAGCGGGGTGAGGGAGATGGTGCGGCCGTGACGGGCCAGCAGCTGGACGCCGAGGTCGTCCTCAAGGCGGGCGATCGCCCGGCTCAACGTCGGCTGGGGAATGCCGAGTTCACGGGCCGCCTGGGTGATGTGCTCGTGGCGCGCGACACCGGCGAACTGGGCCAGCCGGGGCGTGAGCAGCGCCGCCCAGGACTCCCGCTCGATGTCGGGCGAGGGCGCGGCGCCTGTTTCTGAGATGTCTTCTCCGTTGCCGAACGATGACAAGGTGCCCCCTGGAGTGGCTTGATGCGTATACGCATCAATACTGGCACCTTGGCGCATTGGACGTAATAAAACGGCCGCCGTACGTTCGTGGCATGCCCTCCGTCGATACCAGGGCTCCCGCCACCGTGGGAGCCCCTGCCCCGCCGTTTCGTCACCCCTTCCGCAAGCGGATCAACCTGGCGCTCTTCGCCATCGGCATGGCGACCTTCGCGATGCTGTTCTCCACCCAGGCGCTGCTTCCCGACATCGCCGCGGACTTCGCCGTCTCGCCCGACCAGGCCAGCTGGACGGTCTCGGCCACCACCATCGGCCTCGCCGTCGCCGTGCTTCCGCTGAGCACGCTTTCCGAACGTTTCGGCCGCACGCGGCTGATGACCGTCTCGGTCGCCACCGCCGTCGGCCTGGCGCTGCTGCTGCCGTTGGCGCCGGACCTGTCCTCGCTGATCGCGCTGCGCGCCCTCCAGGGCGCGGCGCTGGCCGGCATTCCCGCCTCGGCCGTCGCGTATCTCTCCGAGGAGTTGGACGCGCGGGCGACGGTCGGCGCGGTCGGCCTCTTCATCGCGGGGAACAGCGTGGGCGGCATGTCGGGCCGGGTGCTCACCGGCTGGGTGGCCGAGGGCGCCGGCTGGCGGGCCGCGCTGGGCGCGGTGGCGGCGCTGGCGCTGGTCGCCGCGCTGCTGTTCCGGCTGCTGCTGCCCGCGTCGCGGTTCTTCACCCCGGTGTCGCTGCGCCCGCGGCTGGTGCTGCGCACGGTCGGCGACCATCTGGCCAGGCCGCTGCTGCTGCGGCTCTACGCGATCGGCGCGCTGCTGATGGCGGCGTTCAGCGCGGTGTACACGGTGATCGGGTTCCGGCTGGTGGAGGCGCCGTTCAACCTCTCGGCCGGTCTCGCCGGGTCGATCTTCGTGATCTATCTGGTGGGCACGGGTTCCTCGGCGGTCTCCGGGCCGATGCTGGACCGGCTGGGGCGGCGCGGCGCGCTCTACGCGGCGATCGGCACCACCGTGGCCGGGCTGCTGTTGACGCTGACCGCCCAACTGGCCTCCGTGCTACTGGGGTTGGTGCTGATCACCGGCGGCTTCTTCTTCGGCCACGCGATCGCCTCGGGCTCGGTGAGCCGGGTGGCCACCCATGGCAAGGCGCACGCCTCGGCGCTCTACCAGGTGGCCTACTACCTGGGCGCGAGCGTCGGCGGCACGGCGGGCGCGGTGGTCTACCACCGCGCCGCCTGGGCGGGTCTGGTCCTCTTCGCGCTGACGGCGCTGCTGGTCACGGCGGCGATCACGCTCTACGCCACGGCCCGCGCCCGGGTGGCGGTGCGCACCGGCCTGGCGGCCTGACCGCCGCCGCGCGGGGCCCCGGAAGGCGGCCCCGATCTCCGCGAAACGCGATAAGCGGCGCTTGGCGTTTACAGGCGCATGCAACTACCTTGGGCGGTCTGGTCCTTCGCCGGGTGCCGACGTGCGCCGTTGGCGGCGGGGGACATGCTCCAGACGACAGGGAGGCAGACCCATGCGGGTTCTCGTGACCGGCGCCACCGGGTTCATCGGCGGATCGATCGCCGTCCGACTGCACGACGCGGGACACCGGGTCTCCGGGCTGACCCGCGATCCGGCCAAGGCCGAACGGCTGGCGGCCCTGGGCGTGGAGCCCGTGGTGGGCGGCCTCGACGACGCCGAGGCGCTGACCGGCCTGGCCACGGCGGCGGACGCGGTGGTCAACGCGGCGGACAGCGACCACAGGGGCGCCGTCGAGACGCTGATCGCGGCGCTGGCCGGCACCGACAAACCGCTGCTGCACACCAGCGGCTCCAGCGTGGTGGGCGACGACGTCCGGGGGGAGAGCGCCACCACGGCCGTCCACGGAGAGGACATCGTGGCGCCGGGGTCGTCCTGGCGCCCCGAGCCCGACAAGGCGCCCCGGGTGGCCATCGACCGGCTGGTGCTCGACTCCGCCTCGGCCGGGGTGCGCGGGGTGGTGCTCTGCAACACCCTGATCTACGGCCATGGACTCGGGCTGGCCAGGGACAGCGTGCAGATCCCGGCGCTGGTGCGGCAGGCCGAGAAGAGCGGGGTGGTCCGCCATGTCGGCCGGGGGCGCAACATCTGGTCCAACGTCCATATCGCCGACGTCGCCGACCTCTACCTACTGGCCCTGGAGAGCGCGCCGGCCGGAACGTTCCACTTCGTGGAGTCGGGCGAGGCCGCCTTCCTTGAGGTGACCACCGCGCTCGCCCGGGCGCTCGACCTGGCGGGCCCCGAGGGCTGGCCCATCGAGGCGGCCATCGCCGCCTGGGGCTACGAGCCCGCGGTCTACGCCCTGGGCTCCAACAGCAGGGTGCGCTCCACGGCCGAGCAGGCCCTGGGCTGGACGCCCCGCCACCGCTCGGTCGTGGACTGGATCGACGCGGAGGTGCGGCGCGGCCGGCCCTGAGAACCCCCGCGTACGCGGCCCCGCACCGATCCGCGTAGCGTGGCGGGGGTATACAGATCGGTATAGTTTTGAGGAGGTTCCAGCGATGACTGTGCCCGAGACCATGCGCGCGGTGCGGATCGCCGAGCACGGCGGGCCCGAGGTCCTCGAACTGGCCGAGGTGGCCGTGCCGACCCCGGCGGCGGGCGAGGTGCTGGTCAGGGTCCACGCGGTGGCGCTGAACAACACCGACCTGTGGACCAGGGAGGGCGCCTACGGCCGCCCGGGAGACCCAGGGGCACTGTCCGGCTGGCGAGGCCCGATCGACTTCCCGCGCGTCCAGGGCGCCGATGTGGCCGGCCGGATCGTGGCCGTGGGCACCGGCGTGGACGAGGGCCTCGTCGACCGGCGGGTGGTCGTCGACCCGGCGATCTACGACGGCGAGGGCCCCGACGCGAACCCGGTGGGCCTGATGGGCAGCGAACGCGACGGCGGCTACGCCGAGTTCGTGACCGCACCGGCGGAGCGGGTTCACGATATGACGGATTCCCCGCTCACGGACGATCAGCTCGCGACACTTCCAGTCGCCTATGGCACGGCCCTTGGCATGATCGAGCGGGGACAGCTGCGGCGGGGCGAGACCGCCCTGGTCTCGGGAGCATCGGGCGGGGTCGGCGTCGCGCTGGTGCAGATCGCCAGGGCACGCGGTGCGCGGGTGATCGCCATCAGCAGCGGATCCAAGATCGACGCGGTGCGCGAGGCCGGCGCGCACGAGGTCGTCGACCGCGCACGGGACATCGTCGAACAGGTCGGCGCCGCCGCCCCCGAAGGCATCGATGTCGCCCTCGACGTCGTCGCGGGCGATCTGGTGGGCGAGGGGCTGCCGCTGCTGCGCGAGGGCGGCCGATGGGTGGTCGCCGGCGCGCTCGGCGGCTATGACGTGGCCTTCGACGTGCGCCGCCTGTATCTGCACAACGCGCGGGTGATCGGCTCGGCGATGCACACGCCCACGCACTTCGGACTGCTGATGGAGCTGGCGCGCCGGGCCGATATCCAGCCCCTGGTCGCCGCGACGTTCCCCCTGCGCGAGGCCGCGGCGGCGCAGCGGGAACTCGCCCGCAGGGGCCATGTGGGGAAGATCGTCCTGCACCCCTGAGCCGGCCGCCCTGTCGACTCCGCTGGGCGGGGGCGGTCGAGCGCGTCGCCGTCCGTTCGACGGCGGTGCCCCGAGGCTCCCTCGCCGGCTCCGCCCGCGGCTCCGCGCCGAAGCGCCGTGGAAGCGCGACCGCTTCGGCCGGCGCGGCACCGCCCGTCGGCACCGGTCGGCCGAGCCCGTCGAGGAGCTCACCGAGCGTGGGCCGTTCCCCGAGCTCCTCGCCGAGCCGCTCGACACGAGCGACGGGCCGGCCGGCCGCCGTGTCGACTCCGCTGGGCGGGGGGGGCGCTCAGGTCGACGATCCCTGGGTGCTCTGGGCCTGCGCCTGGGTCTGGCTCCGGGTCTGCGGCCGGCTCGGGCCCTGTTGTTGCGGTTGCTGCGGCGGCTGCGGCGGCGGGACCGGCTGTTGACCCGGTTGCGGCTGGCCGGCGCCCTGGTTCCGCTGTTGCAGATGCTGCTGGTAGGCGTCGTACTCGGGGCGCTTGTCCGCGGCCAGCGGCCACTGCCGGTTGCCACGTTGGCTGGCGCCCATGGACCCGATATAGGTGCCGTAGGTGACGGCGTACTCCTGTTCCAGCAGCCGGGCCTCGCCATAGGTACGGCTGCCCGGCAGAAGCTCCATCCGGTCGCCGTTGGCCGGGATGAACCGGTCGTAGTTCAACCCGTGTCGCACCTGCGTCGACGCCGCGGTCGAGGTGCCGCCGAACATGCCCGAGTAGTAGACGTTGTTGTTCTGGTCCCGCAGCAGATAGTTGTAGTGGCCGGGCGTGCTCAGCTCGCCCAGCCGGTCCGTGGTGAAGGTGTAGGGGGCGAGGCCCAGCGGGTCGGTCCAGGTGTGCGGGTTGTGCGGATAGCTGTACGGGTTGGGCGCCGGGGCCAGGCCGAGGGGGTCCTGGGTGGCGTAGCGGGCGGTCGCCGGGTCGTAGTGCCGGAAGTGGTTGTAGTGCCAGCCGGACTCCTCGTCCGCGTACTGCCCGGGGAAGCGCAGCGGCGTGCTGGTGACGCTCTCCGGCGTGGCGGTCGTCGCGCCCCAGAGGGCGGCCCTGCCCTCCCAGGCGATATCGCCCGTGTCGCTGACGAGATGCGTCGGGGTGCCGACGAGGTCGGTGACGATCGCGTAGAACCGCTCGTCCACCTCCGTCCGGTCGAGGTCGGCGCCCGCGCGTTCGGTCTGGGCGACGGGGTGCGGGCCCCGGTAGTCCCAGGTGAGCGTCTCGGGGGGCGGCGCGTCTTCGGCCGTGGCCCGGGTGGACTGTTCCACCAGGGAGAGCAGGCACCAGGTGAAGTCGGTCCGTTCGGCCACCGTGACGCCGTCGGCGGCCAGCCGTTCCTTGGCCACCCGCCGGCCGAACGGGTCGTAGCGGTAGCGCCACACCGTGCCGTCCGCCGAGGTGACGGACGTCAGCCGGTCCTCGGCGTCCCAGGTGTAGTGCCAGGTGTCGGGCCCGCGCGAGGGGTGTTCGCGCTGGCGGAGGACGACGCGCCCCGCGGCGTCGTGCTCGTAGCGGAACGCGCCGGCGCGGGTGAGGCGGGTGCCGGTGTAGGCCCGTTCGCCGGCGGCGTCCGACGGCGGGCCCGGGATGTCCCAGTGCGCGGCGGTCTGGTTGCCGGTGGCGTCATAGGCGTAGCTCTCCGCCCAGCCGGGGGCCTGGACGGCGGTGACCCGGCCGAGGGGGTCGAGGGTGAGGCGGGTGGTGCCCGTCGGGTCGGTGCGGGAGGTGAGATGGCCGTCGGGGCGATAGCCGTAGCTCCGCCGGTGCGGCGTCCTCCGGGCGTGCTCGGGACCGCAGGTGACGGTCTGACCGATGAGCCGGTCGCTCGCGTCCCAGCTGTACGAGAGGCGCAACGAGCCGTCGATCCGGCGCCCCGTCTCCCGGCCCAGCGCGTCGTGGGCGAACGCGACGGTGCGCCCGCCGGTGACCAGCCGGCTCGGCTGGCCGAGCGGGTCGTAGGACCAGCTGCTGAGATGCCCGCTGGGAGTGGTGCGGGAGTCGAGGCGCCCCAGCGCGTCATAGCCGAGGGTGAGGGTGCGGCCGTTGACCGTCTCGGTGAGCAGACCGCCCAACGGGTCGAAGGTGCGGGTCAGTTCGACGCCGGGCGAGGTGGCGTGGACGACCCGGCCGAGCGGGTCCAACGTGTAGTCGGTGGTGCGGCCCGCTCCGTCCGTCCAGCCGGTCAGCTCGCCCAGCACGTCGTGCCGGTAGCTGACCGTCTGGCCAGCGGCGTTGACGCGGGTCGCGACGCGGCCCGCCGCGTCATGGGTGTAACGGGTGGTGCGGTCGTCGTAGTCCGTCTCGGAGCACAGCCGGCCCGCCGCGTCATAGGCGTACCGCCAGGAGCGGCCCTCGGGGTCGGTGACCTCGGTGAGGTTCAGCTCGGTGTCACGGGTGAACGTGTAGCGGACGCCATCGGGACCGGTCTGGGAGGTCGGCAGATCGAACGGGCCGTAGGTGTAACAAATGCCTTCGCCCGAGGCGGAGCTGTGGCGGAGCAGGTTCTCCTCGGCGTCCCACTCCCAGGTCTCCCGGTGGCCCAGCGGATCGGTGCGGCTGCTCGGCCGGCCGTCGACGGTCCAGCCGATCCTGGTCTCGCCGCCGAGTGGATCGACGATCCTGACGGGCCGCCCGAACGCGTCGCGGTGGAAGCGGGTGACCTCGCCGAGCGGGCCGACGACGGCGACGGGCAGCCCCGCCAGGTCCGTTTCCACGCGGGTGGTGTGACCCGCCGGATCGGTGACGGAGGCCAGCGCGCCCCGCCGGTCGTAGCCGAACCTGGTGCGGTTGCCGAGCGGATCGAGCAGCGCGGTGCGGTTGCCCGCCGCGTCGTACGCCTGCCGCCACCGGGAGCCGTCGGCCGCCACGATCGTCTCCGGCAGGCCCAGCTCGTTCAGCTCGGCCCGCGGACCCGCCCCGTCGGGCCTGACGGTCCCGATGAGCCGACCGGCCTCGTCATAGCTGTGCCTGGTGGTGTGGCCCAGCGGGTCGGTGACCGTCAGCAGCCGGTCGTAGCGATCCCAGGCACGGGCCGTGACATGGCCCAACGGGTCGGTCTCGGCGACGAGTTGGAGGCAGTCGTTGAACGTGTACACCGTGGCGTGGCCCAGCGAGTCCCTGACCACCGTCGTGCGCGGCGCCTGGGTCTGGTAGGAGTAGCTCCACTCCAGAGCGCGGTCGGTGCCGGTGGCGAAGACGCAGCGACCCTCGGCGTCGTAGTCGTAGCGGTACCAGGTGCCGTTGCGGTCCTCCCAGCGCGCCAGGCGGCCCCGCGCGTCGTAGTCGAAGCGCAGGGGCCGCCCGGCGGAGTCGCGGACCTCCGCCAGATTCCCCGCCAGGTCGTAGCCGAAGGCGCGCAGCACCGGGCGCTCCGGGTCGCTGAGCAGCGTCAGCGCGACGATCCGGCCGTGCGCGGTGGTGATGCCGACGCGATAGCCGCCGGAGTGCACAAGTTCACTGGGCGCGCCCGTCACGTCGTGACGGATGTCGAAGCGGTTGCCGTTCCGATCGGTGACGGCGGCGAGCGGCAGCATGCCGTCCGGCCGTCCGGCGAGCGGGGCGAAGTGCAACGTGCGCCCGCGCTCCGGCTGGCTCAACGTCAACGGGGCGCCGGCCTCGCCGTTCCACGCCAGGCCCCAGCGGGGGCCCTCGACGGGCAGGACCACCGCGTCCGGATCGGCCAGCGGGACGGGGTACTCCAAGGTCATGCCGTCGGCCGAGAAGAAGCGGACGCCATGCTCGTCCAGCGTCAGCCGCTGGTCGAGCGTGGACGCCCAGGACCGCCCGAACCAGCGTCCGGCGCGGTAGCTCGACAGGTGGTAGCGCTCGATCAACAGCGGGAGCACACCGGGGAGTTCGACATCCGTGGCCGGCATCACCACCACGCCGGTGGCCAGGTCGACCGGATCGCTTGAGAGGCTCCGGCTGCCGAACTCCACCCCGCTCTCCCGCACCCGTGGGCCCTGCCCGCGCGCGCCCTGCGCGACGCCCCGCACGCCCGTCCTGGCGGCGCCGGCCCCGGCCGCGCCGCGCGCCCCGGCGGCGAGCGCGCCCACGCTGGTCAGACCCTTGAGCCCGGGGACACAGTCCAACGCGGCGAAGGCGACATCGAGCAGACCCGCCTCGCCTCTGGCGTACTTGATCAGGGTGTCGGCGAGCACGACCACGGCCGCGGCGACCACCACCCAGGCCAGCGGGCCGCCGATGATCATCACGACCACGCCCAGCACGGCGACGATCACCTTGCAGACGCTGACCAGCGTGGACCAGGCGTCGCCGATCCACTCGATCAGCTTCTCCCACCAACTGCGGTTCTGGATGCCGGCGTCGGACGCCTCGTCGATGCCCCTCGCGCAGATCCGGGCGGCCTCCTCGCGCATCTCCCTGGCCTCCTCGGCCAGTTGCCGCGCCGCCGACAGCCGCTCCTGGGCGTCGTGGACCTGCCCCTGGGCGACCCCGGCCGCCGCCTCGGCGGCCTGGTGGTCCCGTGTCGCGGCGCGGACATCGGCCTCGTCCGGCGGCTCGACGCCGTCCCGGCCGCCCTCCCGCTGGAGCCGATCGGCCTCCTCGCCCGCCCGCCCCACCCAGTCCTGCGCGTCCCCCAACGCGGCCTGCGCGCCGGCCAGATCGGCCTGGGCGCCGATCGCCCGGTCCAACGCCCGGTCGGCCACCCCCTGCGCGGTCTGGAGCTGCGGCCAGTAGTCCTGGAGCGCCTGGCTACAGAGCGCGTAGGACTCCGCCAGCTTGCCGAGGTTCCCTGGGACGCTCTCGAACTCGGCGCGGAAGGTGTCGGCGGACAGCCCGGCCCAGTCGAGCACCGCGCGCTCCGAGGCCAGGCCCCGGATCCTGCCCAGCGCCTCGCCGACATCGTCGGCGAACTCCTGGAGCTCGTCGGCCAACTCCCTGACCTCGTCCGGATCTCCGGGCGTGGGGTCGGAGTCCATGTCGACGGGGCTCCAGTCCGAAGGCCGCGCCATCCGTAACCCCCATGCGTGATCAACCGACTACGCGAGATGACGATAGGAGGGCCATGCCCTGGGCTCAACCGCCCCGGAACGGCCCGCGACGCGCGCGGAGTTGGGCCCGGACCACGGGCGGTGACGGAAGGCCAGGTCAACGGGGGGCGCTGGGGGCGCACGCGGGCGTGCGCACCAGAGCCCCACACCCCCACCCACACCCCAAGACGCCCCGCCCCGACCACCAGCGCCCCAAGCCCGCACCCCGACCAGGCCAGCCGACCCGGCACCCGGCACCCGGCACCCGGCCGCCGACGGCCCGAGCCGGTCCGAGCCGGCCCGGCAAGGACACCGCCCGGCCCGGCAAGGGCACCGGTTCAGTCGGCGCGGGCGGCGATCCGGGGGCGGGGGCGGTGCGCGACGCCGGCCCTGGGCCTGACCGTCAGCGGCCCAGGCCGGCCCGGCAGGGGCACCGTCTGCCGGGCCCGGGCGCCTTCGAGGGCCCGCACCCGATCCCAGGCGTCCGCCCACTCGGCCAACTGGCTGTCGGACGCCCCGCCGCAGTACCGGAAGAAGGCGAGCAGCAGCGTCTTCCCCGGCATCCGCCCGCGCAGCACCGCGCCCAGCGTGCTGTGCGGCAGCAGGCTCACCCCGTGCACCCTGGCCCGGTCCTCCAACTCGCGCAGCGTGGGGTTGCCATGCTCCCGCCGCGTCAGGACCATCGCGCGCACCAGCTGCCACGGCTCCGTCAGGAACCTCGGCCCCGGCACCCCGACCGCCGGCTCCGGCGCGGCCCGCGCCGCGCGGTGCCGGTCGGCGGCGGCCCATCTGCGCTTCGCCTCGCGCTCGTCCCCGCCACACGCCCGGGTGAAGGCGCGCACCGTCTCCCAGCGGGGCGGGCCGACCCCCCGCGCCGCCCGGAAGAGCGTGGAGCGGGAGATCGGCGAGCCCGCCCCCTCGTCCCGCCCCGTCGTCAGCTTCTCGACCGTCAGCGCCAGCTGGCTCCAGCTCATCCCCGACCGCTGGCGCAGTGACTCCAGCCACTGCGCCAGCGCCGTCACGGGATGGTGCTGGGCCAGGGCGCTCTCAGCGCGCCCCATCCGGCCCTCTCCCTATGCCTCGTGCCTGGTGAGAACGGAGAGCAGACCGCCGATCAGTTCCCTGGCCAGCAGACCCCCGGTGGCGACGACCGCGACCACCAGCTCCACCGCCATCCCGGACGCGACCAGCCCCGCGGTGAGGAACAGCACCACCACCACGACCACGACGACCGGAACGGGAAGGATCTGGCCGGCGGCGCCGGCCCCAGGTACGCAGGACGCGCGCTCGGGAACGTGTTCGCTCAAAGTTGTTGCCTCCTCGGCTCGTTGCCACTCGACGAAGGGCTCCCACTCGCGTTCTGACGGCCTTGCAGAGCCGGCGGAACAGGGAGCCTCCGCTTTACCTTCGGACGCTCAACGGACGTCGGCAAGGCCGTACTTCCCGACCGTTTCATCCTGTCCCGGTCTCCGCGGAACGGAACGAACAACGTCACCGCAGGTCATCGGCGAGTGACCGTGCCATGGGCGGCGGGCGGTGGCCCGGGTATCCCGGTTCGGAGCCGGCACGTTCCTTGCGTCGCCCCGAAGGCCGTCCCATCATTGAGACCATCAGTTGAGCCACATGCTCACTCGTCGCGATCCCCTACCCGTGCCCGGGTCGGGATGGAACAGGCCCACTGCGGCCGAGGGGAAGGAGGCGGACACCATGGGAACCGACCGGGACAGGGGGGTTTTCGGCATGTGCGCCTACCCACCGCGCTCTCCGGCTCGGCTTTCGCCCTCGGTGCCCGCGGCCGTTCCCGGCCGCCCAGCGCTGGCCTGTCTTCGCGCCTCTCGCTCACGCCACGGCTCGTGCTCTCGGCACCCGTAGGCGTGAACCGCGGCCTCCCCGGCCGTTGCCACTCGACACCAACAGGGGACCTTCGTCGTGCGCGGTTGCAGCCGCGCACGACCTCGACCAACGCGGGCCGGGCACGGGCCCGCCGGCCGGCTCAGCCCGTGGGCCGGCCGCCGTCGGCGCGGACCACCCGCCCGGCCTGCCAGACGGTGTGCACCCGTTCGGCGAGGTGCTCGGTCGCCAGCTCGGCGCCGGTGAGCAGCACCAGATCGGCGCGCTTGCCGGGGGCGATCTCGCCCCGGTCGTCGGCGAGGCCCAGCAGCCTGGCCGACTCCAGGGTGGCCGCGCGCAGCGCGCCCGCAGGCCCCAGGGCCGCCTCGGCGAGGTAGTGGATCTCGCGCAGCGCCTCAGCGTAGGGGCGCACGGGGGCGTCGGTGCCCATCGCGATGGGCACGCCGGCGGCGAAGGCCCGCCGCACGGCCGCCCGATGCGGCTCCGCCGTCTCGCCGGGATCGGCCTGCGAGGTGGAGAGCGTCGGCACCAGCCAGCTGCCCGCCTCGGCCAGCGCCGTCACCGCCGCGTCGTCCAGGAACGTGCCGTGCTCGATGCTGCGCGCCCCGGCGCGCGCGGCCAGTTCGGCGGCGCGCGCGCCATGCGCGTGCACCATCACGCCCCGCCCGCCCTGCCGCTCCGCCTCGTCCACCAGGGCCCGCATCTCCGCCTCGGTGAGCTGGGTGTCGTGCACGCCCCTGCCCTGGGCGACGGAGCCTGACGCGGTCACCTTGATCCAGTCGGCGCCGGCCCGCACCATCCGCCGCACCACCGCGCGGGCCGCGTCGGGCCCGTCGAAGACCGGATCGGGCATCGAGGGATCGGCGAAGAAGTCCATCGGGCCGTATCTGGGCGACCAGTGGTCCCCGATCCCGCCCGTGGTGCACACCTGGCGCAGCGACAGCAGCACCTCGGGGCCTGGGAACCACCCCTCGGCCAGCGCCACGGGCAGCCCGGCGTCCGCGCCCCAGGCGTCGCGCACGGTGGTGATGCCCAGATCGAGCAGGGTGCGCAGCGCCGGCACCATGGAGAGCGGGCGGGTGGAGCGCGGCAGCCCGCGCGGCGTCTGCGGTGCGCCGAGCGCCACATGCACATGGCAGTCGATGAAGCCCGGCAGCAGCAGGCCGCCCGAGCAGTCCACGGAGGTGTCGCCGTCGAGCCCGGATCCGACGGCCGCGATCCGGCCGCCCTCCAGCACCACATCCGCCCGGCGGACCTCCCCGGTGGCCGCGTCGAACACCGCGCCCCCGCGCAACAACTCCCTGGTCAACCTTCGCGCTCCGTCCCTCAACGCCGTCAGATGCCCAGCACCAGCTTGGCCGTGCTGAAGTAGATCACCAGCCCGGTGGCGTCCACGAGGGTGGTCACCATCGGTGCGGAGACCACCGCCGGGTCGATCCGCAGCTTCTTCGCCAGCAGCGGCATCATGCCGCCGACCGTGGACGCCCAGGCGCAGATCACCACCAGGGTGACGGCGACGACCGCCGCCACGTCGGGGCCCACGAAGAACGAGCCGACCAGGAAGCCGACCACGGCGAGCATCGCGCCCAGCAGCAGTCCGGTGCGGCACTCGCGCCAGATCACCCGCAGCAGATCCGAGGTGCGCACCTCGCCGACGGCGAGCGCCCGCACGGCGGCGGTGGCCGCCTGGGCGCCGGCGTTGCCGCCGGTGCCGATCAACAGCGGGACGAAGAGCGCGAGTTGGGTGACCTCCTCCAGCTCGCCCTCGTACATCTGGGTGACGGAGACGGTGAGCGTGGCCGCGACCAGCAGCAGCATCAGCCACATCATCCGGGTGCGGGAGAGCCGGAAGACGCTGGCCGACATGTAGTGCCGCTCCAGCGGCTCGGAGCCGGCCTGCCTGGCGACGTCCTCGGTGTCCGCGGCCTCGATCACCTCGAAGGCGTCGTCGCTGGTGAGGAGCCCGACCAGGCGGTCCTCGCTGTCCACGACCGGCAGGTCGAGCACGTTGGTCTCGCGCATCAGCCGGGCGGCGGCCTCGGCCGGCTCGGTGGCCCTGGCCATCGGCGGGGCCGTCACCACCAGATCGTGCACCATGGCGCCCGGCTCGCTGAGGACCAGCTCCCGCAGCTCCACGATGCCGGTCAGCCGGCGGCCCCTGTCCACCACCGGCAGGGTGTAGATGGTCTCGGCGTGGGCACCCCGCCGCCGCACCACCTCCAGCGCCTGACCTGCCGTCAACTCCTGTTGCAGAGCGACCGTCTCGGGCGTCATGAAGCGGCCGACCGAGCCCTCCGGATAGCCGAGCAGCGCGGCCGTCATCTGCCGTTCGTGGGCGCTCAGCCCGGCCAGCACGCGGCGGGCGACCTTGGCCGGCGCCTCCTTGAGCATCCGGGCCCGGTCGTCCGGGTCCATATGCTCGACCAGCTCGCGGAACGCCTGGTCCCGCAGCCCTTCGAGGATCTGCTGCTGGTCCACCGGATCCAGCTCCTCGAAGACCTCAAGCGCCCGGTCCTTGTCGAGCAGCCGGAAGGTGACGACGGACTGCACCTCGTCCATCCGGGCGATCTCGTCCGCGATGGCGTAGGGCGGCTGGGTCTCCAACCACTCAAGGGCGCCGGCCAGGTCCTGCTCGTCCAGCAGCATGGGAAGGTGCGTCATGACGGGGGAACCCCCAGGGAACGGTGGGCGGCGACGGACATCCGATGTGCGCGCACACGCCCAACGCCCCAGGCGGATCGGCTACCTGGGCGGAAGAGCGTGGCGCCGTGGATGGCTGGGAGGTTCACTGCGCATCGCAGCACCACCTCCCGCCGCCTCGTTCCGTCATCGCCACAGCACAGGGTACTAGGGCCTGGCTCTCAGACCGTCGCGGGCTCGCGACGACAGCCACGGCACCTCGCTGCGTTACCGAATCGCGCAAGTACGGGCAAGTACGAGCTGCGATCCGGCGCCTTGCGATGCACCACGTCTGACGCCGCTCGCTGACCCGCGACGGCCTAAGAGACAGGCCCTGGCCATCAATGACGATCATGGCAAGAAATCCGACATCATGGACAGCGGACGGCTGTCGGTTCAGGAAACGGTGGTGAACGGGTGCGCGCCGGCGCGCGCCCGTGGCGAGAGGTTCCGCTCGGCGGTCCTCGACCGCCGCCCTCACGCCCCGTCAGGCGACGCGGCCCAGCACCGTCTCCGGCACGGCGACCTCGTGCGCCCGCTCCGCCGGCACCACCTCGACGGCCGCCCCGGCCAGCGCCTCAAGGGCGCCGTCGAACCGCTCCGGCGTATCGGTGTGCAGGGTCAGCAGCGGCTGGCCGGCCACCACGGGGTCGCCCGGCTTGGCGTGCAGTTCGACGCCGGCCCCGGCCTGTACGCTCTCCTCCTTGCGGGCCCTCCCGGCGCCGAGCCGCCAGGCGGCGAGCCCCACCGCGTAGGCGTCCAGCGTGGACAGCACCCCGCTGGCCGGCGCCGGCACCACATGGCGCTCGCCGGCCACCGGCAGCGGCGCGTCCGGATCGCCGCCCTGGGCGCTGATCATCCGGCGCCAGCGGTCCATCGCCGAACCGTCGGCCAGCGCGCGCTCCGGATCGGCGTCCGGCAGCCCCGCCGCGTCCAGCATCTCCCTGGCCAGCGCCAGGGTCAGCGCCACCACGTCGGCGGGCCCGCCACCGGCCAGCACCTCGACGGACTCCCGCACCTCAAGGGCGTTGCCCGCGGTGCGCCCCAGCGGCGTGGACATGTCGGTGAGCAGCGCCACGGTGCGCACCCCGTGGTCGGTGCCGAGCCCCACCATGGTCTCGGCCAGCGCGCGGGCGTCCGGCAGCGTCTTCATGAAGGCGCCGGAGCCGACCTTCACATCCAGCACCAGCGAACCGGTGCCCTCGGCGATCTTCTTGGACATGATCGACGAGGCGATGAGCGGCAGCGACTCGACGGTGCCGGTGACATCGCGCAGCGCGTACAGCTTCCGGTCGGCCGGGGCCAGGCCCTCGCCGGCCGCGCAGATCACCGCGCCCGCGTCGGCCAACACGCCCTGGATCTCGGCGTTGGAGAGCTGCGCCCGCCAGCCGGGGATGGCCTCCAGCTTGTCCAGGGTGCCCCCGGTGTGGCCGAGTCCGCGCCCCGACAGCTGCGGCACGGCCGCACCACAGGCGGCGACCAACGGGGCCAGCGGCAGCGTGATCTTGTCGCCGACGCCGCCCGTCGAGTGCTTGTCGGCGGTGGGCAGCGCGAGCGCGCCGAAGTCCATCCGCTCGCCTGAGTTGATCATCGCCGCCGTCCAGCGGGCGATCTCGGGCCGTTCCATGCCGTTCAGCAGGATGGCCATGGCGAGCGCCGACATCTGCTCGTCGGCCACCTCCCCCGCCGTGTAGGCGGCGACCACCCAGTCGATCTGCTCATCACTGAGCACTCCGCCGTCGCGCTTGGTACGGATGATGGAGATGGCGTCCATGGCAGCGTCGCGTCCGAACGTGAGAAGGGGTACGGGCAAACAAGGGTGGGGCGGTGCGGGTCAGCGGTCGAGTTCCCAGGCGAGGGGGAGGAGTTCGGCCAGCGGGCGGGGGCCTTCGGCGGTGTCGATCAGCAGGTCGGGGCCGCCGTGCTCCATCAGGAGCTGGCGGCACCGGCCGCACGGGGTGATCACCTCGTCCGCGCCGTTGGCGCAGCTGAAGTGGGTGAGCCGGCCGCCGCCCGAGGCGTGCAGCGCGGAGACGAGGCCGCACTCGGCGCACAGGCCCAGGCCGTAGGAGGCGTTCTCCACGTTGCAGCCGGTCACCAACCGCCCGTCGTCGACCAGCGCTGCGGCGCCCACCGGGTACTGGGAGTAGGGGGCGTAGGCCCGGGACCTGGCGTCCCTGGCGGCGGCGCGCAGCGCCGGCCAGTCGAGGGTGGGCTCGGCCATCAGCCGCCCTCCCCGCGTCGGTACGGTTTTCCGATCGCCCGTGGAGTGCGCAGGCGCTGCGCGAAGAGCGTCAGCACCAGCAGCGTCGTCAGATACGGGCTGGCGGTGACCAGTTCGAGCGGCATGGTCTCGGTGACCGAGTACCAGAGCCACAGCAGCGCGGCGACGCCGACCAGGGCGACCGCGACCACCCAACGGCCCCGGTAGTACTGCCAGCCGGCGACGCCCAGCAGGATCAGCGCGAAGAGCAGCAGCGTGGCGTGCACCACCGCGCCGCCGCCCCGGGTCTGGAGCGCGTCCATGAAGCCGAAGAGGCCGGCACCCGCGGCGACGCCGCCGGGGCGCCAGTTGCCGAAGATCATGGTGGCCAGGCCGAGGTAGCCGCGTCCGCCGGTCTGCCCGTCCTGGTACATCCGGATGAGGACGGCCAGATAGGCGCCGCCGAGCCCGGCGAGCCCGCCGGAGACGGCCAGCGCGACGTACTTGTAGAGGTAGACGTTGACCCCGAGCGACTCGGTGGCCTGCGGGTTCTCGCCGCAGGAGCGCAGCCGCAGCCCGAAGGACGTGCGCCAGAGCAGCAGATAGGTGCCGACGAAGAGCAGCACGGCGAGCACCGTCAGCCAGGAGACGTTGTGCACGACGGCGCGCAGCACGCCCGCCGCGTCCGAGATCAGGAACCAGCGCTGTTCGTCCAGGTCGGCCAGCCAGTCGGAGACGCCAGGGACGCTGAACGGCTCTATCCGCTCCATCTGCGGCGACTGCTTGTCGTTGCCGCCGGCCGCCGCCGCCTCGCTGCCCTCGCCGCCGAACCACTGCTTGGCGAGGAACTGCACCACGCCCAGGGCCAGGATGTTGATGGCCACACCGGAGACGATGTGGTCGACGCCGAAGGTGACCGTGGCCAGGGCGTGCACCAGGCCGCCCAGCACGCCGCCGATGACGCCGGCCACCACCGCGGCCCAGGGGCCGTGCTGCCAGCCGATCCAGCCGGCGGCGAAGAGGCCGAGCATCATCATGCCCTCAAGGCCGATGTTGATCACGCCGGCGCGTTCGGCCCACAGGCCGCCGAGCCCGGCCAGGCCGATGGGCACGGCGAACGTCATCGCCGCGGTCCACTGCGAGGTGGCGGTGAGGCTGTTCTCGTCGGTGAGGACCCGGACCAGCGAGAGCAGGAACAGGGCGCCGGCGATCAGCAGCAGCAGCTTCGGGTACGTCAGCCCCGGACGGCCGCCGCCCTCCACCGGGCCGCGTGGGCGGACCCTCGCCAGCATGGTGTTCAGATTGCTGGTCACGCGGACACCTCCGGCGCGTCGTCGCTCTTCCTGGCCTGGGCGAGCTTCTCCCCCACCAGGCGCTGCTGTCGGCGGACGCCCCAGCGGCGCACCAGCTCGTAGGCGACGACGACGGAGAGCACGATGATGCCCTGCATCACGCCGACCAGCTCCTGGTCGAAGCCCCGGAACTCCAGGTGGGTACCGGTGCGTTCGAGGAACGCCCAGAGCAGCGCGGCGAAGGCCATGCCGACCGCGTGGTTGCGGCCGAGGAGCGCGATGGCGATGCCGGTGAAGCCCAGGCCCTCGGGGAAGTCGTTGCCGTAGTTGCCCGAGTCGTTGAGCAGCGTGGGCATCCCGACCAGACCGGCGACCGCGCCCGACAGCAGCATCGCCGTGATCACGGTGCGCGAGACGCTGACCCCGCTGGCCTCGGCGGCCGACTCGGAGCGGCCCACGGCCCGCAGGTCGAACCCGAAGCGGGTGCGGCTGAGCAGGAACCAGTAGGCGATGCCGATGACGATGGCGATCACCACCGTGCCGTGGATCGCCTGGACGTTGGTGGGGATCTCGAAGAAGTGGCTGGACTCGGGGATGTCCGGGGTGTGGACGATGTTGCCCTCGCGCTCGGCGAGGCGTCCGGCCTGGAGGAAGTAGGCGATCAGCGAGCCGGCGATGAAGTTCAGCATGATGGTGGTGATCACCTCGCTGACGCCCCTGGTGGCCTTCAGATAGCCGGCAATGCCGGCCCAGACGCCACCGCAGACCATCGCGACCAGCAGGATCACCGGGATCTGGATGAAGCCCGGCAGGCTCAGCGCGCCGCCCACCACGGCGGCGAAGAAGGCCGCCACCCGGTACTGCCCGTCGACCCCGATGTTGAAGAGGTTCATCCGGAAGCCGATGGCGACGGCGACCGCCGACAGGTAGTAGGGGATCGCCTTGTTGAGGATCCAGACCTGGCTGTCGCTCTTGGAGCCGTAGTCGAACATCGCGGAGAAGGCGGTGAACGGGTTGTCCCCCGTCGCCGCCATCACCAGCGAGGTGATCGCGATCGCGGTGACCAGCGCCAACACCGGGGCGGCGAAGCCGAGTATCAGCTTCTCGCGGTCCCGCTCGCCCAGCCGGCGCGCGACCACGCCTGGCTTGCCCGGGGTCATGCGGCACCTCCCTCGGAGCCGTCGGAGTCCTCGGACCCCGCTTCGCCGTGCTCGGCCGTCAGATGGCCGCTGGTGGTGCCGGTCATGGCGGTGCCCAGTTCCTCCGGGGTGATGGTGGCGGGGTCGGCGTCCGCGACCAGCCGGCCGCGGTACATCACCCGCAGGCTGTCGGAGAGGCCGATCAGCTCGTCGAGGTCGGCGGAGATCAGCAGCACGGCGAGGCCCTCGCGGCGGGCGCGGCGGATCTCGTCCCAGATCTGCGCCTGGGCGCCCACGTCCACCCCCCGGGTGGGGTGGGCGGCGATCAGCACCCTCGGCTGGTGGCTCATCTCGCGGCCGACGATCAGCTTCTGCTGGTTGCCGCCGGAGAGCGATCCCGCGGTGACGTCGATCCCCGGGGTGCGCACGTCGTACTCGGCGACGATCCGCCGGGTGTCGGCCTTGGCGTCCTTGCCCGTCAGCCAGGGCCCCTTGGAGTTGGGCGGCTCGGTGACATGGCCCAGCATCCGGTTCTCCCAGAGCGGGGCGTCCAGCAGCAGGCCGTGGCGGTGCCGGTCCTCGGGGACATAGCCGATGCCGGCCTCGCGGCGGCGGCGGGTCGGCGCCTGCGAGATCTCCTCGCCGTTCAGCGTGATGGTGCCGCCGTCCGGCTTGCGGATGCCCATCACGGCCTCGACCAGTTCGGCCTGGCCGTTGCCCTCGACCCCGGCGATGCCCAGCACCTCGCCCCGGTGGATGGTGAAGTCGATGTCGGCGAGCACCTCGCGCTTGCGCCCGTCCGAGTCGACCCCGGAGAGGTGCAGCCCCGAGATGGTGAGCATCGGCTCGTCGGTGACGGTGGACTCGCGGGTGGCGGGGGTCGGCAGCTCGCTGCCGACCATCAGCTCGGCCAGCCGCTTGGGGTCCGTCTCGCCCGGCAGCACGGTGGAGACCGTGGTGCCGCGCCTGATGACGGTGATCTCGTCGGCCACCGAGAGCACCTCGCCCAGCTTGTGCGAGATGAACAGCACGGTCAGGCCCTCGGCCGTCAGGTCGCGGAGGTTGCCGAAGAGGGCGTCCACCTCCTGCGGGACCAGCACGGCCGTCGGCTCGTCCAGGATCAGCGTGCGGGCGCCCCGGTAGAGGACCTTGAGGATCTCGACGCGCTGCCGGTCGGCCACGCCGATGTCCTCGACCAGCAGGTCCGGCCTGACGTTCAGCCCGTAGGTCTCGGACAGCTCGGCGATCCGCCGGCGGGCGCGCCCGCCGATGCCGTACGCCTTCTCGGCGCCCAGCACGACGTTCTCCAGCACGGTCAGGTTGTCGGCCAGCATGAAGTGCTGGTGCACCATGCCGATGCCACGCGCGATGGCCTCGGCCGGGCCCCGGAAGCTGACCTGCTCCCCGTCGATCGCGATGGTCCCCTCGTCGGGACGCTGCATCCCGTAGAGGATCTTCATCAGGGTGGACTTGCCCGCCCCGTTCTCGCCGACCAGCGCGTGCACGGTGCCGCGCCGCACGGTGATGTCGATGTCGTGGTTGGCGACCACGCCGGGGAAACGTTTGGTGATGCCGCGCAGGGCCACCGCCGGAGCGCCGAACTCCTCGGCGTCCTTCGGAGGTTGGGGCGGACTGCTGGAGGCTGGGATGACGCACTCTCCTCGGGAGCGAAGGAGCGCCGCCCGGGGGCGGTGGGGCGGGACGGGTGGGGCAGACG
Organism: Streptomyces profundus; assembly: GCF_020740535.1. NCBI lineage: Bacteria > Bacillati > Actinomycetota > Actinomycetes > Kitasatosporales > Streptomycetaceae > Streptomyces > Streptomyces profundus. The sequence continues at coordinate 2,366,015 of NZ_CP082362.1, forward strand.
GTACCGCGCCCGCGCCGTCCGCCCCGGCATGGGGGGACGGCGCGGGCGCGGGTCCGGCTGTCGTTACGGGGTGTCGCTGACGGTGATCTCGCCGTTGACGATCTGCTCGGTCGCGGCGTCCAGCTCGTCCTTGATGTCGTCGATGAACCCGCCGGAGGTGGCCAGCGCCACGCCGTCCTCGGCCAGCGAGTACTCGTGCACACCGGACGGGGCGTCACCGTTGTGGACGCTGGTGATCAGGTCCTCGACGGCGACGTCGACCCGCTTGACACCCGAGGTCAGGATCGAGTCCTGGTACTCGGCGAGACCGGGCTGGAGGTAGGCGTCGGAGTCGACGCCGATCGCCCAGGCGCCCTCGACACCGGCGACCTGCTCGATCGAACCGGTGCCCGAGGCGCCGGCGGCGGTGTAGATCACGTCGATGCCCCGGCCGAGCATGGCGTCGGCCTTCTGGCTCGCCCGGGCCGGGTCGGCGAAGCCGCGGTCGTCATCGGCGTAGAGGTAGTCGACCTCGATCTCGATGTCCGGGTCGGTCTCGGTGACGCCCTGGACGAAGCCCGCCTCGAACTTCTGGATGAGCGGGTTGTCCACGCCGCCGATGAAGCCGACGCTGCCGCTCTCGCTCTTCAACGCGGCGGCCACGCCGGCGAGATAGGAGACCTCGTGCTCGGCGAAGACCATGCCGTAGATGTTGTCGCCCTCGGGGGCGGCGTCCACCACGCCGAAGGTGGTGTCGGGGAACTCGGCGGCGACCTCGGTGATGGCGGCGTCGTAGAGGTAGCCGACACCGATCACCGGGTTGTAGCCCTCGCTGGCCAGCGAGGAGAGCCGCTGCACGCGGTCGGCGTTGGTCTCGCCGCTGCGCGCCGTCTGGAATTCGGCCTCGTCGAGGCCGAGGGCCTCGGTGGCCCGGTCGGCGCCGGCGGCGGCGGCCTCGTTGAACGAGTGGTCGTCACGACCACCGACGTCGAACGCGATGCCGGGGCCCTTGGCCTCACCGCTGTCGTTGCTGTCGTTGGAGTCCGTCGAACTCTCACCACAGGCGCTGGCGGTCAGGGCCAGCGTCGCGGCGATGGCGACCGTTGCTGCGAACCTGGATACGCGACGCAAGAGGACCGATCCCTTCGGGTGTGAAGCGCCTCTTACGGCGCTGTTGGGGCCGATCGTAACGCGCGTAGACAGACGCGGAAGCCACGAGTTCCGCCTGTTATCAGATCGGTGTTAAGGCAACGTGGACGCAACATGAGCGCCTCCGGAGGGCGACTTTCCGGACCGGCGCGCAACGTCGCACGTCATCGCCGCATCCTGGGCCGCCCTCCCCTCCCCTACCGGTCCGATACTTCCCCCGCGGCTCGCTAACTCAGCAGCGCGGCGGCCGTCAGCAGATCGACGCCGACCGAGATCGCGTGCTCGTCGACGTCGAAGTCCCCCTGGTGGATATCGCGCGGGGTGGCCCCCGCCTCGCCCCTGGGGCGGACGCCGAGCCTGGCCATGGCGCCCGGCACCTGCTCCAGATACCAGGAGAAGTCCTCGCCGCCGAGGCTCTGCTCGGTCGACTCGATGCTGTCGGCGCCGAACCTGGCCGTCATCGCGTCGCCGAGCAGCGCGGCGGAGACCGCGTCGTTGACCACCGGCGGGACACCCCTGATGTACTGGATCTCGGACTTGGCGCGCCACATCGTGGCCACCTCGTCCACCGCCGCGTGCACCAGGTCGGGCGCCAGCCGCCAGGTGTCCAGATCCAGGCAGCGCATCGTGCCGGACAGCTCGGCGCTCCCCGGGATGACGTTGGGCGCGTGGCCCGTCTGGAGCCGGCCCCAGGTGACGGCCAGGCCGGCGCGGGTGTCGACCCGGCGGGCCAGCAGCGCGGGCACCTCGGTCACCACCTTGGCCGCCGCGGTGACGAGATCGGTGGTCAGCTGCGGGCGGGCGGTGTGGCCGCCGGGCCCGGCGAGCTTGATCTCGATCCGGTCGCACGCCGAGGTGATGGCGCCGGTGCGCAGGCCGATCCGCCCGGCCTCGACCTTGGGATCGCAGTGCAGCGCCAGGATGCGGCCGACGCCCTGGAGCACCCGGGACTCGATGGCGTCCGTGGCGCCGCCGGGCAGCACCTCCTCGGCCGGCTGGAAGAGGAGCCGCACCGGGCGGGACAGCCGCCCCTCGGCCGCCAGCCTGGCCAGCACAAGACCCGCGCCGAGCACCACCGTGCTGTGCACGTCGTGGCCGCAGGCGTGCGCCCGGCCAGGAACGGTGGAGCGGTAGGGGACGGTCTTGGTGTCCGGAATGGGCAGCGCGTCGATGTCGGCGCGCAGTGCGAGCAGCTCTCCCCCCGCGCCCTCGGGGCGGATGTCACAGACCAGCCCCGTGCCGCTGTCCAGCACGCGTGGCGCGAGCCCGGCCCGCTCCAGGCGGTCCTTGATGACGGCGGTGGTGCGTACTTCCTGGTTCCCCAGCTCGGGATGCCGGTGGAGGTCGCGACGGAACGCGATCAGCTCCGCACGCAGCGCGTCATCGAGCGTCGTGGGGGTGGACTGAGGGGACAGCAGATCACTCACGTGACCGAGGTTAGCCCCGATCACCGCCCGGTGGGCGGTTGATCATGCAAAGTTCACGCAACAGAAGCGATCCCGGCCGATTACGCCCACTGGCGACTGGGTATGAGTGCTCTCTTATCCACGCTTGTTTGCGAATGGCTGTTGTTGCCCGGGTTGTTGACGGGCGGCTGGGATCGGACGGGGCGTCACGGTTGCGGCGCCGGCAGCGAGACCAGGCCGTGCACGCCGCGCGCCGTGGTGGTCACATTGGAGAGGAAGCCGCTGGCCCGTGCCGTCACCCGGTCGGTGAACCAGCCCTCGGCCAGCGCGCAGACCAACACCTTGACCTCGGTGTCCGCCAGCACCCGGGGCAGGGTGTGCACCACCGTGGAGGGGAAGCTCAGGATCCGGCCGCCTATCGGCCCGCGTCGGGCGACCAGTTCGAGCGGCAGGTCGGGCCTGACCACCTCGACGTTCGCCACCTGTCCGAGCCGGCGGAGCTTCTCCGCGCTCTCCTTGCGGTGCGCCCAGTAGCGGGCCACCCCGTGCTCCCTGGCGAGGTCGGTGACGGCGGCCAGATAGCGGTCCTCGCGGAGCACCCCCGTCTCCACCAGCGAGGTGCCGACCAGGTCGGCGCCCTCCGTCACCCGGGGCCGGCCGAAGTGCTCCCGCGTCCAGAGGAACGCGTTCTCGGTGACGGTTATCCCGTCGAGGCGCCGCACCGGCATGGCCGTGAACACCTCGACGGTGTGGCCGGCGCCGGGGCGCAGACGGTGCACCGCACGGCGCGCGACCGGCGCGAAGAGCAGCCCGGCCGGGCCCCTGCCGGCGGGCCGGTGCCAGCGCACCAGCCGTTCCCCGTCGGCCAGTTGGGAGACGAACTCCATGGTCGCCGTGCCGTCGTCCACCACCACCACATCGCGTGGTCCGGTGAGCGAGAGCAGCAGCTGGAGGTAGCGGGAGAACGGGTCGCCGATCACCAGCCGGCGGGCCCGCCGCAGGGGCCCCGCCAGCGCGGCCAGCGCCCTGGTCGGCGTGGCGGCGCCGCCGCGCGCCTCCTGCCAGCGGACCTCGTGGCCCGAATCGGTGGCGAGCCCCGCCATCCGGCGCAGCTGCCCCCGGGTGGTGGGGTCGCGGGGCGGCAGCACCACCAGCACGCAACGACCGGCGTCGGCGCCGCGCGCCCACTCCAGTATGTTGAGCAGCTGCACCGGGCTCTCGGCGAAGGCCAGCGTGGTGGCCTCGGACTCGCTCATGGACCTCTCCCGTCCCGAAACTCTCCACGATGCCGGAGGTCCGGCTGACCTCCACCCCACCCGCCGGCCGTACCGACCACCCCTCCGTCCCCGATGGCCCCGGCCTGGACCGGCGCCCCGGGCGATGCCCCCATCGGGGCGTTGCCCCGATGGCTCCGGCCTGGACCGGCGCCCAGGGACCCCCGCCCCCGGACCGTCGACGTCCAGAGCAACACCCGGAACCGACCCGGCCCCCCGGCGATACCGTCCCTCCCGGACCCCGACACAACCGCCCAAGACCCGCCCCGACACTCCCGACCCACCGGGGCCCGGGGCAGGACCCCGACACCCCCGGCCCGAGCCCGACCCGCCGTCCCCGGTGGTACCGGCCCACCGTTCCCAGCAGTACCGGCCCCATCGGGGACCGAGGCAACGCCCCGGCACACCCGGCCCGAACCCGGGCCACCGTTCCCGGCAGTACCGGACCGCCGGAGTCCGGGGCAGGACCCCGACACCCCGGCCCGAGCCCGACCCACCGTTCCCGGTGGTACCGGACCACCGTTCCCAGCAGTACCGGCCCCACCGGGGCCCGGGACAACGCCCCAGCACTCCCGGCCCGAACCCGGGCCACCACCCCCGGCAGCACCGACCCGCCGTTCCCGGCAGTACCGGACCGCCGGGGACCGGGGCAGCGCCCCGGCACACCCGGCCCACCGAAGCCCGACCCGCCGTTCCCCGGCCCACCGGGGCCCGGGACAGGGCCCCGACGCCCCCGGCCCCGGACGGGACCGGCGGGTCCGGACCGGCGGGGTCCGGGGCGGGGCCCCGGGGTTGGCCGGGGCTGCCGACGCGCCGCCACCGCCCATCCGTCGCCAGGCCCCAGCGGCCAGCGGCCACCGAGGTCCGAGGCCCCGCCCCCCGCCCGCGCCAGCGGGCGGGGGGCCGGCCAGGCCGACCGCAGGTCAGACCGTGGCGGGCTCCGGCGCGTTCTCCTCGCTCTCGGCAATGACGCCCTTGATACGGCGCAGCTTCCTCATCGGCGCGCGCTCGCTGTCGTAGACCCGCTTGACGCCGTCGCCGAGGGACTCCTCGATGGTCCTGATGTCCCTGACCAGCCGGGTCAGCCCCTGCGGCTCCACGGAGGCGGCCTGGTCGGAGCCCCACATGGCGCGGTCGAGGGTGATGTGCCGCTCGACGAAGACGGCGCCGAGCGCGACGGCGGCGAGCGTCGTCTGGAGGCCCGTCTCATGCCCGGAGTAGCCGATCGGGACGTTGGGGTACTCGGCCTGGAGGGTGTGGATCACCCGCAGGTTCAGCTCCTCGGCCTTGGCCGGGTAGGTGCTGGTGGCGTGGCAGAGCAGGATGTTCTCGCTGCCCAGCACCTCGACGGCGTGCCGGATCTGCTGCGGCGTGGACATGCCGGTGGAGAGGATCACGGTGCGGCCGGTGGCGCGCAGCGTCCTGAGCAGCTCGTCGTCGGTGAGCGAGGCGGACGCCACCTTGTAGGCGGGGACGTCGAAGTTCTCCAGGAACGCGACGGCCTCGTTGTCCCAAGGGGAGGCGAACCAGTGCAGCCCGCGCTTGACGCAGTAGTCGTTGATCGACCGGTAGGCGTCCTCGTCGAACTCCACCCGGTGGCGGTAGTCGATGTAGGTCATCCGACCCCAGGGGGTGTCGCGTTCGATCTCCCACTGGTCGCGCGGGGTGCAGATCTCCGGGGTGCGCTTCTGGAACTTGACGGCGTCGCAGCCGGCCTCGGCGGCGGCGTCGATCAGGGCGAAGGCGTTCTCCAGGTCACCGTTGTGGTTGATGCCGATCTCGCCGGTGATGTAGACCGGGCGGCCCGGGCCCACGATGCGGTCGCCGATCTGACGGAGCCGGTTTCCTGCGGTCATGATGCGTTGAGTTCCTTTCCGAGGAGCCACGAGGCGATCTCGCGGATCGCGCCTGCGCCCCCTGGCGCGGAGGTGACCGCGCGGGCGGCTGAGCGCACGACGTCATGGGCGCTGGCGACGGCCACCGGCCAGCCGACCAGGTGGAAGCAGGGCAGGTCGTTGACGTCGTTGCCCGCGTAGAGCACGCGCTCCGGCGCGATGCCCGCTTCCTCGCACCACTGCTTGAGGGCGAGGTCCTTCCGGTCGATGCCGTGGAGTACCGGGACGCGCAGCTTGCGCGCCCGGGCGGCGACCACCGGGTTCTCCTCCGTGGACAGGATCAGCACGGCGAGCCCCGCGCGGCGCAGCGCGGCGACGCCGAGCCCGTCGCCCCGGTGCACGGCGACGAACTCCCGTCCTTCGGAGTCGACGAGCACCCGGTCGTCGGTCTGGGTGCCGTCGAAGTCGAGTACCACCGCGTCGATATCGGCGCGGGTGGGGAGGTAGTCCCCGAAGTCGTTGAAGTCCGAGAAGCTCCTGACGTCCTGGAACCCTCGGAAGCGCGGGAAGCGGTCGGAGTCGCCGCCGCCGGCTATCGGGTTCCGGCCGCCGTCCAGCAGCGGGGCCAGGGCGCGGGCGCGGGCCAGATCGTGCGGGTCGTCGATCTCCAGCACCCGGGCGGGGTCGGCGCGGACCAGTTCGGTGCGGCCGAAGAAGCGGTGCCGCTCGGTGCGGAAGCCGGCCGAGCGCATGGCGTAGGCGGCGCCGGTCTCCAGCAGGTCCTGCGGCCGGTCCTGCCGACGCGGCCGGTACGCCTTGTCGTGGTTGACGCCCTGCCCGCCGGTCGCGCTCGCCTCGCGCCAGACATAGCCGTGGAACGGGGCCACGGTGAGCGCGGTGTCGGCGCCGTCCAGCACGGCGGCGGTGACGCCGTCGATCTCCTCGCGGCTGATGAACGGGCTGGTGCACTGGATCAGCAGCACCACGTCGACCGTCACCCGGTGCCGTTCCTCGTAGACGCCCATGGCGTGCAGCACGGCCGCCTCGCTGGTGGCGGTGTCGCTGGAGATCTCCTGCGGGCGCTCCACCACCTCGGCGCCGGCGGCGTGCGCCGCCGCGGCGATGCCGGGGTCGTCGGTGGAGACCACCACCGAGGTCAACAGCCGCGCGGCGCGGCACTCCCGGACGGCGCGGGTGATCAGCGGGGCGTCCCCCACGGGCGCGAGGTTCTTGCCCGGCACCCCCTTGGAACCCCCGCGCGCGGGGATCACGGCCAGCACTGTGCTCATGGCTCACGCCTTCGTTCTGGTTCGGGTTCGGTCGGCGGGTCGGTCGGCTGGCCGGGAGGGGTGGTCACAGCTGCCCCCAGCGGCGGATCAGCGGGGCGACGCGCTGGGCGCCGGCGCGGTAGGCGCCGCGCGCGGTGCGGCGCAGCAGCCGGCGTGAGGCGGCGCGCACGCCGGCGTCCGCGCCGTTGGACGGCTGCGCGGCCAGCGGCTCGCCCTTGATGTCAAGGCCGTGCCGGGCGAGCAGCGTCGGCAGATAGCCGGGCGCGGTGCGCGGCGTGTAGTAGGGGGACAGCGCGGGCAGTCCGGTGAGCCGGCGCTGGTCAAGCAGCCCGGTCAGCCGGCCGCGCGCGACGGCGAAGCCGTGCTCGACGCTCTCCGCGCCCCGGGTGATGCCCTGTTCGGCGAGCCAGGTGGGGTCGGGCGTCGGCAGCAGTCCGTCGTCCAACTCGTCCCAGGACGCGAGGCAGCCCGAACCGATGAAGTAGTGGTTGCCGAGCGGCTCGCGCACGCCGAGGTCGGTGAGGACCGCGGTGGGGATGGAGCGCTCAAGCGATTCGAGGGCCGCCGTCGAACTGACCGTCACCAGCAGGTCGGTCCCGTCCAGGACCTCGCCCATGTTGCCGTAGGCCAGGCGGAAGTTCTCCGGCCAGGTCTCCTTGGCGCGTTCGGCGAGTCGCTGGTAGGGCAGTTCCTCGATGTGGGTGGTGTGCTCGCTCGGCTTGCTGCGCAGCTTGAGCACCACCTCGCGCTCCGGGTTGCGCCGGGCGTGCGCCATCGCGCGCTCCAGGAGGTAGGCGCGCTCCGCGCGCCCGTGGGGCACGGAGGGCTGCACGGCGAAGACGACCCGCGTCGGCCGCGCACCGCTCCGCGCGGGGCCCGGATCGTAGGGCGTGCCGCCGAGGAACGGGAGGGCGCACTCGGTGACGGACGCGCTGCCGGCGCGCACCCCGTCGTAGACGGCCCGGAACCGTCCGGCGTCATAGCGGCTGTTGGCGAGCACCAGATCGGCGCCGTGGCGCAGCAGCAGTCCGTCGGAGAGCTTCTCGTAGACCACCCCGACATAGCCGGTGACCACCACGGGGCGCCGGGCGACGCCCTGCCAGACCCGGGCGAGCCCGTGCAGCATCGCCTGGGTGGTGCCGCCGACGCAGGCCAGCACCAGCAGGTCGAACGGCGGCTCGGCGGTGTCGGCCGTGCCGGCTGTGCCAGCTGTGGTGTCGGCCGGGTCGCCGGCGCCGGCCTGGGCGCGGCGGCCCTGCTCGGCGAGGAAGTCGACCGCGTTGATCTCGTCCAGCTCGTCCGCCTCGGCGCCGATCTCCGCCAGCTGCCGCGCGGTGGGCGTGGCGCGGCCCCAGAGCAGGTAGCCGTGGACGGTCGACTCGGGGGCTATGCGGCGCGCCGTGAGGGCGCCCCATTTCCACCGGGTGTCGGAATCCGCCAGCACGGCCACGCGGAGCGGGGTGGGGGATGAATCGGGCACGTTCTGAACATTAGGCAGCCGTTTCGAGTGCCGGGCCAACTCAGTCACAACAACCAGTTAACAACACGACACATAAACTCTAACTGCCTCGGGAACACCAGGAGTTCACCTTGGGATGGGCCATTGTTCACAGCATGTGCCCTGAGCTGATCCGCACCGTTCACCTGCGTGTTTCAGGGGCTGGGCCCGCCGGGCGCGAAAGCCCGCCCAAACGTCCGCCGAAACGTCCGCCGAAGCACCTCCCGAAACGCCTTCCGGCAATGCGGCGGCAATTGACCGGGGTATTCCCGGGAGAAGCAGGGAAGGCGCGCGGCCCGACAGAAATGACATCGGGAGGATTTCCAGAATGCCGCCGGGAACATCCGCGCGAAAGGCCCGCGCGGGAAACCGTCGTCGATGACGAGGCGCGAGGAGGGCGGCGGAGGGGCCCGGAAAGGGCGAAGGGGCCGCGGGGCGGCCCCTGGAGACGGCGTGGGTGGGGCTGGGGGAAATCCGCCCCACCCACGCCTGGGGCTCCCTGAGGTACGGGGGGGACCTCGGGTTTCGCCCCTGCGGCCGATGACCAGTCGGCCTGCTTCTTACTGCGCCGTAGGCCCCGTTTGCGTTACACGCCCGAGGTGGTGGGCTCTTCCACCAGCTCGGCGAGGCGCCGCAGCCCCCGGTGGTTGGCGGTGCGCACCGCGCCCGGGCGGGAGCCGAGCAGCAGCGCCGCCCGCTTCGCGTCGAGCCCGAAGAGCGTGCGCAGCATCACCGCGCCGGCCTGCTCGTGGGGCAGTTCGGCGACCAGCTCCATGGTCCTGCTCGTCCCCAGGGCGGCGATGGCCTCCTCGGCCGTGTCCGCCGACGAGGGTAGATCGGCGAGCACCGTCTCGTCGGTGCCGCACTCCTTGGGTCGTCTGCCGCGCGCCCGCAGGTGGTCGAGCGCCCTGTTGCGCGCGATCCGCGCGGCCCAGCCCCGGAAGCGATCCGCGTCGCCGACGAATCGTCCGAGGTCACGCGATATGTGGAGCCATGCCTCGGCGGTGACGTCCTCCGCGTCGGGCTCGGCCACGATGGTTCTGACGTACCCGAGTAACCGTGGATGGACGGCGTGGAAGACGGCGTGGAACGCCGTCTCGTCACCGCCCTGAGCGGCGCGAACCGCCTCGGTCAGCTCCGTGTCTGCCCCCTGCACTCCCGCCCCCTTTGCGGCCTGATCGCCGCACACGCGTTCCAGCGGTGGTAACTGTGTGTCCCTGGCGTCTGAACGCTACGCGTCCCCGGCGGCATCGTCCATGGCGCATCCGGCCGCATCCGCGCGGTAACGGAATCCCCGCGCCCAACGCAGAGAGATGTACGGACTCGGCCCGGGACGGGCTCGCGTCCGGCGGCAGCCGGGGTCTCTCCTGTGGGGGGTGGCGGCCCCGGCTGTCCCCCGCGCCTCGCCGTTTCTCGCGGGACGGCCACGCTCTTCACACCTCGCCGTCGCAAGGCTTCCTCGTGGCCTCCTTTTCGGGCTAATGTGCTATCACTTTGCTAGACAGCAGCTCCGGAGCGGTGTGAGACTCGTCTCACACCGGCTCGGGCAGCCACTCCCCACGGAAACGAGGCCCCATGTCCCAGCCGGAACCCGCCGCCCAACCGCCCGCACAGCCGGCACCCTCGATCCGGGAGACCGAGGCGCACAGCCTCTCGGGCGGCCTCGCGCTGCTGCTCACCTTCGTCGGCACCCTGCTGGGCGTCGCCGCCGCGATCCTGGGCGGGGTGCTGGCCGCCGACGGCTCGGCCGGCGCGGGCGTGCCGCTGATCGTGCTGGGCGGGCTGCTTTCCCTCGGCTCGCTGCTGACGATGAGCGGGCTCAACATGGTCGCCCCCGGCGAGGCGCGGGTGGTGCAGTTCTTCGGCCGCTACGTGGGCACCATCCGCAAGGACGGACTGCGCTGGGTCAACCCGCTGACCACCCGCGCCAAGATCTCCACCCGGGTCCGCAACCACGAGACCGCGGTGCTGAAGGTCAACGACGCGCACGGCAACCCGATCGAGCTGGCCGCCGTGATCGTCTGGCAGGTGCGGGACACCGCGCAGGCCAGCTTCGAGGTGGACGACTTCCTTGAGTTCGTCGCCACCCAGACCGAGTCGGCGGTGCGGCACATCGCGATCGAGTACCCCTACGACGCGGCCGACGACGTGCTCTCGCTGCGCGGCAACGCCGAGGAGATCACGGAGAAGCTGGCCGTCGAGCTGACCGCGCGGGTCGAGGCCGCCGGGGTGCGGATCGTGGAGTCCCGCTTCACCCACCTCGCCTACGCGCCTGAGATCGCCTCAGCGATGCTCCAACGCCAGCAGGCGGGCGCGGTGGTGGCGGCCCGCGAGACCATCGTGGAGGGCGCCTGCGGCATGGTGGAGGCCGCGCTGGCCAGGATGACCGAACTCGATCTGGTGGACCTGGACGAGGAGCGCAAGGCTGCCATGGTGTCCAATCTTCTGGTGGTGCTCTGCGGCAGCAGCGCCCCGCAGCCCGTGGTGAACACCGGGACCCTCTACCAGTGACCGACCGCTCCGCCCGAAGGGCGCGCAAGCAGGTGCTGTTGCGCCTCGATCCGGCCGTGCACGAGGCGCTCGCCCGCTGGGCGGCGGACGAGCTGCGCAGCACCAACGCGCAGCTCGACTACCTGATCCGGCGGGCCCTGCGGGAGGCGGGCCGGATGCCGGCCGGGGTCCGCCCGCCGGCCGGACGCGGGCGGCCCCCGGCCGGAGCGGATCCGGCCGAGGGTCGCGACCCCGCCGAGGGCGAGCCGGCCGGCGGCTGACGAACGGGGCCGCCGGCGGGCTCAGTTCGTCGTCACCCGGTCGGCCAGCTCGCTGAACGCGGCCCAGTCCAGGGCGGGTTCACGCGGGTCCCAGAGCTTCTGGGCCACCGCCCGCAGCGGCCCGACGATGCCCTGGGCCACCTGCTCCTGGGTCTGCGCGTCGGCCAGATCGCACCAGACGGCGAACCGGCCGCCCGGCACGTCACGCGGGTTGGCGAACTCGTCCGGCACCGGCGAGCTGCCGCGCACCACGTCCGGCGTCCACTCGTCGTAGATGCGCTCACCCGTCGGATAGGTGAACTCGTTGGGCTCGCCCAACACGTAGTAGAGGTACTCGGAGTTCATGTTGATCAGCGGCCAACCGCCCTCCAGGTACTCCTCCGGCTCCCTGGCGCCGATCTCCCGCCCGGTCCAGTAGGTGACCTCCCGGTCCTCGTCGGGCTGGACCTCGCCGCCGGCGTGCATGCCGTCGTTCCAGACCTGCGGGATCTTGCCGGCGTCCCGCGCGGTGTCGGCGCGGTCGTTGAGCCAGCCGGTGGCCAGATCGGCCACGGTCGCGTTGTCGCCGAACCGCTCCCTGGCGGCCTGGGTCAGCTCCGGGTAGGTGCCCTCCGGGTCCTGGCGCATGACCGCGGCGTACTCGTCGCCGCCCAGGTGCAGGTAGTCCCCGGGGAAGAGCTCGGCGTACTCGCGCAGCAGGTCGTCCACGATCTCGGCGGCCTCCGGCTGGGAGATGTCGATGGCGCCCCTGGTCTCGCTGCCGTCCGGCTCGCGCAGCTGGAGGTCGGGGTGGGCGGCCAGCACCGCGCCGAGGTGTCCTGGCGAGTCGATCTCGGGAATCACGGTGATGTGCAGCGATTCGGCCAGTCGGATGATGGAGCGGACCTCGTCCTTGCTGAGGGCGTCGTCCGATACGACCTCGGGATGGGTCTCGCTCTCCACCCGGAAGCCCTGGTCGTCGCTGAAGTGCCACTGGAACTGGTTGAGCTTCAGCTCGGCCATCTCGCGCAGCCGCTGCTCGATCCAGTCGGCGTCGAAGGACTTGCGCGCGGTGTCCAGGCTGAAGCCGCGCTGGGGGCGGTCCGGCTGGTCCTCGATGGTGCCCTGGGCCACGCCGCCCTGGCCGCGCACGGCCTGGGCGAGGGTGACCGTGCCGTAGAAGGCGCCGGCCTCGGTGGCCGAGGTGATGGTGACCCGCTGGTCCTCGGTCACCAGCCGGTAGCCCTCGTCGCCCGTGTCGGCGTCCTCGTCGAGGCGCAGTTCGATGTCGCCTGCCCCCGGGTCCTCGTCGGCCCGGTCGAGGGAGAGCTCGTCGGCCAGCCGGTCGGCCTCGTCGGCGAGCGGCCCTTCCGGGTCGGTCACCACCCGGGTGGAGTCGGCCGGCGCCCAGCCTGGTCCTGGGGCCGGTTCGAAGGAACGGACCGCCGGCACCGTCTCCGGGGCCTCGCCCGGTCCGGTGGGCAGCGGGGTCGCTGGGGAGGGTGAGTCGCCTCGGCCCTGGGGGGTGTGGGACCTGGCGGACTCGTGGGGGTCGCCGGACGGACGGGCGACGGTGAAGACCAGAGCTGTGGCTATCACCGCTACCGCGCCGACCAGTGCGAATATTCGCCATGGCGCTTGTCGCATAATCCGACGGTAGCCGTTGCCCAGCGGGTGGCAAACGGATGACGGCGATGCCGGATTTATCGCACCTGTGGGCCCCCGGGGCAAGCGAGCCGATACGCGTCGATACCATGTGCGCGGCCGGTGGACCGTACCCGGCCGGGCCCGCCCGACGTCCCCACGAGAACTGGATCTGCCGGCAGGCCCCTGTGATATCGCGTGCGAAGGGTTCTTCCGTGCCGGCAGGAACGTTGTACCGCGGCCGGGAAGGCATGTGGTCATGGGTGGCGCACCGCGTTACCGGTGTCCTCGTTTTCTTCTTCCTGTTCGTCCATGTGCTGGACACCGCTTTGGTCCGCGTCTCACCAGAGGCGTACGACGACACCATCGCGGTCTACAAGACGCCGGTCGTGGCCCTGATGGAGTACGGCCTGATGGCCGCGGTGCTCTTCCACGCGCTCAACGGCCTGCGCGTCGTCGCCGTCGACTTCTGGTCCAGGGGCACCAACTACCAGCGTCAGATGCTGTGGACCGTCGTCGGTCTCTGGGTCGTGCTGATGGCCGGCGCCGCCTACCCGGTGCTCGGGCACGCCGCCCGCGAAGTGTTCGGGAGCTGATCACCATGTCCGCAGGGTCAACTGACACCACCGCCGCCATCAGCCCCGACAACCCCGCGCCGCTGATCGAGCCGCCGCGCGCCCGCACGGCGAGGACGCCGAAGTCCACCCGCACCAACTTCGAGCTGTACGGCTGGCTGTTCATGCGCCTGTCCGGCATCGTCCTCGTGGTGCTGGTCCTCGGCCACCTGCTGATCCAGCTGGTGCTCGACGGGGGCGTCAGCAAGGTCAGCTTCGCGTTCGTCGCCGGGCGCTGGGCCTCCCCGTTCTGGATGGCCTGGGACCTGATCATGCTCTGGCTCGCCATGCTGCACGGCGCCAACGGGCTCCGCACGATCATCAACGACTACGCGCAGCGGGACGGCACCCGCTTCTGGCTGAAGATGCTGCTGTACACGGCCACGGTCTTCACCGTGCTGCTGGGCACCCTGGTGATCTTCACCTTCGACCCGAACATCCGCTGACGCACCGGGGCTGACGAGGCATTCGAGCTATGCAGATCCACAAGTACGACACCGTCATCGTCGGCGCCGGCGGCGCCGGTATGCGCGCGGCCATCGAGGCCACCAAGCGCAGCCGGACAGCGGTGCTGACCAAGCTCTACCCGACCCGCTCGCACACCGGCGCGGCGCAGGGCGGCATGGCCGCGGCGCTCGCCAACGTCGAGGAGGACAACTGGGAGTGGCACACCTTCGACACCGTCAAGGGTGGCGACTACCTGGTGGACCAGGACGCCGCGGAGATCCTGGCCAAGGAGGCCATCGACTCCGTGCTCGACCTGGAGAAGATGGGCCTCCCCTTCAACCGCACCCCCGAGGGCCGCATCGACCAGCGGCGGTTCGGCGGCCACAGCCGCAACCACGGCGAGGCCCCCGTGCGCCGCTCCTGCTACGCCGCTGACCGCACGGGCCACATGATCCTTCAGACGCTGTACCAGAACTGCGTCAAGGAGGGCGTGGAGTTCTACAACGAGTTCTACGTCCTGGACCTGCTGCTGACCGAGGTCGACGGGCAGCGCCGCACCGCCGGCGTCGTCGCCTACGAGCTGGCCACCGGCGAGCTGCACGTCTTCCAGGCCAAGGCCGTCGTCTTCGCCTCCGGCGGCAACGGCAAGTTCTACAAGGTGACCTCCAACGCGCACACCCTGACCGGCGACGGCCAGGCCGCCGCGTTCCGGCGCGGACTGCCGCTGGAGGACATGGAGTTCTTCCAGTTCCACCCGACCGGCATCTGGAAGATGGGCATCCTGCTCACCGAGGGCGCGCGCGGCGAGGGCGGCATCCTGCGGAACAAGGACGGCGAGCGCTTCATGGAGAAGTACGCGCCCGTCATGAAGGACCTGGCCTCCCGCGACGTGGTCTCCCGCTCCATCTACACGGAGATCCGCGAGGGCCGGGGCTGCGGCCCCGAGGGCGACCACGTCTTCCTCGACCTCACCCATCTGCCGCCCGAGCAGCTCGACGCCAAGCTGCCGGACATCACCGAGTTCGCGCGCACCTACCTCGGCATCGAGCCCTACACCGACCCGATCCCGATCCAGCCGACCGCGCACTACGCCATGGGCGGGATGCCGACCAACGTGCGGGGCGAGGTGCTGGCCAACAACACGGACGTGGTGCCGGGGCTCTACGCGGCCGGCGAGGTCGCCTGCGTCTCGGTGCACGGCGCCAACCGTCTCGGCACCAACTCCCTGCTGGACATCAACGTGTTCGGCCGCCGCGCCGGCATCGCCGCCGCCGAGTACGCGGCCACGGCCGACTTCGTGCCGCTGCCCGAGGAGCCGGAGAGCCTCGTCGCCACCGAGGTCGAGCGGATGCGCGACGCCACGGGCGGCGAACGGGTCACCGACATCCGCCGGGACCTCCAGGAGACCATGGACAAGAACGCCATGGTGTTCCGCACCGAGGGGACCCTCAAGGAAGCCCTTGAGGAGATCACGGAGCTGCGCCGCCGCTACCGCGACGTCTCGGTCCAGGACAAGGGCCGGCGGTTCAACACCGACCTGCTGGAGGCCCTGGAGCTGGGCAACCTCCTGGAGCTCGCCGAGGTGCTCGTGGTCTCGGCGCTGGCCCGCAAGGAGTCCAGGGGCGGCCACTACCGCGAGGACTACCCGACCCGCGACGACGTCAACTTCATGCGGCACACCATGGCGTACCGCGAGGTGGACACCGAGGGCAACGAGGCGATCCGGCTCGACTACAAGCCCGTCGTCCAGACCCGCTACCAGCCGATGGAGCGTAAGTACTGATGGCCACCCCGACGATGGAGAAGTCCGCCACCGGCACGGCGGACGCCGACCACCTGGTCACCGTCACCTTCCGGATCCGCCGCTTCAACCCCGAGGTCTCCGCCGACGCGACATGGCAGGACTTCGAGATCGCGATCGACCCCAAGGAGCGGGTCCTCGACGCGCTGCACCAGATCAAGTGGGACGAGGACGGCACGCTGACGTTCCGCCGCTCCTGCGCCCACGGGATCTGCGGCTCGGACGCGATGCGGATCAACGGCAAGAACCGGCTGGCCTGCAAGACGCTGATCAAGGACATCACCACGATCAAGGGCTCGACCGCCACCAAGCCGATCCTGGTCGAGCCGATCAAGGGCATGACGGTCCTGAAGGACCTGATCGTGGACATGGACCCGTTCTTCCAGGCGTACCGCGACGTGATGCCGTTCCTCATCACCTCGGGCAACGAGCCCACCCGCGAGCGCCTCCAGTCCGCGGCGGACCGCGAGCGGTTCGACGACACCACCAAGTGCATCCTCTGCGCGGCGTGCACCTCGTCCTGCCCGGTCTTCTGGAACGACGGCCAGTACTTCGGCCCGGCGGCGATCGTCAACGCGCACCGCTTCATCTTCGACTCCCGCGACGAGGGCGGCGAGCGGCGCCTGGAGATCCTCAACGACAAGGACGGCGTGTGGCGCTGCCGCACCACGTTCAACTGCACCGACGCCTGCCCCCGGGGCATCGAGGTCACCAAGGCCATCCAGGAGGTCAAGAAGGCCCTCATCACCCGCCGCTTCTGAGCCCTCCCAGGCGGGGCGGCTGCGCCGCAGCTTCGGCGGGGGACCCGGCCCCCGGCCGGGTAGCCGCCTGCCTGCGGGCCGGTTCACCTCCCGGCGGAGACGGCTACGCCACCGGCCGGTGATCTCCGGCGCCGCCCGGCGGCAGCCTGGCCTCCGGCCGGTGCAGACGCCTGCCGGCGGAGGCGGCCTGGCCTCCGGCCGGCGGCCGGCTCAGCCCGCCAGCCAGGTAACCGCCGGCCGGTGCGGACGACTACGCCGGGGACGCACCACCGGCCGGTAATCTCCGGCGCCGCCCGGGGGGCAGCCTGGCCTCCGGCCGGTGCAGACGCCTGCCGGCGGGGCGGCCTGGCCTCCGGCCGGTGCAGACGTCTGCCGGCGGGGGCGGCTACGCCGGGGACGCACCGACCGGCCGGTAATCTCCGGCGCCGCCCGGGGGCAGCCTGGCCTCCAGCCGGAGAGACACCTGCCGGCGGAGGCGGCTACGCCGCAACCTCGGCGCGGACCGTTCGACCTTCAGCCGGGCAACCGCCTCCCCACGGGCCGCTTCACCCCCAAACGGGGGCAGCCGCACCGCCGGCCGGTGCGAACGACTACGCCGGGGACGCACCGCCGGCCGGTGATCTCCGGCGCCGCCCGGGGGCAGCCTGGCCTCCGGCCGGTGCAGACGCCTGCCGGCGGAGGCGGCTACGCCGCAACTTCGGCAGTGACCGTTCGGCCTCCAGCCGGGCAACCGCCTCCCCACGGGCCGCTTCACCCCCAAACGGGGGCAGCCGCACCGCCGGCCGGTAATCTCCGGCGCCGCCCGGGGGCAGCCTGGCCTCCAGCCGGTGGCCGGCTCAGCACGGCGGTCAGGTAGCCTCCGGCCGCCGGGCGGGGTGAACGCCTCGGCGCTGCCGCACCGCGACCGGCCCCGCCGGGCCGGGGGCCGCTGCTAGGCCGTCGCAGACGACCGGCGGAGGATCAGGGTGAGGAAGCCGAGGGTGGAGCGGTAGGCGGTGAGCCAGCCGTCGCGGTGGGAGGCGGCCGTCGTGGCGGCTTCCGGTGCGTGGGGGTGGTCGGGGTGGTCGAGGGCCCAGGAGGCCAGCGAGCCGGTCCAGTTCCACTCGTAGTCGTCCCACTCGGCGAGCGTGGAGACATGCCCGTGGACGGGGACCCAGCCGGCGTCGGTGGCCAGCCGCACCGTTCCGGCCAGGTCGGCGTAGTCGTCCGGCGACGCGTCGAGCTCGTCCAGGGCGGCCCGGTCGGGGGCGCGTTCCCAGAAGCCCTCGCCGACGACCAGCCGGCCGTCCGCCGCGAGCAGCGGCCGGGCGGCCTCCAGGGTGGCCGAGAGGCCGCCGAAGGCGTGCGTGGCGCCCACGCAGAGCACCGCGTCGAACGTGCCCTCGGCGAACGCCGCCGCGTCCCCCCGCACCAGCCGGAGCCGGTCGGCGACCCCGGTCCGCTCCGCCTCGGCCGCGGCCCAGTCCAGGCCGCCCTGATCCAGGTCGACGCCGACGGCCGTGGCCTCGGGCCGCGTCGCCAGCGCCCGCAGCGGCCAGGCCGCCTGTCCGCAGCCCAGGTCCAACAGCCGTCCCCCGCGCGGCCGGTGGGCGAGGGCGCGGTCGAGCAGCACGTCGACCCGTTCGTCGGCCAACGGCGCCGCGATCGGATGGTTGGCGTGCGTGATCAGATGACGGTTGTAGTCGGTCATCCCCGCACCCTCGCACGCCAGGTCCAGGCTTCGCGCCCCCAGCATGGGAATTCGCCGGCGCAGATGCCAAGCTGCGGATATGAGCACTGCGCAGAACCCCACCGTTGTCGCGCGGCTGCGCGAGGCACTGCCCGCCGAGGCCGTTCTCACCGATCCCGACGTCACCGCTTCCTACGCCCATGACATGGCCAGCTTCTGCCCGGCCGGCTCCCCGGCGGCCGTGGTCCTGCCGCGCACCGTCGAGGAGGTCCAGCTGGTGCTGCGCCTGGCCACCGAGCTGCGGGTGCCCGTGGTCCCGCAGGGGGCCCGCACGGGGCTCTCCGGCGCCGCCAACGCGGTCGACGGCTGCGTCGTGCTCTCGCTGCTGCGGATGGACCGGGTGCTGGAGATCGACCCGGTGAACCGCGTGGCCGTGGTGGAGCCGGGGGTGGTCAACGCCGACCTCTCCAAGGCGGTGGCCGAACACGGCCTCAGCTACCCGCCCGATCCGTCGAGTTGGGAGCAGTGCACCATCGGCGGCAACATCGGCACCGGTTCTGGCGGGCTGTGCTGCGTCAAGTACGGCGTGACCGCCGAGTACGTGCTCGGCCTGGACGTGGTGCTGGCCGACGGGCGGCTGTTGACCACGGGGCGGCGCACCGCCAAGGGCGTCGCCGGCTACGACCTGACGCGGCTCTTCGTCGGCGCCGAGGGCACCCTGGGCGTGGTGGTCCGCGCGGTGCTGGCGCTGCGGCCCGCGCCGCCGAGGCAGCTGGTGCTGGCGGCCGAGTTCGGCTCGGCGCGGGCGGCCGGTGAGGCGGTGGCCCGGATCATGGCCGCCGGCCACACCCCGTCGCTGCTGGAGCTGATGGACGGCACCAGCGTGCGGGCGGTCAACCGGCTGACGAAGATGGGCCTGCCGGAGTCCACCCAGGCGCTGCTGCTGGCCGCGTTCGACACCCCGCAGGCGCCGGACGAGCTCGCGGCGGTCGGCGAGCTGTGCCGCGCCTCGGGCGCGACGGAGGTGGTGCCGGCCGACGACCAGGCCGAGTCCGAGCTGCTGCTGGCCGCCCGCCGGGCCACGCTGCCGGCGCTTGAGGCGGTCACCGGCACCACGATGATCGACGACGTGTGCGTGCCGAGGGACCGGCTGGCCGAGCTGATCGACGGGGTCGCGCTGATCGCCGAACGGCAGGCGCTGACCATCGGCGTGGTGGCCCACGCGGGGGACGGCAACGCGCACCCGACCGTCTGCTTCGACGCGAACGATCCGGACGAGTCGGCCAGGGCACGGGTCTCGTTCGACGAGATCATGGCCCTGGGCCTGGAGCTGGGCGGCACCATCACCGGCGAACACGGGATCGGCGTGCTCAAACGGGACTGGCTGGCCCGCGAACTCGGCCCGGTCGGCCTGGAGTTGCAACGCTCCATCCGCCAGGTCTTCGACCCCCTCGCCATCCTCAACCCGGGCAAGGTCCTCTAGGCCCCGGCAAGGTGCGCTAGGACTCCCGGCCGCCGGGGGCGTCACCGCCCGGGGCGGCGCGTTCGTCCTCCGTCATGCACAGCTCGTCCAGCATCTGCCGGCGCAACTCCGCCGGGTCGCGGGTGAGTTCCGGCTGGATCTCGGTGCGCCAGGCCTCGGCCGCGCGGGGCAGGTTCCGGTCCAGGGAGCGCCGCAGTATCCGCTTGGCGACCTGGAGCGGGACCGCGACCACCGGGCGGAGGATGCCCCGGCCCCTGGCGGTGATCAGCAGGTCGACGGCCCAGCCGCCGTCGGCCGGCCTCGGCACCGCCCTGGCCTCGGCGCGCACCAGCGAGTGCACCACCTGGACCCGCAGCGGCGGCGGCCCGCTCTCGCCGGCCGCCGACGCGTACCAGCGGGCCACGTCGAGATCGGCCTTGAGGGTGAACCAGCGCAGCCAGCGGCGGCGTTGGCGCCCCGGGCGGGACATCGAGCCGTCGATGCGCAGCGTGGCCCGCTTGGGGTGCGAGACGTCGCGCAGCCGGAACTCGGCGGCCAGCCGGGGGCTCGGCCCGGGGCCGAGGCGCTGGCCGTCGACCCGGAGCGCGGTCTCCGCGCCCGGGTCCCAGGCGAGCAGGGTCACCCGGGGCACGACCTCGCCCTCGGCCAGCGGTGCGGCCGTGGCCTCGTCCCGGTCGTAGCGGGCGCCGGGGCGGGCGTGCTCGCCCGCCAGCAGGGCGATGCCCCGGACGAGGCGGCCGTCGTCGGCGAAGAGCTGGTGCCCCTCGGCGTGCAGGGACGCCCACACGTCGTGGGGCACCGAGACCACACGGGTCAGTTCGCTTCGGCTGACGACGGGAGCCAGGATGACGGTGTGCTTGAGTCGGGCCATGGCCGCATCCTGCCGCACGGATCAGATTCGGCGAAGCTCCCAGAGCCGCCAGACGCCACTTCCGGAGTTCAGCAGCTGCACACCGGTGATGTTGGCCTCGCTGATGGTGAACCGTTTGTCCTGCCAGATCGGGATGACCGGCGCCTCCTCGGCGGCCAGCTCGTGGATCGCCAGGAAGTTCTCCGCCGCGCGGCCCCGGTCGGGTTCGGCCTGGGCGTCGGCGATCAGCCGGTTGACCTGGTCGCTGGCGAAGCCGGTGGCGAGGCCGTCGCCCGGGCCGAGGATGCCGTCGGTGAAGGTGGCGGGGTCGGGGAAGTCGGGGCGCCAGCCGATGAGGTAGGCGTCGTAGTCCCTGGCGCTGTAGACGCCGGGGATGAACTCCGACCACTCGTAGTGCGTGATCTCGACCTCGAAGAGGCCGTCGGCCTCCAGCTGGCGTTCCACCATCTCGGCCTCGGCGTGGTTGCCCGCGCCGCGCGAGTAGGCCAGGTCGAACGGGAGGGGCAGCTCAAGCCCGGCGTCCAGCATCCGCTCCCGCAGGACGTCGGGGTCCCGCTCCCGGTACTGGTCGTAGAACGGGGTGCCGTGGCCGGTGAAGCCGACCGGGATCAGCGAGTAGAGCGGCTCGACGGTGCCGAACTGCACCCGGCTGCTGATGCTGTCGCGGTCCAGCAGCGCCGCGATGGTCTGGCGGGCCACCCGGCTGCCGAGCGGCATGTCGTCGTCGGTGTTGAACGCCATCACCCGGATCGATCCGGCGGGCGTCTCGGTGACGGGGTGGTCGGGGTCGCTGAAGTTGGTCCCCGCCATCACCTCCGGCGCCATCTTGCCGTCGTTGACGTCGAGTTCGCCGTTCTCCCAGGCCTCGGCCAGCTGCTCCTCGGCTGAGGCGCCCTCGTCGTTCTCATAGAAGTACCGCACGGTGACGGGGAACTCGGGGACCTCGTTGGCGCCCCGGTAGCTGTCGTTGGGCACCAGCTCGACGGAGTCGCCGTCGTTGCCGTCGCGCAGGACGAAGGGGCCCGAGCCGTCGACCTCCCAGCCGGTGCGTGGCTCCAGCTCCTCGTACTTCTCCATGTCCACGATGGCGCCGGCGCTGCCGGCCACCACGAAGGGGAAGGTCGCGTCGGGCTGGTTCAGCTCGAAGATGATCTCCTGGCCGTCGATGCGCACGGCCTCAAGCGTGGCCAGCAGGGCCGAGGGGCCCGCGTGGGAGAACTTCTCGTCCTCGGGTATGGAGTCGTCCGCCGCCTCCTCGTCGGCGCGTGCCGCCATGGCGAGGATCCGCTCGTAGGAGTACTTGACGTCCTCCGGGGTAATGGACCTTCCGTTGCTGAACTGAAGGTCGCTCCTCAGCGTGCAGCGGAAGACGGTCAGTTCGTTGTCGGTGAAGGCGCAGCTCTCCGCGGCGTCCGGGACCGGCTGTTCGCGTCCTTGCTCGAAGGTGAGCAGGGACTGGTAGAGATTGCTCATCAGTGCCCAGGCTGAGGCGTCATAGGCGCCGCCCGGGTCCACCATGGTGGGTGTGGAGGTGGTGCCGACCACGATCGGGTCCTTGCCGTCCTCATTCGATCGGAAGAGGATCCAGCCGCCGATCGCGCCGGCGACCAACACCATGGCCAGCCCGATACCTATGGCCCCTTTGGCCCGGAAACGTCGCACTCCCCGCGCCCTTTCTCGGAAAGACAAGTAGCGTGCCCACCCAACCACAGGGGCGAGTGGGCCACAGCAGGCAGGGGGCAACGGACCGGCCACACTTCACATGGTGGCCGTGTTACTACCCGGTGCGAGGCGTCATTCCGTCACAGCACCGGGCACATCGATCATAAACTCCACCTCGACGGGCCTTCCGTCCAGCCTCACTTCAACGCTCTGTGTGCCCAACTGCGGTGAGAACGCCGCCAGGAGATACTCTCCCAGAGCCGGGGCCTTCACCTCGAAGGCGCCGTCGGCACCGCTCTTCGTCTTGTCGAGGTTGCGGCCTCCGTCCACCGCGGTGAGTGTCACCACCGCGCGGGGCAGCGCGACCCCCAACGAGTCGCGTACCCACCCGCTGATGGCGAGCGCCTCCCCCGTACCCACTCGGTCCGTCATGCCACACGCTCCTCCAGCGCCGCGCTCCGTGTCCATCACGCAGTCAGTTTGTTCCCCGGGCGTTATCAGGGACACCAACGACGGCCGAATAGTTGACCCCATCGGTGCGCTGGAACTAAAACCAGACAAACCTAGGGTTCTTCCCCTAGGGGATACCCCCAGCGGATCAGGACTGCCCGGAGGCCAGCTCGACCACGGTGATGTCGGGGTCGGCGCCCACCCGAACGGGCGGGCCATAGGCGCCGGCGCCCCTGCTGACGTAGAGCTGGGTGTCGCCGTAGCGCTCCAGCCCCGCGAGCGTGGGGTTGGCCAGGTCGGCGAGATAGGTGATCGGCCACATCTGGCCGCCGTGGGTGTGCCCGGAGAGCTGTAGGTCGACCCCGTGGTCCACCGCGTCATGGATCATCACCGGCTGGTGCGCCATCAGCACCGAGGGGCGGGCCGGATCCCGGTCGGCCAGCGCCGCGTCGTAGTCGGGCCCGCCGAAGTCGGTGCCCTCGCCGTCGATGTCGTTGACCCCGGCCAGATCGAGGAACGGCAGCTCCCGCCGCTCGTTGACCAGCGGGGTGACCCCCAGCTCCCGGACGTGGTCCACCCACGCCTCGGTCTCCACGAAGTACTCGTGGTTCCCGGTGACGAAGAAGGCGCCGTCCCTGGCCCGCAGATCGGCCAGCGGGGCCACGGCGGAGCGCAGATCGTCCACCTCGGCGTCGACCAGATCGCCGACGACCGTGATCAGGTCGGGCTGCACCCCGTTGATGGCGTCGACCACCCGCCGGCAGTGCGACTCGCCCAGCACCGGGCCCAGATGGATGTCGCTGACGACGGCTATCCGGTAGCCGTGCCCGCCGCGCGGCAGCTTGGCGAGCGGCACGGTCACCCGCTTGATCCGCAGCCGGCGCGCGTTGTGGCTGCCGTAGCCGACCACGCCGGTGGCCAGCACCCCGGCGCCCACCGCGATCGAACGGGACACCAGCAGCCGTCGGCTCAGCTCCCTGGGCGCCGGCGCCGGCTCGGGCGCCGCGTCCTCGGGCGCCGCGTCGGCCGCCGGCTCCTCGGCCGCCGGCGGCGGCCCGGACGAGCCGGCCGACCCGCTCGCCGCGCCCGCCGAGCCCTGGGTGGCCGCCTCGCCGGCCGCGACACCGGCCGGGACGGGCTCGCCGGCTGGCTCGACCGCCGTGACCGCTCCCGGCTCCGCGTCCGGCGCCGGCTCGTCGGCGCGGCGAGCGCCCCGGCGCAGCAGGACGAGGCGCACCAACTCGCCCACCAGCAGGCCGAGGAACAGGTACAGGACCATGGCCATCCAGTAGAAGCCGGGCCAGGCCACCACGCTCAGCACCTCGAACGGCAGGCCGATCCGCCCGCCGCCGGCCGTGAGCAGCGTGCCGAGGGTCAGCGCGCCCAGCACCCAGCCGCCCGTCCGGCGGTACCATCCCCCGGGGCGGGAGACGTCTCGCACCAGGCGCCGCCACAGATACCAGTGCAGCGCGGCCAGCACGCTGGCGAGCACCAGCACGACAACGACGGTCAACACGAAAGATTCCCTCCCGGGCCCGACGGGGCCACCGGGCCTCCCTCAGGCAAGTATGGGCGACCCGCGTCGCCCGGTTGACGGCGGCCTCTCACCGGTTTGCGCCGCTCCGCTGGCACGGACGCAGGTCGGCAGCGGTAGGTTCAGCGTGTGCCGTTCAATCGTTCGTCCTCTTGTCGGATCTCCGTTCGCGCGCTGGTGCTTGGCTTACTGACGCCCGCGCTGCTCGTGCCCACCCTGGCCTCGGCCGAGGACCTGCCGGCCGGTGGCACCGCCATCGGCGGCGAGCGCCTCGCCGAGTCGGGGACCGTGGTGGGCGTCACGGACGGGGTGCCGTCGCTGCCCGAGGACCTCACCGCCACGTCGTGGATCGTCGCCGACGCCGAGACCGGCGAGGTCTTCGCCGCGCACGACGCCCACCGGCGGCTGCCGCCGGCCAGCACCATCAAGATGCTCTTCGCCGACACCGTGCTGCCGCAGCTCGACCGCGAGGCGCTCTACCGCGCCCAGCCCGAGCACTTCGCCGACGTCGGCCCGGGCAGCAGCGCGGTGGGCGTCGCCGACGGCCAGACCTACCGCGTCGAGGACCTGTGGCGCGGCGTCTTCCTGGCCTCGGGCAACGACGCGGTGTACGCGCTGACCGCGATGAACGGCGGCAAGGAGCTGACCGTCGCGCAGATGAACGAACGAGCCGCCGACCTCCAGGCGTTGGACACCCATGTGGTCAACCCGGACGGCTACGACGCCGACGGACAGCTCTCCTCCGCCTACGATCTGACGCTCTTCGCCCGCGCCGGACTGCAACACGAGGACTTCCGCGAGTACGCGGCCACCGCCGACGCGGACTTCCCCGGGGAGGGCGAGGGCGAGGACCGGGAGACCTACGAGGTCCAGAACACCAACCGGCTGCTGGTCGGCGCCCCCGGGCTCGACCCCTACCCGGGCATCGCCGGCGTCAAGAACGGCTACACCTCCGAGGCCGGCTACACCTTCACCGGCGTCGCCGAACGGGACGACCGGGTGCTGCTGGTGACGGTGATGGACCCGGAGGACGGCGACAGCCTGGCCGTCTACCGCGAGGCCGCCGCCCTGCTCGACTGGGGCTTCGCCGCCGCCGACGACGCGACCCCGGTGGGCGAGCTGGTCCGCCCGCTCAGCGAGATGCCCGAGGGCCAGGACGGCACCGCCTCGGACGAGGGCGGGAGCGAGGGCGCGGCGACGGACGGCAAGAACGCCCAGGACGCCAACCTGGACGGCGCGGCCGGCGCCGCGGGCAACCGCGACTCGTCGGGCGGGATACTGGTCACCACCATCACAGCCGGCGCTCTGGCGGTGCTGGCGGCGGGGGCCTATGTGTTCCACCGTCGTCATCCGCTGCCGACCCGGCGTCCAACGCGTCAGCGGAAGGACGATCAGGCTCAGTGACGGCGGTGGCCGTCCAGGCGCAGCAGAACAGCAGCAGCTTGGCCACCAGGTTGATCCACAGCAGCAGCGCGACCGGCACGCCGAAGGCGCCGTAGACGCTGCGTCCGGCGACCTCCGTCAGATAGCCGCCGAGCAGCAGCTTGAGCAGTTCCACGCCGACCGCGCCCAGCAGGCAGGCCGTCAACGTGGCCCGGCGCGGCGGCCGGACGCCCGGCAGCCAGACCAGGACATAGAGCAGCAGCAACGCCGCCACGCCCATGGCCACGGCGTAGGCGCCGATCTGCACCAGGGGCGCGAAGCCGCCCAGGCTGCGGCTGGCCCAGCGCAGCAGGCTTATCGCCACGGCCGAGGCGCCCAGCGACAGCAGCGTCACCGCGCCGAGCCCGGCGAGCACGCCGGCGTCCTTGGCCCGGCGCAGCACCACGTTGTCGTCGGGGTCGGCGAGATCCCAGACCGCGCGCAGACAGCCGCGCAGCGCGTCCACCCAGGCGGCGCCGGTCGGCAGCACCAGCAGCAGCGAGATCAGCCCGATGGCGCCCGCGTTGTCGAAGAGCGCGCTCAGGTCCAGCTGGTCGGAGATCCCGGGCACCTGGTCGGCGAACCACTTCTCGATGTCGTCCAGTTGGCTGTCGCTGAGCAGCGTGCTCCCGATCGCGGCGAGCAGCCCGAGCACCGGGAAGAGCGCCACAAAGCTGGTGAACGTGATGGCCGCCGCGAGGCGCGTCCAGTTCCTTCGGTCCAGATGCTGGTAGAGCGCCCACAGCCGGCTGCGCAACAGCCAGGCGACGGCGGGGCCGACCCACGGCAACCGCGTCAGCCGTTCCATCCGTCCTCCCCTCGCCGGTCACGCCTGTCGGACCTTATGCGCGGCTGCCCGGCCGGGAGCCGCACGACACCGGTACGACGGGGCCGCATCGGGAACTGCCCTGGCGCGACGTCCAGTTCGCGCCCCGCCACGCCGCCGATCGGGTGACATTGCGGGGGTGCGTCGCGGGGCGCCCCCAGGGTGGCGCCATGTCCTGGAACCGAATCCTCCGCCGGGCGGCGGCCGTCGCCCTGCCCATCACCCTGCTCCTCACCCCGCTCTCCCTCGCCACCGCGCCCACCGCCGCCGCCGTGGCCTGCCCCACGGTCGACGACCCGCTGCACGCCGCGAACAACCGCGCCGTGGACGTGGAGCGGATCTCCCCCGACCCCTCCTACCGCACCGACTGCCGCCAGCTGTACCGGGTCGACCGCCGCGCGCCCGAGGTCGTCTTCGACGAGGGCTTCGAGCCCAGGGACGTGGTCGACGGCCAGTACGACCTGGAGCAGTACGTCCTGGTGAACCAGCCCTCGCCGTTCGTCTCCACCAGCTACGACCACGACCTCTACAAGAACTGGGGCTCGGCCGGCTACAACTACTACATCGACGCGCCGGGCGGCATCGACGTCAACGCGACCATCGGCGACCAGCACCGGTGGGCCGACCAGGCCGAGGTCGCCTTCCCCGGCGGTATCGCCACCGAGTTCATCGTCGGCGCCTGCCCGGTGGACCGGGACACCCGCACCGAGACCATGGCGGACTGCGTGGACAACCCGCACTACGAGCCCTGGCGCACCGGGCTCGCCGCGTAGCCTCAGGCCACCCGGGGCGCCGCGGCGCTGGGCGCCGGCGCGAAGCGGAACTCGCGGCGCAGCGCCCAGACGCCGCCGGCGTCCTGCTCGTACAGCGCGAAGCCGGTGACCTGCCAGGCCGCCTCGTAGCCGGCCAGCTCGGCGTGGGCACGGTCCATCGCCTCCTCGGCGATGCCGTGCGCCACCGTCACATGCGGGTGGTAGGGAAACCGCAGCTCCGTGGCGAGCGGGCCCGAGGCATCCCGCACCCGCTCCTGGAGCCAGCCGCAGGCCGAACCGCCCTCCACCACCCGGACGAAGACCACGGGCGACAGCGGCCGGAAGGTGCCGGTGCCGGAGAGCCGCATGGGGAACGGGCGCCCGGCCGCCGCGATCGCCGCCAGATGCACCTCGATCGCCGGCCGGTCGGCGGCCACCACCTCCGTGGGCGGCAGCAGCGTCACATGGGTCGGGATGCCGGCGGCGGCGGCATCGCCGAAGCCGAGACGGGAGCGCTGCAACCGGCTCCCGTGCGGCTCCGGGACCGCGATGGACACGCCGAGCGTGACGGTCCCCACCATCCGACTCCCTCCACTTCGCGGGTTTCTGCGGGTTGTCGCGGGTGCCCGCGGGTCTCCCGCCGCACCGAACGTCCCCCCGTAGTGTGCCGCCGGCGCCGGCGCGGCGACACGGGCCCTCCGTATCCCCCAGCTGTCGGACGGACGTCAGCTCGGCGGCACGGGCGGCAGGAAACCGACCGCGTCGTACACCCGCGCCAGCGTGGGGGCCGCGACCGCGCGCGCCTTCTCCGCGCCCCTGGCCAGCTGCCGGTCCAGCTCAGCGGGATCGTCGAGGAACTCCCGGGTGCGCGCCTGGAGCGGGGCGACCCAGTCGGCGAACACCTCCGCCAGCTCCGTCTTCAGCGGGCCGTAGAGCTGGCCGCTGAACTTCTCCTCCAGCTCCTCGACCGTGCTTCCGGTGAGGGCGGCGTAGATGGTGAGCAGATTGCTGAGCCCCGGCTTCTCCACCGGGTCGTAGCGGATCTCGGTGCCGGTGTCGGTGACCGCGCCGCGGAACTTCTTCGCCGACGTCTTCGGGGGGTCGAGCAGCCAGACGATGCCCTTGGCCGACGAGCCGGACTTGCTCATCTTGCTGGCCGGGTCCTGGAGATCCTGGATCTTGGCGGCGCCCTTGAGGATGTAGGCGGACGGCAGCCGGAACAGCTCGCCGAACCTGCCGTTGAAGCGCGCCCCGACGTCCCTCGTCAGCTCCACGTGCTGGCGCTGGTCCTCGCCGACGGGCACCTGATCCGTCTGGTAGAGCAGGATGTCGGCGGCCTGGAGCACCGGGTAGGTGAAGAGCCCGACCGTGGTGCCCTCGGCGCCCTGCTTGGCCGACTTGTCCTTGAACTGCGTCATCCGGGACGCCTCACCGAAGCCCGTCAGGCAGTTGAGCACCCAGGCCAACTGCGTGTGCTCGGGCACATGGCTCTGCACGAAGAGCGTGCAGCGCTCCGGGTCGAGCCCCGCGCCCAGCACCTGCGCCGCGGCCAGCCTGGTCGCCTCACGCAGCGCGGCCGGGTCCTGTGGAACGGTGATGGCGTGCAGATCCACGATCGAGTAGAAGGCGTCGTGGGTGTCCTGGAACGGGAGCCACTGCCGCACGGCACCCAGGTAGTTACCCAGGTGGAAGGAGCCCGCGGTGGGCTGGATACCGGAGAAGACACGAGGGCGATCAGTGGCCATGACAGCCATTGTCTCAGGTCCACCAAGCGGGTTACGCGGGCCCGCCCGGCTCCCCGAAGCACCGGTTTTCGGACACCTGGCGCGCAGATTCTTCCCATAGCGGACGGCGACCGCTACAAGGGAGGGCACAGGCCAACCAGCCAGAG
The DNA here is from genome assembly GCF_020740535.1 of Streptomyces profundus. Classification (NCBI taxonomy): domain Bacteria; kingdom Bacillati; phylum Actinomycetota; class Actinomycetes; order Kitasatosporales; family Streptomycetaceae; genus Streptomyces; species Streptomyces profundus. Next base: position 2,395,022 of record NZ_CP082362.1, read on the forward strand.
ATCGGATACCACCATGACCGTGCAGGAGCCCCCGGAGACCCCGGACAGCCCGGCCGCCGCCCTGATCGCAGCGGCGGAGACGCACAGCGCGCACAACTACCACCCCCTGCCGGTCGTCATCGCCTCGGCGCGCGGCAGCTGGGTGACGGACGTCGACGGGCGGCGCCATCTGGACCTGCTGGCCGGGTACTCGGCGCTCAACTTCGGCCACGGGCACCCCCGGCTGATCGCCGAGGCCAGGGCCCAGCTGACCCGCCTCACCCTCACCTCCCGCGCCTTCCACCACGAGCGGTTCGCCCCGTTCGTCACGGAGCTGGCCGCGCTCTGCGGCATGGAGATGGTGCTGCCGATGAACACGGGCGCCGAGGCGGTGGAGACGGCGATCAAGACCGCCCGCAAATGGGGCTATCAGGTCAAGGGGGTGCCGGACGGGCGGGCCAACATCGTGGTGGCGGCCAACAGCTTCCACGGCCGCACCACCACCCTGGTCGGCTTCTCCACCGACCCGGACGCCTACCGCGACTACGGCCCGTTCGCGCCGGGCTTCACCGTCGTCCCGTTCGGCGACCTCGAAGCGATGCGCGCGGCCGTGGACGAGAACACGGTGGCGGTGCTGCTGGAGCCGGTCCAGGGCGAGGCCGGGGTGATCGTGCCGCCGGCGGGCTATCTGCCCGGGGTGCGTCAACTGACCGCCGAGCGCGGCGTCCTGCTGATGGCGGACGAGATCCAGTCGGGCCTCGGTCGCACCGGGCGCACCTTCGCGTGTGAGCACGAGGGCGTGGTGCCCGACGTCTACATCCTGGGCAAGGCGCTGGGCGGCGGGGTGATGCCGGTGTCGGCCGTGGTCTCCTCGGCGGAGATCCTCGGCGTCTTCAAGCCGGGCGAGCACGGCTCGACCTTCGGCGGCAACCCGCTGGCCTGCGCGATCGGCCTGGAGGTGGTGGCCATGCTGCGGGAGGGCGAGATCGTGGCACGGGCCGCCGAGCTCGGTGAGCTGCTCCACGACGAGCTGGCCAAGCTGGTCACCGAGGGCACCGTCACCGAGGTGCGCGGCCGGGGCCTGTGGGCCGGGATCGACCTGGCGCCCGGCGTGGGCAGCGGACGCGAGGTCTCCCAGCGGCTGCTGGCGCGCGGCGTGCTGATCAAGGACACCCACGAGAACACGCTGCGGATCGCGCCGCCGCTGGTCATCGAGCGGGACGACCTCCAGTGGGCGCTCACCCAGCTGAGGGAGGCGCTCGCGGGCTGACCCGCGCGCCGACCCCGACGCGGCCGGTCCACGTTCAGCGGACTACCCTGACGTCAGTATCTTGATGACGAGATATGAGATATGGCGAGAAAGTGCGCGAGGACCTCCCGCCGCCGTGGGAGTGCCCCGCCACGCTGGACGAGTAACCTGGCCGTGGACCCGGCCGCCACATTCACATACCGGAAGGTCCCTGATGCCCCGCACCCCCGTCACCGTCACCGTCACCGGCGCGGCCGGCCAGATCGGCTACGCGCTGCTCTTCCGTATCGCCTCGGGTCAGCTCCTCGGGCCGGACGTCCCGGTCCGGCTGCGCCTGCTGGAGATCACCCCGGCGCTGGCCGCGGCCGAGGGCACGGCCATGGAGCTGGACGACTCCGCCTTCCCGCTGCTGGCCGGCATCGACATCTCCGACGACCCGAACGTCGCCTTCGACGGCACCAACGTCGCGCTGCTGGTCGGCGCCCGCCCGCGTACCAAGGGCATGGAGCGCGGCGATCTGCTGGAGGCGAACGGCGGCATCTTCAAGCCGCAGGGCCGGGCCATCAACGACCACGCCGCTGACGACGTCAAGGTGCTGGTGGTCGGCAACCCGGCCAACACCAACGCGCTGATCGCGCAGGCCGCGGCGCCCGACGTGCCGGCCGAGCGGTTCACCGCGATGACCCGCCTCGACCACAACCGCGCGCTCTCCCAGCTCGCCAAGAAGACCGGCACCCCGGTCGCCGAGATCCGCCGCCTCACCATCTGGGGCAACCACTCCGCCACCCAGTACCCGGACGTCTTCCACGCCGAGGTGGCCGGCAAGAGCGCGGTCGAGGCGATCGGCGACGAGAGCTGGCTGGCCGACGCGTTCATCCCGACCGTCGCCAAGCGTGGCGCGGCCATCATCGAGGCCAGGGGCGCGTCCTCCGCCGCCTCCGCCGCCAACGCCGCCATCGACCACGTCCACACCTGGGTCAACGGCACCCCGGAGGGCGACTGGACCTCGATGGCGATCCCGTCCGACGGCTCCTACGGCGTCCCCGAGGGCCTGATCTCCTCGTTCCCCGTCACCACGGCGAACGGCGCCTACGCGATCGTGCCCGACCTGGCGATCAACGACTTCTCGCGGGGCCGGATCGACGCCTCGGTGCGCGAGCTGGCGGAGGAGCGCGAGGCGGTCCGCGGGCTCGGGCTCATCTGAACCGGCTGACTCCGAAACCCACCTCATCTGAAACACTGCGGACGTAACGCATCTGTGGCCCCCACACACGCTGTCGGGGCCACACTGCGTCTCTCCCGCGACCCCGCTCCCCACTCCCGGCCCGAAGCCTGAAGGAAGAGCCACACCGATGCGACGCCCCTCCCCCCGGATACGTCTCCTCGCACGTCATCCTCTTCTGGTGGGTCTCGGCGCGCTCAGCCTGGTGTTCACCGGCGCGTGTGACGTGACGAAGGAGCTGGCGGGCGAGGAGGAACGGGAGCCGGTCCGGATCGCGGTGACGGACTGGCCGGGCGCTCGGGCCAACGCGGCGGTGGTCGCCTATCTGCTGGAGGAGGAGCTGGGCGTCTCGGTGGAGAAGGTCGAGACCGACCCGGCCGCCGCGTGGACCCAGCTGGGCGAGGGCACCACCCAGGTCCTGCTGGAGGACTGGGGCGCGCTCCCCGAACAGACCCGGCTCCATGTCGAACAGCGCCAGGACGTGGTCACCGCCGGCGACCTCGGCATCGAGGGGCACGTCGGCTGGTTCGTCCCCGGCGACTTCGCCAGGAGCCACCCCGACGTCCTCAACTGGCGCAACCTCAACGACTACGCCGACCAACTGGGCGGCACGGTCCTCCAGGGCGACCCCCGGTTCGCCACCAGGGAAGCGGCCATCATCGACGAGCTGGACCTCGACCTGAGGCCGGTGGCGGCCGGCAGCGAGGAGGCCCTGGTCGAACGGATAGCCCAGGCCGGCACCGGCGGCACGCCGCTGCTGGCGTACTTCTGGCAACCCCACTGGCTGGCCAGCAGGATCGACCTGGCCGAGATCGAACTCCCGGGCTACTACCCGAAGATCACCCTGCACAAGTACCTCAACGCGGAGTTCGCCGCCGAGGGCGGCGAGGTCGTCTCCTTCCTCCGCGCCTTCTCCTGGACCGAACAGGACCAGAACGCGGTGGCCGAACTCATCGCCGGCCAGGGCATGACCCCCCGCGCCGCGGCCGAACACTGGATCACCGCCAACCCGGACACGGTCGCCACCTGGCTCACCCAGCCCTAGCCGGTGCCCTGGCCGGGCCGGCCGAGCGGTGCCCTACCGGGTCAACCACCCCCGGTGGCCCACACCCACCACCAGACGGTGCCCTGGCCGGGCGGTACCCAGGCCGGGCGGTGCCCTGGCCGGGCCGGCCCAGCGGTGCCCTACCGGGTCAACCACCCACGGCGGCCCACACCCACCACCAGGCGGTACCCAGGCCGGGCGGGCCACCCTCGCCCCGGCGGACACCAGACCACCCACGGGCCGGTGCCCTGGCCGGGCGGGCCACCCCCGGCGGAAACCAGACCACCCACGGGGCGGTGCCCTGGCCGGGCCGGCCCAGCGGTGCCCTACCGGGCCAACCACCCCCGGCGGCCCACACCCACCACCAGACGGTGCCCAGGCCCGGCGGGCCACCCCCGGCGGAAACCAGACCACCCACGGGGCGGTGCCCTGGCCGGGCCGGCCCAGCGGTGCCCTACCGGGCCAACCACCCCCGGCGGCCCACACCCACCACCAGACGGTGCCCTGGCCGGGCGGGTCACCCCCGGCGGAAACCAGACCGCCATCGGGGCGTGGGCGAAGCCCCGCCAGGGCAGCCGCCCCCGGCGTGAACCACACCCGGTAGGGACCACACCCGCCATCGGGGCGTGGGCGAAGGACTGGCCGGGCGGGCGTAACGGGAGGGGTCCGGCGCCGCCGCGCGCGCAGCGCCTCCGGCGGGCGGGCCCCGGGCGCCGGGCCGGAGCGGTTACCGGACCATCAAGCGGGGACCACCCGGTCCGAACGGACCGGCCGGGAACCGCCGCCCTTGCCTGACCGCCCGGCCCTCGGGGCCGGTGGGCTTGGCGGTGCCGGGGTGCCCGCTCGCCCAGCGGTGTGGCTCCGCCGGAGCCCCGGCGGGCAGGGCCGGTTGCCTTCGGCAGCCGGGGTCGTCAGGCCCCAGCCACGCCCTCGACCGCCCGGCCCTCGGGGCCGGCTACGACAACACAACCGAGACGCCGAGCCAGGGCCCCGCCCGGGTCCGGCAGAGCCGCGTCAGTGGGTGAACCCACACCCCAACACCGGTCCGCAGGACCGGAAGGCCACAGCCACCCACCGGGACCAGAGGACCGCCCCCCATCGGGGCCCGGGGCGAAGCCCCGGGGGGCCTCCCCGCCGCCAGGCGAAGGGGCGGGTGGGCGGGGGAAAAAACCCGGCGCGGAGCGCCGCGGCGGCGCGCCGCAGGCTAGCCCGCCGAGAAGCGGAGGATGTCGTTGAGGAAGGGGACCTCAAGCCAGGGGCGGGGCTCGGCCATCAGGGTCAGGAGGACGATCAGCGCGCCCAGGACGGTGTACGTCAGGATGTCGGTGAAGCGGGAGCGGACCGCCAGCATGCCGACCGCCGGCAGCCAGAAGCGGAGCACCGCGCCGCCCAGCAGCGCGCCGCCGACGATCAGCAGGCCGATGCGGAAGTCGAGCAGGGTGACCAGCAGCCCCACGAGCGTGGTGCCCAGGACCGCCAGCAGCGGCCACTGACGGATGGGCGCCGGCGCGTCACCGCCCGCCGTGCGCCCCCCGCCTTCCGGACGCGCCGTGCTTCTGGTCCTGTGCTTCTCCGGCACCCGCCACCGCCTGCGCCAGGCCACGCCGCCGCCACCGCCCACGTCGTCCCCTCGTCCCCTCGTCCTCGGTCCGTCAGCCCTGGTCGGCCGCGCGCTCGGCGGCCTCGACGACGTTGCTCAGCAGCATGGCCCGCGTCATCGGGCCCACGCCGCGCGGGTTGGGCGAGAGCCAACCGGCGACGGTGGCCACGCCGGGGTGCACATCGCCGACGATCCGCCCCGACTCGTCGCGGCTGACGCCGACATCGAGCACCGCGGCGCCCGGCTTCACGTCCTCCGGCTTGATCAGGTGCGGAACGCCGGCCGCCGCGACGACGATGTCCGCGCGGCGCAGCTGCGCCGACAGGTCGCGGGTGCCGGTGTGGCACTGGGTGACCGTGGCGTTCTCCGAGCGACGGGTCAGCAGCAGCGGCAGCGAACGGCCGACCGTCACGCCGCGTCCGACCACCGCGACCTCGGCGCCGTCGATCGCGACGCCGAAGCGGCGCAGCAGCGCGATGATGCCGTTGGGGGTGCAGGGCAGCGGCGCCGGTTCGCCGAGCACCAGGCGGCCGAGGTTGGTGGGGTGCAGGCCGTCCGCGTCCTTGTCCGGGTCGACCCGCTCCAGCACGCGGTTGGTGTCGATGCCGCGCGGCAGCGGCAGTTGCACCAGATAGCCGGTGCAGGCGGGGTCGGCGTTCAGCTCGTCGACCACGGCCTCGATCTCCGCCTGACCGGCGGTGGCCGGCAACGCCCGCTGGATGGAGGCGATTCCGACGGCGGCGCAGTCCCGATGCTTTCCCGCGACGTACTTCTGGCTGCCGACATCGTCGCCGACCAGCAGCGTGCCGAGGCCCGGGGCGTGTCCGCGCTCCTTGAGCGCGGCGATCCGGGTGCGGAGGTCGGACTTGATCTCGGCCGCGGTGGCCTGGCCGTCGAGTGTCTGGGCAGTCATGGGTCCATCCTCGCGGATAACGGGCCAAGGTCACCAATCCGGCCGGGACGGCCCAGGGCGCGGCGCTCGCGGGTCCGGCCGGAAGCTGCTGGAATACCGGGCATGAACGAACGCTACTCCCTGTTCAGCAGCCCGGCCGGCGGTGTGATGACGGCCGAGGTCGGCGCGGTCACCGGCGAGTTGGAGCTGCACAGCACCGTCGGCGAGGACGGCGCGCTCCACCTGCGGATCCGCTACGCGGGCGCCGACGAGTGGTACACGGTCGAGGGCGGCCCCTACCGGCTGCACGACCCGAGGGACCACGAGGTACTGCACGAGGTCCTGGTCGCGATGCTGCACCGCCCACCCGCCTGAGCCGCGCGCTCGGGCCCGCGCCAGGGCACCCAACGGGGCGCCCCGGCGGAGGGGACCGGGCGGTGGCGCGTGGCTGGCTGCCGTGCTGACCGGGCTGCCGCCACGGAGCCGGCTCAGTGGAAGAAGTGTCGGGTGCCCGTCAGATACAGGGTGACCCCGGCCTTGCTGGCCGCCTCGACCACCTGCTCGTCGCGCACCGAACCGCCGGGCTGGACCACGGCCTTGACGCCCGCCTCGATCAACACCTCAAGCCCGTCGGGGAAGGGGAAGAACGCGTCGGACGCGGCGTACGAGCCGGCCGCCCGCTCCGCGCCCGCGCGGCCGACGGCCAGCCGCGCGGAGTCCACCCGGTTGACCTGTCCCATGCCGACGCCGACCGTCGCGCCGCCGCTGGCCAGCAGGATCGCGTTGGACTTGACCGCCCGGCAGGCGCGCCAGGCGAACGTCAACTCGGCCAGCTCGTCGGCCGTCAGCGCCTCGCCGGCGGCGAGCCGCCAGTTGGCCGGGTCGTCGCCCGCCGCCTGGAGGCGGTCGCTGACCTGCGCCAGCGCGCCGCCGTCCACCGGGCGGAACTCGGCGACGGCGGCCGGGGGTTCGGGGCAGCGCAGCACCCTGATGTTCTTCTTGCGGGTGAGGGCCTCAAGGGCGCCCTCCTCGTAGTCGGGCGCGACGACGACCTCGGTGAAGATCTCCGCGATCTGCCCGGCCAGCTCGGCCGTCACCGGCCGGTTGACGGCGATGACGCCGCCGTAGGCGGAGAGCGGGTCGCAGGCGTGCGCCTTGCGGTGCGCCTCCGCGACATCCGAACCCACCGCGATCCCGCACGGGTTGCTGTGCTTGATGATCGCCACACAGGGCTGCTCGTGGTCGTGGGCGGCGCGGCGGGCCGCCTCGGTGTCCACGTAGTTGTTGTAGGACATCTCCTTGCCGTGCAACTGCTCGGCCGAGGCCAGGCCGCGCCCGCTGCCGTCGGTGTAGAGCGCCGCCGACTGGTGCGGGTTCTCGCCGTAGCGCAGCACCCGCTGGAGGCCGAAGACCGGGCTGACGCTCCGCGCGAACTCCTCGCGCGGCCCGTCCTGGGCGGCGAAGTAGCCGGCGACCTGGGCGTCGTAGCCGGCGGTGTGCCGGAACGCCTCGGCGGCCAGCTCGCGCCGCTGCCCCGCGGTGAAGCCGCCCGCGACGACGGCGGCGGCCAGCTCGTCGTAGCGCGCCGGGTCCACCACGATGGCCACCGAGCCGTGGTTCTTGGCCGAGCTGCGCACCATCGCCGGGCCGCCGATGTCGATCTGCTCCACGCACTCCTCGAAGGAGGCCCCGGAGCTGACCGTCTGTTCGAAGGGGTAGAGGTTGCTCACCACCAGGTCGAACGGCTCGATGCCGAGATCGGCGAGCTGCGCGCGGTGCGCGGGCACCCGCTGGTCGGCCAGCAGGCCCGCGTGCACCTTCGGGTGCAGCGTCTTGACCCGGCCGTCGAGGCACTCGGGGAAGCCGGTCAGCTCCTCGACGGGGGTGACGGGCACGCCGACGGCGGCGATCCGGCGGGCCGAGTTCCCGGTGGAGACCAGCGCGACCCCGGCGGCGTGCAGCGCCTTCGCCAGCTCCTCCAGACCGGTCTTGTCATAGACGCTGATCAGGGCGCGCCTGATCGGCCGCCGCCCCTCGGCGTCGTGCTCCGGCTGGGCCCCTGCGGCTTGTTCGGCGCTCACGGGATGTACACCTTTCGTCCCTCTGTGCGGTAGCCGTCGCGGGCCATCCGGCCCACGGCATCGACGAGCAGCCCGCGTTCGACTTCCTTGATCCGCTGATGCAGCGTGTCCTCGTCGTCGTCGTCGTGGACGGCGACGGCACCCTGCGCGATGATCGGGCCGCTGTCCACCTCGGCCTCGGCGAAGTGCACGGTGCAGCCCGTCACCTTCACCCCGTGGGCGAGCGCGTCGCGCACCCCGTGCGCGCCGGGGAAGCTGGGCAGCAGCGCCGGATGTGTGTTGATGAACCGGCCCCCGAAGGCGGCCATGAACGAGGCGCCGACGATCTTCATGAACCCGGCGGACACCACCAGGTCGGGGCGGTGCGCCGCCACCGACTCCGTCAGCGCCGCGTCCCAGTCGGGGCGGGTGGCGTAGTCACGGAGCCGGTGGACGAAGGTCGGCACGCCGGCGCGTTCCGCCCGGCGCAGCCCTTCGATGTCGTTGCGGTCGGCGCCGACGGCGACCACCTTGGCGCCATAGGCGTCGCCCCGTTCCCGCGCCGCGTCCAGCAGCGCCTGGAGGTTGCTGCCCGATCCGGAGACCAGGACCACGAGGCGGGCGGGGGATCCGGCGGACGGGTCGGCGGCTTCGGAGGCCGCGGAGGCAGAGGCCACGACGAGGTCTTTCCTTGAGTGCTTTTCCTCCCGGAGCACCGAGGTCGTCGTCGAACCTGCTGGTGCCGCTGCCGGGACGTGCGGGCCGCTCACGGGTCGGCCGTCGGCAACGATACCTTTACGGCTGGGTCCCCCCGTGCCGTGGGCGCCGCGGAGCCAGGTACGGTCGGAGGCCACCGGCACCGCGATCCCGGCGCGCGTGCCCGACAGGGAGATGCGACCACCACATGACCGACGGACCCCGTGCGTCAGGCCAGCAGGATCGGCCGGGCGAGGAGGACAACCCCTTCGCCCCGCCCCCCGAGGGGCGGCCCGACCGGCCGTGGCGCCCCCGGAATCCTGACGGTTCAAACGGGAACGGGGACGGCGAGGGCGGGAACGACGGCAACCAGCGGCAGCGCTGGGGCAGCCAGTGGAGCCGCAAGCAGCCGGGACGCGGCTCGGGCCCGTTCGGCGCCCCGGGGAACGGCGGCTCGGACGGCTCGGGGGAGAACGGTGGCCGGCCGGGCCGCCGTTGGGACCCCAACGACCCGGGGCAACGGCACGCGCGCTACTCGGTGTTGGCCGGTATGTGGGGTGTCTTCGCCGCGCTGCTCTCCTGGGAGTGGCTGGGCCTGCTGCTGGGTGCGCTCGCCCTGTACTGGGGTGTCAGCGCGCTGCGCGGCGGCCCGGCCGCCGACGGCGAGGGCAGGGACCGCGCGAAGGAGCGGGCGAAGGTCACAGCGGGTGGGGGCGAACCGCCCGAGCCGCCGGCCCCTGCGCCGGGCGGCACCCCGCCGAAACCGTCGAGGCCCCAGCGGGGCACGGCGATCGCCGGCGTGGTGATGGCCAGCCTCTCGCTGCTGATCGTCGCGACCACCTACACGGCGCAGCTGGTCTACAAGGAGTACTTCGACTGCGTCTCGGACTCCCTGACGGCCCCGTCCAAGGCGGCCTGCGAGGAGCATCTCCCCAGCCAGCTCCACTCGATCTTCGGCGAGGACGACTAGGACGACCTGTCCTGGGCCCTCGCGCCCGCCTCGTGGGGGATGTCGGGGAGTCCCGGCGGTCCTGGTGGGCCGAGTTCGGGGACGAGTTCGCCCGAGGTCTCGCGCAGCGCCGCCCAGCGGGAGTGCCGCGCGTCCGTGACATGCCAGTCGCGGGCCGGGTCCTTGGCCCTGGCCCGGCATCGACGGCGGCGCGGCCTGGGCGCCTGGGCGGTGACGGCGCGCAGGGTGGCCAGCGCGCCGATGGTCAGCGAGGCCAGCAGCAGCCTGGGCTGGTGGAGCCGCCACAGCCGTAGGCCGAGGGCCAGCGGCAGCGCGACCGCCGCCCAGCCGGCGGCGGCGAGTCCGGTGAGCCAGCCGTCGGGGCCGAACCGCGCCAACTCCCCCGTGCCCAGCGGGCCGCCGGCCATGGCGCCTAGCAGGCCGAGGGCCACCCCGGTGCCGGCGGCGGCCAGCAGCGCGGTGAGCGAGGTGCCCAACCAGCCGGACGCCGAGGCCCGTTCGCCGGGCACGGGAACCGCGGCCCGGGCGACCAGGGTGGCGATCACCAGCAGCCCGGCCAGCGGAACGGCGGCCGTGATCCACAGCAGCGGCCCTTCGGGCGCGCTCGCCGGCAGGCCGTCGAGCAGCGGGAACGGGGGCGGCGACGGTTCGCCGGTGACGGCGAGCGGGGTGAGCAGGCTGCCGCCGCCCAGGGTGAACCCCGGGCCGAGACCGTAGGCGGCTCCCCAGACGGCGGCGTTGGGCGCGAGCGCGCAGGCCAGCAGCAGCACCGCGAGCCGTCCCGACCAGTCGCCGCTCAGCGTGACCATGGTGCTCTGCGCCGCCTGGGCGTGGAGCAGCAGACCGCCGGCGGCGAGCAGCGCGCCGATGCCGCAGCAGGCGGCGGCGCCGCCGAGCGCCGCGCGCCCGGCGGCGTGCAGCCGCCGCGCGGTGAACAGCGCGGACCAGCGGGCGCCGGGGGCGTGGCGGAGCAGCGGGTCGGGGGGCACGCCGCTGATCGCCCAGGCCGTGGCGACGGTCACCAGCAGGGCGAAGAGCGGGAGTTGGATGGCGGTGTCCAGCAGGTCGGGGCTGAGGGTGGCCCGTGCGGCGAAGAGCGTGGCGGCCGATCCGGCCAGCAGATAGCCGGCGCAGATCCAGAGCGCGGCGCGGAACGCGTCGCCGGGGTCGGCGGCCCAGTGCGCCTGTTCCGGCTCGGGCAGCAGGGTGACCCGGACGGCCCGGTAGAGCAGCCAGCCGGGGAGCGCGGTCAGCAGCAGGGGGCTGAGGCCGACGGGGGCGCTGCCCTGGTGGAGGGTCTCGCCGCGCACCAGTTCGCAGCCGTGGGCGAGGAGCCAGAGGTCGGCGGCGATGCGCAGGGCGCCGGTGGCGCCGTTGTCGGGGTAGGGGGAGATCACCCAGAAGAGCAGCACCAGCACGGCCAGGGCGCCGAGCCCGAGCCCTGCGGCGAGCAGTCCCTCGAAGAGCCACCGCCCCTGGGTGCGGCCGAACGTCGGCCGAAAGGTCGGCCGCGGGCTCCCCGGGACTTTCCACTGACTGAGGTGTCGCACCCGGCCATGCTGCCAACAACACCCGATATGCCCGGGTAACGGGTTTTCACCGTGGTGTCGCCCAGTATGTTCTTATGACCCGTTTTAAGGATTATCTACCTTCGCTGCCCACCGGACAGCGCAGCGGTCAGCACGCCAGAAGACGGACGAGATCCGAACCCTCCGATGGCCCCGAACCCGCGATGACCCCCGTCGCCCAGTTGCACGCGCCGAGGGTCGCGTTCCAGCGTCTCTACGAGGCGCGCGCCAGCTCCCTGGTCCGGCAGGCGCTGCTGCTCAGCGGCGACCGGGAGATCGGTGACCGCGCCCTGGCGCACGCGTTCCGGCTGGCCTGGGAGCGGTGGCCCGAGGTGGCGACCGACCGGGATCCGGCCGGCTGGGTGCGGGCGACCTGCCACGAGTTCGCGCTCTCCCCCTGGCACCAGCTGACGCCGAACCGCTGGCGGCGCCCCGTCGACGTGCACGCCGAGCACCGACCGCTGCTGGACGGGCTGCTCGCCCTGCCACGCGGCTACCGGCGCGCGCTGCTGCTGCGGGACGGGGTGGGGCTCGGTCTCGCCGAGACCGCGGCCGAGTGCGAGGCGACCACGGCGGCGACGGAGAGCCGGGTGGAGCACGCCAGGGCGGCGCTCGCCGAGCGGCTGCCCACGGTGGCCGCCGCCGCCCCGGCGGAGCGGGGCCCCCTGATCGGCGCGCTGTTGGCGAGATGCGCCGACACCCTGCCGGTCAGGCCGGCGCCGGCACCGGCCGCGCTCGACGCGAGCGAGCGGACCACCAGGCGCATCGTCGGCGCGGCGACCGCGCTGGTCACCGGCACCACCGTCGCTCTGGTCGGCTCGGGCCTGCTGACCGCGCTCCACTAGCGGGGAAACGCCAGGGGAAACGTCAGAGGACACGTCAGGGGGCGCCCTGGTCGGCCGAACGGCCGGGGGCGCCCCCCGTACTCACTGAGCTGGACGACGGTGTGGCCTTCAGCCGGCGGCGAGCAGCTCCCTGGCCAGCACGGCGGTCTCGGACGGCGTCTTGCCGACCTTGACGCCGGCCTCCTCCAGGGCCTCCTTCTTGGCCTGGGCGGTGCCGGACGAACCGGAGACGATCGCCCCGGCGTGGCCCATGGTCTTGCCCTCGGGGGCGGTGAAGCCGGCGACATAGCCGACGACCGGCTTGCTGACGTTGGCCTTGATGAAGTCGGCCGCCCGCTCCTCGGCGTCGCCGCCGATCTCACCGATCATCACGATCAGGTCGGTGTCGGGGTCGGCCTCGAACGCCGCGAGGGCGTCGATGTGGGTGGTGCCGATGATCGGGTCGCCGCCGATGCCGACGCAGGAGCTGAAGCCGATGTCCCGCAGCTCGTACATCATCTGGTAGGTCAGGGTGCCGGACTTCGACACCAGACCGATCCGGCCCGGCTTGGTGATGTCGGCCGGGATGATGCCCGCGTTGGACTGGCCGGGCGTGATCAGCCCAGGACAGTTGGGGCCGATGATGCGCGTCTTGTTGCCCTTCTTGCCCGCGTAGGACCAGAAGGCGGCGGTGTCATGCACCGCGATGCCCTCGGTGATCACCACGGCGAGGGGGATCTCGGCGTCGATGGCCTCGATCACGGCCGCCTTGGTGAACTTCTCCGGCACGAAGATCACGGTGACATCGGCGCCGGTGGCGTCGATGGCCTCCTTCACGCCGCCGAAGACCGGGATCTCCTTGCCGTCGAAGTCGACGCTCTGGCCGGCCTTGCGCGGGTTGACGCCGCCGACGATGTCGGTGCCGGAGGCGAGCATCCGCCGGGTGTGCTTCTGGCCCTCGGAACCGGTCATCCCCTGGACGATGACCTTGCTCTCCTTGGTGAGGAAGATAGCCATGGTGTTAGTCGATGTCCTCGTCTGTGTCGTCTGGTCTCGTCGCAGGTCCTACTTGGTGGCCAGCTCGGCGGCCCGATCGGCCGCGCCGTCCATGGAGTCCACCTGCTCGACCAGCGGGTGGTCGGCGTCGGTCAGGATCTTCCGACCCAACTCGGCGTTGTTGCCGTCGAGGCGGACCACCAGCGGCTTGGTGACCTCCTCGCCCTTGGTCTTCAACAGCTCAAGGGCCTGCACGATGCCGTTGGCGACCGCGTCACAGGCGGTGATCCCACCGAAGACGTTGACGAAGACGGACGTGACGTCCGGGTCGCCCAGGATGATCTCCAGACCGTTGGCCATCACCTCGGCCGAGGCGCCGCCGCCGATGTCCAGGAAGTTGGCCGGCTTGGCCCCGCCGTGCTTCTCGCCCGCGTAGGCGACCACGTCGAGGGTGCTCATCACGAGGCCCGCGCCGTTGCCGATGATGCCGACGTTGCCGTCGTCCAGCTTCACGTAGTTGAGGCCGCGCTCCTTGGCCGCCGCCTCCAGCGGGTTGGCCGCGGCGCGGTCCTCAAGGGCCGCGTGGTCCGGCTGGCGGAACTCCGCGTTGGCGTCGAGCGACACCTTGCCGTCCAGCGCGACGATCTGTCCGTCGCCGGTCTTGACCAGCGGGTTGACCTCGACCAGGAGGGCGTCCTCCTTGATGAAGACCTCCCACAGCTGGCGCAGCACGTCGGCCACCTGGTCGGCGACCTCGGCGGGGAAGGCGGCGGCGGTGACGATCTCCCGCGCCTTCTCCTCCGTCACGCCGTCCACCGCGTCCACCGCGATCCTGGCCAGCGCCTCCGGCTTGGTGGCGGCGACCTCCTCGATGTCCATGCCGCCCTCGACCGAGGCCATCGCCAGGAAGGTGCGGTTGGTGCGGTCCAGCAGGAAGGAGACGTAGTACTCGTCCGCGATGTCCGCGGTCTGGGCCAGCATCACCCGGTGCACGGTGTGGCCCTTGATGTCCATGCCGAGGATCGCCCCGGCCTTCTCCACGGCGTCCGCCGGGTCGGAGGCGAGCTTGACGCCGCCGGCCTTCCCTCGGCCACCGGTCTTGACCTGCGCCTTGACGACGGCGCGACCGCCAAGCCGCTCGGTCACCGCGCGCGCCGCCTCCGGCGTTTCGATGACTTCGCCGGCCAGCACCGGCACGCCATGCTTGGCGAAAAGGTCCCTCGCCTGGTACTCGAACAGGTCCACGCGCGTCCGTCCTCAGTCGTTGAATCTCGCGGTTCGTTCTCGACGTGGGCGTGCCGCGTGGCCGCGATTTCGAGGTGCTGCGAGGTGGCGCAGCGCACGCGGCATGTCCGAAGTCGAGCGTATCGGGGGTGATGCGAGGCTTCTGAGTTCCGGGTCACCCCTGAGTGGTGAGACCTGTCACAAATCGGCCCGCACACGGCGTGCCGACGCGCGATGGGCCGCGTCGGCCCCCCTGTCCGGGGATCACGGGTTCGGGGTCGTGGGCGTGCGCGCGTGGGCGCGCACCCACTCCACCACCTCGCCGGTGGGCGCCCCCGGGGTGAAGATGGCGGCGACGCCCAACTCCCTGAGCGGCGGAATGTCGTCCTCGGGAATGATTCCGCCGCCGAAGACCGTGATGTCCGCCGCGTTCTGCTCCCGGAGCAGCTCGATCACGCGCGCGAAGAGGGTGTTGTGCGCGCCGGACAGGATGGAGAGGCCGAGCGCGTCCGCGTCCTCCTGGACGGCGGTGGCCACGATCTGCTCCGGCGTCTGGTGGAGTCCGGTGTAGACGACCTCCATCCCCGCGTCGCGCAGGGCGCGGGCGATGAGCTTGATGCCGCGATCATGCCCGTCGAGCCCCGGTTTGGCCACGACGACGCGGATCGGTCCTGACTCACCCATGAGCTGCCTCCCAAGGAACCCGCCACCGATGGCGCGAACGGACGTTAACAACAAGGATCGCGCACGGAACACCCCGGGGGGCAGCCCGGTTCCCGATCTCTTCTCGCGTCCTCACGCGCGGCGGGAAGACCGGAACCTACGGCAGATATTCGAACTTGCCTCGAACAAAGAGTGGGGTCTCCATGGCCGTCACGGCGAAAGGCGGGCTATTGCCCGTTTCCTCATGCCTGGAAACCCAAGAACAACCGGCCGAAGATTGTGGGTGCCGCGTACCCCCGGGTACAGTCACCGACCAGCAGCCGCCGGGTCCCCACCCCAGCTCCTGTTGTCTAGCCGAAAGGCATGGTCGGTGAGCGATCGTCTGTTGTCGGGATATCCCGACCAGTTGGACTACCCCGACCTCGGTTCCTCCCCCCCGACCACGGGCGCGAACACCGGCCACTACGCCACCGCCCAGGGCATGGGAGAGATGTACGGCTTCCCGGCTCCCCACGGTCAGCACCACGACCGGACCACCACCGGCTACCCGGCCAACGGCGGCTACCAGGCCCAGGGTTACGACGGTCAGGGCTACGGCGGTCAGGGCCATGAGGCGCACGGCTACGAAGCCCAGGGGTACGGCGACCAGGGCACACACGGCGTCCAGGGTGCTCAGGGGTACGACGGCGGGAGCTACCCCGGTCAGGGATACGACGACCAGGGATACGACGGCCAGGGATACACCGACGCGGGCCTCGCCGCGCGGGGTTACGGCAACGACGGCCACGGCGAGGGGGCCTACGGCGGGACGAACGGCTACGGCTACCCGTCCGACGGCGCCCCCTCCCCCGACCTCTCCGCCTACCCCGACTACCCTGGCTACTCCGACCACACCGACTACTCCGGCTATTCCGGCCCTTCCAGCCCTTCCGGCCAAGCCGCGCGGGAAACCCCGCAGGGCTACGCGCCGCAGGAGTACGAGGCGTATCAGGGGTATCAGCAACACCCCGAGCAGCAAGGGGAGTACGGGTCTTATCAGCACCACCGGGCAGAACCGCGGGGTGAGCCGCAGGACATCGGCGGCTACGCCCACCACGCGGAGCACAGCGCACAGCATCCGCTCGACGGCCGGAACGACTGGGCCGGACA
Organism: Streptomyces profundus; assembly: GCF_020740535.1. Taxonomy (NCBI): domain Bacteria; kingdom Bacillati; phylum Actinomycetota; class Actinomycetes; order Kitasatosporales; family Streptomycetaceae; genus Streptomyces; species Streptomyces profundus. The sequence goes on from NZ_CP082362.1 coordinate 2,411,159, forward strand.
CGGCGACGCGGACACCTTCGAACAACCCGCCGTCGAGCAAGGCCAGCCCGAGGTCGCGTCCTGGGCGGACGCCGCCCCGGTGGAACACCAGGCCGCGACCGACCAGGCCCCCCAACCGGCCGCCGAACAGCCGATGGACGAGCCGGCGGCCGAGTCGGACCGCTGCGACGCGGTGCCGGTCGACGTTCCGGAGCCCGAGCGGCCGGCCAGGGGCGGCGCCGCTGGCGCGAAGCCCGCGGGGCGCGGCCGTCGGCGCTCGCCCCGGCCCAGGCGTTCCGCGCTGCTGAGCGTGGCGGCGCCCTCCCTCGCGGTGTTGGGCGTCACCGCGGCGGCCACGGCGGCCACCGTCTCCAACTCGCAGGACTCGACGGAGCCCCCGCCGGTGGCGGCGCCCGACCCGGCCGAGGTCGAACAGATCAACGCCAACGAGCAGTTCGACACCCAGCTACAGGGCCTGTCGGCCGCCGCCGGCGACTACGCGGAGCGCGCCAGCCGCACCCAGGGCCGGATGGACCTGGAGGCCCAGCAGGCGGCCGAGGAGCAGGCGGCGGTCGAGGAGGCCGCGCGCCAGGAGGAGCTGCGGCCCAAGTTCTTCCTTCCGGTGGAGCGACGCGGCCTGAGCTCCTACTTCGGCCAGGCCGGCGTCAACTGGATGTCCACCCACACCGGGATCGACTTCCCGGTCAGCTACGGCACCCCCGTGATGGCGGCCACCGACGGGGAGGTGCGCACCCAGTGGAACTACAGCTACGGCAACATGATCATCCTGACCGCCGCGGACGGCACGGAGACCTGGTACGCGCATCTGGACAGCACCGCCTACCAGTCCGGTTGGGTCCAGGCCGGCACCGTCATCGGCTACTCGGGCAACTCCGGCAAGTCCACCGGACCGCACCTGCACTTCGAGGTGCGGCCCTGGGGCGGCTCGCCGATCGACCCGCTGGCGTGGCTGCGCCTCCAGGGCCTCGAACCCACCTGATCGTCGTCCGAGCCGAGTCGGGTACGAGAAAACGCGCCGGCCCCCGAGGGGACCGGCGCGTTCCGTACGCGGGCCGCGTTACGACCTTCTGCTGACGCTGGCGCAGACACCGACGGCCGCGCCGCCGGAGAGCAGCAGGAACAGGTAGTTGACGAAGTCGCGGTCGAACTCCCAGACGTCCCAGACGAAGTCGAACTCCTCGAAGAGCATCTCGATGGCGCTCTTGGACTCCCCGAACTGGCCGAACACATCGCTGATGGCCATGGCCGTGCCGTACAGCTCACCGCCGAACGACGCGAGGACGGCGAAGACGGCGGCGAAGCCCCAGACCAGGTAGTTGCGCTTGGCCAGGAACGCCGGCCCCACCGCGACACCCGCGCCGACCAGCAGCGACAGATAGGGCATCTGCCGGAAGGTGTCGGCCTCCTCGTCATAGAGGCCGTTGTAGATCAGGGCGTAGACGAACCCGACCACCAACATGGCGCCCAGCCCGGCCAGGATGGCCAGCCCCGGGTTGCCGGTCGGCCCGGAGGGGCGCGGCGGTGGCGGGAACCCGCCGCCCGGCGCCCCGTAGGGGCCCGGCTGGTGGGGCTGCTGCGGTGGGAACCCGGGGCCTGGCTGCTGGTGCGGGAACCCCTGCCCCGGCTGGGCGGGTTGCCCCGGCTGCTGGGGATAGCCCTGCGGCTGCTGCGGGTAGCCGTAGCCCGGTTGCGGCGGCTGGCCGTAAGGCTGCTGGGGCTGTTGAGGCTGCTGCGGCGGCTGACCGTACTGCGGGTAGCCACCGGGCTGCTGGGGCGGTTGCTGCCCCCCGTGCCCACCGTCCGGCTGTTGCTGCCAGGGCTGACTCATCTGTTCCCCCTGGGGAAAGTGAAGGAAGTCGTACTCCGGACAGGAAGGAACTGAAGTACGAAACGTGCCGGAAGCAGCTAATCGCTCAGCAACGCCTCACCACAAGCCCTTACTCGGGTCTGTGACATGACGGCGACACTGCCGGCATCCACGGCGAACATGCCATGACGACGCCGGGATCACCCCAGGCCCGCCCCGGGAGCCGCGTCGTTCAGAGCTTCTCCACGGGGGCGTAGCGCAGCAGCAGCCGCTTCGGCTTCTCGCCGCCGAAGTCGATGGACGCCTCGGCCCGATCGCCCTCGCCCTGCACGGCGACGACCGTCCCCATGCCGAAGCTGTCGTGCGTCACCCGATCCCCCGGCGCCAACGCCACCACGGGCCGGTCCGCCATCCGCCCCGTGGCGAAGCCGCCCGCCCCGACACGCCGGCCGCCACGGCCGACGCCGAGCGCGGCCGAACCGGCGGACGGCGGCTCCTGCCGCACCAGCGGACCGGTGCGCCGCCAGTCCAGATGCTCCTCGGGGATCTCCTCCAGAAAACGGGACGGCGGGTTGTGCTGCGGCTGGCCCCAGGCGCTGCGCAGCGCGGAGCGCGTGACGTAGAGACGCTGGCGGGCGCGCGTGATCCCGACATAGGCGAGCCGCCGCTCCTCCTCCAGCTCCTTGGTCTTGCCGAGCGAGCGCATGTGCGGGAAGACGCCGTCCTCCAGGCCGGTCAGGAACACCACCGGGAACTCAAGGCCCTTCGCGGTGTGCAGCGTCATCAGCGTGATCACGCCGCCGGCGTCCGCCTCGTCCGGGATCTCGTCGGAGTCGGCGACCAGCGCGACCCGCTCCAGGAAGTCGGCCAGCGTGCCGGGGGACGCCTCCTCCGCCTGGGCGCGCTCCTGCTCGAACTCCAGGGCGACGGCCGCGAGCTCCTGGAGGTTCTCCACCCGGGTCTCGTCCTGGGGATCGGTGGAGGACTGCAACTCCGCCAGATAGCCCGTGCGCTCCAGCACCGCCTCCAGCACGGTGGCCGGGCCCGCACCGGACTCCGCCACCGTGCGCAGCTCCTCAAGCAGCGTGTTGAACCGCCGGACCGCGTTGGCCGACCGCGCGGCCATCCCGTACGCCTCGTCCACCCGGCGCAGCGCCTGGGCGAAGGAGATCCGCTCGCGCAGCGCCAACGCCTCGATCATCGCCTCGGCCCGGTCGCCGATGCCGCGCTTGGGCACGTTCAGGACGCGCCGCAGCGGGACCGTGTCCTCCGGGTTGGCCAACACCCGCAGATAGGCCAGCACATCCCTGACCTCGCGCCGCTCGTAGAAGCGGACGCCGCCGACGACCTTGTAGGGCAGGCCGACGCGGATGAAGACCTCCTCGAAGACCCGGGACTGCGCGTTGGTGCGGTAGAAGATCGCCACCTCGCCCGGCCTGGCGTCCCCCGCGTCCGTCAGCCGGTCGATCTCGTCGGCGACGAACTGGGCCTCGTCATGCTCCGTGTCCGCGACATAGCCGACGATCCGGGCGCCGCCGCCCTCGTTGGTCCAGAGGTTCTTCGGGCGGCGGTCCTCGTTGCGGGCGATCACCGCGTTGGCGGCCGTCAGGATCGTCTGGGTGGAGCGGTAGTTCTGCTCCAGCAGCAGGGTGCCTGCCTGCGGGAAGTCCTGCTCGAACTGGAGGATGTTGCGGATGGTGGCGCCCCTGAAGGCGTAGATCGACTGGTCCGCGTCGCCCACCACACAGAGCTCCGCCGGCTCGACCGCCCCGCCCGGCTCCCCCACCAGCTGCCTGATCAGCGTGTACTGGGCGATGTTGGTGTCCTGGTACTCGTCCACCAGGATGTGCCGGAAGCGGCGGCGGTAGTGCTCGGCGACATCGGGGAACGCCTGGAGCAGATGGACCGTGGTCATGATGATGTCGTCGAAGTCCAGCGCGTTGGCCTCGCGCAGCCGCGCCTGGTACATCGTGTACACCTCGGCCAGCGTCTTCTCGAAGCTGCCCCCGGACTCCCCCTGGGAGGCGCCCCCGGCCGCCTGGACGGCGAAGTCCTCCGGGTCGATCAGCTCGTTCTTGAGGTTGGACACCTTGGCGCTGAAGGACTTGGGCGGGAAGCGCTTGGGGTCCAGCTCGAGATCACGGCAGACCAGGGCCATCAGCCGCTTGGAGTCCGCCGCGTCATAGATGGAGAAACTGGAGGTGAACCCCAGCTGCTTGCTCTCCCGGCGCAGAATCCGCACACAGGCGCTGTGGAACGTCATCACCCACATCGCGTTGGCGCGCGGACCGACCAACTCCTCGACGCGCTCCCGCATCTCGCCGGCGGCCTTGTTGGTGAACGTGATCGCGAGGATCTGCCCGGGGTGCGCGCCGCGCGCGGAGAGCAGATAGGCGATGCGGTGGGTGAGCACCCGGGTCTTCCCCGAACCCGCGCCGGCGACGATCAGCAGCGGGCCGGCACTGTGGGTGACGGCCTCGCGCTGCTGTTCGTTGAGGCCCTCCAGCAGCGCGGCCGGATCACCGATCGGCTTGCGCGCGCCGTCGCGGTAGTAGGCGTCCTCGGCGGCCATGGCGCGTGAGCCGGCGAAGGTGCCGGCGAAGAGATCGTCCGGCACGCCCCCGGGATCGGCGCCACCCGCCGGGTCCTCAGGCTCGGGCGGCGGCTCCTCGTCCGGAGTGGGGTCGAGGTCCGCCAGTGCGCTGTCATCGAAGAGGCCGCTCATCGCTCACCGAGTCTAGGCCCACCCTGTGACAGCGGCCGACCGACTGGGAAAACCCCGAGAACGGTCCGGCGTCCGCTCCGGGCCTCCCCTGACTCCGCTCCGGGTCCTCCCTGAAGACGGCCCGGACTCGGCCCCGAGATCCCCTCCCGACGAGCGACATCCCGCTCCCCGATGGCTACCGTGAACGCGTCGGGCGACACACTCGCGACGGCGATCGCCCGGCGGTCGGGCCCCGCCCGTGAACGCCCGCCCCCGAACGCCCGCCCGTGAACGAACGCCCGTGAACGAACGCCCCCGAACGCCCGCCCGTGATCGAACGAGGAGATCGCCTTCCATGACATCCAGCAGCCAGCCGACGGAGCCGGAGCAGCCAGCGACCGACACCGCGTCGTCGGCCCCAGCGCCCAGGGGCCACGGGGCGCCGACCGACCCCAGGAGCGGGTTGCGCGCGTCGCACACCGACCGCGAGGCGGTCGCCGAGCGGCTGCGCGAGGCGGCGGGCGACGGCCGGCTGGACCTGGACGAGCTGGAGGAACGACTGGAGTTGGCGTTCGCCGCGAAGACCTACGGCGAACTGGCCCCGCTCACCGCCGACCTGCCCAGCCCCTTCCAGCAGGGGCCGCCCGCCATGGGCCCGGCGCGGACCGGACCCGATGTGCTGACCCTCAAGGGCGGCATGCACGGCGCCGAGCGCGTGGGCCGTTGGCAGGTGCCGAGCCGGATCGTCGCCAAGGCCGGACTCGGGGGCGTCAAGCTGGACTTCACCCGGGCGGACATCCCCGCCGGCGAGACCGAGATAGAGATGCACGGCGACATGGGCGGCGTCACCGTCATCGTCCCCGAGGGCTGGCGGGTGGACTCCTCGGGCTGCGATCCCTCGATGGGCGGCCTGCGCAACAAGGTGGCCGGCGGCGATGTGCCGAGCAATCCGAACGCCCCGATCATCTGGGTCACCGGCAGCTGCGGCATGGGCGGCGTGACCGTGCGCAACCCCAACCGCTGGGAGCGCCGCCGGCTGCGCGACAACCCGGCGTGACGAAGGGACGGCCACGGCTACCCGGCCCCGGCCCCCGGGTAGCGCAGATCACAAAACGGTTTCGGTCATATCGCTCATCAGCCTTCCCAAAGGCCCCACCGACTGACTAGCGTGCACCGCCAGGTGGCCCGCTCCCCTGACGTCGCACCCGGCGGCACGGGCCGCCCCGCTCGTGGGCGTCCCCACCACCGTGCGGCGAATCCGCCGGAGGCAACGAGCGGACAGGGATAGGAGACACCGGCCTTGGGCACTCACCGCAAGCCGCGCGGCGGCTTTCTGGAGTCCCCGTCCGCGCGTCGTGGCGCCATGAGCGTGGGGGCAGCGGCTCTCGCCTCGGCAACGCTGCTCAGCAACCCCGCGTTCGCCGACGACGACGAGCCCCCGGCGATCGAGGAGCAGCGCGACCGCGCCGACTCCGCCGCCGAGCGGGCCCGCGAGGTGCGCGAGCGGGTCGACCAGCTCTACCACGAGGCCGGTGTGGCCACCCAGTACTACAACGAGGCGCAGGAGGACGTCGACGCGCAACAGGCCGAGGTGGACGCCGCGTTGGAGGCCGTGGAGCACGCCACGGAGCAGGTCAACCAGGCGCGTCAGACGCTCGGTTCGATGGCCGCCGCCCAGTACCGCGCGGGCACCGGCGGCCTGCCGGACGCCGCCGCGCTGCTGCTCGCCGACGACCCCAAGAGCTTCTTCGACACCGGCCACACCCTCAACCGGCTGACCTCGCTCCAACAGCACGCGCTGGACAACTTCCAGTCCCACGAGCAGGCCGCCGACGACCAGCGGGACGCGGCGACCGAGGCGCTCTCCGAGCTGGAGCAGCGGGAGACCGACCTCCAGGACCAGAAGGACGCCGTCCAGGACCGGCTGGCCGAGGCGCGGGCCCTGTTGGACCAGCTCAGCGACGAGGAGCAGGCCGAGCTCGACGAGTTGGAGCGGCTGGAGGAGGAAGAGGCCGCCCGCCAGGCCGAGGAGGCCAGGCTGGCGCGGGAGCGCGAACGCCAGGAGCAGGCCGAGCGCGAACGGGCCGCCCAGGAGGCCGCCGAGGCCGAGGAGCGGGAAGAGCAGGAGCAGCAGCCGGAGCAGCCCGCCCCCGGCGGCGAGCACGCCTCGATGGCCGAGGCCGCCATCGCCTTCGCCGAGGGCGAGCTGGGCAAGCCCTATGTGTGGGGCGCCACCGGGCCCAACTCCTATGACTGCTCCGGCCTGACGCAGGCCGCGTGGCGCGCCGCAGGCGTGGAGATACCCCGGGTCACCTGGGACCAGGTGAACATCGGCACCACCATCCCGCGCGACCAGATCCAGCCGGGCGACCTGATCTTCTTCTACGACGACATCAGCCATGTCGGGCTCTATGTCGGCAACAACCAGATGATCCACGCGCCCAAGCCGGGCGATGTCATCAAGTACGAGTCCATCGACAACATGCCCTGGCACAGCGCGGTACGCCCCGGCTGACCACGGCCCCGTTCCACGACGGTCGGCCGCGCGGCGCGGCGCGGAGCGCCGGCGCCGACCGCGACCGCCGCCCCGGCGTCGTCGCCGCCCGTCGCGCGATCCCCGTGCCGCGTCCGCCAACGGCCTCTGACGCGCCCGCCCTCGGCGATCCCGCCGCCCGTCGACGATCACTCCGGTGCCGTGGCGCGGTCCCGTTCCCTGCCGTCCCGCGCTGGACCAGGCGTCGCGACACCGTCGCCGCTCGTGATCATTGCCAGCCCGTGGGAGGCCCGTCTACCCTGCCGAAATGCGTTCTCCCTGAACCTCTGCCCGACCTCCGCCGTCACTCACCCCGGGAGAACCTCCGTGTCCGTGCCCAGCAGCCCCTCCCAGCTCACGCTGCACAACATCACCAAGGCGTACGACGAGAAGGTCGTCCTCGATCGGGTCAGCTTCGCGGTCAAGCCCGGCGAGAAGGTGGGTGTGATCGGTGACAACGGGTCGGGGAAGTCCACCCTGCTGCGTCTGATCGCGGGCTACGAGCGCCCGGACCACGGCGAGTTGACCGTCTCGGCGCCCGGCGGGCTCGGCTATCTGGCGCAAACCCTGGCGCTGCCGCCCAGGGCCAGCGTCGCGGAGGCGATCGACCTCGCCCTCGCCGACCTGCGCCAGCTTGAGGAACGCATGCGCCGCGCCGAGGCGGATCTCGGCCGGCGCTCGGGGCCCGCACTGGACGAGGCCATGGCCCAGTACGCCATCCTCGTCGAACGGTACGAGGCGCGCGACGGATACCAGGCGGAGGCCAGGGTGGACATCGCCCTGCACGCGCTCGGGCTGCCGGAGCTGGCAAGGGACCGCCGGTTGGGCACGCTCTCCGGCGGCGAGCGATCCCGGTTGGCGCTGGCCGCCACGCTGGCCTCCCAGCCTGAGCTGCTGCTGCTGGACGAGCCGACGAACGATCTGGACGACCAGGCCGTCGCCTGGCTGGAGTCCCAGCTCCGCGCCCATGCCGGCACGGTGATCGCGGTCACCCACGACCGGGTCTTCCTGGACCAACTCACCACCACCGTGCTGGAGATCGACGCCGGCCGGGTCGCCCGTTACGGCGACGGCTACGACGGCTATCTGACCGCCAAGGCGGCCGAACGCCGCCGCCGGCTCCAGCAGTACGAGACATGGCTCGCCGAACTCGAACGCCACGAGCGCGTCGCCGACGCCCAGGTCAACCGGCTCGACGCCATCCCCCGCAAGAACCCGATGGCCAGCTTCGGCTCCGGCGCCTTCCGGTCCCGCAACCGGGACCATGGCGCGATGAGCCGCATCCGAAACGCCAAGGAGCGCGTCGAACGGCTCACCGCCAACCCCGTCACCCCGCCCCCTGACCCGCTGACCTTCACCGCCCGCATCAGAACCGACCTCGCGAACGGCGACCTGGCGGACGGCGGCCCGGGGGACGGCGGCCCGGCGGACGGCGGCCCGGCCGTGGCGCCGGACGACCGTGCTGGCCGTCGGGATGGCGGACGGGATGGCGGTCGGGGTGGCGAAGGGGCGGGCCCCGATGTGGAGTTGACCGAGGTCCGGGTGGGCGACCGGCTTCTCGTGCCGTCGCTGCGCCTTGCCCAGGCCGACCGGGTGCTGATCACCGGGCCCAACGGCGCCGGGAAGAGCACGCTGCTGCGTGTGATCGCCGGAGAGCTGCCGCCCGACGCGGGAACCGTCAGGGTCGCGGGGAACGTCGGCCATCTGCGCCAGCGGGAGACGCCCTGGCCCGCCCGCTACAGCGTGCTGCGGGCCTTCGCCCATGGCCGGGAGAACCCCGGCGACCTGGACGAACACATCCAGAGCCTGCTCTCCCTCGGCCTGTTCGGCTTGGACGAGCTGAGCCTGAAGGTCGGCGAACTCTCCTACGGGCAGCGGCGCCGCATCGAGTTGGCGCGCCTGGTCAGCGACCCGGTGGACGTGCTGCTGTTGGACGAGCCCACCAACCATCTCTCGCCCGCCCTGGTCGAGGACCTGGAGACCGCGCTCGCCGACTACGACGGCACCCTCGTGGTCGTCAGCCACGACCGCCTCCTCCGCAGCCGCTTCACCGGCCGCCATCTGGCCCTGCGGGACGGCCGGATCGAACCGCCGCACTAGCCTGGCCTCTTGGACCGAGGGTTGATCGCGGTATCGAACTTGATCAGTCGTGACGGTAACCGCCGTACGGGTAGACGGTCTTCGGCTGATCGTGTGCTCCGTCTGAGGACACATCTCGTCAGGTCGAGTTGTCGCTGGTGGGCGAGCATCGCCGTGGGCCCGCAGCCTGTACCACCACCCTTGTCGGCGGGCCCGGCTCGGTGACGCGCGGCTGATCTCGCGTCATCCGTGGCGAATCGGGGCCGCCTCAGGCGGCACCTTCCCGGGGCCCGGATACCCGGACGGGGCTACGGCGGCGGTGGGCGGTCACGGTCGCCGACCGCCCCCTCGATCCGGTGGGCGATGTCGATAAAGGCGTCGACCTCCTCGGGGCTCAGATCCCGCACGGACGCTTCCTCCAGCGTCCGCCACATCGCCGTGAGGGGCTCCCGCAGGGCGCGCCCCTTCTCGGTAAGCCAGATGACCGCCGCCCGCCGGTCGTGCGCCGCCGGTTCGCGGGTGAGCAGTCCGGCGTCCCGCATCCGGCGCAGGGACTTGGAGACGGTGGAGTGGTCCAGGCCGACGCTGCCGAGGAGTTCGGACTGGGGCTGGCCGTCCTTGTCGAAGAGCCGCATCAGCAGCAGCTCCTGCCCCGGGTGGAGGTCCATGGCGCGAAGCATGGCGGCGGCGCGGCTCCGGTGGGCTCGGGCGAGCTGGAAGACCGCGTGGCTCAGGCGTCCCTCGCGGGCCGAGCTCGGCAGCGGCGGTCCGGGATCGTTCAACGCTGCTGCTCCTCGGCTCGGTGTGGGCGGGAGACCGAAGCACCGCCGCCGCGAAAGAGGATAGAGGACAGGGGTGCCACCGCCGTGCGAACCATGCGCCCCGTCATCGCGGTGGGCCGACGATGACGTTTCCGTACAGCTCGGAGGCCTCCGCCAGCAGGGAAGGGGAGAGCTCGAAGCCCTCGGGACGCGGTGTGGTCACGTCCCGTCCGGCATGGCGGAACATGCCCTCGATACCGCCGGGTGTGGTGATCATGAGGAGGTCCGCGCGCTGGGAGGTGATGCGGTAGGAGTGCGGGATGCCGCGCGGGAGGTAGACGATCCCTCCCTCACCCAACTCGTGTTCCTCGTCGCCGCACCACACCACGGCGGTGCCCTTGAGGAGCAGGAACACCTCATCCTCGCGCGTGTGCAGATGGAACGGCGGCGCCTCGCCCCGGGGGACATCGAACCGGCCCACGGTGAGCTTCCCCTCGGTGTCGTCCTTGCCGAGCAGCACGGAGAACGTGCCTCCGTCGAGCCATTCGAGCTTCTGCTGCTGCTCGCGCTGCGCCAGATGAGCCAGGGTCATGGGATTCTCCTCGACGGTTGAGGACGGCCAGGGATGGCTGGTCACGCGAAGTCCGGCCCGCCCGGGGACGGCTTAAGTGGCCAGCCACTTAAATGTATCCCGACACCCATGTGGCCGGCAACATAAATGGGGGAGGCGCGGCACACCGGAGGTTGGCGCCGCCCGCTGAACCCTCGTGGACGGCGAGCGGCGTCAGCGCAGCAACTCCTGCCACTCGGGGGCACTGGCGATCTCCAGGATCTGCTCCTCGCTCAGCGGCCCTTCGGCGCCTTCCGTGGTCGTGTGCAGGATGTCGATCGAGGCGCCGTTGGGGTAGTAGACATCGGCATAGATGCCGGGCGCCCCGTCGGAGGACGCATCTGTGGGCTCGCCGGTGACCAGGCAGAGGGAGACCGTCGTGGAGTCGGCCAGCGTCTCGTTGAGACACTCGGGATCGGGTTCGCCGCCCTCGTCGAAACTCCCCGGAGCGTAGCCCGTGATGTCGACCTCGGCGGAGACCTCCCCGTCGGTCAGGACCAGCGAGGCGCTGCCCCCGTACTGGCCCCGACGCTCCGAGACCTCCAGCCCTTCGGGCACCAACATCTCGAAGGTCGCGTGGAGATCCTCCGTCGGAACATCGGAGGTGATCTCGTCGTCAAGCGAATCGCCCGGCGCGCCGTGGTGCTCGTCGGCGAGGCGGAAAACCTCCTGCCAGACCGGGGCATGGGCGATCTCGATCAGCTCCTCCTCGCTGAGCAACGGCACCAAATCGGCCTCCAGGGCCTGGGGCCCGTCGACGCGGAGACTGACGGACAGCTGCCGCAGGCCGTCCTTGCCCGGCCCCCAACCGGTGGGCGCCTCCCACCACACATCCCAGCCGCGCTGCGGGCTGGCCCCGTCCCCGGAGGTGTCCAGATCCTCGTCCCCGTCGAAGCCGGCCACCCCCTCGGCCCCTCCCCAGGCCGTCTCCACAATCGTCTGGACCGAGCCGTCGGGCAGCTCGGTGTCGGCACAGCGACCGACCACGTCCCGTTCGAATCCGCCACATCCCGCGAAGGAACGCCAGTCGTCCGTCTCCCAGCGGAGCATCATGACATCCAGCTCGAAGCTGGCCCCTCCGTCGCTGATCCGGACCGAGACCGACGGATCTCCTGAGGACCGCACGTCGACGGCGTCGCCGCCGCTCACCTGGAGGCCCTCGGGCAGCAGCTCCTCAAGGGTCTCGACCATCTCCGAACCGGAATCCGGCACGCTGGCGACGGCGGGCGGCGTGTCCTCGAACCGCTCCGACCCGCCACCGGGCAGTTGGGTGGCGGCCACGGCGATGCCGACGACGGCCAGGGCGCCCGTGACCGTTGCCGCCCTGCGGCGCCACAGCCGCGCCCGCCCGCGCCGCAGGCCCGCGTCGGCGAGCAGCTCCGGCACCCGGTGGTAGCCGACGCCGGCCTGCCGCAGCTGCTGCGCCAGCTCACGTTCGAGGGGCGTCAGACCATCCGCGCCATAGGGCTCATGCGTGGAGCGCGGCTCGTTGCCGTGCTGCTGGTTGGGGTGCGGCTGACTCGTGTACGGCTGGTTGGTGGGCTGTGGTTCATTGCTGGGGTGCGGGTGGTTCGTCATCTGAAGTTCCCTTTCGCCGGCCTCAGACGGCGGTGAGTTCGGCGAAGCCGGTGTGCTCCAGCTGGGCCCTGAGCTTGACCAGGGCCCTGCTGCTGCGGGAGCGGACGGCGCTGGAGCTGGTGCTCATGGCGGCGGCCGTCTGCTCGATGCTCAGGTCCTCCCAGTACCGCAGGACCAGCACCGCCCGGTCCTTGCGTGGAAGGGCGGCGAGGGCCTGGAGCAGGGTGACCCTCAGCGACGAGTCTCCTATCTCGATGGGCTGTTCCGGCAGCCAGGGGGCGGGCTGCTCGTCGCTGCTGCGCCGTCTTCGGTGGGTCAGATAGACGCGGACCAGCACCTTCTTGGCGTATGCGCCCGGATTTTCGATGCAGCGTCTGCGATTCCACATCGTGTACATGCGCCCGAGGGTCTCCTGCACGAGATCCTCGGCGAGATGGGTGTCGCCGCTGGTCATCAAACATGCCGAACGGTAGAGCGCCGGGCCCCGGCCCTCGGCGAACTGGCGATAAGACTCTTCGTCCCGCCGCCTCATCACGCCCCCTGGCTCTTCCTCTGTTGCCGCATCACGTCGATCGACGTGAAGCGGTCCGGTGTTGTCCTACTCGGGCGGCGCCCTCGGTGGGCGCCGCCCGGGCCACTGTCTCGTCGGGCGAAATCAGCTGAAGAAGGCCCGCCACTCGTCGGCGACCACGATCTCAGCCAGCTCGTCCGCACTCAGAACCGCGTCACCGCGGGTGGGCTCGGAGTCCCAATCCGCCGTGTTGTAGGCGGTGATGTCGATCGAGGCGCCGTTCGGGTAGGTGATGACGGCCCAGCTGATCGCCGTCGAGTCCTCCGCGCTGGCGGGCCAGTCGCAGACGCTCAGCTCGGTGCCGTCGTCCAGAACGCTGTCCTCGCACCGGGGCTCGTCCAGCGCCTCGTCGGCGGCCCACTCCTCATCGATCACCTCGTCGATGATCACCTCGTGGCCTATCGCGCCGTCGAACTCGTCGACGGGCAAAACGGCGTGCAGCTCCTCGCCAGCCAGCGAGCCCTCCGCTATCTCGCCGAAGCTCTCGTCGAAGCCGGCGTCAAAGGCGGTGATCTCCACCAGGGCCGGCCCCTCGCCGTCATCGACCGTGAGGCTCGCGCTGCCCAACTCGTCGTCCGACCCGTCCGTGATCTCCAGCCCCTCGGGGGCCAGCGAACGGAAGACGCTCCGCAGCTCGGCTGCCGGAATCTCGCTGGGCGGTCCCCCCTCCCAGTCCTCCGGAGGGCCGTACTGCTCGTCCGCGGCATCCAACACCTGCTGCCAGACGGGAGACAGCACCACATCGGTGAGCTGCTCCTGGCTCAGCAGCGGGGTGTGGGCGTCCGGATCGGCGACGTCCGTCAGATCCTTGTTCTCGCTGAGCAGCACCGTCCGACCGCCCGGCTCGTCAAGGCCCTCCCCTCCGGGGCCCTCAAGCCAGACCTCCCATGACTTGTCGTGGTAGGGCTCGAAGCCCTCCTCGGCATCGCCCTCTTCGACGAACTCCCAGGTCACATAGGACAGGATGGAACCGTCCGGCAGAACGGTCTCCTCGCAGGTGAAGCCTTCCTCGACCTCGCCGAAGCCCTGACAGCCGGCGATGTCGTGCCAGTCCTCCGTGGCCCAGCGATGGACGCTCAGATCGAACGTGGTGCCGCCGGAGCCGTCCTCGGCCACCAACCAGGCGGAGGAGTCCGGGCTTTCATCGAGCCCCGAGCCCGAGGAGTCGGTGATCTCCAACTCCTGGGGCAGCAGCGCCGTCAGCGTGGCGATCAGCTCCTCGCCCGTGCCCGGGACCTCGGCGCCGCCGGCCTGCTCGGCGCCTGCCGTTCCGGCCGTCGACAGCGGCGTCTCGTCGGCGTGGCTGGACGAAGCCGCGACCATGGAGACCGCAGCCGCCGCGGCAACCGCCGCTGCCAGCGGCAACCGGCGTTTCGACAGCATCCCCCGTACCTTCTGGTCCGCCTGCTCGCTCATCTGTGCCTCTCTCTTCAGGCTCTCGCAGCTAGGGCCTGGCGGCCCCTCCGGCGAGCCCGCTCCCCCGCGAATCTCGCCCCGTCACCCTTACTGACGCGCCGAGCTCTTGGTGATGTCGCAGGAGTTGCCAAAGTTTTTTTCGCGAGTTCGGGAGCCGGGGAGTCCACGGGACGGGCCCGTCCGACAACCCCCGTCGTCAATGCCACCGGGCCCCAACTCCCCGCGGGGCGCCGGGGCCTGGATCGCCGGGGCCCGGATCGCCCAGGCCCGGGGCACCAGGGGCTGGGGCAGCAGGGACAGGGACGGCAGGGGCGAGCTGGCCGAAACGTAAGGAAACGCTTACACTCTTGCCATGTCAGCGCTTGACACCCTCGCCGATCCGACCAGGCGTCGGATCGTGGAGCTGCTCGCCACCGGCGAGTTGAACGCCGGCGCGATCGCGGCCCGGTTCGACAGCAGCCGTCCGGCGATCTCGCAGCATCTCGGCATCCTGGTCGAGGGGGGCGTGCTCACGGTGCGTCGCGCCGGAACCCAGCGGATCTACCGGCTCAACCCGGCTCCCCTGGTCGAGGCGGGCGACTGGCTCTCCGCTCAGGCGAACCGCTGGGCGCAGGCCCTCGACGCCCTGGAGTCCGCGCTCGACCAAGAAGAGATCTGACCAGCGGAGGGGTCGAGCGGCCGAGCGGCGGAGCGGCCGAGCGGCCGAGCGGCCGAGCGGCCGAGCGGTCGAGCGGCCGAGCGGTCGACCAAGGGATCAAGGCATCAAGGGATCAAGGGGATTGGGGCGGCATCATGGGTGAACGACCGCCGGCGGGAGCCGGAACACTGGGCGTCGGCGCGAACGGCGCCTTCCACATCCGCTTCGACCGGCTGCTCCGACACCACCCCAGCAGAGTCTGGGAAGCGCTGACCACACCGGCCAAGTTGGCCGTCTGGCTGCCGGGCTGTTCGATAGACCCGCGGGTCGGCGGGGAGGCGCGCTTCGACTTCGGCGACGAGGGGGCGGCGACCGGCACCGTACTCACGCTGCGTCCTCCCACCGCCGACGGGGGCGCCGGCGAGTTGACACACAGCTGGCGCTGGGAGGGACTGCCGACCTCCGTCGTCACCTGGTGGGTGGAGCCGGCCGCCGAGGGTACCCGACTGCTCCTCGATCACCGGGAGTTGATCCGCGAACCGGCGACGGACTTCGCGATCGGCTGGCATCTGATCCTCGACGCGCTGACCGGCTGCTGCGACGGGGCGCCGCCGGACGACGCGTGGGGCGGGGCGGAGTCACTCGCCGCGCACTACGCCGGCCTCATCTGACCGGGCCCCGTTCAGCCCACCGGTTCGCCAACCCGCCGGTTCGCGGGTCCGCCCGTTCGCCGGTCTGCCCGTTCGCCGGTCCGCCGGTCCGCCGGTCTGCTCTGAGAGGATCGGTAATCGTGGACAGACATATACCATTCGCACGACTGCACAACTTCCGCGATATGGGCGGCTACTCGACGAAAAGCGGGGAAAAGATCCGCAGCCGGCTGCTTTTTCGGTCGGATTCTCTCAGCAAACTCCAGGGCGCGGATCTGGACCGCTTTCTGGGGCTCGGCATCGGAACGGTGATCGACCTGAGGTACCCATGGGAGATCTCCGCCAAGGGCCGGGTGCCCGAACACCCTTCGTTCGTCTACCACAACCTCAGCGTCGAGCACCGCCCCTATGACCAGGCGAGCCTCGGCCCCGAGATCGAAACGGGACCGTACCTCGCGGAGAGGTACGGGGAGGTCGCCAAGGACGGAGTGGCCGAACTGCGCGCGGCCATCGAGCTGATCGCCACCAGCGAAGGGCCCGTGGCGTTCCACTGCGCGTCCGGGAAGGACCGCACGGGCCTGCTGGCCGCGCTGATCCTCGACCTGCTGGCGGTGCCAGAGCGGACCATCGTCGAGGACTTCGCCCTCACCCGGCTGGCCACCCCGCACCTGCTCGCCGACTGGCTCGCCGACCACCCGGGACAGCGCCCGAGCTGGCCCGGCTACGGAACCGCTCCGACCGAGGTGATGACGCTGTTCCTGGCGGGACTAAGAGAACGACACGGTTCCGTACACCAATACCTGTCGCACCACGTGGGCGTTGACGCTGACCTCACCGCTCAGCTGCGCCGGAAGCTGCTCGAACCCGTCACGTGACGGGCCGCGAGAGCCGCCGAGCACCCGGGCGTGGCGACGGCTCCTCGCCGAGCAGCACCGCACTCCGAAGCGCGCGCCGGCCGGCGTCGCCCGTGCGCGCCCACGCCGGGGCCAGGGAGAACGGCCATGCCCGGGACATGTCCCGCTCGTACACCACCACACACTGGGAGTTGTCGATGACCATTCGTCGTGCCATGCCGATCCTCCACTCGGAAGCGACCCCGGAGAACCGGGAGTTCTATCGCACGCTGGGCTTCGAGGAGGCGATGGACCACGGCTGGATCACGACGTTCGCCTCGCCGTCCGCCCCGGCGGTCCAGGTCAGCTTCCTGACCAGCGACAAGACCGCACCGGTTCCGCCGGACCTGAGCGTGGAGGTGGATGACGTGGACGCGGTCCACGCGGCGGTCCTGGCCAGCGGTGCGGAGATCGTGCATCCCCTGCGGGACGAGGAGTGGGGCGTGCGACGGTTCTTCGTCCGCGACCCCGACGGCCGGGTGATCAACGTGCTGAGCCACCGCTGACGCCGGTGCGCCGCCCTTCGCGACGACGTCGGCCGACCGGGACCACTGACGAAAGCGTTGGTCGCGCGGGCTCGTTGAGGGCGGCCACCGGCGGTCCGGCCGCCACCCCACCGGCCACTGGCGCGCGCTGACTCCGGGTGCCCGGGCCGGAACGCCGGAGCCGGATCTCGGAGCCGGACGCCGGACCCGGACGCCGGACCCGGGACGCCGGACCCGGGACGCCAGATACGAAACCGTTTCGTACCCAGTCCCCTCGCCGCTCCCCCACCCGGCCGCGTCCCAGCACTCAGCCGCGTCCCATCCCGCCCCCGCCCCACCCCGAACGAAACCGTTTCGTTTCGATCGGAGACCCCCTGCCTCCGGGCAGCACCCACACACGAAAAAGGCCGGCGCCCCGGGCTCCTCGCCCCGGCACCGGCTCGTTCGACTACACCTCGGCATGAAACGACGACCCAAAACGAAACCGTTTCGTACCGTCCACGCCACTCACGCCAACTCGCACCGTTCGCCACACCCGCGCCACCCGCACCGATCGCCGCACGGGTACCACCGGCCCCACCCACCCCACCCGCACCGCGCATGCCGCACCCCCCGACGGCTCGCGGCGCACGGCGCACGGTTCGCGACTCACCGCTCACCACTCACCACTCACCGCACGCGGTTCGCCGCCCCGGCGGGGGCGGTCACCAGATGGTGGCGATAAAGATGTTGGCCGCGGTCAGCACCCCGATGGCGCCGAAGATCGCCGGCGACACCTTCTCGCCGCGCTTCACATAGACCAGCGCCAGGATGACCACCAGGATGCCCAACTTGACAGCGATCTTGGTGTTGTTGACCTCCTGATCGTCGGCCTGGTTCAGGCCGACCAGGGCGATCCCGGTGATCAGCATATTGGCCGCGCCGTGCAACATCCCAGAGGTAACAGCGACCTCACCTGTCTTTATGGACCTCACCTGCTCCAGGAAACCCCCCAGCAACGCGGCGATACCGATGATGTGCAGCGCGAGAACAATATGAATCAGTACATTCATGAAAGCGGAGTTTACCGGTGGTTACTTTTGTCAACTCTCGGGGGCCTACGAGGGGTTGACGGGTCCCCGTCACCCACTCGACGATACTTGGGAGCGCTCCCACGCCCCACCCAACCACCCCACCCAACCAACCACCCAACCCCCCACCCACACCCCCACCCAACGACCCACCACACCCCACCCACCCCCCACCCCTCCGTCGAAGGATCGAGCCGTGACCCAACGTCCTTCCCATCCCCCGCGCGGGCAGGTCCGCGCGCGCAGAGGCAGGCGCCTGCTCGGCGTCGCCCTGGGCGCCGGCCTGATAGCCGGGGCCGTCACTCTGCCCAGCGCCGGCGCCGCCGACGGTCCCGAGCTGATCGTCAACGGCGACTTCGCCGACGGCACCACCGCCCCCTGGTGGTGGACCGGCAACACCGAGGGCCAGGTGGTCGACGGCCAGCTCTGCGCCGACATGCCCGGGGGCACCGTCAACCCCTGGGACGCCATCATCGGCCAGGACGACCTGCCGTTGACCGCCGGCGAGACCTATGAGCTGACCTACACCGCCACCTCGACCGTGCCGATCACCAGCCGCACCGCCGTGCAACAGGCCGAGGAGCCGTACGCCACCGAGCTGTCCGTGGTCGACACGATCACGGACGAGCCCGAGCCCATCACGCACGTCTTCAACGTCGGTACCGACAACGACGCCGCGCAGTTGGTGTTCCAGGTGGGTGGCAGGGCCGAGCCGTTCACCCTCTGCCTGGACGACATCTCGCTGACCGGTGGCGCGGAACCGCCGGTCTACGAGCCGGACACGGGCTCCCCGGTGCGGGTCAACCAGGTCGGCTATCTGCCGGACGCGCCCAAGCGGGGCACGTATGTGACCGAGTCCACCACCGCGCTCACCTATACGGTGCACGACGCCGCCGGCGCCGAGGTGGCGACCGGGACGACCACCCCGCTCGGCGTGGACCCGTCGTCCGACCAGAACGTGCACCGTTTCGACTTCGACGAGGTCACCGAGCCGGGCGACGGCTACACGGTCACCATCGAGGAGGAGACCAGCGAGCCGTTCGCGATCGGTGACGACCTCTACTCCACGCTGCGGACCGACGCGCTGGCGTACTACTACCACAACCGCAGCGGCATCGAGATCGAGGCCGAGTACGTGGGCGAGGAGTACGCGCGGGAGGCCGGGCACCTCAATGTCGCGCCCAACCAGGGCGACGACGGCGTGACCTGCTGGCAGAACGAGTGCGACTACACCCTGGACGCGGCCGGCGGCTGGTACGACGCGGGTGACCACGGCAAGTACGTGGTCAACGGCGGCATCTCGGTGGCGCAGCTGCTGTCGTCCTACGAGCGGACGTTGACCACCGAGGGCGCCGACGGCGCGCCGCTGGGCGACGGGGAGCTGGCCATTCCCGAGCAGGGCAACGGGGTGCCGGACATCCTGGACGAGGCGCGTTGGCAGCTGGAGTTCCTGCTGTCCATGCGGGTTCCGGAGGGCGAGGAGCTCGCCGGTCTGGCGCACCACAAGCTGCACGACGCGCGGTGGACCGCGCTGCCGACGCTGCCGCACCGGGACGACCAGCCGCGTGAGCTGCACCCGCCGTCCACCGCCGCGACGTTGAACGTGGCCGCGGCGGCGGCGCAGGGCGCCCGGCTGTTCGCCGAGTACGACGCGGACTTCGCCGACGAGCTGCTGGCGGCGGCCGAGTCCTCCTACGCGGCGGCGCTGGCCCACCCGGACCTGCTGGCGGACCCGAACGACGGGGTCGGCGGCGGTGCCTACAGCGACGCGAACGTGGTCGACGAGTTCTACTGGGCCGCGGCGGAGCTGTTCGTCACGACCGGCGAGGACGCCTACCTGGACGCGGTGTTGGGCTCGGAGCTGCACGGCGACACCGAGGCGGTGTTCCCGAGCGGCGGGTTCTCCTGGGCGGACACGGCGGCGCTCGGCGGCCTCTCGCTGGCCACGGTGCCCAACGAGCTGTCGGCGGACGAGCTGTCGGCGATCCGTGCCTCGGTGGCCGAGGCGGCCGACGCGCTGGTGGCGATCACGGACGCCGAGGCGTACGGGGTGCCGTTGACGGTCGACAACTACGTCTGGGGTTCCAACTCCCAGGTGTTGAACAACATGGTGGTGTTGGCCACGGCGCACGACCTCACCGGTGACGACACGTACCGGGACGCGGTGCTCAGCGGCCTGGACTACCTGCTGGGTCACAACCCGCTGAACCTGTCGTACGTGACCGGTTACGGCGAGCGTGACGCCCACAACCAGCACCACAGGTTCTGGGCGAACCAGCTGGACCCGAGCCTGCCGAACCCGGCGCCCGGTTCGGTGGCCGGTGGTCCCAACAGCGAGTTGCAGGACCCGGTGGCCGAGGACAAGCTCCAGGGTTGCGCGCCGGCGATGTGCTACATCGACGACATCGAGTCGTACGCGACCAACGAGATCACCATCAACTGGAACGCCCCGCTGTCCTGGATCGCGTCGTACACCGACGACCTGGGTGCGGGCTCGACCGAGTAGCCGACGGATCGGCCGGTCGCCGCGTGACGGCCGGCTCGCCCGCCCCCGACCGGGATCCCCGGTCGGGGGCGGGCCCGTGTTGTCGGTGGGGAGTCCTAGGCTGGGGGCATGCCCGTCTCGCGTTCCCGTAAGCCGAAGTCAGCCGGCCGTTCGTCCCGGGCCGGCCGTTCGTCCCGTGCCGGCGGTTCGTCCCGCGCCGGCGGTTCGTCCCGGGCCGGTCGGAAGTCCCGTGGCGGGGGTGGGCGTGGGTCCGGTGGCGGTTCGGGGGCGTCGCGGTTCCCGGGGTCCTCGGGGGCTGCTCGTGCGCGCCGGATGCTGCTGGGTCTGGTCGCGGTGGCCGTGGTGCTGTTTCTGATCATGGGTGCTGTCGCCGGGCTGCTCGGCAGCGATGGCGGGGACGACGGGGACGGTCAGCCGGGGGGTGGCGATCCGGCGGCGATCCAGCCGTTGCCCGAGGGGCATCCGGCGCTGGAGCTGGCGCGCAGGGACGCGGACGACCCGCTGGCGCTCGGGGAGGCGGACGCGCCGGTGGTGATGATCGAGTACTCGGACTTCCAGTGCGCGTTCTGTGGGATGCACGCCCGGGGGACGCATGTCGAGTTGATCGACGAGTATGTCGAGCAGGGGTTGTTGCGGATCGAGTTCCGGAACTTCCCGATCAACGGCCCCGAGTCGGACGCGGCGGCGCGGGCGGCCTGGGCGGCGGGGCGGCAGGGGCGGTTCTGGGAGTTCTACGAGGCGGCGTTCGCGGAGGACGCCCATATGGACAGCGGCAAGTTCGGCGAGGAGGGGCTGCGCGCGCTCGCCGAGGAGGCGGGGGTGCCGGATGTGGAGTCGCTGCTGACGGAGATGGAGTCGGAGGAGGCCGGCGAGGCGGTGGGCCGGGACGCGGAGGAGGCGATGGATCTGGGGATCGTCTCGCCGCCGTCGTTCCTGTTGAACGGGCATCCGCTGCCGGGCGCGCGGCCGGTGGAGGAGTTCCGCGACACCATCGACCAGCTGTTGGCGGCGGCCGACGAGTAGCGCGCGGTGCGGTTCGACGGAACGAACACGCTGCGTCTGAATTCAATAGCGAACGGTAGCCATAGCTGACCGTTTCGATCAACCCGCATCACCTTTGGGCGTTTGTCACCAATGCCGGTCAGACGGCGGTGTTCGGGGCCCGGCCGGGTCTAGCGTCCTGCCTCATGGCCGAGCATCGAAAGCGCCGCTGGCGGCGCCCCACCTACCGAAAACCCTGGTCGTCCGGTGGCAGGCCCGCGATCCGGGTCGCCGCCAGTCTGACGCTGGCGGGCGCCGCCACCGCCGGCGCGTTGGAGACCCCGGCCCTGGCCGAGCCCGAGCCGACGCTGGCCGAGGTCGAGGAGCGGGTCGACGCGCTGCACCGCGAGGCCGCCGAGGCGACCGAGGCGTTCAACGCGGCCACGGAGACGGCCGAGGAGGCCGAGGAGGATCTCGCGGAGCTCTCCGATCGGGCGACCCGGCGCACCGAGGAGTTGAACGCCGCCCGCGACTCGCTGGGCACGCAGGCCAGCGCGAGCTATCGCGCTGGCGGGCTGCCGGCCGGGCTCGCCCTGGCCCTCGCGAGCGACCCGGACGAGTATCTGCGCCGCGCCGCCGTGTTGGACCGCGTCGGCGACCGGCAGGCGCGGACGGTGGCGGACATCGGCGCCAAGCTGCTCGCCGTCGAGCAGCTGCGGGACGAGGCGGATCGGCGGGCCGAGACGCTGGACGAGGCGCGTCTTGAGGCCGACCGCCAGCGGGAGACCATCGAGGAACGGCTGGCCGAGGCCGAGGAGTTGCTGGCCACCCGCACCGCCGAGGAGCGCGAGCGGCTGCTGGCCGAGGGCGCCGAGGACGGCGAGCGGGCTCGGGCGGCGCGGGACGAGGTGCGGCCGGCCGCTTCGGCCGAGGCGACCAGCGTCCGGGGCGCGACGGCGGTGGCGTTCGCCATGGCCCAGTTGGGCAAGCCGTACGGCTGGGGTTCGACGGGTCCTGACTCCTTCGACTGCTCGGGGCTCACCCAGTCCGCCTGGTCCTCGGCCGGCGTCTCCCTGCCGCGTACCAGCTACAGCCAGGCGACGGCGGGCGTCCGGGTCTCCCGTGCCCAGCTCGCTCCCGGGGATCTGGTGTTCTACTACGCGGACAACAGCCATGTGGCGATGTACATCGGGGGTGGGCAGATCGTGCACGCCGCCAGGTCGGGAACGCCGGTGCGGCTGGCGGATGTTGACTCGATGCCCTTCAACGGGGCGACCCGGCCCGTCTGATCCCCCGCTGATGAGGCAGAATCCCTAGGATCTGTCCGGACCTGGGGAAGAGGGAAGCAGCGTGGCCGACGACCCGTTCCGCGACGCCGCGCACGGCGCGGACCGGCCCACGGACCGGCCCGCCGGGGCGCCGGGGGACGGGCCGGTGGAGGAGCCCTCCGGCGAGCGGCCGGACGGGCCGCTCGACCCGCCCGGCGCGCCGCCCCCCGACGTCGGCGGTGCCGAGGACGACTCCGATGGCGCCGCGGGCCCGGTGCCCGCGCCGCCGCCCCCGCATGGCCCCGACTGCGCCTGCGGCGGCTGCCCCGCCTCCGCGCGGGCGGCGCTGCGTCGGGCCGAGGAGTCCTTCCGGGCGCTCCGCGACCGGCTGGCCGCCGGCGAGGGCATACCACCCGCGCTGGCGCACTCCCCCGAGGCGTCCCGGCAGTGGATCTCGGACGAGCTGACCGAGGCCGCGGGCGAGGTGGACGAACGGGCGCGCGCCGTCGGCCGGTTCCGGCTGGTCGGGCTCGCCGACCGCGCCGTGCTGCTGCTCTGGGTCGCGGTCGGCGCGCTGCTGCTCGGCCAGGTGCTGACGGCCGTGCTGGGCGACTCCGGCTGGACGTTGGCCCGCACCACCGGGCTGCTGGCCGCCGGCGGGCTCGCCGGAGTGGTGACGCTGGCCGGCCGGGCGCACCGGGAGCGCGGCGGTCCGCTGGCCCCGCTGGTGGGCGAGGACAACCGGCTCTCCACCTCCCGCGCGGTGGCGGCCGGTTGGCTGCTGCTGGCCGGGTACACCGTGCTGGTGCTGGCGTTCAGCCTGGCCGGCACCGGCCGGGGCCAGGACAGGGACGCCCTGTTGGACGGCCTCGATGTGACGCGCGGCGGCGGGCTGTTGGCGGCCGTTGCCGTCAGCTGCGCGGTGACGGTCTGGGTGCGGCACACGGTGGCGACGAGGGTGCGCGGCTTCCGGATGCAGAAGGTGCGGGCGAGGGCGCCGCGCGCCGCCGACCTGTTGACGGACGACGACGGCGTCGGCAGCTTCCCCGACGTCCAGTACGTGGTGGTGAACGCGGCGGCGCTGGTCCTGGTCGGGGTGCGGTTGGCGCGCCAGCCCGACGAGTGGCCCGATCTGCCGTGGGGGTTGGCGCTGTTGGTGACGGTGTCGGCGCTGACCTATCTGGCGGCCAAGTACACCGAGGGCGGCCGTCCGGTGATCCAGTCCGTGGTGCGGGTGCGCGAGCCGGGGACCCTGGTGGCGCCGATCCGGCACGGCGACGAGTTGGAGATCCGCGGCTCCGGCTTCGTCCCGCCGGGCGCGCGGGGCCCCGAGCGGCTGGCCGAGACGGTGGTGCGGATCGGCGGGATGACGGTGCCGGTCCCGCTGGTGCCGACGGCCGACGGGTTCGGCAGCCCCGGGGACACCAGCCTGCTGGTGCGGGTCCCGGCCGAGGTGGACCCGGGCCGGGTCGATATTCAGGTGATTACGGCCGCCGGCACGGAGTCTGGCCGCTACCGCGTCACGGTGGCAGACTGACCGTCCTTGCAGCCGTGACGAAAGGGCGTTGGCCCATGTCGGTGACGGACCGGTTCGGCGGTCGTGGCCCCGTACCCGGTGGCCCCGGAGGGGCCGGTGACGCCTTGGCGCGGTGGGCCATGCTGCCGCTCCGTCTCTTCCTCGGATTCACCTTCCTCTACGCGGGGATCGACAAGTACGTCGACGGTGGCCCGTTCAGTTCGGTGATGAACACGGACACCATGGAGGGGATGATGCTGGCGTCGCGGGACGCCGCGGCCGTGCCCTGGCTGGTCGACCGGGCGTTGGACGCGCCAGGGCTGGTGGGACACGGGGTCGCCGTGGCCGAGATCGTGGTGGGCGTCGCCGTGTTGGTGGGGCTGCGCACCCGGTGGGCGGCGGCGGTGGGCGCGTTGCTGGCGCTGTCGTTCTGGCTGACGATCTCCTGGTCCGCCGACCCGTACTACTTCGGCGCCGATCTGCCGCTGCTGTTCGGCTTCGTCACGCTGGTCCTGGGCGGCGGCGGGCCCTACTCGGCGGACGGGTTGCTGCGCGGCCGGCCGTGGTTCCTGCCCAACCGGAGCCGCAAGCTGTTCGGTTGACCAGGTCGCGCCCGGGCGGCTACGCCATGGTGTCGCCGTCGGTGCTCCCGCCCGCCACGGCCGGCCGTTTCGCGGCGACGGCCTTGCGGATGGTGATGTTGGCGACGGCGACCAGCCCGGCCAGCACCAGCGCGCCCGGCAGCATCGTGAAGCGGAGCACCACCGGGATGTCGAGTTGGTCGACCGCCTGGAGGATGTAGAGGACGGAGATCGGGAGCAGGCACAGGCCCAGCACCAGCCTGGCCGGTTCGAAGCGGTGGCGGCGCATCGTCCGCTGTCCCTGCCTCATGGGGTCGGCTCCTCTTCCGTGGCGTCCGTGGCGTCCGGAGGTTCCGTGGCGTCCGGGGCGTCCGGAGGTTCCGTGGCGTCCGGGGCGTCCGGTGCGTCCGGGGGTTCGGTGGCGTCCGGGGGAGCCGTGGCCGCTGTGGCGTCCGCCCGTTCGACCACGAGATGGCCGATGCCCATCTCAAGACGCAACTCGATCTCGGGGTCGTCGGGTTGGTCGGCCGGCGACAGATACCGCAGGGTGCGTTCCTGGCCGAGGCCGCCCCAGGAGTCCCGGTCGGTGTCGCCAGCGCCACGCACCTGGTAGGTGAAGGCGCCGGCGCCCATCTCCACCTCGACGGTGACATCGGCGTCGTACGGGACCAGCACGGTGACCTGCCCGGCGCCGGCCTCCACCGCGGTGACGAGCGGCTCGCCCGCCGCGATGTCGACGCCCGTCAGGTCCAGCGTGGCCATGCCGCTGCCCAGCGCGTAGTCCTCGCGGACCGCGCCGGCGTGCGCCGGGCGCCACTCGCGGTCCTCCCAGCTGGTGGTGATGTTGTCGGGCAGCAACGAGGCGCCGGCAAGCAGCGCCCCGGTGAGCAGCACCGAGGTGATGGTGCCCACGCCGACCCGGCCGACGAAGGCGCTGAACACCAACCCGAAGGCGAAGACGGCGAGCGCCGCCGACAGCCCGATGACCAGGGCCGCGCCCAGGGGTTGGCTGGTCCAGGAGGCGGCGAGGCCGATGCCGAAGGCGAACACCGCCAGCAGGAAGACCAGCCCGCCGAGCCGCAGCTCCCGTGGTTCGGCCGGCGGCACGGGCGGCCGTCCCGCCCCCGGCGGGACCGGCGGCGCGGGGCCGCCGCGCGGCGCGTAGGAGCCGGGGGGCGCGTCGGCCGGTCCCCAGAGGTAGCCGGTGCCGGCGGGGGCGGCGGAGCCCCGCCACCAGGAGGGGCCCGCGGGCGCGGGCGGCGCCTGCGCCTCGGGGGGCGCCTCCGCCACGGCGTGCGCCGCCGTCGGATGCGCCGGCGCGCCCTCGGCGCCGGCGAGGTCGGCGCCGCGCCGGTAACGGGACCAGTAGGCGGCGCCGGCCAGCGCGGCGAACACCTGGAGGGAGAACCAGGTGCGGAACCCGCCGCTGCCCAGGGACGCCAGCAGCAGACCGCAGCCGGCCACGTTGAACAGCAGCGCGGTGAGCCCGGGGCCCTCCACCCGGCCCGAGAGCAGCCGACGGCCCTCGTTCTCCTCCTCGCCCTCGAACGGGACGAGGAGCCAGGCGATGCCGTAGACCACCAGGCCGAGCCCGCCGATCACCGAGAGCACCACCAGCGGCACCCGGAAGATCACCGGGTCCAGCTGGTAGTAGCGGCCGAACCCGCCGCACACGCCGCCGATCATCTTGTGCTTGCGACTCCGGCGCAGCTGTCGCTCGGCGTGCGCCGCCGGGGTGGCCGCCGCGGGGGACGTCCGCGTGGCGCCCCCCGACGCCCTGTACTCGTCGGTCATGGGTCCCATGGTGGCGTCACAGGGGCGGTGCGCGGTATCCGGGGCGGCCCCCGACGTTCCCTGATCCCCGGCTGGGGGGCACCCCTGATGTACTGGGGCGGCCGGTCGTGTGACGATTCTGGGCATGACGATGGCCACGCCCTACGGCAGCGCCGTGGACGAGCCACCGGTGCGCAAGCTCTACCGCAGCGCGGACGGACGCTGGTTGGGTGGCGTCGCGCAGGGGTTGGCCGGGCACCTCGGTGTCCCGGTCTCCTGGGTGCGGGTGATCCTGCTGGTGCTGTTCTCGTCCAACGGGCTCGGCGTGCTGCTGTATGGCATCTTCTGGTTCGTGGTGCCGCTGGGCGCGCCACAGACGACGCCGGTCGCGCCGGCCCGCCGCGAGTTCCGGCTGCGGCGCCCGGACAAACAGTCGCTGATCGCCGTCCTGGTGGTGGCGGTCGCGATGTTCGCGCTGGTCACCAGCGTGCAGTATCCGATCTCCGGCACCTATCTCTGGCCGATGATGATCATCGGCGTCGGCGCCGCCGTCGTCTGGCGGCAGGTCGACAACTCGCGCCGCGCCGCGTGGGCGGCGGCCACCCGGGGCAGCCGCTGGCTGCCGCTGCTGCGCGCCGCCGCCGGCGCGGTGCTGGTCGGGATGGGTATCGCGACCTTCGTGCTGGGGCAGAACGCGGCGGCCACCGAGAGCCTGGGCGTCGCGCTACAGTCCGCCGTCGCCGTGCTGGTGGGGATCGCGCTGCTCGCCGGCCCCTATCTGGTGCGGATCGTGCAGGACCTCTCCGAGGAGCGCACCATGCGCATCCGCGCCCAGGAGCGCGCCGAGGTCGCCGCGCATGTCCATGACTCGGTGCTGCACACGCTGACGTTGATCCAGCGCAACGCGGAGAACGGCCGGGAGGTGGCGCGGCTGGCGCGGGCGCAGGAGCGGGAGCTGCGCGCCTGGCTGTACAAGTCGGCGGAGAGCGAGCGCGGCGCGACCGTGGAGGAGGACGAGCAGCCGAAGACGTTCGCCGAGGCGGTGCGCGCCACGGCCGCCGAGGTCGAGGACCACCACGGGGTGCAGATCGAGGTGGTCTGCGTGGGTGACTGCCCGTTGGACGAGCCGCTGGGCGCGGCCCTCCAGGCGGCGCGCGAGGCCATGGTGAACGCGGCCAAGTACGGTGGGGAGGGTGGGCCCATCCGGGTGTTCGGCGAGGTGGAGGGCCGCACCGTCTTCGTGTCGGTGCGGGACCGAGGCCCGGGGTTCGATCCGGACACGGTGCCCGCGGACCGCATGGGCGTGCGGGAGTCCATCGTGGGCCGGATGCGGCGCAACGGCGGGAGCGCCCGGGTCCGGTCCACACCAGGCGAGGGCACAGAGGTGGAGCTGACGATGGAGCGATCCGAATGAGTCCGACCGGCGAGACGCAACATCCGGCGAGCGATCCGGCGAAGGGTCCGGCGAGCGGGGCGCGCAGGGCCCGGGTGGTCCTGGTGGACGACCACCGCATGTTCCGTGCCGGGGTGCAGGCCGAGATCGGCCGCACCGACGAGACCGGCATCGAGGTGGTCGGCGAGGCCGGCGACGTGGACCAGGCGGTCAGCGTGATCAAGGCGGCCAGGCCCGACGTGGTGCTGTTGGACGTGCACCTGCCGGGCGGCGGCGGTGTGGAGGTGCTGCGGCGCAGCGCCGAGCTGATGTCGACGGCGCAGGACCCGGTGCGGTTCCTGGCCCTCTCCGTCTCGGACGCGGCGGAGGACGTCATCGGCGTGATCCGGGGCGGCGCGCGCGGCTATGTCACCAAGACCATCACGGGCACCGATCTGGTGGACGCGATCTTCCAGGTGGCGGACGGCGACGCGGTCTTCTCACCGAGGCTGGCCGGGTTCGTGCTGGACGCGTTCGCGTCCTCCGAGGCGCCGCCGGTCGACGAGGACATGGACCGGCTGACGCAGCGCGAACGTGAGGTGCTGCGGCTGATCGCGCGCGGCTACGCGTACAAGGAGGTCGGCAAGGAGCTGTTCATCTCGGTGAAGACGGTGGAGAGCCATGTCTCCGCCGTGCTCCGCAAGCTCCAGCTCTCCAACCGCCACGAGCTCACCCGCTGGGCGACCGCCCGCCGGCTGGTCTGACGCGTCGCTGCCGGACGTTTCGGGTCCGGTGGCGAAGACTGGGTCGGTGTTCGGCTTTCTGGTGCTCGCCGCCGCGCTGACGACGGCGGGGCGTGAGGCGTGGCGGCATCCCTCGTTCCGCGGTGCCACCCTGTCCCTGCTGCTGGTCCTGGCCACCGGCACGGTCTTCTACACCCTGCACGAGGGCTGGTCGGTGCTTGAGGCGCTGTACTTCTCGGTGACCACGGGCCTGACGATCGGCTATGGCGACCTGGCGCCGAGCACCACGCTGTCCCGGGTCTTCACCATGCTGTACGCGCTCAGCGCGATCAGTCTCTTCGCCATGTTCGGCGGTCTGCTGACCAAGATCGGCCTGGCGTACCACCGCCGCCGCCACCCGCCTCCCCCGTAGCGCCCCTTGCTACCGTGTGACAGCCCGTCAACACACGTGTACCCGAAGGGGAGTTGTTCCGTGTCCCTCCGCCGAAAGCTGGCTGCCACGGCCGCCACCGCGCTCCTGCTGTCGACCGCCTGCGGCGGAGCCTCCGACGACTCCGCCGACGACCCGGTCCCCGGCGTGGACGAGGGCGAGGAGACATCGCCCACCCCGGAGGACGAGGCGACGCCGGAGCCGGAGGCGCAGCACGGTTCGGAGATCGAACTCCCCGACGACGTCGAGCTGGTCTTCGACTGGGACACCCCCGAAGACCCCGACGAGGCCGCGGCCCTCCACGGCGCGTCGGAGTACCTGCGCGCCATCGCGGCGGACATCGTCGCCCAGGCCCCGGAGGGGGGTGTGCACCAGGGCTACGCCCGGGACCAGGCCGGCGACTACGCGCGTACCCAGGTGCGGCAGTGGGTTGACGGTGGCTGGACGATGTACGGCACGGATCACTTCTACGACGCCACCGTCGAGAGGGGCGAAGGGGAGTCCGCGAACATGCTGGTCGAGTTCTGCAACGACACCAGCCAGTTGCCGGGCAAGGACGTGGCGAGCGGAGAGGTCCTGCCGGCGGAGGAGCAGCACGATGTCTCCATCTACCTCTACCGCGTCGTGATGGCCGAGGCCCCTGGCGTGGAGGGCTTCTGGCAGGCATCGCACGTGGAGGTCGAGGGGGGCGCGGAGCGGTGCGGCGCCTGAACGGGAGCAGGGTCGGCCGGTGTCTGGCCTCGGCGGCGGCCCTGACCCTGCTCTGCGCGGGCTCGGCCGTGGCCGCACCGGGGGACAAGGAGGAGGGTGGGGCCCGGGAGGGCCAGGAGGTCGTGGCGCGGGCCCGTGCGGAGGCGGTGGTGTTCGAGGAGCGGGGCAACGGCGGCGGTGGGCCGTTGACCAGCACGTCGCGGAACTGGTCGCCGCCGCCCTGCTGGTACGCGCCCACCTGGAGCCCGGAGCAGTTACGCGACCTCGCCGATGCGGCCTGGGACCCGACCGGGCAGACCGGGCACGCGGCGGCGGCCCTCGGCTGGATGTGGAACCACTACGAACAGGGCGAGCCCTACACCGACTTCAACGCCGAGGAGGCGGAGAACGGCATGTGGTGGGGCCCGGTGCAGAACCCGGCGGAGCCGGATCTCCTCGAACGTCTCTCCTGCACGCATATCCCGTTCTGGGTGGAGACCGGCGAGATACCGGAGGTGGAGAACGCGTTGTCGCCCGAGGTGTTGGCCGAGCTGGCCTATCAGCGGATCCGCGTGCCGGACACCGAGATCCGGCTGAACCCGGCGGCGGTGGACGGCCAGATCGTCAATCTGGCCACCTGGATCTGGGCCGACGGCGGCGCCTACGACGAGGTCTCCGTCACGGCCCGGCTGGAGAGTTGGGACATCTGGGCCACCACCACGGCCCGCCCCACCGCCCTGCGGATCGATCCCGGCACCGAGGACGCCCGCAGCCATCCGCCGTCGGGCAGCTGCCCCATCGGGGGTGACGGCTCCGTGGGCGCCCCGTTCGTCCGGGGGACGGACGAGGGCGCCGAGCCGCCGTGTGGGCTCACCTATCTGCGGGCCACCCACGACGGCCGGCCCTACTCCCTCACGGCGAGCGTCACCTGGGCCATCAGCTGGCAGGGCTCGGGCGACACCGGAGCGACGCTGCCGGACGCGACCTTCGCCACCACCCACGAACTCCAGGTCGACGAGATCCAGTCCATCGTCCGTCCCTAGGAGGCGGAGCCGGTGGTCACTCCCACTCGATGGTGCCGGGGGGCTTGCTGGTGATGTCGAGGGTGACGCGGTTGACGTCGGGGACCTCGTTGGTGATGCGGGTGGAGATCCGGGCCAGCAGGTCGTAGGGGAGGCGGGACCAGTCGGCGGTCATGGCGTCCTCGGAGCTGACCGGGCGCAGCACGATCGGGTGTCCGTAGGTGCGGCCGTCGCCCTGGACGCCGACGCTGCGGACGTCGGCGAGGAGGACGACGGGGCACTGCCAGATCTCGCGGTCGACGCCGGCGGCGGTCAGCTCCTCGCGGGCGATGGCGTCGGCCTCGCGCAGCAGGTCGAGGCGGCCCCTGGTGATCTCGCCGACGATGCGGATGCCGAGCCCCGGGCCCGGGAACGGCTGCCGCTGGACGATCTCCTCCGGCAGGCCCAGCTCCTGGCCGACCATCCGGACCTCGTCCTTGAACAACTGCCGCAGCGGCTCGATCAGTTCGAACTCGATGTCGTCGGGGAGGCCGCCCACGTTGTGGTGCGACTTGATGTTGGCGGTGCCCGTGCCGCCGCCGGACTCGACCACGTCGGGGTAGAGGGTGCCCTGCACCAGGAACGCGACGTCCTCGCCCGCCGCGCCGGCCTCGGCGACCAGCTCGGCCTGGGCCTGCTCGAAGACCCGGATGAACTCGCGGCCGATGATCTTCCGCTTCTCCTCCGGGTCCGAGACGCCGGCCAGCGCGTCGAGGAACCGCTCGGCGGCGTCGACCACCCGCAGTTGGACGCCGGTCGCGGCCACGAAGTCCTTCTCGACCTGCTCGGTCTCGCCCTTGCGCATCAGCCCGTGGTCGACGTAGACGCAGGTCAGCTGGGAGCCGATGGCCCGGTTGACGAGGGCGGCGGCCACCGCGGAGTCGACGCCGCCGGAGAGCCCGCAGATGGCGCGCTTGCCGCCGACCCGGGCGCGGATCGCGGCGACCTGCTCGTCGACGATGCTGCCGGTGGTCCAGGACGGGCTGATGCCGGCGCCCCGGTAGAGGAAGTGTTCGAGGACCTGCTGGCCGTGCGTGGAGTGCATCACCTCGGGGTGGTGCTGCACCCCGTAGAGGCGGCGTTCGTCGTTCTCGAAGGCGGCGACCGGGACGGTGCCGGTGGCGGCCGTCACCTGGAAGCCGGCGGGCGCCGCCGAGCAGGCGTCGCCGTGCGACATCCACACCTGCTGCTGGTCGGGGGTGCCCTCGAAGAGCGTGGATCCGGACCTGGTCACCGTGAGGTCGGTGCGCCCGTACTCCCTGGCGCCCGTGTTGTCGACGGTGCCGCCGAGCGCCTGGGCCATCAGCTGGAAGCCGTAGCACATGCCGAAGATCGGCACTCCGGCGTCGAAGAGCGCCGGGTCGATGCCCGGGGCCTCGTCCGCGTAGACGGAGGAGGGGCCGCCGGAGAGGATGATGGCGCGGGGCCGCCTGGCCAGCATCTCGTCCACCGGGGTGGTGGACGGCACGATCTCGCTGTAGACCCGGGCCTCGCGGACGCGGCGGGCGATGAGCTGGGCGTACTGCGCGCCGAAATCGACGACCAGAACGGTGTCCTGGGGTGCCACGTCTGCCACGAGCTGCCTTTCGTGCCTGGTGATACGCGTGCCTGGCGGCGGCGCTGAACGTGCGGGGATGTGTGCCGTCGAGTCTACCGGGGCCCTTCGGGGCGGTTGTCCCGGCGGCGAGCCGCCCCCGGTAGACTCGCGGGCATGCCGCAGCAGCACCGCCTCTTTACCTATGGCACCGGTCCGGCCGGTGGCCATGGGGAGTGTCGCGCGCGGCGCTGAACACGAACTCCCCGACGCCCCGGGTCCGGATCCTCCGGCCCGGGGCGTCGTCGTGTCCGGGGCGGTCGACCGGCTCACCGGGGCCGACGGACGGAACCCGAAGGAGAAGTCATGACGACCAGACTGACGGAGACGGATACCGGGCCCGCCGAGGTGACCGAGGTCACCGAGCCCGCAGGCGACGATCCGGAGACGGTGATCGCCCAG
Organism: Streptomyces profundus; assembly: GCF_020740535.1. Lineage (NCBI taxonomy): Bacteria > Bacillati > Actinomycetota > Actinomycetes > Kitasatosporales > Streptomycetaceae > Streptomyces > Streptomyces profundus. The sequence continues at coordinate 2,443,870 of NZ_CP082362.1, forward strand.
GGGCGGGCGGAGATCGACGCGCTGGACGCGGAGATCGTCCGGCTGGTGCGGGCGCGGGTGGCGGTGTCGGAACGGGTGCAGCGCGTCCGGCTGGCGAACGGTGGCCGGCGGGTCCACCTGGCCAGGGAGAACGAGGTACTCCGCCGCTGGCGGGAGGAGTTGGGCCAGCCGGGCACCGCCCTGGCGATGACGCTGCTGGAGTTGAGCCGGGGCCGCGTCTGAGTCCGCGCCCGGCACGGGCTCGTCCGGTGCCGGCCGAACCCGGGGACGAGGCGTCACCCGTACGGAGCGTGACCGGCCGGATGGGGCTTCGTTGAAAGTGTTGTCCCCGGGGCGATGAGGCGAGGCGGACCTCGCGGTGTGGCGAGGTCCGCGCGCCGTGGGACCTCGCTCCGGTGCGGTGACCGGGCAGCAGGGGACAGCAGGCCGGTCACGCCCCACGGCCGGTTCTCGGGACGCCGAGGACCGGCCGCCCCCTCAGCTTCACGAATGTTGGCGGTCCATGGCGCCCCCCTCCATGGGTCCGGCCAACGGCAGCGGCGCCTACCCCCCGGGTGCCGCTCGCAGCACCGGCGCCGCCCTGTCGCCGTGCTGTTCCGAGGGCCCCGGCCGACCGCCGGGGCCCTCGGCCCTCCTCTTCGCCTCGTGTCCATTCTGTGACCGATAAGCGAACAACCTTTTACGTATCCTGCCGGTCTAAGAGCACGCACGAAGCATGTGAAAGCCGTGCCACCATGACCGGAGAGGCTCGTTCCCATTCCCCCGAGGAGCGGGCCTCTTCGCCACCGCCGCGCCACCGCCGCAGCGCTGGCGCGCCCCGCCCCGGCGGTTCAACTCCCGCTCTCCTCCGTGCCGTCCGTCGCGTCCGGCTCGACGTCCGTGGTCCGTGGCGGCAGCGGCGGGACGGGAAGCACCACCGGCAGGCGCCACGCGCCGAACGCGGACTCGGGGACGGCGGGGCGCGTCGGCGGGATCGGGGCCAGCGCCCGGTACGGGGCGCCGGGGGCCGGACGCGGGTCGGGCCGCCCCTTGTTGGGCCAGAGTGCGAACGCCCGCTCCGCCTGGGCCGTGATGGTCAACGCCGGATTGACGCCGAGGTTGGCGGAGACCGCCGAGCCGTCGACCACCGAGATCCCGGGATGGCCGTGGAGGCGGTGGTAGGGGTCGACCACGCCGCGATCGGAGCTCTCCCCGATCGGGCAGCCGCCCAGAAAGTGCGCGGTCAGCGGGGTGCCGATCAGATCGCCGACATTGGTGCCGGCGAACCCCCCGATCTCGTCGGCGAGATGGTGGGCCGCCGCCACGCCGACCGGGATGAAGTCCGGGTTCGGGGCGCCATGGCCCTGCCGTGCGGTGAGCAGCCCGCGGCCGGGCCGGCGGGTCCTGCGGTAGGTGGTCAGCGAGTTGTCATGGGTCTGCATCACCAGCGCGATGAGGGTCCGCTCGGACCAGCGGCGGTTGGAGAGCGAGCGCAGGAACACCCAGGGGTGGCGGGCCGAACTGAGCGCGTAGGACAGCACCCTGGGCAGCCGGCCACCGCGTGGGAACTGCCGGATCGAGAGGAACCCCATCGCGTTGGAACCCCTGCCGTAGCGCACCGGCTCGATATGGGTGTGCGGGTCGGGGTGGATGGAGGAGGTGATGGCCACGCCCCTGGTGAAGTCCAGGGTGGCCTCCTCGCCCTGCCGCGCCCGGTAGCGGCGCGCCACGGTGGCGGCGCCCACCAGCGCCTCGGAGTTGGTGCGGGTCAGGGTGCCGAGCCGGTCGGAGAGACGGGGCAGCGTCCCGGTGTCGCGCATCCGGTGCAGCAGCGTCTGGGTGCCGTAGGTGCCGGCGGCCAGCACCACCTGTCCCACCCGCAGCGTGGTCCGGCGGGCCCGCCGGCGCCGCGCCGAGGCGTCGGTGGGGACGGTGGTCACCAGATGGCCCCGTCCCTCGGGGAGTTCGGCGATCCGGACGACGGTGGTCAGCGGGCGGATCTCGGCGCCGGCGCGCCGCGCGAGGTGAAGGTAGTTCTCGTTGAGGGTGTTCTTGGCGCCGTGCCGGCAGCCGGTCATGCACTCGCCGCACTCGTGGCAGGCGGTCCTGCGCGGCCCGGCGCCGCCGAAGTAGGGGTCGGCCACCTCCTCGCCAGGGCGCGCGCTGGTCCTCCCGTCGGCGTCCTCGGCGTCGCCGAAGAAGACCCCGACGGGCGCCGCGTGGAAGGTGTCCGCCACGCCCATCTGTTCGGCGGCGGCCCTCAGATGGCGGTCGGCGGCGGTGACGGTGGGGTTGACGCGGACGCCGAGCATCCGTTTGGCCTGCGCGTAGTAGGGCGTCAACTCCCGCCGCCAGTCCGTTATCCGGCCCCACTGGCGGTCCTGGAAGAACGCGTCGGGCGGCACATAGAGCGTGTTGGCGTAGTTCAGCGAACCGCCGCCGACCCCGGCTCCTGCCAGGATCATGACATTACCCAGCAGATGGATCCGCTGGATGCCGAGGAGGCCGAGGCGGGGAGCCCACAGATAGTCCCGCAACTGCCAGGAACTGCGCGGGAGCTGGTCCCGGTCGAACTGGCGGCCGGCCTCCAGCACCACCACCCGGTAGCCCTTCTCGCTCAGCCGCAGCGCCGCGACCGCACCGCCGAACCCGGAGCCGACGACGGCCACGTCGTAGTCGTGGTCCTGCCCCTGCTCCTGCCCCTGCTCCTCGGGCGGGGTCATCGGATCCTCAGCGTCTTCATCGCCCGGAGGGAGACGTTCAGCAACCGTGCGTAGCGGCGGTCGTCCAACGGGCCCGAGGGGCCGAGCGGCAGCAGCCGCTGCTGGGCCACCGTCTGCGCCTCGGTGTACTTCAGCAGCCCCTCGGCACCGTGTCTGCGCCCGAGCCCCGAATCGCGCATGCCGCCCATCGGGGCGCCCACGCTGCCATAGGCGGCGGCATAGCCCTCGTTGATGTTGACCGTGCCGCAGCTCAGGCGCGCGGCGAGCCGGCGGGCCCGGCGACCGTCGCGGGACCAGACGCTGGCGTTGAGGCCGTATCTGGTGTCGTTGGCCAGCGCCACCGCCTCCTCCTCGGTACCGAACCGGAAGACGCTGACCACCGGGCCGAACGTCTCCTCGTGGTAGACGCGCATCGGCGGGCGCACCCCTTCGAGCACGGTGGGCTCGTGGAAGTAGGGGCCGAGGTCCGGGCGCGGCCGGCCGCCGGTGACCACGGTGGCGCCGAGCGCCCTGGCGTCCTCGACGTGCTGGGTGACGGTGGCCAGTTGGGCGGCCGAGCTGAGCGAGCCGAGGTCGATGCCGTAGTCGAGCTCCGAGCCCATCCGCAGCGCCTCGACCCGCGCCACCAGGCGGCTGACGAACGCGTCGGCGACGGACTCGTGCACCAGCAGCCGTTCGACGGACACGCAGAGTTGACCGGTCGAGGAGAAGCAGGCGCGCATCGCGCCCTCGGCGGCCCGCTCCAGGTTGGCGTCGCGCAGCACCAGCATGGCGTTCTTGCCGCCCAACTCCAGGCTGCTGCCGATGAGCCGGGCGGCGGCGCGCTGCGCCACCTCGCGGCCCGTGCGGGTGGAGCCGGTGAACGTCACGTAGTCCGCGTGCTCCACAAGCAGCGGGCCGACCACCGGGCCTTGGCCCAGGACCACCGTCCACACGTCCGCCGGCAGCCCGGCCTCGATCAGCAGGCGGCGCGCCCAGAGCGCGGTGAGCGCGGTCTCGGTGTCCGGCTTCATCACCACGGCGTTGCCGGCGAGCAGCGCGGGCAGCACATCGCCCGCGGTCAGCTCAAGGGGGTAGTTCCAGGGCGCGATATGCCCCACCACCCCGTGGGGGCGGCGGTGCTGCCTGACCTGGGTGAGGACCGGCACGGCGCCCAGATGCCGACGGGGACGCAGCCAGCCGGGCGCGGCGCGGCCGTAGTGGCGGGCCGCCATGGCGACGGCCTGCACCTCCTCGTGCGCGGAGAACCGGTTCTTCCCCGTCTCCAGCTGAACGATGTCGAGGATCTCCGACTGACGGCGCAGCAGCAGATCGTGGAAGCGCAGACCGATCCGGGCCCGCCGCTCCACCGGAAGGGCGGCCCAGGCGGGTTGGGCGGCGCGGGCGCGGGCGAAGGCTTCGGCGACCTCGTCGGGGGTGGCCTGGGGCAGCTCGGCGAGGCGTTCACCCGTGAACGGGCTGTGGCAGGCGGTCCGTTCGCTTCCCGTCACGCCTCGGGTGAGGGATGCGACCAGTTCCTTGGTGACCGTGCGGGCGGCCACCGATCCCCTGGCTGACTCTGCGGTCGTCATAGGCGGAGAGTACGGCGTGCCGCGCGCCGCGCCTACCCATGGGTAGCGTTTTTCCGCCAGTGAACGCTGGCAGTGTGCCGGGTCAGACCGCGTCGGGGTCGATCCGGAGTTCGTCGACCATCCGTCGGAAGAGCCGATCCGCCTCGTCCACCACGGCGCCCTCGGCCTCCAGCGTGGTGAGTTGGAGCTGCCAGACCGCGCCGGTGCCCGGCACGCCGAAGAGCAGCGCGGCGCGCAGCACCGGCGGCCCTTCGGGCGCAGCGGCGTCCCAGGTGGTGACGCGCAACTCGACGGCCTCGCCGTCCGGTTGGAAGTCCGCCATGGTCAGTTCGTGGTCGACCGCCGCGTAGGCGGTGTCCACCTGGTAGCCGCTGACCTGGGATCCGGCGAAGTCCTCCGCGCTCCCGCCGGCGTCCGGCAGATACCAGAGGTCGACGGAGTGGTAGGCGTCGGGCGAGCGGTAGCTCACCATGAGGTCGGTGTCCGGGTGGGCCTCGCGGGTGTAGCCGGCGGGCAGCGCGAGTTCGATGCCCAACGCGGCCTCCGCCTGCCGGGTCCAGTCCTCGGCCTCCTCGGACCCCTCGGACTCCTCGGACTCCTCGGACGCGTCGGGGGACGCCTCCTCGGTGGGGGCCGGCCCCTCGGGGTTCGGGGTCTCCTCCGTCCCGGCCGCGCTCTCGGTGGCCTGGGCGATCGCGCCGCCGCCGTCGTCGCCCGCTCCGTCGCCGGTCAACACCAGCGCCGTGGGCGTGGCGAGCGCCACGGCCGCGCCGGCACCGAGCAGCCAGCCGCGCAGCCGCCGCGTGGACCGCCGCGGCCGGGGGGTGTCCCCCGTCGCTGTGCCGGCCTCGGCGCCGGAGGCCGCCGCCTCGCGCAGCAGCGTCCGACGGATCTCCTCGGGCCCGGGACGGCTCCCCGGCCGCTTGGCGAGCAGCCGCATCACCAGGCCGCCCAACGCGTCGTCGGCGGGCGCCGGCTGGCGGGGCGTGGCCGCGATCACGGCCTGGAGGGTGGCGGCGAAATGGTCCCTGCGGAACGGGGACGAGCCCTCGATCGCCATATAGAGCAGCACCCCGAGCGACCACAGATCGGCGGCGGGCCCCGGACGTTCGCCCAACGCCAGCTCGGGCGCGACGAACTCGGGGGAGCCGACGAAGGCACCCGTGTCGGTGAGCGCCTGCTCGCCCTCGACCTGGGCGATGCCGAAGTCCGTCAGCACCACCCGGCCGTACTCCCCCAACAGCACGTTGGCGGGCTTCACATCGCGATGCAGCACACCGGCCGCGTGTGCCGCGGTGAGCGCCTCCAGCACGGCGAGGCCGATGCGGGCGGCCTCGCCCCGCTCGATCGGGCCCGAGGCGAGCCGGTCGGCGAGCGACTCACCGCGCACCAGCTCCATCACCAGCCAGGGGCGCCCGTCCTCGATCACCAGATCGTGGAGGGTGATCACGGCGGGGTGCCCGATCCGGCCGGCCGCGGTCGCCTCGCGCCGCATCCGGGCGAACGCGCGCTCCCGGCGCGCCGGTTCGACGGACGCGGGCAGCCGGGGCTCCTTGACGGCGACCTCGCGACCCATCGCCTCGTCCCTGGCCCGCCAGACCGTGCCCATGCCGCCGTGGCCCAGGCGCTCGACCAGCAGATAGCGACCGCCGAGGCGCGTGCCCCCGGCGTCCGCCAGCACATAGTGCGGGATCGCCCCCGCGCCTTCGTTCACGCCCCCCCGTTCCGGCCCTCAGCGGTGCGGGCTAACCAGCCGGGCTGTAGGCGTCCTTCGTGGCGTCGTAGATGTCGCGGAGTTGGTCCTCCTGGTCGGCGGGGCCCCTCACCTGGATCACATGGTAATCCGTTGCGATCAGCAGAACACGGGTGTGGGCCATCAGCCGCTGCTCGCCCTCACGCCAGCGGAAGGTCACCTCGGCCATCTGCACATTGCCCAACCGGGTCTCCATCACGCCGTTCTGCTCGCGGTAGCGATCCGCCCAGAACTCCTCCGACTCGGGCAGATCACCGAGCAGGTACTCCCTCGGCTGCTCGCCGAAGTCCTCGACGCTGTCCCGCGCCGCCACCACCACGATCCGGCTCTCGCCGTCGGTGTAGGCGATCTGGCCCTGGTCGTTGGGGCCCTGGCGCTGCCAGCCCGTCGGCACGACCAGCGCGAAGCCGGCCGGGTCCTCGACCACCTCAAAGCCCTCGGGCGGGGGCGCCGGCTGCTGGTCCCCCTCGGCGGGGGACGGCTGGGTGGCGCCCTCGCTGGGCTCCGCCCCCGCGTCCTCGCCCTCGTTCTCGGCGCCGCCGCCGGGAGCGTCGTCGCCAGGGTCCTGGGAGGCGTCGCCTTCCCCCGGCGGGGCCGCCGCGTCCGGATCGCTGCCCTCGCCCGTCGCGCTGTCGCCGCCGTCGCTCCCGGGCGCGAACGCCAGCACATAGGCGATCGCGCCGGCGAGACCGAGCAGCACCAGCACCAGCAGCGCCTTGCCCAGCCGGCGTGGGCCACGCTCCCCGCGCGGGCGCCGGCGCGGGCCGACCAACTCACCACGGCGGCGCAGGATCGGCAGCCGCCTGGGGTCGGCCGGACGTCCCGGCTCCAGCGCCGGCGGCGGGACCGTGACCGTGCGGCGGCCGACGTCGGGCTCGGGCGCGCCTCGCAACAGCGAACGCAGCCAGCCGCGGAGCGCCTCGGCGCTCGGCCGCTCCGTGGGGTCCTGCCGGAGCAGGGACTCGACGATGGGGCGGAGCGCGCCGCAGTCCTCGGCGAAGGCGGGCTGTTCGGCGCAGACCGACTGCACCAACTCGGTGGCGCTGTCCTCCGGATAGGCGGGATAGCCCTGCACCGCGCGGAACAACAGGGCGCCCAGCGCCCAGAAGTCGGCCGCGGGGCCGACCGGCGGGGCCAGCCGCCAGTGCTCGTAGACCGGGCCCGCCTGCTCCGGCGCCCAGCGCTCGGTGACGGCGCCCACCGTATGCATGCGCGCCTGCCGCGCGCGCTCCGCGCCCAACGCGCTGTCCGGGCCCCGGTAACGAGGCGCCCCGGCGGCGGCCAACTCGGTGGGCGGCGCGGGCTCCTCCTCCTGGTAGACGGCCGGCGGTGCGGCCTCGGGGCCGGGCGAGGCCGGCAGGGGCGGTTGCTCCTGGCCGCCGTCCCTGGGGAGGAGGGCGCCCTCGGAGGGGCGCGCGCCCTGGCGCGGCAAGGGCTCGCCAGCCGGCGCGGAGCCCTCGACGGGCGCCCCCTCGATGGCCAGGGGCTCGCCCCCGCCGTCGGCCGGCGTGGATCTGGCCGACTCCGTCAACTCCCAGCCGGTGCGCACCGGCGGGCTCGGACGCCGGGCGCCGGGCAGATCCGTGGGGCTCACACCCGGGGGGCGCGCGGACATGTTGGCGCGCCGCGCCGCTCCCGCACGCGCGCCGGCGCGGTAGGCGGCGATGGCGCCGCTGCGCGCGGCGCGCTCGGCCCGCTCGACCCGTTCGGCCCGATCGACATGCTGGGCCCGCTCGTCGTACCCCGTCTGTGAGTGGGGCGTCGGCGGCTCCTGGACATGGCCGGCCGGCGGCTGCGGCGCCGGGCCGCCGACGGAGTGCGGACCGCCCCGCTCCTGGCCGCCCGCACCCCCCTCGAAGTCCCAACTGGACGGCAGCTGATCCCGGCCCTGCTCGGGGCGGGGCGCGGGAACGCCGGAAGGACCGCCGGGCGGGGCGCCACCGTCCCAGCGCTGGTACCCCTCGGGCAACTCGCCGCCCGTCGGCGGATGCTCGGGCTCGAAGCCGGGCGGCAGACCGGACTGCTCACGGACCTGGGCGGCCGTCGCGTCGAGGCCGGGCGGCGCTTCGTCCCTGGCGAAGCCGGCCGGCCACTGCGGCTGCTGCTCGGCCTCGCCCCAGTAGCCGGCGCCGGCGGGCGCGCCCGGCTGGGGCCCGGCGGGCGGCGGATAGGCGGCGCCGTAGCCGGTGGAGATCGCGGGACCGCGCGGCTCCCCCTCGCCGGGCCGCCGCTCCAACGCGCCCTCGTCGGAGGCGTCCCAGGGCCGCGCCCCCGTGGGGGCGACCGACGGGTCGGGCGGCGCCGGGCCGTCCACCGGCCCTTCGGGCTCCTCGGTCGCCTGCTCGACCACGCGCTCCCGGGCGGCGAGTCGCGGCGTCTCGGGCGGCCTGGGCGCGGCGGGCGCGGGGGCGCGCGGCACCTCGGCGGGCGCGGGGGCGCGCGGCGCGGGATGGGCGGCGAAGGTGTCGGGAATGTCGGACGCGGGCAACGGGTCGTAGCCGCAGAGGACTTCCTCCGCCGCGCCGGCCGCCAGGCCGGTCAGCACGGCTCGCCCGTCGTCGCAGATCAGCACCGTGCGGGCGGTGACATTGCGGTGCGTCCAGCCGTGCGCGTGCACGATGCGCAGCGCGGCCAGCAGATCGGCGGCCACCTCGGCGGCGCGATAGGGGCCGAGGCTCTCCTCGGCCAACAGCGCGGCCAACGGCCGGGCCGGCACTAACTCACTGACGATCCAGAGCCCGTCGCCCTGCACGAAGACGTCGAAGACCTGATCCAGCCGCGGATGGTCGGGCAGCTCGGCGGCGGTGCGCGCCGCCTCGACGGCCCGCCGCACCACCGGGTCGTCCGGCGTTCTGGTGGCCCACTCGCTCGCGCCCCGCCCGGCGCCGAACGAGCCGCCGCGCCGCCCCTCGCCGTCGACCAGCTCGGCGTCCACCACCTCGGGCAGCGGCACCTGCCGCACCAGGACCTCATGACCGCTGGCGGTGTCGAACGCCCATGACTCGACGAACTCGAACTCGTCGGACGGGGTTTGCGGCAGCCGATAGCGATCGGCCAACAGCCGCCCCGCGTACTTCTCCACAAGGCCTCCCCACCACGTGCCCGCCCGCAGAACGCTTCCCCACGATACGGGGAGCGGCGCCCTCGCGGCTACGGTCCGTCAACTGGCGCTTCTTCTCCGTCCCCTTCCCCGCCGGACAGCTCAGTCCATCGGCTCGAACGTCTGGAATGCCGTGTCCCGCAAGGTGCGACAGGTGTTGTCGTCCCAGGCGTCCGCCGGGCACGTGATCATGATCGCGTAGCCCCGGTTGTCGTCGACCCGGAAGCCACGGTTGAGCACCCGGACTCTTTCCCCGTTCTCGTCTCTTTCGAACTGCCAGTCCGCGACGGTCGGATAGTCATTCCAATCGATCGTCTCGATGCTGATCTGTTCGTAGTTGGTGCTGTTGCCGCGCACCGACGGCTCCGCGGCCCGCCAGGCGCCCTCGGCGTCATCGCCCGGACTGTCGGTGAAGTCCACCTGCACCTTGAACGGCTCCCCCGGGGCGGAGCTGTAGATGGCGCCCGAGTTCCGCCCGGCCGTGCCCACCCGCTCCCAGCCCCCGGGCAGGGATATGCGGAAGTGGAACTCGGGGTCCACCACCTCGGCATAGCCGGTCGGGCCGTCGGGTCGCGCGTCGGGATCGTTCTCCGGCGCGGTACCCGGCGGACCGTCGTCCCCGCCCTCGGGGTCGCCCTCTCCCCCGCCCGGCGCGCCGGCGCCCTCGGCGTCCGCCCCCTCGCTGTCGGCGCCCTCGGCACCCTCGCCGTCGGCACCGTCGGTGGTGCCGCCCTCGGCGCCCTCGTCCGGCGCGGGGTCGTTCTCGCCCTGCTGCCCCTCGGTGGTCTGCTCCTGCCCCTCGGCGCCACCTTCGTTCGTGCTGTCGTCACCGCTGTTCAGCCAGAGCACCACGGCGGTGCCCAGCACCGCGAGGGCCAGCACCACGGCGCCGATCGCCAGCGCCAGCCGGTTCCTGTCGCCGCCGCCCGAACCGCTGGACGGCGGGCGCGCCGGCGGGCGCGGGCCATCGGCGTCCGGGGAGACGACGGGTGCGGCGGCCGACGGACCCGCCTTCTCCTGCGGGGCGTTCGCCGCTGCCGTGGCCGGCTTGCCGCCGCCCGGCACCTCCTGGCGCTTTCCGACGACCACCGTCAGATGGTCGGTGGTGGAGCCGTTCCCGCCGGCGCCGCCCCCCAGCACCGCCTGGAACACCTCACGCACCCGAGGCTCCGCCGGCCGCTCGTCCGGCCTCTTGCGCAGCAGCTCCATGATCAGCTCGCCCAGCTCGCCCGCCTGGCTCGGCGGCGGCACCGGATCGTGCATCACGGCGGCCAGCGTCGCGATGGCGGAGCCCTCGTCGTAGGGCGGGCGCCCCTCCACGCAGCAGTAGAGCAGGGCGCCCAGCGACCACATGTCCGCCGGCGGCCCCGGGGGGGCGCCCCTGGCCCGCTCGGGCGAGATATAGGAGGGCGCGCCGACCAGCATGCCGGTCGAGGTGATCGACGGGTCCCCCTCGACCTTGGCGATGCCGAAGTCGGTGAGCACCACCCGTCCCTCGTCGTCGGCCACGATCACGTTGGACGGCTTGACGTCCCGGTGCAGGATGCCGGCGCCGTGCGCGTCCCGCAGCACGTCCAGCACGGCCAGCCCGATCTCGGCCGCCCGGTGCGGCGACATCGGCCCGTCCTGACGGATCAGATCGGCCAACGACCGGCCCTCGATCAGCTCCATCACGATCCACGGCCGCGAGCCCTCGTCGACCACGTCGTAGATGGTGACCACGCCTCGGCTGCGTATGGTGGCGATGGCCTTCGCCTCCCGCAGCGTGCGGGTGATCATGCGCTTGCGCTCGGCCTCCTCGACCCCGGGCGAGAGCCGCAGCTCCTTGACCGCGACCGAACGCCCCAACACCTCGTCCGTCGCCCGCCACACCGTGCCCATCCCGCCGCGCCCGACCACGGCGCCCAGCAGGTAGCGCCCGTTGAGCAACCGCGCCGGGCGCGCCCCCTTCTCCCCACCCGCCCGCGCCTCGCGCTCCGCGCCAGCGCCACCGCCCGCCTTCGCCCCACCTGCCCGCGCCTCGCGCTCCGCGCCAGCGCCACCGTCCGCCTTCGCCCCACCCGCCCGCGCGACCCGCGTCGTCGCCCGATCCTCCGAGCCCGCCTCAGGCTTCACCTTCTCCGAAGACGCGACCCGCGTCGTCGCCCGATCCTCCACCACCGGCTCGGACTCACCCTTCCCCGACCGCCCCACCAACGTCGTGGCCCGATCCTCCGAGCCCGCCTCAGGCTTCGCCCTCTCCGAAGACGCGACCCGCGTCGTCGCACGATCCCCCACTCCCGCCTCAGGCTTCACCTTCTCCGAAGACGCGACCCGCGTCGTGGCCCGATCCTCCGAGCCCGCCTCAGGCTTCGCCCTCTCCGAAGGCGCGACCCGCGTCGTCGCACGATCCCCCACCCCAGCCTCAGGCTTCGCCCTCTCCGAAGGCGCGACCCGCGTCGTCGCACGATCCCCCACTCCCGCCTCAGGCTTCACCTTCTCCGAAGGCGCGACCCGCGTGGTGGCCCGGTCCTCCACCACCGGCTCGGACTCGCCCTTCCCCGACCGCCCCACCAACGTCGTCGCCCGATCCTCCACCACCGCCCCGGGCTTCGCCCTCTCCGAAGGCCCCACCCGAACCGTCCCCGGCTCATCCGCGTCGCCCGAGGGCGCGACCCGCGTCGTCGCGCGATCCCGCGTGCCGGAGTCGCCGTCAGCGGAGGCCGCGTCAGCAGCGGCTCCCCCCGGCTCGTCCGGGCCGTCCGTCGCCGGAACAACCGCCTCGCGGCGCGGCGCGGCTGACGCCTCGCCGGCGTCGGCGCCGGCGTCGGCGCCCGCGTCGGCGGTCGGCTGCCGGCGCAGCCTCGACTCGTCTTCCCCGTTGTGCTGGCCCATGCGTGCGTCCCCTCCGGCTTCCCCGCCCATTGTCACCCATGCGGCTGACATCCGGGGCGCAGGGCGACCCGCCCGGCGCCGTCAACGCCGGGCGGACCGAAGTGGATCAGAGAGGAACGGTGTCCGGAGCGCCCAACCTGGCGGCGTCCGCGGTCTGATCGTCGGGCTGTAGCTGCGACTCCCTTTCGGCCTCCACCCGCTTCAGGTAGTGCTGGACCTCGCGTTCCACCTGCTCGTCCGACCAGCCGAGCACACCGCCCATCAACTCGGCGCACTCCCGCGCACTTCGCGTGCCTCGGTCGAAGGTCTCGATTGAGATACGAGTCCGTCGGGTGAGGACGTCCTCCAGGTGTCGGGCGCCCTCGTGCGAACAGGCGTACACGATCTCGGCCTTGAGATAGTCGTCCGCGGCCGGCAGCGGCTCGCCGAGTCGGGGGTCGGCGACGACCAGGTCGAGCACCTCCTGGGTGAGCGCGCCATAGCGGCGGAGCAGGTGCTCGACCCTGACCTCGTGCAGCCCGGCCCTGGACGCGATCCGCGCCCTGCCGTTCCAGAGCGCGGCGAAGCCCTCGGCCCCCGCGAGCCGGATCTCCTCCGTGCAGCAGTCGGCGACGCGTTGGTCGAGGCCGTGCACCGCGGCGTCAACCGCGTCCTTGGCCATCACCCGGTAGGTGGTGTACTTGCCGCCGGCCACCACCACGAGGCCCGGCACCGGATGGGCGACCGTGTGCTCCCTGGAGAGCTTGCTGGTGGCGTCGGACTCCCCCGCCAGCAGCGGGCGCAACCCGGCGTAGACGCCCTCCACATCGTCCCGGGTGAGGGGCACGGCCAGCACCGAGTTGACGTGTTCCAGCAGGTAGTCGATATCGGCACTGGACGCGGCCGGATGCGCCTTGTCCAGGTCCCAGGCGGTGTCCGTGGTGCCCACGATCCAGTGCCGGCCCCAGGGGATGACGAAGAGCACGCTGGTCTCGGTGCGCAGGATCAGCCCGGTCGACGAGTGGATGCGGTCCTTGGGGACGACCAGGTGGATGCCCTTGGACGCGCGGACGTGGAACTGGCCGCGCTCGGCGATCATGGCCTGGGTGTCGTCGGTCCACACGCCGGTGGCGTTGACGACCTGTTTGGCCCTGATCTCATAGCTGCGGAAGTCCCCGGCGCTCTCGCCGTCGCCGCTCTCCAGGTCGAGGACCCGCACGCCGACCACGCGTTCCCCCTCCCGCAGGAACTCGGTGACCCGCGCGCGGTTGGCCACCCTGGCGCCATAGCTGGCGGCCGTGCGCACCAGGGCGGCGACGAACCGGGCGTCGTCGACCTGCGCGTCGTAGTACTGCAAGGCCCCGACCAGCGCGTCCTTCCGGAGGCAGGGCGCGATCCGCAGCGCGCCCGTGCGGGTGAGGTGACGGTGCCTCGGCAGGCCGCGGCCGTGTCCCGAGGAGAGGGACATCGCGTCGTAGAGCGCGACACCCGAGCCGGCGTAGAACCGTTCCCAGCCACGGTGTTGCAGCGGGTAGAGAAAGGGGACGGGGCGGACCAGATGCGGCGCGATCCGGTCCAGCAGCAGTCCGCGTTCCCGCAGCGCCTCCCTGACCAGCCCGAAGTCCAGCATCTCCAGATAGCGCAGGCCGCCGTGGATGAGCTTGCTCGACCGGCTGGACGTGCCGGAGGCCCAGTCCCTGGCCTCGACCAGGCCGGTGGAGAGGCCGCGGGTGGTGGCGTCGAGCGCCGTTCCCGCACCGACCACGCCGGCGCCCACCACCAGGATGTCCAGCTCCCGTTCGGCCATCCGGGCGAGCGCCTCGGCTCGCTGTTCCGGCCCTAGCACCGCTGTCTTCACCGCTGCCTCCCTGGTGTTCGGTCACGTCCGCCGCCTGGCTGTCGCTCTCCGCTGTCCCGCTGTCCCGCTCTCCGCCGCCGGCGTCACCTGCCGACGCCCGCTGTCGATCGTCTCCCATTTCGTCCGGTTTGGCGCGTCTCGTCGGCCCGGTCGGCTCGCTCAATCCCCCGTATCTGTCATATATGCCCGTAACCTGACAGGTAGTGCATATGCCCTCCCTGTGGAGCGGCAGAAGGAAAGGGAGCCGCCCGCGTATGCCCGCTGATCTCGCCGTTCTCGGTCTTGGGCCGCTGGGCCTGCCCGCTGCCCAGGCCGCCACCGCCGCCGGCATCGGAACCGTTGCCTTCGTACCGGATGCCCGGATCGCCGCCGGCTTGAACGCCGGCCGGCCACCCGCTGACGGTTCGCTCACCGCACCCGCGCTACGCCGGATGGTGGCCGGGGGCTTCCACGCCTCCAGCGACCCCGTCGTCCTCGACCGGGTGCGCACCGCGCTGATCTGCGCGCCGACGCCGCCGGGCGAGCGGCGGACGCTCGATCTGAGCGCCGTCAGGGCGGCAGCCGCCACCCTCGCGCCCCGGCTGCGCCCGCGCACGCTGGTGGTGCTCGAATCCACCGTGCCCCCCGGCACCACCCAGCAGGTGGTGCGCCCCCTGCTCGAACAGGGCTCTGGGTTGCGCGCCGGGCGTGACTTCCAGCTGGCGCACGCCCCCGGGCGCCTCTCCCCCGGCAGCCCCGGCGGCTACGCCGGCACCCCCCGGGTGATCGGCGGCCTCACCCCCGCCTGCACGGAGGCCGCCGCGGCCTTCTACGGCCGGCTCACCGACAAGGTGGTGCGGGCGCGCGGCGTGCTGGAGGCGGAGACGGTGAAGGTGCTGGAGACCAACGTCCAGCACGTCAACATGGCGCTGATCAACGAGATGACGGTGTTCTGCCACGAGTTGGGCATCGACCTGTGGGACGTGGTGCGCTGCGCCGAGACCAGGCCGGTCGCCCCGCACGGCTTCCGCCCGGGGCCAGGGGTCGCCGGCCTGGGCGCCCCCGTCAACCCGGGGAACCGGCTACGGCTGGTGGAGCTGGCCCGCGAGCTCAACGACCGGATGCCCAGCTATGTGACCCAACGGGCCACCACGCTCCTCAACGAGCACGGAAAGTCGGCACGCGGCGCCCGAATCCTGCTCCTCGGCGTGACGTACCGCCCCGACCTGCCGGATCTGGAGCGCGGCCCCGCGCGGGAGATCGCCTCCCGGCTGCTCGGCCTGGGCGCCCAGCTCAGCTTCCACGACCCGTTCGTCACCGAATGGCGGCTGGCCGGCCGCCAGGTACCGCGCGCCGACGCGCTCTACGAGTCGGCCGCCACGGCGGATCTGACGCTGCTGCTGCAACACCACGGCACCTACGACCTCCAGGGCCTGGCCGCCAAGGCACAGCTGCTCTTCGACACCAGGGGCGCCACCCCGGCCGGCGCGGCCCACCGCCTCTGACCACCGCTTTCGCGAGCGGAAGCGCCGCTGCCGCGAGCGGCAGCACCGCCCACGGCGGCGGCGGGCCGGCCGGAAACCGTCAGCGGGAGAGGGCGACCGTGACCTCGACGCGCTGGAACTCCTTCAGCTCCGAGTAGCCCGTGGTGGCCATCGCCCGGCGCAGCGCGCCGAAGAAGTTCATCGAGCCGTCGGGCGTGTGCGAGGGGCCCGTCAGCACCTCCCTGGTGGTGCCCACCGTGCCCAGATGCACCTTCTTGCCGCGCGGCACATCCTCGTGCACGGCCTCCATGCCCCAGTGGTGCCCACGGCCGGGGGCGTCCGTTGCCCTGGCCAGCGGCGAACCCATCATCACGGAGTCCGCGCCGCAGGCGATGGCCTTGGGCAGATCCCCCGACCAGCCGACGCCGCCGTCCGCGATCACATGCACATAGCGGCCACCGGACTCGTCCAGGTAGTCCCGCCTGGCCGCCGCCACATCGGCCACCGCCGTCGCCATCGGCACCTGGATGCCCAGCACGTTGCGCGTGGTGTGCGCCGCGCCGCCGCCGAAGCCGACCAGCACGCCGGCCGCGCCGGTCCGCATCAGATGCAGCGCCGCCGTGTAGGTGGCGCAGCCGCCGACGATCACCGGCACGTCGAGCTCGTAGATGAACTGCTTGAGGTTCAACGGCTCGGCGGCACCCGACACATGCTCGGCCGAGACCGTGGTGCCCCGGATCACGAAGATGTCCACGCCGGCGTCCAGCACGGCCTTGGAGAACTGCGCGGTCCGCTGCGGCGAGAGAGCGGCGGCGGTGACCACGCCCGCGTCCCTGACCTCACGGATGCGCTGGAAGATCAGCTCTTCCTTGATGGGCTCAGCGTAGATCTCCTGGAGGCGCCGGTTGGCACGCTCCTCGTCCAGCTCGGCGATCTCGGCCAGCAGCGGCTCGGGATCGGCGTAGCGGGTCCAGAGACCTTCGAGGTTGAGCACCCCGAGGCCGCCCAGCTCGCCGATGTGGATCGCCGTTCTCGGCGAGACCACCGAGTCCATCGGCGCGGCGAGGAACGGGAGTTCAAAGCGGTAGGCATCGATCTGCCAGGCGATCGAGACCTCCTTCGGGTCGCGGGTGCGGCGACTCGGCACCACGGCGATGTCGTCGAAGGCGTAGGCACGCCGGCCGCGCTTGCCGCGCCCGATCTCGATCTCAGTCACAGGTAGAGCCCTTCCATGCGATGTGCGCCCCCCAGTATCGCCGACGGCCGGAAGACCGGCCGGAGCGCTCAGCGCCTGGAGTAGTTGGGGGCTTCCGTGGTCATCTGGATGTCGTGCGGGTGGCTCTCCTTGAGGCCGGCCGAGGTGATCCTGACGAACTGGCCGCGCTCCTTGATCTCCGGGATGGTGCGCCCGCCGAGGTAGTACATCGACTGGTGCAGCCCGCCGATCAGCTGGTGCACCACGGAGGAGAGCGGGCCGCGGTAGGGCACCTGGCCCTCGATGCCCTCGGGGATCAGCTTGTCGTCGTCGCCGACGCCCTGCTGGAAGTAGCGGTCCTTGGAGTACGAGCGGCGCTCGCCGCGCGACTGCATGGCGCCCAGCGAACCCATGCCCCGGTAGGACTTGAACTGCTTGCCGTTGATGAACTGGAGCTCGCCCGGGGACTCCTCGCAGCCCGCGAGGAGGCTGCCGAGCATCACCGTGTCTGCGCCGGCGACCAGGGCCTTGGCGATGTCCCCGCTGTACTGGAGGCCGCCGTCGCCGATCACCGGGACGCCCGCCTCGCGGGCCGCCTGGGCCGCCTCGTAGATCGCGGTGACCTGCGGCACCCCGACGCCGGCCACCACCCGCGTGGTGCAGATCGAACCGGGCCCCACGCCGACCTTGATGCCGTCCACGCCCGCGTCGAGCAGCCTCCTGGCGCCGTCCCCGGTGGCGACGTTGCCCGCGACCACGTCGACCGAACCGTAGTTGGACTTGATCTTGGCGGCCATCTCGGGCACCAGCCGCGAGTGGCCGTGCGCGATGTCCACCACGACGAAGTCGACGCCGGCCTCGATCAGCGCCTCGGCCCGCTCGTACGAGTCGCCCGTGACGCCCACGGCGGCGCCGACGATCAGCCGGCCCTCGGCGTCCTTGGCCGCGTTGGGGTACTGCTCGGCCTTGACGAAGTCCTTGACGGTGATCAGGCCCTTGAGCCGGCTCTCACCGTCCACCAGCGGCAGCTTCTCGATCTTGTGCCGGCGCAGCAGCTCGACCGCGTCCTCGGCCGAGATCCCGACCTCGCCCGTGACCAGCGGCATCGGCGTCATCACGGCGCGGACCTCGCGAGTGCGGTCCGTCTCGAAGGCCATGTCGCGGTTGGTGACGATGCCGAGCAGCTTGCCCGCCGCGTCGGTGACCGGGACGCCACTGATGCGGTAGCGACCACAGAGCTCGTCCGCCTCCCGCAGCGTGGCGTCGGGCCTGATCGTGATCGGATCGGTGACCATCCCGGACTCGGACCGCTTGACCCGGTCCACCTGGGCGGCCTGCTCCTCGATGGAGAGGTTGCGGTGCAGCACGCCGGCGCCGCCCTGCCGCGCCATGGCGATGGCCATCCGGGCCTCGGTGACCTTGTCCATCGCGGCGGAGAGCAGCGGCACCCTGACCCGGACGTTGCGGGAGATCCGCGACGAGGTGTCGATGTCGCTCGGCGCCAGATCGGCCGCGCCAGGCAGCAACAGCACATCGTCGAAGGTCAGCCCGAGCGCCGCGAATTTCGGCGGCACCTCGCCCACGTGATCAGTCATGACGCCCTTTCCCGACGTTCCAGCTATCCCATGCGTCCGCCCTTCCGACAGGGCGAACCGAACACTCCCCACTGACTCATCCGGCCGGGGTGTCCAGCTTACGACCCCCAGACCACCCACTCGGCCTACCGGCCAGGCCAGCGAACGACCTACCGGCCGGGCCAGCGGCCAACGCACCCACCCGCCAGGCACCGGGGCAACCGGGCGCGAGCCCGGCCGGCGGCCTACCGGAGGGGCCCGCCCACCAGGCCAACAGCCAAAGCGCACCCGCCGGGCGCAAGCCGGCGGGCCGCCGGCAGGGCAACCCACCGGGCACACCGCAGCCACGCGGGCGCGCGACCCAGCCGGGCGCAACGCACGGAGGCCGCCCGGACGGCAGGGCGACCCACCGGGCGTCGAACACACAGACACCGGGCGCAGCGCAGGCGTTGGGTGATTCACCGGCTCGGCGGTCGGTCAATGCTCACGAGCGGTCCGAGGCCGCCAGGCCGGTGAGCATCGGATGTTGCCCGGCAGCACAGCAGCCGACCAGCACCGCACCCCGCCCGGCAACCAACCAACCGCGAACCGTGGACGCACCCGCCCGAGCGCGACACCGCACCCGGCTGAGGCCAGCGCCAGCGACCTAGCGGCCGGCGAGGGCTCGGAGGCGGCTGAGGGCGCGGTGTTGGGCCACCCGGACCGCGCCGGGGGACATGCCGAGGCGGTGTCCCGTCTCCTCGGCCGTCAGGCCGATCGCGACCCGCAGCAGCACCAGCTCGCGCAGGTGCGCGGGTAGGTTGGCCAGCAGTTTTCTGGCCCACTCGGCGTCGCTGCTCAGCAGCGCCCGCTCCTCGGGCCCGAGCGAGTCGTCGGGCCGCTCCGGCATCTCGTCGGAGGGGATCGCCATGCTGCCCGGGTGGCGCAGCGCGGCCCGTTGGAGGTCGGCGACCTTGTGTTGGGCGATGGCCACCACGAAGGCGTCGAAGGGGCGCCCGGTGTCCCGATAGCGGGGCAGGGCGCAGAGCACGGCGAGGCACACCTCCTGGGCGAGGTCGTCCACGAAGTGGCGGGCCTCCCCCGGGAGCCGCGACAGTCTGACCCGGCAGTAGCGCAGTGCCAGCGGATGAACGTGGGCCAGCAGATCGTGCGTGGCCTGGGCATCGCCCGTGGCGGCGCGATGAGCCAGGGCGGCAATCGCCGAGGTGTCGTCATCGCGCATCGGTCCATGGTGCACCCCCGCGGGCCGGTCCGTGGCCTCAGCGGTGGAGTTGTGCACCGAAGCGTTATGCGCGGGAGCGCTGAAGGTCACTTTCCTGGCCCTCCCCTTCACACCCGGCTGGCTCGTCCCCAAGGAGCTTCATGCCTCAAGGATGCGGCACCGGTGGACCGTTTGCGCCCCGCTCACCACCGGACGGGGTGGCAGCCGCCTGGCGAACACCCCGTCCAAACCCGTGAGCCGGGCGCGGTCAGCGAACCAGCCCCCAACGAAAACCCAAGGCCACAGCGTGTGCGCGGTCCGAGGCGCCCAGCTTCTTGAACAGCCGGCGGGCGTGTGTCTTGACCGTGTCCTCGGAGAGAAACAACTCCCTGCCGATCTCGGCGTTGGACCTGCCGTGGCTCATGCCCTCCAGCACCTGGATCTCCCGGGCGGTGAGGGTGGGGGCGGCGCCCATGTCCGAGGAGCGGAGCCGCCGGGGGGCGAGCCGCCAGGTGGGATCGGCCAGGGCCTGGGTGACCGTGGCCCGCAGTTCGGCGCGGGAGGCGTCCTTGTGGAGATAGCCTCGGGCGCCGGCGGCGACGGCCAGCGCCACGCCGTCGAGATCCTCGGCGACCGTCAACATGATGATGCGGGCGCCGGGATCGGCCGAGAGCAGCCGGCGCACCGTCTCGACGCCGCCGAGCCCGGGCATCCGGACGTCCATCAGGATGAGATCCGACCGGTCGGCGCCCCAACGGCGGAGGACTTCCTCGCCGTTGGCCGCCGTCGTGACCCGCTCGACGCCGGGCACGGTCGCGACCGCGCGGCGGAGCGCCTCCCGGGCGAGCGGGGAGTCGTCGCAGACAAGGACAGAAGTCATGGCCGCCCTCCGCAGCTGATGCGCGTCACCTTGAGCCTCCAGGGAGTTTGAGTCGTCGTTCGTGGCGATTGACAGCCATGCCAACCGCCTCCGCCCTCTCAACGATGGTCACCCGAAAGAGTTACGGCTTCCAACCTCACAGCATCAGCACTGTACGTGACCGACTCATCACCCATCGATCGGACCCCGGGAAACACGCCGGGCGTTGATATTTGCCCTATTTAGGCCCTCTTTTCCGCTTTGAGGTGTCTCAAGCTATATTCAGCTGGTAGTCATATTTACATCTACTTTCCTGGTCTGGTCTCGATGACGACTCGATGACGATGGGACACTGTCATGGCAGATTTCTCCCGCCTTCCGGGCCCCAACGCCGATCTGTGGGACTGGCAGTTGATGGCCGCCTGCCGGGGCGTGGACAGCTCGCTCTTCTTTCACCCGGAGGGAGAACGCGGTGCCGCGCGCAGCGCGAGGGAGGAGGCGGCGAAGGAAGTGTGCACGCGCTGCCCGGTCCGGACCGAGTGCGCGGCGCACGCGCTGTCCGTGCGTGAGCCCTACGGGGTGTGGGGCGGGTTGACCGAGGACGAGCGCGAGGAGTTGCTCGGCCGCGCCAGGCGCGGCCTCGCCGACAGCGGGGGCCACCGGCCCCATCCCTGAGCCCAGGGACGAGCCGATACGGTCGGCACATGACAACAGCATTGGTGACGGGAGCCACCGCCGGCCTTGGCGCCGCCTTCGCCCGACGACTGGCGCGGGACGGGCTCGACCTGGTGCTGGTGGCCAGGAACGGCGAGCGCCTTGCGGCGCTGGCGGCCGAGTTGAGCGAGCGGCACGGCGTCGGGGCGGTGCCGCTCCCGGCGGATCTGGCCACCGACGAGGGCATCGGCGCGGTGGAGGAGCGGCTGGCGGATCCGGCCCGCCCGGTGGATCTGCTGGTCAACAACGCGGGCTTCGGCCTCGGCGGCGGGTTTCTGCGCGCGCCGCTCGCCGACGAGCTGCGGATGCTGCGGGTGCACTGCGAGGTGGTGCTGCGGCTGACGTCGGCCGCCGTCCCCGGGATGCGCCGGCTGGGTCGCGGCGGCGTGGTCAACGTGGCCTCGGTCGCGGCCTTCGTGCCGCGTGGCACCTATGGCGCGTCCAAGGCGTGGGTGGTGCGGTTCACCGAGGGCGCGGCGCTGGAGCTGACCGGCAGCGGGGTGCGGATGATGGCGCTCTGCCCGGGTTTCGTGCGGACCGAGTTCCATCAGCGGGCCGAGATGGACATGTCCTCGCTGCCGCGCTGGATGTGGCTGGACGCCGACCGGGTGGTGGCGACGGCGATGCGGGATCTGGCCAGGCGGCGGGTGGTCTCCGTGCCCGATCTGCGGTACAAGGCGCTGCTCGGCGCGGCGCGGGTGCTGCCGGTGGCGGCGCTGGGGCGGGTCTCGGCGCGGGCCGGGCGGGACTTCGGGCCGCGCCGCAGGGACGATCCGCGCCGCTGAGCCGACGGCGCGCACCCTCACACAAACCGGCAAACCGATCAAATGGCCCGTAACACCTAAACTGAACCCCGTCGGGGATGTGTCGCAAACCCATGGACGGGCCATGACTTTCGTACAGGTAATCGAACTCTCCACCAGCCGGGTCGACGAACTCAACGGGCTGCTGGACGCCTGGCTCTCGGCGACCCATGGCGAGCGCACCGCGACCCGACTGGTGGTGGCCCGGGATCTGGGCGATCTCTCCCGGCTGTTGCTGGTCGTCGAGTTCCCGTCCCGCGAGGCGGCCCAGCGCAACTCGGACCTGCCGGACACCGAGCGGGTCTTCCGCCGGCTGGTGGCCCTGTGCGAGGACGTGCCCCGGTTCACCGACCTTGAGGTGCTGCGCGACGTCAGGGAGAACAAGACCGTGGTGCGCCGCTACCTGGACGAGGTGATCAACGCGGGCGCCCTCGGCGTGGCCGACGAGCTGTGCGCGCCCGACTTCCGCGAGCACGATCCGGCCAGCGTCAACGAACCGCTGGATCTGGCGGACTCCAAGGCGTCGGTGGCGCGTTGGCTGGCGACGCTGCGGCCGTCGTTCCTGATCGAGGACCAGCTGGCCGACGGCGATCTGGTGACCACCAGGTTCACCGTCACCGGCACCCACAGCGGGGAGTTCATGGGTCTTGGCCCGACCGGCCGTCCGGTGCGGGTGACCGGGCAGGTCACCCACCGCTTCGAGGACGGGCTGCTGGCCGAGGCCTGGTGGAACTGGGACCAGTTGGGGCTGCTCTCCCAGCTGGGCGTGGTCGCCCTCTAGTCCCTCTAGTCCCGCTGGTTCCGCTGGTTCCGCTGGTTCCGCTGGTTCCGCTGGTTCCGCTGGTTCCGCTGGTTCCGCGCACGCGAACGGCCGGGCCCCTGGTCGGGGCCCGGCCGTCGTCGTGCGGAGCGCGCGGTCAGTGCGAGTGGCCGTGGCCGCCGTGGCCGCCGGACTCGGCCTCCTCTTCCTTCTTCTCCACCACCAGGGTCTCGGTGGTGAGCAGCAGGGCCGCGATGGAGGCGGCGTTCTGCAACGCGGAGCGGGTGACCTTGACCGGGTCGATCACGCCGTCCTTGACCAGGTCGCCGTAGGTGCCGGTGGCCGCGTTGTAGCCCTGGCCCTTGTCCAGCTCGGAGACCTTGGAGGTGATCACATAGCCCTCAAGGCCCGCGTTCTCGGCGATCCAGCGCAGCGGCTCGACGACCGCGCGGCGGACGATCGCCACGCCGGTGGCCTCGTCGCCGGTCTTGCCCAGGCCGTCTTCGAGCACCTTGGCCGAGTGCACCAGGGAGGCGCCACCACCGGGGACGATGCCCTCCTCGACCGCGGCGCGGGTCGCGGAGATGGCGTCCTCCAGACGGTGCTTCTTCTCCTTGAGCTCCACCTCGGTGGCCGCGCCGACGCGGATCACACACACGCCGCCGGCCAGCTTGGCGAGGCGCTCCTGGAGCTTCTCGCGGTCCCAGTCGGAGTCGGTGCCGTCGATCTCGGCCTTGATCTGCGCGACCCGGTCCTGGATCTGCGCGCTGTCGCCAGCGCCGTCCACGAGGGTGGTGTCGTCCTTGGTGACGGTGACCCGGCGGGCGGTGCCGAGCACCTCAAGACCGACCTGGTCGAGCTTGAGGCCGACCTCCTCGGAGATCACGGTGCCACCGGTGAGGGTGGCCATGTCGCCGAGCATCGCCTTGCGACGGTCGCCGAAGCCGGGGGCCTTGACCGCGACGGAGTTGAACGTGCCGCGGATCTTGTTGACGACGAGGGTGGACAGCGCCTCGCCCTCCACGTCCTCGGCGATGATCAGCAGCGGGCGGGAGCCGCCGGACTGCATGATCTTCTCCAGCAGCGGCAGCAGGTCCTGGATGGAGGAGATCTTGCCCTGGTGGATCAGGATGTAGGGGTCGTCGAGGACGGCCTCCATGCGCTCCTGGTCCGTGACCATGTAGTGCGAGAGGTAGCCCTTGTCGAAGGCCATGCCCTCGGTGAAGTCCAGGTCGAGGCCGAAGGTCTGCGACTCCTCGACGGTGATCACACCGTCCTTGCCGACCTTGTCCATGGCCTCGGCGATCAGCTCGCCGACCTGCTTGTCCTGGGCGGACAGCGCGGCGACGGCGGCGATGTCCTCCTTGGAGTCGATCGGCCGGGCGCTGGCGCGCAGATCCTCGGCGACGGCCTCGACGGCCGCGTCGATCCCACGCTTGAGACCGGAGGGGGACGCGCCGGCGGCCACGTTGCGCAGGCCCTCGCGGACCAGCGCCTGGGCCAGCACGGTCGCGGTGGTGGTGCCGTCACCAGCGATGTCGTTGGTCTTGGTGGCCACCTCCTTCACCAGCTGCGCACCGAGGTTCTCGTACGGGTCCTCCGCCTCGACCTCGCGCGCGATGGTGACGCCGTCGTTGGTGATGGTGGGGGCGCCGAACTTCTTGTCGATCACGACGTTGCGGCCCCGGGGGCCGATGGTCACCTTGACCGCGTCCGCCAGCTGGTTGACGCCGCGCTCAAGGGCCCGACGGGCGTCCTCGTCGAATTTCAGGATCTTCGCCATGGGTGGGTGTCCCTTTGTTTCCTCTTGGATCAGGCCGCGTGGATCAGGCCGCGCACCGGCCGCTGGGATTACGCCGCGCCCCGGCCCCGGCATGAGACTTCGGCACGGGATTCCGGGGCGCGACGCGACCAGGGCACGCCGTCCGGACCTTCGCGAGCTCGCGACGACCCGGACGACGCACCCTGGCGTCGGGCGCTTACTTCTCGACGATCGCGAGCACGTCGCGGGCCGAGAGGACGAGGTAGTCCTCGTTGTTGTACTTGACCTCGGTGCCGCCGTACTTGCTGTACAGCACGATGTCGCCGACCTTGACGTCGAGCGGCAGGCGGTTGCCGTCCTCGAAGCGCCCCGGGCCCACGGCCAGGACGGTGCCCTCCTGGGGCTTCTCCTTGGCGGTGTCCGGAATGACCAGGCCGGAGGCCGTGGTCTGCTCGGCGTCGAGCGGCTGGACCACGATGCGGTCCTCAAGCGGCTTGATGGCAACCTTGGAACTGGCGGTCGTCACGATCCGACCTCCCCCTTCGGAGATCTCACGGGGTTATCTGTCTGGATGGCGACCTGGAGGACCCGTCGTCGCGGGTGCCGAGTCCGCCCGTCGCACGTTCTGGCACTCCTTGAGTGAGAGTGCCAGCCACGACATTAGGCGGGAGTTAGCACTCAGTCAACTAGAGTGCCAGCGCGGCGGCCGGCGGAGGTGCCTCGGGGCGCGTTCCCGGCCCGCGTCCCGGTCAGAGATAGTCCTCAAGGCGGGCGATGGCGAAGCCCTGTTCGGTCGCCGTGTCGACCAACAGGCGGACCATGTCGGTCATATCGGCTCCCCACTCGTGCTCGCCCCTGAAGTGGGTGAGCACGATGTCGCCCGGGTGGAACTTCCCGTCGGGCCGCCCGAAGTCGATCCGGTCGGGGAACGCCTCGGCCGCCCAGAGCGGCACCAGCTCGATGCCGCAGTCGGCCGCCGCCCGCAGGGTGTTCTCGTCATAGGCGCCGTACGGCGGCCGGAAGAGCACCGGTCGGTGGCCCAACTCCTTCTCCATGATGGCCTGTTGACCACAGATCTCGGCCCGCTGCTCGGCCAGGGAGAGACGGTTCATCTCCCGGTGGTTGATGGAGTGGTTGTGCATCGCGTAGCCCTCGCGCTGGGCCTCGCGGAAGTAGCCGTAGTCGGCGCGGGCCACCTCGTCCGCCAGGAAGCCGCTGACCGGGATCTCCAGCTCGCGCAGCATGTCGAGCAGCCTCGGGTCCTTGTCGGCGCCGTCGTCGATGGTGAGGAAGATGACCTTCTGGTCCGTCGGCACCTGGACGATCACCGGCGGCAGGCCCTCGCCGGTCAGATGTCCCGGCTCGCTGGTGAGGCGGGGCTTCTCCTTGGGGGGCACGGGAGCGCGCAGCGGCGCGTGGCGCAGTTTCCACGCCTTGACGGCCGCCCCCCGGCTCGCTTCGGCGCGTTGCAACCGCTCGGCGTACGCCCCCAGCGACTCCGCGATACCGGGCGCCTGGACACGCTGCGGCGCGCCGAGGGCCAGCTCGCCGAGCGCGGCGGGGGCGACGGCCTCGGCGGTGAGGGCGCGCCAGCGCGGCGCCTCGTCCGGTGGGTCGGGACGGAACGGAGGCGGCAGTCCGACGCCCGAGCAGACCACGGCGAGTATCGTCGCGCCGCCCAGCGCGCCGTAGCGGCGCAGCACCGCGCGGGCCCGGACCGAGGCCGGGCGCCCGGGCGGCCGGCCCTCCTCGCGGGGCTTGGCGTGGCGCGGGGTCCTGACCTTGGGACGGAACCGATCCAGCCATTCATTTTGTCCTACTTGTCTGATTAGCTTCATGGTTCGGGATGCTGCCACCGCTTCCGACGACTCCCCCGCAGCCCGTCCCGACGGCGGGGGCAGAATGACCCGGGTGGCCCCACCTCCCCCAGCCCCCGCCGACCCCCCGCACGCGACCGAGACCTTCGGCGCCCTGCTCACCGAACCCGGCCAGCGGCTGCTCGACGAGCTCCGCTCGATCACCCCGGCCGAGGAGCTGTCCGCCGCGACCCGGCTGCGCCGGGAGCACCCGCCCGAACTGGTCGCCGCCGCGCTGGGCCAGGCCCGGCTGCGGCAGCGGGCCGCCGCCAAGTTCGGCGCCGACGCCGCGCTGATGTACTTCACCCCCGACGGCGTGGAACAGGCCACCCGAAGCGAGGTCGCCGCGTGGCGCGCCGCCAGGCTCGCCGGCGCGGGCGGGGCGCGGGTGGCCGATCTGTGCTGTGGCGTCGGCGGCGACGCGATCGCGCTGGCGCGCGCAGGGGCGCGGGTCCTGGCCGTCGACCGCTCCCCGCTGACCTGCGCCGTCGCCCGCGCCAACGCGGCGGCGCTCGGCCTGGCCGACCGGATCGAGGTGCGCGAGGCCGCCGTCGAAGCCGCCGTCGAGGACCTGGAGGTGGGCGGCTTCGACGCGGCCTTCGTCGATCCCGCCCGACGCGGCGGCCGGGGCCGGGTCTTCGACCCCGAGGGCTACTCCCCGCCGCTGTCCTGGGCGACCGCGCTCGCCGCCCGGCTGCCGCGCGCCGCGCTGAAGATCGCGCCAGGCGTGCCGCACGAGGCGATCCCGGCGGCGGCCGAGGCCGAATGGGTCTCCCACCGGGGCGAGGTCAAGGAGGCGGTGCTGTGGTTCGGCGCCGGCGCCGCGCCCGGCACCCGCCGGGCCACCGTGCTGCCGGGCGGGCACAGCCTGACGGGCGCCCCCGAGCCGGCGCCGGCCGGCGAGCCGGGACGCTATCTCTACGAGCCGGACGGCGCGGTGATCAGGGCCGGCCTGGTCGGCGCGGTGGCCGAAACGTTGGACGCCCGGCTGCTGGACCCGAGCATCGCCTATCTGACCTGCGACCGGCCGGCCGCCACCCGCTACGCGACCGGCTACGAGATCACCGATGTGCTGCCGTTCCACCTCAAGCGGCTGCGGGCGCTGGTGCGGGAGCGGGACATCGGCACCCTCACCGTCAAGAAGCGCGGCTCGCCGCTCACTCCCGAGGAGCTGCTGCGCCGCGTCAAACCACGCGGTCGCGGGACCGCCACCGTCTTCCTCACCCGTGTGGCCGGCGCCCCCAGCATGCTCATCGGGCACCCGCTGTAGCCCGTGCGACGCCCGGCCGCACGCCCCCGGCCGGGGCGGTGGTCGGTCGGTCGTGGTTCAGGAGGGGACGGGGGTGAAGCGCCAGTGGTGGGGTGGGCGGGCGAGCAAGGTGGGTGGGGGGGAAGGGAGTTCGGGCAGGTCGGGGTGATCGTTCGGCCACCAGGTGAGCACCAGCACCCGGTCGCCGGGCGCGGTGAACGTCTCCCGGCGCTCGGGCGGCGGGTCGAGGCGCTGGGCGCGGGCCCAGGCCAGCAGTTCGGCGCCGCGTCCCGGGGCGGCCTTCGCCTCCCACATCAGGGTGACCGCCATCAGCGGGTCACCCCGGCCGGGGCCAGCGGTTCGGTGACCGGGAGGGAGGAGTCGGCCGGCAGGCCGAGCGCGGACGGGGGGCGGTTTCTGGCCACCATCTCCGCGCCCAGCGCGGCGACCATCGCCCCGTTGTCGGTGCACAGCCCCGGGCGGGGCACCCGCAGCGTGATGCCGGCGGCGGCGCACCGCTCCTCGGCCATCGCGCGCAGCCGCGTGTTGGCGGCGACCCCGCCGCCGATCATCAGATGGTCCACACCCTCGGCGCGGCAGGCGCGGATCGCCTTGCGGGTCAGCACATCGGTGACCGCCTCCTGGAAGGAGGCCGCCACATCGGCGACCGGCACGTCGACACCGGCCCTGCGCTGGGTCTCCACCCAGCGCGCGACCGCCGTCTTCAGCCCGGAGAACGAGAAGTCGAACGGCGCGTCCCTCGGCCCGGTCAGCCCACGGGGGAACGCGATGGCGGCCGGATCCCCGCGCCTGGCCTCGCGGTCGATCGCGGGGCCGCCGGGGAAGCCGAGCCCCAGCACCCTGGCGACCTTGTCGAACGCCTCGCCAGCCGCGTCGTCGATGGTGGCGCCCAACGGGCGGACGTCCGTGGTGATGTCGGGCGCCAGCAGCAGCGAGGAGTGGCCGCCCGAGACCAGCAGCGCCATCGTCGGCTCGGGCAGCGGGCCGTGTTCCAGCTGGTCGACGCAGATGTGCGACGCCAGGTGGTTGACCCCGTAGAGCGGCTTGTCCAGGGCGTAGGCGTACGCCTTGGCCGCCGAGACGCCGACCAGCAGCGCGCCGGCGAGCCCGGGCCCTGCGGTGACCGCGACCCCGTCCAGATCGCTCGCCGCGACCCCGGCCTCGGCCAGGGCCCGTTCGATGGTGGGGACCATCGCCTCCAGATGCGCCCGGCTGGCGATCTCCGGCACCACGCCGCCGTAGCGGGCGTGTTCGTCGACGCTGGAGGCGACGGCGTCGGCCAGCAGCGTGGTCCCCCTGACCACGCCGACGCCCGTCTCGTCGCAGGAGGTCTCGATGCCCAGGACCAGTGGTTCGTCAGCCATTCCTCAGGACTTCCCTCGTGTCGCCTCGGGGGCGAGTTCCTTGCGCATCACCAGCGCGTCCCGGTTGCCGGGCTGGTAGTAGCCCCGGCGCACGCCGATCTGTCGGAAGCCGAAGCGGGTGTAGAGCCGCTTGGCCGGTTCGTTGTCCACCCGGACCTCCAGCATGACCTCGCGGCAGCCGAAGGCGCCGGCGCTCTCGATCAGCCGGGTCAGCAGCCTCGCCCCGAGCCCGGTGCCCTGGTGGGCCCCCGTGACGGCGATGCTCATCACCTCGGCGGTGTCCCCCGCGACGCCGAGGCCCGCGTAGCCGGCCAGGCCCACCTCGTCCGCCGCGTCGGCCACCAGATACTCCCTGGTCGGCTCGGGGCCGCCGGCGCCGGCCAGTTCGGACCAGAACATGCCCGCCGACCAGGCGTCCTGGGCGAACAGCTCCGCCTCAAGGGCCAGCACGGGCTCGATGTCCCACCAGCGCATCGCGCGCAGCACGACCTCCGTCATCGGCGGGCGACCGCTTCGGCCGGCGGCGGGGTGACGGCCTTGTAGCCGGCCGGCTCCCTGGCGTCCGGGCGGCGCAGATAGAGCGGCTGGGGCGCGTCAAGATCCTCGCCGGCCGCGAGCCGGCGCGCGGCGAGAGCGGCCAGCGCGCCCGCCGAGGCGTGCGCCGGCAGATCGGGTCGCGCGCCGGGGAAGGAGTCCGGGTAGAGCGCCCCGCCGGCGCCCACCACCGGGCGGCCCGCGACCCGTTCGGCGATCTCGGCCGGCTTGTCGACGGCCGGGCCTTCGAGGCGGGTCACGGCGTCCGCGTAGCCGGCCCAGTAGACCTCCTTGCGGCGGGCGTCCGTCGCCACCACGAACGGCTCGTCGAGACCGGCGGCGAACGCGACGCCGTCCAGCGTGCAGACGCCGTACACCGGCAGCGAACGGGCCGCGCCCAGCGCCGCCGCCGTCACCAGGCCGACCCGCAGCCCCGTGTAGGGCCCGGGCCCGGTGCCGGCGACCAGCCCCGTGACCTCGTCGAGCCCGCGCCCGGCCTCGGTCAGCACCCGGTCGACGGCCGGCATCAGCAACTCCCCGTGTCTGCGGGCGTCCACCCGCTCCACGGCGGCGAGGACGCGGTCCGCGTCCGCGTCGAACAGGGCGACCGTGACGGCCGGGGTGGCGGTGTCCATGGCGAGCAGCAGCACGCAGCAAGCGTACGGCTCCGCCGGGGGGCCGCCGACGCCTGGTAGCGTCGACGGGCGCGGAACCGCATCCGCGCGTCCGACCCGTCGCGAAGGCGGCGTCCGCATCGCGAAAGGCGGCAACGAACCGTGGCGCGCCACAGCTCAGGCTCAAGCTCCGGTGTCTTCGTCACCGCACTGACCGCCGCGGCGCTCGCCGTCGTCGGCTTCTTCGCGTACCAGGCGTCGGCCGCCGACAACTGGCCGCCCAGCACGCCCGCCGCGCCGCCCGCCGAGGAGACCGAGGGCGGCAGCGACAACGCGGACGGCGGCGCCGATGGCGGCGTCGTGGACGAACAGCCGGCGCTGCCGGCCGAGTCGGGCGAGGGCCGCCGCGTGGTGTACGCGCTGGAGCAGCGGCGCATCTGGCTGGTCGACGAGAGCGAGGACGGCACGGGCGAGGCCGTCACCAGGACGTACGAGGTCTTCCCCAGCTCCCAGAGCCCGGATCCCGGCAGCTATGCCATCACCTCCCGCTGGGAGCAGGGCACCGGCTCCGACGGGGTGGCGATCGAGCACTCGGTGATCTTCCACACGGCCGACGACGGAACGGTGTTCGGCTTCTCGGCGGCGGTCGACGGCTCCACGCCCAACCCCGAGGCCAGCCAGCGCACCGGCGCCGTCCGTCAGACGCGCGCCGACGGCGAGGTGATGTGGGAGTTCGCCACCGAGGGCTCCGTCGTCGTGGTGGTGCCCTGATCCGGGAAGCCGGGGCCGGTCAGCCGGCCAGGCCGGCCGCCAGGTCCACGCCCTGCCAACGGGGGCCGACGGCCCGGAAGGTGACCTCGCGGGGGTCTTCGGCGCCCTCGCCGGCGGGGGCCTGTGTCAGGGCGCGGTGGATCACCACGTGCAGCCGGTCGTCGGCCAGCTCCTCGACGCGGTCCTCGCCCCACTCCACCACCACCACCGACTCCGGCAGCGCCACGTCCAGGTCGAGGTCCGCCATCTCGTCCAGGCCGCCGCCGAGACGGTAGGCGTCCACATGGACCAGCGGCGGCCCCCCGGCGAGCGGGGGGTGCACCCTGGCGATCACGAAGGTGGGCGAGGTGACGGCGCCCCGCACCCCGAGCCCGGCGCCGAGGCCCCGGGCGAGTGTGGTCTTGCCGGCGCCCAACTCCCCGCTCAGCAGCACCAGATCACCGGCCCTCAGCAGGCCGGCCAGCCGCCGGCCAAGATCGGTCATCTCCTCCGGCGTCGGCACGGTGCGGCGCGTGGACGTCTCAGTCAGCTGGTGGCCCATGGGAGCCGATGCTACGCGCGAGCAGCTCGGCGAGGTGCGCGTTCACCAGCTCGGGAGCCTCAAGCGGCACCAGATGGCCGGCGCCCGGCAGCGTCACCGAGGTGGCGACCGGCAGCTCGGCGGCGATCCGCTCGCTGTGCGCGGGCGGCGTGATCTCGTCCAGGGAGCCGACCAGCACCAGCGTCGGCAGCTCCTCGGCGAGCGCGCGCAGCGTGGTCAGCGCGTCCCAGGTGGCGTGTTCGGCGAACGCCGGATAGAACTCGGCGACCACATCGATCGGCACCGACTCGATGAGCCGCTCGGCGAACCTGGCGACACCAGGGTCGACCTGGTCGGGATCGCCGAAGGAGTAGCGGCGGATCAGCCCGGCGTAGAGGTCGCCGACCGTGCGGCGCCCCCGTTCCACCAGCTCGGCCTGGGAGCCGAGGGCGCGCAGCACCCCGGGCAGCACCCGGCGAGCGGCGCGCACGGCGAGCGGCGGGAAGCCGTAGGTGACCTCGCCCAGATCGCCTGCCGAGGTGCTCAGCAGGGCGACGCCGGCGACCCGGCGGGCGACCAGGTCGGGGAAGCGCTGCACCAACGCCAGCACCGTCATGCCGCCCATCGAGTGCCCGACGAGCACGATCGGCCCCTCGGGCGCGGCGGCGTCCAGCACCGCGCGCAGATCGCGGCCCAACTGGTCGATGGGCAACGGCTCCCCGCGCTCCCGTTGCGCGCGCCCGGGCGCGGAACGCCCGTGCCCGCGCTGGTCCCAGTAGACGGCGCGCACCCGGCCGCGCAGCGCGGCGCGTTGGAAGTGCCACACGTCCTGGCTGAGGCAGTAGCCGTGGCAGAACACCACGGTCGGTGCCCCCGTCCGACCGACGTCGGCTATCTCGTCCGTCTCGTAGTGCAGCGGGGTGCCGTCGTCGGCGATCGCCGTGCCCGGGGTGCCGCGCAGGCCGCCGAACGGGCCGGCCGCGTCCAGCGCCTGCCGGGCCTGGCGGCGCACCGAACGGCTGACGGTGAGCCGTTCCACGGCGACCGTGGTGGCCACGGCGCCCAGCGCGACGCCGGCTATCCCGACCCGCCTCGCCCAACCGTTCACCTGGCGCTCACCCCGCCGGCTCCCCCGGCGCCGGCTCGACCCCGTGGTAGACGCGGGGGACGCGCGGCCCGATCCGGGTGACGATCTCGTAGCCGATGGTGCCCACGGCGCGCGCCCAGTCCTCCGCCGTCGGCTCGCCCCGGTCGCCCGGGCCGAAGAGCAGCGCCTCGTCGCCGACCCGCGCGGTGTCCCCGCCGAGGTCCACCACGAACTGGTCCATCGCGACCCGCCCCGCCACCGTGCGCCACTTCCCGGCGACCAGCACGGGGCCGCTGCCCGACGCGTGCCGGGGGACGCCGTCCGCGTAGCCGGCCGGCACCAGCGCCAGGGTGGTCGGGCCAGGGGTGGTGTAGTGGTGGCCGTAGCTGACGCCGTGCCCGCCCGGCACCCGCTTGACGGCGGCCAGCGCGGCGCGCAGCGTCATCACCGGGCGCAGGCCGAAGTCCTCGGGGGTGCCGACCTCGGCGGACGGCGAGAGGCCGTAGATCGAGACGCCGGTCCGCACCAGGTCGTAGTGCGCGTCCGGCAGGGTCAACGTGCCGGGCGAGTTCGCCAGATGGCGCACCTCGGGGCGGAGCCCGGCCCGCTCGGCGGTGGCCAACGCCTCGGCGAACACGGTCTGTTGGGCTTTGATCGACGGATGCCCCGGCTCGTCGGCGCAGGCCAGGTGCGACCAGAGCCCGGTGACGCTGACCTCGCCCGACGCCTCGGCGGCGCGCGCAGCGGCGACCAGCGCCGGCCAGTCGGCCGGCGGGGCGCCGTTGCGGCCGAGACCGGTGTCCGCCTTGAGCTGCACCCTGGCCGGCCGGCCGGCCGCGCGGGCGGCCTCGACGGCGGCTTCCAGCGCCCAGAGGCCGCTGACGGAGACGTCGATATCGGCCTCGACCGCCTGCCGCCAGGGCCCTTCGGGCGTCCACAGCCAGCACAGCACCCGGCCCCGGTCGCCGGCCGCGCGCAGCGCGAGCGCCTCCGCCGGCGTCGCCGTGCCCAGCCAACCGGCGCCGGCGGCGCGGGCGGCGCGGGCGCACGGCACCATGCCGTGGCCATAGCCGTCGGCCTTGACCACGGCCATCAGTTCGGCGCCGCCGGTCAGCCGGCCGCGCAGCGCGCGCACGTTGGAACGCAGGGCGGCCAGGTCGATGTCCGCGCGGAGCGCGGCACTCCGAGCCGGCGCTGCGGGCCCCGCGGGCGCGGTGGGTGCGTCGTCGTTCATCGCCCACCAGTGTCGCAGGAGCCCGCCGCGCGCGGGGACCCCTCCCGCTGGTGCGGGGCCGTGCCGGCGCGGTGCGCGGGGGCCAGACTGGGTCCCATGAGGACTGCTTACCGAGCCGAGACCGTGCGCGACGCCGAACACGCCCTGCTGGCGCGGCTCCCCGAAGGCACGTTGATGGACCGGGCCGCCGCCGGTCTCGCCGCCGTCTGCGCCGGGCTGCTCAGGGCCGGTGGGCGGCGCGCCGCCCACCGGGTGGTGCTGCTGGTCGGCAGCGGCGACAACGGGGGCGACGCGCTCTATGCCGGCGCCCGGCTGACCCGGCGCGGCGTCGGCGTGACGGCGCTGCTGCTGACCCCCGACCGGGCGCATCGGGGCGGTCTTGCCGCGCTGCGCGCCGCCGGCGGGCGGAGCCTTGAGGTCGCGGACGCGGCCGACGCGGAGCTGACCGCGCTGCTGGGGCGGGCCTCGCTGGTGGTGGACGGGATCGTCGGCATCGGCGGCAGGGGCGGACTGCGGCCGGCCGCCGCCGAGTTGGCGCGGCTGGTGGCCGGGAGCGGGGCGCCGGTGGTCGCCGTGGACCTGCCCAGCGGGGTGAACGCCGACACGGGCG
Source organism: Streptomyces profundus (assembly GCF_020740535.1). Classification (NCBI taxonomy): domain Bacteria; kingdom Bacillati; phylum Actinomycetota; class Actinomycetes; order Kitasatosporales; family Streptomycetaceae; genus Streptomyces; species Streptomyces profundus. The sequence continues at coordinate 2,477,898 of NZ_CP082362.1, forward strand.
AGGTGACGGGCCCCGCCGTGCGCGCCACCACGACGGTCACCTTCGGCACCCACAAGCCGGGGCTGCTGATCGACCCGGCGCGCGACCACGCCGGCGAGGTGCTGCTGGTGGACATCGGCCTCGGGCCGCTGCTGCCGGCCGAGCCCGAGGTGGCGGCGCTGACCGCGGCGGAGGTCGCCGCGCTGCTGCCCCGCCCCACGGGGGAGAGCGACAAGTACCGGCGCGGCGTGCTCGGCGTCGCCGCCGGCTCGGCCCGCTACCCGGGCGCCGCGGTGCTCACCGTCGGCGGCGCGCTGCACGGCGGCGTCGGCGCCGTCCGGTACGCGGGGCCCGCCTGCGACGCGGTGATCGCCCGCTACCCGGAGGCGCTGGTCACCTCGGGCACGCCGGCCGAGGCGGGCCGGGTGCAGGCGTGGGCGGTGGGCCCCGGGCTCGGCGACCGCCCTGACGCGGCGCGGGTGCTGGACGAGGCGCTGGCCGCCGATGTGCCGCTGTTGCTGGACGCCGACGCGCTGCACGGCCTGGACGAGGCCAGGGTCCGCGCCCGCTCGGCGCCGACCCTGCTCACCCCGCACGCGGGCGAGGCGGCGGCGCTGCTCGGCCGCGACCGAGCCCGGGTGGAGAGCCAACGATTGGCCTCCGTCCGGGAGTTGGCGGAGCGCTTCGGGGCTACCGCGCTGCTGAAGGGCTCCACCACGGTGATCGCCGGCCCCGCCGGCGGCCCGGTGCTGGTCAACGACACCGGCACCCCCTGGCTGGCGACCGCCGGCAGCGGGGACGTCCTCTCGGGCCTGGCCGGCGGGCTGTTGGCCGCCGGCCTCCCGGCCAGGGAGGCGGCGGCGGTGGCCGCCCACCTCCACGGCCGCGCCGGCCGCCGGGCCCCCCTCCCCCCGACGGCCTCCACCCTCACGGAGAGCCTCCCCACGGTCTGGCGCGAGCTGCTGGACGACCGCCGAGACGGTTGAGCCGCGGTGCGCTTGCCGCGCGATGCGCTTGCCACGCGGGCTTGGCGGCGGCAGGTGGCCACGGGACGAGGACCGGCTCGGCAACGGTGCGCTCGCCACGCAGTGCGCTCGCCGCGCGGGCTTGGCAGCGAGGCCAGCAGTGCGCTCGCCACGCGATGCGCTTGCCACGCGGGCTTGGCGGCGGAGCCGGCGGTGCGCTCGCCACGCGATGCGCTTGCCGCGCGGGCTTGGCGGCGGCAGGTGGCCACGGGACGAGGACCGGCTCGGCAGCCGTGCGCTCGCCACGCGATGCGCTCGCCACGCGGGCTGAGCGGCGGCAGGTGGCCACGGGACGAGGACCGGCTCGGCAGCCGTGCGCTCGCCACACGGTGCGCTTGCCGCGCGGGCTGAGCGGCGGAGCCAGCGGCAGCAAGGGCGAGCAGGCCCGACAACACCGGCGCACGGCCCACGCAGGAGCGGTCACCACGCCGCGTGCCCTGCCGGCCGAGCGAAGCGCCGCCCGCGCGGGGCGGGCGGCCGACTACCTGAACCGGCCGCCGAAGCGGCCCAACCCAACCGCCCCGCACGACGGACACCCGGCCCGCCCGCCGAGCGAAGCGCTGCCCACGCGGGCAAGCGAGGCGCGGGGCGGACGGCCGACCATCTGAAGCGGTCCAACCCCGCCACCCGTGCGGGGCCGGCAACGGCAGGTGGCCGGCGGCGCGCTTGACGCATGAGCCGTCAACCATCGAGCGCACAGACCCGACAGCGCGCGCCACACCGGCCGGACAACAGCAAGTAGCCGCCCCCGGAGCCAACGACACCAAGGCCGCAGGCCCGCGCAGGAGCGGTCACCACGCCGCGTGCCCTGCCGGCCGGGCGAAGCGCCGCCCGCGCGGGGCGGGCGGCCGACTACCTGAACCGGCCGCCGAAGCGGCCCAACCCAACCGCCCCGCACGACGGACACCCGGCCCGCCCGCCGAGCGAAGCGCTGCCCACGCGGGCAAGCGAGGCGCCGCCCGCCCGAACCGGCCCGACGCCACCGCCCGCGCGGCGGCGGGTGGGTGGCCTAGCCGGCCGCGGGCCGACCGGTTTCGCCCTCGGCGATCACCACGGCCGAGGCGATCCCCGCGTCGTGGCTGAGCGAGATGTGCCAGCCGGTGACGCCCAGCGCCTCGGCGCGGGCCGCGACCGTGCCGCGCACCTCAAGGCGCGGGCGGCCCGAGTCGGTCTGGATCACCTCGGCGTCCGTCCAGCGCAGCCCGCCGGGCGCGCCCAGCGCCTTGGCCAGGGCCTCCTTCGCGGCGAACCTGGCGGCCAGCGAGGCGACGCCGCGCCGTTCACCGCCGGGCAGCCACAGCTCCGCCTCGACGAAGAGCCGGCGTGCCAACCCCGGTGTCCGGTCAAGGGATCGGCCGAAGCGTTCGATCTCGGCCACGTCGATGCCCACGCCCACGATCATGCGCGCAGCACGCCCCCCTCCGCGTCGGTGATCTCGCACCCGACCTCGTCCCACTCCCGGCGCAGCAGCACGACCTGCTCGCCGGGGGTGCCGTCGAGGCGGAGCACCTCCCCGGTGGGCTGGGCGGCGAACGCCGCCTCGTCCGAGGCGACCAGCGCCTCGCCCACGCCGAGGCCGACCGTCAGCGGCAGCCCGCGTCGGGCCGCGACCAGCGTGTCGGGGGCGTCCGCGTGCAGGGCCAGCAGCGCGAAGTCGCCGCGCAGCGCGCGGCAGACCTGGCGCATCGCCTCGGCGGGATCGGCGGCGGACGAGAACGCCTCGGCGAAGAGGTGCGCCCCCGCCTCGCCGGGGTCGCCCCCGCGCATGGCGTGGCCCCTGGCCGTCAACTCGGCGGTCAGAGCGGGGAGGTTGACCACCTCGCCGGCCAGCGCGACGGCGACCCGCCCCGCCTCGTCCAGCTGGGGCCTGCCGGCCAGGCCGAGGCCGCAGCCGCCGCTGGGCAGCGGGCGCAGCCGCAGCGCCTCGTCCAGGGCGGCCAGGGGCCCGTCGGCGACGCAGGTCCCGAGGCCACCGCCGTCGGCCAGCACCGCGACGCCCCAGCCGCCCGCCGCCGGCTCGCCCGGCGGGCCGAGACCGGCCAGCTGGGCGAGCACCACATCGAGGGCCGACCGCACACCCGTGTATCCGACGATCCCGCACATGTCGGCAGCGTATCGGGGGCGCCGCACGGCGCGTGGAGCCGGACGGAACAATGGGCGGGTGGCCACCTCACCGTCGTCCCGGCGCCCCGCACGCCCGACCCCCTACGTCGACCTGTCCCGCGCCGCCTGGAGCCGTCCACCGGACGGCGGGACCCCGCCGCTCAGCGCCGAACACGTGGAAAGGCTGCGCGGCCTCGGGGACGTGATCGGCCTGGAGGAGGTCAGGGAGGTCTACCTGCCGCTGGCCGATCTGCTGCGGCTGCACATCGACGCCGCGCGCCAGCTGCGCGGCCGGGTCGGCGCCTTCCTGGGCGGCCCGCAGCCGGCGACCCCGTTCGTGGTGGGGATCGCCGGCAGCGTGGCGGTCGGCAAGTCCACGGTGGCCAGGCTGCTGCGCGCGCTGCTGGCGCAGGGCCCGGAGGGGTACCGGGTCGCGCTGGTGCCGACCGACGGGTTCCTGCTGCCCAACGCCGAGTTGGAACGGCGCGGGCTGCTGCGCCGCAAGGGCTTCCCCGAGTCCTACGACCGGCGCGCGCTGACCCGGTTCGTGGCGGAGGTCAAATCGGGCCGCGCCGAGGTGCGCGCCCCGGTGTACTCGCATCTGGTGTACGACATCGTGCCGGGTGAACGGGAGGCCGTCCGGGCGCCCGACATCCTGATCCTCGAAGGGCTCAACGTGCTCCAGCCGGCGCCGCCAGGACGGCTCGGGGTCGCCGACTACTTCGATTTCTCGGTGTATGTGGACGCCAGCACGGCGGACATCGAGAGCTGGTATCTCCAGCGTTTCCTCGCGCTTCGGGCCACCGCGTTCCGCGATCCGCGTTCCTATTTCCGAAAGTACGCGGAACTCTCCGAGGAAAAGGCGTTGAACTTCGCGACGGACACCTGGCGGGAGGTCAACGAGCCCAATCTGGTGGACAATATCGCGCCGACCAGGGGCCGCGCCTCGCTGGTGCTGCGCAAGGGGCCGGACCACGCGGTGCACGGGCTGCGGCTGCGGAAGCTGTGAACGAACACCACGTGAAAGCTCAGCCCAGCGCCGACTTGACCACATCGGCGAGGCCGGCCGCGACCGCCCGCGCCTGCGCGGCGTCCGCCGCCTCCACCATGACCCGCACCAGCGGCTCGGTGCCCGAGGGCCGCAGCAGCACCCGGCCCGTCTCGCCGAGCTGCCGCTCGGCCTCGGCCACCGCCTCGGCCAGCTCGCGGCTCTCGGCGACCCGGCCCCTGTCGACGTCCCGCACGTTGATCAGCACCTGCGGCAGCCGCTCCATCACGCCGGCCAGCTCCGCCAGCGGGCGGCGGGTGGCGGCGACCCTGGCGGCCAGCAGCAGCCCGGTGAGGGAGCCGTCGCCCGTGGTCGCGTGGTCCAGCACGATCACATGGCCGGACTGCTCGCCGCCGAGCGAGTAGCCGCCGCGCTTCATCTCCTCCAGCACATAGCGGTCGCCCACCGCGGTCTGCTTGAGCAGCAGCCCCTCGCGCTCCATGGCCAGGGTGAAGCCCAGGTTGGACATCACGGTGGCGACCACGGTGTTGTGCCGCAGCGTGCCGGCCTCCCGCATCGCCAGGCCCAGCACGGCGAGGATCTGGTCCCCGTCGACCTCGGCGCCGTCGCCGTCGACGGCCAGGCAGCGGTCCGCGTCGCCGTCGACCGCGATGCCGAGGTCGGCGCTGTGGCTGAGCACCGCGTCCCGCAGATGGTCGAGGTGGGTGGAGCCGCAGCCGTCGTTGATGTTGAGCCCGTCGGGCTTGGCGCCGATGCTGATCACGTCGGCGCCGGCGCGGGCGAACGCCTCGGGCGCGACCCTGGAGGCGGCGCCGTGGGCGGTGTCGATGACGACCTTGAGGCCGTCGATCCGGTTGGGCAGCACGCCCACCAGGTGCGACACATAGCCGTCGAAGCCCTCGGTGTACTCGGTGACCCGGCCCACGCCCGCGCCCACCGGGCGGTCCCAGGACTGGCCGGCCGCGTGGTCCCGGTAGCAGGTCTCGATCCGGTCCTCCAGATCGTCGGCCAGCTTGTGGCCGCCCCTGGCGAAGAACTTGATCCCGTTGTCCGGCATCGGGTTGTGGCTCGCGGAGAGCATCACGCCGAAGTTGGCGCCCAGCGCACCCGTCAGATACGCCACAGCGGGCGTCGGCAGCACGCCGACCCGCAGCACGTCGACGCCGGCGGAGGCGAGACCGGCGACCACGGCCGCTTCGAGGAACTCGCCCGAGGCGCGGGGGTCGCGGCCCACCACCGCGGTCGGTCGGCGGCCGTCGGGACTCTTCGAGCCGGTCAGCACCTGCGCCGCGGCGACCGACAGGCCGAGCGCCAGCTCGGCCGTCAGATCCTCGTTGGCGACACCGCGTACACCGTCCGTACCGAAGAGTCGTCCCACTGTTCTTTCCTCCGAGTTCACCCGCGCGGCCCGTGACCTTAATGCCCTGTCGACCCTATAAAAGGGGGCGCCCCGGCAGCACGGAAGTGCTGCCGGGGCGTTTGCAAAATCCTGCCAGCGATTACCGCTTGCTGTACTGCGTCCCCTTACGGGCCTTCTTCAGACCGGCCTTCTTCCGCTCCACCGCACGGGCGTCACGGGTCAGGAAGCCGGCCTTCTTCAGCGCACCGCGGTTGTTCTCCACGTCCGCCTCGTTGAGCGCGCGGGACACGCCGAGGCGCAGCGCGCCGGCCTGGCCCGAGATGCCGCCGCCCGCGATCCGGGCGACCACGTCGTAGCGCTCGTCGAGCTCCAGCACCTTGAACGGCTCGTTCACGGACTGCTGGTGCACCTTGTTGGGGAAGTACCCCTCCAGCGTGCGGCCGTTGATGCGCCACTTGCCGGAGCCGGGGACGATCCGGACCCGGGCGATGGCGTTCTTGCGGCGGCCGGTGCCGGCGCCGGGGAGCGGGTCACCGAAGCGGGCGTTCAGCTCCTCACCGGAGGCGGCGAACTCCTCGCCCGTGCTCTCGGTGGTGTACTCCTGAACCTCGGGGACCTCGGCGTCCAGGTTCTCGGGGGTGGTCTCGGCCACGATTCTCCTCAGATTCTCTTCGCTTGGGGCTGTGGCCGGACTACTGCGCGACCTGGGTGATCTCGAACGGCACAGGGCGCTGAGCCGCGTGCGGGTGGTCGGGGCCTGCGTAGACCTTCAGCTTCGAGAGCATCTGACGGCCCAGGGTGTTCTTGGGGAGCATCCCCTTGACGGCCTTCTCCACCGCGCGCTCCGGGTTCTGCTCCAGCAGGTCCCCGTAGCGCACCGAGCGGAGACCGCCCGGGTAGCCGGAGTGGCGGTAGGCGAGCTTCTGGGTCCGCTTGTTGCCGGACAGGTGCACCTTGTCGGCGTTGACGATGATGACGAAGTCACCGGTGTCAACGTGCGGCGCGTACACCGGCTTGTGCTTGCCCCGCAGAAGGGTGGCGGCCTGGGAGGCCAGTCGGCCCAGGACGACATCGGCAGCGTCAATGACGTGCCACTGACGTTGGACGTCGCCTGGCTTGGGGCTGTACGTACGCACGGGTCGTAGCCTTCGCTTTTCAGTGAGTGGTTCCTGACAAGGCCACCTGGCGAGCGGACAGGATTGGTCGTTCTCCGGTGACGCAACCGGGTACTTGACCCCTGGCAACCATCCTGGTGGACCGGCGCTGGGCCCCTCACGTGAGATAGAGCAAGCCAAACGCATTATCGACCAGGCAGAATACCGCGCTCCCGCCGGACGGGTCAAAACGAGCCCCGGGGGCCCCACGGGGCCTGGGCTCAGCGCGCCCGCCGGACCCGCCGTTCGTCCCAGACCGGCTCGGCCGTCTCCCGCACCCGGCCGTCCTCGCCGAAGACCAGGTACCGGTCGAAGGAACGGGCGAACCAGCGGTCGTGGGTCACCGCGAGGACCGTCCCCTCGAACGCCTCAAGGCCGTCCTGGAGGGCCTGCGCGCTCTCCAGGTCCAGGTTGTCCGTTGGCTCGTCCAACAGCAGCGCGGTGACCCCGCACAGCTCCAGCAACAGGATCTGGAACCGCGCCTGCTGCCCGCCGGAGAGCCGGTCGAAGCGCTGCTCGGCCTGCCGGTCCAGCTCGTAGCGGCGCAGCGCCGAGGTGGCCGGGCCCCGGTCCCTGGCGTGCTCCTTCCAGAGGATGTCGAGCAGCGTCCGCCCCATCAGCTCCGGATGGGCGTGGGTCTGCGCGAAGTGTCCCGGCACCACCCGGGCGCCCAGCTTCCAGGCGCCGGTGTGCGCCACCTCCTCGCCCGCGAGCAGCCGCAGGAAGTGCGACTTCCCCGAGCCGTTGGACCCGAGCACCGCGACCCGCTCGCCGTAGAAGACCTCCAGGTCGAACGGCTTCATCAGGCCGGTCAGCGCCAGGCCCTCGCAGGTGACGGCGCGCACCCCGGTGCGCCCGCCGCGCAGCCGCATCCTGATCTCCTGCTTGCGCGGCGGCTCCTGCGGCGGCCCGGCCTCCTCGAACTTCCGCAGCCTGGTCTGCGCCGCCTTGTAGCGGGAGGCCATGTCGTCGCTGCGCGAGGCGTACTGCCGCATGTCGACGACCAGCTTCTTCAGCCGCGCGTGCTGCTCGTCCCAGCGCCGCCGCAGCTCCTCGAACCGCTCGAAGCGCCGCTCCCGCGCCTCGGGATACGTGCCGAACCCGCCGCCGTGCACCCACACGTCCGAGCCGGCCGGGCTCGGCTCCACGCTGACGACCCGGTTGGCGGCGCGGGCCAGCAACTCCCGGTCGTGGCTGACGAAGAGCACCGTCTTCGCCGTCTCGGCCAGCCGCTCCTCCAGCCAGCGCTTGCCCGGCACATCCAGGTAGTTGTCCGGCTCGTCGAGGAGCAGCACCTGGTCGGGGCCGCGCAGCAGCGCCTCAAGCACCAGCCGTTTCTGCTCGCCGCCGGAGAGCGTGCGCACCTCGCGCCACCTGGCCTGCTCGAACGGGACGCCGAGCGCCGCCACGGTGCAGATGTCCCAGAGGGTCTCCGCCTCGTAGCCGCGCGCCTCGCCCCAGTCGGAGAGCGCCTGGGCGTAGGCGAGCTGGGCCGGCTCGTCGTCGTTCTCCATCATCGTCAGCTCGGCCGCGTCCAGCGCCAGGGCCGCCTCCCGCAGCCGGCGCTCGGCCACCGAGACCAGCAGGTCCCGCACGGTGCGCTCGTCCCGAACGCTGCCCACGAACTGCGGCATCACGCCGAGACCGCCGCTGACCGTCACCGTGCCGCCGTGCGGCGTCAACTCGCCGGCGGCCAGCCGCAGCAGCGTCGTCTTGCCAGCGCCGTTGGCCCCGACCAGCGCGGCGATCTCGCCGTCGCCGACGCGGAACGACACGTCCGCCAGCAGCGTCCTGCCGTCCGGCAGGTGGTACTCGACGTGCGCCGCCTCGATATGTCCCATCCGGCGAAGTCTGCCGGGGACGGCCGACGGGCGCCAACCGGATTTGGCACGGCTTCTCCCGGCCCGGCCGGTTCCGCCGGGACCGGGCGGTGCACACCGCCGCGACCGCATTAAACTGCCGCCCATGAGCCAAGGGCAGGGGGGACCCCAGTGGGTCCCCGGGGGAGACGCGCGGCCGGACTGGAACGCGCTGGCCGCCGACGCGGACCGCAAGAAGTCCCGCAAGCGCTGGACCATCATCGGCACCTGTGTGGGCGCCGCCGCGGTGATCGGCATCGTGGTGGCCCTCGCCATCGTCAACCAGGGCGACGACAAGGGCGGTGACACCGCGGGGCCAAGCGCCACCCTGCCCGAGGCCACCGGCTCCGACGACGCCGAGCCCACCTTCGGCGAGACCACCCTGCCGCCCATCCCCTCGGCCAGGGAGTTCATCAGCGACGCCGACAAGGACACCGCGCCCTTCGACGTGAGCGGCTTCTACGGCGAGGAGCCGCTGGAGGCCGGCGACCGCTCCTACGCCCTGGTCGCCAGCGACGCGGGCGAGGACTGCGCCGCCTTCGTCTCCGGCGATCTGGCCGCCCAGCTCACCGAGCAGGGCTGCGTCGCCCTGCTGCGCGCCACCTTTGTCGGCGGCGGCGTGGGCGTCACCGTCGGAGTGGCGCAACTGCCGTCCGAGGAGGCCGCGTTGGCGGTGCACGGCGCCGATGTCCCGGGCTCCGTCCAGGTGCTGCCCGGCGGCGACGCCGGCGCCCTCTGCGACCGCGGCGGCTGCCGCACCACCCGCAACCAGGTGGGCCGCTACGTCTACTTCGCCATCGCGGGCAACGCCGACGGCAGCCCCGACAGCGGCGACGGCACCCCGGCCCAGCAGGCCGCGCGGGACGGCAACGACCACGCCTTCGCACAGATCATCAGGCGCGGCGAGGTCCAGGCGTCCGCCTCGGCCAGCGCCCTGGTCGAGGAGCGGCAGCGCGGCCAGGAGGAGAACGCCGACGAGTAGCCGCCGTCAGGCCCGCTCCCCCAGGGTGCGCAGGGTGCGGGCCTCCCGGTTGCGGTCGGCCAGCCGGTCGTCCGCCGGATAGGCCACCTCCTCAAGCGTCAGCCCGTGCGGGCGCACCACATGCACCGCCGAGTCCCGCACCCCGCCGGAGAGCACGCGCGCCGGCCAGTCGGGCGCCCGATGCCCGTCGCCGACGAAGAGCAGCGCGCCCACCAGCGCCCGCACCATGTTGTGGCAGAACGCGTCGGCCCGCACGGTGCCCTCGATCACGCCGTCCGCGTCCCGCCGCCACTCCAGCGTCAGCAGCCGGCGGATGGTGGTGGCGCCCTCCCTGCGCTTGCAGTAGGCGGCGAAGTCGTGCTCGCCCAACAGCAGCCGGGACGCCTCGTTCATCGCCGCGACGTCCAACGGCCAGTTGTGCCAGAGCACATGGCCGCGCCGCAGCGGGTCGACGCCGCCCGGATGGTCGCTCACCCGGTAGGCGTAGCGACGCCACAGCGCGGAGAACCGCGCGTCGAAGTGCGGCGGCGCCGCCGTCACCCGCCACACCCGCACATCGTGCGGCAGCCGGCCGGCCAGCCGGCGCAGCAGCCGCTCCCGCTGCTCGGCCCACACCTCGACCGGCAGGTCCACATGCGCCACCTGCCCCCTGGCGTGCACCCCCGCGTCGGTGCGCCCGGCCACCGTCAACTCGGGCGCCCGCTCCGCCCGGGTGACCACCCGCAGCGCGTCCTCCAGCTCCTCCTGCACGGTGCGCCGGCCCCGTTGCCGCGCCCAGCCGGAGAACTCCCGCCCGTCATACGCCAGATCGAGCCGCACCCGCACCGACTCGGGCCGCGCTTCCTCGTCCACACCGTTCCTCTCGCGCGTCGCACCCACGGACAAGGGCCCGCCCCCTTCGCGGGGGCGGGCCCGTCAGACCTCGGGAGAAGGGGGGACCTCAGTCCTCCTTCTTCTCCTCGGCCTGCTCGTCCTTGGCCTCGGTGGCCTCGGTGGCCTCGGTGCTCTCGGCCGGCGTCTCGGCGGCCTGCTGCTCCTTGACGGCGCGCTTGGTGGCGCCCTCGGCCTCGTTCACCGCGGTCTGCTGCACGGTGAGCGCCTCGACCAGCTCGATCACGGCCATCGGGGCGTTGTCGCCACGACGGGGACCGATCTTGGTGATCCGGGTGTAACCGCCGGGGCGGTTCTCGTACCGCGGGCCGATCTCGGTGAAGAGGGTGTGCACCACGCTCTTGTCCCTGATCGTCTGCATCACCTGGCGGCGGTTGTGCAGATCGCCCTTCTTCGCCTTGGTGATCAGCCGCTCGGCGACCGGACGCAGCCGGCGGGCCTTGGCCACCGTGGTGGTGATCCGGCCGTGCTCGAACAGCGCGGTGGCGAGGTTCGCGACCATCAGGCGCTCGTGGGCGGGGCTGCCGCCGAGCCTGCGGCCCTTCGTGGGCGTCGGCATGTCTCTCTCCTGTCATTCTGCACCGGCCGTGTCAGGTACCGGTGTCAGCCGTCCGGGACGGGCGTCCCGGAAGTGTGGGCGGTACCGAACGAGGTCCGGTACCGCTCGCTCAGTACTGCTCGGTCTCCGCGAAGCCGGTGTCGCCCTCGTCCTCCGCGCCGAACGCGTCGGCGGCGGTGGTCGGGTCGAATCCGGGCGGGCTGTCCTTGAGGGCCAGACCCATCCCGGCCAGCTTGGCCTTGACCTCGTCGATCGACTTGGCGCCGAAGTTCCTGATGTCCAGCAGATCCGCCTCGGAGCGGGCCACCAGCTCGCCCACCGAGTGGATGCCCTCGCGCTTGAGGCAGTTGTAGGACCGGACGGTCAGCTCCAGCTCCTCGATCGGCAGCGCCAGATCGGCGGCCAGCGCGGCGTCCGTCGGGGACGGGCCCATGTCGATGCCCTCGGCGTCGACGTTCAGCTCACGGGCCAGGCCGAACAGCTCGACCAGGGTCTTGCCGGCCGAGGCCATGGCGTCCCTGGGCCGCATGGCCTCCTTGGTCTCGACGTCGACGATCAGCTTGTCGAAGTCGGTGCGCTGCTCGACACGGGTCGCCTCGACCTTGTACGTGACCTTCAGCACCGGGCTGTAGATGGAGTCCACCGGAACCCGGCCGATCTCCTGGCCGGCGGCCTTGTTCTGCACCGCGGAGACATAGCCGCGACCGCGCTCGACGGTCAGCTCCATCTCCAGCTTGCCCTTGTTGTTCAGGGTGGCCAGCACCAGGTCCGGGTTGTGCACCTCGACGCCGGCGGGCGGCGCGATGTCCGCCGCGGTCACCAGCCCCGGGCCCTGCTTGCGCAGGTACATCACCACGGGCTCGTCGTGCTCCGAGGAGACGACCAGCTGCTTGATGTTGAGGATCATGTCGGTGACGTCTTCCTTGACGCCCGGCACGGTCGTGAACTCGTGCAGCACCCCGTCGATCCTGATGCTGGTGACCGCCGCACCGGGGATCGAGGAGAGCAGCGTGCGCCGCAGGGAGTTGCCGAGGGTGTAGCCGAAGCCCGGCTCCAGCGGCTCGATGACGAACCGGGAACGGAACTCGTCCACGACCTCTTCGGTCAGGGAAGGACGCTGAGCGATCAGCATGAGATGAACTCCAGTCCTCGGCACCCGCTATTTGATGCCGAACCAGATGGATATGTGCTGTGCGGTGTCTTAAGGGTACGGGCGCCGCCGGGTGACACGGGTCACCCGGCGAGCGCTCCGAACCGAACCGCTACTTCGAGTACAGCTCGACGATCAACTGCTCCTGCACCTGGGTGTCGATCACCTGGCGCTCGGGCAGCGCGTGGACCAGGATCCGCAGCCCGGAGGGCACGGTCTCCAGCCACGCCGGCACGGTCCGATCGGCCGCCTCCGCCTGCGCCACCTGGAACGGCGTCAGCGGACGGGACGACTCCCGCACCTCGACGATGTCGGACGGCGCGACCCTGGCGGACGGGATGTCGGTCTTCCTGCCGTTGAGCAGGATGTGCCCGTGCCGGACCAACTGACGAGCGTGGTCACGGGACTTGGCGAAGCCAGCCCGGTACACCACGTTGTCGAGCCGGGACTCCAGAATGCGGAGCAGGTTCTCACCCGTCTTGCCCGACTGCCGGTTGGCCTCGCTGTAGTAGCCCCGGAACTGCTTCTCCAGGATCCCGTAGATGCGCGCGCACTTCTGCTTCTCACGCATCTGAAGGAGGTACTCGCTGTCCTTGGTGCGCCCGCGTCCGTGCTCACCCGGGGGGTAAGGACGGATCTCGATCGGGCACTTCGCGCTCTCGCACTTAGCTCCCTTGAGGAAGAGCTTCTGCTTCTCCCGACGGCAACGCTTGCAGTCGGCCCCGGTGTATCGCGCCATTTTTCTCTTGTTCTCCTACTTCGGCTGGAGATCCAGCTGGGTCAGACGCGACGGCGCTTCGGCGGGCGGCAGCCGTTGTGCGGCGTGGGGGTGACGTCCTGGATCGAGCCGACCTCAAGGCCGGTGGCCTGGAGGGAACGGATCGCGGTCTCCCGGCCGGAGCCTGGGCCCTTCACGAAGACGTCCACCTTGCGCATGCCGTGCTCCTGCGCGCGCCGAGCGGCGTTCTCCGCGGCCATCTGGGCGGCGAACGGAGTGGACTTACGCGAGCCCTTGAAGCCGACATGGCCGGCGGAGGCCCAGGAGATCACGTTGCCGGTGGGGTCGGTGATCGAGACGATGGTGTTGTTGAACGTGCTCTTGATGTGGGCGTGCCCGTGAGCGACGTTCTTCTTTTCCTTCCGGCGCACCTTCTTGGCGCCGGCCGTACGGCCCTTTGGAGGCATGTAGCTCTCTCACTCCCATGGAGGTGGTCGGTCCTGCTGGAACGGACCGGTGGTCGACGTCCTAGCGGACTACTTCTTGCCCGGCTTCTTCTTGCCGGCGATCGCGCGACGCGGACCCTTGCGGGTGCGCGCGTTGGTCTTGGTCCGCTGACCGTGCACCGGCAGACCGCGACGGTGCCGCAGACCCTCGTAGCACTGGATCTCGACCTTGCGACGAATGTCGGCCTGGATCTCCCGGCGGAGGTCACCCTCGGTCCTGAAGTTGTTGTCCACGTAGTCGCGGATCTTGACGAGGTCCTCCTCGGCCAGATCGCGCACGCGGGTGTCCGGGTTGATCCCGGTGCTGGCCAGGGTCTCCTTGGCAAGGGTGCGCCCGATGCCGAAGACATAGGTGAGGGCGACCTCGATGCGCTTTTCACGCGGGAGGTCTACGCCGGCGAGGCGTGCCATGTATTGGCTCCTGTGTGGATACTCGGAGGTCTGCCGCAGCACCGTTCCCGTAAGACTCTTGAGCATTACGAGCCGGGTCCCCGGCCTCCGACCGGGGGTGTCGTCCCCGCGCTGAGCGAGGGGTCGGGTGTCTGCGTATCTACTTGTTGTCGCTGTCGTCGCGGCGAAGAGTGCTGCGGGTCGTGCGGTGCGTCAGCCCTGGCGCTGCTTGTGGCGCAGGTTCTCGCAGATGACCATGACGCGCCCGTGGCGGCGGATCACCTTGCACTTGTCGCAGATCTTCTTGACGCTCGGCCTGACCTTCATGGGTGTGAGGCTCTCCGGGTCTCGATCTGTGGTTTTACTTGTAGCGGTAGACGATCCGCCCGCGCGTCAGGTCGTAGGGAGACAGCTCCACCACGACCCGGTCGTCGGGAAGGATACGGATGTAGTGCATCCGCATCTTGCCGCTGATGTGCGCGAGGACCTGGTGCCCGTTCTGCAACTCCACCTTGAACATCGCGTTCGGGAGAGACTCGACGACCGTGCCCTCGATCTCGATGGCCCCTTGTTTTTTGGCCATACTTGAGCGCTTCACCTTCCGGGATCGGCTACCTGGATGGCCCTGGGCAGACGGGTGCACCAGGACCGACGAATCAGTCTACGACAGCCCACCCGAAAAGACGAATCAGTGATCCGTTCCCCGGGATGGAGATCATCATGCCAGGGGATCGGGAGCCGTCGTCACGCCGAGCTCGGCCAGCCGGGCCTTGCCGCCGTCCACGGCGGTCAGGACCAGGGGGCCCTCCTCGGTGATCGCGACCGAGTGCTCCCAGTGCGAGGCCCAGGTGCCGTCGTTGCTCTTGACCGTCCAGTCGTCGGCCAGCACATGGGTCTTGGGGGTGCCGAGCGTGAGCATCGGCTCGATCGCCAGGCAGACGCCGGGCACCAGCTTGAGGCCCTTGCCCCGGCGGCGGTCGACGTAGTTCAGCACATGCGGGTCCATGTGCATCTCGCTGCCGATGCCGTGCCCGCCGTATCCCTCGACGATGCCGTACTTGCCGGACGGGGGCAGCGGCTGGCGGCGCACATAGGTCTCGATCGCCCGGGACACGTCCACCAGGCGGTTGCCCTTGCGCACCGCCGCGATGCCGGCCCAGAGCGACTCCTCGGTGACCCGGTTCAGCTCGGCCAGCTGGGCCGGCCGGCCGCCCTCGGGCTCGCCGCCGACGAAGACCGTCAGCGCGGCGTCCGCGTGCCAGCCGTCCACGATCGCGCCGGCGTCGATGGAGAGCAGATCCCCGTCCGCCAGGACGGTCGCGTCGTCCGGGATGCCGTGCACCACCACGTCGTTCACCGAGGTGCAGATGTTGCCGGGGAAGCCGCCGTAGCCCAGGAAGTTGGGCTTGGCGCCGCGCTCGGCGAGCACCCGCGCGGCGACCAGGTCGAGATCAGCGGTGGTGGCCCCCGGCACGGCCGCCTCGGCACACCTGCGGTGTATCTCGGCCACCACCAGACCGGCCGCGCGCATGCGGGCGATCTGTTCCGGGGTCTTGATCTCCACCATCGGATGTTCCTTTCGGCGCCGGCGGTCGGCCGGCCGTCAGCCGGCCTCGGGCCGGCGGGGCACCAGCGAGCTGCGGGCGGTCAGCCGCCCGTGGGCAGGGCCTCCAGGGCCCGCCGCGTCACCTCGGGCACCGGGGCCAGCGCCGAGATGGTGGAGACAAGCCCCTGCTCGCGGTAGTAGTCGATGATCGGCTCGGTCTCCTCGTGGTAGAGGCCAAGACGCTTGCGCACCGTGTCCGCCTGGTCGTCGTCCCGCTGGTACAGCTCGCCACCGCAGACGTCGCAGACGCCCTCCTGGCGCGGCGGGTTGTTCACCACATGGAAGACATGCGCGCTGTCCTTGCGGCACATCCGGCGGCCGGCGATGCGCTTGACCACCTCGTCCTCGGGGACCTCCAGGTCGAGCACCGCGTCGAGCCTCAGGCCCGCCTCGGCCAGCGAGGCGTCCAGCGACTTCGCCTGCCCGATGTTGCGCGGGAAGCCGTCGAGCAGGAAGCCGTCGGCGGCATCCGGCTGGGCCATCCGGTCGGCCGCCATGGCGACGGTGATCTCGTCGGGGACGAGACCACCCTCGCGCATGATCGACTCGACCTGGCGCCCCAGTTCGGTGCCCTCGCTGATGTTGGCCCGGAACAGATTGCCGGTGGAGATGTGCGGGACACCGAGCTGCTCGGCGAGCAGTGCCGCCTGTGTGCCCTTGCCCGCACCCGGCGGTCCGACGAGGACGATGCGCATCAGCGGAGGAACCCTTCGTAATTTCGCTGGTGGAGCTGGCTCTCAATCTGCCGCACCGTCTCCAGGCCGACACCCACGATGATCAGGATCGACGTGCCACCGAACGGGAAGTCCTGTTGCGCGTTGAACATCACCAGAGCCAGCGTGGGCACCAGGGCGATCAGACCGAGGTAGAGCGAGCCGGGCCAGGTGATCCGGTTCAACACGTAGCTCAGGTATTCGACCGTGGGCCTACCTGCCCGGATACCCGGGATGAAACCACCATACTTCTTCATGTTCTCGGCCACGTCCTCAGGGTTGAACGTGATGGCCACATAGAAGAAGGCGAAGAAGACGATCAGCAGGAAGTACGTGGTGATGTAGTACGGGTGGTCACCGCCGGTGAAGTACCGCGACACCCAGTCCGTCCAGCCGCCCGACTCGCTGCCGGCGAACTGCACCAGCAGCTGCGGGATGTAGAGCAGCGAGGAGGCGAAGATCACCGGGATCACACCGGCCTGGTTGACCTTGAGCGGGATGTACGTGGAGGTGCCGCCGTAGGAGCGGCGACCGATCATCCGCTTGGCGTACTGCACCGGGATCCGGCGCTGGGCCAGCTCGACGAAGACCACCAGGCCGACCATGGCCAGACCACAGGCGACCACGGTGCCGAACTCGATCCACCCGTCGGCCAGGCTGCCCTGCTGCTTGATCTGCCAGAGCGAGGCCGGGAAGCCGGCGGCGATGGAGACGAACATCAGCATGGACATGCCGTTGCCGATGCCCCGGTCGGTGATCAGCTCGCCCATCCACATGATCAGCGCGGTGGCCGAGGTGAAGGCGATCACCATCACCAGCGTGGTGAAGATCGAGTCGTCCGGGATGATCTCGCTACCCACCGTGCACTGGGGGAAGAGGGTGCCACTGCGAGCGGTCGCCACCAGGCCGGTGGCCTGGAGCACCGCGAGGGCGATGGTGAGGTAGCGCGTGTACTGGGTGATCTTCGCCTGCCCCGACTGCCCCTCCTTCTTCAGGGCCTCAAGGCGGGGAATCACCACCACCAGCAGCTGGAGGATGATGCTCGCCGTGATGTACGGCATGATCCCCAGCGCGAAGATGGTGAGTTGCAGCAGCGCGCCCCCGCTGAACATATTGACCAAACCGAAGAGCCCAGAGCCCGCTCCCGCTTCGGCCTGCTTCACACATTCATCGACGTTCTGAAAGCTGACACCAGGCACAGGTACGTGCTGGCCCAACCGGAACAACACGACGATGCCCAGCGTGAAGAGCAGCTTTTTACGCAGATCAGGCGTTTGGAACGCCCGGGCGAACGCGGTGAGCACGGCTCCTCCTGCACCCCGCGCGTCAGGCGAGGGGTTAGGGTCTTGAACTCCAACGGATATGACAGATCAGGTCTGGCGGCGGCACAACGACCGCCACCTTACCGGCGGATGGGCTCAGCCGGAACGACTGACCGGGGATGCCTGCTCTCAGGCACCCCCGGTCACTCAGTTCACCGGCCGAAGATCCACCGGGTTTCAGGACAACTCGGTCACGGAGCCACCGGCAGCCGTGATCTTCTCCTTGGCGGAACCGGAGACCGCGTCGACCGTCACGGTCAGGGCCACCGAGATCTCCCCGGAGCCCAGCACCTTGACGAGCTCGTTCTTGCGCACGGCGCCCTTGGCGACCAGATCGGCGACGGTCACCTCGCCACCCTCCGGGTAGAGGGCGGCCAGCCGCTCGACGTTCACCACCTGGAAGTTCTTGTGCGCCGGGTTCTTGAAGCCCTTGAGCTTGGGCAGCCGCTGGATCAGCGGCAGTTGCCCGCCCTCGAAGCCCACCCGAACCTGGTACCTGGCCTTGGTGCCCTTGGTACCGCGACCGGCCGTCTTGCCCTTGGACGCCTCACCGCGGCCCACCCGGACCTTGGACTTCTTGGCACCGGGGGCCGGCCTGAGGTCGTGCAACTTCAGCGGGCCGGTCGAGCCGTCCGCGCCGCTGTTCCCCTTGGCGAGGTCAGCCACTTCAGTCCACCTCCTCGACCGTCACCAGATGCCGCACGGTGTTGGCCATGCCACGGATCTCCGGCCGGTCTTCCTTGAGCACCACGTCGTCGATCCGCCGCAGCCCCAGCGAGCGCAGCGTCTGCCGGTGGTTCTGCTTGGTCCCGATACGGGACTTGACCTGGGTGATCTTCAGCTGCGCCATCACGAACCCACCCCAGCACGGGCCCGCAGCAGAGCCGCGGGGGCCACGTCCTCAAGCGGCAGACCGCGGCGGGCCGCGATCTCCTCGGGGCGCTGTAGCCCCTTCAGGGCGGCCACCGTGGCGTGCACGATGTTGATCGGGTTCGACGAGCCCATCGACTTGCTCAGCACGTCGTGGATGCCGGCGCACTCCAGCACGGCGCGCACCGGGCCACCGGCGATCACACCGGTACCGGGCGAGGCGGGCTTGAGCAGCACCATCCCGGCCGCTTCCTCACCCTTGATCGGGTGCGGAATCGTGCCCTGGATGCGGGGGACCTTGAAGAAGTGCTTCTTCGCGGCCTCCACGCCCTTGGCGATGGCGGCCGGCACCTCCTTGGCCTTGCCGTAACCGACACCGACGGTGCCGTCGCCGTCGCCCACCACGACCAGCGCGGTGAAGCTGAAGCGACGACCACCTTGAACTACCTTGGCGACACGGTTGATCGCGACGACGCGCTCGACGTACGCGGTCTTCTCGGCGGCTGAGCCACCGTCCCGACCCTTACGATCCCGCCGCTCGCCACCGGCGCCGCCACCGCGACGCTGGGGTCCAGCCATTGGAACTACCTCTCTCGAATCTTCAGACGGGACCGGCTCAGAACTTGAGCCCGGCCTCGCGGGCGGCGTCCGCCAACGCGGCGACCCTACCGGCGTACTTGTTACCACCGCGGTCGAACACGACGGTCTCCACGCCCGCGGCCTTGGCGCGCTCGGCGACCAGGGCGCCGACCTGCTTGGCCTTGTCGCTCTTCGCGCCGTCCACCTCGCGGATGGAGACGTCGAGCGAGGAGGCCGAGGCCACCGTGTGCCCGATGGAGTCGTCCACCACCTGCGCCACCATGTGGCGGTTGGAGCGGGTCACCACCAGACGCGGGCGCTCGGCCGTACCCGAGATCTTCTTCCGGATACGGATGTGGCGCCGCTTGTTGGCGGCCCGCTTCCGGGCGTCGCCCTTGGCGATCTTGACACCGTATGCCATGGCTACTTACCAGCCTTTCCGACCTTGCGGCGGATGACTTCGCCCTCGTACTTGACGCCCTTGGCCTTGTACGGGTCGGGCTTCCGCAGCTTGCGGATCTTCGCCGCGACCTCGCCGACCTTCTGCTTGTCGATGCCCTCGACGCTGAAGCGCGTCGCGGTCTCGACCTTGAAGACGATGCCTTCCGGCGGCTCCACCAGGATCGGGTGGCTGTAGCCCAGGGAGAACTCCAGGTTGGAGCCCTTCGCCAGGACGCGGTAGCCGACGCCGCTGATTTCGAGCTTCTTGATGTATCCCTGCGTCACACCGGTGATCATGTTGGCCACCAGGGTGCGGGACAGACCGTGCAGGGCACGGTTGCGGTTCTCGTCGTTGGGCCGGGAGACGACGATCACGCCTTCGTCACCCTTGGCCACCTCGATGGGCGCGGCGATGGTCTGCGACAGGGTGCCCTTGGGACCCTTCACCGCGACCACGGCACCATCGATGGTGACGTCCACACCGGCGGGAACCTGGATGGGCTGCTTGCCAATACGCGACATGTGCTCTCCTCCGTTCCCTTCCGTCACCAGACGTAGGCGAGGACTTCCCCGCCCACGTTCTTCTTCTGAGCCTGCCGCACGGTCAGCAGACCGTGCGAGGTGGAGATGATCGCCACACCGAGACCGCCGAGCACCCTGGGGAGCGCGGTGGACTTCGCGTAGACCCGCAGGCCGGGCTTCGAGATGCGCTTGATGCCGGCGATCGAACGCTCGCGGTTCGGGCCGTACTTCAGCTCCAGCACGAGGGACTTGCCCACCCGGGCGTCCTCGGTCTTCCAGCCGGTGATGTAGCCCTCCTGCTGGAGGATCTCCGCGATGTGCGTCTTGATCTTGCTGTGCGGCATCACCACGGTGTCGTGGTAAGCCGAGTTCGCGTTACGCAGACGAGTGAGCATGTCTGCGATGGGGTCGGTCATGGTCATAGAACGGCCTTGGGCCTCTCTCACCGGGGTTTCCGCAGGCTCCCCCGGGAGGGGGAGCCCGCCGGACCTACGGCGTAGTCGGTCTTACCAGGAACTCTTGGTGACGCCCGGCAGTTCGCCGCGGTGTGCCATCTCCCGCAGGCACACACGGCACAGGCCGAACTTGCGGTACACGGAGTGCGGCCGGCCGCAACGCTGGCAACGGGTGTACCCACGCACCGAGAACTTGGGCTTGCGCTCGGCCTTGGCAATAAGAGCCTTCTTCGCCACAGCTGCTCACGCCTCCTTGTTTCGATACTCAGCCATCGTGCGACGCCTCAGGCTTCCTTGAACGGGAATCCGAGGTGACGCAGCAGGCTGCGGCCCTCGTCATCGGTGTTGGCCGTGGTGACGACGGTGATGTCCATGCCTCGCACCCGGTCGATACGGTCGGGGTCGATCTCATGGAACATGACCTGCTCGGTCAGGCCGAACGTGTAGTTGCCCTTGCCGTCGAACTGCTTGGGCGACAGGCCGCGGAAGTCACGGATCCGGGGCAGCGCCAGCGACAGCAGGCGGTCCAGGAACTCCCACATCCGGTCGCCGCGCAGCGTCACATGGGCGCCGATCGGCTGCCCCTCGCGCAGCTTGAACTGCGCGATGGACTTGCGGGCCTTGGTCACGGTCGGCTTCTGGCCGGTGATCGTGGCGAGGTCGCGCACGGCGCCCTCGATCAACTTGGAGTCGCGGGCGGCGTCGCCCACACCCATGTTGACCACGATCTTCGTCAGCCCGGGAACCTGCATGACGTTCGCGTAGGCGAACTCCTCGCGCAGCTTGCCGCTGATCTCTTCGCGGTACCGCGTCTTGAGACGCGGCGCGGTCGTGGTGGCAGTGGTCATCAGATGTCCTCACCGGTTCGGCGGGCGACGCGGATCTTGTTGCCGTCCTCGTCGAAGCGGAAGCCGATCCGAGTGGTGACCTTCTTGCCGTCCTTCTCCACCAGCAACTGGACGTTGCTCACATGGATCGGGGCCTCGGTGGTGATGATGCCACCGGTCTTGGAACCACGCGCGGTCGTACCGGCCTTGGTGTGCTTCTTGACCCGGTTGACACCCTCGACCAGCACACGGTCCTCGCGGGGGAAGGCCACGATGACCTTGCCCTGCTTGCCCTTGTCCTTGCCGGTGATGATCTGGACCAGGTCGCCCTTCTTGATCTTCATCGGTTACAGCACCTCCGGCGCGAGGGAGATGATCTTCATGAACTTCTTCTCGCGCAGCTCACGGCCCACCGGGCCGAAGATACGGGTGCCCCGGGGGTCGCCGTCGTTCTTCAGAATGACGGCGGCGTTCTCGTCGAACCGGATGTACGAACCGTCCGGACGGCGGCGCTCCTTGACGGCGCGCACGATGACCGCCTTGACGACGTCACCCTTCTTCACGTTGCCGCCGGGGATCGCGTCCTTGACGGTGGCGACGATGACGTCACCGATGCCCGCGTAGCGGCGCCCAGATCCGCCGAGCACGCGGATGCAGAGGATCTCCTTCGCACCCGTGTTGTCGGCGACGCGCAGTCGCGACTCCTGCTGGATCATTGGTTACTTCGCCTTCTCCAGAATCTCCACGACGCGCCAGCGCTTGGTCGCGGAAAGCGGACGGGTCTCCATCAGAAGAACGCGGTCGCCAACGCCCGCGGCATTCTGCTCGTCATGCGCCTTGAGCCTGCTGGTGCGGCGGATGATCTTCCCGTAGAGGGCGTGCTTGACCCGGTCCTCGACAGCGACGACAACGGTCTTGTCCATCTTGTCGCTGACCACCAGGCCCTCACGGGTCTTCCGCCGGCCGCGCTCGGTCGTCGTCTCAGTCACAGTCTTCTCACTCATCAGGCGTTCTCCACCGCCTCGACAGCCTCAGCCGGCTCCACCGAATCGATGCCGAGCTCGCGCTCGCGCATCAGGGTGTAGACCCGGGCGATGTCCTTACGGACGGCCTTCAGCCGGCTGTTGTTCTCCAGCTGACCGGTGGCCGCCTGGAAGCGAAGCCTGAACAGCTCCTCCTTCGACTCACGCAGCTTCTCAACCAGCTCCTGGTTGTTCAGCTCGCGCAGCTCGGAGGACTTGGTACCGGCTGCCATCACGCCTCACCTGCCTCGCGCCGGACGATCCGGCACTTCATCGGAAGCTTGTGCGCGGCGCGGATGAGCGCCTCACGGGCAATCTTCTCGTTCGGGAACGACAGCTCGAACATCACGCGTCCGGGCTTGACGTTGGCCACCCACCACTCCGGCGAACCCTTGCCGGAACCCATGCGGGTCTCGGCCGGCTTCTTGGTCAGCGGGCGGTCGGGGTAGATGTTGATCCACACCTTGCCGCCACGCTTGATGTGCCGGGTCATCGAGATACGTGCGGCCTCGATCTGCCGGTTGGTGACGTAGGCGCCGGTGACGGCCTGGATGCCGTACTCACCGAAGGAGACCTCGGTACCACCCTTGGCCGCCCCGCTGCGCTTGGGGTGGTGCTGCTTGCGGTACTTGACCTTGCGAGGGATCAGCATGGCTCAGCTCTCCCCTCCGGCAGAGCCGGACGATTGGTTGGAGCCGCTGGCGCCCTCGGGGGCCGGAGCTGCCGCAGCCGCTTCGGACTTGGGGGCCTCGGCCGCCGGAGCGCCCTGCTGCTGCGGCCTACGGCCGCGGCCACCGCGCTCGCCACGGCCGCGGGCCGGACGGTCGCCGCCGGGGCCACCACCGCGCGCGGGACGGTTGCCCGCGCGGGCCGCGGCGTTCTCGGCGCGCACCTCGGCGATGTTCTTCACATCGCCCTTGTAGATCCACACCTTGACGCCGATGCGACCGAAGGTGGTACGGGCCTCGAAGAAGCCGTAGTCCACGTTGGCGCGCAGCGTGTGCAGCGGGACCCGACCCTCGCGGTAGAACTCGGAGCGGGACATCTCAGCCCCACCGAGTCGGCCACCGCACTGGATCTTGATGCCCTTGGCACCGGCCTTCATGGTGCTCTGCATCGACTTGCGCATCGCACGCCGGAACGACACCCGGGAGGACAGCTGCTCGGCGACCGCCTGGGCCACCAACTGGGCGTCCAGCTCCGGGTTCTTCACCTCAAGGATGTTGAACTGGATCTGCTTGCCCGTGAGCTTCTCCAGGTTGCCCCGGAGCCGGTCGGCCTCGGCACCCCGGCGACCGATCACGATGCCGGGCCTGGCGGTGTGGACGTCGACGCGGACCCGGTCCCGGGTGCGCTCGATCTCCACCTTGGAGATGCCGGCCCGCTCCATGCCCTGAGTGAGCATCCTGCGGATCGCGACGTCTTCCTTGACGTAGTCCTTGTAGAGCTTGTCGGCATACCACCGCGACTTGAAGTCGGTCGTGATGCCGAGACGGAACCCGTGCGGGTTTACCTTCTGGCCCATTACCGGGTTCCTTCCTTGCTGCCGAGGACCACGGTGATGTGGCTGGTCCGCTTACGAATCCGGTACGCGCGACCCTGCGCGCGCGGCCGGAACCGCTTCAGCGTGGGGCCCTCGTCCACGTACGCCTCTTTGACGTACAGCGTTTCGGCGTCCGGGTGGTTGTAGTTGTGCACGGCGTTGGCGATGGCGCTGTCGAGCACCTTGCCGACCGGCACGCTGGCTGCCTGCGGGGCGAAGCGCAGGACCGCCTGAGCCTCCGAGGCATCCTTGCCACGGATGAGGTCCACCACACGGCGGGCCTTCATGGGCGTAACGCGGATGTACCGCGCCTGGGCCCTGGCTTCCATGGTCGTCCCTTCGGTGTTTGTCGGGGAGTCGGTCATGATCTGCACACCCCGCTCAGCGACGCCGCGACTTGCGGTCGTCCTTCACGTGACCCCGGAAGGTACGCGTCGGCGCGAACTCGCCGAGCTTGTGCCCGACCATCGACTCGGTGATGAACACCGGGACGTGCTTGCGGCCGTCGTGCACCGCGATCGTGTGGCCCAGCATCGCCGGGATGATCATCGAGCGACGAGACCAGGTCTTGATGACGTTCTTGGTACCAGCTTCGTTCTGGACGTCCACCTTCTTGATCAGGTGGTCGTCGACGAAGGGTCCCTTCTTGAGACTGCGCGGCATCGACCTGCTCCCTAGCGCTTCTTGTTCGTCTTGCGGCGGCGGACGATGTACTTGTTGCTGGCCTTCTTCGGCGAGCGCGTACGGCCTTCCTTCTTGCCCCAGGGCGAGACCGGGTGGCGACCACCCGAGGTCCGGCCCTCGCCACCGCCGTGCGGGTGGTCGACAGGGTTCATCACGACGCCACGCACGCTGGGCCGAACGCCCTTCCAGCGCATCCGGCCGGCCTTGCCCCAGTTGATGTTGGACTGCTCGGCGTTGCCGACCTCGCCCACCGTGGCGCGGCAGCGCACGTCCACCAGCCGGATCTCGCCCGAGGGCATCCGGAGGTGGGCCATGCGGCCCTCCTTCGCCAGCAGCTGCACCGAGGTGCCGGCGGAGCGGGCGAACTTGGCGCCGCCGCCCGGCTGGAGCTCGATGGCGTGGATCACGGTACCGACCGGGATGCTGCGCAGCGGCAGGTTGTTGCCGGGCTTGATGTCGGCCCCGGCGCCGTTCTCCACGCGGTCACCCTGCTTCAGGTGGGCCGGCGCGATGATGTACCGCTTCTCGCCGTCCGCGTAGTGGAGCAGCGCGATGCGCGCGGTGCGGTTGGGGTCGTACTCGATGTGCGCGACCTTGGCCGGCACGCCGTCCTTGTCGTGCCGACGGAAGTCGATGACGCGGTAGGCGCGCTTGTGGCCGCCACCCTGGTGGCGAACCGCCACACGACCGGCGTTGTCCCGTCCACCCTTGCTGTGCAGGGGGCGGACCAGCGACTTCTCCGGCGTGGACCGCGTGACCTCGACGAAGTCGGCGACGCTGGAGCCACGACGGCCCGGGGTCGTCGGCTTGTACTTGCGGATTCCCATTTCTTAGTCCTCGTCCGGTATCGGACGACCGGATCTCCTAGGAGACCGGGCCGCCGAAGATGTCGATGCTGTCGCCCTCGGCCAGGGTCACGATCGCGCGCTTGGTGCTGGCGCGACGGCCGTAACCGGTACGGGTGCGCTTGCGCTTGCCCTGACGGTTGATCGTGTTCACACCGAGCACCTTGACCGCGAAGACCGCCTGGACGGCCTGCTTGATCTGGGTCTTGTTCGCCCGGGGGTCGACGATGAAGGTGTACTTGTTCTCGTCGAGGAGCGCGTAGCTCTTCTCCGACACGACCGGCTTGATCAGGATGTCGTGGTGGGAGGAGAACTCCTTGCTGGAGAACTCGGCGATGGTTGCGTCGCTCATCAGGCGTCGCTCCCTTCGGGCGTCTTGTCGAGCGCCACGGCGCCGGCGGCCCGGCCGGCCACGAAGCGGTCGAACGCGGCCTTGGTGAAGACCACGTCGTCGGAGTCCACGACGTCGTAGGTGTTCAGCTGGCCCGGGTCGATGATGTGCACCTGGGGCAGGTTGCGCGCGGACAGCCACGAGGTGTTGTCCGAGCGCTCGGCGACCAGCAGGACCTTCTTGCGGTCGCTGATCTTGCCCAGCAGGGTCTTGGCGGCCTTGGTCGAGACCTCGCCGGCCACCACGCCGCTGACCACGTGCACGCGGTCGTGCCGGGCGCGGTCGGTGAGGGCGCCACGCAGCGCCGCCGCCTTCATCTTCTTCGGGGTGCGCTGGCTGTAGTCGCGCGGCACCGGGCCGTGGACGACGCCACCGCCGGCGAACTGCGGCGCGCGGACGGAGCCCTGACGGGCGCGGCCCGTGCCCTTCTGGCGGTAGGGCTTCTTACCGCCACCGCGGACCTCGCCACGCGTCTTGGTCTTGTGCGTGCCCTGGCGGGCGGCGGCGAGCTGGGCGACGACGACCTGGTGGATCAGCGGAACGCTGACCTTGGCGTCGAAGATCTCCGCCGGAAGCTCGACGGAGCCGGCCTCCTCGCCCGCGGGCGACAGAATGACGATGCTCTTTGGGGTACTCATGATTAACCTCAGGCCCCCTTGGCCGCGGAACGGACCAGGACGAGGCCGCCGTTGGGACCGGGCACCGCGCCCTTGATGAGGAGCAGGCCCTTCTCCGCGTCCACGGCGTGGACGGTCAGGTTCTGGGTGGTGACGCGCTCGTTGCCCATCCGACCGGCCATCCGCAGGCCCTTGAAGACCCGACCGGGAGTGGCGCAGCCGCCGATGGAGCCAGGCGAGCGGTGCTTGCGCTGGGTGCCGTGGGAGGCGCCGAGACCGGCGAAGCCGTGACGCTTCATCACACCGGCGGTGCCCTTGCCCTTGGTGGTGCCGGTCACATCGACGCGGACGCCGGAGTCGAACACCTCGGCCGTGACCTCCTGGCCGAGGGTGTACTCGGCGGCGTCAGCGGTCCGCAGCTCTACCAGGTGGCGGCGCGGGGTGACGTCGGCCTTGGCGAAGTGGCCCTTGAGGGGGCGGTTCACCTTGCGCGGGTCGATCTCGCCGAACGCGATCTGGACGGCCTCGTAGCCGTCCCTGTCGTTGGTGCGGACCTGGGTAACGACGCAGGGCCCGGCCTTGACCACGGTCACTGGGACGACACGGTTGTTCTCGTCCCAGACCTGGGTCATGCCGAGCTTCTCGCCCAGGACGCCCTTGATCTGCTTGGTCATCTCTCCCGGCCTCTCAGAGCTTGATCTCGATGTCGACGCCGGCCGGCAGGTCCAGGCGCATCAACGAGTCAACGGTCTTGGGGGTGGGGTCGAGGATGTCGATCAGCCGCTTG
This sequence comes from Streptomyces profundus, assembly GCF_020740535.1. Lineage (NCBI taxonomy): Bacteria > Bacillati > Actinomycetota > Actinomycetes > Kitasatosporales > Streptomycetaceae > Streptomyces > Streptomyces profundus. The sequence continues at coordinate 2,504,807 of NZ_CP082362.1, forward strand.
TGGGTGCGCATCTCGAAGTGCTCGCGCGAGTCCTTGTACTTGTGCGGCGACTTGATGACGCAGTACACGTTCTTCTCAGTGGGCAGCGGCACCGGGCCTGCGACCGACGCTCCCGTGCGGGTCACCGTCTCGACGATCTTCTTCGCCGAGTTGTCGATGACCTCGTGGTCGTAGGCCTTGAGCCGGATGCGGATCTTCTGTCCCGCCATGGCTACTTCGTAGTCCTGTCTCTTTGTCAACGCTCTGGAACCCGGCGTCACCCCTCCCCTGCGACTTCCCGACCCACGCGGTCGGGCGTGTCGTACTCATTCTCAGATTTCGCCGCGGAACCTCCCGACCTTTCGGCCGGAGGAGGGTTTCCTCTGCGAGGAGTGGGGGGAGAACTTCCACCGGGCGCCTGGTCGCAAGCCCCGCCCACGCTTCCCGGAAGATCTCGGTATTTCCATCCCTACCCCGGCTGACCAGGGCATTCATGGGATGACGAATACAGTGAGACTCGCTTCCAGTCCTCCCGACGGGAGGCGCGCGGCATCGGCTGTCAACCGAGCAACCTGGTCAGTGTGCCATAGGGCCCCGCGCCCCCGCCAATCGGGCGGTATGCCCCACCTGCTCCCCCACGTGCTCCCTCACCTGCTCCGCCGCCCGCTCGCCCACCCTCGGTCGGGCCTCCCGCCGTCAGCCCGGCAGGTGCAGCCGGAGCACCGCTCGCTCGGCCCATTCGGGCGGGGTGCCGCGCAGCGAGACGCCCACCATCACCGCGAACGCCAACGGCACCGTCCAGGCCGCCGGTTGGGCGAGCAGCACCACCAGCCAGCCGGGGCCGCCGTCCGTCAGCACCGAGGCCAGGGCCGCTCCGGTGGCCGCGCAGACCCCGGTGGCGAGACCCGAGGCGGCACCGGCCGTGGTCAGCCCCCGCCACCAGATGCCCAGCACCAGCAGCGGGCAGAACGTGGAAGCGGCCACGGCGAACGCCCAGCCGACCGCCACGTTGATGTCCACACTACGGGCCGGCAGTGACAGCGCCACGGCCACGGTCGCCCCGGCCACCACGGCCCAGCGCAGCCTGGGCACCGTCGCCCGGGACAGATCGTGGGAGAGGCCGCCGGCCAGCGCCATCAGCAGCCCGGACGAGGTGGAGAGAAAGGCGGCGAAGGCGCCGGCCGCCACCACGGCCGTCAACAGCGAACCCCAGGCGCCTGGGACGATCTCCCCCGGCAGCACCACCGTCACCATGTCGGTGTCCCCGCCGTGCACCAGCTCCGGGGTGAACACCCGCCCCAGCAGCCCGTAGACCGCGGGGAAGAGATAGAAGACGCCGAGCAGCACGATCACCCCGACGGCCACCCGGCGCGCGGCCCTGGCCGTGGGGCTGGTGTGGAAGCGCATGATCACATGCGGCAGCCCCACGGCGCCGAGGGTGGTGGCCAGCAGCACGGACCAGGTGGCCAGCAGCGGCGCCCCGGAGCCGTCCAGGTCGAGCAGCGGCCGGCTCCAGTCGTCGTCGACGTCGAACCGCAGCGCCTCGGCGCGCGCCCCGCCGCCGGCGTGCACCACCAGGAAGATCGCCGGCACCGCGATGAACAGCAGCTTCACCCCGTAGTGGAACGCCTGCACATAGGTGGCCGAACGCATCCCGCCGGCCGCGATGGAGACGCTCACCACCAGCCCTGCCAGCACCACGCCCACCCAGTAGGGCGTGCCGCTCACCGCGTGCAGCACCATCCCCGCGCCCTTGAACTGCGGCACCAGATAGAGCCACATGATCACCAGAACGATCACCGCGCAGAGCTTCCTGATCCGCTCCGAGCCCAGCCGGTAGTCGGCGAAGTCCGGCACCGTGTAGGCGCCCGAGCGGCGCATCGGCCCGGCGACCAGCGCGGCGACCGCCACATACCCCGCGGTGAAGCCCACCGCGTACCAGAGGGTGCCGACGCCGTTCTTCAGCATCAGCCCGGCCAGACCGAGCACCGAGGCGGCCGAGACGTACTCCCCCGCGATGGCCATCGCGTTCCATCCCGGTGCGACGCGTTGCGAGGCGACCAGGAAGTCGGGGGTGGTGCGGGCGGCGCGCACCCCGTAGGCGCCGATGACGACGCTCACCACGAAGAGCAGCCCGATCGCCGCGAGCCCGATCACCCCGGCCGCCCGGCCCTGGGGACGCCGTCGCCTTCGAGCCGCTCGGCGCGACGCACATGCCGCACCGCGATCAGCAGCAGCACCGGGTAGGTGCCGCCCATCAACAGCAGCCAGGAGATGGGCACCTCGGCCACCGTGATCCGGCTGAGCACCGGCAGCGCGGCGAGCAGCCCGCTCAGCCCGAAGAGCACGAGGCCCAGCAGCCCCAGCGTGCGCAGCGCCTGCCGCCGCTGACGGGCGAAGAGCGTGCGGGCGGCCTCCGTCGAGTCCCGCTCGTCCGGGCCGTGGATGGTCGGCGGCAGCAGGTGCTGTGCGGGGCGGTGCCGTCTGGCCAGCGCGATCCTGGTCTGCGGGCTGGTGATCCGCACCCGTCGGGGCGCGCTCATCAGCTCACTCCTCGTCCCGCACGGCCGCCAGCAGCTGCTCCTTCAGGGGCCTGGCGTGCCGCCGGCTGACCGGCACATCGCCGGCCGGGGTGCGGGCCAGCAGCCCGGACGAGCTGCTCACCCACAGGTCGCGGACCCAGCGGATGGCCACCAGATAGCCGCGGTGCGCCCGCACGAAACCGGCCGGCGCCCACACCTCCTCCAGATAGCTGAGGGATATCCGGATCAGATGGGTCTCCTCGGCGGTGTGCAGCCGGACGTAGTCCCCGTGCGCCTCGGCGTACTGGATGTCGTCGCGGTGCACGAACACCGTGTGCCGGCCGTTCTCCACCCGGACCACGGACAGCTCGTCGCCGTGCGCGGCGCGCGGCGCCGCCGGCGGCGGGCGGTGCGGGGCGAGCGCGCGGGAGACGGCCTCGGCCAGCCGCTCGGGGCGCACCGGCTTGAGCAGGTAGTCGATGGCGCCGATGCCGAACGCGTCGACGGCGTGCTGTTCGGAGGCGGTGACGAAGACGATCGCCGGCGGTTCGGAGAGCCGGCCCAGCACCCGGGCGACCGCCATGCCGTCAAGGCCAGGCATCGAGATGTCGAGGAAGACGGCGTCGAAGGCGGCCTCGCCCAGCAGCCGGACCGCGCTCTCCCCGCCGTCGGCCTCGCTGACCTCGCCGATCTCGGGCAGCGCCGTCAGCATGGCGGCCAACTCCCTGCGGGTGAACGTCTCGTCCTCCACCACCAGGGCACGCAGTCGGGTCTCGGCGGTCACCGCGCGGCCACTCCTCGTCTGAACCTGGGCACCCGGATGACGACCTTGGTGCCGCCGTCGGGCGCGGTCTCGATCACCAGCCCGTACTCGGGCCCGTAGACCGCCCGCAGCCGCATGTCCACATTGGCCAGGCCGACCCGGCGGCGCCGCTCGTCCAGCGGCTCACCCCCGGTGGCCGCGTGTTCCCCGGCGAGTACCGCCTGGGCGAACTCAGGTCGCATCCCCACCCCGTCGTCCTCCACCTCGATCACACACAGCGGCCCCTCGCCGAAGCCGGAGACCTGGATGGATCCGGGACCCGGCTTGGGCTCAAGCCCGTGCCGGACGGCATTCTCCACGATGGGCTGGATCACCAGGAAGGGGATGACGACGGGCAGGATCTCGGGCGCCATCCGGACGGTCAGCTCCATCCGGTCGTCGAAGCGGGCGCGCTGGAGCTCCAGATAGGTCTGGATGGCCTGGAGTTCCTCGGCGACGGTGGCGTAGTCCCCCTTGGTGGAGAAGCTGTAGCGCAGATAGTCGGCGAAGTCGCTGAGCAGGGCCCTGGCCCGGTCCGGGTCGGTGCGCACCCGGGCGCCGATGACGGCCAGCGCGTTGTGCAGGAAGTGCGGGGATATCTGGGCGCGCAGGGTGCGCAGCTCGGCCTGGGCGATCCGGTCCCTGGCGCGGCGCAGCGCCGCGTGGTCGAGGGAGCGGGCCACCAGCGCGGCGACCGCCGTGACCTCGGCCTCGGCGCCGCCGCGCACCAGCAGGCCGCCGGACAGCTCGCCGGCGACCAGCAGCGGGACGGCCGACCAGGGCGGCCGGTGCACGGGGCTGCCGTGCTCGTAGGACTGGGCGAGGAGCGCCCCCGAGTCGGCGTCGGTCGGCTCGGGGCCGGCCGCGGCCACGGGGCCGCCGAGGTCGGCGAGCAGCACGCTGTCGGCGCCGAGCAGCTTGCGCAGCCGCCGGGCGGCCTGGGCGGGGCCGCGTCCGGTGAGCCCGTCGCGGAGGTCGTCGTCCAACTCCTGGACGGCGGTGAGCAGGCGCGCGGTGCTCCGCGTCTCCTCGCCCTGTTCGGCCCTGCGCCGCCGTCTGCCATCCAGCATGGCCCGAACCTAGCCCAGCGGGCCGCCCGGCTGTAGGGAAACGACGGGCCCTTCCTGACCGGCTGCTTCTCGCGGGAGGCCCTACTCCGCCAGCGAGGGGTGGATCGGGCAGGGGCCGTAGGGGTCGAGATCGCTGGGCCGTGGCGTCTCGGGGCCGTCGGGGCCGATCCGGACGAGGCGTTCGACCCGGATGATCTGGAACCTGCGCCCCAGCACGGTGATCTCGTCCCGGCGCGGGCGGGCGCGGAAGTCGTCGGCCGCCTCGGCGTAGACGCGGGCGTCGTCCGCCGACACCTCCTGGCCCAGCTTCGGCAGGAACTCGGCCAGGTAGTCGTAGAGCGTGGCGCGCGCCTCGTGGGGGTTGGCCTGGAGCGCGGCCATCGGCTCCCAGGAGGCGCGCTTCCGCTCGGCGAAGGTGAAGGTGGCGGGGAGCAACACCACTCCGGGGTGGGTCTCCAGCGCGATGGCGGAGTCGGCGCGCGCCTCGGCGGGGATCCGGGGCGCCTCGTAGCGCAGCCCGAGCAGTTCCATCCGCTGGATGGACTCCATGATCCCGGTGGGGCTCGCGTGGTCGATCAGCAGGCCCCTGGTGCGGCTGGGCGAGGAGCGGCGCTCGCCCCAGGAGAGGTCGGCGGCCGGCTCGTCGGGGTCGGTGGGGCGCGGGCCCTCGATGCCCCGGGGGCCGATTCTGGCGAACTCGTCGCCGCGCACGATGCGGTAGCGGATGTCGGCGACGGTCAGCTCGTTGACCGGCTCGGTCTCCAACCTGGCGATGGCGTCCCGCAGTTGGGCGCGGAGCCGATCCCCGGGGGCCGTCTCGTCCCTGGCCCGGAACCACAGGTGGGAGTTGAGCCCCTCGCGCGCGTGCTGGGCGAAGACGTCGGTGACGTCGTCGAGCAGCCGCCAGGCGGGGCCGTCCTCGGGACGCTGTTCGGCGAAGCCGAAGACGGGGCCGCGGATGACCACATGGGGATAGCGTTCCGCCGCTCTGATCGCGTCCTGTTCGGTGACCTCGGAGACGGGGTCCTCCCGCCGGGTCACCCGGAAGGTGAGGTGACGCGGCGCGTTCCTCTGGTGATCCTCCATATGCCCAGTGTGACGGCAGCCGCGCGCTCCGTCCCGGGATTCTCCAAAGCCCCCACCTTTCGGGGGGCTAACTTGCCCCCATGTTCACGACGTTCACGTTTCGCTGGCCATCCGGGCGGAAGGTCAGTAACCGACGGTGAAGCGTCGGCCGATGTGGGCGGGGCGTTCGATCTCGTCGACCACGGCCTTGGCGTAGTCCTCGGTGGAGATCCAGCTCCGGCCCTCCTCGTCGACCACCAGGTCGTCGAGGGCGGTGCGGTAGGCGCCCCTGCGGGAGCCGGACTCGATCTGGGCCGAGGGGCTGAGGCTGGTCCAGCGGACCTCGCCGTCGATCCTCCGCAGATAGTCGAGCGCCGCCCCGTGCGCCCGCATGATCCGCACCACCTGGTCGGGGAGGCCGGGCGTGTCCCAGAGCGGCCCGCCGCCCGGGGTGCGCAGCGAACCGGCGCCGCCGACCATGATCAGCCGGGGTGCCTCGGCGCCCAGCGCGTGCAGCCCGGCGACCAGCGCCTCGGCCGACGGCTCGATCAGCGCCTCGTGCCCCGCCGCGTCGTCCCCGCCCACCGCGCTGACCAGGGTGTCCTGCCCGCGGGCGGCGACGGTGACGCTGGCCGGGTCCAACACGTCGCCGCCCAGCACCGCCAGGGCCGGGTGGGTCCTGGTGACCCTCACCGGATCGCGGACCACCGCCGTCACCTCGTGCCCCCGGTCCAGCGCCTCGCTCACCACCCGGTGGCCGATGCTGCCCGAAGCGCCGAAGACCGCGATCCTGGCCATGACGAAACCGCCCTTTCCGCAGGGGCGCCCGCCCGGCGCGGCGCCCCCGCCAGGGTGCCATCGCGCCGGCCGCGCTCCCGCGGTCCGCCGCCGGCCGCGTGTCGCGGCAGCGGGGGCCGGCGGCGGACGCGAGGGCGCCCGGGGCCTTGTCGGGGAAGGGCGGAGACAAGGCCCCGGGCGCCGGGGGTGGGGCGAGATACCCCCGTGGGTTGGTCCGATTCGATCAGTGCTTGCTGGCTCGCTCCGCTCCGGCGCCGGTGAGGGCCCGCACCTGGAGCTTCGCGAACCGATCGGGATCGGACTCCTTGGACATGAGGGTGCCGACGACGGCACAGAGCAGACCGAGCGGGATGGACACCAGGCCCGGGTTCTCCAACGGGAACCAGGAGATGTCCACGCTCTTGGGCAGCAGCGCCAGGTTGTTGCCCTCCGCGTCGACCTTGCCGGAGACGACGGGCGAGAAGAACACCAACCCGACGGAGCCGACCAGGCCGCCGTAGATGCCGGCCACCGCGCCCGTCGTGTTGAACCGCTTCCAGAAGAGGCTGAAGAGAATCACCGGCAGGTTGGCCGAGGCCGCGATGGCGAAGGCCAGCGCGACCAGGAAGGCCACGTTCAGATCCTGTGCGAACACCGCCAGCACGATGGAGACCGCGCCCACGCCGATCGCGGAGAACCTGGCGACCCGGATCTCCTCCTGCTCTTTCGCCTTCCCCTTGCGCAGCACCGCGTTGTAGAAGTCGTGCGCCAACGACGACGACGAGGCGATGGTCAACCCGGCCACCGTGGAGAGGATGGCGGCGAAGGCAGCCGCAGCGATCAGGGCCAGCATCACCGCGCCGAAGAAGCTCCCGCCGAAGTGTTGGCCGACCTCCTCGGCCAACTGCGGCGCCGCCGTATTGCCGGCCGCGTTCTCGTTGACGATCGCTTCTCGGCCGACCAACGCCGCGGCCCCGAAGCCCAGGATCAGGGTCATGAGGTAGAAGGCGCCGATCAGACCGATAGCCCAGTTGACCGACTTCCGCGCGGTCTTGGAGTCGGGAACCGTGTAGAAGCGGATCAGGATGTGCGGCAGTCCGGCCGTGCCGAGCACCAGGGCCATGCCGAGACTGATCAGGTCCAGTTTGTTGACCAGGGTCTGCCAGGCGTCACCCGGGACCTCGACCCCATAGCGGAGCCCCGGTTCCAGGAACGAGCTGCCGGCGCCGCTCGCATCGGCCGCGTCGTTCATCAACGAGCCGATATTGAAGTCATAGACCGCCAGCACCAACAGGGTGACCAGCAGCGCGCCGGCGAGGAGCATAGCGGCCTTGATGATCTGCACCCAGGTGGTGCCGGTCATCCCACCGAACGAGACATAGGTGATCATCAACAGACCGACCACCACGATGCCGACGATCTTGGCCGTGTCCGCGTTCATCCCGAGGTAGGTCTCGCCTTCCTCGATACCCAGCAGCAGGGCGATCAGGGCACCGGCGCCGACCATCTGCGCCAACAGATAGAAGATCGACACCGTCAGCGTGGAAATCGCTCCGGCGGTGCGGACCGGGCGCTGACGCATCCGGTAGGACACCACGTCGCTCATGGTGAACCGCCCGGAGTTGCGCAACATCTCAGCGACCGCCAGCAGGGCCACCAGCCAGGCCACCAGGAAGCCGATCGAGTAGAGGAACCCGTCGTAGCCATAGAGCGCGATCATGCCGGCGATGCCCAGGAAGGACGCGGCCGACATGTAGTCGCTGCCGATCGCGAAGCCGTTCTGGACGCCACTGAAGCCTCGGCCGCCGGAGTGGAAGTCCGTCGCCGACTTGGTGCGCCGGCTGGCCCATACCGTGATCCACAGTGTCGCCGCGATCATGGTGCCGAACAGAATGAGAGTAATGAGCCGCTCGTTCGAAGCGCTCTCCGCCGCAGAGGTGATCACGCCGTCTCTCCCTTCCTCGCACCGGGAACCTTGGGCTCGCTCTCCAACTCCGCGCGCAACTCGTCAGCGAGCGGGTCGAAGCGACGGTCGGTGTAACGGGCGTAGAGAAGCGCGATTCCGAAAGTGCTCACAAACTGCAACAGACCAAACACCAATGCGATGTTGAGGCTGCCCACCACCTGAGTCGACATCACCCCTCGCGCATAGGCCGACATCAGTACGTAGAGCAGGAACCAGGAGAAAAAGGCGATGCCCGCCGGCACCACGAAGCGCAGCAGGCGGGTGCGCAACTCGCGGAACCGGGGATCCTCGTACATCAGTAGCGCGCGAGCTTCCAACTCCGCATCAGGGCCGAGCCCATCCGCCGGTGGCTCGGGGCCACCGCGCTCGGCGGGCTGGGGGGGCTCGCTGGGATTGGGGGCGGAGTGTGTCGCCATCGACGGCTCCTTCGGGAAACGGCCCGGGAGGGGGAAGGCCCGGGAGGTACTCCTGCGAAATTTCGGGGACCACGGACATGGTGTCCCCAGAATGTAAGGAGCGTCACAGGCCCAGGACACGTGCTTGACGGTGCCGCTCGACGAACGGTCGTTTTCCGCGCCGAGCGGGCGACGGGGAGCGGCCGAAGCAGCGGCGGGAGGCGGGGCGCGACACGGTGGGACAGCCGATGGCACCAGGGGACTTCCCGACCGGGAACGTTCCGGCCCCCGAAAGCGCGGCGCGGGGCGCCCTGGCACGCCACAGGGCCCCGGGTCCGCCGCGCGGTGGCGGCGGGCCCGGGGCCCTGACGGGTTGCTCGCGATCGACGGCGAGCGTCAGCTCACTTGATGATCTTGGTGACCTGACCGGCGCCGACGGTCCGACCACCCTCACGGATGGCGAACTTCAGGCCCTCCTCCATGGCGATGGGCTGGATCAGCTCAACGCGCATCTCGGTGTTGTCGCCCGGCATGACCATCTCGGTGCCCTCGGGGAGGTGCACCACACCGGTCACGTCGGTGGTACGGAAGTAGAACTGCGGGCGGTAGTTGTTGAAGAACGGAGTGTGACGACCACCCTCGTCCTTCGACAGGATGTACGCCTGCGCCTCGAAGTCCGTGTGCGGCGTGACCGAACCGGGCTTGATGACGACCTGGCCGCGCTCGACGTCCTCGCGCTTGATGCCACGAAGCAGCAGACCGACGTTCTCACCGGCCCGACCCTCGTCCAGCAGCTTCCGGAACATCTCGATCCCGGTCACCGTGGTGGTGGCCTTCTCCTCCTTGATGCCGATGATGTCGACGGTCTCGTTGACCTTGAGGATGCCGCGCTCGATCCGGCCGGTCACGACGGTGCCGCGGCCGGTGATGGTGAACACGTCCTCGATCGGCATCAGGAACGGCTTGTCGACGTCACGCTCGGGCTGCGGAATGGCCGTGTCGACGGCCTCCATCAGCTCAAGGACGGTCTTGGCCCACTCCGGGTCACCCTCAAGCGCCTTCAGCGCGGAGACCTTGACCACCGGCACGTCGTCGCCCGGGAACTCGTACTCCGTGAGCAGCTCACGGACCTCAAGCTCCACCAGCTCCATGATCTCCTCGTCGTCCACCATGTCCGCCTTGTTGAGGGCGACCACGATGTACGGCACGCCGACCTGGCGCGCGAGCAGCACGTGCTCCTTGGTCTGCGGCATCGGACCATCGGTGGCGGCGACCACCAGGATCGCGCCGTCCATCTGGGCGGCACCGGTGATCATGTTCTTGATGTAGTCCGCGTGACCCGGGCAGTCGACGTGCGCGTAGTGACGGTTCTCCGTCTGGTACTCGACATGCGCGATGGAGATGGTGATACCGCGCTGGCGCTCTTCGGGCGCCTTGTCGATGTTCTCGAACGCGAACGTCTCATTGAGGTTCGGGTAAGCGTCGTGCAGCACCTTGGTGATCGCCGCGGTAAGCGTCGTCTTGCCGTGGTCGATGTGACCGATGGTGCCAATGTTGACGTGCGGCTTAGTCCGCTCGAACTTCGCCTTCGCCACTGGGGTCCTCCTGTGGACTGGTGCTGTACGCCCCCCGCACTTTGCGGAAGGTTTTCAGATATCGACCGAACCGGTCAGGACCCCGAGGGGGATGCCCTTGACCGCTTCGCTAAAGGGCCGGGCACCGGGGGCGGAATGCCCCCGAATGCCCCTTGGCTCCAGCTTAAGGGCTACTCGCCCTTGGCCTTCGCGATGATCTCCTCGGAGACGTTCTTGGGAACCTCACCATAGGAATCGAACTGCATGGAGTAACTCGCACGACCGGAGGTCTTGCTGCGCAGGTCGCCGACGTAGCCGAACATCTCCGACAGCGGGACCAGGGCCTTCACGACCTTGACGCCACCACGGTCCTCCATGGCCTGGATCTGGCCACGGCGGGAGTTGATGTCGCCGATCACATCGCCCATGTACTCCTCGGGCGTGGTGACCTCGACCGCCATCAGCGGCTCAAGGATGGCCGGGCTCGCACGGCGAGCGGCTTCCTTGAAGACCATCGAACCGGCGATCTTGAACGCCATCTCCGAGGAGTCGACGTCGTGGTACGCGCCGTCGAGCAGGGTCACCTTGACACCGGTCAGCGGGTAGCCGGCGAGCACGCCGAACTCCATCGCCTCCTGGCATCCCGCGTCCACCGAGGGGATGTACTCCCTGGGGATACGGCCACCGGTGACCTTGTTCTCGAACTCGTAGCCGTCGCCCTCCAGCGGCTCCAGACTGATCTGGACCTTGGCGAACTGACCCGAACCACCGGTCTGCTTCTTGTGCGTGTAGTCGACCTTCTCGACCGCACGACGCAGCGTCTCACGGTAGGCGACCTGCGGCTTACCGACGTTGGCCTCGACCTTGAACTCGCGCTTCATGCGGTCGACCAGCACGTCGAGGTGCAGTTCGCCCATGCCCGCGATGATCGTCTGGCCGGTCTCCTCGTTGGTCTTGACCTGGAAGGACGGGTCCTCCTCGGCCAGCCGCTGGATCGCCACACCCAGCTTCTCCTGGTCGCCCTTGGACTTGGGCTCGATGGCGACCTCGATCACCGGAGCCGGGAACTCCATGGACTCCAGAATGATCTGGTTGTTCGCGTCCGACAGCGTCTCACCCGTGGTGGTCTGCTTCAGCCCCATCACGGCGACGATGTCACCGGCGCCAACGCGGTCGATCTCCTCCCGCTTGTTGGCGTGCATCCGGTAGATCTTGCCGATCCGCTCCTTGCGCCCCTTCACCGCGTTCAGCACCTGCGTGCCCGTCTGGAGCACGCCGGAGTAGACACGGATGAAGGTGAGCTTGCCGAGGTGCGGGTCCGTGGCGATCTTGAAGGCCAGGGCCGCCAGCGGCTCCTCCTCGGAGGGCCGCCGCTTGATGACCTGCTCGGTGTCGCGCGGCGAGTGACCCTCGACCGCCTCGACGTCCAGCGGCGACGGCAGGTAGCGGATCACGGAGTCGAGCAGGGGCTGAACGCCCTTGTTCTTGAACGCGGTACCGCAGAACACCGGGGTGACCGTGGTCGTGCCCTCGGCCCCCGTGGAGGCCAGGGTGATCCGGCGCACAGCGGTGTAGAGCTGCTCCACGGTGGGCTCCTGGCCCTCCAGGTACAGCTCCATCAGCTCCTCGTCGTTCTCGGAGACCGCCTCGACGAGCTTGGCGTGCCACTCGTCGGCCTGCTCGCGCAGGTCCTCCGGGATGTCGACGACGTCGTACATCTCGCCGAGCTTGGTCTCCTCGGACCAGACCAGGGCCTTCATGCGGACGAGGTCCACCACGCCCTTGAAGCCGCCCTCGGCTCCGATCGGCAGCTGCATGACCAACGGGACGGCCTTCAGCCGGTCGACGATCATGTCGACACAGCGGAAGAAGTCCGCACCCGTGCGGTCGAGCTTGTTCACGAAACAGATACGCGGCACGCCGTAGCGGTCCGCCTGACGCCAGACGGTCTCCGACTGCGGCTCGACACCGGCCACGCCGTCGAAGACGGTGACGGCCCCGTCGAGCACCCGCAACGAACGCTCGACCTCGACCGTGAAGTCCACGTGGCCCGGGGTGTCGATGATGTTGATGGTGTGGTCGACCTCTTCGAGAGGCCAGTGACAGGTGGTCGCGGCGGACGTGATCGTGATGCCGCGCTCCTGCTCCTGTTCCATCCAGTCCATCGTGGCGGCGCCGTCGTGGACCTCACCGATCTTGTAGCTCACACCGGTGTAGTACAGGATCCGCTCGGTGGTGGTCGTCTTGCCCGCGTCGATGTGGGCCATGATCCCGATGTTGCGGACCCTGGCCAGGTCAAGTGAAGTGGTAGCCATCTGGCTTCAGTCTTCTCTCGGTCTCGATAGGGGTTGCGACTACCAGCGGTAGTGCGCGAACGCCTTGTTGGACTCGGCCATCTTGTGCGTGTCCTCGCGCTTCTTCACGGACGCGCCGAGGCCGTTGGAGGCGTCGAGCAGCTCGTTCATCAGGCGCTCGGTCATGGTCTTCTCGCGACGGGCGCGGGAGTACCCGACGAGCCAGCGCAGGGCGAGCGTGGAGGAACGCCCGGGGCGCACCTCGACCGGCACCTGGTAGGTGGCGCCACCGACGCGGCGGGAACGCACCTCAAGGGTCGGCTTCACGTTCTCCAGGGCGCGCTTCAGGGTGATGACCGGGTCGTTGCCGGTCTTGTCCCGAAGGCCCTCCATGGCGCCGTAGACGATGCGCTCGGCCGTGGAACGCTTGCCGTTCAGCAGGATCTTGTTGATCAGCGACGTCACCAGAGGAGAGCCGTACACCGGGTCGATGTGCACCGGTCGCTTCGGGGCGGGGCCCTTACGAGGCATTCTTACTTCTCCTTCTTGGCGCCGTAGCGGCTGCGGGCCTGCTTGCGGTTCTTGACGCCCTGGGTGTCCAGGGAGCCGCGGATGATCTTGTAGCGAACACCCGGCAGGTCCCGAACCCGTCCACCGCGCACCAGCACGATGGAGTGCTCCTGAAGGTTGTGGTTCTCACCCGGGATGTAGGCGGTGACCTCGATCCCGTTGCTCAACCGGACACGCGCGACCTTGCGGAGCGCGGAGTTCGGCTTCTTGGGCGTGGTGGTGAACACACGCGTGCAGACACCGCGGCGCTGGGGCGAACCCTCAAGCGCGGGTGTCTTGTTCTTCTCGACCTTGTCCTGCCGGCCCTTGCGGACCAGCTGCTGGATCGTTGGCACCGTATCTCCGGTTTCTCTGTGCCGGTCTCAATAAAGCTAACCTGGAACACACCCCGACCCACGCGGTCGGGCGTGTCGAAAACCGCGGGCTTCCGCTCTCCGCTCGATGGCGGCTCAGGGAAGTGGTTGCGGACCCCGGAGTCCCGACTGCGGCTGAAAAAGCGCAGGGAACACCCCAGGCACAAGGTCAGAGCGTACCCAGCGCGATGGCTACGGTCAAAACGATCGAGGTCCGGCCCTCTTGACGGGCCCCCCGCCGACCCCCGACAAACCGCCCCCGCCGGCACCCGGCAGCCACATGAGAGGCGCCCGCACCGCGCCGGACAGCACGGCGGCCGGGGCGGATCGCTCCGCCCCGGCCGCCGGCCATCACCCGATGTCAGCCCTGGTAGGGGCCGTAGTCGTAGTCCTCAAGCGGGACCGCCTGCCCGGATCCGGTGCCGAAGGGCGAGTAGTCGATGTCGTCATAGCCGACAGCCGAGTACATCGCGGCCTTCGCCTCCTCGGTGGGCTCCACCCGGATGTTGCGGTAACGGGACAGGCCCGTACCGGCCGGGATGAGCTTACCGATGATCACGTTCTCCTTGAGGCCGATCAGCGAGTCCGACTTGGCGTTGATCGCCGCGTCGGTGAGCACCCGCGTCGTCTCCTGGAAGGACGCCGCCGACAGCCAGGACTCGGTGGCCAGCGACGCCTTGGTGATACCCATCAGCTGCGGACGGCCGGAGGCGGGATGTCCGCCCTCGGCGACCACGCGGCGGTTCTCCGACTCGAACTTCGAGCGCTCCACCAGCTCGCCCGGCAGCAACTCGGCGTCGCCGGACTCGATGATGGTCACCCGGCGCAGCATCTGCCGGACGATGATCTCGATGTGCTTGTCGTGGATCGCCACACCCTGCGAGTTGTAGACCTTCTGGACCTCGCCGACCAGGTACACCTGGACCGCGCGCTGTCCGAGGATCCGCAGCACGTCGTGCGGGTTGGCCGCGCCCACGGTCAGCGGCTGGCCGACCGTGACGTGGTCGCCCTCGCCCACCAGCAGCCTGGACCGCTTGGAGACCGGGTAGGACGTCTCGTCGGACCCGTCGTCCGGGGTGACGATGACCTTCTTGGTCTTCTCGGTCTCCTCGATCCGCACCCGGCCGGCCGACTCGGAGATCGGCGCGACGCCCTTCGGGGTACGGGCCTCGAACAGCTCGACCACACGCGGCAGACCCTGGGTGATGTCGTCACCCGCCACACCACCGGTGTGGAAGGTCCGCATCGTCAGCTGGGTGCCGGGCTCACCGATCGACTGGGCCGCGATGATGCCGACGGCCTCGCCGATGTCCACCAGCTTGCCGGTGGCCAGCGAACGCCCGTAGCACATGGCGCAGGTGCCGACCGCGGACTCGCAGGTGAGGACGGAGCGGGTCTTGACCGTCTCGATGCCGTGCCGCACCAGCTCGTCGATCAACACGTCGCCCAGGTCGGTGCCGGCCGGGGCCAGGACCTTCCCCTCCACCGTGATGTCCTCGGCCAGGCAGCGGGCGTAGACGCTGCTCTCGGCGTCCTCCGCCTTGCGCAGCACGCCGTCCGCGCCCTTGGACGCGATCGACAGCTTGAGGCCGCGGTCGGTGCCGCAGTCCTCCTCGCGGATGATCACGTCCTGCGAGACGTCCACCAGACGCCGGGTGAGGTACCCGGAGTCGGCGGTCCGCAGCGCGGTGTCCGCCAGGCCCTTACGGGCGCCGTGGGTGGAGATGAAGTACTCCAGCACGGTGAGGCCCTCGCGGAACGACGCCTTGATCGGCCGCGGGATGGTCTCGTTCTTGGCGTTGGACACCAGACCACGCATACCGGCGATCTGACGCATCTGCATCATGTTGCCGCGCGCACCCGAGTCCACCATCATGAAGATCGGGTTGGTCTTCGGGAAGTTCTCACTCATCGCGTCGGCGACCTCGACCGTGGCCTTGGTCCAGATCGCGATGAGCTCCTGGGTGCGCTCGTCCTTGGTGATCAGGCCGCGCTCGTACTGCTTCTGGACCTTCTCGTCCTGGGCCTCGTAGTCGGCGATGATCTGCTTCTTCGCCTCGGGCACCACGATGTCGGAGACGGCCACGGTGACCCCGGACCTGGTGGCCCAGAAGTAGCCGGCCGCCTTGAGGTTGTCCAGCGCGGCGGCGACGACGACCTTGGGGTACCGCTCGGCCAGGTCGTTGACGATCCCGGAGAGCTGCTTCTTCCCCACGGACGAGTCGACGAACGGGTAGTCCTCGGGCAGCAGTTCGTTGAAGAGCGCCCGGCCGAGCGTGGTGCGGAAGCGGAAGCTCTCGCCCTGCTGCCACGCCGGCTCGCCCTCGGCCGGCTCCGGCGGAGTCCAGCCGCGCGGCGGCACGGTGCCCAGCGGGAACCGGATGTCGATCTTCGCCTGGAGCGACAGCTCCCCGGCGTCGAACGCCATGATCGCCTCGGCGGTCGAGGCGAACGAACGGCCCTCGCCGCGGACCTCCCGCTCCTCCTCGTCGGTGGTGAGGAAGAACAGGCCCAGCACCATGTCCTGGGTGGGCATGGTGACGGGACGGCCGTCGGCCGGCTTGAGGATGTTGTTCGAGGACAGCATCAGGATGCGGGCCTCGGCCTGCGCCTCCGCCGACAGCGGCAGGTGCACGGCCATCTGGTCCCCGTCGAAGTCCGCGTTGAACGCGGTACAGACGAGCGGGTGGATCTGGATGGCCTTGCCCTCGACCAGCTGCGGCTCGAACGCCTGGATACCGAGACGGTGCAGCGTCGGCGCGCGGTTCAGCAGCACCGGGTGCTCGGCGATGACCTCTTCGAGGACGTCGTACACCACGGTCCGCTGCCGCTCGACCATCCGCTTGGCCGACTTGATGTTCTGCGCGTGGTTGAGATCGACCAGACGCTTCATCACGAACGGCTTGAAGAGCTCAAGCGCCATCGCCTTGGGCAGACCGCACTGGTGCAGCTTGAGCTGCGGGCCCACCACGATCACCGAACGCGCCGAGTAGTCGACGCGCTTGCCCAGCAGGTTCTGCCGGAACCGGCCCTGCTTGCCCTTGAGCATGTCGGACAGCGACTTCAGCGGACGGTTGCCGGGCCCGGTGACCGGACGGCCGCGCCGGCCGTTGTCGAACAGCGCGTCGACGGCCTCCTGGAGCATCCGCTTCTCGTTGTTGACGATGATCTCGGGCGCGCCGAGGTCGAGAAGCCGCTTCAGGCGGTTGTTCCGGTTGATCACCCGGCGGTACAGGTCGTTCAGGTCGGACGTGGCGAACCGGCCGCCGTCCAGCTGCACCATCGGACGCAGGTCCGGCGGGATCACCGGGACGCAGTCGAGGACCATGCCGCGCGGGCTGTTGGAGGTCTGAAGGAACGCCGAGACCACCTTGAGCCGCTTCAGCGCACGGGTCTTCTTCTGGCCCTTGCCGGTGCGGATGATCTCCCGCAGCCGCTCGGCCTCCTCGTTCAGGTCGAACGTCTCAAGACGCCGCTGGAGCGCCGCGGCGCCCATCGACCCGTCGAAGTAGGTGCCGAAGCGGTCGCGCAGCTCGCGGTAGAGCAGCTCGTCGCCCTCCAGGTCCTGGACCTTGAGGTTCTTGAAGCGGTTCCACACCTCGTCGAGCCGGTCCAGCTCGCGCTGGGCGCGGTCGCGCAGCTGCTTCATCTCGCGCTCGGCGCCCTCGCGCACCTTGCGGCGCACGTCCGCCTTGGCGCCCTCGGCCTCCAGCTCGGCCAGGTCCGACTCCTGCTTCTTGGCCCTGGCCTCAAGGTCGGCGTCGCGACGCTGTTCGATCTGCTGGCGCTCGACGGAGATGTGCGCCTCAAGGGACGGCAGGTCGCGGGTGCGACGCTCCTCGTCCACATAGGTGATCATGTAGGCGGCGAAGTAGATGACCTTCTCCAGGTCCTTCGGCGCCAGGTCGAGCAGGTAGCCAAGGCGCGACGGAACGCCCTTGAAATACCAGATGTGGGTGACGGGGGCGGCCAGCTCGATGTGGCCCATCCGCTCCCGGCGCACCTTGGCGCGGGTCACCTCGACGCCGCAGCGCTCACAGATGATGCCCTTGAAGCGCACGCGCTTGTACTTGCCGCAGTAGCACTCCCAGTCCCGGGTGGGACCGAAGATCTTCTCGCAGAAGAGGCCGTCCTTCTCGGGCTTGAGGGTGCGGTAGTTGATGGTCTCCGGCTTCTTCACCTCGCCGTGAGACCACTGACGGATGTCGTCAGCCGTCGCCAGGCCGATCCGCAGTTCGTCGAAGAAGTTGACGTCGAGCACTCTCGTCAATCCCTCTCAGGGTTGTGTCAGTCAATGGTCTGTCGGGGTCCGGGGGGAGCCGGAGGGGCGGGCGGACCCGCCCCTCCGACCTGGCCCGTCAGACCTCTTCGACGCTGCTCGGCTCCCGCCGGGACAGGTCGATGCCGAGTTCCTCCGCGGCGCGGAAGACGTCCTCGTCGGTGTCACGCATCTCGATGGACATGCCGTCCGAGGACAGCACCTCCACGTTCAGGCAGAGCGACTGCATTTCCTTGATGAGCACCTTGAAGGACTCGGGAATGCCGGGCTCGGGGATGTTCTCGCCCTTGACGATCGCCTCGTAGACCTTCACTCGGCCGGTGACGTCGTCGGACTTGATGGTGAGCAACTCCTGGAGGGCGTAGGCGGCGCCGTATGCCTCCAGCGCCCACACCTCCATCTCGCCGAACCGCTGACCGCCGAACTGCGCCTTACCACCGAGCGGCTGCTGGGTGATCATCGAGTACGGGCCGGTGGAGCGGGCGTGCAGCTTGTCGTCCACCAGGTGGTGCAGCTTCAGGATGTACATGTACCCGATGGAGATCGGGTCGGGGAACGGCTCGCCCGAGCGGCCGTCGAAGAGCCTGGCCTTGCCGGAGGGCAGCACCATCCGGTCGCCGTCCCGGTTGGGGATGGTGGCGCCGAAGAGGCCGGCCAGCTCGTCCTCACGGGCACCGTCGAACACCGGGGTGGCCACGTTGGTGCCGGGCGCGACGTCGTCAGCGCCGATCGAGGCGAGCCGCTGCTGCCACTCCGCCTCCAGGCCCTCGACCTTCCAGCCCTGGGAGGCCAGCCAGCCGAGGTGGATCTCCAGCACCTGCCCGGGGTTCATCCGGGAGGGCACGCCCAGCGGGTTGAGGATGATGTCGACGGGCGTGCCGTCCTCCATGAACGGCATGTCCTCGATGGGCAGGATCTTGGAGATCACGCCCTTGTTGCCGTGCCGTCCGGCGAGCTTGTCGCCGTCCGTGATCTTCCGCTTCTGGGCGACGTAGACGCGCACCAACTGGTTCACGCCCGGGGGCAGTTCGTCGCCCTCCTCGCGGTCGAAGACGCGCACGCCGATGACCTTGCCGGTCTCGCCGTGCGGGACCTTCAGCGAGGTGTCGCGGACCTCGCGGGCCTTCTCGCCGAAGATCGCGCGCAGCAGGCGCTCCTCCGGGGTCAGCTCCGTCTCGCCCTTGGGCGTGACCTTGCCGACCAGGATGTCGCCGGCCTCGACCTCGGCACCGATCCGGATGATGCCCCGGTCGTCCAGGTCCGCCAGGACCTCCTCGGAGACGTTCGGGATGTCCCGGGTGATCTCCTCGGGGCCCAGCTTGGTGTCCCGGGCGTCGACCTCGTGCTCCTCGATGTGGATCGAGGAGAGGACGTCGTCCTGCACCAGCCGCTGGCTGAGGATGATCGCGTCCTCGTAGTTGTAGCCCTCCCACGGCATGAACGCGACCAGCAGGTTCTTGCCGAGCGCCATCTCACCGCTCTGGGTGGAGGGACCGTCGGCGATCACCTGTCCGGTGATGACGCGGTCACCCTCCTCGACCATGACCTTCTGGTTGAACGAGGTGCCCTGGTTGGAGCGGTGGAACTTGGCCAACCGGTAGGTGACGTGTGTGCCGTCGTCGTTCTGCACCGAGATGTAGTCGGCGGAGACGTCGGAGATCACGCCGTCCTTCTCGGCCTTGATCACATCGCCGGCGTCCACCGCCGAGCGGTACTCCATGCCGGTGCCGACCAGCGGGGACTCCGCCTGGATCAGCGGCACCGCCTGGCGCATCATGTTGGAGCCCATCAGCGCGCGGTTGGCGTCGTCGTGCTCCAGGAACGGGATCATGGCCGTGGCCACCGACACCATCTGGCGCGGCGAGACGTCCATGTAGTCGACCTCGCCGCCGGCGACGTAGTCGATCTCGCCGCCACGGCGGCGCACCAGCACGCGGGACTCCGCGAAGTGGTAGTCGTCGGTCAGCGGCGCGTTGGCCTGCGCGATGACGAAGCGGTCCTCCTCGTCGGCGGTCAGGTAGTCGACCGAGTCCGTGACGACGCCCTCGGTGACGCGGCGGTACGGCGTCTCGACGAAGCCGAACGCGTTCACCCGGCCGAAGGCGGCCAGCGAGCCGATCAGACCGATGTTGGGGCCCTCGGGCGTCTCGATCGGACACATCCGGCCGTAGTGCGAGGGGTGCACGTCACGGACCTCAAGACCGGCCCGCTCCCGGCTCAGACCGCCGGGGCCGAGCGCCGAGAGACGACGCTTGTGCGTCAGCCCGGAGAGCGGGTTGGTCTGGTCCATGAACTGCGACAGCTGGCTGGTGCCGAAGAACTCCTTGATGGAGGCGACGACGGGCCGGATGTTGATCAGGGTCTGCGGCGTGATCGCCTCGACGTCCTGCGTGGTCATCCGCTCGCGGACGACCCGCTCCATCCGGGCCAGGCCGGTGCGGACCTGGTTCTGGATCAGCTCGCCGACGTTGCGCAGCCGCCGGTTGCCGAAGTGGTCGATGTCGTCCGTCTCGACGACGATCGTCCGGCCGCCGGCGACGACCGTCTCGGTCTCGCCCGCGTGCAGCCGCACCAGGTACTTGATGGTGGCGACGATGTCCTCGACGGTGAGCACACCGGCGTCCAGCGGCTCGTCCCCGCCCAGCTTCTTGTTGATCTTGTAGCGCCCGACCTTGGCCAGGTCGTACCGCTTGGGGTTGAAGTAGAGGTTCTCCAACAGCGTCTGGGCGGCCTCACGGGTCGGCGGCTCGCCCGGACGGAGCTTGCGGTAGATGTCGAGCAGCGCGTCGTCCTGCCCCTGGGTGTGGTCCTTCTCCAGGGTGGCGCGCATGGACTCGTAGTCGCCGAACTCCTCCAGGATCTGGTCGGAGGTCCAGCCGAGGGCCTTCAGCAGCACGGTGACCGACTGCTTGCGCTTCCGGTCGATGCGGACGCCGACCATGTCGCGCTTGTCGATCTCCATCTCCAGCCAGGCGCCCCTGGACGGGATGATCTTGGCGGAGAAGAGGTCCTTGTCGGAGGTCTTGTCGATGCTGCTGTCGAAGTAGACACCCGGGGACCGCACCAGCTGGGAGACGACCACGCGCTCGGTGCCGTTGATGCAGAAGGTGCCCTTGTCGGTCATCAGCGGGAAGTCACCCATGAAGACCGTCTGCGACTTGATCTCGCCGGTCTCGTTGTTGGTGAACTCCGCGGTGACGAACAGCGGGGCGGCGAAGGTGAAATCGCGTTCCTTGCACTCGTCGATCGAGTTCTTCGGCGGCTCGAAACGGTGGTCGCGGAACGTCAGGGACATCGACCCCGAGAAGTCCTCGATCGGGGAGATCTCCTCGAAGATCTCCTCCAGACCGGACTTCCTCGGAACGTCCTGTCCACTCTCTAGCGCGGCCTCGACGCGGGCTTTCCAGGCGTCATTACCGAGCAGCCAGTCAAAACTCTCGGTCTGCAGCGCAAGGAGATTGGGAACCTCTAGCGGCTCCTTGATCTTGGCAAAAGAGACACGCAGCGGTGCAGTGCTGGTGCCGTTGTTCGTACTGTTGGTCGAGGCGTTGCGCGAGGCGGCCAAGAGGGGGTCCTTCCGAGGGCTCGGACTCTCTGCGCGCGTGCCGGCCCCCTAGGTGACGGGCAGGAGGCAGCTAGGCAGCGCAAAGGGTCAGTGTAGTCACAAGACCCACTGATGTCCAATGCCCATATCTATCAATCGAGGAGCCACCCTCGGCCGTTGCTCCGTACCGCCGCCAGCCGCCTCGAAGGCTGGCAACGGACCCGTCTGCCGCAGTACTTTCCCACTACGCCGGCGATCCATTCCTCGGATCACGGATCGATCCGGCGTGCGACCAGAGAATCGCGCGACCGCCGCGGTTCGTCAAGGCCCCGACTCCCGCACCACCCGTCCCGGGCACGTCGAGAGGAACGACCGAAGATCACCATACCCGCCCCCGCGTCACGGGCAAGGAGGCCGCTGCGGGAACGCCCAGGGGCGACCACCCGACTGGGTGATCGCCCCTGGTAGGAGGGGGGAAGCGACGCGAGGCGTCACTTCACCTCGACGGAGGCGCCAGCGCCCTCCAGCGACTCCTTGGCCTTGTCGGCGGCCTCCTTGGTGACCTTCTCGACGACGGCCTTGGGGGCGCTGTCCACCAGCTCCTTGGCCTCCTTCAGGCCCAGCGAGGTCAGCTCACGCACGACCTTGATGACCTGGATCTTCTTGTCGCCGGCACCGGTCAGGACGACGTCGAACTCGTCCTTCTCCGGCTCGGCCTCGGCGGCACCGCCGCCGGCGCCCGGGGCGGCGACGATGGCGGCCGGGGCGGCGGCCTCGACGTCGAACTTGTCCTCGAACTTCTTCACGAAGTCCGACAGTTCGAGCAGGGTCATGTCGGCGAACTGCTCAAGCAGCTCGTCCTGGCTCAGCTTCGCCATGATGGCGGTCCTTCCACTTGAGTCGGCTGGTGCCGGTTGAACGTGAGACGCGGGCAGGGCAGCCCACGCCTGAGGTCCTCCGATGGGACCGGGAGACGAGAGACGTCGCTCCGGCTATTCGGCGGACTCGGCGGCGGCCGGCGCACCGGCACCACCCTGCTCGACCTTGTTCCGCAGGGCGTCTGCCGTGCGGACGAACTTCGTGAGCGGGGCCTCGAAGGTGGCGGCGGCCTTGGCCATCGACGCCTTCATGCCACCGGCGAGCTTGGCGAGCAGAACCTCGCGCGACTCCAGGTCGGCGAGCTTGACGATCTCGGCGGCCGAGAGCGCCTTGCCGTCGAGGACTCCGCCCTTGATGACCAGCGAGGGGTTCTCCTTGGAGAAGTCCCGCAGGCCCTTCGCCACGTTGACCGGGTCCCCGGTCACGAAGGCGACGGCGGTGGAGCCCTTGAAGAACTCGTCGAGCCCGCTGACTCCGGCCTCGTTGGCCGCGATCTTGGTCAGCGTGTTCTTGGTCACTCGGTACTGGGCGTTCTCACCGAGCGAGCGGCGCAGCTCCTTGAGCTGAGCCACGGTAAGGCCCGTGTAGGCGGTGACCACGGCCGCGTTGGAGTTCTCAAACCGCTGCTTGATCTCCTCGACGACCGCGCCCTTGTCGGAACTAGCCATAACCTCGGCCCTCCTTCCGGGTTTTTCCGCAGGTGTTCAGCAACCGCGGCAGAAGGGGCCGACCCAACAAAAAAACGCCCTCAGCGCAGGCGCTCAGGGCGGAACACGGGGATACACGAACCCCGTGGTCTTCCACGATCACCTGCGCGGGTCGCCGCGTGAGCGGTCCTTCGGCCACCCCGAATCCGAGGGAAACGGGGCGACAACCAGCGGTCTCTGGCTTCACGTGGAAGAGTACGTGAGCGATTCGCGAATCCGCAAATCGCCCGGGGGCGGACCGGCTCGGAGGGCCGGGCGAAGGTCAGACGGCGCCCATTTCGGCGAGCAGGTCCATGAAGTCGAAGACCGAGTCGGCCGGCGGCGCCTCGACCGTGACGTCGGTGTTGTAGTCGAAGTACCGCACCTGGTTCTCGACCGGTCCCTCGTTGGTGTCGTAGCTCTGCGTGATCTGCACCGGCAGATCGTTCTCGTCGATCCAGACGTCGATCTCGTAGCTCTCGATGCCCTGCTGCTCCATCATGTCCACCAGCTGCTCCAGCTCGGCGTCGGTGAGCCCGGCGGCCGTCCCGGCGGCGTCGCCGGCGATGGCGTCCTCCACGGTCACCGTGCCCTGGAAGTGGCGGGTCTCGACGCCGTCCAGCGTCTCCTCGCCGACCTCCTCGATGCCGGGGGACTGGAGCATGATCCCCATCTGCTGCGCCGGGTCCTGGTTGGTGGACTCCAGGCCCATGGTCAGGGCGTCGGCGATGGCCTGGTCGCCCGACTCCTCGGCGAGCGCGGCGAGGTCCATGCTGAGCCAGGAGCGGCCGTCCATCTCGGACGCGAACTCCTCGCCCATGTTCATGTACATCACGTTGTCGAGCCACCTGATGGTCATCTCCGGCGGGGCGCCGGGGGTGGCCGCCAACTCGTCGGAGTGCGCGGTCATCTCCATGACCAGGGAGGACTCCCAGCTCATGACGCCCTCCATCGTCATGTCGCCGCCGGCAGCCGCAGGGCCGGTGATCTGACCCTCGAACCGGGCCGAGGTCATCCCCGATGTCGTCTCGGCGGCGGCCTGGAGCGCGGACGCGGCGTCCGACACCGTCCGCTCGTCCCCGCCGCCCTCGGACGAGTTGTCCTCGCTGCCACAGGCGGCCGTGCCGGCGAGCAGCGCGACCCCGGCTATCCCGGCCGCCGCTCGAAGCGTGAAACGCATGACTCCCCCAAGGGTTGTGCTGGGTGTGGATGTTGGTTCCCCGTCCACCCTTCACCGTATTTGCTCCCAGGCGCGCACAAAGCGCCCGTCCCGGTTCTGTGACAGAACCGGGACGGGCGCCCGAGGTGGCCCGAGGTGACCCGAGGGTCAGGCGAGGGCGTCCTCCGTCAGCAGGTTGCGGGTGCGGTTGGGGTCAACCGGCACACCGGGGCCCATGGTGGTGGAGATGACGGCCTTCTTCAGGTAACGCCCCTTCGCCGCCGAGGGCTTGAGGCGCAGGATCTCCTCCAGCGCGGCGGCGTAGTTCTCCACCAGCTGCGTCTCGGCGAACGACACCTTGCCGATGATGAAGTGGAGGTTGGCGTGCTTGTCCACGCGGAACTCGATCTTGCCGCCCTTGATCTCGGTGACGGCCTTCGCGACATCGGGGGTGACGGTGCCGGTCTTCGGGTTGGGCATCAGGCCACGGGGGCCGAGCACCCGGCCGAGGCGGCCGACCTTGCCCATCAGATCGGGGGTGGCGACCACGGCGTCGAAGTCGAGACGGCCGCCGGCGACCTCGGTGATCAGTTCGTCCGAGCCGACGATGTCGGCTCCGGCGGCCTCCGCGGCGGCGGCACGGTCACCGGTGGCGAAGACCAGGACCCGGGCGGTCTTGCCGGTGCCGTGCGGGAGGTTCACGGTGCCGCGGACCATCTGGTCGGCCTTGCGGGGGTCGACGCCCAACCGCATGGCGACCTCGACGGTCGAGTCGAACTTGGTGCCGGAGGTGTCCTTGGCGAGACGGACGGCCTCAAGCGGGCTGTAGACGCTGTTCTTGTCGATCTTGGCGTCCGCGCCGCGAAGAGTCTTGCTGCGCTTCACTGCTGCTCCTGGGGTGAATCGGTGGAGTGGTGGTCCGGGCCAGCGCGTGGCCCTGCCACGAGGTCGAGACGGCACTGGGGAGCCGTCGGGAGCCTGAGCTGCCCGTCAGCCCTCGACGGTGACGCCCATGGAACGGGCGGTGCCGGCGATGATCTTCTCGGCGGCGTCCAGGTCGTTGGCGTTCAGGTCGGGCATCTTGGTGGTCGCGATCTCCCGCACCTGGTCGCGGGTGATCTTGGCGACCTTGGTGGTGTGGGGCGTGCCCGAGCCCTTGTCGACGCCGGCGGCCTTGAGGATCATCTTGGCGGCGGGCGGAGTCTTGGTGATGAAGGTGAAGGAGCGGTCCTCGTAGACCGTGATCTCCACCGGGATCACCCAGCCACGCTGCGACTCGGTGGCCGCGTTGTAGGCCTTGCAGAACTCCATGATGTTGACACCGTGCTGACCCAGCGCCGGACCGACGGGCGGGGCCGGGTTGGCCGCGCCTGCCTGGATCTGGAGCTTGATCAGCCCAGTGACCTTCTTCTTCTTGGGAGGCATGTGCTCTCTCCGGGTCCTAGATGAGAGGTAACGAAGCTCCCGCCGACGGCTTACCAGGCGACCTGGCGGGAGGCATACCGCACCACGGTAGCGGGTAACCTGACGGGCCCCAAATGCGGGCCGTGATCAGCGCGACGATCGCGGTCGGACCATCGACGGTCGGCGGTCGGCGGTCGACGCGCGCGGGAGCGAGAGAAGCCCCGATCAGCGCTTGGAACGCTGGCCAGGGCTTCCCGACGTCGTGTTGTGCTCAGTTCTTCTGGATCTGGTCGAAGCTCAGCTCGACCGGGGTCTCCCGGCCGAAGATCTCCACCAGGCCCTTGACCTTCTTCGAGTCGGCGTTGATCTCGTTGATCGTCGCCTGAAGCGTGGCGAACGGGCCGTCCGTGACAGTGACCGAGTCGCCGACCTCGAAGTCGAGGACCTGCACCTCGACCCGGCGGCCACCGGCGCCGCCCTCGGCCGCGGCCTCCGCCGCCGCCTTCTGCTCGACCTCGGGGGCCAGCATCTTGACGATCTCGTCCAGCGTCAGCGGATACGGGTCGTAGGCGTTGCCCACGAAGCCGGTGACGCCCGGGGTGTTCCGCACCACGCCCCAGGACTCGTTGGTGAGATCCATCCGCACCAGCACATAGCTGGGCAGCTTGTTCTGCTTGATGGTGCGCCGGTCGCCGTTCTTGATCTGGACGACCTCTTCCTGCGGCACCTCGACCCCGAAGATGTAGTCCTCGACGTTCAGCGAGACGGCCCGCTGTTCGAGGTTGGTCTTCACCCGGTTCTCGTAGCCGGCGTAGGTGTGCACGACGTACCACTCGCCGGGCAGCGTCCGCAGCTCCTCGCGCAGCGCGGCGACCGGGTCGACCGGCTCCTCGGCCGCTTCCTCGGCGTCCCCGGCCTCGTCCGCCTCGGCCGGCTGCTCGGCGACCTCGTCCGCCGCGACGCCCTCGGCGTCGTGCGCCGTGGCTTCGGCGGCGTCGGCCTGCTCGACATCGCTCTGCGCGGCCTCTGCCACCTCGACCGTGTCGCGCGCGGTGTCCTCGCCCACGGGTTCGGGGGAGGCGTCGTTCAGGTTCGGGTCAGACACGGTAGCTGCTTCTTCCTGACTTTCGTTACGAGGGATGACACATCAGCCGAAGACGTAGTCGACGGCTCGGCTGAATCCCCAGTCAAGCACGGTCAGGATGCAGATGACGACGACTACGAAGATGATCACCGCTGTCGCGTACGTCGTCAGCTGTCGCCGCGACGGCCAGACGACCTTGCGCAGCTCCGCGACGACCTGGCGGTAGAAGAGGGCGAGCTTGCCCAGCGGGCCTCTCTTCGCACGACGGCCGCGACGACCGGCGCCCTCGCCCCGGGGCTCTGGCGCCACATCGGAGTCCGTGATCCCAGCCACTCGTCCTCACCCGATCCCGGTCATGGTCATAAGCCGCCCGGCCACCCGGACGGCTTTTCACTTCGTGTAGCAGGGCCGGAGGGACTTGAACCCCCAACCGCTGGTTTTGGAGACCAGTGCTCTACCAATTGAGCTACGACCCTTTGCCGTGTGGCGACGACAACCTACCGCATCCGGCGCCACAGGTGAGGAGTGTACGTGTTCAAAGCCCGGCCGTCGAACGGTTGGTGCTGGGGTTTCCCGCGTGACGACTGGGCCGACCGCTCACAACCCGTGTGCCGGCCCGGGAGGCCGTCTGCGACGATGCCCCCATGAGTGCCGCAACCCCATCCCCCGCCCAGCCGCCAGTCGCGCCGCCCGCCCAGCGCCGGGTCTCGGCGCGGATCGGTGCCATCTCCGAGTCGGCCACGCTGGCCGTGACCGCCAAGGCGAAGGCGCTGCGCGCCGCCGGCCGACCGGTGATCGGCTTCGGCGCCGGCGAGCCCGACTTCCCGACGCCCGACTACATCGTCGCGGCGGCCGAGGCCGCCTGCCGGGAGCCCAGGTTCCACCGCTACACGCCGGCCGGCGGACTCCCCGAGCTGCGGGAGGCGGTGGCCGCCAAGACCCTGCGCGACTCGAAGTACCAGGTCGAGGCCAGCCAGGTGCTGATCACCAACGGCGGCAAGCAGGCGATCTACGAGGCGTTCGCCACCCTGCTCGACCCGGGCGACGAGGTGCTCGTACCCGCCCCGTACTGGACCACCTACCCGGAGTCGATCCGGCTGGCCGGCGGCGTCCCCGTGACCGTCGACACCGACGAGACCAGCGGATACCTCGCCAGCGTCGAGCAGTTGGAGGCGGCCCGCACCTCGCGCACCAAGGTGCTGCTCTTCGTCTCGCCGTCCAACCCGACCGGCGCGGTCTACTCCCCCGAGCAGACCAAGGCCATCGGCCGCTGGGCCGTCGAGAACGGCCTGTGGGTGCTCACCGACGAGATCTACGAACACCTGGTCTACGGCGACACCGAGTTCAGCTCGCTGCCGACGCTGGTGCCCGAGCTGGCCGACCGCTGCGTCGTCGTCAACGGCGTCGCCAAGACCTACGCG
Organism: Streptomyces profundus; assembly: GCF_020740535.1. Lineage (NCBI taxonomy): Bacteria > Bacillati > Actinomycetota > Actinomycetes > Kitasatosporales > Streptomycetaceae > Streptomyces > Streptomyces profundus. The sequence goes on from NZ_CP082362.1 coordinate 2,532,630, forward strand.
ATGACCGGCTGGCGGGTGGGCTGGCTCATCGGCCCGTCCGACGTCGTCAAGGCCGCGGGCAACCTCCAGTCGCACGCCACCTCCAACGTCAGCAACGTGGCCCAGGCCGCCGCGCTGGCCGCCGTCTCGGGCGATCTGGACGCGGTGGCCGCCATGCGGGAGGCGTTCGACCGGCGCCGCACCACCATCGTGCGGATGCTCAACGAGATCGACGGCGTCAACTGCCCCGAGCCCAAGGGCGCGTTCTACGCCTACCCCTCCGTCAAGGAACTGCTCGGCAAGGAGATCGGCGGCCAACGCCCCGCCACCACGCTGGAGTTGGCCGAGGTGCTGCTGGAGAAGGCCGAGGTCGCCGTGGTGCCGGGCGAGGCGTTCGGCACCCCGGGGTTTCTGCGGTTCTCCTACGCGCTGGGCGACGACGACCTCGTCGAGGGCATCGCGCGGATCCAGAAGCTGCTGGCCTAGGCGCCATCAGGTGGCGCGCCGGTCCGAGTTGGTGTTCGGGCCGGCGCGACCGGGTTTTGGCGGACGGTGGACTTGCGGCAAGATCCTGGAATGGCTCGTGCACGTGATCTCCGAACCCTGCCGAAGGCCCATCTCCACCTGCACTTCACCGGGTCGATGCGGCCCGGGACGCTGCGTGAGCTGGCCGACAAGTACGGCGTCCACCTGCCGGAGGCCCTGCGCGGCGGCGAACCGCCCCAGCTGCGCGCCACCGACGAGCGCGGCTGGTTCCGCTTCCAGCGGCTCTACGACCTGGCCAGGTCCTGCCTGCGGGAGCCGGACGACATCCGGCGGCTGGTCCGCGAGGCCGCCGAGGAGGACGTCAAGGACGGTTCACGCTGGCTGGAGATCCAGGTCGACCCGACCTCCTACGCGCCGCGCCTCGGCGGGCTGATCCCGGCCCTGGAGATCATCCTCGACGCGGTCCGCACCACCTCGCGCGAGACGGGTCTCGGGATGCGGGTCCTGGTCGCGGCGAACCGGATGAAACACCCGCTCGACGCCCGCACCCTGGCCCGGCTCGCGGTCCGCTACCGCGATCAGGGCGTCGTCGGCTTCGGCCTCTCCAACGACGAACGCCGGGGCTTCGCACGGGACTTCGACCGCGCCTTCGCCATCGCCAGGGACGGCGGCCTGCTGGCCGCCCCGCACGGCGGCGAGTTGGCGGGGCCGATCAGCGTGCGCGACTGCCTCGTCGACCTGGGCGCGACCCGGGTCGGCCACGGTGTCCGCGCCTCGGAGGACCCGGCGGTGCTGGCCGCGCTCGCCGACGCGGGCGTCACCTGCGAGGTCTGCCCGGCGTCCAACGTGGCCCTCGGCGTCTACCAACGTCCCACGGAGGTGCCCCTGCGCACCCTCTGGAACGCCGGCGTCCCCATGGCCCTCGGCGCCGACGACCCCCTCCTCTTCGGCTCCCGCCTCGCCGACCAGTACCGCATCGCCCGCGACCACCACGCCTTCACCGACCACGAACTCGCGGAACTGGCCCGCCAATCCATCCACGCCTCCGCCGCCCCCGACGACATCAAGACGAAGACCCTCCTCGACATCGACACGTGGCTCGCGGTGCGCTAGCCGCTGCGCGGGGCGCTGACCGCGGGGCGCTGGCCGCGCGGGCGGGGCGGGGTGCGCGGTGCGCTGGCCGCGCCGGGCGGGCGGGGTGTGCGGAAGCGCAGGCCAGGCGGGGCAGCGGGCTGGCCGCGCCGGCCAGGTGGGGTGCAGGGAGGCACCGGCTGCGCCAGGCGAGGCCGGGTGGGCAGGGGCGCAGGCCAGACGGCGAGACGGGGCGCGGGCGCGGATCGCCAGGCGGGCGGCACGCTGGCCGCGCGGACAGGGCGGGGTACGCAGGGCGCTGGCCGCGCGGGCGGGAAGCGCCGGCAGGGCGGGGTGTACGGAAGCACCGACCAGGCGAGGCAAGCGGGAACGACAAGTGCCAGCCGCGCCGAGCGGGCGGGATGTGCGAAAGCGCAGGCCAGACGGGACGGCGGGCTGGCCGCGCCGGCCAGGTGGGGTGCAGGAAGGCACCGGCTGCGCCAGGCGAGGCCGGGTGGGCAGGGGCGCAGGCCAGACGGCGAGACGGGGCGCGGGCGCGGATCGCCAGGGGCGCTGGCCGCGCGGACAGGGCGGGGTACGCGGGGCGCTGGCCGCGCGGGCGGGAAGCGCCGGCTGCGCCGGGGTGTGCGGAAGCACCGACCAGGAGGGGCAGCGGGCGTGGAGCGCAAGCCACGCCGGCGGGGCAAGCGGGAACGACAATGGCCGGCCGCGTCGGGCGGGCGGGCTGCGCCGGCAGGACGGTGCGCTCGCCGCGCGGGCGGGACGGGGGGCTGGCCGCCCCGGGGCAAGCGGGAACGACGAGTGCTGGCCGCGCCGGGCGGGCGGGCCGCGCCGGGCGGGCAGGGTGTGCGAAAGCGCAGGCCAGACGGGACGGGGGGCTGGCCGCGCCGGCCAGGTGGGGTGCGGAGAGGCACCGGCTGCGCCAGGCGAGACGGGGCGCGGGCGCGGATCGCCAGGCGGGTGGCGCGCTGGCCGTGCGGGCAGGACAGTGCCCGAGGAAGTGCGGGCCACACCGGCAAGGCGAAGACCGGGGCACCGGCCGCGCCAAGCAAGGCGGTCCCCGGAGAAGCACCGGCCGCACCGGCCGGGGCGCGCGGAGACACAAGCCACAGTGCACTGGCCACACCCGCCAGGTGGGGTACAGGGAAGCACCGGCCACGCCGGGCGACGCGGGGTGGGCCGAGGCGCAGGCCAGACGGGGCGCGATGTGCTGGCCGCGCCAGCGTGCGAAAGCCCAGCCCAGGATGGGCAATGGGCACGGAGCGCGAGGCGCGCCGGCAGGCGGAACCCGCGGCGGCACCTGCCAGGCGGAGCGAGCGCGGTGCGCTGCCGCGCGGGCTGTGGGAGCGCAAGGCGCGTCGGGCAGCGGGCATGGTGCGCGGCCGTCACATGACAGGCGTGCGGCGCCGACGGTGTCGGCTGGGTAGGAGCGTCGCGCTCCCGCGCGGAGCGCTGGCCGCGCCGGCAGGCGGAAACGTACGAAAGCCCAGGCCACGTAAGGCAGCGGACGCGGAGCGCCGGCAGGGTCGGCAAGGCGGAAGCGGAGAGCGCGCCGCGGGCGGAACCTGCGAGAACACAAGCCGGGCGGGGCAACGGGCCCAAAGCACCAGCCCCGTGCGAGGGCGCGCAGCGCAAACCGGCGCGCCGGCCGCGTCAGCGAGCGGGCCACGCGGAAGCGCACGTGAAGCCGCACAGCACAAGGCACGCCGGCAGGCGGAACATACGAAAACCCAGGCCACGCGAAGCAACAGACCCAGAGCACCAGCCCCGTGCGAGGGCGCGCAGCGCGAGGCGCGCCGGCTGGGGCGGCGGTTGCCGCTGATCGCTCGGTTAGAGCGTGGCGTTGATGAGGACGGGTTCGTTGACGAGGGTGATGCCGAAGGCGGCGTGGACGCCGTCGCGGACCTCGCGGGCGAGGGTGAGGAGGTCGGCGGTGGTCGCTTCGCCCCGGTTGGTGAGGGCGAGGGTGTGTTTGCCGGAGATGCGGGCCGGGCCCGTGCCGTGGCCCTTGGGGAAGCCCGCGCGGTCGATCAGCCAGGCGGCGGACGTCTTGGTGAGGCCATCGGGGGTCGGGTACGCCGGGGCGGCGACGTCGGGGCCCAGGCGGTCCGCGACGCGGTCGAGGAAGGCGGCGAAGGCGGCCTCGTCCAGAACCGGGTTGGTGAAGAAGGAGCCGGCCGACCAGGTGTCGTGGTCCTCGGGGTCGAGGACCATGCCCTTGCCGGTGCGGAGTTTGAGCACCGCGTCCCTGGCGTTGGCCAGCGGCACCCGGCCGCCCGGTTCGACACTGAGCGCGCGGGCCGTCTCGGCGTACTGGACGGGGCCCGAGAGGCCGCCGGCGTCGTTCAGCTCCAGGCGGACGCGGAGGACGACATGGCGGTCGGGCTCGGCCTTGAACCGGCTGTGCCGGTAGGCGAAGCCGCACTCGGCGCCCGGCAGGGTGACGAGCTCGCCGGCGGCGCGGTCGTAGACGTCGACCTCGGTGATCACGGAGGAGACCTCCTGACCGTAGGCGCCCACGTTCTGGATGGGGGTGGCGCCGGCGGAGCCGGGGATGCCGGCGAGGCATTCGATGCCGGCGAGGCCGGCGTCCACCGCCTGGGCGACGGCCGCCGACCAGTTCTCGCCGGCGGCCAACTCCAGCCGGGTGCCGTCCAGTCGGTAGCCGGTGGTGGCGATGCGCAGCGCGGTGCCCCGAAAGCCGGCGTCGGCGATGACGAGGTTGCTGCCGCCGCCGACGAGCAGCAGGGGTTCGCCGTCGGCGTCGGCCCGTCGCACCGTTTCGACGATCTCCTCGTCGGTGGTGGCGGTGAGCAGCCGGTCGGCCGGTCCGCCCAGCCGGAGGGTGGTCAGCGGGGCGAGCGGGGCGTCAGGTGATTCCAGCACCAGGCCACCCTACGAGACGTGCCACGCCGGTCGACTAAGGTGAGGGCGGGCCGTGACTGGCGCTGGGGTGGAGTACCACCGGGGAGCGGCCTGACATCCGTCGATGCCGTGCGCCTGGGCGACTCGTTTCGAGGCTCAGGAGTGGTACGTGACCCAGACACAGTCGGCTCGCCCGATGGACGGCACGGGCCCGGCGCGGCGCCTGGTCGAGGCCAGTGCCGCGGACGCGGCGGAGGTTCTGCGGCGGACGGGGACGGCGCCCTGCCTGGCGACGGTCCTGGTGGGCGAGGATCCCGCGTCGGTGGCCTATGTCCGGATGAAGCGCCGGCAGTGCGAGCGGGCCGGCATCGCGTCCCGGCGGGTGGCGTTGCCCGCGTCGATCAGCACCGAGGGCCTGGTGGCGGAGGTGACCGCCCTCTCGCGTGACGCCGGGGTGCACGGGATTCTGTTGCAGCATCCGGTGGGGCCGCATATCGACGAACGGGCGGCGTTCGAGGCGATCGCGCCGGAGAAGGACGTCGACGGGGTCACCACGCACTCGTTCGCCGCGATGGCCTTCGGCCTGCCCGGCTTCGTGTCGTGCACGCCCGGCGGGATCATGCGGCTGCTCGACGCGTATGACGTCGATCTCGCCGGCAAGCACGCCGTGGTGGTGGGGCGCAGCGCGATTCTCGGGAAGCCGGCGGGCCTGCTGCTGCTCGGTCGGGACGCCACGGTGACGTACTGCCACTCGCGGACGGTCGAGCTGTCCGCGCGGGTGCGGGAGGCGGATGTGCTGCTCGCCGCTGTGGGCCGACCGAGGTTCATCCGGGGTGCGGACATCAAGCCGGGTGCCGTGGTGATCGACGCGGGCTACAACGAGGGGAACGTGGGCGATGTCGACTTCGAGTCGGCGCGGGAGCGGGCGAGCCTGATCACGCCGGTGCCGGGCGGCGTCGGGCCGATGACCATCGCGGTGCTGCTCGCGCAGACGGTGGTGGCGGCGAAGCGTCAACTGGGCCTGGCGTGACGGCCCCCCGGCCCCGGCGGCTGACGGGCCGCCGGGGCCGGGGGGTCCGTCGGACGGAGCCGCCGGGCGGGGTCGCCGGTCAGGGGACGAGCGCGGGGGCCGGCTCGGGGCGGTCGCCCTCGTTCCCCTCGGGGGCGCCGCCCGCCGGGGGCGCCTGCTCGCCGCGACGGGGGGCGAGCAGCACCACGAGGCCGGCGGCCAGCACCGCCGCCGCGCCGAGCCAGACGGCCGGCGTCAGCCCGTCGACGAAGACCTGGGGCGTCCCGTAGCCGCCCTGGCTGGCGAAGACGGAGGCCAGTACGGCGACGCCGAGCGCGCCGCCGACCTCGCGCAGCGCGTTGTTGACGCCGGAGGCGATGCCCTCGTCGCGGGGCGCGACCGAGCCCATCACCATGGCTCCGGCCGGCGCGAAGAACATCGCCATGCCGACGCCGCAGAGGACGAAGGCCGGGATCTGGGGGGCGTAGCCCGCGTCGGGCCCGGCGAGGGCGGCCAGCCAGCCGAGCCCGGCGGCCATCAGCACCATGCCCGAGGAGATGATCACCCGGCCGCCGATCCGGTCGGTGAGCGCGCCGGCGAGGGGGGCGACCAGCAGCGTCATCCCCGTCCAGGGCAGCATCCGCAGGCCGGCCTCGGTGGGGCTGTAGCCCTGGATCAGCTGGAGGTACTGGGTGAGCAGGAAGATGGAGCCGAACATGCCGGCGAACATCAGCAGGCTGGCGGCGTTGATGGCGCTGAAGGTGCGGGAGCGGAAGAAGCGCATCGGCAGCATGGGGTGGCTGGTCCTCAACTCCCAGCGGACAAAGGCGATCAGCAGCAGTCCGCCGAGGACGAAACCGGTCACCACCGAGCCCGACGTCCAGCCGTGTTCGTGGCCGCGCACCAGGGAGAGCACCACACCGAACAGGCCGGAGCTGACGAGGGCGGTGCCGATCAGGTCGAGCCGGTCGTTGCCGCCGGTGCTCTCGGCGAGCTTGCGGCGGGCCAGCGGGATCAGGGCCAGGCCGATGGGCACGTTGAGCCAGAAGATCCACTGCCAGGAGAGGTGTTCGGTGATGGCCCCGCCGACCAGGGGCCCGGCCGCGACGGCGAGGCCGTTGACGGCGCCCCAGATGCCGAAGGCCGCGCCGCGCCTGGCGGGCGGGACCGAGGCGGAGATCAACGTGAGGCTGAGCGGCATCAGGATCGCCGCGCCGGCGCCCTGGAGGGCGCGGGCCGCGATCAGCGCGCCGGTGGAGCCGGCGACGGCGGCGCCGGCCGAGGCCACGGTGAAGATCAGCACGCCGACGCCGAAGACGCGGCGCCGTCCGAACCGGTCGCCCAGCGCCGCGCCGAGCAGCAACAGGCAGGCGAACGGCAGGGTGTAGCCGTTGACTATCCATTCCAGATCGGCGAGTTCCCCGCCGAGATCGTCCCTGATCACCGGCAGCGCGGTGGTGACCACAAGGTTGTCGAGCGCGGCCATGAAGGTCGCGGCCCCCACGATGATCAGCGTCCAGACGACGCTTCCGTCGCGCGGTGGGCTGGCTGTCTCTTTCACGTTCCCCTCCTCTCCGGGCCCTTGGAGGTCCCGGAAACGCTCGCCGAAGGCCGCCCCCACGGCGGTTCGGCGATGGTCCGACCGCTGGTGGCGACTGGCTTGGTATTGATTGGTCAATAACTTTCGAGGGCAGACGGGTGCCCGGGTCAGGACCGACAGGCTGATCCGACAGGATCTACAGGATCTACAGGATCTACAGACAGAACCTAGGAGTTGGAGCCCTCCAGGTAGTCGAAGACCGTCAGGGTCTCCCAGACGCGGTGCCCCTCGGGGAAGCCCATGGTCAGCATCACGTTGATCAGCATGCCGATGCCGACGAAGTCCCTGGTGAGGGTGGTGTCGTCGCCCAGCTTCGCCAGGATCGAATCCCACATCTCGGCCCAGGCGGACCTGATCTCGGCGGCGAACTCGTGGTCCCCCTCCGACTCCCTGGCGCTGACCGCGACATACATCTGCATCTGGAAGAGCAGATGGGCGCGGTCGCTGATCAGCGGGAAGTACGCCTTGCACATGGCGTCGTGCGCCTCCTGGGGGGCGAGCCCCCCGGCGGCCTCGTCGAACCGCCGCCGCATCTCATCGATGGTTCGATGGGCCGCGGCCAGGAAGATCGCACGCTTGTCGGGAAAGAGGCGGAACAGATAGGGCTGCGAGACGCCGACCCGCTTGGCGATGGCCGCCGTCGAGGTGCCGACGTAGCCGGCGCGGCCGAACTCGATCACGGCCGCGCGGATGACGCTCTCGCGCCGCTCCTCGGCCGACATGCGGCCACTCTCCCGTGCCATGAGAGTAAGTTATTGGTCAATCACTAATCATGTCAACCCCCGACCGGCGACGCCGTGTTGGCCGTCTCGGTCGAGGGTTGAGGGGCCCTAAGGGAGCCGGACCACGGCGCGGGCCAGGCCGAGCACCTTCTGCTCGTCGCTGTGCGCCGTCAGGTCGATCCGGACGGTGCGACGTTCGTCGTCCAGCTTGGCGGCCACCCGGGCGGCGACCCTGATCTCGGCGCCGACCCCGTCGTCGGGCACGACCACCGGCTTGGTGAAGCGCACCCCGTACTCCAGCACGGCGCCCGGGTCGCCGACCCAGTCGGTGACCACCCGGATCGCCTCGGCCATGGTGAACATGCCGTGGGCGATCACATTGGGCAGGCCGACCTCGACCGCGAAGCGCTCGTTCCAGTGGATCGGGTTGAAGTCCAGCGACGCGCCCGCGTACCGCACCAGCGTGGCGCGGTCGACGGGGAAGACGCGGGCGGGCAGCTCGGTGCCCTCCTCGACCTCCGCATAGGCGACCTTCGTACGGGTGTTCGCGCTCATCGGTCCCCCTCCCCCGCCGGGGCCTCGTCGGCGCTGCGCGCGACCAGCTTGGTGTACGCGGTCGCCACATGGGCGCCCGACTCGTCGTGCAGCTCGCCGCGCACGGTCACCATCTCGTTCCCCTTGAGCGATTTGATCGCCTCGATCGTCGACGTCACGGAGAGCCGGTCGCCGGCGCGCAGTGGGCGTTCGTAGGTGAACCGCTGCTCGGTGTGGACCACCCGGCTGTAGTCGAGCCCCAGCTTGGGGTCCTGGACGACGTCGAACGCGGCGCGGTAGCTGACCAGGAAGACAAAGGTCGGCGGCGCGATCACGTCCGGGTGGCCCAACTCCCTGGCCGCCTCGGGCCGGGTGTAGGCCGGGCTGTCGTCCCCGATCGCCTCGGCGAACTCGCGGATCTTCTCCCGGCTCACCTCGTACGGCTCGGTGGGGGGATAGCTCCGCCCGACAAAGGACTGGTCGAGGGGCATCGGCGGAATCCTCACATCCTGAGATCCATCGTAGGGACAGGCGCGTGCCCACAGAGACGAAACCGCCCCCGGTGGATACCGAGGGCGGTTTCACACAGCGAACTCCTGGCCCTTCGGGCTTGAGAACCCGGGGGGCTCCCGCTGGATCAGCGGGTCTCGCGGTGGGCCGTGTGCGCGTTGCAGCGCGGGCAGTGCTTCTTCATCTCCATGCGATCCGGGTCATTACGCCGGTTCTTCCTGGTGATGTAGTTCCGCTCCTTGCACTCCACGCAGGCCAGCGTGATCTTCGGGCGGACGTCGGTGGCAGCCACGTGAGTGCTCCTTGACGGATGGACGGGTAAAACCTATTGAACACAGAGAAGAGTAGCCGATCGGAGGACCGACCCCGCAATCGGCTACTGAGAGTAGCGGCGACCGGACTTGAACCGGTGACACAACGATTATGAGCCGTTTGCTCTACCGACTGAGCTACGCCGCCACAGGGTGAGCCACCCTCATCCTCGCGGATAAGGGCCCGGCACCCCAGAGCCCCAAAACGGAATCGAACCGTTGACCTTCTCCTTACCATGGAGACGCTCTGCCGACTGAGCTATTGGGGCGAGCGCTCAAGAGATTACACGGTCCCCGGCGGATGGCGAAATCCATTGAGACCCGGTCCCTCTGGGCGGGGCGGTACGATTTTTCCCGCCCCGTTCCCCCGGCTTCTTCAGACTTGTTCCGGCTTCTGCTGGCTTCTTCTGGCTTCTTCGGTTTTATCCAGATTCCGCTGATCCGCCAGGTTGCTCCCGATCGGCCCGGTGGCGGCCCCTTACGCTCGCTTCCGTCCCGCCGCCCGTGGCCGGAAGCGCCCTCGCGACCGCGCTCGGGCCGCTGCTCGTCGTCTGACCTGGGAGAGCGATGCCGGACTCGGATCGGCTGCTGCTGAGTGGTGCCCGCCTGGCCGACGGCCGGGCGGTGGATGTGGCCCTGGCCGACGGCCGGATCCTGGCCGTCGCCCCGGCCGGCACCCTGCCGGCGGGCGCTCCGGGCGAGCGGGTCGATCTGGCCGGCTATCTGCTGCTGCCCGCGCCCGCCGAACCCCACGCGCACCACGATGTCGCGCTGACCGCCGAGGCGGGGGGAGCCGCCGGCGGCCCGGTCGTGCTGGAGCGGCGGATCACCGAGGCGGCGCTCTCCCAGCTGGGCCATGGCGCGACCGCGCAGCGCAGCCATGTGACGGTGCGCGACGAGCGGGGGTTGGCCGCCCTCGCCGCCGCACGGCGGGCCGCCCTGGCGCTGACCGGGCTGACGGAGCTGGGCACGGTGGCGCTGCCGGGGCGGCTGACCGGCACGGCCGGGGCTGAGCAGCGGGCCCTGCTCAGGGAGGCGGTGGTCTCGGGGGCGGACGCGGTCGGCGGCGCGCCCGATCTCGATCCGGACCCGGCCGGCCATCTCGACCAGGTGGTCGAGCTGGCCGCCGAACACGGCAGCCCGGTGGATCTGCACACCGACGCGGCGGACGCGCGGTGGCTGGGGCGGCTGGTGGCGTTGGCGCGGGCCCGTGGGGTGACGCGGCTGACGGTGGGCCCGGCCGGCGGCCTCGGCCGGCTGGCGCCGGCGGAGCTGGCCGGTGTCGCCGAGGGCCTGGCCGCCGGCGGGGTGAGCGTGGTCTCGCTGCCGCAGGGCGGCTGCGCGGGAAGCCGCGGCGGGCGGGTGCCCGTGCGGGAGCTGACGGCGGCCGGGGTGCGGGTGGCGGCCGGCAGCGGGGCGTTGCGTTCGGTCGTCAATCCGGTGGGGCGCGGGGACCCGCTGGAGGCGGCGTTTCTGTTGGCGTCCTGGGGCGAACGGGCGCCGCTGGCCGCCTATGAGGCGGTGAGCCGCGCGGCGCGGGCCGCGCTGGGCCTGGCGGCGGTGGCAGTCGAGGTGGGGGCGCCGGCCGAACTGCTGGCGGTGCGGGGGGAGTCGGTGGCCGGGGCGCTGTCGTTGGGGTACAGCCGGGTGGTGCTGCACCGGGGGCGGATCGTGGCCAGGACGAGCGCGGTCCGCGAGTACCGCTCGGATCCACCGAGCCCGGTGGGTCTCGAACTGCCGCGCCAACCGGCGGGATGAGCGTGGTCGGGAGCCCCGGGTGTGCGCCGGAGCGCGTTACCGTCGAGGTATGCGCACAGTCATCGCTGGTGGACATGGCAAGATCGCCCGGCGGCTGGAGAAGCTGCTGTCCGGGCGGGGTGAGCGGGTGGCCGGGTTGATCCGGCAGCCGGAGCAGGCCGGAGCGCTGCTCGACGCCGGGGCCGAACCGGTGGTCTGCGATCTGGAGTCGGCGGGGGTGGAGGAGGTCGCTCGGCATCTGGCCGGTGCGGACGCCGCCGTGTTCGCCGCTGGTGCGGGCCCAGGGAGCGGGGTGGCCCGCAAGGAGACGGTGGATCGGGCCGCCGCCACGCTCTTCGCCGACGCGGCGCAGCGGGCCGGGGTGCGGCGGCTGTTGGTGGTGTCGGCGATGGGGGTGGACGACGAGCCGCCGGCCGGCACGGATCCGGTGTTCGCCGCCTATCTGCGGGCGAAGGGGGCGGCCGACGCGGATATCCGGGCGCGCACCGGGCTGTTCTGGACGATTCTGCGGCCCGGTCGGCTGACGGACGATCCGGGCACGGGCCGGGTGCGGTTGGCGCCGAGCGTCGACTACTCGACGGTGACCAGAGACGATGTGGCGGCCGTGCTGGCGGCGTTGCTGGAGCGGCCTTCGTCGGCGGGGTTGACGTTGGATCTGGTGAACGGGGACACCCCGATCGCCCGCGCGGTCGCCGAGGCGGCCTGAACCGCTCCGGGCTGTCCCCGGGCTTCCCTGAGCCTCCCCGGACTTCCCTGGGTTTCTCTGAACGAACGGCGTCCGTCGCCTTGTCGGCCGGCGGACGCCGTTCTACTGTGCGTGGGACGTCCAACGTCCAACGTATGGCGTCCTATGTGTGGTCCGAGAGTCCTCGCCGACAGGAGTGAGTTCGGTATGCATCCCCTGACGTTTTCCCTGACGCGTCTCTCAACGGCCCGCGCCCGTGCGGGTGTCGGCCGGCGGAGGCGGGCGGTGCCGCTGGTGGTGGCGACCAGCGCCGCGCTCGGCCTGCTGGTCGCGGCGGCACCGGCCGCGCTGGCCGGCGGTGGTGACGGCGGCACGCCCCCTGCGGCCTGTGACTCCTCGGTGCCGTTCGTGTCCGGCACCGAGGGCTATGACACCTTCCGGGTGCCGTCCGCCGTGGTGCTGCCGTCAGGGGCGCTGCTGGCCTTCGCCGAGGGGCGGGTCTCGGGCGCGAGCGACACCGGCGAGATCGATGTGGTGGCGCGCCGGTCCGAGGACGGCGGCTGCACCTGGGGCCCGTTGACGGTGGTGGCCGAGGGTGCCGGCGACACCCGGGGGAACCCGGCGCCGGTGATCGATCCGGCGACCGGCCGGCTGGTGTTGGTGACCTGCTACAACAGCGGCGAGGTCACCGAGGCGGAGATCATGCGCGGCGAGGTCACCCCGGAGCAGAGCCGGCGGGTCTTCGTGCAGACCAGCGACGACGAGGGGCGGACCTTCACGCCGCCCAGGGAGATCACCGACCAGGCGAAGCTGCCCGACTGGCGCTGGTACGCGACCGGTCCCGGGCACGCCATCGCGCTGACCACCGGCGAGCACGCCGGGCGGCTGCTGGTGCCGGCCAACCACTCGGCGGCCCCGCCCGCCGGCTCGCCCGACACCGGGCGGGAGTCGCGCTACTACGGTTCGCACGCGCTCTACAGCGATGACGGGGGCGTCACCTGGGAGTTGGGCTATGTGGACGACAGCTATGACGGGGCGGTCAACTCCAACGAGTCCAGCGCGGCCGAACTCCCCGACGGACGCGTCTACTTCAGCGCCAGGGACCAGAACGGCGAGGCGGCGGGGAACCGTCTCGGCGGCTACTCGTCGGACGGCGGGGCGAGCCTGGAGGGGCCGCTCCTCGCACAGCCGGGCCTTGAGTCGGTGCCCGTGGTGCAGGGCAGCGTGCTCCGACTCCCGGGCGAGGAGGGGCCCTTGCTCTTCTCCGGGCCGTCCAACCCGGACGCCAGGGAGGCGTTGACGGTCTGGCGCAGCGACGACGACGGGGCCTCGTTCGAGCCGGCGGTGACGCTCTCCGAGCAGCCGGCGGCCTACTCGGATCTGGTGCGTCTGGACGACGGCACGGTCGGCGTGCTCTACGAGACCGGTGTCCAGGGCCCGTACGAGACGGTCGAGTTCCGCCGTCTCGACGAGAGCTGACACCAGAAGCGGGCCGGCTCGCCCCCCGGGGTGAGCCGGCCCGCCGCCGGTTCTGAGGTGGTCGGCTCAGAGCAGCCCGGCCACCGCCAGATGGTGGGCGACGCGCTCCGTCTCCCGTTCGTCGAGCGGGATCTGCGGCTCGGCCGTGGTCGGGTGGTCGATCCAACCGCGCAGGTGGAGCGCCGTCTTGAAGCCGCCGATGGCGGACGAGCCGCGGCCCATCCGGCCTGGGGAGCCCTCGTCCACCAGGGCGAACAGCCGCCCGAGCCGGTCCTGTTCGGCGCCGGCCTCCTTCCACTCGCCGCGCTCGCAGTGCGCGACCAGCCGGACATAGCCGTGCGGGTCGACGTTGCCCAGGCCCGGGACGACGCCGTCGGCGCCCAGCAGCAGGGCCGCGTCCACGATGAGTTCGGAGCCGGTGAGGACGGCGAACCCCTCCCCCGCCGCGCCGTCCCGCAGTTCGCGCAGCACCTCGCGGAAGGCGCCGAGATCCGGGCTTGAGTCCTTGAGCCCGGCGAGGACGCCGTCGGCGGCCAGGGTCAGCACCAGGTCGGCGCCCAGCTTGCTGTGCACGGCGACCGGCAGGTCGTAGGCGAGGACGGGGGCCTGGATCCGGTGCGCCAGCTCCCTGAAGTGCCGTTCGATCTCCTGGGGTTGGACCCGGGTGTAGAAGGGGGCGGTGGCCACGATGGCGTCGGCGCCGGCGGCCAGCGCGGCGCGGGCGTGCTCGACCACCCGGGGCGTGGTCATGTCGATGGCGCCGGCCAGCACCGGGACCCCGCCGCCGACATGGGCGGCGACGGTCTCCACGACGGTGACCCGCTGCCGGTCGGTGAGGAACGCGGCCTCCGAGGACGAGCCCAGCAGGAAGAGCCCGTTCACGCCCGCGCCGACCAACTGGTCGACCAGGCGGGTCAGGGACGCCGTGTCCACCTCGCCCCGGGGGTTCAGGGGAGTGCAGACCGGGGGGATCACCCCGGTGAGGCGGGCGGGCAGAGTCATGGACGCTCCTTGTGCGGGACGGGGGTGGCAGCCGCGGTCGCCTGGGCGACCAGCTGGCGGGTGGACTCCGAGGCGGCCACCGGGTGGTGGCAGCGGAAGCGGTGTCCGTCGGGAGTCTCGCCGGGTTCGCCGGTGAAGTCCGGCATCGACTCGGCGCACCGCTCGTCGGCCTTCCAGCAGCGGGTGCGGAACGGGCAGCCGCTGGGCGGGCGGGTGGCCGACGGCAGCGGCCCGGTGAGCGGGATCGGCTCGATCGGGTCGAGCAGTCCCGGCGTGGCCGAGAACAGCGCCCGGGTGTAGGGGTGACGGGCGTGGCCGGTGACGCGTTCGGCGGGTGACTCCTCCACGATCCGGCCGAGATACATGGTGATCACCCGGTCGCTCATCCGGCGCACGGTCTGGATGTCGTGGGAGACGAAGACCATCGCCAGCCCCAACCGCTCCTTGAGGTCCAGCAGGAGGTTGAGGATCTGGGCACGGACGGAGACGTCCAGGGCGCTGGTCGGCTCGTCGGCGATCACCAGCGCGGGTTCGAGGGCCAGCGCGCGGGCGATCGCGACGCGCTGCCGCTGACCGCCGGAGAGCTGCCCGGGGAGCGCGTCGGCCACCCCGGCGGGCAGCCCGACCAGGCCGAGCAACTCCCTGACACGCGCGTCGCGTTGGCTGCCGGAGCCCTGGCGGTGCACATCCAGTGGATCGCGCAGCACCCGGTGCACGGGGAGCCGCCGGTTGAGGGCGGTCGAGGCGTCCTGGAAGACCATGCCGACGCCGACGCCCAGGGTGCGGCGGCGTTCGTCGGGCCGCATCGCCCAGAGGTCGCGGCCCCGGTGCGACACCGTGCCGGACTCGGGCCGCTCGATGCCGACCAGCACCCTGGCCAGCGTTGACTTGCCGCAGCCCGACTCGCCGACCACGCCCAGCGTCTCGCCTGGCGCGATGGCGAGGTCGACGTCCACCAGGGCCTGGACGCGCGGGGGGCGGAACAGGCCGCCGCCGCGCGCCGCGTAGGAGAGGTGCGCCTGGCGCAGTTCCATCAGCGGGGCCTGGGTCTCGTCATCGACGCTCATCGGGCTCCCTGGCCTTCCTGGTGGTCCTGGTGGTCCTGCTGGTCCTGCTGGTCCTGGTCGACGGCCCGCTTCCCGTCCGGTGGCGGGGCCGGGTGGTGGCAGGCGACGCGGTGTCCTGGACCAGGGGCCGGCCGCGGGGGCGGTGGCTCGACGCAGTCGTCGTCGGCCAGCGGGCAGCGGTCGGCGAAGCGGCAGCCGGCGGGGAAGTCGGCCGGTGAGGGCACCACGCCCCGGATCTGCGTCATCCGTTCCGCGCCCGACTCAAGGGACAGCACGGAGCCGAGCAGACCCCTGGTGTAGTGGTGGGCGGGCGCGCCCACCAGGTCGGCGGTGACGCCGGTCTCCGCGATCTGCCCGCCGTACATCACCACCACCCGGTCGGTGACGTCGGCGATCAGCGCCAGATCGTGGGAGACCAGCACCAGCGCGAAGCCCAACTCGGCGCGCAGCCGCAGCAGCAGCTCGATGACCTGGGCCTGGATGGTGACGTCGAGGGCCGTGGTGGGCTCGTCGGCGATGATCAGCCTCGGCTCGCGGGAGAGCGCCATGGCGATCAGCACGCGTTGGCGCTGGCCGCCGGATATCTCGTGCGGGTAGGCGCGGAGCACCCGCTCCGGGTCGAGGCCGACCAGTTCGAGGAGTTCGGCGGGGGTGCGCCGGCCGCCCCTGCTGACCAGTTGGCGCAGTTGGGCGCGGATGGTCATGGCGGGGTTCAGCGAGGAGAGCGCGTCCTGGTAGACCATCGCCATCTGGTGGCCGAGCAGCGCGCGGCGGGCGCGGGGCGCGAGGCCGTTCAGTTCGCGCCCGTCGAAGCGGACGCTGCCGCCGATGCGGGCGCCGCGTGGCGCCAGGCCCATCACGGTGAGCGCGGTCAGGGACTTGCCGCAGCCCGACTCCCCCACCAGGCCGACGACTTCGCCGGGGCGGACGTCGAAGCCGACGCCGGCGACCACCTCGGTGCCGCCGTGCCGGTCGGCGAAGCCCACCGTCAGGTCCCGGACGCTGAGCACCGGTTCGGCGGTGACGGGCGGCCGGGCCAGCGCGCGCAGCCGTTCGCCGGCGCGTTCCAGGCCGGGCAGCGGCAGCACCTCGCCGCTCGGGGCGGCGGCCCGCTCGACCGGGTCGGCGGCCTCGGCGTCCCGCGGCCGTTCCCTGGGCGTCGCGGGCGCTGCCCAGCGGTCGGAGACGCCCTCGGCGAGGATGTTGAGCGCCAGCACGGTGAGCAGCATCAGCAGCCCGGGGAAGACGGTGGCCCACCAGCCGTCCAGCAGGACCAGGTTCTTGCCGTCCGCGATGACGCTGCCCCAGGACGGTTCCGGCGGTCGCACGCCGGCGCCGATGAAGGAGAGCGACGCCTCGAAGACGATGGCGTCGGCGACCATCACGGTGCAGAACACCAGGATCGGCGCGGCGCAGTTGACGGCGACATGGCGGATCAGGATGTGCGGGGTGCGGGCGCCGATGACGCGTTCGGCGGTGACGTAGTCCTCGCCGTACTGGGCCAGGACGTTGGCGCGCACCACCCGGGCGATGGCCGGGGTGTAGAGGAAGGCGATGGCGCAGACCAGCACGGGGATGCCGCCGCCGAAGACGGAGATCAGGACGGCGGCCAGCGCGACACCGGGGAACGCCATGACGATGTCGAGGCAGCGCATCAGTGCCTCGTCGATCGCCTTCCTCGATGTGGCGGCGATGGCGCCGACCACCGCGCCGGCGACCAGGGCGAGCCCGGTGGCGCCGAGGCCGATGGCCAGGGACCAACGGGCCCCGTGCATGAGCCGGCTGAGGATGTCGCGGCCCAGGCTGTCCTGGCCCATCCAGTGTTCGGCGGACGGCCCCTCGGAGGTGCCGGACTGGGCATAGGGGTCGTGTGGCGCCAGCCAGGGGGCGAACAGCGCGGTGAGCGCCACCAGCAGCAGCACGACCAGCGCGATCCTGGAGAGCGTCGGCAGCCGGCGCACCGAGGTCAGCTTGAGCAGCGGACGGGTCAACGCCCGTGTCAGGGAAGGTGACTTGAGGAATCTCACGCGGCGCTCCTCAGCCGGGGGTTGACCAGCAGATAGAGAATGTCGATGGCGAGGTTGACCAGCACGAAGCCGACGGCGGTGGTCAGCACCACGCCCTGGACGACGGCCGGGTCCCCGTTGCGGACCGCGTCGATCATCAGCTTGCCCATCCCCGGCAGCGAGAAGATGGTCTCGATCACCACGGCGCCGCCCAGCAGGTAGCCGACCCGCAGGCCCAGCACGGTGAGCGGGTTGATCAGCGCGTTCCGCAGGACGTTGCGCCCGACGACGATCACGGGGGGCAGTCCGCCGCCGATGGCGGTGCGGACGTAGTCGCGGTCCAGCTCCTCCACCACGGCGGTGCGGACCACCCTGATCAGCTGGGCGGCGACCGGCAGGGAGAGCGCCAGCGCGGGCAGCGTCAGGCTGTTGAGCCAACCCCGCAGCGAGTCCTGTGGATTGATGTAGCCGCCGGTGGGATACCAGCCCCGGCCCACGGCCAGGTACTGGATCAGCAGCAGCGCCAGCCAGAACGCGGGCGCCGCGACGCCGACCAGGGAGACCACGCGGATGACCTGGTCGGGCAGCCGGTCCCGGTAGAGGGCGGCCAGCACGCCGAGCGGCAGCGCGATCAGCACCGCGATCCCCAGGCCCAGGAAGGTGAGTTGGAGGGTGAGCGGCAGCGCGGTGGTGACCTGGTCCCAGACGGGGGCGCGGGTGAGCACGCTGATGCCCATGTCGCCCGTGACCAGATCGCCGACGAAGGCGAAGTAGCGCACCGGCAGCGGGTCGAGCAGCCCGTTCTCCTCGCGGAACTCGTGGAGTTGCTCCTGGGTGGGGTTGGCGCCCTGGAAGTAGGCGGAGGCCGGGTCCATGTCGGAGAACCGCATGAGCAGGAAGACGAAGAGGATGATGCCCAGCAGCAGCGGCACCAGCAGCAGCACCCGGCGCAGCACCATCCGCAGGACGACGGTCACGAGACGACCGCCCCGGACTGGAGGACGTTGACCCCGGGGTACGCCTGGGCCCTGATGCCGGTGACGGCGCGCGGGTTCCAGGCGGTGAGCAGCTCGTTGTGCACCACGGGGTAGAGCACGGCGGCCTCGGCGACCAGGTCGAGGCAGCGGTGGGTCAGCTCCAGCTTGCGGGTGGCGTCCGGCTCCTCGGTGGCCTGGTCCATCAGCGCGAACAGCTCGCCGGCCGCCTCGCCGCCGTCCCAGCCGGTGTAGGCCATCCACAGGCCGCCCGGCGTGTAGTTGTAGCGGAGGATCAGATCGGCGTCGAGGCCGAACTGGTTGGGGTTGGAGACGCCCGCGACCACCTGGTAGGCGCGGTCCTGGTCCATCTTGGTGAAGAGCGCGGAGGTCTCCTGGGGCTCCAGGGTGGTGTGCACGCCGATGGCGTCCCAGGACTCCTTGATGGTCGGCAGGCAGTCGACGGCCCAGCTGACGTTGACCGACATCAGGTTGACGTCGATCTCGTCGACGCCCGCCTCGTCGAGCAGCCGCCTGGCCAGCTCCGGGTCGTAGGTGTAGACGGTGGAGGCGGCCCGGTGCGCGGGGTTGCCCTCGTCCAGGAACGAACTCACCTGGCGGCCGTAGCCCTTGAGGCCGACCTCGATCAACTGCTCGATGTCCAGGGCGTGCAGCAGCGCCTGCCGCACCCGGACGTCGTCGAAGGGCGGGTTCTCGGTGTTGAACATCAGGAAGAGGTGGTTCATCCCGGCGCCGCCCTCCACCTGGAGGCCGTCGCCGCGCAGTTGCTCGACGTTCGCATAGGGGATGTTCTCGGCCAGTTGGGCCTCCGCGTTGTCCCCCGATATCGCGGCCACCCGGGGTGCGGCGTCCACCACGGAGCGCCAGTTCATCGCGCGGAAGGCGGGGTGGCGGGGGCCGTTGTACCCCTCGAACGCCTCGAAGGTGGTGTTGGACCTGGGGTGGTGGGCGGACTGCCGGTAGGGGCCCGAGCCGACGGCGAGGCCGCCGGTGGCCCGGTCCCAGGCGCCCTCCTCGCCGAAGACATGGCGCGGCATGATCTTGGCGATGGTCAGCCGGGGCGCGGCGTCGGGGAACGGGAAGCGGAAGTCCAGCTCGACGACGCGTTCGTCGACCGCCCTGACCCCCGCCAGCCAGCTGGCGAAGAACGACCTGGCCAGGGTGTTGACCTCGGGGTCCAGCACCCGCTCGAAGGTGAACAGCACATCGTCCACGGTCACCGGCTCGCCGTCGTGCCAGCTCGCGCCGGAGCGGAGGGTGAACCGCCAGGTGGTGGCGGTCGGATCGGCGGGGAGCGCGGTGGCCAGGGCGGGGTAGGGGACGCGGGTGAGGGGGTCGGTGTCCAACAGCCCCTCGTAGATGTGGTGGTTGGCCGCCATGGAGAACGCGGACGCGGTCTGGGTGGGGTCCCAGCTCTGGTCGTTGCCGTAGCCGATGACGGCCGTGAGGGTGTCGAGGGCGGAACCGCCCCCGCCGCCGGTGCCGATGGTGGACGGCGGCCCGGTGCAGGCACCGAGCCCCGCGGTGAGCGCCCCGGCGGCCCCCAGGGCGCCGGTGAACCGGAGGAAGGATCTGCGATCGACGGGACGATCGAGGGGAGGAACCACGTTGTATCTCCGTCTCTCCGGGCAAACTCTAAGAGGTCCTACGTTGTACGTCCTAGGAACCTAGGAGGGTTTCAGGACAGCGGTCAAGAGCCAGGACGTCCCATGTCCTATCTCCAGTGGCAGAATGTGAACCGAAGGCCGAGGTTCACGTGATCACCGCCCGCCCCCGGGGGTTCGCGGCGGGTGCGCGCAGCAGAGGGAGGGGCTCCATGGCCCGCCGCATGATGTCCGACGAGGTGCAGGGCCAGATCAGGGAGCTGATCCTCACCCGCCGCCTGGCGCCCGGCGATCCGCTGCCCACCGAAAGCGAGTTGATGACCCTCTTCGAGGTGAGCCGCAACTCGGTCAGGGAGGCGCTCAAGGCCCTCCAGGCGGTCAACATCGTGGATATCCGGCACGGTTTCGGCACCTATGTCGGCAGCCTCAGCCTGGACTCGTTCGTGGACGGCATGGTCTTCCGGGCCGCCGTCCGACACCGCAGGGGCGAGGCCAGCCTGGCCGAACTCCTTGAGGTGCGCGAGGCGTTGGAGGTCGGCCTGATCGGCGGCGTGGCCGGCGAGGTGCCCGAGGAGGATCTGGCCCGGCTGCGGGAGCTGGTCGCCGCCATGGAGCGGGAGGCGGCCGAGGACGGCCGGGTCAGCGCCGCCACCGATCGCGCGTTCCATCTGACGCTCTACCGCTCACGGGGCAACCACCTGCTCAGCGAGGTGCTCGACGCCTTCTGGGCCGCCTTCCACCGGGTGCGCCAGGAGTTGCGCGAGGAAGCCCAGGACGCGCGGGTCACCTGCGCCCGGCACCAGGAGATCGTCACCGCGCTGACCTCGGGGGACGCGCCGCGCGCCGTCATCGCCATGCGCCAGCACTTCGCCGGTATCCGTCAGGTGTTGACCGACAGCGCCTCCGCTTAACCCCCTGCCGACGGGGCCGGTTGAGCCTTTCCCTCGCGTGATCTATGTCATGTTTGGCACGTCGATTCGACGATTTCACAGCATGTGCATGACGCGTCACTCGGCCCGCCCCCGGCGGCGAACACACAGCGCAGACGGCGTGTCACCACCCGGTCGCCTGTGCGACGGCAAACGTTTCACCGCCGACACCGAGCGATCCACACTCGCCACAACCTCCTCACATGTCGTGCCAATATGAGCCGGTTGACATGTGTGCGCCTCGGACGTGGGGGAACGGCCGGGGGCGGCTGACCTGTGGGGGGTCCTTCGTGAAGATCGTGTTCCTGCTGAACAACGCGTACGGGATCGGCGGAACGATCCGTTCCGTGGCCAACCTCTCGGCCGGGCTGGCCGAACGCGGCCACACGGTGCGTGTCACCAGCCTCTACCGGCACCGCGACAGCGCCAGCTTCGCCTTCGATCCCCGGGTGCCCATCGAGACGTTGATCGACCGCAGGGAGGGCTCAGCCGATCTGGCGTCGCCGGCGGCGGACCGCCCCAGCGAGGTGCTGCCCGCCTGGCAGGACGACGTCTCGCTCCTCAGCGACCAGCGGATGCGCGCCCATCTCGCCGCGGTCGACGCCGATGTGGTCGTCTCCACCCGCCCCACGCTCAGCGTCTATCTCGGCCACTACGGCACCGCCCGCTATCTGCGCGTCGGCCAGGAGCACGCGCCGCTCGCCACCCGTCCGCCCGAGGGGCAGGCGCTGCGCCTCGAAGCGGTGCCCCGGCTCGACGCGTTCACGCCCGTCTCCCGCGCCGACGCCGCCGCCTACCGGCGGGCCCTGCCCGACGCGACCACCGTGATCGAACGGCTGCCCAACTGCTCGCCGCTGCCCGGGGTCTCCCCCGCCACCGGCGACACCCGCACCATCGTCGCCGCCGGGCGTCTCGTCGCCACCAAGCGGTACGACCGGCTGATCGACGCGTTCGCCCAGCTCACCGACGAGTTCCCCGACTGGCGGCTGCGGATCTACGGGCGCGGCCCCGAACGCCCGGCGCTGCGCGCCCGTATCGACCGGCGCGGCCTGGCCGACCGCGCCCGTCTGATGGGCGCCGTCGCCCCCATCGAGACCGAGTGGGCCAAGGGCGCCGTCGCGGCCGTCACCTCCCAGTGGGAGTCGTTCGGCCTGACCATCATCGAGGCCATGGCCTGCGGCGTCCCCGTCGTCTCGACGGACTGCCCGCACGGCCCGGCGGAGATCATCACCCACGGCGAGGACGGCTACCTCGTCCCCCTCGACGAGGATCCGGTCCCCGGTATCGCCGCTGGCCTGCGCACCCTGATGAAGGACCCGGAGCTCCGCCGCCATATCGCCGGCAACGCCCTGGCCACCGCCCGGAGTTACGCCCCCGACCTGATCGCGGCGCAGTTCGAGGAGCTGGTCGGACGGCTGCGCCCCGACACCCGCCCCCGGGCCCGCGGCCTGGCCCGGCTGCGCGGCCTCCTCGCCCCCCGCGCGGCGGCGCCGGCCCCGCCGGCCGCCCCCGTCCCGCCGGAGCCCGCCCGCCCCGGCACCCATGCCGTGGCCGCCCCCGACGGCAGCCTCAGCGTCACGCTCGACCAGCCGGGCCGGGGCGAACTCCTGCTGCGCCTCCGCAAGGACCCGGCGCGCCGCACCGTCCGCGTCCCGTTCGACCGGCAGGGGCGCGCCACCCTGCGCCGCGCCGACCACACCCTCGCCGAGGGCCGTTGGGACGCCTTCCTGGTCACCGAGGTCGCGGCCAAGCCGCAACGCCTCGCCGCCCGCCTGGTGGAGACCGCCGCGCTGGTCAACGCCCTTCCCCGGGACACCGCCGAGGGCGCCACCGCCTGGATCCCCTACCCCACCAAGGACGGCAACCTCACCCTCCGCGCCTGGCGGCGGCCCGACCACGCCGAGGTCACCGCGATCGAGACGGGCGTCCACGCCTCCACGGTCACCCTGGCGACGGCCGCCTGCGCCGGCGCGCGGGTCATCGCCCGGGGCCAGTCCGGCGAGGAGATACCGCTGGCCGTCGCGGCCACCCCGGACGGCCTGCGCGCCACCCTGGCCCACCGGGACGCCGCCCTCGGCACCTGGCGGCTGCGCCTCACCACCCCCGCCGGCCGCTCGGCCCCCCTGGCCCGGATCGCCGGCGACACCGCCGACCGCCGCAAGAGCGATGTCCACCCCACCGTCGTCCACGGCGATTCGGCGCTGCGCCTCGGCTTCACCAGCGACAACGACCTGACCCTGACGGTCACTTCGGCCGAGCCGGACGCGGCGGAGGGGTGACGGGGAAGCGGGCGGCGGCGAAGAGCGTGGCCGCGCAGCCGACGTAGTAGACCCACACGCCGGGGCCGATGTCGTCCAGCGCGCCGTCCTCGACGAGGAAGAACACGGTGAGGCCCACGACCAGGAAGGTGGCGAGCCCGCCGCTGGCCCAGTGCAGGGCGCGGGCCCGCCGCCGGCCGGCCCTGTCGGCGCCGGGCCTGAGCGCCGCCAGCAACCCCACCGCCGTGGCCACGTTCAGCAGGGCGCCAAGGCCGAACGGCCAGCCGCCCTCGGGGCCGGTGACCACCGATTCGCCGTTGACGGCGGGCAGCACCATGGCCACCGCGAAGGCCACCAGGGCGAACCCCAGGCCGACCACCGTGCCCACCCCGTCCTCCCGCCGGGCGGCCGGCGACGGCGACGGGGGCGACGACGGGGCCGGCGCGGGCGCCGGCTGTCGGGGGAGGTCGGGGGCGGTCGCCGTGGCGGTTGGCCGCTCGGGGACGCTGCCGGCGGCCGGCAGGGCGCGGGCCACAGCATCGGGGATCCAGGGCGCCGTGGCGGCCCCCGACTCCGGTGCGGACAGGGCGAGTTCGTCCAGCAGGGCGGGCACGGTCGGGCGTTGGGTCGGCTCCTTGGCCAGACAACGGGCGATGAACTCAAGCCCTGGGGAGGGCAGTCGGGAGAGGTCAGGCGCCTCGTAGGCGATCCGGAAGTTGAGCGACTGGGCGGATCCGGTGCCGAAGGGGCCGGTGCCGGTGGCGACATGGGTGAGCACCGCGCCGAGGGCGAACACATCGGTGGCCGGGGTGACCGGCCGGTCGAGCAACTGTTCGGGGGCCATGAAGCCCGGGGTGCCGAGCACCGTTCCGGTCCTGGTGAGCGCCGTGGCCTCCGCCGCCACCGAGATCCCGAAGTCCACCACCCGGGGCCCGTCCGAGGCGAGCAGCACATTGGACGGCTTGAGGTCCCGATGCACCAACCGCGCCGCGTGGATCGCCTCCAACGCCTCGGCGAGGCCCGCGCCAAGCGCCCGCACCGAGGCCGCCGGCCAGGGCCCGTGCGCGGCGACGGCCTCGTCCAACGCGAGGCCCGGCACATAGGCGGTGGCCAGCCAGGGCGGCGCGCCCTCGGGGTCGGCGTCGACCACGGCGGCCGTGAAGAAGCCGTTGACCCGTCGGGCCGCCTTGACCTCCTGGACGAAGCGGCGGCGGAAGCCGGGGTCGTCGGCCAGCTCGGGCCGCACCACCTTCACCGCGACCAGCCGCCCGCCGGGCGAGTGGCCCAGATACACCCGCCCCATCCCGCCAGCGCCCAGCCGCGCGGTGATCCGGTAACGCCCCACCCGCCGCGGATCGGTCGGCTCAAGCCCTTCCACCCGGCACCCCCCTCGTGATCGCCCCAACGAGCCCACACCGTAACGCTGCTGACGGATGCCTGTCCCTCGCCGGTTCCCATGGCCCTTCGCGTCACCGCCGCGCGTCGCGGAAGGTGCGGCGGTAGGTGTCCGGGGGGACGCCGAGAGCCCGGCGGAAGTGGCGGCGGAGGCTGGTCGCGGTGCCCAGCCCGGTGGCGGTCGCGATGGCGTCGACGCTCTCGTCCGTGCTCTCCAGCAGCTCCTGGGCGCGGCGAATCCGCTGGTCCTGGAGCCACCGCAGCGGTGTGGTGCCGGTCGCGGCGCGGAAGTGGCGGCCGAGGTGGCGGGTGCTGAGATGGGCGCGGCGGGCCAGGTCCTCGACGGTCAGCGGCTGGTCGATCCTGGCCATCGCCCAGGGGAGCAGCTCGCCGAGCGGGTGGTCGTCCCGCGCGGGCACAGGGGCGGTGACGAACTGGGCCTGGCCGCCGGCCCGGTGCGGGGGGACGACCAGGTTGCGGGCGACGGTGTTGGCGACGGCCGAGCCGTGGTCGCCGCGCACCAGATGGAGGCAGAGGTCGAGGGCGGCGGCCTTGCCGGCCGAGGTGAGGACCTGGCCGTTGTCCACATAGAGGACGTCGGGGTCGACCTCGATCCGGGGATGGCGGGCGGCCAGGGTGCGGGTGTGGGCCCAGTGGGTGGTGGCGCGGCGGCCGTCCAGCAGCCCGGCGGCGGCCAGCACGAAGGCGCCGGTGCAGAGGGAGGCGATCCGGGCGCCGGCCCGGTAGGCGGCGCCGACCGCGTCGACCAGATCGGCCGGCGGTGGCGCGTCCACATCGGCCCAGCCGGGGACGATCACCGTGTGGGCGTCGGCGAGTTGGTCGAGCCCGGCGTCGGGCAGCACCTGGAACCGGCCGAGCCGCACCGGGCCGCTGGCGTGCACGGCGACCCGGTACCAGGGTTCTGGCACCCCGTTGATCTCGGCGCCGAAGACCTCGTGGGCCAGGGAGAGTTCGAGCGGCAGCATGCCCTCGGTGACGACCAGCGCGACGGTGCTCATGTCCGAAAGTGTACGGATGCCGTCGTTCCGGCCACTCGTGTGGACCGATATCCACCCGCAGGATGTTCACGGTTGAACTTTCCAGGACGGGAGAACTGATGGGCGAGAACCGTTCGGTGACGGTGTTCGGCGCCTCCGGGCACACCGGGCGCTTCGTGGTGGCGGAGCTGCGGCGGCGCGGGTTCGTCCCGGTGCTCTCGGGGCGCGACCCCGGGAAGCTGCGGGCGATCGGGGCCGGGCTCGACGTCCGCCCGGCCACCGTCGACGATCCCGCCGCCCTCGACCTGGCGTTGGCCGGCGCCGCCGCCGTGGTCAACTGCGCGGGCCCGTTCGCCACCACGGCGGCGCCGCTGGTCGAGGCGGCGCTGCGCGCCGGCGTCCCCTATGTGGATGTGGCGGCCGAGATCGAGGCCAACGTCGACACGTTCACGCACTTCGCCGACCGGGCGCGCGAGGCGGGCACGGTGGTGCTGCCGGCGATGGCCTTCTACGGCGGGCTCGGCGATCTGCTGGTCACCGCGGCGCTGGACGGTGGGACGGCGGCCGACGAGGTGCATGTCGCCTACGGGCTGAGCGGCTGGCAGCCGACGCCAGGAACGCGGGCCGCCGGCGCGGTCTCCCACGACCGCAGGGCCGGCCGCCGGGTCCGCTACACCGGCGGGCGGCTGACCTACCACGACGACGCCCCGTCGCCCGCGCTGAGCTGGCCGTTTCCCGAGCCGCTCGGCGAACGCCCGGTGCTTCGCGAGTTCTCCATGGCCGATCTGGTGACCGTCCCAAGCCATCTGGCCGTGCCGGAGGTGACCACCTATATGACGGTGGCGGCGGCCACCGAACTGGCCGCCGGAGCCGCCGAGTCCGCAGCCGAGCGCACGGCGGAGACCTTCCTCGTCCACGCCCTGGTGCGCGCCGGGGGCGTGGAACGGCGGGCGGTGGCGCGCGGCCAGGACATCTACGCCGTCACGGCGCCGCTCGCCGTGGAGGCGGTGCACCGGATCCTCACCGGCCGGACCAGGACGGTCGGCGTCGCCTCGGCCGGCGCGCTCTTCGACGCGGCCGGCTTCCTCCGTTCCCTCGCCCCTCGACTGGACTTCGAGCTGGAGACGGTCACCGCCGGGACAGCAGCGAGGTGACATGCAGCCGGCCGCTGTGGATCCAGACGTCCGAGTACTCGACGGGCCGGTCGTCGGCGAGGTAGGTCACCTGCTGGAGGTACTGCACGGGCGACCCGGGCGCCAGGTCCAGGGCGGCGGCCACGTCGGGGGACGCGGACTCGGCGCTGAACGTGCGGCGGGCGGTGGCGATCCTCAGGCCGTAGGTGCCCTCCAGCACGCCGAAGAGGCTTGAGCTGGTGAAGTCGACCTGTTCGATGCCGGGAGTGATGTCGCTGCGCACGTAGTTGTAGAGCAGCGCGACCGGTCCTTCGCCGGTGCGACGCGACCTGACCAGTTCGAGGACGGTGACGCCCGGCACTATGTCGAGCAGCGCCGCCACCGGCCTCGGGGGCTCGATCAGCGCGCAGCGCAGCACATCGGTGCTGGTCACCACGCCCTGGTGGGCGAAGTCCTCGGAGAGGGTGGTGAGCTTCTGGGCGATCGCCGGCTCGATGGTGGTGGAGGTGACGAACGTGCCGCGTCCGCGCACCTGGCGCAGCAGGCCCTCCTCGATCAGCGTGGCGAGCGCCCGGCGCACGGTGCCCCGGCTGACGCCGAGTTCCTGGGCGAGTTCGGGCTCGCTCTTGAGGCGGTAGTGAGCCGGCCACTCGCCCATGGCGATGCGCGACCTGATGTGTTCCGAGATCTGGGCGTGGATCGCCATGGGGACATCGCGTTTGATGTCGGGGCGGTCCGCCTCGTTCGGCCTGGCGCTCACTGTCGCTCTTCTCTCCCATTCATCGCCGTCATCCGCGTGCCGTCTCCGGCGGGCCGAGCGCCGGTGCCCGCCGCCCCGGCGGCTGTCGGGCCGGGGCCGCGGGTCGGGCGGTCAGTAGCTCGTGGTGTTCTCGTCCCCCGTGTCGGTGACGATCGAGATCCCGGCACTGGTGCCGAGCAGGACCGCGCCCGCACGGAGCAGGCCGAGCGCCTGCCGGTAGGTCTTGATCGACCCTGACGCCTTGACGAGGACCCCTTCGCGGGCCCGCTCGACAAGGTAGCGAATGCTGTCGGGATTCGCCGTCTCGATCTGCCCGCTGCTGGCGTTCTTCAGATACGTGGCGCCGGCCTCCATGGCGAGTTCGACGGCCGTCTGCTTCTCCTCCTCGGTGAGCAGGGGCAGTTCGAGCATCACCTTGACCGGGAGGCCGCTGGCCCGGACGACGCCAGCGATGTCCTCGCGGAAGTCGTCGTACCGGCCGCTCTTGAGCCAGCCGATCTGGACGCCTATGTCGATCTGGGTGGCGCCGAGGCGGGCGATCTCCGCCGCCTCGGCCGCCTTGCCCGCGCTGGTCATCACGCCGACGGTCGGGAAGTCGAGCGCCGAGGCCACCTCGATGCCGGTGCCCTTCAGCTCGGCGGCGACCACGGGCACCCAGGAGGCGGCGACCATGGCGGCGTTGAAGCCGTGGGTGACGGCCTCCCGGGCGTGGGCGACCATGTCGTCGCGGGTGGCGTCGGCGTCGATCCGGGTGTGCTGGATGTAGGGGGCCAGCTCGGCGGGCTGGAGATCCGTGCTGGTGAGGGTGGACTGCGTCACGTCAGGTCGTCTCTTTCGTGCGGTGCTGCTGGGGGGATGGCGCCCTGCCTGGGCGGGGCGGTCAGAGCTTGTCGGCGTAGTAGTCGGGGGCGACGACGCCCTCGCCGCCGAACCACTTCGGCACGTCGACGCCGCAGAACAGGCCGATGTTGCCCCAGGGCTCGAACGCGCCGGTGCGGACGACGACCTTCGCCTGACGGGCCGTCTCGCCGAGCATCTCGGCGTGCGTGCGGGTGGTGAACTCGGCGTCGGTGAACCGCTGCTGGAGCCACGCGTCGAGCCTGGGGTTGTTGCTCGGCACGTCGTCGGCGCGGACCACGCCCTCGACGACCAGCTCGTCGGCGATCAGGCCGAGCACGGTGCGCAGGTCGGGCAGGTTCTCGGCGAGGGCGAGGTCGACGCGGTTGGCGTCGCGCGGGATGGGGAAGCCGGCGTCGACGACCATGATCAGGTCGGTGTGGCCGAGCGTGGCGAGGGCGCCGCTGAGCTGGGCGTTGAGGATTCCGGTGCGCTTCATCGGGACGGTCCTTTCGGTGGATGGGCGGTCAGGCGGCTGGCTGCTGGGTGGGGGAGGCGTCCTTGAGGCCGGTGGCGAGCGCCATGATCGACTCCTCCGTCGCGTCTGAGCTGTCCACCACGCCGGCCAGCCGGCCCTGGCTCAGCACCGCTATCCGATCGGTGAGGGTGAGGAGTTCGGGCAGGTCGGACGAGGAGCAGAGGATCGCCAGGCCCCCTTCGGCCAGCGCGAAGAGCTGCTCGTAGATCTCCGCCTTGGCGCCGACGTCGACGCCCCTCGTCGGCTCGTCGAGGATCAGCACGCCGGGGTCGATGGCGAGCCAGCGGGCGAGCACCGCCTTCTGCTGGTTGCCGCCCGACAGGTTGGTGATGGGCGTGTCCAGGCTGGCGGTCTTCACCCGCATCCGGGCCGCCCGTTCGCCCGCGGCCCGGTCGAAGGCGCGGCGCCGCAGGAAGCCGAACCGGCTGAGCGTGCCGGTGGTCAGCACGCCGATGTTCTCGCCGACGCTCATCGTGGAGAGCAGCCCCTGGGCGCGGCGCTCGCCGGGGACGAACGCCAACTTCCGCTCCACGCTGGCGATCGGATCGCGCGTCGGGTAGTCGGTGCCGAGTACCTCGACGGTGCCGCCGGTGCCCTTGTCGCCGCCGAAGATGTTGTGCAGCAGCTCCACCCGGCCCGAGTCGGGCAGCCCGGCGACGCCGAGGATCTCCCCAGGCCGCACGTCGAGGGTGATGTCCTCGTGGCGGCGGCCACTGAGCCCGTTGAGGGCGAGCGCGGGCCTGCGGTCGGGCCGGCCGCCGCGCTCCCGGCCCTCGAACTGGCCGAGTTCCCGGCCGACCATGGCGGCGACCGCCTGGTCGGGCGTGGTCTCGGCGCGCCGCGACGAGGCGACGTGGCCGCCGTCGCGGAGCACCTCGATCTGGTCGGCGAGGCGGAAGATCTCCGGCATCCGGTGCGACACGTAGAGCATCGTGGTGCCGGCGTCCTTCAGCCGGCCCATCAGCCCGAAGAGCCGCTCGGCCTCGGCCGGGGTGAGCATCGCGGTCGGCTCGTCGAGGATCAGCACCCGGCAGCCGCGGGCGATCGACCGGGCGACGACGACGAGTTGCTGGGTGGCGAGGTCGACGGACCCGGCTCGCGCGCCCGGGTCGAGGTCGAGTTCGAGCTCGCCGAGGAGGGTGACCGTGCGGTCCCGCATCTGCCGGCGCGAGGGGAACCAGCGGTGCCCGGGCTCAACGCCGGCCAGCACGTTCTCCGCGACGCTGCGGTCGGGCAGCAGCGACAGCTCCTGCGGGACGATCGCCACGCCGTGCCTGCTGAGCACGGTGCTCGGGTCGAACGTGGTCATCTCGTCGCCGAAGACGGTGACGCTGCCCGAGCTGGGTGGCTGGAGCCCGGCGAGGATCTTCAGCAGCGTCGACTTCCCCGCGCCGTTCTCGCCGAGGAGCGCGGTGATCTCGCCCTCGGGGACGTCGAACGAGACATCGGTGAGCGCGCGGACCGGGCCGAAGTTGCGGCTCAGCCCCCGGACGCTGACGGCGGGCGCGCCGCCTCCGCTCTCCGCTGGGCGGGTGGACATCAGCCCTCCACCGCGGCGTCGGCGAGGTTCTCCTCGGTGACGAACTGCGAGCCGGTGTCGACGCCGGTGATCTCGGTGTCGTCGGTGAGGAAGTCGTGCAGCACCTTGACGGCCTGGTAGCCCTGCTCGGCGGGGTTCTGGCTGATGGTGAAGTCGACGACGCCCCGCTCGATGTACTCGGCGGTCGCCGGCAGCAGGTCGAAGCCGACCACGGCGACCTCGCCGGTGTTCCCCGACTGCTGGACCCACTGCGCGGCGGCGGTGGTGGAGCAGCAGTCCAGGCCGACTATCGCGGCCACATCGGACTGGCCCGACATGGTGGACTCCACCGTGTTGTAGGCGGCGTTGGGCTCGTTGCCGACGTTGACCGGGCCGACGACCGTGAGCCCTGAGTCGGCCAGCGCGCTCTCGAAGCCGCCGAACCTGTCGTGCGACCAGCCGGCCCCGGTGTCCACGGAGAAGACGACGACCTTGCCCGTGGCGTCCGCGCCGAGCACCGAGAGCAGCTCCTCGGCCTGCGCGGCGCCCGACCCTGGGAGGTCCTGCCCGACGAAGCCCATCTGCTCGGAGTCCGGGTTGTCGGTGTTGAAGGAGACGATGGGGATGCCCGCGTTGTACGCCTGCGCGATGACCGGCTTCAGCGCGTCGCTGGACGACGAGGAGACGGCGAGGCCGTCCACGGACTTCTGCTGGATCAGCGTCTGAAGCTCCGACACCTGCTGGGCGGCGTCGCCACCGGTCGGGCCGATCAGCTGGACGTCGGCGCCGAACTCGTCGGCGGCCCGTTCCATGCCCTCGCTGATCGGGGCGGCGAAGGCGAGCGACGGGTCGTGGTAGCTGAGCTTGATGCGCAGCGGGTCGCCGCTGTCGATGCGGTCCTGGATGTGGCCGGCGAGCTGGAACCCGTCCTCCGCGGACGACCCCGAGTTCTCGGAGGTGATGGCGCCGCAGCCGCTGACGGTCAGCGCGGTGGCGGCGAGGACACCGGCTGCCAGGAACCGGCGGGTGGTGGAGCGAAGGGACATCGGAACTCCTTTGTCGTGTCCGGGCTCAGAGATCGGGAGGGTGCGGGGTTCAGGCCCTGGTCTTGCGCTTGCGCTGCCAGGTGTCGGCGGCCACCGCGGCGATGATCACCAGGCCGGTGACGATGGTCTGCCAGAAGGACGAGATGCCCTTGATGTTCAGGATGTTCTGGAGGAGACCGATGAAGGCGACGCCGATCACGGTGCCCCACATCGTTCCGGAGCCGCCGAAGAGCGCGGCGCCGCCGATGATCACCGCCGAGATGACGGTGAGTTCGAGGCCGCTGCCGGTGACGCCCTGCACATAGGAGAGGAACGAGAGGCCGAGCACGCCGGCGACCGCGGCGGTGAACCCGGAGAGGACGAACGCGGTCAGCTTGACGCGCTTGACGTTGATGCCGACCAGCCGGGCGGCCTCCTGGTTGCCGCCCACCGCGTAGGTGTTGAAGCCGAGGCGGGAGCGGGAGAGGAGCAGGATGCCGATGGCGGCGATGATCGCGAAGAACACGAACTGCATCGGCACCACGCCGAAGAGCCGCCCCTGGCCGAGCAGGTTGAAGTCGGCGACCCCGTCCTGGCTGGAGCTGAGCGAGATCGGCGCGCCGTCCGAGATCAGCAGCGCCACCCCCCGGTAGACGCTGAGGGTGCCGAGCGTGACGATGAACGAGGGGACGCCGAGCGCCACCACCGCCAGGCCGTTGAGCAGCCCGGCGAACGCGCCGACCCCGAGCCCGGCGAGGATCGCCAGCGGCCAGGCGGCCCCCTCGGAGATGATCATTCCGGTGGTGATCGCCGACAGGGCGTAGATCGAGCCGACGGAGAGGTCGATCTCGCCGTTGACGATGACGAAGGTGGCGCCGATGGCCATGATGCCGATCTGCGCTATCTGCTGGCCGACCGAGAGCAGGTTGTCGGACGAGGCGAAGCTGGGCGTCAGCACGGTGCCGAGGGCGAACAGCAGGACGAGGGCCGCGAAGACCCCGGACTCCCGGGCGTGCAGCAGGGAGCGGAAGTCCAGGGACGCCCGCGCCGGTGCGGTGGTCGTGGTCATCGGGGTGTTCCAATCTCGGTCTTGAGGTGGGCCCGGGTGGGGAGGGCGGGGATGACACCGGCGAGGGAGACCGTGTGGGCGCCGGCCTCGGCGGCGAACCGGACGGCCGTCGTCAGCTCGGTGCCGCCGGCGACGGCCACGGCGAGCGCGGCGGTGAACGAGTCGCCGGCGCCGGTGGTGTCGACCACCCGCTCGGCCTGCCGGGCGGGCACCTCGGCGCTCCGGTCACCGTCCTGGCCGGCGTCGGCGACCAGCGCGCCGGCGCCGCCCCTGGTCAGCACCACGGACCCGCCGGTGCGGGCGCGGAGTGCGGCGACCAGCTCGGCATCGGTGCGGCCGTGCCCCTCGGGGAGGCCCAGCAGCACGGGTGCCTCGGTCTGGTTCGGGGTGAGCAGGTCGATCAGCGGCCAGTCGCCCTCGGCCAGCGGGCGGGCCGGCGCCGGGTTGAGCAGGGTGGTGGTGCCGGCCTCGCGCCCGACCCGCAGGGCGGCGCTGACGGCGGCGGCGGGGATCTCCATGGAGACGACCAGCACGTCGGCCTCGGCGATCGCGGGGCGGAACGCCTCGACGGAGTCGGCGGTGAGCTCGTCCAGGGCGCCGGGCGCGATCGCGATCCGGTTCTCGCCCGAGGGCTCGACCAGGATGAAGCCGACCATGGTCGCGGCCCGGCCGGTGACCACCTGGCCGGCGTCGACGCCCTCCCGTTCCCAGAGGGCACGGGCGGCCCGGCCGTAGTCGTCGTCGCCGACGGCGGTCAGGAACGACACCTCGGCCCCCAGGCGCGCGGCGCCGATGGCCTGGTTGGAGCCCTTCCCCCCGGGGCCCTCGTCGAAGGCACCGTCCGAGACGGTCTCACCGGGGGCGGGGGCCTTGGGCACCCGCATGGTGAGACCGACCCCGTAGCTTCCGACAACTGCGATCTTCATTGATGCACACCGGCTCTTTTGTACGTGGACAACCCTGAACATGGGGGAGCGTATGTACAGGGATGTTCGTAGTCAAGAGGTGGTCGTTGGCCAGTTCTGTCCGAGTTGTCCACGCACCCGAAACGCGTGGTTCACCGGACGGGCCTCTCGGCGCCGGCCCTTCCTCGGCGAGGGCGCGCGGCGTCACCCCGCCCCGGGCCGGCGCCGCCGGATCAGACCGCGGACGGCGTCGGGCGCCAGCTGGCCGGCGGCGATGGCTCTCAGCGCGAGAACGACCCGGCCAACCGGCGCAGCGTGCTGATCACCCTGACCGCCGACGGCCGGGAACTCGCCGACGGAGCCGTCGCCGGCCACCTCGCCCTGGAGACCCGGCTCCTCGCCGAGCTGAGCGACCACGACCAGCGGCAACTCGCCGGCCTGCTCCGCCAGTTGCTGATCGGCCTCGGCGACCACGCCCCCGGCGACCCCTGACGCCGCCGGCCGGCTAGCCTCCGGACATGGCCCCACTCCCGCGCCCGCTCCGGACCGTCACCCGGCTCGTCGACGGACACATCCGCGCCTACCAGCCGGCCGCCGGCGCCACGGGCCTGCTCTCCCCCGCCCTGACCTGCCGGCCGACCGCCGACGACGATGTCGTGGAGCACGCGGTCACCGCCGACCTGCGGCGCGTCTACTACACGACGCTCGACGCGGCGGTCCGCGTGACGGCGGACGGGGCCGAGGTCTGGCGTTCGGAGTTCGCGCCCAGGTCACGGGAACGGTACGGCCACCGGCCGGGCTGTGCGCTGTCGCTGGACGAGCGGGTGCTGTGGATCTACCGGCCCGACGCGATCGCCGGCCGCGACCGGCCCGACCAGTGGGTCGCCCTGGACGCCGACACCGGCGGGGTGCTCGCCCAGGCCGATCTGGGGACCGTCGGCCACGGCGGCGAGCAACTGCCGCACCCCGCCGGCGAGTCCATGCTCCTCGACGTGGGCGAGGGACAGGACGGCTCCGCCATCTACCGCGCGTCGCTGGTCGACGGCCGGCTGGACCTCGTCCGCTACCCCTGGCACGACCGGATCCTGATCGATCTCTCGCCCGACGGACGCCGGTTCATGACCGTCGACCACCAACAGACCGACCTCGCCGTCCACACCTACCCCGACGGCGAGGTGACGTCCAGCCTCGCCGTCGACGCCTTCGGCCACGACCCGGGCGAGGTCTTCGTCGACTGGTACGGCGGATTTCTGAACCAGGACACCGTCATCGCGGCACTCACCGGGGAGACCGAGGACGAGGAGGAGTGGTTCTGCCTCTACCGGGTCGACGCCCGTACCGGCGAGCCCCGGGGCGAGTTCCACGCCCACGCGAAGGCCGCCCACGACGTCCACCCGCTGGGCGACGGCACCTGGCTCACCACCGCCCCCTCCGGCCACCCGATCCGTCACGCCGACCCCCCGACCGCGCCCGGCCGGCCGGCGTGACGACCCGCGTGCCGGCCGGCGTGACGCCCCCCGTTCAGAGGCGGGCGTTCAGAGGCGGGCGGTGAACCTGACCTCGACGAGGAGTTCGGGGAAGGCGAGGCGAGGGGTGCCGATCACGGTGCTCGCGACCTGGGGGTCAGGACGGCCGTAGGCCGCCCTGCGCACCGGCCCCGCCACGGCGCCGGCGGCCTCGATATCGCGCACGTAGATGACCTCCTCGACCACATCGCCCAGCGACGCGCCGAAACGCCCCAGCAGCTCCGCCGCGTTGGCGTAGCACTGGCGCAGTTGCTCGCCCGTGTTGGCGAAGTCGGTGACCTGTCCCGCATCATCGACGGGGGCCGGGGCGACGAGCCGCGCCCCGTCGTGGGCGACCTGACCGGAGAGGTAGATGGTGTCGCCGCGCCTGACGGCCTGGACGTATCCGTGGTCCTCCTCCCAGGGGACGCCAAAGCTTTCGACCTGATCCGTGTCGCTCATGGAACTCCGATCACCGACAGCGAGTTTCGTATGGATCGCCAGAACGATATGCGGGCGACTCGGGGCGGAGACAGTCCTGA
The DNA here is from genome assembly GCF_020740535.1 of Streptomyces profundus. NCBI lineage: Bacteria > Bacillati > Actinomycetota > Actinomycetes > Kitasatosporales > Streptomycetaceae > Streptomyces > Streptomyces profundus. The sequence continues at coordinate 2,567,747 of NZ_CP082362.1, forward strand.
CCGTGCCACTGACCGCAAGGATCATGCCAGACCCGAATACGGAGCAGGAAAGGGGAGCGAGAGTGCGATCCGGAGACGACGGAACGGCTGCCGACGGCAGCAGGGTTGTCGCGATCCTCGCGGTGCCGCGCGCCTACGCACTGGACGTCAGCATTCCGGCGTATGTGTTCGGTCAGCACGAGGGTTATCGGGTCCTGGTGTGCGGGGATATCGGCTCCCGCTCGGCGGACCATTCGGCGAACGATTCGGCGGACCATTCGGCGGAGCATTCGACGGGCGATTCGACGGGCGATTCGAGGGGCGATTCGGGCGTCGGGCCGCCGCACACCGAAGCGGCCATCGGCGTCAGGCCGACGCATTCGCTCGCCCAGCTGGAAAGCGCCGATATCGTCGTGGTGCCGGGCTATGCGGACGTCGAGGTGCCCGTCCCCGACGACCATGTCGAGGCGCTGCGGCTCGCCGTCGAGCGGGGCGCCCGCACCCTCGCCATCTGCACGGGCGTGTTCGCCCTCGCGGCCAGCGGAACGCTGAACGGGAAGTCCGCGACGACACACTGGCGCCACACCGATCGCCTCCGCGCGACGCATCCCGAGGTCGATGTCGTCGAGAACCAGCTGTTCGTCGAGGACGGCGCCCTACTGACATCCGCCGGCGCGGGGTCGGGAATTGACGCGTGCCTCCATGTCATTCGAACCGATTTCGGCGCGACCGCCGCTGACGACGTGGCGAAGGACGCCGTCTCCCCCGCGATCCGGGGCGCGAACGAACCGCAGTACGCGGACCGGCCCCCAGCGGATCGCGACAGCCTACGGGCGACTCGGGAATGGGCGATCGACCACCTCGGCACATCGATCACGGTGCAAAGGATGGCGGCGCACAGCCTTCTTTCCCGGCGCACCTTCATCCGGCGCTTCACCCGTGAGACCGGAATGCCCCCCATGCGGTGGGTCGCCTTCCAGAGAATCCTCAGCGCGCGCCGGCTCCTTGAGACCTCCGACCTGCCGGTCGAAAGGATCGCCGCAGCGGCGGGATTCGGCACATCCGCCAATTTCCGGGCCGTCTTCCGCAGGGAGATGGGGATGTCCCCGAGCGCCTACCGCAAGGAGCACGACCTGGAAGGCCCGGTCGATCCGGTCGGCCCGGTCGATCCCGGAGTCGGGCAGCGCCGGACCGTTGGATAATGCCCCGCGTCCGGCGGCGGACGTTCCGCCGCCGGGGGGCATCCGTCCGACGTGCGACATCGACAAGCAGCGCCCGTGGCGCGGAGAGGCCGGTCCCGATGCGCGACTGGGAACTGCCCGAAACCTACGAGAGCGCCTCGGGGCGGGTGCGCTGGCAACGGCTCGGCGCCCCCACCGCGCCAGCGGTGGTCCTGCTCCACGGCACCCCGTTCTCCTCCTATGTCTGGCGCGGCGTGGCCCGCGCCCTCGCCACCGACCACCAGGTGTTCGTCTGGGACATGCCCGGCTACGGCGCCTCGGCGAAGTTCGACGGCCAGGACGTCTCGCTCGCCGCCCAGGGCCGGGTCTTCGCCGAACTCCTCCAGCACTGGGAACTGCGCGAACCCCTCGTCGTCGCACATGACTTCGGCGGGGCCGTCGCCCTGCGCGCCCACCTCCTGCACGGTGCGCGCTACCGACGACTCGCCCTGGTCGACCCCGTCGCCCTGGCGCCCTGGGGCTCGCCGTTCTTCCGACTGGTCCGCGAGAACGCCTCGGTCTTCGAGCGACTGCCGCCGCACCTGCACCGCGCGCTGGTACGCGAGTACATCGGCACCGCCAGCAGCCCGGGGCTCCACCCGGCCGTCCTCGAACGGCTCGTCGAACCCTGGCTCGGCGACCTGGGCCAACCGGCCTTCTACCGCCAGATCGCCCAGGCCGAACAGCGGTTCACCGACGAGATCCAGGGCCGCTACGGCTCCGTCGAGCCGCCCGTCCTGATCTGCTGGGGCGAGGACGACACCTGGATTCCGCCGGCCAGGGCCCACGAACTGGCGGCCAACATCCCCACCGCCACCCTGACCACGCTCCCCGGCGCCGGCCATCTGGTCCAGGAGGACGCCCCAGCCGAACTCACCGCCGCGCTCCGGACGTTCCTCACCACCGCCGCCGAGGGCGGCAGCCGCCAGAGCCGCTGAGACCCGACCGTTTCAGCCGTCAGCCGAGGAGCATCGACAGCCTGACCTCGCGCGCGTTGCGCATATGGTCCTTGGCGCACCTCTCCGCTTCCGCGGGATCGCCGACCTTGATCGCCTTGATGATGGCGATGTGCTCGTCGAGGGCCCGCTGCGCGCGGCCGGGCGCCGAGAAGCTGGTGGGCTGGAGACGACGGACGGCCTGCTCCACCTGGAAGAGGAAACGGTCGAGATAGAGATTCCCGCACGATTCCCTGATGCGTCCGTGGAACTTCAGGTTCAGCGCGGCGATTCTCTTCGCGGCGTCCGGATCGACCTGTTCCGACTGGTTCACCAGAGAGGTCATCTCCTCCTGAAGCGATTCCAGATCGGCCGTCAGCCCCGGCTGTTGCCGAATGGTCGCCAGACGCGTGGCCATTCCCTCCAGGTTCTCCCTGACCACATAGAGGGCCAGGATGTCCTCCAGCTTCATCGGCGCGACGACCGTGCCGTGATGGGCGACCTTGACCGCCAACCCCTCGTCGGCCACGCGGCGCAGCGCCTCACGCACGGGCGTCCTGCTGACCTCAAGGACCGCGGCGACCTCGTCCTCCCGCAGCCATGTCGACGGTGCCAGCGCGCCGTCGAGAATGGCCTCGCGCAGCGCTTCCGAGACGGCTTCGGTGGTGCGTCCCCGCTGGGGGCGGCCGACCGCGTATCTCCGAAGCACCTCCAGTGCGGACGGGTCGGGCAGGTCGCTCATCGGGGCTCCTCGTCACAACCTCATGGACAGCGCGGAAGACGGCCGCCAAGAGGCTCTCCGCGCTTTCACTGCGGCATTTCCCCTGCGGCCGAATACTTGCATACGAAGTGTATCCAAAGAATCGGCCAACGGTGCGCCGCCCGTCGGGGTCCGCCCGCGGCCCCCCGGTTCGCGGTCACGGGCGGGGCGGGGCCGCCCCTACGACCCGGCGGCAGCGTAACCCGCGCGGCGGCCGAAGACGGAACCGAGGGTCAGCCCCGAGCCACCCGGATAGTTGCCCCAGAACACCCCGCCCACCAGCTCTCCCGCGGCGAAGAGACCGGGGATCACCGCGGCCTCCTCGGTGAGCACCCGCGCCGAGTCGGGATCGATCCGCAGACCGCCGAAGGTGAAGGTGATTCCGCAGCGTACGGGATAACCGTAGAACGGCGGGCTGTTCAGTTCGAGAGCCCAATGTGATTTTGGCGGAATGACGTCTGCCCTGCGTTCGTCCTTGACCGACGGGTCGAACGGGCGTGAGGTGTCGATCGCCTCGTTGAAGCGTTCCGTCTCCTCGCGCAGCCCCTTCGGGTCGATACCCATCGCCGTCGCGAGTTCCTCCAGGCTGTCGGCGACGAACTCCGTGATGGGGCTGCTGTCGTACTCCAGGGTGCGCAGCAGCGGTCGGCTCTTGGAGTCGAATATCTGGAAGGCGATATGCCCCGGCTGTTCCAGCACCTCGCGCCCGTACTTGGCGTAGGTGTAGTTGCGGAAGTCGGCGCCCTCGTCGATGAACCGACGGCCCTCGGCGTTCACCACGATGCCGACCGGATAGCTCTGCCGGGTGAGCTGGTTGGTCAGCTCCCGCTCGCCGCCCTCCGAGGCGGCGCCCGCGTCCCACTGCACGCTGTGGCAGGTGGACCAGTCGCCGTAGGGGGCGGCGCCCGCCGCCAGGGCGAGGTCCAGGATCTCGCCGGTGCTCGCGGGGTTGCCGCGCAGCAGCGCGTGGGACCACTTCTCCCCGAGATAGCGGACGCGGCGCTCCACGCTGGCCTGGAAGCCGCCGGCGGCGAGGACCACCGAGCGCGCCCGCAGCCGCCGTTCGGCTCCTTCGGCGTCGGTGTACACCACGCCCGTGACGGCTTCGCCCTCGCGCAGCAGGTCGACGACCCTCGCCTCGTACTCGATGGCGACGCCCGACGCGGTGGCGGCGCCGGTGTGTTGGGCGATCAGGCCCTTGCCGCCGTCCACCGTGCCGACGTTGAGCCCGCCGAAGAAGACCCACTGGCCGTCGCGGAGATAGGTCTGCCGGTCGTACAGCAGCTGCCAGCGGATTCCGTGCCTGGCGAGCCAGGCGAGGATGTCCTTGCTCCCCTCGACCAGCGCCGCGCTGAGCTCGGGATCGTTGCGGCCGTCGGTGAGACGGGCGAGGTCGCGGTGGAACTCGTCGGTCGTGTAGGGCGGCAGCACGGTGCGGGGCGCCCGCGCGCGGCTCTCCTCGTCCACCAGGGGGAGGAGGTCGTCGCGTCCGCCGTGCGGCACCCGGAAGGCGCCCGCTGTGTAGTAGGTGTTGCCGCCGGCCGTCTCGGCGGCGGCCTTCTCCAGGACGACGACGCTCGCGCCCTTCTCCCGCGCGGCGTGCGCGGCGCAGAGGCCGGCGTTCCCCGCCCCGACAACGATCACGTCCACCTCGGCATCGGGCCCGCTGTGGCCCGTTGACTCCTTCATGTCTTCCTTGCCCTTCGTCGTGGGTTGGCCCCGGTCATTCGAGATCCAAAGTGCATGCAGGCAAATCGCCGCCACTCCCCGGCGATCGTGCGTTCGGTGACGGAGCGTCAGCGACTCAGCGGTGCCCCGCCGGTCGGCAGCCAGTCGACGCCCGCCTCCTCGGCCTCGGCGCGCAGCGGGGCGAGGTCGCCCGGCGCGTAGGGGATGCCGTGGCGCGCGCGGTGGGCGGCGCGTCCCGCCTCCACCTCCCCCGGCAGCGTGATGGCGTCCACCCCTTCGGCGCGGGGCGTGGACCGCACCCGGTCGGCCAGCAGGTCCATCCGCTTCCGGTACTCGGCGAGCGGCAGGAAGAGCTGGGGGCGCAGCGCGAGAAAGAGGTGCCCGACGTTCTGCGGGCGGTCGAAGTCCTTGTACTGGTCGCCGACATCGCCGGCGAAGGCGGCGCCGGAGAGCACCCCGCCGAAGATGTCCATGAGCAGCGAGAGCCCCGAGCCCTTGGGCCCGCCGACGGGAAGGACCACCCCCTCAAGGGCGCGCAGCGGATCGGTGGTTCCCACGCCGTCGGCGTCCAGGGCATAGCCCAGCGGGATCTCCTCGCCCCGCCGTGCGGCGCGCCTGATCTTGCCGCGCGCGACCACGGCGGGCGACATGTCGAGCACCACGGGCCCTCGTTCCCCGCCCGGCGCCCCGGCGGCCAGCGGGCTGGTGCCGAGCAGCGCCTCCCGGCCGCCCCAGGGCGGCATCGCCGGCGACGCGTTGGTGAAGACCAGGGAGACCATGTCGGCCTCGACGGCTTGCAGCACATAGGTCGCCGCCATGCCGAAGTGGGTGCTGCGGTGGACGGAGACGACGCCGATCCCGGTCGCCTCGGCGAGGCTCACGGCCTCGGCCATCGCCCGGGTGGCGACGACGAATCCGAACCCGTTCTGGCCGTCCAGCGAGGCGGCCGAGGGAACGACGCGGCGCGGGGCCAGCTCCGGGCGCGGGTTCACCAGCCCGGCGCGCACCCGCCGCAGGTAGCCGGGCAGCCGGACGAGGCCGTGGGTGTCGACTCCCCGCAGGTCGGCCTCGATCAGGCAGCGGGCGACCGTTCGCGCGTCCTCCTCCGGCAGGGAGTGGGCGAGCAGGAGCCGGGTGGCGAAGTCCTCGGCGTCCGTCCGCCGCGCGTAGACGGCTTCGCCGTCGTGGGTGGGCGCCATGGCTCAGCCCCGCAGCAGGTCGTAGATCGGCTGGGAGGTCGATGGCTCCACATGGACCCCGAGCAGCAGGGGAGTTGACGCGTCCCAGGCCGATGCCATGGCCGCCTCGATCTCCTCGACCGAGTGCGCGTCCCGCCCTCGGATGCCCAGCGCCTCGCCCAGGGCGCGGCAGGAGATCTCCGGCAGTCCGACCCCGACGGTGCGCAGCCCTCGCCTGGACTGCTTGATCTCGATCTGGGAGAGCGAGCGGTCGACGACGGCGACAAACACCGGCGGGACGGGGGCGCTGTGGGCCGCCGCCACCTCGGTGGCCCTCATCAGCAGCGATCCGTCCCCCATGAAGGCGACCACGCGCTCGCCCGAGGCGTGGGCGGCGGCGATGCCGGCCGGGATGGCGAAGCCCATCGTGGACAGCGCGCTGGAGGCGAGGAAGCGGCCCCGGGCGTGGGTGTCGCTGAGCAGCGCCAGCAGCGGCTTGCTGAAGCCGGCGTCCGCCAGCACCACCGTCTCCTGGTCGCAGCCGCGCAGCACCGCGTCAACGGCGCGGGCCACCGAGAGCCCTTCGGGGGCGGTGTCGAGCAGCGTCGCGCGGAGGTCGTCGCGGTAGGCGGTGACGTCCTTCGGGGTGAAGCGGGAAGGACCGCCGCCGCCCACCCGTTCGGTCAGCGCCGTGAGGCAGGCGTCGGGGTCGGCCACCACGCGGAGGTCGAAGGGCTGGAACCACTCCAGCAGGGGCCGCCGGGAGATCGAGACGGTGGGAGCGGTGTAGCGCCAGGGCTTGTTGTAGATGTCGTACGCCTCGAAGTCCACGGTGAGGATCAGGTCGGCGCGCTCCAGGAGCCGGGCCTCCAGGTTCCCGTTGAGCAGGGTGCCGGCGAAGTAGGCGCTCCGGCCGTCCAGCGCGCCCTTCTGCCCCGTGGTGGTGAACACCGGGACCCGGCAGGTCTCGCTGAAGCGCGCCAGCACCTCCGACGAGACGGGGGCGCCTCGTCCGCCCACGATCAGCGCGGGGTGTTCGGCCGCCGCGAGGCGCCTGGCCAGTTCGTCCGTGGTGGCGGCGGCCGGGGTCAGCACCGGGCGGCGCCGGCTCGCCTCGTCCAACTCGGCGGCGAGCAGGGCCGTGGCGTTGTCGCCCCGTTCCGACACGGGCGCTGGCGCGACGGCCACCTCGTCGGGCAGTTCGAGGTAGACGGGCCCCGGGCGCGCGTCGAGGGCGATGTCGACGGCCTTGCACACCAGCTCGGCCGGGTCCGCGCCAGCGGGGACGCTGGTGGTCCACTTGGCGGCGGGCCGCACCATCTGCTCGGTGTCGAACCCCTGCCGTACGACGAACGGGAGCTTGGCGGCCGGGTGTTGCCCGGCCAGCACGAGCACCGGCAGGCCCTCCAGATGGGCGTGCAGGATTCCGTTCATCCCGTTGCTCACGCCGGGCGCCAGCGACAGGACGACGAGCCCCGGGCGTCCGGTCAACTGGGCGTCCGTCGCGGCCATGATCACCGCCGACGACTCGTTGTACGCGGTCTGGTAGGTGATGCCGGCGCCGGCGAGGGCGTCCAGCAGCGCCATATGGTCCTCGCCCGGCAGTCCGTAGGCGCGGGTGACCCCCAGCTGTGCCACCGTGCGCGCCACCCGTTGTGCGATGTCCATGCTCGAACAGACCTCCTGACATGTCGTGCGGACGACCGCGTCCGCCGCCTCTCGGGGCTCGCCCCCGTGACCTCCGTCGAACTCCGCCGACGGGATTCCCACCACTTCACGAGCCTGTACACCGAGTTACCCGGTCACTAGCATGATTGCATGCGAAGTATATGCAATGTCCACCTGGATGCACGAGAAGTCTGGGAGATCCCCGATCCGCTCCCCGCCTATATCGACGGGCGTTGGGACGAACCCGGCTCCGCCGCCCACACCTTCGAGACCCAGGATCCGGCGCGCCTCACGACCCTCGCCGTGGTCGCCGAGGCCGACGCGGAGACGGTGGCCCGCGCCGTCGACTCGGCGCAGGTCGCGTACCGGGGGGTCTGGGCGAGGACGACGCCCAGGGACCGGGGCCGGGTGCTCTTGGCCATGGCCGGCATCCTCCGCCGACACGCCCCTGACCTGGCCCGACTTGAGTCCCTCGACACGGGAAAGCCGCTCTCGCAGGCGCGCGCCGACGTGGAGACCTCGGCGCGGTACCTGGAGTACTACGCGGGTCTGGCCGACAAGATCCGGGGCCACACGCTGCCGCAGCCGGCCGGCGGGTTCGCCTACACGGTGCGCGAACCCTTCGGGGTGATCGCGCACATCACCCCCTGGAACTCCCCGCTGAGCCAGATGTGCCGGGGCGTGGCCCCCTCGCTGGCGGCGGGGAACACGGTGGTGGTCAAGCCGTCCGAGGTGACCCCGCTGACCTCGACGCTGGTGGCCGGGCTCTTCGTCGAGGCCGGACTGCCCACCGGCGTATGCAATGTGGTTCCGGGCCGGGGCCGGACCACGGGGAAGGCGCTCGCCACCCATCCGGGGATCAGCAAGATCGTGTTCACCGGCTCCGTCGCCACGGGAAGCGCGATCCTGCGGATGGCGGCGGACGCGATCGTGCCGTGCAACCTGGAGTTGGGCGGCAAGTCGCCGACGATCGTCCTCCCCGACGCCGATCTCGAAGCCGCCGCGCTCGCCGGCGCCAGGGCGGTGGTGCGCAACGCGGGCCAGTCCTGCTTCGCCACCACGCGCCTGCTGGTGCACCGCCGGGTCCATCGGCGGTTCACCGAGCTCGTCGCCTCCCATGTCTCCCGCCTCACGGTCGGCCACGGCCTGGACGACCCGGACCTGGGCCCGCTGGCCTCGGCCGAACAGGCGGCGAAGGTGCGGGAGTTCGTCGACGGCGCGCTCGGGGACGGGGCGAGAGACGTCGCCGGCGGCGTCCAACTGCCCGATCTGCCAGGCCACTTCCAGGCGCCCGTGGTGCTCGACGGAGTCACCAACGACATGCGGGTGGCCAGGGAGGAGGTGTTCGGCCCGGTGCAGTCGATCCTCACCTTCGACACCGAGGAGGAGGCCCTCGCCATCGCCAACGACTCCGACTACGGCCTGGCCGCCGGCGTGTTCACCAGGGACATCTCCGCGGCGCACCGCCTCGCCGCGGGGCTGCTCGCCGGACAGGTCCAGATCAACGCCTATCCGGCCGGCGGCGTGGACACCCCCTTCGGCGGCTACCGCAGAAGCGGCATGGGCCGGGAGAAGGGGGTGGAGGCCCTGGCCGAGTACACGCAGTTGAAGACCGTGATCCTGGCGATCGAGCCCGAGGCATCCGTGAACAGCGACAACGGCGAACAGGAGCAGCCATGACGGACACCACGGCCTCCCCGGCCCAGCGCCGGGCACTGTACGAACTCGACGACGAGCTGACTGAACTGCGCGCCCTGGCCAGGGACATCGCCCAGCGCGAGTTCCGGGACCTGGCCCTGGACTGGGAGCGGAACGGGGAGTTCCCCTGGCGCAACATCGCCCTGCTCGCCGAGACGGGCCTGTTGGGCGTGGCACTGCCCGAGCGGTACGGGGGTGGTGGCGGCTCCTGGCTGCACGCCGCCGTCGTCCTGGAGGAGCTGGGCGCCTCCTGTTACACGACGGCCATGGCCGCGCTCGGCGAACTCGGCGTGCAGACCCAGGCGATCCTGCACTACGGCTCCGAGGAGATGCGCGAGAGGTATCTGCCGGGCGTGGCGGCCGGGCGCGTCATCTGCGCCATCTGCATGACGGAGCCCGACTCGGGCAGCGACCTCTCCGCGATGACGACCACCGTCAGGGAGGACGGGGACTCCCTGGTGCTCAACGGGCGCAAGACGCTGATCAGCCGCGCCGACGTGGCTCAGGTCTTCGTCGTCTTCACGCGGTTCGCCGACGACGCCGGCCGCCGGTCGATCGGCGCCGTGCTGGTCGACCGCGACACCCCCGGGCTTCAGGTGGCCGAGCGCTTCTCCACCCTCGGCGGCGAGGGGCTCTACGGCGTGGTCTTCGACGAGTGCCGGGTGCCGGCCGGGAACCTCCTGGTCCGCGAGGACGGCTTCCGGAAGATGCTGCACGCCTTCAACGGGCAGCGCTGTCTGAACGCCGCCATCAGCGTCGGCATCGCCAGGGGCGCCAACGACGCGGCGCTCGAACACGCGCGCAGCCGGGTCGCCGGCGGCCAACTCCTCGGCTCCCACCAGGGCATCCGGTGGATCCTCGCCGACAACGCGATCCAGATCGAGGCGGCCAGGCTCCTGGTGCACCGCGCCGCCGCCCAGGCGAGCGACGGATTCCCCCGGCGCTACGAGTCCGCCGTCGCCAAGACGTTCGCCAACGAGATGGCGCTCAAGGTCACGGACAACACCCTGCAACTCTTCGGCGGGCACGGCTGGATCGACGAGGTGCCGGCCGAACGCTATCTCCGCTGGGCCCGCTACGGCCCGTTGGGCGGCGGCACCCCCCACATCCAGCGCAACGGCATCGCGCGCCATCTCCTGGGGGAGCTGTGACCCAGCTGCTGGAGCACGAGGGAAAGGCCCTGCTGGCCGGCGTTGGCGGGGTGACGATCCCCCGGGGAGCGGTGGCGGACAGCCCGGCGCTGGCGCGCGCCGTGGCCGCCGGGCTCGGCGCGCGGGTCGTCGTCAAGGCGCAGGTGCCGACGGGCGGGCGTGGCAAGCGGGGCGGCGTGCGGATCGTGCCCCAACAGGGCGTGGGCGACTGCGCCGAGGCGCTGCTGAACCTGTCGATCGGCGGCTTCCGGGCGGCCACGGTCCTGGTCGAGGAGACGGTGGCGGCGGCGGAAGAGCTCTATCTCGCGGTCACGCTCTCGCCCGGGGACCGCTCGGCCGTCCTGTTGCTCTCCGCCTCGGGCGGCGTGGAGGTGGAGGGCGACCCGGCCGCGGTGGCGAAGGTGCCGATCCCGGCGCTGCTGGGGCTGCGCGACTTCCATGTGCGGCAGGCGGCGTCCGACGCGGGCGTCGACATCGGCGCCGTTCCGGGGCTGCTCCCCGCCGCGCACGCCGTGCACCGGCTGTTCCACGAGGTGGAGGCCGATCTGGTGGAGATCAACCCGCTGTTCCTGACGGCCGACCACGCGCTGGTCGCCGGCGATGTGCGGGTCGTTCCCACGGAGGGCGGCGCGTACCGCAGGGCGCACCCGCCTTCGGCGGTCACGCCCTTCGAGCGGGCCGGGGAGCTGGGGTTCGACCTGGTCGAGCTGGATCCGGACGGCGACGTCGGGCTGTTGAGCACGGGGGCCGGTGCCTCCATGCTCGTGGCCGACCTGCTCACCGAGTCGGGTGTCCGGCCGGTCAACTTCTGCGATCTGCGCTCGGGCCGCACGGCGGGCGCCGCGGAACGGCTGGGCCATGTCCTCGACCACCTCGGCGAACGTCCCGGGGTGCGCTGTCTCGCGATCAACTTCTTTGCCGGGGTGACCGATCTCGACGCCTTCGGCGCGGTTCTCGTCGAGTCCCTGGCGCGGTGGCCGTCCCATGTCCCGATCGTGGCCAGGATCGACGGCCCCGGCGCCGAGTCGGCGCGGGAGAGGCTGCGCGCCGCTGGTGTCGTCGTGGTCGAGAGCCTCGACTCCCTTGTCGACGAGGTCGGCCGGGTCGTGCGCGGTCGGGGGGCGGCCCGATGAGCCGTCCGGAGCGGGGGAGTCACCGGCCGGGCGACGTGCTGCGGGCGTGCCGGGGGCCCGTGGTGGTCCAGGGGATCACGGGCCGGGTGGCACGCAGGCACACCCGGCGCATGCGCGCGTACGGCACCGAGGTCGTCGCGGGGGTGACACCCGGCAGGGACGGCGAGAGCGTCGACGGCGTGCCGGTGTTCGGCACGGTGCGGCGTGCCGTCGAGGCCACGGGCGCGACGGTCTCGGTGGCGTTCCTGCCGCCGATCGCGGCGGCCGAAGGGCTGATGGAGGCCGCGGAGGCCGGTATCAGGCTCGCCGTCAGCACCACGGAGGGCGCCACTCCCCATGGCATGCTCGCTGCTCTTGAGCACGCCGAGCGGGCGGGCATGCTGGTGGTCGGGCCCAACAGCCCGGGGCTGCTGCTGCCCGAGCGGCTGAGCCTGGGGTTCCTCCCCGGCGATGTGGCGCGGGCGGGGCCCGTGGCTCTCGTGTCCCGCAGCGGAACCCTGTCCTACGAGGTGGCGCGGGCCCTGGCCGACGTGGGCCTCGGGGAGTCCGCGTGGATCGGCGTCGGCGGCGACCGCTTCAAGGGCACGACGCTCGTCGATCTGCTGCCCGCTCTCGAAGCCGACCCGGGAACGCGGGCCCTGGCGTTCGTCGGCGAGATCGGCGGAGCCGACGAGGAGGAGGCTGCGCACGCCCTGGCCGACTCGCCACTTGCATGCGCGGCTCTGATCGCGGGCCGAACAGCGCCCGTTGGAACGGTCATGGGGCACGCGGGGGCGCTGGTCGGAGCGGAGGGCGGCGGGTACGCGGCCAAGGCCGACGCGCTGCTGGCCGCCGGCGTCCAAGTGGCGCTCTCCCCCGGGGAGATGGCCATCCACCTGGCCCGACGTCTACGCTCATGCTCCCGTTGACCGTGCGGACGCCTCGCGCGGCGCGCCGGACGCCCCCGTGGGGAGCGGCGGGGGACGCCGGCGCCGAACCGGCGCAGAGGTTGTGTACAAAACGCATGCAACACCCTTGTGGCGCCGAACACAGGCGGCTTAGGCTGCGGCAAACATCCCGGGACGCCCCCTTCTCAGCATGAGCGCAACCGGTTGTCACACCACCGTCCGGGACGCAACCCGGACCACACCCCATTGCCAAGGTTCAGGAGTGGGCATGGAGATAAACGTTCGCAACCTGACCGTGAAATTCGGTTCGCAGACCGCCGTGAACGATCTCAGCATCGACATCGAGGACGGCGAGATGCTCGTCCTGCTGGGCCCTTCCGGGTGCGGCAAGACCACGACGATGCGCAGCCTGGTGGGCCTGGAGACGCCCACGGCCGGCAGCATCACCATCGGGGACGAGACCGTCTTCGACGCGGCCAGGGGAATCAACGTCCCGACCAACGCCCGCCAGATCGGCATGGTGTTCCAGTCGTACGCGATCTGGCCGCATATGACGGTGTACCAGAACGTCGCCTTTCCGCTGCGGATGCAGAAGCTCAACCGGAGCGAGATCAGGCCACGGGTCGAGGAGGTACTTGAGACGGTCGGGCTCACCGGGTTCGCCGAGCGCGGCGCCAGCATGCTCAGCGGCGGTCAGATGCAGCGCGTCGCCCTCGCCAGGAGCCTGGTGATGAGGCCGCGCATGCTGCTGCTGGACGAGCCGCTCAGCAACCTGGACGCGAAGCTGCGGGAGAAGCTCAGGTACGAACTGCGCGAACTCCAGCAGAGCCTGCGCATGACCGCCATCTACGTCACCCACGACCAGTCGGAGGCGCTGGCCCTCGCCGACCGGATCGCCGTCATGAGCAAGGGCGAGATCGTCCAGGCGGCGGGCCCCGTCGAGATGTACAAGAGCCCGCGCACCTCCTTTGTCGCCGACTTCCTCGGCGTCGACAACATCTACCCCGCCGAGGTGGTCTCCGGCGCGGCCGGGAGCGATGACGAGGCCCTGGAGCACGCCGCCGGGGAGACCGTGGTCGCGTTCAAGGACTCGACCGTCCGGCTCGCGGCGGCGGCCGAGAAGTCCGGCGGGGAGTCCGTCTTCGTCTGCGTACGGCCCGAGGATGTGCGGCTCGACACGGATCTGACCTCCCAGGCGGCCAACTCCCTTCCGGCGACCGTCGTCTCCGCCAGCTTCCTCGGCGACCACACCCGGTACCACCTGTCGGTGGACGGCGGCCCGAGCCTGTATGTGATGTCGCCGGGCTCCGAGGCCCCGCTCGCCGCGGGAGCGAAGGTGCTCGCCGTCATCCCGCGAGAGAAGGTGCAGTTGCTCGATGAATAGTCCACCAGCGAGTCTTCAGAAGCCGGCAGCTCCGCGGAAGAAGGAGAGCCGGGCGGCCGTCGTCCGGACACGGAGCTGGGTGACCAAGCGCGTTCCGCTGCTGATCCTGCTCGCGATCCTGACCTTCCTCGTCATCCTGCCCATGGGCACCCTGCTGTACGCCACGGTGGTGGACGAGCCGCCGCGCCCCGGCTCACCGCCGGGGAGCTTCACCTGGGAGAACTACCGGGCCGTGCTGGCCGGGGAGAACCGCTCCGCGCTCTACAACACCCTGATCATCGGGATCGGCTCCACCGGCCTGGCCATGTTCATCGGCACGGGCCTGGCGTGGATCGCGGCCCGCACCAATGTGCCGGGCAAGGCGTTCGTGCAGATGGCCGGCGTCATGCCGCTGTTCATCTCCACCCTCATCGGCGCGCTCTCCTGGTCGCTCCTGGCCTCACCCCAGCAGGGCTATCTCAACATCCTCCTGCGGGATATCGGACTGCCGGGATTCCTCAACGTCTACTCGCTGCCGGGCATCATCTTTGTCTCGGGCCTCTACTACGCGCCCTATGCGTTCATGTTCTCCTACAGCGCCTTCACCCTGCTCAACCCCGAGCTGGAGGAGGCCGCCTACGTCCACGGTGGGCGTTTCAGGAACGTGCTCGGCAACATCACGTTCAAGCTGGTCGCCCCGTCCCTGCTCGGTGCCGCGACACTCATTCTCGTGTTCTCCATGGAGAACTTCCCCATACCCCAGATTCTCGGCACCCCGGAGAACATCCAGACGCTCCCGTCACAGATCTACCGCCTCATGGCGACCGCGCCCTCGCTGCCCAACCAGGCGAGCGCGACCGGTGCGATCCTGCTGCTCATCACGGCGGTGATGGTCTTCCTCCAGCGCCGCGTCCTGGCCACCCGGCAGTACGTGACGGTGACGGGAAAGGGATTCAAGCCCAACCCGCAGGATCTGGGGCGTTGGCGCTGGCCGGCCTTCGCGTTCGCCATGACCTATGTGTTCGTCGCGATCGTGCTGCCGATCTTCGCCCTGGTGCAGGGCGCGTTCCGCAGCAACCCCTACACCGCGGACGTCGCCGCCATGTTCTCCCCGGAGAACTTCGCCACCGACACCATGCGCGAGGTGCTGAGCTCCGACGCGCTCCAGACGGGCCTGCGGAACAGCATCATGGTCGGCGCGGGCGCCGCGGTATTCGGCGGGCTCTTCTATCTGGTGCTCGGCTACTACGTGCACCGGGCCCAGGGTATCGGGCGGCGGACGCTGACCTATATCGCCATGTGGCCGGCGGCCATCCCGGCGCTGATCATCGGCCTCGGATTCCTGTGGGGTTGGTCCGACTTCCACTTCATCTACGGGACGTTGGCCATTCTGATCCTCGCCTATATCGCGAATCTCCTGCCGCAGGGATTCCAGGGGATGTCGTCCTCGCTCATCCAGGTGCACCGGGATCTGGAGGAGAGCGCCGAGGTGTGCGGGGCCGGCAGGATTCGCACGGCGAAGGAGATCCTGCTGCCTCTGATCCGCACCGGGGTGGTCTCGACGATGCTGCTGATCTTCATCCTGTCGATGCGGGAGATCAGCGTCGCGATGTTCCTTTTCACCTCGGACACACAGCTGTTGTCCATCTCCATCTACAACGCCTGGGAGGGCGGACGGCTACCGCCGGTCGCGGCGATGAGCCTGGTCTATGTCGTGTTCCTCCTGGTGCTGACCTTTGTGGCTCGCCGGTGGTTCGGAATGCGCGATCCGGGCGGCCGGTGACCACCACCTGCCATTTGGTGCCATCTATTCCAAGGCCAACTGGACCAATCGGCCGGCGGCATTCCTTCCGGCCGGACGAGAAGCGTGGGAGAACACGATGAGAAAACCTCCGAAGCCCGCACTGACCTACACGGCGACGGCCCTTGCCGTCGGCCTGGCGATGACCGCCTGCGGCGGCGGCACCAGCGAGGGCCAGGCCATCGACGAGAGCGGCGAGCTGGTCGTCGAGGACGAGGTCATCGCCTCGGCCGAGCTGCTCGAAGCCGCCCTGGACGAGGGCAGCGTCAACGTCTACACCTCGCTCAACGAAGTCTCCAACGACGCCATCGCCAGCGCCTTCGAGGAGGACACCGGCATCTCCGTCAGCGGCGTGCGCACCCCGACGGGCCGACTCCACGAACGGATCAGGACCGAGGCCGGGGGCGGCAACCTGGCGGCCGACATCATCGCGATGCCCGACGAGTCGCTCTGGCAGGAGCTGGTGGAATCGGGTCTGTTCGGCGCGCACGAGGTGCCGTCCCACGACCTGATACCCGAGGAGTTCACCTCGCCCGACGGGCTCTACTACGCGCTGAACTCCGCGCCCACCGTCATCGCCTACAACACGGAGGTGATCGACCCGGACGAGGCGCCGACCTCCTGGCGTGACCTGCCCGAGGTGGGCCGGCAGGGCCACGAGATCGGCGTGGTGCACGCGTCCCAGGGCGCGGGCGGCTGGGGCCTGGCGCTCTTCATGCGGCAGGCGTTCGGCGAGGGGTACTGGGAGGAGCTGGCCGAGTCGGGCCCGGTGCTCGAATCGTCGGTCGGCGCGCTGGCCGAGCGGCTCGGCCGGGGGGAGATCGCGGTGGCGGCGGCCCGGGTCCCCGAGGTCGGCGGGCTCCAGGAGCAGGGCGCCCCGGTCGAGTTCGTCTGGCCGTCGGACGGCACCCCGACCTTCAACTTCTATATCGCCCAGGTCGCCGAGGCCGACCACCCCAACGCGGCCCAGGTCTACCTGAACTGGGCGATGTCCAAGCGCGGCCAGTCCGTGGTGTCCCAGGAGGGCCTCGACTTCCCCGTGCACCCCGAGGCCACCACCGCGGAGATCAACGGCGAGCAGCTGCCGACCATCGACGAGGTCGACGTCGTCACCGCCGCGTCGGAGGACTGGATCAGCCTGCGCGACGACTGGATTGCGGAGTGGAACGGTGTCTTCGGCTACCGCCAGTGAACCCCCGGGCGGCCCGTGGCGCGCGGACACCCGCGTGGCCGTGCTGGACGTCTACCCGGAGCCGACCCGCGCCCTGATCCGCTCCCGGCTGCCGGCGGCCTGGCACTGCGCCTTCGCCGACGGCTACGACGACGAGCGGCAGCTGGCCGCGCTGCACGGCGCCGATGTCGCCTTCGCCAACTGGTGGGAGGTGCGCGGCGACACCATCAGGGCCGTCCCTGGCCTTCGGCTCATCCACAAGCTGGGGGCGGGAGTCGACAAGATCGACCAGGCGGCCTGCCGCGAGCGCGGTGTGCGCCTGGCGCGGATCAGCGGCGGCAACGCGGTGCCCGTGGCCGAGCACACCCTGCTGCTGATCCTCGCCGCGCTGCGCCGCCTCCCGGAGATCGACGCGCGCACCCGCGCCGGGGAGTGGTTCAAGGAGGAGGCACGCGTCATCCAACGCCAGTTGGCCGGACGGACGGTGGGCCTGCTGGGGCTCGGCGCGATCGGCCAAGCGGTGGCCAGGCGCCTCGCCGGATTCGACGTGGAGATCGTCTACCACGACCCGAACCGGCTGCCCCGCGACGTGGAACGGGACCTCGGCGTCCGCTATCTGGACCTCGAAGCGCTGCTGGCCACGTCCGACGTGCTCTCCCTCCACCTCCCGCTGCTCCCCGGGACCCGGGGGCTGCTGGGGGCCGAGCGCATCCGGACGCTCAAGCCGGGCGCGGTGGTCGTCAACTGCGCGCGCGGCGGGCTGATCGACGAGAACGCCCTCGCCGACGCGCTGCGTTCGGGCCACGTCCTGGCCGCCGGTCTCGACACCTTCGCGGCGGAACCGCTGCGGGACAGCCCGCTCCCCGAGCTGGCCAACACGGTGCTCACCGCGCATGTCGCCGGCGCGACCCTCGACAACTTCGGCCAGATGGTCGACCGCGCGGTGGCCAACACCCTCGCCCTGCGCGAGGGGAGGCCGATCCCCGACGGCGACCTGGTCATCTGAGCACGCGTTTGTGAACCCCATTCGGCAGAAACCGGAGAAGCGACATGGTCCTGTTCCTCGACGACAGCGACATCGCACGGCTGGTCACCATGGACGAGGCCCTGGTCAGCGTGGAGCGGGCGCTGGCCGCGCAGGGCCGGGGCCATGCCGCCAACGCGCCACGGCGTCGGCTGCCGCTGGGCGACGCCGCGCTCAACGTGCTGGGCGGGGCGCTGGCCCTCACCGAGGACGGGCTGGTGTCCTCCCCCGACGAGGGGTGGATGGGCGCCAAGATCTCCGCCTCCGCCGGCGGCGGCGCCCGGAAGAAGTCGTGGTTCACGCTCTTCGACGGGGCTGGCACACTGCGCGCGCTGCTGGAGTCGAACCGCCTCGGCCTGCTGCGGACCGGCGCGGCCTCCGGGGTCTCCGCGGGCCTGCTCGCGCCGCCGGACGCCGAGGTGTTGGGCTGCCTCGGCGCCGGCTACCAGGCGTGGGGGCAGATCGAGGCGATCGCCCGGGTGCGCCCGATCACCCGCGTGCTGCTCTGGAACCGCACCCCGGAGCGCGCCCACGCGCTCGCCCGCCGGGTCACCGAGCGGTTGGGGCTGCGCTGCGAGGTCACCCCTCGCCCGGTGGACGCGGTCGCCGGCGCCCGGATCGTCGTCACCGTCACCGCGGCCACGGAGCCGATCCTGCGTGGCGCCGATGTGCGGGACGGGACCCATGTGGTGCTGGCCGGGGCGAACACGCCGGCGCGCAGGGAGGCCGACGCGGCGCTCTTCGCCCGCGCGGACGCCGTCTATGTGGACGACATGGCCCAGGCCCGCGAGGTGAGCGGCGACCTCCGCATGGCGGCGGCCGAGGGAACCGTGGACTGGTCCCGCGTCGAGCCCCTGGGCGCCCTGGTCCTCTCAGCCGCCCGACCCCCCACCGGCATCACGGTGTTCTGCTCCCAGGGCGTGGGCGCCTGGGACGTCGCCCTGGCCCACGAGACCTACCACCGCGCCCGCACCCAGGGCGCCGGCACCGAACTCCCCATCACGGGCGAACCGTTGGACGACCGCCCCTGAACCGGGGGGCACTCCCCTCGGCCTCCTCCCCTCCCCCGAGGGGGAGGAGGCCGAGGGCGTCGTCAGGCGTAGACGCGGACCCAGTCCACCTCGAAGACGGCGGGGCGGAGGCCGGTGTCGCCGGTGAAGTTGTCGAGTTGGATGTTGAGATGGCCCGAGGGCATGTCCTGGATGTCCCCGCGGTCGTCGTTCGCGCCGTCGGAGAGGTGGAACCACTCCTCACCGTCGACGTAGCCGACCAACGCGTCGGGGGTCCATTCGAAGGCGAAGTTGTGCCACTGGGTCATGTCCAGCGGGCACAGGTCGCGGCGTTCCTTCTCGTCCGTCGGGCTCTGCGGGTAGTGCAGGAAGGCGGTGAGGCACTGGGCGTCGGGGTCCGAGTACTCGACCCAGTCGTACTCCCCGTTCTCAAGCCGGTTGCCCTCGGTGGGCCAGATCAGGTGCAGGGGGTGGTAGAGGCCGCCCGTCGATCCGGTGTTCTCGGAACGCGACCTGATCTCCCAACGGCCGTACCGCTCGTCGCGCTCCTGCCTGAGCCACCCCGTGTCGCCGTTCGCCTCGCCGACCATGGTGAGGACGCCGTCCCCGACGGTGCTGTTCTTGGCGCACCGGCGGCCGTTGCCCGCGTGGCCCTCCCAGCATCCGGCCGTGCCGCCGACCTCGCCCGTCGGCACGGCCCACCGGGTGGGGTCGACCGGGCCCTCGTAGTCGAACTCGTCGGAGATGGGGAGCGGGGTGCCCCAGTCGTGGCGGACGGCCGCCTGCGTCTGGTCGGAGTCCCGGCTGTCGTCGTCGTGGGTGACGCTCACCGAGTGGATCTCGACCTCGCCGTAGTTGTCCTCGTCGCACGGGGAGGAGTTGCCGCAGTTGGCCTGGGTGTAGGCGCCGGTCTTGAAGTAGTTGGTGGAGTCGGAGTGGTCGATGGTCGTCTCCAACGCGCCGTCGAAGTACACCTCGATCTCCCCGTCGCTCACCACATAGCGCAGCTCGAAGAGCGTGCCGAGCTCGTAGTCGTCGGTGATCAGATGGTGGTTGCTGGTGTCGCCCTCCGTGATCCACAGCTCGGAGCCCTCAAGGCGCAGGACGGTGACATCGTCGTCGCCGCCGTGGATCTGGGCGGCGACCAGGTGGGGCTTGTCCTCCGGCAGGTGGGTGAACGCCCCCTCGACCGTCATGGAGTGCGTGCCGTCGGTCGACGACCACTCGATCTCGTCACCGCCGCCGCTCTCCATCTCCCGCAGCTCGGAGCGCGGGTAGCTGGAGCCGCCGGTGGTGACGCCGTTGACGGGCGCGCGGAACCGGACGGCGTCCCCCGCGTCGGTGACGGTGAAGAAGGGGTCGTGGGAGTAGCCGTCCAGCTCGGGCTGGAAGATCTCCGTCGGGTCCTCGTCGTCGCCGATGGGCAGCGTGACCTTCCAGTCGCTCAGGTCGAGCACCTCGGCCGGCAGCTCGGCGCCGCCGCCCCCGCCGTCGTCGGCCGGGCCCGTCCAGACCTCGACCTCGGTGAGGCTGTTCCAGTCGCCCTCCTCGTCCACGTCGCTCTCGTAACCGTGGCCGAGATAGCGGACCTTGGTGGTCTCGACCGGCTCGAACGCGAAGGTCTCCAACCCCGTCGTCCGGCCGCTGCTCTCGCCCTCGTGGACGGTGACCCAGCGCGATCCGTCCCAGTGCTGGAGTTCGAAGACGTTCTGGCGGGTGGTGCCCTTGTGCACGGCGAGCTTGATGTGGCTGACGGTCGCGGTCGTGCCCAGGTCCAGTTCCAGCCAGGCGCCGTCGCCCTCGCCCGACCAGCGGGTGCCGAGGTCGCCGTCCACCACGTTCGCCGGGACGTTCTCGTCGCTGGTGCTGGCCGTGACCGCGTCGGGGCCCGGCGTCACCTGTTCGTCGGCCGCCCGCGCCGACGCCGGCACGAACGCCGTCGCGGCGACCGCGGCGACGGCGGCAACCGCGAACGACCGCCGCCCGCGTCTCCGCGGCGCGGAACGGGTTGAGCGAATCTGCCTCACGGGGTGTCCTCCCTATCCGAATATCCGAGTTCGTTGTGCGGCGGGATGCTAGGCACCGTCGCCGGGGAGGGGTCCCGGGGAGCGGCGCGGCGCGACGCCCGGGAGGGGTCACGGGGAGCGTCGGGAGAATTCCCCTCCGACGGGATCGGAGCGACTACGAGGGGAACCGCGATGCGCAGGAACACCGCGCTGGACGTTCGCCGGATCGCCTGGGAGGTGGCGCTCGACGCCGTGCGACCGCACGGCGTCCAGGCCGCCATCGGCGAGCGGGTGCGTCAACTCGTCCGGGACACGGCGCACGAGGCGGCGACCGAGGTCACCCGCCAGCTGCTGGCGGAGTCCCGCGTCGAGGCGAGCGAGGTACGCGAGATCGCCGGCACCCACGGGAAGGCGGCGGGAACGGCGAGCGCCAGGGCGGCGCTTGAGGACGTGCGGTCCGAGGGGAGATCGGTGCTGCGGGTGGTGCGCACCGAGAGCGGCGCCGCCATCGCCGAGGTGCGCACGGACAGCCGCGCGCTGCTGGCCGAACTGCGGGAGGGGAGCGGCTCGGCCCTCAGGGAGTTGCGGGAGGGAACGGGCTCCGCGCTGTCCGAAATGAGGCAGCGGGCCACGGCGGTGGGTGAGGAGGTCCAGGAGACGGCGGACGCGGCGCTCGCCGAGGTCAGGAAGCGGACCGACGCCGCGCTTGAGGAGGCCGGGCAGCGGAGTGGCGCCGCGCTGCGGGAGGTGCGGGACGGGGCGGACACCGCGCTGCGCGAGGTCGGGGAGCGGGCCGAACGGGCGCTGCGCGAGGTCGGGGAAGCGCGGCGGGAGGCCACGGCGGCGATCGAGGAGTTGACGCGGGAGAGCGACGCCACGGTGCGGGGGCTGCTGGACGAAGGCCGGGAGGCGCTGCTGGAGTTCGCCCGCGTGGAGGCGGCCGGCATCCTGGCCGAGGTCACTCCCCCGATCCTGGAGGTGGTGCTGCCCGAGGGCGAGTCGGTCCGCCTGGTGGGCCACCGGCACCAGGTGCTGCCCGATGTGCTCACCGCGCTGCACGCCCGCTGCCATGTGCTGCTGGTCGGGCCGGCGGGGACCGGCAAGTCGATGTTGGCGAAGCAGGTGGCCGAGACGCTGGGCCTGGAGTTCCAGGCGCTCTCGCTGGGCCCGACCACGCCGATGAGCAAGATCTTCGGCTACTACGACGCCAACGGCCACTACCACGACACCCCGTTCCGCCGCGCCTTCGAGCAGGGCGGGCTGATGCTGCTCGACGAGCTGGACAGCGGCCATCCCGGGCTGCTGGCCGAGCTGAACCAGGCCCTGTCCATCGGGACCTGCGCGTTCGCCGACGGCATGGTCACCGCCCACCGGGACTTTCGTCTGGTCGCCACCGCCAACACCTTCGGCACCGGCGGCGACCGGCAGTACGTGGGCCGGCAGGCGCTGGACGCGGCGACCCTCGACCGTTTCCTCGTCATCGAGGTGCCGGTGGACGAGGAGTTGGAGGAGAAGATCACGCTGGCGCACGCGCCGTCCAGGCCGGTGCACGCGCGGGAGGTGCTGGACGAGGTGCGGCGGCTGCGGGCGGTGGCCGCCGAGAAGCGGCTGCCGGTGATGTTCTCGCCGCGCGCCAGCATCGACGCGGCCAAGCTCCTCCAGGCCGGGGCGAGCGTGGAGCAGGCCATCCGGTGGCGGATCGTGCGGGGCATGTCGGCGGCGCACCGTGCCGCGCTGGGCGTGGACCCGTGAGCGCGTACCCGCCGGGACCGCACGAGGTGCCCGCCCGCCTGGACGGGCCGGGCGACCTGGACGGCTCCGGCGACGCCCCCGGCTCGCCTGCGGAACGCGAAGTGGGGTACGAGCTGCCCCCGATGTGGTCCTGGCAGGAGTTCCTGGACCGCGCCAGGGCGCCCGACACCATCGAGGGCGGCCAGGGCCGCCACAACACGGGCGAGTGGGCCGGCGCCAGTTGGCCCGAGGCGCTGCGCCTCGCCACCGACGGCTGGACCCGGCAGGTGCCCGAGGTGGAGGCCGCCATCGCCACGCTGCGGGAGCGCGTCCGCGACGAGGTGGTGACCACCATGCTGGTCCCCACCTGGGATGTCACGGGCAGCGAGGTCGATGTGGGCGCCTATCTGTCCGGCGTGCCCGAGTGCATGGTGGACGCGACGCCGCAACGGGTCTCCACGCGCGGGCGGGTCGTCACGTTCCTGGTGCCGGCCGGCTACACCAACGCCACGCCGCACGCCTCGGTGCGCAACCGGGGACTGGCCCTGGCGGCGCTGTGCTCGGCGATCATCGCCGCCGGGCACAGCGCGGAGATCTGGTCCGGCATGTGCGTCCATGTCGAGGGCGAACGCTATGTGTCGGTGGCGCGGGTGATCTCGGCGGCCGAGCCGTTCGACCTGGGCCGTCTGATCTTCGTGCTGGCCCACCCGGCGATGCTGCGCCGGCTGTGGCTCGCGGTGTGGGACAGCGCCCCTCGGGACCGCGCCGAGCGCATGTGCCGGGACGACTACGGGTGGGCGTCGTACGCCTGCCATCCCGACGACCTTCCGGACGGCGTCAGGGACCCGTATGTGCTGCCCTATCTGGAGCCGGCCGATCCCCAGTGGCACACCTTCGAGTCCGCGATGGCCTGGTGCGCCGAGGTGTTCCGCGAGTTGGGGCTCGTCAGGGAGCGCCACTGAACCGCCCGCCGGCGGCGGGCGGCGCGGCCGTCCCGGTACCCGCATATGGGCTTCCCGTAAAGACCCTGGGTAAGTCGCCGCCTACGGCCCGCCAGGGACAGTAGGTTCGGTCTGTGCGCGGTGGCGTAGCCGTGCGTCTCGCTCAGGCTGGGGGAAGTGCGTGCGTCCGGGAGACGAGTTCGCTGGCCGTTATGTCCTCAAGGAGATCATCGGCACCGGCCGGAACGGGGATGTGTGGCTGGCCCACGACACCCTGGTCGAGGAGGACATCGCGCTGAAGCCGGAGCGGATCGACGGCGCCCGCGCGACCAGCCTGGGGCAACTGCTGGGCGAGTCACGCGCGCTGGCGAAGTTCCGCGACCACCCGCATGTCGTCACCCTGTTGGACATCGTGACCCGGAACGGGGACGGGGACGGGGACGGGGACGGCGCGTACTGGTTCATCATGGAGTACGTGCCCGGCGGCGGCCTGGACGGCCGGCCGACGATGCCGCCCGACCAGGCGGCCCGGGTGGGCGCCCAACTCGCCGACGCGCTCGCCGCGTTGCACGAGTCGGGCCTCGTCCACTGCGACGTCAAACCGGCCAACGTCGGGCTCAGCCGACGCGGCGCGGCGAAGTTGCTCGACTTCGGCGCCGCCTACCGCTTCCGGGGCACCGAGACCGTCACGGTCAACGGCCCCTCCAGTTTCACGCCCGACTACGCCGCCCCCGAGCTGGTCAGGGGAAACATCCCCCGGCCGGCCGCCGACGTGTTCGGCCTGGCCGCCACCCTCCACGCGCTGGTCACCGGTTCGCCGCCGCGCGGCGGCGAACCCGAGGCGGACGACGCGATCGATCCGGTCGAGGGGGACGACGCCGAACTGCTGCGGTACTGGCGGGCGGAGCAGGGCGTCGTCTCGATGTCCCCCGAGGCCGTGGGCCCGCTGTACCCCGTGCTCACCGCCATGCTCCGACGGGATCCCCGGCAGCGCCCCGACGCCGCCGAGGCCGGACGGCTGTTGGCGGCCGTCGCGGACGGAGCCGGGGATGCCCCACCGGCCGCGCCCGCCGAACGCCCGCGCCGACGCTGGCCGTTACTCGCCGGAGTCCTCGGCGTCGCCCTGCTGGCCCTCGGCATCGTGACCCTCGCCGACAACGGGGGCGCCGGCGGCGACGCGACCGGCGCCGGGGGCCGGCCCACGGACGCCGCGCCGGGCGACGAGCCCCGTTCCCTGATCGGCGAGCCGGGCAGCGCCGACCTCTGCGCCCTCGTCGACCTCGACGCGCTCGACCGGCGCGGCGCCGTCAAGGTGGACTGGGACTTCGGGAACTTCGACACCTGCGAGGTGATCGTCCGCCCGGACGAGGAGACCCGCTTCGACGTGTCGGTCACCCTCCGCCCCGGCTCGCCGCCCGAGAGCTCCGAACTCACCCGAACCATCGAGGCGGTGGGCGTCATGGACGAGCCGGCCCAGAGCGACGAGTGCGCGTTGACGCTGCTGCCACCCCATATGGAGAGCGACGGCATCGTGCTCGGGGTGCGCGTCAACCTGGAGGACGGCCCGGTGGCCGGCGGCAACGCCACGCTGTGCTCGGTCGCCGACGCGGTCGCCAACGGCGTCGCCTCGGTCCTGAACGAGGGGCCCGTCCCCCGTCGCGCCACGCCCTTCCCCGACTCCTCACTGGTCTGGGCGGACGCCTGCGCGCTGCTCGACCAGGACGCGCTCTCGGTCGTTCCCGGCCTCGACGTGGACGATCCCGAGGCCGGGGTCGAGAGCTGGGACTGCGAGTGGTCCGGCGACACCGACCGGCTGGAGACCGAGGTGTCCTTCCACCGGGACCAGCCCAAGAACGCCCCGGAGGAGAGGCGGCTGCGGCTGAGCGGCTACGACGCGTTCGTCACGCCCGAGGGCAACGGCGAGGAGACCTGCACGGTCTTCGTCGAGTACCGCAGGTACGGCGGCCAGAACGCCGAGACCTACGCCGAGATGGTGCGCCTGTACGTCGGGGGGCGGCGGCCCATGGACGAGCTCTGCGCGATGGCCTCCGACCTCGCCGCCTCCGCCGCCGCCGAACTCCCCCCGGCGCCCACGGGCTGAGTCCCGGGGAGGGGTCCCGAGAGGTCGCGGGAGACTGGACGCGCGTCCCCCGCCACAGCCGAGAACGCGAAGGAGAGCGGTGATGAGCGTCCGTCGTCCCCCGAGCCTGGCCCGTCTCCCCTACGGCGAGGGAGCGCCGCCGCCCGGCACGCTCCAGGCGCGCACCCTCGCCGGCGGCATCAGGGCCGCCCCCAGGGCCGGCAGCACCATCCGCTTCGGTCGCGGCGGCAAGCCCGAGACGGATCTGAAGGTCGGCGGCGACGACACCTGCGTCAGCCGCCGGCATGGCGAACTGACCTACAGCGACCGGAGTTGGTGGCTGGGCAACACCGGCCAGCGGCTCCTGCGGCTGCCGCGCGGCCAACTCCTCCACACCAGCACCGAGCCCATCCCGCTCGCCCCCGGATACACGCCCGTCTTCGTCCGGGGCTCCGGCTACCGCGAACACCTCATCGAGCTGTATGTCACGGACTGGGACGACCGGGGCCAGAACGCCAAGGAGACCGCCAGCACCGTGCCGCCGAAGCGGTGGCCGCTCGACGACGACGAACGACTCGCGCTGATCGTGCTCGGCCAGAGCTACCTGCGCTACGAGCTGGAGCCCCGACCGTTGGTCTACCGCCGGGCGGTCGCCCAACTCCAGGCGCTGCGCCCCGAGTTCGGCTGGACCAAGCGCAGGATCGAGGAGCGGGTCGGGGCGGTGCGCAGACGGCTGCACCAGAGCGGTCGCGTGCCGACGAAGCTGGTGCGCGACGAGGACGACGACGCGAGCGACGGCACCCTGATCCACAACCTGCTGCGGGAGCTGGTGGACTCCACCACCCTCGTCCCCCCCGACCTCACCGAGCTGGACCTCGACCTCGAATGACGCCCCTCGCCCCGTGGCGGGCCGACGCCGTCACGTCTCCTTGTCCGCGGCGGGCAGCCTGACCTCGACCCGCCCGTCCACGACCCGGGTCTCGAACGCCGGCTGGGGAGCCGTCGCCGGCCCGGTGACGTTCCAGCCGTCGGTCAGCCGGAAGGTGCTGCCGTGCCACGGGCACCGCACACAGCCGTCGGCGATCTCGCCCTCGGACAGCGGGCCGCCGTCATGGCCGCACTGCTCGGCGAGCACGCGGACGGTGTCGGCCGTTTCCCGGAAGACGAGGACCGGGACGTCCCGCACGGTGGCGGTGACCCGGGTGCCGACGGGGAAGTCGTCGAGGGCGCCGAGCGGGTGCCAGCCGGGGTCCAGCGCGGCGGCGACCTGGTCGGTGTGGTTGACGCCGGCGGCCTGGCGGTAGGCGAGATGCCCGCCGAGGGCGCCGCCCAGGCTGACGGTGGCCAGCCCGGCGTAGCTCCACCCCCGGCCGACCGCGCGGCGGCCCCGCAGCCGGGCGGACAGCGACGCGGCGTACATCGCGACGGCGGCGGTGTTGCTCGCGGCGTGCAGCAGGCCGACGCGCATCTGGGGTTTGCGCAGCTCCGCCCAGTCGGCCCAGCCGCTGAGCGCGGCCGGGGCCGCCGCGCTCAGCCCCACGGCGATCAGCAGATCGGCGGCGCGCCGGCGTCCCGGCAGCAGATCGAGGACGGCCGCCGACATCCAGGTGCCGAGCGGGATCTGGACCATGGCGGGATGCGCGGGGTGACCCAGCCAGGTGCCGTGCAGGGCGTCCCTGAGTCCGGCCGGCATCGTGTGCACCGCGTCGCGCAGCGGGGGGATCAGCGGGTCGGCGCGGCGCGAGCCCTCGATCCGGTCCATGGCGGACAGCGCCGGGCCCGGACGCCGGGGGCCGGCCATCAGACCGCGGAGCAACCCGCTGAACACCTGGGAACGTTTGAACAGTGAATCCTGCGAGACGGCCATCGCCCGCGAGTTCCCCCTCGCGCGGGAGGCAAACCCGCCCGGGGGCGAACTCACGCGGGGGGCGGACGGGGAGACCTGGCACCGGGCGCTGATCTGCCCGGAACGTCGCTGGTGCTTATCGTGAAAGGGCACGTGGTCAGCACAGCGCCGCGGACAGGTGGCATCGTGAACGCATCCGAGATCGACTACGGGGCCGTCTTCCAGGCGCTGCCGAACGCGGTGGCCCTGTTCACCACGGACCTGGTGTACGCGGACGCCAACGCGGCGTTCCTGAGGAGCATGGGGCGCACCCGTGACGAGGTGGTGGGCCGCGGCCTGGCGGACGCCTTCGCCGACAACCCCGAGGCCCCCGCCGTGGCCGGCAGCCGCATGCTGCGGGAGTCGCTGCGGCGGGTGGCCGAAACCGGGCGGCGCGACGCCATGGCGGTGCACCGCTACGACGTGGAGCGCCAGGACCGGCCAGGGGTGTGGGAGGAGCGGTACTGGAGCCCGGTCAACGTCCCCGTCCTCGGCCCGGACGGACGGGTGGCGCTGCTGCTGCACCTGGAGTCGGACATCACCGAGCTGATCCGCACCCGCGACGGCTCGGGCGGCGAGGACCGGGCGACGGTGCTGGAGGCCGAACTGCGCGCTCGGGCCCGGGAACTACAGGCGGTCAACGAACGGCTGCGCCAGGCCCACGCCCACGAACGCGAGGTCGCCCAGAGTCTGCAAGAGGCGATGCTGCCGGTCCTCGGGCCCCTGCGGCACCACCGCGCGGCGGTGCGCTACCGCCCGGCCGCCGGCGACCTCGACGTGTGCGGGGACTGGTACGACCTGGTCGACCTGCCCGGCGACCGCGTCGCGGTGGCCGTCGGCGACGTCGTCGGCCAGGGCCTGGCCGCCGCCGGCGTCATGGGCCAGCTGCGCAGCGCGCTCAGCGCCGCCTCCCGCGTCGCGGACGGTCCCGCCGAGGCGCTGGAGGTCCTCGGCCTGTACGCCCGCTCGGTCGACGGCGCCGAGTCGACCACCGCGGTCTCGTCCCTCATCGACCGCGCGGGGCACACCATCGCCTACAGCAGCGCCGGCCATCCCCCGCCGGCCCTGCTGCACGCCGACGGCACCGTGGACTTCCTCGACCGGGCCACCGATCCCCCGCTCGGCGCCCGCCCCGAACACGTCCGCCGTCCCCAGGCCGAGATCCCGTTCACCGAGGGGGCCACCCTGGTGCTGTACACCGACGGGCTGATCGAACGCCGCCACGAGGACATCGACGCCGGCCTGGCCCGGCTCGCCGGCTCCCTCACCCGCCACCGGGACGCCGGCCCCGAACCGCTCGCCGACGCGCTCCTGGCCGATCTGATCCCACCGGCCGGTGCCACCGACGACACCGCCCTGGTCGTCCTTCCCCTGTGACGGACGCGCCCACCGCACCCCGCGAGTGTGGCGCACATCACAGGAACCCATGGGGGTCCGCGGACAAGACGGGGAGTGAACCATACGATGCACGCCCGGGTACGGGCAGGCGATCCGGACGCGTTCAGGGAGTTGTTCCAGTCCTACGCGGGGCTGGTCTACGGCTATGCGGCACGAGCGACAGGTGATCCGAGTCTGGCCGAGGATGTCGTTTCGCTGTGCTTCCTGGAGGCATGGCGGCTGCGCGAACGGCTGCGGGACGAGGGGGACACGCCTCGTCCATGGCTGATGGGCATCGCGGTCAACGTGCTGCGCAACACCTCCAGGGCCAAGCGCCGCCACGAGCAGGCGATGGCCAGGCTTCCCGCACCCCCCGTGGCGCCGGACTTCTCCGACGAACTGGTCGGACGCCTCGCCGACGCGGAACAACTCGCCGCGGTCAAGCGCGCGTTGGATCGGCTGACCAAGGGCGAGCGGCAGACGTTCATGCTGCACGTCTGGTCGGGTCTGAGCTATGAGGAGACCGCGCAGGCACTCGGGATACGCGTCGGGACCGTGCGGTCCCGCCTGTCCCGGGCCAGGACGCGACTGCGCCGGCTCGCGGCCGAGGAACTGCGGAAGGACAACGCGGAACCCTCTCGGCGGCGCGGACAAGTACAGGGTGACCGCCGGCAGCTGGCGGTCCGGTCGATCGAGGAGAGAACCCGATGAGGCACGAGGACACCCCCGAGCGCGAGGAGTTGGCGCGCCTGCTCCCCTCGCCCGGGAACCCGGTGCTGTCTCCCGACCGTCAACGCGTCCTTGAGGAGCACCTGATGAACGAGGCACAGACCCCTGAACCCCGCCAGGCGCCGGTTCGGTCCCGCCGGAGGCTGGCCCTGATCGGCGTGCCCGTGGCGATGGCGGTGGCCGCCGGCGCCCTGGTCGTCGGCCTGCGGGGCGGCGACGACGCGCCGGGCGACGCGCCGCCGGTGGCGCGGGAGCAGCCG
The DNA here is from genome assembly GCF_020740535.1 of Streptomyces profundus. NCBI lineage: Bacteria > Bacillati > Actinomycetota > Actinomycetes > Kitasatosporales > Streptomycetaceae > Streptomyces > Streptomyces profundus. Next base: position 2,597,423 of record NZ_CP082362.1, read on the forward strand.
GCGCCGAACGCCGAACTGGAGGAGACCATCGGGCAGATCGTCTCCGCGGCCCACGCGGCGGAGCCCCAGGTCCCCGAGGCCGACCAGTTCATCTACACCCACTCCCAGGTCCAGTTCATCCAGGCCTCGGAGGACGGGGAGACCAACGAGCCGACGGCGGAGCTGTCGCCGCTGCGCTCCCGCGAGATCTGGCTCTCGCCGGACGGGTCCCAGGGCTGGCTGATCGAGCCGGACGCGCCGGGGATGGAGGAGGAGGGCGTCGAGCTCGGTGATGAGGAGGGGCTCGGCGACAGCCTGTCCAGCCCCTCCTACGACTTCCTGAGCACCCTGCCGACCGACCCGGACGCGCTGCTGGAGTTGATCTACGAGGACGGACTGGGTGAGGGCGACTCCCCCGAGGAGCGCGCGTTCAGCACCATCGGCACCCTGCTGCGGGAGAACCTGCTGCCGCCCGGACTGAGCGCCGGCCTGTACGAGGCCGCCGGCCAGATCCCCGGGGTGATGGTGGTCGACGACGCCACCGACGCGACGGGCAACGAGGGCATCGCCGTCGCCCTGGAGAGCGAGACCTACGCCGAGCGCATCGAGTGGGTCTTCGACCAGGAGACCTACGCCTATCTCGGTGAGCGCATCGTGGCCCTGGAGGGCAACGGCGCCGAGCCCGGCACGCTCCTCGGCTGGACGGGCGTCGTCGAGCAGACCATCGTCGACGAACTGCGCCAGCGCCCGGGCGACGCGACGAACGAGACCGCGTAACTCCCCCCGAGTGGGCGGGCGTCACCGCACCCCGCCCACTCGGCCGCGCACGCGCGCCGGGGCGGACTCGTCGAGTGGGCCTCAGCGGGGGAACAGACCCGGGTCGAACCCGTGGTCGGAGCTGCGCTCGGTCAACTCGACGAGCACCGTGCCCTCGTCACCCAGCGGGTCGTACCAGACATCCACCTGTCCGCCGCGGGTGGGGGCGGACATGGCGGGGGTGACGAACCGTTGGATCGCCTGCCGTGGCCCGTACTTGGCCACATAGGTGACCGTGACCTCGAACTGCGGGTTCCCCATGATCCAGGTGTTGGTGAAAACGACCCGGTCGATGGTGCCCGGCATTCTGATCCCGTGCTCCTTGATCTCCGCCGCCTTGGTGTCCGCCCACCGACCACGCCGGTGAGAAGAGACGAACCGCAGCAGGCCGATCGCCGCCATGCCGCCGAAGACCACCGGCAACAGCCATGACGCGTGGTAGGCGATCCAGGAGAGCGGACCCCAGTCCGAGGTGCCGTCCCCCGCGGAGGCGAACTGCCCCACCGCCCTCGGCTCTGTCCACCGATCCCCCAGCCAGGCGACGAGCAACCCCACGGCAGCGCCGCCGGATCCGACCGCGCCGCTCAGCGTCGCCCCCGCCTTGAACGTGGCGAACGCGCTGGTGGACTGCCACATGACGGCGAACCCGAACAGCGAGGCGGGAAAGACCGCGCCGAAGAACACCACGGGCCCGCCGTCCAGGCTGCCCACCCCGTCCCCCCAGCCGTCGATGTCATTGGTCGCCATGAGCCGGAAGGTGTCGAGGAACGACACCGACGCGAAAGCTGCCAGGGCCCAGAGGGCCGTGGTCACGGGGATCAGCACCACCAGCGACACCAGGGCCCGACGACGCTTCGCAGGACCGGGGTCCGGGCGGGAGTTCGGCGCGACCGGACGTGTGGTGAAGGGGTCCATGACTCAGCCGATCCGCTGGAAGATCCCCACCTCGGCGCGGTCGCGCGGGTTGATCCTTCCGCTGAACCGGGCGCCCACGGCGAAACTGGCGAACATCGGCGCCGCGATCATCTGCACGGCCGAGGCCTGGTACGGCTCACCGGCCCCGGTCACCCGCACACCGATCGTGTACTGGCGCTGCCCACCCAGGGTGACGCCGGTTGCCTCGATCGAGGTGATCGTCACCTCCACGTCGGTGCCCGTCTCCCACAGCAGCCTCAGCCGCTGACCGTAGGCCTGCAACTCCTGCTGCTGGCGCATCTGCTCGGCCTGCGGCAGAGCCAGGAAGTCCGCCGTCTCCTGGTCGCTGAGCACGGCGGCCATGGCCGGGTCGTAATGCCCCTGAGCACCCTGGATGACGTTCAACTGCGCCGCCTGAAGCTGCTCCGGCGGGACGTTCTGCATCTCCGCGAAGGTCCGGAAGGCCTGGTCCTGGTGCGCTTTGATCTTCTTGTCGAACCACTTCACGTGGGTCCTCCTTCGACACGGGCGCTCGGGGTTGAGCACCCCGTCACCGTAGGAAGCCGCCCCCCACTACCGATCCCAACTTCGCCGCCCCGCGACCCCGTGGCGCGGGCGCGCCAGGCTATGTCGCCGTTCCCGTCGACGAGTTCGGCGGGCGCTCCGACATGGTCGGTGACGACGGCGAAGAACCGGCTGTCGACCTCGGCCCCGGAGAGGGAGTCGACCCGACGTTCGGCCTGACTCAGAACATGCCCGACCCTGCCACCACTCACGGAGAGTCAAAAGCCCTACCCCTACGGTCACCAATTGACTACACTGCTTAACTCGACGGCCCCAATGGGGAGTTGGGTGCCGTCATCTCCGCGTAGCCCATTACCGGAGACTCGCTCGCCCACGAGCAGGGGGTTTGACATGATTACCAGCGATCTATACCTGGACTTCGACATGCTCCGCGCCACCCGGGACAACATCAGACAGATCGCCGATCTGATGGAACGGCCATGTCAGGCCATGGCCGAGGCCGACGGGACGGCGATGGGCGTCTCGCGTCTCGTCAACCGGATGGATGACTTCGGAGGCGAGTGGGAGTACGGCATCTCGCAGCTCGGCGAGTTCGCCGAAGAGGCCGCAGCCGCCCTGGACGAGGTGATCCGCGCCTTCCAGGGGATCGACGAGGAGCTCGCGTCCTCCCTCGGACCCAGCGCCCCGGGCAACAGCCCGCATGAGGTGGTCGCCGTATGAGTTGGTCCTTACCAGCGGCTCCCTCGCCCGAGCAGGAGGCGGACTATCCGGCCCTGGGCTTCGTCCCCTGTCCTGGCGATGAGCCCACCGCCACGGGGATCGCTCAGGACGTGCGACAGACCGCCACCACCCTGAGCGACATCGTGTTCCTGCTCAGCGGAACCGCCGGCCCCGGACAGTGGCGCGGGCGGTCCGCCGAGGCGTTTCGCGAGAGCTTCGACGACGACTTCCGACCCAAGGTCGAAGCGGCGCGCGATTCCTTCGCCGTCGCTGCCTCAGCGTTGGAGGACTGGTCACGCTATATGCCGGGGGCACAGAACCGTGCCAGAAACCTGGAGATCGAGGCCCGCGAGGCCGCAAACCGCGGTGGACGCTCTGCCCTCCCCCACACCGGTGAACCCGTTCGAGGAGATGCCGGAAGAGGAGCGCGAGGAAGCCATGGCCCGGTTCCGTCGGCAGGAGGTTGACCAACAGGCCGCCCAGCAGCGCCTTGAGGACATCCGCAGCCGGGCGCTCGCACTCGCCATGGACTACACCGAATACGGCGAGTCGATCGCGGAACGACTGAACAGCGCCGGCGACATCGCGCCCAACAAACCAGGCTGGCTCTCGCGCATCGGCGACGCCATCGGCGACGTCATCAACGCCGTCACGGACCTCGCCCAGGAAGTCCTGGAGAACGTCGCCCAGTGGATCCGGGAGAACGCCGCGAAGATCGCGGTCATCGGGGACATCCTGATGACCATTGCCGATGTGTACTCCACCGTGGGCAACGTGCTGCGGAACGTCGCCAGGTTCATTCCGATCCCACAGGTCAGGGGTGTCGTTCTGGCCGTCGCCAGAGGCTTCAAGATCTCCGGCTGGACGATGCAGTTGGCCGGCCTCGGTGCCTACGGCGTGGCGGACTGGGGCGGCGCCGATGTCCAGTACCCCTGGGAGGACATCGACTGGCCCTGGCTGGAGATGCCGTGGGAAGGCGAGATCGAGACGCGGGAGGTCGACATGGACCAGTTCTTCGTCCAGGGTGCTCCTCTTGAGGCCAGCGCCGCCGACGCGGAGACGACCGCGTTCGTTCCAGGCGCCTCCGCCCGGCAGGTGCTGTCCGAGACGGTTGCCGACCAGAGCCATGTCGAGGCACTGGGGCTGGCCACTATGCCGACTCCCAGCCCTGTCGCGATACCGGAAGTCCCGCTCTATCAGGGCTTCGACCGCGCGTGGCATGACCGGGAGGCGGCGTAGTGCAGGCTCTCTTCGAAGTTTCGGAAGCCTACACCGGCATGCCCGCGGGAATGACCGCCGAGGGGACCGCTGACTACCTGCGGCGCGAGTTCGACGCCCGCGGCGCGGGGGAGCATCCGGTCGACAACGAGTTGGTACGTCCGTTCCACGCGCTTTCCGGTCTCCTGCGCGCCACCGGCACGCTCTTCGCAGGCAGCGCGCTGCGCGAGATCAGCGGGGAGCGTTCCACCGCCACACTGGTCGTCGCTACGCACAGGTTCTCCTACGGAGAGAGCGCCCGGGTCGCCGCCGAGGGGGCAATGCACTCCCTCGTGGCAGCCAAGGGCAAGGGGTGGACCGGAGGTGTCTACGACCTGCCGTGCGGTCCAGCCGCCGTGGTCACCGGTGGACACGCCTACGACGTGCCCTGGCAGGACAGCTCCAGGGAGCCGTTCGTGCTGCGCGTCGCCGAACTCCAGGCGTACGTCCCGGTACCGACATCGCCGTCGCTGACCGATCAGTACCTCCTGACGGTCTCCTTCAGCACACCCCAACCAGCGCACTGGGAGACGTACATGCCATCCGTCGTGCGCCTGCTGCGCAGCATCGCGTTTGTCGCCGGCCCGGTGGAGGACGGGAGAGCTCATCCGACGCAACGCCCAGGGCCGCCGCCGGCCAACTGACGAACGTCATGACGTGATCAGCGGCCCGCGGTACGGCCGCGTGCCCTACGGAGGATGCTCAGATGCCAGTCAGCAAACCAGCCATCGTGGAGAACGGCACCCGACGAGCCGCCGAGGCGCACCCAGCCGAACGGCCCTGGGTCACGTTCCAGGCCACCTCAGGGGAGTTGGGCGAGACGCTCTCCTGGGCGACGATCTTCGTCTGGGCGCTGTCCCTCTACGAGACGCTCGTCGAACGCCTCTACACCGTCGTCCTCACCGACCACCACGTCCTCTTCATCCGCACCGGCCGCGTGTTCCACCGCGTGAAACGCGTCAAACACACCATCCCCCGCGCCCAGTTCCTCAGCACCTTCAGCGACCTGAGGTGGGACGGCTACGGCGACGCCGAATTCCGCTACCAACTCCCCGGAAGACGCCGCCCCAGCAAGATGCGCGTCATCTCTCTCTGGCAGCGAGAACTCCACTACTTCCTCACCAGCGTCGGACAGCAGCAGCCCCAACCCCCCTACCAGCAGCAGCCGTGGCCACCATCGGCCGGTTGACGCCGCCGCTGGGCGCGGCCCATCAACCCGACGCGGCACAAGGATCCCTCGACTCAAGGCGGCGCCGTGGTGCGGATGACGCTCCTTCGTCAGCTGGTCTTGCGTCAGGACCGGGCAGACGTTGAGAGGTTCGACGCGCACTTCCGCAGGGCGACGGCGAAGCTGGCGGGGCGGACCGGGACCGGCAACTCGCCGATACGGTGGTGTCGCGTCGCACCTTCAACCGGGTGGACGGCCGGTGGGTTGAAGCGGTTTCCCAACGGGATACGCGGCGGCTACCGGTGCGACTGTTCCAGGAGCCGGCGGGGCCGCGTCTGCTGGTGGGTCCTCCCCACCCGATCGGGAGTGCTCCTGGTTCTGCACCGCTTCCGGGAGGGGCACTCCCCTTCGACTCGACACCGGCACCTACAGCGCATCTCTCCCACCCTCGATCGAGCGGATCCCGCCCAGCAAAAAAGCGAGCCGAAGACCCGCGGGGACAACGTTTGACAACCGCACAAGCGAAGCTGCTCCACTTCGAGGTGAACGGCTTCGGAGAAACATCCATCTGCCCTCGCCAGGGGCTCCGCCCGCACCGCAGAACCACCAAGGTGCGGTTGCCGCCCGCAGAGGATCCCGCACCCACAGGTCGCTGAACAGCTCCCCGCCCGATGCCCCTCTCCGCACTTGGCGCTGGCAGCCCAACACCGGCAACCAACCAGCCCGACAGAAATAAAGTGCAGGCAGAAAGAAGTTCGTCAGACTTCAGCTTTTGGGCGCGCCGCCACCAACGACATCGTCGCCCCCGAAGGAATGGCTACGTCTGCGCCCTCCCGGGGCACTGCGAAACGCCTTGCTCCGTCAGGCAAGACTCCGTCGCATCCGGTTCCACGACCTCCACCATCCGGTGGCCACCGTCCCTCTGGGGAAGGGAGTGGAACTCGTCCTGATCAAGAGGAGGCTGGGCGGCGGAGAGAACGCGGCGGTTGATCGGACAGTTCATGCCGGCCCTGCTTCTCCCAGAGGCCCGCATACCCCACACGTTGTTGCCTATACCCCCTAATTAAACTTGCTTTTCCCCAGGGACGCTCTGAGCATGAGCCGCTGCATCACCTGCACCTGCTCATCACGCGAAAGCAAGTCCAAGCAAGAGAAATCTTGATGAGAGATTCCCAAACGATAGCTCTCCTGTCCCCCGTACTGCCAAAAAATGCAGATCCAGGCTGGGTCAGGTGACTCTTCGTACTGAATGGGAGTGATCGCACACCAGGCATCCTGACTCACCGGGACATATCCGCGTCCGATACGGCTGTCGCCTCGCTTCTTTGCCTCCTCGATCAGCTCTGCGATCTCCAGTGGGGTAGCACGTCTGGGGCGGGCGGGCACCGGCCAGCCCACGGGGGATGGGATACGCCGCTCGAAACGCATACGAAGGCGTCGGAATCTCACGAAGCGTCGTCCCATCTGTCGCCGAGCACCAGAATCTCCGTGTCGGGCGTGATCCCCGGATGTCGTGGGTTGTTCATCCGAGAGAGCGCCTCGTTGATCCGATGGTTTCCCTGTGAGACCGAGTCCTCCCCCAGCGTGACCACATGACCGATGCCGTCCGGGTCGTTGATGGCTTCGAGGAGCTGCTCGTCACCCATGCTGCGCATGATCCCCTCCTTCATAGGGTCAGTTCCTATGTCGGGAAGTTCAATCCCTTCCAGGTCTCCTAGCCGTGTCGGTGTACGGGCCGCACGCATCTGCTGATCGACAGCCTCCTGTCGGACCCTGTCACCACCGAACCAGGCTCTCATCCGGCCTCGGAAGCCACCGTAGGGCGACAGGCCGAGCGGATCGACGAAAAGGTGCGGGTTGTATGGGTACGTGAACGGGTTGGGGGCCGGTTCCAGGCCGAGCGGGTCGGGTGAGAGGAAGCGTGCCACCGCCGGGTCGTAGTAGCGGTAGCGGTTGTAGTGGAGTCCGCTTTCGAGGTCGTGGTACTGGCCCGGGAAGCGCAGCGGAGTGTACGCGTGGCTTTCGGCCGGCCAGGCCGTGACTCCCCAGAGCGTGGCGCGGGCGCGCCAGGCTATGCCGCCGTTCTCGTCGACGAGTTCGGTGGGCGTCCCGACCTGGTCGGTGACAATGCCGAAGAACCGGCTGTCGAGCTCGGCCCCGGAGAGGGAGTCGACCCGACGTTCGGCCTGACTCAGGACGTGCCCGTTCTCGTGCTCCCAGGAGAGCGTGACCGTGCTGTTGGTCGTCCCGTCCGTTCTGGACTCCTCGACCAGGGTCTCGCCGTCCCAGGTGAATACGGTCATCTCGGCGATCTCGTCCTCGTCGGCGCCGAGGGTCTTGGAGAGCCGTCGCCCGAAGGGGTCGTAGTGGTAACGCCAGCACGCACCGGTCGGCGTGGTCAAGGAGGTGAGTCGGTCCTCCGCGTCCCACGCGTAGTACCAGACACCGTCCGAGGTGTGCTTCTCGACGAGCCGGCCAACGGCGTCGTACGCGTAACGCGTGGAGCCCGCTCGGGTGAGCGTGGTGCCGTGACTCGTCCGGTCGCCGGAACTGTCGCTCCCCGCCTGGCGAACCGGCCAGGTGGCGTGTGCCTGGTCGCCCAACGCGTTGTAGGCGTAGCTCTCGCTCCAGTTGGGCGCCTGCACGCTGGTGATGCGGGAGGCGGTGTCGAGGGTGAAGGTGACGTCACCACGGAGGAGGTCGTCGACCTCGGTCAGAGCGCCGTCCGCCCGGTAGCCGTAGTCACGGCGCTGAACGGTGCCCGTCGGGTTCAGCAGGGTTTGGTTGACGAGGGTGCCGTCCGGCCCCCACTGCTGGGCGAGGGTGAAGCGTTCCCCGAGGCTGCGGGAGAGTTGCCTGCCTCGTCCGTCGTGGGTGAAGGTGAGGGCCCGTCCGACGGTGGTGAGCCCGGTCAGGTTGCCGGCGGCGTCGCGCTTGTACCGGCTGTGGGCGCCACCAGGGGTGATCCGTTCCACGCGCTGCCCCGCGGCGTCCAGCGCGAAGCGCAGGACATGGCCATTGACGGTCTCGGCGGTGACTCGTCCCAGCGCGTCACGCTCGAAGGCGACATCGCAATCAGGGGCGACGGCGCGCAGCAGCGCTCCGCCTGGGCTGTAGGTGTACTCGGTGACGACGTCCGCCACCGTCTTCGTCGCCGTGCGCCCTGCCGCGTCATAGGTGTAGGCGACGCTCTGGCCCAACGCGTTGGTTCGTTCGACGATGCGTCCGAGCAGGTCACGGCGGAAGGTGACGCGGCGCCCGTCCCAGTCCTCCTCCGCGACGACCCGGCCGTTGGCGTCGTACTCGTACCGCCAGACAAGCCCGTCCTCCGCGGTGACGGAGACGAGACGCAGCGCGGAGTCGTAGGTGAAGGAGTGCCGGACGCCATCCGGTGTAGTGCGAGAGGCCGGAACGTCGAAGTGCGTGTACTCGTACGAGGTGGTCTGGCCGGCGGCATCGGTGTGCCGCAGGCAGTTGCCTTCGCCGTCGTAGTCCCATGTCTCCGACGATCCGTCCGGACGCGTCAGGCGGGCGGGCTTCCCGTCCAACGCCCACTCGGTGCGGGTGATCGCGCCGAGCGGGTCCACGACTTCTGTGCGTCGACCGAAGGCGTCGTACCGCTGAATGGTGCGATTACCCAACGGATCGGTGATCTCGACCGGCAGCCCCGCGTCGTTGCAGCGAATGGTCGTGGTGGCCCCGAGGGGATCGGTGACGCTCGCGAGATGCCCGAGATCGCTGTAGGCGTAGTGCGTCACGACTCCGGACGGATCCGTCACGCTCGTGCAGTTGCCCCGCTCGTCGAACCGACGCGACCACTGGGCGCCGTCCTCCTCAGCCACCGTGACGACGCGCGCCACGGGATCGGCCTCGAATTCGACCGTCGCGCCGTCAGCACTGGTTTCGGAGAGAGGCTGCCCGGCCTCGCTGTAGGCGTACCTGCTGATGCCCCCCGCAGCGTCGATACGTGCGGTCACGCGGTTCCGCGCGTCGTACTCAGTCCTGGTGATGCCGCCGCAGGCGTCCGTCTCCGCAACGACCCGACAGGAGTCGTCGATGACAAAACGCCGCACGGAGCCGCCGGCGCTGGTGGAGATGGTGACGCGGTGGTCGGGCCAGGCCGCGTCCTGGATGTCGTAGGCGAAGGCCAACGACAGATGGTCTTCCTCACCCCGCTGCGCCACGCATCGATCCCGCTCGTCATAGCGGTAGAAGTACGAACGGCCATTGCTGTCCGTCCAGGACGTGACCCGGAGCCGCTCGTCATAGCTCAGCCGGAATGACGCGTCGGACGGCCCGACGACCGCGACGAGGTTGCCTGCCTCGTACTCGTAGCGACGGATCGTCGTGAGCGAGCCGTCATCCGGATCAACCAGCTTGAGCGCGGTGACACGCCCCTCGTCGGTGGTGAGCCGCAACTCGTAACCCGCCGAGTGCCGGATGCGTGTCGGCGTCCCGTCCTCGTCATGAAGGAAGCTGGTCGTCGCACCGTTGCGGTCGGACAGGGACATCAAAGGAGCGATGCCGCGCTCCTGGCTCGCGAAACGTCTGACATGCCCCGTCAGCGAGTCGGACACCGTCCAGCCGCCGTCCGACTGCCTTCTCAGCGCAAGGGACGACCCTTCGTCGGGATAGACGGGAACGTCGGGTTCCGGCGGCATGGGATAGACGAGCAGCAGCCCGTCCTCGGTGACGAACACCACGCCCTCGTCATCGATCTCAAGACGCTGGTCGACGGTGGACGCCCAGGAAGGGCCGAACCACCGGCCCGCGTGGTATCCCGACTCGACCCGACGACGGAACGCCAGCGGCAGAGTACCGGGCAGCACCAGGTCGGTCTGGGGCAGATACATGGCGCCCGTGGCCATGTCCACGGGGTCGGTCGCCACGTTGCGCACGATGTCCCGGGTGCGGTTGTAGGCACCGCGCGCCCCTTCGGTGACCATGCGGCGACCGCTCCTTGCCGCACCGCGCAGTCCCTGGGACATGCCACGCAGCCCGACCCTGCCGGCAGACCGGAGACCGCGTGCCAGGCCGGCGGCCGTCGTGATCCCCTTCATCCCGGGGATACAGTCGAGCGCGGCGAACACGACGTCGAGCAGCCCGACCTTGCCCTGGGCGAACTTGACGAGGGTGTCGGCGAGGACGACGAGGGCGGCGGCCAGCACCACCCACGCCAACGGGCCACCGATGATCATCACGACGAGGCCGAGGACCGCCACGATCACCTTGCATGCCTCGACGAAGGTGTCCCAGTTCTCCGTCACCCAGTTGATGGCCTTCTCCCACCAACGCCGGTTCTGAATACCGGCGTCGGAGGCTTCATCAATGCCCTGCGCGCACTGCCGGGCAGCTTCCTCGCGCATCTCCTGTGCGTCCTGGGCGAGTTGGCGTGCGGCGGAGAGGCGTTCCTCAGCGTCATCGACCCGTCCTTGGGCGGCGGTCGCTGCCGCGTCGGCGGCCTGCCGATCCCGCGCCGCGTCCCGCACCTCCGCCTCATCCGGCGGCTCGACGTTCTCCCACTCCCCCGCCCGCTGAAGCCGCTCCGCCTCCTCACCGGCACGGCCGACCCAGTCCGTCGCGTCGCCGAGGGCCGACTGGGCGCTACCGAGGTCGACTTGGGCGGAGATCGCCCGGTCCAGCGCGCGATCCGCCATCCCCTGAGCCGCCTGAAGCTTCGGCCAGTAGGCACGCAGCGCCCCCGCACAGAGGGAATAACTCTGCTCCAGCTTCGTCAGATTGCCCGGAACCCCGTCGAACTCGCCACGGAAGGCATCCGCCGAAAGCCCCGCCCAATCCAGGACAGCACGCTCGGACGCCAACCCACGGATCCTGCCCAACGCCTCCCCGACATCGTCGGCGAACACCTGTAACTCGTCAGCCAGCTCCCGTACTTCCTCCGGGTCACCAGGCGTTGGATCCCGCTCCATATCCACCGGAGACCAATCAGACGGACGCCCCACCAAACCCCACCCCCACGAACGTTCGACCACCGCGAAGTTACCCCATGCTCATGTGATCTATCAATGAGTCACCGAAGGGTGACGTGGACATCGCGGGAGGCTTGTCTCCATGTCCCACAGCGGACTACAGGACGGGGCGCCTCCGCGCGTGCGGAGAAGACCAACCCGCCCCGGCCGCGCAACTCGTGAAGTTCGGAACACCTCCGCGTGTGCGGAGAGGGCCCGGCGGCAGCACCGCACGAGACCTATGTCGCCGGAACACCTCCGCGTGTGCGGAGAGGAAACTTTCTGACCTGCGGCGTTAGAGCGGCTTCATCGATTCTTGACTCTCCTTCCGGAAGCCGATCAGCGTCAACCCGTCGAAGTCCAGCGGGTGTCGGCGACGCGTTCCCGCCGTGCGGAGGGAGAAGCCCTGTTCGTTGGCGTCGGGGTAGGCCAGGACGGCCAGGCCGTCGGCGATGCTGGCGGAGACCGAGGTCCACAGTTCGTCGCGGACGCGGGCCGAGACGGTGCCGACGTAGAGCTGTGGGGTGACTTCCAGCAGCCAGCGGCTGAGGGCGCCCCGGAGGTGGTCGGGGACCGCCGTCGCCGAGATCATGATCATGGATGCCATGGGTGCGGCCTCTCGTCTCTCATGTCTCCGCCCCCGTGGTTGACCCCGCCGGGGATGGCGCCGGCGATGGGATCCCAGAGGTCGACGAGCTGCTCGTCGGGGTCCTCGATCTCGTAATCGCCCGCCGGGTCCAGCAGTTGTTGGATGTCGGCGACGATGCGCGGCAGCAGCTTGAACAGCCGCAGTCCGTCCCGGAACGAACGGCGGGCCTGGGCCTCCGGGTTGGTGGAGGCGTGGAGCGAGAACGCCAGTGGGATCGTGAGCTGCGCCTTGTACAGGTCGGCGACGTCGTACACGAACGCCTGCTGGTTGCCGCTGTGGACATAGCCGAGCGCCGGGGAGCAGCCCAGGGCGACGATGGCCGCGTGAACGATCCCGTACAGGCAGGTGTTGGCTGCCGAGAGCGCGAGGTTCACCGGGTCCTGGTCCTCCCAGGACTCCGGGTCGTAGTTGCGGCGGAAACGGCCGATCTTGTACTGCTTCGCGAGGAGTTGGTAGTGCGCCTTGACCCGCGCGCCCTCGAAGCCGCGCAGTTGGAAGAGCGAGGCGTCGGCCGGGACCGTTCCGCTCCCGAACCGCTTCTCGTACATCGCCCGCGCGACACCCAGGCGTTGTCCGTCGTCCGCCCAGGCTCGGACCTGGCGCTCCAACCAACTGGTGGTGAGGGAGTCCGGCAGCGTCGCCGCGTAACAGCGGACGCCGCCGGAGCCCACGACCAGAACCGTGGTCCCGTGGCGAGCCAGGGTGGACAGGGCCCGGGCGGTGATGGACGTCCCGGGGCCGAGCAGCACGCAACTCAGCGCGGCCGTGGGCAGGTAGACGGTCTCGGTGCCGTGGCGTTCGCTGGTGATCTCCGCGCAGACGCCGGTGTCGTCCTGCTGCACACGGACGACGTCGAGGTACAGGAACGACAGGGAGTCGGCGATGCGCGGCAGCATCGCGACCGTGGGCGCGGCCAGTCGGCGCCGTGCCTGGCCGGGGGTCTGCGGCGCGACCGTCATGACGCGCCCCCGGCCGGTGCGATCGTCAACAGCCCACAGCCGTAGGACTTTGCGCGGCCAAGGCCCGCGATGATCCGTTTCCGCAGCTGGTCCGCGTCCGTGATCGTCGCGATCCCGTCGAACTGGGTGCGGTGGTGCCGCATGTGCTGCTTCGCCGCCTCGCCCGAGGTGCCGCGCGGGCCGCGCACCGTGTCGACCGGGTGGGAGAGCACGCTTTCGACGTCCAGGCCGGCGGCGGTCGCCTTTCGTTGCCACCACTCGTCGGCGACCCGCCCGCTCAGCGGCACGACCGCCTTCAGCTGATACAGCTCGCGGGTGGTCGCCCCGGGGCGGCGCACGGCGTTGGCCACGCAGCGGTAGCGAATCCGGCGCCCCGGCTTGAGCGCGTCGAGCAGCGGGTCGAGGGGCCTGCTCCGCAGCGCGCCGTAGCCCTCGGGCAGGCGGGCGGGATCGGGCTCGTGGGCGCTCTGGACCAGGACGGCGTACCCCTGGGGTGTGTCCTCGACGCGGAACAGCACGCCGAACTGGGCGCGCGCGTCGTCGCCCTCGGTCTCCGGGAAGAGGGACATCACGCGTCGATGCAGGTTGATCGCCGCTTTGCTGCTCCCCAGGTCGGCTCGGACCGCGCGGGAACGCGGATTGAGCGTGAGTCGGCTGAGCCAGACGGTCACGGGGTCACCCCTTCCTCGGACGGCGCCCGATACTCCGCCAGGTGCTTCTCCAACACGACGAGGTAGGGGGCGCCCAGCCCGGCGAACCTTTCCTCGGGAACGGCGACGGTGCGGCGGTAGAGCGGACGCACCCGGTAGGTCCGCCGTTTCGGGTGAAAGGAACGGGGGTCGTCGTTGATCGTGCTGGTCGGCCGCGCGGATTCGTCGGCCGGAGATGACGCCCACTCGTCGGGTACCGGCAGCACGTCCAGGGGCTGGTCGGAGAGGAAGACGAGGTTCAACGGCCCCGCGCCCCTGACACGTTCGGCCGAGACGGGCAGCCTGACCAGCTCCTCCAGCGGGCGCTCGCTCTGCGCCAGCAACACAGGACCCTCGGGCGGGCAGGAGCGCCGACCGAGGTAGAACGGCCAACGCGGCTCGCGGAGCGCCTCGGCGTACCGGCTCAGGGCCTCCGCGTCCGGCCCGCCGGGAGTGCTCGTCAGCGCGGCGGTGAACACCGCGTCGGCGAGGTACGCGCGCCGGCTGAGCAGGGTGGCGGTCGCCCCACCGCGCTTCTTGCCCTCGGCGGTGGTGACGGTGTCGCGGTTCGGCAGGCCGCCGCCCACCGTGTGCAGGTCGGTCATCATGACGCCCGGCCGGTCCTCGCGCACGGTCAGCGAGAGGGCCGTCAGGTCGTCCAGCGGCTCGCCGCGCTTGCGGCCGAGGGCGGCGGCGAGCATCCCGATGACGCCCGAACGGGTCGGAAAACGCGCGGTGTCCCGATCCGTGAAGTGGCTCTTCTCGCCCCAGGACTGGAGCGGACCGGCCAACCGCAGCAGCAGACCCGGCCGGCCTTCGGCTTTCGAGCTGGTCACGAGGAGACCTCACCGGTCTTCTCGCCCAGGGCGCCGCGCAGCGTGGCCTCGACCAGCTCCTCGATGCCGTCGTACCGGTCCCCCACGTGCTGGGCGTCCTCGTGCCCGATGCTGGTCCAGCCGGAGGCCAGCAGTCGCCGGCTTCCCAACATCTTGTTGGCCTGCGCCGCGTACGCCGTCAGCCGGGCGACGGAGGGCTCCTCGAAGCCCTCACCGCGCGAGGACGTCACCGGCTTCTCGAAGGCGGCGGCGAAGGAGAGCGGGCGGTCGGCGCGGACGGCGAGATGGATGAGCCCGGGAGGGGTGTACGGGGCGGTGGAGTTCTTCTTGGCGCCGGGCAACGACTCGACGAACGTCGCGAGGAAGGCGCCGGTCAGCTCACGCACGCTCGCGGGGTCGTCACCGAGGTTGCCCGCCAGCTCCTCCAGGTCGATGGTGGCGAAGCGGTAGAACGTGCCGGCGCTGTACTGGCCGTGCCCCATGTGACCGCTGCCGGTGGCGTCGTTCCACTCCTGGCTGATGTCGTCCACGGCCGAGAAGTAGTCGAACTCCACGTCGGTCTCGTGGGTGGTCATCGCGTGTGCGACCTGGACGGCGCCGTCCACGCCGGCGTCGTCGACCTCGGCGAGCATGCGGCCGAAGAGGTTGATCACGCCGTTGCGCGCCTTCAGCACACCGTCGATCGTCGGCTGGGGCAGCACGCTCTTGTCGGCGGGCTTCTTGATGTCCTTGGCGGACTCCAGCTTCTCGCGGTGTTCCTCGGCGATGTCCGCCAGCTCGCGCACGGCGGTCTCCGGGACGTACACCAGCGCGTTGGTGAACACCTTGTTGGGGACGACCACCTTGGCGTCCTTCTTCGCGGCGCCGCCCTCGGCGCCTTCCTTCTGCTTCTCCTTCGCCAGCTCGAACTTGATGCTGCTGCCGGCGGCCACATGGGCGCCGCCGCGTTCCGCGAGAGGCAGCGGCCAGCCGCGCGTCTCCGCCAGCTCGCGCGTGACGCGCTCGCCGATCCGGCGCGTGCGGAGGGCTCGTTCGCCGATCTCCTCCTGGAACTTCTCCCGCGCCGCACGCTTCCAGGACTGGCTACTCACCCGTGTGCGCTGGGCGTTGCCGTACTGGACGGTCTTCACCGAATTCGTGTCGTCCCTGTTCAGGTTGGCGAAGGGGACCGACTGGAGCACGTGGATGTCGATGAAGCGAGCGGGACGAGGTGTTGCGGACACGGTCTTCTCCATGCTGCTGTTGATGGCTTCGAAAGGTCTGGAAGGCGGGCGCCTAGCGCGGGTGAGGGCCGCCGTCGGGCCGGGCTATTCCGGGGACTCCTCGGTGGAGTCAGGGGTGGAGCCCTCGTCTCCGCCGGCCTGGTTCGCGTCGCGGTGACGACGGCGGTAGTAGTCCTGGAGCCAGCGCCGGGCGATTCGCCCGGAGTGGTCCGGCCAGGCGATGAGGTCGGCCAGAAGCTGCGCCCAGTCGACGGGAACGTCGAGCTGACGGAGATAGAGGACGGACGCGGGCAGGCTCCGGTGAATGCCGCTTGCGCCCTGTCGGGTGAGCATGTTCAACCGACTCTCCGCCGCGCTCTCCCTCATCTCCCGGTCCCTGCCGGGGGCTTCCGCCACGGCCTCGGCGAAGGCGCTGCCCAGGCTGGGCCCCCAGCGCTCGGGGGCCTCGGCCGGCACGGCGGGCTCGGCCTCGTCGCCGGCGGGGGCGTCGGTGGAGTCGGGGCCGCTCTCGGGGCGCTGGACGCCGTTGTCCGAACGCTCGGCACTCGCTCCGTCCGGCGCCCCGTCCTCGTTCTCGTCTTCGTCGTCCTCGTTCTCGGCGGCCCGGGGGCGGGAGGCGATCAACGCGGCGACGGTGAAGTAGGCCCGCTGGGTGGCGTCGGAGGCGTTCTCCGGCAGCCATGGGGCGATGTAGCGGTTCATCGCGAAGGTGCTGCGGTTGTTGATGTTCTGCCGAAGACCGGCTCGGAGTGCGACACGGGCGCCCGGGTTCTCGGAACAGGTCCGGTCGATCCAGGTCACGTACTCGACGAGCTTCTGACGGTGCTTGGCCGCCCGGTCGGGCTTCGGCGACTCGGTGGTGATCATGGTCTGTTTCCCCTCCTTCTTGGTCTTGTTGGTTCCGCTGAGCTCTTGTCAGCTGTCAGCTCTGCGTCTGGCTTTTCCCGGGAGGCCGCCGTAGGCCGACGCGTGCCTCGAACACAGCCTTGGCTCCTCGTTGGCTCCCGGTGATGCTGCGCGTGACCTCGTCGTAGGCGTTCTCCGCGAGACGGAGAAAGGCTCTACGGGCTTCCTCGAAGTCGAAGCCCGGGTCGATCCGTTCGGGATCGCGGCTCAACTCCCGGAAGACCGCCCAGAACTGGTCCTCCGCTCCGGGCCAGTACCGGGCGGCGGCGGGCGTCGTCCACGCACTCGCGTCGCTCTTGGGATCGCCCATGTATGTTCCCCAGGCCCGCTTCAGCGTCCTGACCAGACGGAAGCCGTAACGTTCGCCCAACCTCTTCAGCTCTGCAACGGGGTAAGCGATCCGCGGGACCCGCTCCTCCACGAATCCGAGAACCGGCGGCGTGGAGCCGTCGACGAACTGCGTGTCCTTGGCCTGCCCGTCCTGTTCGAATCCCAGGGCGCGCACCCGGAGTTTGACCTCCTCGGGCATCTCGGCGGCCGAGGCGAACACCTTCGGCCGCGCGGCCTGAGCGGAACCCCCCGGCTCAGCGAGCAGCAACGCGTCCAGGTCCCGCCAGAGCGCGCGCCGCGAGTCCGCTGGGCGCGGGTAGCGGTTCCCCTGCTGACTGATCTGCCAGATCAGGAAGTCGTCGTCCCTGGCCATGCGTCCCGCCCGGTTTCCCCAGGTGATGTACGCGTCGCGCACCAGGGTCGGCGTGCCGTGGCTGTCGCGCGAGTCGTCGTCCGGTACGAGCAGGAGCGCGTGTTGGGAGCGGCCGGTCAGCCGGGAGCAAGGCCCTACCGGCTCCCTCGGCACCGCGGCGGGGTCGGGCAGCTCCGCCAACTCCCAGGGGCAGTGGTCCTCATCGAGCCGGTCGCGTGGATCGGGCGGCACAAGGCCGGCCAGCAACGTCTCGAAGAGCGTCTCGCCCTCCGGGTGGTATGACAGGGCGGTCCGAAGCGGGCCAGCTGTCCCGCTGGCGGTCTTCTCCCCGTCCACCTCGCGGGCGGAGCACCGCCCGGAGGGCCCCCAGTAGTGCCACACCAGCAGGTTGAGAACGGCCTCCGAAACCGTCGGCAGGTCCGGCCTCGCGTCCGAATTGTGGCGGAACCAGGCGTGGTTGTTGCCCGCTGGCCGCGTCACTACCAGCTTGTTGACCCCGGCGGTCTTGGCCGGGTCGCACTGCTTCTCCAGCCTCGGGTCCTGCATCCACGGGCGTCCCCCCTCGGGGTCGAACACGCGGAAGCGGTGCACGTAACGGTCGGCGTACTCCGCGATCCCGTCGACCGGCAGCCGACCGTCCTCCCATACCTGTTGACGCCGATCGGCCCAGTCGTCCTCGGATGTGCCCACCCTGTCCAGGCCGGTGACGCGCACGGTCAGCGCGTACAGCACGCGCAACAGCGCGGAGTGCGCCGGCGGGTCCACCACGGCCAACCCGGCGATCTCGTGGGCACGGCGCAACAGCTCGGCGAAGCCGACCTGTTCCGGTAGGTCCTCTGTCGCGGAGTCCTCTGCGGGTGGGATCCAACGCACGGGAATCCAGGAGGTGTTGAGCAGGCAGCATCCGCCCGGGGACATCGTTTTCTCCTCATGAGGATGGCGGGTTCCAGAACTCCGACGACGGGCAACGGCGGGTGCGTAAACACGGGGCCGTCACTCAACCACTCAGCTCAAGCCCGACGTGAGAGCTGGAGAGAACGCCGCTCCCGACCTCAAGGCTCCAGGCGCCGCCACCGGCGGGCGACGTCATGGGAAGCAGTACCAACTGCCGTAGCAGCGTCTGCTTCTCCCAGCTCGCGGGCCGTATCTTGAGGCCGCCCGCCTCGCGTGCCCACTTGCCCGGGACCGGGGTCACGAACTGCATGAGCTGACGCACCGAGTCGCGCGACGGCTGCTTGTCCCAGTCGCGTGGCAGGGGGACAGCCCCTTCCCTGTCCAGGGTGAAGTGGTCCGGCGACTGCTCGTAGAGGCAGAGCATCCGGCCGGTGTCCGCGCCGAGGCGGGTTGTCAGGAGGTCCTCCGTGACGCCGACGTCCCGTTTACTCAGCCTGCCGAGATCGCCGTTCACGCCGTCGGGCGAGACCACGTCGACCGTGGTGGCCATGCTCTTCTCGACCATCTCGCGGGCGCTCCGGTCGAGATCCATCCCTTTGAGCTGGCGCAGCGCCGCCTCGTCCAGCCCGTGCGCGAAGTCCTCCGCGTAGACCTCGTCGATGAGGTGCTGGACGTCGTCGGGGACGGTGATCTCGCCTTCGGGGAGTTGGCCGAGCAAGGTCACGGTGCGGACCAGCAGGCTCGGGTCGTAGACCGCGGTCATCGCGCCGGGGAGTCCCGAGGCGCTGGCGCTGCCCGCCGGGGCCAAGACCACCAGGGGTGGGCGATCCTCGTCGGCGAGCCACGTGGGCCGGCCGGACCGCCCCCGGGCGTGGCGGCAGCAGCGGCCGGCGCGTTGCAGAAGTTGGGCCAACGGCGCCAGGTCACTGACGACGAGGTCGAAGTCCAGATCGAGTGACTGCTCGACGACCTGTGTGGCCACCAGAATCGACCCCGGCCGGGCTTCAAGCGACTGGGCGTCCTGGTCGGAGTGCGGCTTGCCATAGGCCGCTTCGCACGCCTCGCTGATCCGTTGGCGCTCGCGGGCGGGGAAGCGGGAGTGCAGCAGTCGGATACCGCCGTCCCGGTCCGCCAGTTCGGGAAACGCCCCGCACAGGTCGCGGTATGTCTGCTGCGCTTCGGCGACGGTCGTGCAGCAGACCAGCGCGGTGCCGCCCTCAGCCGGGATCGGGGCGAGTACCTCGCGAAGGATCGCTCGACGTCCTCCCTTCCGGGTGGGGTTCAGATGCGGCTCCCTTACGTCCCAGGCGACCATCCGGAGATCGACGTCGAGGGTCCGTCCACGCAGCGTGCCCGTGGGGCGTGGCTTGGTTACCTGACCCGTTCGCACGTCCGCGAACAGCCAGCCCGGGTAACAGGGATCGAACTCCAGCGGTTCGGTGAAGCCTGCGCCCCGGCGGTAGGCCTCCACCAGGGAGCCGGCGGCCTGCCCGGTGAGTGTCGCCGAGAGAAGCACCACCGGCGTCCTCATCGCTCCGAGCCATTCGAGAAGACGCACCAGATGCTGCTGCATCCATGGCCCGTAGGCGTGGGCCTCGTCAACGATGAAGACCTTCTCCGACAGCCCGAAGAGCCGGAGCGCGTTGTGCTTGACGGGCAGCATCGCGGCCAGCGCCTGGTCGATGGTCCCGGCGCCGAGAGAAGCCAGCATCGGCCGCTTGGCGCCGCGCAACCAACCGTCGGACTCGATGACCGTGGTCCGCGCCGCGCTGACCTCCGCCAACTCGGAGGGAGCTTCGGGGCCATCCGGCTCGTCGGCGGGACTGTCGGTGTAGACGGGGCTGAGCCACGCCATGGAGTGGAGGAGGGTGAGCGCGCGTTCGCCCGACAGCGCGGCCTTGGCGTACTTCCGCACGCGAGGGAACATCCCGTCGGCCGTCGCCATCGTGGGGAGCGCGAAGTAGAGGCCCCGGGCGTCCGCCGCGCGTCCCAGGACGGACGCGGCGAACAGAGCGGCCTCCGTCTTCCCGTCGCCGGTGGGCGCGGTCACCAGAACGAGCCCCGGCCCCCGTTCCTCGACCAGCGCCGGCAACTGCTCGACGATGTCCCGCTGGAGAGGATTCGGAGAGAAGGGAAAGATCGCGTCGAAGCTTCGCTCGTCGAAACGCGCTCGGCCCAGGCGACTTCTGCCGACGGCGTCCTCGGCTTGGAGAACGGCCCGCGCGAAGTACGCGTCCAACTGCTCCGGGGTGCCGGCCCAGTCGGGTGGGGGGAGAAGCGCACGGACGCTCGACGTCTGGCTGGCCAGCCAGTCGGACACGACCACGAGTCCGGCGACGACGACGGCCAACTCGGCCGGAAGCCCAGCCTTGGGGACGCCGTCGGCCCCGAGGACCCGCCGCACCTCGTGCAGATGGACGCGCCGTTGCTCGCCCCAACCCTCCTCGCCCAACGCCGGTTGGCACTGGCTGTCCAGCAGCAGATCCCTCCGCTTGAGCACGCCGCCGAAATGCCCGTGGTGACCGCCGAGAAGCTGAGCCACCTGGTGAGCAACGGACCTGCGACTCATGGCGTGATCCGGATAGCCAATCTCGGCCAGCAGACCGACCAGCGCCCTGTGGGTGGCCATCTCGTGCCGGAACTCGCGCTGCTTCTCGGCCCCTTGACTGAATCGGTACGCTGGCTCGCCACTCAACCGTGCGAACGCGGCCTCGACCTGCGCCTGGAACGGCGGGGTGATCTTCCCCAGGTCGTGCAAGGCCGCCCAGAACGCCGTGACTTCGCGCGCCGCCTCGACCGTGAGACCGAGCGCCACGGCGATACGGGCCCGCATGGTCTCGCCCAACACCGTGTCCCACAGCACGCGGTACACCGCCCCCGTGTCCAGCAGGTGACACACCACCGGGTACGGCCGGTCCAGCCCGTGCTCCTTACCCCACTGCCGGGTGTCCAGGGCCGTGCACGTCGCCACTCTGAGTCGCTCTTCAGTCACGTGGGTATCGAAGCAAGCGCCACTGACAGTCGGACCCTCCGAAGCGGGTTCCGGACGCCGACGGGCGCCCGGCAGCGACCAACTTCCGGCCATACGTGGAAAGACCGCCATGCGGGCATTACCGCCTGAATGATCATGCACACTCGCCGTAACCAGCGGTGAAGCGCCCGCAGCGCCATCAACGAGCGCTACGGACGATCTTCACCGCCGTCGCTTTCGAGACAAACGCCAGGGAAAGTCGCCTCCTGCCGCCGCCGTCCGGAAAACGCCTCTATCGCACGGTCGTTGCTCTATAGCCCCTGTGCGCGACGCGCCTCGCCGACAACGCCGGCGTCCACACTTCGGAGCCCGGCACGGCGCAGCGGGCGGCCCTAGACTTGCGGGCATGGAAAACAGGACCGGCCTGGGGCCTGCGCTCGCCAATGGCAAAGGAATGGCAAACCGCCCCTAACGCCACAGGTCAAAAAGGGTGCTCTCCGCGCGAGCGGAGGTGTTCCGGTTCACGGCCAGACTCCGGTGGTGAGGGCGACGTGCTCTCCGCGCGAGCGGAGGTGTTCCGTCGGCCGCGTGCGCGACCGCCGACCCGGAGGCGTGCTCTCCGCGCGAGCGGAGGTGTTCCGGACCAGATCACCGCCGCCGACGACTTGGCGCAGTGCTCTCCGCGCGAGCGGAGGTGTTCCGTCCACCGGCATGGCCCGCGCCGAGCAGCGCACGTGCTCTCCGCGCGAGCGGAGGTGTTCCGGTGGAGCGCCTGATACTTCGCCTTGTCGCCACGTGCTCTCCGCGCGAGCGGAGGTGTTCCGTTGATCGCCTGCTGCTCGACGTTGGCGTAGGTGTGCTCTCCGCGCGAGCGGAGGTGTTCCGATGCTCCACCCCCTTCCTGGCGCCTCGGCCCGGTGCTCTCCGCGCGAGCGGAGGTGTTCCGCAGCTCCACGCTGGGGATGTCCCACTGCATCGGTGCTCTCCGCGCGAGCGGAGGTGTTCCACGGCCTGGTGGCGTTGCTCAGCGGCCGGCGCCGTGCTCTCCGCGCGAGCGGAGGTGTTCCGAGGCCGAGTCGACGCAGCAGGCCGCTGGGGAGGTGCTCTCCGCGCGAGCGGAGGTGTTCCGGGAGACGGTAGGGGAGAGGTCAGGGGAGACGGGTGCTCTCCGCGCGAGCGGAGGTGTTCCGCTCAGGAACCCTGCGGAAGGCCGCGTGCCGGCGTGCTCTCCGCGCGAGCGGATGTGTTCCGAGGCCGCCGCCAGCGACCCGGCGGCGACGTGGGCGCTCTCCGCGCGAGCGGAGGTGTTCCGACGATCAGCAGTTAGCTTTGTCCACGAGAACGGACAGCGGATGTTCACCACTTCGGGAGGCGCGAGCGCTTCGAACGGTCAGTAGCCTGGGGCATGCCGGAGGCGCCGCTTCTCTCTGCTCACCTTGGAAACGCGGAACTGTGACCGACGGCGGCAAGAAGCTCGAAGGGGAGTTCTCGGTCCCCCTGGCCGATAGTGAGGCCGAGCCAACGGCCAGTAGACGGCACCCGCCAGACCTGCATGTCCACGGCGACGTTGCACAAGTAGCTCAACGGCTCGGGCGCCTCGTTGTCGGGGTAGCCCGGGTCGTCAAGCCCGAGATAGGGCCGCAAGTCGACAGTCTCTGGGGCACCCCAGCGTCCAGTGAGAACGACAGCCAGCGCGGCAAGGTCGGCCGCCAGCTCCTCTTCGGCCGCGGCGACGATCTCGGTGCTCCGGTCTTCCCAGAAGTCCTGGCTCTCACGGAGCACCGCCAGGTGGAAGCCGGGCCCGCCCCACTGCCCGTTCGCTTCCGGTCGGCCCTCCTCGTCAGGGAAGGGCCGAAGGATCAAGCCATCAACTATCGACAACTGGTCGCCGGCGTGTTTTGCGGACGGCTTCTGAGGGGGCATGGCCGAAGCCTAGCTTCGCGGCCCAGTCGCTACGGTCGGACCATCGGAGCAGCTCGTCCCGCATCACAAATATCGAACAGAGCCTGGGTCAGCTGCCTCCCGAAGCGGTGAACATTCGCTGTCCGTTCTCGTGGACAAAGCCACGCCTGGACCTGGACCACTACCTGGAAGTCCTGGTCCGCAAGCCTGGCGCCTTCCCTGGCTCTACCGCTCTCGAACAAGCCCGCTCGGCAGGCAGGTTCACCCCGGTCCACGACGGTTGGTGGGACCAGGCCCGCAAGATCCATGGCGAGCGGGACGGCACCCGGGCACTGATCGAGGTCCTCCTGCTGGGGCGTCACCTGCCCCACGAGCATGTTGTCGCCGGCCTGGCCGCGGCCCTGCGGGCCGGTGCCATGACCGCAGACGCCGTCGCTCTGGAGGCACGCAAGGCCGCCCAGGCGGAGACGGAACCCACCCCTGCGGTTGGCCAGCCGGTTTCCGGCAAGCCGTCTGCGACGGTGACGTCCCTGCACGAATGGCGGCTCGCTCACCTTCCTCCGGACACCAGGCCGCTGCCTTCGGTGACCCTCTATGACCAATTGCTCCGACGCCGCCGCACCAGCGGCGGTGACCACCGTGAGGGAGAAGCCCAACGATCACCCTGCCCCGCCAGCGAGGCTTGACCGAGCAGGCCGCCGACGCCGCCATCGACAGCGCCTGTCGGCTGCTGCGGCTGCCGTCGATCCGCAATGGGTTCTCCGACATCGCCGAGCGGGCGCTGAAGGACCAGATGAGCTACCTGGGCTCCCTCGCAGAGCTGCTGATGGCCGAGTGCGACGACCGGGCCCGCCGCCGTTCGGAGCGGCGGATCAAGGCCGCCGGCTTCCCGAGGGAGAAGTCGCTTCGGACCTTCGACTTCGACGCCAACCTCAACATCGACGCGGCGACGATCCACACCCTGGCCAGCTGCGAATGGATCAAGAAGAGCCAGCCGCTCTGCCTGATCGGTGACTCCGGCACCGGCAAGTCCCACATGCTCATCGCGCTGGGGACCGAGGCCGCGATGAAGGGCTACCGTGTCCGCTACACCCTCGCCACGAAACTGGTGAACGAGCTGGTCGAGGCCGCCGACGAGAAGCAGCTGAACAAGACCATCGCCCGTTACGGCCGCGTCGACCTCCTCTGCATCGACGAACTCGGCTACATGGAACTTGACCGCCGCGGCGCCGAACTCCTCTTCCAGGCGCTGACGGAACGCGAGGAGAAGAACCGCGTCGCCATCGCCTCGAACGAGTCCTTTGGCAAAGCGCACATGTTCCGGCGAACCCGCGCGAGGTGCTGTCGAAACTTCACGGGTTCAACCGGAGGGCGATACGGTTGCGGTCACGGCGTTGGGTATCAGTGCGATCAGTTGCTGAGACCAGCAGTCCGATTGCTGGGTGGCAAGCTCGGCTCCGCAGGCATCGCAGACGAGGTTGGGGCCGTCCAGGCCGTCGAGTCCGCAGCATCCGTTGAGGCGCCCATGGTCAGGGTGTCTGGCCACTCCCGAGATGTCGTCGGGGTTGAGGACGAGCACGCCGGTGTGAGGGCTGGCCGCATACGACCCCCGTGGCATCAGCGGTGGCAGGAACCTGCGTCCCGGGGCTTCCTCTGTGGACGCCGGCGGCATCGGCAGTTCTCGGAGGTCAGGGCTGAGTCGCTGCTGACAGTTCATGCAGAAGAAGGCGGTCATGCCGTAATTCTGTATGATCCTCCAGCGCTGTCGCTCGTCAAGGACGTGGGAAAGATAGGCAGTTGAGGCCGGACTTCGGCGCCGTGCAGCAGGGCGAGCATGCCCACGAGTGCCTCGTGCGGGTGCACGCGCTCGTCGGTTGTCCAGCGCCAGAAAAAAATCGCGCTGTTAGTCGAGGGCGAGGGTTCTGCCGCGGAAGCCGTTCGAGCGCCTCGCGGTCAGGTTCCGGGTCGGATCAACCAGCACGATGCGCTGAGCACGGGCGAGGCGGAAGAACTGCCGCAGCACGGTCAGCCGCCGCTTGCGGGCCCTGGGCAACTTGGCCAGGAACGCTTACGGGAGGCGTCGAAGGCGACGACGGCCTCGATCTCAGCCGACTTGCGGGCCTGCAGGAACCGGTGGAAGCCCTTGAAGATCTACACAAACTCGCGCCGGGTCGACGTCTTGCGGCCCTGCACCGCGAGATCGCCGACGACACGGTCGATGTCGTCAGGCGTCACCTCCCCCGCGGGCCAGCCCAGAGCCGTGAGCGTCCGCTCCAACAGCCCGATGTCGTTGTCGACGGTCACCGGGCTGAACCCGCGGGCCTGCCACGAGGCGACAAACGCGTCGACACATATGGCTTGGAACTGCCACGGATCCGAACTCAGCGGCCCCTCGACGGCCCCGCTCGCAATGACCTGCATTCTCGCCTCCGCCACCGGCACACCTTCCTCGCAGCTGAACGGTCAAGGCAGCACCTCGGAAACCGGGGTGCTACCGCGAGAACCAACGAGGACCCCTGGAGACGGATACGACCAGGTGACAGCGACAACTCGTGTGAGGGAACAAGTGCCAGCCCCAGATGAGTGGAAGCAGACCTTCAACGATCCCCGCCTCTGCGCGGCCATCGTCGGCCGGCTGGCGTTCAACGGCACCATCATCGAGACCGGCACTGACTCCTACCGCCTCGCCAGCACCCGGGCACGGGCCGAGGAGCCGGCGAAGGCCGGCCGAGCTCAGGGCGACCAGACATACGGTGTCGTTCTTGTGACTGTGTGTAGGCCCAGGCGGGTGAGGATCGGGGCGCTGTCGGCTGAGGCGTCGACGTAGATGTAGGGGACGTCGCGGGCAGCAGCGAGTTGGGCTCGGTGGGCGACCATGGCCCGGTAGATGCCCTGCCGACGCCATTCCTTGAGCGTTGAGCCGCCCCAGAGCCCGCCGAAGTCGACGCCGTCCTTGAATACCAGCCAGGCGGCGCAGACGACTTCGGTGCGTGCCTCGGCGACGAGGACGATGGTGTTCTCTGGGGCGTTTTCGATCCGGGCGGTCAGGTCGTCGGCGAGCCAACTCCGGTTTTCGCCCCAGACGGTGCTCTCCATGGCGACGATGCGGTGGAGGTCTGATCTGGCGGTGACACGGCGGAGGGTCACGCCGTCGGGCAGGACGGGTTCGGCGGCAAGGGCTGCGGATTGCCCGATGAGCACGGTCTCGCTGTCCTCGGCGACGAAGCCGGCCGCCGTGAGTCGGTCGGTGAGGTCGGCGGGCAGATCATGGGCGCGGGTCTTCCATTCGACCGCCTCGCCACGGGCAGCGTAGAAGTCACGCTGCCGTGCTATGAGCGTGTCGAGCTCTTCCCCGTACACACCGAGGTCGTGTGGGCCCGTGACGAAGCCACGATGCCAACCGACGACACGGGTCAATGGGCCGTCCTTTTCGATGCGGGCGCTACCGCCAGGCGGGGTGACACCACGGAGTTGGGCGTCATATGCGCTGCGGAGTTCGGTGATCAGAGTGGCCTTCACTCGAACACCGTACGGACCTGGTCAAGTGACCAAACGCCGTTCGAAACCGCACGAACATCAAGGGCTGCACTCTCTCACTGCCGCTACCTGCCTCCACGGTCAGCCGCCCTGCGGGTGGCTGACCGTCCCCGCGTTCGCATCCACGCAGTGCCGTCATTTCTCATCCATTTTCCAGAGCCGGTTGATCACCAACTGCCTCCGGAAAACGTCGACAAACGCCGTCCTTGGAGATCAACGAAGCCACCGGCGGCGAGCGCCTCCTGACCGTGCCCAGCAGTCCACCTCCGCTCGCGCGGAGAGCACGTCCCAGGGGTTCGGGGGCGGGTCGGCAGGTTCGTTCGGTTCGGCGAGGGCCGCGGCGCGGGTGGTGTCGGCGTGGGTGCGGATGGTGTGGATCTCCTGCTGGATGGTGGGCCAGTCCGGGTGTTCGGTGAGTGGGGGGAGTTCGACGAGGACCGGTGGGAGGTTGCCCGCGAGGAGCAGGGCCTGGCCGGTGGTGGTTTCCAGGCGACTGATCTCATGGGCGCGGAGGACGGGTTCGCGGTCCTGGCTGACGGCGCGGCTGCTGCCTGGTGGTCCGCCGCGTGCGTCACGGGTGAGGGTGGTTGAGGTCTTGAACACCTCGGCCGTGCCGCACAGTTCTTGGAGATCGCGCAGGAGGGAGACGTCGTGGGAGCCGCCGAGAACCAGGGTGTTGTTGGTGATGGCGGCGAGTTCCTTGGCGACGGCGCGCCCGAATCGGCTTTCGGCTGAGGCCCAGGACTGGACGAGGTAGATCACACACAGTCCGCGTCCTCGCCCGTCGGCGACGCGTTGGCGGAGGGAGGGTAGCGGGCGATGTTGGGGGCCTCGTCCAGGGCGGCTACAAGGGGGGGGTCGAGGCGGCGGTGGGGTTTGGTAACGGCCAGCTGTTCGGCGCGGTCCAACACGTCCTCGGTGGTGGCGGTGACCAGTGGGGAGATGCTGGAGTGTTCGCTGTCCTTGCCGAGCAGGTACAACGTGCCGGCCGCGTCCAGTAACTCCTCGATGTGCGTGGCGCGTTCGGGTGGGACGTCGACGGCGTCGATGACGGGTTGGTGGGCGAAGGCGGCGAGGGCGTTGGCGAGGGTGGAGCGGGTGTTGCCGATGGCGCGGTCGTCGCCGGTGGTGGCGTCGAGCAGGTTCTCGGCCCACTCGGGGCCGGCGCCGGGGTGGTGCTGGAGGATCTGGCGGGGTGCGGGGTCTTCGGGGCGTTTGGCCCAGCGCAGGACGTCCCGCAGCAAGGCCCCGTCGAGCGCGGCGGCGTGGAGGAGGCAGGAGAGCCAGGTGCCGGCGAGCTGACGATAGTGGGCGGCTGCCTCGTCCTGGCCGCCCGAGCTACGACTCCGCGCGCCGGCGATGAAGGCGCGGCCCCGCAGTTCGGCGGTGACGGTGTCGGCCGCGCCGTGGATCGGTGACCAGTGCAACGGCTCCTGGCCCGGCACGAGTTCCTGTGGATCGAGGGTGACGACGGGGCCTCGGCGTTGTCTGGCGCCGAGGGTGAGTTCGATGAGGTCGGGCTTGGTGGAGGTGGCCAGCGCGGGTCCCGGCACATCGCGGAGCAGGCGGGCGAGGAAGCGGAATGTCTTGCCCGAGCCCATCGGGCCGATGACGCGGAGGGCCTGGTCATAGGGCGAATACAACGGCATCCGGCCGCAGGCCGGGCGGACGGCGTGCCCGAGGAAGTACCCGTATGCGGTGACCGGTTGATCAACCACCGATCGACTCCTTCGGCAACGAGACCAGCCCAGGACGGACTTGTGCACCGGCGCGGCGGACCGCGGCTTCGGAGAGACCGTCACGGAGTTGCTGCGGGGTGGCGAATCCGGCGTGTGGGGTGGCTGGTTGGGAGCCGGCTCCGGATCGGCGGGTGAGGTAGCCGCGGAGGAAGGCGAGCACGAAGAGCCCGGCGAAGGCCAAGAGCAGGACGCCGAGCGGGATGGGCACGGTGTTCACCGCGCCCGCGCCGACATGGCCTGGTCGGTGTCGGTGATCTCGATCTCCAACGGGGTGCGCAGGTGTTGCACCATCCGAGCCGGTTCGTGTCCGATCCGCAGCACGTGAACTCCCTGTGCGAGGCTGGCGAGTTGACCGTTGAGGGTGGCCGGCAGACGGAACTGGCGCACGACCTGTTCGGCGTCGTCCTCGCGGGACTGGCGGTAGACGTGCACGACGCCGGCCTCTCGGATCAGGGGCATGGCGTCGGAGTCCGGGCGGATGTCGCTGAGGTGGTGGACGACGGTGATGAACGCCAGCCCGATGCCTCGGCCGCGTTTGGCCAGTGAGCGCAGCACGGAAGCCACCTTGTCGAGCCTGGCGGTGTGGTAACCCTCCTCCAAGATGATCAGTCGCTGGCCCTCCCGGTGGGCCCACACCGCCGAGAGGAACGTCGCGACCAGCGCCATGACCAGCGACAGGGCGGGAGAGTCCTCCGGCAACGCCGAGGTGTCGAAGACGATCAGCGGCGCGGTCAGGTCCAGGTTCCTCGCTGGTGGCGCGGTCGATCAGCCCGGACAGGTCGCCGCTGATAAACCGTTCGAGGTCGAGCGCCAGGTCCAATCCCCATTCGATGACCGACCGGCGGGTGATGATTCCCTCAGCTTCCAGGTGCGGACGAGGCACGGCGTCCGATGCCGGATCGTAGAGCGCGGCGACCACATCGTGGAGGGTGGCCACGCGCCCGTCCGAGCGAGCCCGGTCCAGGGCTGTGCGGTGGGCGGTCCGCAGGGCGTAGCGCTGGCGCGAGGACAGCGTTCGTTCGTGCGCGTGCTCGGCGACCATCAACAGGAGGCGGTCCTGGCCGACGCGTCCGTCGCCGCCGGATTCGGAGGTGGTGGAGATCCGGGGGTCGAGCAGGTTGATCGCGGTGCCGCCGCTGCGGGCGAAGCGGACGGGGGTGACGCCGCACTCGGCAGCGGCCCGTTCGTACTCGCCTCGGCCCTGCTGGTTCTTCCGGTCCAGGACCACGACCTGTTTGCCGCAGGCGACCTGTCGCACGCAGTACTGCGTCTTGACCAGCGAGGACTTGCCCGAGGAGATGTCGCCCAGCACCAGGACGTTGGGGCTGGTGATCCGCCCCTGGTCATAGAGGGCGTGCGGGTCGGTGGTGATCGGCTGACCGGTGGCCAGGTCGATTCCGGTGATCGGGCCGGCCAGCGCCGGGTGGGTGGCGACCACGGCCGGGTTGAGCGCCGCCGCCTGCCGGGTGGAGGTGAAGATCGTCTCCGTCGACAGCTCGTTGCGCCCCAGGAACTCGCCCAGCCGACCGCGCCGACGTGGCCCGCACACAGCCGGCTTTTCGGTCTCGGGGCGTTGCTCGACGGCGGTCATGTGGTGATCCCTCGGGCCATCGGGAGTGCGAGGAGGAGGGCCTGGTGGTGGCGGTGGTGGTGCCAGCGCACGCGGGTGACGCCGGCGGCTTCGGCCGCCCCCGTGACCCGGACCCGCGCGGCGGCCAACTCCGGTGCGCTGGGCGCCGATACGTGGATGCGCAGCGCGGGGTGGACGCCGCCGACCACGGGGGTGAGCAGATCGTCCAGGACCCGGCGGGCGGAGGACATCGACGCTTCGCTCTCCCCCGTGGAGACCTGGCCTCGGCGCCGCTCCCCGTGACGGTCGGCGGTGTCGTAGGTCAGCGCGAGTCGGGCGCGCTCACGTGCCGGGACCTTGGGCACCAACCGCCACTGCGCCTGGACGGTGCGGATGGTCGCCGGATGGATGCCGGTGACCAGGTGCTCCATCCACCTCGCGGTGACGGGTTGGAGCGGCCAGGCATCCCGGGGAACGGAGCCGATCGCGTGGTACCAGGGCCTCGACAGGCCCTCCGTTCGGACATGGTCGCGGCCAGGGACGCGTGCGTGCCGCCAGCCGTGGGCGAACGACTCGATCCCGTCCAACGCGTCGATGTCCCGGTCCGGGTCGTGGAGGTGGCGGATCAGCGCGCCCAGCCGGCGCGGCCCCAGCACCGCGCGCAACGGGTGGCCGGCGCGGCTGACCCGGCCGACGACATCGCCGAGCACGGCGAACGTCTCCGCGCACAGCGCCTCCAGGTCCGCTGGCTGGGCGATGCGTTGCCCCAGCTGGGCCAGCGGCACGCGAACGGTGGCGAAGCTGCGGTACTCCTCCGTGTTGCCGGCCGCGTAGCCGGCGAGCTGCCGCATCGACGCGCGCAGCCGGGGCGGAATATCAGGTGCGAGCAGCCCGGCCATATGTGCGCGGTAGGTGTCGGGGTGGACGGGCAACACCCGTGTGCACAGGTCAAGTTGGTCGACAGGCAGGTTCGCGCCGGCGAGCCCGCCCAGCAGCCTTTCGAAGAGGTAGCCCGTCGTGTTCACCGCCCGGATGGGCAGCAGCCCGTCACCCCCGCCCGCGATCTCGAAGGTCGCGGAGAGATGACCCGTGGCCCAGGAACGGTGACGGTGGTCCCTGTGGTGCAGCAACGCCATCGGCGAGTCGGGCGCCCCCGGCGGGGTGTAGGACATCACCCGTACCTCGCCCACCTCGGGAGGCAGCCCCAACTCCGCTTGATAGTCGGGGCGTTGTCCCCCGCCCGTCGCCAACCGCCAGTGACCCCGGTCGAGCGCCGCGGCCAGCCACGAGTCCCCCTCCCCCGTACGGCGCCGGGCCAGCAGCAGCCCGATGCCGGCACCCAGCAGGCCCAGGACCAGCACGATGACCGACTGGGTAGCCACCAGCAGCATCACCCAGACCAGCAGGTAGCAGCCGAGGCAGCCCAGTTGGAGCGGCGTCACCGCGCCGAAGAGGGAACGGCGGCGGGTCTCGCCGCCCAATACATAGGTCCGCTCGCCCGCGCTCATGTCTGGTCCCGTCGGTCGGCGTCGACACGGGAACCGGAAGCGTCGTCCTGGTCTGCGGGCATGTCCTCGTCGCGTGCGCCGCCGGAATCCATGGGGATCCCGGGACGTCCCGGGTCGACAGCACCAGGGCTCGGACCGCTCGAACTCCCCCCTGGATCCGCCCCGTTGTTCCCATCGTCGCCGTCATCGCCGTCGTTCGCCTGCTTCGCCACGGAGACCGCCGCGCCCACACCTCCGCCGGCGGCAGCCCCAGCAGCCGCAGCCGCCTCGCTCGCTCCGGACGAGTTCTCCTGTCCGTCGTCGTCGGACCCTCCGCCCGGCTCCGCGGCGATCCCGGAGCCGCCGATCCGGCTGGCGCGCTCCTCGAATCGCTCTGCGGCGCCGGCGACCATCTCCCCGCCCGACGGATGCGAGACCGTCCCACGCAGGTCCGGGTCCATTCCGGCCCCGGACGGCATGGCCAGGGACATCAGCCACATCGCCACCATCGGGAAGGCGTCGATCATCAGCAGCCCGACCAGCAGGAAGAGCAGGACGGTCAGCCCGTCATCGTCCGGGTGGTCCCCCAGCATCGAGTCGAGGGCCGACCAGAAGGTGTGGAAGAAGAAGTAGATGAACGCGGGCAGCAACATCAGGCCGCCGATCAGCCCGGCCAGCCGCCTGAGCGCGCCGGACCACGGTGGATAGACCCAGGCGACCAGAACCAGGGGCACGAGCAGGCCGGCCAGGTGAAGGCCCCACTGGGCGACGGTCATCTCGATCAGCGTCACCAGGCCCAGGCAGAGGATGCACAGGAACAGCAGCAGCGCCAGCACCGTTCCCCCGAACACCCCCCAGTCGCCGGCCTTCTCCACGATCAGATCCATCAGGCGTTCCACGGCGCTGGCGGCGTGCTCCGTCCCCTCGTCGGCGAAGGAGCGGGCCAACTCCGCGCTGGCCACTTGCAGTTCGAGCAGGAGCAGCGGCCCCAGCGAGATCAGTGGAACGACGAAGACGAGCCGCCAACCGGACTGCCGCAGCAGATCCATAGCCGTGAACGAGGAACCGGAGGCCGCGAACCTGCCCGTGATCCACACCAGCAGGAAGCCCAGCAGGAGCAGGGAGAGACCGAAGCTTGTGGCGTACTGCGAGGCCCACCAGTCCTGATCGAAGGCCGGCCTGGTGACCCGTTCCCCCAACTGCTGGATGAAGGAGAGAAGGCTGACCGTGGACTCGGCCATGCCCCGCACCCACTCCTCGATGAAGCTGTCGGGAACCAGGTCGCCGAGCGCGCTCGCCACCGCCTCGACCTTCTCCCGCTGCACATCGCCCAGGTAGCGGTAGACCTGGCTGACGCCCGGGATGTCGTTCAGCACCGAACAGACCCGCTCCCCCAGGGCCGCGTCCGCGCACTCGTTCTCGTCAGCCATGTTCAGCGGCTCTCGCCCGTTCGCGCTTCCGGCGGGGTCTCCTCGTTGGCGTCCGCGTAGAGCTGCCAGTCATGCCCCAACAGCGCCAGCCGCATGGTCAGTTCGGTCACCGGATCGCCGGCGTCCTCGGGCATGACGGGTTCGTTGAACGGGCCAGCGGTCAGCTCCTCGACGCGCCAGTCGTTGCCCTTCCACTCCAGGGCGACGCGGCCCATCTCCCAGCGCGTGGCCATCTCGACCGCTGCCCCGGCGTCGTCCACCGTGCCCAACAGGCACGGCATCCAGAAGTCGACGACCGACCGCTCCGAGGTGTAATCCACCACCCGGTAGGCACCCAGCTCGGGGTGGCACTCGGAGACGAATCGCTCGTCGTCCGAACTGCCCCCTGAGTCCGAAAGCCCGTGCCGTTCCCGGAAGTTGGAGGCATCCTCGTCAAGACGTCGGACCGAGGGCGGGTCCAACATCGCGTCGCGCACATAGGCGGTGCGATCGTCGCCGGCCATCCGCAGGAGGTCGGAGGTGGCGGCGGCGAACGTCGTCCCCGCCTCCACCGCACCGGCCTCGGAGCGCGGAAACCCCCGAGGCAGACCGGACACGACCCGGCTCGCCAACGCACCAGTCGCCGTTGCCTCACCCCACTCGACCTCGTCCGGCGAAGGCGCCGACGTGTCGACAAGCGCCCCGTTCCGCTCGTCATCGTCCGGCGTCTCTCCCCCGACGAGGAACCGCGCCGACAAAACCGCTCCCAGCAATGCGACCAGCATCACGGCCAGCAGGGCGAATCGGCTCACACCAAGGGCCCCGCCACGATCACGCGCACTCGGTGACTGGTAATCCATACGAACATTCAAGGAATCAGCCTTCGACCGCTCAGGCACTAATAAGAATGGTGTAGAGAACGGGCAGAGATGCCATGCCAATGGTGGCCGCACCGACGCGCACCAACTCCCCGCGCGTCTCGTCCAGATCGCCGACCATCCCATTACGCCTGGACTTCGCCGCACGGCCGATCGCCTCGATCAGGAAGTAAGCACAGGCGAAGAAACCGATCACCCACGCAAGCGCCAAGAACATGCCGAATTTCGATTCCAGCAGGCCAGCGAAGGGGCCAAAGCTCGGGTTGATTCCGGTGAACGGGTTGTACTCGTCGGCGAGTCGCATGACTGCTCAGCCTTCCCACACCGGAGAAATAGCCGACGCCATCGCCGCACAGGCATAGAGCCAGGCGGTGTGAGTGGCGGACGACAGCCGCGTGTAATCGATCTGGCCTCCGCCGACCAACGCCGGCTCGTAAGGGATCGGCACCGCCGTGTGACAACGCTCGCCGAAGGTGTCCAACAGCAGTCGACGCAGGTCACCGTCACAGTCGGGTGCCGGGTCACAGACCAGTGCGACGCTCCGCCGCTTCAGGGTTCCCGGCTCCAACACGCCGCGCTCCAGGACATCCGCCATCCACAGCGCCGAGGACGCCGTGTCCTCCCGCACGGTGGTGGTGATGACCAACAGGTCCGCCTGACGTACCGCGGCGATCCAGTTGGGCGCACGCACGTTGTTGCCCGAGTCGATCAGAATCAGCCGGTAGTAGCGCCGGAACAGCTCATGGAGCTGCCCGAACGCCTCGGCGTCGAGCTGGCCAGTGACTTCGGGCCGCTCGTCACTGGCCAACACGTCGAAATGAGCGGGCCCTTGGCCTCGCGTGAACTGGCCCAGGTCACCCAACCGAGCGGCCGGGCCACGGAAGAGATCCATCGCCGCGAGGAGCTCCCGCGCGGTGTTGGCATGGCCGGCGCGGAGGACCCGCTCCCCCAGCGTGCCGCGCGTCTCGTTGTTGTCGATCGCGACCACCCCACCGCCCCGATGAACCCCGAAGGTCCGGGCCGCCATCAACGTCGATGTGGTCGTGAAGGACCCGCCCTTCGGGTTGACGAACACGATGGAACGCGGCCCACCGAAGGTCATCTGGACAGCGCGCAAGGCCGTGTTCCACCCCCGCTCGGCCACCGACATCTGCGGGGAGAAACGGCCTCCCGACCACCGATGCAACCGCCCACGCCACCCCCACTGCGGCGCCGCCGTCCGAGCCCGCTGCCGCAGCGAGGCCGCGAAGCCGCTGTAGTCCGCCGGCGCCGGCCCCGACTCCTTCGCCACCGCCGCCTGCACCGGCAACAACGCCGATGGCGTCTCCTTTTCGGGCACAAGCTGAGGTGGGGGCGCGGGCGGAAGTGGAGGTGCGCCAAGCCGACTGGCGGCCGTCGCACGAAACGACGCCTCGGTCAGCGGCTCCTCAGCCGGCGAATCACTCACGAACGTTTTCCTTCACTGTTTACAGGAGGGCGGCTTCCCGGATTGATAACCGGTGCTCTGCGCGTCGATTCCTATCGGCACTCAAACGCAACGATGAAGGATCGACGCCCCATTCGCGGAGAAGACGCGCGCCTCTCAGTGATGTCCCTTTTAAAGCGCCGTAACCTTTCGCCACGTTACTTGCTCTGTTCAGCACGGCCCCCGGCAGGAACACCCGTATGAAACAAATTGGTTGTCTCGCACTGCCGATGGCACTCACGGTCGCCGGCCTGGCCCTCCTGGTGGGCCTCGCCCCGGACGATCCACAAACGGCGGCGAGCACCACCCATCTCGATCCGGACGCACCGGTACCCGAGGCGTACCGCGCGCTGATCGTCACAGCCGCCCGACACTGCGACGAGATCAACGCCCCGCTGCTGGCCACAGGGATCGACGTCGAGTCCGGCTGGGACCCGAACGCGGTATCGGACCAGGGAGCCAAGGGGCTCGCCCAGTTCACCGACGCCACCTGGCAACAGTGGGGCGACGACGCCAACGGCGACGGCCGCGCCTCCGCCCTCGACCCGGCCGACGCCATCGATGCCCAGGCCCGCTACCTCTGCCACCTCTTCGCGGACCTCGCCGACCTCCCCGGCGACCCGACGAACAAGGCCCTCGCCGCCTACAACGCCGGCCCCTTCGCCGTCCGCCTCCACGGCGGACGCCCACCCACCGCAGAAACCCGGGACTACGTCGAATCCGTCCGCGCGCTCCTCCCCCGTTACCAGGCCATCGCCACCATCCCAGCTGCGGGCGACTGCGACTTCACCCTCGACCGCCCCAACCCCCGCAGCTGCCAACAGGCCATCGACGCGGCGAGGGCCGAGGCCGCCTCCGGCGACCTCACCTGGGAGCGCTGGTGCCTGGCGTTCGTCGCCGAGGCATACGGCTGGGGAGCGTCAGGCGAGGCCACCGCCAACACCGCCTGGCGCCGGCTCCACGCCGCCGGCCAGACCCACCCCGGCGACCCCAACCCACCAGCCGGCGCGCTCCTCTTCTACGCCACCGACGACACCACCGGCCACGTCGCCCTCCACCTCGGCAACGGCCAGGTCGCCACCAACGACATCGTCGCCCCAGGCCGCATCGACATCGTCCCCCTGGACCACCTCACCCACGGCCCCTGGCACCTCACCTACCGGGGCTGGACCCCACCCGACTTCCCCTACGGAGTGGCGGGCATCAGCAGGGTGGGGTGAACCGGAGCAACCCCCACAGCGACCGAACGCCGGCGCATCAGACAGCCCCGTCCACCCGTGGGATCCAGCCAGGGCGACAAGATGCAACTCCCGCACCCCACGTCGGCAGTGACAGATAGCCTGAAGACCTGCCCCAGCCCAACGACGAACAGAGACACCGCAATGCCTGACCAACCATCGTGCGCCTACACAGCTGCACCCGACGCACTCGGTAATGAAATGGCAAAGCCCTCCTAACGCCGCAGGTCAAAAAGTGTCCTCCCCGCGCGAGCGGGGGTGTTCCGGGGTAGCCGTGGCTCCCCCTAGAGGTAGCCGTGTCCTCCCCGCGCGAGCGGGGGTGTTCCGGGACCGATCGCAACGAGTGGAGCCTGGAAGAGGTCCTCCCCGCGCGAGCGGGGGTGTTCCGAATAGGAGCAGCCCCATGGCGCTGTTGACCCGGTCCTCCCCGCGCGAGCAGGGGTGTTCCGGAGTCCTGCGTGCACTCCGGCAGGTGCTTGGTGTCCTCCCCGCGCCAGCGGGGGTGTTCCGCAGCCTCACGACTCGCCCGCCGGCCCTACGATCTGCGGCACGCGGGTGTCTCGTTCTGGCTCAGCTCCGGCGTGGACCCCGCCGAGTGCGCTCGTCGCGCCGGACACAGCCTCGCCGTCCTCTTCCGCGTCTACGCCAAGGTCCTCACCCGGAGCGAGGAACGCTCCAACCGCCCCATCGACACGGCGATGCGGGAGTGGAACGACTCAACGCGGTAGGGCCGCAGCCGAAAGTCCTGGGGGACACGGACTGGGCCGCCAGGACACCCCGGCATCAGAGTGAGATGAAAGCCGCATTTCGATTCACGTTCGAGACTCGCGAATCGGGGCAGCGAAAAGACCCTCCTCCCAGCCGTAATCGCTGGTCAGAGGGCCTTCGCTGAGCTGTGGCGGCGCCAGGATTCGAACCTGGGAAGGCTGAGCCGGCAGATTTACAGTCTGCTCCCTTTGGCCGCTCGGGCACACCGCCTTGCTGCGGGTAAACCATACCCGATGCGTGGGGGTGGTTCGCCACTCGGTTCGGCCGGGTCGAACGGGCGGGGTGGTGGCTAGGCTGTCGGCGACCGAGCCCGATCCGGATGTGTGAGGAGCCAATACCACCATGGCCGACTCCAGTTTCGACATTGTCTCCAAGGTCGATCGGCAGGAGGTCGACAACGCCCTCAACCAGGCCGCCAAGGAGATCTCGCAGCGCTATGACTTCCGTGGGGTGGGAGCCTCCATCGGCTGGTCCGGCGAGGCGATCGAGATCCGGGCCAACGCCGAGGAGCGGACGAAGGCCGTCCTGGACATCTTCCAGTCCAAGCTGATCAAGCGCGGCATCTCCCTCAAGGCGCTGGACACCGGTGAGCCCATGGCGTCGGGGAAGGAGTACCGGCTGGTGTCCAGCGTCAAGGAGGGCATCTCCACCGAGGACGCCAAGAAGGTCGCCAAGCTGATCAGGGACGAGGGCCCCAAGGGCGTCAAGGCGCAGGTGCAGGGGGACGAGCTGCGGGTCAGCTCGAAGAGCCGGGACTCCCTTCAGGAGGTACAACGCCTGGTGAAGGAGGCGGACTTCGACTTCGCTGTGCAGTTTGTGAACTATCGCTAGGCGTGGCCCGCTGACAGGGGGTGTCGCGTGGGGTAGGAGGTAGGCGTGTCCATGATTCGTCCGCTCCGCGCGGCCTTCGAGCTGGCCTGGCGGCAGCGTCCCGCCGAGGTTGTCGACGACGAGCGCACGGTGGTGACCAACGCCGTGGTGGACTGCGCGGTCTACCGGGACGGGGTGCGTCGCCCCGAAGCGGGGGACCCCGCCTCGGCGATCCGCCAGGTCAGGCGGCGCGGGCGCGGCACGTTCGTCTGGATCGGGCTCCATGAGCCGACGGAGGACGAACTCGCCGGTGTGGCCTCGCAGTTCGGGCTGCACCCGCTGGCCGTCGAGGACGCGGTGCACGCGCATCAGCGGCCCAAGCTGGAGCAGTATGACGAGACGCTCTTCATGGTGCTCAAGACCGTTCGCTATGTCGGCCACAGTGAGCTGACCGAGACCAGCGAGGTGGTGGAGAGCAGCGAGATCATGGTCTTCGTCGGCGCCGACTTCGTGATCACCGTCCGCCATGGGAGCCATGGCTCGCTCGGCACGCTGCGGCGCCGGCTCGAAGGGGCGCCCGAGCAGTTGGCGAAGGGGCCGTCGGCGGTGCTGCACGCGATCGCCGACCAGGTGGTGGACCACTATCTGGACGTGACGGCGGCGGTGCGGGACGACATCGACGAGATCGAGTCGGCGGTGTTCGCCGACACCCGCGGCAGTGCCGCCGAGGTCGGGCGGATCTACCAGCTGAAGCGGGAGGTCCTGGAGCTGAAGCGCGCGGTCGGCCCGCTGGACCGTCCGCTCCAGCGGCTCTCCGAGTCCTCGCTGGCCGTGATCGACCCGGACATCCGCAGCTACTTCCGCGATGTCGCCGACCACCTCACCCGGGTCTCCGACCAGGTGACCGGCTATGACTCGCTGATCGACTCGATTCTCCAGGCCAATCTGGCGCAGGTGCAGGCGACGCAGAACGAGGACATGCGGAAGATCACGGCCTGGGCGGCGATCATCGCGGTGCCCACCATGGTCTGCGGCGTCTACGGCATGAACTTCGACCATATGCCTGAGCTGCACTGGCGGTTCGGGTATCCGCTGGTGCTCGCGGTCATCGCGACGGCGAGCTTCCTGATCCACCGGGGCTTCCGACGGAACGGCTGGCTCTAGCGCACCCCCGCCGGATATTTGCCATAGCGAATACACGTCCCGGTGGCATGTCCGGCTCGGGTGGCTCGACCGCGCGCCGTCGAACCGGCCGGTGTCCCGGTCGGGGCGCGAGCCGGCGGCGGACGGACGACGGACGGGTGACGAACCGGGCGAACCCCCGATCGGCCCCATGGCGCGTCCGTTCGCGGCGCCCGGCCCGCCGGGAGGCGGCGTTACGCCATGTGAGTTCGCCCACTTCCGCCGCGCCCCTCGGAGCCGGGTGGAGCGACCCCGCTCTCCGCCGTGCCGGTCACCGGGAAGGTCCGAACAAAAACCGGACGTGACCGTTACGGATCAACAGCAGCGCCAGGCGCTTCTATTACTTAGCCTTGCGGACATGAACGATGCGATCCTCCAGGCGGTCGAAGACTTCGTCTCCACCCCATGGGTGTATTTGGCGCTGTACGCCATCGCCATGCTCGACGGTTTCTTCCCCGTGGTGCCCAGTGAGACGCTGGTGATCACCCTGGCGGTATTCGCAGCTGCGAATGGTGAGCCCAATGTTCTGCTGATCGTCCTGGTGGCCGCGCTCGGCGCGTTCTCGGGCGACCACATCTCCTACTACATAGGCAGAAAGTCCGGTTCCCGGATCTATGCCAAGCTCAAGCCGGGCACCCGTACCCGCAAGGCGTATGACGGCGTGGCCAAGATGTTGGAGAAGCGGGGCGGCCTTGTGCTGGTGGTCGCCCGTTACATCCCGGGCGGGCGTACGGCGGCCACGTTGACCACGGGCGCGACGGGTTACCCGCTCCGCTCGTTCAGCTTCTACGACACCATCGCGGCCATCTCCTGGGCCGTCTACTCGACCGCGATCGGCTATATCGGCGGCCACGCCTTCGAGGAGGAGCCGCTGCGCGGCGTGATGTTGGGCCTCGGCCTCGCGCTCGGCATCACCCTGCTGCACGAGGGCATCCGCTACGCGCGCGAACGCTATGTGACGGCCAAGCGCGCGGGCGGGGTGGCGAACGAGGGGCCGGACGGGGAGCCCGACGAGGACGCCGCCGCTGGCGAGCGCGCCGAGGAGCGGGCCAAACGGCGGTAGTCGAACGGCGCATGGCGGCGGCCCGGGGGTGAACGCCCGGGCCGCCGCCATGTCCACATCCTGTGGACGGACCGCCGGAGCGGTCAGGTGGGGACGATCTCGCGACCGAGGGGCATCAGGGACACCGGGACCAGCTTGAAGTGGGCGATGCCGAAGGGGATGCCGATCACCGTCACGCAGAAGGCGAGACCGGCCAGGATATGGCCCAGGGTGATCCAGATTCCGGCAACGATCAGCCAGATCACATTGCCGAGCCCGGACGCGAGACCCGCGTCGGGCCGGTCCGTCACCCGGTACCCGAAGGGCCAGAGGGCATATCTGGCGATACGGAAGCAGGCCACCCCAAAGGGGATGGTGATCACAAGCGCAAAGCAGATGAGTCCGGCAAGGGCATAGCCCAGGGCCATCCAGAATCCGGAAAAGACGAGCCAGAGAATGTTCAGAAGGGTTCGCACGAACACAGCATGGCGTCAACGCCCGCCGCCCGCCATCCTCTCCAGGCGAGCAATGCGCTCGGCCATCGGCGGGTGGGTGGCGAACATCCTGGCCAGGCCCTCGCCACGGCGGAACGGATTGGCGATCATCATATGGCTGGCCGTCTCCAACTGCGGCTCGGGGCGCAGCGGCAGACGCTGCGTGCCGGCCTCCAGCTTGCGCAGCGCGCTGGCGAGGGCCAACGGATCCCCGGTGAGCTGAGCGCCCGCCGCGTCCGCCTCGTACTCGCGGGAGCGGCTGACGGCCAGCTGGATCAGCGAGGCCGCGATCGGGCCGAGCACCATCACCAGCAGCATCCCCACCAGCCCAGGCCCCTCGTCGTCGTCCCGCCCGAGCGGCAGGAACCAGGCGAAGTTCACCAGGAACATGATCACGGAGGCCATCGCTCCGGCCACCGAGGAGATCAGAATGTCGCGGTTGTAGACATGACTCAGCTCATGTCCGATCACCCCGCGCAGCTCCCGCTCGTCAAGCAGACTCAGGATGCCCTCGGTGCAGCAGACGGCCGCGTTGCGCGGGTTGCGGCCGGTGGCAAAGGCGTTGGGGGCCTCCGTCGGCGAGATGTAGAGCCGGGGCATCGGCTGCCGGGCCTGCCCGGCCAGCTCGCGCACCATGCGGTAGAGCGCGGGGGCCTCGAACTCCCCCACCGGGCGCGCCCGCATGGAACGCAGGGCCAGCCGGTCGCTGTTCCAGTACGCGTAGCCGTTGGTGGCGAGCGCGAGGAAGAGGGCGATCACCAGCCCCGTGCGGCCGAAGAGGCTGCCCACCACCAGGATCAAGGCGGACATGCCGCCCAGTAGTGCGGCTGTCCTCAATCCGTTGTGCCGGCGGTGCACGGTGTACCCTCCAGATCGCGCGCATGGGGGTGTCCGGATCGTCCCGGATTTTGGAGTATCTCCACTAACAGTGGACACTCCCGATGTGCACAACGCCATACGAAGGGGATGCGTTCCCAGGCCGCCTCGCCGTTACCCGAGCCGTACGCCCCGGGGTCGAACCGGTGACGAACGGGCCGCCATGGGGGCCGTGGCCGCCGTTTCAGCGCTCCGCACGGGCGGGTCCCGGGCGAAGAACCTTCGCCATGGCCTGTTCACCGGCCCGCCCATCGGGCAGCGCGGCGCCGGGCCGGCCGGTGGCGGTGAACCCGTGGCGCAGGTAGCGGGCGATGGCGGGTTCGTTGCCGGCGAGCACGGTGAGCCGCAGCGTCGCCCCGCC
This sequence comes from Streptomyces profundus, assembly GCF_020740535.1. NCBI lineage: Bacteria > Bacillati > Actinomycetota > Actinomycetes > Kitasatosporales > Streptomycetaceae > Streptomyces > Streptomyces profundus. The sequence continues at coordinate 2,639,360 of NZ_CP082362.1, forward strand.
CGACTCCAGCGCCCAGGTCTCGACGGCCTCGATCAGCCGTCCGCCGACGCCCAGGCCGCGCGCCGCCGAGTCGACCCAGAGCGACCTCAACTCCCTGACGCCGGCGGCGCCGGGCAGACCGCTGGCCGTGCCGACCGGGCGCCCGTCCAGCAGCGCGGCGAGATGGTGGGCGCCGGGCAGCGCGAGCCGGGCGCGCCACCGTTCCTCCTCGCCCACGTCCCAGTCGGCGAGCCGGGCCCGGAAGGCGCACGGCGCGTCGGTCAGCGCCGCGCGGCGGAGTGCCAGCCACAGCGGCGCGTCGTCCGTCGTCAGCACCTTCAGGGTCACCATGGCCGGGTCCGCCGCGCGCCCTAGATCAGGCCGCCGGCGGCGAAGGTGAGAACGAGTTGTGGGGCGCCGGAGAGGGCGAGCGCGACGGCGCCGGTCAGCGCGATCGCGCCGCCGACGGCCAGCGGTCGGCGGGTGGCGAGCGGGGGGCGATCCGCCGGTTCGGCGGGGACGTCCCGGTCGGCCTCGGTCGCCGGCTCGGCCGGCTGGAAGAGCAGCGCCGTCCAACGCAGGTAGTAGACGAGGGCGATGGCCACGTTCACCGCCATCACCACGGCCAGCACCCCGAGACCCGCGTCGACGGCGGAGCGGAAGACCGCCACCTTGGCGAAGAGGCCGATCACCCCGGGCGGCAGGCCCGCCAGGCAGAGCAGGAAGAAGGCCAGCGCCAGGGCCGCCAGTGGGCGCCGGGCATAGAGGCCCCGAAAGTCAGCGATGCGACGCCCGGTGCCGTCGCCCCGCTCCTGAACGACCAGTGCGAGCACGGCGAACGCGCCGAGGTTGACCGCGCCGTACATCAGCGCATAGGCGACGGCGGCGCCGACCGCCGAGGACGTCTCCTCGCCCCCCACGGCATAGCCGGCGGCGGCGATCGGGACCAGCAGATAGCCGGCCTGGCCGACCGACGACCAGGCCAGCAGCCGCACCGCGCTGTGCGGGGCCTGGCCCGCGGTGCGCAGGGCGGCGACGTTGCCCGCGGTCATGGTGAGCCCGGCCAGCACGGCGAGCACCGGACCCCACAGGTCGCCGAAGGCGGGGAACGCGCGGGTGGTGACGAGGACCAGCCCGGCCAGGCCGGCGGTCTTGCCGACCACCGAGAGATAGCCGGCGACCGGCAGCGGGGCGCCCTGGTAGGTCTCGGGAACCCAGAAGTGGAACGGCACAGCGGCGATCTTGAAGGCGAAGCCGACGAGGGTCAGGGCCACCCCGGCCTCGGCGAGCGTCGCGAGCTGGGGATCGGCGTCCGGCAGCGCGCCGGCGATCTCGTCCAGGTGGAGGCTGCCGGCCCCCGCGTAGACAAAGCTGATGCCGAGCAGGGCGACGGCGGTCGCGGTGACCGAGGAGAGGAAGAACTTCAGCGCCGCCTCGGGGCCGGTCGGGCTGCCGCGCCGCAGCCCGACCAGGGCGTAGGCGGGCAGCGTGGTCACCTCAAGCGCGATGATCAGGGTGGCCATGTCGCGGGCCGCCGGCAGCAGCGCGGCGCCGGCGGCCGAGGAGAGCAGCAGGAACCAGAACTCGCCGCCCGGCAGGTCGCCCTCGTCATCGTCGCCGCTCGCGGAGCGGCCGGGGCGCAGCTCGGGCACCGAGAGCAGCGCGGCTACCAACGCACCGCCGAGGACGAGCAGTTGGATGATGACGGCGAACCGGTCGGCGGCGTAGGAGCAGAGCCCGGGATCGTCGGCAAGACAGAAGGTCGCGCGGTCCCCGTCGCGCAGCGGCAGCAGCGCCAGCGCGGCCAGGGCGAGGCCGCCAACGGCCGTCCAGGCCAGCGGCGCCTTGCGGCCGGCCGGGAGGAAGAGGTCGGCGACCAGCACCGCGACGGCCGCGAGCGCGGCGATCAGCGGGGGCGCGACGACCGCCCAGTCCACGTTCTGGATCAGGTTCATCGGACGGCTCCCGGCAGGAGGTTCTGCACAACGGGATCGGTGAGGTTCAGCAGCACGGCCGGCCAGAGCCCGGCGAGCAACGTGAGGGCGACCAGCGGGCCGAACGCCGCGTACTCGAATCCCCGCAGGTCGGGCAGGGCGGGGACGTCAGGCTCCGGGCGCGGGCCCATGCAGACCCGGCGGACCACCAGCAGCAGATAGGCGGCGGTCAACAGGGTGCCGACGGCGGCGACCGCCAGATAGGTGAGGAAGGCCGGCCGGCTGAGACCGTCCGCCGGGTGGAACGAGCCGAGCATGGCGAGGAGTTCACCCCAGAAGCCGGCCAGCCCCGGCAGCCCCAGCGAGGCGATGGCGGCGAAGGCGAGCAGCCCGCCGAAGCGCGGCGCCCTGGCGTAGAGCGCGCCGCCCTCCGGCCCCGCGAGGGTGTCGACATCGGTGCTGCCCGTGCGGTCCTTCAGGGCCCCGACCAGGAAGAACAGCAGCCCGGTGATCAGGCCGTGGGCGATGTTGGCGAAGAGCGCGCCGTTGACCCCGGTGTGGGTGAGGGTGGCGATGCCCAGCAGGACGAAGCCCATGTGGCCGACGGACGAGTAGGCGATCAGCCGCTTGAGGTCGCGGCCCTCGCCCGGGGCGGGGAGGAACGCCGAGCCGAGGCGAGCGGAGCCGTCCGCCCGTGGTGGCAGCACCAGGGCGAGGCAGGCGAGAGATCCGTAGATGATGCCCGCCACCGCGAAGGCGGCCAGATAGGGCGCGAAAGTGTGCATCCCCTCCGGCGCCGAGGGCAGCACGATCCGCACAAAACCGTAGGTGCCCATCTTCAGCAGGACCCCGGCGAGCAGCACCGAGCCCACCGTGGGCGCGGCGGTGTGGGCGTCGGGAAGCCAGCTGTGCAGCGGCCACATCGGGGTCTTGATGGCGAAGCCGAGGCCGATGGCGAGCACCGCGATCAGCTGGGTGCCCCGGGTCAGCCCGGTGCCGTGCGCCTCGGCGAGCGCGATCATGTCGAAGGTGCCGGCGCGGACCCCGATCAGGAGCAGCCCGAGCAGCATCAGCACCGAGCCGAGCACCGTGAAGAGGACGAACTTCCAGGCGGCTGCGGCCCGTTCGGCGCCGTTGCCCCAGCGGGCGATCAGGAAGTACATCGGGATGAGCACGGTCTCGAAGGCGAGGAAGAAGAGCACCAGGTCCAGCACGGCGAAGGTGGCCAGCATCCCGGTCTCAAGCAACAGCAGCAGCGCGACGAAGGCGCGCGGCCCCGGGACGTGCTCGCCGGTCGGCGGCCGGAAGTAGGAGTAGAGCGCGCAGAGGAACGTCAGCAGCGCGGTCAGCACCAGCAGCGGGAGCGAGATGCCGTCGATCCCGAGATGCATCCTGATGTTCAGTGCCGGGATCCAGGACGCGTCGGTCTCGGCCTGGACGGCGGCGGGTTGGTCGTGGTCGAAGGCGACGGCCAGCACCAGGGTGGCGACCAGCACCACGCCGGTGACGGTGACGCCGTGCCGGAGCACGTCCCGGTCGGGGCCGCCGGCGCCGCGCAGTCCCGGCGGGGCCGGCAGCAGCGCGGCGGCGGCGCCCAGCAGGGGCAGCGTCAGGACCGCGACCAGCAGCCACTGTTGCACCGAGTCGGACAGCGTGATCATCGGATCAATCCCCCGCCGCGACGAGTACGGCGGCCAGCCCGAGCACCAGGGCCCCGGCGACCAGCGCGCTCAGATAGGTCTGGACATTGCCGGTCTGGGCCCGGCGGGTGAGCGTTCCCAACAGCCCCGGCGCGGCGGCGGCGCCCCGCACATAGGTGTCGACCACCGTCCGGTCCAGGAACCGCACCAGACCGGCGAGCGCCCGCACCGGACGGACCACGGCCGCCGCGTAGAGCGCGTCCAGATGGAATCCGGCCTCCGCCGGCCCGCGCAGCGGGCCGAGCAGCGCGGGCGCCGGATCCTCGGGACCCGCGCCCTCGTAGGCGCGGCGCCAGGCCGCGTAGGTGGCGGTGCCGCCCAACACGGCGGCGCCCGTGGCCAGTACGGAGGTGGTGAGGGTGGGCGCCAGCGAGCCGCCGTCGAACCACTCGGGCAGTTCGCCGTAGGCGAGCCCGAGCAGCAGCGACGGCACCATCAGCAGCCACAGCACACCGGTCATCACGGGGCTTGACCGCTCCCCGGGCGGCACGGCCCCCTCGCGGGCGCGGACCGGGTCGTGGAAGGCGAGCAGCCATAGCCTGGCCGCGTAGGCGGCGGTCAACAGCGCGGCGGCGAGCCCGGCGACCAGCACGATCCAGCCGGCGGCGGCGGGCGCCGCCAGGCTGGACGAGACCCCGTGCTCGTTGTCCAGGGCGACGTGTTCGGCCGCGCCTATGACGGCCTCCTTGGAGAAGAAGCCGGCGAACGGCGGCACGGCGGCCAGCGCGAGCAGGCCGATCGTCATCGCCCAGAACGCGTCCGGCGCCCGGCCGCGCAGGTTCCGCATCCGGGACATCGCCGTCAGCGAACCGGTGCCCGCCGTCTGGATCAGCACCCCGGCGGCCAGGAACAGCAGCGCCTTGAACGCGCCGTGGGTGAGCAGATGGAAGACGGCGGCCTCGCGGTCGGCGACGGCCAACGCGCCGGTCATAAAACCGAGTTGGCCGATCGTCGAATAGGCGAGCACCCGTTTGACGTCGTCCTGGGCGAGCGCGGCGAGCGCCGAGGCCAGCATGGTGAGCGCGGACACCACGGCCAACACCACCAGCGCGGCGGCCGACTGGGCGAAGACCGGCAGCAGCCGGGCGATGAAGTAGACGCCGGCCGCGACCATGGTGGCCGCGTGGATCAGCGCCGACACCGGCGTCGGGCCCGCCATCGCGTCCGGCAGCCAGGTGTGCAGCGGAACCTGCGCCGACTTGCCGGCCACCCCCGCGAGCAGCAGCAACGCGATCAGCGTCGGATGGTCGAGCTCGAAACCGGAGAGCGAGGACGAGACCCGGGCGACGATCTCGCTGATCCGGAAGCTGCCGGCCTCCGACGCCAGCGCCAGGATGCCGATCAGGAACGGGACATCGCCGAGCTTGGTCACCAGGAACGCCTTGAGCGACGCGGCACGGGCGGCCGACGTCTCCCAGTAGTGCCCCACCAGGAAGTAGGAACAGATGCCCATCACTTCCCAGCCGACCAGCAGCACCACCAGGTCGTCGGAGTAGACGACCAGCAGCATGGCCGAGGTGAAGAGCGAGACCAGCGCGGCATAGGAGGGGTAGCGGGCGTCGCCGCGCAGATAGCCGGTGGAGTAGAGCTGCACACAGCTGGCCACGACGGTGACCAGCACCGCCACCAGCACCGCGAACCCGTCCAGGCGCAGGGCGAGTTCGATGGGCAGCGTCGCGTTCCCCGTGGGCGTCAGCTCGGTGGCGGCCGTCAACGGCTCCTCGCCGTACTGCCGGACGGCCACCAGCACGGCCAGCGCGGTGGCGGCCAGCATCGGCAGCACGGCCAGCGGCCGGACGAAGCCGGGGGCCCGCCGCCCCGTCAGCAGGGTGCAGGCGGCGGCCAGCAGCGGCAGCAGCGGGACGAGGACGGCGGCGGTCGTGGTGTTCACGTGGTGGTGGTCTCCCGGCTCGCGGCGCCGGCGGAGTCCCGTTCCCCGTCGGCCAGTTCACGCAGCTGGTCGACGGCTGAGGTGCCGCGTTGGCGGTAGACGAGCAGCACGATGGCCAGTCCGACGCCGATCTCGGCGGCGGAGAGGGCGATGAGGAAGAGAGTGAAGATCTGGCCGGTGTGTGCCTCGTCCCGCAGCCACACGTCGAAGGCGACCAGATTGAGACTGACGGCGGCGAGCATCAGCTCCACCGACATCAGCACGAGAATGGCGTTGCGGCGGGCCAGCACGCCATAGATCCCGACGCAGAACAGCGCGGCCAGCACGGTGGGATAGACCAGATGCATCAGCGCTCACCCGCCCCGGCGCGAGCCCGCGTCCTGGAGAGGGCGATGGCGCCGACCAGCGCGGCCAGCAGCAGCACGGACAGCGCCTCGAACGGCAGCACCCAGTAGCGGAACAGGCTGTCGCCCAACGCGGCCGACTCGCCGTGCGGCGTGTCCAGATCGATCCAGGTGCTGCGGAACGCGTCCACCACGAGGGTGACCAGCGTGGCCGCCGAGGCCGACGCCACGGCCAGGGCGACCCAGCGGTTGTCCGAGTCGATATCGGGCGACGGGCCGATGGGCGCCTTGGTGAGCATCAGCCCGAAGAGCAGCAGCACCACGACCGAGCCCAGATAGATCAACACCTGCACCCAGGCGATGAACTCGGCGGTCAGCAGCAGGTACTCGACGGCCAACCCGCCGAGCGCCACCACCAGCCAGAGCGCGGCGTGCACCAGCTGCCGCGTCGTCACACAGAGCACGGCCGAGCCGAGCACCACGACGCCGACGAGCAGGAACACGATCTCCTGGCCGGAGGGCGAGAGGAACTCCTGCCCGCTCATGTGGCGCTCTCCTCAGCCGCCCGCTTCTCGGCGGCCTTGCGGGCGGCGGCGATCTCCTTGGGCTCCTCGCCGGCCGGATCCAACGGCGGGGGCTCGGGCACCGTCCACATCCAGGCGCGCAACGTGTCCCGTTCATGGGTCAGTTCACGAATATCGGTGGTCGCGTACTCAAACTCGGGCGACCAGAAGAGGGCGTCGAACGGGCAGACCTCGACACAGATCCCGCAGTACATGCAGAGCGAGAAGTCGATGGCGAACCGGTCGAGCACGTTGCGGCTACGCTCCCGCCCGCCGGGCCCCGCCGCCGGCAGGGTCTCCTTGTGCGAGTCGATGTAGATGCACCAGTCCGGGCACTCCCGCGCGCACAGCATGCAGACCGTGCAGTTCTCCTCGAACAGCCCGATCACCCCCCGGCTGCGCGGCGGCAACTCCGGCTGCTCTTCCGGATACCGCGCGGTCACCGCCCGCCGGGTCATGGTGCGCAACGTGATGGCCAACCCCTTGGCGAGCCCCGATCCCAGGCTCATCCCATCACCACCTTGATCACTCCGGTGAACGCGATCTGGGCCAACGCGAGCGGCACCAGGACCGTCCAGGCGAACTTCTGGATCTGGTCGGCGCGCAGCCTGGGCCAGGCGACGCGCGCCCAGATCACCACGAAACACAGCGCGCCGGTTTTCAACAAGGTCCACAGCCAACCGAGTTGGTCCGAGAACGGCCCATGCCACCCGCCGAGGAAGAGCACCGCTGTCAACGCGGAGACGACCACGATGCCGGCGTACTCGGCGAGCAGGAAGAACGCGAACCTGAGCCCCGAGTACTCGGTGTAGGCGCCGAAGATGATCTCCTCGGGCGCGATCGGCGCGTCGAACGGCGGCCGTTGCAGCTCGGCCAACCCGGCGGTGAAGAACACGAAGGCGCCCACCAGTTGCCAGGGCACCCACCACCACTCGAACTCGTTGAGGATGCCGGTCAGGCTGAGCGTGCCGGCGGCCATGGCCACCGAGGCGGCGGACAGCAGCAACGGCAGCTCGTACGCCATCAGTTGGGCGGCCGTCCGGAGCCCGCCGAGCAGCGAGTACTTGTTGGCCGACGCCCAACCCGCGATCAGCGACCCCAACACCCCGATGCCCAGCACCGCCAGCACGAAGAAGATGCCCGCGTCCAGGCTCTGCCCGACCAACCCGTCCGGCCCGACGGGGATCGCGATCAGCACCACGAGATACGGAATCAACGCCACCGCCGGCGCCAGCCGGAAGATCCGCCGATCCGCACCCTCCGGAACGGTGTCCTCCTTCTGCACGAACTTCACGCCGTCCGCGACGAGTTGGGCCCACCCGTGGAACCCGCCCGCGTGCATGGGCCCAAGCCGCCCCTGCATATGGGCCATCACCTTGTGCTCCGCCTGCCCCACCAGCAGCGGCACCACGAGAAACGCGGCCAACACGACCGCGAGCCGCAGCGCGACCTCCCACACGTCCACTAGTCCCCTTCCCGGGCGGGCGGCTCCGCGGGCGGCTCCGCCGGTTCGGCCACGGCCGGCTCCGGCCGGCCCCGGGGGCCGGCCTCGCCAGCCGGGGAGGCGGGGTCGGATTCGGACGCGTCGACCGAGGCTGAGGGCGCGACGCCACCCGGCTCAGCCGAATCCGGCGGGCCCGCGGCATCAGGATTGCCCGTAGCCGGAGACCCCGGCACCGCCGGCAGCCCAGCGCCCGCCCCCGCCGGGGCGGTCGGTACCCCGACGCCCGGCCCCGCGGGATCCGGCTCCGCCGAGGAGGCGGCATCGGACGGAACCGCGGGATCCGGCTCCGCCGAGGAGACGGCATCGGACGGCACCGCCGGATTCGGCTCCGCCGAGGGCTCAGGGCCGGTTCCGGCCGGCGCCGCAGCGTCCGCCTCCGGCGGGGAAGCGGCAGCACCCCGCTCCGGCGGCGGCTCGGAGCCCGGCCCGGCCGGCGGTTCCGGCTTCACCGAAGGGGCAGCCCCCGACTCGGCCGGCGCGACAGCGGACCGTTCCGGCGGCGGCTCGGCGCCCGGACCGGCCGGCGCGGCAGCGTCTCCCTCCGGCGGGGAGACGGCGGCCGGCGCGTCCGGCGCGACAGCGGACCGTTCCGGCGGGGGAGCAGAGCCCGACTCGGCCGGCGGGTCCGGCTTCACCGAAGGGGCAGCCCCCGACTCGGCCGGCGCGGCAGCGCTCCGTTCCGGCGGGGAGACGGCATCAGACGGGACCGCCGGTTCGGGCTCCGCCGAGGGCACGGAACCCGTTCCGGCTGGCGCGGCAGCGGACCGTTCCGGCGGGGAGACGGCGGCCGGCGCGTCCGGTGCCTGCGAAGGTGCGGCACCCGACCCGGCGGGCGTGGCAGCGCCCCCCTCCGGCGGGGAGACGGCGGCCGGCGCGTCCGGCGCCGGCGAAGGTGCGGCACCCGACTCGGCCGGCGCGACAGCGGACCGTTCCGGCGGTGGCTCGGGGCCCGGTCCGGCCGGCGGTTCCGGCTTCGCCGAAGGGGCAGCCCCCGACTCGGCCGGCGCGGCAGCGTCCCCCTCCGCCGGGGAAACGGCGGCCGACGCGTCCGGCTGTTCGGGCTTCGACGGGTCGCCCGGACCCGACGGACCTCCGGCACGCGAACTGCCCAGGGCCGGGGCCCCCGGCTCTGCCGAGGGCGGCACGTCAGGCCCCGGCGCGGCACCGCTCCGCTCCGGCGGGGAGACGGCATCGGACGGGACCGCCGGTTTGGGCTCCGCCGAGGGCACGGAACCCGTTCCGGCTGGCGCGGCAGCGCTCCGCTCCGCCGAAGACACGGCACCCGACCCGGCCGGCGTGGCAGCGTCCGCTGGGGACCGTTGGCTCGCTGAACCCTCGCTCGCCGAACGGGAGCGTCGCGGGCCACGCGACGACGCGGAGCCCGACGCGGCAGCGCCCCGCCCCGGCAGCGGCGCGGAGCCCGGACCGGCCGGCGGGTCCGGCTTCGCCGAAGACACGGAACCCGGCGTGGCAGCGTCCGCCTCCGGCGGGGAGACGGCGGCCGGCGCGTCCGGCGCCGGCGAAGGTGCGGAGCCCGACCCGGCCGGCGCCGCAGCGTCCGCTGGGGACCGTTGGCTCGCTGAACCCTCGCTCGCCGAGCGAGAGCGTCGCGGGCCGCGCGACGGCGGCGGCTCGGAGTCCGACCCGGCCGGCGCCGCAGCGTCCGCTGCGGGCCGTTGGGTCGCTGAGCCGTCGCTCGCCGAACGGGAGCGGCGCGGGCCGCGCGACGGCGGGGCGGCGTCGGTGGTGGGGGTGCTCTTTCTGGCGCGGCGCGGTGGCGCTGCGGGGGTGGGGGCCTGGCCCTTGAGGGGGCCCCAGTCGTTGGGGTCGGGGACGCCGGGCGGCAGGGGCTGGCGGCGGCGGGGGGTCTCGCCGCCCGGCTCCTTGGCGCCCGGCCACTGTTTGGCCACCCGCGCGGCCAGGACGAAGTCCTTGCGCAGCGGATGGCCCTCGAACCCGTCGGGGAGCAGCAGCGGCGCGAGCCCCGGGTGGCCGGGGAAGGCGACGCCGAACATCTCGTGGGTCTCCCGTTCGTGCCAGCCCGCGCCCGCGTAGACATCGGTGGCGGTGGGCAGGGACGGGGCCTCGTGCGGGATGGTGGTGCGCAGCAGGAGCCGTCGCGGCGGGGTGCCGAGGGCGACCACATGGGCGCAGATCAGCAGTCCGACGCCCGGTTCGTCGACGGCGCTGAGCCAGTCGAAGAAGGTGCAGCCCAGTTCGTCGCGGGCGGCGGTCAACGCGGCCGGCCAGGCGTCGCCGGCCGGCACGTCGACCGTCAACACGTCGTACGCCTCCTCAGCCACCGCGCCGGGCCCGAAGACGTCGGCCGCCTCCCCAGGCAACCACCCCACCGTCACCACGCCACCCCCCGCACCACCAGGGGCCACGCGCCGACCGTCAACACGTCGTACCTCTCCCCGGCCACCGCCCCAAGACCGAAAACCCCCGGCCGATGCGGCGTCACCGCGCGTCCCACCTGACCAGCCCGCTGCTGAGCGCCGCGGGCGAGGGACCCGCGGGCGAGGCCGAACGCGCACCCTCCACGGCGGCCCCCGCCGGCAAGGCGTACCGCTCGGACGTGGACTCCTCGGCGATCTTCTCCTGGAGTTTGAGGATGCCCTGGAGCAGCGCCTCCGGCCTGGGCGGGCAGCCGGGGACATAGACGTCGACGGGGATGATCTGGTCCACGCCCTTGGTGACCGCGTAGGAGTCCCAGTAGGGCCCGCCGCAGTTGGAGCAGGCGCCGAAGGAGATGACGTACTTCGGTTCCGGCATCTGCTCGTAGAGCCGTTTGATCGCGGGCGCCATCTTGTCGGTGACGGTGCCGGAGACGACCATCAGGTCGGCCTGGCGCGGTCCCGGGGCGAACGGGATGACGCCCAGGCGGATGAAGTCGTGGCGGGACATGGACGCGGCGATGAACTCGATGGCGCAGCAGGCGAGGCCGAAGTTGAAGACCCAGAGGCTGTAGCGGCGGCCCCAGTTGAGGACGACCTTCATCGGTTCGGGGGCCAGCCGCGCCAGCGGCCCAAGGGAGCTGCCCGCCGGTCTCAGGTCCATGTCAACACGCCCTTCTTCCAGGCATAGAGGAGTCCGACGGTCAGGAAGCCGAGGAAGACGAACATCTCGACCAGGGTGGCCGCGCCGAAGCCGTCGGCGGCGAAGACCGTGGCCCAGGGGAAGAGGAAGACCGAGTCGACGGCGAAGATCACATACAGGAACGCGTAGATGTAGTACCGCACCTGGGTGTGGGCCCAGCCCTCGCCGACCGGGTCGACGCCGCACTCGTAGACCAGCAGCTTCTCGGGCGTGGGCACGGTGGGCCTGAGCAGGTGCCCGGCGAGGAAGGCCACGGCGACGAAGAGCACGCCGACCACCGCGACCAGACCGACGACGGTGTAGCCGTGGAAGTAGTCGGGCACGTTGTGGCCTCCGGTGGAGTCAGGGAGGGCTGACAGCACGGGAGTCTAGGGGGTCAGGCGCCGGTTGTGACCAGGCCGGGGGGTGGGGATAGCCCTACCGTCGTTCACCGACCCACCCCATGGTGTCGGTGGGACGGACGCGGCAGTCTGGACGACATGATCAGTTCCGGCCATGGCTCCGGTTACGGCTCCGGCTCCCCAGCGGGGCGGCGGCCCCTCCCCGACGACGCGGTGCTGCCGCCGCCCCAGGCGCCGCTCAGCGCGGTGACCTGGCGGGAGTGTGCCTATCTGCTGTCGAGCTGGCCGCTGGATCTGATCGCTTTCTGTTATGTCCTGATCTGGATCTATGTGGGGGTGCTGCTGTCGGTGACCGTGATCGGTCTGCCGGTGCTGGCGCTCGGCCTGGTGGGGTGCCGCTGGTTCGGTCGCTGGGAGCGGGCGAGGGCGCGGGCGCTGCTGCGGGTCGTGGTGGAGGAGCCGAGTCCGCTGCGGGCGCGGCGGGGCGCGGGCTTCTTCGTCTGGCTGTGGTCGGCGCTGAGGGATCCGGTGGGCTGGCGGTCGGCGCTCTTCGTGGTGGTGCGCCTGCCGTGGGCGCTCGTGACGTTCGCGCTGATGTCGGTCGCGTTCTTCGTGGCGTGGCCGGTGCTGCCGTGGCTGGCGCGTGGTTTCAGCCAGGTGGACCGGGGTCTGGTGCGGACGTTGCTGTCGCCTTCGGAGAGCCTGGAGCGGCGGATCGCCGAGCTTGAGGAGGATCGGACGGCGGTGTCGGATACGGCGTCGGCCGATCTTCGGCGGATCGAGCGGGATCTGCACGACGGGGCGCAGGCCCGCCTGGTCGCGCTGGCCATGGACCTGGGCCTGGCCAAGGAGAAACTCACCGAGGACCCCGAAGCAGCAGCCCGCATGGTCGACGAAGCACACGGCGAGGTCAAACTCGCCCTCCAGGAACTCCGCGACCTCGCCCGAGGCATCCACCCCGCCGTCCTCACCGACCGAGGACTCGGCCCCGCCCTCTCCTCCGTCGCCGCCCGCTGCACCGTCCCCGTCACCGTCGACATCGACCTCGACCAACGACCCGCACCCGCCATCGAAGGCATCGCCTACTTCACCACCTCGGAACTCCTCCAGAACATCAGCAAACACAGCAACGCCCACCACGCCACCATCGAGATCTGGCGCACCACCGACCGCCTCATGATCCAGGTCACCGACAACGGCCAAGGCGGCGCCACCACCACCCACGGCACCGGCCTCGCCGGACTCACCGAACGCCTCACCGCCGTCGACGGCCTCCTCGCCATCCAATCCCCCCACGGCGGACCCACCACCATCACCGCCGAACTCCCCTGGCGGGACCGGCACGGACACAAGCACGAAGGGAGGGCGGTTCGATGACCGTCCTACGTCTGCCGTTCACGGCACGGGCCTGGCGGGAGGGCCTCTACGCCCTGTTGAACCTCCCCATGGCGATCGTCGGCTTCGTCACCGCGGTGACGGGGCTGGCGGTGAGCGCCGGTCTGTTGATCACGTTCGTCGGGCTGCCGCTGCTGGCGCTGACGTTGCTGTGGTTGCGCACCTTCGGCTATGTGGAGCGGCAGCGGGCGCGGCTGCTGTTGGGGTCGGAGGTGGCCGAGCCGGGCCCCGTGCGGCACCGGGACGGGAAGACCGGGCTGCTGGCCTGGATCGGGGCGGTGCTGCGCAGCGACGTCTCCTGGCGGTCCACGGCGTACGCCCTGCTGCACCTGCCGTGGGCGATCGCGACGTTCACCGTGGTGGTGACCACCTGGGCCGGTGGCTTCGCCGCGCTGACGCTTCCGCTGTGGTCCTGGACGTTGAACGAGGACATCGGCATCAACACCGACGGGCAGGGCAACGGCTGGATCTGGGACAACCCGTTCGAGCTGGCGCTGGTCTCGGTGGTCGGGCTGCTGCTGCTGATCAGCGGCTCGTTGCTGATCCGGGGCATGGTCGCCGTCGACCGGCTGGCGGTCCGCGCGCTGCTGGGGCCCTCGGCGGCGGCGAGCCGGGTGTCGCAGCTGGAGGAGGACCGCTCCGTCGTGGTGGACACCTCGGCGGCCGATCTTCGGCGGATCGAGCGGGATCTGCACGACGGGGCGCAGGCCCGCCTGGTCGCCCTGGCCATGGACCTGGGCCTGGCCAAGGAGAAACTCACCGAGGACCCCGAAGCCGCAGCCCGCATGGTCGACGAAGCACACGGCGAGGTCAAACTCGCCCTCCAGGAACTCCGCGACCTCGCCCGAGGCATCCACCCCGCCGTCCTCACCGACCGAGGACTCGGCCCCGCCCTCTCCTCCGTCGCCGCCCGCTGCACCGTCCCCGTCACCGTCGACATCGACCTCGACCAACGACCCGCACCCGCCATCGAGGGCATCGCCTACTTCACCACCTCGGAACTCCTCCAGAACATCAGCAAACACAGCAACGCCCACCACGCCACCATCGAGATCTGGCGCACCACCGACCGCCTCATGATCCAGGTCACCGACAACGGCCAAGGCGGCGCCACCACCACCCACGGCACCGGCCTCGCCGGACTCACCGAACGCCTCACCGCCGTCGACGGCCTCCTCGCCATCCAATCCCCCCACGGCGGACCCACCACCATCACCGCCGAACTCCCCTGGCGGGAACCTGACGGCTCCCCGAGCGGACGTCGACCGAGGTGAGATGCTGGGGGACGGACTCTTGAGCTGCGGTGAGAAACGGGGAGTGGACGGGTGCGGGTAGTCATCGCCGAGGACTCGGTGCTGCTGCGGGACGGGTTGACCCGCCTGTTGAACGACCGGGGGCACGAGGTGGTGGCCGGGGTCGGGGACGCGGAGGCGTTGATCGCCGCGATCGACGAGCTGGCCGCGGCCGGGCAGGTGCCCGATGTGGTGGTGGCGGACGTGCGGATGCCGCCGACGCACACCGACGAGGGGGTGCGGGCGGCGGTGCGGCTGCGGCAGCGCTTCCCCGAGCTCGGGGTGCTGGTGCTCTCGCAGTATGTGGAGGAGCAGTACGCCACGGAGCTGATCGCCGGCTCCAGCCGGGGTGTGGGCTATCTGTTGAAGGACCGGGTGGCGGACGTCAGCGAGTTCGTCGCCGCGGTGGCCAGGGTGGCGGAGGGCGGGACCGCGTTGGATCCCGAGGTGGTCGCCCAGCTGCTGGGCCGGAGCCGCAAGCAGGACGTGCTGGGCGGGCTGACGCCCAGGGAGCGCGAGGTGCTGGGGCTGATGGCGGAGGGCCGGACCAACTCGGCGGTCGCGCAGCAGCTGGTGGTGAGCCATGGGGCGGTGGAGAAGCATGTGAGCAACATCTTCATGAAGCTCGGTTTGGCGCAGAGTGACACAGATCACCGGCGGGTTCTGGCGGTTCTCACGTATCTCAATTCCTAGCCCTCTGCCACGCTGGAGTGTGAGGTGAACGACCGGCATTCGGCCGGTAGTTGAGGCGTTTCACGCCACAGCGGGGGGTTTACCGGGTGGTGGGGGTCACCGCTCGTCCGAACACACGGGGTAAGAGCACGTCCGCGCTGTGAGACGCCCTCGGGAAGGCAAGCCTTACCCGCCGTACCATGGCCGACAAGAGCCGCCTCGTAAGGAGGGCTACAGCAGTGACCATCGAGGTCAACCAGGCGAGCCGGGACGACAAGGACGTGCGACGTCTGGACCGGGTGATCATCCGGTTCGCGGGGGACTCCGGCGACGGAATGCAGTTGACAGGCGACCGTTTCACGTCGGAGACGGCCTCGTTGGGGAACGATCTCTCCACGCTGCCGAACTTCCCCGCGGAGATCCGGGCCCCCGCCGGCACCCTGCCGGGTGTCTCCTCGTTCCAGGTGCACTTCGCCGACCACGACATCCTCACCCCGGGCGACGCGCCCGACGTGCTGGTGGCGATGAACCCCGCCGCGCTCAAGGCGAACGTGCCCGATCTGCCGCGCGGCGCGGAGATCATCGTCAACACCGACGAGTTCACCTCGCGGGCGCTGACCAAGGTCGGCTACGCGACGAATCCGCTGGACGACGAGTCGCTGGACGCGTACCGCGTGCACCGGGTGCCGTTGACCACGCTCACCGTGGAGGCGCTCAAGGCGTACGAGCTGACCCGCAAGGAGGCCGGGCGCTCCAAGAACATGTTCGCCCTGGGCCTGCTGTCCTGGATGTACCACCGCCCGACGGAGAACACCGAGGCGTTCCTGCGGTCGAAGTTCGCCAAGCGTCCGGACATCGCCGAGGCCAACATCACGGCGTTCCGCGCCGGTTGGAACTTCGGCGAGACCACGGAGGACTTCGCGGTCTCCTACGAGGTCGCGCCGGCCGTCTCGGCGTTCCCCGCCGGGACGTACCGCAACATCTCGGGCAATCTGGCGCTCGCCTACGGCCTGGTCGCCGCCGGCCAGCAGGCCGATCTGCCGCTCTTCCTCGGCTCCTACCCGATCACTCCGGCCTCCGACGTGCTGCACGAGCTGTCCAAGCACAAGAACTTCGGGGTGCGCAGCTTCCAGGCCGAGGACGAGATCGCGGCGATCGGCGCCGCGCTCGGCGCGTCCTTCGGCGGCTCGCTCGGCGTGACCACCACCTCGGGCCCCGGCGTCGCGCTGAAGTCCGAGACGATCGGTCTCGCCGTCTCGCTCGAACTGCCGCTGCTGATCATCGCCATCCAGCGCGGCGGCCCGTCCACCGGGCTGCCGACCAAGACCGAGCAGGCCGACCTGCTCCAGGCGATGTACGGGCGCAACGGCGAGGCGCCGGTGCCGATCGTGGCCCCCTCGACGCCCGGGGAGTGCTTCGACGCGGCCATCGAGGCGGCCAGGATCGCGCTCGCCTACCGGACGCCCGTCTTCCTGCTGTCGGACGGCTATCTGGCCAACGGCTCGGAGCCGTGGCGGGTGCCCGATCCGTCCGAACTGCCGGACCTGCGCGTCCAGTTCGCCACCGGGCCCAACCACACCCTGCCGGACGGCAGCGAGACGTTCTGGCCCTACAAGCGGGACGAGACCACGCTGGCCCGCCCGTGGGCGGTGCCCGGGACACCGGGTCTTGAGCACCGCATCGGCGGCATCGAGAAGCAGGACGGCACGGGCAACATCTCCTACGACCCGGCCAACCACGAGCACATGGTGCACACCCGCCAGGCCAAGGTGGACGGCGTCGAGGTGCCGGATGTCGTCGTGGACGATCCGAGCGGCGAGGCCAGGGTGCTGGTCCTCGGCTGGGGCTCCACCTACGGGCCGATCACGGCCGGGGTGCGGCGGGTCCGCAAGGCCGGCGGGAAGATCGCCCAGACCCATGTGCGCAACCTCAACCCGCTGCCGGCCAACCTCGGCGAGGTGCTGCGCTCCTACGACCGGGTGGTCCTGCCGGAGATGAACCTCGGCCAGCTGTCCGCCCTGCTGCGCGCCAAGTACCTGGTTGATATCCAGTCGTTGACGCAGGTCACCGGGCTGCCGTTCAAGGCCGAGCAGCTCGCGTCCGCTTTCAAGGAGGCTCTGGACGATGTCCACTGAGGCACCTATCCAGCACCGCACCTCGCTGGCGCTCATCCCCACCGCCGACAAGCCGCAGAGCGCCAAGGACTTCAAGTCGGACCAGGAGGTCCGCTGGTGCCCCGGCTGCGGTGACTACGCCGTGCTCGCGGCGGTCCAGGGCTTCCTCCCGGAGCTGGGCCTCGCCAAGGAGAACATCGTCTTCGTCTCCGGCATCGGCTGCTCCTCCCGTTTCCCGTACTACATGAACACCTACGGGATGCACTCGATCCACGGGCGCGCCCCGGCGATCGCGACCGGGCTCTCGGCGTCCCGACGGGATCTGTCGGTCTGGGTGGTCACCGGCGACGGCGACGCGCTCTCCATCGGCGGCAACCATCTGATCCACGCGCTGCGGCGCAACGTGAACCTCAAGATCCTGCTCTTCAACAACCGGATCTACGGGCTCACCAAGGGCCAGTACTCGCCGACCTCGGAGGCCGGCAAGATCACCAAGTCGACGCCGATGGGCTCGCTTGAGACCCCGTTCAACCCGCTGTCGCTGGCGCTGGGCGCGGAGGCGTCTTTCGTGGCCCGCACGGTCGACTCGGACCGCAAGCACCTCACCGGCGTGCTGCGCGCGGCGGCCGAGCACCACGGTTCGGCGCTGGTGGAGATCTACCAGAACTGCAACATCTTCAACGACGGCGCCTTCGAGGTGCTGAAGGACAAGAAGCAGGCGCAGGAGGCGGTCATCCGCCTCGAACACGGCGAGCCGATCCGGTTCGGCCTGCCGGCCGAGGACGGTCTCGGCGAGAAGGGCGTGGTCCGCGATCCGGAGAGCGGCGATCTGCGGGTGATCGACGTGGCGACCGAGGGCACCGACGGCATCGTCGTCCACAACGCGCACGCGGCGTCGCCCACCACGGCGTTCGCGCTCACCCGCCTCGCCGACCCGCAGACGCTGCACCGCACCCCGATCGGGGTGTTCCGCAGCGTGCCGCGTCCGGCGTACGAGGACCAGATGGCCGACCAGCTGGATCTCGCGGTCGAGCGGCAGGGCAAGGGCGACCTCGGCGCGCTGCTCGCCGGCAACGACACCTGGACGGTCGCCGGCTGACGTCTCGGCCCGTCGGCGCCCGTTGATCCTCTGTGATCCCCCGTCCGGTCCTTGGGCGGGGGATCACCCGCGTCGGCCGGTTATCCGGAATGACAGGCCCGACCGCCGGCGTTACCTTCGGGGGGCTGTTCGAGAGCGGCAGCGGTTCGAAAGTGCGGGAGGTGGACGGTGGCGGGAACGGGCGCGGCGAACCGATCGGGGTTGGCGCTGGGATTCGCGGCCTTCGGTCTGTGGGGGCTACTGCCCCTCTACTGGCGCCTGTTGGAGGACAGCGGCGCCTTCGAGGTGCTCGCCCACCGCATGGTGTGGTCGCTGCCGACGGCGCTGCTGCTGTTGCTGCTGGTCCGCAGCTGGTCCTGGATAGGTCCGCTGCTGCGCGACCCCAAGCGGCTGGCGCTGCTGCTGCTCTCCGCCTCGCTGATCACGTTCAACTGGGGCCTGTTCATCTGGTGCGTCGCCGAGGACCGGGTGCTGGAGGCGTCCCTCGGCTACTTCATCAACCCGCTCTTCACCATCGCCATGGGCGTGCTGCTGCTGCGCGAGCGGCTGCGGACGGCGCAGTGGGCGGCGGTGGGCATCGGTGCCCTGGCCGTCGTGGTGATGAGCGTGGCCTACGGTCAGGTGCCCTGGCTCTCGCTCTCGCTCTCGGTGTCCTTCGCCACCTACGGGCTGGTCAAGAAGCGGACCGGCCTGGACGGGCTTGAGGGGTTCAGCGCGGACAGCGCGATCCAGTTCGTGCCGGCGCTCGGCTTCCTGGTGGTGCTCGCCGGGCGCGGCGAGGGCTCGTTCACGGTCGAGGGGCCGGGCTACGCGCTGCTGCTGGTGGGCAGCGGCCTGGCCACCGCCCTCCCGTTGATCTTCTTCGGCGCGGCGACGGTGCGGCTGCCGCTGTCCACCGTCGGCCTGATGCAGTACATCGCGCCGAGCACCATGTTCCTGCTGGGACTGCTGGTCTTCGGCGAGGAGATGCCGCCCGAGCGGTGGATCGGCTTCGGCCTGGTGTGGCTCGCGTTGACGGTGCTGACCTGGGACGCGCTGCGCCGGGCGCGCACCCGTCGGCGTACGGTGGCCCACAACCCCGTCACCGCGACGGTTCCGAAGGAGGCGACCAGCCCTGCTGGCTGAAACCACCCGAGCGTGGGTCGAGAGGCGGTTGGCGCCCGGCGAGCGGGTCACCGAGGTGGTGGCGCTGCACGGCGGTTGGACGTCCCAGATGCGCCGGCTGACGGTGACCGGGCCCGGTGGCAGCGGCCGGGAGGTGGTGCTGCGCTCCTTTGTCACGCCGTTCTTCCGCCGGCACGCGCCGGGTCTCCTGGGGCGCGAGCACCAGGTGTTGGGCCAGCTCATGGACACGTCGATCCCGGCGCCGCAGCCGCTGGCCGTCGATCCGGACGGCGCGCACTGCGCGGCGCCCTCGTTGCTGATGTCGCTGCTGCCCGGCCGTATCCGGCTGGCCGACGCCGACGTGTCGGGGCGGGTGGTGGCGCTCGCCGAGCTGCTGCGTTCGGTGCACCGGCTGCCCGCCGACGGTCCTGGGCGGCCACGCCCCTACCAGGCGTGGACCAGCCCCGAGCGGGTGCGGGTGCCGGCGGGCACGGCGCGGCCCGCGCTGTGGCGGGCGGCGATCGCGGCCATCGACCGGCCGCCGCCACCGTTCGAAGGCCGCTTCCTGCACCGGGACTTCCACCCGGGCAATGTGCTCTTCGACGACGCGGGCCGGATCACGGGCGTGGTCGACTGGGTGGAGACGTCGTTCGGCCCGGCGGATCTCGATGTGGCGCACTGCGCCACCGCGTTGGCCCTGCTGCACGGCCCCGACGTCGGCCTCTCCTTCCCCGACCACTACCTGACGGCGGGCGGCCGGCTCTCCCCGACCGCCGAGGCACGACGCTACTGGCGCCTCCTGGACGCGCTCGCCTTCGCCCCCGACGCGGAGAAGGTCGCCACCCCCTGGCGCGCCTGCGGTCGCCCCGACCTCACCCCACCCCTGCTGACCACCCGCCTGGAGACCTACCTCACCGCACTCCTCGACACCACCACCTGACCTGCCCACCCAGCGCTCAGGCGGCCGTGTCGTGTTCGCGCCGCAGGCGTCGGACCTCGGCCTCCCTGAACGCCTGGACCTCCGCCGCCAAGCCGCTTTCCGCCAGGTCCGCGACGGGTACGCAGAGATCCATTCGTTGGATACAGACACCCAGCATGTAGGTGCCCTCCTCCGAGAGATAGAGACGGATGCCGTAGTAACCCTCCTGGCAGTCCGTGTCGTTGTTGAAGCGGCACCCCTCGCAGGTGTCCGGCAGTCGCACGGGCAGCAGCCGCTTGACATGGACCGCCCGGCCGCCGAGGGCCCGGTAGAGGGTCCTCTGGTCCGAGGTGCCGGCGGTGAACGTCCGGAGCACCGGCTCCGCGCCAACTCGGCTGAGCACCTCGGCGATCGCCGCGCTCGACTCCGCCTGGTTCTGAATGCTGGAGAGCATTCTCACGTCCGCGTACTGCCCATGGGATTCGATCAGGCGCACGGTGCGCTCCACATGGTCGGTGCCGGGCACCACGATGTTCACCGAGGCCCTCACACCATGGGACACCGCGTCGCGGATGGTCTGCCGCGCGGCTCTGATCTTCGTCTCGGCCAGGCGGGCGGACCCGAAGCGCTCGGCCTGCACCGTGAGAAGCTCCTCGGCCGTGGTGCCGAACACCGAGACATTCACCCGGTCGAGCCCGGCGGCCGAGCACGCCCTCATGACCTGTGAGCCGCGCTCACCGTTGGTGGTCATACCCACCACCAGGCCCATGCCGCCCAGCGTGGAGACCAACGCGGAAATCTCTGCGTGGAGGGTTGGCTCCCCACCGGTGAGATGCACTTCGTCGGCGTCGAACGCTCGCGCCACCGTCCTGACCGCGCGCCGGAAGGCCATGTCGGGACGCATCTTCGCGGAGAGGAACGACACGCCGTTGGTTTCGGCGTAGACCGACACCCGTCCGGTCCTGCCGGGGCCCGAAACGACCGGCAGCGGGGTCCGGCCCCTGTTGTCGGCGGTGACAGGGGTGCCCTCGTTATGACAGAACGTGCATGCCAACCCGCAGTCGTCAATGACCTTGATCCTGACCGTTCTGTCCCGCACGACGCGGACCGGGAGATCACGCTTTTCCATGGTCATGTGCGTCGGCCCGCTCACTCGAAGGTGAGCCGGGGCATCGACGCGATGTCGATGCCATACCGGCGATAGACCAGCGTCGTGTTCTCACTGGTGAGGTCGCCCGCAGAGAACCCAAGGGCATGGGCCGCCTGGTGGACGTGTTCGGCGCTGCTTCCCTCGATCTCCAGATAAGGGGGGATCAGCGGCCAGTGGTCCAACTCGACGGCCGCGCCGAGCAGTGACCAGGACGAACGGCGGTTCTCCTGATATGCCTCCGGCTGGTAACCGAGCTTGCCGAGAATGGTGTGGGTGGCGTCGAAGTCGCCGACCGGGGTCTCCGTCTCCCGCACACCGTCAACGGCGTCCGTCAGGATCTCCTTGACGCAGAGGGTCGCGACGGTGCCGTTGTCCCTCAGCCGCACCCACGTTCCCGACCTGCCGGGGATGTCGTAGACATAGCGACGCTGGAGCCGGTCTCCATGGTGTTCGGCGCCCACTTCGAGCAGCAGGGCCCGCATCTTCTCGGGGTCGATATCGAGCACCTTCGCCTCGAATTCGATCTCCGTACCCATATGAACTTCCTCCGTGGAAAAGGGTTTTCCGCTCCTCCCAGGCTAGAGGCACACGCCGAAGCGCTCCAGGCGTATTAGCGTTGTCGGGTAAAAACCTCGGACCACTCGTCCAGCAACTGCCGGCAGCCATCCCCGAAGACGGCATACCGCTCGTAATGCTCGAAGTCATGCAGATACGCCGTCACATCCCGATGGTCACGCAGTATCAGCACACCGGTGCCCGTTTCCACGGTGGCCAGTTTCCGGTCGTAGACCGTGAACGTGTTCAGCGGCCTCTCCGGGATATAGCCCCCCAGGGGGATGACCCCCAACCGCACCTGAGGAATACGGGAGACCGACACCAGCCGCCCCAGTTGCGCGGCCATCGCCATCGGGGGAAGCAGCGGCCATCTGACCGCCTGCTCGGTGAGAACGAACGTGAACGACTTGCCGGGCTCGTGGAGCACCCGCTGCCGTTCCATCTTCTTGGCGACGACCTTCGACTGATCTCCTGGCGCGTCAGCGATGCTGGCTCGCGCGTACTCGGGGGTGGAGAGCAGCCCCGTGATCATCGAGAGCAGAAAGAATCGGAAATCCCGCGAGAGCGCTTCCAGCCGCGCCAGCTCGTTCTGCTTCTTGTCCAAACCCCTGCGGCGGGAGGACCAGTCATCCTGCCATTCGGTGTTGGCGGTTCTCGCCAACGACAGGATCTCGGCCACCATGGGCTGATCCACCCTGAGGGCGTCCAGGATCAGTTCGACATCGACCAGCGCAGGCGTGAGCTTACCGCTTTCGATATTGCTGATCTTTGTCTGGGACATGTTGCAGCGGCGAGCTAGCCAGGTCTGTGTTCTCCCGGCTCGCCGCCGCTGATGTCTCAGTTCCTCAGCCAGGTCCGATCTACTCCGACCCAGCTTCTCGGGTTCAAACGTCAAGACCCTTCACATACTCCTCGAAGGGCACCGACGCGGCGACCGCCACTCGCTGGTACTCGATGAAGGCGGCCACATCCCCGTCATGGACCTCGCGATTGATCTGCCGACCGTCCGGATGGTAGTTCATCAGCACCACCTCGGCATGGTCGAAGATCCAGAAATCCTGAACACCGGCCAGCGGGTTCTCCCGGTCGGTCACATCAAGAATGCGGATCTCCTCGCCGGCCAGCGCGTGCGGTGCGTAGTACTGGGAGAACTCGAACCGCAGATAGTCGGAGAGCGGTTGAGCCACGATATGGACACGCCCCTGCGAACGTCCCTCGGTGACCTGCCGACGCAGCCGGTCCGTGTACTCGTTGGAGACGGCGTGCGGGTCGATGCGCGTTCCGGCCCTGAACGCCGCGAACTCCTCCGCCTCCTGCGGCATGAGGTACTGCGGCAGGGTTTCGAGCCGCCATGCCTCCCGCCGGAAGTTCTGAAACCGCGCCGCCCACTCCTCACCAGCCAAGAGCACGTACGGCCTCCCTCAGTACTCTCTCCGGAATCTCCACGAGCCCTTCTCCCTCCGGTGGCATGAACACCTCGGACACATCGCCCTGGACAATGAAAGAGCCTCCGGCGGTGCGGTAGACATTCGGACAGTCGTTCTTCCCGCACTCCCCGTTGCCGCTTCCGGTGAGGCGGGTGAGTTCTCCGCGTGCCACGCTGCAACCCCCTTACATACAGCCCTGTTGGGCCGATAGATCCGAAGGTACGGGCCTCGGCCTCGACCGTCCATGTGGCATTGCCGGTATTCGCGTTGTCGGGTAACCGGAGTCGGCCCTTTACCCCGGGGTGGTGCGGCGGGTGCGGTGGGTGCGGGTCTTGTTGAGGGTGCCGCAGTGTTCCATGGCGCACCAGCGGCGGCGGCCCGGGCGGGAGGTGTCGGCGTAGACCAGCTGGCAGTCGTCGGCCGCACACATCCGTATCCGGTCGGCGAAGGGGCCGGTGAACAGCTCGACGGCGTCCCTGGCGACGGTGGACAGCAGCTGTTCCACGGTGGGCTGGCCGGCCCAGGCGCGGGTGCCGTCCGGGGTGAGGGCGGGGGTCAACGGGGCCTTGGCCGCCGCCGCGTTCACCACGGCCAGCTCGGCGGCGGGCAGCGGCTGGGACGCCACCCTGGCGAGCGCCAGGCCCCAGAGCGCGTCGCGCAGCCCGCGGGCCGCCGCCACCTCGGGCGTGCGCGCCGTCAGTTGGGGCGCGGGGCGCAGCCGGCAGGCGCGTGCCCAGTCGTCGAGCGCCTGCGGGGTGTGCAGCGTCTCCCAGCGCGCGAACTCGCCCGGCCCGCCGGTGGGCAGCAGCTCAAGACAGAGCGCCCCCGGATCGAAGCGGTACCAGGCGCCACGGTGGGAACGCAGCCGCAGTCCGGTCACGTTGCTTGGCGTTGGCTCCATGTAACCACTATAACTAGTTACATGACCCTTGGTTGGAAACTTGTGATCGACTGCGCGAACGCGCACCGACAGGCGGACTTCTGGGCCGCCGCCCTTGAGTACCGGCGGGAGGACAACGGCCCCCTGGTGGAACGGCTCCGCGCGGGCGGCCAGTTGGCGGAGGAGGCCGTCGTCGAGCATCGGGGCCGGCTGGAGTTCCGTGGCTTCGCCGCCGTGCGGCACCCGGACGACCCGTTCGACGAGGCGAGCGATATCGGCCTCGGCCGGCGGCTGCTCTTCCAGGAGGTGCCGGAGCCCAAGACGGTCAAGAACCGGCTGCATATCGACATCCACGGCGAGCGGGGCCAACTGGAGCCGCTGGTCGCACGGTTGGAGGGCCTGGGCGCCAGCCGGGTGCGGGAGGAGGACCAGGATCCCGCGGGCCACTGGTGGATCATGCTCGACCCGGAGGGCAACGAGTTCTGCGCCTCCTGACGTCCCCCGGCCACACCGGCGGTTTCCAGCCATCTGAGATGCTGGGCGAAGGGCCCCCGCCCGGGGCCCTTGCGACCGCGACCACTCGGGGAGGCGACGGTGGGGGGCGAAGGTGGGGCGCGCTATCCCCTGGCGCGGTTCATGATCTCGTTCAGCACCGGGTTCCTCTGGGGACTGGTGCTGTTCGCGATCGCACTGAACATGCTGGAGGAGTCGCTCCACGAGAGCCCGCCCGACAGTTGGACCGACTGGGGCGCCGGCGCGCTGCTGGTGCTGATCCTCGCCGCGATCGCCTACGCCCTGGCCGAAGGCGAGGTCGGCCTGCCGCGCCGGGGCGCCCGCGCGCCCGTCCGCCACGGCTGGCTCACCGGGGGCTCGGCCGGCGTACTGGGCGCCGGCGCCCTCCAGTTGGCGAACGACTGGCTGCACCCAAGGATGACGGAGGTCGGCGACGCGACGCCGGCCGTGGTCGCGCTGGTGCTGGTCTGCCTCTGGGGGCTGCTGCTGACCTTCCTGCACCTGACGGGCGCGACCGTCCCGTCGCGCCGCACGCCACGGCCAGCGGCGGCGCCCGAGCCCGAGCCCGAGCCGGCACCCGAACCCAAGCCCGGGCCCGAACCCGAGCCCGAACCCGAGTCCGGGCAGGAGGAGGAGCCGGCGACGGCGAGCCGGGCCTGGCCCGCCGCGCCCCCCGAGGCGCCGGCGACCAGGCCCGTCGCCCACCCCTGGGGCGGCCCGCCGCCCGTCCGGCGGACCCGCCGCGATACCCGGCTCACCCTCGCCCTCGCCGTGGTCATCGGCTCGGCGCTCCTGCTCCCGGCGTTGATCCGTCTCATCGTCGCCCCCGAAGTCGCGTCCGGAGCCGCCCCCGGAGTCGCGTCCGGGGCGGACGCCGTGCCGGCCTGGCTGGTGCCGGCGGCGCTCGGCCTCGGCGGCCTCACCCTCCTCGCGCTGGTGGTCGTGCGGCGCTCGCGGATCTCCGTGCGCCGCGCGTGGGTCCTGGTGGCCTGCTGGGCGGTGCTCGGGCCGCTCTCCTGGCTGGTCGCCGGGATGCTGGAGCTGACCGATCCGGCCCGGCGGGTGTGGGCCGTGGAGACGGGCTCCACGCCCACCGGCGGCGATCACACCGCGGGCGCCTGGCTCGTCGAGGACCAGCTGATCCGGCTCACCTCGGACCGGCTCACCGCCTATGACGTCGACTCGGGCGCCGAGCGCTGGAGTTGGTCGCCCCCGGCGGACCGCCGGTTCTGCGCCGCCGCCGAACACCCCGCTCGCGGCGCGCTGTTGTTGGCGCTGCGCGAAGCGGACGGCGACAGCTGCCGCACGGCGCTGGCCGTCGACCCGGACGAGGGCACGCCGCTCTGGGAAGGCGAGTTCGCCGGCGGCCCCACGTTCCCTGCGGACGACGGCCCGCCGTCCGAACAGCGCCAGCCCCGCGTCACCGGCCAGCTGGCGCTGGCCGGGGAGGCCGCCGTGCTGCTGGAGGCGGAGCACGGCTTCCGGGCGGTGACGGCCGCCGGCGGCGAGGAGCTGTGGCGGCTGGCGGCGGCGGACGGATGCGCCCCGGTCGCGGTGGCGGGCGCCGATGAGGCGCTGTTCACGGTCGAGTTCTGCACCGAGGCGGACGGGCCCCGGCAGATCCTGCTCACCGGCCGCGACGCGGCGACAGGGGAGCCGCTGACCGAGCACGTCATGCCCTACGGCCCCGACCCGACCGGCCTGGACGTGGCCTCCGTGGACCCCCTGCTGGTGGCCGCGGCAGGCCGCGTCTACGCCTTCCCCGAAGGCGCCGCCCGGGCCGTGCCGCTGGCGGCGCAGCACGACGCGCTGACGTTGCGCCACGGGCTGGCCGGCGGCGCCTTCGACGCGGTGCCGCTGCGGGGCGCGGCGATCGTGGACGACACGCTGGTGCTGCGGCACGGCGATCCGTCCGACGTCTACCGCGTCCCGTCCAACCGGGGCGGGGAGATCTGGCACAGCAGGTCCCGGCTGGCGGCCTACTCGCTGACGGACGGCCGACAGCTGTGGCGAACGGGGGCCTTCTCCGGCGATGTCAACGGGATCACGGCCCTGGACGGCGAGGTGGTGGTGTTGAACGAGCTGTCCCGCGGCGTCCGGTCGTCGCTGCGCGTCTTCGACGCGGCGACCGGGGAGGAACGCGGGGAGACCCGGATCGAGCCGACGTTGAACGGGGGCGGCGCGATGCTGCTGCGGCAGCTGCCCGGCGAGAGCGGCTGGCTGCTCGCGGGGCAGGGCGAGTCCGTCGGCGACGAGCCCACCCTCCAACTGATCCGCTGAACACACCCGCGCCGCCGGCGGGGTGTGCAACCACGCGCGGCCCCGGCGGCGTCCTGGTCCCGGGGGGTGTCGGGGCCGCGTCGGCGGCTCCGAGCGCGCGAACGGCGCCCGCGAGGGCGAGGCCGGTGTGCGGCGTGGCAGGATTCCTCCCCAACTCTCCCCGTCGACACGGGAGATGGTTCGCTCGACAGACAAGGGAGGCGATGGCGTGCAGCCCCTCAGCCCGGGTCAGCCCACGAGCGTCGGCCCCTACCGGCTGCTGGGTCGGCTGGGAGCCGGCGGCATGGGGGAGGTCTATCTCGGCCGCTCCCCCACGGGGCGGACCGCGGCGATCAAGCTGGTCCACGCGGAGTTGGCCTCCGACCCCGAGTTCAGGCGGCGGTTCCGGAGCGAGGTGGCCGCGGCGCAGCGGGTCAGCGGCGAGTGGACCGCGCCGGTGTTGGACAGCGACACCGAGTCGACCGTCCCCTGGGTCGCCACGGGCTACGTTCCCGGCCCCTCGCTCACGCAGGTGGTGGAGAAGTACGGCCCGCTGCCCGAGGAGTCGGTCTGGGCGCTGACGCACGGGCTCACCCAGGCGCTCACCGATATCCACGACAACGGCCTGGTGCACCGCGATCTCAAGCCGTCCAACGTGCTGGTCACCCTGGACGGGCCCAAGGTGATCGACTTCGGGATCGCCCGCGCCGTGGACGCCAGCCAGGT
Source organism: Streptomyces profundus (assembly GCF_020740535.1). Taxonomy (NCBI): domain Bacteria; kingdom Bacillati; phylum Actinomycetota; class Actinomycetes; order Kitasatosporales; family Streptomycetaceae; genus Streptomyces; species Streptomyces profundus. Next base: position 2,666,820 of record NZ_CP082362.1, read on the forward strand.
GACGCGCACCGGTTCCATGGTCGGCTCGCCCGGCTACATGGCGCCCGAGCAGATCCGGGGCGAGCACATCAACTCGGCGGCGGACGTCTTCGCGTTGGGCGCCGTGGTGGCCTACGCGGCCAGCGGGGTTTCGCCGTTCGCCCCCGACCAGCCGTCGCTGCACACCGTGCTCTACCGCGTCCTGCACGAGGAGCCCGAACTCGGCGCGCCGGAGGGCCCGTTGACCGGCTACCTCCGCCAGGTGGCCGAGCGGTGCCTGCTCAAGGACCCGAACGAGCGGCCCACGTTGCCGCAGATCCTCCGGCTCGCCGCCCACCACACCGACAACAGCGGCGTCTGGCTGCCGCCCGGGCTCACCGCGCAACTCGGCAGGGACGCGGCCAACCTGCTCGCCCTCGACGGGCCGAAGGACGCCCCCGACACCCCGCCGCCGCCCTCCTCCGGCTGGCCCCAGGGGACGCCGCCGCCCGGCCAGACCACCGTCACCGGGCCGCTGACCGGCTTTGGCCCGCCGACCGGCTCCGCGCCGACCGTGCCGCCCCCACCGCCGCCGCCAAGGCGCCGCTGGCGCACCCCGCTGCTCGCGGCCACCGTGGTTCTGGCGCTGGTCGGCGGCGTGCTCCTGGCGGTCGACCAGTTCTCGGACCGGGACGAGTCGCCGACCGCTGGCGGCGACCCCACGGGTGACCCGACGGGGCCGGACGAGGAGCCGGGCGAGGAGTCCGGCGGCGCGCCGATCGACGACCCCGGCTACCCGGGCGACCCGGGCGCGCCGTTCTTCGACCAGCTGCCCGAGGACCTCAGGCAGGAAGGGAAGATCACCGTCCGCGCCGGGACCTACGCCGCTCCGCTGATGTACCTCGAATCGGGGAACGACGTCGCGGGCGTGGAGCACGATCTGGCGCTGGCGATCGGCGAACGCCTGGGCCTGCGGGTCGACTTCGCGCCCTCCGTGGACGCCAGGGCCATCCTGGAGTCCCTGACGGTCGCGGCCAGGGCCGGCTTCACCTCACAGGTCGCCATGGGCGGCCTGGAGGACGTGCCGACCGTCCGCCAGGAGCAGGGTGTCAACTTCGTCAACCACATCCAGGAGGGGATGACGCTCCTCGTCCCCGTCCAGTCGGGGAACCGTTCGTTGGCGGACCTCTGCGGAGGGTCGGTCGTCACCTGGGAGTCCGATCGGCTGCGGAGCATCGTCGAGCAGGCGAGCGGGAGCTGCGCGGAGCCGGTGGAGGTGACGGCCGCCAACACCATCGAGGAGATGGTCTCCATGGTCGGGGACGGCCAGGTCGACGGCATGCTGGTCACCTACTCGGGGGCCAGGACCTATGTCGACGAGAACCCGGACAGCGGCCTGTGGGCCACCACGGACCACCTCGGCGTCACCCCGCGCGGCATCGCCGTGCCGGCCGGGGCCGGTGAGCTGCGCGACGCGATCCGGGGCGCCCTCCAGGAGATGATGGACGACGGCACCTACGCCGAGATCCTGGACTCCTGGGACGTGCCCGACCTGGCCGTCGACGAGGCGAGCCTCAACATCGGCTGACGGGCACCCCGACCGGGCACCCCGGAATCCACTCGGGCCCCCGCGACCCCACCCCGGTCGCGGGGGCCAGCGCCGGTGTCAGCCGTGCTGAGCCGCGAGCTCCTCCCACTGCTCCAGCAGCTCGGGCAGGCGCTGGGCGAGCTCGTCGGGCAGCTCGGCGACGGCCTCCTCGGGGATGTCGGCCGAGGGGTCCAACGCCAGCCCGCCGGGCAGGCCATCGGGCAGCAGCTCGTCCAGCAGCCCGCCGAAGGGCTCCTCCGGGTTCAGCTCGACGACCTCGGCGTCCGCCGGCGGCGTGAACTGGAACGCCCCGCCCGCCGGGGCCGCGAAGTCGACGTTGGTGAACGCCACGTTGAGCACCTGACCGCCCGGCGCCTCGCCGCGCACGGCCAGCGGCACCCCCGTCTCCGCGTCGACGGAGATCCGGGCCGAGGACACCGGGGCGTCGGCGGCCGAGGGACTGACCGTCAGCTGGTACACATCGCGGTCGGCGACCCTGGCCGTGCCGGAGACCGTGATGTCGGCCGTGCCCTCCACATCGGTGAGGAGCCGCTCCGCCACCTCCTGCGGGGTCAGCTCCGCCCACTCCTCCTCGGGCGCCGGCTCGCCGCGCTCCTCGGCATGGGCCTCGGCACGGGCGGCGGTCTCGGAGAGATCCGCCTGGTAGACCACGTCGCTCGCGCTGTCGTACGCCCACAGCTCGTCGCCGTTGCGGATCACGGCGAACTCGTCCGAGCCGTCGACCAGCGCCAACCGCTGCCGCTCGGGGCCGTCCACGGCCACCCTGAGCGTGCTGTCCCCCGACAGCAGGGAGGCCAACGGGCCGTCCACGCCGACGAACTCGCCTATCGCCCCTTCGGTGACCCCGCCGAAGTCCGGCAGGCTGGGCAGGCCGAAGTCTGTCTCCACGCGCACCGTGCCGGACAGCTGTGCCGTCTCCGACTCGGCGACGAGCACCACCAACTCCTCGGCCGTCATCTCCGGCAGCTCCGGGCTGCCGTCGCTGGCCAGGGCCGGCCACACGCCGACACCGATCGCCGCGACACCAGCTGTCACGGCGATGGGAAGTCCCGCGCGCCGGATGTTCCTGTGCAAAGCCATCAGATGCCCCTCCGCTTGCCTTGTGGCTGTATCCATTGCACCAGCACGGCGGCTCGAAGGCATCCGCCCGTGGACGGCTCTTCGGTACTACCAAAGGACGACGGTTGTGACCTTTCGACCTGGGGAACCCGTAGGGGACGGCCGCCCTCGGGCTCGGGGGCGGCCGGCGTTGAGCACCTGTAACTACGCTCCGCTCATCAGCTGGTACGATCCGCCACCGCGTCGCAGAGCTCGCCCAGCGCCTCCTTGGCGGCGCCGTCCGGCAGCGGCGCGAGGCTCTCCCTGGCGCGCTCGGCGAACGCCAGCGCGTCCTGGCGGGCCAGTTCGAGCGCGGGGTGCGCGCGCAGCCCCGTCAGCGCGTCGGCCAGCCGCGCGTCGTCCGAGAGATCGCCGGCCAGCAGCTCGACCAGGCCGACGTCCTCGGCCGCGCCGCTGCGGGCGGCCAGCTCGCGCAGCCGCAGCACGGGCAGCGTGGCGACGCCCTCCCGCAGGTCGGTGCCGGGCGTCTTGCCCGACTCCGCACGGTCACTGGCGATGTCCAGCACGTCATCGGCCAGCTGGAACGCGATGCCGATCAGCTCGCCGTAGCGGCCCAGCACCTCGACGGCCTCCGCGGGGGCGCCCGCCATCATCGCGCCCATCCGGCCGGCCACAGCGATCAGCGAACCCGTCTTGCCCGCGACCACGTCGAGGTGGTGGACGACCGGGTCCTCGCCGGGGCGCGGCCCGGCGGTCTCCTGGATCTGCCCGGTGACCAGGCGCCCGAACGCCTCGGACTGGACCCGTACCGCGTCGGTGCCCAGCTCGGCCACTATCGTCGAGGCCCGCGCGAAGAGGAAGTCGCCGGTGAGCACGGCCACGGAGTTGTCCCAGCGGGCGTTGGCGCTGGGCACCCCGCGCCTGACCTGGGCCTCGTCCATGATGTCGTCGTGGTAGAGCGTCGCCAGATGAGTCAACTCGACCACCACACCGGCCGGCACGACCCGGGGCCCGTGGGCGTCGCCGAACTGGGCGGCCAGCAGCAGCACCAGCGGGCGGAACCGTTTACCCCCGGCTCGGACGAGGTGCTGCGCCGTCTCGGTTATAAAGTCGACATCACTCTTGGTCGCCTCGACCAGCCCCGCTTCGACGGCGGAAAGCCCCGCCTGGACCTCGGCGTCCAGGGCCGGGTCCCGCACGCTCACCCCGAAGGGACCAACGACGGTCACGAGCGCTCTCCCCTGATCTCCGATGCGTTGTCCCTGGCAGCGTATCCGGTCGCATGTCGATCACTTCGGGGACGTACCGCTGGTGCGCGTGGGTGCGCTCGATAGCATGTCTCCATGCCGACCGCCGCAGCGTTGTTCGGAATCGACAACCTTCCCTATGGGGTCTTCACCCCCGCCGACGCACCGGACGCGCCTCGGGTGGGCGTGCGGTGGGGGGAGCGTGTGCTGGACGTGGGCGCCGTCGCGCGCGCCCTTGGCTCCCCCCATGCCGCGCCGCTCTCCGCGCCCTCCCTGGACGCCCTGCTGGCCGCCGGCCGCCCCGTCTGGCAGGCCGTCAGGGCCGAGCTGCGGGCATGGCTCGGCGATCCGGCGCACCACGCCACGGTGGAGCCGCTGCTGCACCCGCTGGACGCGGTCGCGCTCCGGCTCCCGTTCACCGTCGCCGACTATGTCGACTTCTACGCCAGCGAGCACCACGCGAGCAACGTCGGCCGGATCTTCCGGCCCGGCCAGCCGCCGCTGACGCCCAACTGGAAGCATCTGCCGATCGGTTACCACGGCCGGGCCGGCACGGTCCGGGTGAGCGGCGGCACGGTGCGGCGCCCGCTGGGGCAGCGGCGGCCGGCCTCCTCGTCGGACAGCGCCGCGCTGCCCGAGTTCGGGCCTTCGACGCGGCTGGACATCGAGGCCGAGGTCGGCTTCGTGGTGGGCACCCCGTCCGAGCCCGGGCGCCCGGTGCCGCTGTCCGCGCTGCGCGAGCACGTGTTCGGCGTGTGTCTGGTCAACGACTGGTCGGCCAGGGACATCCAGGCGTGGGAGTACGTGCCGCTCGGCCCATTCCTGGGCAAGTCGTTCGCCACCTCAGTGTCCGCCTGGATCACCCCGCTCGACGCGCTGGACGCGGCCTGGGTCGCGCCCCCCGAGCGTGACCGGCCGCTCCTCCCCTATCTGGACGACGCGGCCGAGCCGCCAGGCGGGCTCGATCTGCGGCTGACCGTGCTGCTCAACGGCGAGGCCGTGGCCGAGCCCCCGTTCGCCTCCATGTACTGGACGGCGGCGCAGCAGCTGGCCCATATGACGGTGAACGGGGCCACCCTGCGCACCGGCGACCTCTTCGCCTCGGGCACGGTCTCGGGGCCGGCCGAGGGGCAGCGCGGCTCGCTCCTTGAGCTCTCCTGGAACGGTGAGCGTCCGCTCCGCCTCGCGGACGGGGAACGGGCGTTCCTGGCGGACGGGGACCACGTCACCATCACCGCCTGGGCGCCGGGCACCGGCGGCGGGCGGATCGGCCTGGGCGAGGTCAGCGGCACGGTGGGCCCGCCTCTCTGACCCACGGCCCCTGACCCGCGACCCCTGGACCCGCGACCCCGCCGCGCGCCCCGGAACGGGCGGGCGTGGCCACCGGCGTCGAAAACGGTCGCGAAGTGGGGAAGTTGTGCCCAAGGTCTCAACCCGGGGGCGCAGATGAAATAGGACCGTAACAGTGCCATCTACCCCGCCCCGCACAGGCTAATCTTCCCTCGACATGCTCAACTTTGAGGGGAATCAGATGCGTAGCTCGATACGTCTCGCCGTGCCGGCCGTGGCCGCGGCCATGCTGCTGCTGAGCGCCTGTGGCGGTGACGACGAGGACGGTGAGGGCGGCGGCAGCCTGGGCCAGGGGGGCCAGGAGCAGGACGGTGGCGACACCGGCGGCGACGAGACGGGCGGCGAGGAGGCCGCGGGCGGTGACGCGGGCGGTGCGGCGCCGACCGCCGAGGAGCTGGAGGGCTTCTGGGCCACCGGCCTTGAGGAAGCGGACGCGGTGCTGACGTTCACCTCCGGCACCGTCACCTTCGTGGAGAACACCCTCAGCGACATGTCCGGGGCCTCCTGCTTCGGCACGGTCGCCGACGACACCATCTCGCTTGAGTGCGACAACGGCTCCACCGACTTCAGCGAGGCCACCCTGGCGCTCAACGGCTCGGACCTCAACGTCACCTGGGCCTCCGGCACCACCGAGACCTACCAGTCGCTGGGCGACATGGCCGGTCTTGAGGACATGCCCGACCTGGGCGACCTGGGCGGCCTGGACGAGGACCTCGCCGAGCTGGAGGAGCTCCAGCGGGAGCTGGAGGAGCTGGGCCTCTGACCGGCGGCCACGGTCCGGGCCCCAGGGCCCGGGGAGGCACCGTGGCCCGCTGGCACGGCTGAACCGGCACGGCGGCCCGGCGCCCTCTCCGCGACATCGGATGAGGGTGCCGGGCCGCCGTCGTGTTCAGACGCCGCCCGGGGGTGGTCAGCGGACGAAGACCCCGGCCTGGCCGGCCAGATCGAGGAAGTACTGCGGCGCCACGCCCAGCACCACCGTCGCCACGGCGGCAAGACCGATCACCGAGCTGGTGAGCGGGGACGGGATCACCACGGAGGGACCGTCCGGCTTGGGCTCGCTGAAGAACATCAGCACGATCACCCGGACATAGAAGAACGCGGCGATCGCCGAGGCCAGCACGCCGACCACCACCAGGCCCATCGCCCCCGAATCGGCCGCGGCCCGGAAGACGGCGAACTTGCCGGCGAAGCCCGACGTCAGCGGGATGCCGGCGAAGGCCAGCAGGAACAGCGCGAAGACCGAGGCCAGCAGCGGCGAACGCCGCCCGAGCCCGGCCCACTTGGACAGGTGCGTCGCCTCGCCCCCGGAGTCCCGCACCAGCGTCACCACGGCGAAGGCGCCCAGCGTCACCAGGGAGTAGGCGCCCAGGTAGAACAGCACCGAGCTGACGCCGTCCTCCGACAGCGACACCACGCCGGCCAGGATGAAACCGGCGTGCGCGATGGAGGAGTAGGCCAGCAGCCGCTTGACGTCGGTCTGGGTGATGGCGATGACCGCGCCGCCGACCATGGAGGCGATGGTGACGCCCCACAGCACCGGTTCCCAGTCCCAACTCAGCCCCGGCAGCACCACATAGAGCAGCCGCAGCAGGGCGCCGAACGCGGCGACCTTCGTCGCGGCGGCCATGAAGCCGGTGACCGGGGTCGGCGCGCCCTGGTAGACGTCGGGGGTCCACATGTGGAACGGGACGGCGCCCACCTTGAAGAGCAGGCCCATCACCAGCAGGGCGCCGCCGATCAGCAGCAGCGCGTCGTTGCCCATCGTCCCGGCGAGGCCGGGGTCGATCGCGCCCGGCTCGCCGGCCACCACGTCGGCGATGCCGGCGTAGGAGACGGTGCCCGCGTAGCCGTAGAGCAGGGCCACGCCGAAGAGCAGGAACGCGGAGGCGAACGCGCCCAGCAGGAAGTACTTGACGGCCGCCTCCTGGGAGAGCAGCCGCCGCCTGCGGGCCAGCGCGCAGAGCAGATACAGCGGGAGGGACAGCACCTCAAGGGCGATGAACAGCACCAGCAGGTCGTTCGCCGCGACAAAGAGCAGCATCCCGCCGACCGCGAAGAGCAGCAGCGGGAAGATCTCCGTGGTGGTGCGCCCGGCCTTGACGGCCTCCTGCTCGGCGGGCCCGCCCGGCACGGCGGCCGGCGCGGCGGCGAACGAGTCGACGCGGGCGCCGTGCACCGCCGGCTCAAGGCGCCGTTCGGCGAAGAGCGCCACCGACACCAGACCGACCAGCGCGATCACGCCCTGGAGGAACAGCGCGGGCCCGTCGACGGCCAGCGCGCCCATGCCGGCGATCTGCGACTCGTCCGTGGCATGCCCGCTGGCGGCGAGACCGATCACGGCGGCGAACGCGCCGGCCAACGCCAGTGCGGACACCGCCACTTCGGCGTAGTACCGCTGCCGGCGCGGCAGGAACGCCTCGATCAGCACGCCTACGATGGCGGCGCCGAACACGATCAGGCTCGGCGAGAGCGCGACCCATTCGATGTCCGGGGCCTGCAATTCATTCACGGTGCGGCCTCCACTGCGGGCAGTTCAGGTTCCGGGTCCGTCTTGCCGACGTCGGAGAGCGTGTGCTCCACGGCCGGGTTGACGATGTCGGTGATCGGCTTGGGGAAGACTCCGAGGAAGATCAGCAGCGCGACCAGCGGCGCCACCACGGCGATCTCCCGCACCCTCAGGTCCGGCAGCTTCTCGATGCCGGGCTTGACGGGGCCCGTCATGGTGCGCTGGTAGAGCACCAGCACATAGAGCGCCGCCAGCACGATGCCGACACAGGCGATGATCCCGGCCACCCGGTAGCGGCTGAACGTGCCGACCAGGACCAGGAACTCGGAGACGAACGGGCCGAGCCCCGGCAGCGAGAGAGTGGCGAGACCGCCGATCAGGAAGGCGCCGGCGAGCTTGGGCGCCGGCTTCTGCACCCCGCCGTAGTCCTGGATCAGACGCGAACCCCTGCGGGCGATCAGGAAGCCGGCCACCAGCAGCAGCACCGCCGTGGCGACCCCGTGGTTGACCATGTAGAGCGTCGCGCCGCTCTGGCCCTGGCTGGTCATCGCGAAGATGCCCAGCACGATGAAGCCGAAGTGGCTGATCGACGCGTAGGCGATCAGCCGCTTGATGTCCCGCTGGCCCAGCGCCAGCAGCGCGCCGTAGATGATGCTGACCAGCGCCAGGCCGAGCACCACCGGCGTGGCCCAGGAGCTGGCCTCGGGGAAGAGGCCGAGGCAGAAGCGGAGCATCGCGAAGGTGCCGACCTTGTCGACCACGGCCGTGATCAGCACCGCGACCGGCGCCGTCGACTCGCCCATCGCGTTGGGCAGCCAGGTGTGCAGCGGCCAGAGCGGCGCCTTGATGGCGAAGGCCACGAAGAAGCCGAGGAAGAGCCACCGCTCGGTGCCGGTACCGAAGTCCAACTCGCCGGCGGCCCGCGCCTGGAGGATCTGCTGGAGGGAGAACGTGCCCTCGGGCAGCTGGTCGGCCGTGGCGACGTAGAGGCCGATGACGGCCGCCAGCATCACCAGACCACCGGCCAGGTTGTACAGCAGGAACTTGACGGCGGCGTAGGAGCGTTGCCGCGCCTGCCCCTCCTCGCCCTGTTCGCCGGCGCGGTCCCCGAAGCCCCCGATGAGGAAGTACATCGGGATCAGCATGGCTTCGAAGAAGATGTAGAAGAGGAAGATGTCGGTGGCGGCGAAGGACATGATGACCATCGCCTCGACCAGCAGGATCAGGGCGAAGAAGGCCTGGGTGGGCCGCCAACGGCGGTTCTCCGCGCGCTCCGCGCCCTCGTTCTCCTCCGGATCCGCGTCCCGCCAGCCCGCGCCGATCAGGAACGGGATCAGCAGGGCGGTCAGCGCGATCATCGCCACGCCGATGCCGTCCACGCCCAGTTCGTAGCGGACCCCGAAGTCCTCGATCCAGGACCTGGACTCGGTCAGCTGGAAGCGGTCGGCTCCCGAGCCCGTGTCGAAGCGCAGCAGCACGGCGGCGGCGAAGCCGACCGTGGCCAGCGAGAAGAACAGCGCCAGCCACTTGGCCAGGGTCCGCCGGGCGGCCGGCACCGTCGCGGTGACGACGGCCCCGATGGCGGGCGTCAGCGCCGTGGCCGTCAGCAGGGGAAATGACATATCAGACCGCCCTCATCAGCAGGGTCGCGGCGATCAGCACAGCCGCACCGCCGAACATCGAGACCGCGTAGCTGCGGGCGAATCCGTTCTGGACCCGGCGCAGCCGGCCGGAGAGACCGCCGAACGAGGCGGCCGTGCCGTTGACCACGCCGTCCACCAGCTTGTGGTCCAGATAGACCAGGCCACGGGTCAGGTAGTTGCCCGGCGCCACGAACGCGGCGTGGTTGAAGTCGTCCTGGAGCAGGTCGCGTCGGGCCGCCCTGGTGATCCAGCGTCCGCGCGGCGCCACCACGGGCACGGGCCGGCGGCCGTACTGCCACCAGGCGGCGGCGACGCCGAGCAGCATCACGCCGGTGGCGGCCAGCGCGACCGTGCCATGGCTGACCGGGGAGTCCCCGTGGTCGAGGCCGGTGACCGGCTCAAGCCAGTGCACGAACCGCTCGTCCAGGTTGAAGAAGAAGCCGGCGCCGACCGAGCCGACCGCCAGCACCATCATCGGGATGGTCATGGAGAGCGGGGACTCGTGCGGGTGCGGCTCGTGGCCCTGCGCGTCCGGCTGCCACCGCTTCTCGCCGAAGAACGTCAGCAGCATGATCCGCGTCATGTAGTACGCGGTGAGCGCGGCGCCCAGCAGCATGACGCCGCCGAGGATCCAGCCCTCGGTGCCGCCCTGGCTGAACCCGGCGTAGATGATCTCGTCCTTGGAGAAGTATCCGGAGAGATAGGGGAAGCCGATGATCGCCAGATAGGCGAGGCCGAACGTGACAAACGTGATCGGCATGTACTTCCGGAGGCCGCCGTAACGCCGCATGTCGACCTCGTCGTTCATGCCGTGCATCACGGATCCGGCGCCGAGGAACAGGCCGGCCTTGAAGAAGCCGTGGGTGACCAGGTGCATGATGGCGAAGACATAGCCCACGGGCCCGAGCCCGGCGGCCAGCATCATGTAGCCGATCTGCGACATGGTCGAACCGGCCAGCGCCTTCTTGATGTCGTCCTTGGCGCAACCGACGATCGCCCCGAAGAGCAGCGTCACCGCGCCGACCACGATCACCACGGTCTGCGCGTCGGGCGCCGCGTTGAAGATCGCCCCGGAGCGGGTGATCAGATAGACGCCGGCGGTGACCATGGTGGCGGCGTGGATCAGGGCCGAGACCGGGGTCGGGCCCTCCATCGCGTCGCCCAGCCAGGACTGGAGCGGCACCTGCGCCGACTTGCCGCAGGCGGCCAGCAACAGCATCAGGCCGATGGCGGTGAGCGTGCCCTCCGAGGTCTCGTTGGCGCCGGCGAGCACCGGCTCGAAGGCGAAGCTGCCGAAGGTGGTGAACATCAGCAGGATGGCGATGGAGAGCCCCACATCGCCGACCCGGTTGACCACGAACGCCTTCTTGCCCGCGGTCGCCGCGCTCGGCTTGTGCTGCCAGAAGCTGATCAGCAGGAACGAGGCGAGCCCGACGCCCTCCCAACCGACGTAGAGCAGCAGGTAGTTGTCGGCGAGCACCAGCAGCAGCATCGCCGCCAGGAAGAGGTTCAGATAGGCGAAGAACCGCCGCCGCCGCTCGTCGTGCTCCATATAGCCGATCGAGTAGAGGTGGATCAGCGTGCCCACGCTCGTGATCAGCAGGACGAACGTCATCGACAGCTGGTCGAGCTGGAACGCCACATCCGCCTGGAAGTCGGCCACCGGCACCCAACTGAACAGGTGCTGGTGCAGGGCCCGGTCGTCGCCGTCCCGACCGAGCAGGTCGAAGAAGAGGACGGCGGCGAGGACGAAGGAGACGGCCGACAGGCCGGTCGCCAGCCAGTGGCCCGTCCGGTCCAGGCGGCGCCCGCCCACCAACAGCAGCGCGGCGCCGAGCAGCGGCGCGCCGACGAGCAGTCCGATCAATGACTCCACTGGTTCTCGTCCCCTTACAGCTTCATCAGACTGGCGTCGTCAACCGAGGCCGAATGACGCGAGCGGTAGACGCTGACGATGATCGCCAACCCGACCACCACCTCGGCGGCGGCCACGACCATCACGAAGAAGGCCATGATCTGGCCGTCGAGATTGCCGTGCATACGGGAGAAGGTGACCAGCGCCAGGTTGGCGGCGTTGAGCATCAGCTCCACGCACATGAACACCACGATCGCGTTCCGCCGCAGCAGCACGCCGCAGGCGCCCACGGTGAAGAGCAGCGCCGCCAGATAGAGGTAGTTCTCCGGGCTCACTTCCTGGCCTCCTCGGCGTCCTTGGCGTCACCGGGGGCGCCGTCGGAACCGTCTGTTCCGTCACGATCGGGGCCCTCGGCGCCAGGGCGGCCGGGGGCCTCCTCGCGGCCGTGGTGCCGGTTGGTGCGCTGTTCCAGCGCGCGCACCGCGGCGAGCGCGTCCTCGTGCACCTCACGCACATGACCACGGGCGCGCAGCGTCGGGTTGACGGTCAGCTCCGACGGAGTGCCGTCGGGCAGCAGGCCGGGGAGGTCCACGCCGTTGTGGCGGGCGTAGACGCCGGGGGCCGGCAGCGGCGGGAGCTGCTTGCCGCCGCGCACCCGGGCGTCGGCCAGCTCGCGCTGGCTCTTGGCGCGTTCGAGGCGCTCGCGGTGGGTGAGCAGGGTGGCGCCGATCGCGGCGATGGTCAGCAGCACGCCGGTGACCTCGAAGGCCACCACATACCGGGTGAAGAGCAGCGAGGCGAGCCCCTGCACGTTCCCGTCGGCGTTGGCCTGGGCGAGGCCGGTGAAGGAGCCGGTCGACGCCTGGCCGATGCCGGAGACCAGCAGCAGGCCGAGGCCGAGGCCGAGCCCAGCGGCGACCCAACGCTGGCCCTTGAGCGTCTCCTTGAGCGTGTCGGTATGGCTCACGCCGACCAGCATCAGCACGAAGAGGAAGAGCATCATCACGGCGCCGGTGTAGACCACGATCTGCACCATGCCGAGGAAGTAGGCGCCGTTGGCGAGGTAGAACAGCGCCAGGATGACCATGGTGCCGGCGAGGCAGAGCGCGGAGTACACCGCGCGCTTCATCAGCACCGTGCCCAGGCCGCCGATCAGCGCGATCGGGCCGAGCAGCCAGAACTGCACGGCCTCGCCCGTGGAGGTGGACGTCTCGGCGGCCAGCGAGGTGAGGGCGCTCACGGGCGCACCTCCGAGTCGGCCGGGTCCTTCGGGTCGGTCAGCCGGGAGGCCGCCGCCAACGCGTCGTCGGCCTCGGCCCCTTCGGGCGTCTCGCCCTTGCTCCAGGCGGTCTGCCGCACGGTGCCAGGCGCGGCCTCCGTGACCTCGCCCCGGTAGTAGGACTGGTCGTCCGTGCCCGGGTACATCGCGTGCGGCGCCTCGACCATGCCGTCCTTGAGGCCCGAGAGCAGCTCCTCCTTGGTGTAGATCAGGGAGGCGCGCGAGCGGTCGGCCAGCTCGTACTCGTTGGTCATGGTCAGCGCGCGCGTGGGGCACGCCTCCACGCACAGCCCGCAGAGGATGCAGCGCAGGTAGTTGATCTGGTAGACGCGGCCGTAGCGCTCGCCCGGGGAGTAGCGCTCCTCCTCGGTGTTGTCCGCGCCCTCCACATAGATGGCGTCGGCGGGACAGGCCCAGGCGCACAGCTCGCAGCCGATGCACTTCTCCAGGCCGTCCGGGTGCCGGTTGAGCTGGTGCCGGCCGTGGAAACGGGGCGCGGTCGGCTTCTTCTCCTCCGGGTACTGCTCGGTCATCCGCTTCTTGAACATGGCCTTGAAGGTCACGCCGAAGCCGGCCACCGGATTGTGGAACTCAGCCATCGTCACCCTCCTTTCCCTCGGACGTGATGGCGGCGCCCGCCTTCCCGTCTCCCTCGGAGTCGGTGGAGTCCCCCTCGGAGTCGCCCGGGGTGGCCCGTTCGGCCCTGGAGCGGCGGCGTGGCACCGGCGGCAGGGTCTGCCCCGGCAGTGGCGGCACCGGATACCCGCCGGCCAGCGGGTCGAACGGCTCCTCGGGCTGCTCCTCCTCCGCGGCCTCGCGCCGCTGATCGGAGCGGTCCCTGAGGAAGTCGACGACCAGCGAGAGCAACAGCAGGACCAGCACTCCCCCGGCCACCCAGAGCACGATGTCCTGGAAGCCGTAGTCCTCGTTCTGCATCGCCCGCACGGTGGCGACCAGCATCAGCCAGACCAGCGCGATCGGGATCAGGACCTTCCAGCCCAGAACCATGAACTGGTCGTAGCGCACCCGGGGCAGCGAGGCCCGGATCCAGACGAAGAAGAAGATGACCGCGACCAGCTTCACGGTGAACCAGAGCATCGGCCACCAGCCGGAGTTGGCGCCCTCCCAGAAGCTGATGGGCGCCGGCGCGCGCCAGCCGCCCAGGAAGAGGGTGACCATCAGGGCCGACACGGTGACCGTGTGGATGTACTCGGACATCATGAAGAAGGCGAACTTGATGGACGAGTACTCGGTGAGATACCCGCCGACCAGGTCGCCCTCGGACTCCGGCATGTCGAACGGCGGGCGGTGCGCCTCGCCAACCATCGCGATCATGTAGATCAGGAACGACACCGGGAGCAGGATCATGAACCAGCGGTCCTCCTGCGCCTCCACGATGCCCGAGGTGGACATCGATCCGGAGTAGAGGAAGACGGCGGCGAAGCTGAGGCCCATGGCGACCTCGTAGGAGATGATCTGCGCCGTGGCCCGCACCCCGCCGAGCAGCGGGTAGGTGGAGCCTGACGACCAGCCGGCGAGCACCGTGCCGTAGACGGCGATCGCGGCGGTGGCCAGCACATAGAGCAACGCGACCGGGAGGTCGGTGAGTTGGAGCACCGTCTGGGTGCCGAAGATGCTCACCGGATCGTCGGCGGGGCCGAACGGGATCACCGCGATGGCCATCAGCGCGGGGATGGTGGCGAGCATCGGCGCCATGATGAAGAGCACCTTGTCGGAGCCCTTGACGACGATGTCCTCCTTCATCATCAGCTTGACGCCGTCGGCGAGCGACTGGAGCAGACCCCAGGGCCCGGCCCGGTTGGGGCCGATGCGCAGCTGCATCCAGCCGAGCACCTTGCGCTCCATCACGATGCAGACCAGCACCGTGCCCAGCAGGAACGCGAAGCAGAAGACGGCCTTGATCAGGACCAGCCAGAAGGGGTCGTCGCCGAACATGGACAGGTCGGCCTCCGCCGCCAGCCCGGTTGTCAGTTCTTCGGCCAGCATCACGCGTTCACCTCCTCGGTGGCCTGCGAAGCGGCCGAAGTCAAGGCGGCGACCCGGACCAGCTGCCCCGGGCGGGCGCCCAGGTCCTGGTAGGCGCCGCCACCAACGGAGTTCAGCGGCAGCCAGACCACGCGGTCCGGCAGCTCGTCGGTCACATACAGCGGCAGGGTGACCGTGCCGGCCGGGCCCGTCACGGCGAGCGGATCACCGTGGGCGACGCCGGCCTCCTCGGCGGTGGCGGGCGACAGCCGGGCGACGGCCGCGTGCCGGGTGGCGGCCAACGCGTCGTCGCCCTGCTGCAACAGGCCCTGGTCGAGCAGGAGTCGGTGCCCGGCGAGCACCGCCTCACCGGCGTCGGGCCGGGGCAGCTCGGTCGGCGTGGCGGTCGGCCCCAGCGGCAGGGCGCCCGTCCACTCGGCGAAGCCGTCCAACTCGGCGCGCAGCGTGTCGATGTCGGGCAGGCCCAGATGGACGTCCAGCTCGTCCGCCAGCATCTGGAGGGCGCGGGCGTCGGTCTGGGTCTGCCGCCTGGTCATCTGGTCGGGCTTGATGGCGGCGTGGAACGGCCGGGCGCGGCCCTCCCAGTTGAGGAAGGTGCCCTCCTTCTCGACCACGGCTGAGACCGGCAGCACCACGTCGGCCCGCTCGGTCACCTCGGAGGGACGCAGCTCCAGGCTGAGCAGGAAGCCGCGGTCGGCGACCGCGTCCAACGCGCGCCGGGCGAGCGCGGGATCGGGCAGGTCGGCCAGCTCGACGCCGGCCACCACCAAGGCGTCAAGGCCGCCGTCTGCCGCGGCGGCGAGGATGCCGGCGGTGTCCCGGCCCGGCGCCTCGGGCAGCGAGCGAAGGCCCCAGGCGGCGGCCACCTCGCGGCGGGCCTGGACGTCCGACTCGGGCCGCCCGCCGGGCAGCAGCCCCGGCAGCGCGCCCACCTCGATCGCGCCGCGCTCACCGGCGCGGCGCGGGATCCAGACCAGCGTGGCGCCGCTGGCCGCGGCGGCGGCCACGGCCGCCGTGTACCCGCCGGGCACGCCGGCCAGCCGCTCGCCGACGATCAGCAGGGCGCCCGGCTGGCGCAGCGCCTCGGCGGCGCGCCGGCCTTCGGCGCCGAGCGCCTGGTCGTTGCCGGCGAGCGCCTCCAGCCAGTCGGGCTCGGTGCCGGGCGCGGCCGGCAGCAGCGTGCCGTCGGTCTTGGCCAGGCCACGGGTGATGTGGCTGGCGACGCTGAAGATCCGCTGGCCGTGCTTGCGGTTGGCCTTGCGCAGCCGCAGGAAGACGCCGGGCGCCTCCTCCTCGGACTCGAAGCCGACCAGCAGCACCGCGGGCGCCGACTCCAGGGCGCGGTAGGTGACGCCGGCGCCGTCCAGGTCCTGGCCGTGGCCCGCGATCTGGCTGGCGAGGAACGCGGCCTCCTCCGGGCTGTGCGCCCGGGCGCGGAAGTCGATGTCGTTGCTGCCGAGGGCGACCCTGGCGAACTTGGCGTACGCGTAGGTGTCCTCGACGGTGAGCCGGCCGCCGGTGAGCACGCCGGCCCGGCCCTTGGCTTTGGCCAGCCCGGCGGCGGCGGCGCGCAGCGCCTCCGGCCAGCTGGCCGGGGCCAGCTCACCCGTCTCGGCGTTCCGCACCAGCGGGACGGTGAGCCGGTCGGGGCGCTGCGCGTAGCGGAACGCGAAGCGGCCCTTGTCGCAGATCCACTCCTCGTTGACCTCGGGCTCGTCGGCCGCCAGGCGGCGCATCACCTTGCCGCGCCGGTGGTCGGTGCGGGTGGCGCAGCCGCCTGAGCAGTGCTCGCAGACGCTGGGCGACGAGACCAGGTCGAACGGGCGGGAGCGGAACCGGTAGGCGGCCGAGGTGAGCGCGCCGACCGGGCAGATCTGGATGGTGTTGCCGGAGAAGTAGGACTCGAACGGGTCCCCCTGTCCGGTGCCGACCTGCTGGAGCGCGCCTCGCTCGATGAGCTCGAT
Organism: Streptomyces profundus; assembly: GCF_020740535.1. Lineage (NCBI taxonomy): Bacteria > Bacillati > Actinomycetota > Actinomycetes > Kitasatosporales > Streptomycetaceae > Streptomyces > Streptomyces profundus. Next base: position 2,683,300 of record NZ_CP082362.1, read on the forward strand.
CATCGGGTCGCCGGCGACCTGGTTGGAGAAGCGGGTGCAGCGGGCGCAGAGCACACAGCGCTCGCGGTCCAGCAGCACCTGCGCCGAGATCGGCACCGGCTTCTCGTAGGTGCGCTTGGCGCCTTCGAAGCGGCTCTCCGCCTCGCCCGTCGACATCGCCTGGTTCTGGAGGGGGCATTCGCCGCCCTTGTCGCAGACCGGGCAGTCCAGCGGGTGGTTGATCAGCAGCAGCTCCATCACGCCGCGCTGCGCCTTCTCGGCGACCGGCGAGGTGAGGTGGCTGCGGACCACCATGCCCTCGGTGCAGGTGATGGTGCAGGAGGCCATCGGCTTGCGCTGGCCCTCCACCTCCACGATGCACTGCCGGCAGGCGCCGGCCGGGTCGAGCAGCGGATGGTCGCAGAAGCGGGGGATCTCGATGCCGAGTTGCTCGGCGGCCCGGATCACCAGGGTGCCCTTGGGCACGGAGATCTCGATGCCGTCGATGGTCAGGGTGACCAGATCGGCCTGGGGCGGCTTGGCTGCCTGCCCACCACCGTTCTTGGCGTCGGTGGTGACCGTCATGCGTTCACCTCCTGGGGGGATGCGCTGTCCGACCAGGCGGTGGACTTGGCGGGGTCGAAGGGGCAGCCGCGCTCCGTGATGTGCTGTTCGTACTCGGCGCGGAAGTGTTTGAGCGAGGAGAAGATCGGGCTGGCCGCGCCGTCGCCGAGGGCGCAGAACGACTTGCCGTTGATGTTGTCGGCGATGTCCGCGATCTTGTCCAGGTCGCTGAGCAGGGCCTTGCCCGCCTCGATGTCGCGCATCAACTGGACGAGCCAGTAGGTGCCCTCGCGGCAGGGGGTGCACTTGCCGCAGGACTCGTGGGCGTAGAACTCCGTCCAGCGGGTGACGGCGCGGACCACGCAGGTGGTCTCGTCGAAGCACTGGAGGGCCTTGGTGCCGAGCATCGACCCGGCGGCGCCGACGCCCTCGTAGTCCAGCGGGACGTCGAGGTGTTCGTCGGTCAGCAGCGGGGTCGACGAGCCGCCCGGCGTCCAGAACTTGAGCCGGTGGCCTGGGCGCATCCCGCCGCTGAGCTCAAGGAGTTCGCGGAGCGTGATGCCCAGCGGCGCCTCGTACTGCCCGGGCTGGGCGACATGCCCCGAGAGCGAGTAGAGCGTGAAGCCGGGGGACTTCTCGCTGCCCATGGAGCGGAACCAGTCCTTGCCCTGATCCATGATGGCGGGAACCGAGGCGATCGACTCGACGTTGTTCACCACGGTGGGGCAGGCGTAGAGGCCGGCCACGGCGGGGAACGGCGGGCGGAGCCTCGGCTGTCCGCGTCGGCCCTCCAGGGAGTCGAGCAGCGCGGTCTCCTCGCCGCAGATATAGGCGCCGGCCCCGGCGTGCACGGTGATCTCCAGATCGCCGCCCTCGCCGAGCGCGCCCTCGCCGAGGTAGCCGGCGGCGTGCGCCTCGGCCACGGCTGCCTGGAGCCGGCGCAGCACGGGCACGACCTCGCCGCGCAGATAGATGAAGGCGTGGTTCGAGCGGATCGCGTGGCAGGCGATGATCATGCCCTCCACGAGGGAGTGCGGGTTGGCGTAGAGCAGCGGGATGTCCTTGCAGGTCCCCGGCTCGGACTCGTCCGCGTTGACCACCAGGTAGTGCGGCTTGCCGTCACCCTGCGGGATGAACTGCCACTTCATGCCGGTGGGGAAGCCGGCGCCACCCCGGCCGCGCAGCCCGGACTCCTTGACGTAGGCGATGACGTCGTCCGGTGCCATCGCGAGCGCCTTGGCCAGGCCGCGGTAGCCGCCGTTCTTCCGGTAGACGTCCAGCGTCCAGGACTCGGCCTGGTCCCAGGACGCGGACAGCACCGGGGCGAGCAGCTTCCTCGGGGTCGTCTCGTTGACGTCGTCCGTGGTCACGGTCATCACTCACCCTCCTCGGCGGTGCGGCCCGCGGGGTTCTGCGGGTCGGATGCCGAAGTCTGCTGGGGGGCGTCATGGGAGCTGGGGTGGCGCGCTGGCTCCTCGTCATCCGGCACATCGGGGTTGTGCGGGGTGACGACCACGGCTGGGCCCGTCTCGCCCTTGGCGAGGCGGAGCCCGGCGAGGGAGGCGGGCCCGGCGCTGCCGCCGGCGGCGACGGCGCCGGGGCGCTCGTCGGGGAAGCCGGCGAGGATGCGGGCGGTGCGCTTGAAGTCGCAGAGCGGGGCGCCCCTGGTGGGGACGACCTCCTCGCCGGCGCGCAGCTGGTCGACGAGCGCCTTGGCGGACTCGACCGTCTGGTTGTCGAAGAACTCCCAGTTGACCATCAGCACCGGCGCGAAGTCGCAGGCCGCGTTGCACTCGATGTGCTCCAGCGTGACCTTGCCGTCCTCGGTGGTCTCGCCGTTGCCGAGGGCCAGGTGTTCCTGGAGCGCCTCGAAGATGGCGTCTCCGCCGAGCACGGCGCAGAGCGTGTTGGTGCAGACGCCGACCTGGTAGTCGCCCGAGGGGCGGCGCCGGTACATCGAGTAGAAGGTGGCGACGGCGGTCACCTCGGCCGTGGTCAGGCCCAGCACGTCGGCGCAGAACTGCATGCCGGTGCGGGTGACATGGCCCTCCTCCGACTGCACCAGGTGCAGCAGCGGGAGCAGCGCGGAGCGGCTGTCCGGGTAGCGGGCGACGACCGTGGCGGCGTCCGCCTCAAGCCGCGCCCGCACGTCGGCCGGGTAGCTGGCCGCCGGCGGCTGGGGCATCCCCAGCGGCACCCCGCGGTTCTCAGCGGTGGCTGTCATCGGTCAACGCCTCCCATCACGGGGTCGATGGACGCCACCGCGACGATGACGTCGGCGACCATGCCGCCCTCGCACATCGCCGCCATGGACTGGAGGTTGGTGAACGAGGGGTCGCGGAAGTGGACCCGGTACGGGCGGGTGCCGCCGTCGCTCACCATGTGCACGCCCAGCTCGCCCTTGGCGGACTCGACCGCCGTGTACACCTGCCCGGGCGGGACCCGGAAGCCCTCGGTGACCAGCTTGAAGTGGTGGATCAGGGCCTCCATGGAGGTGCCCATGATGTTCTTGATGTGGTCGAGCGAGTTGCCCATCCCGTCGGGGCCGAGGGCCAGTTGGGCGGGCCAGGCGATCTTCTTGTCGGCCACCATCACGGGGCCAGGCTCCAGCCGCTCGATGCACTGCTCGATGATCCGCAGCGACTGGCGCATCTCCTCGATGCGCAGCAGGAAGCGCCCGTAGGAGTCGCAGGTGTCGGTGGTCGGCACCTCGAAGTCGTAGTTCTCGTAGCCGCAGTACGGGTCGGACTTGCGCAGGTCGTGCGGGAGCCCGGCGGAGCGCAGGACCGGCCCGGTGGCGCCGAGCGCCAGCGCGCCGGTCAGGTCCAGATAGCCGACGTCCTGGAGCCGCGCCTTGAAGACCGGGTTGCCGGTGCAGAGCTTGTCGTACTCCGGCAGGTTCTTCCGCATCGTCCTGATGAACTCGCGGAGCGCGTCGATGGCGCCGGGCGGCAGGTCCTGGGCGAGGCCGCCGGGGCGGATGAAGGCGTGGTTCATCCGCAGCCCGGTGATCAGCTCGAAGATGTCCAGGCAGTGCTCGCGGTCCCGGAAGCCGTACATCATCACCGTGGTGGCGCCCAGCTCCATGCCGCCGGTGGCGACGGCCACGAAGTGCGACGCGAGGCGGTTGACCTCCATCAGCAGCACCCGGATCACGCTGGCGCGGTCCGGGACGTCGTCGGTGATGCCGAGCAGCTTCTCCACGCCCAGGCAGTACGCCGCCTCGTTGAAGAGCGGCGTCAGGTAGTCCATGCGCGTGACGAACGTGGGGCCCTGCGACCAGGTGCGGTACTCCAGGTTCTTCTCGATCCCGGTGTGCAGATAGCCGATGCCGGCGCGGGCCTCCGTGACCGTCTCCCCGTCGATCTCCAGGATCAGCCGCAACACCCCGTGTGTGGAGGGGTGTTGGGGACCCATGTTGACGACGATCCGCTCGTCGTCCGCGGATTCGACGGCGGCGGCGAACTCATCCCAGTCGCCTCCGGTGACGGTGTAGACGGTGCCTTCGGTTGTCTCCCTGGCCTCGGCGGACCGGGTGGCGTGTGTGGTCATCAGCTGTACGACCTCCGCTGGTCGGGTGCCGGGATCTGGGCGCCCTTGTACTCGACGGGGATGCCGCCGAGCGGGTAGTCCTTGCGCTGCGGAAAGCCCTGCCAGTCGTCGGGCATCATGATCCGGGTGAGCGCCGGGTGTCCGTCGAAGATCAACCCGAAGAAGTCGTAGACCTCGCGCTCGTGCCAGTCGTTGGTCGGGTAGGTGTCGACGACCGAGGGCACATGGGGGTCGCTGTCCGGGACGCTGACCTCGATCCTGATCAGCCGGCCATGGGTCAACGACCGCAGGTGGTAGACCGCGTGCAGCTCGCGCCCCGCGTCCGTGGGGTTGTGCACGCCGCTGACGCCGGTGCACAGCTCGAAGCGGAGCGCCGGATCGTCGCGCAGCGTGCGGCAGACCACGGGGAGGTGCTCGCGGGCGATGTGGAAGGTGATCTCCGCCCGGTCCACCACGGTCTTCTCGATGGCGGCCTCGGGGGCGATCCCCTGCTCCTCCAGGGCGCCCTCCAACTCGTCGGCCACCTCGTCGAAGTAGCCGCCGTAGGGCCGCTGGCTGGCGCCCGGCATCCGGACGACGCGGCTGAGCCCGCCGTAACCGCTGGTGTCACCGCCGTTGTTGGCGCCGAACATCCCGCGCCGGCGGGCGATCGGCTCGCCCTCGCCCCTGGCCGCGGGAACGCCGCCGGCGCCGGGGGTCTCGTGCTCGTCGCTCACCGCAGCAGCCCCTTCATCTCGATGGTGGGCAGCGCGTTCATCGCGGCCTCCTCCGCCTCCCTGGCGGCCTGCTCGCGATTGACGCCGAGCTTCTCCTCGCGGATCTTGGAGTGCAGCTTGATGATCGCGTCCATCAGCATCTCGGGGCGCGGCGGGCAGCCGGGCAGGTAGATGTCGACCGGGACGATGTGGTCCACGCCCTGGACGATCGCGTAGTTGTTGAACATGCCGCCCGACGAGGCGCAGACGCCCATCGAGATGACCCACTTGGGGTTCGGCATCTGGTCGTAGACCTGGCGCAGCACGGGCGCCATCTTCTGACTGACCCGCCCGGCCACGATCATCAGATCGGCCTGTCGCGGCGAGCCACGGAACACCTCCATGCCGAACCGCGCCAGGTCGTAGCGGCCGGCACCCGTGGTCATCATCTCGATGGCGCAGCAGGCGAGTCCGAAGGTGGCGGGGAAGATCGAGGTCTTCCTGGCCAGTCCGGCCACCTGCTCGACGGTGCTGAGCAGGAACCCGCTGGGGATCTGTTCTTCCAGGCCCATGTGTCAGTGCCCTTCCTCGCGTGGTGTCGCCCCGCGTCGTGTGGGAGCTCCGGTGGGAGGCGGTGTCCGAGGTGCCGTCCCGGTCGTCCCGGCCCTCGACGCCCGTGTCCTCAGTCCCACTCCAGGCCCCCTCGCCGCCAGTCGTACGCGTAGGCGACGCCGATCAGACCGACGAAGACCAGCATCTGCACGAGCCCGAACATCCCGAGCGCGTCGAAGTGCACGGCCCAGGGATAGAGGAAGACGATCTCGATGTCGAAGATGATGAACAACATCGCCGTCAGGTAGTACTTGACGGGGAACCGCCCGCCGCCAGCCGGTTGCGGAGTGGGCTCGACGCCGCACTCGTAGGCGTCCAGTTTGGCGCGGTTGTACCGCCTGGGGCCGATCAACGCAGCCGCAACCACGGAGAAGACGGCGAATCCCGCCGCTAGGGCGCCCAGTACGAGGATGGGCACATACGCGTTCACGCCACCTCGCTCCTTCCAGTCGTCGGCGACTGCGCTACCACGAAGATCATCGCTATGTGAGTCAGTTCACAAGGCTGCAGAGCATCCTATGCCCGGACCCCTGTGACCTTCGACACGGGGTCGCCGATGAAGTCTGTGATCTCTCCCACCCGCCCTTTTCCCCCAACGGGCCCCGGAGCATGATCTGTCACATCACGTCGTCATTCAACAACGATCCGCCGAACAATCGGTGCTTGACAGTACATGGCCGGGCATTTCGAACGCCCGGCTCGTACCACTTGATGCCCATACCAAGCAAATTCGCTCGCGGAATCGCTCGGTGATACCACGCAGGTCATAACGTTGCCCGGGGGTGCGCGCCCGCACCCGGTGGCCGACCCGACCGGGGATGGACCCCGGTTCTAGAGTGGTGGCACGTGTCAGACATATCCCTCACCACGGCCGTGCTGCTGTGTGTGGCCGCGGCCCTGGCCGGCTGGATCGACGCGGTGGTCGGCGGCGGCGGACTGCTGCTGCTCCCCGCGCTGTTGATCGGCCTCCCGGACAGCTCCCCCACCTACGCCCTGGGCACCAACAAGGCGGTCGCCGTCACCGGCACCTCCATCGCCGCGCTCACCTATGCCCGGAAGGCACCGCTGGACCGCCGACTGGCGCTCCGTCTCGGCGTCGTGGCGCTGCTCGCCGCCGGTGGCGGCGCGGTCTTCGCCTCGGCGGTCAGCAAGGAGGCGCTGCAACCCCTGATCATGGTGGTGCTGTTGGGGGTCGCGGGCTTTGTGGTGCTCCGCCCCCGCTTCGGCCTCGCCCCCGAGGGCGCGGCGCCCCGCGTCCCGTCCCGCCGCCGAAAGGTGGCCGCGCTGCTGCTGATCGGGGTGGGCGTCGGCTTCTACGACGGCCTGATCGGCCCGGGCACCGGAACGTTCCTGGTGATCGGTCTGGTGGGACTTCTGCACATGTCGATGCTGCACGCGACCGCTACTGCCAAGATCGTGAATGTCGGAACAAACGTCGGGGCGTTGGCCGTGTTCACGGCCAACGGCACGGTGTTCTGGCAACTGGCCGCCGCGATGGCCCTCTTCAACATGGCCGGCGCCTGGACCGGCGCCCACATGGCCCTCGCCCGAGGCAGCGGCTTCGTCCGCGTGGTCCTCCTGACCGTCGTCACAGCCCTGGTCGCCCGCCTCGCCTACGACCAGTGGGCCACCTGACCCCTCCCCGGCACCCATGCGACACACCAGGCGCCCGGCGGCTGCTTGGTTCGGCGGCGTTACGCACGACGCGACCAGCGAGTCTGCTGCCAGTGAGCCACGCCGAAGCGCTTCCAAGTCCCTAACACAACAAGGTTCCTCATCGAAGGAGCGCACCTGTCAACACCGTCCCACTGAGCGACCTCAGTCACGCCTCCGACAATTGTCTAGGCAGCCTTTAGGAGCTCGCCTGCGGCAGCGTCGACGCGGGCGAGAGCCTGGCCGAGGCCCTCCAACGGCAGGTCGCCGAAGGGCTCACGGTCATCGTGGCTGCGCCTACCTCGGCCCCTTGGGCAACCTCTCATAGGAGCGGTAAGAAGACCGTCAGTCTCACTTCACCACCTGAACCACCCGCAGGAGCGACCCCGTCAAGCTCACCGCGCACGACGCATACCTGTGGGCTGACCATCATGAACAGGAGTGGGCATCCGACGCGGCACGGGCAGTCCTGGCCACCTGGCGAGCGAAAGCCGCGTGGCGGCGCTGCCCTCGGAGCGGACGCAGCCCGATGAGGGCGGGCGTCCTACTGCGGCCCGCGCGTCGGTGCACCGCCAGGGCAGTGGCGACGTGTCTGAGGAGTTCCCGTACAGCGGGGAAATCCGTCCGCTCACACACGCCGACGGCCAGGTCGCACAGCGGGATTGCGGCTCGGTGGGCAGCAGATCTCCCCAGTGGACGCGAGCGCGGGTCAGCCGGGATACAGCACGGCCTCGACGCACGAGGTGATGGGCCCGCGTTCCGCTATACCCCGGTCAGCACGGCGAGGGAGTCACCGACATCGACGTGCCGGTTCCCGGCGCTGGCACCGCCTTCGCCGAGGCATTTCACCGCGGTGCCCTGCTCGCTGTCGAGCCGACCGAACACGAGGACGCGATCACCGCTTCCATGGTGGTCCTCGACGGTGTCCGGCATACCCTCTTGGAGCGCTGGTGAGGCGGTCCCGGAGCCCCGGCTTGCGGGCAACGTACCGGCCAGCAGGCAGGAACCCGCGCCATAGACCGGGTTGCTGGAGATCGACCACTTCGTGGTGTGCTTCAAACCTGATGCTCTCCAGTCAGTAGGCCAGATTGCCGAACGGACCCTGGACTTCAGCGACACCATCATGGAGAACATCGCTAACGACGGACGCGGAAGTGGTCCAACAGTGCGTGCGGCATGGTGACACTCCCCCTGATCGAGTCCGGAAGCCCGGGCCGATCTACTCCCGCATCAAGAACCAGGGCGACGTTGACTTCCAGCAATTGCCTTCGGAGTGAGGCCATGGCAGGGTCAGTTGACAGGGATTCATGAATTAAGCAAAGTCGCTGCTCGCCTAGCTTTGACAGCTTCGTTGACTATCTCGGCAGCTTCCAATGGGTCTTCATGCTCCCAAAATCGGATGACCTTCCAGCCACACTCTTCGAGGGCCGCTGTTGTCTCCCCGTCCCGTGCCTGATTTCCCGCGATCTTCTCTTGCCAGAACTCAGCCCGTTTCGTGGCCGGCCGATAGTGCTCCGGACAACCGTGCCAGTAGCAACCATCAACAAAGACAGCTACTTTAACCTTGGTAAACACAACATCAGCGGTTCGCCGCAGGTCGGCGACCGGCCGAACCGAGACCCTGTAACGCATCCCCTTACGGTGAAGGGCGGATCGAAGGAGGCGTTCCGGCTTGGTGTCTCGCCCCTTGTTCCCTGCCATGACCGCACGGGAGGCAGGAGATGTGGCCCACGAGCCAGAAGGCACGGTCTCTGCGGTGACATGACCAGCAGAACGTGCCATCGACCACGCACGTTCCAAGTTCGCGGCGCGCGTATCCTTATCCACCTCACCGACGTATTGCTCTCTCGTCTCACCGGATTGCGACCATCTCAGGTAAGCGCGAATGCGTCGTGTCCTGCGGTAAAGACGCAACGTAACGGAGGCGCGGGCGAACTTTCCTTCACCAAGGTCGATTGCTCGTTCGTGGCGACCGCCGGCGGCGCGGTCCTGCTCAGCCGCTCGGGACTCCCTACTCATCCCAACTCGAGGCTTCCACGCCCGGTCAGGAGGCATTCGGTCATTCCAACAACTCTGCCCATCCTGCCCGATCTGCCTCACTTCTGACCCTCCATGCCCTTCAGAGCGCCTACGGACTTGAGTGCTTCAGCAACGGCTTTAGAAAATACCGTCCCGAGCTTCACCGGTACCGCGTTCCCCAACTGCCTCATTTTCTCACCCCGTGGCCCATTCAGAACAACATGATCCGGGAATGTCATGACTCTCGCGGTCTCCCGAACTGTCATGTATCGGTACCCGGTTCCTCCGCCTTCATTAACGAAGTTGACATCGTCGAGTTGCATGACGGATTCACCTCCGGGCACACCGTGCACGCCCGCCTTCACGGTCTTTGCGGGCCGGTCCAACACATTCGGAGTGTGCCCAGCGTACGCACGCGCTCCAGGCCACCCGATATGATCTGGGATACCGCCCACTTCAACCTTGTCCTTGACCGCTTCTTCCGTGACGTACGGGAGCGGCCTCCCCTCGTTCTCGTCGATTCCCTCGATGGCGTCGCGCAGAGTACGCCACGGCTCCAGTTTCAGCCCCTCCTTGACCTTCGCGTCTTCATAGTCCAGCTCAGGAAGGTTGGCGATAACATGCTTGCGGACCTCGGCGGGCACCTTGGTGTGTCGCTCAGTCCAGTAAGGCCCGCCTTCACGCATGGAATGGATCATGGACTCATATGAATGAGTCCTCTTGGGCTTGAAATCGTCCCAGTTGACCTCCAGGTCAGCACGGAACGCAATGATGATCACTCGATTTCGAATTTGCGGTACCCCGTAGTCGGCCGCGTTAACCTCCAGCTCCTTCACCACATAACGCTTCGACAAGTCAACCGTTTCATTGGCGATCAACTTTTCAAGAATTTCGTTATGCTCTTCCCATGTATCCTCCATTTTTCGCTCCTCGAACGGCAAACGCATTTCGTTCAAAATATACAAAAAGTACGGCCGGAAAGAAGGCCGGAGAAGACCACGCACGTTCTCACAGATGACCGCCTTGGGTTTCAGCTCTCGGATGGCGCGGAACATCTCGGGGAACATGTTCCGCTCATCTTCTACGCCTTTATGGATACCGCCCAGACTGAACGGCTGACACGGCGGCCCACCCGCGAGTACATCGACCTTCTCCGAGATGTAGTCCGCGTAGTGGACATACCGCACGTCACCTGAAACAAGAGGCCAACGCTTTTCGGGCTCGGCAGGGTTCGGCGGGTTGCTACTCAGGGACTCACAGGCCCGCTTGGCGTACTCATTCACCAGGAGCGGACGGAAGCCCGCCGCATGCACGGCCATCGCGAGCCCTCCGCCGCCGGCGAACAGCTCGACGCAGGTGCCCACTTCATGACGCTCTTCTCGCAGCTCAGACATACAGAAAGCATACCGCGGAGTTCATGATCTCCAAGGCAGCATCCAGAGAATCTGGCACCGTGCCCCCTGCCCGCACCGGCTAGAGTGAAGTTGATCACTTGACGAAGGGGGCCACAGGCCATGCAGTTGGGGAACCACGCCGATTTCAAGCTAAGCATCACAAAGGCTCTCGGCGACCAGTTGGCCGAGGAACTTGAGAAACTCACGCCCGCTCCCCTTACCGAGACGAACATCCGCCTGTTGCCGCCCACCAAGGGCGTCTATCAGCTGCGTCGGGGCAGCAAACTTCTATACGTCGGCAAAGCTGAAGTCACCCTGTCCCAACGCCTCGGGAAGCATCTGCGAAAACTGAGCGGCCGCGAAGGAATCCGCCTTGAGGAGATCACCTTCACCGCACTTTCCGTCGACGAAGACTTCTCCGCCGTCGCTCCTGAGAAATTGCTCATCAACAGGTTTCAGGGCGCCGGGGAGGCTCCGTGGAACGAGAATGGATTTGGCATCAACGATCCTGGCGACAAGCGTGACACCACGGTCTTCGCAGATAACCACTTCGACCAACTGTACCCGGCGAGGCTCGACTGGATCATAGACGGTCTCCCTCTTGGAACGCAGAACCTGCGCACCTTGTTGAAGATCGCGAAGGACGCGCTCCCATACACCTTCCGGTACGCCTACTACCGGAAGGCAAAGGAAAATATCTATGAACAGTTCGAGGTAGAGATCTCGAAGCCGCAGATGACCGCCGGCGACTTTTTCCAGTTCGTTAGTGGGTCTCTACCGGAGCCGTGGCAGATCATGGCTCTACCGGGCTACGTGGTCATGTACCCAAGGGAATTGCGCAGCGAGAGCGCGCGCCATTACTACGTGGCAGGCGAGATGGTCCTCGCCGAGGACATGTCAGGAGGTGCCGATAGTCCCCCGGTATCCACATAGGGTCGGCACCTGAGCGCGATCGGGCACGGGCCACCGCCGCATCATTACCCAGCGGCCGCGACGGGCCCCTCGACGAAACGCGGCTAGCTCCGCCGTGCTGCCGCGCCACGTTCTGAAGTTTTTCGACGGGCACTTCGTATTTCCCGGGTCCGGCCGGGTACATGACGGTAGTAGGTAAGCGCTGGTAAGCACGACGCATGGAGGAACTGGCGTGAGTCAGTGATATCGGGCGGACTGCGGCCAGTGACGGACAGTTGGTCTGGGCCCGCTCAGGAACAGAGCGGCGGGTTCTAGCCAGGCAGGGGTCCCGACTACATTTGAAGGGGTCTTGTGCCCGTCGCAGACCACCATGAGCCCTTCCGCGACCCCGCAGGCTCAACAGCTCCCACAAGAACGACCCTTGACCTTATCGCGATGGTCGCAGGCGCATCTTACAGTTCGTTCCACAGTCCATCTCCTGGTGGGCAGACACGACCGCCCCTCGCAGCGCGTGGCAACGCATCGCCGCCCATGCTGCTGATCTGCGACGGCCGACCTCCGCTGGTTGAGGAAGCCGGCTGCGAGCTCGTTCGAAACCTCAGCGCGAACCGGTCCGTCATTCTGATCGCCCACCAGCTCTGTTCTCCCCGCACCGCCGACCGGACCATCGTCCTGGGCGGTGGCGAGATCGTTGAAGGAGGGACGCACGACTCTCCCCTCGAATGTAACGGCCGAACCAACGCGTCCAGACCGCCACCCAAGCCGACACTCACACCGACCCCCACGCCGGTGGGTTCGTGAGGTGCGCCACAGTGGGGTTCGGTAACGAGAGGGCAACATTGATCCCCGAGGGGTTTACGTGTTAGCCGTCCGGTCGCCCCTGGAAAATCGGACAATCAGCAGGACAGCGCGGTGAATCGGCTGGAAAGATCAACTTGCCGCGCAAGCGACACTTCGGGCAAATGCCCCCTCAACTCGTCGCGTACACGCCCAATGTGGCGGATTCCACGAGGATTGAGCTCAACCCCGACGGGCTGATAGCCGTTGTTCCCATGTCCCCAATCCGTTACCGAGGCCGGCACCGCAAACCCCGGACCTCCCGCATCAGCGGCCTGCGCCTGATACGCGGCGGCGTCCTCACGGGCGTGGTCGGCTCGGTCGCGGTCACCGGCACGGCCGGTCCCGCTTCCGCGACCGAGCAGCCCGCCGAGTCCACCGGTGAACTGCCCACGGTCACCGCCGCGCTGGCCACCAGCAACATCCGAGCCGCCCAGGCCACCGAGGACCTGGCCACCCACACCGAACAGCGCCGCACCCTGGCCTGGGCCCAGGAGCGCGCCATCGTCGCCGCCCAGCGCACCGCCGCCGAGCAGCGCGCCGAGGCGGAAGCCCGCGCCGAGGCCGAGCGGTTGGCGGCCGAGGAGGCGGAGGCCGCCGCCCAGGCCGAGGAGGCCGCCGCGCAGGCCGCCGAGCAGGCCACCGCCGCCGAGGCGGAGTCGGCGCCGGCCGAGGAGCCGCAGATCCAGACCCAGTCGGCGCCCGCGTCCGGCGGCGCCGCGGCCGTCATCGACTTCGCCCGCTCCCAACTGGGCGACGCCTACGTCATGGGCGGCACAGGACCCGACAGCTGGGACTGCTCGGGCCTGGTCCAGGCCGCGTTCCAGACCGTCGGCGTCTCCCTGCCCCGCGTCTCCGGCGCCCAGGCGACGGCCGGCACCTCCGTCTCGCTGGACGCCCTCCAGCCCGGCGACATCCTCTACTGGGGCGGCAGCCCCAGCAGCGCGTACCACGTCGCCATCTACACGGGTGACGGCACGTTCGTCGGCGCGCAGAACCCCTCGACGGGCGTGGTGGAGCGCGAGCTGGACTACGACGCCCCCTCCGGCGCGGTCCGCGTGCTCTGACCCCGCCCACGACAGCACCGCGCCCCCGCACCCGGCGACAGGCCGGGCGCGGGGGCGCGGTGTCCGTTCAGAGACGTTCAGGCGCGGGGGGCCAGCTTGGTGAGGCCGTTGATCACACGGTCCGAGGCGTCGCCGCCGGCCGGGTCGGTCAGGTTGGCGAGCAGCTTCAGCAGGAAGCGCATCAGCATCGGGTGGCTGAGACCGCGCTCGGCGGCCAGCTTCATCACCCGGGGGTTGCCGATGATCTTCACGAAGGCGCGGCCCATCGTGTAGTAGCCGCCGTAGGTCTCCCGCAGCACCTTGGAGTAGCCGAGCAGCGCCAACTCCCGCTGGGTGGGCGTCTGTCGGGCCATCGCCTGGCTGATCACCTCGGCCGCGATCCGGCCGGACTCCATGGCGTAGGCGATGCCCTCGCCGTTGAACGGGTTGACCAGGCCGCCGGAGTCACCCACCAGCATCAGGCCACGGCCGTAGTGCGGCTTGCGGTTGAACGCCATCGGCAGCGCCGCGCCCCGGATCGGGCCCGTCATGTGCTCGGGGGTGAACTGCCACTCCTCCGGCATCCCCGCGCACCAGGCCCGCAGCACCTCGCGCCAGTCCAGGTCGCGGAAGGCCGGCGAGCTGTTGAGCACGCCGAGGCCGACGTTGGAGGTGCCGTCGCCCATGCCGAAGACCCAGCCGTAGCCGGGCAGCAGCTTGGGCTTGTCGCCTCGCCGGTCCCAGAGTTCGAGCCAGGACTCCAGATAGTCGTCGTCGTGGCGCGGGGTGGTGAAGTACGTCCGCACGGCGACGCCCATGGGGCGGCGCTCGTCCCGGTGCCGGTCCATCGCGAGGGAGAGCCGGGAGGAGTTGCCGTCGGCCGCCACGACCACGGGGGCGCGGAAGGTGGTGGGGGTCTTCTCAAGACCCAGCTTCGCCTCCACGCCGATGATCCGACCGGTGCGTTCGTCGCGGATCGGCGCCGAGACGTTGCAGCGCTCGTGGATCCTGGCCCCGGCCTTCTCGGCCGCCCTGGCCAGCTGCTCGTCGAAGTCGTCGCGCTTGCGGACCAGCCCGTAGTCGGGGAACGAGGCCAACTCCGGCCAGTCCAGCTGGACGCGCTGGCCGCCGCTGAGGATGCGGAGCCCCTTGTTCCGCAGCCAGCCGGCCTCTTCGGAGACGTCGATCCCCATGGCGATCAGCTGCTTGGTGGCCCGGGGCGTGAGTCCGTCGCCGCAGACCTTCTCCCGGGGGAAGGCGGTCTTCTCCAACAGGAGCACGTCAAGTCCGGCCTGGGCGAGGTGGTAGGCGGTCGTGGAGCCTGCTGGCCCGGCCCCCACCACAATCACATCGGCGCGGTGTTCGGAGGGGGTCTTCTCGGCGGTCTCAGCCACGTTCGGCTCTCCCATCGGCGTCAGAGGCAGACAGTGCTGGAGTCTATTCGGCGGGTGGCCCCGCGCGACGGCAGCCCGGCGCGGCCGGGGCGCGGCGCGCGCCCCTGGACGCCGACGAAGGCGGGCCCCAGGGGACGACTGCCCGGTGAAGCGGCCCGTCAGTCCGGGGCGGGCCCCGCTACTCCCCGGGCTTGGTGCCCCGGTGCAGGGCGACGATGCCGCCCGTCAGATCGCGCCAGGCGACCCGTTCCCACCCCGCCCCGAGCAACCGCCGGGCCAGCCCGGGCTGGTCGGGCCACGCGCGGATCGACTCGGCGAGATAGGTGTAGGCGTCGGGGCTGCTGGAGACCCGCGTCGCCACGGCGGGCAGCGCCCGCATCAGATACTCGCTGTAGACGGTGCGGAACGGGGCCCACGTCGGGTGGCTGAACTCGCACACCACCAGCCGGCCGCCCGGCTTGGTGACCCGGAGCAGCTCCCGTAGCCCGGCGTCCGGGTCGGCGACGTTGCGCAGGCCGAAGGAGATCGTCACGGCGTCGAACACGCCGTCGGCGAACGGCAGCCGGGTGGCGTCCCCCGCGGTGAACGGGAGCCAGGGCTGGCGCCGCTTGCCCTCGCCCAACATGCCCTGGCTGAAGTCACAGGGCACCGTGAACGCGCCCGCCGCCGCGAAGGGTTCGGATGAGGTGCCGGTGCCGGCGGCCAGATCGAGGACGAACTCCCCCGGGCGCGGAGCGACCGCGCGCACCACCGCCTTGCGCCAGCGGCGGTTCTGGCCCATGGCGAGAACGTCGTTGGTGAGGTCGTAGCGCGCCGCCACCGCGTCGAACATGGCGGCGACTTCCTTGGGTTGCTTCTCCAGCGAGGCACGTGTCACCCGACCATTGTCCCGGATGCCCCTCCTACTCGTTCGGGGGACATCCCCGGACAGCGGGATGAGCGGGACGGGGTCGGCCAACTACGGTGCGTGGCATGACTCAGCACTCCCGCGCGGCACGCACGCTGCGCCTGGCCTCCGTCACCGCGACCGCGACCGGCGCGCTGCTCGCCGTCGGCGCCGGCGCCGCAGCCGCCAACGTCCTCCCCGAGACCCTCGGCAACACCCTGGGCACCACCACCGACGTCACGCAGCAGTCCCTGGGCAGCGCCCTCGACCCGGCCCTCGACCTCCAGCTCTACCCGCTGGCCAACACCGGTACCGACCCGCTGGACAACACGGTCGGCACCCAGGTCGCCGACTTCAAGCCGGTGGGCACCGACCTGGTCACCGGGCCGATCAGCGAGGGCGCCAGCGCGCGCACGCTGCTCGGCGGGGTGCCGCTCCTCGGGGAGCTGTTCGCCCGCTGACCCGCCTCGTCGCGCCCGCCGCCGGCGGCTCACGCCGTCGAGACGTCGCGCGCGACGCCGCCGGCCACGGCGCGCAGCTTCTCCGGGTTGACCACCCCGTACACGCCGGCGATGCGTCCTTCCGGGTCGAAGTCGAAGGTGATGGTCGAGAAGACCCGCCCCCGCCCGGTGAACAACATGCCGAGCGCGCCGTTGATCTCGACCAGCTCCACGGCCATCTCCTCGGGCTCGACGCCCTCATAGGCGAACGTGCCCAGGGAGACGAACCAGGAGGCCAGCTCCTCGGCGCCCACCAGCGGGTCCATGAACTGGGAGACCTTCCCCCCACCGTCGGTCCACAGGGTGACGTCCGGGGACAGCGCCTCCATCAGGGCGTTGACGTCGCCGCCGGACGCGGCGGCGACGAACCGCTCGGTGACGGCGCGCTGCCGCGCCCGGTCGGCGGCGAACCGCGGGCGCCTGGCCCGCACATGCTCCCTGGCGCGGTGCGCGGCCTGGCGCACGGCTGGCTCCGAGCGGCCGACCGCCTCGGCGATCTCGGCGTGGCCGAAGGCGAAGACCTCCCGCAGCACGAACACGGCGCGTTCCAGCGGGCTGAGCGTCTCCAGCACCACCAGCATCGCCATCGAGACGGACTCGGCGGCCGTGACGGTGTCGGCGACATCGGCGGTCTCGGCGGCGGCTCCGGCGGCGGTCCCGACGGGTTCGCCGCTGGTGAGGATGGGCTCGGGCAGCCAGGGGCCGACATAGGTCTCGCGCCGGTACCGGGCGGAACGCAGCCGCTCCAACGCGAGGTTCGACACGATCCGGGTCAGATACGCGCGCGGCTCGACCACGTCCGAACGGTCGGCGGCCGACCACTTGAGCCAGGCGTCCTGGACGGCGTCCTCGGCGTCGGCGGCCGAGCCGAGGAGGCGGTAGGCCACCGAGAACAGCAGGTTCCGATGCCGGTGGAACACCTCGGTCGCGGCACCGTCCGCTTGCTGTGCGCTCATCGTCTCGCTCCCTCTCGCTGCCGCTCGCTGTCGACCACCAGCAGACGGGTGCCGCCCTCCCGTTCGTGACACGGCTTCGGTGTGACGCCTGACACAGCGGCCTCACGCCAACACCCCCTGTCCGCACGGGAGATGATGGAGTGCCCGCACCAACAGCGTGTTTTCGGACATCCCAGCCGGTGAACATCGGCCGCTCCCAGCGGCGGGAGGGGTTCCGGTTGGCCATGCGACTTGGGCATATGGCCCCCGGATGGCCTACGTTCAGCTGCCATGGAAACAGATCCTGAATTCGGCGGGCCCGGCCGTCGTCTGCTGGGTGCGGCGGCCTCGCTGGTCGTGGGGGCGCTGCTCATCGTCTGGCTCGCACCCGGCGGGCTGGTCAACGACGAGCCGGTGCACGTGGTGGGCGGCACCTCGGTCGACATCTACCGGTCGATCACCGAACGGGTCGCCGACACCCCGTCCTGGTTCGGCCACCTGCTGGAACTGGCCACCGAGGGCACCCTGGTGATCCTCGGCCTGATACTGCTGTGGGTGTGGTGGCAGGGGCTGCGCGACGGGAACGCCCGCCGGGTCGCCGGCGCCATAGTGGTCGGCGTCGGCATGCTCGCCGCCTACGGCACCAGCGAGGGGCTGAAGCTGCTGGTGGACGAGGAGCGGCCCTGCCGTGCCGTGCCCGGCGCCGAAGCGCTCGCCGAGTGCCCGCCGGTGGGCGACTGGTCCTTCCCCAGCAACCACTCGACGCTGGCGGTCGCCCTGGGCGTCGGCCTCGCCGTCCTGCTGCCCCGGCTGGCGGCCCTGACGCTGCCGCTGGCCGCGCTCGGCGCGCTGCTGCGGGTGATGGTGGGGGTGCACTATCCGCACGATGTGGTCGCGGGCACCGCGCTGGGGGCCTCGGTCGCCGCGGCGGTGCTTCTCCTGCTGGGCCCGCTGGCCGTGGGGCCGACGACGGCCGTCTTCGGCCGCTGGCTCAACTCCCGCCCGACCGGCCAACATCGCCGCACGAGCGGTACGCGGCGCTGAGCCTGCGCCGCCGGTACGCGGCGCTGAGCCCCACCGGGGGCGTTTCCCCCACCCACCCGCCCTCGTTTCGCCTACCGGCGAGCCCCCCGCCACCGGCTGGCGCCGGGGCCCAGCGGGCACGGGCCCGCCAGGGGCACGGCCGCCCCGCGCCGGGTTTTTCCCCACCCACCCGCCCTCTTTCCGCCTGTCGGCGAGCCCCCCGCCACCGGCTGGCGCCGGGGCCCCTTCCCGCCTACCGGCGAACCACCGCCCGCCGGTTGACGCCGGGGCCCAGCGGGCACGGGCCCGCCGGGGGCACGGCCGCCCCGCGCCAAGCGTTATCCCCACCCGCCCGCCCCCTTCCCGCCTGCCGGCGGCACCCCGCCCCGCCAGGGCCTGCGGCCGTCCGCCCCCGCCAAGGGCAGGCCGCCCGCCAGCAGTTGGCGCCCGGCCCCAGCGGGTCCGGGCCCGCCAGGGCCCGCAACCGGCAGCCCCACAAGGGGGCACGGCCGCCCCCGCGGGGGCGTTATCCCCACCCACCCGCCCTCGTTTCGCCTACCGGCTGGCGCCGGGCCCCACCGGGGGCACGGCCGCCCGCGCGGGGCGTTATCCCCACCCACCGGCGAGCCGTCCGCCACCGGCGGCGCCCGGCGCGGCGGGCGCGGGCCCGCCGGGGCCCGCAACCGGCCACCCCACAAGGGGCACAGCCGTCCCGCCAAGGGCACGGCCACCCCGCCAGGGGCACGGCCGCCCGCGCGGGGCGTTATCCCCACCCACCGGCGAGCCGTCCGCCACCGGCGGCGCCCGGCGCGGCGGGCACGGGCCCGCCAGGGCCCGCAACCGGCCACCCCACAAGGGGGCCAGCCGTCCCGCCAAGGGCACGGCCACCCGCAGGGGCTCAGCCGCACCGAACTGGGCCTTCCCCCACCCACACGCGCCCTCTTCCCACCCACCGGCGGCGCCCCGGCCCCACCGGGCACGGGCCCGCCAAGGCGCACCGGCGCGCCCGGCGCGGCGGGCGCGGGCCCGCCGGGGCACCACCATCGCGGCACGGCCCGGCCCGGCCCGCCCCCAGCGGGCACGGGTCCGCCAGGGCCCACCGGTGGCGCCCGGCGCGCCCGGCGCGGGCCCGCCGGGGCCCGCAACCGGCAGCCCCGCCAGGGGCACGGCCACCCCGCCAGGGGCACGGCCACCCCGCCAGGGGCACAGCCGCCCCGCCAGGGCCACAGCCACCCCGCCAGGGCCACAGCCACCCCGGCAGGGGGCAGTTCCCCCGGGCCCGCCAGGGCCTCGGGGGTGGGGTCAGGCCGCCCCGGCAGGGGCCACGTGGAGGCCGAGTTCGGAGGCGAGGAGGGGGGCCAGCTCCAGGAGTTGGGTGGGGCTGATGACCGCGCCGGACAGGCGTCCCACTCCGCGGGTGATGGAGAGGGACGACACGCCCCGCAGATCCACGTCCCGCAGCGTCGCCGACGAGAAGTCCGCGCCGCGCAGTTCGCAGTCGTCGAAGGAGACCCGCTCCAGCGTCGCGCCGCCGAAGTCCGGCTCGATCAGCACGCAGCCCTCAAAGGTGACATCGATCAGCCTGGCCTGCCGCAGGTTCAGATAGTCCATCTTGCCGCCGCGCAGCAGCACCCTGGTGAGCGTGGCGCCGCCACACTGCGCACCGCCGAGGCGCGCGTCGCTGATCTCGACGTCCCGCAGCTCCGCGTCCATCAGGTCGACGCCGACGCCGCGCACCTCCTGGAGCAGGCTGTCCAGCAGCCGCGCCCCCTTGAGCCGCACGCCGTCGAGCACACAGCCCCGGAGCGCGCAGTCCAGCAGGCTGACCCCGCCCGCCTCCGCGCCCGTGAGGTCGTGGGAGACGAACTCCACGCCGTCGTAGTCCTCCTCGGCCCCGAAGGCCGCCGACGCCTCGAAGGGGACCGGCTCCTCGGGGAGCGAGATCGACGGCCGCCGAGGGGCCGCCACCACCCCGCCGTTGGCCCGCTTGCCCCGCACGCTCTTACTCGCCATACCGCCCATCCTGCCCCCCACCACTGACAGTCGGCCCGACCGCGAGACACCCCCTTGACTTCAAGCTTCCTTGAAGTACCAGTGTTGGTCCCGCCATCAGGCAACCAGCACCAGGACGAGAACCACACCCGAGGAGCACCCATGCACGCCATCCGTCTGCACGCGTTCGGCCCGCCGGAGAACCTGGTCCACGAGCGCGTCGACGACCCCGTTCCCGCCCCGGGACAGGTGCGGATCGCGGTGGCCGCCGCCGGCGTGCACCTGGTGGACACGGCGCTGCGGAGCGGCGTCCCGCTCGGCGGTCACTGGAAGCCGACGCCGCTGCCGACCGTCCCGGGGCGGGAGGTCGCCGGCACCGTCGACGCCCTGGGCGACGGCGTCGACCCCGCCTGGCTGGGCCGTCGGGTCTCCGCCCATCTGGGGATGGTGCCGGGCGGCTACGCCGAACTGGCCGTCACCGCCGTGGAGAAGCTCCATCCGCTGCCGGACGATCTGCCGGAGACCCACGCCGTGGCGCTGCTGGGCACGGGTCGGATGACCATGGGCATTCTGCGGTTCGCCGCGATCCAGCCGGGCGACACCGTCCTGGTGCTGGCCGCCGCCGGCGGCATCGGCGCGCTGCTGACCCAGGTGGCCAGGCACCGTGGCGCGACGGTGATCGGTGCCGCCGGCGGGCCGGCGAAGGTCGAGACCGTCCGTGGTCTCGGCGCGGACCTGGCCGTGGACTACGACAGGGCCGACTGGGCGGACACGGTGCGCGGCGCGTTCGGCGACCGGCCGGTGCGCTATGTCTTCGAGGGGGTCGGCGGGGAGCGCGCCCTGGCCGCCATCCGGCTGCTGGCCCCGGGCGGCGCGCATCTCGCCTACGGCACGGCGTCCCAGGGCATCGGCGACGCGGAGAGCGCCACCCTGCCGAAGGAGGAGCTCGCCGAGCGGGGCATCACCTCGGAGGTCGTCCTGGGCCCGGCGCTGTTCGAGCGGATCGGCGGGATGGAGAACCTCGGGGTCCTGGAGGAGGAGGCCCTCGACCTCGCCCGCGAGGGCGTCGCCGTCCCCCTGACCCAGACCTTCCCGCTGGCCGAGGCCGCCGCCGCGCACCGCGCGTTGGAGTCCCGCGCCACCGTCGGCAAGGTCGTGCTCGTTCCCTGAACGGCCCCCTCGGGGGTGGCCGGCGCCGGCCACCCCCGGGGTGCGTGCGGTCAGCCGTCGACGCGGACCACGTCGAGCAGCAGCAGCCGCTCGGGGTGCTGGATCGGGGCGCGCACGCCGATCGTGCCGAGCACCCGGCCGGGGAGGGTGACGCCCCGGTCCCACCAGCTGAGCGCGTTCATCGCGGGGCCGACGGAACGGGCGGCAGGGGCGAGCGGGGTGACCCGGTAGCGCGCCTCGGGGTCGAGCCCGGGGAGTCGCACCATCCCGGGCGGCGCCTGCACGCTGGTGGCGACCTGCGCGAGGGTGAACACCGCGCGGGCGCCGTCCTGGGCGACCACGCCGTGCACCCAGAGCGCGGGGTCCGGGTGGTCCTCGCGGACGACATGCCCGGTGTGCAGCAGCGGGCGCAGCTCCTTGTAGAGGGTGATCCACTCGGCGAGCGCCGCGCGGTCGTCGGCGGACGCACTGGTGAGATCCCACTCGATGCCGAAGTGGCCGGAGATCGCGGTTCCGGCGCGGAACTCCAGGCCGTGGGTGCGGCCCGTGGTGTGGGCGCGGGGCGCGCCGACATGGGAGCCCATCAGCTCAGGCGGCAGCAGGAGCCCCGTCCAGCGCTGGATGCGCTGCCGCTCCAGGGCGTCGATGCAGTCGCTGGTCCAGACGCGGTCGGTGCGCTCCAGTACGCCGAGGTCGACGCGCCCGCCGCCGGAGGAGCAGGACTCGATCTCAAGACCCGGGTGGCGCGCGCGCAGTTCGTCCAGGAGGCGGTAGACGGCGAGCGTCTGCCGGTGGACGCCGGCCTGGCCCGTGGGGCTGTGGCCGGCCTCGACGAGGTCGCGGTTGTGGTCCCACTTGAGGTAGGTCAGCGCGTACTCGCCGACGATGGCGTCGAGTCGCTCAAGGATGTACGCGTAGGCCCCTGGGTGGCCCAGGTCGAGGACCTGCTGGTTGCGGGACTCGGGGGGCAGCCGGTCGCCGGTGGCCATGATCCACTCGGGGTGGGCGCGGGCGAGGTCGGAGTTCTGGTTGACCATCTCGGGCTCGACCCAGAGGCCGAACTCCAGGCCGAGGCCGCGTACATATTCGGCCAGCGGGTGCAGCCCCTCGGGCCAGACGTCCTCGTCCACATACCAGTCGCCGAGGCCCGCGTGGTCGTCGCGGCGCCCCCGGAACCAGCCGTCGTCCAGGACGAACCGCTCCGCGCCGATCTCGGCCGCCGCGTCGGCGAGTTCCCTGAGCTTGGGGAGGCGGTGGTCGAAGTAGACGGCCTCCCACACATTGAGGGTGACGGGGCGCGCGCCGGTGGGGTGGTGGGGGCGGGCCCGCAGGAAGCCGTGGAAGCGGGCGGCCAGCTCGTCAAGACCCTCCCGGCCGTAGCTGCCGTAGATCCAGGGGGTGGTGTAGGAGTCGCCTGAGCCCAGGGTGATCTCGCCGGCCAGCGGCAGTTCGCCGCCGGCGAGCAGGGAGACGCCGGTGTGGGTGCGCTCGGCCAGCGAGCGCTGGTTGCCGCTCCAGGCGACGTGCAGGCCCCACACCTCGCCGGCGCGGAAGCCGAAGTCGGCCTCGCCGGCGATATGGACGGTGACCGCGTCGGTGCCCGTGCGGCCCTTGCGGTTGTCCCGCAGATGGGTGCCGATGGTGAACTCGTGCCGCTGCGGGGTGCGTTCCCGCAGGTGGCGGCCGGTCATGTCGAGCAGTTCCGTTGCCCGCTCGGGCACCGGCAGGGCCAGCAGCAGCGCGCCGAGGCTGAACGGGGCGGTGGCCTCGTCGGCCTGGCTGGTCAACGTGGCGCGCTGGCGGACGAGGCCGCTGGGGGTGAGCTCGATCTCCAGGCGCAGTTCGAGCGCGGCGACGACGTCCTCGGCGGTGAGGGAGAGCGAACGTTCCCCGACCTCGGACGCGGTCACGGTGAAGGCGGTGGAGAAGTCGGCGCCGGCGCGGTGCCCGGTGAGGCCGGGGGTGCCCTGCCAGCCGGCGGAGTGCTCGGGGAGTAGCGCGAGCGGGACGGCGAGGTCGACGTTGTTGGACGCCACCTGGGGCACCTGGGCCAGGGCCAGTTCCGCCATGGTCTCCTGTGAGAGTTCGCCCAGGTCGACGCCCCAGTGCACGACGCGGGGCAGCCCGCTTCCCGTGCGGTCCAGGACGAGCCCGGTCCCCGCCGACCGAAAGTTCAGGTAGGGCCCATCGTGCATCGGAGATCCCCTTGTTCGCTCCTGTTGATACCTGCGCGATTCTTTCCGCGTTCGCCGGCCCGGGTCAAACAGCCGGTCCGAACCGCGCGGAAGGGCGGGCACCCTGCCGGGTGTCCGCCCTCCCACGGTTCACGACGCGGTGATCATCTCCCGTGCCGCCCTCAGAGGTCCATCACCTGCACATTCCGGAACCAGACGTCGGATCCGGTGTGGTGGTTCTGCAACCCGACGCGGCCCGAGCTGAGATCCCGGTTCGGGTCCGCGCCCTCGGTGTCGAACTCGTTGATCAGCACGTCGTTGAGATAGACGCTGACATGCAGCCCCTCGACCACGATCTCGTAGGTGTTCCACTCCCCCGGCGGGTTCAGCGCCGCGTCCCGCGCCTCGATGTCGGCGCCCTGGAAGTCGTAGATCGCGCCGGTGGTGCGCTCCGGCGCGTCCGTGGCGTCGATCTGCACCTCGAAGCCCTGGTTGCGGGCCGCCGGATCGCCCTGCGGGTCCGGGACGCCGATATGCACGCCCGAGTTGTCGTCCCCGGCCATCTTCCAGTCCAACTTCAGGCTGTAGTCGGTCAGTTCCTCGGGATGGGTGAGCAGACCCAGTCCGCCGACGGAACGCATCGTGCAGTCGGCCTGGTGGATGAAGTCGCCGGGCGCGGCCATCTGCCAGTCGGCGAGGCTCTCCTCCGTCCCGTCGAAGAGCATCCGGTAGCCGGCGCCTGGCTCGGCCGGGACGCACTGGTCCCGCTGGACGCGGAGATGGTCCCAGTTCACATGCCGGTCGTCGTCCTCACCGGCCGAGACGGTGACGGTGTTCGTCCCCGCCTGGAGGTCGAGCTGTTCGGTGTGGTCGGCCCACGCCTGCCAGATCTCGGTGGTCTCGACCGCGATCTGCCCGAGGTCGGTGCCGTTGACGTCCAGCGAGATCGTCTTGGTGCCGACAAAGGGGTTGGGGCCGTTGGCGTAGCGGAAGGTCACCGGATAGGTGCCGGCCTCGTCGACCGACACGTCCCAGGTCAGCTCGGCGCCGATATTGTCGAAGCCGTCGACATAGCCGCCCCCGGTGTGGTTCGGGTGCTCGTCGTCGATGTCGGCGCCGCCGCGCAGCGTCCCGTTCTCGGCCTCGTAGAGACCGAGTTCGTTCGGCGGCTCCACGTAGTTCGGGATGGTGTGGACGGTGTACCACGCCTCGGTGCTCCACAGCGCCGTGCCGTCCGCTGCCTCGAACGGGCGCGGCGAACGGACGTGGGCGACCCGGTCCTCACGCAGCCCGGGAAGTTCCAGGCTCACCGTGCGCCCGTCGGCCGAGACCGAGGCGCCGGTGACGGTCAGCACCTCCTGGTTCTGCTTCGCCCCGCCGTACTGCGAGGTCGGGTTGTAGTTCCACTGCTCCACCTCGTACCGCTCGGCGAGGTTTCCGATCACGTCGTCGGCGACCGGCTTGGTGTAGGTGAGGTCGAACCCGCTCTCCGTGACCTCCATCGACAGGATGTCCATGGCGTCCTCGGCGGTGGGCGTCAACTTCTGCAAGCCGTAGGGGAACTTGCCCGGCTGCTCCCAGTTGCCGCCACCACCGATGCCACCGACGTAGAACGCGCCGTCGGGGCCGAGCGCCAGCCGGCTGACACCGGACTCCAGGCCCTGGGTCATCCGGAACACCGCGCCCTGCCGCTGCCCCTCGACCTCTTCGAGGAACGCCCGCTGGAGCCCGCCGTACGTGACGTCGCCGAACACCAGCTGGCCCTCGAAAGCACCCTGCTCGACCAGCACCGGGTTGGTCGGCGAGTTGGATATCTCACCGTGCGGCAGCCACAGCACCGGCTCGGTCACCGGCTGGTCGTCGAACGGTCCCGGCGGGGTCGTGTAGTGGTTGTAGAACGCCCCCTCCTGGATCTCGACCAGCTTCGACGAGGGCAGCCAGTCGCCCTGGTTGTCCGCGACGAAGATCTCGCCCTCGGGGCCCCAGCCGATGCCGTTCGGGGTGCGCAGACCGCCGGCGACGTACTCCACCTCGCCGGTCCCCTTGTCGATCCGGACCGAGGTGCCCCGGTTCTCGACATGCTGCGGCACGGTGGTCCTACCGCCCGGGGTGATGGCGACGGACAGGTTCAGGTAGTAGTGCTCCTCGTCGGCCAGCAGGCCGAACCCGAACTCGTGGTACGTCCCCCCGCTCGGCCAGCTGGCGATGGCCTCCTTGTCCTCGTAGAACCCGTCCCCCTCGGCGTCGATCAGCCGGCTGAGCTGGTGCTTCTCCGCGACGATCACCTCGCCGTCCTCGACCAGCACCCCCTGGGGCTCGTTCATGTCCGTCGCCACGACCTCGGTGGTGACCGTCTCCGGACCGGCGTCCTCCCCCACGGTGCCGTCCACGATCTCCACGGCGCCGTCGAAGCTCTCCCGGCCGGCCCAGGTGGTGATGACCATGCGGCCGTCGTCGAACCAGTCCATGCCGGTGACCTTCGGCTCGAACCCCTCGGGCCGCAGATCGGTCAGCGTGTAGTTCGGGTGCATCTCGGCCAGCGGCATCCCGTCCCCCGGGCTGGCGTCGACGCCCTCACAGCTCTTCACCCCGGGCGAGGTGACCCGGGTGACATCGGCGTCGGTGCTCAGCGCCGACTCGGGCACCAGCACGAACTCGTCCTGCCCCGGCGGGCGCCACTCCAGGCGCAGCGCCTTGCCGAAGGCGCCCTGGAAGTAGTCGATCCACAACGCGTGGGCGCCCTCGGTCAGTTCGGCCGAACCGTCGGCCGGGGTCGGGGGCTGCCGCCGGTCGTTCTCGATGATCTCCTCGCCGTTGAGGGACAGCCGGGAGCCGTCGTCGCTGATGATCCGGAAGTCGTAGGTGCCGTCCTCGGGAACGTGGATGTTCCCGATCACGTGCGCCATGAAGTTGTTGGCGATCCCGCCGAAGTCCTCGTCCGACTCCCAGTCGACCGTCGGCCGCAGGACATCGATGTTCGGCGTCTGCCCCTGGGTCAGAACGCAGATCTCCTCCGGCTCGAATCCGACGTCGAACGCGCGGAGGGTGACACCCGGCTCCTGTGGCGGCAGATCCTCCGCAGCCGCGTTGGCGGCTCCGACCGGCAGGATCACCGCGGCCACCAGGGCGACCCCCAGGGTCACCGCCGGTAGGCGACGTGGTCTTACACGCATGAACTGACTCCTTTGCACGGCTGGGGAAATCGGGTTCATCTGGTGCTTCGGGCGCCCGGGACAGCGCCGGGACATGGGTGGGCGACGGCGGGGGGAAATCGATTGCGGAAAGAGCGCGGTGAGCGTGGACGGCTCGTCAACTCGACCGCCGACCGGGGTCGTTGATATGTCGGGAGTGCGCGTTTACATCGATTACTGCACGGGCGGACGGAACGTCGGCGAAGGGCGCGGGCGGCCCTTGGCGGGCCCTGCGGGGACCCGGGGTGGGTGGGGGGTGGGGGTCACGCGGCTCGGGTAAGCGCTTTCTGCTGCCGAAAATTACGACCGCCCCAGAGGACTGTCAACCCGCCGGACAACAGGAACTGACGAAAACTCACATCTCCGGACCGAGAAAAACCCCATACCCCCATGCAACGCCCACCCCGACGGGGTTCGGAGCGTGCAGGCGGCGTCAGCCGGTGCGCGCGCGGGAACGTCAGCCCGCGCGCCGTGGGCAGGACGCCCGCAGGATCACCTGGCCCGGCACGCTGATGTCCTCCCCCAGCGGCGCCGTGGCGTCCAGCGCCAGATCCGCCGCGCGCCGGCCGATCTCCGCCAGCGGAAAGCGCACCGTGGTCAGCCGGGGCGTCACGTCAGCGGCCGTCTCGATGTCGTTGAAGCCGGTGACGGCGATATCCCGCCCCGGCTCGATCCCCGCGTCCCGCAGCGCCGTCATCGCGCCCACGGCCATGAAGTCGTTGCCCGCGCACAGCACATCGGCCTCCGCGATCCGGCCGGACTCGATCAACCGCCGGGTGGACCGGTAGCCGCCCACCCGGTCGAACGTGTCGCTCTCCACCATCGCGATCCCGCCGTCCAGCGAGGCGAGCCCCTGCCGCAGCCCCTCCGTCCGCTCCACCACGGTCACCAGCCGCTCGGCGCCCGTGATCACCGCGGCTCTGCGATAGCCGAGGCGCGCGACGGCGGCGCCCAGCGCCCGGGCGCCGGAGCTGTTGGCCGGGCGCACCGCGCCGACGCCACCGACCGGTTGGCTCAGAAAGATCGCCCGGCCACCGCTCTCGGCGAATCCCCGCAGCTCGGCGAGGAGCGCCTCGGCGTGCGGGCTGCCCGAGACACGGCTCCCGCTCACCAGGATGGCGCGCGGTCGCTGCCCGCGGATCATCCTCAGCGAGGCCAGCTCCCACGCGGTCTCCCGCGCGGTGATCGCGATCGTGACGATCACACCGTGGGCGTGGGCGGAGGTGGCGACCCCCTCGGCGATGGCCGAGAAGTACGGGTCGTCGATGCTGCTGACCAGCAGCGCGAGCACGGGGGCCATCCCGCGGGCCATCGCCTGCGCCGACAGATCCGTCCGGTAGTCCAACTCCCGCGCCGCGCGCAGAACCCGCTCCCGGTGGGCCGGGCCGACCTTGCGGTCGCTGTCGTTGAGCACCCGGGACGCCGTGGCCAGGGAGACACCGGCCCGGGCGGCCACATCGGTGAGGGTCGGGTTGCCGCTGGAGACCCTGGACCGCTTCCGCTTCCCCCGACCCGACCCTTGCACAGGCATTGACCCTCCAGCGAAGCCGACCCTAGTATCCCGGAATTGGGAAAGCGCTATCCCACTTCTGCGGGCACCTTGGGTAAGCGCTTTCCAAGCATAGCGAGGCCTCATCCCACCGTCCCTTGAAGTGCGACGCGAGGACCGCATGACCCAACAGGCACAGCATGCTCCAGCCCTTCCGCCAGTCCAGGTGTCCGACCAGGAGAAGGAACCGAAGCGCCGCCGCACCACACGTGGGCTGATGGCGGCGGTCTATCCGGCCACATTTCTCGCGCTGCTCGTCGCGGCCTGGTTCTTCGTCACGGCCACCGAGCTGGTCGAGCCGTACATCATCCCGTCGCCCCAGGACACCTGGCAGGCGTTCGCCGACTACCCCGACTACCTCTGGGAGCACACGCTGGTCACGGCCGGCGAGACGCTCGCCGGATTCGCGATCGCCAGCGTGGTCGGCGTCCTCTTCGCCGTCCTGATGGTCTATTCGGCCACGCTGGAGAAGACGTTCTATCCGCTGATCCTCTTCGCCCAGGTGATCCCGAAGATCGCCATCGCGCCGCTGTTCGTGGTCTGGCTCGGCTTCGGCGCCAGCCCGAAGATCCTGGTCGCCGTCCTGATGGCGTTCTTCCCCGTCGTGATCTCCGGCATCAGCGGCCTGCGCTCGGTCGACCCCGAGCTCATCGAACTCACCTCCACCATGGGCGCCTCCCCCGTCAAGACGTTCTGGAAGGTCCGGTTCCCCGCGGCGCTGCCCGAGCTGCTGTCCGGTCTCAAGGTCGCGGCGACCCTGGCGGTCACCGGGGCCGTGGTCGGCGAGTTCGTCGGCGCCAACTCCGGTCTCGGCTACGTGATCCTCCAGGCCAACGGCAACCTCGACACCGCCATGCTCTTCGCCGCGCTGATCATCATGTCGCTGCTGGGCATCCTGCTCTTCGCGGTGATCCAGATCGCCGAGATGCTCCTGATCCCCTGGCACGCCTCGCGCCGCAACCGGCGCTGAGCCCATTCGAACCGAGCCAACCCCCACCGCCAGTCAACGACCGAAGGATGCCTCATGGCCATTCGCACATCCCTCAGGCCGGCGCGCACCACCCTGACCGCCCTCGTCGCCGGGGCCGGCGCCCTGGCCCTCGTCGCCTGCGGAGGCGGCGGCGGGGACACGAGTGGCGGCGAAGGCAACGACAGCAACGACCAGGTGTCCCTGCAACTCAACTGGTATCCCTACGGCGAGCACGCACCCTTCTACTACGGCGTGGAGGAGGGGATCTTCGAGGAGCACGGGATCTCGCTCTCGATCGAGGCCGGGCAGGGGTCGGCCAGGACGGTCCAGGCCATCGGTCAGCAGGACTTCGACTTCGGCTGGGCCGACACCCCGGCCGTGCTGGCCAACATCGACAGCGGGGTCGACGTGCGGTCCGTGGGCGTCTTCCTCCAGTCCACACCGTCCGCCGTCCAGGTGTTCAGCGATACCGGCATCGAGGGTCCCGAGGACCTCAGCGGCCGGACGATCGCGGTCTCCGCCGGGGACGCGGTCACCCTCACCTTCCCCATGTATCTGGACGCCGTCGGGCTCGCCGAGGCCGATGTGCGGCAGCAGAACCTCGACTCCGCCGGCAAGAACGCGGCGATGTTGAGCGGCCGGGTCGACGGCCTCATCGGCTTCGCCCACGACCAGGGCCCCACCATCTCGGCGGAGAGCGGCCGGGATGTCACCTATCTGCGGTACACCGACGCCGGGCTGAACTTCTTCAGCAACGGGCTGATCGCCCACACCTCCACCATCGCCGACGACCCCGATCTGGTGAGCCGGATGGTGGCCGCCACCTCGGAGGCGTTCGCCGCAGCGCAGGAGTCCCCCGAGGACGCGGTCGCCGCGATGGACATCGGGGACCCGCAGATGCCCGACGAGAGCGTGCTCCTCGCCCAGTGGCAGGAGACGACCGCGCTGCTCACCACGGAGAACAGCGCGGGGCAGGCGCCGGGACACACCACGGAGGAGGACTGGCGAGGAACCGTCGAGGTGCTGGCCGAGGCCGGTCTCATCGCCGAACCACGGGAGACCGAGGCCTACTTCGACGCGTCGTTCACCACGGGTGGTGAGTGAACGTGCTCGCCGGAACCGCCGACGGCGACCTGGGCGGGACGCGTGCGGGAACGCCGGCGCCGACCGGCCCGATGGTCGACATCCAGGGGGTCGACGTCACCTTCCGCACCAAGAGCCGCACGGTGCACGCGCTCAGCGGAATCGACCTGGCGATCGAACCCGGGGAGTTCCTCAGCATCGCGGGCCCCTCGGGCTGCGGGAAGTCGACGCTGCTGCGGGTCATCGCCGGACTGACCGAGACCAGCGCCGGCCGGGTGGCGCTGCGCGGCACACCCGTGACGGGCCCGCGCCGCGACGTCGGGTTCGTCTTCCAGCGGGCCGCCCTGCTGGACTGGCGCACCGCCCGGGGCAACATCCTGTTCCAGGCCGAGATGCGCGGCCTGAAGAAGGCATGGGCCCGCAGACGCGCCGACGAGCTGATCGAGATGACGGGCCTGACCGGCTTCGAGAAGGCCATGCCGTTCGAACTCTCGGGCGGGATGCAGCAGCGCGTCTCGCTCTGCCGCGCCCTGCTGCACGAGCCCGATGTCCTGCTGATGGACGAGCCCTTCGGCGCCCTCGACGCGCTGACCAGGGAGAACATGAATGTCGAGCTCCGCAGGATCTGGGAGGCCACCGGCATGACCGTGGTGCTGGTGACCCACTCGGTCGCCGAGGCCGTCTATCTGGCCTCCCGGGCCGTCGTCATGGGGCCACGCCCCGGGCGCGTGATCGAGGAGTTCACCATCGACATCCCGGGCCACCGGGCCTACGAGCCGACGTTGGAGAGCCACGAGTTCCAACGGATCACCAGCCGCATCCGCGCGCTCCTCGGCTCGACCTCGGTGGCCGACTGACCCCACGCCCCGCCGCCCGCCCGCCTCCCCGTCGGTGATCGCCTGATGGCATTCGATCGCTAGGCTACGGACCAAACAGTCAAACGAACAACGGACCGCTCGGCCGGGTGGGCGGCGGACGGCGGGCCGGGCGAGGGGCGACATGCGGGAGCCGGTCGAGGCGAGGCGCCGGCGGGTGCTGGACATCGTGGGGTCGCGGGGCACGGTGCGGGTGAGCGATCTCGCCGCCGAACTGAACGTCTCGGTGGTCACCGTGCGCCGGGATGTGGAGGAGCTCGCCCACGACGGTCGGCTGCGGCGGGGGCACGGGGTGGCCCGCTCGGTCGATCCCGCGTCCGCCGAGGACGCGGGCGCGGCCGGGCGGGCCGTCGAGGAGCCGACGGTCGAGGGGCTGACGGTGGCGCTGGTGGTCCCGGCGCGGCACATCTATCTGCACGAGATCCTGCACGGCGCCCGCCGGGTGCTGGAGGGCGCCGGGGTGCGCGTCGCGCTGCATGTGGCCCCGCAGACGCCGGGCGCGGAGCGGCCCATGGTGGCGGACGCGCTGGCCGGCGGGGCCCACGGGCTGCTGATCGCGCCCAAGTGGCGCAGCGCGGCGGCCGAGGAGGCCGACTCCGGCTGGCTGGGCCGGGTGGCGGTGCCGACCGTCCTCATGGAGCGCCGGCCAGGGGCGGGCGGCGCCCTGCACGCGCTGGACTCGGTGTGCACCGACCACTGGTACGGGACGCGTCTCGCCGTGGACCACCTGGTGGGGCTCGGTCATCGGCGGATCGTGCTGGCCGCGCGGGACGACAGCCCCACCGCGCGGGCGGTGCGCTCGGCGTTCGCCGAGATCGCCGCCGCGCGGCCCGAGGTGGCGGACTGGTCGGTGGTGCTCAGCTCCCCGGACGCGGGGCCCGACTATCCCCCGGACGAGAGCGGCGGGCCGATCGACCTCGCCGCGCTGCTCGCCGAGCGGCGGGCGACGGCGGCCGTGCTGCACGGCGACATCGAGGCGCTGCTGCTGACGCAGCAGCTCAACAGCCGAGGGGTGCGGGTGCCGCGGGACTGCTCGGTGGTGAGCTACGACGGCACGGTGGCGCGGCTCGGCAGCACGCCGCTGACCTCGGTGGCGGCGCCGCGGGCTGAGATCGGCGAGGCGGCGGCCGAACTGCTGCTGCGTCGGCTGCGCGCCCCCGCCGGCGCCGGCCGTCAGCCGGTGCGCCGCCTTGAGCTGCTCCCGGAGTTGCAGGTGCGCGGCTCGACGGAGCGGCTCGACCGAACCACCGACTGATCATTTGCGCGCATTCATTTTCTTCTGATCGATCCATTGACCGCATACGGTCGGTCGATCAGTATTTCCGTGTCTCGACAGCCACGAGGACAGGGAAGGTCTCAGCATGGGACGCGGACGACACTCCATGGCACTGACCGCGACGGCGGCGCTCGCGGCGACACTGCTGCTGCCGGTGGCCGCGAACGCCGAGCCGGCCGCTGAACGGGAGGACGCGCGGGCCACGGCGGGCAACCCGCTGGAGTTGACCGACGGCTTCTATGTGAATCCCGACTCCACCCCCGCCGCCTGGGTACGCGCGAACCCGGGGGACAGCCGGGCCCAGGAGATCGACGAGGCGATCGCCCAGCAGCCGACGGCCCGCTGGTTCACCGACACCAGCGGCGACGTCGTCGAGGGCGTCACCGGCTACACCACCGCCGCCCAGGAGGCGGGCGAACTCCCGGTGCTGGTCGCGTACAACATCCCCGGCCGGGACTGCGGCGGCCACTCCGACGGCGGCGCGGGCAGCCCCGAGGCATACCGGCAGTGGATCACCGACTTCGCCACGTCGATCGGCGACCGCCCCGCGATCGTCATCCTGGAACCCGACGCGCTGGCCCAGCTGGACTGCATGCCCAGCGACGACGAACGGCGGGTCAGGACCGAGCTGATCCGGCACGCCACCGAGCAGCTGAGCGAACACGCCGTCAACACCTGGACGTACCTGGACTCGGGGACGGCTCGCTGGGTCCCCGCCGAGGAGATGGCGGAACGCCTGGACAACGCCGGACAGCGCAACGCGCACGGCTTCGTCAACAACGTCTCGAACTACTACACGACCGAGGAGTCGGCCGGATACTCCCGAACGGTGGCCGCCCATATCGAGGCCAGCCACGGCTACCGGCCGAGCTTCGCCGTGGACACCAGCCGCAACGGCCACGGCTCCATCGGCGAGTGGTGCAACCCCGACGGACGGAAGCTCGGCACCCCTCCCCAGGTGGGCGGCGAGGCGGAGCTGCTGCTGTGGGTGAAGGTGCCGGGCAACTCGGACGGGGAGTGCGGCATCGCCCCGGACACACCGGCCGGGGTCTTCTCACCCGAGGTGGCCAAGGCCCTGATCGACGGCGCCTGGATCGGCTGAGCGCCGCCGGGCGGCTGTGTCAGGGGGTGGGGATGGCGGCAGGACAGGGCGGGAACGACAGTGGCATGAACGCTGGTTTCCTGGGCTACAACCCCCGTGAGCTGAAGTGTGCCAAATGCCTTCATCCGCGTCGGGATCACGGCCGATCCCCGTACAGCTTGGTCGACGGGCCATCCGGGCTCGGCTGGGGCGGCGGCAGCCCGAAGGCCGCGCTGCGCTGCGCCTGCGGATGTTCCCACTTCCGTGACCCCACGAGCTGCGAGTTCTGTGGGTACGGCCTCTGGTGGTATGAGACGGATCGACGGTGGGATCACGAGGACCACATTCCCCGCGGCCACCCGCCGACGTCCCCTCTCTGGGGTACGGGGGCGCCCGACTGGGCGGATCCTGAGTGATCGTGCGCGGCCCCGGGGCGCCCTCACGCCGGACCGGCCGGGAGTGCGCCCCGGGGGGCTA
The DNA here is from genome assembly GCF_020740535.1 of Streptomyces profundus. Lineage (NCBI taxonomy): Bacteria > Bacillati > Actinomycetota > Actinomycetes > Kitasatosporales > Streptomycetaceae > Streptomyces > Streptomyces profundus. The sequence goes on from NZ_CP082362.1 coordinate 2,717,139, forward strand.
TGCGAGTGTCCAGTCGCAGCCGCCGGACGCCTCCAGGTACTCACCATCGTTGATCGTGACTCGGCCGGGCCCCTCGATGTTGTCGTTGGCGATGATCGCCTCGAACTCGCCGCTGGCGTCGCTGTTGCGGGCCCAGTAGCACATGGGCCAAATGCTGTCGGGGTCCGGGCCGGCGGTGGTGTACTCGCCGGGGGAGATGTCCTCGCCGACGAGGTAGACGCCGTCGGAGAAGGTCTGGGCCGGTCCTTCCGGCTCCGGCTCCGGCTCCGGTTCGGGTTCTGGTTCGGGCTCCGCCTCGGGCTCGGCGTCGTCGGCGGGCGCGTCCGCCGCTGCGGGGTCATCGGCCGGGGGTTCGTCCGTCTCCGACGCTGACTGCTCCGCGCGCGCGTTGCTGTCGTCCTCGGTGCTGCTGCCCGCGGCGCCGATGCCGACGCCCAGGAAGAGGCAGACGACTCCGACCGCGCCATGGGTGAGGATCGTCTTGCGCTGGCGTCGGGGCGGGACGGGCGGCATGGGGTGCATGGGGTGAGGGCCGGGGTGCTGGGCGTGCGGCGGCATGTTGCCGGGGCCCTGCCCCTGTGCCCAACTGGGCTGATCGGCCATGGGTTTCCCCCCTCAGGGTGCGTGCGAGTGCGTGGTGTGGGGGGGTGCGGCGATCATGGCGCGGCGTAACGCTGTGGCGCAGCGCTATCCGCGCACCGTGATGATGTTGTGACCGGTCGTCAGTAAGTAGGCGCAGGTGCAGTCGGCCCGCCCAACGCCTGGCCCAGCACCTCGGGTACCGGATGCGGGGCTACCCCGCGCTGCGGTGTGGCGCGGCGGCGTCGGGTGGACGGCCACCGGGTCGGTCCGAGGATCGAGGGGAGCGCGGCGTCGGAGCGCGGACCGGGGCGAGGTGACACTCCAGTGTGGGGGCGTCTCCAGGCGCCCCGATACTGGTCGGACCATATGCGTGGCGAGAGCCGCCTGTCGGATTCGAACCGACGACCTGCTGTTTACAAGACAGCTGCTCTGGCCGACTGAGCTAAGGCGGCGGGTGCCCACGGGCGCTTGGCTGCCGTACCGGCCGGACCAGCCTACACGGCCAGGTGAGGGGCATGGGCCGGTGGGAGGGCGGAGGATTTTTTTGCCGGTGGGTACTGACTTTTATATTGCTTTCGAGTTAGGTTCACCCTGCGTCCATATACATGGTCGTAACACCTTCCTACTCGGATCGTCCGGCACGTTCCTGCCGGTAGAAGGAGACAACACGACATGGCTACGGTCACCTACGACAAGGCGACCCGGGTCTACCCCGGCTCCGAAACCCCCGCCGTCGACCAGCTCGACATCCAGATCGAGGACGGCGAGTTCCTCGTCCTCGTCGGCCCCTCCGGCTGTGGCAAGTCCACCTCGCTGCGGATGCTCGCCGGCCTTGAGGACGTCAACGGTGGCTCGATCCACATCGGTGACCGCGATGTCACCCACCTTCCGCCGAAGGACCGGGACATCGCGATGGTGTTCCAGAACTACGCGCTGTACCCGCATATGACCGTCGCCCAGAACATGGGCTTCGCGCTCAAGATCGCCGGCGTCAACAAGACGGACATCAGGACCAAGGTCGAAGAGGCCGCCAAGATCCTCGACCTCACCGAGTACCTGGACCGCAAGCCCAAGGCGCTCTCCGGTGGTCAGCGGCAGCGTGTCGCGATGGGCCGCGCCATCGTCCGTGAGCCCCAGGTCTTCCTGATGGACGAGCCGCTCTCCAACCTGGACGCCAAGCTCCGGGTCCAGACCCGCACCCAGATCGCCGGCCTCCAGCGCCGCCTCGGCGTCACCACCGTCTATGTGACGCACGACCAGGTCGAGGCCATGACCATGGGCGACCGGGTGGCTGTGCTCAAGGACGGTCTGCTCCAGCAGATCGACAGCCCGCGCAACATGTACGACAGGCCCGCCAACCTCTTCGTCGCCGGCTTCATCGGCTCCCCCGCCATGAACCTGGTCGAGGTGCCGATCACCGACGGCGGCGTGAAGTTCGGCAACAGCGTGGTCCCGGTGGAGCGCGCCGCGCTCACCGAGGCGCAGAGCAAGGGCGACAGCAAGGTCGTCGTCGGCTGCCGCCCCGAGCACTTCTCGGTGGTCAGGGACGACGCCTCCAGCACCGCGCTGGCCAAGGCCGACGAGAGCGCCGCCGCCGGCCTCGCCGTGACGGTCAACGTCGTCGAGGAGACGGGCGCCGACGCCTACGTCTACGGCACCGCCGAGTTCGGTGGCGAGGTCAAGGACCTGGTCATCCGGGTCGACAGCCGCGACGTCCCGGAGAAGGGCAGCAAGCTGCACGTCGAGCCCAAGCCGGGCGAGACCCACGTCTTCGCCACCGGCTCCGGCGAGCGCCTCAGCGACTGACCGCGCCCACCACCGGCTGACCCGAACGGGGTCGCGCCCCGCCGTCATGGCGGGAGCGCGGCCCCGTTCGCCGTGCCCGGGGCCGCCCCTGGACGCGCCCGCGTCAACGCGCGCGTCAACCTCGCGGGGAGAACGCCCAGCAGGCCGTCACCCGGGAGAGTGGCGGAGTGTGGTGGAGTCGCCACGGCTCGCTACGATTCGGCAGTGCCAACACCGACGGTCGTCAAGGACCCTTCCCTCGGCCCGGTTTGGCCCGTCGCTGCCCCCATCGTTTCGCGTCACCGTTTCGCGAGGAAGCGGAGGAAGACACCGTGAACCAGGCACTCCGCCACATCGGCCGAAGTCTCGCCATCGCCCTGCCCGCCGTGCTGGTGCTCTCCGGCACCCTGGCCGTCACCCGTGTGCCCTGGGCCTCCGAGCCCTCCGAGGTGCAGATGCTGACGGCCGCCGCCGAGCAGGAACAGCAGGCCCCGCACGAGCTGTTGCGGGACCAACTGCACACCACCCTCCGCCAGGAGGACCCGTCCGTGGCCCTCACCGCCCTCCAGACCGCGGTGGACGAGGACCCCTCGTTGGCCCCGCACTGCGCCGACATCGCCAGCTCGCTCGGCGAGGCCGCGGTCGAGAAGTACGGCAGCGCGCAGCGCGCCCAGCGCTTCGCCCGCCCGGTCTGTGACACCTCCTTCGCAGCCGGCGTCGCGGGGAACGACTGACCCCACATAGGCTGCGGCCATGAGCAACGCCGCGACCGACGACACGAACCACCCGACGCAGGCCGTGGTCCTGGCCGGTGGCCAGGGCTCCCGGCTGCGGCCCTACACGGACGACCGCCCCAAGCCGATGGTGGAGATCCCGGGCACGGGCGAGCCGATCATCGGCCACCAGCTGCGCTGGCTCGCCGCCGAGGGCGTCACCGATGCCGTGATCTCCTGCGGGCACCTCGCCGAGGTGCTCCAGGAGTGGCTCGACGCCACGGAGTTGCCACTGCGCGTCACCACGGTCGTGGAGCCGGAGCCGCTCGGCCGGGGCGGCGGCCTCAAGCACGCGGCGAAGGCGCTGCCGCGCCCCGACGAGCCCTGGTTCGCCACCAACGGCGACATCTGGACCAGGTTCTCGCTGCGCGAGATGGCCGCGTTCCACGCCGAGCGCGACGCGCTGGCCACGCTGGCGCTGGCCCGGCCCCGCATCCCCTGGGGCGCCGTGGAGACCGACGAGTTCGGCCATGTGCTGGACTTCATCGAGGCCCCGCCCTCGCCGTATCTGATCAACGCGGGCGTCTATGTGTTCGCCGCCGAGTTCACCGCCCTGCTGCCGGATCGCGGCGACCACGAACGACACACGTTCCCCCGGCTGGCCCGCAACCGCCGCCTGGCCGGCTTCCCCCTCTCCCAGGGCGCCTACTGGCGCGCCATCGACACCGCCAAGGACCTCACCGAGGCCGCCAAGGAACTCACCCAGGGCTGATCCCACCCACCGCGGGGGCCACGGCATCCCGGGCAGCGACACGCGCACGGCGACGCGCCACGGCCGGCGGCCCGAGCCGGTCAGCGGTGGACGACCGGCTCCTGCAACTCGGTCACCGCGTGGCCGCCGCAGTCGGGGCAGGAGAGGGTGACCTCGCGCGCCGGGCCCGTCGACGTGTAGCCGTGCGCCTCGATCCAGCGGGCGAGCGCCTGGACGCTGGGGATGACCTGCTCGTCTGGCCCTCGGTGCACCAGCGTCGCGGCCGTCACCGCCGGCAGCTCCACCACCGCGAAGTCGTGGGACGGTTCGGGGTCGGCGTCCACGGGGATGGCCGCGTGCACCGTCACGGGCCCCTCGGGGTGCTCGTAGTAGGCGACGGCCGCCCCGCTCGCCCGGAGCCCGGCGGCCCGCATCCGGCCCCACAGCTCCTCGTAGAGCGAGGTGATCACCGGGGTGACCAGGAGCGGCTCGAAGCTCTCCACCACAGCCGTCAACTCCGCCACCCGCATCGCCGGCAGCTGTTTGATCACCACATCGTCGGACGACATCCGTCCCTCACTCTCGATCGTCCGGAGCCTCGCCTCGACCTGCGCCAGCCGCGCCGCGTCGGCCGCCAGGGCCGACTCCAACTCGGCCCTGCGCAACCGCAGCATGCCGCGCAACTCGCTCGCGTCCGGCTCCTCGTCGAGGATGACGCGCACCTGGTCCAGCGTGAAACCCAGCTCCTTGAGCGCCATCAGGCGGTTGAGCCGGGCCAGTTGGTCGGCCTCGTAGGACCGGTAGCCGGTGCGCGGGTCGACCCGGGCCGGGCGCAGCAGGCCCACGGCGTCGTAGTGGCGCAGCATGCGCACCGAGACGCCGCCATAGGTGGCGAATGCTCCGATACCAAACATGACGTCGTCCACTTCACCGGGTGACACGGTGTGAGGGTCAAGCCTCGGGGCCGCCGCGCCCCGCCGGCGGCGTCGATTCGGGTGGCGGGGCGAAGCGGGCCAGGTGGTGCCAGATCCACTTGAGGGTCCCCGGGTCGTGCCGGCCGCTGCGGGCCGCGTCGCCGATGACGCGGGGGGTGAGCCAGCCGTCCTCGGCGATCCGGCGGCCGACGGCGACGGCGGGCGGGGGCCGGAACTCGGAGCGGGCGCTCAACTCCTCGGTGGAGAGCCGGTATCCGCCGTGCCACTCCACGGGGAACGGCAGCAGCGCGGCGGCCTCGGCCACCGGGGTGTCCAGGTAGCAGGGGTCGAGCACCAGCGCCGCCACATCGCGGGCGAAGCCGACCGGCCCATGGACATGGGCCTCGATATGGCCGTCGAGGGGATCGCCAAGCTCGGCGCCGGCCAGCGCGACCAGATCGCAGCGCTCGGCGACGCCGAAGGCCGTCGGCTCCATCGCGCTGTCCGGGTAGCAGAAGGTGGTGCGGGAGAGCACCCCGGGCGCCAGCCGGAAGTGCGCCGAGCCGAACCGGGGCGCCGCCCCGGTGGAGCGCCGCAGGGCGTTCAACCCGCCGTAGACCGGCCGCTGTTCGGCGGGCGCGGCGTCGTAGGCGCCGCCGAAGATCCGGCTCTCCCAGCGCCAGCGGTCCCCGCCGGGGCGGGCGGTGAGCCCGCCGTTGCTGGTGCCGGTGACGAACTGGGAGACATAGACGCCGTCCTCGGCCATCCGGCGCAGGATCGGCAGGCCGCCGCTGAGCCGGTCCGGGTGGAAGTTCAGCGTCAGCGGCAGCGAAGGGTCAACGGGCCCGCCCCTGGCGAGGGCGGCCACATGGCGCAGGGCGCGCCGCCCGAGCGGGCCGAGCGCGGCTCCAACGGCCGTGTCGGGATGTGTCGTTGTCGCTTCCTCGCTCACCCGAACGAGTCTGCATGGCGCGGCGGGGCAGTCGCCACCGACTTCCCGGCCGTCGCTCCGTCACTCTCCGAGGAGGCCGCTAACCGAGCAGCCCGCCGAGGGGGTCGAGGCTGCTCTGATCACCCCCGTCGTCCTGACCGCCGCCGTTCTCCGGGCTCGGCTCGCCGGCTTCCTGGCCGGTGCCCGACTCGTCTCTCGGGGCGGCCGGGCTCTCGGCCGGCGCCGAGTCCTGGGGAGCTGGCACGGGCTCTGGCGTGGGGCTGTTCTCCGTGCTCTCCGGCTCGGACTGGGCCGGCGGCTCGGTGCCGGGGGCGTTCCGCTCCGGCTGCTCGGTCGGCCCGGGCTCGGCGTCCCGCTCCGCCGCCGCCTCCTCGGCCTCCTCCCGCTCGGCCCGCACCGCCTCGCGTTCGGCGGCCTCGCGCTCCTCCTCCGCCTCGTCGAGCAGCGGCTGCCCCGGCAGGTGGTTGCGCGGTGGCTCGCCCGGCTGCGGCACCGTGGCGAACTGCGAGGAGCGCACCGCGCTGCCCAGCAGCGAGCCGACGAGCAGCGCCACGCCCAGCAGCAGCGCGGCCAGCAGCCCGCCCCGGCGCAGCACCCGGCGGCGCAGCTGGGACAGCGGCGCGCGCGGCCCGAGCCGGCGCCAGGCCTCGCCGGAGAGACGGGCGTCCAGCGAGTGCACCGGCGCGCCGGCGATCAACAGCGGCGTCCAGGCGGCGAAGAGCACCACCTCCGGGGTGTCGTACGCCGGGCCGTTGCCCCAGCTGACCGTCGTCAGCAGCGCCAGCGAGAGCGCGGCGCCGAGCGCGGCGGCCAGCCGCTGCCAGAGCCCGAAGAGGGTCAGCACGCCGACCACGATCTGGGTGAAGGCGACGGTGAGCCCCGCGCCCACCGGGTGCGCCAGCGTCCACTGGTGCAGCGGCTCGGCCAGCGCCCAGGGCTCAAGCCCGGCAAGCCAGGTGGAGAGCGAGCCGCGCTCCCCGCCGTCGAAGTAGACGGGATCGGTGAGCTTGCCCATGCCGGCGTAGATCGCCATGAAGCCGAGCAGCAGCCGCAGCGGCAGCAGCACGAGACCGAGGGAGAGCCGTCGGTCCGGGTGGAACGCGCGGGCGCGCTGCCGGCTGCGCGCGCCCCCGCGCCCGGCGCCGTCCGACCTGCGCCCCCCGGCCAGCGGGGAGACGAACTCGCCGTCGTCCGCCGGGTTGGTCGCCCAGCTGCGCTCGGGCGCCCGGTCGTGGGTGCCGGGCGTGGGCCTTGGCACCGTGGGCAGCGGGCGCGTGCCCTCCTCGGAGAGCGGCGGCCTGGGGGCGAGGACGGTGCCGGCCCTGGGCAGCACCCGGGTGCCGAGCCCGTCCGTCGGTGGGCTCAGCCGTGGTCGGCCGGCCTCCCGGACGGCCCGCAGCAGCGTGCCGGCCGCCGCGTCCCCCGGCTCGCCCCGACCACTCCACACCAGCGGCTTGCGCCGGCCGACCGAGCCCGACACGCCGGGCAGCCGCGCGCTGTCGGGGACGACGATGCTCACGGGGGGCGGAGTGGCGAGCCGCACCCGGAAACTGGCGTGGTTCACGATGACCTGCGCGGGATCGCATGGCACTTTCGCCATGCTCAGCACCGGTTCGTCCATCGGTCGCCCAGGGAGTGTTCTGGTGTCCACACTCATCTAACCGAGTGACCCAGGCTTAAGACACTGCCTGGCGCCCAAAACTCTGTCCGCGACCCGTCAAATCCCTTGCGGCGCACGGGGGTACGAGACGGCGCGCGCCTTCTCCCGCGCGCCGCCCAGCAGTTCGAAGGACGCCCCTGTGGACGGCCGCCCCTGCGGACGGGAGCTCAGGCGCGGCGGGTGGCCGCCGCGTAGAGCACGATGCCGGCGGCGACGCCGGCGTTCAGCGATTCGGCGCCGCCCGGCATCGGGATGCGCACCCGGATGTCGCAGGTCTCGCCGACCAGCCGGGAGAGCCCCTTGCCCTCGCTGCCCACCACGATCGCGACCGGCCCGTCCAGCGCCGCCAGATCCGCCAGCTCGGCGTCCCCGTCCGCCGCGAGACCGACCACCGTGAGCCCGGCCCGCTGGTAGCCCTGGAGGGCGCGGGTGAGGTTGGTGGCCCTGGCCACCGGGGTGGTGGCCGCGGTGCCGGCCGAGGTCTTCCAGGCACCGGCCGTCATGCCGGCCGCGCGCCGCTCGGGGACCACCACGCCGTGCCCGCCGAAGGCGGCCGTGGAGCGCACCACGGCACCCAGGTTGCGCGGGTCGGTGACCCCGTCCAGCACCATGATCAGCGGATCGTCGCCGGCCTCGGCCGCCGCGGCGACCAGATCGTCGGGGTGCGCGTACTCGTAGGGCGGCACCTGGAGCACCAGGCCCTGGTGGTTGAGCCCGGCGGTGAGCCGGTCGAGCTCGGGCTTGCCCGCCTCGACGAGGTGCAGGTCGGCACGGGCCACGGCCAGCTTGACGGCGTCCGTCACCCGGTCGTCGCTCTCCAGGAACTGCTGCACATAGAGCGCGCTGGCCGGGACGCCTGCCCGCAGCGCCTCAAGCACCGGGTTGCGGCCGACCACGATCTCGGCGGGCGACTTGCCGCGCCGGCCGCCCTGACGGGAGGCCTGCTGACGGGCCTTGGCGTCGGCGGCGCGCTTCTTGACATGGCCGGTGCGCGCCTCAGCCGGCGGCGTTGGGCCCTTGCCGCGCAGGCCACGCCGGCGCTGGCCACCACTGCCGATCTGCGGGCCCTTCTTGTTACTGGTGCGACGGTTGGGGCGCGGGCTGTTGCCTGGCATGGGTGTCTCGTGTTCTCTGTTGGGGCGCTGGGGTGGGCTCGGCGGTCAGCCGAGCTCCCAGCGGGGGCCGTTGGGGGTGTCCTCGATGACCAGTCCCGCAGCCTTGAGCTGGTCCCTGATGGCGTCGGCGGTGCCGTAGTCCTTGCGTTCCCTGGCCGCCTGGCGCTGTCCGAGGACGATGGCGACCAGGGTGTCGACCACTCCGGTCAGCTCGGCGCCGCGCTCGGCGGCGCCCGACCAGGCGGGGTCGAGCGGGTCGAGGCCCAGCACGCCCAGCATCGCACGGACCTGGCCGAGCAGCGCGGTCACCGACTCCTTGTCGCCGGCGGCGAGCGCCGCGTTGCCCTGACGCACCGTGGTGTGCACGGCGGCCAGCGCCTGGGGCACGCCGAAGTCCTCGTCCATGGCGGCGGCGAAGTCGTCGGGCACCGCGGCGGCCGGCTCGACCTCGCCGGCCTGCTCGACGCCGCGCTGGAGGAAGCCCTCGATCCGGTTGAACGCGGCCTCCGCCTCCCTGAGGGCGCCGGGACTGTAGTCGACGGCGGAGCGGTAGTGCGGGGTGCCCAGGTAGTAGCGGAGCACGATGGGCCGCCACTGCCGGACCATGTCGGCGACCAGCACCGAGTTGTCCAGCGACTTGCTCATCTTCTCGCCGTCGATGGTGACCCAGGCGTTGTGCACCCAGTAGGTGGCGAACGCGTCGCCGTAGGCGCGGGACTGGGCGATCTCGTTCTCGTGGTGCGGGAAGACCAGGTCGATCCCGCCGCCGTGGATGTCGAAGGCACGGCCCAGGTACTTGTGGGCCATGGCCGAGCACTCCAGATGCCAGCCGGGGCGGCCACGGCCCCAGGGCGTCTCCCAGGTGGGCTCACCGGGCTTGGCGGCCTTCCACAGCGCGAAGTCACGGGGGTCGCGTTTCCCGGTCCCGCCCTCGCTCGGCTGGAGGAGCTGGTCCAACTCCTGGTTGGACAGCTGGAGATAGTCGGGAAAGCTGCGCACATCGAAATAGACGTTGCCATCGGCCGGATAGGCATGGCCACGACCGATCAGGGTGCGCATCATCTCGATCATCTCCGGCATATGGCCGGTGGCCCTCGGCTGGTAGTCGGGCGGCAGGCAGCCCAGGGCGTCATAGGCCGCGTCGAAGGCCCGCTCGTTCTCGAACCCGATGGCCCACCAGGGGCGACCGAACTCGTTGCTCTTGGCGATGATCTTGTCGTCGATATCGGTCACATTGCGGATGAAGGTGACATCGAACCCGCGATAGGCGAACCAGCGTCGGATGATGTCGAAGTTCAGCCCGGACCTGATGTGGCCGATGTGCGGCGCGGCCTGGACGGTAGCGCCACAGAGGTAGATCGAGACACAGCCGGGAACGAGCGGGCTGAAGTCACGGATCTGCCGGGTGCTGGTGTCATACAGGCGAATGCTCACGGCTCAAGAGTAGTAGGCGTGACCGGTGTGCCGCGCCCCCCTGGCGCGGCACACCTCGGCCCCGGGCGCCCTCGCCCAAGATCGACGGGACGGGGCCTAGCTAGCTAGACGATCCCCTGACCGACGATCTTGCGGGCGCTGATCCGCACGACCACCCGGGGGGCGTCCTGCTCGGAGGCCGGGTTGAACTCGGCGTAGTGCTTGCCCACGTACTTCAGCGACAGCTCGTCGATCAGCTCCTGGCCGCCCTCCGTGGTCAGCTCGGCGGTGCCCCTGATCTCGGCGTAGTTGTAGGGCCGCTCGTGGTCGAGCACCTGCACGGTGACCCGGGGGTCGCGTCGCAGGTTGGTCTCCTTGCGGCGGCCGACCGTGGTGGAGATCAGCACGTCGTCGCCGTCGCGACTGACCCACACCGGCGACAGCTGCGGGCTGCCGTCCGGCTGGATGGTGGCGATGGTGACGAAGACCTTGCCGTCCAGCACCGTCTTCAGCTTCTCCGGGAGCGCGACTGCCACGGTGGCACCTTCCTCGTCGTTAGAGTCGTTAGAGTCGTTAGAGTCGTTCGGGGTGTTCGGGGTGTTCGAGTCGTCCGGTTACGGCTACCCCGTCGGCCGGTGCCTCGCACCCCGGGACGGCGGGCGGGGCGGGCCCCTCGTTCAGCCGCGGTCCGCGCCGGACGTCGGCAGCACCAGGGCGGTGGCGAGCGCGGCGAGGCCCTCGGCCCGACCGGTGAGACCGAGCCCGTCGGTGGTGGTGCCCGAGACCGCGACCGGCGCGCCGACCGCGTCGGAGAGCGCGCGCTGCGCCTCCGCACGCCGGGTGCCGATCTTGGGCCGGACACCGATCACCTGGATCGCCACATTACCGATGGTGAAACCGGCCGCCCGCACGACCCGCGCGGCCTCACCGAGCAGCGCGACGCCCGAGGCGCCCGCCCACTCGGGCCGGTCGGTGCCGAAGTGCGCGCCCAGATCGCCGAGCCCGGCCGCCGAGAAGAGCGCGTCGCAGGCGGCGTGCGCGGCGACGTCCCCGTCCGAGTGCCCGGCCAGACCGAAGCCGGCCTCGGGCCAGAGCAGCCCGGCACACCACAGCTCCCGGCCCGCCTCGAAGGCGTGCACATCGGTGCCGATGCCGACCAGGGGCAGCGCGGCAGGCGCCGCCGTCGGCTCGGGGGTGGGCTCAGAAGTCATCGGTGGTCCTCCGGCGGGCGAGCACGGCCTCGGCGAGCAGCAGATCCAGGGGGCGGGTCACCTTGAACGCCTCCTCGTGCCCCGGGACCAACACGACCGGCACGCCGAGCTGTTCGACCAGCCCGGCGTCGTCGGTGGCCTGGTCCGCGGTGTTGGCGCGGTGCGCGGCGAGCAGCGTCGCCCGGTCGAACCCCTGCGGGGTCTGCACCGCGCGCAGCAGCGACCGATCCGGCGTGGCGACCACCGGCTCCGGATCCCCGGAGGCGGCCGTGGCGGCGACGCTCTTGACGGTGTCGGTGACGGGGAGCGCGGGCACCACGGCGGGGGCGCCCGCCCGCACCGCGGCGGCCACCGCGTCCACCGTGCCGACCGGCACGAGCGGGCGCGCCGCGTCGTGCACCAACACCACCTCTATCTCTTCGGGCAGCGCGGCGAGGCCGAGCCGCACCGACTCCTGCCGGGTCGCGCCGCCGGCTACCACCAGCTGCTCGACGGCCGGCGGCGGTGGGTGCTCGTCGAGCAACGAGCGGACCAGGGCGACCTGTTCGGCGGGCGCGACCACCACGACCAGGGCGATCGCCCTGGCCCTGGCCATCGCGCGCACGGCGTGGACCAGCATGGGCGTGCCGCCCAGGGGGCGCAGCGCCTTGGGCGCGCCGGGGCCGAGCCGCAGGCCGAGCCCGGCGGCCGGAATGACGGCGGCGGCGCGGGCGGGCGGCGGCTGTTCGATGAACGGTGTGACGTCAGTCATTGATAACCGGTGCAGGTTTGTTCTCGGTGGGGTGATGGGTATGGCCTGAGCGTGCCGGGCGCACATGACTGGCCCTTCCGTGACAGACCAGTCGCACAGAGTCCGACCAAGCCCGGCACGTTTCTGAGGTGTCGATCGCCGTGGCCCCAGCGTTCACGGGCCGATCGGCCAGGTTCCAGACGTGCCACAGCGCCCGGTGTGGCATCGCATACCTTCGGGCGCTGTAGCACGTTATGTTGTCGCACGTTCATCGGTCGCGTGCCAGGTACCTCATGCGACCGAGACGGGAACAGCCGGGGCAACTCGCGTTGTCTCCCTGGGGATTACCGCGCGTGGCACGCGCGGCGCACCGCAGTGGATGTATTCCCGGGCCGAATGAACGCGCGCCGAGACAGGCTCGCGAAGCTCGGAGAGCCGGCGGACACGCGGGGACGGAGGTGTCAACGGTGCGCGGCGGACGCCGAGGGATCGCGAACGAACCTCAGGAAGCGAGAACCTCATCCAGCAGGGACTCGGCCTTGTCCTCGTTGGTGGACTCGGCCAGGGCCAGCTCGCTCACCAGGATCTGCCGAGCCTTGGCGAGCATGCGCTTCTCACCTGCGGAAAGACCACGCTCGCGCTCCCGGCGCCACAGATCGCGCACAACCTCCGCGACCTTGATGACGTCGCCGGACGCCAGCTTCTCAAGATTGGCCTTGTAGCGGCGGGACCAGTTGGTCGGCTCCTCGGCATACGGCGCGCGCAGCACCTCGAAGACCCGCTCCAAGCCGTCCTGCCCAACCACGTCGCGCACTCCGACGAGTTCGGCGTTTTCCGCCGGCACACGCACTTCGAGATCGCCTTGTGCGACCTTCAGCACCAGGTAAGTCTTGTCCACGCCTTTAATCTGGCGAGTTTCAATAGCCTCGATCAGCGCGGCGCCGTGATGGGGATAGACCACGGTGTCGCCAACCTTGAACGTCATGTGACAGGTACCCCTTCCGTGGCTCTCCATCCTAACACGGCGAGACGCGCCTTTGAATGACGTTTCCGCAGGTCAGGCCGCATCTCGGGGGTTGACAAGGGCGCCCGTGGCGTGCTTCGGGAAGCCTCCGGCGGCGGGTATCCGCAGGTGGGGGCCCGGTTTGCCAAAGCAAGAACTTCCCGCCCCGGCGCGTCGAAGAAGAGAAAGAAGTTCCCCCGAAGATGGAAAGGTGTCCGTTTTGTCATGGTTGACAGAATGCCTTCCCGCAGCATGCGGAAGAGTCGAAGAATTGATCAACGGAAAGCCTCTTGATCGCCATTTCACTTCGCACACCCGGGCCCGGGTGCGGGCCTGTCAGAGGGGCTGGGTACCCTGAGGCGGCCGATGTAGATCACCTAGACCGTCCGAGGAGATGCCGCCGCCGTGAGCAGCAGCCTTCGACGCGGCGTCGCCGCCGCTTTCTTCGCGTTCCCGCTGTTCGCGCTGACGGCCTGCGGGGCCGGCCACAACGCGGAGACCGGCAACGTCCGCCCCGACAACGCCTCCGCCCAGGTGGAGGACATCAAGGTGCAGAGCGTCAACATCATCGTGCCCGAGGAGGGCGGCCCGGTCGGGATCAGCGCCAGCCTCTTCAACTCGGGCACCGAGGACCAGACGCTGGAGGCCGTCGGGCTGCCGGGCTCGGGCACCGCCTTCGAGCTGCTGCCCGCGGAGAACGAGACCCGGGTGGTGGTGCCGGCGGGTGGCTCGGTCGCGCTGGGCGGTGAGGGCAACGCCGAGGCGGTGATCGCCGATCCCGTCGCGGCGGATGTGCGTCTCGGCAACGCCCAGCATCTGGTGTTCCTGTTGAGCGAGACCGGCGAGGTCAGCCTCTCCGCCCGCGTGGTCCCGGCCACCGGTGCCTTCGCCTACTACCAGGACTGGGCACCGCGCCCCGTCGAGCCCGAGCTCCCCGAGCTCCCCGAGCTCCCGGGGGTTCCCGACGAGAACGCCGGGACTCCTGAGGACGGCGAGGACGGCGAGGAGCCAGGGGACGGCGCCGCCGGGGACACCCCGGATAACGAGCAGCGGAACGACGAGCAGGACGCCGGCGACGGCACGCCGCCCGACGCGGGAGACCCCGAGAACGCGGAGGACCCCGAGGACACGGCGGACGGCGTCCCCGCGCAGGACTGACGTCGCCCGCGCACGCGCGGGAAAGCGGTGGGGCGCGTCGCCCAAGGCGACGCGCCCCACCGCTTTACGGCCGGCCGGGCCGGCCTACGGCTCGAACTTGTAGCCGAGCCCACGCACGGTGACCAGATAGCGCGGCGCGCCGGGATCGGGCTCGATCTTGGCGCGCAGCCGCTTCACATGGACGTCCAGCGTCTTGGTGTCGCCCACGTAGTCGGCACCCCAGACGCGGTCGATCAGCTGCATCCGGGTGAGCACCCGCCCGGCGTTGCGCAGCAGCATGGCCAGCAGGTCGAACTCCTTGAGCGGCAGATCGACCTTCCGGCCGTCGACGGTGACCACATGCCGGTCCACGTCCATCCGGACCGGGCCCGCCTCAAGCGCGACGGGGCTCTCCTCCTCGGACTCGCCCCTGCGGCGCAGCACCGCACGGATGCGGGCCACCAGTTCGCGTGAGGAGAAGGGCTTGGTCACATAGTCGTCAGCCCCTATTTCCAGGCCCACCACCTTGTCGATTTCGCTGTCCTTGGCGGTCACCATGATGACCGGGACGTTGGATCGGCCCCGAAGCTGGCGGCAGACCTCGGTGCCGGGGAGACCCGGCAGCATGAGGTCGAGCAGTACCAGATCGGCGCCGTTGCGCTCGAACTCGTCCAGCCCCTCGGGCCCCGTGGCCGCCGTGGCGACCTCGAAGCCCTCCTTGCGGAGCATGTACGACAGAGCGTCGCTGAACGACTCCTCGTCCTCGACGACGAGCACTCGGGTCACGGGAGGACCTCCCGGGCTGTTTCGTTGGTGCGGGTGGGGTGGGCGCCCGCCGGCCGTTCGGCCTCGGAGTTCTCCGGATCGTCCGACTCGGGGAACTCGGCGGGTTCGTGCAGGGTGCCACCCAGGCCGTCCAGATCACGCTGGACGGCCAGATGGCGTTCTCGGGCGCTGCCGGGCTCCGGCAGGCGCAGGGTGAACGTGGAGCCCTCTCCCTCGGCGCTCCATACCAGGACCTCGCCGCCGTGGGAGGCGGCGACGTGTTTGACGATGGCCAGGCCGAGGCCCGTGCCGCCGGTGGCCCGGGAGCGGGCCGGGTCGACGCGGTAGAAGCGCTCGAAGACGCGCTCGCGGTCGGTCTCCGGGATGCCGAGACCCTGGTCGGTGACGGCGATCTCGATCTGCCCCCGCCCGGGGCCGCTGGCCCGGGAGCCGGCGATGGCGACCCGGGTGTGCGGCGGGCTGTAGTTGACGGCGTTCTCGACCAGGTTGCCCAGGGCGGCGGCCAGTTGGCCCCTGTTGCCCCAGACGGAGAGGTCGGCGGTGCCGCCGGAGGCGATGGTGATCTGTTTGCCGTCGGCCTGTTGGCGGCAGCGGTCGATGGCCTCGGTGACCAGCTCGTCGACCGAGACCAGCTCGGCCTGGCTGAGCATGTCGTTGTCCTGCACCCGGGAGAGGTCGATCAGCTCCTGGATGAGGTTGGTGAGGCGGGTGGCCTCGTTCTGCATCCGGCCGGCGAAGCGGGTGACGGCCTCCGGGTCCTCGGCCGCGTCCAGCACGGCCTCGGAGAGCAGCGAGAGGGCGCCGGCCGGGGTCTTCAGCTCGTGGCTGACGTTGGCCACGAAGTCGCGGCGGACCGCCTCGATCCTGCGGGCCTCCGTGAGGTCCTCGACCAGCAGCAGCACCAGGCGGGCGCCGAGCGGCGCGGAGCGCGCCGAGACGGCGAGGAGGTCGGTGCGTCCCGGGCGGTTGCGGCGCGGGAGGTCGAGCTCCAGCTGACGGATCTCGCCGTCCCTGCGGGTGTCCCTGGCCATCTTGAGCATCGGTTCGACGGCCAGCCGGCCGCCTCTGACGAGGCCGAGCGCGTACGCCGCCGAGCTGGCCTTGAGGACCGCGTCGCTCTCGTCGAGGACGACGGCCGAGGAGCGCAGCACGGAGAGGACGGTGTCCACGCCGGGTGGCAGGTTCTGCTCGGTCTGCTGGGGGTTGCGGAGGGGACGCGTGCGTTCGCGCTCGCTGAGCCGGAAGGCCAGCATGGCGATGACGCCGGTGCACACCCCGGCCACCGCCGCCACTGCGGCCACCGCCGCGTTCACGTCCATATCCTCAGGTTATGCGCGGTGGGCCGGGTGCCACAGGGGTGACCGAAGATGCTCGTCCACACGCCTGTGAGAGTTCACCTTGGCGACAGCGATGGTTCACTTGACGGGGCGGAAACGGCTGCTTTCCGGACAGAGCTTGGGACGTGGACCTTTGTGTCGGGTGAGGAAGGACAGTCATGCGTGACGCGTATCACGAGGAATTGGATGCGATCAGCGACAATCTGGTCGAGATGGCGCGGTTCGTCGGGTCTGCCATAGGGCGGGCGACCACGGCCATGTTGGACGCCGACCTGAGGTTGGCGGAGAACGTGATCGAGGGCGACGACAAGGTCGACGAGATGCAGCGCGACCTGGAGAACGCGGCGATCGCGCTGCTCGCGCGGCAGCAGCCGGTGGCCACGGATCTGCGGATCGTGGTGACCAGCCTGCGGATGAGCGCGGATCTGGAGCGCTGCGGGGATCTGGCCCAGCATGTGGCCAAGGTGGCGCGGCTGCGCTTCCCCGACTCGGCGGTGCCGCGCGATCTGTCGGCGACCATCCTGGAGATGGGGCAGCTGGCGCAGCGGCTGATGGCCAAGGCGACCGAGGTGCTGCTCACCAAGGACGTGGACCTGGCGATGCAGCTGGAGCAGGACGACGACGAGATGGACTCGTTGCACCGCACGCTTTTCAGTCACCTGCTGGACGACCGGTGGAACCACGGCATCGAGACGGCGGTGGATGTGACGCTGCTGGGCCGGTACTACGAGCGGTTCGCCGACCACGCGGTGTCCATCGCGCAGCGGATGGTGTTCCTGGTGACCGGGGAGCACGCGGACGAGTTCACGCCGGAGCCGGAGGCGACGGCCTGAGGCGACGGCCTGAGGCGACGCGCCTGGGGCCGGGGTGGTGTGCGCCCGGGGGCGCGTGTTCCTCGCCCCCGCGCGCTTGTCACGCGCGGTTGACGCTCCCGGGTGGCGCGGACATCCAATGAGGGGGACACACCACCGAGGAGGGGATTCCACCCATGGCTGCCTCACCGACCTCATCCGGCCCGGCCGGATCGATCAAGCCAATCGAGCCGACCGTGCCGGCTCCGGGCGCGCGGCGCTCGTTACCGCTGTTGGGCGCCTGCGGCTGCGGCTCCGGCTGCTCCTGCGGCTGCCAGTCGGGGTCCAGCTGCCAGTGTGGCGGCGGCTGCGGCTGACCCGGGAGACCGCTCCGGCCGCCCGGCGAGCTGGCTCGCCGGGCGGCCGGGCGCGGTCGGCGGGCCCTCGCTGGCCCGGCACTCGGTGCCGCCGATCATCTCCTGGGCCGGCTGGCCGAGTTGGGCGAAGGCGAGGGGGCCGCTCCGGCGGCTGTTCCCCGCCCTATTTCTTGCCCTGGTTCGCCACGGCCTCGATGGCCGCCTTAGCGGCTTCCGGGTCGAGGTAGCGACCGCCGGGGGTCACCGGCTGGTAGTCGGCGTCCAGCTCGTAGAGGAGCGGGATGCCGGTGGGGATGTTGAGGCCCACGATGGCCTCGTCCGAGACCCCGTCCAGGTGCTTGACCAGGGCGCGCAGGCTGTTGCCGTGCGCCGTGACCAGCACGGTGCGGCCGGCGTTCAGATCCGGCACGATGGCGTCGTACCAGTACGGCAGCATCCGCTCGACGACGTCCTTGAGGCACTCGGTGCGCGGACGCAGCTCGCTGGGGATGCCGGCGTAGCGCGGGTCGTCGCTCTGCGACCACTCGGCGCCGTCGGCCAGTTCGGGCGGCGGGGTGTCGTAGGAGCGGCGCCACTTCGTGAACTGCTCCTCGCCGAACTCGGCGAGCGTGGCGGCCTTGTCCTTGCCCTGGAGCGCGCCGTAGTGCCGCTCGTTGAGGCGCCAGGCCCGGTGCACCGGGAGCCAGGCGCGGTCCGCCGCGTCCAGCGCCAGGTTGGCGGTGCGGATGGCCCGCTTGAGCAGTGAGGTGTGCAGCACGTCGGGCAGCAGCCCGGCGTCCTTCAGCAGCTCGCCGCCGCGGACCGCCTCCTTCTCGCCCTTCTCGGTGAGGTTGACGTCCACCCACCCGGTGAAGAGGTTCTTCGCGTTCCACTCGCTCTCGCCATGGCGGAGCAGAATCAGCTTGTACGGTGCGTCGGCCATGTGTCGAGCGTAGACGAGGCCGTCCGGCGGGATGTCCGGCCCCCGAACTCACCGTGGTGCAAAGTAAGGCAATGCGTGCATTTCCCTTCTTCCGCCCCAGGCTGCCGCGCCGGCTGCGCGATCGGCTGTCGGGCTCGGTGCTGAGCGGGCGCAGTGTGGTCGGCCAGATGTTCATGATCCAGCTGGCCATCGTGCTGCTGCTGGCCGCCACCGCCGTGACCACGCTGATGTTCCAGTCCCGTCGGGAGAAGACGGACGGGGCCTTCGACCGCAGCGTCGCCGCCGCCGAGGCGTTCGCCAACGCGCCGGGGCTCGTCGAGGCGCTCGCGTCCGACGACCCCACGGCGGAGCTGCAACCGCATACCGAAGCGGCCAGAAAGGCATCCGATCTCGACTTCATCGTGGTTCTGAACATGAAGGGAATCCGCTACACCCATCCAAAGAAGGACAGGATCGGCAAGGAGTTCATCGGCACGCTCGATCCGGTGCGGGAGGGCGAGGTCGTCACCGAGTCGGTGGAGGGCACCCTCGGTCCGCTGCACCAGGCGACCGTCCCGGTCCGGGACGACGACGGCGAGATCGTCGGGATGATCTGCGCCGGCGTCACCGTGCGGACCATCAACCTGCTGCTGTCGGACGAGCTGCCGATCGTGGTGGGCGCGGCGGCGGGCGCCGTGGGGCTGGTGACCGGCGGCACCGCGCTGGTCAGCCGGCGGCTGCTGCGCCAGACCCGGGGCCTCGGGCCGACCGAGATCACCCGCATGTACGAACATCATGACGCGGTGCTGCACGCGGTCCGTGAGGGCGTGCTGATCCTGGACGAACACCGTCGGCTCACCCTGGTCAACGAGGAGGCGGAGCGGCTGCTCGACCTGCCGACCGACGCCGCGGGGCGGCCCGTCGAGGAGTTGGGCCTCGACCGCCGCACGGTGGCGCTGCTGGCCTCCGACCGGGAGGTCACCGACGAGGTCCATCTCTGGGCCGACCGGCTGATCACCGTCAACCACCGGCTGATCGACGAGGGCGGTGCCCGTCCTGGCACCGTCACCACGCTGCGGGACACCACCGAGATGCGCGCGCTCAACGACCAGACCGAGGCCGCCCAGCGGCGGCTCTCGCTGCTCTACCGGGCGAGCGTCGCCATCGGCACCACGCTGGACGTGGGCCGCACCGCCGAGGAGCTGGCCGAGGTGGCGGTCCCCGAGTTCGCCGATCTGGTCACCGTCGACCTTTCGCACGCGGTGCTCCAGGGCGAGGAGGCGCGCGGCTCCGAGGGCCGGCTGCGGCGCGCCGCGATCGGCGGCAGCGCGGAGGGGCAGCCGCTGCACCCCGTCGGCACCGCGTTCCGGCTGGAGCCCGATACCCCGCAGGAGCGTGAACTCCTCTCCGGCCGGGCGGTGTTGACGGGTGATCTGGACGAGAGCGGCTGGTGGCGCGGGGACGACGAGGAGCATGGGCGGGTGGTGCTCGCCCACGGCCTGCACTCGCTGGTCTCGGCGCCGCTGCTGGCCAGGGGCGTGGTGGCGGGCATCGCCCAGTTCTGGCGCGGCCGGGGCCGGGCGGACGCGTTCGACATGGACGATCTGTCGCTGGCCGAGGAGCTGGCCGCGCGCACCGCCGTCGCCGTCGACAACGCGCGCCGCTACACCCGCGAGCACGACATGACGGAGGCGCTCCAGCGCAGCCTGCTGCCGACCGCGGTGCCCGACCAGTCGGCGGTGCGCGCCGACTACCGCTATCTGCCGGCACAGGCCGGGGTCGGCGGCGACTTCTTCGACGTGATCCCGCTCTCCGGCGCCCGGGTGGCGCTGGTGGTCGGCGACGTGGTGGGGCACGGTCTGCACGCGGCCGTCACCATGGGCCTGCTGCGTACCGCGGTGCACAACTTCGCGGCGCTCGATCTGATGGCGGAGGATCTGCTGGGCCGGCTCGACGAGTTGGCGGAGCGGACCGACCGCGACGAGAGCGGTGGCCTCGGCATCACCGGGCCGATCACCGGCGCGACCTTCCTGATCGCCATCTACGACCCGGTCGACGGCCGCTGTGTGATGGGCAGGGCCGGGCATCTGCCGCCGGTGGTGGTCAGGCCCGACGGCTCGACGGAGTTCCCCGACCTGCCGGCGCATCCGCCGCTCGGGGTGAGCGTCATGCCGTTCGAGACGGTCACCCTGTGGCTGCCAGAGGGCAGCCGGCTGGCGCTCTACACGGACGGCCTGGTGGAGTCCAGGCACCGGGACATCGACGAGGGACTCGCGCTGCTCGCCGACGCCATGGCCGAGGCGCCGAGGGACCCGGGGGACGCCTGCGACGCGGTGCTGGCGGCGATGCTGCCGGAACGCCCGACGGACGATGTGGCGCTGCTGATCGCCCGCACCGCGCGGCTCGCCCCCGACCAGGTCGTCGACTGGGAGGTGCCGCTCTCCTACGCCTCGGTGCCGGCGGCGCGCGCCCGCGCCAGGGAGACCATGGCGGCCTGGGGCCTTGAGGAGTCCTCGCAGGTCACCGAGCTGATCGTCACCGAACTCGTCACCAACGCGATCCGGCACGGCTCGGGCCCGGTCAGGGTGCGGCTGCTGCGGGACCGCTCGTTGATCTGTGAGGTGTCCGACAACAGCGGCACCTCGCCGCAGATGCGGAACGCGTCGATGACCGACGAGTTCGGCCGGGGGCTCTTCGTCGTCTCCCAGTACGCCACCCGCTGGGGCACCCGGCACGCCAGGGGCGGCAAGGTGATCTGGGCGGAACAGCGGCTCCCCGGCCGGCGGTGACCGTGCGCCACGGCCGAGGTCAGCGCTGCTCCTCGCCCTCGGACGGGCGGGTGAGCCGGTGGAACGCGTCGAGGTTGCGGGTCGACTCGCCCCGCGACACCCGCCACTCGTACTCGCGCCTGATGGCGCCGGCGAAGCCCAGCTCAAGCAGCGTGTTGAACGGGCCGTCGGCGTTCTCCAGCACGACACCGAGCAGCCGGTCGATCTCGTCCGCCGTGACCACCGCCAGCGGCAGCCGGCCCGTGAGATAGACGTCCCCGAGGCGGTCGACGGCGTAGGCCACGCCGTAGAGGCGGGTGTTGCGTTCCAGCAGCCAGCGGTGCACCTCGGCGTGGTTCTCGTCGGGGCGCCGGATCACGAACGCGTTGACGGAGAGCGCGTGCCGCCCGACGACCAGGGAGCAGGTGGTGGAGAGCTTGCGGCTGCCCGGCAGCGACACCACGTAGTGCCCGGGTCCTGGCGACTCCCACTCGGCGCCCGAGTCACGCAGCGCGGCCTCAAGAATCTCGGTGGCCTCGGTGAACGGGGCGTCGGCGGGCGTCGGCCCGGCGGGGTCAGCGGAGTCAGCCATGGGCCGATCGTAGGCCCGAGCGGGCGAAGCGGCGCTCGTCAACGGCCCGCTCATACACCCGCGACGTGCTGCCCGCCGTCGCCGCCCAGCCGAACCGCTCCGCGTGCCGCTCCGCCGCTGCGCCGAGCGAGTCGGTGAGCGCCGGCCGCTCGCAGAAGCGGCGCAACGCGACGGCGTAGGCGGCCGGATCGTGCCCGTCGATCAGGAACCCCGTCTCCCCGTCCCGCACCACCAGCGGCAGCCCGCCGACGGAGGCCGCGACCACCGGGGTGCCACACGCCTGGGCCTCCACCGCCACCAGGCCGAACGACTCGCTGTACGAGGGCATCACCAGCACGCTCGCCGCGCGGTACCAGTCGGCGAGCCGCTCCTGCGCCAGCGGCGGCCGGAACCACACCAGATCGGCGATGCCGAGCCGGGCGGCGAGCTTCTGTAGCCGCTCCGGCCTGGCCAGGCCCGAACCGCTGGGCCCGCCGACCACCGGCACCACCAGCCGGCCGCGCAACGACGGGTCGGCGTCCAGCAGTTCACGGACCGCCTGGAGCAGGATGTCGGGCCCCTTCAGCGGCTGGATCCGGCCGGCGAAGAGCAGCACCACGGCTTCCTCCGGCAGCCCCAGCCGCCGGCGGGCGGCCGGCCGGCCGTCGCCGCGCCGGAACACGTCGAGGTTGACCCCGGGATGCGCCACGGCCGTGCGCTCGGGATCGGCGTCGTAGTGGCGCACGAGATCGCCGGCCTCCGCCTCGGTGTTGGCGATCAGCCAGTCGGCGGCCCGCACGATCTGCGCCTCGCCGATCTCCCGCGCGAGCGGCTCGGGGGCGTCGCCGGTGGCCAGCGCGGCGTTCTTCACCCGCGCCATGGTGTGCATCGCGTGCACCAGCGGCACCCCCCACCGCTCGGCCGCCAGCCAGCCGACGTGCCCGGACAGCCAGTAGTGCGAGTGCACCACGTCGAAGTAGCCGGGGGCCCTGGCCGCCCAGACCTGGGTCACGCCATGGGTGAACGCGCACAGCTGCGCGGGCAGCTCCTCCTTGCTCAGCCCCTCGTAGGGACCCGCGTCGATATGCCGCACCCACACGCCGGGCGCCAGCTCCACACACGGGTCGAGACCGCCGGTGGTCGCCCGGGTGAAGATCTCCACCTCGGTACCCAACTGGGCCAGTTGCTTCGCCAACTCCACGATGTACACGTTCATCCCACCCGCGTCGCCGGTACCCGGCTGGTGCAGCGGCGAGGTGTGCACACTGAGCATCGCTACCCGGCGGATGTGCGGCACAACGTCTCCTCAACGGCGAGCGGGGCGGGCTACCGCGATTACAACCATCCGACGCCCCGCCCTGTTCCCGCCGGGAGGCGTTACGCTCCGGCGCATGGTGGAGGGGTTTGTGACCAGGGGGACGACCAACCCCAACCGGCTGCGGCGGATGGACCGCTGGATCGCCGCCGTGCAGGGACCGGCGCTGCGGCGGGCGCCGGGCGGCCCGGGGCCGCTCGCCGTCGACCTCGGCTACGGCGCGGCGCCCTGGACGGCCGTCGAACTGCTGCACCGACTGCGCCGGGTGCGGTCCGACATTCGGGTGACGGGCGTGGAGATCGACCAGGACCGGGTGACGGCGGCCCAGCGGTGGGCCGAGCCCGGCCTCGACTTCGTCAGGGGCGGCTTCGAGCTGCCGCTGCCGGGCGGCGAACGCCCGCTGCTGATCCGCGCGGCGAACGTGCTCCGCCAGTACGACGAGGAACAGGTGCCGGCCGTCTGGGCGCGCCTCCGGGGCCGGCTGGCCCCCGACGGCCTGCTGGTCGAGGGCACCTGCGACGAGATCGGCCGGCGCCAGGTGTGGGTGGCGCTGGGGCCCGAGGGCCCCCGCACCGTGACGTTCGCCGCGCGGCTCGGCTCCCTGCGCACACCGTCCGACCTGGCCGAACGCCTGCCCAAGGCGCTGATCCACCACAACGTTCCCGGCCAGCCGGTGCACGCTTTCCTGCGCGACTTCGACCACGCGTGGGCAGCCGCCGCGCCGTACGCTCCGCTGGGCGCGCGCCAACGATGGCTGCACGCCGTCCACGCCCTCACCACGGACTGGCCCGTCACCGACACCCCGCACCGCTGGCGCCAGGGCGAAATCACCCTCCCCTGGCCCACCCTCGCCCCCTGACCACACACCAGACCCCACCCCGGCCACGGAAGCGGCTTTCGGCCGGGCGAAAGCCGGTGGCCCGAACCTGGCCCACATGCCTGCCGCCAGGCGGCAACCGCGCGCCAGCGCCTCCCGCGACAGCCGACCGGGAGCAGACGCCGGCCCGGCCGCGGGCCGATCGCTCCCGCCGGCAGACGGCAGCCGCGCCGCAAAACCCAGCCGCAGGCCGACGCCGGCCCGCCGGGTGGCCCGGACCTGGCCCGTATGCCCGCCGCCAGGCGGCAGGCGGCAACCGCGCGCCAGCGCGTACCGCGACAGCCGGCCGCAGGCCGACGCGGGGGGTCAGGGCCTGGGCAGCAGGGTGGTCGCCTGGGTGAGGAGGGCGCGGTCCTGGGGGTGGGTGAGGTGGGGGGCGGCGTCGGGGGTGGGGAGCCAGCGGAGGGCGTCCACCTCGTCGTTGGGGGTGAACGTTCCCCCCGTGGCCCGCGCCAGCCAGTAGCTGACCTGTTTGAACCCCTCGGGCACCACATACCGCTGGCTGGCCAGCGGAGCGCCCAGCTCGCAGCGCATCCCCGTCTCCTCGAACACCTCGCGGCGGGCCGCCGCCGCCGCGCTCTCGCCGGCGTCGAGCTTGCCCTTGGGATGGGACCAGTCGTCGTACTTCGGCCGGTGTATCAGCGCGACCTCGACGCCGCCAGCGGGGCCCTCGCGCCAGAGGACGCACCCCGCCGCCAGGATCACCGAAGCCCCCGTCGCGCCCCCGTCAACTCGACGTGCCACGCCGCTTCCTCCGTGCCTCGATGAGCATTTCCTGAACGCGCCGCAGTGGTTGGCCGTCCTCGTCGGTGGCGTGTCGCCGCCAGTGGCCTTCCGAGTCGAGATGCCAGGACTCGGTGGTGTCGGAGGTGCCGGCGGCCAGCAGCCGGGTGAGGGTGGAACGGTGGGCCGGGTCGGTGACGCGGACCAGCACCTCGATCCGGCGGTCCAGGTTGCGGTGCATCAGGTCGGCGCTGCCGAGCCACACCTCCGCCTCGCCGCCGGCGGCGAACGCGTAGACCCGGGAGTGTTCCAGGAAGCGGCCCAGCACGCTGCGCACCCTGACGTTCTCGGAGAGGCCGGGCACCCCGGGGCGGAGCGCGCAGATGCCGCGCACCCAGATGTCGACGGGGACGCCGGCCTGCGAGGCGCGGTAGAGCGCGTCGATCACCGCCTCGTCCACGATCGAGTTGGACTTGAACCTGACCCACGCCGGCCGGCCGGCCCGGTGGTGCTCGATCTCGCGGCCGATCCGGGAGACCAGCCCCTCGCGGAGCGAGCGCGGCGCGACCAGCAGCCGGCGGTAGTGCTCCCTGCGGGAGTAGCCGGAGAGCCGGTTGAAGAGGTCGGAGAGATCGGCGCCGACGTCCGGGTCGGCCGTGAGCAGGCCGAGGTCCTCGTAGACCCTGGCGGTCTTGGGGTGGTAGTTGCCGGTGCCGACATGGGCGTAGCGGCGCAGGTCCTCGCCCTCCTGGCGGACGACGAGGGAGAGCTTGCAGTGCGTCTTGAGGCCGACCAGGCCGTAGACCACATGACAGCCGGACTCCTCCAGCTTGCGCGCCCACTTGATGTTGGCGTGCTCGTCGAAGCGGGCCTTGATCTCGACCAGGACCAGCACCTGCTTGCCGGACTCGGCCGCGTCGATCAGCGCGTCGACGATGGGCGAGTCACCCGACGTCCGGTACAGCGTCTGCTTGATCGCCAGCACGTCGGGGTCGGCCGCCGCCTGTTCGAGGAACGCCTGCACGGAGGTGGAGAACGAGTCGTAGGGGTGGTGCAGCAGCACGTCACGGGTGCGCAGCGCGGCGAATATGTCGGGCGCCGAGGCGGACTCGACCTCGGCCAGGTCGCGGTGGGTGCCGGCGACGAACTTGGGGTACTTCAGCTCGGGGCGGTCGATCCCGGCGATGGAGTGCAGCCCCGTCAGGTCCAGCGGCCCGGGGACGGCGATGACCTCCTCGCGGCGGATCTTCAGCTCGCGGACCAGGAGGTCGAGCACCTCGGAGTCGATGGACTCCTCCACCTCAAGACGGACGGGCGGGCCGAAGCGGCGGCGCAGCAGTTCCTTCTCCAGCGCCTGGATGAGGTTCTCGGTGTCGTCCTCCTCCACCTCCAGGTCCTCGTTGCGGGTGACCCGGAAGACATGGTGGGCGAGGACCACCATGCCTGGA
The DNA here is from genome assembly GCF_020740535.1 of Streptomyces profundus. Taxonomy (NCBI): domain Bacteria; kingdom Bacillati; phylum Actinomycetota; class Actinomycetes; order Kitasatosporales; family Streptomycetaceae; genus Streptomyces; species Streptomyces profundus. The sequence continues at coordinate 2,742,999 of NZ_CP082362.1, forward strand.
AACAGTTCCTCCAGGTGGGCCGCGATCACATCCTCGACAGGCACGAAGCGCCGGGGGGAGACCTCAAGGAAGCGGGAGAGCAGCGGCGGCACCTTCACCCTGGCGAAGTGCCGGTGGCCGGTGGCCGGGTTGCGGACGACCACGGCGAGGTTGAGGGAGAGCCCGGATATGTAGGGGAACGGGTGCGCCGGGTCGACGGCCAGCGGGGTGAGGACGGGGAATATCCGCTTGCGGAACAGCGAGAAGAGCGTGGTCTGTTCGTGTTCGGCGAGGTCGGGCCAGCGCAGCAGGTGGATGCCCTGCTCGGCCAGGAGCGGGTTGACCTCCCGCTGGTAGCAGGTGGCCTGCCGGGCGAGCTGCTCCCTGGCGACGGACCAGATGTCCTCCAGCACCTCGCCCGGCGGGCGGCCGGTCAGCGAGCGGGTGGCGACGCCGGTGGCGATCCGCCGTTTGAGGCCGGCGACCCGCACCATGAAGAACTCGTCGAGGTTGCTGGCGAAGATGCTCAGAAAGTTGGCCCGTTCGAGCAGCGGGGTGGCCGGGTCCTCGGCCAGCTCCAGGACCCGCTCGTTGAACGCCAGCCAGCTGCGCTCCCGATCGAGGAAACGATCCTCTGGGAGGGGCGGGAAAGCGGTGTCCTGGGCGGCGGCGTCGCCCCCCGGCGCGATCTCGGCGTCGAGCGCCGCCAACATCGCCCGGTCCCCCATCTGACCGTCGCCCAACGCCGTGTCGCCCGGCGCGCGATCGCTCGGCGCGCGATCGCTCGGCGCGCCGATCGGGTCGGGGGCTCGTTCCTCGGCGTCCACTCGGGCCGACTGACCGTTACGCGCTGGGCTCATGCCACCATTCTCCCGCCATCCGGGCGAACGGGACACAACGCGTGGGTGACGAGTGGGGGTGGCGGTGGGGGTGACGCGCGGATCCTCGCGGTAGTGGGCGGCCCAGCGCTTGACGGTGCGCGGCGAGACGCCGTACTCGGCCGCCGCACGACGCATCGACCACCCGTTTCGCAGCACGGCGCGCGCGAGGCGCAGCCGTTCCTCCTCCGAGAGGTACCGTTCGCGCCGGTCACCACCACTCATGTCTCGGAATGTACCCCGCAACTCCTGAACGCCCCACCCGCGGCGGTCCGGAACCGCGCGCGGGGTCAGCCCCGGCGCGCCAGCCAGTCGGAGTAACGGGTGGGCGCGAGTTGGGCGTTGGTGTTGGTGAGGACATCGCCCTGGACGGCGCCGAACATTCCGGCGGCGGGATCGGTGACGACGGTGCGGCCGTCGGACGCGTGCGCCAGGGTGATCCGCCCCAGCTCGTCCAGCGGGAAGACCTCGGGCCCCGCGACATGCCGCACGCCGTTCAACGGCGCCCCGGCGGCGACGTCGGCCACCGACTGGGCCACGTCCCCGGCGGCGATCGGCTGGATCGGCGTGGCGGGCAGCCGGACGGTGTCGTCGTCGGCGGTCCAGGACAGCACCGCGTCGACGAACTCCATGAACTGCGTCGCCCGGACGATCGAGTAGGGGATACCCCCGGCCTCAAGATCCTCCTCCTGGAGCGTCTTGGCCCGGTAGTAGTCCAGCTCGGGCACCTGGTCGACGCCGACGATGGAGAGGATGACGAAGTGCCCGACGCCGGCCTTGCGCGCCGCCTCCAGCAACTGCTCCATCGAGGTCCGGAAGAACGCGGGGGAGGCCGCGTCGAAGGTCGGCGAGTTCGTCAGGTTGACGACGACATCGGCGCCGGCGACCGCGGCGTCAAGACCCGCGCCGCTGATGACGTCGGCGCCGGTGGACTGCGAGTGCGGCACCGCCTCGTGCCCGGCGCTGTTCAGGATCTCGACGACCTGCGACCCGATCAGACCGGTACCGCCGATGACTGCGATCTTCATGGCATGCCCTTCGGAGTGGAATGTGCCCCTATAGGGCAATATGCCCCAGCGGCGACACCGCGCCCGTCAACTCGGACACGTTTCGTCCGAGACGATACTCGGACACCAACTGTCCGAGTACCCCGCCGGTGGTCAACCGCCTGGTTAGAGTGACCGGGTGAAGATGTCCGGCGGGGTCGAGTGGGCGCTGCACTGCTGCGTGGTCCTCACCTCGGTCGCGGAGCCGGTCCCGGCGACCCGACTGGCCGAGCTGCACGATGTCTCGCCCAGCTATCTGGCCAAACAGCTCCAGGCGCTCTCCCGCGCCGGGTTGGTGCGATCGGTGCAGGGCAAGGCGGGCGGCTACACGCTCACGCGTGCGCCCACGGCGATCACGGTGCTCGACGTGGTGGAGGCGGTGGACGGCGCGGCCCCGGCCTTCGTCTGCACCGAGATCCGCCAGCGCGGCCCGCTGGCCACCCCGCCCGAGTCCTGCGCCGCGCCCTGCGCGATCGCCCGCGCCATGCACACGGCCGACGCGGCCTGGCGCGACGCGCTGCGCGCCGTCACCATCGCCGACCTCGTCCGCGACGTCGGCACGGACCACGGCCCCCGCGCGATGTCCCGCATCAGCGGGTGGCTGACCGCCGGCTAGCTAGCTAGGTGTACTGGCCCGGTAGGAGCGGGTTGCTCCAGGCGCGGCGGCCGGCCGCGTCCTCGACGGTGACACGGAAGTGCCGGTCGCGGAACATCGCCACCGGCGCGCGCCACTCGGTGAGCGCCTCGCCCCGCTGGACGATCGCCCCCGGCACCCCGCCGCTGATCACGATCTTCCGCACCGGGGAGCAGCGCACCGTCAACCACCCCTCGCTGAGACGGACATCGTGCAACTCGGGCCCCGTGCTCGCGTAGTAGTGGCCGGCCTTGAGGGCCGCCGACAGCGCCTCGGGGGTGCGGGACTCCGCACGAACCCACACCCAGGCCGCGCAGGCCGGCGGATCCTGGGGCTGGAAGTGCGCGTCGTCGGCGGCGAAGGCGCCGAGCCGGTGACCGCGGTTGAGGAGAACATCGGTCAGATGCCAGCTGTCGCCCCGGTCTTCGCGCGCGGAGAGCGCGTTGTACACCTCGACGGCATGGGCCGCGTCCACGGTGGCCGCGTCGGCGGCGGTGAGCAGCGACGCCGCGGGGTGCGCGAGGCCGACGAACGCGCCGGCGGCGCGCGCCCGGCGCGCGAGCCCGGGGCCGTCCTCGTCCGGCTCGGGCGGCCGGAAGTCCAGGGGCAGCCCCACGGCGAGAAGATGCCACTCACTGGCGAACTCGGTGCGCGGCGGGTGCAGTTCGGCACCGAGCAGGGTGGTGAACTCCGGGGTGCGGAACGACCGCGTGTCGGTGAGCGGAAACCCGTGCCGAGCGCGGAAGTGGTCGGTGACGGCGACGAAGTCGTACCCGGCCTCCCGATAGCGCCCAACCACCTCACGGGGCGACAGCGCGCCATCGGACCGATCCGAGTGCGCGTGCAGATTCCCCCGCCAGAACCTCCCAGCCCGCCCGAACGGCGACTCCACCACGCGCGCCCCCTCTCAGCCACACACACGGTAACCCCCACGAGCAACCACCCGCCCGCCAACCACCACCACCGGGGCAGGGCGACGACGCGCCCGTCACGGCCTCTGCCGACACGGCCAACCCCCCGACCGGACCGACCCGTTGTCGGACCCACCTCCCCCAACGTCCAGACGGCCCCACCCCCAAGCCCGGCCCACCAACACCGCCGCCCGCCCCGGGAGGGCGGGCGCCCCCGGCCGCCAGGCCGGCAGCCCCGGCGCGCCAGCGCCGCCGCCCGGCCCGGCGGGCCGCTCAGGTCCACCAAGCCCAAGGCCGGGGCGGCCAACAGCAGGGCCGGCCCGCCCAGTTGCCAACACTCCCCCGACCGCCAACCCGTTCACGCCGCACTCGGCCCAGCCCAGCCGAAGACGAGGCCCGCACCTGCACCCGCCAGGCCGGCAACCCAGCGCGGCGCCCCCCACCGATGGCGGGCACCCCCGGCCGGGACGACCGACCACGACCAGCCCCCCACCCGGCCGCCAAGCCGAACCAGGCAAGACCACCACACCACAACCCGCCGGCGCCCACCCCAAGAACCAACCCCCCACAGAGCGCCCAGGCCCCCAGCCCGGCAGCCCCAGCGCCGCCGCCCGGGAGGGCGGGCGCCCCCGGCCGCCAGGCCGGCAGCCCTGACCCCGCAAGGCCCGGCACGCGGCATCCCCCGCCGGAAGCGGACGCTCCCACCCCCGGCCCGGGGGCACCCCGGCCGCCAGGCCGGCAGGCCGGCAGCCTCAGGCCGGCAGCCCTGACCCCGGCCCGGCAGGGCGGGCGCCCCCGGCCGCCAGGCCGGCAGCCCTGGGCCCGCAACCCCCGCCCCCGCCCCGGGAGACCGGGCGCCCCCGGCCGCCAGGCCCGCAGCCCCGGCGCGCCAGCGCCGCTGCCCGGCCCGCCCGGCGGGCCGCCGCGCGGCCTCCCCCGGCCATCCCGGGCCGGACCACCACGCCACAACCAACCAATCCGCCGACACCGACCCCAAAACCAACCCCCCGCAGGGCGCCCCGGCCGCCAGGCCGGCAGCCCCGGCGCGCCAGCGCCGCTGCCCGGACCGGCGGGCCGACACGTCCCCCACTCAAAGCGGGCACCCCGGCCGCCAGGCCCGCAGCCCCCGCGCGCCAGCGCCGCTGCCCGGCCCGCCCGGCGGGCCGCCGCGCGGCCTCCCCCGGCCACCCCGGGCCGGACCACCACGCCACAACCAACCAATCCGCCGACACCGACCCCAAAACCAACCCCCCACAGGGCGCCCCGGCCGCCAGGCCGGCAGCCCAGGGCGGGCACGCCAGCGCCGCTGCCGACACGCGGCATCCCCCGCCGGAAGGGCACCCCGGCCGCCAGGCCGGCAGCCCTGACCCCGCAAGGCCCGGCACGCGGCATCCCCCGCCGGAAGCGGACGCTCCCACCCCCGGCCCGGGGGCACCCCGGCCGCCAGGCCGGCAGCCCTGGGCCCGCAGCCCCCGCCCCCCGCCCGGGAGGGCGGGCGCCCCCAGACCCTGCCCGGGAGGGCGGGCGCCCCCGGCCGCCAGGCCGGCAGCCCCGGCGCGCCAGCGCCGCCGCCCGGCCCGGCCGGAGGGCCAGCGCGCCAGCGCCGCTGCCCGGCCCGCCCGGCGGGCCCGGCGGGACGGGGGTGGTGGCCGAGGGCAGCCGGGTTCCGGCTACGTTTCGGTGCGGTACATCAGGTCCGTCTCGTACGTGGTGAAGCCCAGGGACTCGTAGACGCGGACCGCCGCCGTGTTGTCCGCGTCGACGTAGAGCATCGCGGTGGCGAGGCCGCGTTCGTCCGCGAGGTGGCGCAGGCCGATGGTGGTGAGGGCGCGGCCGAGGCCGAGGCCCTGGGCGTCGGGGGCGACGCCCAGCACATAGACCTCGCCGAGGCCCTCGGCGGCGTGCACCTTGGTCCAGTGGAAGCCCAGGAGTTCGCCCTCGCGTTCGGCCAGGAAGAAGCCGGCCGGGTCGAACCACGGCTCGGCCGCGCGCGCGTCGAGGTCCCGCTGGGTGAGCGACCCCTGCTCGGGGTGGTGCGCGAAGGCGGCGGCGTTGAGGCGCAGCCAGGCCGCGTCGTCCCCGCCGGGGACGAACGCGCGGACGGTGATGCCCGGGGCCAGCGTCGGCTCCGGCAGCACCAGGTCCGTCAACGGGCGCCGCAGCTGGCGCAGTTCGCGGAACTCGGCCAGCCCGAGCCGGCGCGCGAGCCGGCGTGCGGGCGGATGCGCGCCGTGCGCCCAGAGGCGCAGCCGCTGCCCGGACTCGGTCAACAGCGCCTGGCCGAGCCGCATCCCATGGCGGTTGCCCCGGTGTTCGGGGTGCACCACCAGTTCGCTCGACGGCGGCTCCACCGGATCCGTGCCGTCCAACTGCGCGTAGCCGAGCAGTTCGCCGCCCCGGTTGAGCAGCAGATGGCGGACGCCCTCGCGGGGGCCGCCGCGCAGCAGCAGCCGGCCCTGCTCGGAGACGGCCGGCTGGCCGTCCACCCGGGCCGCCGCCTCGATCAGCCGTTCCACCAGGGCCTGTTCATCCGCGGACACCTCGTCCAGCACCACGACCTCACTCATACCCGCGACCCTATGCCCCCCGGACGCGGTTTTCCTTTCACTCCGTTGTTACATGCGGGCCCCTGTGGGGCTACGCGCGTAGCCGCTAGGGTGCGGCTGAATCCCGCCCCCCATCGCCGAGAGGGACCCCGCTCGTGAAGCAGCTACGCAGGTACAGAATGGCCACAAGCGCGGTCGCCGTGGGGGTCGTCGGGGCGCTGGCGCTCGCCCCGTCGGCCGACGCGGAGACGGCCGCCACGGGCCCTCAGGGCCATGGCGGCGGGCACCACCACGGCCGGACCGTCGATCTCCAGGTGTTGGCGATCAACGATCTGCACGGCGCGTTGGAGCCGCCCGGCGGTTCGGACGGCGAGGTGGTGCACGAGCACGAGGACGGCACCACGGAGACGATCGAGGCCGGCGGCGTGGAGTACCTGGCCGGCGCGCTGGCCGACGCCAGGGCCGGGGAGCCGCGTTCGGTGACGGTGGCGGCCGGCGATCTGGTGGGCGCCACCCCGCTGTTGTCCGGCCTCTTCCACGACGAGCCCACCATCGAGGCGCTCAACGAGCTGGGCATGGATGTCGCCGGCGTCGGCAACCACGAATTCGACGAGGGCTATGCCGAGCTGCTGCGGCTCCAGGACGGCGGCTGCCACCCGGAGGACGGCTGCTACGCGGACGGCCGGGAGTTCACGGGTTCGGACTTCCCCTATCTGGCGGCCAACGTGGTCGACGAGGACACCCAGGAGCCGATTCTGGCGCCCTACGCGGTGCAGAACCTGCGCGGCGTCAAGGTCGGCTTCATCGGCGTCACCCTGGAGGGGACGGCCGACATCGTCACCCAGGAGGGCATCGAGGGCCTCGCGTTCCTGGACGAGGCCGAGACCATCAACCGCTACACCGAGGAGCTGCGGCGCCGTGGGGTGAACGCGGTGATCGCGCTGATCCACGAGGGCGGCTATCCGGAGTCGGCGGCGTACAACCACGACTGCGACGCGGACGGCGGCGGCCTCTCCGGGCCGATCGTGGACATCGCCGAGCGGACGGACGCGGGGGTCGACGCGCTGATCACCGGGCACACGCACCAGCCGTATGTGTGCACCGTGCCCGACCCGAACGGCGACGACCGGCTGGTGACGTCGGCGTCCTCCAACGGGCGGCTGTTCACCGAGCTTTCGATGTCCTACGACCGCCGCGCCAAGGACATCGTGCGCACCTCGGTCACCGGCACCAACGTGGTCGTCGACCGGGAGCGGGAGCCGGTCGCCGAGCTGACCGAACTGCTGGACTACTGGCGTGAGTTGGCCGATCCGGTGGCCAACGCCCCGATCGGCTGGATCGCCGGGGACATCCCAGGACGCGGCGCCGGCACGCCCGAGTTCCCGGCCGGTGACCTGATCGCCGACGCGCAGTTGGCGCACGGTCTGGCCCTGGACGAGTCCACCGATCTGGCCCTGATGAACCCGGGCGGGGTGCGCGCCGATCTGACGTACGCGGCCTCGGGGGACGAGGGCGACGGGGTGGTCACCTACGGCGAGGGCTTCACGGTGCAGCCGTTCTCCAACACGGTCAACCTGCTGGACCTCACCGGGGAGCAGCTGCTGGCGGTGCTGGCGGAGCAGGTGACGGGCGCCAACGAGGAGGTGCCCAAGATCCTTCAGCCCTCGGAGGGTTTCGCCTACACCCTGGATCTGACCGAGTCGGGCGCGGATCGGATCGTTGCCGACTCGGTGACGGTCAACGGTGAGCCGTTGGACCCGGCGGCGACCTACCGGGTCGCGGTCAACTCGTTCCTGGCCGGCGGCGGCGACGGCTTCGCCACCCTGGCCGAGGGCGGGAACCCGCTGGTCGGGCAGGACGACATGGCGGCGCTGGCCGCCTATCTGACCGCCAACTCCACGGCCCAGGCGCCGCTGGCGCCCCCGACGGCCGACCGGATCACCGTCGTCGAGTAGGCGTCGAGCAGGCACCCGTACGAACACCGGAACGGGCCGCCCTCACCCGCGCGTTGACGCGCGGGTGAGGGCGGCCCGCCCGCGTGCTCAGTCCTCGAAGTTCTCGTGGAACATGGAGACGTAGTTCTCCTGCCGCCCCGACTCCCAGACCACGTCGAGCTGTTCACCCGTGATCGCCACCTCGGCGGAGCGGTCGGCCCACTCCTCCTCGCCCCGCTGGGTGCAGCTCTCCAGGGTGATCACCCCGTTGGCGACCGTGCCCTCGCAGTTGTCGCCCTCGCTCGTCTGGTTCTCCGTGAAGTGCACCGAGTCGCCCTCGAAGGCCAGGATCGAGTCCACCTCCTCGTCCCCGGTCAGCCAGACGCCGTCGAGCTCGGCCGAGGTCGGCCCGTTGGCGGACGCGGGCCCGGCCGAGCCCGCGTCGGCCGTGCCGCCCGTGCCCTCCTCGCTGCCGCAGGCGGCCAACCCTCCGGTCAGCGCCGCCACGGCCAGGGCTGTGCCCCACCGCGTCGACCGCGTCGACCGTCTGCCGCCGGCCGCCCGTCTCCGTGCTCTTCTCATGCTGGTACCCCCAGTTGGTGGAGAAGTCAGCGGCAGGGTACCGGCGCAATCACTCCTGAGGGCTGTGCGCCAGTGAAATGGCCGTAACCAGCAGTCCGTCCCGCGCCAGCCAACGCCCGTGGAACGTTCCCACCTTGACGCCGTCGACCACAGGTCCCGGGACCAGCAGCTCGGCTGAGAACGTGCCCTGGTCCGGGTCGATGGTCAGCCTGGCCTCCTCGAAGTCCAGCCATTTTCCGGTCAGCGGGTACCAGACCTTGTAGACGCTCTCCTTGGCGCTGAAGAGCAGCCGCTCCCAGGTGACCTCGGGGCGCCGCGCGGACAGCTCGGCCAGCCGCACCCGTTCGTCGGGCAGCGCGATCAGATCGACGACGCCCCGGTCGCGCAGCGGTTCGTTGGGCTCGGCGTCGATGCCGAGGCCCGCCAGCTCGCCGACCCTGGCCACCACGGCGGCGCGGTAGCCCTTGCAGTGGGTCATGCTGCCGAGGAACCCGTCGGGCCAGCCGGGCGCGCCGCGTTCGCCCGGCAGCAACGGGACACGCGGGCCGCCCAGTTCGGCCAGCGCGGTGCGGGCGCAGTGCCGCACGGTGGTGAACTCCTGGCGGCGGCTCGCCACGGCGCGCGCTATGTGGGCCTCCTCCTCGGGGAAGAGGGGCGGCGGCTCGGCCGGGTCGCCGAGGGACTCGGCCGAGGCGACGGCGGGCGGCAGCAGTTCCTCGATCACTTCTTCCCCACCAGCCCCGGCAGGATCGACACCAGGCGCCCGGGCGCCAGCGAGCGGGGCTTCCACTCCCTGGGGTAGCCGAGGGAGACCTCCTGGTGCGGGATGCCCTCGTGGCGGATCAGCCGGGGGATGTGCAGATGGCCGTAGACCACGCAGGCCGCCCGGTAGCGACGCGCCCAGTCCTGGGTGCGGTCGGTGCCGCACCAGAGCGCGAACTCGGGGTAGCGCAGCACCCGGGTGGGCTCGCGCACCAGCGGATAGTGGTTGACCAGCACGGTGGGCAGCCCGTCGGGCAGCTCCGCGTCCAGCCTGGCCTCCGTGGCGGCGACCCGCTGCCGGCACCAGCTCTCGGAGTTGGGGTACGGGTCGGGCGTGATCATGTACTCGTCGGTGCAGACCACGCCGGCCGCCTCGGCGACGGCGAGCGCCTCGCGCTTGTCGCGGGTCCCCGGGGGCCGGAACGAGTAGTCGTAGTGCAGGAACAGCGGCACGATCACCGCGGGACCGCCCTCGCCCTCCCACACCGGGTAGGGGTCCTCGGGGGTGAGCACGCCCAACCGGCGGCAGAGCGCCACCAGATGCTGGTAGCGGGCCTCGCCGGTCAGCCGGACCGGATCCTCCTTGGGCGTCCACAGCTCGTGGTTGCCCGGTGTCCAGACCACCTTGGCGAAGCGCTGGCTCAGCAGCGTCAGCGCCCACTCGATGTCCTCCATCACCTCCCCCACATCGCCGGCCACCAGCAGCCAGTCGTCCTCACGCTCAGGTTTCAGCCCCGCGACGATCTCCCGGTTCTCCGGGTACCGCACATGCAGGTCACTGATGCCCACCAGCTGCCCCATCGGCAACTCCCCTCCTTCGGCGCGCCGTTGTTCAGGCCGCCGATCTACGCTACCCCATGCAATCTCAAGAGCACTTGAGGTCTTTGTCTAGGATGACCGGCATGGTCCAGGAGAACTCTCCCCGCATCACCAAGGAACTCACCATCGGCCAGCTGGCCGAGCGCAGCGGTGTGGCCACGTCAGCCCTGCGTTTCTACGAGGAGCAGGGGCTGATCAGCAGCCGGCGCACCACCGGCAACCAGCGTCGTTACCACCGCGACACACTGCGTCGGGTCGCGTTCATCCGCGTTTCGCAGAACGTCGGCATGTCGTTGCAGGCGATCCACGACGCGCTCGACCGGCTGCCCGAGGGGCGCACGCCCGACCGGGCCGACTGGGCCGATCTGTCCGCCTTCTGGCGCGCCGATCTGGACGCCAGGATCGGTCAGTTGACGCGGCTGCGGGATGACCTCACGGAATGCATCGGCTGTGGCTGCCTCTCCCTGGAGAGCTGCATGCTGGCCAACCCGTACGACATCTGCGCCCGCGAGGGCAGCGGCCCGCGCCGGCTGCTGGGGGACGAGGGCCGGACCACCTGCTGACCGGCCAGCGGCTCAGACGCCGGCGTCGCAGCCGCAGGAGGCGCGCAGCCGCAGCGCCACGGGGAACTGCCGCAGCCGGTCGATCGGCGCCCCCGTCGTGTCGCCGATGGCGAGATCCACGGCGGCCCGCGCCATGGCCTCCCGGTCGGAGCCGACCGTCGTCAACGGCGGGTCGGTCAGGCCGGCTTCCTTGACGTCGTCGAAGCCGGCGACCGCCAACTCCCCTGGCACGTCGATGCGCAGCTCGCGCGCGGCCCGCAGCACGCCGATGGCCTGGTCGTCCGTGGCGCAGACCAGGGCCGGCGGCCGGTCGGGACCGGCCAGCAGCCGCAACGCGATGCGGTAGGCGTCATAGCGGTTGTAGGGGGCCTTGAAGAGCCGGCCCTCGGTGTCGAGCCCGGCGACGGCCATCGCCCGGCGCCAGCCGGTGACATGGTCGGTGACGGGGTCGCCGTGCTCGGGCGTCGAGTCGACGCCGCCGAGGCAGGCGACGTAGGGGTGTCCGTGGTCCAGCAGATGGCGGGTGAGCCGCTCGGCGCCGCCCACGTCGTCGAGGACCACCGCCACGTCGTCGATCGCCTCGGGCCTGCGGTGCAGCAGCACCACCCGGGCGTCCCAGGCGTCGATCTCCGTGGCGGCGTGCTCACTTGGGCCCTGGCTGATCAGGATCAGCCCGGAGACCCGCATGCCGAGGAACGCCCGCAGATAGTGGACCTCGCGCTCGTCCAGGTAGTCGGAGTTCCCGACCAGGACCATCTTGCCGCGCTCGGCCGCCGCCTGCTCGACGGCGTGCGCCATCTCGGCGAAGAACGGCTGGCGGGCGTCGGGCACGATCAGCCCGATCAGATCGGTGCGTTGGGAGGCCATGGCCTGGGCGACCCGGTCGGGCCGGTAGCCCAACTCCTTGATCGCGGCGAGCACACGCTCCCTGGTGGCCGCGGCCACCGGGCGCGGGCCGTTGTTGATGACATAGCTGACCACGGCGGTCGACGTCCCCGCCAGCCGTGCCACATCGTCCCGCGTCACCTTGGCCACGGGAGGAGTCTACGCGCGCCACCGCCCCTCCGGATACGGATGTCGTATCCGAAGGGGCGGTTGCGCGGGTTACCACAGAGTTCACACAGTCGTCATACAGGACGACCTCAGTCGCGGCGTGCGGCTGCCCGCTTGATGACCTGCTCGGCCTCGCGGGTGACCGCGCGGGCCTGCTCCTGCTCGGCGTTCTTCTCCTTCTCCGGCACCACGAAGCGGTAACCGACGTTGCGCACCGTGCCGATGAGCGACTCGTGCTCGGGGCCGAGCTTGGCGCGCAGCCGCCGCACATGGACGTCCACGGTGCGGGTGCCGCCGAAGTAGTCGTAGCCCCAGACCTCCTGGAGCAGCTGGGCCCTGGTGAACACCCGGCCCGGGTGCTGCGCCAGGTACTTGAGCAGCTCGAACTCCTTGAAGGTGAGGTCGAGCACCCGGCCCTTGAGCTTGGCGCTGTAGGTGGCCTCGTCGACCGACAGATCGCCGTTGCGGATCTCCATCGGGCTGTCGTCGGCGGTCAACTGCTGGCGGCCGGTGGCCAGCCGCAGCCTGGCCTCGACCTCGGCGGGGCCCGCGGTGTCCAACACCACGTCGTCCACGCCCCAGTCGGCGGTCACCGCGGCGAGGCCGCCCTCGGTGACGATCAGCACCAGCGGGCAGCCGGGCCCAGTGGAACGGAGCAGCTGGCAGAGCGAACGCACCTGCGGCAGGTCCTTGCGGCCGTCGATCAGGATCACGTCGGCGCTGGGCGCGTCCACCAGCGCGGGGCCCTCGGCGGGGGCGACGCGCACGTTGTGCAGGAGGAGTTCGAGCGCGGGGAGCACTTGCGAGGACGGCTGAAGGGCGTTCGTAAGGAGTAGCAGCGAGCTCATGTCGGGGGGCGTTCCTTCCTCAGTCCTGGTATGGACCATGCGAGCGGCTCTGCCCAGAAAGCACGAAAGGACCCGATATGGCGTCGCTGCCCGGGTCCTGCTTGTTCAGCAGCATAGCCGAAACATTTCCGGGTGCGCAGGGGCGTGCGTCACTCCGTCCGCGCCTTCCGAGTGGGCCGGGGCGCGTAGCGGAGCGCGGGAGGCGTCATCATGGGGCGGCACCACCAGCGGGCCAGGAGACGGGCCCTGCCGGCCCCCGAGGCGGAGAGCGGAGATCGCGGAGACCATGGCGAGCGGCACGATCCGGTACTGGGCGGCGGCCAAGGCCGCGGCCGGCACCGCGGAGGAACCCTACGAGGCGGCCACCCTGGCCGACGCGCTCGACGCGGCCAGGCGGCGGCACGCGGAGCGCGCCGATTTCCACCTGGTCCTGGCGCGCTGCGCCTTCCTGGTGGACGGCGCGCAGGTCGGCTCGCGGGACCACGCGAGTGTGCCGCTGGCCGACGGCGGCACGGTCGAGGTGCTGCCCCCGTTCGCCGGCGGTGCCGCGTGAACGGTTCGGCCGGCGGATCGAACGGCGGGGACCGGCCGCGCCGATCGGGCGCGCCGGGGGGCGAGCGCGGAGTGGACCGCGTGGAGACAGCGGAGAAGGGCGGCGGGGCATGACGGAGAACGCGGGAACGGGACAGCGGCCCGTGGCCGGGGGCGCCAGGCACCGGGCCAGGTCGCCGATCATCAGCCCGGGCTGGCAGCCCGCGCTCGGGACGGCGCTGCTGGCCGGGCTGCTCGCCGCCACCGCGCCGATCGGCCCCTGGGCGGCGCTGCCGGCCGTGGTGGTGCTCCAGGCGGTGACGGCGGCCGGCTGGTTCCGGCTGAACGGGATGTGGCCGGCCAGGCAGGGCATCGCGCTGGCCTTCGCCGGCGGCCTCGCCGCCGATGTGACGCTGCTGACGGTGGACGGGGACGACGCGCCCGCCGCGCTGCTCGGCGTGCTGGGCGTCTGGTTCCTGCTGGTGGTGGTCCTCCAGCTGCGGCACCGCGGCTCGGCGGACGAGCGCCTCGACTCGTTGACGGCGACCTCGGCCGCCACCCTGCTGACCGTGGTGGCCACCGCGCTGCTGGCGGCGACGGAGGTGTCGGGCGAGGCGGTGGCCGTGGCGGCCGGCGCCGTGGCGGCGGCCACGCTGCTGCGGGCGCTGCCGGGGCCCGAGGTGGTGACCTCGGTGCTCGGCCTGGCGGCTGGCTGCGCCGTCGGCGCGGTGGCCAGCGGCCAGGACATCGGCCAGCCGGCGCTCGCGCTGGGCGCGGCGGCGGGGGCGTGTGCCCTGGTGGGGCTGCGGGTCGCCTCCTACGACTTCCCGTCCAGGTTCGTGCACTTCACGGCGGGCGTCGCGCTGCCGCTGACGGCGGCGGCGCCGGCCGTCTACCCGTTGACGGTGGCGCTGCTCTGACCCGAGCCGAGCGGGACCCGAGCCGGCCCGAGCCCACCCGGGTACGGCCATCCGGGTGACGTGGGTGGGGGCAGGAACCTCGGCGCGCTCCCAGGGGTTGAGCAGGTGTTGAGAGACAGGGCTGTAACGGCCCTGCTGCAAGGAGCTGTGCCCGCTCCCGGTGGGCGAACGGGGCGGGTTAGGCTCACGTGGTTTTTCGGTCACCTGGCACCGTGGCGTCCCGCCACACTTCACCTGGGGGTTCGCAACCCGATGCGCGCACTGCGAATAAGCCTGATCGTCATCGGCGTCCTGGCCGTGCTGGCCGTGGTCGCCGACCGCGTCGCGCTCTATGTCACCCAGAGTGAGGTCGCCTCCCGCGCCCAGGACCGGCTGGGTCTCGCGTCCGAGCCGTCCATATCCATCAAGGGCTTCCCCTTTCTGAACCAGGTGCTGGGCAGCCAGCTGGACCGGGTGGATCTGGGCATCGACGACTACGAGGCGTCGGTGGACGGCCAGCAGCTCAACATCCACGATCTGGACGTCCAGCTGACCGACGTCAAGCTGACCGGCGGCTACACCAACGCGGTGGCCAGCGAGGCCCACGGCGAGGGCATGATCACCTACGACGAGCTGACCCGGGCCTACGGCGAGCTGCTCGCGCTCCAGGGGAACGGCTTCGGCGTGGAGTTCGAGTACGCGGGCGACGGCCGGCTGCTGCTGGTGCTCCAGGCCAGCGCGATGGGCCAGACGCTGGACGTCGGCGAGGCCGCGGGCGATCTGGTGCTGGAGGACGGCACGCTCACCCTGTCGGTCGCCGAGGAGGACATCCCCGACATCGGCGGCGATCGGGTGCAGGAGACCATCCGGGAGCAGCTGGACCAGGAGCGCGCCATCTCCGGGCTGCCCGAGGGCCTCGACCTGACCTCCCTCGAACCCACCGAACGGGGCCTGAAGGTGATCGTGGACGGCGAGAACATGTCGCTGAGCGACTGAGCGGAACGGGAGCCGGGCGGACGGGCGGGGCTGAGGGGGCGAAGCCCAGCGGTCCCACGTTACGGTCACTCCCATCTCAGAATACGGAACACCGGTGACATGAGCGAGGCGGCGTCCGTACGATCGCGGTCATGATGCGGCAGGCGACGGGCACCCCGGCCGGGGGCCTCACCAAACGGCGGGCAGTCGATCTCTGCCGCGTCGCCGCCAGTCTCTGTCGCAGCCTCGGCTGATCCCACGCCCCTCCCGCCGCGCGGCGCGCCCTCTCGTGCCCGGCTACCCGAAGAAGCGCGCGTGCGTCGCCCTGCGGTACGCCCCCTTCCCGCCCGTTCTCGCACCGTTCCCGCCTGAATTCGCTCAAGGAGACATCAGCATGAGCCGCAGTGACGTCCTGGTGGACGCCGACTGGGTCCAGGCCCACATCGACGACCCCAAGGTGGTGCTCGTGGAAGTGGACGAGGACACCTCGGCCTACGAGAAGAACCACATCAAGAACGCCGTCCGGATCGACTGGAAGCAGGACCTCCAGGACCCGGTGCGCCGCGACTTCGTGGACCAGGAGGGCTTCGAGAAGCTGCTCTCCGCCAGGGGCATCGCCAACGACGACACGGTGGTTCTCTACGGCGGCAACAACAACTGGTTCGCCGCCTACGCCTACTGGTACTTCAAGCTGTACGGCCACGAGGACGTCCGGCTGCTGGACGGCGGGCGCAAGAAGTGGGAGCTGGACTCCCGCGACCTGGTCGTCGAGGTGCCCACCCGCGCGGCCACCCAGTACAGCGCCAAGCCGCAGGACACCTCGATCCGCGCCTTCCGCGACGAGGTCGTGGCGGCCATCGGCACCAAGAACCTGGTCGACGTGCGCTCCCCCGACGAGTTCAGCGGCAAGCTGCTCGCCCCGGCGCACCTGCCGCAGGAGCAGTCCCAGGTCGGCGGCCACATCCCCAGCGCCCGCAACATCCCCTGGTCCAAGTCGGCCAACGACGACGGCACCTTCCGCTCCGAGGAGGAGCTGACGGAGCTGTACCAGGGCGAGGGCGTGGATCTGGAGAAGGACACCATCGCCTACTGCCGCATCGGCGAGCGCTCGGCGCACAGCTGGTTCGTGCTGCACGAGCTGCTCGGCCAGGCCAACGTCAAGAACTACGACGGCTCCTGGACCGAGTACGGCTCGCTGGTGGGCGTCCCGGTCGAGACCGGCCCGGCCAAGTAGTCGACACCGATTCCGCCGACGGGAATCTCCGAGCGGTTTCTCTGAGCGGTATCTCCGAGCGGTATCTCTGAGCGGTATCTCTGAACGAAAAGGGAGCAGGGCATGTGCGGAGCGAAGGCGGGCGGCCCGGACGCCGCCGGCGTCAAGGCCGGCGAGACCACCATCCAGGGGTCGGTCACCAGGGGCGGCGAGCCGGTGACCGGCTATGTCCGACTCCTCGACAGCACCGGTGAGTTCACCGCCGAGGTCCCCACCTCGGCGACCGGACAGTTCCGGTTCTACGCCGCCGAGGGCACCTGGACGGTGCGCGCGCTGGTGCCGGGCGGCACGGCGGACCGTCGGGTGGTCGCCCAGCAGGGCGGCCTGACCGAGGTCAGCATCGCCGTCTAGGACCGCCCCGCACCTGACCAGCGACAGAAGGCCGCGCCCCTGACGGGCGCGGCCTTTTCGTTCCCCGTTGACTGTTTCCCCGTGTCGGTAGCTGACGGTCCTTGTCCGTGGATGGGCCTCGACCGGTGAGGGGTCAGTAGACCAGGGACCGCACGCCGTCGGGCAGGATCTCGCTCACGAAGACCTGCGCCCCGGCGATGCGTACACCGTCGATCACGTCCTCCTCCTTGATTCCCCTGCGCGCCGCGCACTGCGTGCACAGGGTGATGGTCCCCCCGGTCGAGATGGCCTCGATCAGCTCCGGCAGCGGTGCGGCGTGCGGGAGTTGGAACTCCGCGGCCCGTCCCGGCAGTGCGAACCAGGCGGACTCTCCGGTCAGCCACAGCGAGACGTCCACTCCGCTGGCCACCGCCACCGAGGCCACCGTGAACGCCTGCGAGCAGCGCTCGGGGGCGTCGGCCCCCGCCGTTACCTTGATCACCAGCTTGTGTGCCGTTTGAGCCATAAGACCACCGTAGCCGTGTGGGCTAGTCGGCTAGCGAGTCGTGCCGCAGGTAGCGCAGACCCAGTCGCCCTGCGGTCCCTGATACATCGTCCCGCCACAATTTGGACAACTCATGATCACATCCTTTCCACGCGCTTAGACGCGATAGTGACCAGACACGTTCAGTCCGGGTGATCACAAAACGGTCAAGGCGGCCCGACGGGTGCGCCTCGGGCGGCCCACCTCAGGGAGATTCCCCGGACCGGGGCCACTAGACTCGGCCGCGACCGTTCTTCACATTCGGGCCGCGCGCAAGGAGCTTTCCCGTGCTTGAGGCATTCTTCATCACCCTGATGGCCCTGGTGGCCGTCGGCACCGCCGCGTTCACGGGCCTCGTCGTGGTGAAGCTCTACCAGGGCCAGCGCTGACCATGATCGAGATCCCGGAGGACCTCAACCCCCGGCTGGTCCCCCTCGCGTTCCTCCTCGGCACCTGGCAGGGCGCCGGCGTCGCTGACTTCCCCGGCGAGGAGGCGAGCAACTTCGGCCAGCAGGTCACGTTCTCGCACGACGGCCGTGACTTCGTGGAGTTCACCGCACGCTCCTGGCGCCTGGACGACGCCGGCCAGCGGACCACGCCCCTGGAGACCGAGCACGGCTTCTGGCGTATCGACGACAGCCGCCAGGTCGAGGCCGTCCTGGTCCGCGACCAGGGCGTCGTGGAGGTCTGGTACGGCGAACTGGCCGAGGGGAAACCGCAGATCGACCTCGCGACGGACGCGATCGCGCGCACCGAGGCGTCGCCACCGTACTCCGGCGGCAAGCGGCTCTACGGCTATGTCAACGGCGACCTGATGTGGGTCGGCGAGAAGGCCACCCCCGAGGTCCCGCTGCGCCCCTACATGTCGGCCCACCTCAAGAAGGCCGTCGACCCCCGCGAGTGGATCGACGACATCAAGGACCTCCCGGACGACGGCATCGCCTTCTTCCGCTGAGCCCGAGCCCCGGCAGGGCCCACCCGCCCCACCCACCCGCCCCAAAACGGCCTGACCGACCGGCCACCGGGCGCCGGGGCCCCCGGGCCCCGGCCAGGGGACGGGAAACCCCACCGGTCTGGCCCGGAACGGACAGCCGACCCCGGGCTCGGGGCCCCGGAACGGGCTGCCCCGGCCGGAGGGCCGCGACGGCCAGGCCCTCGGCCTCGGGATACGCCGAGCGGGGACATGCCTCCGGAAGGCGCCGGCTTCGAGGTGGGCTGTCCGACCAACGGCCGGGACGGGCCCGGAGAACCCCAGCAACGGAACGAGCCGATCGGCCGGCCACCGGGCGCCGGGCACCGGGGCCCCCGGCCAGGGGACGGGAAACCCCACCGGTCTGGCCCGGAACGGACAGCCGACCCCGGGCTCGGGGCCCGCTTTCGGTTGGGGGCGACGTCGCGCGCCTGCTTCGCCGAGGTCGCGGTCGACCCGCTGTTGGCCGGCCACCGGGCGCTGGTCATCGACCTGCTGGGGCACGGCATCAGCGATCGGCCGACGCCCTCGCCGCCGCCGGGGTGTCCGTGGTGCCCGTCCCCGACGGGGGGGCACCACATCGTGCTGGACAACCCACGCCGCTGCGGCCGGGCCACCGTCGCGGACCTCAGGGCATCCGCAGGGCGCCGCCGTCGACCGGGATGGTGGTGCCGGTGACATAGGCGGCGGCCGGGGAGAGGAGGAAGGCCGCGACGCCGCCGAACTCCGCCGGTTCGCCGTAGCGGCCGAGCGGAATGCCGTCGAGGGTCCGCTGCCGGGCCGCCGCGTCGCTGGCGGCGTCCAGCTGCCGCAGCCGGTCGGTGGCGATGCGGCCCGGCATCAGGCCGAGGACGCGTACGCCGCGCGGGCCGAACTCGTCGGCCAGGTCCTTGGCGACCATGGCGAGCCCGGGGCGCAGCCCGTTGGAGATGCCGAGCCCGGTGATCGGCGAGCGGGCCGAGCTGGAGAGCACAAGGCCGATCGCGCCGCCGCCGGCCGCCGCGAGGTCGGCGGCGAAGGTCCTGGCGGCGCGGACCGCGCCGAGGAAGACCGTCTCGAACGCCGCGCGC
Organism: Streptomyces profundus; assembly: GCF_020740535.1. NCBI lineage: Bacteria > Bacillati > Actinomycetota > Actinomycetes > Kitasatosporales > Streptomycetaceae > Streptomyces > Streptomyces profundus. The sequence goes on from NZ_CP082362.1 coordinate 2,762,146, forward strand.
CACTGTTCGTCGGTGGCGCCGGCCGCCGTGCTCGACGGCGGTCCGCCGACCGAGACCAGCGCCCCGTCGAAACGGCCGAACCGTTCCCGCGCCAGCGCGACCAGCCGGGCGGCGGCCTCCGGTTCGGCCAGGTCGGCGGTGAGTCCCGCCGCGCGGTCGGCGCCGAGGCCGGCGACGGCCGCTTCGACGGCCTCCTGGCCGCGCGCCGAGACCACGACCCGCGCCCCGTCGGCGACCAGCGCGTCCGCCGTCGCACGCCCCAGGCCCTTGCTGCCGCCGGTGACCACGAAGACCCGGTCGGTGAGGTTCAGCTCCACCGGTACACCACCCTCTTCCGCTGCTTCCCAGAAGGCTCGCCACTTCCGGAAGGACAGTATCGGCCCGCGTCCTTACGGCGGTTTGACGTGGGGACCCGCAGGATGGAGGTGCCTCCTTACGCACGGACCCCGTCGGATCCCCTCGGGCGGGGTCCGTGCTCCTCTCCGCCTTCTACACTGGGCCATGTGGTGAGCACTGACTGGCAGGACGATCTGCGCAACCGCGGTTACCGGCTGACGCCGCAGCGTCAGCTGGTGCTGGAGGCTGTGGATCGGCTGGAGCACTCCACGCCGGAGGACATCCTGGTCGAGGTCCGCAGGACGGCCGGCGGGGTCAACATCTCCACGGTCTACCGCACGCTGGAGCTGTTGGAGGAGCTCGGCCTGGTCTCGCACGCGCATCTGGGCCATGGCGCACCCACGTACCACCTGGCGGAGCGGCACGATCATCTGCATCTGATGTGCCGGGACTGCGAGCAGGTGATCGAGGCGGAGCTGGCCGTGGCCGAGCCGTTCACGGAGGAGCTGCGCCGGCGCTTCGGCTTCGAGACGGATCTGCGGCATTTCGCGATCTTCGGCCGGTGTGAGAGCTGCGCGGGCGCGGCTCGGAGCGGGGAGCCGGACGCGGGGGCGACGCCGTAGGCTGGAGCGCATGTCGTCGTATGCCAGTCCACTGCTCGATCTTCCTGGTGCGGTCGCCGCGCGGGAGCCGGATGTCGGAGTCGCCGCGCACTACGGGGATCTCTTCAAGGAACAGCGCGCGTTGGCCAGAGGCGAGGGTCTGGTGGACCTGTCGCATCGGGACGTGGTCTCGGTCACCGGCGCCGACCGGCTGAGTTGGCTGCATCTGCTGATCACACAGCATGTGGAGGGGCTGGCCCCCGGGCAGGCGACGGAGGCGTTGATCCTCTCGGCCAAGGGCCATATCGAGCACGTTCTCTATCTGGTGGACGACGGCGAGACGACGTGGGCGCATACGGAGCCGGGCGCGGCCGGGGCGTTGATCGCCTATCTGGAGAGCATGAGGTTCTTCTACCGCGTCGAAGTGGCGGACCGCACCGAGGAGTTCGCCCTGGTGTATCTGCCGGCCGGCTCGATCGCGGAGCCGCCGGCGGGCGCGGTGGTGCGGGAGACGCCGCACGGCCGTGATGTGTTCCTGCCGCGCGCCGCGCTGCCCGGGTTCGCGGCCGAGCACGGCCCAGCGGCCGGGGTGTTGGCGTATGAGGCGCTGCGGGTGGAGGGGCATCGTCCCCGGCTGGGGTTGGAGACGGACCACCGCACCATCCCGCACGAGCTGGGGTGGCTGGAGCGCGCGGTGCATCTGCACAAGGGCTGCTATCGCGGGCAGGAGACGGTGGCCCGGGTGGAGAATCTGGGCAAGCCGCCGAGGCGGCTGGTCTTTCTGCATCTGGACGGCAGCGAGGTGACGCTGCCGGAGCCGGGCGCCCCGGTGCGGTTGGCCGCCGACGGGCCTGAGGGCCGGCAGTTGGGGCGGATCACCACCTCGGCGCGGCACCACGAGCTCGGTCCGATCGCGCTGGCCGTGATCAAGCGGAACGTGCCGGCGGACGCGCCGCTGCTGGCCGAGGCGACGCCGGCGGCGCAGGAGCTGATCGTCGAGCCCTGAGCGCCCTGAAGCGCCCTGAGAGCCCTGAGAGCCCTGAGAGCCCGAACAGCCAGGAGGGCAGGGGCGGTCAGGCGTCCAGCAGCACGGTGAACGGGCCGTCGTTGGTCAGGTGGACCCGCATCTGGGCGCCGAACCGGCCGGTGGCCACGGTGGCGCCGAGCGCGCGGAGGTCGGCGACGACGGCGTCGACCAGCGGCTCGGCGATCTCGCCGGGCGCGGCGGCGGCCCAGGTGGGGCGGCGTCCCTTGCGCGCGTCACCGTAGAGAGTGAACTGCGACACGACGAGCAGGGGGGCGTCGATGTCGGAGCAGGACTTCTCGCCGTCCAGGACGCGAAGGCCCCACAGCTTGCGGGCGAGCCTGGCCGCGGTCTCCGGGGTGTCCTGGTGTGTGGCGCCGACCAGCACACACAGCCCCTGGCCCACGATCTCACCGACTGTTTCGCCGTCCACCGTCACCGAGGCGCCGTCGACGCGCTGTACCACCGCTCGCATGGGGCCATCATGCCGGAAGCCGAGGCGGAACGTTCCGCCGTTGGATGGGCAGCGCCGGATGGGTGCCAACACGCTGCGCCCGGTGGGTACACAGTGACACGATGCGTGCACGGGGTACGTACCGCACCACGGCACCGAAAAGGGGACGAGGGGACAATTGCGCATGATCACACCGGGTCCTGGGTCGCAGCCCGCCACCGTACCGAGTGCTCGGGAGCCGCGTCCGGAGCCCGAGCCGGCCCAGGGGCGGGGGCAGCTCGTCGACGTTCCGGGCGATATCGGCGCGGCGCGGCTGCGGGCGCTGTGCCTTTCGGAGCTGCGTGACCTGCGGCGGGCGGCGCGCAGCGAGGAGGCCGATCTCAGCTTCGTACGGCGGCTGTTGCAGGGGCGGATCGACATCCTCCAGGCGGAGGGGCGCCGGCGCGGCGGGTGTGCCACGGGCCTGCTCGACCAGTTGCCGAGGATTCTCGCTGACGGCCCCTCGCGGCATCGTTCGTCCGCTCGCCATGTGACCTTGGGCACGCCGGCCAGCGAGCGCTACCGGCGGTTGGCCGAGGAGGTGCTGGCCGAGGTGGAGCTGTCGGATCTGTCCGCGTTGGACGATACGGAGCTGCGTACGGCGCTGGTGCGGCTCGCGGAGGCCGAGGAGCGCGTCTCGCGGCGCCGGCAGGCGCTGCACCGCACGGCGGACGGCTGTGGCGCCGAGATCGCCCGGCGGTACCGTGAGGGCGAGGCGCAGGTCGATGACCTGCTCTGCTGACAGCACCCCGGCCGCTCGGCGGCCCCCGCCAGGAGAGGTCGGAGCATGACCGTAGCCAGCCCTGCCAGCGCACCCCAGCCGAAGGCGGCGCCGGACGCTCCGGTGTTGGCCGAGGTGGTGCGGTCCGGCTTCGCCGAGAGCCGGCACCGTGGGTCGCTGGTGACGCTGGACGCGGACGGGCGGGTGGACTGGGCGCTGGGCGAGGTGGCCGCGCCCTTCTTCCCCCGGTCGAGCAACAAGCCGATGCAGGCGGCGGCCGTGTTGCGCTCCGGGCTCGAACTCTCGGGCGCCCGGCTGGCGTTGGCGGCCGGCAGCCATGTGGGCGCGGAGATCCACCAGCAGTTGGCCGGCCGGATGCTCGCGGACCACGGCCTGGCGGAGGCGGCGTTGCGCTGTCCCGAGTCGGCCCCCGCCTTCGGCGCCGGGCCAGGACCGCGTGGGCGGTTGGCGATGAACTGCTCGGGCAAGCACGCCTCCTGGCTGGCGGCGTCCGTGGTCAACGAGTGGCCGGTGGCGAGCTATCTGGACGCGGCGCATCCGTTGCAGCGGCTGATCCGGGAGACGGTGCTGGGGCTGTCGGGCGAGCGGGAGACGGCGCTGGGCGTGGACGGCTGTGGTGCGCCGTTGCAGGCGCTGTCGTTGACGGGGTTGGCGCGGGCGTTCCGGGCGGCGGTGGTGGCGGATCCCGGCGAGCCGGCGCGGCGGGTGGCGGACGCGATGCGGGCGCATCCGGAGTATGTGGCGGGTGAGGGCCAGCTGGACACGTTGCTGATGCGGCAGGTGCCCGGGCTGCTCGCCAAGGGGGGCGCCGAGGGGGTGCAGGCGGTGGCGCTGGCCGACGGGCGGGCGTTCGCCTTCAAGATCGAGGACGGTTCGGGCCGGGCCAGGAACGCGATCACCGCGCGGGTGTTGGCGGCGCTCGGCGTGGAGACGTCGGTGGTGCCGGTGGTCCCGGTGCTGGGTGGCGGCGCTCCGGTGGGCGAGATCCGTGCGGCGTTCTAGGCCGTTCCGTAAGGTTCTGTAACATTTTCGAACCTACGGGAAACTTCTGGATCCTTCTGGGAACACGGCCCGTCCTGGGCCGTCTTCGGCCGGGGGAAGCGGTGTGGCCGGTCCGTCGATCCGGCCGAGATTAACCCGTTGGCCGGGGCCAGAAAGAGTTGCCTACTCTCGCAACCATGGTCGATCTGGAAATTCGTGGTGTCGATGGTGATCGTGACGCTTCCGTCGCATGGCTGCGCGGGGTGGTGACGGGGTTCTTCAAACCCACCTCCGTGCTGTCCGACGAGGAGCTTGAGTACCGGCTGGCGCATCAGCCGTTGGGTGGGGCGCGTGGGGTGTTCGACGGGGACCGCTGCGTCGCCACGTTCGACAGCTGGCCGCAGCGGCTGACCACGGTGGGGGGCGCCGAGTTGGCGGCCCACGCCGTCTCGGCCGTGACGGTCACCGCGACGCACCGGCGGCGCGGGCTGCTCAGCCGGCTGATGGAGCCGGATCTGCGGGCGGCGAAGGAAGGGGGCGCTTCGGTGGCGACGTTGATCGCCGCCGAGCACCGGATCTATGGGCGGTTCGGCTTCGGCCCGGCCACCTCGTTCACCAACTGGAAGGTGGATGTGCACCGCTCCGGGTTCGATCGGCGCTGGTCACCGGCGGATCTGGACGGTTCGGTGCGGCTGGCGGACGGCGCCGAGGTGCGGGAGGCCGCGCCCGCGCTGCACGAGCGGTTCCGGACGCGGACGGCCGGCGGCATCGACCGGAACGCCCTCTTCTGGGAGCGGATGACGGGCCTGGCGCCGACGTCCCCGCCCGTGCCGCCGGCGACCTACGCGATCTACCGGGACGCGGCGGGGGTGCCCAGAGGCGTGGTCGGCTACGTGGTGGACGACGAGTGGACGCACGGGCAGCCGAACGGCACGGCCCGGACGACGTTCTTCTACGCCGAGGACGACGAGGCGGAGCTGGCGCTCTGGCGGCTGTTGCTGTCCCTGGACTGGGCGGGCCGGTTGGAGACCGGCCGGGCCAGGCCGGATTCGGTGCTGCCGCTGGTGCTGCCCGACCCCCGGGCCGCGGTGGCCTCCCAGACCGCGGACTTCCTGTGGCTAAGGCCGCTGGACGTGCCGGCGATGCTGGCCGCGCGCTCCTACGCCACCGAGGGCGAGGTGGTGTTCGAGGTGCGGGACGCGTTGGGCCTGGCCAACGGCCGCTTCCTGCTGTCCGCGGGGAAGGAAGGCGCGGAGTGCGCGCCGACCGCGCGGAACGCCGACGTCACGTTGGACGTGGGGGCGTTCGCGCAGCTCTACCTGGGCGACCAGTCGGCCGCGCGGCTGCGGAGCGCGGGGCTGCTGGCGGAGGAGACAGACGGAGCGGCGGCCCGGGTGGACTTGCTGTTCCACACGGGCCGCCGCCCTTGGTGCCCCGACATGTTCTGACATCGCCTGATGCCTTTCCCCTGCGGGCCCTGCCTTCGATCGCCTTCGATCTCGCCTTCGGTGTCGCTTGGGTGTTGCTTGGGTGTTGCTTGGGTGTCGCCTTCGGTCTGACTCTCGCCGACTTCGCACGCCGTTTAGCCGAACCCCCCACGCTGTCCGTGGGCGCTCTGTTACAGAGCGCCTATGGCCAGTGTGACCAGCACAGTGGTTCCCACACACGCACAGGTGAAGTTGCGCTTCCGCAACCCCGTGCGCAGTATCAACAGTCCGATCAGCCCCGGCAGTCCGTACTGGACCTCCACCGCTTGCTCCATCGCGATGCCGAAGGCAGCCACGATGATGGTGGTAACGAGCATGACCCCTCCTCACATCACGTCAACTCAGGTGAACTCTGAAAAGTTGGCCAAGTTGTTCGCCAACTATATGAATGTTTTCCCCAGTTGGCGTCCTCTTGGAAACGTCCTCATATCAACCTTCCGTATCTGGCCGAAAGTTGTATGGTGACGGCGTGAGTCAGGAGATCGTCCCGGAGAGCGACCTTCCGGACCCGTTCGGTGACCAGCTCTCTCCCGACCACGTCGCGGGTGTGCTGCGCGACCGGATACGTTCCGGCGAGCTGCCGCCGCGAGCCAAGCTGCCCACCCAACGGGCCCTGGTCGAGGAGTTCCGGGTCAACCGGACCACCGTCAGACAGGCCCTGGCCACGTTGGAGCGGGACGGCTACATCGCCGCGCGGGGGCGGGGCGCGCCGGCCGTGGTGTCGATGCCGGGCGCGGACAGCCCACGCCCCGCCGGGGTCGAGGTGGCGGACCGGATCGCGGTGGCGTTCCAGTCCAAGGACATCTCCATCGACGCGTTCTGCCTCACCACCGAGACGTTGAACTCGGCCCTCGCCGGGCCGTTGATCGCCATCTCCGCCGGGGAGTTGGCGCCGCGCTCGATCACGGTGCGGGTGCTGCTGCCGAGCCCGGACGCGCCGCCCGCCTACCCGCGGCTGATCTCCGATCCGGACGACCAGCGCCCCAGGGCCAGGCTGCGCCAGCTGACCCAGACCTTCTCCACCTCGCTGCGCCACCAGCTCACCTCGCTCGCCGAGATGCGCCTTGTGCCCCAGGTGACGGTGGAGATCCGGGAGGTGCCCATCACTCCCGTCCAGAAGGTCTATCTCCTCAACGGGACAGAAGTGCTAACCGCCTACTACCAGGTGGTGGCCAGAACGGTCGAATTCGAGAAGGAACAACTGGATATATACGACGTTCTGGGACTTAACTCCAAAGTCTTCCGTTCCGCCGAGGACACCGCCTTTGTTGAAGAGTCACACCAGTGGTTCACGTCCCTCTGGTCAACGCTGGCCCAACCGCTCACACTCGGTTAGATGAGAGGACTCATTAGTCACGCACACTGTGTTCTCTTCGACTTCGACGGCCCCGTCTGCCAACTCTTCGCGGTCCGCTCGGCCGCATCGGTCGCCGAGCGGCTCAGGGAACTGACCGACGAGTTGGCGGTCTCGGCGCTGCTGACGCCGGAGCTGCGGACCTCCCCCGACCCCCACCGGGTGCTGCGGGGGATAGCCCGGCAGCGGCCGGCCCCCGAGGTGGTGAGCCGGCTGGAGGCGGCACTCACCCGCGAGGAAGTGCGCGCGGCCGGCTCGGCCGCCCCGACCCCCTATGCCGCCACCCTGATCGCCGCGTTGGCGACCAGGGGGCGCCAGGTGGCCATCGCCACCAACAACTCCCCCCTGGCGGCCGTCCGTTATCTGGAACGGCTGCGGCTCTCCGGCTATGTGGGCGGCCGGGTGCACGGCCGCACCGCGGATCTCTCCCTGCTCAAGCCGCACCCCGACTCGGTGCTGCGCGCCCTCGGCTCGACCGGCACGCTGCCGGCGCGCGCGGTCATGATCGGCGACAGCCTCGCCGACCACGCGGCGGCCGACGCCGCCGGCGTGCCGTTCCTCGGCTACGCGCTCGACGACGCGGGGGAGGACGCGTTTCGTGCGGCGGGCGCGGAGCATGTGGTGCGCTCCCTGCAATGGGTACTGGCCGCCCTCGGTCAGTGAGGTGCAGAGTCAGATGCACCCTTTTGAGCCATCAACAGTGGACTCGTCGCGGCGTACCGTATCGCTACCCGTAACGAACCCACTGCCGGAAAGCCGCCATCATGAGCCAACCGCTGTCCGGGCACCTCCTTCGCGGGCACCACCGCGACTGGCAGGTGCTCCCCGCGCAGAGCCAACTCCCCATCCAAGGACGGATCAAGGCCGCCACGCCCCGGCTGGGCGTGGAGCGCTTCGACCCGCGCTGCTTCCTCGACGAGGAGGACGTGCTGATCGAACTGGCGCTGCTCGGCTTCGAGCGCATCGCCCCGGTGTACCGACTCGGCCCCGACGGGACCAGGGTGCACGGCTTCATCGAGGGCGAGGCGCTCTCCGTCTCCCGCCCCTCCGGCACCCCGCTGGCCCGGGCCGAACTCGACCAACTCGCCGCGCTCTTCGGCCGCCTGGCGTGGATACCGCCGGTCGCCATGGCGCTGGTGCACGGCTGCCCGGTGCCGACCCGGCCGCGCACCAGCCGGGACTTCCTCCGCACGCTGGTGCGGTTCACGCGCCGGCGTGTCCACGCGCGACACCAGGCCGCACTGGGCGGCCTGTTTCAGACCCTCGGGGTCGACCCCGAGGTACTCAGCGTGACCGGGCCGCTCGCCAGAAGCGCGGCGCGAATGACCAACCGGCCCTTCTGCCTGCTCCACGGGGACCTGCACCGCGACAACCTGATCGTCGCCGAGGCCGACCGTCAACTCTGGACCATCGACTGGGAGTTGGCGCTGGTTGGCGATCCGCTCTACGACCTCGCCACCCATCTGCACCTGATGGACTACCCGCGCCCCCAGGAGCAGTCCATGGTGCTGCGCTGGGCGGGCGCCGTCGAGGAACGGCTACCGGGCGCGGCCGAGGGGCTGGCCAGGGACCTGCCGCGCTATCTCGCCTACAAACGGGTGCAGTCGGTCTTCACCGACGTGGTCAGGCAGGCCATCGAGGTCCGCGAGGCGCCCCCTGAACAGCTGGAGGAACGCCTCGCCAGGGCCGGTGAGATGGTGGGCCGCGCCCTCGCACGGGCCGAACGACCGCTGGGGCTGGGCCAGGTGCCCAGCCCCAGCGCCGTGGAGGGCGCGTTCGCCGCGTTCAGCGCGGGCGCGAGCGCTACCGCGCCGGCGTCCGCTCCCGCACCTCGACCGCCGGGTCTTCGTGCCGCTCCAGTTCCACCTTCGGCAGAATCCGCGCCAACGGGGCCGGCAGCCACCAGGCGTGGCGGCCCATCAGCTGCATCGCGGCGGGGACGATCAGGCACCGGATGACCACGGCGTCCACCAGGATCGCCACCGCCATCCCGAATCCCATCTGCTGCAACAGCCGGTCGGGGCTGAGCATGAAGGCGCCGAAGACCACCACCATGATCGCGCCGGCCGCGCTGATCACCGCGCCGGTGTGGGCCAGTCCCTCCCGGACGGCCAACTGGTGGTCCCGGTGCCGCTCCCACTCCTCGTGCATCCGCGAGACCAGGAAGATCTCGTAGTCCATGGAGAGGCCGAAGACGATGGCGAAGATCATCACCGGGAGGTACGCCTCGATCGGCCCCGGCTCCACCCCGAACCAGCCCTCCTGGAAGACCAGCGTCATGGCGCCCAGCGCGGCGCCGATGCTCAGCAGGTTCAACAGCGCCGCCTTCAGCGGGATCAGCACCGAACGGAAGACGGCCATCAACAGCAGCACCGAGACGCCGACCACGATGGCCACGAAGAGCGGCATCCGCTCGGCGACCTTCGCCGAGTAGTCCTCGGTGGCCGCCGTGGCACCCCCGACCAGGTAGTCGGCACCGGTGCGTTCGCCCACGGCGGGCAGCACGGTGTCGCGCAGCTCGCCCACCAGATCGGAGGTGGCCTCGTCCTGCGGCGACGACGTCGGGAACACGATCAACGTCGCGACCTGCCCGTCCTCCGTCGGCTGCGGCGGAGTGACGGCCGCCACCGAGCCGAGGCTCCCGAGCGTCTCGGCGGCCTCCCCCGCCGCCGCCTCGGCGCCCTGGTCACCGCCGTCGGTGACGATCACCAGCGGCCCGTTGAAGCCGGGGCCGAAGCCGTCGGAGAGCAGGTCGTAGGCGGCCCGACTCGTCGAGTCCGCCGGGTCGTTGCCGGCGTCCGCCATGCCGAGGCGCAGGTCGAGCGCGGGCGCGGCCAGCGCGAGCAGCGCCACCACCGCCGCCGTCAGCGCGACCACGGGACGCCGCTGCACGGCCCCGCCGAGCCGCCGCCAGGCGGTGCCGGTCGGGGACTTGCCCTTCTCGGCCCGCTTCCTGGCCCGCGCCGGGAAGTGCCGGGCGAACCGGTCGCCGAAGAGACCGAGCAGCGCGGGCAGCAGCGTGAGCGAGGCCAACATGGTGGCCAGCACGGTCAGCGCCACGGACAGGGCGATGCCCTGGAGCGAACCGAGGCCGAGGGCGACCAGGCCGAGCAGCGCGACGATCACCGTGCAGCCGGCGAAGAACACCGTCCGCCCCGCCGCGTCCAGCGCGCCGCGCGTCGCCCGCTCGGGGCTGGCGCCCGCGACCAACTCGGCGCGGTAGCGGGTGAAGATCAACAACGCGTAGTCGATGCCGACGCCCAAACCGACCAGCATCATCACGTAGACCGTGTAGTCGGCGATGGTGAACAGATGCGACGCCAGCACGATGGCGCCCAGCGTGGAACCGACCGCGAACAGCGCGGTGATCACGGGCAGCCCGGCGGCCAGCACCGAGCCGAACATCAACACCAGGATCACCAGGGCGGCCAGGATGCCCATGCCCTCGGCCGCGCCGCCCTCCCCCTCCCCCAGCGCGCGGGCGGCGTCGCCGCCCAACTCGACCTGGAGCGCGTCGCTCCGCGCTTCCCGCGCGGTGTCCAGGATGCGCTCGGTGTCCTCGACGGGCATCTGTTCGGCCTGGGTGTCCAGCACGACCGTGGCGTATCCGACGGTGCCGTCCGCCGAGACGGCCGACCCGTCGTCATAGAGACTGTGCACGCCCGCGACGCGGGGCAGCACCTCGACCTCGGCCAACATCGCCTCGACCCGCTGCTCGACGGCGGCGTCGGCGAGGCCGCCCTCGGCGTGCAACACGATCTCGACGGTGTCGCCGCCCTGGTCGGAGCCGTGCTCCGCCAACAGCTCAAGCGCCGCCTGGGAGTCGGTGCCCGGCAGCGAGTAGTCCTCCCGGTAGTCGTCCCCGACGACCGAGGCCAACGCCCAGACCCCGACCAGCACCAGCAGCCACAGCCCGAGCGACGCCTTCCGATACCGGAACGAGAACCCGGCGAGCCGGGCGAACACCCCGCCTCCCCCCGCCGGGGGTTCAGCCGCCCCAACACGGGGCGGCTCCCCGCCGTGCGGCTCCCCGCCGCGGGGTTGGCCACCGGCCGGCTGACCGGCGTGCGATGTGGGCCTCATGACTGCTGCTCCTTCATGGGAGAGTGGACAACTTCAGGACTGCGGGGTGCTTGAGCGCGCCGAGAACCCCGAAACGGGGGCCCCTGGCGGGGCCGGCCACCGGCGGGGCGGGGCCCCGCCGGGGCTGGTGGAGCCGAGGGCCGGCCTCGCCGGCGAGGCCGGGGGGGCCGGCGGGGCCGCGCTGGTGGGGGTGGGGCGTCCTGCGGACGGCGGCGGTGGGACCGGACCCCACCCCAGCCGGCGACCGGCCGGTACCGCATGGACCGGCCAGGACGAGTACCCGACCGCGACGGGGTGGTCGGCCCGCTCGCCACACCGGGCCCGTGCCGAGAACCCGCACCCGGCACTGCCGGGACGACAACCCGCCGCCGTCCACAGGCCGGTGGCCGGCCAACCCCACTCCGACGCCAGCCGGTATCCGGGCCCCGGCACCAGCCGGCCGCAGGCCACCCCGTTGGGTGGCCCTCCGACTGGCCAACGCCGCTCCGGCACCAGCCGATGACCAGGCCACAGCACCGCCACGTGCCAACACCCAGCCGGGAACCACCAACCGGCCCCGGCCGGCCGCAGGCCAGGCCGCCGCGCCGGCCGGCCCCCCGAGCGGCCAGCCCCGCTCCGACCCCAGCCGGGCAACCGGGCCCGGCACCAGCCAGCCGCAGGCCACCCCGTTGGCCGGCCCCCGGAGTGGCCAACGCCGCTCCGGCACCAGCCGGTGACCATCCCCGGGCCCAAGCCAGCCGCAGGCCGGTGGCCGGCCAACCCCACTCCGACGCCAGCCGGTAGCCAGACCCCGGCACCAGCCAGCCGCAGGCCACCCCATTGGGCGGCCCCCCGACTGACCAACGCCCCTCCGGCACCAGCCGATGACCAGGCCACAGCACCGCCACGTGCCAACACCCAGCCGGGAACCACCAACCGGCCCCGGCCGGACGCAGGCCAACGCCGCAGGCCAGGCCGCCGCGCCGGCCGGCCCCCGGAGTAGCCAGCGCCGCTCCGGCACCAGCCGGGCAACCGGCCCAGCCGGCCGCAGGCCACCGCACTCGGCCGGAGGCCGGGGCAGGCCAAGCCGGCCGCAGGCCGGTGACCAAGTCGGCCAGCGCCACGGGCGTACACAGCCGGTGGCCAGGCAACCGCGCCGCTCGGGCGCCAGCCGGTGACCGGCCGACGGCACCGCCACGGGCGTACACCCAGCCGGAGGCCAGGCGACCGCCCCGGCCGGCCGCAGGCCAACGCCGCAGGCCGGACCGTTGGGGGTGGGGGGTGGGGAAGGCAGGTGGTCACAGGGCAACGGTGGCGTGGGGTGGGGGGTGCGCGCGTCGGCTGGGGGTGGGCAGTGGGGGTACGTCGGCGGGCGCACGGTCGCCGTGGGGGGTACTACGGCGGTTGCGGGACCCCCGAGGTCGTCTCGGGGAAAGCCCCGAGGCCGGTCCCTGAGGGGTGCGGCGGTGTCAGCTCATCCAGCCGGGGGTGATCATGCCGGTCTCGTACGCGAGGATCACCAGCTGCGCGCGGTCGCGGACGGCCAGCTTGGTCATGATCCGGCTGACGTGGGTCTTGGCCGTGGCCGGGCTGAGGACCAGCCGGCGGGCGATCTCGTCGTTGGTCAGGCCGGCGCCGACCAGGACCATCACCTCGCGTTCCCGCTCGGTGAGCGCGTTCAGCCGGGGGCTGGGCGCCGGCTGTTTGACGCGGCCGGCGAACTCGGCGATCAGGCGGCGGGTGATCGTCGGCGCGATCAACGCGTCGCCGCGCGCGCAGACCCGGATGGCGTGCAGCAGCTCCATCGGTTCGGTGTCCTTCACCAGGAACCCGGAGGCGCCGGCGCGCAACGCGCCGTAGACGTAGTCGTCGACATCGAAGGTGGTCAGGATGACGACCCGCACCTCGGAGAGCCGCTCGTTGCCGACGATCTTCTCGGTGGCCGCGAGACCGTCCATCTCGGGCATCCTGATGTCCATCAACACGACGTCGGGGCGCAGTTCTTCGGCCAGTGCGACGGCCTCGGCGCCATTGCCGGCCTCGCCCACGACCTCGATGTCCTCCTCGTCCGCGAGGATCGACCGGAAACCGGCCCTCACCAGCATCTGGTCGTCGGCGAGCAGGACTCGCACCCGCTGTCCGTTGGCCCGCCCCGGGCGCCCCGCGTTCATGGCAACCAGGGTAGGCGTGCGCGTGTGCGGAAGCCCCGTTCCCGGGTCAGCCCTCCGCCGTCGCGCTGGTGATCCGCAGGTACTGCCCGGCCGGGTCGAAGACGCGGAAGTCCGTCAGCCCCCAGGGCCGCGTCCGCAGCGCGTCCGCGAGCGGCCAGCCGCTGGAGACCACCCGGGCGTGTTCGGCCCTGACGTCGTCGACCCGCAGGACGATCTCGCTGCCGCCCGGCGGTCGACGCGGCGTGGGGTCCGCCTCGTCGTGACGGCAGCAGCCGACGCGCACGTCCCCCCGGCGGACGACGACATACTCCAGGGGCGCGGAGGTTTCCGAGACCTCCGATGACTTGGACTCCTCGGGCGCTCGGAAGCCCAGGACCCGGACGTAGAACTCCACCAACGTGGGGACGTCCTTGTGAAACACCTCGTAGGACAGATGCGTCAACGGGATCTCCTCTGGTCAGGACGCCGGCCGCCCGGCGGTGCGGCGTCAGGAGGTGCGGGCCGCGTCCAGTCGGTCGAGTTGGGCCGCGCCGAGCGACTCCAGGAGATCCGGCTGGCGGATGCTGTCGGACTCCTGGGCGTGCACGGCGCGCAGCAGCACGGTGCCCGTCCGCAGCTCCAGGGTGACCGAGTGGTTCCCGCCGTCGTCGACATGGATGTAGCTGCTCTGGTCGCCCAGCGGGGCGCCGTCGATCTCCGTGCCGGTGGTCACCAGCAGATGGCCGGCGGCGCTGGCGAAGGCGGCCTCGGCCGCCGACTGGTCGGCGAAGGAGCAGAGTTCGACGATCACCGACTCGTCGCCCGGGCCCTCGTAGCGCACCCAGCCGGACTGGAGGATGCCGACCGGTGGCGCCGGGTCGACGGGATCGGCGCAGGTGGCGCCGCCGTGGGTGGCGCCCTCCTCGGTGCGGTCGAAGCCCGAGGGGAGATCCTCCGCCGGCACCAGCACGCCCAGCAGCTGCTCGGCCTGGTCCAACACCGCGTCGGGGTCGACCGTGCCGGCCTCGTCCTCGATGCCGGCCTCGTCCTCGATGCCGGGCTCTTCCTCGGTGCCGGGCGGCTCCTCGACGCCGCCACCGCCCTCCGAAGGGGTCACGCCGTCACCGCTCTCGCTGCCGCAGCCACTGAGTAACACAGCACCCACTGCGACGGACAGCACCCATCGTCGTGCTCCGCGCATCCCCAACTCACCTTCCCCGTCCATCACTTCTCGTACTTTCGACACTATCCCCGCAAGGGCCGCACACGGCAGACCCAACGCCGGACCCGGTCGCCCGGATGTGGGCCGCACACCCATGCGATGATGGCCGCGCGGTCGCAGCCGGTTCGGGCTCCCGCCCGGATTCTCGACCTGTTCGACCCGATGAAAACCACGACGGGATGACCTTCGATGCCTCTGCCCGCGCCCGATATCGCCCGCCTGTTCACGCTGGGCAGTGTTTTCCGCGGTTCTCGTGGCGAGACCAGCACCGTCAACGCGCTGCCCGAGGCGCCGTTGACGCTGCCATCGGGGCGGGTGGCCGCCTGCGATCCGCTGATCGGGATCGAGGACGGCGTCGAGCCGTTCGTCGACGAGGTGCCGCCCGGCACGTACCCGGTGGTGCTGTCGATCGTCGAGGTGGCGGAGCCGGACGCCCCGGAGTTCGCCCATGACCGGGCCGCCGCCGCCTGGCTGCGGGTCAGCGACGAGCCGGCGGTCAGCTGGTCGTTGGCGCTGGTCGCCGGCCAGGACACCAAGGGCCTCGCGGACGACGAGTGGATCGGGTACGGCGTGGACACGGGCACCGGCTGCTTCGTGGACGCCGTCGCGGCCCCCCGGCTCACCCGCCTCCTGGGCGAGGACGGCGACGATCTGATCGACGCCATCTACGGCCGGGACGTGCCACCGCCGCCGCTGCCCAGCGCCGTGGTGGATCGGGAGTCCGGATTCGGCCTGGTCGGCTTTCCCACCGGCTGGGGCGACGGCGCCTACCCCACCTGGGTCGGCCACGACGCGACGGGCCGCGTCACGGGCTTCGTGACCAGCTTCTTCGTGGCCGACGACCCCGAGAACGCCGACGCCCCCGAGAACGCCGACGCCCCTGAGAACGCCGACGCCGGCTGAGGCAGCGGCGGCCCGGGGCCCCGTTCGGCGGCGCGTTCAGGGGGTGGTGACGGGCAGGCGGGCGGTGACGTGGAAGCCGTGGCCGTCGGCGCGGTTGCGGGCGGTGAGGTCGCCGCCGAGGGCGCGGGCGCGGGTGGTCATGCCGAGGATGCCGCTGCCCTCCGCGCCCGGCGCGGCGCCCTCGCCGTTGTCCTCGACGCACAGGCGCAGTTCGCGGTCCGTGTAGGCGACGCGGACCACGGCCTCGCTGGCGCGCGCGTGCCGGGTGATGTTGGTGATGGACTCCTGGACGATCCGGTACGCGGCGAGGGAGATGCCGGGCGAGAGCACCCGCGCCTCCCCCGTGGTCTCGACCCGGATGTCGAGGCCGCTGTCGGCCGCGCGGTGCACCAGCTCGCCGAGCCGTTCGAGACCGGCCGCCGGTTCGACGGGCGCCGCCTCGTCGACCTGACGCAGAACGCCGAGCGTGGCGCGGAGTTCGCGCAGCGCCTCCTTGCTGGTGTCGCGCACCAGCTCCAGGGCGCTGACCAGCTCCGCCGTCTCCCCGGGGCGTTTGGCGCCCCGGTGCAGCGCGGCCGTGCTGCGGACGTGGATCAGGGAGATGTTGTGGCCCAGCACATCGTGCAACTCCCTTGCCAGCCGCAGGCGTTCCTCCGTCGCCGACTGCTGGGCGCGGAGGTCGCGCTCGCGTTCGGCGGCGAGCACCCGCTGCTCCGCCTCGTGCTGGTGCGCGTGTCTGAGCCGCACGGCGTGGCCGAGGGCGATCACGCTCAGGAACCAGCCGCCGAAGAGCACCATCGACATGTCGTCCACATGGCGTTCCTCGCTGGTCAACAACATCTCGCCCCAGGTGATCACCAGGAGGGTGAAAACGGCGATCGCGACGGCGGTGGTCGGCTGGCCGCTGCGGGCGACCGTGTAGAGCGCGATGATGTAGACGGCGAGCGGCGCCGGCCCGTCCACCGGGGTGACCGGGTAGTAGACGATGGCCACCACCAGCGCCACCAGCGCCACGCCGACCGGCCAGCGGTGCCGCAGCCCGAGCGCGACGGTGGCGATCAGCACCAGCACCCAGCCGGCCACGGCGCGGGACGGATCTCCCCCCGCGGCGGCGCCGAAGAGCAGCGCGCCGTCCACCAGCAGGGCGGCCCCGCCCACCATCGACAGGCGGTCCCAGTGGAACGCCGAGGCCAAACGGGCAAGCATGGGAGCCAGAGTACGTAGGCTGTGCCCAAACGGCACCATCGAGGAGGAAGTCCCCATGACCGGCCCGGCACCGGAGAGCAACGAGCCCGCCCACGACCCCGAGGTGCTCCAGCTCGCGGCGAAGGTGTTCGACCTGGCCAGGGACGGGGACACGGACACCGTCGCCGCCTATGTGGACGCGGGCGTCCCACCGAACCTCAGCAACGACAAGGGCGACACCCTGCTGATGCTGGCGGCCTACCACGGCCATGTGGCCACCGTCGAGGCGCTGCTGGAGCGCGGCGCCGACCCGGCGCGCAGCAACGACAAGGGGCAGACGCCGATCGCCGGCGCGGTCTTCAAGAACGAGTCGGCGGTGGTCCGCGTCCTGCTGGCCGCCGGCGCCGACCCGTCGGCGGGACAGCCGTCGGCGGTGGACACGGCGCGGATGTTCGGCCGGACGGAGCTGCTGTCGCTCTTCGGCGCGCGGTAGCCTCCCCGCCTCAGGTGAGGCGGTAGACGCGGCGGGCGTTGTCGGCGGCCAGCAGGGCGGCGATCCGCTGCCACTCGGCGCGCGGCGGCGCCAGCTGGGTCAGGGCCTCGGTCAGCGCGTGCCGGAACTGCCGCGCGCCGACCAGATACAGCTCCGGCAGGCCGTAGGCGTCCGTGGAGAACAGCACCTTGCCGAACGGGGCCAGCTCCAACGTCTCGGTGAGGACCGCGCCGGCGCGGCTGCCGACATGGCTCAGCGTCAGGCCGAGGTCCACCTGGACATGGGGGTGGACGGCCGCCAGATGGGCGGCCTGGCGGTGGAACGGGTAGCAGTGCAGCAGCACCAGCGGGCATCCGGTGGGTCCCACGGCCCGCACGAAGTCGGTGAGCAGCGCCGGGTCCGCGCGGTGCAGGCGCAGGTCGGGGTCACCGAAGCCGGTGTGGAGTTGGAGCGGGAGCCCCGTCTCCACGGCGGACCAGAGGAGATGCCGCGCCAGCACCGGGTTGCTCAGCCGGCCGCCGGCCGGACGGGTGAGCAGCCAGTGTTCGGCCGCGGTCCACAGCTCGGCCCTGCTGGGCGGGGCGGGCGCCAGATGCAGCCCGTGCCGGTAGGCGACGACGGACTTGAACGCCACCGACCTGGCCCGCGCCCGGCCGATCGCCCGGGCCAGGCCGGCGAGGAACGCGTCGGTGTCCCGCCCGGCACGGTCGGCGGCGTCCTCGGCCAGGCTCTCCAGCCGCGTCACCTCGAACGCGCCGGCCCCGGCGGCGCGCGCCAACTCCGCGGGTGTCAACCACGTGCCGGCCGCGCCGGCCGAACCATCCCCATGGCGCCCGGCCCGCCCGGGGCCGGTGCCGGGTTCGGGTGCTGGGTCGGCGAACGGGCCCCGGTTGCCTGGGCGGCGACTGCCGGGGCGGCCTTCGGCTGCCCAGCCGTCGTCCAGGCGGCGGTCGACATAACCCGCACCGTCGTCCGTCCACCCACCCCTGCCACTGGACCGCCCCCTCCTGTCCCACCCACGGACCGGCTCCCCACCCGGACCCGACCGGAGGTCACCGGCGGGCAGGCCGGTGTCGACGAGGAGGGTGCCGATGTCGGCGGCGTGGAGGAGGCGGCGGAGGGCCTCGGTGGGGCCGAGCGCGCGGCGGGTGGCGAGGTAGTCGGCGGGGGTGGCGTAGGCGGGGAGGCCGAGCGCCGGGGCGCACCAGCGGCGGACCGCGAGGCCCAGTTGGCTGTCGAAGTAGCTGGTGCCGGCCGCCGGCGGATGCGGGGACTCGGAGAGCCAGCGTTCGAACTCGGTCACGTTCAATGGGACTTCGCTCAGCACTCGATGGCAGTGCTGGTCAACCAACGGCGGCAGTTCGAAACGTTCGGCGCTCATGCGTTCGCCGCCTGATCAGTAGCGGTCACGGGTGGCGGTGACGAGTTCGTCGGGTCCGGTGGCCTCGTACAGCTCCGCCTCGGCTCGCCGCACGGCCAGGACGGCGCCGAGGAGTTCGGGGCCCAGCGCGGTGGCGAGGACCGATGAGGCCGCCAGTCGGTCCACGGCCGCCGGCAGCGATTCGGGCAGCCGCTTCTGGTTCAACTGGCCCGACGGGTCGCCGACGACCGGCAGCGGCAGCGTCAACTCCTCGCGCAGGCCCGCGATTCCGGCGGCCAGCACCGCGCCGACCAGCAGATACGGGTTGGCGGCGCCGTCGAAGCACTTGAGTTCGGCGTTGGCGCCGCCGAGGTCGTCGGGTGAGCCCTCGATGAAGCGCAGCGCGGCCTCCCGGTTCTCCAGGCCCCAGGAGTGGTAGGCGCCGGCCCAGTACCCCGGGCGGAGGCGCAGATAGCTGGCCGGCGACGGCGCGCCCAGCGCCAGCAGCGCGGGCAGTTCGCGGAACACGCCGGCCAGGAACGCCTCACAGTCGGCCGTCATGCCGAACGGGCCGTCGCCGCCCCGGCACAGGTTCTTGCCCTCGCGCCACAGGCTGAGGTGCAGATGGCGCCCGTTGCCCAGGCCGTCGCCGCGCACCATGGGCGCGAACGAGGCGGCGAGCCCGTGGCGGGCCGAGACCGCGCGGACGGTCTCCCTGGCGAGTACCGCGAGGTCGGCGGCGGCGAGCGGGCCGGTCGGGGTGAGGGAGACCTCGAACTGGCCGAGCGCGTACTCCGGATGGAGTTGCAGCGGTTCGAGCCCCTGCGCGGTGAACGCGTCGAGCAACGCGCTGAGGTAGTCGGAGAGTTCGACCAGCCGCGCCATACCGTAGGCCGGCCCGTTCGCCACCTGCCCCGCGTCGTCCGCCGCCCGGCCGACCATCCACTCGGTCTCGAAGCCCATCAGCAGTTCGATGCCGAACTCCTCGGCCACGGTGGCCACTTGACGGCGGGCGAACCGTCGCTGGCAGGCGGGGTAGGGGGCCCGGGACGATTCGAAGCGGTCGACGGGGGCCCAGGCCCAGCCGGGTTGGCCGGCGAGCACGGTCAGCCGGTCCAGGTCGGGGACGAGCCGCAGGTCGCCGTCGGGGCCGCCGATATGCGGGCTGTCCGTCATCGAGTCGTCCACCAGGTAGACGTCGAAGACCGGCGACATGCCGACGCCGTTGCGCACGGCCTGTTTGAGCCGTGCCGTCGGCACCGCCTTGACCCGGGTGATGCCGGCGTTGTCCACCCAGGTCAGGGCGATGCCCCGCACGCCCGCCGAGGTGAGCCTGGCCATCGCCTGCTGAGTGTGGTCCATGCGGGCAAACCCTGCCGCGCCCACCCACATCGCCGCAAGCAGCCCATCACCCAACCGGGTGGTCCGACACCTCCTAGACTCAACCGGTGATCATCTGGTTGAACGGGGCGTTCGGGGCGGGGAAGACGACGACCGCCCGCGCGCTGGTGGAGCGGCTGCCCGACGCGCTGCTCTTCGACTCGGAGCAGGTCGGCGCGCTGCTGGCGCGGGTGCTCGACCCGGCCACCGTCACGGACTTCCAGCAGTGGCGCCCGTGGCGCCGCCTGGTGGTGGGGACGGCGCGGGAGTTGCTCGACCATGTCGGCGGGGTGCTGGTCGTCCCCCAGTCGGTGCTGGTCGAGGAGTACTGGGACGAGTTGCGCGCCGGGTTCGCCGAGGCCGGCGTCCCGTTGCGCCCGTTCCTGCTGCATACCGACCGGGAGACGTTGACCGGTCGGATCACCGGCGACGAGGCGGAGGGCGCCACCGCCCACGCCTGGCGCCTCGCGCGCCGGGACGACTACGAGCGGGCGTTCCCCTGGCTGGCGAGGGCCCTGACCGTCGTCGACACCACGGACCGTCCGCCGGCCGGGGTGGTCGACGACATCCTGGCCGCGTTGCCGCCCTCCCTCGGCGAGGAGCCGGACGTGGGGCCGCCCCGGATGAGCGAAGCGGAGCTCGCGGCGGTCACCGTGGGGGCGGTGCGCCCGCTCGAAGGGCGCGTCCGGCTGATGGAGCCCCACCCCGAGTGGCCTCGGGTCTTCGCCGCCGAGGCGGCGGCCGTCGGCCGTCAACTCGGCTCGTTGCCACATGGGTTGGCGCATGTGGGCTCGACCTCGGTACCCGGGCTGCCGGCCAAGCCGGTCGTCGACATGCTGCTGACCGTGCCGGACCCGGCGGACGAGGGCGCCTATGTGCCGGCACTCGAAGCGCTGGGCTACCGGCTGGCGATCCGCGAACCCGACTGGTTCGAGCACCGGGTGCTCCGCAGGGAGGATCCGGCGCCAGGTGCCGAGGGGGTGAACCTGCATGTGTTCCCGTCGGGTTGCCCGGAGGTGGAGCGGATGCTCACCTTCCGCGACCGGCTTCGCGCGCGGGACGAGGAACGGGACCTCTACGCCCGGACGAAGCGCGCCCTGGCCCGTCGCACCTGGGCGCACACCCAGCACTACGCCGACGCGAAGTCCGCCACGGTGGAGGCGATCCTCGCCCGTGCCCGACGCGGCTGATCCGGCTCATGCGCCGCCCTGGCGGGCCGCCTGGAGGCGTGCCAGACGTCGTTGGCGATCTGCTTGGGCAGGTAGAGGTTGACGACGGGGATGAACCAGCCGAGCACCCCCATCCGGGGGCATAGCGCAACTGGCCGGGCGCGAACCGTTCGGCGGCCACCCGCACCCGGGCGAACCAGATCAGCCAGCACACCACCAGCGCCACGCCCACGAAGATCTGCGCGACGAGCAGCACAACGAACCACCCGACCCCAGAGGCTTGGAGGCGCGTGGGTAACCTCGTGTCCCGTGACGGATGTCGACAGTGCCAGCGAGGGCCCGTTCCGCTTCGAGACGATCGGCGGCGTGGCCGTGGCCGTCTGTCCGGCCGATGGCGCCGTCATCGCGGCCGAGGCGGACATCATGGATATCGTCGGCAACGCGAGCTACCAGGGCGCGCGGTGGGTGGTGATCCCCGCCGAGCGGCTGGCCGACGCGTTCTTCCAACTGCGCACCCGCGTGGCCGGCGACATCGTGCAGAAGTTTGTGAACTACCGGCTCGGACTGGCCGTCATCGGTGACATCTCCCGCCACACCGCCGCCAGTTCGGCCCTGCGGGACTTCGTCCGCGAGTGCCAGGCGGGCGGCCAGACGTGGTTCCTCGACGACATCGACGCCTTCCGCCACCGCCTCACCGCCACCCCCGGCTGAGCGAGGTCAGCCGCTTCGAGCGACCGGCCGCCGCGCGGTGCGGTGCCCGTCCGGTGGCGGGGCGACGGCCCGTCGTTCCCGCCACCGGCTGCCACACATCAGCGCTCGGCGAGCGCCCGGCCGGCCTCACGGGCGGCGGCCAGCGCCTCGGCGTGCTGCTCCTTGGCGACGTCCCGCAGGCTCTCCATCCCCGGGGTGGCGGCGGCGAGGGTGAGTTCGCGCTTGATGGTGGTCAGTTCGGCCTCCCAGATGTCGGCGAGGATCCGCTCCAGGTAGGGGGTGGAGTGGTCCCAGCCCGCGCGCGGGGCGCCGGGGCCGTAGCCGCCGCCCAGGGTGGTGGCCAGCACGGTGGGGGTGCCCTTCAGCAGCGGCGTGGTGGGGCCCGCGCCGGCGATGACGAGGTCCACCCACACCTTGAAGTGCTGCGAGATGCCGTAGTTGTACAGCGGGACGGCCAGAATCGCGGCGTCCGCGTTCTGCACCTCCTCGGCCAGCGTCGCGCCCAGCGCCAGCGCATCGCGCTGGGCCTCGGTGCGGTCCGCCTCGGCGGCGAAGGCCGCCGTGGTGGCGAGCGTCCACGCGTCGGCTGGCAGCGCGTCCGTGCCGAGGTGACGCCTGGTCACCGTGGCGCCGGGGTGGGCCGCGACCCACTCGGCCTCGGCTATGTCGGCGATCTCGGCGCTGGCGGAGGTGCCCGGCAGGATGCTGGCGTCCAGACGGAACAGGTTCATGATCGTGATCCTTCGAACGGGACTTGGTGCGTCCGGTGGCCCACGGACTGATCGCACCGTGGGAACAAGCAGAACAAGCAGAACAAGCGGGCCAAACAGAACAAGCGGGACAGCGGTGGGCGGCGAGGAGTCGGGGGTGCCGACCCTTCGCGACCTCGGAACAGCATAAACGGACTTCACCCCGTTTAGTATTCCGCCCTGTAGATTGGGCCCCGTGGACCGCCTTGTAGTGCCCTTCGGGAAGCCGCGCGGCGAGCGCGCCGACGCGGTGCGCAACCGTGAGCACCTGCTGCGGACCGCCCGCGAGATGCTCGCCGAGCACGGCGCCGACCGGGTCACGATGGACGGTCTCGCCGAGCGCGCCGGCCTCGGCAAGGGCACCGTCTTCCGCCGCTTCGGCAGCCGGGCCGGCATCTTCCGGGCGCTGATCGACGCGGACGACCGGCGGTTCCAGCAGCAGGTGCTGTCGGGGCCGCCGCCCCTGGGCCCCGGCGCCGAGCCCGTCGACCGCCTGGTCGCCTACGGCCGCGCCCGCATCGCCTTTCTCGTGGAGCACCACGCCATCGCGCGGGCCGCCCTCGACCGCACCCAGCCGGTCCCGGCCGGCACTCAGTCGATGACCCAGCTCCATATCCGGATGCTCCTCGTCCAGGCCGGGTCGGTACCGAACCTCGACGGCGTCGCGGTCCAGATCACCGCCGCGCTGGAGGGCCCGCTGCTGCTGTACCTCTCGCGCCCCGAACCCGACACGGCCGTCGCGGCGGCGGCCTTCACCGACTTCCTCGGCGACGCCTGGCAGACCCTGGTCGAGCGCCTGCTCCGCTGAGGCGGGAGGCGGACGGCCCGCCCGCTCGACGGTGCGTCCGGCACGGCGCGGGAGGGATGTACCGCCGGTACACCTCTCGGTGGTGACTGGCAGACGGTGCCCGGAGGCGGTTGCCTGGACGTGGTGGCACTCGTCCCGGCCGTCACGGCGACGGGAGAACGGGTGCCCGGCCCGGCACACGCGACGGAGACGCCGCCGCGCACCGGGCCCGTCACCGCAGGCGGTGCCCGCCAGCACCGGAAGGCCCCATCACGTAAGGAAACCCTCATGCGCGGAGCAGTGATCCACGCCCCAGGCGACGTGCGCTTCGAGACCGTGGACGACGCGAAGGTCATCCACCCGACCGACGCCGTCATCCGGACGGCCCTGACCTGTGTCTGCGGCTCGGACCTGTGGCCCTACCGCGGCGCCGAGCCGACCGAGCGGGCGCACCCCATGGGGCACGAGTACATCGGTTTCGTGGAGGAGGTCGGCTCCGAGGTCACCTACCCGCGGCCGGGCCAGTTCGTCGTCGGCTCCTTCGCCACCTCCGACAACACCTGCGCGAACTGTAGGAACGGCTTCCAGTCGAACTGTCTGAACCGCGAGTTCATGTCCACCTGCCAGGCCGAGTACGTGCGTATCCCCAACGCCCAGGGCACCCTGGTCGCGACCGACGAGGTGCCGGACGAGTCGTTGTGGCCGAGCCTGCTGGCCGTGTCCGACGTGCTGGGCACCGGCTGGTGGGCCGCCGACGCCGCCGCGGTCGAGCCGGGCTCGACCGCCGTGGTCGTCGGCGACGGCGCGGTGGGGCTGTGCGGGGTGATCGCGGCCAAGGAGATGGGCGCGGAGCGCGTCATCGCCATGTCCCGGCACGAATCCCGCCAGCGGCTCGCCCGGGAGTTCGGCGCCACCGACATCGTCACCGAACGCGGCGAGGAGGGGATCGCCCGGATCAAGGACCTGACGGGCGGGATCGGGGCGGACTCCGTGCTGGAGTGCGTCGGCACCCCCCAGGCCATGAGCCAGGCGCTGCACTCGGCCCGGCCAGGGGGCAACGTCGGCTTCGTCGGCGTCCCCCACGAGGTCGCGATCGACGGCCAGGAGCTGTTCTTCTCCCACGTCGGCCTGCGCGGCGGCCCCGCCCCCGTGCGCCGCTACCTGCCGGACCTGATCGACCGGGTGCTCGCCGGCCGGATCGACCCGGGCCGGGTCTTCGACCTGACCCTGCCCCTGGAGCGGGTCGCCGAGGGCTACCAGGCCATGGACGAGCGCCGCGCCATCAAGACCCTCCTCACCCCCTGACCTGTCGGTCCTCCCACACGATCGACAACTTCCGCACGTTGTACGGAAGTTCGCCACAGCAAGGGGGACGCGTGGATATCATTCCGGCGGCCGTGCGCTCGGGTGGGCGAGCGATTCGGGCGTCGTCGGAGGGGGAGACCATGCCATGGACCGTGCCGCAGAACCTGAGGCTGTCGATGCGTCACCAACTCGACATGCGGCAGGGGCCCAGCGTGGTGCGCAGCCAGGTCCGGCTGACCAGCGTGGTGGTCGCCCGGCCCGAGCGCGGTGAGGTGCGGGTCGCCCTCGCGTGCGGGCACTGCGGCCGGGAGGGGATCTTCGTGATCCAGGACCTGGACACGACGCGTCAGCTCCGACGCCGGCCGATCACCCGTTCCCTGATCTGGGCCTTCGTGTGCGCGGCGGTCATGGTGGGCTTCTGGGTCGTCGGGTTCGCCGGCGGCAGCATCCTCTTCCAGGTGCTGGCGATCCCGGCGACCATCGTCCTCGCGCCGCTCGCCTTCGTGCTGTCGGTCGACCCGACCTCGAAGATCGGGGTGGAGCTGCCCGAGCCGGCGTTCTTCGACAGCAGGACCGCCCGGGAGGGGATCACCTATGTGACCCGTGACAGGCGTCCGGGCCAGGGGCTGAGTTGCGTCGGCGCGGCCGAGGCGGCGAAGTGAACACCGCCCCGACCGGCGCCGGTTCGGGTCAGGTCGTGTCGCCCACGGTGCCGGCCAGGGCGGACGGGAGCGGGTAGGCGTCGACCGCCACCGTCGGGTCCAGGGCCTCCACCCTCACCGCCAGGTAGAGCGTGGTGTCGGTCAGCGCGTAGCCCAGGGCGTGGTCGAAGTCGGCGGGAAGACGGCCGACGGGCGTCTGGGCGCCGTCGGCCAGGTCGAGGGAGATCAGCTCCCCGCCCTGGTGCATGACCAGCAGCCGTCCGTCACCGAGCTCGAACGCCGCGTCCGGCGTCCCCGGGTAGTCGTGGTGCCAGCCGAGTTCGCCGGATGTCAGGTCATGGCCCCTGAGGTGCGAGCGGCCCTCCTCGTCGAACTCCGACTCAAGCGCCGTGTCGCCGGCCAGTTCCGGGTGGAGGAAATGCCCGCCGGCCGGCTTCCGGGTCCGTATCCCGCCCGACGGGTCGAATGTGGTCGCCTCGCCGTCGATCAGCAGCGTCAGCGGGTCGCTGCCGAGCACCTCCACCGCCCGGCCGCCCAGCTCGCTCACCGGGCGCGTCCACAGCTCCTCGCCGGTCGCGCTGTCGAACACGGTCTGGAGGTTGTTCTCGTTGCGCTGCTCGTCGGTGGTCTCACCGCAGTTGTAGGAGACGGCGGTGTGTTCGACCGAGGGCGCCCAGGAGTGGCCCCGGCAGCCCTCCGGCGGCCAGGGCACGGGGAGTCGGGCACCGTCGGCGAGGTCGAGGCGCTGGTAGGAGTACGGCACGGACGTGCCGGCCGAAGGGGTGACGGAGGCGCCGACCCAGTCGTCGGCGAGGGTGATCCCGACCCAGGAGACGGGATCCTCGACGGTCTCCCCCGGCTCCGTGAGCCCCGCCGTGTCCACCAACCGCTGGCGCCAGCGGAGTTGACCGTCCGCCGTGTCGACGATCGCCAACTCGGCGCAGACACCGCTGTGTTCGGCGTCCTCAAAGGCGACGGCCGCCAGCCCGGCCGCGTTGACCCCGCTGCTCGCCGCGCAGATCGCCCCGGCGTCGACCGGTGTCTCGAACGTCCAGAGCGGCTCGCCCGTCGACGGGTCCAGGGCCAGCACCGCGTCCCTGCCGACCGGGGCCAGCAGCTCCGATGTGGCCCACAGCGTGGTGAGTTGGCCGGAGCGGACGTCGAACCCCTCCTCGGCCCGCCAGGACCTCTCCCATTCGGTCGCCTCCGGCGGCGTCTCCCCGTCCGGCTCCTGCCCCCCGCCGCCGCGCTGGAGCACCAGCACCGTGGCCGTCGCCGCGACCGTGGCCAGCAGCGCGCCGGCCACCGCCAGGCGTCGCCTTCGCCGCTGCCGCGCTGATTCCGTCATGCCCGCACCCCCGATGCCCCCGTTCGCACCATCCGACACTCTCGGCGCGACGCTTGCGGACACGCGGCTGGGCGCCCGGCGGTTCCCTGACGCGCGGTCGGCCGGCCGGGGTGCGTGCGGTGACCGCCGCGCGCGGGCTACGTTCGCCGGGTGACGAGCAGCGACGAACACGAGCGCGAGACGCGCGAGCAGGACCGGCCCACGCCCAGGGAGCTGTTGGCGCGGGCGCCGCTGATGGCGCGCCCGCTGCCGCCGTTCGACCCCGGTGCCGCGCCCGCGTCCCCCGGCCGGCTCTTCGTCGACTGGCTCGCCGCGGCGACCGACGCCGGCGTGCTGGATCCGGGCGCGGCGCTGCTCTCCACGGCCGGCGCCGACGGTCGTCCGGACGCCCGGGTGGTGGCGCTGCGCGATGTCGAACAGGCCGACGCCGGCTGGGTGTTCGCCGCCGACACGGCCAGCCCCAAGGGGGTGCAGCTGGCCCAGCGGCCGGCCGCCGCGCTGTCCTTCTACTGGCCGGCGCAGGGCCGGCAGATCCGGATCAGGGGGGACGTCACCCAGGCCACGGCCGAGGTCTCCGTCGCCGACTTCAGGAACCGTTCGCCCGTCTCGCGGGTGGCCGGGCTGATCGGCCGGCAGAGCACCCCGATGGAGTCGCTGACCGCCTGGGACACGGCGGCCGAGGCGGCGAGGCGGCAGCTGGACAACAACCAGGACGCGCACCCGCCCGGCCACACCGTCTTCACGCTCCGCGCGCACCAGGTCGAGTTCTGGCAGGGCGACGCGGGGCGGCGCCATGTGCGGCTCGGCTACCACCAGTCGACGGACGGCACCTGGCGGCGGACGCTGCTCTGGCCCTAGTCCAGGAGGGGTGGCGGGAAGTCCGCGCAGCCGCTGTGGTCGGCGGTGGTGGAGAGGGGGGTGTCGGACGGGTAGAGGGTGGCCTCGATGGAGTAGGTCAGGAAGCAGTCGTCGGACGGGTAGGGGTATTCCAGGGTGATGAACTCGCTGGGTCCGGTGAGGTCGTCGGAGATCCGGACGTCCTGGAAGGCGCCGTCCAGGTACCAGTCCACGACGACCCAGGAGTCCGCGTCGATGCCGTCCACGCCGATCTCGGCGTAACCCACCTCGCAGGCGCAGGAGTCGTCGTAGAGCGTGACGAAGCTGAGGATCTGGATGCCGGCCGAGGCGTTGTCGGGGGCGTCGCTGGTGTCCTCGGTGGGGGGTGGTTCCTCGACGGGTTCCTCGACCGGTTCCTCGGTGGTGGGTTCGGGCTCGGGCTCGGGTTCGGAGGTGGTCTCCTCGGCGGTGGAGGGTTCCGGGTCCGGGGTCCAGGGCGGGTGCGAGGAGCTGGTCGACCGGTCGCCGGGGTCGGCGCCGTCGGCGCGGTCGTCCTCGGAGCCGCCGCCGCCCGAGAGGACGGCGATCAGGACGACGGCCAGCGCGGCGGCGGCCACGGTGCCGAGGGCCGCGAGGGCGGCCCGGCGGGGGCCGTGGCCCGAGCCGCCGGGCCTGGTGCCCGGCCGGTGCGGCGAGGCGGTGGTGAGCGGCCCGGGGACCGGCGCGGACAGGATGTGCGGCGGATGGAACGGCGGCAGGGCGGGGGCCGAGGCGGCCGGTGGCGGCGGGGCGGCGGGAACCAGGTGGGTGGGGAGCCAGCCGGCGCCAGGGAGGTGGTCGGGCAGGCCCATCGCCTGGGCCAGCTCCCGGCAGGACTCGACGACGGCGGCCGGGTCCGGCCGGTCGTCGGCGTCCTTGGCCAGGCAGGCGCCGATCAGTTCGCGCAACTCGGCCGGGCAGCCGGCCAGATCGGGTTCCTCGTTGATGATCCGGTAGAGGAGCGCGGGCGTGGCGCCCTCGCCGAACGGGTGGCTGCCGGCGGCGGCGAACGCGGCGGTCAGGCCCAGCGCGAACACGTCCACCGCTGCCGTCACCGAGCCGTGGCCCACGATCTGTTCCGGCGCCATGAACGCCGGGGTGCCGACGCGGGACTCGGCGCTGGTCAGCGAGGTGGCGTCGGCGGCCCGCGCGATGCCGAAGTCGATGACGGCCGGCCCGTCGGCGGCCAGCAGCACATTGCCCGGCTTGAGGTCGCGGTGGACGACGTCGGCCGCGTGGATCGTCGCCAGCGCCTCGGCGACCGCGGCGATCAGCCGGACCACCGCGTCCGGCGGCAGCGGACCGTGCGCGGCCACGGCCGTCAGCAACGAGGGGCCCGGGACGTACGCGGTGGCCAGCCAGGGCACGGCGGCGTCGGTGTCGCTGGCGACCAGTGGGACCAGGAACCGGCCACGCACCCGCCGGGCCGCCTTGACCTCGTGCTCGAACCGCCGCCGGAAGAGCGGGTCTTCGGCCAGCTGGGTGTGGACCAGCTTGAGCGCGACCGGGCGGCCGTCCGGGTCCGTGGAGAGGTAGACGGTGCCCATGCCGCCGGTGCCGAGGCGGCCGTGCAGGGCGTGGCCGGCGACCTCGCGCGGGTCCTGCGGCTGGAGCGGCCGGACCTGGTCGGCGAGTGGCGGGCCGGGGTCCGGGCCTGGCGTCGGTTCCGTCACGCGTGTCCCCCTCACTGCCTGACT
This sequence comes from Streptomyces profundus, assembly GCF_020740535.1. NCBI lineage: Bacteria > Bacillati > Actinomycetota > Actinomycetes > Kitasatosporales > Streptomycetaceae > Streptomyces > Streptomyces profundus. The sequence continues at coordinate 2,791,224 of NZ_CP082362.1, forward strand.
CGGCGGTGGCCGCCGCTGGGCATCCGGTCATCGTACGGGCGATCGGGTGGCCCGGGGGCTGGCGCGGGGCATATGACGGGACGCCGCCCCCGCCCGGGTGGGCGGGGGCGGCGTCCGGCCTTCGGTCAGGAACGGGTCGTCACGGCGTCCCGTTCGCGCGGTTCGCTCTCCGGCGCCTCGTCGGCGGCCGGCTCCTGGACGACGGCCGAGCCCTCGACATCGACGTTGGGCAGGATGCGGTCCAGCCAACGCGGCAGGTACCAGGCCGAGTTGCCCAGCAGCGCCAGCACCGCCGGCACGATGGCCATCCGCACCACGAAGGCGTCGAAGAGAACGGCGACCGCGAGGCCGAAGCCGATCATCTTGATCATCTGGTCGGAGGTGCCGATGAAGCCGGCGAAGACCGCGATCATGATCACCGCAGCCGCCGTGACCACCCGGGCCCCGTCCCGGAAGCCGGTCACCACCGCCTGACTCGCGGACTCCCCGTGCAGCCGGGCCTCCCGCATCCGGGTCACCAGGAACACCTCGTAGTCCATGGCAAGACCGAACACCACACCGACCATCAACAGCGGCATCATGCTCATGATCGGGCTGGTCTGCTCAACTCCGAACAGGCCGCCGAGCCAGCCCCACTGGAAGACCGCGACCACGGCGCCGAGCGCGGCCAGCACCGACAGCAGGAAGCCGAGCGCGGCCTTCAGCGGCACCAGCAACGACCGGAACACGACCGTCAGCAGCAGGAACGCGAGCCCCACCACCAGCACCAGATAGGGCACCAGCGCGTCGTTCAGCTTCTCCGAGACATCGATGTTCATGGCCGTGGAACCGGTCACCAACACCTCGGCCCCGGTGTCGGCGGCGATGCCGTCGCCGGCCTCCCTGATGCCGTGCACCAGGTCCTCGGTCTCGGCCGAGCTGGGCTTGGAGTCCGGGATCACGGTGATCGTCGCCGCGTCCCCCGCCTCGTTCAACACGGCCGGGGTGACCATCGCCACGCCCGGCAGCCGGCCGACCTCGGCGGTCACCCGGTCCGCCGCGCCCTGCGGGTCGGCGGCGTCCGCCGTGTCCACCACGGTCAGCAGCGGACCGTTGAAGCCCACGCCGAAACCGTCGGCCAGCGTGTCATACGCCTTGCGCTGGGTGGTGCTGGTCGGCTGGGTCCCGTCGTCGGGCAGGCCCATCTCCATCTGGGTGACCGGCAGCGCCATCGCGCCGAGCCCGACCACCGCCGTCAGCAGCACCGTCACCGGGCGACGCAGCACGAGGTTCGCCCAGCGCACACCCATCGCCGGCCGGCCGCTCGCGGTCTCGTCGGACGGCGATGTCTCGCGGGACCTGCGGGGGTGGACCCGGGCGCCGGCGTAGCCGAGCAGGGCCGGGATCAACGTGAGGGCGATCAGCACCGCGATCAGCACGGTCGCCGCCGCGGCGAGGCCCATCTCGGTCAGCAGCGGAATGTTGACGACGGCCAGGCCCACCAGGGCGATCACCACCGTAAGACCGGCGAAGACCACGGCGGAGCCCGCCGTGCCGACGGCCCGCCCGGCCGCGTCCTCCCGCTGCCGGCCTTCGCGCAGCTCGCCCCGGTAGCGCGAGACGATGAACAGCGCGTAGTCGATACCCACCGCGAGGCCGATCATCATGGCCAGGGTCGTGGTGTTGCTGCCCAGGTCGAGCACGCTGGCCAGGGCGGTGATGCCACCCACGCCGACGCCGACGCCGATCAGCGCGGTCAGCAGCGGCAGTCCGGCGGCCACCATCGAACCGAAGGTGATCACCAGCACCACGGCGGCGACGCCGACCCCGATGATCTCCGTGGCCGCCACCTCGGGCACCGTCTGTAGCGCGTCGCCGCCGACCTCGACGGCGAGGCCGCGCTCCCGCGCGTCGTCGATGACCGACTCCAGGGCGTCGCGGGTGGAGTCGTCCAGCTCCATCGACGGGGCGTCGTAGGTCACCGAGGTGTAGGCGACGCGGCCGTCCTCGCTGACCGTGCCCGTGGTGAACGGGTCGGTCACGGCGGCCACTTCGGGAGAGCTCTCGCCCAGCGCGGCCAGCGTCCGCTCGATCTCGGCCCGTGTCTCGGGCGCGGTGACGTCGCTGTCAGCGGGCGCCTCGAAGACCACCCGGGCGCTGGCACCGTCCGCGTTGGCCTCCGGCACCCGCTCCGCCAGCAGGTCGAACGCCTCCTGGGCCTCGGTGCCGGGGATGGAGAAGGAACCGTTGGTCGGGGCCGGCGCCGTCGCCGCGCCGACGCCGGCGAGGGCGAGCAGGGCCAGCCAGAGGAGGGTGACGATATGCCGTTGCCGAAAGGCGAATCGGCCCAGTTTGCTGAGGAATATGGACACGGAGGAAAACTCCCGATCAAGATCGGAGGGTCGGGGGGGGTGAGTGGGCGTGAGTGGGGGTGGGGGTGGGTCGGGGGCGGTGCGGGGGTGGGGCTGCGGTGCGTGGGGGTTCGGTGCGCGGGGGTTCGGGGCGCGGGGGTTCGGCTCAGAGGCCGACGGCCGGCAGGATCACGGCGTCGATATAGCTGAGGAGGAACTCCCGGGTGGGCAGCTCGCCCGTGACCAGCTCCTCCATGGCCAGCGCGCCGATCGCCATATGCGGGATATAGCGCAGCGCGGGCCGGTCCGGCGGCACCTCGCCCCTGGCCACCGCGCGCTCCAGCAGGCTGTCGAACTCGGCGGTGGTCGGGCCGATCACGAGCTCCCTGAACGCCGTCAGCAGGTCGGGGTTGTTGTGGGTGGCGGTGATGAGGCCGCGCATCAGCGCCGAGTGCTCGGCCATGGACTGGTCGTCGCCGACCATCACCAGGGCGCGGAGGTCGCCACGCAGGGTGCCGGTGTTGATCTCGGCCGGGCGGACTTGGCGCCCGGCGTGCAGTGCCTTGACCACCAACTCGGGCTTGCTGCCCCACTGCCGGTAGAGCGTGGCCTTGCTGGCGTGGGTGCGGGCGGCTATGGCGTCCATGGTCAACGCCTCGTAGCCGACCTCCCGCAGCAGGTCGAGTACGGCCTCGTACAGCTGAGCCTCACGCTCGGGCGTGATCCGCCGCCGCGTGCTCTCGGTGGTCATGGACGGGCATCTCCTTAAGTGTACGAAACCGTTTCGTACGAACTCTCTCGAAGGTAGGGCATCCGCTTATCGAAACGAAGCCGTTTCGATGTGGCTCTCCTCACACGTCCCCCCGCGCGCTCTATCGTTGGCCGATGCGCGCACACCACATCGACCGCCCGGCGGACCTCGACGCGGTCCGGGACTCCTATGACCGAGTGGCCGACAACTACGTCCAGATGGTGGTGACGACGGGAATCGGCGACATCCGCCGCCACCCGTGGCTCAAGGCGTCGATCGACGCCTTCGCCGACACGGTGAGCGGGCTCGGCCCCGTTCTCGACGTCGGCTGCGGCCCCGGAACGGTGACCGCCTACCTCGCCGAACGCGGACTCGACGTGTCCGGGGTCGATCTCTCCCCCCGCATGATCGAGAACGCGCGCCGCCTGCATCCGCGGTGCCGTTTCAGCGTCGGCTCCGCGACCGAACTCGACCTGGCGGAGGCGTCGCTGGGCGGCGTGCTCGGCTGGTGGTCGCTGTTCAACCTCCCCCGCCCCGTCCTTCCCCAGGTCCTCGCCCTGTTCGCCCACGCGCTGAAGCCGGGCGGCCACTTCATCACCGCCACGCATGTCGGCGACGGGGACAAGCCGCGCACCGAGTGCTACGGGGGCGTACCCGTCCAGTGGACGACCCACAAATGGCGGCCGGAGCAGCTCACGGACCTGATAGAGCGGGCCGGGCTCCAGCCGGTCGCCGAACTCCGCCTCCCCGCCGACGACCGCAGCGGCCCCGGCGTGGTCATCACAGCCAAACGCCCTCCCCTGCCGGGAACCACCCCCTGACCCGCGCCCCGGGCCGGGCGCCGGAACGGTGGCTCGGACCGGGGGACCGGGCGCCGGAACGGTGGCTCGGACCGGGGGGCTCCGCCCCCGACCCCGGCCCGCGCGGCCTCCCCGGTCGGCGGGGGTCGCCCGGCCCCAACCCGCCGGCCCGCGCGCCCAGTTGAGGCCCCCGCCGGCCGGACGGACGCCTCCGGCCGGTCAGACGCGGGCGCCGTTCCGGTGGCGACCCGCAACCAGAAGCCCATCCGGGCCCCGGGCCCCCGCCGGGCCCCGCCCCGGCCGGGAAGTCCCCGCCCCGACCCGGAAGTCCCCACCCCGGGCCGAGAGTCGGCCGGACCGCCGGCCCGGGGGCCCGCGCCGGCCGGATTCGGCCCCCACCTCGCCCGGCCAGGCCGGGCCCCGGCCCGTCCGGAACCCGCCCCACCAACCCGATCCGGCGAGCGCCCTTCCGATCAGGACCCACCGGCCCCAACCGAGCCCGTGCGAACTGCCCACCACCCCCCGCCCCCCGCGTCCTCCCCCTCAGGGCCCCCGGCCCCAGAACCCCGCCGCCCCAAGGGCACAGCCCCCAGCCCCCGCCCCCCGGCTAGCCCCGCCCCGCGTCCTCCCCGTCAGGGCCCATCGGCCCCCGCCCCCGGCCCCCGGCCGGGGGCCCCGCCGAGCCGGCCCGGCCAGGGCACCGCACCGTGTAGGTGGTGGAGTTTGGTGGGGTTGCGGATGGCGTAGAGGCTCGTGATCAGGCCGTTGGCCAGGTGGACCGCGAGGGCCGTGTCGATCCTGTCGTCGGCGCGGAGGAGCAGGCCGGGGGAGCCGTTGATGTCGGTCGGGCCGACCGACAGTGCGGGGTCGAGTCCGACCAGGACCCGCGCCACCCGGTCGGCGCCCACGATGGGCGCGAGCGCCGCGCGCACCGCCCCGCCGCCGTCCGTGAGCAGGACGACGTCGGGTGCGATCAGGTCGAGGAGGCGCCGTGGGTCGCCCGTCGCGATCGCCCGTTGGAACGCCGCCAGCGCCTCGCGCGTCTCGGCCGGGGAGACGGCGCCGCCGCGCGGCCGGCGCGCCGCGACATGGCGCCGCGCGCGGTGCGCGATCTGGCGCACGGCCGCCGGGGTCTTCTCGACGGCGTCGGCGATCTCGTCGTACTCCACCGCGAACACCTCGCGCAGGACGAATACCGCCCGCTCGGTCGGCGCCAGTGTCTCCAGCACCAGCAGCATCGCCATCGAGACGTTCTCGGCGAGTTCGACGTGTTCGGCGACGTCGGGCGCGGTCAGCAGGGGTTCGGGGAGCCAGGGCCCGACATAGGACTCCCTGCGCCGGCGCAGCGCGCGCAGCCGGGTCAGCGCCTGGCGCGTGGCGATCCGGACCAGGTAGGCGCGCTGGTCACGGACCGTTTCGAGGTCGACGCCCGCCCAGCGGAGCCAGGTCTCCTGAAGGACGTCCTCGGCGTCGGTGGCGGAGCCGAGGATCTCGTAGGCGACGGTGAACAGCAGGTTGCGGTGGGTCACGAACGCCTCGGTCGCCGGGTCCCAACGGCCCTCGCCCGCCGTCCCCTCTCCGTGTTCGTTCATCGCTGGCTCCCGCCGCTCGTGCTCGTTCGCGCGTCAGCCACAGGACGCCGGCCTGGCCCGCGCTGTGACAGCCGTCGGCTATGGCCCATGTCACACCGCCGCGCTGTCACGGGGGCGGGGCCGCCGGCGCCTCCATGTCCGTCAGCAGTCGTCAGCCATAGGGATAGGGAGACCTCATGGAACCCCGGATGAACCTGTTCGCCAACCCGCTCGGTGCCGCCATCGGCAAGCGGATCTACGCCACCAACACGGCGATCAAGGAGTCGTCGCTGCCCGAACCCGTCCAGGAGCTGGTGCAGTTGCGGGCCAGCCAGATCAACGGCTGCGGTTTCTGCGTCGATATCCACACCAAGAACGCCGAGGCGGCGGACGAGACGTCGAACCGGCTCAACCTGGTCGCCGCCTGGCGGCACACGACGGTGTTCACGGCCGCCGAGCGGGCCGCGCTGGCGCTCACCGAGGAGGCGACCCGCATCGCGGACGCCGCCCCTGGGGTGTCGGACGCGACCTGGGACGCGGTGCGCGCGCACTACGACGACGACCAGGCCGTCGCCCTGGTGTCGCTGATCGCCATGATCAACGCGGCCAACCGGCTCAGCGTCATCCTGAACTACCAGGGCGGCTCCTACGAGCCGGGCAAGCTGGCCGCCATCGCCGGCTGAACACGCGGCGGGGGGCGGAGGGTAGCGGACGGGTGCCGGCCGGCGGCCGGGTTCCGGCGCCGCGCCACCGGTCCGGGTGAACCACGGTGCGGGCGGGGTTGGTTCGGTGCGCCCTCGGGTCTACTCCCAGGGACCGCCGAACCGGCCAGCGCCCAGGATGTGATCCCCGATGTCCCCCACCGCCCCGCCCTCCGCTCCCCCGGGGTCCGTCGCCGAGCTGGTGCGCCGGGCCGCGCGGGCGGCCGGGCGCCGGGTCCGGATCAGCCGTTGGCTCTATGTCACCCGCCCCGTGACGCCCGAGACGCCCGCGCTCCCCGAGCACGGCTGGAAGCTGCACGTCGCCGCCCGCCCCAGCACGCTGCGCGAGACGGTCGAGCGCGCCCTGCCGCTGCTGCTGCGCGCCGACTGCGACTTCAAGACCGTGCCGGACGAGGCGGGTCTCGCCGAGCTGAACTCCCCGTCGAACGACAGCCCCGGCGCCGTGGGGAAGGCGCTGACCGTCTACCCGCCGCAGGAGCCGGCCGCGCTGCGGGCGCTCGCCGACGCGCTCGCGGACGCGCTGACGGGGATGACGGGCCCGGTGATCCGCAGCGATCGCCGGGTGCGCGGCGACGCACCGGTCCACTACCGCTATGGCCCGTTCCGCGCCCGCTACCGTTTCGACGGCGACGGGCAGCCGGAGCTGGTCATGGTCGGGCCCGACGGGCGGTGGCAACGGGGAGCCGCGGGCCCTGAGTTCGACGCCCCGCCCTGGGCGAGCGACCCGTTCGCCGAGGAGGCCCGGCCCGCCGCCGTCAACGGGCCGCTGCTCGGCGGCCGTTACGCGGTGACGTCCGGCATCCGCCGCGCCGCGCGGGGCGACGTCTACCGCGCCGTGGACACGGAGACCGGCCGACTCGTCGTCGTCAAAGAGGCGTTGGCCTGGGTCGGTGAACGGCCCGAGGGGTATGACGTGCGGGGCCAGCTGCGGAACGAGCGGCGGGTGCTGCACGCCCTCGACGGGCTGCCGGACGTGCCCCGGTTCGTCGACCACTTCCGGCATGGCGAGGACGAGTTCCTCGTCGTCGAGGATCTCGGCGGCGAGACGCTGGGCGAAGTGGTGGCGGACGGGGGCCTGTTCGTCGATCCGGCGGACAGCGGGCCGCCGCTGGCGGCGCGCGCGGACGGGCGCACGCTCACCTGGCTCGCCGGCGCGCTGCTCGCGCTGCTGGACCGGGTGCACGCGGCCGGTGTGGTGGTCCGCGATCTGGCGCCGAAGAACGTGCTGGTCGGTGCGGACGGGCGGCCCCGGCTGGTCGACTTCGACATCGCGGCGCACGCCGGCGTGCAGTGCCCTGGCCACACTCCGGGGTACGCGCCGCCCGACCAGTGGCGGAACCCGCCGGCCAGCCCCGAGGACGACTACCACGCCCTGGGCGCGACCCTCTTCCACGCCGCGACCGGCCTCCAGCCGATCGTCCTGGCGGACGGCGAAGGCCCCGACGTGCGGGCGACGTTGGCGTGCCTGGGCGCCGTGCACCCGGCCCTGGCGGACGGTTCCGCGACCGGCGTCCTGGCCCTGGTGCCCCGGCTGTTGTCGGCCCGTCCCGACGAACGGGCGTCCGCCGCCGCCCAGTTGCGCACGGGTCCGCCACACGTCACCGGCCCGCCGCACGTCACCGGCCCGCCGCCCGGCGCGGGAGCGCCACCCGCGACCACCGCGACCGACGACGACGCGTCGACGGCCAGGCTCCGCGCCCGGCTCCGCGCCGGCCTCCGCCGTTTCGCCGACCTGCCGGTGGACCCCGAGGCGGCGCCGGCCGCCCCCGGCGTCTACCGGGGAACGGCCGGCGTGGCGTTGGCGCTGTGGCGGGAGGCGGACCGGGACGCCCGCCGGAGCGCGCTCGGCCTCGCCCGGCGCGTGGCCCGCCCGGGCCCGGCCGGCGCGCCCCCGCCCGGGCTCGCGGGTGGCGGCGTCGGCACCGCCGTCGTCCTCGCCACCATCGCCGGCGCGCCAGCGGCCGAAGGCGTGGCCGACGAACTCCTGGACGCCGTCGGCTGGTTGGCGCCGCCGGACCCGGGCGCGCTGCCGCCGGGCGCCGAGGTGGTCGCCGACCACACGCACGGCCTCGCCGGCATCGGCGCCGGCCATCTGCGGCTCGCCGAACTCACCGGCGACCCGCGCCATCTGGAGGTGGCGGACGCCTGCCTGCGCCGCCTGCTCACCGGCGACCACGGCCACGCGGAGCCACCGCCCGACGCCGACCGGCCGGGGAGCGGGGCCAGCGTCGTGCACGGCTTCGCCCACGGCACCGCGGGCCTGCTCGACTTCGCGCTCGCCGCCCGCGCGGCGCTCGGCCGGCGGCCCCGCCTCGACCTGGCCCTGGACGAGTGGTGGGAGCAACTCGCCGCGCGAACCGTGCGGTCGATCGCCGATACGCGCGGCCCGCTGGTCCGCCCGCTGGCGGGCTCCTGGTGCCAGGGGCTCGCCGGAATGGGCGGCGCGCTGTCGCGCGCCGGGCGCGCGTTGGACCGGCCGGAGTCAACCGAGCTGGCCCTGGCGGCCGGCGAGGCGGCGCTCGGCCTGGCCCCCCGGATGGCCTCGGTCGGCCGGTGCTGCGGCCTGGCCGGCCTCGGCACGTTCCTTCTCGACCTGGCCCAGGACACCGACCGCCCCGCCCGATGGCGGTCGGCGGCCCGGCACATCGCCGCTCTGCTCCATCCCCGGGCGACCCCGGGAGCCGACCCCAGCTGGGCCCACGGCGACGCCGGCCTCCTCACCTTCCTCCGCCGCCTCGGTCCGCCGCCCACGGAGCCCGGCCTTCCGGCTTCAGGCCGAATGATGGGGGCGCGCGAGGAGGAACCTTCCTAGGATGGACGCACAGCGTTCGGCGACACACGGGGGGTAGCTGTGGCACCGCGTCAGGTTCAGATGGAAGTCCGCATCGCGAACGGCATGTTCTGGATCGGCGGCGAGATGTTCCCGGTGCACACCATCGCATCGGTGGTGCAGCGGTTCGCGCCCTCCCGGAAGGGCACGGGCATGGCCGAGTTCCTCACCTATCTGCTGGGCGGCGTGCTCGTCAGCGCGGTCGCCGGGGGCGCCGCCGGCCCCTCGGGCGTGGTGCTGGGGGCGCCCCTCGTCGCGTTCGGCTTCTGGCGATACCACCAGACCAGCGCGGATCCGGACATGTTCTGCCTCCAGTTGACCACCTGGACCAACCGGAAGTACTTCGTGTGGAGCGCGGACCCGGGCTATATCGAGTGGCTGGTCCAGGAGATCGCGGCGGCCACGGCCCAGGGCCCCGGCGCCTCGCCGGTGTACCACATCGAGAACTGGGTGCAGGGCAACGTCATCAACCAGCGGGGCGACGGGAGCGACGGCCCGCCGGCGAACGGGGCTCAGGAGGGCCCCCGGGCCTGACCGCCACCTCGGCGTGGGACAGGCCGCCGCGCCCCACCGGGTCCGCCCGTCTCGCGGTGGTGGGCCAGCCGCTTGTGGACGTCGTCCACCCGCGCGGCCCATGTCCCGGGCCCTGGTGCGGTCGGAGCAGGTCGTCCACGGCGTATCGGGGCCGATGGCGCTCGGCCGTTGCCGCGCGGTGAGCCTTCCGTTCGCTCTCACAAGCGCCGCATCCCTCCTGCGGGTGGTCGGCGCCGGTGTCGGGCTCGGGCGGGCGCGCCGCGTGGTCTACTTCCGGTCCAGCAGCCTAGTGAACGGAAGTCCCCATGCTCGTGCCGAAGTTCCCCATGCCCCAGGTCGCCGAGGCGTTCGCCGGGTTCGCGCCGAGGGACGCGGGCCCAGCGAAGGGGCAGGGAGCGGCGGGGATCGCGTTCGCCGTGGACGACGCGCGGCACGCCGTCGCCCGCTGCGGTTCGACCTGTACCTCCAACCGCACCTTCTTCTGCGACGCCTTCACCCGCTGAAAGCCCGTCATCCGCTGAAATCCGGTCATGCGCTGAGGGACCGTCACCCGCTGAGCGGCCCCGTCGTGTCGCGCAGCGCGCGGATCAGGGCGCGGACGGCCTGGGACGCGGCGAGTTCGGGGGTCGTCACATGGCCGATGGCCCGGCTGGGGCGGCTCGGGCCGAGGTCGGTGACCTGGACGCCTTCGGGCAGGTCGCGCAGCGAGAGGGCCGGCATGATGGCCATCCCGTCGCCGTTCCTGACCAGCGTCAACACCCCGCCGTCGTCCTCCGTCTCGACGGTGGGCGCGGGCAGCCAGTCCTGCGTGTCCCACCAGTCCCTGGTGTAGGAGGAGCAGTTCTCCGCCCAGTCGACCAGCGGCAGCGCGCGCGGGTCGGGATGGCCGGCGGGCGAGACCATGGCGTAGGGCTCCCGCAGCAGGGTGCCGCCGACCATGCCGTCGGGAACGGGGGAACGGTCCCCGATGGTGGCGATGGCGATATCGGCGCGGCCGGCCGCGACCTCGCCGGGGGTGCCGGCGCCGATGTCGCGCACCACCCGCACCCGTGGCTCGATCTCGCCGTGGCGGGCGGCGAGCAGCCGGAGCGCGGGCGGCAGCAGATGCAGCGCGGCGCTGCGGAACGCGGCGATCCGCAGCGGGCCCGAGACGGCGCCCGTCTCGGCGCCGCGCGCCTCCCGCGCCAGCACATCGAGCAGGCGCAGCACCCGGCGCGCGTGGGCCACCGCGCGCTCCCCGGCCGGGGTGGGGCGCGCGCCCCCGCGCCCGCGCTCGAAGAGCACCACGCCGAGCTTCCGTTCGATGCCGCGCATCGCGTGCGAGACGGCGGACTGGGTGAGCCCCAACTCCCGGGCGGCGGCGGAGAATCCGCGCTCCCGCTCCACGGCGACCAGCACCCGCAGCTCGCCCGGACTCAGATCCCGGTCGGTCACCAGCGCCATGGCCCCCACCTCCGCCGCCCTCTCACCTCGCACTATGAGCGCGATTCATGACCACATCCGTTCCATGAGCCCAACGGTCTGACGTCGGTTCCTGTTCCCCGCCTACCGTCCCGGCCATGAACCAGCGCCCCGACACCAGCGCCGACACCCGCACCGACACCGGCACCCGCGCCGGCGCCACCGCCGTCACCGTTCAGCAGGTGGCCCGCCCCGACGGGTTCCCCACCGCCGACCTCTTCCGTTTCGTCGAGGGCCGGCTGCCGGCGCCGAGCCGGGGAACGGCGCTGGTGGAGAACGTCTACTGGTCGGTCGACCCCTACCACCGGGAGATGATGGACGGCGCCTTCGCGCTGAACGCGCCCCTGGAGGGGCGCACCATCGGGCGCGTGATCGAATCGCGCGCCCCTGAACTGCCCGAAGGCGCCCTTCTGCTGCACCGGCACGGCTGGCGCACCCACGCCGTGCTGCGCCCGGACGAGGCCCGTCTGCTGCCCAGCCATGAGGGCGTGCCGCTCTCCGCCCATCTGGGCATCCTCGGCGGCACCGGTCTCACCGCGTATGTCGCCCTCACCCGGATCGCCCAACTCCAGGCGGGCCAGGACGTGTTCGTCTCGGCCGCCGCCGGCGGCGTCGGCACCGCCACCGCCCGCATCGGCCGGCTGCTCGGCGCCGGCCGGCTGATCGGCAGCGCCGGCTCGCCGGCCAAGGTCGCCCACCTCACCGAACACGTCGGCTACGACATCGCGTTCGACTACCACGACGGCCCGGTCGTCGACGCGCTGCGCGCCGCGGCGCCGGACGGCGTCCACCGCACCGTGGACAACGTGGGCGGCGAGCATCTGGAGGCGGCCATCGCCGCCTCCCGCGACCATGCCAGGATCGCGTGGGTCGGCGCGATCGCCCAGTACCACGCGGCCGAACCGCCACCGGCGCCGCGCAACCTCTTCGACCTGGTCGGCCGGTCGATCCGCCTTGAGGGCTTCCTGGTCCGCGACTACCCGCATCTCCAGCAGGAGCTGTACGACTTCGCCGTCCCGCACATCCAGTCGGGACGACTCCCCCTGGACGCCACCCTCGTCACCGGCTTCGACCAGATCGTCAACGCCTTCCTCGGCATGCTGCGCGGCGAGAACCTCGGCAAGATGATCGTCGGCGCCGCACAGCCGACGGCGCTCAGATGACGGGCGGCCGGCCCAGGCGGGTCATGCGCCACACCGTCGACCACCGCATCGGCCGGCGCGGCGGGCAGGGGGTGCGCAGCCCTTCCACGAACCCGCCGAACCAGGCCCGCAGCCCCGTCAGCGACCGGGTGCGCGCCAGCGTCATCGCGGCCCAGTTGCCCAGATAGACGGGGACGAGGACGGCGGGCAGGCGCCGCTTGGCGAGCCAGACGCGGTTGCGGGCGACCATGCGATGGAAGACGGCGTGCCGGGTGGGCGACGTCCACGGATGCTGGAGCACCAACTCCGGTTCGTAGCGCACCCGCCAGCCGGCGTCCAACGCCCGCCACGCCAGGTCGGTCTCCTCGTGCGCGTAGAAGAAGGCGTCCGGCCAGCCGCCGGTCTGGTCCAGCATCCGCATGGACAGGCCGTGCCCGCCACCGAGGAACGTGGTCACTGGCCCCCCGCGCATCGCGTCGCCCGCCCGCAGCCGGGGAACGTGCCGGCGTTGGGTGCGGCCCCGCTCGTCGGCGATGCGGAAGCTGACGATGCCCAGTTGATCGTCTGCCGCGTACAGTTCGGTGAGCCCGGTGAAGACATCGGGGCTGATCAGCAGGCCGTCGTCGTCGAGGTCCACCACCACGTCGACGTCCCCGAACTCCCGCAGCCGGGCGAGCGCGACGTTCCGCCCGCCGGAGATGCCCACGTTCTCCGGCAGCTCGACGCCGGTCACCCCGTCGGGCAGCGGCGGCAGCGGCGCGCCGTTGCCGACGACGACCACCCGCGTGGCGGGCGTCTCCTGCGAGGCGACGGAGGCGAGAAGATCGGCCAACTCGACGGGCCGGGTGCCCATGGTCAGGATGGCGACGCCAAGGCGGGGATGACGCACGGGTGAACACTCCGTCACTCGGGGCTGAACACGGGCAGGTGCCCGCGACCCTAGGCCCTGTCCCGCCGATCTTGCCGACCGACCCCACCGGCCGGGCCCCGGGCCAGGCCCCTGGAGACCCGGACGCGGACCCGCACGCGGACCCGCACGCGCGCCGATTCCGTGAGCCGATTCCGTGAGCCCGGCCTGCGGCGGGACCCTTCTGGCATGGTCTACCGCTGATCGAACCGGCGTCGGGTCTCGTGGTCGGCCGGCAGGAATGTCTCCAGGTGTAGCCCTTCCAAGGCGACATCGGAGGCGGTGCTGAGGGTGGCGGAGGTGCTGAAGAATCGGAGCGGGTTGCCGTCGACGTCGATTTCGAGAGTGATCACCGGCCCCGTGAGGGGAGTGGAGACATCGGGTTCGCCGAGGTATCCGGCGATTTCCGTGGCAAGCTCGTGGTGGCGCTGATCATGGGTGCGCTCGGCACGGTGACTCACCTGCTGCGACAGATGGCTGCCCCACTCCGCGAGATTGCCGATCCGGCGGGCCAGCCCGTCCGGATGGAGGCAGACCCGGACCACGTTGACCGGCGGCTCCAGCAACTCCGGCGCGCAACCGGTCAGCAGCTGGTCGACGGCGGCGTTGGCGTCGACGATATCCCAGTGATCGTCCAACAGCAGCGCGGGATACGGCAGATGGGCGTCGAGGAGCCGGCGCAGACCGTCCATCACCACCGCGATCGACGCGTCGTCCCATCGGCGATCCTGATAGCGCGGTGCGTAGCCGGCGGCCAACAGGAGTCGGTTGCGATCCCGCAGCGGCACATCCAGGTTGTCGGAGAGATGTATGAGCATCTCCGGCGTCGGGTGCGCCTTGCCGGTCTCCACCCGGCTGAGGTGCCGGGTGGAGACCCGCGATCTGTTGGACAGCTCCTGCTGGCTGAACCGGCGTCGTTCACGCCAGGTCCGCAACAGCGCACCGACCGGCAGGGCTTCGACTGCGACGCTCATGCCCATGAGCCTAAGGGTCCGTATCCGGGTGGCCATGACCTGTGAGGTCATGGATCAGCCGACCGGTCCCGGGCCAGGATGCCGGACATCAGCCGATCGAGATGAACGGGAGAGAATTGATCATGAAAGCTGTCGTTCAGCAGTACCTGGCCACCTGGAACGCGACCGGCGACGAGCGGGCGACGTTGCTCTCCGAGCACTGGTCGCCCAAGGCGACCTACACCGATCCGCTGGCCGAGGTCTCTGGCCACGAGGGGATCACGGCGGTCGTCGACGGCGTCCAGGCGCAGTTCCCCGGGTTCGTGTTCACCCAGGTCGGTGAGGTCGACGCCCACCATCGCCAGGTGCGTTTCCGCTGGGGCCTGGGCCCGGAGGGAGCCGAGCCGCTGGTGATCGGATTCGACGTCCTGGTGCTGGACGAGTCGGGCCGGATCCAGGACGTACACGGCTTCCTGGACAAGGTGCCGGCGTGACGGCACCGCGCGCGTACGTGCTGGCCTACCTGAAGGATCAGGCGATCCTGCCGCTCCGCACCGAGCACTCGACCTCGATGGTCGCACTGGTCGAGGGGTTACCCGACGGCCATCGCGCCACCGGCCCCCGGACCAGGCCCCTGGAACAGGCCGTCAGAAGGCGTTGATCGCCGACGGTGCTCGCTCCGCGCGGGTCAGGGCGCGCAGGAGGGCGGGCTGGCCGTGGCGGCGGGCGGCGAGGCCGGCGAGCAGGGCGGCCACCGGGTCGAACGCGGCGGGCGGCAGAGCGGGCGTCTCCACGCCCACGCTGACCGCCAAGTCGTCCATATGCACGGCCAGTTCCACCATCCGGGTCAGCAAGAAGTCGTCGAGGTTCAACGTCCAGTCGCCCCAGGGCAGTTCGACGGGCTCCTCGCCGCGCGGCGACGCCAGCGCGACGCGCTGCTCGGCGAGCGCCGACCGCAGGCGCGCCACCAGCTCCGCCGCGCCCTCGGCGGCCACCCGCTCCCCGTTGGCCCTGATGCCCGCGTTCACCTCGCTGTCGACGGGCGCGTCGACCCAAGCGGCGCGGGCGTAGTGCTCCAGCACGGGCACCGGCCGGTGCCCGGCCCCGGCGGTGGACCGGACGGCCCGGTCCACGCTGAACACCTGGTGGGCCAGATGCCCGGCCAGGCCGTGCACGGTCATCTCCGCCAGCACGCTGGGACCTTCCCACGCGGCGGCCACCTCAGGCGCCGCCAACAGGGCTGTGGCCGCTTCGGCGGCGTCGAGATACGGGTGGCACAGACTCATCGGACCTCCGTGATCGATTCGCGCGACTCAGGGCATGTCGTGCCCCGGCTTCGGTCGGGCTGGATTGTCAGTGCCGCGTAGTACCAATGAGGCAGGCAGAAAGGAGCCTTCGTCTTGGCAGCTTGTTCTTGTTCAGGGACCAGTTCGGCACGAGCACGACTCCGCACCACCCACCGCATACCTCCGGCCCACCCCCTGACCGATCAGCGCGTCAACACCCCACCGCCCCCCACGGTCGCCGGCGACGACCACTTCGTCTCCAAGCGCCGCCAGCTCACCATGTCCTGCTGACCCCACCCTGATCAACACCCCCCGGCGGAGGCCCACCCCAACTCCCGGGCCCCCGCCGGGGTCTCCACAGCCGGCTGTGGGCGTCCGAGTTGGTGCACGGTCCAGCCGGCCGTGCGCCAGCGCCGCGCGTCCAGAACGTTGCGCAGGTCGACGACCACCGGGTTCGCCACCTCGCCGCGCAGCGCCGCCGGGTCCGCGTCTCCGAAGTGGGGCCACTCCGTGCCGACCACCAACACGTCGGCCCCCGCACAGGAAGCGACCAGGTCGTCGACATAGTCCAACTCGGGGTGACGAACGAGCGCCGCCGCGTTGGCATGCGGATCGTGCACGGTGAGCCGCGCCCCATTCCGGTGGAGCAGGGCGGCCAGGGCCAGCGAGGGAGACTCCCTGACGTCGTTAGTTCCCGCCTTGAAGGCGGCGCCCCAGAGGGTGACGGCCGCGCCCGCCAACGGTCGCCCGCCGAGGGCGTCCTCAATCATGCGCCGCGCGGTGCCGGGCCGGTTCTCGTTGATCCGTTCGGCCGCGCGCAGCAGCGTGGCCGCGTCGTCGGCGCCGAGCGACGCGGCGGAGGCGGTGAAGGCACGCACATCCTTGGGCAGGCAGCCGCCGCCGTACCCGAGCCCAGGCCGCATCCCACCGGCCCCGATGCGCGGATCCATGCCCAACGCCTCGACCAGCGTGGCGACATCCGCCCCGGCGGCGGCGCACATGTCGGCGACGGCGTTGATATAGGACACCTTCAGCCCGAGGAAGGTGTTGGCCGCGCCCTTGATCAGCTCGGCTGTCTCGGGAGTGGTGACGATCAGCGGCACACCGTCGTCGATGATCGGCGCGAACACCTCCCGCACGGTCCGCTCCGCCCGCTCTCCGCTGAGGCCGACGACCAGCCGGTCAGGGCGCAACGTGTCGTGGACGGCATGCCCCTCCCGCAGGAACTCCGGGTTCCACACCACCTCGACACCGTCCCCTGCCGGCGCCAACCGCCTGACCAGCCGGGTCAGTTCGGCGGTGGTGCCCACGGTGACCGTGGACTTGCCGACGATCGTGCAGGGCCGCGTCAGCCCCGGCGCCAACGCCCGGACCGCCCCGAAGACCTGACCGGGGTCATAGGAGCGGCCATCGCTGTCGATCGGGGTGCCGACGGCCAGAAAGTGGACATCGGCGAACGCTGCGGCCTCGGCGATGCTGGTGGTGAAGCGTAGCTGCCCCGTGCCGGTGTGCTTGAGCAGCAGCTCCGGCAACTGCTCCTCGTAGATGGGCGCCCGCCCCCGGTTGAGCTGGTCGACCTTCGCCTGATCGAGGTCGACCCCCAACACCTCATGCCCGAGATGCGCCATCCCGGCGGCGTGCGGAATACCGAGATGGCCACACCCGATGACGGAGACCCGCATCCTGCTCCTCTTTCAGTCGTCATGAGCGCCCACACCCCTGGGGGCGCACCACGACGCTACCGCTCCGGCGGAGTCAGGGCGTCCGCTTACTGATGGCTGCTCAGGCCCTGATACCGAGAAGCTCACAGAACTGGGCCAGCGCCCGGGTGGCGCCCTGACGGACGACGATGTCGCCTTCGCGGGCCCCCTCGATCAGGTACTCCTTGAAGACACCGTTCTCGTCCACGCCCTCCGGGTCCACGAAGAAGATCTTCTTTCCCATCGCACGGGCCCGCTGTTGGACAGCCCGGCGGTCCGCGTGCAGGCCGATGACGAGCAGCGCCTTTGACTCCGACAGGAGTGGCACCGGTGGGATCCTCTGGTCGTAGCGGCGCACGAAGCACTCCTGGAGGCCGGACCGCGCGGGCAGGGCGTCGAAATTGTGCGTGATCACCGGGCCGACGAACGCGCCGGTGTCCTGCAAGGCCCTTAACGCCCGGTGTGCTCCGGTCGGCTTGGCCAAGAAACAGGCGCGGAACATCGCCACCAGGTCGGGAGCCTTGACGTCGGCGCTGATCAGCATCTCGCGCACCAAGGAATCCTCCTGGGGACTCAGGGTGAACGCGTGTGACTGACCCACCGTGTTGTCCTTACGGGCGGTGACCCGGTACACCTCGTGCAGGTGGTGCAGGGGCGGAACACCTGCCTCAATGCTGGTGCCGCACCCGATTTCGACCTGGAACGGCAGGTGGTCGCGCAGCTCGGACAGGTCTGGGGCGATCGTCGGGTCGCCGCGCCGTTCCCTGATGCGCATGCCGCCCGCGAGCACGTCCCAGGGGAGGTTGCGCACGGCGCGAGGGATCTCGAACTCGTCGGTGAGGAACCGGACATCCAGGGACCGGAAGCCTTCGGGGGTAGGTCGGCCGGCCCGCTCGTCCTGGGGGTGTTCGCCGTACTCGGCGACGAGAAACCGCAGGTCGCCCTTGGCCCAGCAGCTGCCCAGCCGGCGCCACCGCCCGTCGGCGAGCCAGCCCGCCAACCGCCTGCGGTAGGCAACGATCTCCGTCGCCGGAGCGGTGAACGACACCGTCAGATAGAGGTTGTCGAGGGTGAGGCGCGGCACCGGGAAGACACGGTTGATACCGAACTCGTAGCGGTAGTGGACGACACGACGCCGTCCCCGGCTGTTCGGGCTCCAGCCGGACTGCTCAGCGTTGGCCGGTTCCTGGGTGCGCCGCCAGACGCCTTCCTCGATGGTGCGGCGGCGCTCGTGTCCATCTCCGCTGAAGTGTTCGTTCCAGGCGCTGACCTGGTCCTCGGTCATCTGCTCGATCACGGGGTAGGGGAAGAACATCGGGTACCTCCGGGAGCGCCGAATCCACTTCTCGGCCGGGGGGCCGCGGGCCGACGACATACCCCTCAGGGTGATCTCATCGTCGCCGAGAGTGAATCGGCGGTCCGTAGCACTTCCCGAAGTCGCCACCGGCGCGAGTGGTACGCCCCGTATCAGCGGCTGCTGTCAGCTGATGATCACCGATGTCCCGAGCAGCGCGGCCAGCTTGCGCAACTTGCCGGTTGTCGCGCTGCCAGCGCTGGCCTTCTGCGCGATGACCCCCGGCAGGGCCTGGTGCCTGGCCCACTGCGGTGCCGACGAACACACCTCCAGCAGCGTGTCGAGCGCCGCGTCCGACTGCCGCGTGTCCGACTGGGCCAGCGCCACGTCCAGCATCATGCGCTGCCGCGCGGAGTCCGTCAGTGGCGAGGTGTCTCCCCTCTCGGCGAACAACTCCAGCGCCCTGCCCGGCCGGCCGGTGGACACGCTGATGCCGACCGCCTGTGCCGCGACCACGGCCGGTCCGAACGCCGTTCCGTTCACTTCCACGTCACGGCCCATGCGGGCGGCCACCGCCCGTCCCTGCGACAGCAGGTCGTCCGCCTCCTCCACACGACCTCTTCGTGCCGCCACCACGGCTGCCAGCGTCACATGCCACCCATAAGTGGCCAGCAGTCCCAAGTCCCGGTTCCCGAAGCGCGGTTCGATCGCCTCGTATGACCGCCGAGCCGTCAGCGCCGCCTGTTCCAAGCGGGCGTCGCGCAGGTAGATCCACGACCGCCCCGACGCGGTACACGCCCCTCGCACCTCATCGCCCGCCCGCTCGGCCTCATCCTGCGCGTGCCCGATCGCGGCGTAGGCCAGATCACGCGCTCCGAACTGGTTGGCCACGTACGCGGCCAGCCGGTAGGCATCCGCGAGTGTGCCACGCGCCTCGCACACCTTGCCCGCATCGGCCGAGCGCAGCGCCGCCGCCGCCTCCCGCAGCGCCGGTGCGGCCCGAACTCCAGCGCCCACGTAGTCCCCAGACCGGTAGACCTGCCACGCCGCCCCGAGCCCGGCCGCAAGCGCCGCCGCCCCAGAAGGCTCGACGTCGGCACCGATCCCGGCCGAGGCGTCATGCACCGTCTGCGACAGCGCCCTCAGCATGGCCCGGTCTGTCCCCCGCATCGCGCGCCGGGGGGCCTGTTGTCCCAGGACCACCGACACGTCCGCGTGCAGAGCTGCCGAGATAAGCAACAGACTCTGGAGGCTGACCCCCCGATCGCCCTCGGCCTTGCGGATCGTGTGCACCGACAGCCCGGTTGCCTCGGCGAGCCGTTCCTGGGTCTCGGGCCCTCGTAGCAACTTGATTCGTTCGCCTGTGCTGTAGTCACCCCACTGCGTCATGGCGCCGCCTCCGCCCTTTCGTCCTGCCTGGAAACTACCCAACGGCGCCAGTGGTTGGCACGGGAACCGTGATGTTCAGCAACGATCCCGGATATTCAGGTCACGGATCCCCAACCGGCCGTCCCCCGGCAGCGGCGGTTCGTGGAGAAAGAAAGGCTGCGGGCGGAGGGTTGGCGTCGATATCCTCGCTGGCGTCTCACGAGGACCGCGTCGTCCGCACGTCGTCGCCACATCCGCCGGTACCACCGGGCTCTGGCGGGAGGGGCGGCGTGCGCGCCCAACAGCTCATCTCCAGCGGACAGTTGACAGCCCATGCTCCTCGCACGCCTGCTTCTCTTCCTCGGCTGCGGCACCATCATCGGTGCCCTCCTCTTCAGCGCGGCGGCCTGTACCGTGCTGCGGTAGGCGGCCGAAGCCGTGGCGGGGCGAAAATCGGGTGCCCGAGCATGCCCGGTTGCCTACGGTCCGAGGATGGATCTGCGCATCGCCACGCTCGCCGAGCGGCCCACCCTCAAGTCCTCCTTCAGGAACGCGGAGACCGAGCCCTGGCCCGCGTTCATGGAGGAGGACCCCATGGCCATGCTCTACTACAGCGACGTCAGGACCGCCCACCCCGAGTACGGGCTGATCGCCTATGACGCCAACGATCCGGACCAGGCGGTCGCCCGCGCGTTCTGCGTGCCGTTCGCCTGGGACGGCGACCCGGCGCTCGGCGAGCTGCCCGCCGACGGCTGGGACGGCGTGATCTGGCGCTCCGCGCGCGATCGCCAGATCGGCCGGCGGCCGAACATGGTCTCGGCGTTGGAGATCTCCATTCCCACGGATCTCCAGGGCACCGGGCTCTCCGGCAGGATGCTGGCCGCGATGCGGGAGAACGCGGCCCGCCTGGGGTTCGAGCATCTGGTCGCGCCGGTGCGGCCGAACCACAAGCACCTCGTGCCCGACATGCCGATCGACGCGTACGCGGCGCTGGTCCGCGACGACGGCCTACCGCAGGACCCATGGCTGCGGGTCCACGCCAGGGCCGGCGGCCGGATCGTCGGCACCTGCAAACGCGCGATGGTCATCCCCGGCACGCTGGCGGAGTGGCGCGCCTGGACGGGCCTGCCGTTCGACGAGACGGGCCAGGTCGTGGTCCCGGGCGCGCTGGTGCCGGTGCGGTGCGATGTCGAACACGACGTCGCGGTCTATGTCGAACCGGGCGTGTGGGTGCACCACCGGCTGTGAGGGGTCAGGTCGGCCCGGGGCCGAACTGGTCGCCCACGACGCGGAGCAGCGCCCCGCACCGGGCCATCGCCCACAGCGGCTATGCCGAGATCGACGCGGGACATGTCGCGTTCTTCGAGAAGGAGGACGAACCCGTAACGCTGGTCGAGGAGTTCACCCGCGCCACGACGCCCTGACGTCGCCTGCCGCTCCGTCGTCGCCCACCCCGGAGCGCCCCCGGTCGTGGCCTGCCCCCCGGGCCCGCTACGGTTGTTGGCGATTGCGAACACCGGCGAGGGTTGAGGGAGGGGCGCGGTGCCGTCGACACCCGAGGAAGCCGCCGAGCCGGCCGGGCGCTGGTGGCCGGGCCCCGCGCTGTTCGGCGCCGCGCTGGCCGCGCTGCTGCTGTCCGCGCTGACCCCCTGGTCGGACGCCCTGTTCGACGACGAGTTGGGCACCTCCCCCTGGTGGGTGGCGACGCCGGCGCTGCTCGCCGCGCTGGTGCTGCTCGGCGACCGACGCGGCCTCCCGCTGGCCGGCGCGCTGGCGGCGCTCGCCGCCGCGCTCGGCGCGATCGGCTTCCAACGCGGCACGGTGGAGAGGGAGGCCACGCAGCTGTTCGCGTTCCAGCCCGAACCCGGCCGCCCCGTCGTCCCGTTGCTCGCCGCCCTCGCCTGCCTCACGGCGGCGGCGCTCTGCGCGCTGCTGCACCGGAGGCGCGCCCCCTGGCTGCCCCCCACCGGCGATTCCGGGCGCAAAGCGCGGCTGCTCATCGCGACCACGCTCGCCGGCGCCCTGCTCGCCGGCGCCGCGACCGTCGGCTCCGGCCTCACCGCCCAGGCGATCCAACGCGCCGAAGGAGAGGAGCCGCGCGTCGACGCGATCTCCCGGACGGTGCCGGCCGAGGAACGCGACCAGGGCGTCGAACTCTCCCTGGACCAGTACCTGGAGTGGACGCCCTACGCCAAGCCGACCGAGGTCCGGTGGCAGGAGACCCTGCCCGGCGCCGCCGCGCTGACCGAGTGCGCCGTCGCCGCCCCGCCCGTCGAGTTCGGACAGCCGGCGGACGCGGGCCGGGTGGCCCGCGAACACCAACGCGATCCGGTGGTGCTGCACGGCACCCTGGTCTCCGTCGAGGCCGGCGACGGCGAGGACTCCGTGATCGGCTACGACACGGCCGACGGCTCCGAACGCTGGCGCTACACCGTCCCCCACGGCGGCACCGGGGAGTTCCAGGGCCCGCCCGACCACCCTGGCCGCCTCGGACAGGTGGGGGTCTCCCCCGACTGCCGGGTGTTGGTGGTCGCCAAGTCCCGCACCCTGGTCACCCTCGACGCCAACTCGGGCGAGCCGCTGCGGGAGACGGCCCTGCCCGATCCCGCCCACCGCTTCGACAACCCGGCCAGAACCTGGACGTTCCTCACCGGCACCAGCCCCTCCCCCCACGAGGACACCTGGCGCCCCGTGGTCGCGCTGGCCGGCACCCCGGAGATCTTCCTGGAGGCCCCCGACCACCTGATCGAGGTGCGGCAGAGCAACGGTGACCTGCTGTCGGTGGAACGGGTCCAGACCGAGTGCCTGCGGCTGGCCATGCCCGCCAAACGCCCCAACCCCCTGCACGAGGAGCAGCCCCAGTACCTGCTCACCCAGGGCTGCGCCCTCGCGAACTACACCTCCGTCCCGTCCCTGCCCGAGAACCACGACTTCCGCGGCGGCCTCGAAGCGCACGAGGGCCCGCTGTACCGCGAGGCGCCGCTGGCCGTCGGCAGGATCCATGCCCTGGGCTGCCCGAACACCCCCCACATCACCGACTTCGACGTCCACGACGACGACCAGCTCCGAAACCACAACACCAGCGACGACCGGATCCTGTTCGCCGGCACCTGGTGCGACGACTTCGCCGGCCCGCTGCTCCTCGAACAGCGCGACATCCGCACCGTCCACCTGGCCGAACTGCCCCCCGACACCGAGCTCCCGCTGCGCCCGACGAGGACCGACGCCACGCCCTACAGCCATGTCTGGCTCGACGGCGGCACGCTCTACGGCTGGTTGGCGGAGCCCACGGAGGACGAGGAGCCCGAACCCGTCCTGACCGACGGCCGGACGTCCTACGTCGAGCGCGAGTACCGGGAGATCCACACCGGGGCCAGGCCCCTGGAGGCCGCGTTCGCCGGCGGCCAGCCGGACACCGAGGTCATGCGGAGCGTGATCGTCTACGCGGTGACCGACGAGGGCGACGTCCTGGCCCTCGACCAGGAGAACCGCGACGCCGCCCTCCGCGTCTACGCCGAACTGCCCGAGGCGGCCGGCACCTGCGCCGGCGACCGCCAGATCACCGTCGACCGCGCCGGCCTCAAACTGCTCACCTGGTGCGAGACCCCGAGCGGCACCGACGTCACGGCCATCGCCCTCGAACGCCGCTCCTCCACCCCCTACCTCTGATACCTCTGATACCTCTGACCGCCACCACGCCGGGCGGCCTACCGCCCGCGCGCCGGTTGGGGCACGGCGCGCAGGCGGTCCTCCAGGGTGGTCAGCAGGCCGGGCAGGTCGGGGGCGACGGCCAGGTCGTCCAGGGTGGACGCCGCGAGGAAGCCCGCGTCCACGAGGCCGCGCAGGGCGCCGAGCAGCGGCGTCCAGAAGCCGCCGGCGTCGAGGAAGCCAACGGGCTTGGCGTGAAAGCCGAGTTGGCGCCACGACCACACCTCGAAGAGCTCCTCAAGCGTGCCCAGGCCACCCGGCAGCGCGACGAACGCGTCGGCGCGCTCCGCCATCAGCGCCTTGCGCTCGTGCATCGAGTCGCAGATCACCAGCTCGGTCACCTCGCGGTGCGCCCACTCCCGCTCGACCATGTCGCGCGGGATGACGCCGATGACCTCGCCGCCGGCCGCCATCGCGCTGTCCGCCAGCACCCCCATCAGCCCCCGGCGACCGCCGCCGTAGACGATCCCTATGCCCCGCCGCGCCAGCTCCGCGCCCACGGCGGCGGTCAGTTCGGCGTGCGCCGGGTCGTGCCCGTCGGACGAGGCGAGAAAGACGGCGAGTCGACGCATGGGGCACTCCTGAAGGTCGCGGACGAACCCATCCCGTCTACCACGCCGACCCCCACACCGACCACGGCTTTCCGCCCCCCCACCGCCGCCGGTGAGCGCTCCTAACCGGTGGCTGGCCAGTAGGGGCCCGTGGACGGATCGTCGCACCAGATGAACTGACCCGTGTCACGCTCGACCGTCATGCCGAAGTCGTAGATGTCGGGTGCTCCCCGCTCGGTCCAGTGGGTCCAGGCGTGGTCGAGTTCCGCGGCGAGGTCGCGGGGGCCGCCGGTGTGGGCCGTGGCCTTGGGGCCGTCGAGTGTCGCCCAGGAGGAGACGATCAGCCGATCGAATGGCGCTCCGCCGGGCCAGCCGGCCGTGCCGTCACCGACTTCGACCGTGGCCCGCACTCCCGCGCGCGCGAGTCGGTTCCTCGCGGTGGCGGCGAGTTCGCCGTCCACCTCGACGGAGGTCACCCGGCCAGGACCGACCCGGTGGGCCAGCAGCGCGGCGTTCCAGCCGGTGCCGGCGCCGAGTTCGAGGATCCGGTGCCCCGGCTCCGCCAGCAGGGAGTCCAGCATGTCCGCCACCACCGCCGGCGCGGACAGGCTGGACGACGGACGCCCCTCGGTGATCTGGGTGATCGCGGCATCGTGGGGCCCGGCGTAGACCTGAGCCGCCCAACGGTCGGGGTCGGCCCCGCGATCCACGGACCGGTACGCGTACCCGTCCCAGAACCACAGGCGGTCAGCGGCGAAGTCATGGCGAGGCAGGCTCCACGCGGCCTCCCTGATCCAGGGGGACCGTTCGGGCCAGTACCCCGACTCCGCCATGACGGCGTCCAACCCACCCCACCGCACGTCGATCGCCGACACGCTAGATCCTTCTTCCCCGGCAGCGAGGGCCGTAGTCAGAGGAAGGCCGCCTCGGGGCGGTCGCCGTTGATGAGGAGGGGGATGCGGCGGCGGCGGTTGGTGGCGATGATGGCGTACTGGACGATGGACGGCGGCTCGTTCAGCTCGCGCAGCGGCAGCCAACCGACGCGCTCCGGCAGCCGGTTGGCGTCGGCCGGGACGCGGGGGAGTTCGCCGCCGTCGAGGACGTAGGTGAGCGCGGTGAGTCGGCCCGCCTCGTCCGTGTCGAGGCTGAACGCGAGGGCCTCACAGCAGGAGCGGTCATACCCCGTCGCCCTGATCATCTTCTCCCGCGCCGCCAGGATCGGACAACGACCCGCCCCCACCTCGCCGTTGGGGAGCACCCAGGCCGCGTTCTCCCCCGAGCCGCGCACCATCAGCACGTGGTGGGTGGCGGTGGTGGCCAGGACATGGAAGCGGATGGGGACGGGCGAACGGCTCAACGTCGTGTGCATGGTGTCTCTTTCGTCGTGGGGGTGGTCAGGCGCTGGCCATCAGGAGCCCGGTGGCCACGGTCAGCACGCACATCAGGCCGACGAACGTGGGCCCGAACGCGCGGTCGACAAAGGCGGCGACGGGTCCGCGCCGCGGCTCGGGCGCCGGCGGGGTCGGAGCGGTGGGGCAGTCGACGCGCCAGTGCTTCTCGCCACGGATGAGGAACCGCCCGTGGTCCGGCGTCTCCCTGGTGTGCTCTATCACCCACACCGTCACCGGCTGCGCGTCGTCTTCGACCACCGGCGAACGGGCGTCGCAGGTCAGGCACTCGGCGCCGTAGATCACCCGCGGCACCCCCCGCCCGCGTTCCTCGCTCACCGACCAGTCCGCGCCGCGCGCGACCGGATACGGGTAACGGTGCCCGTAGGCATGGGTCCGATGGTGGGTCAACGCTGTTCCCTCGTTTCGCGGCGATATGCACGGCGGATGGGTGACGGATTCTTCGGATGGTCGGTGGAGTCCCCCGGCGGTCACGGGAGTTCGCCGCTCTTGGTGCGGTAGTTGGCCACACTGGCCGCGTTGAGCTGCTTGATGCGGGCACGCAGAGCCGCGTGGCGGTCCAGCGGATCGGGCGCCGGCGGCGGCGGTTCGTCCGGCGCCTCCTCGGCGCGCCGGATCTGGTCCACCAGCCAGGCCAGCGCCGCCGCCAACGCCCGGTAGACCAGGTAGACGAATGCCGGTGCACCGAGCAGGGTCAACCATGCCCAGTGAAAGAACATCCAGGTGCTCAGCACTCGGCATCATCGCCACAACGGATCGCGAACCAGACGGACTTGCCGACGGTCCCGTCGTCCCAGACGTGGCGGAAGCAGCCGAAGTCGGTGGCCATCCGGCTGAGCAGCCACAGCCCGCGCCCCGCGTCCGCCTCCGGGTCCGGCGGCCGGGCGCCCACCACCGGGAAGGCGGACGACCGGTCCAGCACCTGGACGATCGCCAGCTCCGGAAGCCGGGCCAGCAGCAGCCGGCACTCCGGGTCGGCCACATGGCGGGTCACATTGGTCAGCAGCTCCGTGACGCCGAGCTGACCCAACTCCTGCGCCGGCTCCGGCAGATGCCACCGGCGCATGACGTCCGTTACGCGCCCCCTCCACGCACCGATCCCCTGGGCACGCGCCGTTAACAGCCAGTTACGCGCGTCCTCGTCTGCAACAAGCCTTTCCGTCAAGGTCATTTGACGCCTCCCCGGGTGGTCGCGAGCAGGGGCTCGAACGACGTCGCTCACTGTTTCGAAACAGAGAGTGAGCGCATAGCTCCAGAATGACAGGCAGAGTGGTAGCGGAGCCACGAAGAGCCTGTAATTCTGAGCTCAAAATCCATTGAGTGTTTCGGTGATTACGGCCGGTAATTCCACGTCGGCGCAAAACAATTGACGGACGCTCAGAAAATTGCTTGTGATCGCAGAACGTGCGGCGCAAGACTGAAGTGAGAGAGGACTGACGGATGAGGACGGACATCGAGTCGGCGACCCCGGCGCTGTGCCGCATCCAACTGGCCAACGAGCTGCGGAGGTTGCGCGTCGCGTCCGAGCTGAAGGCCAACCGGGTCTGCGCCCGGCTGATCTGGAGCCCCTCCAAGCTGACCCGCCTTGAGGGCGCGGAGAACACGGTGGTGGAGCCCGCGGATGTGATCGCGCTCTGCGAGATCTACGGGGCGGGCCCGGCGTTGAAGAAGGAGCTGGTCGAGTTCGCCCGGGTCACCAAGGAAAAGAAGGACTGGTGGCAGAACCCGGAGTATCACCCCCTGATCACCCCGGTGTTCCGGGCCTTTCTGGGCCTGGAGTCCTCGACCTCGGGCCTGCTGAACTACGAGTCGGAGTTTGTCCCCGGACTGCTCCAGACCGAGGCGTATATCCGGGCGATCTACCAGGAGGCGCATCGGGAGATGACCCCCGACGACGTCGAACGCCATGTGGCGATCCGGCTGACCCGCCAGGAAAACCTGCTGCGGAAGCCCAACCCACTGCGGTACACCGTGATCATCAACGAGTCGGTGCTCCGACGTAAGGTGGGCAGCGCCGAGCTGATGCGGGAGCAGCTGGCCCACATCGTGAAGACAGCGGAGGGGCGAGCCCATGTCCGGGTCCAGGTGGTGCCGTTCGGGATGGGGGTCCACCCCGGGATGAACGGCTCCTTCGTGATCTTCCAGTTCGACGAGCCCACCGTCGCCCCCTCGATCGTCTACCTGGAGAGTCTGGCGGACAGTTGGGTCAGTCGTAAGGAGCGCTACGTCCAGCGCTACGAGGACACCTTCCGTGACCTCCAGGCCCTCGCCCCCGGGCACCAGGAGTCCCTGGGCCTGCTCAAGAAAGCAATCAAGGAGTTCTAAGACCGATGAACACGCGAGCGACCATCGCCTCCACCGAGCTTGACTGGTTCACCTCCAGCTACAGCAACAACCAGGGCGGGAACTGCGTCCAGGGGGCGCGGCTGTCGGACGGCGGGATGGCCGTTCGCGACTCGAAGAACCCCGCCGGGCCGGCGTTCGGCTTCGGGCCCTCGGCCTGGACCGGCTTCCTGGCCGCTGTGAGGTCCAACGACCTGGCCTGAGCGACCGATGCCCCAACCGGACGCCATTCGCGGGCGGTTGGGGCATTATTGCGCCCTCCGTTCCACCTTCGGGTGAACAGTCCGCCATTTGGCGCTTCGCCCGCTGCGACGGGGCTAGAGTTCTGGTCATGAGGTCGTCCCCAACGAACTCAACTGGGCCCCCTCCAGTCGTAGTTCTCTACTACGTGGGGAGCTGCGCTGGAGGGCGGCCCAGGCTCCATCCGGCAGCGCGATGCGGGATGCGAAGGACCTAGGCAGTCCGTCGTCCCCGTCTCTCCGCTGCCACCTGGTCCGGCTTCCTCGCCGAGCCAGGCATATCGCCGGCGTCAGTCGCCTCGTCTGACCGCCCGGCTGCATAAACGGAAAGCCCCAACTGTGTTGCCGGCCAGTAGCTAGTTGGGGCTTTCCCTATGCCCTCTTCACCCTGGGTGCCCGCCCGCCTACCCTCGTTGCCATGACATCGACACCCGCGAACCTCCGCTGGTTCACGTCCAGTTACAGCAACGACCAAGGCGGCGACTGCGTTCAGGCGGCCCGGCTCCCGGCCGGCGCCGGCATCGCCATCCGTGATTCGAAGCGGCCCGACGGGCCCTCGTTCACCGCCACCCGGACCGCCTGGACGGGCTTCCTCGCGGGGCTCTGACCCGGCCGTTCCTTTGGACGGCTCCGGTCGTTGGTGCTCTCGGAAGCGGACCCTCCGCTGCCGAGAGAGAGGCACCCCACAGCATGCGCACCACCATCACCGCCTTGAGTTCCCTGGCCGCCGCGGCCCTGCTCACCGTCGCCGGCGCCACCTCCGCCCAGGCCGCGGAGGGCGTGCTCACCATCGACGGCGTCGAGCGCGAGAACCCGTCCGGCTGCTACCCGGTGAGCGACGCCCCCGACTACTTCACCGTGGCCAACGACACCAACGTCGGCGCCCGCGTCCACTCGGGTGCCAACTGCTCCGGCGGCCTCACCAACCTCGTCGGCCCGGGCTCCGTCCAGGAGATCTACGGCGCCAGCGTCTTCATCCCGTAGTCCGTCGCGCGCTCCCCGGCCCCCCGTCCGCTCCCGGACGGGGGGCCGCCGCATGTTCGGCCACCGTCGCTTTTCGGACACACGGAGCGTGACCAAACGGGGCGCTCACCGCGTGGTGCCGCCACTCCCGCCACCCGCCCGCCCGGGCCCCAACGCCCCCAACTCACGCCCTCCGAGCCCCCGTTCACCCCTCCCAAGCCCCCGCCGACCGCCACCCTCCGTCACCACCGGGGGCCGCACGTCGAGCCCCGTGTTCGATTCCCCACGCCACCCCCGAAGCCCCGTCCCCACCACCCCACTTGCGCGCCCCCCGCTCACTTTCCGTCACCAAACCAAAGGTTCCACCGCCCCGCGGCCAATTCCGCGCCTGCGCGGAGGTTTAACCGGCGACACCTTGGTACGACGGGCGCGGCCACGTCGCCACACCAAGAACCCATGCCTGCGGCAACCGTCCAAGCCCAGATGTGCGTGCTTTCGTGCCCACCCCGTGCGCCGGGACGGAGCAACGGGACGGCTCCGTAGGCTGGTTGGCACGCAGTCACATGTTCAGTAACTTGGCCTGTAGGTTGACCGACTCACCTGTGGACAGGTTTGATGGAGGTGCTTGGTGTCCCCAACGACCGGATCATTACCCCTGAACTCGGCGAAGGTCGGATTCCTCTGGTTGGATCTGACGCGGAAGTGCCAGCTGGAATGCGACCACTGCTACAACGAGTCCGGACCTGGCGGCGATCACGGCAGCATGAGCCGCGAAGCATGGATTGATCTCCTTACCCAGGCTGCGACTACCGGAATTCGCAGCGTCCAGTTCATCGGGGGCGAGCCCACGATGCATCCGCACTTTGCGGAACTGCTGGATCACGCGCTGGCTCTCGGCTTGGAAACGGAGATATTCAGCAATCTCGTGCACATCTCCGAGACGAACTGGGCGCGTTTTCGGCGCGCTGGCGTTTCGCTCGCCACGTCCTACTACTCGGATCAGGCGGGTGAACACAACGCCTTGACCGGTAGGCCAAGTCATCGCCGCACCCGGGCCAACATCGCCAAGGCGGTGGAACTCGGCATCCCGATCCGCGCGGGGATCATCGTCGGTCGCGATGACCAACGTGTGACCGAGGCCCGGGCCGATCTTGAATCGCTGGGCGTGACGAGAATCGGCGTCGACGACGTCCGGCCGTTCGGCCGGGGAGAGAAAGGGGGTAGGCAAGAGCCGAACCCGGCCCACCTCTGCGGCCGGTGCGGCACCGACGCCGCGGCCATCGGCCCGAGCGGCGAGGTCACACCGTGCGTGTTCGCCACCTGGATCAAGGTGGGAGACGTGCGGCAAGAAGAGCTGGGTACCATTCTGAACGGCCCCACCATGGCCCTGGCGAGCGCGGCCATCCGCCAAGCCGTCCGGAGCGAAAAGCCCAAACCCGAACTGAAATGCGCCCCCAAGAAATGCTACCCAGACCAGACCCCGTGTTTCCCCGCGAGAACGCCCTGCACCCCGAAGGGGGATCTGCCTCCTGCTTGTCATCCCGATAATGGCGAGTGCGAACCCGGCTACACTTCAAACCATTGTGATCCACGGAGGTAAGGCTTTGGAGGCCCTGAACCCCAGCCCGGAAATCCGGGCACTAGTTGCGGCGCACGTGGGGAAAGTCGAGCGATTTCTGGCACCCAAACATGGATATGGCACCGATTTCCTTGCCATCGTCGAAGGTCAACAGCAGTCCTTCTTCGTCAAGGCGATGCGGAACCAGCCTGGCGGGCGGCGTGATCAGATGCTGCGGGAGAAGGCGATCAACCCGTTTGTTCGCACCCTGGCCCCTGAGTTGTTGTGGTCGGTGGAGGACGCGGATTGGATCGTTCTCGGGTTCGAAAGGGTTGATGCGCGAGACGCGGAGTTCGGAAAGGGGTCGGCGGACGTGCCGGCGCTTGTCGAACTAGTCAACGCGATCGGCGAATTGGATCTGCCCGGAGTCGCTCGGGACTGGCCAGAGACCCGTTGGGACTGGTGGGCCGACCGGGGGGCCCCGGAGCTGTTTCGCGGCGACACACTCCTGCACGTGGACATCAACCCTGGCAACCTGCTGATCGGGGCCGACCGCAACTGGGTCGTGGACTGGTCCTGGCCCACGCGGGGAGCGGCCTTTATCGATCCGGCGATGCTGGTCCTCCAACTGATCGGTGGCCTGTACACGCCTGCTGAGGCCGAATCCTTCGCACGAGGGTGCCCAGCGTGGACGGAGGCCGACCCGGAGGCGATCGACGCGTTTGTCGTCGCCACCGCCCGGATGAACCGGCACCGCGCGTTGCGCCGGCCCGACGAGCCCTGGCTGGACGCCATGGCCGTCGCGGCCGAATCCTGGGCGGCGTACCGGGGGGTGACCGTCTACCACTGAGCGCCGCCGGCGGGTTCGCCGGATTCGGCGATCGGTGCGGGGCGCGGAGGTTGAAAGCGGTCCGGTGTCGAGACGCGCGATGCTCCAGGGCGCGCCGGGTGGGTTCCACGTTCAGTGTCGTCGACCGTCGCGTGACTCCGTGTCCACCCCCTGCGCCGTCGTGGGGCAACGGGGTGGCTACGTAAGGTGGTTGGCATGAGGCAGATATGCGGAGGCTGATGGCCCGGGTGTGGCGCGCGCTGGGGGGCCGGGTGCAGTGGCGGGTGTCGTGGCTGCTCAACGCGAAGTTCATGGTCGGTGTGACGGGCGTGGTCCGCGACGACGCGGGGCGGGTGCTGCTGCTGCGCCACCGCTTCTGGGCCGAGGGCCGCGACTGGGGCCTCCCGACGGGGTACGCCAAGCGCGACGAGTCCTTCCAGGACACGGTGGTCCGCGAGGTGCGTGAGGAGACCGGCCTGGAGGTGAAGGTCGGCGACCTGGTCCGCCTCAACAGTGGCTACCGGCTGCGCGCCGAAGCGGCCTACGAGGCCGTCCTGGTCGGCGGCACCCTCACCCTCGACCCCACCGAAATCCTCGAAGCCGCCTGGTTCACCCCCGACAACCTCCCCACCGGCCTCCAGCCCTCCCACCGCCCCCTGATCCTCGGAGAACCGAACCAACCCGACCCCTGAGCCCGGCCAACCACCACGATCAGCAGGTGTCGCTCTCCATCGCCTCGGCCTCGTCGACGGTGGTGCCCTCGTGCTGGATCTCCACCTTGAAGGTGGTCCCGCAGGGCAGGGACTCGAAGGCGTACGAGAGCTGGACTTCCTCGTCGGGGGTGACGGACACGGTCTCCTCGTGGACGAGCATCCATACGTCCTCCCCTTCCTCGTGGTACAGCCAGATCACGTCCACCTCCGTCCAGATGTCGCTGGTCAGCGTCGCCCAGGCCACGTCGTACCGGACGTCGTCGTAGGCCACCACGAAGTCAGCTATATGGAGCGCCCACCCCGCTCCGCCCGGCTCCGTATCGTCCAGCTCCGTATCGTCCGGCCACACTTCGTCCGACCCCGTATCGTCCAGCTCCGTATCGTCCGACCCCGTATCGTCCCGGGTGCACTCGATCGCCTCGGGGGACCCGATGGTGACGCCCTCGTGCTTGATCTCGGCCTTGAAGGTGGTCTCGCAGGCCTTGGCGGCGAAGTTGTGCGAGAGCTGGACTTCCTCGTTGGGGGTGATGGACACGGTCTCCTCGTGGGAGCGCGTCCACTCGTCCACCCCCTCCTCGCGGTACTGCCAGAGCACGTCGACCTCCGCCCGGGTGTCGCTGGTCAGCGTCGCCGAGGCCACGTCGTACTGGAACTCGTCGTAGGCCACCACGAGGTCACCCACGTGGAAGTCGGGTTCGTCCGAGCCGTCGCCCCCGGTGTTCACGACGACGATGCCGACGCCCACGGCGAGGACGAGGACCAGCGCCGGTATGGCGATCAACCAGGTCCGGCGCCGCCGGGCACCGGCGGAGGGCGGCGGAGGTGTCGGCACCACGCCGTACTGCGGTGCGGGAACGGGCGCGGGCGCGGGCGGGTGGGGCGCTACGGGCCGCACCTGGGCCGGCGGGGTCGCGGGGGTCGGCGGGGTCGGGGGGCTCGGGTGCGACAGCCAGCCCGCGGTGGGCAGGACGTCGTCCAGGCCCATTTCGGCGCCCAACTCCCGGCATAGCGCAAGCAGTTCCCTGGCCGACGGTCGGTCAGCCGCCTCGTGGCGCAGGCAGGGCTCGATCAGCCGGCGCAGCCCGGGCGGGCAGGCGGTCAGGTCCGCGTGGGTGTGCGCGATCCGGTAGAGCAGCGCGTCCGGCGTCCCCTCACCGAAGGGATGCGAGCCGGTGGCCGAGACGTGGGCCGTCAGCCCGAGCGCGAAGATGTCCGTGGCGGAGGTGATCTCGCCCCCTCGCACCTGCTCCGGGGCCATGAAGCCGGGGGTGCCGATCCGGGTTCGGGTCCCGGTCAGCATGGAGGCGTCCGCGGCCCGGGCGACGCCGAAGTCGATGACGATCGGCCCGTCAGCGGCGAGCATCACGTTCCCCGGTTTGAGGTCCCGGTGGACCATCCCCTCCTCGTGGATCGTGGTCAGCGCCGAGGCGATGCCGGCCACAAGCCGCAGCACCACGTGCGGGGCGAGCCGCTCGCCCACCACGTTCAGGACCTGGTGCAGGGAGGGGCCCGGTACGTACTCGGTGGCCAACCAGGGTGTCGGGCCCTCGGTGTTGCTGTCCGCCACGGGCGCTATGTAGCGGCCCCGCACCCGTCGCGCCGCCCGGACCTCCCGCTCGAACCGCCGCCGGAACTGCGGGTCCTCGGCCAGATCGGGATGTACCACCTTCAACGCGATCGGCTGCCCGCCCCGGGTCTCCGAGAGATACACCGCCCCCATGCCCCCCGAGCCCAGCCGCCCCCGCAGCTGGTAGCCGGAGATGTCCCGAGGGTCCCACTCGCGCAGCGCCCCGGGGGGTGGCGCCTGCCACGCCGCCGCGTCTCCGTGCCCGGCTAAGCCGTCCGCCATCACGCCCCCCACATCGTCGCGCCCGATGTCCAACGGAATCACCGAGCATCGTATGTCCTGCCCCCAGCCGGAAGAAGGGCGACGCTGGCCCGGGCGCCACCGGGCCGACCACGCGCGTCTCCTCGACGGCGTGGGATCGGGCGGGCGCGTCGTCGCGGACGGGTGAGGGTCGATTACCTGCGGTGACCAGGGTGAAGGTGTTCTCCGCACATGACATCCCCGCTATCCGAAACGGGCGATACCTCCGGTCACTCGGGGTCGCGCTGATGCTGGGCGCTTCGCCGCTGCTGGCGAGCCCGGCGGTGGCCCAACCCGGCGGGCCGCCGTTGGTGGACGAGACGTTCACCGGGGCGAGCGCGGACCCGGACTTCCTGGGCTTCGGCTCCGCCTGTCTGACCGGGGCGCCCATCGACGACTCCCCACCGGGGCCAGGCGCCGAGCCGCTCGGTGGCTGCCCGAGCGGCTCGACGGGCCCGGTGCCGCCGCCGGACGGTGCCCCGTTCGGCTATCTGCGGCTCACCGACGCCGCCACCGACCAGGCGGGCGCGGCGCTCTACGAGCAGGCGATCCCGTCCGGCGCCGGGCTCCATGTGACCTTCGAGCAGTGGCAGTACGGCGGCACCACGGACCCGCCGGCGGACGGGATCTCGTTCTTCCTGATCGACGGGGCCGCCACGTTGGACGCGCCCGGCGCGTTCGGAGGCAGCCTCGGCTATGCCCAGAAGCTGCCGGACGACGATCCGAGCCAGGAGTTCCTGCCCGGCGTCAACCAGGGCTATCTCGGCGTGGGCCTCGATGTGCTGGGCAACTTCTTCGGCGACTGGGAGCAGCGCGGCAACGGCTGCGCCGAACGCTCCCCCGCCGGAACGGAGTTCCGGGTACCGCCGCCCGGCCCCAACATGGTGACGGTCCGGGGCCCGGGGAACGGGACGGACGGCTACTGCTTCCTGACCGCCACCGCGGACCAGCTCACCACCACCCCGCCGTGGAACTCCACCCTGCCGGGGGAGCTGCACGGGCCGACCACGGCGCTGCCGCCCGATGTCACGCCCGAGGAGGCGGAGACGCTGTTGGAGCCGTCGCGGCGGACCGTGACCGTGGAGATCTCGCCGACGCCCGACCCCGTGCTGACGGTGGCCGTGGACTTCCACGACGGCGCCGGCAGTCAGCGGGTGCTTTCCACGCCGGCGCCCCAACCGGTGCCCGACAGCTACAAGTTCGGGTTCGCCGGCTCGACCGGGCTCTTCACCGATGTGCATCTGATCCGCAATGTGGCGGTGCACCCGGTCGCCGAGCTGCCCCGGCTGAGCGTCGTGAAGCAGATCGCGGAGGAGCCCCCGCTGCCCGAGGTGCTGCCGGCCGGCACCGTGGTGCCCTACACCTATCTGGTGACCAACGGCGGGGACACCCCGATCAGCGGCCTGGCCGTACTGGACGACCGGGCGGTGAACGTGGTCTGTCCCCGGGAGCGGCTGTGGCCCGGCGAGAGCATGACCTGCACGGGCGAGTATGTGATCACCCAGGACGACGTGGGCCGGGGCACCGTCACCAACACCGCGGTGGCCAGCGGCGTGGTCGACCACACCGTGATCACCTCGCCGCCCGACCGGGTCACGCTCGATCTGGGCTCCGAGGTCGGTCTTGGGCTCAGCAAGTCGGTGGACGACTCCAGGCCCTATGAGCACGGCGAGCCGGTGGTCTACCGGTACACCGTCACCAACCTCAGCGACGAGCCGGTGTCCGGGGTGGTCGTGACGGACGATCTGGTCGCCGACGTGACCTGCCCGTCCGGCACGCTGGCGCCCGGCGAGAGCACCCACTGCACCGGCCGGTATCTGGTCGGCGAGCACAAGGGCGACTGCGGCAGGATCACCAACACCGCCGTCGCGAGCACCGAGGACGGGGCGCTGCGCTCCGCTCCCGACACCGCGACCATCACGGTCAAGAAGCCCTGCGGGCACCGGCCCAAGTGAGGATGGCACGGGGGCCCGCCGCGGGCCCCCGTGCCGGCCGGTCAGGCATCGGCGTCCGCCCGGGGGGCGGCCCGGAAGGTGAGGCGGGTGTGGCCCTCGGCGGCCGGGGTGGTGGCGATCAGCCGCACCCGGTGCACGGTGGGCCCCCACACGGACGTCAACCTGGGGTCGCCGACGGCGCGTTCCTCCGCTTCGAGGGAGAAGGCGGCGGCGTCGTAGCCGAGCAGCACCCGATGTCCCGGCGCGCCGAGCAGCAGGCTGCCCGGGGTCGGCCCGACGTCCACCGGGTGGGTGGTCACCAGGTGCAGCGCCAGGGACTCGGGCGGCCAGGCCAGGCGCCAGCGGTCGGTGACGGAGACCTCGGCGGGGTCGGTCCCGTCGGCGCGGCGCAGCGTCAGCGTGCGTTCCCAGCGTTCGACCCCGGCCTCCTCGGGCCAGGTGGCGGCCAGGTCGAGGGAGAGGGCGGCGGACGCCTCGGTGAGGGTGGCCGCCACCTCGCGCGCGGAGTGCCGGGCGCCCGCGGCCTGTTGGTGGCCGCCGACCAGGGGGAGGTTGTGCCAGGCCGAGCCCATCGTCCAGATGTCGTAGCGGTCGGGGCCGAACGTCTTGCGGCTGTAGGTGCCGACGCCGAGGTCGATGACGACCGGGCGGCCCCGGTGGGCCAGCACGAAGGAGCCCACGTCGTTGTGGTTGTGGAACTCGCCGTTGTGGCCCCCCTTCGTGGCCAGGAAGAGTCCCTCGGGGTCGCCTGCGCGTTCCCGCGCGACCAGTAGCTCGGTGTCGGGCAG
Source organism: Streptomyces profundus (assembly GCF_020740535.1). NCBI lineage: Bacteria > Bacillati > Actinomycetota > Actinomycetes > Kitasatosporales > Streptomycetaceae > Streptomyces > Streptomyces profundus. The sequence goes on from NZ_CP082362.1 coordinate 2,827,796, forward strand.
CCAGCGCTGCGCGGGCAGCGGCGCCGGGCCGGGGCCGGCCGACCGCCAGTCGGCGTCGAGCAGCGGGGTGACGAGCCGCGCGAGGGAGACGTCGGGGGCCGCCAGCGAGTCGGCCGGCGGCGTGGCGGCGGCCAGCGCGGCGACCTCGGGCTCGCCGACGCGGACGCCGTAGCGGTGCAGCAGCCCCGGCTCGACCTGGCCCAACAGGGGCCGGCCGTCGGCGAAGTTGACGTACCAGTCGCCGGCGATGTGCGCGGTGACCGGGTAGCGGGCCAGCGCGGCGGTGCTCGGCAGCGCGAGGGCGGACGGATCGCCGGTGGCGTCGGCGAGGCTCTCCAGACACTCGAAGTAGGAGGCGCCCGAACGCCACCAGTACCAGATGCCCTCGTCGCAGCCGCCGTCGTCGGGGGCGCAGGCCAGATAGCGGTCCAGCGTCTCGACGGCGCGGACGACGCTGTCCAGCAGGGTGTCGGCGCTCTCCTCCAGCAGCAGGGCGGCGGGCAGGACGTTGGAGACGATCCAGCTGGTCCAGTTGTTGAGCCGCTCGCCCGAGCGGCCGAGCCACCACCAGTCGTCGCGCTCCCGGAACGGCGCCAGCACCCGGGTGCGGACCTCGCGCACCAGGACGCGGTCCGTCTCCGGGGGGAGTTCGTCGCCGACCAGCAGCCGGGTGTGCGCCAGCAGCGCGGCCGTGTCGGCGGCGAACAGGTCGACGGTGGGCCGGGCCCGGTCGGGCGCCGGATCTCCCCGCATGTCGTGGCTCAGCTCGTGGGCCGGGAGGCACCAGGTGATCTCGGCGCAGATCAGCCGGACGACGGCGTCGAGCTCGGCCGTCGCCGCACCCGGGCCGACGAGGAGGGTGCGCAGCACGGCCGCGTTGAGCCGGGTGCGGCGGGCGAAGTAGGCGTGCTCGTAGCGCTGCCGGTCGCCGGTCTGGCCGAAGTCGGCGAAGCCGTCCGGGGGCAGCGGCGGCAGCTCGTCGGCGAGGTGCCGGGCGGTGAGGTCGAGCAGGCGACCGCGTGTCGACGCCGGCAGCCGTCCCCAGGCGGCGCGGTCGGCGGCGGGCGGCAGGGGGCGCCAACCGCCGGGCGGGGGCAGGGCGGTGGCGAGCTTCTCGCGCGGATAGAGGTCGGTGAGCTGGTGGTGCGGCACGTTGGGGTCCCTCCGTGCGGGGTGCTTGGTGCGGGGTGCTCGTCGTTCGGTGGGCGGGGCGTCGCGGTGCGTTCGGCGCCGATGGGCGGAAGGTTTGGTGCCGGTCCTGGGCTGGTCGCGGCGGAGGGGCGAGCCCATCGGGGCTCGCCCCTCCGCCCTGTCGGTCACAGGAATCGTGGCGCGTACGGATCGCGATAAACCCGGTGCGACCGCATGGCTGAGGCGGTGGCCCGGGTTGGGGCCACCGCCTCGGCGGGTGAGGTGGGCCACCGGGCGACCGGCGGCCTGGGGGCGGCTCTCACGCCCCCTCGTCCGGCTCGTCCGCGCCCCGGTGGACGTGGAGTTCGCCGTTCATCACGGTGAAGACGCTGGCGTGGTCGGTGGCCAGGTTGGTCTGCGTCGGGCCCGGCGCCTGGGCCGGCCGCTCGTTCGGCTGTTCGGCCGGCTGTTCGGTCCGGGTCTCGATCGTGTTGCCATGGCCGGCCACCACGGGGCCCGTGGCGTTGCCGCCGATGTGGACCGAGTAGCTGTCGTCGCCTGCCGCTGTCATCGAGGCCCCTTCGTCAAGTCTTCGAGAAGACGGTGGTGGTGCGGCGGGTCAGGCGTAGGACAACCGGGTCCACTGCTCGTCGCCGCAGTTGTAACACTCGTAGAGATCGCTCGGCGGCACGTACACGTTGACGGCGGCCGTCTCGCCGTCCGCCGCGATGTCGATGGTGAGGTCGGCGTTGAAGACCACCGTCCCACAGGTGTCGTCCTCGATGTCGAGGACGGGCATGGTCCCCTGGAAGTCGCCGCCGGAACCGCTGACCTCGATGGTGGTGAGCCCGTCGCAGTGGTCCAGCACCTGCCAGCGGTAGGCGCCGGAGCCGGCCGCGACGATCCGCACCATGTACCCGTCCGCGTCCTGCCAGGTCCCGGCCAGGTCCTCGGGGTCGGGCGGGGGTTCGGTGGGCTCCTCGGGTTCGGGGGCCTCGGTCGGCTCGGTGATCGGGTCGTCGTCGGTCCCGCCCAAGCCGCCCGTGCCGCCGTCGGTGCCTCCGGTGCTTCCGTCGGTGCTTCCGTCGGTGCCGGACGAGCTGCCGGCGACCGAGGTGTCGGAGGACCCCGTCGTCTCGTTCGGGCCGTCGTCCGACGCGCGTTGCACCAGGACCACGCCGAGGGTCAGGGCGGTGAGCGCGGCCACCGAGGTCACCAGCAGGGCGCCCGTCGACAGTCCGCCGCCGCCGGCGGCGCCGCCCGCCGTGGTGGCGGCGCTGGAGAGGCCGCCGTCCGGGAGGCCGAAGGCCGAAGCGCCGCCGTCCGGGGCGCCGGTGGCCGGGGCGGCGGCGGCCGAGCCGTCCGGGGGCGGGCCGGTGGGGGGCCAGTTCCAGAGCGCGGACTGGCCGAGCTCGGCGACCGGCTCCGGCACGACGTCGCTGGCCAGCTGCGACATGTGCTCGACCACCTCGGCGTCCGAAGCCCCCGAGAAGTCCGGCGCTGCGGAGGCGTCCGGCGCCGCGGAGAAGTCCGGCGGCTCGGGCGCGGGCGGCGCCTCCGGCGGCGGGGGCACATCGGCGACCGTGGGCAGGTCGGAGAGCGGCGGGGGACCCTCGGGCGGCGGGGGCAGGTCCGGCGGTGGGGGCAGGTCGCCGGCGAGGGAGCCGCCGGGCGGCTCCGCCTGGCCCAACGCGTCCGCGCCGTCCCCGTGTTCGGCCACCCCCGGCTCCGCGCCCGGCTGCTGCGCCTGGGCCGCCGCCCCCGCCCCCTCGGGCGACTCGCCCAACTCCCGCCAGAGCAGCACGGCCTGCGTCATCAGCACGCCCGAGATGACCCGCTGCCCGATCAACAGCGTCCGGACGGCCTCCTCATGGGTGAAGAAGGCGATCGCCGAACGGTCCCCCGTCGTCCGGGCGGCCGACCAGCCACGGCCCAACAGCCGTCCCCACAGCCCGAAGCGCAGCCCCCTGGCCATCGCCGGCGAGGCGGCCCGCGCGACGGCGACCGCCAGATCCGCACGCCCCGCCCACACCGCCAGCTGCGTCACGGCCTCCAACGCCCGCCCGTGCGCGGCCACTTCCTCGGGCGCCGTCCCCGGCTCCGCCGCCCAGGCGGCGAAGTGCTCACTCAGCCGGTCGACGGGGAACGGGACGGGAAGCCGCACCCGCAGCGCCGGCAGCACATCCGAGACGCAGCGGAAGCCCGCGTCACTCGCCACGACCAGGCCGAGGTCGGCCAGGCCCTCGCAGAGCGCCACCGGATCGGGAGCGCCGGTCAACGCGCCCACATGCGTGGGGGCGACCACGGCGTCGCCCAGCGAGGCCAGCAGATGGAGCGCGGCGGTCGCGGTGGGGTCCAGGGCGTCGAAGAGCAGCGGCAGCAGCTCGGCGACATCGCCAGGGCGGGGCAGCCTGGCCTCGCCCGAAGGGTCGAGCCGGGCAAGACCGGTGGCGCGGAGCAGCGGCAGCGGCCGGCCGAGCGCGGCCCGCCACAGCCGCTCGGCGGCCTGCCGTTCGTCCGGCGTCAACGCGCGCCGCAGCTCCCTGGCGACCAGGTCGAGGGCCGACTCCCGATCCAGCCCTGCCAGTTCGATGGCGGTCCCCTCGCCCCACAGCGAACGGGCCTCGCCGGCCAGCACCAGCGTCGCGTCGGGCAGCGCGTTGGCCAGCGCGGCCACCCGTTCGGCGGTCAGCTCCGCGTCGTCGAGATAGACGGTCACCCGCACCTCGGCCATCAGCCGGCGGAGTTCGGCGCGCGAGGGCGCGTAGTCCTCGGAGCGGTAGCAGCTCTCGAAGACCTCCTGAGCCAGGTCGTCCGGCTCGCGGCTGGCCGCGGTGAGGAACACCACCCCGTCGGCCCCCGGCGGCAGCCGGTGCGCCGCGTGCCGCAGCAGGGTGCTCTTGCCGACGCCGGCCGGCCCCCACAGCTGGACCACCCCGCCGGCCGCGACCGCCCGGCCGAGCGCGGTCAACGCCTCGCCACGGCCCAGGGGTTCGAGCGGCCGGCGCGGGAGCAGCGCGACCCGCTCCCTGCGGGTCGGGCGCGGCGTGGCGCGGGCCAGGGTGACGTTCGAACGGTGCGCGTTGATCACCACGTTGTGGTCGCCGGCGATGAACGTGCCCGTCGCGTCCCCGCCGACGCCGAGCCGGCGGCCCGCCGCCGGCTCGGGCGAGGCGCCGCCCTCCTCGGAATCCGTCATCGTCCGCTCCTTCCGACCGCGCGTCCCCCGTGACCGTTCCCCCGACCCCAACCGCACCACAACGGCCACGCGTTGATCCGTGCGCGGCGCGATGCTCCCCCCGAAGGACCCCCGGGCCAGCGCCCCGGCCGGGGCGAGGCCATGGGGCTCGGCATCGCGCACGCCCACGGTGTGCCCCACGCTAGTGAGCGAACGCGGTCCTCACCCCATCAGATGACGGTTTTCGCGCAACTACTTCACCGTTCGCCGCCGTTCGCCGCCGTTTCACGAACGTCGGCGACTCAGCCGGCGACGGCGATGCGGCGCAGCAGCGCCAGGTCCTCGATCCGGATCGAGCGGTAGCCGGTGGAGACCACGCCCGACTCGCGCAGCCCGCGCAGCGCCCGGTGCACCGACGGCTCGGCCGCCGCGGCCAGGGTGGCCAACTCCGGTTGGGTGATGGGCCAACGGATCTCCACGCCGCGTCCGCGCGGCTCCCCGTAGGTGCCGGCGATCTGGTTGAGCACCCGGGCCAGCCGGGTGGTGACATCGCAGCCGGTGAGGTCGATACGGTGCGCGGTGGCCGCGCGCAGCTTGCGGACCACGGCCACGTTGACCGCCCGCGCCACCGCCGGCCGGTCCCGCATGGCCGCCTGGAACTCGGCCTGGTTGACGCGGCGGGCCACGACGGGGCCGCAGGTGGTGACGGTGGCCGACCGGGGGCTGTCGTCCAACGCGGCCAGCTCGCCCACCAGATCGCCGCCCATCCGCACCGCCAGCAGCGCCTCCCTGCCGTCCCCGGCCCGCCCGGTCGCCTTGACGATGCCGTCCAACAGCAGCAGTACGAAACTGGTTCGTTCACCTTCCCGCATCAGCACCCGCGCCGGGCGGTAGCCGATCTGCACACCCAGGTCGAGGAGTTGGGCGCGGGCCGGCTCGGCGACCCCGCCGAGCAGCGTGGTCGCCGGCCAGTTCCGCGCGCCTGATCCGTCCGTCATGCCGGTCTCCTTCCCTCCCCTTCCCACGGCTTTCCCGAACTTCCCCGAACTCCCCCGACGACCGCCCGCCGTCCACGGATGCGAGACGTTGGGGCGGAATGGGTGTCGGGTCTGTCGAATCGCCCCGTCCTGGGCACACTAGGACATGGGCGACGCGGCCCCCGGCAGTGCCGCCGGCCGACAGCCCGCCGACCCCGCTCGTCAACCCCGCTCGTCAACCCCGCTGTCGGAGACTCGTGTTGGCGACAGGAGTCGACGATGTGCGGGGCAGACCCGCGACCGTTCAGGGAGGTCCATTGAACCAGTGGGAGTACCGGGCCGTGCTGGCCGTCGACATCGAGCGTTCGTCGGGCCGGGGCAACGTTCCACAGCAGCGGATCAGGGACGCGCTGTTCGGCGCGCTGCACTCGTCCGTCGAGGCCAGCGGCGTCGACTGGGCGGCGTGCCACCGCCACGACCTGGGCGACGGGCTGCGGCTGACGCTGCCGTCCGGGGTGTGGAAGCCCCGGCTGATCCATCCGCTGGTGCCCACGCTGGCGCGCCGGTTGCGGGAGCACAACGAGGGGGCCGAGCCCAACCAGCGGGTCAGGGTGCGCGCCGCGCTGCACGCCGGCGATGTGCGGCTGGGCGCGGAAGGCGAGGTCACCGGGCGCCCGTTGGAGGTGCTCAGCCGGATGCTGGACGCGGCGCAGCTGCGCGCCGCGCTGGTCGCGGCGCGGCAGGAGCTGACCGTGGCGCTGATGGTGTCCCAGCACTTCCACGAGGAGACCGTGCCGCACGGCTATCCGGGGATCGCCTCGGACTCCTTCCACCCGGTCACGCTCCAGGAGAAGGAACTCACCGCCCCCGCCTGGCTGCACCTCCCCGGCGCCCCGCCCGGCCCGCCGCCCGGCGCGGCCGACCAGGACGGGCCCCCGCCCGCCGAACGCCCGGCGGGCCAGGCCCGGATGATCAACCTGGCCCTGGGCAACGGCACGGTCAACGCGACCCAGCAGGGCGTGCAACACATCCATCTGCCGCGCAGGGACTGACCGCTGGCGCGGTGGAACGGTGGAAGAAGCGGGGCCGGCCGTGGGGCTGGGACGGGCTGGGAGAGCGCGACTTTTACATCGATGAACACGAGAATGGCAACCCCCCTGATGTCTGGAAGATCAGCGCCCGCGCTGCCACCGTGCTGAGGGTGACGCGGTGCGCGTGGGGCGCCTCCCAGGGACGGGGCCCCCGACGCCGTCTCCGCCGACCAACCCCAGACCCCCCACGGAAAGTTAGGCAGGGACGAAACCTCCATGAGCCGAACATCGTCGCGCTTGGCCAGACGTTCGACGCTGCTGGGCGTCGGCGTGCTGCTGGCCGCGCTGCTGGGCACCCCGGCGGCCAGTGCCACGTTCACCAAAACCGAAGCCGGAACCGGAACCGGAACCGCAGCCGAAGCCGGGACAGGGGCCGCCGCCCAGGCCACCGTGGCCGAGGACGCCAGGGAGGCCATCGAATCCGGCGTGGCGGTACCGGCCGCGAACGGCACCCCGCTCCGGGACGACACCGGCCTCTACCCGCGCGCCATCCGCCTGGAGCACAACGGCGACGCCAACGGCCGCGTCCTGGCCGCCGTCGTCACCTTCCAGGAGAACAACGGCCTCGGCGCCATCCACGAGTCGACCGACAACGGCCAGACGTTCCAGCAGGTCGGCACGGTCGCCGACCCGGACTCCGCCGCCGGCCAGGGCCTCTGCTGCGCCACGCTCTACGAACTCCCGCAGGACGTCGGCGCGTTGCCGGCCGGCACCCTGCTCTGGGCCTCGTCGGCGGGCCAGGACGAGGCCGACCGGCGGATGGCGCTGCGCATCTGGGCCAGCCAGGACATCGGCCGCAGCTGGTCGTACCTGTCGAGCTGCGCGGTGGCCAGCGGGACCGGCGGGCTGTGGGAACCGGAGTTCTCCGTGGCCGCCGACGGCGCGCTGGTCTGCCACTACGCGGACGAGACCGATCCGGCGCACAACCAGAAGCTGGCCGCGGCCCGCAGCTATGACGGCGTCAACTGGGTCGACCGCCAGAACACCGTGGCCAGCTCCTGGGAGCCGGACCGCCCCGGGATGCCGGTGGTCCGCAAGCTGCCCAGCGGCGAGTACTTCATGATCTTCGAGATCTGCAACCCGGGCGGTCAGTACCAGTGCGTGGTGCACTACCGCACCTCGCCCGACGGCTGGAACTGGGGCGACCCGACCCACCTCGGCTTCCGTCCGGAGACGGCGAACGGCACCTACCTGCGGGCCGCGCCCACCGTGGCCTGGTCCCCCGCGCCCGACGGCAACCCGAACGGCCAGCTGGTGATCGTCGGCCAGATGGCGCTCGACGCCGACGGCGGCACATCGGCCGACAACGGGCGGATCGTGCTGGTCAACAACGACAACGGCGCGGGCCCCTGGCGGGCCGCACCCGCGCCCGTCCAGGTGCCGGACGCCGTGCCCAACTACTGCCCCAACTACAGTTCCCCGCTGCTGCCCTCGGCCGACGGCCGGGAGCTGTTCATGATCGCGACGGACTGGGACGGGGACGTCTGCAAGCCGTACTACGCCACCGGGACGCTCTGACCCCGCGTCCCAGGGGCCGGGCGCGCCGCCGCGCCCGGCCCCCCTGCCCAGGGGAACCCGTTCAGCGGATGGGCGCCGGGGCGTGCCAACTGGCCAGCATCGCGAGGGACTTCTCGGTGCGGGAGCCGGGTTCGACGTTGTAGACGCAGAGCGTCTGCTCGCTGTCGCCCGGCACCAGGAAGGACTCGTAGGAGAAGCTCAGCTCGCCGGCCAGCGGATGGTGGTAGGTCTTGCTGCCATGGGTGCGGCGCACCACCCGGTGGTCGTTCCACCAGGTGGTGAACTCGGGGCAGCCCAACGTGAGTTCGCCGATGAGATCGGCGAGGAGCCGATCCTGCGGGTAGCGTCCGGCCTCCAGCCTGAGCATCGCCACGGTCTCGGACGCCAGCAGCTCCCAGTCCCCGACCGTGGCCCGCGCCGACGGGTCCAGCAGGTAGTAACGAGCGACGTTGCGGCGGTTGGCCGGCAGCGCGTCGAAGTCCGTCAGCACCGCCCTGGCCAGCGCGTTGGCGGCCAGCACATCGGTGCGGCGGCCCAGCACAAAGGCCGGCACCCGCTCCAGCGTCTCCAGCATCAGCCGCACGCCGGGGCGCACGCGCTGTGGCGCGGTGGGCGCGCGGCGCGGCCGGTGGCGGGAGAGCAGGTCGGCGAGATGCTCCCGTTCGGCGGCGTCGAGATGGAGCGCGCCGGCCAGCGCCTCCCGCACCTCGGGCGACGGGTTGCGGGCGCGGCCCTGTTCGAGCCGGGTGTAGTACTCGGTGCTCACCCCGGCCAGCCGGGCCACCTCGTCCCGACGCAGCCCCGGCACCCGACGGATCCGGCCGTCGGCGGGCAGCCCGGCCCGTTCGGGGGTGATCCTGGCCCTGCGGGAGCGCAGGAAGTCGGCGATCCCGACGCGGACGCCCTGGGCCGCGCCGGTTCCGTTCCCGCCTCGCGTCTCGTCCGCCATGGTTCCAGTGTGCGCGAACCGGGCGCGGCGCGGCGGGCCCAGGGTGGTCCTGCCGGTACCTGCCTGGTCAGGGTCCGCTGAGGCGCTCGGGGGCGGGCCCGCCGGTGGTGTGCTGGATGGGCGGGCCGAGGCGTCTCCCGCCGGGCCCGCCCACCCAGCATCCACGTATCGGAAAGGGGCACACCGTGTCCTCAACCACCTCAGCCACCTCAACAACCTCAGCGGCCGTCTCCCAGCAGCCGCTGGCGGGCCGGGTCGCCGTGATCACCGGCGCGTCCAGCGGCATCGGCGCCGCCTCGGCCGAACACCTGGCGGGCCTTGGCGCCAGCGTCGCGCTGCTGGCCCGCCGCGCCGACCGGCTCGACGCGTTGGTCGAGCGCGTCCAGGGGAAGGGCGGCACCGCGCTGGCCCTCGCCGTGGACGCCACGGACCGGGCGGCGGTGTCCGTGGCGGCGGACCAGGTGGCCGCCGAACTCGGCAACGCCGACCTGGTGTTCAACAACGCCGGCGTGATGCTGGCCGCGCCCGTCGAGGAGGTCGCCAGCGACCAGTGGCAGCGTCAGATCGACCTCAACATCACGGGGCTGATGAACATCGTCGGCGCCTTCACCCCGCACCTGCTGCGGGCGGCGGCGGAACGGGGCGTCGCCGACCTGATCAACACCTCGTCCATCGCCGCCCAGAACGTGTTCCCCAAGTTCGCCGTCTACTCGGCGAGCAAGGCGTTCGTCACCCATCTCTCCCGCCATCTCCGCGCGGAGCTCGGCCCGCGGGACGTGCGGGTCGCCGCGCTCGAACCCGGCATCGTGGAGACCGAGTTGCAGGGCCATGTGACCGATCAGGGCGCCCTCGACTGGTTGGCCGGGACGCGGGAGACGATGGAGTGGCTCACCGCCGACGACATCGCCACCACCGTCGGCTTCCTGGCGTCGCTGCCGCCGCGCGTCAACATCCAGCAGCTCACCGTGATGCCGACCGGTCAGGCTGGCTGACCTGACGCGCGCGGCGGATGGGCTGTCTGGTGGGCGGGGGCGGCTCGGCCGTGGTCAGGAAGGTGTTGACCAGTCCGTAGACCTCGGCCGGCCGCTCCACCACCAGCAGATGCGAGGCGCGCGGCACGATCGCCAACTCGGCGTCCGGGATGGCGCGGTAGAGGGCGACGGTGTGTTCGAGGGACATCGCGTCGTCGTCGCCGGCGACCACCAGGGTCCGCGCGGTGATCCGGGCGAGATCGGCCTCGGTGAGGGTCGGCTGGGTGCCGGCCATGCGGAGCACCTTGTCGACCACCGTGGGGAAGTGCTGCTCGCCGTCGGGCGAGACCGCGCCGTAGTTGGTGCCGAGATAGCGCAGCGCGTCCTCCTCCCCGAAGCCCTCCAGCACACCGGGGAGCAGCCCCTCGTGGTGGAAGTTCCCACTGATGGGGACCAACTTCCGTACCAGGTCGGGCCGTCGCATCGCCACCAGCAGGGCGACATTGGCCCCGTCGCTGTGGCCCACCAGATGCGCGGGGCCGTTCACCACCCGCTCCAGGAAGGCGATGGTGTCCCGCGCCATCAGCTCGTAGGAGAGCGGCCCCCCGACATCCGGCGTGTGCCCGTGGGCCCGTCGGTCGAAGGTCAGGACGCGGAAGTGGACGTCCAAGTGGGGCAGCGCGACATCGAACATCCGGGAGTCGACAAAGGCGCTGTGCAACAACACCACGGGGTCGCCCGTCGGGCTGCCCTGCTCGTGATACCAGAGAGGAAGGTCATCCAGCTGAATCGTCGCCATGGGCGTCATTCTTGCCCGGCGCCCCCGGCTGAGCCGCTCGGCACGCTGCCCCGCCCGGGTACAGCCGGGCCAGGGCGCCGGTCTCCAGCGCCGCGTAGAGGGCACCGTCAGGGCCCACCGCGATGCCATGAGGTTCAGAGCCCGCGGGCGGCAGCGGAAACAGCTCCATCCGCCCCTCCCCGTCGACGGCCCCCAGCCCGCCGCTGCCCCACTCGGTGAACCACTGACGCCCGTCCGGGCCGGCGACGATGGCGTGCGGGCGCGCTGCCCTTTCGGGCAGCGGGAACTCCGTGACCTGGCCTTCCGTCGTGATCCTGCCGATCTGCCCGGCGCCGGTCTCGACGAACCAGAGCGCGCCGTCGGCCCCGGCGGCGATGCCGACCGGGCCCGCGTCCCCGGTGGGCAGCGGGTGGATGTCGACCGTGCCGTCCAACGTGATCCGGCCGATGGCGTCCGCCTTGTTGAGCGTGAACCACAGCGCGCCGTCCTGGCCCACGGCGATGGCGGAGGGAAAGCCGTCGGCCATCGGCAGCGGGAACTCGGTGACCTCGCCCTCCGTCGTGATCCTGCCGATCCGGTCGCCGCGGGTCTCGGTGAACCACAGGGCACCGTCAGGTCCGGCAACGATGCCGAAAGGCCCCGCGTCCTCGGTGGGCAGCGGGAAGGAGGTGGCCCGCCCCGAGAGGTCGATCCGGCCGATCCGATGGTCGAGACCCCGGGTGAACCAGAGGGCGCCGTCGGGCCCTTCGGTGATCACCATCGGACCGCAGTCCGGCGAGTCCAGCGAGTGGAACTCCACCCGGCCGTCCCCGGCGAGCCGGCCGATCCGGCCGGCGTGCACCAGGGTGAACCAGAGCGCGCCGTCGGGCCCCTGGGCGAGTGCGTAGGGGCCGGCGGCGGCGTCGGCGACCGGGACCAGGGTGAGAGCGGTGGGGGAGGTGGGAGACGGGGAGGAAGGGGAGGCAGATGGCATGGCGAGGGTCCTCTCCAGGCGTGGGCGGGGGGTTCAGCGGATGGGGAGGCGCAGCTCGGCGCCGCGCCAACGGGCGCGCAGCGCGCGATCGTGGCTGACCACGAGCAGCGTCCCCCCGAAGCCGGCCAGCGCCTCCTCCAGCTGCTCGACCAGGGCGGGCGAGAGATGGTTGCTGGGCTCGTCGAGCAGCAGAATGTCGACTGGAGAGCTGACCAACCGGGCCAATGCCAGGCGTTGCCGCTGCCCGATGGAGAGCTTCGCCACCGGAACGTCCAGTACGTCGGGCGCGAACAGCCCCAGGGAACGCAGCTGTTCAGCGTGCTCATCGGGGGTGCCGGGGCGGCCCCGGCCGAAGGCGGCCAGCAGCGTCACCCCCGGCCGTCCAGGGGCTGGCTCCTGGGGCAGATGCCCGACGCGCCCCCGCCCGGTGAACACGCCCTGGTCAGGGGCGAGTCGACCGGAGAGCACCTGCAACAGGGTGCTCTTGCCCACCCCGTTGGGCCCGGTCACCAGCAGCCGCTCGCCGGCGCCGACCCGCAGGTCGAGCGGGGCGAGCCGCCCCGTGACGCCGACGCCGTCGGCGCGCAGCGCCACGCCGGCTCCGCCGGCCCCGGTGCCGGGTGGGGTGGCGGTGAAGCGCAGCGGCTCGGGCGGGGCGGGCACCGGCTCGGCGAGCAGCCGGCGCAGGCGTTCCTCCGCGTTGCGGACCCGGCCGGCGACGGAGCGCTGCACCCGGCCGCCGGCCCTGTCGTAGGCCATCTTGTTGCCGTCCCTGATGGCCCGACCTGGGGCGACCCGGCGCGCGGTGACAGCCGCCGCCTCGCGCAGCCGCGCGGTCTCGGCCAGCCACTCCTCGTGTCGCGCCGCCCAGCGGCGGCGGGCCGCCGCCTTCTCGGCGAGATAGCCGGCATAGCCGTCGCCGTACCTGACCAGCTGCCGCCGGTCGGCGTCCACCTCCCAGAGGCTGTCGGCGACGCGTTCGAGGAAGACCCGGTCGTGGGAGACGGCGAGGGTGGTGCCGCGCCTGGCGCGCAGCTGGTCCTGGAGCCAGCCGAGCGCTTCGTCGTCGAGGTGGTTGGTCGGCTCGTCGAGCAGCAGCACCTCGGGGCCCGTGGCCAGCAGCGCGGCCAGCCGCAGCCGGCTCAGCTCGCCGCCGGAGAGCGCGCCGATCCGGCGGCCCCTCGGCAGCCGGCTCAGGCCGAGCCCGGCCAGGGCCCGCTCCAGCCTGGCCTCCGCCGCATAGCCGCCGCGCAGCTCGAAGGCGTCTCGCACCTCGCCATAGGCGACGAGCGAGGACGCGTCCCCGGCCGCCATCGCGGCCTCCAGGGCACGCAACCGGGCCTCGATAGCGCGTAGTTCGCCGAGCGACTGGTCGATGACCTGCTGAACGGTCAGCTCGGGCGGCAGCGTGACCGCCTGCGCGAAGTAGCCGACGCCACCGTCGGCCCGCAGCACGATCTCCCCCTCGTCGGGCCGCTCCTGGCCGGCGAGCAGCCGCAGCAGGGTGGTCTTCCCCGAGCCGTTCTCGCCGACGATCCCGGCGCGCTCACCCCTGGGGAACGAGCAGCTGACCGAGGCGAGGACGAGCCGCCCCCGGTAGGACTTGGTGATGTTCAGGGCGGTGATCTGGGTGGACTCGCTGGTGGACTTCCGGGTGGACAAAAGCGACCTCCGAGGATGGCGTGGACGGACGGGCCGCATGGGCCCGGGAGACCGGACGAACACCTCGGAAGAGCACAGGACACCTCGTTAAAGCGACAACAGTTGCGTTAGCATGCTGCCATGGCCACGCACCCCCCGTCAACGAACGCAACGAACGCAGCGGACCCAACGGGCTCGGCGGGCCCGGCGGACGATCAGCCGCCCCGCCGCCCCGGCGGGCGCAGCGCCCGGGTGCGGGCCCAGGTGCACGAGGCCGTCCGCGCCCAACTGCTGGAGCACGGCTACGACGGGCTCACCGTGGACGCGGTCGCCGCGCGCTCCGGCGTGCACCGCACCACGGTCTACCGCCGCTGGGGCGACGTCGGCGGCCTGCTCGCCGACCTGCTGCACGCGGCGGCCGACGACTCCTGGCAGCCGCCGGACACCGGATCCCTGATCGGCGACCTCACCGCGCTCAACACGGAGGTACAGCAGGGGCTCACCGAAAGCCCACCGCTCGCCATGGCGCTGATCGCCACCTCGTTCCGCTCCCCCGACGCCGCCCGCGCCCTGACCCACTTCTGGGACGACCGCTACGACCGCTGCGCCACCGTCGTCGACCGCGCCGTCCAGCGCGGCGAACTCCCGGCCCGCACCAACGCCAGGGAGCTGCTGATCGCCGCCTCCGCACCCGTCTACCACCACCTCACCCTGCTGCGCACCGCCCCCGACCCCGCGCTGCCCGCCCGGGCGGCGCGGGCCACCGCGCTGGCCGCCCACGCCGGCGCCTTCGGCCGGGACGCGCCGCCCGAAGGCCCCTGACCGCCGGCGCCGAAGAACCGACCGCCGATGAACCGACCGCCGGAGCAGCGATGAGTCCGGCGGCGCCCGCTGGTCTACCTCCCGACCGAGACGACCAGAACGGCGGGAGCCAAGGCGATGGGCCTCATCCAGATCGAACTCTTCGCAACCCTCGACCTCGTCGGGCAGGCGCCCGGCGGCCCCGAGGAGGACCCGGCCGGGTTCCCGTTCGGCGGCTGGCAGGCGCCCCTGCTGGACGAGGTCGCCGGGGCGCAGATCAGCGCCGCGTACGAGGGCACGGACGCCCTGCTGCTCGGCCGGCGGACCTACGACATCTTCGCCGCCTACTGGCCGCACCACGAGGGCGGCGAGGACGACGAGATCGCCACGCTCTTCAACAGCGTCCCCAAGTACGTGGCGTCGCGGGGCCGGCCCGACCTCTCCTGGGCCGGCTCAAGCCAGCTCGGCCCCGACCTGGCCGGCGCGGTCCGCGAGCTCCGCGACCGGCACGAGCGGGTGAGGGTCGTCGGCAGCCTGAACCTGGTGCAGACCCTGCTGCGCGAGCGGCTCTTCGACCGCCTCGACCTCTGGGTGCACCCGGTCGTGCTCGGCGTCGGGAAGAAGGTGTTCGACGGGGGCGCGGTGCCCACGAACGTCACCCTTCTCGAACCGCCGGTGGCCAGCCCGAAGGGCACCGTCTACCTGCGCTACGGGCTCGCCGACGGCACCCCGGGCACGGGGGACATGAGCGCGCCCGAGCGCGGTGCGGGAGACGACAGCTGAGGCCGCCCGGCGCCCGGTTACCCTGGTGCCCGGCACCGGGGGGGACCATGGGCGGGCACGACGGGTCACGTCACCGCGACGAGGGCGGCTGGCTGGGCCGGTTCGTCGACCGGGTGCTGGTGGTCTGCCCGCGCTGCGCCGGACGCGCCCTGGTGACCCCGGCGCCCGATCTGCCCCCGGCCGCCTACGCCGGTCAACTCCTCGTCGCCGAACGCCGGTTGAGCTGCGCCGGCTGCGGCGCCGTGGCCGCCTGGCAGCCCGAGCGGATCGGCGGGGCGCTGATCGGCGTGAGCCTCGGCGGCACGGAGGACCCGTTCTTCCGCCACCCCCTCTGGCTCCAGACCCGCTGCGCCGGCGAGGTCCTCTGGGCCTACAACCAGTCGCATGTCGTGGAGTTGACCGCCTATGTCGGCGCGCGGCTGCGCGAACGCGGTCCGGTGCGGCCCACCACGTCGATGTTCGCCCGCCTCCCGGTCTGGATGAAACGGGCGGGGAACCGGGACGAGTTGCTCGCCGGCCTGGCCCGGCTCCAGGCCCTGGCGGCCCGTGGTTCGCCCGGCGACCGCCCGGACCTCGCCCGGCCACGCGGCGACCGCGCCCGCCACCGGCGCGGCCCGCACTTCGGCGGCGCCTGACCCCGTCCCCGGCGGCCGGGCGACAATGGCCCGATGCGAGACATCGTGGTTCTGGACGCCCCATCCAACCTGGGCCTTCGCCCACCCGTCGAAGGCGCGGTGCCCGGCTGTCACAAGCTCGCCGGCGCACTCCGCGAGCAGCGGCTGCCGGCGCGGCTCGGCGCGCGGGAGGGCGGTGTCGTCGTCCCGCCCCGCTACGACAGGGGCGAATGGCGGCCGGGGGACGGCGTCTTCCACGCGGCGGCCATCGCCGGCTACACCCGGACACTCGCCGACCGGATCGAACACCATCTGCGGGCCGGGGAGTTCCCGCTCGTGCTGGGCGGCGACTGCTCCATCCAGCTGGGCTCCTCGCTGGCCCTGCGCCGCATCGGCCGCTACGGGCTCGCCGCGATCGACGGCTCGGCTGACTTCCGGCATCCGGGCAACACCGACCGGGAGAGGATCGGCGCGGCCGGCGGCGAGGAACTCGCCCTGAGCACCGGCCGGGGCCAGTCGGACCTCACCGACCTGGAGGGGCTCGGCCCCTACCTCCGCGACGAGGACATCAGGCTCTTCGGCATGCGGGACTACGACACCGACCGCGCGGAACTCACCGCGCTGGGCATCTCCCATGCGACGGCCGGTGAGATCAGGGCCTGGGGGGACACGGAGTTGGCGGCCGTGGTGGCGTCCCTGGAGCAGCCGGCGACGGACGGGTTCTGGGTGCATCTGGACGCGGACGTGCTGGACCCGACCGTGATGCCCGCCGTGGACAGCCCCGACCCCGGCGGCCTGCTGCCCGACGAACTCGCCGCGCTGCTCGGCGCGTTGACCCGTTCCCCCCGCTGCGTCGGCCTCAACCTGACCATCTACGACCCGGATCTCGACCCGGACGCCTCCGGCGCGGCCCTCCTCGCCGACCTGTTGGCGGGCGCCCTCGCCTGAGGCCCGAAGCCCGACGTCTGAGACCCGAAGTCTGACGCCCGAGGCCCTACGGTACGGTCGAGAGCATGTGTTTCATGTTTGTGCGGTGTCGAGCCAGCTGAGACGGGCCCGCCTGTTTCCGCTTCTCCCCCCCTGCGGCGCGCCGCGCCGCCACTCAAGCATGGGATCACATCCGTATGTCATCCGTTTCTGTCAACTCCCAAGGCCGGAGCGCCACCTTCGTCCTGGTGCACGGCTCGGGCTCCAACGCGTTCATGTGGGCGCCCGTCCAGCGTGAGCTGGCGTTGCTCGGCCACCGCAGCTACGCCGTCGACCTGCCAGGGCACGGCTTCGACGCGCACTACCCCGTCGCCTACCAGGCCCCGCAGGACCTCGACGCCTGGGCGGCCGTCCCCTCACCCCTGGCCGGGGTCACCCTGCGGGACAACGTCGACCATGTCGTCGGCGTCGTCCGGAAGGTCGCCGAGCACGGCCCCGTGGTGCTGGTGGGCGCCAGCCTCGGCGGCACCACCATCACCGGGGTGGGCAACGCGGTGCCCCAGCTGGTGGACCGGCTCGTCTATGTCTCCGCCTGGTCCTGTGTGCGGAAGGCGAGCCCCGTCGAGTACATGACCGAGCCGGAGTTCGGCGCGAGCCTGCTGGGCGAACTGGCCGCGCTGAACGTCGGCGACCCCGCGGCGCTCGGCGTCGGCCGGGCCAACTACCGCACGGCGGACCCGGAGTTGCTCGCCGCCCTCAAGGCGGCCGTCATGGCCGACGGCACCGACGAGCAGTTCCTGGCCTTCCTCAACATCCTCCAGCCGGACGAGTCCCTCGCGGTGATGACGGCCGACGCGCGCGGCCACGCCGACACCTGGGGCACGATCCCGCGCAGCTATGTCCGCCTCAGCGAGGACCGTTCACTCCCGGTGGCCATGCAGGACCGCCTCATCGCCGAGTCCGACGCCCTCACCCCGGACAACCCGTACGACGTCCACACCCTCCGCACCAGCCACACCGGCTTCCTCCTCGACCCGACCGCCCTGACCGCCATCCTCACCAACCTGCCCCTCTGACCTGGCGACCGCCGGCGCCGGGGGGCATGGGCCCCTCGGCGCCGGTGGCGTGGTGACGGAGGTGGGCGAGGACGGCGCGGACGCGGCGGTGGCCGCTGTCGCCCACGGAGAGGCCCAGTTTGAGGAAGACGTTGCCGATGTGCTTGTGGACGGCGTTGTCGGTGATGACGAGCCGCCCGGCGATGGTCGCGTTGTCGTGGCCCTCGGCCATCAGCGTCAGGACCTCGCGTTCCCGCGCGGTCAGGGAGGCGACGGGATCGGCGCGCGCGGCGAGGAGTTGGGCGACGACCTCCGGATCCATCGCGGTGCCGCCGCCGGCCACCCGGCGCAGCGCGTCGGTGAACTCGGCGATGCGGCTCACCCGGTCCTTGAGCAGATAGCCGATGCCGCCCCTGGCGTCCGCGAGCAGCCGGCCGGCGTACTCCTGCTCCACATACTGCGACAGCACCAGCACGGGAAGCCCCGGATGGTCGCCGCGCGCCCGGATCGCGGCCCGGATGCCCTCGTCGCGGAAGGTCGGGGGCAGCCGCACGTCCACGATGGTGACGTCGGGCCGGTGGGTCTCGACCGCCGCGAGGAACGCGGGGGCGTCGGCCGCGATCGCGACGACCTCGAACCCCTGCGAGTTCAGCAGGAGTTCGAGCCCGGACGACAGCAGGACGTTGTCCTCGGCGAGCACTACGCGCACGGCAGCTCCACGGTGATGACGGTCGGCCCGCCCGGCGGGCTGCTGATCCCCATGGTGCCGTCCAGCGCGGCGGCGCGGCGGCGCATTCCGTCCAGCCCCGAACCCCGGACGGCGTCCGCCCCGCCGGCCCCGTCGTCCGTGATCCGCGCGCGGAGCAGCTCACCGTCGCGGGTGACCAGGACGGATGCCTCGGTGGCCCGGCTGTGGCGGGCGACGTTCGCCAGGGCCTCGGTCACGGCGAAGTAGGCGACCGCCTCGACCGCGGCCGGCACCGCCCCGAGCGGGCCGACATCGATGCGGGTCGGCACCCCCGCCCTGGTGGCCAGGGTGGTGAGCGCGCCGGCCAGGCCCTGGTCGGCGAGCACCGGGGGATAGATGGTGCGGATGACGGAGCGCAGCTCGGTCATCGCCTCCTCCGTCTCGGCCTGGGCCTGCCGCACCAGCGCGGCGGCGCCGTTGGGATCGTCCGGATCGTCCGGATCGCCGGGGAGGCGCTGCCCGACCACGGCGAGCCGCATCGCGATGGCCACCAGCCGGGCCTGGGTGCCGTCGTGCAGATCCCGCTCGATCCGGCGGAGCTCGGCGCTGTGCGCCTGGAGGACATCGGTGCGGGTGCGAGTGAGCTCGCTGACGCGTTCGACCAGCTGTTCCGCGGGCGAGGGCGCCAGCACCGCGAGGCAGCAGCGGGCGTGCAGCCGGGCGAGCGGCGGGAGAACGATGACGCACAGCGCCGCCAGCAGCACGACGTTGACCAGTCCGAGCCAGAGCGCGGTGCCCCAGCCGGTGAGGGGAACGCTGATCACGGGCAGCCAGGGCGCCGTGTCGAAGGCCCACCAGAACGCCACGATGAAGGGGGCGAGCAGCAGGTTGCCCAGACAGATCAGCGCGAGGCCACCGGCCGGCAGACCGGTGGCCACCTGGGTCAGCAGCCCGAGGAGGTTGCGGCGGGTGGCGCGCCGACGCTGCTCGACCGGCCGCCCGAGCAGCGCCCCGGCGCGCTGGCGCTGCCGTTCCGCCCAGGGCTGGGCCAGCGTGGGAACGCACAGCAGGGGCGCCGCGAACAGCGTCACCGTCGCGGCCAGCAGGGTGCCCAGCAGATAGCGTCCGCCGCGCCAGGCCCCGAACGACCGCGCACGGACCGCGCCGAGCACGCCAGACACATCTTTCACGTGATTCACCCTAGGGAGCGGGCGATCCACCGGCACTACAGGCAGCTGTAGCTTTCGTTCGGCAGCCTGTGGTAGCGACCAGCGACCGACCGCCTACCTAGCGTTCCGGTCATGAGAAACCCCATCACCCGCATGCGCAAACGGTGGCTCGCCACAGCGACGGCCGCCCTCGTCCTCACCGGCGTCGCCGTCGCCGTCCAACTGCCGGCCGACGCGCGGCAGTCGAGCGCGCCCGAGTACGGGCAGGACGACCTGCGCCGGGACGCCGACGCCATCACGGCGCTGGGCGTCACCGGCGTCCAGGCCCGGGTGACCACGGGCAACGGGCCTGACCTGGTCGCGACCAGCGGCGTCGCCGAGGTGGACACGGACCTCCCGGTGCCGGACGACGGCTACTTCCGGATGGCCAGCACCGGCAAGACGCTGGTGGCGGCCGTGGTCCTAGGGCTGGTCGACGAGGGCGAGCTGACGCTCGACGACACGGTGGACCACTGGCTGCCGGGCCTGGTGGACGGCAACGGCAACGACGGACGGCTGATCACCGTCCGCCACCTCCTCCAGCACACCAGCGGCATCCACGACGACCTCCCCGGCCACGCCACCCCGGAGGAGTACCTGGAGCACCGACACGACACCCACACCCCCCGGGAGATCGTCGCGCGGGCGATGGAGCACGGCCCGGACTTCCCGCCCGGCACCGGCTGGGGCTACTCCAACGCCGGCTATGTCCTGCTCACCCTGATCATCGAGGAGATCACCGACCGCCCCTGGCACGAGGAGGTGGCGGACCGGATCCTGGACCCGCTGGGCATGGACCACACCTATCTGCCGGACGGCACGCCCACCATCCGCGAGCCCCACGCCAACAGCTACGAGGTCTTCCCGTCCGGCGAACGGGTCGACGTCACCAGCGTGATCGTCCCCGACCCGGGCGGCTATGTCTCCACGACCGAGGACGTCAACCGCTTCTTCCAGGCCCTGCTCGGCGGCGAACTGCTGTCCGGGGCACGGCTGGCGGAGATGCGGGAGACCGTCCCGGTCGACGAGGAGATGCGGACGTTCTGGCCGGGCGGAGGCTATGGCCTGGGCCTGGTCAACCGGCCGCTGTCCTGCGGCGGCCACTACTGGGGCCACGAGGGCGGCGAGAGCGGCTACATCACCCTGAACGGCGCCACCGACGACGGCAGCCGCACCGTCACCGTCTCCATGTCCACCGCCCTGGGCGACTCGTTCGAGAGCATGCTCAGCCAGGAGCGGGCCGCCAGCGACCTCGTCGACCGCGCGCTGTGTGACACACCCGACAGCCTGGAGCAAGCACCTCGCTTGCAATAGTTAGCAAGCTGGGGCACGCTGGGGCCATGGCTTCACTCGGTGTGGGAGATCTGGGGGCGTTCCTGCGGGAGCAGCGGCAGCAGGCCAAGCTGTCCCTGCGACAGCTGGCCGACGCCGCCGGGGTGTCCAACCCCTATCTCAGCCAGATCGAGCGCGGACTGCGCAGACCGAGCGCGGAGATCCTGCAACAGCTGGCCAAGGCGCTGCGGATCTCAGCCGAGACGCTGTACGTCCAGGCCGGTTTTCTCGACGAACGCGTGCGGGACGAGGCGGAGGAGGCCCCGCCGGTCGGGGTGCGGGAGGCGATCCTCGCCGATCCGGACCTCTCCGACCGGCAGAAGGAGGCCCTGCTCCAGATCTACGCCTCGTTCCGTGGCGAGCACCAACAAGGGGAGGAACGACCATGACCATCACCGATGACCTGCGGAAGACCCTGAGCGAGTCGACGCCGCTCTATGTCGCGGCCGGCACGGCCGATCTCGCGGCGGAGAAGCTGCGTGAGCTGCCCGCCGCGCTGGAGCGGCTGCGCGCCGAGGCGCCCGAGCGGCTGCCCAAGCTGCGCGAGAAGGCCCAGCATGTGGCGTTCACCGGCGTGGGCCTCGCCCTTGAGTACGCGGTGAAGGCGCGCGAGACGTACGACGAGCTGGCCGAACGCGGCAAGACCGCCGTCGAACGTCGCCGCGCGGCGGACGAGGCCGACCAGGACGGCGAGCCCTGGTCAGAGGTCCGCGTCGAACGCGAGCCGGTGACGGAGCCTGTGACGGAGCCGGTCACGGAGCCGGTGACCGACCCGGCCGGTGAATCGATCACGGAGCCGGTGACCGAGCCCGAGCCCGCGACCGAGCCGGCCGAGGCCGAGGCCCCCGCACCGGCCGACAAGGCCAAGGCGGCCCCCCGGGCGCGGCGCTCCCCCAGCGCCCGCAAGGCCGCCCCCCGCGCACCGAAGAAGATGCCCCCGAAGGACTGACCGCCGACGACCGGCCACGGCCACGGCGCAGCCGCTGGCCCGGCCGGGCCGGGCCGGCCCGGGCATGGTTTCGGCAACCCCGGGCGGGAGCAGGCATTACCGACGTGGGCTTTCGGCGGGTAGCGTGGAAGGCGACCTTCAGCAAACGGACATAGTGGGTGGCGAGCATGTTTCTCGAGAAGTTCATGTCGCTGTGGTTCTATCTCTTCCTCGCGCTGCTCGTCCTCAGCGTCTACGCGCTGGTGCACGCGGCGCTCCAGCGGGAGGACGCGTTCCGCGCGGCCAACAAGCAGACCAAGCCGTTCTGGCTGGTGATCCTCGGCGTCACGGTGGCGGTACAGCTGGCCATCCCGCATCTGCTGCTGGTGCTCGCCGGCACGGTGGCGACCGTCGTCTATCTGGTGGATGTGAAGCCCGCGGTCACCTCCGTGACGCGCGGCGGCGGCCGTGGCGGCGGCTGGAGCAGCAGCGACGGCCCCTACGGTCCCTACAACGGCAACCGCTGAGCGAGGCTCTCCCAGAGAGGTTAGCCGTGGCTGGTTTCTGCCCTTAGCATCGTCGGGACAACAGCCGCTGAATGCCAGAGGAACTGCCGTGCGCTTTCGCCTGACGCCGAGGGAGACCAGCTTTTACGAGCTGTTCGCCACCGCGGCCGACAATGTGCTCAGTGGCTCGAAACTGCTGATGGAGCTGCTGGGCGCCGATGCGGCGGCGCGGGTGGAAATCGGTGAGCGGATGCGCGCGGCCGAGCACGCCGGTGACGATGTGACCCATGCCATCTTCCATCAGCTGAACTCGTCGTTTGTCACCCCGTTCGACCGCGAGGACATCTACCGGCTGGCCTCACTGCTCGACGACATCATGGATTTCATGGAAGAGGCCGTCGACCTGGTGGTTCTCTACAAGATCGACGAACTGCCCAAGGGCGTGGAGAGCCAGATAGAGGTGCTCGGCAGGGCGGCCGAGCTGACCGCCGAGGCGATGCCGAGGCTGCGCACCATGCGGGAGCTGAACGAGTACTGGATCGAGGTCAACCGCCTGGAGAACCAGGCGGACCAGGTGCATCGGAAGCTCTTGGCGCAGCTGTTCAGCGGGGGCTTCGAGGCCATCGAGGTGATGAAGCTCAAGCAGATCGTGGATGTGCTGGAGGAGGCGGCCGACGCCTTCGAGTCGGTCGCCAACACGGTGGAGACGATTGTGGTCAAGGAGTCCTGAGCCCACTGTGGACACCTTCGCTCTGCTCGTCGTCATCGGTGCGGCGTTCTTCTTCACCTACACCAACGGCTTCCACGACTCCGCCAACGCGATCGCCACCTCGATCTCGACCCGGGCGTTGACGCCACGTATCGCACTCGCGATGGCCGCGCTGATGAACATGGCCGGGGCGTTTCTGGGCTCCGGCGTGGCCAAGACCGTCAGCGAGGGGTTGATCGCCACCCCGACGGGCAAACAGGGCATGGTCATCCTGTTCGCCGCGCTGGTGGGGGCCATCTCCTGGAATCTGGTCTCCTGGCACTACGGTCTCCCCTCGTCCTCCTCGCACGCGCTCTTCGGCGGCCTGGTGGGGGCCGCGCTGGCCGGGAGCTCGACCGTGCACTGGGACGGCGTGCTCACCAAGATCGTGATTCCCATGATCCTTTCGCCGCTGATCGGCCTGGTGCTGGGCTATCTGGTGATGGTCGGCATCCTGTGGGCCTTCCGAAAGGCCAACCCGCACCGCGCGCAGCGGGGTTTCCGGATGGCGCAGACGGTCTCGGCGGCGGGGATGGCCCTGGGCCACGGGCTACAGGACGCCCAGAAGACCATGGGCGTGGTGGTGATGGCGCTGGTGATCGCCGGTGTGCAGGACGAGAGCGACGCCATCCCGATCTGGGTGAAGGTGTCCTGTGCGTTGATGCTGTCGCTCGGCACCTATGCGGGCGGCTGGCGGATCATGCGCACCCTGGGCCGGCGGATCATCGAGCTGGACCCGCCGCGCGGTTTCGCGGCGGAGACCACGGCGGCCTCGGTGCTGTACTCGGCGTCGTACTTCTTCCACGCGCCGATCTCGACCACCCATGTGATCACCTCGGCGATCATGGGCGTGGGCGCCACCCGTCGGGTGAGCGCGGTGCGCTGGGGGGTGGCGGGGAGCATCGTGCGCGGCTGGTTCATCACCATGCCGGCGGCCGGTGGGGTGGCCGCGCTGAGCTACTGGCTGGTGCGTCTCGCGGTCGGCTAGGGAGGGCCCGGAGCCGGATCACGAGCCTCCATCACCACGGTCACACCACCATTCCCTCACGGTCCCCACCCTTGACGGTGTGGCTTGACAGCAGTTCCCCAACCGATGATCGGTTGGCGGAGGACGGATGACGCCTCCTGCCAACTTCTGTCACCAGGGGGACAGTTGAAGAAAGATTCCAAGAGGGCACGCCTTCGGATAGCCGGGGCCACGGCCGTTGCGCTCGCCATGACGGCGGGATTAGCGGCGACGGCCGGAGCTGAGGAAGGGGCGGCGGGCCAGGTCCCGACCGTCTCCGAGCGGGAGGCCGTCGGTGAGCGGATCACGCTGATCACGGGTGATCAGGTGGTGCTCGGCCAGGACGGTCAGGTCACCGGGCTGATCCCGGCCGAGGGCCGGGAGAACATCCCGGTGCGCACCACCAAGGTCGGCGAGAACCTCCAAGTGCTGCCAGCCGACGTGATCCCACTGCTCCACGACGGCACGCTCGACCGCCGTCTCTTCGATGTCACCGAGCTGAGCCGCGAACAGTACCGACAGGTCGACGGCCTGCGGCTGATCGTCTCCTACACCGGAACCGACCAGGGCGCCGCCGAACTGTTCGCCGACGCCGACCCGGACGTCGACGCCACCCTGGACGCCGTGGACGGCGAAGCGCTGACCGTCGCGGCCGAGGACATCCCCGCCCTGTGGGCCGAACTGACCCGACCCGCCGAGGGCGTCGGCACCCTGGACGCGGCACCCGGCGTCGGCTCGATCGCGCTGGACGGCCTGGTCACCAAGTCACTGGACGTCAGCGTGCCGCAGATCGGCGCCCCCGACGCCTGGGAAGCCGGCTTCGACGGCACGGGCATCACCGTCGCCGTGCTGGACACCGGCATCGCCAAGGAACACGAGGACCTCGGCGCCGACAAGATCACCGCCGAACAGAACTTCTCCGAGTCGGATGTCGTGACCGACCTCGACGGCCATGGCACCCACGTCGCCGCCACGGTCGCCGGGAGCGGCGATCCGTACAACGGGGTGGCTCCCGGCGCGGAGTTGTTCAACGGCAAGGTGTTGGACGACTTCGGCAGCGGCTGGGAGTCGGACATCATCGAGGGCATGCAGTGGGCCGTCGACGAGGGCGCCGACATCGTCTCGATGAGCCTGGGCGGCTACGCCGGCAACGAGATCGACCCCATGGAAGAAGCCGTCAACACCCTCTCCGCCGAGAGCGACGCCCTCTTCGTCATCGCCGCCGGCAACTCCGGCCCCTCCGCCGGCTCCGTCGACAGCCCCGGTACGGCGGACGCCGCGCTGACGGTGGGCGCCGTGGATGACGCCGACGAGCTGGCCGACTTCTCCTCCGTCGGCCCCCGCGTCCGAGACGGCGCCCTGAAGCCCGACGTGACCGCCCCCGGCGTCGACATCGCCGCCGCCGGCGCCGAGAACGCCGCCATCTGGGACTACGGCACCCCCGTCGACGACACCCACGTCGCCATCTCCGGCACCTCCATGGCCACCCCCCACGTCGCCGGCGCGGCGGCGCTGGTCGCCCAGGCCAACCCCGAGTTGACCGGCCAGCAGGTCAAGGCCGTACTCTCCGGCTCCGCCATCACCGCCGACGGCTACAGCGCCATCCAACAAGGCTCCGGCCGCATCGACGTACCCGCCGCGATCGCGCAGTCGGTGATCGCCGAACCGGCCAACCTCAGCTTCGGCATCGTGCCCTTCCCGCACGAGGACGCGGTCAGTAGGGAACTGACCTACGCCAACCTCGGCGATGCGGACGTCACCCTCCAGCTGAGCGCCACCGCCACCGACCCCGAGGGCGCCCAGGCCCCCGAAGGGCTCTTCAGCCTCTCCGCCGACGAGGTCACCATCCCCGCCGGCGACACCGCCACCGTCGAGGTGACAGCTGATGCTTCGGCCGGCACCCTCTTCGGCGTCCACTCCCTCCACATCACCGCGACCGACGGCACCACCACCGTCACCACCGCCGGCGCCGTGGAACGCGAGCAGGAGAAGTTCGACCTCACCGTCGAATCCACCGACAGGACCGGCGCCCCGACCCAGGAGTTCTACGGGTACGCCTACGACCTGGAGACCCAGGAGCGCTACGAGTTCCTCGGCACCGAGGGCAGCGGCACGGTCCGGGTGCCCCCGGGCGAGTACGCGGTCGACGTCTCGCTCTACCACCTGGACGAGACCGGTGCGGAGCTCGCCGGCGTCGACTGGCTGGTCGCCCCCGGCGTCCAGGTCGACGAGGACACCACCGTCACCGCCGACGCCAACGACGCCGAGCTGATCGACTGGACGCTGGAGGACGAGACCGCCGAGCAGACGATCCTCTCCCCCACCATCCGCTTCCTCGACGAGTCGGGGAGGACGAGGCTCTCCCTCGGCTGGAGTGTGATGGACCTGCCGGATGGCCTGCGCACCGCCCAGCTGGGCGAGGTCGGGTCGGTCCCGATCGACAGCGACGCCACCGTGGCCTTCGCGGGTACGGAAGGCCAGGAGTACCACGCGGCACACGTCAACCCCGGCGCGTTCTACACCGGCCTCACGGAACATGTGGAGCTGTCCCAGCTGGCCCGGATCAACGCCGGCCTGGGCAGCTCGGTCGCGGACGCCAGCGGCGCGTTCTTCGTCCTTCCGGAGACCCCGGGCTTCACCATCGCCGAGGAACTGCCGCTGCCGCGCACCGCGGAGGTGTACGTCCAGGACACCGTCTCCTGGGAGTTGGAACTCTCCCAGAGGGACTGGGACACCTTCAGGGGCACGTCGAACCTCGTCGGCCTCACCACCTACACCGCGGGTGAGGTCTATGACCTGACGATCAACGTGGGCGTGCACGGCCCCGCCGTGGACGCGGGCGGGAACATCTTCCGCGACGGCGACACGCTCTACGGCTGGACCAACGCGTTCAACGACGGCGCCGACAACCCCACCTGGGGTGACCACGACTCGGCCGAGACCACGCTCTACCGCGACGGCGAGGAGTACGCGTCCGCTGACGCGCCGCTGAACTACCTGGAGTTCGAGCTGCCGGCCGACGAGGCCGACTACGAGCTGGTCACGACCGTGTCGCGCGGCACCGACCTCACCACCGTGAGCACGGAGGTCACCTCCGCGTTCACCTTCACCTCCGCGAGCACGGACGAGCTGACGGCCCTGCCGTTCAGCGCCGTCCGCTACACCCCGGAACTGGCCCTCGACAGCACCACCCCCGCCGGTGAGACACTCACCGTGCCCGTCACCGTCCAGGGCTCAGCCGCCGACGAACCCGCCTCACTGACCGTCTCCGCCTCCCTCGACGGCGGCGACACCTGGGAAGAGGCCGACATCGTCGACGGAGCCGTGGAGATCCTCAGCCCCGACGCCGGCGGCACCGTCTCCCTGCGCGCCGAGGTCGAGGACAACCACGGCAACACCCTGACCCAGACCATCATCGACGCCTACCGCACCACCTGAACACCACCCCGCACCACCGGCGGCCCGCACCCCTCCAACCAGGGAGAGGTGCGGGCCGCCGCACGTGGTGGGCGCCGCTCATGGCCTCCACGGTCACGGCCGGGCCACGAACCTCTCACAGTCCCCACCCCTGACGACATGACTTGTCGCCTGTTTCTCAGCCGATGATCGAACCGGGGGGATGGACGACGCCCCCTGTCAACTTCTGTCATATGGGGGACAGTTGAAGAAAGATTCCAAGAGGGCACGCCTTCGGATAGCCGGGGCCACGGCCGTTGCGCTCGCCATGACGGCGGGGCTCGCGGCGACGGCCGGCGCCGACGAGAGCGCCAGGGGTGGGATTCCGACCGTCTCCGAGCGGGAGGCCGTCGGTGAGCGGATCACGCTGATCACGGGTGATCAGGTGGTGCTCGGCCAGGACGGTCAGGTCACCGGGCTGATCCCGGCCGAGGGCCGGGAGAACATCCCGGTACGCACCACCAAGGTCGGCGAGAACCTCCAAGTGCTGCCAGCCGACGTGATCCCACTGCTCCACGACGGCACGCTCGACCGCCGTCTCTTCGATGTCACCGAGCTGAGCCGCGAACAGTACCGACAGGTCGACGGCCTGCGGCTGATCGTCTCCTACACCGGAACCGACCAGGGCGCCGCCGAACTGTTCGCCGACGCCGACCCGGACGTCGACGCCACCCTGGACGCCGTGGACGGCGAAGCGCTGACCGTCGCGGCCGAGGACATCCCCGCCCTGTGGGCCGAACTGACCCGACCCGCCGAGGGCGTCGGCACCCTGGACGCGGCACCCGGCGTCGGCTCGATCGCGCTGGACGGCCTGGTCACCAAGTCACTGGACGTCAGCGTGCCGCAGATCGGCGCCCCCGACGCCTGGGAAGCCGGCTTCGACGGCACGGGCATCACCGTCGCCGTGCTGGATACCGGCATCGCCAAGGAACACGAGGACCTCGGCGCCGACAAGATCACCGCCGAACAGAACTTCTCCGAATCCGACTCCGCCACGGACCGGGACGGCCACGGCACCCATGTGGCGTCGACCGTCGCCGGTGTCGGTGACCCGTACAACGGCGTCGCGCCGGGTGCGGAGTTGTTCAACGGCAAGGTGTTGGACGACTTCGGCAGCGGCTGGGAGTCGGACATCATCGAGGGCATGCAGTGGGCCGTCGACGAGGGCGCCGACATCGTCTCGATGAGCCTGGGCGGCTACGCCGGCAACGAGATCGACCCCATGGAAGAAGCCGTCAACACCCTCTCCGCCGAGAGCGACGCCCTCTTCGTCATCGCCGCCGGCAACTCCGGCCCCTCCGCCGGCTCCGTCGGCACCCCCGGTACGGCGGACGCCGCGCTGACGGTGGGCGCCGTGGATGACGCCGACGAGCTGGCCGACTTCTCCTCCGTCGGCCCCCGCGTCCGAGACGGCGCCCTGAAGCCCGACGTGACCGCCCCCGGCGTCGACATCGCCGCCGCCGGCGCCGAGAACGCCGCCATCTGGGACTACGGCACCCCCGTCGACGACACCCACGTCGCCATCTCCGGCACCTCCATGGCCACCCCCCACGTCGCCGGCGCGGCGGCGCTGGTCGCCCAGGCCAACCCGGAGTTGACAGGCCAGCAGGTCAAGGCCGTACTCTCCGGCTCCGCCATCACCGCCGACGGCTACAGCGCCATCCAACAAGGCTCCGGCCGCATCGACGTACCCGCCGCCATCTCCCAGACGGTGATCGCCGAACCGGCCAACCTCAGCTTCGGCATCGTCCCCTTCCCCCACGAGGACGCCGAGCCGGTCACCAAGGAACTGACCTACGCCAACCTCGGCGACCAGGACGTCACCCTCCAGCTGAGCGCCACCGCCACCGACCCCGAGGGCGCCCAGGCCCCCGAAGGGCTCTTCAGCCTCTCCGCCGACGAGGTCACCATCCCCGCCGGCGACACCGCCACCGTCGAGGTCACCGCCAACACCTCCGCCGGCACCCTCTTCGGCGTCCACTCCCTCCACATCACCGCGACGGACGGCACCACCACCGTCACCACCGCCGGCGCCGTGGAACGCGAGCAGGAGAAGTTCGACCTCACCGTCGAATCCACCGACAGGACCGGCGCCCCGGCCGACGAGTTCTATGCCAGCGTGCTCAACCTGGAGACGCAGGAGAGCTTCGAGCTGGTCGGGACCGAGGGCAGCGGCACGGTCCGGGTGCCCCCGGGCGAGTATGTCGTCGACGTCTCGCTCTACCAGGTGTCGGAGGACGGCGAGGAGCTGGCCGGCGTCGACTGGCTGGTCGCGCCCAGCGTCCAGGTCGACGAGGACGCCACCGTCACCGCCGACGCCAACGACGCCGAGCTGATCGACTGGACGCTGGAGGACGAGACCGCCGAGCAGACGGACCTCTCCCCCACCGTCAGCTTCCTCGACGAGGACGGCGAGCTGCTCTTCGTCTCCGGCTGGAGCGCCGCCGGGCTGCCCGAGGGCCTGCGCACCGCCCAGCTGGGCGAGGCCGGGTCCTTCTCGGTCAGGGGTGACGCCACCGCCAGCTGGCTCGGCGAGGAAGGCCAGGAGTACTACGGCGCGCACTCCAACCCCGACGGGTTCTACACCGGCCTGACCGAGCACCTGGAACTGGCCGAGACCGCCCAGGTCAACGCCGCCATCGGCAGTTCGGTCGAGGGCTCAAGCGGCCCGCTCTTCGTCTACCCGGAGACCTCGTTCTTCGCGTCGGCCTGGGAGCACCCGCTGCCGCGCACCGCGGAGCTGTACCTCCAGGAGGGCGTCGCCTGGGGCTTCGATCTGTACCAGGACACCCCCGAGGTGTGGTTCGCCACGCTGACCTTCGTCGACTTCGCCGAGTACGCCGCGGGTGAGGTCTATGACCTGACGATCAACGTGGGCGTGCACGGCCCGGCCGTGGACGAGGGCGGGAACATCTTCCGCGACGGCGACACGCTCTACGGCTGGACCAACGCGTTCAACGACGGCGCCGGCAACTACAGCGCCAGCGACTACGACTCGGCCGAGACCACGCTCTACCGGGACGGCGAGGAGTACGCCGTCGTGGACGAGCCGCTGGACTGGGTCGAGTTCGAGGTGCCGGCGGACGAGGCCGACTACGAGCTGGTCACCAGCATCACGCGCGGCCCGTCGGTCTCGACCGTGAGCACGGAGGTCACCTCCGCGTTCACCTTCACCTCCGCGAGCACGGACGAGCTGACGGCCCTGCCGTTCAGCGCCGTCCGCTACACCCCGGAACTGGCCCTCGACAGCACCACCCCCGCCGGTGAGACACTCACCGTGCCCGTCACCGTCCAGGGCTCAGCCGCCGACGAACCCGCCTCACTGACCGTCTCCGCCTCCCTCGACGGCGGCGACACCTGGGAAGAGGCCGACATCGTCGACGGAGCCGTGGAGATCCTCAGCCCCGACGCCGGCGGCACCGTCTCCCTGCGCGCCGAGGTCGAGGACAACGACGGCAACACCCTGACCCAGACCATCATCGACGCCTACCGCACCACCTGAACACCACCCCGCACCACCGGCGGCCCGCACCCCTCCAGCCAGGGAGAGGTGCGGGCCGCCGCGCGTGGTGGGCGCCGCTCAGCCGAAGCGGCCCGAGATGTAGTCCTCGGTGGCCTGCACGGATGGGTTGGAGAAGATCTTCTCCGTCTGGTCGATCTCGATCAGCCGGCCGGGCTGGCCGATCGCCGCCAGGTTGAAGAACGCGGTGCGGTCCGAGACCCGGGCGGCCTGCTGCATGTTGTGGGTGACGATCACGATGGTGTACTCGGACTTCAGCTTGTCGATCAGATCCTCGATCGCCAGCGTGGAGACCGGGTCGAGCGCCGAGCAGGGCTCGTCCATCAGCAGCACGTCCGGCTCCACGGCCGTCGCACGCGCGATGCAGAGCCGCTGCTGCTGACCGCCGGAGAGCCCTGAACCCGGGCGCGCCAGGCGGTCCTTCACCTCGTTCCACAGGTTGGCGGCGCGCAGGTTGCGCTCCACCAGCTCGTCGAGATCGGACTTGCGCCGCGCGCCGCCGTTGAGCCTGATGCCGGCGGCGACGTTGTCGTAGATCGACATGGTGGGGAACGGGTTGGGCCGCTGGAAGACCATCCCGATGGTGCGCCGCACGGAGACGGGGTCGACGCCGGGGCCGTAGAGGTCCTCGTTGTCCAGCATCACCTTGCCCTCGACCCGCCCGCCCGGCGTGACCTCGTGCATCCGGTTGAGGGTGCGCAGGAACGTGGACTTGCCGCAGCCCGACGGGCCGATGAACGCGGTCACCGCGCCCGGCTCGATGTGCATGGTGATGTCCTCGATCGCCCGGTGGGCGCCGTAGTAGGCATTGAGCCCGCTGACATCGATGCGCTTGGCCATGGTGGCACCTCTCCTAACGACCGGTCTTGGGGGCCTTCCAGCGGGCGATGCCGCGGGCGACCAGATTGAGGATCATCACAAAGGCGATCAGCACCAGCGCCGCCGACCAGGCACGGTCGTAGGCGGACTGGGTGCCGTACGACCACTGCTCGTAGACATAGAGCGGCAGCGAGGACTGGGCGCCTTCGAAGACGTTGGCGTTGATCATGTTGTTGCCGAAGACCAGCAGGATGATCGGCGCGGTCTCGCCGGCGATCCTGGCCAGCGCCAGCATGACGCCGGTGGTGATGCCGCCGATGGCCGTGGGCAGCACCACCTTGAGGATGGTGCGCCACTTCGGGATGCCGAGCGCGAGCGACGCCTCGCGCAGCTCGCCGGGGACCAGCTTGAGCATCTCCTCGGTGGAGCGGACCACGATCGGCATCATCAGGATGGCCAGCGCCAGCGCCCCGGCGAACCCGGAGTAGCCCAGGTCCAGCATCATGATCCACAGGCTGAGGACGAAGAGGCCGGCGACGATCGACGGGATGCCGGTCATCACGTCCACGAAGAAGGTGATCACCTTCGCCAGCCGGCCCGAGCCGTACTCCACCAGATAGACCGCGGTGAGCAGGCCGATCGGGATGGCCAGCACGGAGGCCAGCGCGACCTGCTGCACCGTGCCGAGCAGCGCGTGGTAGATCCCGCCGCCGTCCTGCCAGCTGAGCACGCCGTTCATCGAGTGGGTCAGGAAGTACCAGTCGACGCCGGGGGCGCCCCGGGAGACCGTCTCCCAGATCAGCGAGGCCAGCGGCAGCACGGCGACCACGAAGCTGGCCCACACCAGCGTGGCGGCCAGCTTGTCCACCGCCTGCCGGCGGCCCTCGACGGCCGACGTCAGCAGGAAGCGGGAGAGCACGAAGGCCAGCGCGGCGATCAGGCCCCACTGCACGTGGCTGTCCAGGCCGCCGAGCAGCCCGGCGGCCACGCCGAACGCCACCGAGCCGAGCAGCAGCGCCGCCACCGACCAGCGCGGCAGCCTCGGCGGGCGCAACGTCTTGGGCCGCACGTCGAGGGCGCCGGTGGGCCGGCTCGGCTGGGTGGACGGGTTCGACAGGTCGCTGCTCATGCGTTGGCCCCCGAGTACTCCTTGCGGCGGGCGATGATCAGCCGCGCCGCGCCGTTGACCAGCAGGGTCAGCAGGAAGAGCACCAGGCCCGAGGCGATCAGCGCGTCCCGGCCCATCGATCCGGCCTCCTTGAACTGGCTGGCGATGTTCTGCGCGAAGGTGCCGCCGCCGGACTCCAGCACGCTGGCGTTGATCAGGAAGCTGGGCGAGAGGACGGTGGCCACCGCCATGGTCTCGCCCAGGGCCCGGCCGAGGCCCAGCATCGAGGCGCTGATCACGCCGGAGCGCCCGAAGGGCAGCACGGTCACCCGGATCACCTCCCAGCGGGTGGCGCCCAGCGCCAGCGCCGCCTCCTGGTTGGCCTTGGGCGTCTGCTTGAACACCTCACGGGTGACCGAGGTGATGATCGGCAGGATCATGATGGCCAGCAGGATGCCGACGGTCATCAGCGAACGCGCCGGGCTGCCGTCGTAGGAGAAGACCTTGGTCCAGCCGAGGAACTGGTCCAGCCAGTCGTAGAGGCCGGTCATCCGAGGCACCAGATAGAGCGCGCCCCAGAGGCCGTAGATGATGCTGGGCACGGCGGCCAGCAGATCGATCAGATAGCCGATGGGCGTGGAGAGCCGGCGCGGCGCGTAGTGCGAGATGAACAGCGCGATGCCCACCGCGATCGGCACCGCGATCACCATGGCGATCACCGAGCTGACCACGGTGCCGAAGAGCAGCACGGCGATCCCGAAGTACGGCGGGTCGGCGTTGGCCTCCCAGGCGAAGGTGGTCAGGAAGTTGCCGTCGTTGGCCCTGATGGCGACCACCGCGCGGATGGTGAGGAACACCGCGATGGCGCCCATGATCACCAGCAGGGCGATGCCCGAGCCCTTGGAGAGGTTGCTGAACACCCGGTCACCCAGGCGGGTGGTGCTCCCGCCCGACCCCTCGGGCGGACGGGGGGCGGGCTCGACGTCCGTGCTCTTCGCTGTCATCTCCGGCCCTCAGTCCATCGCCTCGACGCGCTGCCGCACCTGCTCGACGATGTCGTCGGAGATGGGCGCGTAGTCGATCTCGGCCAGCGCCCGCTGCCCCTCTTCGCCGGCGGTGTAGTTGAGAAAGGCCCTGGTCAGATCGAGGGTGCCGGGCTCGTTGCCCCGGTCGCAGACGATCTCGTAGGTGACCAGGACGATCGGGTAGACGCCCTCGGCGGTGCTCCCGTAGTCCAGCTGGAGCGCCAGATCCCCGTCCTCGCCGATCACCTCGGCCTCGGCGATGGCGTTGGAGGAGTTCTCCACGGTGGCCTCGACCGGCTCCTCGGCGCCGGTGTCGATCCGCACGGTGTCCAGGTTGTTCTGGTGCGCGTAGGACAGCTCGAAGTAGCTGATCGCGCCCTCGTTCTGCTGCACCATGCCGACCAGGCCGGAGGAGCCGTCCGCCGACTGGCCGCCTCGGCCGCGCCAGCTCTTGTTGGGCTCGTGCGGCCAGTCCTCCGGCGCGCTCTCGTTCAGATAGCTGGTGAGGTTCTCGGTCGTGCCGGAGCCGTCCGAACGGTGGAACGGGGTGATCGCCAGGTCGGGGAGGTCGACGCCCGGGTTGAGCGCCGCGACGGCGGGGTCGTCCCAGCGGGTGATCCTGGAGTCGAAGATCTGGGCCAGGGTGGCCGCGTCCAGCGTCAGCTCCGGCACACCGGGGAGGTTGTAGCCCAGGGCGATGGGGCCGGCCGCCATCGGCAGATGGATGGCGCGGCCCC
The DNA here is from genome assembly GCF_020740535.1 of Streptomyces profundus. Classification (NCBI taxonomy): domain Bacteria; kingdom Bacillati; phylum Actinomycetota; class Actinomycetes; order Kitasatosporales; family Streptomycetaceae; genus Streptomyces; species Streptomyces profundus. The sequence continues at coordinate 2,862,285 of NZ_CP082362.1, forward strand.
CGTCGCGGCAGACGCTCCGCGACTCCTCCACCTCGCCCGGTGAGAGCAGCGAGTCGGAGCCGGCGAACGCGGTGGTGCCCTGGAGGAACTCCTGGACGCCGGCGCCAGAACCGGTGGCCTTGTAGTTGATCTGGCTGCCTTCACAATTGGCCTGGTAGGTGTTCACCCAGACCTCCATCGCGTTGGCCTGGGCGCTGGAGCCCGAGGCCAGCAGGGTGCCGTCCGGGCCGCAGGTGAGGCCCTCGACCGAGAAGTCCACCGCCCCGGGAAGGCCGGAGTTGTCATCCGTGCCACAGGCAGTGAGGGCCAGGGCGCCCGCCGCCAGCGCGGCACCGAGGCTGAGCGCCCGCCGCTGCCGCCCGCTCGTGCGCGAAAGCTTCACTGTCGTTCGATCCTTCCCGTAACCGTTCTCACCTGAAAGTAGGTTGATCAGGTGAATCGACTTACGGTCAAAAGTGAATAGCAAATGAATCACGCAGGGCGGTCAGGTTGCCGGCTGGGTGCACGATACTGCCCGGTTGGCCGACGGTTCGTTACGCTATACCCATCAGGGGTATATGAGCAGAAGGCGGCACTATGACCACAGTAGGGACGATCGGCGGCCCTGGCGCACCAGGCGAGCCGGACCCCACCTGCCATGCCGAGCCGGCGGCCGAGGCGGACCAACCCGGCCAGCCAGCCCAGTCAGGCCAGTCAGACCAGTCAGACCAGGGCCAGCACGGCTACAGCAAGGACAAGGACGCCCACCTCAAACGGCTCCGCCGGATCGAGGGGCAGATCCGTGGCCTCCAGCGCATGGTCGACGAGGACGTCTACTGCATCGACATACTGACGCAGGTCTCCGCCTCGACCAAGGCGCTCCAGTCCTTCGCCCTCCAGCTGCTCGAAGAGCATCTGCGGCACTGCGTCGCGCACGCCGCCCAGGAGGGCGGCCCCGAGATCGACGCCAAGGTCAAGGAGGCCACCGCCGCCATCGGCCGGATGCTCCGCACCTGAGCCGGCCAGGCCGGCGGGCTCAGGCGACGGCGCCCCAGTAGACGTCCTCGTCGGCCGGCAGCACCACCTCGACCGTGACGCCGAAGCCGAAGAGCGTCACCGTGGACGTCACCTCGACCGCCCACAGGCCCTGCGCCAGGCTGAACTCGTGCCGCACCTTCCGTGGCGTGCCCTGATCGTCGAGGTAGGCGTCGAAGGGCACCTCGGTGCTGGTGAAGCCGCCCACCGCGGCCGACAGCTGCTCCCTGATCCGTGCCGTGGCCGCCGCCTCCGCGGCCACGGCGATGTCGGTCACCCCCCGGTAGTGCCGCACCGGCACCCCGTCCACGCTGGCCGCCCCCAGATCGTCCGCGCTGCGCACCCCGCGCAGCAGCTCGACCGCGGTGATCGGATCCGTCGCGCCGCCCGTCACCAGGTTCCCGTCCGCGACGCCGGCCACCTCGACCCGCACCCACTTGTCCGCCGGCACCCCGGCGCCCCGGTTCTTCATGAACAGCTCACCCGGCGCGAAGACCTCCGTCACCGGCTCCGCCCGCTCGGGGGCCGCCGGATCGGGCGGCAGCGTCACCAGCAGCTCGCCGATGCCGTCCACGTAGTCGAAGACGCCCTCGCCATGGATGGTGAGCCGGGTGCCGCCCGAGGCCATCCGCATGGCCGTGCGGGCCTGCGAGGAGCCTGACTCCACCAGCAGATCGGGCGCCGACCGCACGGCGCGCAGCGGATCGTCCGACGACCGCCCCTCGGGCGCGGCCGTGCCGGTGCCGGAGCAGCCGCTGACCGCGAGCATCAGGACCAACAGCCCACCCCTGCCGAGCCCCGCGACTCGCCGCCACACCACCATGAGCCCCCTGGCCCTCCCGGAACCGCCACGTTCTGCGAACACCGCCGGCCGCGGTCCCGCCGGCCGGATGACTACCGACCTAACGAGGGCTCGGCAGGGCCGTTACGGTGGTGGGGTGGACGAGCAAGGTGCGGACATACCGGAGGCGTCACCCGGCGTCACCGGCGACCCACACCAGGTGGAACTCTACGAACGCGGCCCCTTCCTGGCCTCCCGTTGCAGCTGTGGATGGTACGGCCCGGCCCGCCGCTCCCGCCCCCTCGCCAGAGACGAGGCCGCCGGCCACTCCCGCACCGCGAACCCGGGCGAACGGTGACGTCCAGGACAAGCCACCGCCTCCCACCGCGAACCGGCGGAGCCACCCGCTGTGGATGGTACGGCCCGGCCCGCCGCTCCCGCCCCCTCGCCAGAGACGAGGCCGCCGGCCACTCCCGCACCGCCCCCGACGACACCGGCGGCTAGGCGGCCAGGCGTTCCCCCGGGTCGCGTTCCCGCTCCGGATCGTCCGCCGGCGGTCTGGCCAGCCAGCCGAGCCAGCCGACGCCGGCGAGGGCCCGCACCAGCGGGGTCAACAGGGCCATGCCCAACGGGGCGAGCAGCAGCGCGACGGCCATGCCCAGGGCGAAGCCACCGATCACATCCGTCGGGTAGTGCACCCCCATCAGCACCCGGGCCGCGCCCTGCAACAGGGCGAGCCCCAGCGCCACAAGACCCAGCACCCGGTGCACCAGAAACAGCGCCACCGCGATCGCCGTCGCCGCACCCGCGTGGTCGCTGACAAAGGAGTAGCCGTCCCTGCCGTCGACCATCGGGATCAGCTCGGCATGACTCTCATGCGGGCGCGGTCGCGCGACGAACGCGCGGATCGGGACGTTCGCCGCCCAGGTCAACCCGGCGGCCAGCAGCGCCCAGAAGCAGCCGGCCACCGCCTGCGGCGCGTCGGCGCGCCGCCGCACCAGCAGCCAACCGAGGCCCACCAACGCCACCAGCACGAACGGCAGTCCGTACTCGCCGACAAAGGTGACGACGTCCCGCGTCCGGCCGGACAACCGCTCGGCGAGGCCGTTGATCTCGTAGAGGACATCAAGCTCGAAGTCCGGATGGTCGAGTCCAGCCATGTGCCGTTGTGGCCCCTTCGTGCTGTGGGGGACCCTGCCAAGGCTGGCAGGGAAGAGGAGCCCCTGTTCCGGTACAGGTAACGCCCTTAACGTCCCCTGGAGTGCCTAGGTCCATCGAATGCGCGCGACAGCGTTATCGAACAGCAACGCCTTGCCGCAGTTCAGCACGGTTGCCTTGGCCAGAGCCAAACGGACCGTCACCAACCGGGGGCCTCGCCCCGGTGACGAGATGTGGAGAGCCCCGAACCCGCCCTCGCCGCCTCGGATCCGCACCTGGTGATGTGCTGTGCGATGTGCACCGTTACCTGTGCGCCGTGCTGAGCTGCGCTGTCGGTGGGGAGTCGAACCCCGGCGTTGCTCCTCACGCGCCATAGGTGGGCCGGAAACCGCCGGCCCCCGGTGGATGCGCGCCTCCGAAGCGGTTACCCGCTCCACATCTCTCTCGCCACTTCTCTCGCCCTGCCGGACCGGTCAGTCCAGCAGATCGGCCTCCCAGTTCGTCCGCTGGATCCGCACGTCGACCTCCCGGATCTCCCGGGCCAGCGCGTCCGCCTGGGCGCGCAGCTCCGCGACCGGGAGCGCGGGGAGCACCATCAGCTCGGAACGGAGCTGCCGGCCGTATCCACGGTCGCCGGTGCCGGCCGCCGCGTCCGCCGCCGCCGTGACCACGGAGTGCCGCAGCCGCAGGGTGTCCCGGCGGGCGAGGGCGTCGGTGAGGGTGCCGTCCGCACCCATCCGCACGGCGGCGTTGGTCCGGTTGATCCGCCGGATCAACGCCTCCAGGGTGTCCAACACCTCGCCGGCCTCGGCCAGCAGTTGGGCCGCGTCCTCGGCGGGCGTCTCCCCCTCCTGGTGCCGCGCGCTGCTGACGACGCGCGCCCGCAGCTGCTCCACCCGACGCGTCGCCTCCGCACGCTCCGCAAGGGCCTCGGCAAGCTTCACGGTCTCCCCTCCCGTTCGCCTTGGACTCGCAGGAACGAACTCGCAGGAGTATACGAACACCGACCGGGCCCCCCGCACCCGGAATTCGATCCGCCGGGGCGTCGGCCTCAGCCGGCGGTGGGGCGGGTGGCGCCGAAGTAGTCGGGGGAGTCGATGGGGTCGAAGCGGATGGTGGCGCCGGTGTAGGGCGCGTTGATCATGTAGCCGCCGCCGACATAGATCCCGACATGGTGGATGCTCCGGGAGTCGGTCAGATCCGTGGCGAAGAAGACCAGGTCGCCGGGGAGGAGTTGGTCCCGCGTGGGATGCGGACCCGCGATCCACTGGTCGTTGGCGACCCGGGGCAGCTCGATGCCCACGGACTCGTAGGCGGCCTTGGTCAGCCCCGAGCAGTCGAACCTGCCGTCGTCCTCCGGGGTGCCGTCCCCGCCCCAGAGGTAGGGCGTGCCCAGATGCTCCTGGGCGAAGCCCACGGCCGCCGCGGCCTGCTCCAGCGGCGGCAGGCGCTCGTCCTCGGGGGGCGCGGCGTAACTGGCCTCCGCGCTGCGGATGATCCGCACGTAGTTCTGGGTCTCCTCATACGGCGGGATCCCGTTGTACTGGATCACCGCGTAGGGCCCCGCGTTGTAGGCGGCCAGCATGTTGTCCACCGGATCGCCCGGCACGTCCCGCACATAGCCGGCGAGCGCGCAGTTGTAGGAGGCGGCGGACGGGATGGCGTCCTCCGGATCCCAGACGTTGGCCTCCCCGTCCCCGTTGGCGTCCAGGCCGTGGGTGGCCCAGGTGCCGGGGATGAACTGGGCTATGCCCTGGGCCGCCGCGTGGCTCTCCACGTTCGGCTGCCAGCCGCTCTCCTGGCCGAGCTGCGCGGCCAGGATCGCCGGGGAGAGCTCCGGGCAGGTGTTGCCCCACTGCTGCACCAGGGCCTCGTACTCCGGCGGGACGGTGTTCCGCGCCAACTGGCCGTCCCCGCCGCCCGGTCGGCCGGCGCCGCCGAAGAGGCCGGCCGCCGCGCCGTAGACGCCGATCACCAGGAAGCCGACGAAGGCGAGCATGATGCCGAAGCCGGCACCCACCACCAGCACGATCCGCCGCATCGCCCGCCCCTCTGTCAGCAACCGTCAGCGACCGCCAGCGACCGACGGCCCCGGTTCACCGGCTCCTCGCCGGCTCTTCGAAAGATGGTGGCATGTGAGCGGGGATCAGCGTCCAGTCCCGGGGCGGGTTCTGGACATGACCTCGGACACGACGCCGGACACGACCGACAGGAACGCGCGGGAATCGGCGGGCGACCGGCCCGTCGGCCGACGAGTTCCGGCCAAAGAGCCGGCGTTCGGCGCGGTGAGCGTTCGTCACCGTACGGGACACGCTGTCGGTGGGCCGTGGCACAATCCGATGAGGAGGGGACAAGAGAGCGAGTGAGGCGGTGAGTTCGAATGCTCCTAGCGGCCGAAGAAGACGACATCACCAACATCATCGGCGGAATCGCCCCCGATTGGGGCCCGTTCTCCGCTGTTGGCACCGAGGCCAGAACACTGATCCAGGTCATCATGGCGCTGGCCATCCTGATCTGCATGGGCATCGCCATCTGGGGCGCCGCGAAGCAGCGGATCGGGTCCACCGCGATGCGGGACAGCTTCAGCGCCGAGCAGGGCAAGGGGCTGATCGTCGCCGGGCTCACGGGGATCTTCATCATCGGTTCCCTGGGCACGCTGTTCACCATCATCTACGGCATGGCGATCTGACGGCCCCGATGTCCCACCGCCCGGCCCCCGTCGTCCGTCGAAGAGCCGAGGCACCGGAGCGAGCCGGGGAAGGAACGCCAGTCGATGCGTGAACGGGGCGCCCGTCAGCGGCTGTTGAGGCGTGCGCTGGTCGCCGTGGCGGCGGGCGGCGCGCTGCTGGCCGGCTGCGTCGGCGGCCCGGCGGCCGACCGCGCGGCGCGGGAGCCCGCCACCCCGGCGGACGACGAGGCGTCGAACGGCGGCGAGGGCGAGGCCGACGACGAGCGGCCCGGCGCGTCCCCGCCCCCGCAGGAGCCCCTGCCGACGGCCGAGCCCACCGGCTCGGCCCAGCGGATCGCGTCCCTGCCCGAGCAGGCCGTGCCCGGCTGGGCCGACGCCTGCTGCCTGGCCGAGTTCCCCGACGGCGATCTGCTGGTCGGCACCTCGGCCGGCGCCCTCAGCCGGGTCACGCCGGAGGGCGAGGTCACCGAGGTGGGCCAGCTCTCCGGAGCCCTGGAGGCGGGCACCGGCGAGTTGCTCGCCCTGGCGATCTCCCCCGGCTTCGTGGGCGACGGGCGCCCCTCGGACGAGCTGTACGCCTTCTACGCGGGCGCCGGAAGCAGCGCCGTGGCCGCCTATGGCCACGATCCGGCCGGGGCCGAGGGCTCCCAGGTCAACAGCGCGAACCGGCAGGTCGTGCGGGATCTCCCCCGCGCCGAGAGCCGCAACGGCGGGGCGTTGGCCTTCGGCCCCGACGGTCTCCTCTATCTGGGCCTGGGCGACACCGGCAGCGCCACGCTCGCCGCCGATCCGGAGTCCGAGGCCGGCAAGATCCTGCGGATGGAACCGAACGGCGGCCCTCCGGACGACGGCGCGAACGTCGCGATCGGCTCCCTGGTGCACACCCTTGGCCATGGCGACATCCGCGGCCTGGCCTGGGACGAGCAGGACAGGCTCTGGTCGGTCGAGATCGACCCCGAGGGCGTGGTGGAGGTCAACGCCGTGATCCCGGGCGAGCGTTATGACCAGCAGCCGCCGGAGCACAGCTGGGAGTCGGGCGAGGTCGATCCGGTGGGCCTGGCCTATGACGCCGTCTCGCTCTGGGTGCCATCCCGGGTGGGCGAGGGCCTGTGGCGGCTGCCGCTGGATCTGGCCCATGCCAGCCGCAGCGCCGAGCCGCAGCCGCTCGGCGAGGAGCTGACCGGCCCGAGCGCCGTGCTCCCCGGCGCGGCGGAGGGCCGCCTCCGCGTCCTGGTCACCGGCGCCGGGGGCGGCGCCGTCGAGGAGTACGCGGTCGACTGAACGCGGCGCCGGCTGAGCGCGGCGGGGCGGAGCCCCGTCAACGCCCGGCCCGGGCCCAGACGCAGGGGCCCCGGGCTCAGACGCCGAGGCCGCGGACGATCAGGTCGAGCAGGGCGAAGCTGAAGAGCGCGATGCCCACGAAGCCGTTGACGGTGAAGAACGCGCGGTTGACGCGGCTGAGATCGTCGGCCCTGACGATGGAGTGCTCGTAGACGAAGGCCGCGGCGACCACCGCGAGCCCCACCCACAGCAGCGGTCCGCCGTCGGTGGCCAGGGCGTACCAGGCGAAGAGCAGCGTGGTCACCAGATGGCAGACGCGGGAGCCGAGCAGCGCGCCGCCGATGCCGAAGCGGGCCGGCACCGAGCGCACGCCGCCCGCCCGGTCGGCCGCGACATCCTGACAGGCGTAGATCAGGTCGAAGCCGCCGATCCACAGGCCGACGGCCGCCCCGAGCAGCACCGCGTCCCAGGACCAGGCGCCGGTCACCGCGAGCCAGCCGCCGACGGGGCCCATGGCCTGGGCCAGGCCCAGGATGGCGTGCGGATAGTCCGTGAACCGTTTGCCGTAGGGGTAGACCACCATCGGCACCACGGCGAGCGGCGCCAGCGCCAGGCAGAGCGGGTTGAGCAGGGCCGCGGCGCCGAGGAAGGCGGCCAGCGCGACCAGCGCCCCCACCCAGGCGGTCCGCACCGACACCGCCCCGGTGACCAGCTCACGCCCGGAGGTGCGCGGGTTACGCGCGTCAATCTCCCGGTCGATGATCCGATTGGCCGCCATGGCGAAGGTGCGCAGGCCCACCATGGCGACGGTCACCCACAGCAGCGTCAGCCAGTGCACGGTGCCGTCGTCGAGGAACATCGCGGTCAGAGCGGCCATATAGCCGAAGGGCAGCGCGAAGACCGAGTGCTCGATCATCACCAGCCGGAGAAAGGCCCGTACCCGACCGGAATCGGGCCGTTCCGCTCTCGCCGCGACCGTCACAGTCCGTATTCCTTCCAACGCCGGGTGACCCGCTCGGCGACATCCGGGTCGGAGACGATCATCTCCGGCCAGCCGCCGTCCCTGGTGTAACCCTCCTCCGGCCACTTGGCCGTGGCGTCGATCCCCGCCTTGCCGCCCCAGAACTGCTGGTAGGAGGCGTGGTCCAGATGGTCGACCGGCCCCTCGGTCACCAGCACGTCGCGCGCGTAGTCGACGTTGCCCAGCGCGCGCCAGGCGACCTCCTGGAGGTTGTGCACGTCGCAGTCGGCGTCCACCACGATGACCAGCTTGGTCAGCGACATCATGTGCGCCCCCCAGACCGCGGACATCACCTTCTGCGCGTGCTTGGGGTACTTCTTGTCGATCGAGATGATCGCGCAGTTGTGGAAGGCGCCGCTCTCCGGCAGGTGGTAGTCGACCACATCCGGGATGATCACCTTCAGCAGCGGCAGGAAGAAGCGTTCCGTGGCCCGGCCGAGCGGCCCGTCCTCCGTCGGCGGGCGGCCCACCACGATCGACTGGAAGATCGGCTTCCTGCGCATGGTGACGCAGTCGATGGTGAGCGCGGGAAAGGGCTCCTGCGGCGTGTAGAACCCGGTGTGGTCGCCGTAGGGGCCCTCGGGCAGCGTCTCGCCGGGCGTCAGCCAGCCCTCAAGCACCACCTCGGCCTGGGCCGGCACCTGGAGCGGCACCGTCTCGCAGTCCACCAGATCGACCCGCCTGCCGCCGACGAAACCGGCGAAGAGGTACTCGTCGATATCCCCGGGAAGGGGCGCGGTGGCCGCATAGGTGACGGCGGGCGGGCAGCCGAAGGCGATGGCCACCGGAAGGCGCTCGCCGCGCCGCGCCGCGACCTGGTAGTGATTCCGGCTGTCCTTGTGGATCTGCCAGTGCATTCCGATGGTGCGCCGGTCGTGACGCTGGAGCCGATAGAGGCCGAGATTGCGCACCCCGGATTCCGGATCCTTGGTGTGGGTCAGGCCCAGGTTGAAGAACGAGCCGCCGTCCTTCGGCCAGGTGAACAGGGCGGGCAGCCGGTCGAGATCGACCTGGTCGCCACGGAGCACGACTTCCCGCACCGGGCCGTTCTTGACCTTCTTCGGCGGCACATGGGTCATCGACGAGAGCTTGCCGAACGCCTCGCGGAACCCGACGAAGCCCTGCGGCAGCTCGGGCTTGAGGAGACCGCCGATCGACTCGCTGATGTCCTCGTAGGACTTCAGGCCGAGCGCCTTGAGCAACCTGCGGTCGGTGCCGTAGACGTTCATCGCCAGCGGCAGGTCCGAGCCTTTGACGTTCTCGAAGAGGAGCGCGGGACCGCCGGCCTTGTTCACCCGGTCAGTGATCTCGCCCACTTCGAGATGGGGATCGACCTCGGCTTTGACCCGCTTGAGGTCGCCATCCTTCTCCAGGGCCTTGAGCAGAGCACGAAGGTCGTCGTATGCCATGGGCCTCAGTATTCCGGACGCATTACCCTGGGCCTTAGTCAGGGGCCACACCGAGGCCCAAGCCATCGTGTCCAGGGGGACTACCATGCTGCGGGTGCTGATGTTTCTGGTACCGCTGGCACTGGCCATCTACGCCTTGGTGGACTGCATCAGTGCCAAGGACGACGAAGTGCGCCATCTGCCCAAGCTGGTCTGGCTCGCGCTGATCGTGCTGGCCTGGGTGATCGGCCCACTGGCGTGGATCCTGGTGGGCCGCAAGCGGGGCCCCGCGGGCGTCGGCGGCCGACGCGGCAACGCCGGCTGGGTCGCCCCCGACGACAACCCCGAGTTCCTGCGCTCGCTGAACGACGAGCAGCGGGAGGCGAAGGACGAGAAGGACAAGGAGCTGCTGGAGAACTGGGAAGAGGATCTCCGTCGGCGCGAGGAGGAGCTGCGCCAGCGCGGCGACGGCGACGACGGCCCAGGCGCGCCCCCCGAGCCCCCGGCCGGCGGCGGCAAGAACTGATCAAGCCCTCTCCGACGGGCCGCTCACGCCGCTGAGCGGCCCGCTTCCGTTTCCGCCGGGCGCCCGTCCCCCTCGGGCGGCCGGCCCGCCGCCGGAGCGGTGAACGTCTCCCGCGCCGCCGGCACGCCCACACCGCGCCAGTGGAACGGCAGGCCCCCGGCGATGTCGGGGTCGGGGTGGTCCATCAGCTGGAAGTGCAGATGCGGCTCCGAGGAGTTGCCGGAGTTGCCGCAGCGGGCCACCTCCTGACCGGCGCGCACGCGCTCACCGGGGCGCACGGCGAGCGTTCCGCGCCGCAGATGCGCGTAGAGGGCGTACGTTCCGCCGCCGAGATCCAGGATCAGGTGGTTGCCGATCACCCGCCCAGGTCCGCGTATGTCCCGCAGCAGCCCCTCCGCGAGCAGGTAGACGAAGGCCGGGTAGGAGTTGCGGCTGAGGTGGTCCCGCTGCCCGTCGACGGCGTGCACCACGGTCCCGTCGGCGACCGCGAGCACCGGCGCGCCGAACGCGGGGAAGTCCGCGTTGCGCCGCGCCAGCGGCCACCAGCCGACGGTGGGGCGCGCGGTCGCGGCCCCGGGGGCGGGCTCGGCGACCACGTCGATCGCGTGGCTCTGCCCGTAGACCCTGGTGCCATGGCTGGGCACCCGGTCCGCCGGGCTGTTGAGCGCCGACCAGCGCCCGGCCACGGGCGGCGCGACCGCCAGCGGCGGGATGTCACCCCGTTCGTCCCGCCGCGCCAGCAGCGCCGCACCCAGCTGGCCGGTCAGGGCGGTGGCGATCAGCAGCCAGCCGCCGAGCATCGGCAGCCCGGCCAGCAGATCCATCAGGAGATAGGCGACGAAGGCCGCCCAGCAGGTGCGGTAGAGCACCATCAGGCCCTTCCGCGCCCTACGGGGTGACCGTGTCCCGATCGCTTCGGTTCTTTCGTCGTTCGGCATCGCTGCCTTCTCCCTCGTCGGATGAGCCCGGATGGGCCCGGATGATCGCGGATGAGCCTGGACAGGCCCGGGTGAGCGGTCAGGGGCAGGCCGCGGTGAGCACCACCAGCAGGGGCACCACCCGCACCGGGGGCACCACCCAGCGCCCCCGCCCGGCCGAGGTCAGCCAGCCGGCCGCCGAGAGCTGGCGGAGATGGTGGTAGATCTGCCCCGTGGTGCCGAGGTCGGGCAGCTCCGCCAGCTCCCCCGCGGTGCGGTGACCGGCGAGGATCTCCCGCAGCAGCCGCATCCGCACCGGATGCCCCAGCGCGGCCAGCGCGTCCGCCGCCAGCGACCAGTCCCGGTCGAGCAGCGCCTCAAGCGGCTGCCCGTACTGCCACTCGTAGTGCTCCTCGGTCGGCAGCGTGACCGAGCCGGTGAAGAGGACGCCTCCCTCGGGCGCCACCTCCGCCAGCCTGGCCTTGAGCGCCTCAAGCGCCCAGAAGTCGCCAGCCGCCGGCTCGGCCTGACCGGCTGGCGCGGCGGCCCGCCGCTCCAGCTCGGCGAGCCGGCGCTCCAGCTCGTTGACCCGTTCCTCCAGATCCATGACCGAGAGATTACGTAATTACGTAATCCTTGGCAACCGCCCGTTCGACGGAGAAGCCGAACCGAAACGGATCACCCGACCGTCGAGGTCGGCCGCCGGGAACCCCACCCGGAGATCCCGTGCGCCGAGCACGGGGAAGGCCCCGGACGCTGGGCGTCCGGGGCCTTCGGGTGTCGCGGGTCACACCTGGGCGTCCTCGCCGCGCAGGAACTCCATCGGGTCGACGGCGGTGCCGTAGTCGGCGCTGGTCCGGACCTCGAAGTGCAGGTGCGGGCCGCTGCTGTTACCGGTGTTGCCGGAGAGGGCGATCTTCTCGCCGGTCTCCACCTCGTCACCCACGGCCACATCCACCTCGGAGAGGTGCGCGTACTGGGTGAAGGTGCCGTCGGTGTGCTCGATCACCACGGCGTTACCGTAGGCCGGGCCGTCGCCGGCGCCGTTGCCGCCGGCCTTCACCACGGTGCCCTCGTGCACCGAGTTGACCTCGGTACCGGTCGGGACGGCGAAGTCCTGGCCGCTGTGCTTGGCGGCCCAGCGGTCACCGGCGTTGCCATAGGTGGCCGACAGCTCGTAGTCGTCCGAGATCGGGGAGACCCAGGCGTCCGGGTCGTCGCTGACGTCGACCTTCTCAGCCTTGTCGGCCTTCTCGGCGCCCTGGGCGGCAGCGGTCGGCTCGCCCGCGCTGAGGGCGTCGTGGCCGGCCGAGGCCAGCTCGGAGACGGTGTGCGCGGCATAGACCTCGGCGGGGTTGCCATCGGCCGCCACCGCCGCGCCCGTGAACACGACCGACGCGGCGAGACCGGCAGCCGCGACAGTGGCGACACGGGTGCGCGGACGGAGGTTCTCACGAATGCGGTGCGTGGTGATCTTCGGCATGAGTAGTCCACCTCGGTAAATCGGGGATATCCGGACAAATCGACCGAACAAGCTTCATTGATACCCGGCGGTCCAAGCCCTGACAACCCCCCCTTCCACGAAGCGCCCTCGTAGCCGGAAAAGCGGTCCAAGGGCCCTTTACAGCCCGTCGGGGAAACCGTTCCGGACGGCGGACGCGACCGTTTTCCGGCACCCGGCCGAGGGCCGCCCCGGCCCACCGGCACAGGGCCCGGGCGGCGCGGCGAGGCATCGCGCGTGCCAGAGGTCGACGGGCACCGGGGCGCATGTCCCGGCCGCCCGGGACGAAAGTCCCGGGCTCTTCGTCCTTTCCCGCTCCTATCGCCGCTCGTAGGCCTGAATCGGCCTGTGGTGGGCGTCACGATCCGCCGCACGAAAAGCGCCCGGGGGGCCACCGAAAGCGGTGGTCCCCCGGGCGCTCGGGCTCCCGGAGCGGGGGCTACACCCCGCCGTACGAGTGCAGGCTGTTGAAGAAGATGTTCACTCCGTAGTAGTTCACCAGGAAGCAGATGAAGCCGACGATCGCCAGATAGGCCGCCTTTCTGCCCTTCCAGCCGACCGTGGCCCGGGCGTGCAGATAGCAGGCATAGGCGATCCAGGTGATGAAGGCCCAGGTCTCCTTGGGGTCCCAGTCCCAGTAGCGGCCCCAGGCGCTCTCGGCCCAGATCGCGCCGGCCACGATGGTGAACGTCCAGATGGGGAAGACCGCCGCGTTCACCCGGTAGGCGAACTTGTCCAGGGTGATGGAGGACGGCAGCCGCCCCAGCACCGAACCGGTCAGCTTCCGCACCGGGGCCCCGGCCACCAGCTTGGCCTCGTAGCGGTCGCGGAACAGGAAGAGCACGCTGGTCAGCGCCCCGACATAGAGCAGCCCGCCGCAGACGATCGCCAGCGGGACATGGATCCACATCCAGATCGAGTCCAGCGCCGGGACCAGCTGCTGGGTCTCGGTGTAGAGGACGGTGGTGGCCAGCCCGAGGTCGAGCAGCACCGTGCCGACCAGGGGCAGCCCCATCCACCGCACCCGCCGGCGCGCCAGCAGGAAGCTGAGGAAAGCGGCCACCAGCACCATGGAGAAGGCCGTGGAGAACTCGTACATGTTGCCCCAGGGCCCGCGTTCCACGGAGAGTGCCCTGGTGACCACGGCGCCGAGGTGCAGCAGGAAGGCCAACGCGGTCAGCGAGACGGCGATCCGGCCGTAGGCGTCCCCCTGCTCGCTGTCACCCGAGGCACCGGGGCCGTCCGGCACCTCGTCCCGCGCCGGGGTCGAGGAGCGGGTGACGACCCTGGGCCGCTCCAGCACCTCGGTGCCGCCCTTGGTCCGCACCACCACGTCGGGGCGGCCGGACGTCTCCCCGGCGTCCCGTTCGGAGACCAGCGCCGCCGAGTCGCGGGCTACCTTGCTCCGCCCGCCGAAGATCCACTCGGTGACATAGGCCAGAAAGGCCAGGGCGTAGATGGCCATCGCCGTGTAGATCAGCAGATTGCTGACATCGGCTAGACCCTCGTCTGCGGCGAGCATCATGGGCGCGCTCCTTCAGCGGCTTCGGGCGATGCGGGGTCGGGTTCGTCGTCCCGGGCTTCGGGTTCGTCGGGTTCGTCGTGCTGCCGGTCGTCGGGTTCGCTGTCCTGGCCGTCGCCGTCCGGACCGTCCGGGCCGTCGTCAGGCGTCGCGGCCCCCTCGTCGCCCCCGTCGCCTCCGTCGTCCCCGTCGCCCTCGTGGTCCGGCGCCGGGGGCGCCTTCGGCTGGAGCTCGACGGCGAGGTCGCCCAGCTCCTCGGGGATTCTGGCGGACTCGGTGCGGCCGAGCGAGGCCATCTCCACGACGGTCACCCCGTCGGCACCGGTCCTGGCCCGCACCCACACCCGGCGGCGCTGGAGGAAGAGCGAGCCGGTCAGGCCGAGGATCGCGGCCAGCGAGCCGAACAGCGCCCAGCTGTTGCCCTCCCGGGTGGTGATCGAGAAGGTGGCCCAGTTCTCGAAGTGTTCGAAGGTGAGCGTGCCCCGGCCGTCGGGGAGCTCGATGGAGTCGCCCGGCAGCAGGTCGAAGCGGAACAGGTCCCCCTCGCCGTCCTCCAGCTGCTCCATGTTGTCGGTGTTCAGCTGGTAGACGTTCTGCGGGATGCCGGAGGAGACGCCGAGATCGCCCTCGAACGCGTTGAGCGTGAGCACCGGGTAGTCGGGCTCGGGGAACGTCGAGTGCGGGCCGCGGACGTCGTCGATGTTGTAGGTCGGGTTGAAGAAGCCCTGGAACCCCAGCTGGCTGCGCTCGCCGTCGGGGCCGACATAGTCGCTGACCTTGATCACGCCGACCGAGGTGAACCCGGCGTCCTGCGGCAGGAACGGCACGGGGGCGCTGAACGCCGTGTTGCCCTGGCCGTCGGTCACGGTGATCACCGGCGCGTAGCCGTGCCCCAGCAGCCGCACCCGGGAGTCGCCGACCTTCAGCGGGTTGTTGACGGTGATGACGCCGGCCTCCTCGACGCCCTCCGCTGTCCAGTAGGTGACATCGGCCCTGAAGTCGGTCGGGGTGCCGATATCGACGCTGTCCCTGCTGTACCGGTAGTCGAACTCGTCCAGGGTGAAGCCGAACCGTTCCAGTTCGTCCACGTCGAAGAGCTGGCCGGAGGAGAAGTCGTCGTACTGCGGCAGCGCGTTGGAGAACCCGCTGCCCTCGACGACCAGCTTGCCGCCCTCGGAGTGGTACAGCTGGCCCATCGCGAAGGCCATCAGCATCACGATCAGCGCCACATGGAAGAGCAGGTTCCCCGCCTCGCGCAGATAGCCCTTCTCGGCGGCCACCTGCCCCTCGTGCCCCGGCTGGTCCCCCAGGTCGGTGCGGAACCGCTTCTTCCTGAGCTGCGCGCGGGCCGCGTCCAGCACCTCCTGCGGCGGGGTGTCGGTACGCCAGGTGGTGTAGGCCGGCATCCGGTCCAGGCGCCTGGGGGCGCGCGGCGGACGCCCGCGCAACTGCCCTACGAACTGCCAGCTGCGCGGCAGGATGCAGCCGATCAGCGAGACGAACAGCAGCAGATAGATCGCGGAGAACCAGATCGAGGAGTAGACCTCGAAGAGCTGAAGCCGGTCGTAGAAGTCCCCAAGGCCCGGGTTGTTCGCGCGGAACTCCTGCACCGCCGTCGCGTCGATCCGCTCCTGTGGGATCAGCGAGCCGGGGACGGAGGCCAGCGCCAGCAGGAAGAGCAGCAGCAGCGCCACCCGCATCGACGTCAGCTGGCGCCAGAACCAACGCCCCCAGCCGACCAGCTCGCGCGCCGTCCACCGCAGCGCGCCGCCCACGCCGGGGGCGCGCGCGCCGCCGAACGAGCCGGGCATGGCCGTGGCCTCCGGCTCCGCCTCCTCAAGGGGCGCGGTGGAGAGGCCGACGGTCGAAGCCTCGTCGCCACGGTCGTCGGCGCGCTGGCCGGGCACCTCGCGCCCGCCCGACGCGTCGGGCTCCGTCGGCTCGCCGCCCTCGCCGCGCTCGGCCGCGACGCCCGTGCGGGAAGCGCCTTCGTCGGTCATAGGGTCAGACTCCCGGGGTGAACTGGACGCTCCAGATCTGCATTTCGTAAACCATCCGGTCCCAGGCGCCCGTGAGCAGCAGCACCCCGGTGACCATCAGCATCGCGCCGCCGAGCCGCATCACCCAGTGGTAGTGGCGCTTGACCCAGCCGAACGCCCCCAGCATCCGGCGGAAGGCGAGGGCCGCCACGATGAACGGCAGCCCCAGTCCAAGACAGTAGGCGAAGGCGAGCAGGGCACCACGGCCGGCCGTCGCCTCGTTGATCGCCAGCAGGTTGACGGCCGCCAGCGTCGGGCCCACGCACGGCATCCAGCCGACGCCGAAGACCACGCCCAGCATGGGCGCGCCGGCCAGCCCTATCCCGGGGCGCAGGGAGAGCCGGAAGTCCCGCTTGGTCAGCCAGGGCAGCGCACCGGCGAAGAACAGACCCAGAAGTATGGTCATCACGCCGGCGACCCGGCTGATCGTCTCCCGGTGTTCCAGCAGCGTGGACCCGAAGCTGCCGAAGAGCGCCCCTCCCGAGACGTAGACGGCCGTGAAGCCGAGCACGAAGAGCGAGGCGCCCAGAAACATCCGGCCCCGCTTCTGCTGTGCCAGATCGGCGCCACCGGCCCCCGTGACATAGGACAGATAGCCGGGCACCAACGGCAGCACACAGGGCGAGAAGAACGACACCAGCCCGCCGAACACCGCGACCGGCAGCGCCAACAGCAGCGCCCCGCTCAGTACCGTCTCGTTGTAGCCCATGGCGCGGTCAGCTCTCCGCGATCACCGGGTCGAGCGCCTCGCGCAGTTCCTGTTCGGTGACCGCCTTGAGCAGCCGGACGGCGATCCGCCCCTCCCGGTCCACGATCAACGTCGAGGGAACCGCCTGCGGGTTGAGGCTGCCCGTCGGGAACTGCAACAGCATCCGGCCGTCGGGGTCGTAGAGGCTCGGGTAGGGCACCTCGTGGGTGTCCTCGAAGGCGCGGGCGTTCTCCGCCGAGGGGTCCCTGGTGTTGATCCCGACGAACTGCACGCCCTGGTCGGCGGTGTCCTCGGCGACGGCCACCAGGTTCTTCGCCTCGGCGATGCAGGGCGCGCACCAGGCGCCCCAGACGTTGAGGACCAGCACCTGGCCCCGGTAGTCGGAGACGCTCAACTCGTCG
This sequence comes from Streptomyces profundus, assembly GCF_020740535.1. Lineage (NCBI taxonomy): Bacteria > Bacillati > Actinomycetota > Actinomycetes > Kitasatosporales > Streptomycetaceae > Streptomyces > Streptomyces profundus. Next base: position 2,879,232 of record NZ_CP082362.1, read on the forward strand.
CCGTCCAGCGTCTCCCCGGACAGCTCGGGCAGCGGCTCTCGATCCTCGACCGGTACGGTCGTGACCTGTCCCGTGCCCTGCACGATGTTGCTGTCGCCGCCTGACGGGCCCGCGGACTCGCCGGAACACGCGGTCAGGGCCAGCAGGCCGACGACGGCCACGGCCCCCTTGACAACCCGGAGCTGGATCATGTGAAAAGTTTCCCATGCGTCCCTGAACGATCTTTGGCGCCCCCCTCCTCCCCAACCGTCCCGGCGTCCCCCGGGTTCCCCGCCCCGGCGCGCGCCCCCCTGGCCCGCCCGTTTCAGGCCCCGAACCCCTTGGCCCCCTTCACCGGCTTCGCGCCCGACCGCAGATGCGCCGGCACCAGATCGAGCGCCGGCTCGGTGTAGGTGACGGAGACGATGTCGTCCCCCTCGAAGGTGAAGCTGGTCAACGAGGCCAACGTGCACTGCCGGTTGCGCGGGTCGTGCCACAGCCGGCGGCGCTCCACCCAGCCGCGCAGCGTCCAGATGGGCAGCTGGTGGCTGACGCAGAGCGCCTCGCGCCCGCGCGCCGCGTCCCGCGCCGCGTCCACCGCGCCCTTCATCCGCACCGCCTGGTCGACATAGGGCTCGCCCCAGGACGGGCGGAACGGGTTGCGCAGATGGCGCCAGTTGGCCGGCCGGCGCAGCGCGCCGTCCCCGATGCCGAAGGTCTTGCCCTCGAAGACGTTGGCCGCCTCGATCAGCCGCTCGTCCGTGGCGATCTCAGCGCCCACCGCCTTCGCGATCGGCGTGGCCGTCTCCCGCGCCCGCTCCAGCGGGGACGCCACCACATGGACGATGTCCCGCTCGACGACCCGCTCCGCGACCCGTTCGGCCATCCGCCGGCCAAGATCCGAGAGGTGGTAGCCGGGCAGCCGCCCGTAGAGCACGCCCTCCGGGTTCTCCACCTCGCCGTGCCGCATCACATGCACGGTCGTCCGCTCGCTGCTGCTCATCGCTCCGCTCACTGTCTCGCCGTGTCCGGCGGGGTCGATATCCGTACGCGCCGCGCCCCCTGAGGGAGTTGGCCACGCCTCACGCGGGCGCCTCGGCCGCCGCCGCGGCCCGCGCCGCCGCCGGCAGCGCCTCGAAGATCCGCTCCAGCGCCCGCTCGTCGTGCGCGGTGGAGACGAACCACGCCTCGAAGGCGGACGGCGGCAGATAGACACCGCGCTCCAGCATCGCGTGGAAGAAGGCGGTGTAGCGGTGGGTCTCCTGCGCCTTGGCCGAGGCGAAGTCGGTGACCTCGGCGTCGGTGAAGAACACCGAGAACATGTTGCCCGCCGCGCTCACCCGGTGCGCCACGCCCGCCTCGGCGAGCGCGGCGCCCGCCGCGTCGCGCAGCCGCGCCGCCGTCGCGTCCAACGTGGCGTAGGCCGCGTCGTCCAGCAGCCGGAGTTGGGCCAGCCCCGCGGCCGTGGCCACCGGGTTCCCCGACAGCGTGCCGGCCTGGTAGACGGGCCCAGAAGGCGCCAGCTTGTCCATCACGTCCGCCCGGCCGCCGAACGCCGCCGCCGGGAACCCGCCGCCCATCACCTTGCCGAAGGTCAACAGGTCGGCCTCGACGCCCTCGACCCCGTACCAGCCCTGCCGGCTGATCCGGAAGCCCGTCATCACCTCGTCGGAGATCAGCAGCGCGCCATGGCTCCGGCACAGCTCCCTCAGGCCCGCGTTGAAGCCGGGCGCCGGCTCCACCACGCCCATGTTGCCCGGCACCGCCTCGGTGATCACACAGGCGATCTCCGCCGGGTGCGCCTCGAAGGCGGCGCGCACCGCGGCCAGGTCGTTGTAGGGGAGCACCACCGTCTCGCCGGCCTGGGCCCCGGTCACGCCCGGGGTGTCGGGGAGCCCGAACGTCGCGACGCCCGAGCCGGCGGACGCCAACAGCGCGTCCACATGGCCGTGATAGCAGCCGGCGAACTTGATCACCTTGGCCCGGCCGGTGAAGCCGCGGGCCAGCCGGAGAGCGGACATCGTCGCCTCCGTGCCCGAGGAGACCAGCCGCACGCGCTCGACGGGGCCGACGCGCGCCACGATCTCCTCGGCCAACTCGACCTCGCCCGGCGTCGGCGTCCCGAAGGAGGTGCCGCGCCCGACGGCGGCGCGCACCGCGTCCAGCACCGCGGGATGCGAATGGCCGAGGATCATCGGCCCCCAGGAGCACACCAGATCGACATACTCCCTCCCATCGGCGTCGGTGAGGTAAGGACCTTCGCCAGACACCATGAACCGGGGCGTACCGCCCACGGCGCCGAAGGCACGCACCGGAGAGTTCACGCCACCCGGGGTGACACTGGCCGCACGGTCATAGAGGGTCTGCGAGACTGGAGCTTCGATGGATCGGGTCACGCCGTCCATGGTGACATCAGCCCCTCACAGCTCGGTGTCAGGGCGTTTCGCAGCCGCCTGAGGGGGGAGGTGTCTGAAACGATGATCGGGTTTGTGCGGCGGGGGTCGCGAGTAGTCAGGTGGTGACATGCAACGCGGTGGCGAAATCGGCGAGGGAACCGGGGACCTCGGGCCCGAGCCCTCACCACGAGCCCGTTCCCGCCGTGGCAGACACCGCCGCAAGACGGACAACGGCGAGCTGGAGTTCCGTGGTCGAGGCGGTCGGATGGCCGTGACCTACAAGTACTTCGGCGCCCCCGACGGCGCCACCGCGGCCCGCGTCCCGCTGTCCATGCGCCCTGAGGAGCTGGGCGGCGACGAGCTGGGCCAGGGCATGTTCACCCGGATCAAGCCGGAGACCATGGCGGCCATGGTGCTCACCGGCATCGAGGGAATACCGCTGCACCGGGTGCCCCCGCTGGAGCTGGTGGTGCTCCACCCCGACTACGCGGTGGTGAAGTTGCCCACCACGGTGGTGGATCCGCTGCGCGGCATCGGCGACGAGACGGTGGGCGCCGCCGCGTTCATCTGGTCCACGGTCCCCGACCGCAGCGGCCCAAACGACGCCTTCGGCGTCTACCGGCTGCTCAACGAGTGGCAGGACTTCTCGCGCCGCCTCCACGAGGCCGGCCACCAGCCGTACTGCCTGGTCTGGCCCTGACACTGGCCCCGTGCCGGCCGGCCATTCCCCTTCGCTCGCCCGTGCGTTACCCGTTTGGCGGTCGCCTGCGGTAGACATGGACCCTCGCACGACACGAACCCCAGCGAACGTCGGCCGGTGATCGGGCGGCGCGGCGTACGGAGCCGCGCGGCCGAGGCCACGGGACCGCGAGCCGGGGGTCAAGGGGTCACAGGGAGGCCAGGGTGCAGGTCAGGGCGAGGGCCGCGGGTGCGGCGCTGTCGGTCGCCGCGCTGATACTTGGCGCCAGCGCCTGTTCCGCCGACCTCGGCGGCACGGAGGACACCGACGGTTCCACCCCGTCGAGCGGCGCCAGGACGACGAACCAGCAGGGCCGCTACTCCGGCCTCCCCGAGCCCTGCGGCTCGGTCAGCCAGGAGACCCTCGCCCAGCTGCTGCCCGACGCCGACCCGGAGGTCTACGCCGGCAGTCCGCTCGCCACCTTCGACACCGGCCGCCGGGTCGGCTGCGAATGGCGCAACGCCGACGGCGCGGACAGCCAGCGGCTGACCGTCGACTTCCTGCGCGTGGTCTCCTACGAGAGCGATGGGAGCGACGACGACCAGGCGGGACTGGACTTCGAGGCCCGGGCGGAGGAGTTCGGGCTCACCATCGGCGAGGAGGCCGACGACACCGAGCGGGAGAGCCCGGGAACCCTCTCCCCCACCCAGGGACGTCCGCAGGCAAACGCCAGGCAGCTTGATGGCATTGGTCACGCCGCTTTTCTCGATGACCGTTTGACCAGCGGTGATGCCACAACCCGACGCGATGTGACGCTGGCCTTCCGCAACGCGAACGTTATCGTCACCGTTGTGTACACCGTCTCGACCATCCAGCCGGACACCGCGCCCGACAGCGCGCGGTCCCAGCAGTACGCCGAGACGGTGGCCGAGCAGCTCGCCGCGGGGCTGGACGGCTGACGCGGGCTCCGACCCGGATGGCGCGGCTGCGACAGCCGCGCCATCCGGGTCGGAGCCCGCGCCGGGCGTACCGTGGCGGGGCAGCTGGCCCACGGCTCCGGCAACTGGCGAGCCGCAGCAAACTGGCGACAGGTAACGGGAGCGAAGAACCCATGGTACGTAAAGCCTCGCGACGCGTTGTCCGACTGACGGCACTGGCCGCCGTGCCCGTGCTGCTCGCCGTCGGCTGCTCCTCCTCTTCCGACGACTCGGCGTCCGAGGAGGACAACGCGCCCGCGTCCGAGGCGCCGAGCCCGGAGCCGGTCAGGTTCGCCGAGCTGCCGGAGCCCTGCTCCCTGGTCGGCGGCGACACCATCGGCGACGTGGTCCCCGAGGCCGACCCCGAGGACGGCGCAGCGCTGGAGTCCAGCAACACATCGGCCTCGGCCGCCTGCCTCTGGAACGGCCTGGACGAGTACCAGTTCCGTTCGCTCACCGTCTCGCTGCGCCGCTTCGACTCCGACCCGGCCGTCGGCAGCGGCGACGAGCGCGCCGGCGCCTACCTCCAGCAGATGGTGGAGGAGGTCACGGGCGACGAGGCCAACCACGAGCCGGCCGCCGAGGAACTGCCGGAGACCGGCGACGAGGCGGTGTCCATCGCCTACGCGGTCACCAAGGAGGCCGACGGCGACGAGCACGACTACCGCCAGCAGCGTGTGGTTGTTCGCACGGGCAACGCCGTGGTCACCGTCGACTACTCGGGCGCCGGCTTCCAGGGCGACGACCTGCCCGGCGCCGGCGGCATCAAGGAAGCCGCCGACCTGACCGCCCAGGAGGTCGTCACCAACCTCGAAGCGAGCGGCGCGGACCAGAGCGAGGACGGTGCGGACGACGAAGACGGTGCGGACGGCTCGGAGGGTTCGGACGGCTCGGGCAGCGAGGACGAGGATCCGAAGGGCGACTCCTGAGCCCCTCATCCCACCCGGGTCGCCCGGGAGTTGGGAGCGGTCGGCGCGTACATGACCTAGGTCATATGCCAGGCTGGGGCCGACACCGACCCCGCCGCCGACCCCTGGGGAGGCACCACCAGTGGCCGCGATCAAGCTGACCCGCGCGCATCGCATCCTGGTCAGCATCGTGCTGGCCGGAGCCGTCGTCATCGCCACCATCGGCTTCGTCGGCTCCTACGCCGCCGTCCGCGACCTGGCGGAACGGAAGGGTTTCGGCGATTTCGCCCCCTTCTTCCCGATCGGCGTCGACGCCGGCATTGTCGTCCTGCTCTCCCTCGACCTGCTGCTGACCTGGCTGCGCATCCCCTTCCCCCTGCTGCGCCAGAGCGCCTGGCTGCTGACGGCGGCGACCATCGCCTTCAACGGGGCGTCGGCCTGGGGCGACCCGCTCGGCGTCGGCATGCACGCGATCATTCCGGTGCTCTTCGTGATCACCGTCGAGGCCGCGCGCCACGCCATCGGGCGGGTGGCCGACATCACGGCCGACCGCCATATGGAGGGCGTCCGGATGTGGCGGTGGGTCCTCTCCCCCATACCCACCTTCCGGCTCTGGCGCCGGATGAAGCTCTGGGAACTGCGCTCCTACCAGGAGGTCATCGGGATGGAGCGGGACCGGCTGGTCTACCAGGCGCAGTTGCGCGCCGAGTACGGGCGCGCGTGGCGACGCCGCGCGCCGGTGGAGGCCCGGATGCCGCTCAAACTCGCGCGCTACGGCGTCCCGTTGCGGGACACCGCGGCCACCGGTCTTGCGGCGGCCCGCCTGCCCCTGGCGGTGGAACGCCGCGAGGACGCCCCCGGCGAGGCAGCCGGCGAGGAGGCGGGCCGGCGGCCGGCCGAACGGGGGGCGCGGGGGGAGAGCGCGAATCCCGAACACGCGCCGAGGCCCGGGGTGGTGCGGGAAACAGAACAGCGCACGCCACTTGAGTACGCGCCCCCGGCGGCGCCCACCACGCCCACCACGCCCGCCGAACCGCCCGCGGCGGAGCGACTGCCGGAGCGCGAGGCGTGGACCGCGCCCGAGGCGGCAGAACAGGAACCGGCGTACGCCGAACCGGCATACCGCGATCTGGACGATCTGGTGGGCGCGGCGGCGCCGGCCGGGCCGCTCGCTTCCCAGGAGGCCGCGGTGACCGTGCCGGTCGCCCCGGGCCGCCGACGCGCGCTGGGCAACGCCCCCAGCGCCCCGGCGGAACCCTCACCGGACCGCGCCCCCGATGGCGCCCCCGGAAGCGAGCCCCTCTACAGCGCCTATCGCCAGTACATACTCGAACAGGGCGAGTTCCCCAACGCCCGTCAGCTGTCCCGCTTTCTGCACGAACGATTCGCCATCACCGACAGCGACGGGACCCTGTTGAGCGAGCAGTACCTCCGCCCCTTCACCCGCGGCTTCCGAGAGCGCTACAACGCCGAGATGGGCACGGGCGTCTGAGCCACCGGATTCCCTCGCACGGGTGATGACAGAGGGTAGCGACATGGCGCAGGGTTGGCACTGTCAGTAATCATCCATGGCTGCCGCCCCGCCCCGAAGAGACCACCATGCCCCCTCGGCAACTCCCAACCCCGCCCCTGCGCCTCGCGACGCCCCTGTTCCTGGCCCTCCTCCTGGCCGCGCTCCTGAGCCCGGCTTCGCCCCTCGCGTTCCTCCCGGCCCTGAGCCCACGCCGGGCCCCGGCCCTCGTCTCGCGCGCCGTCCGGGGCCCTGTCGCGAGCCCCAGCCGGGCACGGCCCTGGGCGGCGGCCGGCTGTGCCGGCCGCCGCCCAGGGTTCGGTCCACACCGCGCTCCGCCGCGCCAGCGCGGCGACGCGGCTCCGCGGTCAGCCGCCGAGCAGCCCGCGCACGCGCTCCGCCCCGACGGCCAGCAGCAGGGTGGGCAGCCGGGGGCCCGTCTCCGTCCCGATCAGCAGCCGGTACAGCAGGGCGAAGAACCCCCGCTGGGCCGCCTTGAGTTCGGGAGTCGGCTTCGCGTCCGGCGGCAGCCCGGCGCGCACCTTGGGCACGCCATAGAGCAGGGTGGTGAGGCCGTCCAGCGACCAGTGGCTGTCCAGGCCCTCCAACAGCAGCCGCAGCGACGCCCGCTGCTCGTCGTCGAGCGACGCGAGCAGATCCGCGTCCGGCTCCCGCCGCACCCAGGTGCGCTGTTCGGCGGGCAGCCGGGTCTCCACCCACCGCGCGGCCTTGTCGAGCCGGGGGCGCACCTCCGCCAACGAGAGCACGGGGTGCTCGGGGTCGACCTCGCTCAGGATGCGGAGCGTCTGCTCCTCGTCCCCGGTGGTGATGTCCAGCACCGAGGCCAGCATCCGATACGGCAACGGCCGCTCGGTGGCCGGGAGTTCGCCGCTGGCCGTGCGCACGGCCCGGCTGTGGGCGGCGGCGTCCGCCGGCTGCGCGGTGCCGGCGGCCACCCGGCGGGCCAGCGCGTCGAACTCGTCGTAGGTGCGCTGGATCTCCCCGTCGAACGCGATCTTGAACGCCTGGTTGGGCCGGCGCCTGGCGTAGAGCCAGCGCAGCAGCGGCGCCTCCATGATCTCCAACGCCTCGGCCGGGATCGGCACCCCGCCTTGGGAGCTGGACATCTTCGCCATCCCGCTGATGCCGACGAAGGCGTACATGGGCCCGATCGGCTGGAGTCCGCCGAAGATCTCGGAGACCAGCTGGCCGCCCACCACCCAGGAGGAGCCGGGAGAGTGGTGGTCCACGCCGGCGGGCTCGAAGACCACGCCCTCGTAGGCCCAGCGCATCGGCCAGTCGACCTTCCAGACCAGCTTCCCCCGGTTGAACTCGGAGAGCTTGACGCTCTCCTCGTGACCGCAGTCGCAGACGAAGCGCAGCTCGGTCGTCTCGTCGTCGTAGGCGGTCACGGTGGTGGTGTCCCGGCCGCAGACGCCGCAGTACGGCTTGTACGGGTAGTACCCGGCGCTGCCGGCTCCGCCGTCGTCCTCGGCCGCCGCTCCCGAGCCCTCGGCAGCCGCCCGCTCCGCCTCGTCCTCGCTGGCGTCGACGGCGGCTTCCTGAGAGGTCTTGCCCTTGGTCCGGTAGCGCTCCAACACCGCGTCGATCCGCCGGCGCTCGCGCATCGCGAAGAGGATCTGCTCGCGATAGGCGCCCGAGTTGTACTGCTCGGTCTGGCTGATCCCCCTGACCTCGATGCCCATCGCGTCGAGCGCGGCCGTCAGCGGCGCCTTGAAGTGCTCGGCCCAGCTGGCGTAGGGGCTGCCGGCTGGCGGGGGGACGGAGGTGAGCGGGCGGCCGATGTGCTCCTGCCAGCTCTCGTCGACCCCCGGAACCCCGGCGGGCACCCGGCGGAAGCGGTCGTAGTCGTCCCAGGAGACCAGGTGCGTGCAGGGCACGCCACGCCGCTTGATCTCGTCGGCGACCAGATGCGGCACCATCACCTCGCGGAGGTTGCCCAGGTGGATCGGGCCCGATGGGCTGAGCCCGGACGCGCAGACGACGGGTTTGCCGGGGGCACGACGCTCCGCCTCGGCGATGACCTCGTCAGCGAGTCGGGAGACCCAGTCGGTCTCCATGGGGGTCTGGGCCACGGCTGGCACTTCTCCTTCTGGCGGTTGGTGACCGGGCCATTGTTCCACCTCGAAAACCATCCCCCCGCACCCCGTCGCGCGGCGCCCCCCACGGACGGGCCGACCGCCGGCACCACCACGCACCAACGCCGACACCGCCCACGGACCGTCCCCTCCCCGCCTCCCCGCCCCGACTCGCGTCCGTCTACGCGCATTTCGCCCTTTTCTGAGCGTTCCCGCCTGAAGCAACTCCTTACCTTTTACAGTCGCATGACAAGAAAGTTTCTTACGGCGAGGCCCTCTTGCCCAATTCCTCTTGGTGGACGAACCTTTCGAGCTGACAGGTGATGAGCGAAGAACGAGCTGTCATGCTCACACCCGTTACTCAGAGCACTTCCCCCACACTGTTCGCGCTTCACTCTGGAGGACCCCTCAATGGCAGGGATTCGTATCACCCGCACCACAGCCGTCGCCGCGACAGCCGCGCTTGGCCTCGGCGCCAGCGTGCTGCTGCCCACCATGGCCTCGGCCAACGAGGCGGCGGTCGACGCCACCGCCGTCATCGCCAACGCCGGCGCCGAAGGCACCGTCGACAACAGCTACCTGGTGGTGCTCGACGAGAGCTCCGTCCGGGCCGAGTCGGCCGGCGCCGAGGCGCTCGCCGACCGCTACGACGCCGAGATCACCAGCACCTACGACACGGTGTTCAACGGCCTCGCGATCTCAGCGACCGAGGAGCAGGCGGTCGCGCTGGCCGCCGACCCGGCGGTCGCCGAGGTCGTCCAGAACCAGACGTTCACCATCTCCGAGACCCAGTCCCCCGTCCCCTCCTGGGGCCTGGACCGGCTGGACCAGCCGGCACTCCCGCTGGACGACTCCTACACCTACCCCGACCACGGCGGCGAGGGGGTGACGGCCTACATCCTCGACACCGGCATCCACTACACCCACGAGGACTTCGAGGGCCGGGCCGAGTTCGGCTTCGACGCCTTCGGCGGGGACGGCAGCGACGGTCAGGGCCACGGCACCCATGTCGCCGGCACGGTGGGCGGCGCCCAGTACGGCGTGGCCAAGAACGTCACCCTGGTCTCGGTCAAGGTCCTCGACGACAACGGCTCCGGCACCACCCAGAGCGTCGTCGACGGCATCGAGTGGGTCACGGAGAACGCCAGCGGTCCCTCCGTCGCCAACATGAGCCTGGGCGGCGGCGCCGACAGCGTCCTCGACGCGGCCGTCAGCGAGTCCATCGCCGCCGGCATCCCCTACGCCATCGCGGCCGGCAACGACTACGGCGCCGACGCGGACAACTACTCGCCCGCGCGCGTCCCCGAGGCGATCACCGTCGCCGCCAGCAGCGACGACGACAGCTCCGCCTTCTTCACCAACATCGGTTCGGTGGTGGACATCTACGCTCCCGGTGAGGGCATAACCTCCGCCTGGAACACCGGCGACACCGCCGAGAACACCATCTCCGGCACCTCCATGGCCGCCCCGCACGTGGCCGGCGTGGCCGCGCTGGTGCTGGCCGACGACAACACCGCCACCCCGGACGACGTGCTGGCCTCGCTCCAGGCCGCCGCCGCCGCTGACGCGGTCTCCAACCCGGGCGCCGCCACCACCGGCGACCTGCTCCAGGTGGGCTGACCCCCGCCGGGTCCCCCACCGCGCCGAGCGCCGGGGCTGATCCGCCCTAGCGCTCGGCGCGCAGCGCCCGAGCCAACACACCGGCCGGGGCACGGCGGTACGCGCCGTCCGTGCCCCGGTCGCGGCTGGGGTGGACGCGGTTGGTCAACAACACCCACAGCACCCCGTTGCTCGGGTCGGCCACCAGGCTGGTGCCGGTGTAGCCGCTGTGCCCGAAGGCCGTCGGGGAGGCCAACTCGCCCATGATCGAAGGCTGGTCGAGCTGCCAGCCAAGTCCGCGCGCGGCGTCGCGGCCAAGACCCGCGTTCTGCTGGGTGAGCATCTCCCGCACCCAGCGTTCGCCCAGCAGCCGCACCCCGCCGTAGCAGCCCCCGTTGAGCAGCGTCTGGCCGAGCACGGCCAGATCCCAGGCCGTGGAGAACACCCCGGCATGGCCGGCCACCCCGCCCAGATAGTGCGCGTTCTCGTCGTGCACCTGGCCCCGGATCATGCCGCGCCCGGTCCACGGCTGGTACTCGGTGGCCGCGCAGCGCTCGCGCAGCGCCGGCGAGGGCCGATAGCCGGTGTCCGTCAACCCCAGTGGCTCGGTGACGAGTTGGCGGACCAACTCGTCCAACGGCGCGCCGCCGACCCGTTCCACCAGCGCGCCCAGCGCCATCGGCCCCAGATCCGAGTAGCGGTAGCCCGTCCCCGGCGGGTACTCAGGGCGTTGGGCCGCGACCGCCGCCAGCCTGGCGGCCCGGTCCGGATAGGGCCGCAGATCGATCTCGGCCGGCCAGCCGGCGGTGTGGGTCAGCAGCGAGCGCACGGCGAGCGGCGGAAACTCGGGCAGCCAACGGGAGATCGGCTCGTCCAGCGCCAACGCGCCCCGCTCCGCGAGCCGCAGCACCACCAGCGTGGTGAACAGCTTGGAGAGCGAGGCCACATCGAACACCGTGTCCGGGGCCATCGGCACCCGGTCCGCCGCCGGCAGCTCCACCACCGCGCCGCCTTCGGCGCCCTCCCGCCCCGGCGCGACCGCGTAGCGCACGGCATGGCCCCCGACAGCGTGCGCCACCACCACACCGTGCCGCGCGGCCAGCAGCACATACCCGGCGAAGGCCGGCTCAGGACCGGTCAGGAACGCCTCGACGCCGGGCACCAGCCCCGCCAGCGCCGCCCCGTCAAGGCCCGCCGCCCCGGCGTCGCCGACGCGCAGCACCCGGTCCCCGCTCATGACCCCGGACGCTCCACCGGCGCCCGGTGCACCTTGGAGTTGGACGCCTGCGCGCGGGGCCGCAGCACCAGCAGATCGACGTTGACATGCGGGGGCCTGGTGATCGCCCAGCCGATGGTGTCCGCCACGTCGTCCGCGGTCAGCGGCTCGGCGACGCCCTCGTAGACCGCCGCCGCCCGGTCGGCGTCGCCGCGGAACCTGGTCAGCGAGAACTCCTCGGTGTGAACCATCCCCGGCGCGATCTCGATCACCCTGACCGGCTGGTCCACGATCTCCAGCCGCAGGGTGTTGACCAGCGCGTGGGCGCCGAACTTGGCCGCCGCGTAGCCACCGCCGCCCTCGTAGGTGCCGTGCCCCGCCGTCGAGGTGACCACCAGCACCGTGCCGGCGCCCGAGGCGATCAGCGCGGGCAGCAGCGCCTGCGTGAGGTTCAGCACCCCCAGGACGTTGACCTCGTACATGGCGCGCCAGTCCGCCGGATCCCCTTCGGCCACCGGCTCCAGGCCGATGGCGCCGCCGGCGTTGTTCACCAGCACATCGCACCGGTCGAGCGAGGCGGCGAACGCGTCGACGGCCGCCCGGTCGGTCACGTCCAGCGGATGGGCCTCGGCCTGCCGTCCGGCCGTCCGCAGCTCGTCGGCCAACGCCTCGATCCGGTCCCGGCGACGCGCCGTCAGCAGCACCCGGTAGCCGGCGGCGGCCAACCGCCGCGCGGTGGCGGCGCCGATACCGCTGCTGGCCCCGGTGACGACGGCGATTGGAGTGGACACATGGCCTCCTGGGTCAGGCTGGACGAACCACTGGACAGACGCTGGCGGAACTCGAAGATCCCGAAGATCCCGAAGAACGCGAGAATTCCGAAAGGTACAGCCCTCCCATCATCGCCAGACCGGACCCGAAAGGGCGGCAATGATCACCAGGCGGTCATCGGAAAGTCCAGGCCGGTCAGTATCGGGCGCGCAGCCACTGGGCGAACTCCGTGGCCCAGTAGGTCAACGTGAGGTCGGCGCCGGCCCGCTTGAACGAGGTCAGCGTCTCCTCGATGGCCCGCTCCCGATCCAGCCACCCCTTCTCGGCCGCGGCCTCGACCATCGCGTACTCGCCCGAGATCTGGTAGGCCGCGACCGGCACCGTCGCCCGGTCGGCGATCTGGCGCAGCACGTCCAGATAGGGCAGGCCCGGCTTGACCATCACCATGTCCGCGCCCTCGGCCAGGTCGAGCGCCAACTCCCGCAGCGACTCGCGGACGTTGGGTGGATCCTGCTGGTAGCTCCTGCGGTCGCCCCGCAACGAGGAGTTGACCGCCTCGCGGAACGGGCCGTAGAAAGCGGAGCTGTACTTGACCGTGTACGCGAGCAGCGCCACGTCCTGGTGCCCGGCCGCGTCCAACGCCCGCCGGATCACCCGGATCTGGCCGTCCATCATGCCGCTGGGCCCCAGCACCCGCGCGCCCGCCTCGGCCTGGACCACGGCCATCTCGGCGTACCGCGCCAACGTGCCGTCGTTGTCCACCCGGCCCTCGGCGTCCAGCACCCCGCAGTGCCCGTGGTCGGTGACCTCGTCCAGGCAGGTGTCGGCCATCACCACCAGCGCCTCGCCGACCTCGGCGCGCACCGCGCGCAGCGCCACCTGGAGGATTCCGTCGGGGTCGGTGCCAGGGCTGCCGATCGCGTCCTTCTTGTGCTCCTCCGGCACCCCGAAGAGCATCAGCCCGCTGACCCCGGCCTCGGCGGCCTCGACGGCCGCGGCCCGCAGCGAGTCCAGCGAGTGCTGGACCACGCCCGGCATCGAGGACACCGGCACGGGCCGGTCCACGCCCTCCCTGACGAAGGCCGGCAGGATCAGATCAGCCGGATGTGGCCGGCTCTCGGCCACCATGCGGCGCATCGCCGGGGTGGTGCGCAGCCGCCTCGGCCGGACATCGGGAAACGCGCCGTTCTCTGCACTCAACGAAACCGCTCCGTACTCACTCGTCTTCCACGCCCCGTGCCCCCGGTTGTACGCCCCCGGCGCCGGCGCGCGCCACCCGGGCGCGCGCCGTCCCACACGACAGGCGCGCGCCGTCCCCACACGACAGGCGCGGGCCGTCCCTCAGGACGTCCGCGCGCGCCGCCGCTGCGGTCGCTTCTCGCTCGGCCGCTTCAGCACCTCGCCGGCGCGCAGCGCCGCCGCCCGCCGCTCGGCACCGAACTCGGCCAGCGCCTCCGCCAGTTGATGCACCGAGGGCTCCGGCGCCAGCACGTCGACCCGCAGCCCGTGCTCCTGCGCGGTCGCCGCCGTCGCCGGGCCGATACACGCGATGACCGTCACATTGTGCGGCTTGCCCGCGATCCCGACCAGGTTGCGCACCGTGCTCGACGAGGTGAAGAGCACCGCGTCGAAACCGCCGCCCTTGATCGCCTCCCTGGTCTCCGCCGGCGGCGGCGACGCCCGCACCGTGCGGTAGGCGGTGACGTCGTCCACCTCCCAGCCCATCTCGACCAGGCCGGCCACCAGCATCTCCGTGGCGATATCGGCGCGGGGCAGGAACACCCGGTCGATCGGGTCGAAGACCGGGTCGTACGGCGGCCAGTCCTCCAGCAGGCCGGCCGCCGACTGCTCGCCGCTGGGCACCAGATCGGGCCGCACGCCGAACTCGACCAGCGCGGCGGCCGTCTGCTCACCCACCGCCGCGACCTTTATCCCGGCGAACGCCCTGGCGTCCAGGCCGTACTCCTCGAACTTCTCCCTGATCGCGCGCACCGCGTTGACCGAGGTGAAGGCGATCCACTCATAGCGCCCGGTGACCAGGCCCTTGACCGCGCGGTCCATCTGCTGCGGGGTCCGCGGCGGTTCGACGGCGATGGTGGGCACCTCGCTCGGCACCGCGCCATAGGACCGGAGTTGGTCGGAGAGCGACGCCGCCTGCTCCTTGGTGCGCGGCACCAACACGTTCCAGCCGAACAGCGGCTTGGACTCGAACCAGGCCAGCTGGTCGCGCAGCGCGGGCGCGCTGCGCTCGCCGACCACGGCTATGACCGGGCGTTCTCCGTCCACGGACGGCAGCACCTTGGCGACCTTCAACGTCCGCTCGACCGTGCCGAGGGTGGCCGTCCAGGTGCGTTGCCGCGTCGTGGTGCCGGCCAGGGTGACGGTCAACGGGGTGTCGGGCTTGCGCCCCGAGGCGATCAGCCGGGCGGCCGACTGGGCCACCGTCTCCAGCACGCAGCTGATCACCACGGTGGCGTCGCTGCCGCCGATCTCGTTCCAGCAGCGTTCGTCGACGGAACGCGCGTCAACGAAACGCACGTCGCCGCCCTCGGGGTCGCGCAGCGGCACCCCGGCGTAGGCGGCCACGCCGACCGCGCTGGCCACGCCCGGCACCACCTCGAAGATGATGCCGGCGGCGGCCAGCGCCAGCATGTCCCCGGTGGCGTCGGTGTCCATGCCCGGGTCGCCGACCACGGCACGGACCACCCGCTTGCCGGCGCTCGCGGCCCGCATGACAAGATCTGCCACATCGTCACCCACGGCGGTCGGTGGCTCGCCCTCGGCCGCGTTCTGCAACGGGGTGTCCGTGCCCGGTTTGACGTGTGCCCGGACCACCTCATAGGCGGCGGGGTCGGCGACCAGCACATCGGCCTGCGCCAACGCGTCAACGGCGCGCAGGGTCAACAGGCCCGGATCACCGGGTCCCGCACCGAGGAAGGTGACGTGTCCCAGGGCGCTGACAGTCGGCTTGGCGCGCGTGACGTGCGCGGTGGTGGGGCTCAAGACGCTCGCTCCCCCATCAGACCGGCCGCGCCCTTGGCGAGCATCTCGTCGGCGAGTTGGCGGCCCATGGCCACCGCCTCCGCCACGGACGCCGGTAGGGGACCGGTGGTGGACAGCTGCACCAGCTGGGAGCCGTCGGTCGTGCCGACGACGCCGCGCAGACGCAGCTCGGTGACGGCCTGCCCGTCGGCCAGCAGGTCGGCGAAGGCCCCCACGGGGGCGCTGCAACCGGCCTCCAAGTCGGCGAGCAGGGTTCGCTCGGCGGCCACGGCGATCCGGGTGTGCGGATCGTCGAGCCCGGCGAGCTGGGCGGCTAGCTCCACGCGGGACGCGGCGCACTCCACCGCCAACGCTCCCTGGCCCGGGGCCGGGAGCACGATGTCGGGAGCCAGGAACTCCGTGATCTCCGCGCTGCGGCCCAGCCGGCCCAGCCCGGCGGCGGCGAGCACGACCGCGTCGAGTTCGCCGCTGTGCACGTACCCGATCCTGGTATCGACATTCCCCCGAATCGGGACCGTCTCGATCTCCCTTCCCAACGCCCGTGCCCAGGAGTTGAGTTGCGCCATCCGGCGCGGAGACCCGGTGCCGATCCTGGCCGGTCCGCCGGCGCGGCCCGCCATGGCGAGCCGCTCGAAGTCGAGATCGTCGCGGGCGATCAGCGCGTCCCTCGGGTCGGCCCGCTCGGGGACCGCGGCCAGCGTGAGGTCCGCCGGCTGCGCGGTCGGCAGGTCCTTGAGGGAGTGGACCGCGAAATCGATCTCCCCACCGAGCAGCGCGTCGCGCAGCGCCGAGACGAAGACCCCGGTGCCGCCGATGCTCACCAGGCTCTCCCGTGAGATGTCCCCGTAGGTGGTGATCTCCACCAGCTCGACGGGCTGCCCGGTCAACCGGGTCAACCGGTCGGCGACGCCGCGTGACTGCGCCATCGCCAACTGGCTGCGCCGGGTTCCGAGCCGCAGGGCATTCATGACCGCTCCTGTTCCGGGTTGCGAACGGCGACGGCCGCCCGCGGGTCGAGATCGAAAAGCTGACGCAGCGCCGTCGCGTAGTGGTCGCCGCCCGGCTCACCGGCCAACTCCTTGACGCGTACGGTCGGCGCGTGCAGCAGCTTGTCCACCACCCTGCGCACCGTCCTGGTGATCTCCGCTCGCTGCTTGTCGTCCAGATCGGGGACGCGACCGTGCAGCCTGGTCAGTTCGGCGGCCACCACATCGGAGGCCATCTCCCGCAGCGCCACCACGGTCGGCGTGATGTGCGCCGCGCGGCGGGCGGCGCAGAACGCGGCCACCTCGTCGGCGACGATGCCCCGCACCGCGTCCACGTCCGCCGCCATCGGGGCGTCGGCCGAGGCCGCGGCCAGCGACTCGATGTCGACCAGACGCACGCCCTCAAGGCGGTGCACCCCCGCGTCCACATCCCGGGGCATGGCCAGGTCGAGCACCGCCAGCGGCCGTCCCCGCTCCCGCATCGCGTGCGCCACCGCCTCGGTGGTGAGCACGAGACCGGTGGCCCCCGTGCAGGAGACCACCAGATCGGCGACGGCCAGCTCGGCCGCCACCGAGATCGCGTTGATCGGCACCGCCCTGGCCTTGACCCCGCTCTGCTCAAGCCCTTCGGCCAGCCGCTCGGCGCGCTCCAAGGTCCGGTTGGCGATCACCAGTTCGGCGACACCGGCCCGCGCCAGCGTGGACGCGGCCAGGGAGGACATGGAGCCGGCGCCGATCACCAGCACCCGGCGCCAGGGCGCCGAGGACGGCGCCTCGCCGGCACCGGCCAACTGCTGCAACCCGAAGGTGACCAGGGACTGACCCGCCCGGTCGATCCCCGTCTCGCTGTGCGCGCGCTTGCCGACCCGAAGGGCCTGCTGGAACAGGTCGTTCAGCAGCCGCCCCGCGGTGTGCTCGTCCTGCGCCAGCGCGAGCGCCGTCTTGATCTGGCCGAGAATCTGCCCCTCGCCGACCACCATCGAGTCAAGACCCGAGGCCACGGTGAGCAGATGCCGCACCGCCCGCTCCTCGTAGTGGACATAGAGGTAGGGAGAGAGTTCGTCGACGGACACCCCGGCATGCCGCGCCAACACCGTGGTCAGCGCGGAGACGCCGGGGTGGTAGCGATCCACCTCGGCGTAGATCTCGATGCGGTTGCAGGTGGAGAGCAGCGCCGCCTCCAGCGCCGTGTCGTCCGTCAGCTCCCTGAGGAGCTTGCCGCCCGCCTCCGCGTTCAGCGCGGCACGCTCCAGCACGCTGACGGGCGCGCTGCGGTGGCTCAGCCCCACGACCAACAGGGTCATGCCGGCATCACCGCCGGAATGTCCCCCTCCGGACCTTGCTCGCGCCCCGTCCCCCGCACCGCGCGCCCCGGCGCCGCGGACTCGGGCACCTCGCCCGCCATCGCCTCGGCGGCCTTCCGCTGCTCGTGGAAGGCGAGGATCTGCAACTCGATGGAGAGGTCGACCTTGCGCACGTCGACCCCCTCGGGCACCGTCAGCACGGTGGGGGCGAAGTTGAGGATGGACGTGATCCCGGCGGCGACCAGCCGGTCGCACACCTGCTGGGCCGCGCCGCCCGGGGTGGTGATCACACCGATGGAAACCCCGTTGGCGTCGATGATCTCCTCCAGCTCGTCCACATGACGCACCGGGATGCCGGCCACCTGGCGCCCGGCCAGCGTGGGGTCGGCGTCGATCAGCGCGGCGACCCGGAAGCCCCGGGAGGCGAATCCGCCGTAGTTGGCGAGCGCGGCGCCGAGGTTACCGATACCGACGATCACCACGGGCCAGTCCTGGGTGAGACCCAGCTCACGCGAGATCTGGTAGACGAGGTACTCGACGTCGTAGCCGACGCCCCTGGTGCCGTAACTGCCCAGGTAGGAGAAGTCCTTGCGGAGCTTCGCCGAGTTGACTCCGGCGGCGCTCGCCAGCTCCTCGGACGACACCGTGGGCACCGAGCGCTCGGACAGCGCCGTCAAGGCCCGCAGATACAGGGGGAGCCGCGCGACGGTCGCCTCGGGAATTCCTCGGCTTCGGGTCGCCGGTCGGTGATTTCGGCCAGTTGCCACGGTGCTCCTGCCGGTCGGGCCATCCGGAAGGCGGATACCTGCGGCACGTGCGCCACAACCGCTCAACCGTGCCCAGGCTATGCCTTTGTGAACGCGTGCACAAAGATTGTGTCCGTTTTGTCCCTGCAAAGTGACCGGTGCCACACGGACCAACACGGACACCGAGCCACACTCCTCACCTATACGCCCCTGAAGGGAAAAATCGACCCCGAATGCTAATCCAAATCGGGTCAAGCCCCCAAAGCCCGCCGCAGCCGCCGCTCGTCGACCCGCCAGAAATCGTGCTGCTCCCCGTCCACCAACACCACCGGGATCTGCTCCCAGTACCTGCGGCGCAACTCGGCGTCCTGGTCGATGTCCCGCTCCTCCCAACGAGCTCCCAACTCGTCGCACACCTCGCTGACCACCTGCCGCGCGTCATCGCAGAGATGACACCCGGACCGGCCGATCAACGTCACCACACGCTCGGCGACCGGACGCTTACGGGAGGCACGGCGCAGCAGACTCATGCCGCCCATTCTGCCGCCGAACGGACGCCCCGGACGCCACCCGGCACCTTCCGGCACCCTCGACAAGCCGTCGACGAGCCACCGACAGGCCACCGAAGGGCCACCCGGGCCCCATCCGGTGGACCGGACGGGATGGCTATGCTCGACATATGGCCAGGCCCCGCTATTCCGGCTTTCCCGCGCTGACCTCGTGGGCCGCCCGTCCCAAGGGCTGGCTCGCCGCACGCCGACGCACGGCGACCGAGCGCAGCGTGCTGGCGGGTGAGGCGGCGGCCGAGGCCGCGCGCCAGGCAGCGCACGCCCCCGCGCGAGAAGACGAGGACGCGCCCGCCTTCCCCACCCCTGGCGACCCCAGGGCCGCCGCCTTCTTCGACCTGGACAACACGGTCATGCAGGGCGCGGCGATCTTCCACCTCGGACGCGGCCTCTACAAGCGGAAGTTCTTCACCAAGCGCGAACTGGTCCGCTTCGCCTGGCAGCAGGCGTACTTCCGGCTGGCCGGCTCCGAGCACTCGGGGCACATGGCGGACGCCAAGGACAGCGCCCTCTCCATCGTCCAGGGCCACCGGGTCGCCGATCTGATGGCCATCGGCGAGGAGATCTACGACGAGTACATGGCCGGCCGCATCTGGCCGGGCACCAGGGCCCTCGCCCAGGCGCACCTGGACGCCGGCCAGCGCGTGTGGCTGGTGACGGCGGCCCCCGTCGAGACGGCGGCGATCATCGCCCGCAGGCTCGGCCTGACCGGCGCGCTCGGCACGGTCGCCGAGTCCGTCGGCGGCGTCTACACGGGCCGCCTGGTGGGCGAGCCCCTGCACGGCCCGGCCAAGGCCGTGGCGGTCAGGGCGCTGGCCGAGGCCGAGGGCCTGGACCTGGCCCGCTGCGCCGCCTACAGCGACTCGGCCAACGACATCCCGTTGCTGTCACTGGTCGGCCACCCCTACGCGATCAACCCGGACAGCCAACTGCGCGCCCACGCGAAGGAGATGGGCTGGCGGCTGCGGGACTACCGCAGGGGCCGCAAGGCCGTCCGCATCGGGGTGCCGGCCGCGGCCGGCGCGGGCGCGGTGGTCGGCGGGGCCGCCGCCGCGGTCGCGGTCCATCGCCGCCGCCGCTGAGGCGACTCGGGCATCCCGGGGCGAATGACGCGTCGGGTGTGACTATCCCCTGGTCAGGTCGTTGGGTTGGCTGACCCGTGCTCCCGAGCTCCGGCCGGTCCGCCACTGACATGCGGCGCTCATCGCGGCGCTCATCCGGCGCCGTCCCCATATTCGCCGCAGGCACAGGCGGAACAGGGGGGCCGCACCCACATCGATCAATATCGGTCACCGCCTTATCAAGAACACGGCCTTTACGGTCAACTTCCCCCTGGCGTTACCGTGGCGCGGCGAACACAACGCGTAACTCTTCAAACCGAATCGGCGATTTCCGCAACTGGGCGTAGCGCTGTCTTCACGAAGCGTTATTCTCCTCAGACGCGTTCCGGTCCCCACCCGTCCCCAGCCAGGTGACGGCACCGGACCAAGTACCGCTCGTCTTGGAAGCTCTGCCTCTGGGAGTCCCGTGTACCCACACGTCGGGGTTGTCGCCTCGGGCCTGGCTACGCTGCGCACGACGGTCCTCGACCGGCTGCGCGACCTTGTCCCCCCCGCGTTCGCCACCCCTGCCTTCGCCACACCCGTCCCCGCGGGCCCGTTCGCCTACGCCCTGGCCGAAAGCACCGCCGGCCCCACCACCGTCGGCAGACGCGCCCGCGCCGGCTCCGCCGGCGCCTCCACCGCCAGGCGGCCCGCCGCCGACAGCGACAGCCGCCGCATGATGGATCTGGTCGAGCGCGCCCAGAACGGCGAGTCGGAGGCGTTCGGCAGCCTCTACGACCACTACTCGGACACGGTCTACCGCTATATCTACTACCGCGTCGGCGGCCGGGCCACCGCCGAGGACCTCACCAGTGAGACCTTCCTGCGCGCCCTGCGCCGCATCGGCACCTTCACCTGGCAGGGGCGCGACTTCGGCGCCTGGCTGGTCACCATCGCGCGCAACCTGGTCGCCGACCACTTCAAGTCGAGCCGATTCCGCCTCGAAGTGACCACGGGCGAAATGCTGGACGCCAACGAGGTGGAGCGCAGCCCCGAGGAGTCGGTGCTGGAGTCGCTGGCCAACTCCGCCCTGTTGGACGCGGTGCACAAGCTCAACCCCCAACAGCAGGAGTGCGTCACGCTGCGGTTCCTGCAAGGGCTCTCGGTCGCCGAGACGGCCCGGGTCATGGGCAAGAACGAGGGCGCGATCAAGACACTCCAGTACCGCGCCGTACGCACCCTCGCCCGGCTCCTCCCCGACGACGCACGCTGAACCGCCACGCCCGCTGAACCGCCGCGCACGGTGCGGCACCACACCCGGTGAACCACGGCGCGCGGCGCCGCACTCCCCGCACACACACCCTCCTCCGGAGCATGACAGGGTGTAGGCATGGGCAGTCAATCAGTCACATAATCTGTCAGCCGTAACCCGACTGCCGGTCCACTCGTTGTCGGGTTCGCGGACTCCCTACGGCCACATTCCGCCAGGGGTTTCACTCATCCGGATGCTCCTGGCAGAAGCCCGAAACTTCCATACCCGTTAGGGAGTCCTTCGTGTGACGAGAGGAGGTGCCGTCCGTGATCGGTTCCGTGTCGGCAAACCGCCGCGCCCTTGCCTTCGCCCAGCTGCTCGAAGAGGCCCACCCACCAGAGGAGCCCCGTTGCGGCGAAGAGCCCCGGCATAACGAAGTGACCCCGGCGGCCAGGCCCCATGCCGGCTCCGCCCAAGGGGTCGAGCAGTCCGCCCTGTTGTCCGTGGTGGACCGGCTGACCGCCCTGCCCAGGCCCGAGCTGTCCGCCGAGACACGCGCGGACCAGCGCGCCGCGCTGCTCACCGCGATGAACGACACCCGAGCCGAGGGCGGCGCCGAAGCCGCCCAGAGGCCGGCCCTGGTCCCCCAGCAACAGCGCAGGGAGCATGCCGGTGGCCTCGCCGTCGGGCCGTTCGGCCGGCTGCGCCCGCGCTCCCGGCTCTCCAAGGGGCTGGCCGCCGGCGGGCTCGCCGCCGGCGTGGCGGCCGGCGCCTTCGGCGGCGTCGCCGCCGCCTCGGGCGACGCCCTGCCGGGCGACACCCTGTACGGCCTGAAACGCGGCATGGAGGATCTCCGCCTGGACTTCGCCAGCGGCGACGCCGACCGCGGCCAGCTCTACCTCGACCACGCCGCCACCCGACTCCACGAGGCCCAACAGCTGCTCACCCAGGAGCCACCCGACGGCACACCGGACCACGAGCGGCTCGGCGAGGTCCGCCGCGCGCTCTCCAACATGCGCGACGACGCCGCCGAGGGCCACCGGCTGCTCACCCGCGCCTACGAGACCGACGGCACCATCGGCTCCATCCAGTCCCTCTCCAGCTTCTTCGAGGGCCAGAGCACCACCTGGGACGAGGTCCGCCGGCTCCTCCCGCCCCAACTGGGCGATGTGAAGGCCGAGGTCACCGACGTCCTGGACGCCATGCAGGAGGACATCGCGCCGCTCCGCTCGCTGCTTCCGCCCGAGCCGGAGGGCACCGCCCTGGCCGACGAGCGGAGCAACGGCTCGCTGCGCCCTTCGGCGACGGCCGACGCCGAGCCCATGGCCTCGCCCAGCCGCGCCCTGTCCGGCCCTGGCAGCGCGGCCGACGAGGCCGCCCCCGATGCCGAGGCGGGTTCGGCCAGCCCCGAGCCGCCGGCCGAGAGCGGCGGCCTGCTCGGCGGCACCGGCCTGCTCGACACCATCGTCCCCGAGGAGCAGCCCAGAACACAGGGCCCGTCCAACACCCCGGAGTCCACCAAGCCGCAGGAGGGCGACGACATCACCATCCCGCCCCTGTTGGACGATCTGCTGCCCGATCTCGGCCTGGAGGTCAGACCCGACGACACCGGAGACTGAGCACCCGCGCGGGCCACGGCGGCAGGGCGGCGGGAAGGGGCTCAGAAGAACACCGAACGGCGAGCCACCAGCAGCTTGTAGAGGGTGTGCTGGATGGTCTCCCTGACCTGGTCGGTCAGTTGGAACATCAGCATCGGGTCGTCCGCCGCCTCCGGCGGCAGATCCCCCGTCTCGATCGGCTCGCCGAACTCGATGGTCCACTTGGTCGGCAGGGGTATCGCGCCCAACGGGCCCAGCCAGGGGAACGTCGGCGTCACGGGGAAGTACGGCAGGCCCAACAGCCGAGCGACCGTCCGCGCGTTGCCCACCATCGGGTAGATCTCCTCGGCCCCCACGATCGAGCACGGCACGATCGGCGCCCGCGCCCGCAGCGCCGTACTCACGAACCCGCCCCGGCCGAACCGCTGGAGCTTGTACCGCTCGGCGAAGGGCTTGCCTATGCCTTTGAAGCCCTCGGGCATCACGCCGACCAACTCGCCGCGCTCCAGCAGCTCCTGGGCGTCCTCCGCACAGGCCAACGTGTGTCCCGCCTTGCGCGCCAGCTCGTTGACCACCGGCAGCTGGAACACCAGGTCAGCGGCCAGCAACCGAAGGCGGCGCCCCGCCGGATGCCGGTCGCGCACCGCCACCTGGGCCATCAGCCCGTCCCATGGCAGCGTGCCCGAGTGGTTGGCGACGATCAGCGCGCCCCCCTCGTCCGGCACGTTCTCGATCCCGCGCACCTCGACCCGGAAGTACCGCTCGAACACCGGCCGCAGCAGCGTCATCAGAACCTCGTCGGTGAGGTCCTCGTCGTAGCCGAAGTCGTCCACCTCGTAGTCCCCGGCCAACCTCCGGCGGACAAAGGCAAGTCCACGGGCCAGCGCCGCGTCCCAGCCCGGGCCCGTCTCCGGAGGCGCCGCGGACTCCCCGGCCCCCGTGGACTCGCCCGGCCCGTCGGGCCGTTCACCGGGATCCGTGGCCCGCAGGGAGCGTCGCTCGCCCTCGTCGAACGGGATCACCTTGGCATCAGCCACGACGCAACGCCTCCTGGAACCGGTCGAACGCCTGCGAGAGGGTGTCGGGCGGCAGCAGCCCGGGCCCGTGGACGGCCCCGAAGTCCGCGATGGTCAACGCCGTGCTGTGCGGCAGCGGGCCCCCCATCGCCGCCCGCAGCCGCGCGGTCCGCACCACCCGGCCGGCCAGCAGGGAACGGAACCGCTCCGCCGAGACGCCGGCGACCCCCATCGCCCGCAGCGTCGAACCGAACCAGGGGGCGAGCGGCGACATCAGGGGCACCGTGGGCCGCCCCAGCCGGCGCGCGGCCTGGGAGAGCGTCACCACCCCGTCACCGGCCACGTTGAACACCGTGAACGCCCCCTCGTCCAGACCCGGTTCGCCCGACGCACGGCCCAACACCTCCAGCGCGTCGTCCTCGTGCAGCAGTTGGAGGCGCGGGTCATAGCCCCACACCGTGGGCAGCACCGGCAGCCGGAAGTAGGCCGCCAGCGGGGCGTCCGACCCCGGGCCCAACAGATGCGCGAACCGCAGCACCGTGACGGACACATCGGGGCGCCGCCGGGCGAAGCCCCGCACATACTCCTCGACCTCGGCCACATCCCTCGCGAAGCCCTCGCCGCCCGGCGCCCTCGGCGGGCTGTCCTCGTCGAACACGGCCGGCTCGCGCGCCGAGCCGCCATAGATCCGCGTGCTGGAGCGGACGACCAGCCGTCGCACCCCGGGGACCCGCTGGCAGGCGCCGAGGAGCCGCATCGTGCCCAGGACGTTCGCCTCCCGCGCCGACGTCCGCCCCCCTGGCGCTCCCGCCTCCTCCCGGAGGTCGAGGTGCACCACCGTGTCCACGGCGCGCTCCACCAGCACCGAGACGACCGTCGGCCCGTTGAGGTCGATCCGCACGAACTCCGTGTCCGGCACGGGGCTCACCGGGGCCCGGCTGTCCACACCGATCAGCCGCGCCACCCCCGCGTCCCGCCGCAGAAAGCGGAGCAGCCGGCCGCCCAGCTGGCCAGCGGCCCCGGTGACCAGCACGTTCCTCCCCATCGAACCCCCTCAGGACGCACGTCGGCCCTCCCGCCACAGGGGCGGGAGGGCCGGTCAGCAGCGTTCGCTCACTTCTTGTTGCGACGCTGCACACGAGTGCGCTTCAGCAACTTGCGGTGCTTCTTCTTCGCCATCCGCTTACGCCGCTTTTTGATAACAGAGCCCACGACTACCCTCGCTCACTTCGATTACTCGGTGCGGGGCGTCCGAGCCCACACGACCTACATGGGCTCAGCCTACCGGTCACCGGGTGATGCGGGTTAATCGAGGGGCATCGGGGGGCTCCGTCCGTTGTCAGGCGCTTTCCACGCCCACAAAGGACTCTCGGAGGTACTCATGAACGGCTTGCTCGGGAACTCGGAAGGACCTTCCCACTCGAATCGCAGGCAGATGACCGGCGTGCACCAAGCGGTACACGGTCATCTTGGAGACTCGCATCACCGCGGCGACCTCCGCCACGGTCAGGAACTTGGCCTCGCTAAGAAGCCTTTCACCAGCAGCCATGTCACACCTGACCTTCCGCACATGTCGGACACCGGCTTCCCCTCCGGTGACTCCCTCTCGCATGTGCGCTCCTCCCCAGATTAGGGGCGGGTGATGCGAGTGGGGAAGAGGTGCCTCAACCGGCCTTATCCAACGAGCCGGTCCTTACCATGACAGAGAACACCCTTTGTCACATAGTACGTACGCGGTGCGTAGCGACCGGCTCGCAGCCCGCCCCGGCCACGGACGGAACGCGCCGCAACGGCTGCCACCCGGCTCTCGACCCATGACTCCGGGACCAAGGGCCCCCGCCGCCCCACCTTCGCCGACTCCGCCCTGACCTGCGCGGAAGACACTTCCCCCGGCCCGTGGACCCGAACCGCCACACCGTCAATCCGGCGCCGGAGAACAGCCCTTGAACGAGTGAAGGAGAAGACATGACCAAGCTGTGACGAGCCCGGCGACCGGGACATCCCACCCCCGAGGCCACCCGGGACGGGCACAACGAACGTAGAACCAATCAGGTCGTTTTGTCGATAGATCCCCCTGCGGTGAACGCAGCGGAACCTCGGCAGCCCCAACTACCCCGGGAGGACCGGACGTCGTAGGGGCGGGTCCGCTCAGGCGAGTAGACCGTGCAGGGGGAAGACCGCGCGCCGGGTGGCGAGGATCGCCTGGTCCACCCGATCCGCCGGGTCGTATCCCGCACCCCACTCCGTCCAACGAGGCGACCGGCCGTCCGTCATCCGCTGCGGCCCGATCCCCCGGGTCAGCGCGTAGACGCGCTGTTGCCACTCCTCGGGGACCAGCGTCTCAGGGGCCACGGGGGCATGTGCCGCGATGCCCACCAGGTGGCTCCAGATCCGCGGCACCACGTCCACCACCGCGTATCCACCGCCGCCGAGGGCCAGCCACCGACCGTCCGCATAGCTGTGCGCCCAGGCGTGAACAGCCTCGGCGCCCAGCCGCTGAGCGTCAAGGCTGAGCGTGAGATGGGCGAGTGGATCCTCGAAGTGGGTGTCGGCCCCGTGTTGGGAGACCAGCGCCTGGGGGCGGAACTCGGCCAGCAGCTCGGGCACGACCGCGTGCAGGGCCCGGAGCCACTCCTCGTCGGAACTCCCCGCCGGCAGGGCGACGTTGACCGCGCTACCGGGGGCCTGCTCAGCTCCGGTCTCCTCGGGGCGGCCGGTGTGCGGGAAGAGGGTGCGGGGGTGCTCGTGCACGGAGATGGTGAGCACCCTGGGGTCGGACCAGAAGACGCTCTGCACCCCGTCCCCGTGGTGCACGTCCAGGTCGAGGTAGGCGACGCGTTCGGCGCCCAGCTCAAGCAGGCGCGCGACGGCGAGGGCGGCGTCGTTGTAGACGCAGAAGCCGGAGGCGGAGCCTGGCATCGCGTGGTGGAGCCCGCCGGCGAAGTTCACGGCGTGCGCGGCCTGGCCGTGCCACACCGTCTCGGCCCCGGCGACGGACTGGCCGGCGATCAGCGCTGATGCCTCGTGCATCCCGGCGAAGGCCCAGTTGTCACTCGTGCCGAGCCCGAACTTCTCGTCGGCGTCCTCGGGTTGGCGGGATGCGCGTTGCACGGCGGACACGTAGTCCGGTTGATGGACCGTGCGCAGCGTGGCCTCGTCCGCCGGGGACGCGCCACTGACGGCGATCCGCCGGTCGAGGCCGAGCGCCTCGACCAGGGCCATGGTCAGGGTCAACCGCACCGGATCCATGGGGTGGCCAGGGCCGAAGTTGTAGTGTGTGACCTTCTCGTCCCACAGCAGACGCGCTTCTCCGCTCATGGGCACACCGTAGCGGAAAGCAAAAGCAGGAGGGCCTCGCCGGAATCGATAATTCCGACAAGACCCTCCTGCTTTATTCAAAAATTGTCCGGCGGCGACCTACTCTCCCACACGGTCCCCCATGCAGTACCATCGGCGCTGAAGAGCTTAGCTTCCGGGTTCGGAATGTAACCGGGCGTTTCCTCTCCGCCATGACCACCGGAACCCTATAAAAAGGCGTGGCCAAACAACGAAAATTCACAGTGGACGCGAGCATCTATGGACAAGCCCTCGGCCTATTAGTACCGGTCAACTCCACCTATCACTAGGCTTCCATCTCCGGCCTATCAACCCTGTGGTCTACAGGGAGCCTTACCCCATCAAGTGGGTGGGAGTCCTCATCTCGAAGCAGGCTTCCCGCTTAGATGCTTTCAGCGGTTATCCCTCCCGAACGTAGCCAACCAGCCATGCCCTTGGCAGAACAACTGGCACACCAGAGGTTCGTCCGTCCCGGTCCTCTCGTACTAGGGACAGCCCTTCTCAAGACTCCAACGCGCGCAGCGGATAGGGACCGAACTGTCTCACGACGTTCTAAACCCAGCTCGCGTACCGCTTTAATGGGCGAACAGCCCAACCCTTGGGACCAACTCCAGCCCCAGGATGCGACGAGCCGACATCGAGGTGCCAAACCATCCCGTCGATACGGACTCTTGGGGAAGATCAGCCTGTTATCCCCGGGGTACCTTTTATCCGTTGAGCGACGGCGCTCCCACAAGCCACCGCCGGATCACTAGTCCCTGCTTTCGCACCTGCTCGACCCGCCAGTCTCACAGTCAAGCTCCCTTGTGCACTTACACTCACCACCTGATAACCAACCAGGCTGAGGGAACCTTTGGGCGCCTCCGTTACTCTTTAGGAGGCAACCGCCCCAGTTAAACTACCCACCAGACACTGTCCCCGATCCGGATCACGGACCCAGGTTAGACATCCAGCACGATCAGAGTGGTATTTCAACAATGACTCCACCCAAGCTGGCGCTTGAGCTTCACAGTCTCCCACCTATCCTACACAAACCGAACCGAACACCAATATCAAGCTATAGTAAAGGTCCCGGGGTCTTTCCGTCCTGCTGCGCGAAACGAGCATCTTTACTCGTAATGCAATTTCACCGGGCCTATGGTTGAGACAGCCGAGAAGTCGTTACGCCATTCGTGCAGGTCGGAACTTACCCGACAAGGAATTTCGCTACCTTAGGATGGTTATAGTTACCACCGCCGTTTACTGGCGCTTAAGTTCCCAGCTTCGCCACACCGAAATGTGACTA